>OZ252091.1:0-2507500 GCA_965248145.1 Gammaproteobacteria bacterium | reverse complement strand
GAGACTCAGCGAAATTGAACTCGCTGTTAAGATGCAGTGTACCCGCGGCTAGACGGAAAGACCCCGTGAACCTTTACTACAGCTTTGCACTGGACTTTGAACATGCTTGTGTAGGATAGCTGGGAGGCTTTGAAGCGATGACGCCAGTTGTCGTGGAGCCAACCTTGAAATACCAGCCTGGTATGTTTGAGGTTCTAACCTGGGTCCGTGATCCGGATCGGGGACAGTGTATGGTGGGTAGTTTGACTGGGGCGGTCTCCTCCTAAAGAGTAACGGAGGAGCACGAAGGTACCCTCGGCACGGTCGGAAATCGTGCTATGAGCGCAAAGGTAAAAGGGTGCTTGACTGCGACACAGACACGTGGAGCAGGTGCGAAAGCAGGTCTTAGTGATCCGGTGGTTCTGAATGGAAGGGCCATCGCTCAACGGATAAAAGGTACTCCGGGGATAACAGGCTGATACCACCCAAGAGTTCATATCGACGGTGGTGTTTGGCACCTCGATGTCGGCTCATCTCATCCTGGGGCTGAAGCAGGTCCCAAGGGTATGGCTGTTCGCCATTTAAAGAGGTACGCGAGCTGGGTTTAGAACGTCGTGAGACAGTTCGGTCCCTATCTGCCGTGGGCGTTGGAGAATTGAGAGGAGCTGCTCCTAGTACGAGAGGACCGGAGTGGACGTACCTCTGGTGTTCCGGTTGTCACGCCAGTGGCATTGCCGGGTAGCTATGTACGGACGGGATAACCGCTGAAAGCATCTAAGCGGGAAGCCCCCCTCAAGATGAGTTCTCCCCAGAGCTGTAAGCTCTCTGAAGGGCCCTCGTAGACTACGAGGTTGATAGGCTGGGTGTGGAAGTGCAGTAATGTATGAAGCTAACCAGTACTAATTGCCCGTGAGGCTTGACCATATAACACTCAAATGGTCTGAGTATAAGAAGTGCGACCCCCTTTTCAGTTAACCGAATTTATAAGGAGTGGGTCCCGGATCAAGTCCGGGACGGCGTTCGTCGCTTCGCAGGTAAAAAAACCTGGGTCCCGGAATAAATCCGGGACGGCGCTCGTCGCTACGCTCCTTACGCCGATTTCCTGGCGGCCATAGCGCGTTGGTACCACCCGATCCCATTCCGAACTCGGAAGTGAAACGACGTAGCGCCGATAGTAGTGCGGGTTTTCCCGTGCGAGAGTAGGTCACCGCCAGGGCTTACATGATAAGCCCCTGCCCTGAATGGATGGGGGCTTTATTTTATCGCTCGGATTTCTTTATTAATTCTCGCAGCAATCGCCTGGGCCTTTTTTACCACTTTTTTCTCATCCAGTGTCAGTACCTTGCGATCCTCCATCAGCACTTTACCGTCAACAATGACAGTCTGCACATCCTGGGCATCGACGGCGTAAACAAGATGGGACATAACATCATACAGGGGGACCAGGTGAGCAGCCTCCAATGAGACCAGGATAAGGTCTGCTTGTTTACCGACTGCCAGCGAACCGGTATCTTCCAGGCCGATGGCAGCGGATCCACCTACGGTGGCGATCTCCAGAACCCTCATTGCAGGCATTGTCTTCGGGTCCAACAGGCGGCCTTTGTGTATATAGGCAGCCATGCGGATCTCATCCCACATGTCCAGGTCGTTATTGGAGGCAGCTCCGTCCGTTCCCAGCCCAACTGAGACACCGGCATCCAGCATTTCCGGAACCGGTGCAAAACCGGATGCGATCTTCATATTGGAGGTGGGGTTGTGGATAGCGCCCACCCTGTGTTTAGCCAGTATGGATATTTCGGCTTCCGTTGGCCAGACAACAAGGGCGGCAATGGTTAGACCATTGAAGAAACTGATTTTTTCAAGATGATTTATGGATGTCTCCCCATACATATCACCCACGAGTTTGAGCTCGGCCTTGGACTCGGAAAGGTGGATTGCGACACCCACAGAGAGTTCGTTTGCCCGTTTTCTCACGATTCTCAGGTTGTCAGGTGTAATGGTATAGGCCGCATTCATCCACGACCCTTGCGATTTCCTTTGGATGAAAATACATATCCACAATGGTCGTTGTGCCGCCCTTGATCATCTCAAGACAGGCCAGTTGTGTGCCGGTACGCACAAATTCCTCATTCACAAAGCGTATTTCAGCGGGGAAGATGTATTTTGTCAGCCATTCCATCAATGCAAGATCATCGGCAATTCCCCGAAAAAGGGCCATAGCCACATGGGTGTGTCCGTTGATAAGACCCGGCAGTAGTACCCGGTTCTCACCGGTAATTCGTTTGTTTGCCGTGTATTTACTGTTAATAGACGCCTGTTCACCGACGGCAGCAATGATCCCGTTGTTGATGGCAAGAGCGCCTTTATTGATTACTCTGTTTTAAAATATATTCTGTTACTATACATAACCTGAATTATATGGTTAAAAGTGTTTTTCAAAGCAACACTAAGTTCGTGTACTACTTTTACCGGCCATTTCAGCGATGATCCCCGGTCATTAACGGCCCGCGGCCCGGTGTACGATTTTACGCAATGAACCGCACCCGCCGCGTGATGATGCAAACCTCAGCCGCGACCACGCTGCTTGTTACACTCCCAGGTGCATTCTGCGGCGTGCAGGAGAATGATATGAGGGTGAATCTATATGTTGATGACGATCTGGCTGCCTACGGTTTCCCGGACGGTCATCCACTGGGTATCGATCGCCAGGGCGCGTTCTTACATGAAGCAGTTGAGCGGGGTCTGATTGCGCGCACTACCAGGCGAGCTTCACGAGAGGCGTTACGCGAGGAGTTGGTTCGCTTTCATCGTAACGAATACGTAGAGCAGGTGTTTACCGCCGAGGAACAGGGTGTGTGTCTGCTCGATGGAGGTGATACGCCGGTCTTTCCCGGTATGTATCGCGCCTCTGCGCATGTCGTCGGCGCAGCCCTTGATGGGCTTGCGCAGGTGATGGACGGGCAATGCCTGCGCAGCCTGCAACCGATCGGCGGACTCCATCACGCGGCACGCGGCCATGCTGCCGGATTCTGCGTATTCAACGACCTGGGAGTAGTGATCGAAACACTGCGCCGCGTGTATAATATCCGGCGCGTCGGTTATCTCGACATCGACGTGCATCACGGCGATGGTGTGTTCTACGCGTTCGAAGACGATCCTGATCTGATTTTCGCGGATATCCACCAGGATGGCGGCACGCTTTTCCCCGGTACGGGTCGAACGTACGAAACCGGGAAGGGCAGAGCTGAAGGCACCAAGCTCAACATCGAACTCCCGCCGTTTTCAGGTGATGCCGAGTTTATGGAGGTCTGGCCACGGGTGGAGGCGCATTTCGAGGCATTCCAACCGGAGTTCTTCGTCTTTCAGTGTGGCGCCGATGGCCTCAAGGGCGATCCGCTGGCGCAACTCGAATATTCTCCCGCCGTGCACGCGCATGCAGCGCAACGCATGGTGATGCTTGCGGATGAGTTTGCCAAGGGGCGTATCATGGCGTTCGGGGGTGGCGGCTACGACCGGGCTAACCTGGCACAGGCATGGAGTGCCGTCCTGAGTGGACTCGTAGGCGAAGACTAAAAGGTATTCGAACGGCGGACCACCTGCACCTTGATTCGGTTGGGTAATAAACAGAGCAACCGGATACTTTTATCCTGTTTGGGCAAAGTGCATAAAAGTATGCGGTTGCACTGTACAAAGTATGATCTTGCCCTGTTAATAGCGAGTGGCTCTATTGATTCTCTGATAATATACACCTATAATGGTATTTGTTTTTCCAATTTGCGGCTCAAAATGGAAAATATCAATCGAATATTCAAGTTCCCAAAGGGAAGTTTCTTTTTGTTCGGACCTCGTGGCACGGGTAAATCCACACTGTTACGGAGTCGGCTGCCTGACGCCTTGTACATCGACCTCCTTAATCCCGGACGCTATCGCATGTTGGCAGCCCGCCCTGAGCGACTGAACGAACTTATTGACGGATCTCCCACCGCGGAAGCTATTATAATAGACGAAATTCAACGGATTCCAGAACTACTGAATGTCGTGCACAGCGCCCTGGAAAGACCAGGGAGGCCACGATTCATAATGACAGGTTCCAGTGCCCGAAAATTGCGACGCGGCGGAACCAACTTATTGGGTGGACGTGCAGCTAACCGTTTTCTGCACCCGTTCATTGCCTCGGAACTCAAAAATTTTGACCTGGAACGAGCCTTGCGTTTAGGTCTGGTGCCATTGGTGCTCGACTCGCCGGACCCCGAAGATACGCTTTCCGGTTATGCCAACCTGTATTTGGAGCAGGAAGTTAAAACTGAAGGGTTCACTCGTAACGTCGGAGCGTTCTCTCGCTTCCTCGAGGCCATGAGCTTTTCGCATGGATCGCTCCTGAATGCTACTGCTGTTTCCCGCGAAAGTGAAATTGAACGGCGTACAGTGGTTAATTACATTGAGATTCTGGAGGATCTGCTGCTAGGCTTCCGGCTTCCTGTATTCACTCGCAGAGCACAGCGTAAAACTGTTTTTCATCCGAAATTTTACTATTTCGACGCTGGCGTATTCCGGTCCCTGAGACCAAGGGGCCCACTCGACTCTGAAACGGAGATAGATGGCGCCGGACTGCAGGGCCTCATTGCCCAGCATTTGCGTGCCTGGACAGACTATACCGGGGGCCGTAACGAATTAGCCTACTGGAGAACGCGAGGAGGTAGCGAAGTTGATTTCATCGTATATGGGGAGTCCGGATTCTATGCGCTTGAGGTAAAAAACTCCCGTCGCTTCGACACGGCGGACCTTCGCGGCCTGAAGGTTTTCCTCAAAGACTATCCGGAGGCACAGGCTGCTTTGATTCATCGAGGCGAAGAACGACGGCGTATCGCTGGTATTTGGTGTATCCCCGCTCAGGAATTCCTTCATGGGATCATGCCCGGTCAAGCCATACGTTTTGGCACAGGCTTAGATACTCTATAGTAGAAAATGTCCTTATCAGGTTTATAAAATGAATTGGAAAATTGAATCAAGGTATGGGAGCCAAGTCCTGACGATGCTGGAACGACTGAGTTTTGTAATTGTAATGGCATTGTCGCTGGCGGCTACGCAAGCTCCTGCGGAAACCGCCGATAGCGTATTTTACAACGGTCGGCTCTACACCGTGGACGACAGGCAGCCCTGGGCGGAGGCGCTGGCCGTCAAGGGCACGCGGCTGATTTATGTCGGTAATGATGAAGACGTCGAAAAATACATCAGCGAAACGACGAGAGTTATTGACCTGCAGGGACAGATGGCTATGTGCTGGACCGCAACCTGTTCGATATTCCCACTGCGGATATCAGCGAAACGAGAGTATTGAGAACGGTATTCGAAGGCCGGACCGTATACGCGGCAGACCAGGCACAATAACAGCCGACTCTAACAGTAAATATCCCTCGATTCTGCCGGAGGAATACCCATCCGGTCAGAAGCTGTCTGGGTCAGGAGCAGCTTGTTGTCAATGGTATTGAACATATACAATCCAGTCAATGCGTCTGAATTTTCCTCTGGCTTTTTCAGGGAAATTACATTATCTTTTCTTTGGTTGTGTACTTCTCTCATATTGTTTGTTTTACAGTGAAAACAGTTCTACAACATCGGGTTCCCCATCACACTATTCTTCCATATAACAGAAATGCGGGTTAAATATGAGTAAAAATGTAGCGCTGTTTGATAGATGGATTCGTACGTCATTCGTCGAAATGAATACGGAACTGGAAGAAATGTATTTTGCCCGAGAAGACCGTCAGGCAGTTGCAGGTGTCGGTGACCACATAAAGGAAAACCTGGTTGAAGAAGGTCGTAACTGTATAATTCCCCTGTTAAAAGAAGGTAACACGGATGAAGGGTTTGACAGGCAATATAGCCTGCTCGGTTGTGTCGGTTTTTATATGGCGGCCTGCCGCCGGCATGAGATTACCGAACCGTCACGCGAGACGACCTCACCGCTAATTGAGGCATCCGCGCTTTCCTTGCACCTGGCAACAACTCTGGGCGTTACGCCGCGCTTTGCTACCAGTCACATGTCAACCTCCAATCCGGCAAAGGATGGTGTTTACCGCGCGTTTACTTCATTGAAAGATGAGCGCGTGTTTCTGGATTACAACACACTGGGGATATATGCCTATCAACGTGCGGCAGATGCACTAAAGCGAATATTGCCGTTGGGTATCTCACATCCACTGACAGGTTATTTGTTTTCTGAGGCCAAATCGGGATTGGAAGATGTCATCAAGTTTAATGATAAACTGTTTTCCGAATTGGATACTGATCGGTTTTTTAATTGTGTACGTCCTTATTACAAACCGTACCGGGTAGGGCCCAATGTTTATCGCGGTGCGAACGCAGGCGACTTTGCCGGCATTAACGTAATCGACTTGCTGCTGGGTTTGTGCAGTGCGGATAATCCGTCCTATTCACAGGTACTGGTCGACAAGTTTCTGTTTATGTTGCCGGAAGAGCAGAATTTATTACGGGATTGCATGCGGCGTAAAAGCTTTATGGACCTTTTCCTGGGGGAACTGGACGGGAATAGTGATAAGGAATGGTATAGAAATAACCTTAAATATTATATAGAAGTAGTTGAATTACATGGTAAAACAGCAGAAAATCATCATGCTAAACTGGTAAAAAAATTTATTGAGCAGCCGGCCGCCTCGTTACCTGAGGAAGGGTTGACCAACATTACTGCCAGTGGCCCGCCATTACCTGTATTATTGAAATCGTTGGAAAAATTACGCGACTTGCGGCTGGCTGCAGACCGTGATGACATCCCAAGCCGTTACGATGATCTGCAGAAGCTGCGAGCCTGCTTAACCTGACATTCAGCCTCTGTCCATACTCCGATGTTCATAAGCGTGGCTTCCAACCCCATGAATCTCGGTTATGAATACCATAGGGAAGATTCCGGGCTGACGTTGGCCGTGCCGCATAAAAATGTCGAATTCTAACTCAATCTATGGTGTCGTTACCGGGGGTGGGTCAGATACCTACCAAACGCGACCCATGTCCGATGGGATTGGGGTGTCGCTGACAGGCGTGCAGACCGGCAAGGGAATCAACCGCGAAACCATCAATACGATCGTAAATCTGCTTTACCGACACGCGGTGGTATGCATCCCTGATCAAGAATTGAGACCGAGTGAACTGGCTGAGTTTGCCGCCTGTTTCGGCCAACTTATTCACCATAACGAAATGAATCTTCGCCTCGATGGTTTACCCGGTGTCATGTCGTTATCGAACGCAGATGATCGTGACGATCGTCAACTCAACGGCGGTGCACACTGGCACACTGTTTTGATGTTGTTATAGATTTACACTATGAATCCGAACCAGTTTTTCATCTGTTTGATAGCGGCACTCGCTGCAGGAATTGTTTGCGGCTGTACTGATATCCATTCCCCGGAGGCGCGTACCGAGGCGCCAATGCTTACCAGGGAGCATGCGCAAGCGCGATCCGCACGCGTCAGCGGGGTGACTTATGACCTCGAACTCCAGCTTGATGGCGAAGCGCCGGAGTACACCGGACAAGTGACGATTTCTTTCAAACTCAGCGACGCGCAGGAAGATCTGACTGTTGATTTCATCAATGGCGCCGTCATAAGCGTTCAGATCAACGACCGCGTGCTTGATACGCCCCATTCCAAAGAAGGCGCCGGCTATGCTGACGCTTCAGAGCGGCCGGACATGCTCTACAACGGTTTTTTTCTCAGCTTGCCTGCGGAGGCACTACGTGTTGGCAAAAATGTCGTTGATATAGCATTCAGCCATCCTTACAGCAGTGACAGTAGTGGTATGTATCGCTTCAGGGACCCCATAGACGGTCGTGACTACCTCTATACCGATTTCGAACCTTACGACCAGAACCGGTTGTTCCCCTCGTTTGACCAACCCGATTTGAAGGCCCGCTATTCGACGCGGGTGAGTGTGCCGGCTAATTGGCAGGTTATATCCATTGTTACCGAATCCAGCATCATGGAGCAGGGCGACAGGAAAATTTGGACCTTTCCTCCGTCCGAACCTGTCAGCACATACATCTATGCCTTGCATGCCGGTGAATACCAGCGTTGGGAGTCGACCGCCGGGGGTATTCCATTACGGCTCTTCGCACGAGCATCCCTGGCGGATTATGTGTATCCTGAAGACTGGTTCGTTCCAACAAAGCAGGGATTTGCCTTCTTCCAGCGTTATTTCAATATCCCCTATCCGTTCGGCAAGTACGATCAGGTCATCGTACCGCATTTCAACGCGGGAGCTATGGAGAATGTCGGCGCCGTCACGTTCAGCGAACGTTTTCTCCGCCGGGGCACCGTCACCCGAGCGGACCGGCGCTCCCTGGCGAGCGTGATTCTGCATGAGATGGCACATATGTGGTTCGGTAACCTGGTTACTATGCAATGGTGGAACGGGCTTTGGCTGAACGAATCGTTTGCTACTTTCATGGCAACACTTGCCATGCTAGAGGCGACTGAGTTCACAGAGGCCTGGCTGGTCTCATACCACCGTACCATCGGTGCTTATCGGGCTGACGAACGCGACACGACACATCCCATCGAACTGCCTATACCCGACACCGATTCTGCGTTCGCTAACTTCGACGCCATCACCTACAGCAAGGGTTCGGCAGTACTGTCCCAGCTCAACCACTTGGTGGGGCCTGAGGCTTTCCGACAAGGAGTCAGCGATTACCTGATATCCCATGCCTACGCCAATACGGCGATAGATGACTTTTTGGGGGCCATTTCCAAAGCGGCGGGAGGGGATTTGGCCGGATGGTCAGCCGATTGGCTACACGAGCCCGGCACTAACGGCGTTGCAATTGATTTCGGCTGTAAAGACGGAGTGATTGACATGCTGGAAGTTATTCAATCGGCGCCATCGTCCTGGCCGACCTTGCGCACTCATCGGACGCAGCTGGGATTCTACGACTTGGAAGATGGTCATGTCAGCGTCCGACGCCTGCCGGTTACATACTCTGGAGCGCGCACCGAAGTTGCAGCGGCGCTTGGAGAGTCCTGCCCGGATATCGTCTACGCGAATCATGGCGACTGGGACTTCGTAAGGATAGACTTTGACGCAGAGGTCCTCGCCGCGCTGCGCGACCGCCTTAACGACTTCGACGACCCCTTGGTCCGGTCGATGCTCTGGCAGGGTATTTTCGAGATGGTCCTGTATCAGCGTCTGTCTCCAACGGAGTTCATTGACTTCGCACTTGCCAATATAGACGGCGAAAACGTTGATGAAGTGGCCAGATTGGCACTGAACACCATGCAGAATGCATGGTCCTACCTGCAGCGGCTCGAAACAGACAACACGTTGCGGGAACAAGTGGCTGCGCGAATCGAGGCATACTTGTGGCAGGCCTTTCACGACAGCGACCCTGGTAGCGATCGGCAACTGCTGATGTTCGACAACTACATGAGAGCGGTGACGAACAAGCCTGGCCTGGATCGTTTGGTTGTGTTAATCGGCGAAACCGCAGTGCCGGAAGGCTTCGTATTCGATCAAGACCGTCGTTGGAACGTTATGGAAAGACTCAGTAGTTTCGATCATACCAGTGTCGAAAGGTTGCTCAATACGGAGCGCCTGCGTGACCCATCCGACCTGGGCAGGCGCCATGCACTATCCGTAGTTGCCGCGCGGCCCGACCCAGAGCAACAACGCCGCCTGATGCAGCAGCTTCTTGACCCAAATTCGGGACTCAGCGTAGCTGATGCGCGCGCGCTGGCAGGTGGGCTGTTTCCTGTTCACCAGCAGGCGCTGCAACTGGAGATTGTCGATGAGGTTCTCGACAAGTTGCAGGTCGTAAGCGACAACATCGATCCGGCCTACTTCAGGTCGATTAGCCGGGGTCTGCTTGGCGTGATTTGCGATGCGCGCTATCTTGAGCAACTGGAGCAGGCCATCAGTCGGGCGGAAAGCCTGCATCCATCCCTGAAAAAATACCTGCTTGACACGCGCTTCAATGTCAAACGCTGCCTGGCGATAGGTTCGTCTATACGGACGGCGTCTTACCATACACGGAACCGGCAGACTCGGGACTGATTAATTCATCAGTCAGTTCACCATATTTTGATGGATACCAGGATTCCTGTGCACTAATTTCCACAAGAATCGTTTCATAACCCTTGAAATGATTATCAGAAAACAATGAATATTCTAGTTTTATTAATAACTTATGCGTTTCATATATAAGCGCTATTCGTTTCAGACTAAATCGTTTATTGATAACAGGACAAAACTGTCTTATCATTGCATAATCGTTTCAAATAGTATGAAATGATATGCTGAAAAAATAAAATACCTAGCTATATTAATGAGATAATCGTTTCACACAATTGGATAATCGTTGCATGCCACTATCAGACCAGATCATACTCGACTATATCGCAGAGCATCCGGGCGCCGGCAGGGAGGGTATTCGCCGAAATGTAGCGTCGGATCTCAGCAACCCGACAATATGGCGCGCTCTCAAAAAACTGGCTGATGAAAATAAGCTTGAAATCACGGGTAAAGGCCGTGCAACGGGTTATTACCTGGCTGGCTCAGCTGTTATCCGTGATTTTTTAAAAACACCCTATAACCGCCGCAAGCCGGTTAGTTATAACAGGGAGTTTCTGGAGAGGTATATCCCGGACAAAACCTTTTATCTTGCCGAGGCCGAGCGAAAACAACTAAGGGAAGCCGGACAGCCGGGTCCCCCATCGCTTCCGGCCGGGACTTATGCACAACGTATACTGGAAAGGCTCCTTGTCGATCTATCCTGGGCATCATCCCGTATGGAAGGAAATACCTATGACATCCTTGAAACCGAACGTTTGATTCGTTTTGGACACGAAGCAGAAGGGAAGGATCGCAAAGAAGCCGTGATGATTCTCAATCACAAGGAAGCGATTCAATATATTGTCGAGAATATCAATGACGTCAATATCGACCGGCATGACTTATTCAATATCCACGCATTGCTTTCTAATGGTCTTCTCACCAACCCAGCAATGGCCGGTCGGTTGCGACGGATGCCTGTCGGCATTACCCACTCAAACTACACACCACCCGGTGATGAGTTTGAGATTGAAGAAAACTTCAATATATTAATCCAGAAAGCTGCCGCGATTACTGACCCGTTCGAGCAGTCATTCTTCCTTCTCGTCCAGATCCCTTATTTGCAGGCATTTGATGACATCAATAAAAGAACATCACGGATTTCTTCCAACGTGCCTCTGCTGAAGGCTGATCTTGCGCCGATGTCGTTCATGACAATGAATGATCACGATTATATGGATGGTCTTATTGGCATCTATGAACTGAATAATGTGTCACTTCTTCGCGAAGCCTATATCGACGCCTACAAGACATCATCTGAGAATTACAAAACGCTACGCGCAGAGCTTGAAAGTCCTGAAAAAGCGGCGCTTGCCTACCGCGATTTTGTCCGTGAGGCAGTACGTCGCAGCGTACTGGAGTGGAAGTCCTTTCAACCGGATAAAATTAAGCAAATGGCCGTTGCGGCTGACATTCCCGAAGCGGATCGTCAACAGGTAATCGACTATATCGGAAAGGAATTTCATGGGTTGCACGAAGGTAATATCATCCGTTACCGGTTGCGCCCCGAGGACCTGGTTTGCGTCAATTATGAGCGCGGAAAATAGTATATTCAATTCTTGTTTTTTCGCGTTTGGCCAACAGCATTTGCGATAATTTCGGACCTCGGTCCGGTTCCGACCATGGGCATACTTCTATACAAATAGCGCAACGGTGCTTTAATTCGATGTCCTCATAGAGATCATTCGGTTGGATCTCGGTAATACCGACAATACCTGCACCCAGTTCCTTTGCCTTTTGCTTTATATGTCGAGCCATTTCATTCGGATCGTTTACAGCAGTCCGGCGCTTTGCAACGGGTCCGGTGGAACGCCTGAGTTTCCATCGATATTTGAGGGCTTTTACCAGTATTCTCCAGGTATTATTCATCAGGAAAAAGTCACCCATCCCTGTCCAGGGAAGATCTCGAATCCACACAGCATGGAATACCCGCCTGGGACGTATGTTTTCTTTTACCCCTTGACCATTAATCCGGTTGCCGGAAACCGGTTGGACTTGATAAGCCGGTAGATTATCTGTCGAAGGTGTATTGTACAGTTTCATTTCTTTGTGTTGGAAGGAGCGAACCGGTCGACGTAAAATTGTCGGCCTGTCTCACGGCAACGTTTAAATTCAGATCTTACCTTCCTGGCTTTTATCCACCTCACAATGGTGGCAAAAATATAATGTAAAAGACGAATGTCACGCTTCAATCTCCCGGATAAAACCGGCTTCCTCAAGATAAAACTGATCAGCAAAGGTTTTGTATTTATTATCCATCGTCATATATTTCACGTTGAACGAAAGCGTGACGGAGTGCGACAATCAGGTATAACTGACCGTTAATTGAAAATTGGGGCTGTCTTTCAAGGTTTGTAATACGACACAATAGCGTTCAGTTAACTCAATCAGCTTGTCCAGGACATCGGATTGCGCATCGGATTGCAAAGAAAACTGCAGGCGAATATCGTTGAAACCAACCTTTGCCTCGCGGCTTACTGCCAGGGTGCCACGGAAATCCAGGTCTCCTTCAGCAATAACACTTGCCTCGGTTAAATTAATACCCATTGCCGTGGCGACTGCTTTCAGAGTCACTCCGGCACAAGCGACCAACGCTTCAAGCAACATATCTCCTGAGCACAGTTGCGAACCGTCACCGCCGGCAGCAGGATGCAGACCTGCTTCCGCAAGTTTTCTTCCGGTTTCAACTCTACAGGCTATACCTTCGCTGACATGACTTTCAGCCCGCATTGTAATTACAGCAGCATCGGGACTTTCAGTGTATTTTTGTTTTAATGGCGACTGTAACTTTTTTAACTCTGTTGAATCCATAGTGGCCTCCTGGTGTTTTCACATTATGCTGTTTATTATACGGGTTCACCACATATTATACTTTTGATGATATCGATAAAAGATCTGCCGGGAGTTGCCGTATCCTGTGCAGCAGCCAAGTTACTACTGCTGGTTTTGCTTATATCGGTTACTGTTGTCGTCGGAGCGCAGGAGCAAACATCAGAGAAAATGCCTTTCGCCGGCTTGGTCGGTGAATATCGAGGGACTCTCAAGCGAACGAAAATGGTCGTTTGGGCAACACCTGTTGCCGCTCCCGGACTTGGTGGAGCAGTGACAGCCTTGATGTTTTTTCCGGAGGCGGAACGGCAGGCGCTGGTCGACCGTCTTGATCGCATGTCCGGTGATCAAGCGGCGCTCTATCAGCGCGTTTGTGACGCGCTGGAGATCACTGAGGAGGGTTACATCTTTCATACAGACGTCTTCCGATTCTGGCATTCGGGCGTCGGTTTGGCGCTTATCCACGGTGGTTGGGATGAGCGGCATTTTCTGAAACCCGATTGGCGCTCGGTGACTGCCAGAAGCCTGTTGATGATTAATGAAGAGTACCTTTCCATCCGTGGCCGGGAGTACATGGTCAAACAAGTCAGCCGCAGCCCGCATACCGGTGAACTGACCGGGATACGGTTTACGCAAACCGGTTTTATTCAGAATTTTTTCGATAATCCGAAATTGCGACTCACCCGGGTTGAAACATCCTCTGCTGAGTTGGAACTGCTCGCGAACTATGTAATTGCGAAGGAGACTGCGCGCCGGCTTCTGAATATGGGCGCTCAGCGCCTGCCGCCGGAACCTTTGCCAATATGCGCAGATTTATCTGGAGATCAATCCCCGTCAAATCGCCGCCAGTAATCGCGTATGGTCTGTTTCATGTCCCGGCGGAGCAGCATAATGCCGACCAGGTTGGGTAACGCCATCAGCGCCAGGGTAACGGCGGAGAGCAGCCACACCAGTGACGTATCGACGATGGCAGCCACGAAGAACACCGCGGCGTAGAAGATGCGGTAGGGTAACACGGAGCGGGAACCGAACAGGTAGGTCATGGCGCGGTCGCCGTAGTAGGACCAGGCGATGGCGGTGCTGAAGGCAAACAGGACCAAACCCAGGGTGACGGCATATTGACCATAGTCGCCAAGGAAGCTGCGCTTGAATGCCTCCACAGTCAGGGGTACGGAGTGCAGCAGGGATTTGCCGCGCAATGATACGTTATCGGTGAGTGCGCCGTTATTGATGGCAATGGCGCCGGTAAACGGCTTGCCATTGAGGTGGAAAATTATGTCCTCGGCGATGGAACGGTTGTGCAGCACGGTGATCCCGGCGTTCGCGAGGCGTCCGTCTACCACATCGAAACTGCCGGTTGCCGGAGTAACAGGGTTGCTCGCGGCAGGACTACCGTTGAGATGGCCGAACAGTGCCTCAACGTGACCCGGGTCGGTATCAGTGTAGACGCCGGTGATAAATTGCGTATCAAACGCCTGGAAGTCGTTTTCAAACTTTTCCTTCCACACGCCCGAGGAGAGGATTACCAGCCCCGTCAGCGTACAGATCACCAGGGTGTCAAGAAAGGGCTCAAGCAGCGAGACCATGCCCTCCGATACGGGTTCATCGCCCCGCGCCGAGGCGTGAGCAATGGGCGCCGAGCCCTGTCCCGCCTCGTTGGAGAACAGACCCCGGTTGACCCCCCTGTTAAAGGCGTAAGCAAACGTAGCGCCGAGAAAACCGCCGGTAGCGGCGCTGTCCGTGAACGCGGTATGGAGCACAGCAAAGAAAGACGGGATCACTTTGTCGATATTAGCGGCGATGACCGCGCCGGCGCCGAGGAAGTAGATAACGCCCATAATCGGCACGATGGCCGACGTTACACGGGCAATGCGCCGGATGCCGCCGAGAATGACCATGGCAAGCAGCAGTGCGAAAACCGCGCCGGTCAGGTAAGGCGGTATGCTGAACGAGGCGTTCAGACCGGCCGCCATATTGTTGCTCTGCGGCATATTGCCGGAGCCCAGCGTGCTGAGCACAGTGGCGACGGCGAAAAATACGGCCAGCCACTTCATTTTCAGGGCGCGCTCCATATAGTACATAGGCCCGCCGGCCATCTCGCCTTTTTCGTCTTTGACGCGGTACTTGTGCGAAATGGTGACCTCCACAAACTTCGTCGTCATGCCGACGAAGGCCGTGGCCCACATCCAGAACAGCGCCGCAGGGCCGCCGAGATGGATGGCAAGGGCGACGCCGCCGATGTTGCCCGTACCTACGGTCCCGGACAGCGCCGTTGACAGGGCCTGAAAATGTGACGTGTCGCCTTCGGCGTCATGACGCGTGTGGTGGCCAAACAGTATGCCCCAGGCGCGCTTGAAGTAGCGTACCTGCGGGAAACCCAGGTAGAGGGTGAAGAACACGCCGACACCGAGCAATAGCCATGGAAAGTACCAGGCGGCGCCGAGCAGCCCATCCAGAAAGCTCAGGAAGTCGTTCATCGCTTGCATCATACCTTACTTTTCTTCCCCAATGCCCACTCGACCTCAAACTCAAACTTGTATCCCACGCCATATACCGAATGAATAATTTCCCGGTGAGGTAATACGTCGGCGATTTTTTTCCTCAGCTTCTTGACGTGGCTGTCAATCCACATTTCTTCCACAATGTTTGCCAATTATGCAGTCAGACTGTTCATCGTTATAATCCTTAAACTAACTCAGGGTAAACCAACTAACAGAGGAGAAAAATGATGAATAAATTACTCTTGATTGTATTCAGCGCGTTATTGCTCACATCCGAGGTGATGGCTGACCACCGTTCCAAAGGCGGACATATTGAAAAACGTATGGACAGCCTGGTCAGTGAACTGCAACTGACGGACAAACAAAGGCAACCTGTCACTGATATCGTCAAGGGACAGTGGGAAAAAGGCAGGGAGATTATCCGGTCCGCCTTTGAACAGGCCAAACCACAGATGGAAGCCCTGCATGATGAAACAAGACAACGGCTTGCCGATATCCTGAATGAGGAACAGTTGCAAAAGTTTGATGAACTGAGCGACAAGCGGCAGGAAAGGATGAAGAAACATTCATGGATGGCCCGATGAAAACCATTAGGTAGAGAAACGCTGATTGAAACCGCTTTTGAACGTATTGAGTTTCTCCTTGACCGGCGTGGGCGAATCATGAACAGCCATTCCCATGCCGGTGTGATGGAAACATTCACTCCCTGATACCGTTTAAATACCAATTGATAAACTTGGCCACGTGTGCTTCCTGGGTGGAATAGGGCCCTGGTTCATAACGGCTGGATAAAATGCCGGCATTATTATCTTCAGTAACCTTTTTGTCCTGCCTGATGGTCACGTCCCATACCCAGGCCAGGTTGTCGGGATCATAGTCCACGCCTTCCTCGGCATCTTTGTGTACCAGCCAGCTTAACTGCACATCGGTATTGACGGCGTCGCGTGGCGTGAAGCGCGCCATCATCGCAAAGTCATTAAAGACCAGAACATATCCGGTAGGATTAAATACAAAGGCCGATTCCCCCTGGTCACACTGCTTGAACTTACCCATCATCATTTTGCATCCGGGTCTGCCGTCCCTGGTTTCCGATGCAAAACCCTGATCATTGATTGGTATACGTGACAGTTGGGCTAAATGAAGTGAGTATTCATCTTCGTCAATTTCGGGGAGCGGATGACCAAGCGACTCATGTCATGGTCAAAGATTTCCGGAGAAATGTAGAAGGCCTGTTCCAGTGAATAACCGTCCTGGTAGTTGGCGATCATTCTATCTATATCAGTATTCAATACGGCGCTCATGGCTGTTCACCCCAAATTACCCCATTAAACAGGCGGGTAACTGTTATTGATGTTCAATCTAAAAGAAAGTAATTTTTTGGATTTTGACAATAAAAGTATTATAAACGGCGCTGATATTGACTCCAACTCTTTCAGCGATAAGGTGTCAGGAATATATTGTATCAATATAATACAAGCTCAACCCGGTAGACGAATAATAGAGAGAACATTTTTTCTATGACTTACCCCAGGAAAACGGTTTCGACGCAATCATGCCGATAACCGATCTACGAGAATATATCGCTCAATTACTTGCACGCGGGGAAATCCACGTGGTTGACAAGGAGGTAGATCCACGTTTTGAACTCGCCGCCGTCATCAGTAAATCGCAAAAACAGAGCGATCGGCCCATCCTGTTCAACAATGTTAAAGGTACTGACTTCCCGGTCATCGCCAATATCTACGGCAGTATTGACCGCATGGCGGAATTGGTGAATGCAAGCAATGACAGCCTGAACCAAAAATGGAAGGAAATATTTGATACCTTGCCTGTACATTCATTTGACTACATAAAAGAGGCTCCGGTACCTGCAGATTTGCAAACAGGCACATTAAGTCAACTGCCGCATATCACTTACCGGGAAAAGGACGCCGGTCCCTATATTACAGCAGGCGTTTTCCTTGCCAGGGACCCGGATACCGGCATACCGAATTTGTCATTCAGCCGCTGCATGATGCTGGGCGATGACCGTAAAATGCACTGTTGTATCGACCCGCCCCATGACCTGGCAAAGTACCAGGCAAAGGCGGAGGCGAAAGGGGAGGCCCTGGAAGTGGCCATTCTGATTGGGGCGCCGCCGCCTGTTTTCCTGGCTGCGGTGGCAGCGCTTCCCATCGAACAGGATGAACTGCAACTCGCGGCGCATATCTCCGGAGGACATCTTGATATGCGGCCCTGCATCCGACTGGATATGGCGGTTCCGGCCGCCACCGAAATCGTAATCGAAGCGACTATACGACCCGGTGAGCGCGCAGAAGACGGTCCCTTCGGTGAATTTCTGGGATACTGCTGCGATATAAACGAAGGCGCATACATACTCGATATTCTCAATGTCAGTTGGCGCAGTCATGCGGTTTATCAGGGCCTTCTATGTGGCGCCAGGGAAGACCTGACTGCTCTTGCGGTATCCTGGGGTGGGCGCATTTACCGCGAGCTGGTTGGGGAATTACCCGGCATTCTGGATGTGACCATCAACCCGACTATGTACGCCAGCATCGTGAAAATAGACAAACAGTCGGGAACGTCACCCCGGGAAGTAATCGATAAGGTGTTCAAAATCAATCCCGTTTACAACCGCATGTGTATCGTCGTGGACAGGGATATCGATATTCACGACCTGGAGTCAGTCTGGTGGTCCTTCCTCACGCGGGGCAACCTGGATACGCGGGTGCGCGTACTCTCTGAACTGCCCGGTATCGAAAACGTCAATTACGGGTTGAGCGGCTATCTTGGCATTGATGCTACCATGGAGCCCGGACGGACGCTGGTTCGATCAACAACACCCGGGGAAGACGAGATCGATCTGAGCCGGTACTTTAAAGGCTGAACCTGCCGCGCTACGAGAAGCTACAGTATGACAATGCAAATTTCACCTGAGTCCGGGTACAGGATTGCCATAGATGTTGGTGGCACCTTCGTGGATTTCGTCCTGCTCGATGAAAGCAGCGGTGAAATCACTCTTGAGAAACAACCGTCTACCCCGGAGCGAATCGTAGAGGAGGTGGGTACGGGGATCGGACGTCTTCCAATTAAACTTCAGGAGGTCGAACGAATTTTTCACGGTACCACCGTGGCGCTGAATACCATTGTTCAGGAGAAAGGCGTCCGGGTTGGCTTGTTGACTACCCTGGGCTTCCGGGACGTGCTGGAGATTGGACGTGGTTCGAGACCGGAAATTTACAACCCGAGATATACGGCGCCAAACTGCCTGGTACCCCGATACCTGCGCCGGGAAATTCCGGGACGCATGGGCGCCGCAGGTGAAGAAGTGGTCCCCCTGGACCTGGATATTATCGACCGGGAATCCGATTTGCTTGTCCGGGAGGGGTGTGAAGCCATCGCTATTTGTTTTCTGCACAGTTACGCCAATAACAAACATGAACAACGAGCGGCTGATCGGGTCAGGTACAGACACCCGTCTGTTGCCGTGGCGGCCTCCCACGAACTGATCGGTGAGTGGCGTGAATTCGAACGCACGTCGACAACGGTACTTAACGCCTATATCCAGCCACAGTTTGAGAACTATATAGCACAGCTTTCACAACGATTGCGATCTGACGGCTACACCGCGCCGCTTGCCATGATGCAGTCCAATGGTGGTGTCGTTGCAGCCGACCGTGCCGCGACACGTCCGGTCACAACTCTCGAATCAGGACCTGCCGGCGGTGTGATAGGCGCCGAAGCCCTGGCCAGGGATATGCGGATAAACAACCTGATCTGTTTTGACGTAGGCGGCACCACGGTAGACGTTGCGCTTATCGACAATGGCGAGATTATCGAACGCGCCCAGAGCAAGGTTGCCCGACGTCCGGTTATGGGGCCGACTATTGACATCACTTCCGTGGGGGCCGGCGGTGGCTCCATTGCCTGGGTGGACTCGCGCGGCGCGCTGCGCGTTGGACCGCAAAGCGCCGGCGCTTCCCCGGGGCCTGCCTGTTTCGGGCATGGCGGCGCCCAGCCCACGGTAACGGATTGTCATCTCTTGCTGGGGCTTCTCGATGCAAATACCTTTCTTGGTTCACGAATGAAGCTACAGCGCGAAGCTGCTCTGGGTGTGGTAAAGAACCTGGCTGGTAATTTGAATTTGTCCGTCGAAGAAACAGCAAGTGGCGTACTGAAGATTGCTGAAACCAATATGACCAATGCTATTCGTTCCATCACGGTTGAACGAGGTCTGGATCCCAGGGATTACTCACTCCTCTCTTATGGTGGCGGCGGAGGCTTGTTTGCCACTGCCGTGAGTGAGGAACTCGATATCGAATCCGTAATCGTGCCACGCGCTCCTGCCAATTTTTCTGCCTGGGGAATCGTTACATCCGACTACCGGGAAGACAGTTCACATACCCTGGTGCGTCCTTTTGTGAAGGAAAGTTTGCAGGAGATCCTTGAGATGGTGCACACACTGAAGCAGCAGAACCTGGAGCGTTTAAAGCAACATGGCTTTGATATCGGTGACGTACAATCTGATATCCGTGCAGACGTGCGTTATGCCGGTCAGGAATTCACTGTGACGGTGCCTGTTGAAGTAGCCTGGATAGAAGAGCAGCATGATTTATTAACGGGTGTGCGTGAGCGCTTTGTGAAGTTACACCGCCGGTTGTATGGCCATGGTGAAGAGCGGGCGCCGGTCGAACTGGTTACTATCCGGGTCCGCTCCATTGGCAAAGTCACCCGGCCAACCTGGCCGGACTGGCCCACGGGCGTTACCGCCGTACCCTGCGCAGAGAGAGAAACCTACTTTGCCGTTATTGGAAAGGCAAGCCGTATACCGGTCTACAGCCGGGACGACCTGGTACGGGATCAACAAATTACCGGGCCGGCTATTGTCGAAGAATGGACGACGACGACAATCGTTCCCCCAGGCTGGGGGCTTATTGTCGACAGGCCAGGCAATCTTGTCCTGACTAAAACTTCTTAAGGAAACTCTGAACAAGTCCGTCCAGGACTTGTCAGAGTACGGAAAACAAAAATGCGATTTTTGTTTTCCTCACAAAATCAATGACTTATTGTCATTGATTTTGACGATACGTCCCTGTATCGTAGGAACCTCTGATTTAATCAGAGGTTCCCTGACAGGAGTAAATCGTTATGGCTGAACTGGATATTATTACCGCCGAAGTTATCAGAAATGGAATGATCGCTGCTGCGCAGGAAATGGGAACGACCCTCGTGCGCACCGCCTACAACCCTTTGTTATACGATGTTCAGGATTTCGGACTGGCTATTGTATCGCCGCAATGCGAAACCTGGGCGGAGGCGCCGGGAATGACGGTTTTTGTCGGCGCCTTGCCTCATACGGTAGATTCCGGAAAAAAAGTGTACGGTATCGATGGTTTCGAGGAAGGGGACGTAATTATTGCCAATGATCCATACACGACAGGCAATCACATATCGGATGTCTCTATCTACATGCCGGTATTTTTTGAAGGAAAACTGCTGGCCTTTACCGCGTCGGTGGCCCACTGGGCTGATATCGGCGGCAAGACACCTGGCGGCTGGTGTCCCGATTCAGTGGACGTGTACCAGGAAGGTATCTGCTTTGCCCACGAAAAGATCATAGCGCGTGGTGTTGAAGTAAAAGCTCTCTGGGGCATGGTAAGGAGTAACACCCGTTATCCGGATATCGTCATTGGTGATATGCGGGCACAGATTGCAGCATGCCGGCAGGGCGCTGAACGTTTGCAAACCCTGTGCGGAAAATACGGCTTCGATACGGTGCATGATTCCATGAATCGGGCAATAGACAGCACCGAAAAGGACACGCGCCGGCATATTCGCGCTATTCCTGATGGCATCTACAGCGCCAGGCAATTGATGGACCATGATGGTGTTGTACTTGATTCTTCTTTCCCCATTGCCATTCAGCTAAGGGTCGAAGGCGAAGAAATATTTATTTCTTTTGATGGAACAAGCCCGGTCAGGGCCGGACCGGTGAACGCGCCGGAGTACGCAATTCGCAGTGTCGTACGTGCAGCAATAAAAGGGATGATATCACCGACTGAGCCTTCCAATGAAGGAGATTTTCGACCTGTAAAATTCGATATTCCAAGCGGACTGGTAATCAGTCCCGAACGTCCCGCGCCGGTGGATTCCTACGGCTACGTCTGCATTGCCGCATACGAATTAACCATGCGTGCAATGTCAAAGGCAATACCGGAAAGGTGTATTGCGGGTGGCGCAACCCTGTGTATGCCTACCATATCCAGGGTCAATCCGCGTGACGGACGGCCTTTTATCCTGAGTGATCCGTTTGACGTGGGTAATGGCGCCCGTCCGAATGCGGATGCGCCGACCATGTCTATCAATGTGATGGGGGATGTACCCAATTCACCCGTCGAAGTGGTTGAGATGCGCTACCCACTTCGCATCGAACGCTTTGGACTTCGTGCCGAGGCATCCGGGCATGGCCAGTACCGCGGTGGAGCGGGCATATATCGCGACTATCGCGTTCTCGAAGATGGAGTAGCACTTTTTTCCGCATTGGAAAATACCAGGGAAACCATAGCTGAAGGGGCATACGCTGGAGCAGACGGCGGTCCTGCACAGGTGGTTATCAATCCCGAAACTGAAAAAGAGTGGGTGCTGAATGATCGAGGCCCCTTTCCGGGTCAACTGCAGGCAGGAGATATTATCAGTATGCGCAGTGGCGGTGGCGGGGGGTGGGGGGACGCAAAATCACGAGACCCGGAACAGGTAGTTGCCGACGTCCGCGATGACCTCATTTCAATTGATGAAGCAAGGGATATCTACCGGGTAGCCGTTGATATTGATGGCACACATCCGGTACTCAATAAAAGTAAAACGGAACAGTTGCGGGCAACTGGTTAAAAAGGGGGCAGATTTATTTTTATCCAGGCGCCGGACCGTTACCGACCTGAAGCAGTTTCAGAGGTAAGGGACAGGTTTTGATGGTGTTTATATCCCCATAAGACCTGCTCTTGGTCCAGATTTCGCCATTCCGATATTTTCCTACCTGTTTAATATCTTTTGGGCGCAGTTGATTGGTCCACTTGATTTCAATGGGGTGGAATTGTTCGTTGTTTATATATGCGACGTCCACTTCACCCTGAGCTTTGATATAGAAAGTAGGGAAAAACCGCCGATAGTGCGTTATAACGGTTGCCTCAACCAGTCGTGACGCCCATTCCGGTTCCTCGATGGCTGGCAGGATTTGCGTGTTGAAAGGGTCGGCGGTGGGCTTGAGCCAGGCATGTATGGCATGAAATATAAACGGGTCACAGAACATCAGTTTCTTCGCTTTTTTTGGGGCGGCAACCAGTTTGTCTTCCAACAGTGCTGATTGCACGAATATGGCGTCCATATTTTCCAGCAATGCAATATAATCAGCCACGGTTCCCGGATGATCGATGGACAGGTCACGAGCCAGGGCATTCCAGGTGATTTGCGAATTATAACGTTTAATGACTGCCGCCAGGATTTCACGCAGGTAATTTTCCCGCTTGCCGCGTTTCATCATGTCTCCTCTTATCCAGTCCGAATAGATATTCAACGTGGTTTGATTGACGCGACCATGTTCGGCAAGGTCATTAATGGCCGTCAGATAACCTCCATGCAGTAAATACTGTTCAAATTCCTTGTAGATGACATCGAGAACGTCGGTTTCAATGTCCCGGGTTTGACTGATAACGTCACTGACGTTTATATGGGCGTTTTTTAATTGCAGGCATTCCCTGAATAACAGCGGATATAAATGAAAGTCAGCCGTCTTTGCCTTGCCGCGCCGACCGGGGAAACGCATCCGTGCGTCCCTGATTAAACCAAGATCCGAACCCGTTAACATCAGTACCGTCTGCTCCAGCATTCCGGCATCTGCGGCGTATTTAACGGCTTTGTCCCAGTGTTCGATATAGGTCACTTCATCGATCATCAGGTAATTGTCGGAACCCGCCGGGACAGTATCAAGCTGTGTCTGTATCAATCCCAGTAAACTGTGATGATCATTGATGAGTTCACCGGAAAAAAAGGCAATGGCGCCAGGAGCGACTCCATTTGCCAATAATTCGCCCATCCATTGTTTCAACAGGGTTGATTTACCAATTTGCCGACCTCCGCCCAGGGTATAAATTCCTGGTGGCGCGCCGGCTAACTCATCCAGCAGGCTTGAACGGTATTGATATTTTTGTTGGTGCAACCGGCGTAACTGAGGGTCACGCTGAATAAACCCGCCAGGGTTATCCAGGTGACTGTTATGGGGTAGAAATCTTGGGTCCATGACACAAGTCTGACAGAATGACTAAATTTAATCAATGATGAATGAATAAATTTAGTCATTGGGAAGTCCTTTTCCTTCTCCCATATCCATTGCATATCCACCAGCAGAAATACCTGGCCAGTCTGTCAACACAAAAAAAATGTCCGTTTTTCATTTCTGTTAAAATATTTCCATGTCTAAAATAGACCGCATCAAGGAGGAACTAGGCTGGCTCAAGATTGTTTTTGCCATATTTGTGGCTATTGACGTCTCGTTAATGGCATGGTTAGCTCAAAACTACGGCCACTCGTCGCAAGTGCTTATAGTGTGTGGTTTTCTTGGGGTTGTGTTTGTAACTTCAGTTGTAGTATGGGTTAACCAAGCAGCAATTAAACGCTTCAAAGAGTTGGAGAAAGAATAATGGTCTGGTTTGTAGTAGCAGCATTTTTCGTATTCCTCACGGGCTTGGCTATCATTGTCTACGATATATCCAAACTTGGTCATTAATCATTATTAGCTTTGCATAGAGGGGATATGGTTGACACACATTTCTTTTTCACATTGACAGAAATCTGAGCAGGATTGATACTATCACAGCATTCGTCACCCTCAAGGCGCCGGGTTTCGAGATTGAAGAATAGTTGGTGCAATGATGCATAAGACAGCCCCATGGATTTTGATATTATCAGCAACATTCGTCATCCTGAAACCATCACCCAAGGCGCTGGGATTCGGGAGTTGAAACGCTTGCAAAAAGTATATGGAATAGGCCGGTGGCGAAAACGCAAAGGTGAAGCTGCTATCAGGTTGGCAGATGGAACCATACTGAATGCAGAAGTTCATTGGTACGAAGCTCACGGTATAGGAAAACGTGAATTCAAGATAAAACGGTATCTGAAATAACGCTCATGGCAAATGCACAATTTGTAATATGTATTGATAATACGGGTTACGAGGTATCTCTGGAACGCCGCAAACTGTATCAACTGGTGCCGGACAATGAAGCGGCAAAACACCATCAGTTGCGGGTAGCTGATGAGTCAGGTGAGGACTATCTCTATCCGGAATCCTGTTTTGTGCCTGTAACTTTAACCGAACAAGACGCACAGCAAATCGCTCATACGGTATAACGATTTGCTGCACTTGGGTAGCAAAGAGGGTTACTCATTTCCCGCTCTGCTTTTTGCTACTAATGATTCAAGACGTCAGGTCTTAGTAGGAGTGTTCATGCTTACAAATTTCTATGAAACCAGGATTTGATACTGATCTTCCACGAGACGCGCAGGAGCGAGTTCGTGAACTCGCTCCTTCTGTCCCATGGAATTTTTACAATGGCTGAAGTTATCTTAACACTGTATCAGATCAAAACACGCGCCTGAAAAATACGGATATACTTAGGCATTCGGGTCATCATGCACCAGTGGGGCGCCCGGAGTGATTGCCTCCTCAGGGTCGAAGATTCCCGGCAATTCCTCATACTCGACCTTTATTCTGGCGGCCGCCTCGCGCGCGATATCAGGGGTCGTGGCCGCGACCGCGGCAACAGGCTCTCCCAGGTAACGCACTTTTTCCAGTGCGAATACCCGTTGGTCGTGAAGTTCGTAACCGTAGTAACCCATCTCAATATCACGGCCTGTGACTATCCCCCTGACCCCCGCTAGTTTCATGGCATCAGAAGTATCAATAGACAGGATATTTGCGTGTGCCTGCGTGCTGCGAACCAGCGCGCCGTGGATCATGCGTGGTAGTTGGACGTCCTCGGCATAGACGGCACTTCCGGTGACTTTTTCCACGGCATCGGTGCGCACCATGCGCGCACCGATTGCGCCGCCGTCACCGTTGGTGGTTGTCGAATGGATACTTCCATCGCCTAATGCTTGCGCGGCGTCAAAGATTTTGCTGTAGCCGGTGCAGCGGCACAGGTTGCTGGAGATGGCGGACCGGACTTCCTCTTCGCCCGGATGGGGATTCCGATCAAACAGATCTTTCAGTGAAAGTACCATGCCCGGGGTGCAAAATCCACACTGGATGCCGCCGCATTGGACCATGGCCTGTTGCACAGGATCCAACTCCCCCGGCTTGCCCAGTCCCTCAATGGTGGTGACTTCCCGTCCTTCGGCCTGCAGTGCCAGCACCATGCAGGAGTTTATCGCGTTTCCGTCCAGCAGCACCGTGCAACTGCCGCAATCCCCGGTGCCGCAACCTTCTTTGGTGCCGATCAGGCCCAGGTCGACGCGCAATGCGTCGAGCAGGCGGGTCCGCGGGGTGATTTCAATTGATTCCGGTTGATTGTTGAGGGTGAAGTTTAAAGTCTGTTTTTTCATTGCAGGAACGCGCGTACCGCATCAAGCACCAGCGTCCAGGTAGAACTATGCGGAGTGATCATTTCGAAGTGTCCCGACTCGGGCGCCATCACGCGCTCGATCGCAGTGTCGCCGATCGCCCGGGCAGCCGTGACGTAGGCCTCACCGAAGGGTGTCCAGACTGTGTCATGTACACCCATTATCACGGTTTGGGGAATGCTGATAGGCGCCATGCGCGCAGGTTCAACATAGAGGTAGCGGTTGGGATACGCCGCCGGCGATCCCCCCATGAGTCTGTCGATGACGTTCTCACAGGTCCCCTGCTGGTGGAGCTGCGTAAGCGCCACGGCCGGCGCCAGCGCGACAACACCCACCAATGAAAGCGGGTCGGGTTGATGCAGTTCATGGCCGGCTGGTATTTTCGTTCGCGCTCCGGTCCAGAGCGCCAGGTGTCCGCCGGCTGAATGGCCCATGACGATAACCCGCGAGAGGTCCAGCGGGTAGTCAGCAGCCAGGCGTTTCAAGTGGTCTGTGCCCGCACCGATGTCAAGCAGCAGTCCGGGGTAAGTACCCCCCGGGTTACCGACGCGACGATATTCCAGGTTCCACACTGCTATACCCTGGGCCTGGAGCGCCCATGCAAGCGGCCGGGTCGTGGTGATATCGTACTGGGCCAGCCAGCAACCGCCATGAATGAACACAACGACCGGGAAGGGCCCCTTACCGTCGGGAACATGAAGTTCGCCGAGTTGCAGTGGATCGTCGCCGTAAGCGATCTTTGTCCCCGCCGGAGCGGACGACAATTCGGCCAGTAGATCTTCAACCGTCATTATGTTCGGCTCTGCCGCAAGCAGCCCTGTAAACAACCACAGGGTAAGGGCGATGACTACACTGGCGCTACGCTTCTTCCTCATTTCTTATCCCCCATATATCAACTTCTCATTTTAACATACCTGAATATACCGGTCGAACAATAACCTGTCGGCAATAATTATCATGAGACGATCTTTTTGTCCTTTTCCCCCGATTCCGTATATCATTTGACCTCAACCTGACTTAATGGGAGAAGCTATGCCGGCACAAGTTGTAGATTCGTTTGAAACGCTTAACGCGGAAGAAATAAAGGCCAGGGCGGAGTCGATTATTGAGGACCTGAAAAAATACGCAGACCAGGCTGAAGCAAACCGGCGGTTATGTAAAGAAAGTGTTGACCTGATAAAAAACAATGGCTTATTGCGCACGGTTCAACCCAAATCCTGCGGCGGCCACGAATTACCATTTCGTTCCTATATCGACGTGTTATCGGCAGTGGGAGAAGGCTGCGGTGCAACCGCATGGGTATTGGGTGTCTGGCATGCGCACAGTTGGCTGATGGGTCATTTCCCGGAACAGGCCCGACAGGACGTCTACGCAGATAACCCGGATACGTTTGTTTCGGCAGTCATAGGACCTCGCGGGAGGGCGGTAAAACAAAGTGACGGCTCATATATCCTGAATGGTTTCTGGCCGTTCGGATCAGGTTGCGAACATTCACAATGGCTGATCCTGGGCGCCGAGATATTTGACGGTTCGGGGGAAAAAATCGATGAAGCCGACCTGTTAATGCCAACAGGCGATATCGATATTCAGGATGATTGGTATGTGGCGGGATTACAGGGAACCGGCAGTAATTCCCTGGTCGCCAAAGACGTTAACGTCCCGGGCTATCGCTGTCTTTCGTTGCCTTTGTTGATAGAACGGGAGGCGCCCGCTTACAAAGCCGAAGATACCGGTTGGGTCACGTTATCGCAAGCTGTCCCGGTACTGGCTATTTGTCTTGTGGGAGGCGCCCTGGGCGTAGCGCGAACCGCACTGAAAGAATTTAGAAAAACCGTTCCGGGTAAACGGGTGGCATACACGGCCCACATCGCCGACGAGTGGATCCCTGTTCAAGTCGCGCTGGGTTCGGCAGCCGCGGAAATACACGCAGCAGAACAGGTCATGTACAAAATGGCTGATGACATCGATAAGTATGCAAAGCTGAATGATGCAATGCCTATGGAAATGCGCGGACGGCTCCGTATGGATTGTTGTTTGTCGGTGAAAATGCTGCTGGATGCGGTGGACAAGTTATACCTTTATGCCGGTGCGTCGGCGCTGTCGGTCAGAAGCGTATTGCAACGGGCGTCGCGGGATTTGCATGCAACTAATATGCACGCCCTGCTCATGCATGATGCCAGCGCTGAAATATACGGCCGTATTTTATTGGGAAAAGAATCAAATTCGCCGATAATATAACAGGTGACATTGAGACGGGATATACCTGACTAACGAGAAACAACATGCTGAAACTCTATCATAACGACATGTCCACCTGTTCCCAGAAAGTACGCTTTCTCCTGGTGGAAAAAGAGGTTGAATGGGAAGGCGTGGAACTGGACCTGCGCCGCGGCGACCAATTACAACCCGAATTCCTCAAATTCAATCCGAAGGGATTGGTGCCGGTGCTGGACCACGACGGCAATATCGTGACGGAATCGAATATCATCATTGAATACCTTAATGAGGTTTACCCGGAACCGCCATTGGCTGAGACCGGCACGGAAGCATGGTCACGAGTGGCTGAAATCAGGGATCAGATGCGCGTAAATGGATAAGATGAGGATAAATTCAAATTAATACTCCGAGCACAGCTTTTCCTGACAGCCAGCGGGCCGTTCTCGTACATATCAATTTTCGCAACCCGCGCTACAACGAAGAACTGCATGAATTTGTTCGACTGACCGAATCTTCCGGTCTTGTTCCTTCCGATACGGTTACCGGAAACCGCGCCAAGCCTGGCGCAAAGTTTTTTATCGGATCAGGAAAGGTGGAAGAGATAAAACAATCAATTCAGGAAAATGACGCCAATCTCGTGATATTCAACCATGGGTTAACCCCGGCGCAGGAACGTAACCTGGAACGCGAGATGGATTGCCGGGTTCTTGATCGGGTCGGCCTGATACTCGATATTTTTTCCCAACGGGCCAGGACCTACGAAGGCAAGCTGCAAGTTGAACTGGCGCAGTTACAGCATTTGTCCACGCGCCTGGTCAGGGGCTGGTCTCACCTGGAAAGGCAAAAAGGCGGTATCGGTTTAAGAGGGCCGGGTGAAACCCAGTTGGAAACCGACAGGCGCTTGATCGGCAAGCGGATTAAAACAATACGCGCCCAGCTTGAGAAGGTAAAAAGCCGCCGGGAACAGGGCAGGAGGCTACGCAAGCGCAATAACGTTGCCGTTATCTCATTGGTGGGATATACCAACGCGGGCAAATCCACCCTGTTTAACCGGCTGACCGGCGCCAACGTTTATTGCGCCGATAAATTATTCGCCACCCTGGACCCGACTATCAGAAGGGTCAGATTGACCAATGATTTTTCCGTATTGCTCAGCGACACGGTGGGTTTCATCCGCCATATCCCCCATGACCTGGTGGAGTCTTTTCATGCCACACTCGATGAAATAAAAGACGCCGATCTATTGTTGCACGTCATCGACATCAATGATGATCACCAACTGCGCATTGAAGAGGTAAACAAAGTAATAGATGAATTAGGCGCAACCTCCATCCCGCAGGTTCTGGTATTCAACAAAATTGACCGGGCGGAGCCAGGGCCGGTAAATGGCGGGCAGTTGGCAGGGGGCGGAAACAGGGTCAACGGCAGTATTCCGCGCATCTGGGTTTCAGCCCTGACCGGCGCGGGCCTGGGGGAACTGAAACAGCTCATTCACGAAGAACTAAGGGGCGAGCCGGAAATACTTAACGCGTCTTTTCCCGGCAAACAGTGAACTATTGTGATAGAATCCGTAAGCTTGATTTATTAGAGCAAAAATGACGATACGAGGTAAAGTAAATGGCTTGGAACGAACCACCGGAAAATAAAGGACAAGACCCCTGGGGTAACCGGGGCAGGGATGAAGGACCGCCTGACCTGGATGACATTGTCCGTAAAATGCAGGAAGGTTTTGGCGGATTGTTTGGCAAGAAACCGTCCGGCCCTAAAAAAGAAAGAAAAGGCTTCCCTTTTTCCTGGTTGATCGCAGTTGTCGTCCTCGTCCTGTTGTTGCTGATAGATATCACCTACCTGGTCGATCAGCAGGAGCGCGGCGTCGTTATGCGGTTTGGTCGCTATGAGAGAACCCTCCAGCCGGGCTTGAATTTTGTTTTTCCAAGCCTTATAGATAAGGTCGTAACGGTTAACGTCGGCCAGGTGCGCTCTATTACTCACAAGGCATCGATGTTGACCCAGGATGAAAACATCGTTGACGTTGAAGTTGCCGTCCAATGGCGAATTAACGAGCCGGCGGATTTTATTTTTAACGTAAGAGATCCGGCGTTGACGCTGAGGCAGGTAACGGAAAGCGCAGTCCGCGCGGTCATCGGACAGAGTGAGCTGGATTACGTTCTCACTGAAGGTCGAAGTCAGATTGCGCAGCAGCAGCAAGAGCTTATGCAGAAGATACTGGTTGATGATTACAAAGCCGGGATGCTTATTGTTACTATTGAAATGCAACCGGCAAAACCCCCCGAAGAGGTAAAAGCCGCGTTTGATGACGCCATCAAGGCAAGAGAAGACGAACAACGCGTGGTCAATGAGGCGGAAGCCTACCGGAATGACGTCCTGCCCCGGGCTCGCGGCGCCGCCGCCCGGGTCAGGGAAGAGGCCAATGGTTATAAGGCTTCAGTGACCGCGAAGTCAGAAGGCGACGCGGCGCGATTTGAACAGTTATTGACGGAATACGAACTGGCGCCGGAAATTACCCGTAAACGCCTGTACCTGGAATCGATGGAGTCAGTCCTGTCCGGTACGAATAAAGTGTTGCTTGACGCAAAGGGAGGCAACAGCTTGATGTACCTGCCGTTGGACAAGTTGATGCAGACCCGGACCTCGTCTTCATTGGAGTTGTCCCGGGCATTGGACCCTGATGCCTCCGCTTCCCAGCCGGGAAGTAACTTAACTGAGCGTATTGGTGACAGAACGCGAGGAGTAAGATAACCATGTTGCTACGAATTTTGGTTCTAATCATCATTGCATCCGTCGTTGCTTATTTTTCGCTTTTCAGGGTGCAACAATTCGAACAGGCGATAGTTTTCAAGTTCAAGGAGATTCAGCGGTCTGATTCCGAACCCGGCTTGCATTACATGCTTCCCGTTGTGAATACGGTGAAAAAGTTTGAAACGCGCTTATTGAATCTGGACCAGGAACCACAGCGATTTTTAACCGTGGAAAAAAAGGACGTGATCGTTGACTATTACGCAAAATGGGTTATCTCGGACGTTGAAAAGTTTTACGTGGCAACGCGCGGGGGCGACGTACAATATGCAACCGGATTACTCGGACAGAGAATCAATCGCGCCCTGCGTGATGAGTTCGGTAAACGCACGGTCCAGCAGGTGGTTGCCGGTGAACGCGGTGAAATACTGGAAGTGGTTGAGGCAACGACGGACCAGTTACAGGATGAATTGGGGATTACCGTGGTTGACGTCAGGACCAAACGGATTGACCTGCCGGAGGAAGTCAGTAATTCGGTCTATGCCAGGATGCGGGCGGAGAGAACCCGGGTAGCGAAGGATTTTCGAGCGCGCGGCGAAGAGGCGGCAGAGCGAATCAGGGCAAACGCGGATCGTGAACGGGAAATCATCCTGGCCAATGCCTATCGTGACGCGGAAACGGTTCGGGGCGAAGGTGATGCCAGTGCAACTGAAATCTACGCCTCGGCATTCGGTAAAAATCAGGAATTTTATACGCTTTACCGTAGCTTGAATGCTTACCGGAACAGTTTTAACAGCAGCGATATACTTGTACTCGAACCGGACTCCGAATTTTTTAAATACTTCAGTAACGCGCTGGGTCAATAAAGCTTCCGGGCCGGTATCGCCCCGGGCTGTTTTACTACAAGGTGATTCATGGTGTGATACCGGTGGCTCTCTGTTTTTACCTGATTTTGAAACTCGTAACCTGTCATTGAAGATATGTGGACGGAATTACTGAGCGCCCTCGCGCTGGTTTTCATCCTGGAAGGTATTTTACCCTTTATAAATCCGGAGGGAATAAAACGCGTGTTTCTCACTGCATCACAGATGGACAACACCAGTCTGCGGTTTATCGGTGTGAGCAGTATGTTAATCGGTGTAGTCCTGTTATATGTAGTGCGTTGATATGGTAATTAAAAACAAATGGTTGTTGCCTGAAGGTATTGAAGAGCTATTACCGCCACAGGCCGCGGAACTGGAGAGTCTGTGCCGCCGGATAATTGATCTGTTTTCCACCTGGGGATATGAGTTGGTCATGCCTCCCCTGATTGAATACCTGGATACATTATTAACAGGTACCGATGAGGACCTGGATCTCCAGACGTTCAAGATTACCGATCAACTGAATGGCAAATTGATGGGTATACGGGCCGATACCACACCACAGGTAGCTCGTATTGACGTGCATAATCTCAAACGCGACAGGCCAAGCCGTCTGTGCTATATAGGCACGGTACTGCATACTCTGCCGGGTGAGCCGGGAGGCACGCGTTCACCTCTGCAGACAGGCGCCGAGCTATACGGTCACACGGGTCCTGAAAGCGACGCGGAAATTCTTGCTCTTATGTTGAAAACCCTGCAATTGGCAGGCCTGAAAAACATACACTTAGATGTAGGTCACGTAGGAATCATGCAGGGATTGATTGATCCGCTGCAGCTTTCCGCTGAGCAGGAAAAGAAAGTTTTCAGTTGCGTGCAGAGAAAAGCAATTGATGAACTGGCAACAATACTGGCAGAGTGGTCCGTTGCTTCCAACCATACCGCCGCCTTGCTTGAGCTCATGGATATGGAGGGAGACGCAGCGATACTGGATGAGGTAAGGACTATCCTGAAGCCCTGTGGTGGCCGGTTGTGCGACTATGTGGATGAACTGCAAAAAATAGCAGAATTGACCGGGCGCCAGGTAAGAAACGCGCCTTTATACTTTGACGTCACTGAGTTTCAGGGTTATCACTACCACACGGGCATGACGTTTGTCGCATATATACAGGGAGAGAGCCAGGGGATAGCCTTCGGCGGCCGCTACGACAAAATCGGAGATGCCTTCGGCCAGCCGCGCCCGGCGACCGGTTTCAGTACGGATGCGAACAAACTGTTTCAACTGACCCCCCACTCATATAAATCGAAAAAAAAGATATATGCCCCACACTCCGGAGCCCCGGGTCTGTACGACCTGATTGAACAATTAAGACAGCAGGGTGAAATCGTCATTTGTGAACTGCCCGGCCAGTCGGGGAGCCCGCAGGAGATGGGGTGTGATCGGGAACTGACACTGGAGCGCGGACAATGGAAGGTCAAGGAAGTTTTTAGTCATTAGTTTTTAGTGGTCAGTTATTAGTAGTCAGTTTTTTGTAGTCAGTTCCTGATAGCCAATAACTAAAAACCAATAACTAAAAACCAGAAACTAAAAACCGACAAATGAACATAATCATTATCGGCTCCCAGTGGGGTGATGAAGGCAAGGGCAAGATCGTCGATTTGCTGGCGGAACGCGTCCAGGCGGTGGTCAGGTTCCAGGGCGGTCACAATGCCGGTCATACCCTCGTTATTGACGGAGAACAGACAATACTGCACCTGATTCCCTCAGGCATTCTTCATGATGGGGTCAGGTGTTTTATCGGTAATGGAGTGGTATTGTCGCCGCAGGCCTTGCTCGAAGAAATCACCATGCTTGAAGACAGGGGGGCAACTGTCCGGGACAAACTCCATATCAGTGAGGCTTGCGCCCTGATACTGCCTTACCATATTCTGCTTGACCAGGTGCGGGAGGAGGCCAGGGGCAAAGCGGCCATAGGCACGACTGGTCGTGGCGTAGGCCCGGCTTACGAAGACAAAGTGGCGAGACGCGCCTTGCGCGTCAGCGACCTGTCGCACCGGAGTCGTCTACAGGACAAGTTAAAAGAGGCGCTGGAGTTCCATAATTTTGTTTTAAAAAATTACTTCCGGGCAGAAACCGTGGATTATGGAGAAATACTGGATGAAACTCTGAGGTTTGCCGAGGAAATGGCCCCGATGATAGCCGACGTAACCGGGATGCTGCATGAAATAAGGCGACAAGGCGGCAACATACTGTTTGAAGGCGCCCAGGGCACGCTGCTTGATCTGGACCACGGCACCTATCCGTTTGTCACTTCGTCCAATACGACCTCAGGTAGCGCCGCCACCGGCTCCGGCGTCGGCCCCACCGATTTCGACTACGTCCTGGGGATCACCAAGGCTTATACCACCCGAGTAGGTTCCGGCCCGTTCCCGACGGAGTTGTTTGATGGGACAGGCGCGCGTCTGCGGGAAAAAGGCAGTGAATTCGGCGCAACAACGGGACGGCCCAGGCGCTGTGGCTGGTTTGATGCGGTCGCATTAAAACGTTCCGTTCAATTAAACGGCCTGTCGGGGCTGTGTATCACCAAACTGGACGTGCTGGACGGCCTGGATACGGTAAAGATATGTCATGGTTACAGGCTCAACGGCCAAGTCCGGGAGACACCCCCCATCGGCGCCGAGGCGCTGTCGCAATGCGAACCGGTCTATGAGGAAATGCCGGGGTGGCAGGGTACAACGGGAGGGATAAAAAATTATGCCGCTCTGCCGGATAACGCCAAGGCCTATTTGCAACGGATTGAAGAACTGTGTGAAACCCCGATTTCCATCATATCTACAGGCCCGGATCGCGCAGAAACGATTATCCTGGAACATCCCTTGCCATAACCGCGGTGGCAGTACCCATTGCAGTAGTTTGTAAACGGGGGAGGAGTTGAACTCTATCCCCACGCTTTGTCGTACTCTTATGCGGTTCAGCTTCTGCCGTCATCCCGGGCAAACTTAATGATCGCTGCAATTGGCGTTAGTCGCGTGAGGGGGTTACAATGGTTCGGTTTTAAGTGATGGTGCCGAGGAAAGGACTTGAACCTTCACGGGGTTACCCCCACTAGCACCTGAAGCTAGCGCGTCTACCAATTCCGCCACCTCGGCATGGGTTAGAGTATAAAACAGGATTTATCAAAGAAGGCGGACTTTACCGGTAGCGGTATGCGCTGTCAACGGGTATCTATGTCAAAGAAAACTAATAGTAAGCAATACCAGGTCACGATCCCGGAACGGGATGAAATTATTGAATTTTTAAAGCGTTCAAAAGTCCCGCGCCAACTGAGTGAGATAGCCGAATCACTTGGAATCAGCAGTTCCGATGAGCGCGCGGCGCTGAACAAGCGTCTCAGAGCCATGTTGCGGGACGGTCAGCTTATCCGCAACCGCCGGGAGGGGTATGGCCTGTTGGATAAGATGGACCTGGTGGCGGGATGGGTGATTGGCCACGCAGATGGTTATGGTTTTTTCCGGCCTGATCAGGGCGGTGACGACCTGTATCTATCAATGAAACAGATGCGCACCGTGCTGCACGGCGACCACGTCGTGGTGCGTTATGGAGGATTTGACCGGCGCGGGCGCAGGGAAGCGGTGATCGTCGAAGTATTGGAGCGGGTTAACCGGACAGTTGTAGGACGCTTCTTCCAGGAAGGTAATGCCGCTTTTGTCGTCCCGGATAATAAACGCATCGGCCAGGATATACTGGTTCCGTCACGGCAAAGAAAAAAGGCGGAAAAAGGCGACTACGTGGTGACGGAAATCACCAGACAGCCTGATGGGCATACCCAGCCGCTGGGTAAAATCATTGAAGTCCTGGGCCGCTCCAGTTCCATAGATATGGCAACGGAAATAGCGATTCGCGCCTATGATATTCCTCATCAATGGCCCACCGAAGTCGAACAGGAACTGGCAAAGTTGGAGGGAAGACGATGGGATAAGGACAGGAAAGATCTGCGCAAGTTACCGCTGGTGACGATAGATGGTGAGGACGCCAGAGATTTTGATGACGCGGTGTATTGCGAAAAACAGGGGAGCGGGTGGCGTCTCGTGGTTGCCATTGCTGACGTGTCACATTACGTCAGACCTGATACGGCATTAGATAAGGTGGCGCAGGAACGGGGTAATTCGGTTTACTTCCCCAACCGCGTTGTACCCATGCTGCCTGAATTGCTTTCCAATGACCTGTGCTCACTCAGACCGGATGAAGACCGGCCGGCTATGGTGTGTGATCTGCTGATCAACCGGGTCGGCAGGGTTAAACAATATACCTTGTATCCGGCCAGTATCCGTTCCAGGGCCAGGTTGACCTATAATCTTGTGGACGCCATGCTGGCAGGCGCTAAAGTCCAGAAAAAATACCAGTCGATTATCCCTCAGATCAGGGATTTACATGAACTGTACTCCGTTATGCGTCAGTACAGGCAACAACAGGGAGTGTTGGATTTTTCATCGAATGAAATCCGGTTAAGCTTTGATGAGCAGGGCGGGGTGGCTGATATCAATTCCGTCGTGCGCCATGACTCCCATAGAATTATCGAAGAATTCATGCTGGCGGCAAACGTTGCTGTTGCGGAATTTCTGCTTACCAACGAAATACCGGCTATCTATCGCAACCATGGGGTTCCGGACCAGGAAAAGATCAATGACCTCAATCAATTCCTGGCTGATTTCGGCCTGCAATTGGGTGGGGGATCGAATCCCAAAACCAAACACTACGCAAAGATCCTGCAATTGATCGAAACCAGGGACGACAAGCACCTGATCGAGACCGTGCTGTTACGCAGTATGGCCATGGCCGTATACGAAGGAAAAAATAATGGACATTTTGGTCTGGCTTTCGAGCATTACACACATTTTACCTCACCGATACGGCGTTATCCCGATTTGCTGGTGCATCGCGCCATCCGGCACATAGTGGAAAAGGCCGGTTATGATTACAGCAAGAATGACATGCACAACTACGGAACACATTGTTCCATGACGGAGCGCCGGGCGGATGATGCCACCCGGGACGTCATGGCCCGGATGAAGTGTGAGTTCATGCTGGATAAAATCGGCAGGGTTTTTGAGGGTATTATTTCCGGCGTTACCGGGTTTGGCCTGTTTGTCGAGTTGGATGATATATACGTTGAGGGGTTGATACATATTTCCGCTTTGCCCGCGGATTATTACCATTTTGATCCCATAACGCATTCATTATCCGGGGAAAGAACGGGACGAAAGTACTTTCTTGGAGACCGGGTTAAAATAAAAGTGACCGGCGTCAACGTGGACGAGAGAAAAATCGACTTCGATTACGTTGCATAATAAATGCCACGTAGAAACATTGAAATTATCTGTGGTTATCACGCTGTCCGGCATGTCCTGTCCCGGCGTTCCCATGATGTACTGGAGGTCTATATTGCACAAAACAAGCGGCGCTCAACCAGGCTGGATGCCTTGCAGCGTTCCTGCGACGACGCCTTAATCTCGGTCCAGTCTATTTCGCCTCTGAAACTGGATAAGTTGACCGGGGCAAAAAACCACCAGGGCATCGCGGCAAGGTGCCGGACGGACAGCACACATAAACAGGTGACAATAGCCGACCTGTGCGATGGGCGTCTTGGTAATACTTCAATCATACTGGTGCTTGACAGGGTAATGGACCCGCATAACCTGGGCGCCTGTATCAGGACGGCTGACGCAACCGGCGTTGACGCGGTGCTACTGCCCAAAGACCGTTCGGTTCCATTGAATGCAACCGTCAAAAAAGTGGCCAGCGGAGCGGCGGAATCCACGAATGTCATCACGGTTACGAACATTGCGCGCAGCCTGAGGCAGTTGCGCGAGGCGGGTTGCCAAATAATCGGAACAGCCGGCGACGCGGATAAAACCCTGTACGAAACAGAGGTCGCATTTCCACTTGTGCTGGTCATGGGCTCGGAAGAAGGCGGCATGCGTCAAAATACCCGCAACCATTGCGACAGGCTGGTAAAAATCCCCATGTATGGTTCCGTCGAAAGTCTGAATATGTCAGTCGCAACCGGTGTCTGTCTGTATGAACTGAAGAGACGGGTGGCAGAAAACAAATTATAAGAGCAAGAATAATGTAGGCTTCAGTGAAAAATTTACCGGATAGAGTTTGCCGGATTTTTGAGGTAAAAACGTTCTCTCAAACGTTCTATCATTGGCCTATATAGTTATTTTGTTGAGATACAAAGTCAGGAGAACAAAAACATGAGTAGACTCTGGAAAATAAATTGCATGGAAGATAAATATCCGGGTATGTGGCAGCGTTGGTTTAAAAATCAATGCGTTGCTATTGGCTATGCGAGCTCGCTGGGTTATCGGCTATATGGAAGAAGCCAAGAAACCAGTTGGACCAAAGCTCGTAAAAATATTCAGGATATGGAAATAGGTGATTATGTTGTGGTCTCATTGAAAGATAGGCGAGTCGGTCTCATAGGACAAATTACGGACAAGGCGATATGCGATGATCAATGGAACCCATTAGTGCCAATAAGCAAAACCTTACTCGATGGAGAAATGGGACGAAGGATTTTTGTACGGTAGGAGCTAACAACTGGCCCGGACTCCCAGGATTTAACAATCCAGTTGCCTGAAAATAGGGGCTTTGCTGCTGGCTATGAAACATTGACGGCCATATCAGAAATAACATCAATGACAGTCGATGACCTTCGTGAAATTATGAATGATCAGAAAAACTGGGTCAATCTGACAGGAAAGTTCAGTTATGAAAAAGCGATATCAGATTATATTGCGTACTATTCCCATCACCTTGAGGATGGTTTACTCCCATATCCTGACTCAAGAGTTAGGGAGCGCGTTTTTAACGACAGAACGCGTTTAGATGGTTTGCTGTCTGATTTTCACCAATGAAGTTTAATTAGTCCCCCTCACTTCATTGCCGGGTATCATTTCCAATGACTCGATATCTCGGGTATTCAGATATACTCCGCCTCGCTTCAAGTCGCGCTTGACTGCAAGCTCGGCATCCAGGAGATAGGCAGGGCGGAGAACAAATTCATGGTTCTCGGCTGCCGGATCAAAAGAGTATTTATCAAGCCAACCGAAGTAGTGAGTGCCTTGTTTTATACGTACCAATGCCCATAGTTCGTCATCAGGAGCATGATTGGCAACAACCGGCCAAATTGCTTGAGAATCGGGGTCGGGCAAGAACGGAATGAATTTACGTATCCGATAAAAACCTACGAGAAAGAAATACCAGACGACCCCGCCGACGAGCAGGACCAATATTGTCTTAGGCTGGATGGGGGCGTCCCCAGTCAGGTTGAAAAGATTAAGGTCTTTGTTATCAAAGATCCATGAAGTACCTGCAAGGCCTAACAGAACTATAAAACTATGGACAATACTCCAGGCGATACTCTCGAACTGAGACATACGCTTGGCAGGATAGCGGACACGGTAGAGTTGCATGGCGAGGAAACCCGGCGCCAAGTAGAGCAAAAGGCCTATGGCCTCATTAAATGGAATACTCACAACAGGAACTTATCCTGAAAATTCAGGAGCAATCACTTATCGGTGACAGTGGTGCTGTTGTTTGGATTGCTGGTTTGACTTGGTTGTATCTGAGCAGGTTGTTCAGTTTCAGGTACCCTTAACGCTGAGAATGGAGGCTCGGTTTTGGGACCTGGGTTGGTGTGAGTGAATGACTCTTCTATCGCAATATTACGGGACTTATTTTTGTCGGACATTTTTGTCACCTCCTGATTCTCTCTATATTGTGAGCTTATTCAGCTTTACCAGCAGGGCCAGTATCCCCCTAAACCTTGGACAACGTCAAGAGGTTTTTATTAAAAATGGGGGTTCGTCAGGTTTTGTTCCTCTTGCCTGAAGCATGTCGTTGTGAGACTATTTCAAAGGTTTAGCAACTTATGGGGGAATAATTATGAGTGAACCTGAATGCCCGCAAAGCTATCCTTATGGAGTAGAGCTTGAGGCAGGTGTTTATTTCTGGTGCAAATGCGGTCGCTCTGAGAACCAGCCTTTTTGTGACGGATCCCATGCCGGCAGTGAATTTAACCCGGTGAGGTTTGAATTGACGCAGACTGAATCCGTGTGGCTGTGCGGTTGCAAGCGTAGCGGCAATTCACATCTATGTGACGGCAGCCATAAAAATCTCTGATCAGGCAGGATGGATAGAACCCCAAGCGATCAACGGGAACTGGCCGAAACTCTTATTGATCGGGCCCGGGTCGTAGCGGTTGATTTACGCGAACGGGCCGGCGCGGCGGAGCAGCAACGGTTTATTCACGCGGAATCTTTCCGCGCGATGAAAGAGGCAGACCTGTTTCGCGCCTATGCGCCGACGCGTTTCGGCGGATACGAATTGCATCCCCGTTATTTCTGGCGTATTGCCGCAGAAATCGCCAAGGGCTGTCCCTCTTCAAGCTGGGTTTACAGTGTCATGTCCTGTCACAGCTACGTAGTGGCCTTGTTCCCTGAACGAGCCCAGGAAGAGGTGTTCGGCGCCGACCCTAACGCGGGTGTCAGCGGCATTCTGCCGGACCGCTCAACCGCAACCAGGGTTGATGGTGGCTACCTGTTGAAGAACAGTGTCTGGCCTTTTGGATCAGGTTGTCACAATGCGAATTGGTTCCTGCTGGGCGCGCAACTACCCGGTTTGCCGCCGGGACATGATAAGGCATTTTTCCTGGTGCCATCCGCTGATATCGCGATAAACGACGATTGGTACGTGACCGGTCTCAGGGCAACAGGCAGCAACAGCGTGCGTTTAAAGACGGAGGAATACTTTGTTCCCGAACACAGGATGCTGAAGGCGGAAACTGCCCTGGCGCACAAGTGCGGGACAGCAAGGCCTTTACTTTACCGCGCGCCATTCGCAGGATTGCTGGTGGTTTCTTTAAGCGCCGGCACAACCATGGGCGCCGCAACCGGTGCGTTGGAATTTTACGAAGACCTGCTGCAAAGTCGCTCAGCCAGGCCGATGGTTTATACCGAACACGTTTCTAAAAAGCGTTTATCTTCAACCCATCACATCCTGGCTGAAGCCACGGCAAAGCTGGAAGCGGCCAGGCTGATGACGGATCATGCCTGTGACTTGTGTTTTGACGCTGCAGTAAACAACGCTGAGGTACTGGGCGCGGAAGAACGGGCTCGCATCAGATTATATGGGGTGCACGCCATGCACCTCTGCCGGGAAGTAGTGAATATCCTGTTCCAGGATTCCGGGGGTTCATCTCTCCATGAACGCAGCCCGATGCAACGATTTCATCGTGATATCAATGCCATGTCCATGCACGAAGCGATGCATGAGGAGATTATCAAGGAAGTCTATGGCCGGCTGCGCCTGAACCTCCCGACCTCCCACTGGCTGTTATGATTCAAAGCTCCCGAGCGGTAGCGCGCTGCGCTCCGTAGGGCAGGTTTTGTATGCCCCGGTTAGTGTTGGAGCAAAGAATACGCCAGGCGTTGATCAAGATATCCGGCCCGAATAAATGTTCTCTGTGCCAGCCGTCTTCAACGGAATAAAACTCATCCATGGCCTCGCGGGCGAACATGTCTTCATTAAGGCGATGTTTTACTCTCGTCCATAAACTTTATGCCAGTGCCAGCAGTTCACTGACGAATTGCTCCGTGGCAGAAGCCATTGGCGCATGATCGGTGTCAAACGTAACGACTTTCTCACAAGGCATGGCTTGCAGCATCATCCGTTGGTATTCGATGGGAATCGCTTTATCTTCCAAGGCCTCAAAATAGACACGGGGCACTCGTCCGTAATTTTCAGCGCTCAGGCGCAATGGAGTTCCGAGTGGTTTACGCGCCATGGGACGTTGTAACCTGCCGGCTTTCTCTGCCGCTGCTGCCGGTGAAGTATTATAGATTATCTCTGTAATGTGCTCTTTCCTGAAGGTGATTACACCATCTTCGGTGATATCACAATGACTCATAACGGGTGATTGGATCGCCTGACTCCCCCAGAAATGCTTGGGTGAACTCCCATCAGGCAAGAGAAAGGCCGCTACGTAAACCAGCGCTTTGATTTTATCCGGCCGGTATTCCGCTGCCTGGGATATGGAAATACCGCCCAGGCTATGCCCCGCCAGTACCACGGATTCCGTTTGTTGGTCCAGGGCATCGATTACACAGTCTCTGTAACTGTCCAGGGTGACTTCAGACAGAGGAGTCTGATCATTTCCCTGACTGGGCAGATCAGGCGTAACCACCTCGTGCCTCCCCTGTTTTATGGCCTCTCTTACCGGGTCCCAACTCCACCCCCCGGAAAAAGCCCCATGAATTAAAACAAATGTAGTCATCTATACCCTCCCATCTGTGGAAGCCCCTTTACCTGGACATCCATTATAATATTTGTCTGGTTAAAATGCTTATGAAACAAGGAGTTGCCCCCTGCTTACGACATGCTATGGCAGGCTTCGGCGACATATTTTCACTGGACTCCCACCCCCTGCTCAACACCATACTGGGGCAAGTTTCGTGGGAGTGACGGTGGGGGCACTCCTGTCATCTCCGCAGAAACGCGATCCATCGGTAGAAATTGAGCAGGCTGGACAGGGAGGCCGAGACGTAGGTCAGGGCTGCCGCAGTCAGGATGTGACGGGCTACGGGTTCTGCGCTTTCCGGCAGGTATTTTCCTTCTATCAGCAGAGGCAACGCGCGGTTGAAACTGGCATCCCATTCGACCGGTAGCGTCACCAGGTGAAAGATGACGGGCAGGAGCAGTATCAGAATGCCTGAAGCAAGCATCAGGATCCCGACCAGCGGAGATTTAACCAGCAAACTGACAAATGGAAAACTGACGAGGATGATCGATGCTGTTTTTTCGGTAAAGGCGATATACTTCGCAAGCTTCCAGCGCAGGTAAAGGGGTTTAAAGCCGGCATAGTGCTGTAAGGCATGGCCGATTTCATGGGCGGCAATGACAACGGCGGTTAATGATTTTTGCTCATAGACGTCGGGAGATAAACAAACAGTTTTATTTTCAGGGTTATAATGGTCGCCGCCTCTCTCGAGCGCTTCGACGTTAAAGCCGGTCAGCTTCAGGTGGGTGATTAAATGCCGGGCAAGCTCTCCACCCGTGCCGGGTAATGTGTCTATCGAGGTGTTATAGCGTTTGAATACATATTTTGTCCAGAGTTGAGGACCCAGGATCAGGAGCAGTAACAAACAGAAACCTGCAACGCCAATTAACATAGTGGTTAGTTTTTAGTAGTCAGTTTTTTAGTGGTTAGTTTTTGGTAGTTAGTTTCTAAGAGCCGATTACCAAAAACAAAAAACTAAAAACCAAGATGACTCCCCTACAGCGATACCAATCAGATATTGACAGAAACAGAATAATACCTGATCCGGCTCAATTGTCGGTGGTTAAATATACACAATCGTTGTATGACGAACTGGTGGCCGCGCCTGCCACCGGCAGGAAAAACCCCTTCAAACGCTTTTTCGCCCGGTTTTCAGCAAAGCGGCAGATACGGCCTGTGCCCGGATTATACCTGTGGGGCAGGGTCGGTAGTGGCAAGACTTATATTGTTGATGCCTTTTTTGACTGCCTTCCTTTTGATAATAAACTGCGCATGCACTTCCATCGTTATATGCAATGGGTACATGCTGAATTAAAACAACTGAAAGACGTCGAGGAGCCTTTGCTGCTGGTTGCGGATAAACTGGCTGAGGATATCAGTGTAATCTGTTTCGACGAGTTCCACGTGTCCGACATCACCGATGCAATGTTGTTAAGCGGTTTGTTCCATGCCCTGTTTGCCCGGGGGGTGACCCTGGTGGCAACCTCCAACGAGCACCCTGATACGCTTTACCGGAACGGACTGCAGCGGGAGAGGTTTTTGCCGGCAATCAAGTTGATCAAACAACACACGTGCGTTATCAATCTGGATGCCGGCGTTGATTATCGCTTGCGTTACCTGGACCAGGCTCAAACCTATCATTATCCCCTGGATGCAGACAGCCATGAAAAAATGGCGGAAAGTTTTGATACTATCGCACCGGAAACCGGCAGAATCGATACCACTATAGAAATTGACGGGCGCAATATACAGGTAAAACAGCTGGCTTCAGGCGTTGTCTGGTTTGATTTCCATGAAATTTGCGAAGGTCCCCGGGGCGCGGCCGACTACATTGAAATTGCCAGGCAGTTCCAGACTGTATTCATCGAAAATGTACCGAAAATGGATGACATGGATAATGATAGCGCCAAACGATTTATTACGATGGTGGATGAATATTATGATCGTAACGTAAAGCTGATTATCACGGCGGAGGCTGACGCAAAGGAATTATATACCGGCAAGCGCCTGGCCGGGGCTTATGAACGCACTGCCAGCAGACTCATCGAAATGCAATCTCACGATTACCTGGGGCAAGCCCATTTGCCTTCCTGAATCATTGTTCGATGTTGTGTTATTATTCAGGCGGTCCAGGGGAAGCAATAACAAATAGAGGAGGAGCCAATGGCGACTTATACAACTGAAGATATCCGCAACATTGCCATTACCGGTCATGGTGGTTCAGGCAAGACGACACTGGTTGAAGCCTTGCTGCATGAAGCTGGCGCGATCAGTCATAAGGGGTTGGTGGAAAAGGGGACAACGGTGTCTGATTTCGACCCGCAGGAAAAGACCCACCAGCATTCATTGGATAGCGCCGTCTCCGGCATGGATTATCATGGCAGTCATATCAATCTTATTGATACGCCCGGCTACCCCGATTTTCTGGGTCGTGCCTTAGCGGTATTACCTGCCGTGGAAACCTGCGCAGTGGTAATCAACGCGCAGGCGGGAATTGAAATGGTAACCCGCAAAATGATGGAAGTGGCCGGAGAGAGGGGAATGGACCGCCTGATCATTGTCAATAAAATAGATGCCGAAGATGTTGATCTTGAGGCTGTACTGCAACAACTCAGGGAAACTTACGGCAATGAGTGTTTGCCGTTGAATTTACCGGCCGGTGGCGGCACTGAAGTTGTGGATTGTTTTTTCCAGGCGACCGGCAAGGATACTGATTTTCTCTCCGTTGCAGAGGCACATACCAATATCGTTGACCAAGTGGTCGAACTTGACGAGGAACTGATGGAACAATACCTGGAGCAGGGGGAGGACATCAGCCCGGAGCAACTGCATGAGCCGTTTGAACAGGCGTTGCGCGAAGGCCATTTCATCCCTGTTTGCTTTGTATCGGCAGAGACCGGAGCCGGTTTGACGCAATTACTGGAAACGTTTGCCAAATTGATGCCCACCCCTGTCGAGGGCAATCCGCCCAAACTGTTCAAAGGGGATGGCGATGCAGCGGAACAACTCGAAGTCCTGCCGGATCCCGGCAAACACGCGCTTGCCCATGTGTTTAAAGTCTATATTGATCCGTTTGTAGGCAGGCTGGGTATTTTCAGGATCCACCAGGGAACGCTGACAAAAGACAGCCAGTTGTTCATAGGTGATGGTCGTAAGCCGTTCAAGGTGGCGCACTTATTGAAATTACAGGGTAAAGAACATATTGAGATTGACCGGGGTGTGCCGGGTGACATTTGTGCCGTCGCAAAGGTCGACGAAATCCATTTTGACGCGATCCTGCACGATTCCCATGACGAGGATCAGGTTTACCTGCAATCAATAGATACTCCGGCCCCGATGTACGGGTTGGCTATACAGGCGAAAAGCAGGGGAGACGAGCAAAAAATATCGGATGCGCTGCACAAACTGGAAGCAGATGATCCAAGTTTTATCGTTGAGCATAATGCAACCACCAATGAAACGGTAATTCGGGGCCTGGGGGAACTTCACTTGCGCATTATGCTGGGAAAGCTGAAGGAACGATACCACGTGGACGTGGATAGCCACCCCCCGAAAATAGCCTATAAGGAAACAATCACCACACAGGCGGAAGGGCACCACAGACACAAGAAACAAACCGGCGGCGCCGGCCAGTTTGGGGAAGTCTTTTTAAGAGTCGAGCCGTTGCCGCGTGGTTCCGGCTTTGAATTTGTCGATGCCGTAGTCGGGGGGGTGATTCCGAAACCGTTAATCCCGGCAACGGAGAAAGGAATAAGGCAAACGCTGGACAGTGGCGCCTTGTCCGGGAACCCGATACAGGACATCAGGGTTACTGTATATGACGGTAAACACCATACGGTCGATTCCAAGGAAGTGGCGTTTGTCGCCGCCGGTAAGAAGGCCTTTCTCGATGCCTTCCATAAGGCAAGGCCGGTGGTGCTGGAGCCCATTGTGAATATCAACGTGACTGCGCCTAATGAGGCAATGGGTGACATTAACGCAGATTTGTCCGGCAAGCGGGGGCGCATCAGCAACACCCTGGCCATGTCCGGCGGGATGACGACGATAACCGCCGGCGTGCCCCTCAGTGAACTGGACAATTATCAATCACAATTGAAATCCATGACCGGCGGAGTGGGCTCCTATTCTCTGAGCTTCAGTCATTACGACCCCGTACCCGCAAAAACACAAAAAGAGTTGATGGCCGCGTATAAACCGACAGATGATGAGGAATAAGCCGATTTTCTGTTTATTTATACCGTTTAATCATATATATAGTCTAATTAAGCACTTTTCTGCATAAGGTTTTAATGCTACTCTGCGAAAATTATTAATAGCAGAGTTGTATTAACAGGCCTTATGTATCAATATGATGAATACGATCAGCAGATCGTAGACGAACGGGTAGCCCAGTTCCGCGACCAGACCCGGCGCTTCCTGGCGGGCGAACTCAGCGAGGACGAGTACAGGCCGTTGCGTCTGATGAACGGGCTGTATATCCAGAGACATGCGCCGATGCTGCGCGTTTCCATCCCTTACGGATTATTATCCGCCACTCAACTGCGCATGCTGGCGCATATAGCGGAGAAGTATGACAAAGGCTACGGTCATTTCAGTACCCGGCAGAATATTCAGTTCAACTGGCCCAAACTGGAATCCGTGCCGGATATCCTGGCCGACCTGGCCAGTGTTCAGATGCACGCTATCCAGACGAGCGGCAACTGCATACGCAATATCACCTCCGATCATTTTGCCGGTATTGCGGAAGATGAGTTGGAAGATCCGCGGCCCTATTGTGAAATCATACGACAGTGGTCCACGTTCCACCCGGAGTTTTCTTTCCTGCCGCGGAAATTCAAGATTGCCGTATCGGGGGCCGAGAATGATCGCGCCGCCGTGCAGATCCATGATATAGGAATTTACCTGGTTAAAAATGAAGCGGGTGAGACGGGTTGCAAAATCCTGGTAGGTGGAGGGTTGGGGCGTACCCCGTTTATCGGCGTATGCATACGCGAGTTTGTCGAGAAGCCGCACCTGCTTTCTTACCTGGAGGCCATATTGCGGGTTTATAACCAGCTTGGCCGCCGCGACAACATGCACAAGGCGAGAATAAAAATCCTGGTCAACGCAGTAGGGGCGGAAAAATTCGCCGAAATGGTCGAGACGGAATGGCAATGCATAAAAGACTCGGTATTACTACTGGACCGGGAAGAGATCGATCGGGTTAAAGGTTTCTTCATTGAACCGGATTATGATAAAGACGCCGGCGCCGACACATCGTTCGCCCGCTACCTGGGAATGCAAAACAAGGCCTTCACCCTTTGGGCGCAGCGCAACGTGAAGCCCCATAAAACGCCAGGCTATCGCTCCGTTTATATCTCACTCAAACATCCGGCCTCTCCACCGGGTGATGCGACTGCCGCGCAGATGAGCTTTATCGCCGCCATAGCCGAGCAGTACAGCCATTCTGAAGTACGGGTTACCCACGATCAGAACCTGGTCCTTCCGCACGTCAGGCAGGCAGACCTGTATCCCCTGTGGAACGCACTGAAAGGGGAGCAACTGGCCACCCCGAACATAGGTTTGTTGACGGACATGATCTGCTGTCCCGGGCTGGATTTCTGTAATCTGGCCAATGCCGGCTCCATAGATATTGCCAAACAAATCAATGATCGGTTTGACGAGTTGGACTATTTGCATGATATCGGTGATTTCCAGATCAAGATGTCCGGTTGCATGAATGCCTGTGGGCACCACCACGTGGGTCATATCGGGATTCTTGGCGTGGATAAAAAAGGTGAGGAGTTTTATCAATTGACCCTGGGCGGAGCCGCAGGCAATAACGCCCGGCTCGGGGACCGGTTGGGTCCTGCAATTGCAAAAAATGACGTGGCTGAAACGATAGATAAAATCCTGCAGGTATACCTGGACCGGCGCGAAGGCAGTGAACAGTTCCTGGAAACCTACCTGCGCGTGGGATTGGAACCGTTTAAGACAAAGGTATATGCACCGGATTCAGAGGACCTGCGGGAGATGAAAGCCGTTGCGGGTCATTAAGTCAGACCAGGTCGTAAAAGACAGTTGGCAAAGGACTACCGACCTTGAGCCACAGCAGTCTTTGCCGGAAGGTGACTGGATTATACCTCTCGGTTATTGGTTGGATAATCGGGACAGGTTATCCCGTCATGAAGGGAAAATTGCCGTTTGTTTAAACGGGGATGACAACCTGGAGGGCTTATCCGACTCGCTGCATACGTTTGAGTTAATTGCCCTGGAGTTTCCAAATTTCAAGGATGGTCGAAGTTATTCACATGCCCGGTTGTTGCGTGACCGGTTCAATTTTCGGGGCGAATTACGGGCAGTGGGAGACGTACTCAGGGATCAATTGTTTTTCATGCAACGCTGCGGTATTGATTCTTTCCAACTGAATGAGGATAAGAGCCCGGAAGATGCAATAAAAGGACTGTCAGATTTCACCGTCAAATACCAGACTGCCGCGGACGGCGCGTTACCTATCTATAAACGCAGAAAACAGGATCTCAAATAATCCCGTTTAACTGTTACATCGCTTTTAATCCTGTCTCCAGGTCGTTATGAATAGTAAACAGGTTCACCAGCCCGCTTATTTCGAATATTTTCATGATGTTGTCATTCAGGGAGCAGACTGCAAATGAACCTGAACTTTTTGAAAAGCTTTTCGTGGCAAAAATAAGGACTCGCAAACCGGCACTGGAAATGTAATTAACCTCTGAAAAGTTGATGATCATCTTGTTGCAGTCGTTTTTAATTTCTTCCATTACCTTATCATGAACCTGCCCTGAATTGGTTGCGTCTACGCGCCCTTTCAGGTTCAAAACCACGACCCCGTCCTGGTTTACTGATTGAATGTCGCTCATAACTTTTCTCTTATATGTTTTTGTTTGCTTGGAACAAACCGGAATTATAGCCAACCTTGATTGTAAATGTCCACATATTTATATCTTCCCGGGCATGAGGACAAAATTGTTAATTCACGCAATCTTTATGCTAGGATTATGTCAAGCAGGATAGCATCTAATCAGATAACTTTTTATGAGGCATTATCATGGAAACAAAAAATAAACATGTCAACTGGACTTTAACTGATCTTGATGGTGACCTGCCTCAGTTTTCTGAGGAATTCAGAGCTTTCTGTGAGGCTCAGGGCCTGGATGATGGCAAGATATTTGAACTGGAACTTTCCCTTGAAGAACTTATGGTCAACTCTTTTACCCACGGTTACAGCGAAGGCGAAGGCGAAGGCGGCAATGTGACCGTGGACGCCGAAAACACCGGTGAAGATCTCAGGGTCAGCCTGGAAGACAAAGCGCCTCCTTTTAATTTATTCAGGGATGCGCCTGCTCCGCGCCTGGGCGGTGAGGACGCGTCGGAGGCTCCGAAAGAGGAGAAAGAAGGCGGATTGGGAATCCACCTGGTGAAAAGTCTGAACGACCGGGTTGAATACCATGGTTCCAATGAGGGAAACCAGGTCGTCATTATCAAGTCCATCAAATAACGCGGGTTAAAGCCCCTTATATTGAAAAGACAGGATAGTAATGTCGTCGAATTGGTCAGCCCGACCAATAAATCGGGTCACGCTTCTGAAAACAGTGCTTGTCATTTGCTGGGCGGTAGCAAACTCATTTTGCCGCAACAGGGATTCCAGCCGTTCATCCTCATAAAACTCGTCTTTCACGTTCAGAGCCTCGGTTACACCATCCGTATAAAACAGCACAATATCACCCTCGGACATTTGAATGGATTGCTGTCCATATTCCATGCCTTCAAAGGTGCCGACAAGAGGGCCCTGGATTTCATCGAGGCAGACTAGCTCGCCACTCTTTTTTTTGATAAAAGGCAGGTTATGCCCGCCGTTGGTAATAAGCAGGGACCCTGTTCTTAAATCCATAATCCCGAGGATCAGGGTCACGAACATGTTGCTGTCATTGTTCAGGGACAGTTCGTTATTGACCCTGTCCATGATATCTTTTGTCTGGTACGTCTGGTCCAGCACTTTGTTCAGGAAAGCCTTGGTGATAGCCATGAAGAGCGCGGCAGGCACCCCTTTGCCGGAAACGTCCCCCACACAAAAATACACCTTGTCATCCCTCAGGATCGAAAAATCATAAAAATCACCTGAGACACTCTGGGCCGGTTTCAAAAAAGCCTCCAGGGCAAAGCCATCCCCCTTGATCGGATCGGGTAACATATCCGTCTGCACCTTTTGGCCAATTTGCAAGTCCTGGGCGAGCTTGTCATTATGCTTCTTGATTGTCGTAAAGGCGCCCTTCAACTCTTCGCCGGCCTTGGTAACCTTGGAACGGCTCCAGATAGACATAAGGGTCAGGGCCAGGATGAGCACTACCGTAAACCCGCTTCCCGCTAAAGCCTGATTCTTATAGGACCTGTACGCGGCAAAGGCTGCTTCGTTATTGAGCTCGTTGATGATGCCAAAGCCGTAGGTATTGTCCCAGCGCCAGGCTCCCACTACCTTATCACCCAGGTAATTCTTGTACGCATCCAATTGCTCTCCGGTTTCACCTTTGATAACGTTTTTTACGGAGAGAGGAAAGACAGGCCGGGAGGCATTTCTGTTTTGACTGACAGTCATTCCAACGATACTGGAGGCATTAGAAGGAATCCAGTGCTCCTCGACCATCCTCTCTTTCCAACGGTTTTCACTGACGAATCTGCCCTCGGCATTGACCAGGTAAATTTCACCATAATCGGCCGTATAACCCCTCCTCAAAATTTTGCTCAACATGGACTGGGGAGATACGGTGAAGAAGACAGCGCCTTTATTATCCTCGAGCAGAGCGCCAAAAAGGATATTCTGTGATAGTAGTCCCTCGTTTTCATCACCGCGCGGAAAGTGGATAGCGCGGTAATAGGGAGGGGTTTGTATTTGCTCCATAGTACCTTCAGGGAACGCAAAATACCGTCCAATCAGGACTGTTCGATTGCTGGAGAGTACTATGCCGTTTAAATCGGTCAAAATATAATTTTCAAAAATTTGCGATTCGGCAATAGTTACATTCTTCAATTGCTGATGCAGTGTGTGGTTCGGATTATTTTTAAGTTCAGGGAGGATGTCATTGGAAATACGACGGCTGATCGCATCGGAAAAGATGGTGACATCCAGGTTGCTCCGATCCAACCAGTCCAGGACGGTGCTATGGGTAGCATCCAGGCTGGACTCCAGTTCATCACTGGCGTTGGTATAGGATAGCGCCTTATTTTCACTCAGGAACCACCATGACAGGCCTAAAGTCATGAAAGTAATCACGACTGCCGCAACGATGAGCGGCCAGTCATTCCAGAAGTTCCTGATAAAAAACAAAAGAGCAGTATCCCCTTTCGGTTCCCCCTGTTTTTCATCGCCGGAAGATTGGGAGGTCATGGCTGACAGTCGTTTTGCCATTCGTTCTCTTCCGCTCCCCTTGCTCATGGGAGAAGGAGATGGGTAACCACTGGCCGCCAACCGTTGCGCCAGTCTCGATCTTCCCGTATCCGTTTCCTTCTTATTCAAAGACACAGCCGCCATGATCACGGAAGAGGCAACAAGCAGGACAGACAACCCCAGGGTTATCATTAAAACCAGATTCAGTCTGTATTGTTTCTCGCGATAGACGGCCATTTCTCCTGAAGTTCTCTGATCAAGAGTATCGAAAAACTTCTCCAGGGGTTTCATTATCTTTGCTTTAGCCTGGTGGTACTCCTTACCGTGCAGCAGGTTGCGGGCCAGCTCATAGTCGGGTTCTCCCTTGGTGTAATAGCCCGAACCGTCATCAAAGAGCCCCACCATGGCATTCATGGCCAGGTTTTCCAGGTTGACAAGCTCGTTTGATTCATTTTCCGTTTCCTGTAACAGGGCAAATTCGGTTTCCGTAAATTCCGCTTCCTTCATCAGCGCTTTCAGGGCCTTGGGGTCAGTGCTTACCCGGGGTTCTCTCCCCGTAGCCACGATGAAATCCCAATAAATGCCTTGATACTCCAGGGGACGGGGGGCTTTCCCGTTCCTGATTGCCAGGATTCTCTCGAAGTACTCTTTATATTGAGGGTCCCCCGTAATCGAATAAACTCTTGCCATACGGGTCAGGTCGTCCGAACTCTGTCGCAGTTCATCAGCCAGCAGATATGATTTATATCTTCTTGCTTCCGCCGCTGCAATCAGCTCCTCGTTATCTATAACTTCAAGGATCAGCAGCAGGGAACCCACCATCAGCACCATGATGGACGCAAAGATGATAAGAAAACTTTTTTGAAGAGACATTACGCTGGAATCCTGTTTGAGAGCATTTGAAAAGTTAAGAGTTATCAATTTATTATAGCTTTGTTTCATCTATTTACACAGTGGCTTGAATTTTCTTTTTTCCACAGTTTTATGGTTAAATAACACCCATTGGCAACGGCAATTATCGAGGAAGACAGCATGGCTAGCGGTTTCGCCAAAGACGGGGCAGTTCAAGACCAGATCGATGCGACCATTGAGGACGCGGTAGCAAGAGCCCGCAGCAGCCTGGCGCAAGGGGTAGGCCTTGCTGAATGCGAAGAGTGTGGCAATAGCATACCCGAGGCGCGTCGGGCCTCCCTTCCAGGTGTCCGCTTATGCGTAAGCTGCCAATCCGAACGGGATCAGGCGCAGGAGCATTTCAGCGGTTATAACCGCCGGGGCAGCAAGGATAGTCAATTACGCTGAGCCGGTCCGATACCCTGGAGTAGGGTCAGGTCGTACATTGCACACACAGAGGTTTGTGACAACTTCGCTCTCATTTGGTTGCGTGTGCAATGTGTGCGACCTGACCCCATAGTTCTTAGTTGCCTGGTTGGATAAAAAAAACCCCTTGTGACAGGGGTTTGAATATGTATGTTTACGGGTATGGGAGAACATCAGAACGGAATATCGTCATCAACGAATTCACTGTTGTTACCGGGGATATTATCCTGTGTCGCCGGACCTGTCGGGGCGTTTGTGTTTCGGGGTTTAGGCGCTTCGGCCGGTGCTCCGGCCGGCGCTCCGGCAAAAGCACCGGAACCACCCTTGCTGTCCAGCATTTGCATTTCATTTCCCACGACCTCAGTCGTGTACCGATCATTTCCATCCCGGTCCTGCCACTTGCGTGTCTGCAGCCGTCCTTCCACGTATATTTTTGAACCTTTGCGTAAATATTCGGATACTATCTCCGCCAACCGGCCAAAAAATACGATTCGGTGCCATTCCGTTCGCTCCTGCTGGTCACCCGTTTCCTTGTCCCGCCACGTTTCAGACGTTGCCACGTTCACGTTGGCGACGGCCGATCCTCCTGATGTATATCTTACATCAGGATCATTCCCTAAGTTACCGATAAGAATGACTTTATTGATTCCTCTGGCCATATTTCCTCTCCTTTTTAATGAAATAAAATTGTCAAAAATCCAACAACCACAGTGTTGCGTTTTCTGCCCTGAGTAAGTCCGGGTTGGACTTATTCTGAGCTTCCCTTATATTAACAGGTTGAATCAATTTCGGCTAAACTAAATAACCTTCATGGATACCATTCGGATACGCGGCGCCAGGACCCACAACCTGAAAAGCATCAACCTGGATATTCCCAGGGACCGCATGATTGTGATCACCGGGTTGTCCGGCTCCGGCAAGTCATCGCTGGCGTTCGATACCATATATGCCGACGGCCAGCGCCGCTATGTGGAATCCCTGTCCGCTTATGCAAGACAATTCCTGTCCATGATGGAAAAACCCGATGTTGACCACATAGAAGGACTGTCTCCGGCCATCAGCATAGAGCAGAAGTCAACCTCCCATAATCCTCGCTCTACCGTGGGTACCATCACCGAAATATACGATTACCTGCGCCTGTTATTTGCCCGGGTGGGGGAGCCTCGATGTCCGACCCATAACACCATGCTGGCAGCACAGACCATCAGCCAGATGGTTGACCTGATCCTCGAACAACCCCAGGGGCGCCGATTGATGTTGCTGGCGCCCGTGGTGCAGGGGCGAAAAGGTGAGCATGTACAAATACTTGAAAGAATCAGGGCAGAGGGTTTCGTGCGCGCCCGCCTCGATGGTGAGGTTGTTGAGCTGGAAAACGCGCCGGAACTGGACTTGCGCAGAAAACATACGATTGAGGTGATAGTGGACCGGTTCCGGGTGCGTCCGGATATAAGTTTGCGTCTGGCCGAGTCGCTTGAAACCACGGTGCGCCTGTCAGACGGCCTGGCAATTGTCGCGCCTATGGACGACGCTGCCGGGGATGAAATGGTTTTCTCAACCCGGTTTGCCTGTTCGGAATGCGGCTACAGCCTGAGTGAACTCGAACCTCGATTATTCTCTTTTAACAACCCCGTCGGCGCCTGTTCACATTGTGATGGTCTTGCAGTCATCCAGATTTTTGATGCCGACAAGATCGTCCAGGACAGTTCATTGAGTCTGCCGGGTGGCGCCATACGCGGCTGGGACCGGCGCAACGCCTATTACTATCAACTGATTAAATCGCTGGCGAAACATTATGCGTTTGATATTGACACGCCGTTTGCAGGACTGGACAAAAAAATCCAGCAGGTGATCCTGCATGGTAGCGGTCCTGAGGAAATCGTATTTGAATACCTGCACAGCAAACGCGGCGTGGTCAAGCGAAGGCATACTTTCGAAGGTGTGATCCCGAATATGCAGAGACGTTATCGTGAGACGGAATCAAACCTGGTACGGGAAGATCTGGTCAGGTACCAGAGCACTCAGCCCTGTCCATCCTGTAAGGGGCAGCGTCTGAACGAGTCGGCTCGGCATGTTTTTGTCAGCGACGTCAATTTACCGACAATTACCGCTCTGCCCGTGATGAAGGCACAGGCACTTTTTCAGGAACTGGACATTCCGGGACGCCGCGGCGAAATTGCTGCAAGGATATTAAAGGAAGTAGGGGACCGGTTGCGCTTCCTGGTCAACGTGGGCCTGGATTACCTGACCCTGGACCGGAGCGCGGAGACCCTGTCGGGTGGGGAGGCCCAGCGTATACGCCTGGCAAGCCAGATAGGCGCGGGGCTGGTCGGCGTGATGTACGTGCTGGATGAGCCCTCCATAGGTTTGCATCAAAGAGATAACAAGCGTCTGCTGGCAACGTTGCAGCAACTACGCGACCTGGGTAACACGGTCATCGTCGTTGAACATGATGAAGAGGCCATCAACGCGGCCGATCATGTCATCGATATGGGTCCCGGCGCCGGTGTACATGGCGGCGAGGTGGTTGCGCAAGGAAGACCCGAAGACATTGCGGCGTGCAAGACCTCGCTGACCGGTGATTACCTGTCCGGACGGGCGGGTATAGATATACCGTCGACGCGTGCGGCGCCTGATCCGAAACGGATTGTGATACTTTCGGGCGCGACGGGAAATAACCTGAAATCCATCCTGCTTGAACTGCCGTTGGGATTGATGACCTGCGTCACCGGAGTCTCCGGGTCAGGCAAGTCCACGTTGATCAACGATACCTTGTACCGGATTGCAACAAAGGAATTAAACAAGACCAACGTCAACCCGGCGCCTTACCTGTCCGTATCCGGCCTTGAGCACATCGACAAGGTAGTGGATATCGACCAAAGCCCTATTGGTCGCACTCCGCGTTCAAATCCGGCCACGTATACGGGTTTGTTTACCCCGATCAGAGAATTATTTGCAGCTACCCAGGAGGCGCGTTCAAGAGGATATAAGCCCGGCCGCTTCAGTTTCAACGTCAAAGGGGGGCGCTGTGAGGCCTGCCAGGGTGACGGTCTAATCAAGGTCGAAATGCACTTTTTGCCGGATATCTACGTGATGTGCGACGTCTGTAAAGGCAAACGTTACAACAGGGAAACCCTGGAAGTGAGATACAAGGGTAAAAATATCAATGAAACCCTGGAAATGACGGTGGAAGATGCCCGGGAGTTTTTTTCCGCGGTACCGGTGATCGCGCGTAAATTGCAAACATTGATGGACGTCGGGCTTGCCTATATCCGTCTCGGCCAGAATGCGACGACGTTATCCGGTGGTGAGGCGCAAAGAGTCAAGCTTTCCAGAGAACTGTCCAAACGGGATACCGGCAAAACCCTGTATATCCTGGATGAACCGACTACGGGGTTGCATTTTCACGATGTGAAACAGTTGCTCGGCGTTTTGCACAGGCTGCGGGATCATGGTAACACCGTCGTAGTCATAGAGCATAACCTGGACGTCATTAAAACCGCAGACTGGATTATCGATCTTGGCCCCGAAGGCGGTGACGGAGGAGGCGAGATCGTCGCCATCGGTACGCCGGAAGACATAGCCCGGCAACGCCATTCCTACACGGGCCAATACCTGGCCCCGATAATCAAAACATGCAACACAGCCAAACCAAAAAGTAAAATCAGACAGGCTGAACTGTTAGTGAGCTGAACTTATGGACAACGTCTGATTTCCGACGTCTGAAAACCAGGAAACCTGCGATTAAGTCAGAGTTTTCCTAAACTACATCGTCGCTCAGCCACTTTTCACCTCGGGGGCGTTGATAGGCATCAATCGCATTCAGGATTAATTCCGGCGTTGTTCCGACAATCAGCATTTCACGGTGCTCGGGTTTCAAAAACCGTTCCGCAACGGCGTGATCCAGAAAGTTCAGGAGTCGATCGAAATACCCGTTTACGTTTAATACCGCACATGGTTTTTCGTGCAGGCCCAGTTGTCCCCAGGTCAACACCTCGAGTATCTCTTCAAAGGTGCCAAGACCGCCGGGGAGGGCGATGAAGCCGGCAGACAACTCGAACATCATGGCTTTTCGCTCATGCATGGAAGCGACCACGTGAAGTTCCGAGGCCCGCTCATGCGCTATTTTTCTTTCGTTATCAGCAAGAAACTCCGGAATTACCCCAATCACCTCACCCCTTCCGGCAAGCGCCGCATCCGCGACCGCGCCCATGAGACCTGTATTGCCTCCACCGTAGACAAGACCCAGGCCGCGCTCCACTAATTCATTACCAAGAGCCGTTGCCGCATCGGCATACCCGGACCTGGCGCCGGGATTGGATCCTGCAAATATACATATCCTCTTATTCTTCATTCTCTGTATAATGTCACTGATATCGAACAAATTTTATACTGGATTCAACCAGTTGGATATACCGGTAGAATCCTGCTGTTTAATTTTTCCTGAATACGCTGATCACATAATACCGACCTTATGACTGCGCTTATCTGCGGCTCTTTTGCTTATGACCATATCATGGTATTACCGGGTCGTTTTATAGACCATATACTGCCTGAAAAAATACATATATTGAATGTCTGTTTCGTGGTGCCTGACATGCAGCTCGAATTTGGCGGTTGCGGCGGGAATATCATTTACAACATGAAATTACTGGAGGCGGACAGCCTGCCTATGGGTACTGTCGGGACAGACTTTGCCATATACCGGGAATGGCTTGAAAAGAACGGCATCGACCAGCGGCACCTGCAAGTTATAGACAATACATTTACCGCACAATGTTTTATTACCACGGATTTGGATAACAACCAGATCACGACGTTTCAGGTGGGCGCGATGGCACATTCTCACGAGAACAAGGTGTCCATGGCCGAGGGTATCAGTATCGGTATCGTCGCCCCGGACGGCAAGGAAGGCATGTTGCAACATGCCAGACAGTTTGCAGAGGCGGATATTCCGTTTATTTTTGATCCGGCTCAGAACGTGACGGTACTGAGCGGAGATGAGTTGCTGGCAAGTTTCGAGTATGCGACGTGGCTGGTTTTTAATGATTACGAGTGGCAACTGGTTGCGGACAAGACGGGATTGACTACGACTACCGTTCTGGAGCTTGTAGATACGCTGATCGTCACCCGCGGCGGCGAGGGTTCGACCATTTATACCCGGGGAAAGAGTCTTGATATCCCGATAGCCCAGGCTGAGCGTTTGCTTGACCCTACCGGTTGCGGTGATGCCTACAGGGCTGGTTTGTTGTATGGGTTAATGCACGATATGGACTGGGATACAACCGGCAGGATTGCCTCCCTGATGGGAAAAATCAAGATTGAAGTCCGGGGGACGCAGAATCATCAATTCAATGAGCAGGAATTTTCCGATTTGTTCAAACTGCACTTCGGATATTCTTTCCGTTAGCAACAACTGCAAGCGGGTATGGGCAGGCTTTTCAGGACACGCTGTGAATACATCCCTGTACGCTTAGCATCCGCTATCCCTGCGGATGATATTCCTGAAAAGTCTGCCCATACCCGCGTCCATCCCTGACGTAAGCCCTCAAACTCTCTTTCAGTCCATTAACGGTGGGGTTGCATATATTCATTTGCAACTGTAACGACTTTGCAATACACTGGGCGCCGTACAGATAATCCTTGCCTCACCGCATTGACGGGAGGCTACACCCATGAGGATATGACAATGAGACATTATGAAATCGTGTTCCTGGTCCATCCGGACCAGAGCGAACAAGTTCCCGCCATGATTGATCGATACCGTTCCATGATCGAGGCCGATAACGGTATCATTCATCGTCTGGAGGATTGGGGCCGGCGACAGTTGGCTTACATCATCAATAAGACGCATAAGGCACACTATGTCCTGATGAACATAGAGTGTAACCAGGCAACGCTGGACCAGTTGAATAACGCATTCAGGTTTAATGACGCCGTTATTCGCGACCTTGTTTTCAGGAAAGACAAAGCGATTACCGAACCCTCACCCCTGGCGAAGAACAATGAGCAGGAGGAAAAGGAGAACGTCCTTGCTGACGGACTGGTGGAAGATACTATTTTGGATGGTGGCGAAGAGTTTCAAGAACCGGTCATTGAAAAGATAGATGAGGAAGCACCAGTGGAGTTAAGCGACGAATCGTCGCAGTAGTCATCGAATAGAACAGGTTTCAGATTTCCGGAGAATTAAATGGCGCGATATTTCAGAAGAAAGCGGTTTTGCAAGTTTACTGCCGAAGGCATTGAAGAAATTGATTACAAGGACATCAATACGTTAAAAGCCTATGTTACAGAAACGGGAAAAATTGTACCCAGCAGGATATCCGGTACAAAAGCGAAATACCAAAGGCAGTTGGCTGCCGCGATCAAACGGGCGAGATACCTGTCCTTGCTGCCCTATAGCGACGCACATTAAAAGCCCTTGCTAGCACTTGGCAATTATCTGTTAAGGAGTCGTATTCGCGCGGTTCTGGCAATAAGCGCGCTAACCATATTGTCAGTATTCGTATCGCCTTTATCGTATTTTATCAGTGGCGCGCCCATGGGCCTGGTGGTGTTGCGTAAAGGGCCGGTTATCGGGTTGCAGGTTGCCGTAGGCTGTCTCCTGTTGATCGCGTTGATTGCAAGCGCAATGAACGTTCAACCGGTGATCCCGATCGCTTTCACGATTTTTGTCTGGCTTCCGGTAATTATTACTGCAAGTGTATTAAGGGCTACGCAATCACAGGGTCTGGCGGTTCTGTGCGCCGGTGTGGTCGGCGTCGTTTTTACCGTATACATCCATTTTGCGCTGGAGCGGATCCAGGAATGGTGGCGGGTGTGGTTTGATCAATGGAAAGAGTATGCAACGTCAGATTTCTCCGTGCAGCAGCTTGAACAGGTCTACGAGTTTATCAATCCGCTGATTTCGGCATTTATTATATCGGGGTTCGTCTTCAGCCTGATCACGACCCTGTTACTGGCGCGCTGGTGGCAGTCAGCCTTGTTCAACCCCGGTGGGTTCAGGCATGAATTTTACGCGTTGAGGTTGCCTCGAAGCCTGGTGTTTCCGACCCTGGCGGGGCTGCTTGTGCTGCTGTTCAGCGCGGGTGATGGATCAATGATATTCAGGGACATATTGATACTGGTACTGATTCTGTACCTGTACCAGGGACTGTCAGCCATTCACGGGTTTCTTCATACCAGGGCGCGGTCAAGGATCTGGCTGGTCGGCATGTATGTATCGTTTTTTCTATTGCCTTATGCCATCCTGTTATTTGTGACCTGCGCCGGCATTGTGAATGCCTGCCTGGGAAGACAGCCGGTACAGGGCGAGAATAAAAACGTTTGATTGTGTTATGCTTTAACAACTGGCCATGAGGTAAAAAAATGCAGGTAATATTACTGGAAAAAACAGGGAAGCTGGGCGACCTGGGGCAACAAGTCAACGTCAAGCCCGGATATGGGAGAAATTTTCTCATACCCAAGGGTAAGGCAGTGCCCGCGACTTCCGAAAATGTGGAAAAATTTGAAGAACAAAGAGCCGAACTGGAAAAAGCGCAAGCCGAAACCGTAGCTGTGGCGGAGGCCCGTGCTGAAAAGCTGAACGGACTGCAGGTCACCCTGCTGAGAAAGCTGGTCTCCGAAGATAAGCTGTTCGGTTCGGTAAGCGCCAACGATATTGCCGTTGCCATTACCGAAGCCGGCGCTGAAGTCTCCAAGCATGAAGTCAGGATGCCGGAAGGACCTTTCAGGATGCTGGGGGAGTACCCGGTTGATATACATCTGTACGCAAACGTGGATGCTCAGGTTAACCTGACTATTGCCGCCGAGGACGAGTGAGCCGGACATAGTTCTTTCCTTACTGAGATGATCGAAACCGCCTATACCAGGACCGATCCGGAAACGAAAGTACTGAAGATTCCTCCACACTCCATTGAGGCCGAACAGTCGGTCCTGGGTGGGCTCTTCCTGGATAAGGACACGTTGATAAAAGTAGTTGAACGAGTACAGGCGGACGACTTTTACAGACAGGACCACAAGATTATATTCCAGGCAATCAGCGCCCTGGATGCCGAAGGAAAACCGTTTGATCTCGTCACGGTGGCCGAGTGGCTGGAGTCTCACCGACAACTGGATGAGGCAGGGGGGTTAAACTACCTGGCCGAGTTGGCCGAGAACACCCCCAGCGCCAGTAACGTCGGCGCCTATGCGGATATCGTACGCAAACGCTCCATACTCAGGCAACTGATCAGCGCCACGACGAAGATCAGCGACACCATATTTAATCCCATGGACCTCACCAGTGAGCAAGTGCTGGATCTTGCCGAACAAGTGGTATTCGAAATTGCCGAGCGGGAAAACCGGGGAAGACGGACCTATAAAAATATTCAGGACCTGCTGGTAACAACCCTGGAAAGAGTGGATGAGTTATTCCGGAAAAAGAGCCACATTACCGGTATCTCCACCGGCTTTGATGACTTTGATGAGCGCACCGCAGGATTGCAGAAATCCGATCTCATCATTGTTGCCGGCAGACCCTCCATGGGTAAAACGGCATTTGCCGTCAATATTGCCGAGCACGCCGTGATCAAGGAAAAAATGTCCGTTGTCGTGTTCAGCATGGAAATGCCGGGGGAGCAACTGGCCATGCGGATGATGTCGTCACTGGGCCGGGTGGACCAGCACAAGGTGCGCACCGGGAAACTGACTGATGAGGACTGGCCGCGCCTGACCTCTGCCGTGACCCTGCTAAAAGATGAAAACCTGTTCATCGATGACACACCGGCATTGACGCCGGCTGAGTTGCGGGCGAGATGCCGGCGCATTTCGCGGGAACATAAACTCGACCTGATTGTCGTCGATTATCTTCAATTAATGCACGTCCCCGGCACCTCCGAGAACCGGGCCACCGAGATCTCCGAGATCTCCCGCTCCCTGAAGGCCATGGCTAAGGAGTTGCAGGTGCCCGTCGTCGCCTTGTCCCAGTTGAACCGGAGTCTGGAACAACGGCCCAACAAACGCCCTATCATGTCGGATTTGCGTGAATCCGGCGCCATTGAACAGGATGCCGACCTCATTGTGTTCATCTACCGGGACGAGGTCTACAACGAAGACAGCCCGGATAAGGGGGTGGCTGAGATTATTATCGGCAAGCAGCGTAACGGCCCCATAGGAACGGTCAGACTGACGTTTCTCGGGAAATACACCCGGTTTGAAAACTATACTGAAGAGCAGGTCTTCCCGATGGGCATGGGTGAATGACCCGGCCCGCCAGGGTGATCATCGACCTTGAGGCGTTACGCCATAATTTATCAAGGATCAGGCAGTACGCCCCCCACAGCAAAATCATGGCCATCGTCAAGGCGGATGCCTACGGACACGGCATCACGAGGATCGCCGCGGCCCTGGCGGATGTCGATGGCTTCGGAGTCGCCTGTCTTGAAGAAGCGCGGCAGTTAAGAGAGGCGGGGGTTGACAAGAAAATCCTCTTGCTGGAGGGACCCTATTCCGTAGAAGAAATATCCGGTATCCAGCAATTGGGGCTTGATATGGTCATCCATCACCGGTTTCAATTCGAGCTGCTGGATGCAGCGACCATTACCTCTCCCGTCAATACCTGGTTGAAGGTTGACAGCGGCATGCATCGACTGGGCTTTGCCCCGGCAGAGATTGCCGCAGTCTGGACACGGTTAAAACAACATGAAGGCGTAGCGGACAACATCCGCTTGATCTCCCACCTGGCCTGCGCCAATGAGCGGGATAACGCCATGACGAAACAACAGGTCGACGTGTTTTTCGACGTGACAAAGCCGTACCGGGCGGAAAAATCCCTGGCCAATTCAGCCGCCGTTATCGCCTGGCCGGAATCCCGCCTGGATTGGGTCAGGCCGGGCCTGATGTTGTATGGGGTCTCACCCATAGACGGCCGCAGCGCTTCTGATTTTGATCTCAAGCCTGTGATGTCACTGGAGTCCGCCCTGATCTCCGTCAAGTCCCTGAAGCGCGGTGACCCGGTGGGTTACGGAGCAAGCTGGCGCTGTCCCGAAGACATGCCCATCGGCATTGTTGCCGCGGGTTATGGGGATGGTTACCCGCGTCACGCGAGAGCAGGCACTCCCATCCTGGTTAAAGGGAAGCCCTGCGGCATAATCGGCAACGCATCCATGGATATGCTTACCCTTGACCTGCGCGGTTGCCCGGATGCCGAAACCGGAGACCCCGTATTGCTGTGGGGCAGGGGGCTGCCGCTCGAACAAACCGCGGCCCACGCGGGTACGGTTCCGTATGAATTACTCTGTGGCATCCATAAGCGCCTCGCATATATAGAACATGGCCAGTCGGGTTAAATCGCAATATCAATGCAGCGAATGTGGGGGCGTCACCCCAAAATGGACCGGCCAGTGTGGTGATTGCAACGCCTGGAATACGCTGGTTGAGGTCGTAGTCGATGATAAATCCCCGATTGCCGAACGGTTCCACTCTCATGTCTCAGGTGAGACGCTGGTTCACAACCTGGGCGAGGTGGACCCGGTAAAGCAGCCCCGGCTGGCAACGGGTTCTGCGGAATTTGATCGTTCCCTGGGAGGCGGACTCGTCAGCGGTTCCGTGATACTGCTGGGCGGCGACCCCGGCATAGGCAAGTCAACCCTGTTGCTCCAGGTATTGTCGTCCCTGGCTGATAATGATGCCGTCAATACCTTGTATGTCAGTGGTGAAGAATCCATCGAACAGATCTGCCTGCGCTCAACCAGGCTAGGCTTGCCGGCGGACAGGTTGTTTGTCCTTGCTGAAAACCAGTTGGAAAATATCTTTTCCGTTGCAGATCGGCACAAGCCACAGGTATTGGTGGTTGATTCCATCCAGACGATTTTTTCCGAGGCGCTGCAATCGGCCCCCGGAGCCGTCGCCCAGGTGCGCGAATGCGCCGCCAGGCTGGCGCGGTTTGCCAAACAGACCAATACCACGGTGTTCCTGGTGGGGCACGTGACCAAAGAGGGCGCCCTGGCAGGGCCGCGGGTGCTGGAACATATAGTCGATACGGTATTGTATTTCGAGGGAGACGGTAACAGCCGCTACCGGATGATCCGTTCCGTGAAAAACCGTTATGGCGCCGTCAACGAACTGGGTGTGTTTGCCATGACCGACAAGGGTCTGCGCGAGGTCAATAACCCGTCGGCTATTTTTCTGGCGACCCATGGAGAGCAGACGCCGGGTACCGTCATACTCGTTACCAAGGAGGGGAGCCGTCCCCTGCTGGTGGAAGTCCAGGCCCTGGTGGACCAGTCCCACGCCAACCAGCCCCGCCGCGTAACCGTGGGCCTGGAGCAGAACCGTTTATCCATGCTGCTGGCGGTACTGCACAGGCACGCGGGCATTGTCACCTATGACCAGGATGTCTTCGTCAACGTTGTCGGCGGCGTTAAACTCACCGAGACTGCCGCGGACCTGGCCATCCTTATGGCAATTTTATCAAGCCTGCAGGACCGCCCCCTGGCCGATGACCTGATCATCTTCGGCGAGGTCGGCCTGACAGGTGAAATAAGACCCGTACAGGAAGGCCAGGACAGGTTGAAGGAGGCTGGAAAACACGGCTTCAAAAAGGCTGTCATCCCCGCTGCCAACGCCCCGAAAAAAAACAAGCTGAACCAGCTTGAGATATTTCCCGTCAAAAAACTGAGCGAAGCTATCGAAGTGCTCAAATCGCTCGAGTGAAGACCCGCACCTTGTTAATACTTATCCTCCCTCGCCAACCGATTCTGCAACTCGCTTTGTAACTCTTCAGACGTCTTAATTTCATCATCCGACAGTTCCCGCAGTAATGTATCGCGCCGATGGATATCCATCAGGTTGCCGTCCGCCGCCAGCAGGCTGTACCAGGCCAGGGCCAGGGGTTTATTCGGTTCCATTCCTTCCTGGCCGTTCAGGTATATCATGCTTAAACTTCTCCGGGCAACGGTATGACCCTGAAGCGCCGATTTTTCATACCATTCAACGGCCTTGGACAAATCCTTCCGGGTACCTTCGCCATGGGCATAAGCCACACCCAGGCGAAACTGGGCCGGCGCGTAACCCTGTTCCGCCGACTTGGTAAAATATTCAAAAGCCCTGGTATGATCCTGTTCGAGGGTATCACCCAGGACGTAGGCCATGCCTAATTCGTAATTGGATACGGCGCCTGACCGTTCCAGGGGGTTGAGGGGAGCCTTATCGTCCCCTGGTTGTGTAGTTTCGTTACCTGGTCCTGCCAACTCCCGGGATGTATTTTTCAGCTCTGTCCCGGCCTTGTCCGGTTGGACAGGGCTTGTGCTTTCGGGAGATGTCTTGTTTTTTTGCTTATCCCTGTTGAGCAGGCGGGAAAAAAATCCTTTCTTCTTTTTTTCAGATTGTGCCGGTAAGGATGCAATTAATACTGGTGGTGTGTCATCCTCATCATCGGTAACGACAGAGGCTGGTTCATTCTCTTCTCCCCCGGATGACGATTTCGGTTCGATTACGCCAATCGGCGCGGTCGGGGTTGGCATTTCATCTTCCGGATCATCACTTTCAAGCAGCCTGTCGTTGTTGCTCTCTGACGGCTTTTTGGCATCCCTGCCCAGGAGTCGTTTAAAAAAACCGCGCTTTTTTTTCGTTTTTCTTCCGACATTTTTTTCTGTGACATCCGCTGTTTCGGCACGGTCATCAGGGGGATCATCAGCCGCTTCCTGTTCAAGCTCTTCCCCGGTTTTGGCCTGGCTGATACGCTGGATACTGGCAAGGTTGTGTTTTGCATCCGTATGGCCTTGCTGTGCCGCTTTTTCAAGCCAGTAAGTCGCTTCGGAGTCACTCTGCCTGACGCCTTCTCCCATCAGGTACATATTGCCAAGACGATATTGGGCCTTCATGTTCCCTTGTTCGGCAGCCCGGGTATACCACTGGGATGCCCGCACAACGTCTCTGCTCACGCCCAGTCCTCGATGATAAAGAACGCCCAGTTCATACTGGGCAGCCGTATTATCTTGCTGGGCAAGCGAATGAAATATGTTGTAGGCGCTGCTGTAATCCTTGCTTTGGAGTGCGGCAAAGCCGGCATTCATCGCCTCGGTATCGGCATCGGATTGTTCTGTTTCCACGTCACCGGACGCTTCACCTGTGGTTGCCTCCGCTTCGGGCGCCACGAGAGTTTCCTCTTCATCCGGTTCTTCAACCGGTTCCTCATCCGCTTCTTCCATCAGTTCAATATCGACGATCTCATATTCATCGGCCTCCTCGCCGAAAACGGCGCCGGCAGAGAGAGCCAGGGCAATGATAAAAGGAAAGAAATATCGGGCTGACGTCATAAAACCTCCCGGTTTGACGGAAACTGGTGGATTACCTGAAAACGGTTGCCGGATCACAAGTGACACACCTGAACTATTCTAATACGATAGTCATTGTAATTGAATACACGTGAAAAAGACAGAACAGCTCATGGATAATCGCAAGATCATTCATATAGATATGGATGCTTTTTATGCTTCTGTCGAACAGCGGGACCGTCCTGAGTGCCGGAATAAGCCGGTAATTGTAGGGGGAGCGCCGGATCGGCGAGGGGTTGTGGCTGCATGCAGTTACGAGGCAAGAAAATTTGGTATCCATTCGGCCATGCCTTCGGCCAGGGCCGTAAAACTGTGTCCTCATGCTATTTTTATTAAACCGAGATTCGATGAATATAGGCGTATATCGGAACAAATAAGAGGTATATTCCGTAAATTTACTGATTTAGTAGAGCCCCTTTCGCTGGACGAAGCCTACCTGGATGTAAGTGATTGTGACCTGCATCAAGGTTCAGCAACACGGATCGCTCAGGCCATTAAAGCGGAAATCAAGGCCGTAACGGGTCTGACTGCATCGGCCGGAGTCTCTTATAACAAATTCCTGGCCAAGGTGGCTTCGGATATGGATAAACCCGATGGCCTGTATGTGATTACCCCTGCCGAAGGTGAGTCCTTTGTCGCCGGCTTGCCCATAGGTAAATTTTTTGGTGTCGGCAAAGCTACCGAGGCCAGGATGAAGGCGCTGAATATCGCAAACGGCGCAGATCTCAAATTACTGGACCTGGAACAGTTACGCCGGCATTTTGGTAAAGCAGGTGACTATTTTTATCACGTCTCCAGGGGGAACGACCGGCGAGCAGTGAGCAATAAGCGGGAACGTAAATCCATCAGCAGTGAAATGACATTCATGGAAGACCTGCTCGACGTCGAGATGATGTTGAAAAGTTTACAGAAGCTTGCGGAAGATACATTACAAACCCTGGTAAAAAAAGAATTAACGGCCAGAACGCTGACTATCAAGGTCAAATACGCGGATTTTCAACAGGTAACCCGCAGTAAGACCTTGCCCGAACCGTTTTCAACGCTGGTTGCCGTCAGACCACTCCTGGCTGAATTACTGGCAAAGACGGAAGCCGGCAAGCGCCGAGTCAGGTTGTTAGGGGTGGGGGTGTCGCACCTGCAACCGGCAAGAGAAGCGGAAAACACCCAACAGATCACCCTGCTGTGAATGGTATTCAGTGCTTCCTGTAGTATATAATACCTTTTTACACACATTTTAAATGTAGACATGACGGCAAAAACACTCTATGACAAGCTGTGGGATGAACACGTAGTAAAGGACTACGATAATGGCGCCTGTCTGTTGTACATCGACCGACAATTGGTTCATGAAGTGACCTCACCGCAGGCGTTTGAAGGGCTGAAACTGGCCGGACGCAAACCCTGGCGCCAATCAGCCAGTCTTGCCGTGCCTGATCATAACGTACCCACGCGTAACAGGGAGGTCATCAACGACCCGGTCTCAAAGAAACAACTGGATACCCTGGAGAGTAACGTTAAGGAATGGCGCATCCCCTATATTGAATTGTTTGATGTGCGGCAGGGTATTGTGCATGTCATCGGCCCCGAGCAGGGCGCCTGTCTGCCGGGCATGACCGTTGTCTGCGGCGATTCCCACACCACGACCAACGGCGCGCTGGCCGCGCTGGCAATCGGCATCGGCACCTCCGAGGTGGAACACGTGCTGGCAACCCAGACACTGGTGTCGAAAAAGTCAAAGAATATGCGGATAAACGTTATCAACAGGCTGGCGACCGGTATCACCGCCAAAGACCTGATCCTGCATATCATCGGCAGGATTGGCACGGCCGGCGGCGTCGGTTATGTCATTGAATTTGCCGGCGAAGGCGTCGAGGCGCTGACCATGGAAGGGCGCATGACTCTTTGTAACATGGCTATTGAGGCCGGCGCCCGCTCCGGATTGGTAGCTGTGGATGATAAAACCATCGATTACGTGGAAGGCCGCCCATATACGCCAAAAGGGAACGACTGGGATGAGGCCGTGGTTGTCTGGAAGGACCTGCACAGCGATCATGATGCAGTGTTTGATCGAACCGTTGAGATCGACGCCGCTCTTATACACCCTTCCGTCACCTGGGGCACCTCGCCGGAAATGGTAGCGCCGGTCCACGCCAGGGTCCCTGACCCGGCCGCTGAACCTGACCCCGTCAAACGGGAGGGCATGCTGAACGCCCTGGCCTATATGGATTTACGTCCGGGTACGGCCATCGCCGATATCAGGCCGGACAAGATATTCATTGGTTCCTGCACCAATTCACGTATTGAGGACCTGCGGGATGCCGCCCGGGTGGTGGCGGGCAAACGGATCGCGGACAGCGTCAAGCAGGCCCTGGTGGTGCCAGGTTCCGGCCTGGTCAAACGGCAGGCGGAGGAAGAAGGACTGCACAGGATTTTCACGTCAGCCGGTTTTGAATGGCGTGATCCGGGTTGTTCCATGTGCCTGGGCATGAATGAGGACAGGCTGAGCGCCGGTGAACGTTGCGCCTCCACCTCCAATCGTAATTTTGAAGGACGACAGGGCACGGGCGGTCGTACCCACCTGGTCAGCCCCGCCATGGCTGCCGCCGCGGGTATAGCCGGCCACTTTGTCGATATCCGCGATCTGTTATCCGCAGATGACGCAGATAAGAATATAAAAAAGCCTGCGCAATGATCAGCGCGACAATGACTGCACATAACGAGTTGGGGCAAAGCAGAAGGTTTATTATCTACGGATTCCATCTGCTATCATAAAGCCTTATTTTTCATCTGCGCTAATCTGCGTAATCTGCGGACAAATAAATATTAAAATATGTATGCATTCACAACAATCAACGGCCTGGTTATGCCCCTGGATCGACCCAACGTCGATACTGATGCCATCATTCCGAAGCAATTTTTAAAATCCGTCAGCCGCACCGGTTTCGGCCCAAACCTGTTTGACGCCTGGCGCTATTATGATGCGGGGGAGCCGGAGCAGGATTGCAGTAATCGCCCGTTGCGGGCAGACTTTGTGCTCAACCAGCCGCGTTACCAAGGCGCGGAAATACTCCTTGCCCGGGACAATTTCGGTTGTGGTTCTTCCAGGGAACATGCCGTCTGGGCCTTGTATGAACATGGTTTCCGTTGTGTCATTGCGCCGAGTTTCGGTGACATCTTTTTTACCAATGCCGGCAAGAACGGATTATTGACCATTGTCATTTCCGCACAGCAGGTTGATCAACTCATGCAGGAAGTGGAGGCCACTGAAGGCTATCACCTGGAAGTCGATTTGCGCGATCAGGCAATAAGGACACCGACCGACCAGACGCTGATGTTCGACATCGAACCGGCGCTTAAAGAGAGACTGTTGAACGGCCTGGATGATATTGGCATCACCCTGGAAGACAGCGACCTGATACGGGATTATGAGCAGCGCAGGGCAGGGGAAAGGCCCTGGTTATTCCCGGACATGAGCTGACCACTAACCACCCGAGGCAACTCCAATGAAAGAAGCCGTAATCGTATCAAGCGCGCGCACGCCTATCGGCAGGGCCTGGCGCGGCGCATTTAACAATACTAAAGCGCCGACGTTGGGTGGACACGTTATCCGTGAAGCAGTCCGGCGCGCCGGGATAGAAGGTAATGAGGTCGAAGACGTGATACTGGGTTGCGCCATGCAACTCGGCACTACCGGCTGGAATATCGGACGCACGAGTGCAGTGGCGGCCGGGTTGCCCGTCACAACCGGCGCCATGACGCTGGACCGGCAATGCTCCTCCGGCATGATAGCGATAGCCAACGCGGCAAAACAGGTGGTATTGGATAATACGCCGGTTGTCGTGGCCGCGGGCCTGGAGTCCGTCAGCCTGGTCCAGAACGATGCTTTTGGATTAATGAGCAAGACTACCGATGAGGCTGTAATCGAGCAGAACACCTATGCCTACATGCCGATGTTGCAGACCGCGGAAACAGTGGCCCAACGCTATAAAGTCAGCCGGGAAACCCAGGATGAATACGCCCTGCAAAGCCAGCAACGCACGGCCGCAGCCCAGCAGGCAGGAAAATTTGACCAGGAACTGGCGCCCCTGGCGTCAACCAAGGCCATAATGAACAAGGAAACCAAGGAAATAACGTATCAGGACATTGTGCTGGAAAAAGACGAAGGCAACCGGCCGGGAACCACCCTGGAAGACCTGCAAGGGCTGAACCCGGTTATCGATGGCGGCTGCATCACCGCAGGAAATGCCAGCCAGCTATCCGATGGCGCCTCGGCCTGTGTCCTGATGGACAGCCGGTTGGCCGAAAAGAAGAACCTGGAACCCCTGGGAATTTATCGCGGTATTGCGGTCGCCGGGCTGGAACCCGATGAAATGGGTATCGGCCCCATCTATGCCGTACCCAAACTGCTTAAGAATAACGGCCTGACGATGGATGATATTGACCTGTGGGAGTTAAACGAAGCCTTTGCCGTACAGGTGGTCTACTGCCGCGACCAGCTCGGCATTCCCAACGAGCTGCTCAACATAAACGGCGGCGCTATTGCCATCGGCCATCCCTACGGCATGTCCGGCAACCGCATGGTGGCTCACGCCCTGATCGAAGGCAAACGCCGCGGCGCCAGGTACGTAGTCTGCACCATGTGCGTAGGCGGCGGTATGGGCGCCGCAGGTTTGTTTGAAATTGCCTGATATCCAGAGAGTAAAAAAACCGGCCGGGGGATGATGGCCGCCTGGGTGGAGCAGGGCAGGGAGCGCTATCCCAATATAATCTTTGACAAATCAACTTGTTGCCGTTATGGTGCGTTGCACAACACGATTGTTTTACTGACGGAGATACAGCTTGAACAAGCCGGAACCAAAACCCGAGATCGACCCGGAGAAACTGACCGAAGTCATGACCGGTATTGCCGGTCAATACCATGAACTGTTGCAGGATTTTCTTGCGCAGCAAGAGCAAACCCTGAATGGTGACTTTGACGTTACGGGTGCCGGACAGGCGTTCCTGGATATCACAACGTCCCTGATGAAAAATCCGGAGAAGCTGGTTAAGGCACAGGCGCGGGCCTGGACTGCCTATACCGATCTCTGGTTCAGTGCCGCAAAAACAATGCTGGGGGAGGAAAGCAAGCAGGTGGTGGAAGCGGACAAGGGCGACCGGCGCTTCAAGCATGCAGCCTGGGATGATAATCCGTTTTTCAGTTTCATTAAACAATCCTACCTGGTCACTGCCGATACCATTCAGTCCGCCGTTGCCGGCGTGGAAGACCTGGATGAGGATACGGCAAGGAAAGCGCGGTTTTATACGAAACAGTTCATCGATGCCATGTCGCCGACGAATTTTGTCCTGACTAATCCGGAAGTATTGGAAGCCACCCTGGAGTCCAAGGGGAAAAACCTGGTGAAGGGGCTGCAAAACTTTATTGACGATTTTGATACTGAAGCCGGCCAGTTACGGATTAAGATGACCGATACCGATGCCTTTGAACTGGGCAGGAATATCGCCCTCAGCCCCGGTAAGGTCGTTTTCCAGAATGACCTGTTCCAATTGCTTCAATACGCTCCGTCGACCACACAGACGTTCCGGAAACCCCTGTTGATTATGCCCCCCTGGATCAATAAATATTACATTCTTGATCTCCAGCCTGAGAATTCACTGATCAAATGGCTGGTGGATCAGGGCCACACGGTATTTGTCGTTTCCTGGGTCAATCCCGATGAAAAACTGGCAAACAAGGATTTTGAACACTATGTCATGGAAGGGGCATTGGCGGCTATTGATGTGGTGGAAAAAGTCACTGGCGAATCGAAGATTAACCTGGTCGGTTACTGTATCGGGGGAACCTTGATGGCCGCAACACTGGCTTACATACAGGCAAAAAATGATGAGCGCGTGGCATCGGCCACTTTTTTTGTCTCACTTATCGATTTTTCCATTCCGGGCGACCTGGGCGTGTTCATAGACGAGGAACAACTGGAAAACCTGGAAAAGAGCATGAATGAAAAAGGCTACCATGACGGTAAGGAAATGGCCGCCACGTTCAATATGCTGCACTCCAATGACCTGATCTGGTCTTTCTACGTGCGTAATTACCTGATGGGCAAAGATCCGTTTCCGTTTGATTTACTTTACTGGAATGCCGATTCAACCCGCCTGCCGGCAAAAATGCACAACACTTACCTGCGCACCATGTACCTGAAAAACGAATTTAAAGAACCGGGCGGGTTGAGCGTTGCCGATACTCCCATAGACGTACGCGCCATTCAGACTCCGGCGTACTTCATATCCACGGAAGACGATCATATTGCGCCCTGGAAGGGGACTTACCTGGGTGCGCAACTCCTGTCCGGGCCGGTGAAGTTCGTCCTGGGCAAATCCGGGCATATTGCCGGCATCGTTAACCCGCCGGCGCCAAACAAATACGGTTATTACACCGGACCGGCAGTAGATGTTCCAGCCCATGAATGGTATGACAACACCACGGCCCACGCCGGTTCCTGGTGGCCCGATTGGCAGGCCTGGCTGGAACTGTACGCCGGCGAGAAAATCCCGGCACGCCATCCCGGCGCCTCGGGACAACCTGTCATCGAAGACGCTCCGGGCAGTTATGTCAAGTCAGAGCAGGAATGACAACGGAGGTAACCCCGTCATTCCGGGCTTGACCCGGCATCCAGTAGATAACGTGTCGCCGCAGGCGACTCCTTTTCAAGGTTTTACAGGCAGGTTAGTGGTAATAATGATTTCATCCTGAGAGACCTCCGCCCGCCAGGCTATAGCTTCAACGCCGTTATCCAGTGCCTGTCTCAGGGTATCACCGTATTGCCTGTCTATTGTGTCGGCGGGCCTGACTTCACCCACGTCTTTTCGTTGCACGCAAAAACAGATTACGCCGCGCTGTCCCCCGGCCACAACCTCGCTTAATTCCCGCAGGTGTTTGCTGCCTCGTTCACTGACGGCATCAGGAAAATACCCCACACCATCCTCCGCCAGAGTCACGTTTTTAATCTCGACGTAACAGGCCGGTTTGTCAGCATCTTCCAGCAACAGGTCAATCCGGCTTTTTTCTTTGCCGTAACGTACTTCCCGGCGGATACCGCCGTATCCTTGCAGTTGTGTTACCACACCGTTCTCTATAGCTTCCATTATCAGCCTGTTCGGCAATCCGGTATTGATACCCACGATAACGCCAGGCGCCACCTCCACCAACTCCCAACTCAAGGGGTATTTACGCTCGGAATTACCGGAATCCGACAGCCAGACCCGTGAACCCGGCTCACAACAGCCCCGCATTGAACCGGTATTAGGCGTGTGCGCCGTAATCACCTTCCCATCATCCAGTTCAACGTCGGCCAGGAAGCGCTTATAACGTTTGAGCAACGTCCCCGGAATCAAAACCTGATTAAATCTCATCTGATTATTATGGTTAGTTTTTAATGGTCGTTAGTTTATAGTAGTCAGTCACCAATAACTGAAAACTGACAAATGAAAGTCACGATTATTCCCGTCACCCCCTTCCAACAGAATTCTACTATCCTGCAATGCGAAGAGACAAACCGTGCGGCGATTGTCGACCCGGGAGGTGACCTGGACCGGATCATGGCGCAAGTGGCTGCTCTCGGGGTGACACTGGAAAAAATACTGGTGACCCATGCACATATAGACCATGCCGGCGGCGTGGCTGAACTGGCGCAGACGACGGGTCTGCCGGTAGAAGGGCCACACCGGGAAGACCGGTTCTGGATTGACCTGCTTGCCGAGCAAGGCGCCATGTTCGGCTTTCCAGGCTCAACCCCGTTTACTCCGGACCGATGGCTTGAAGATGGAGATACCGTTACGCTGGGCAATCTGTTGCTGGAGGCGCGGCATTGCCCGGGACACACGCCCGGGCATATTATTTTTTATGAGGCCAAGTCAAAAATCGCTATTGTGGGCGACGTATTATTCAACGGTTCCATCGGCCGCACGGATTTTCCGCGCGGAGATTATGAAACGTTGATCCGTTCCATCAAAAACCGTCTCTGGCCCCTGGGAAATGATGTACAATTCGTCCCCGGGCACGGCCCTGTATCAAGCTTCGGTCACGAGAGAGAAACCAACCCTTTCGTCGGCGATCATGTAGAAAATAAAGGAACCTCTGATTAAATCAGAGTTTCCTGAAATTTAACTAACCAGAGAGGCAGAACAAAATGCAATTATATGTATTCCCCCCATCCCCCAATTCACTGCGCTGTCAAGTAGTGGCCAACCAACTGGATATTGAATTGGAGTTAATCTCACTGGACCTTGGCAGTGGCGCGCAAATGAGCGATGAGTTCGTGGCGTTGAACCCCAATCACAAGATTCCCACCCTGGTGGACGGCGATTTTGTATTGTGGGAGTCCAGCGCCATTATGATATACCTGAGCCACAAAAAACCGGGAAACAGTTTAATACCCGAAGATTTGCGGGAACGAGTCCAGGCAGTGCAATGGATGTCGTGGAATACGGCCCACTGGGGACCCACCTGCGGTATCTTTACCTATGAAAACCTGGTTAAGAAAGTCATGAATATCGGTGATCCGGACCCGGCGCAACTGGCGAAAGGTCAAGAAGAGTTTTCCCGCTTCGGCGCCGTATTGAACGATCACCTTAAAGGTCGCGACACGCTGGTGGGAAGTTCGGTAACCCTTGCTGATCATACCGTCGCATCATGGCTGGTGCATACTGAAGCAGCCGGACTGCCGCTGGATGATTATCCTGAAATCACGCGCTGGTCGGAAACAATCCTGAGCTCCGCTGCCTGGCAGCAGGCCCTGGCAACCATTCAGGGATAGCAACGGAGGCAACCCCGTCATGCCGGGCTTGACCCGGCATCCAGTTGATAATGTGTCGCCGCAGGCGACTTCCTTATTTTCAGTTCGGCAGAAGTATTTCTGCTTCTTGAGCGCTCTGGATTTGTTTGAATTCCTCTTCAAAGAAGAATTGTTTCTTGCCGAATGCGGGTTTGAGATCATCCAGCCAGGTCGCTTTTTCATCGTACTTTGCGAAGAAGGGTTGTTGCGTCCAGGTTTCATTGCGGCCTTGCAGGAACCGCAGAATAAACACCTTTTCACCGCAGACTTCCGTTACGGCTTGCACATGTACTTTACCCGGCGCCGCGCTCATTGAAGGACCGCGCACGGTACGGGCAAGACCCGATACGGACTGAATGGCTTCCTGATATACCTGCAAAGCTCTTACCAGCGGCACCTCGAAATACCGGTGGGCGCCGGTGTCCCGTTCAACAAACATGTAATAAGGTATTAAACCCAGTCTCACTTGTTCACGCCACATCCTGGACCAGATAGCGGGATCATTGTTGATGTTGGCAAGCAACGGTCCCTGACAACGAATTTCCGCACCGGTGTTGCGTATTCGCTGGATAGCCCGTTGGGTCATATTCGCTTCCAGTTCACGCCAATGATTGAAATGCGCCATAAACGCCACGTGTTTACCTGACTTCACCAGTTTTTCCAGTAAGCGCAGCAAATCATCGGCATCATCGTCAGTGACAAAGCGATGGGGCCAGTAAGTCAGGGCCTTGCTGCCTATGCGTACGGTCTGCACGTGCTGAACGGACGGGTCAAGCAGGGGTTCCAGGTAATTTTTGAGATGATGGGTCTTCATTACCATGGGGTCGCCGCCGGTGAGCAACAGGTCAGAGACTTCCTTGTGTCGTTGCAGGTAGTGATAAAGACTATCCACCTCGCTGGAGGCAAAACGTAGTGATTTATCGCCGACAAATTGCGCCCAGCGAAAGCAGAAAGTGCAGTAGGAATGACAGACCTGGCCTTGGGACGGAAAAAACAGGACGGTCTCACGGTACTTGTGCTGCATGCCGTTTAATTTCCGGCCTTCCAGTTCCGGCACGTTCAGTTCCATCTGTCCGGCGGGATGAGGGTTAAGGCGTCGCCGGATCTGTTTTGCCAGTGTTTGTATGGATTTCTGGTCGGCACCTGACTTCATCAAGCGCGCCATCCGGTTGAAATACTCCGGTTCCAGCATGTCCTTTTGCGGAAAGGCGAGATGGAACATGGGATCAGTTTCCGCGTTGTCCCAGTCAATCAGGTTCCCAAGCACATACTCGTTTACCCGGAAGGGTAATATGTTGGCAACAACGCGAATGTCAAACTTCAATTGATCCGACAAGATATCGAGCTGGCTTATCTGGTCGAATTGTTTTTCTGTATAGACCTTGAACTTGAAATCCTGGATAAGCTCGGGTCGTCTTGCGAAGACGGCGTAGTTCAATGATACTCTCCCTATAAGTTATTCCGGTCATTGTTATATTTTTATTGTTTGACCGAGCGGGTACTTATTTTTATTTTATTGAGGATAACAGCATAGCAGAATATTTCGCTCATGAAAACACCGGATGTATCAGAACATGTACTTTCCATTTAACGGTTTCATTGTTAAAGTATTTTTACGGTTAGGTTAAAAGTCATAAATACAAAATTCTGGGTATATCTATGTTATTTGCCGGAAATAAAGCGAAGTTGCCCGACGCGACCGATGCTCTGCCGGGGCGCGCCGCGGCGCTTCCGCTGCCCGATAGACATTTCGTCAATGGTCATCCCCTCAAACCGCCTTTCCCGGAAGGTATGGCGCAGGCCGTTTTCGGTTTGGGCTGCTTCTGGGGAGCGGAGCAGAAGTTCTGGCAGCTTGATGGGGTGTATACTACCGTGGTGGGCTATGCCGGCGGATATACGCCTAACCCGACCTACCGGGAAGTGTGCAGTGGTATGACCGGGCATAATGAGGTGACACTGGTCGTCTATGATCCCGGCGATATTTCATATTCGGACTTGCTGAAAGTATTCTGGGAGGCCCACAACCCTACCCAGGGAATGCGTCAGGGCAATGACGTCGGCACGCAATATCGTTCAGGCATTTATACCTTTGATGCGGAGCAGAAGCGGCTGGCTCTGAAGAGCAGGGAACAGTACCAGATGGATTTAGCGGGAAATGGTTATGGCAGGGTCACGACAGAGGTACTGGATGCTCCGGTGTTCTATTACGCGGAGGACTACCATCAGCAGTACCTGGCAAAGAATCCCGGTGGTTACTGCGGCCTGGGCGGGACGGGTGTGTGTCTTGGTGTCGCGTAATTAAAGGTTAGGCACGCCGGCGGCGTTTTTGCTGATCCACTCTTCTGCGTCCCGTTCCGGGTTAAGGATATAAGGCCCATCGCGAAACTTCTTGTTTCTGAGGTACGTTTCTATATGGCAGAGCTGTTCCACAATGCGCGCCCGGCTGGCATCTTCCCTGTGCTTTACCCACAAGCCGATCTCAAAGTAGTCGCCCTGGTTGCGCACCATGACTACCTTGCCGCGAAATTTCTCCGGTTTATTACGCACCGGTATGGTAATTTCAATGGCTGTTCCCGGCCTCAGGTATTTATCTGACTGAAACAGCAGGCCGATACTGCTTTGGTTGCAGTCATCAAGTTCATCTTTACCGTTAAACCAAAGCCGTTTATATTGCAGCGGGAAGCCGCGAGGATGATGAATAAAACCGGTTTGGGTATCGGTGATGGGTTCGTCTTCAGTGATGCTATGACAGACATCATAGCGATCTTGAGAGTATTTCTTGTTTATTCTGTTAACTTGTTGAGATAGCATAGAATCTCCCCGCCGTTTCTTTTTTCTGGAGTATTGCAATTTTCTAACATTATGGAACAAAAGTCAAGAAATATTTTTAAAAATTAAAAGGTTAAGTGATCTATATAATACTCAGCTTTAATTAACAACCCGAATAAACCATATAACTATATGATATGAAAGGAAAATTTACCTTCTGTCTTTTTATTCTGATTGCAGGTACAGCAGCATATTTGCTGTTTGATTCAAGCGAAACCATGGAGCAAGGGGAGGGAATAACAGCAATTGCTCCGATGGAGAAGGCAGCGCCACCTGTCCAACGGGATGCCGGCGAAAACGGACAATTATCAGAGAGAGAAAAACGCATTAACGCCATGCGATCCGAGTATGCCAGGCTGGAACAGGCCCGTGATACCGTACGGAGGCAACTGGCAAAACTTCGCTCCCGGCTCTGGAAACTCCAATTGCCCGCCGACCAGGGCCGCGCTATCACGGAACAGTTGCAACAAGGCTATGCCATCTTGAAGAATCCACCCATGCTGGGCGCCTTCCATGACGCGCGAGAAATCAGGAAGGAACTGGCGAGAGTAGAGAGTATCAGTCGTAAACTCAAAAATGTAGAGGACAGCGTACAGGAGCATATATCGGCTCAGGAGACATCTCAGTGAGATAAGGAGTCGCCCCCTGCTTACGACATGCTGGGGCATGCTTTGGCGACACGTATTTGACTGGATTCCGGGTCAAGCCCGGAATGACAGTGTGCTTCAATCGTCATTCCCGCGGAAGCGGGAATCCAGTGGAACAAGGAGTCGCCCCCTGCTTACGACATGCTGGGGCATGCTTTGGCGACACATTATTTACGGGGTAGTCATACCGGCCAGGAGTGTGGCGGAGGCCTCATCGTAGCGTTCAGCGTGAACCGTTTTTATGGTATTGGGTTGCGCGGTGGCATCGGCAGCAGGTATTGCCACTCGCAGGTAGTTTGGGGAGTAGCCGAAGCGTACCTCCTGAGTGTTAATGACGCCTGTGGCGCTCTCTACCAATACAGGGAAGGAGCATCCTGTATATCGTTTCATAAAATCATGTTTTAACTGTTGCGCCAGTGAATGTAATTGCCGGCAACGATGTTTTTTTATCTCTGTGGGCAAGTGACCGGGTAACGTTACCGCCCTTGTCCCGTCGCGCCGGGAGTAGGGAAAGACGTGGATGTGGGAAAATCCCATGACCTGGCAGAAACCCAGGGTCTGTTGCCATTCCTCGTCTGTCTCGCCGGGGAAGCCGGCGATAATATCGGTTGTTATGTTCATGTCGGGGACTCGCGCTTTTGCCGTTTGCACAAGGCTTGCAAAATCTGCGGTTTTGCAGCGCCGTCCCATCCGTCTCAGCACGGTATCGCTGCCGCTTTGCAGGGGCAGGTGTAAGTGCGGCATAAACCTGGGGTGTTCGAACAGGCCGAAAAAATTATTATCGAGGTTCCAGGGTTCCACCGATCCCAGCCGTATCCTGGGCACGTCGGTGTCCGCCAGAATAGCCTTGATCAAAGCCGGCAAATCCGTACCCAGGTCGTTTCCGTAACCGCCGATATGAACGCCGGTTAAAATGACTTCCCGGACCTGCTGCGCGTGTAATCCGTTGATCTCGGCGACGATGTCCGCAATATGCCGGCTGCGCTCTTCCCCCCGGGCGACCGTTACTATGCAGAAAGTGCACTTATGCCGGCAGCCATCCTGCACTTTCACAAACGCACGATTCCTGCCCCGGGCAAACAAAGCAGCTTCTCCGGGGTCCGTTGCCAGGCCCGGCATGGCATCAACTGCCAGCCGCTGTTTTACAATATCAACCAACCGGTCTTTTTCAGAGTTTTGGACAATCAAATCGATACCGGACAGTTCATTGCCAACGTCTGAGCCAAGACTGACGTAACACCCGCTGACGACCAGTTTGGCTCTTGCATTGCGACGCTGGGAACGCCGGATCAATTGCCTGGATTTCTTCGCCGCTTCCCGGGTAACGGCACAGGTATTGACAACCACCAGGTCGGCATTATCCACCGTATCGGTCAACTGGTGCCCGTCCGCCTGAAAGCCGGCTGCCCAGTGTTCCAACTCCGCTTCATTCAGCCGGCAACCCAATGATGTCAGTGCAACCTGCATGAAACGAAATAGATAACTGTATGCGTGTTAGAGGTCTGCATTATCCAGGGTCTGGCGGGCTATGATCAGCTTTTGGATCTCAGATGCGCCTTCATAGATACGTAATGCACGGATTTCGCGGTAGAGTTCTTCCACTTTTTCCCCGCGGGTGACGCCGCGGGCGCCGAATAATTGCACAGCCTGGTCAATGACCTCCTGGGCGGCTTCGGTTGCGTACAATTTTGCCATTGCCGCTTCCCGGGTGACGCGGTCGACAACACAATCCTTTGTCCAGGCAGCGCGGTAAATCAACAGGGCGCTGGCATCAACGGCCACTGCCATGTCAGCGATCTTGCCTTGAGTCATCTGTATATCGGCGAGCGCCGCCCCGAACAGTTGCCGCGTTGTAACGTGTTTTAATGTTTCATCCAGCGCCCGCCGGGCAAAGCCCAGGGCCGCCGCGCCCACGGTTGACCTGAAAACGTCCAGGGTTGCCATTGCGATTTTAAAACCTTCGCCGGGCTTACCCAGCAGTTTTGTTTTCGGCACTCTGCAGCCATTGAATTTCAACCGCGCCAGGGGGTGAGGCGCTATCACTTCGATGCGTTCGGCTATCTCCAGCCCCTGACTGTCCGCATCAACAATAAAGGCGCTGAGTCCGCGGGCGCCGGGTTCCCCTCCGGTCCTTGCAAACAAAGTATAGTAATCAGCAATGCCGCCGTTTGAAATCCAGGTTTTCTCGCCGTCGATCACGTATTCGTCACTGTCCGCAACGGCCGTGGTGGCAAGGGCAGCGACGTCGGATCCGGCCTCGGGCTCGGATAAGGCAAAAGCCGCTATTTTTTTGCCGTTACGGACCCCGGGCAGGTAATCATTTTTTTGTAGCTGGTTGCCGAATAAGGTAATGGCGCCACTGCCCAGTCCCTGCATTGAGAAGACAAAATCCGCAAGACCGGAATGGCGAGCCAGGGTCTCGCGAATGAGGCACAGGGATCTCACGTCCAGGGGGCGGGCGGATACGTTTTCGGGAGCGGGCGCTGAATAATCGAGCCAACCGGCCCCGGCCAGTTGCGCCAGCAGGCCCTTGCAGGCGTCATCGACGTTATCCGGGTGTCGGGAATTCAACTCCCGTCCGGCCCAGTCTTCCAGTTCGGTTGCCAGCCGTCTGTGTTGTTGCTCAAAAAAAGGCCAGTCGAGATAACTGCGGTCAACCATTAGCCCGCATTTCTCACCAGGTGATGCGATGATCGCGCAGGATTTTTTGCGCCAACGGGTGCCTGCGACCGAAAGCATAACCGTAGCTCTGGTTGAGGGAGCACGTGCCCGTTGGCACAAAAAAGACAAGCGAGGGCGCATCAAGCGCAGTTTGTGATGATGACATAATCAACAGATTACCATAACATATTGACAGCAAACAGGCATTCGATAGAAACAAGCGACCTGGTGAGAAATGCGGGTTAGTCACCCTCGAATACAGGCTTGTCCTTATTGATAAAAGCAGTGTATGCGCGGCGGAAATCTTCGGTCTGCATACAGATTGCCTGGGCTTGAGCTTCCGCTTCAATGGCCTGTTCCAGGGCCATGTTCCATTCCTGGCGCAGCATCGTTTTGGTGATGCCATGAGCGAAAGTCGGTCCTCGACGCAACTGCTCGGCCAGTTTGTTCGCGTCTGCCAGTAACGAACCGGCGGGGGAGAGGGAGTTATAAAATCCCCAGCGGTAACCTTCTTCTGCGGACATGGAGCGTCCTGTATAGAGTAATTCGGCGGCGCGCCCCTGGCCGATGATCCTGGGCAGGATAGCGCAGGCCCCCATGTCACAGCCGGCCAAGCCGACGCGGGTAAACAAAAAAGCGGTTTTTGCTTCCGGGGTGGCGATGCGGATATCGCTTGCCATGGCGATCGCGGCGCCGGCGCCCACGCAGACACCGTCCAGCGCGGCGATGACCGGTTGCGGGCAATGGATCATGGCCTTGATGAGGTCCCCGGTCATGCGGGTAAACTCAAGCAGGCCTTTCATGTTCATTTGCGTCAGCGGGCCTATGATATCGTGAACGTCGCCGCCGGAGCAGAAGTTCCCTCCCGCCCCGGTGATGATGACGACCTTGAGGTCATCCGCGCCGGCTAAATGACGGAATGTATCGCGCAGTTCCGCGTAGGAATCGAATGTCAGCGGGTTTTTTCTTTCCGGCCGGTTCAGGGTCAGTGTGGCTATGCCCTCTGAACATGACCAGTCAAAATGTTCCGGCTCCAACTCGTGCATGTTCATCAATGCTTTTCTCCCTGTTTGTTGCCTGTCTCACTCACGAGTACAGGTTTGCATCAACTCTATATTAAAATATAACGGCATTACATCACCTCTCCACCGGCGATAGGGATGGATTGCCCGGTGATGGATTCGCTTCCGGGTAAACATAGCCATGCTACAGCCGTCGCTACTTCTTCCGGTTCGATAAACCGGCGTTGCGGGTTCGACAACTTGAGCCGGGCCTCAGCGTCCTCTTTCGACATGCCGGTTTTATCCATGATTGTGTTTATTGCTCCGGTGATTAACTCCGTATTGGTGTAGCCCGGACAAAGTGCATTGACGGTAATACCTGTCCCGGCCAATTCCAGGGCCAGGGAACGGGTCAGCCCGACAACACCGTGTTTGGCTGCGCAATAAGCCGTAACGTAAGAATAGCCGATTAGACCGGCAGTGCTTGCGATATTGATGATGCGCCCCCAGTCTGCCTCCAGCATACCGTCCAATACCTGTTGGCTGCAATAAAACACGCCATGCAGGTTGACTGCCATTATTTGTTCCCAACTGTTGCTGTCCATACGCGTGAAAGGACTGCTGTACGCCGCGCCGGCGTTGTTCACCAGGATATCAACGGGGCCGAAGCGGGATATCGCTTCGATAAATCCGGCCGTCACCGCATCCTCGTCCGTCACGTCGACCGGAACACTGGTTGCACGGTCCAGTTCTTCCGCCTTGGTTTTCAAAACGCCTTCGGTACGTCCCATCAGGGTAATTCTGGCGCCTAATTGATTCATCTCAGTCGCGATCGCCGCGCCTATGCCTCTGCCGCCGCCGGTGATTACCGCGTGCTTGTCATTGAGTCCGGTCATCGCGCCGTTCTCCGTCCGTATCGGAAAATACGCAGGCCGAGATAGCCGGGGTGGTTATGTAGTATCTGAATACTGCTATGAGTTTTGACAAACTGTATGGCGCTGATGCCGGAGTTCATTTTCAATCCGGGATCAGCGGTTGGGAGTATGACCGCAGGCCATGCCGGCGATGATCATTTTTTGTATATTGGAAGTGCCTTCCACCACCTGCAGGGACTTGGCATCACGGTAGAACCGTTCTGCCGGGTATTCCGTGGAGTAGCCATAGGAGCCGAAGATCTTCATACACTCATTGGCCGCGTGTACGGCCGCTTCGGACGCGGCCAGTTTGGCCAGGGAGGTCTCATATTGATTGGGTTTACCTTGATCTTTCAACCACGCAGCCTTGTATACCAGCAGTTGTGCGGCATGGTGCTCCAGCGCCATGTCGGCGATCTGGGACTGGATCATCTGGTGGTGTGAAATAGGCTTGCCGAACTGTTTGCGCTCGTTTGCATAGTCGATGGCAAGTTGCAGGGCGCCGCCGGCAACACCCAGTGCGCCGGCGGCGCAGCCCATACGGGTATTGTTCAACTGCCACATACACATCTTGAAACCGTTATTCAGTTCGCCGAGCAGGGCGTCCCTGGGGACGCGTGCGCCGCTGAAGACAAATTCGCCGGTCGGGGAGCAATGCAGTCCCAACTTGGTCTCGATAGGCCGGGCGGTACAGCCTTCCAGGTTCTTGGGCTCAATAATAAAACAACTGATACCCTTGTTGCCTTTTTCCCTGTCCGTATAGGCATATAAGAGGCCGGCGTCGCCTACGTGAGCGTTGGATATCCAGATTTTACTGCCGTGCAGTTCGTAATAATCACCCCTGTCGATGGCATGAGTCTTCATGCTGGCGACGTCGGAACCGGTATCGGGTTCGGTCATGGCGAAGAACCCTATTTTCGTGCCGTTGATCCAGCCGGGCATGTATTTTTCTTTTTGCTCAGCCGTACCGAATTCAGCCACCGATAACGGAGCCCCGAGATTTTGCATGTTGAACGGCAGCCGCCAGGAAGCGGATACCCGGGAAATCTGTTCCGCCATCAGGGCGGATTCCAGAAAACCCATCCCGTTCCCGCCCAGTTCTTCCGGCAACACACATGAAAAAAATCCGAGGTCCCCCATTTTTTCCACGCGCTCCAGCCTGAATTCGTGGTTTTTTTCCTCTTCTTCCAGGGTGGGCGCAATGTCTTCCAGGGCAAACCGCTTGGCTGTGTCCTGTACCAGTTGTTGCTCTTCGGTTAATTCAAAAAACATGGTTACCTCTATGCAGGTTCAATAGAAAGCAGGAGTTGATCTTCCTCCACGGTCTCGCCCTCTAGCACATGAATTTCCTTCACCTCGCCGTCGCAGGGAGCGTACACGGGCGTTTCCATCTTCAATGCTTCAATAATGAGCACTTCATCGTCTTCTTCAATGGTTTCGCCTGCCTTTACGGTAATTTTCCAGATATTTCCCGACAAGGGCGCCAATACGTCTTCCGTCATTACTTTTCTCCGAACGCTTATTTCAACATGGTTAAAAATATGCCTGCCGCGATGATGGTGCCAATCACGCCGGCAATATTGGGACCCATGGCAAACATGAGTAAATAATTTTTCTTATCGGCCTGAGCGCCCATTTTCTGTACGACCCGGGCTGCCATCGGCACGGCCGATACGCCGGCGGCTCCGACCAGGGGATTGATTTTATCCCTGACAAAAACATTAATTAATTTTGCCAGCAATATGCCGCTGGCTGTGCTGATCATAAATGCGAACAGACCCAGGAAGAAAATAAAAATGACTTCTTTATGTAAAAAATTATCCGCGCTCATGGTGGCGCCGACGCTGATGCCAAGAAATATGGTCACGATATTCATTAATGAGTTTTGCGCGGCGTCGGTCAAACGATCGACGACCTTGGATTCGCGGAACAGGTTGCCCAGCATAAACATGGCTATCAAGGGCGCCGAGGCCGGCACCATCGATATGATCAGCATGGTCGCAATAATAGGGAAAAAGAGTTTTTCTCTCGAACTGACCTTGCGGCCTTTCGTCATTCTTATTTTTCGTTCCTTCTCTGTTGTTAACAGGCGCATAATGGGAGGTTGTATAATGGGCACCAGCGCCATATAGGAATAGGCGGCCACGGCGCAGGCGCCAAGCAGGTGCGGCGCCAGTTCGGCTGCCAGGAAGATCGTAGTTGGTCCGTCCGCGCCGCCGATAATGCTGATGGTGGCCGCGTCTTCCAGGTTGAACCCCATCCCGTAGGCGAGAAAAAAGGTAAGATAAACACCCACTTGCGCGCCGGCCCCGAGAAAAATTAATAACGGTTTCGATAACAACGGACCGAAATCGGTCAGGGCGCCGAGCCCCAGGAAAATAAGTGGCGGAATGATCCGCCATTCGATCCCGTAATGATAGAAGCGCCAGAGCAGGCCTTCTCCGGGGTCCATCAGTTGAGTCAGCGGCAGGTTGGCGAGCAGAATGCCAAATCCAATCGGCAGTAACAACAGTGGTTCATACTGCCTGGCGACGGCGAGGTAGATCAAGACCAGACCGATGAACCACATTACCACCAGGTCCGGCGTGACGGAAAAAACCCCCATACTTTCGATAAATGCCATTACTGCTCTTCGTCCTTCTCTCGGTTATCAGCCAGTAGCGCGAGCAACTTGAGGGTAAGGTACAGCATCCCTATACCGGCGAATACACCGGCGATGCCATTAAAAAAAACCTCCAGGGCCTGTTCCATTGGGTTGTCTTATCCGGTCAGGGTTATCTTTTTATGATTCTGGGCAGCAGCAACTGGTGTCTGGGACAGATAGAGCGCGGATTCTGGTAAGCGGCTCCCGCAAACGCGGTAAGGTAATTTCTTAATCCCGATAAGTCCACAATCTCATCAACAAGGCCATGACGCGCGCAATACTCGGGACTGGATTGTTCCCGGTATTGTTCTGCAAGGGTGTTCATTTTATCGGCAACCGCATCCAGCGGCCTGCCTGCTTCTTTTTCCTTGACCGCACGTCTGGAGTACATGGCAACCGCCGCGGTTTCGCCGTGCATAACCGCGATCTCGGTAGCCGGGGTGCCCAGCGTAAAGGCATTATGACGGTTTGCCGTCGGCCCGCCCATAAGATAGTGTGCCGCGGCCGTCCCTTTTCTGAGGACAACCAGCATCATGGGCAGGTCGGTCTGCTGGATGGAATAGATCAAGCCCTGACCCAACCCAAGCAACTCGGCTTTTTCCGCCAGGTCCCCGACGTCGATGCCGGAGGTATCCTGAAACCAGATAATGGGAATGCGGTCCCGGCCGCAGTGGGTAACGAACTCGTTCATTTTAATCAGGCCCTGGCGATAAAGTTTCCCCCCTATGCCCGGGTAGTCGGCGTATTCGGGGTAACCTTTGCCCAGGTAGCCGGAACGATTCCCTATGCAACCGACCAGTTGTCCGTCCAACCGGCACAATCCCGTATAGACCTCAGGGCCGTAATCCGGCTGAAATTCCATGTGCTCGCTGGCATCAACCAGCCGGGCCAGCACTTCGTCGAAGGAATACACTTCCTTTTGATTGCCGGGTAACAGGTAGTACAGGTCGTCGGGCGGAAGAGCAGGTTCGATGGGTTCGGCCACCCGGAAAAAATGGGGTTTATAGGCGGGTATCGCGTCCATGTATTCCTTAATGCCGTCAAGCACGCCGGTTTCTTCCTCGTACACCTCGGAGAAAAACCCGGTTTCATTATAGTGGGTGTCAACACCGCCCGGGGGGCTGGCGCTGAACTCTCGGGTTTTTTCCACCAGGTCTTCCAGCATGTCTGCGTCAAATCCGCCTCTCGGCGCCATGCCGGATACGATACCGACGCCGCCGACCGCGATATTGGCGTTTTTATGGGCCAGGAGTATGGTGGGGCTGATGCCGTGATAGCCGCCGCCGGCGGGATTGGTGCCGTAGATCCCGGCCAGGACCGGGATACCCAACTGGTTCAATTCCGCATGGCGATAAAAGGGGGCGCCTGATCCGCGCCGGTCGGCATAGAACTTTTCCTGTTCGTCCAGTTTTACCCCGCTGCAGTTAACCAGCCAGATCAAGGGGATGTGAAGCCGTCTGGCCAGGTTGGTCACGCGCAGGATATTTTCCGACTGGCCGGGCAACCAGGCGCCTGCCAGCACCTTGTTGTCAAAGCCGATGACTACCGCCCAGCGGCCGGAAACCCGGGCAAGACCGTCCACTACATTGGTCGCGCCGGTAGCATTGCCCTGGGGGTTATACAGGCTGTGCAGCGGCCGCCAGGTCCCGGGGTCAACCAGGTACTCCAGGCGTTGCCAGACGGTCATAAAGCCCCGTTTATTGATTTGCTCCGTGGAAAAACCCGCGTTCTCAACGTCATTCCTTTGTTGCTCAATATGCGCTTCAACCTGTTTCAGTACTTCCATGCTTGCAGACGCACGCTTGATTCGGCCTTGCTTCAATTCTTTGCCGAATGGCTGCATGTTCTCAAAATAAGACTTCATACGGTATTTTCCTCAACAAGAAACGAATAACCAAAAAAAATCAATATGTGGTTGCCGGGTGAAAGCGTTCACCCTTACGGGTAAAATGGTAACAAGCGCAAAATTATATCACAAAGAATGGACGTTTTGTCTCCGGTGGTTTTATCCGGACGATAACGGATATAATGCAAAAGCAGTCCCGTTGATTGCCAAAACCATTAAGGAAACTCTGATTTATTCAGAGTTTCCTACGGTACAAGGATGTACCGTCAAAATCGATGATGCCAAATCATCGATTTTGAGAACAAAGTAAAAATCGCATTTTTACTTTGTGTCCCCTGATAATTTCAGGATGTAATTATCAGGGCTTACTTAATTTGATGAGCTATCGATAATGCAGATATTACAACCACCGGATTGGCCCCGCCCTGAAGGTTACTCGAATGGAGTCCTGGCACAAGGCAGGATGATTTTCGTTGCAGGGCAGATAGGCTGGGACAAGGACAAAACTTTTCATAGTGATGACTTGGTCGAACAGGCCCGGCAGGCCCTGGTCAACACGGTCGCCGTGTTAGCTGAAGCAAATGCAGGACCGGAGCACGTCACCAGGATGACCTGGTATATCATTGACAAGCAGGAATACTTGTCTTCATTAAAGGAAATAGGGCGGGTATACAGGGAAATAATGGGCAGGAATTATCCGGCCATGGCCATGTTGCAGGTTATCGCATTAATGGAGGACCGGGCCAGGGTGGAAATTGAAACAACGGCGGTAATACCCGGGTAGTGACAAGGAGTCGCCTGAGGCGACGCTTTGTTTTACAGGATTCCCACTTTCGCCACCCCGGGCTTGACCCGGGGTACAGTGAAAAATGTGTCGCCTGCGGCGACTCTTCGTTTACTGGACTCCCGTTTTCACGGGAGTGACGGCGGGGGCAAGAATGACAACGGAGGCAACCCCCGCCATGCCGGGCTTGACCCGGCATCCAGTAAAACAACACGTCGCCGCAGGCGACTCCCTATTAAGTAACGTGTCCCCGAAACTCCGCAAGTAACGTGTCCCCGAAACTCCGCAAGTAACGTGTCCCCGAAACTCCGCAAGTAACGTGTCCCCGAAACTCCACAAGTAACGTGTCCCCGAAACTCCGGCAAGAAGTGCAATCCTGCGCAGATGAAGTTAGAGGGACCGGTCAACGAGAACGTGAGCAAGCTTCGATGAGTTCCAACAAAGCGCTATTATCGCCGGTAAGGGATACCGGAATGACTGCAATGTTCTCAGGGCGGATCTTAGGATTATTCATTGCGTCCTCGAGACCCGCATATCCTTTAACTTTGAGCACTAGAAACTTGGCTGTTGCAAGTTGTCTAACAAACGCATCATGCGGAAAATCGTCACTCGGAAGAACGAATTGGCCCTTTTGAGTCCATAAGCTTCTCGCATACGATTCACCATCAAATGCCCACTCCACAGTGGCGCTACCTTCAACTTCCTTGAGGTCTTGGACGGCAAGAGTGTCTTGAAAAAGATCTCCGTGGTCACACCAAACCGAGAAAAGCGCGCCATTTCTCAGCCCCGATCCGTCGAGAACGAACCAACTAGGAATTATCAAGTTCACTTCACTCATGTCTGGACCCTTCATGCCCTTGATCCAGCTTGTTACTTTGGGAAGTTCGACCAAAGACAATGGGTCGTTTCCTAACTTTTTCGCAATATCCGCTTGTTCTTTGTCTACTACTCCAATGTCCCACATAACCTGCAACAGGGTACGGGGCGCTGGATTTGGGTTTACCAGGGGTGAACATGCCATTGCAATAAGCACGCATAGGCTAAAGATGGTTGATCTGAGCATTTCTCTAGTGTCCTCTCAACCGATGGTTCATGTATTCTTGAGAACGATTGCTACGACTTTAAGATAACGAGGCTTCATAGGTTTAGTGGCGACGCATGTAGTGGAAGACGTATACTGACGAGCATATTATCCCAAGGTATCACGGCGATGCATGATTCCGCAACCGAGATTCCTTCCGCGCCGGATGCTTGTCTACATTGACGTATTGCTTCGCGCTCTATTCTAACTGTCAAAATTAAATTCTGGGGACACTATGCTTAATAGGGCCCCAGAACTCCTATCCCCAGAACTCCACAGAAACACATTGCCATGCCGGGCCTGACCCGGCATCCAGTAAAACAACATGTCGCCGCAGGCGACTCCCTATTAAGTATTGTGTCCCGGGAACTCCCAAAACTACAACCGTTCAAGATTGCCATGCGGGAATTCTCCAATGTCTTATATTGCATTGCAAATTGTAATATAACATATTACACTATAACGCATGATTAAAAGTTTTCTCCATAAAGGAATCGAGAACTTTTTCAAGACGGGTAAAACCTCCGGCATTCAGGCAAATCATGCTGCAAAGCTCAGGTTGATACTGACAAACCTGGAGGCGGCGGAAAAACCTGATGATATGGATTTACCTGGATTGGCTTTGCACCCGTTGAAAGGCAGACGTAAGACCGTCTGGGCGGTGAAAGTCAATCGAAATTGGCGTGTCACGTTTCGTTTCCGAGGACGTGATGCTGAATTAGTGGATTACGAAGATTATCATTGAGGCGATAAACCATGAATATGCACAATCCGGCCCATCCGGGTGAGATTATAAAAGAATTGGTCATTGCGCCATTGGGTTTGACCGTCGGTGAAACGGCGGCATCTCTCGGAGTAAGCCGTAATACGCTGCATCGTATCTTAAAGGGCAACGGCGCCGTCACGGCGGAAATGGCAGTGCGCCTGGAAACAGCCTTTGGAAAACCGGATGCCTACCATTGGCTGCGGCTGCAAAATATCTATGATCTTTGGCAAATGAAACAGAGAACCGAAGATTTGGGTGCGCATCCGGTTGAGTACGCCGCATAATGTGTCGCTAAAGCGACTGTCTGTTTACTGGATTCCCGTTTTCACGGGAATGACGGCGGGGGCAGGAATGACAACGGAGGCAACACCGTCATAGCGGTGGGGCGCACCTGCCATTCGGACTCAGCTGATAAGCATTCGTAATTCAAGCAATAGCAGGGCTATAACCAACCCCAAAGTCAGTCTGGTCGTTATTTTCAGCTCCGTGAGGGTAATTACCATCTCTGTGTTGTCGTTAGCCGCTTCTTTTGCCACTTGCTCATCCGCTCCGGCTGGAATCAACGCTCGATACAGGTTTGTGCTATTCATATCTGACTCTCCGTAGAACATACTATGGTCCCTTTTTTCCATGACTGCCTGTTTTTCAAATTTCTGCCAAATCTAGTATATATTGATCAGCCTTGTCAAGCATAAATCCGAAATAAAGCAGAACAGTTACATGAGTCCATACACAAACCGGCGCAGTGATGAGTATGGCGGTGATCTCAAGAGCCGTATGCGTTTCCGGTTGCGTATCCTGGCGGCTGTCAGGCAGGAATGGCCGTCTTCCCGACCCGTTTCCGTGAGAATTTCGGCGACGGATGGGATTGTGGAGGAAATGCTGGCTATTGCCATAGCGCGCGGTGAGGTATTATTGGACTGACCGTGCGCTACGGTTATAATCAAAAGATAGAGCGACTGACGCCGGAATGGCGGGAGAGTTGAAGATGACACAGTATACCGATGAACAACTGGCAGGCCTGGTCAGAGAAGATTCTGTTCATAGAAACGTCTACACCGACCCGGAAATTTTTGACCTGGAGCTGGAACGTATCTGGAACAAGGCCTGGGTCTACGTGGGACATGACAGCCAGGTAAAAGAGCCGGGCAATTATTTCGCTACCAGCATCGGCCGGCAACCGGTGATCATGACCCGCCACAAGGACGGTAAAATCCATGTATTATTCAATCGTTGTGGTCACAAGGGAGCACAGGTCATAGGGGACAGTTGCGGCAAGGCGCAACAATTACGTTGCAGCTATCATGGTTACGTGTTCGACACCGACGGTACGCTGATCCATATCCCGAAAGAAGAAGCATACAACGGCACCGGGTTCGGCAAGAACAATCCGGAATATAATATGCGGCAGGTCCCGCGGGTTGACAGTTACCGCGGCCTGGTATTTGCCAGCCTGGCCCCGACGGGGCCTGATCTGAAAACCTGGCTGAGTGGCGCCGCAGTATCCATTGATAACCTGGCCGACCGCTCTCCCGAAGGTCGTATCGAAATCGCCGGCGGCTGTTTTCGTTACCTGCATGATTCCAACTGGAAGATGTTCGTGGAAAACCTGAATGACGCCATGCACCCTATGATCGTGCACCAGTCTTCCAGCGGCACTGCCAAGCGGGTATTCGATGAGCGCCTGCAGGAAGGAGACGAGGTTCCGTTTGAACTGGAGATGCTGGCGCCGTTTACCAATAATTACGAGTTTTTTGAGAAGATGGGGTTGACTGCATGGGATAATGGGCACAGCGTTACCGGCGGCAAATTCAGTATTCATTCCGCGTATTCCCCCATCCCCGGGTATATGGACGCCTTGATCGAAAAATATGGCGAGCAGAAGTCCCTGGAAATACTCGCGGTGAATCGTCATAACACCGTGGTATATCCCAGTTTTACCCTGAAAGGCGCGATCACTTCAATCCGCGTAGTGAAGCCCGTAGCCGTCGACAAAACCGTGATCGAATCCTGGGTGTTTAAACAAATGGGCGCGCCGGAAGAACTGTTCCAACGTTCCATCACCTATTGCAACCTGATTAATTCCCACGCCAACCTGGTCGGACCCGATGATTATGAAGCCTATCACCGGTTACAACGCGGATTACAAACACAGGATGACAACGAATGGGTGAGTCAGCACCGTTATCTCGGCCTGGAGGAGGTGGATGAGGATGGGACAAAACATGCGGCCGGCACTTCTGATATGGTCTTCCGCCACCAGTTTCAAACCTGGAAAAACTATATGATCGGCAAGGAGGCCTTGCAATGAGCGCCGTGGTGGAATCCGGACAGCCGGGCCGACAGCCTGAAATCAAAGCCCTGGAGCAGTTTCTGTTTCACGAGGCGCGCCTGCTGGATGAACAACGCTGGGAGGAATGGGACGCCTTGTACCTGGCGGACGCTGAATACTGGGTGCCGGCGGCGCCGGGACAACCGGACCCGCATAACCACGTCTCTTTGATTTATGAGACGGGATTGCTCAGGGCCGTACGGATCAAGCGTTACAAACATCCCAACGCTTTTTCCCTGCAACCCAAGCCCCGCAGCGTACACCTGGTAAGCAACGTCGTCCTGGACAGTTTTGACGAGACCACGGGAGAGTGTATTGTCATCTCACGGTTTATCATGTTGCAGTACCGGCGTGAAAAGCAGGATGTTTTTGCCGGCTCCTACACACACAGGCTTATCACCGGGGGGGATGAGTTCAGGATCGCGTCGAAGCGGGTAGACCTGCTGAATTGTGATGCGCCGCTGGAGAACATTCTTATTTATTTATAAATGCCGGCGGAACAGCAGAAAATCGTCGCCTCCGCCTCCTACCTGAAATTCCGGCAAATGCACGGCAGGCTGTCCCGGGTGTTGATCAGCGTGCTTATCAGCCTGGTGCTGTTATTTGATTTCCTTTGCGTTTATGCAAAGGGGTTCATGGGCGCGCCGGTAGTGAACGGCAGTGTCATTTCAAACGGTATTGTCTTTGCATTAGCCATCATCCTGCTCGTCCTTGGGGCTTCCCTGTACTACGTCCGGCGCATCAATTCGGCTTATGTCGATATGCACAACTCTGCGGATGAAGACTGATTTGCGGCGAGTGAAATATACCGCCATCCCCGTTATGGCGCTGTTGTTTCTACCGGCAACAGTCCCGGCCATGGTTGCCGGGGAAGATCGATCCCTGAACTATCCCGCTATCGCGTCGTTTGCATTATTCATCATAGCCACCCTGTTCATCACCGTCTACGCGGCGTACCGGACCCGTTCCAGGAAAGATTTCTACGTCGCGGGCAGTACCATCGGGGGCGTGCAGAACGGCATTGCCATTTCCGGCGACTATATGTCCGCCGCGTCTTTTCTCGGGCTGGTGGGCCTGATGTTTATCGCCGGATTCGATGTCATTCTCTTCGTCGTCAACCTGATATTGAGTTGGGCGGTGGTGCTGCTGCTGATCGCAGAGAAGCTGCGTAACCTGGGCTCCTATACCTTCGCGGACGCGGTCTCCGTCAGGCTGGCAGCCAGGCCGATTCGGATCCTGGCGGCGACCGGCACACTGGCCGTTGCAGTACCCTACCTGCTTGCGCAGATGGTCGCCGCCGGCGGCCTGGTCGAATCCCTGTTCGGCCTGAACTATGCTCACGGGGTCCTTATCGTCGGAATACTGATGACCATATACGTTACTTTCGGCGGCATGATAGCAACCACCTGGGTGCAAATCATCAAGGCCGCATTGCTGGTCGGGGGTGGTACCTTACTCGCCATCGGTGTGCTGGTTGCTTTCAACTTTGATATCAATGAAATGGCCCGTCTGGCGGTTGACGCTCATCCGCAGGGGCTTGCCATTATGCAACCCGGCCTGCTTTACCCGGATATTATTTCCATCATATCGTTAAGCCTGGCGTTTATCGGCGGCACTGCCGGTCTGCCTCACGTTCTGATGCGCTTTTTTACCGTCCCTGACGGAGTGCAGGCAAGACGGTCCGCAGCCTGGGCAATGGGTATCATCAGCTATTTCCAGGTAATCGTACTGATTATCGGACTGGGCGCCATCATTCTGCTGGTGAATAACCCGACGTTTACCGAAGGGGGACTGAAGCTGGCGGGCGGCAGCAACATGGCCGCGATTTACTTGTCCCAGTTGATAGGCGGCGATATATTCATGGGTTTCATCTGTGCGGTTGCTTTCGCAACCATACTTGCCGTCGTTTCCGGCTTGATGATGTCTGCCGCGGCTACCATAAGCCATGACCTGTTCGCCGGCGTTATACGAAACGGCAATTGCACTGAGGCGGAGGAGTTGCGCGTTTCCAGGTTGACCGTGATATTCCTGAGTATTATTGGCATACTGCTGGCGATCCTGTTCAAGGGCCAGAACGTGGCCGTACTTGCCACGCTACCGCTGGTGATTGCCGCCAGCGCCAACTTCCCCATCCTGTTCCTGTTCATGTACTGGAAAGGGTTTACGACCCGGGGCGCCTTATTCGGTGGTTATACCGGTTTGCTGCTTGCCGTCACTCTGATCATCCTCGGTCCGACCGTATGGGTAAACGTACTGGGGTTTGCAGAGCCGTTGTTTCCTTACAGCTACCCGACTCTGTTTTCCATGGGCGCTTGCTTTCTGTGTGCCTGGATTTTCTCGGTAACGGATAAAAGCCCGCGAGCCAGGGCCGAAGCAAACGCCTTTGATGAACAGTTGCGGCGTTCCCAGGTAGGGGTATCCCCGTAACTATCGAGTGATTAAGTGATGACTACGGTATTCGAAGAGTTTCTGCAAACCAGAGAGAAGGTCTCCACACAGGCTTTCCTGCATATCCCGCGCCAGGCCTCGCGGGAATACCATCCAGGCCCTGTTGATTATACGTATACACAGGCTTTGGACGATATCGATGGCTTGAGCGAGCAATATGCCGCAGCAGGATACGGTCACGGCCAGCGGATTGCCGTTATGCTGGACAACCGGGCTGAGTTTTTTCTGCACTTCCTGGCACTGAATAAGCTTGGGGTCAGCGTGGTGCCGGTCAATTCCGGTTTTTTGCCCCGCGAAATCGCCTACGTGATCAATCACAGCGATGCCTGTCTCGTCCTGTGCCTGCCCCATTACCGGGAAAAAGTGCGTGAAGCCTTATCCGCACAAGAGGCTGATATACCGATTGCGGATACACAATCAATGGCGGATTTGCCACCTTGTAACCTGGCGGCAGCAACGGCAAAACCCGACAGGAACACCGAGGTTGCCGTTCTTTACACCTCCGGCACGACAGGAACGCCGAAAGGTTGCATGCTGAACAATGAGTATTTCACCTGCATGGGGGAGTGGTATGCCAATATCGATGGTTACTGCGAATTAACCTACGGGCAGGAGAGAATGCTGACGCCGTTGCCCCTGGTACACATGAATGCCCTGTGTTCCATGATGGCGATGATCATGAGCGGTGGTTGCATTATCCAGTTGGATCGTTTTCACGCATCGAGTTGGTGGGACACGGTGCGCGAGTCAAACGCGACCTGTCTGCATTATCTTGGGGTGATCCCGGCGATTTTGCTGAACCAGCCTGAGACTGCGGATGACAACCTGGGACAGCAGATTAAATTCGGTTTCGGCGCGGGGGTTGATCCGAAACACCTGCAACGCTTTGAAGAACGCTTTGGTTTTCCCCTGGTGGAGGGTTGGGCCATGACGGAAACCGGCACGTACGTCTGTATCACCGCCAACAAGGAACCCCGGTATATCGGCACGCGCTCCATTGGCAGGGCGCCGGAAGTTATCGAGTATCGCCTGGTGGATGAGCAGGGTAATGACGTCGAACCGGGCGAACCCGGTGAGCTGCTGATCCGCGCCCGGGGAGACAATCCCGGTAAGGGCTTCTTTTCCGGGTATTACAAAAACCCGGAGGAAACGGCCCGGGTCTGGGAAGGCGGTTATTTCCACACCGGTGACGTCGTACGCACCAGCGCGGACGGCTCCTTTCATTTTGTTGACCGGCGCAAAAACATTATCCGGCGTAGCGGTGAAAATATCGCCGCGGTGGAGGTGGAGAACGTCCTGTTCCAGCATCCCGCCGTAGCCAATTGTGCGGTAACGCCAATATATGATGAGATGCGCGGCGAGGAAGTCGGCGCGTGTGTTATCCTGAATGAAACCCATGCCCGGGTTGAAGGGCTTGATTCTGAGGAAGATACGGCCAGGGCATTGTTCACGTTTTGTGGCGAGGGCCTGGTCTACTACAAAACGCCGGCCTATTTCCTGTTTATGAACGAGTTACCCATGACGGTATCACAGAAACTGCAACGCGGCGAAATCAAGACCCTCGCCAATAAACTGGTGGAAGACGGTAGAGGCATCGATCTCAGGACGTACAAACGCCGGGGGTTGAAGAGAGAATGACACGAACCCGGCCTTATGGGGATATAGCGCTGGTCGCGCCAACCAGTTTGCCGTACGTACGGCGGAGTGAGCGCGGCGCCGCCTGGTTTTTTGGCAGCACTTTTGCAAAACTGATTGAAAGGGCCGGGTTGCAAAAACATGATATCGATGGCCTGGCCATAGCCAGTTTTACCCTGGCGCCCGACAGCGTTGTCAGCATGACCGAATATCTCGATATCTCGCCAGGCTGGCTGGAACAGGTGCCGATGGGAGGCGCCAGCGGCCCGGTGATCGCCCGGCGGGCGGCCCGGGCAGTTCAGGCCGGCGATGCGAATATCGTGGCCTGTATCGGAGCAGATACGGCCGGCGCCGACACATTTGTTGACCTGGTCAAAAATTTCAGCCGGTTTTCAACGGATGCCGTGTTTCCCTACGGCGCCAATGGGCCGAATACCATTTTTTCCATGATTACCCGCAACTATATGGAGAAGTATGGGGCAGAGCGGGAGGATTTTGGCCGTATTTGTGTCGCCCAGCGGGAAAACGCCCTGGCCGCCGGCACGGCTGTTTTCAACACTCCGCTATCGATGGATGACTACCTGAACGCTCGTCCCATCAGCGAGCCGTTGCACTTGTTCGATTGTGTGATGCCTGTTGCCGGCGCGGATGGCTTCCTGGTCATGACGGTTGACCGGGCCGAGTCCCTGCAACTCCCTTATGCCCGAATCCTGGCCGCGGGAGAGCGGCACAACGCCTGGTTTGAAGATGACGTGCATTTTCGCGGAGGGTGGCGGTTATATCGTGATGAGATGTATGAACAGGCGGACCTTGCCCCCGGCGATATCGATTTTTTGCAGACTTACGATGATTATCCGGTCATTTCCATGATCCAGATGGAAGACCTGGGGTTTTGTGAAAAGGGCAGGGGGCCGGAATTCGTACGCTCTCATCCGTTGACCTGGAACGGGAGAGGCCTGCCTCACAACACATCCGGCGGGCAACTGTCCGCGGGTCAGGCCGGCGCCGCCGGTGGTTTCCTTGGCACGGTTGAAGCGATCCGCCAGTTGACCTCAACCGGGTTGCCCAACCAGGTTGTCGGGGCAAAGACCGGTATGGCCAGCGGTTACGGCATGGTTAATTATGATCGGTGCTTATGCACCAGCGCCATTATCCTGGAGAGGGGGAATAAATGACCGACCAACCAATACCGCCGGCCGAACGGTCCCATCTTTGGCGGCAGGTCAACCAGGCAGCGGGCGAGGGGTTATTCAAACTGCAAGTCTGCGCCAGGTGCCATGAGGTCCAGTATCCTCCGCAGGAGTTCTGCCATCACTGCCTGAGCAGCGCACTATTGTGGGAACAGGTGAATGCGCTGGGAAAGGTACTTTCCTGGACGACATCCCATGCCAGCACCAACCGGTTTTTCAAGGATAAACTGCCTCTGCGCGTGGGGATGGTAAAACTCGATTGCGGCCCGGTCCTGATTGTATACCTGGCCGCGGCATCCTTGCAGACGGGGAGCAGGGTACGGGTATCCGGCAGGCTGGATAAATCCGGCCAGGCCGTTTTTTTAGCAACGCCGCCGGACACAGGGCCGGCGGCCGAATTCAATGCGATCCTGGAGGACTGAAACATGACAGGAAACAGTAAAGTGGTCGTCGTTACCGGCGGCAACCGGGGTATCGGCGCCGATATTACCCGGCGTTTTTTGGACAGCGGTTACCGGGTGGTCAATATTTCCCGGCAGGTCCCGGCGTTTTCCCATGAGCGCCTGACCAATTACACGGCAGACCTGGCGGACCGGGAGGCCACCGGGGATATCGGCATGGAAATCGCTGCCCGGCATGAAGTGACGAACTTCATCCATAATGCCGGCGTCATCAGGCCGGATTTACTGGAAGACGTAAAGATTGAAGACCTGGATTACCTGACCCAGCTACACCTTGGCAGCGCCATTACGCTGACGCAACAATTTGTTCCGGCCATGCAGGCCGCACAGTTCGGACGGATAATCCTGATCTCTTCCCGGGGTGTCCTCGGGCTGGTCACCAGGACGAATTACGCCGCGACCAAGGCAGGACAAATCGGGATGGTGCGCACTTGGGCACTGGAGTTGGCGAAAGACGGGATCACCGTAAACTGCGTCGCTCCCGGCCCTATCGTGACGGACATGTTTCATGAACTGGTCCCGGAAGACAGCGAGCAAAAGACGAGGATCGCAGAGAGCGTTCCGGTCAAACGACTGGGTACGCCCGAAGACATCGGCCGGGTGGTTACGTTTTTATGCGAGGAAGACAGTGGATTTATCACGGGGCAGACCTGGTACATCTGTGGCGGCGCCAGCCTGGGCTCACTGGCCTTGTGAGAAATCCGGGTTGACCCGTATCAGATGATTTGTGTTTGTTGCTGCTGCCCCTTATATTTAAAGCAGGTGTAAGCCCAGATAGAAAACCGCAAACAAAGTCATAGCCCAGACACAGACAACGCTGTAGCGGGTCAGAGCCGGGGCGGGTTTCATAGCTGCCGGTACGTCCTCCGAGTGCATGGACCGGTGAATCAACCAGGCCAGTACGGGCGCGGTGAGAAATGCCAGGGTTGTCGCGATATCGATCAGGGTTTTGAAGGACTGGATAAAAAACAGCATGACGGATAGAGAAACCAGGATCATCGCGAAGATTGAGGCGAAATAGATTCTGAACCGCAGTTTCTCCGATAATTCCTTCTCTCGAAAACAGTCGATCAGGGCGCACACGGTGCGCGGGTACCCATCATGGATCACCAGCACCGTTGACAGCATCACGGCGAAGGCGGCTACGGCAATGATCGGCTGGGTCCACTGACCCAGGAGTGAAGTATAGATGCTGATAAGCTGGGCCGAAAAATCGGCTGAAGAGGATGAGAACTGCTGACCGGACCCGTGCATCACGGCAGCCCCAAGCATCAGAAAGCAGACCGCAGTCAACAGCGTTGAGAAATAGCCGACATGATAGTCCAGTTTTACCTCGGCCTTTGACAGGTTCTCCTGTTTATCTTTTTCCAGTATCCATAAAGACTGCCAGAGGCATGTTTCAAATGGCGCCGGCATAAACCCGATCAAGGCGGCCAGAAACAGCAGCGACGACCTGTTCAATATGTCCGGAGTGAGGATGTCGGTTTGCTGCCATTCAATCAAGGGCAGGGATAATGCCGTTGCCGTAAGGGTCGAGATAAACAGGATAAGGAGCAAAACCTTCACGATGCCATCCATCCATCTATACCGTCCTGCCACCAGGCAGGCGCCGGAAAAAACGGAGATGCACGCAGCGACGACAGGGATAGGCAGGTCCAGGTCAAAACTGATAACTGCCAGCCCTGAAGTTACCATCAGGACTGCCGCAAACCCGGTAAACATCACGCAAAATATTATCACGCTACACAGTAGTATTGCCCAGTTTCCCTGTTTGCGGAACCCGGTCAGCAAATGTTGTCCGGTCGCATGGCCATACTCATGTCCGAAGCGGAAAGTAGGGTATTTCATGACAAAAGCCAGCAGGATGAACAGCAACAAATCCATCCCGTACATGGCGCCGGCTCGGGTGGCCTGCACCAGGTGAGATACACCGATGGCAGCAGCAGCCATCAACAACCCGGGGCCGAGAATAGTAAACAGCCTGCGATTCAGCTTCATCTTGCGGAATTTCTCAGTTTAAGGTTTAGACAAATGGAATTATACGCCCAGACCGGACTCACGGAGCCTCCGCCGTTTTTCCCTTTTCATAATTTTCGCAGATTCACGCACGCGCTTAAATTCTACCGCAGGCAACCAGTCTGTATTGAAGATTTTCTTAACCTGAATCTTTTGGCTTGTAATTTCGTTGGACATGGGACAGCGCCTATTGGTGGTACACAATACTGATTTGATAAGCAACTGCGCGTATAAAATCTGCGTCTTTCAACAGCTCCAGCTTTACTGTTTCAACATCATCTTGTTGGCTTTTTTCAATGGCCTTACGTAATACCTGGTTAATTTGGGTTTGATAGGGTAAAGATCCCGTCTCATCAGCAGACTGCTTAAAGTATTCCACAATATCTTGATCCAGAGATATCGTTATCCTGACTTTTACTGGTTTTCCTTTTTCATCCTGGAGTTCAGGCAACAGGCCACGACGCTTTACTTTCAGTTTTTTCAGATCATATTCTTCGCGCATAATCTTCTACCTCATGATTAGTGGCTTTACGTGCCGAGATTATACGGATGGCATTATCCCGAAGTGTATAGCATACCGTCAGCAAACGTCCTTGGTCAGAGTGACCAATAAGGATTTCCCGATCTTCGTCATCACTATGATCCGGGTCATAAAATGCAATTTGATCAGGATCAAAGAAACATGATATCGCCTCATCAAATGTTACCCCTTGATGCTTGTCCTTGTTGACTTCAGCCTTGTTTTGATTCCATTCAAAATGCATATTATACTTATAACATACATATTTCGATTATGGCAATAATTTTCTCTCAACACCCGGGATTGATTGAAAAAACATTGGATTGGCCTGGTCAAACTTATTGAAATATACCTGTATATGGGAGATGATAAACAAACCGTTTGGAAAACAGTTATGAATGACCTGAATAAAACTCCCGGGTTTCGAGGTAACGCTTCTTTATACATCTGGCTGTTTTCAGCTATCCTGTTCCTGTTCGGTTGTGAAGCGGAACAGGCGGCCACGTCCGCCGGGGAAACCACGCCACTTCCATCGGTCCCGGTTGACAACAGCGAATTTATGGACGTCAGCACGGCGCCGTTGGCTAAAGACATTTTCGGCAAGGTCGCAACATTGCCGGACACGCTGCATCCGCACTGGGTCTGGGTTGCTGATTTTGCTGCAAGCTCCATGCCGGACGGGCGCGCTTATCTGTATGACGGAGATACTGCCCGGGTGTTGGGTATGCTGAATACCGGGTATTCCTTCAATGCCTTGAATATACCCCGGCATTACCGGGAAATTTACTCGGCTGAAACCTATTACGCCAGGACCACGCGGGGCAAGCGGACTGATGTCGTCAGTATTTATGACCCGTTCACATTGCTGCCCGTAGCTGAAGTAGAAATTCCTCCAAAACGCGCTTCCACGCTGCCGAGACTGGCGGATTCGGCCCTGACCGATGATGACCGGTTCATGGCGGTTTTCAACCTGACCCCGGCGACTTCGCTGAGCATCGTGGACCTTGACAAGCGGCAGTTCACCACGGAGATCATGATTCCGGGTTGTGCGATGGCATACCCGGCGGGTGACAGGCGTTTTTTCGCATTGTGTAGTGATGGCTCAATAATGCTGGTGCAGCTTACCGATGAGGGCCTGGAGGCAGGCATTGAGAGAAGTGAGCCTTTTTTTGACGTGCATCAGGATCCGATCCTGGAGACGGGAGTGCGTCATGGCGACACCTGGTATTTTGTGTCGGTGCTGGGGAAAATCCACCGGGTGGATGTCTCCGGCGATAAGCCGGTTTTCCCCGAACCCTGGTGGTACCTGGATAAGGAGGAAAGAGGGGCGGACTGGCGTATCGGAGGATGGCAACCGGTGTCTCTTCATAATGAAAGACAGCACCTGTATTTACTGATGCATCAGGGCGATTTTTTTTCCTATGAGGCCCCGGGATCTGAAATCTGGCTCTATGATTTAACGACGCAAAAACAGATCAGGAAGATAAAAACCAACCATTCCAGCTCGGCAATTACCGTGAGCCAGGATGATGTCCCCTTGCTTTATACGATTACTGAAGATTTGAGCAGTCTGGATATCTACGATGCGACTTCAGGCGAATACCTTCGTTCGGCTGACGAGCTTGGAGTAGTGCCGTCTTTGCTTCAGGTGCCGCCGTTACAGAGGATAAGTACGGCTAACTCCGATAACTACCTTGAGGGGGAATGATGAAGTTTTTTGATCGCTGGTTTCAGCAGAAAACCCGCTCCCTGGCGCGTCTCACGTCTCGCCGGAGCTTTTTATGGAAGACCGGAGGGCTGCTGGTCGGCGCCGGGACAATTCCTTTACTGCCCGTTGCCAGGGCGGATACCGCGCCGGATGAGCAGTCAATCCAGGGCGCAGAAGGCGACCCGGGTAAATGTGAATACTGGCGCAACTGTGGCATGGACGGCTTTTTGTGTACCTGCTGTGGAGGCAGTCATACCAGTTGTCCGCCCGGAACAGAAATGGCGCCGATGACCTGGGTGGGGACTTGCAAGAACCCCGCAGACGGGCGTGATTACATCATCGCCTATAACGATTGCTGCGGTAAGAGCACCTGTAATCGCTGCATGTGTAATCGCAACGAGGGAGACCTGCCGAATTATTTTCCCGCCAAGAGCAACGATATCAACTGGTGCATGGGCGCGAGCAACAACGTTTATCATTGTACGACCACCATACTGCTGGGGCTGGCGGTGAAGTAGCGCTGCTGCGTGCTTCCTACATGAAAACATCAATCAGTAATGAAGAGATAGCATCGCTGGTTGAGCCGGCGCGGGTACATAAGCGCGTTTATACGGACCCTGCCATTTTTGAGCTGGAAATGGAACGTATCTGGGGCAGGGCATGGATCTATATCGGACATGAGAGTCAGGTCAAAAAACCCGGAGATTACTTTACCACCACGCTCGGCAGGCAATCGGTGATTGTCACCCGCCACACAGACAACAAGGTCTATGTATTGTATAACCGCTGTGCCCACAAGGGCGCGCAACTGGCCGGCGAGGCTTGCGGCCATGCACAGCAATTGCGTTGCGCCTATCACGGTTATGTGTTCGATACGGCCGGCATCCTGCTGCATATTCCCAGGGAGGAGGGGTATTCGGGCTCGACATTTAACCGAAATAATCCGCTAACCAACGTCCGCCGGGTCGCCCGGGTCGAGATTTATCGCGGCTTTATATTTGCCAACCAGTCTCAGCAGGGGCCGGACCTGGCAAGCTGGCTGGGGCCGGCCATTACTTCGTTTGATAATGCCGTTGACAGATCGCCCACCGGCGAAATAGAGATCACCGGCGGTATATTACGCTATGAGCACGATGCCAACTGGAAGATCCTGTTGGAAAACGTGTCCGATAACCTGCATCCGGCAGTAACCCACCAATCCGCCTGGCAACCGGCAAAACAACTGGCCCGGGAGTTTCCTGAAAATGAAAAACCCCTGCCCCTGGCCATGTTGGAACCCTTCGGCTCCAGTTATGAGTTTTTCGACACAATTGCCATGACGACTTGCGGCAACGGGCATACCTGGTCCGGCGGCAATGCCACTATCCATATCGGATATCCGCGGGAATCCAAATACGTGCGGGATATGGTAGAGGTCTACGGCGAGGAGAAAACCAACCGGATTTTAGCCATGCAGCGGCAGAATACCATCATCTATCCGTGCATCGCTTTCAAGAGTGCGTTACAGACCATCCGGGTTTACCGGCCTGTCGCCGTCAATAAAACCATACAGGAGACCTGGACATTCAAGCTTGGTGGCGTGTCGGAGGATATGCTGCATACGTCGGTGTTGTATAACCAGCTTATTTTTTCGCCGTTTTCCATAGCCGGCCATGATGATTATGAAGTCTATCACCGCATTCAGCACGGCCTGCAGACGGAAGCATCCGACTGGGTGAGTCAGCACCGCCACTTCGGTCGTGACCAGCATAACGATGACGGCACCATCCAGGCCCGGGGTACCAGTGACATCGTCTTCCGGCATGAATTTGAAGCCTGGAAACATTATATGGCCGGTTCAGCATAAATTTTATCCGCAGATGACGCAGATGACCGCAGATAAATATAAAAGCCACAGAAAACACAGAGAAAACAGGTCTGTCAGTCTTCCCGGTCCAGTCTGTATACTCTGTTGCATAACAAATCTGCGCTAATCTGCGTCATCTGCGGATAAAAACAGCATGTGGAAACCACCTGAGAGAATAAAGTACAAGCCGCAGCCCGGAGCAAACCCCGATGCGGTTGAGGCCGGCTCCGCCCTGATGTTTACCCCGGTCAAGCTTGGTCCACTGACCCTGGAACAGCGGACCTGGGTGCCGGCCATGGTGCCCTGGCGTTCCAATGAAGATGGTTTTGTCACTGATGACGTGCTTGACTGGTATGAACGCTTCGCCAGGGGACAACCGGGCGCCATTGTCATTGAGGCCACCGGCATCCGTGATATACCCAGCGGACCCTTGCTGCGTATAGGCGATGATCGGTTTATTCCGGGACTAAGAGAACTGGCTGAAGTGGTAAAAGTCGCCAGCCGGGGAAAGACGCGGTTGCTTATCCAGGTCATTGATTTTCTGGCTATCCGCCGGCGCCCTGATCCGGCCAAATATTTTGGCCGGTTTCTGGCTGTTACCGATGAGCACAGAAAAAGGCTTAATGCCCATGACTGGACGGAAGAACGGATCAGGGAACACCTGGCCCGGTTGCCTGACACTGAGTTGGACGAGATATTGACTGTTGCGGAACTGGAAGCCTTGCGAGTGGGTTACCGGGAACGGGTTACTGATTTGCACCTGCCTCATGTGAAAAATTTACCTGGGGTATTGCCGGACCTGTTTGCCCAGGCCACCCGGCGCGCTCAGGAAGCGGGTATTGACGGAGTTGAGCTCCATTACGCCCATGCTTATACGATGGCCTCATTTCTCTCCGCGACAAACCGGCGTCCGGACGGCTATGGCGGCGTCCGGCAAAACCGGGTACGGTTGCCTTTGGAGGTATTCCGGCACGTTCGTAGCGTGGTCGGCAATGATTACTGTGTCGGCTGTCGTTTTCTCAGTGATGAGTGCATAAAAGATGGCAACACCGTTGATGATGCGAAATATTTCGCAGTCGAATTTGCGCAAGCCGGCATGGATTTCATCTCACTGTCCCGAGGGGGCAAATTTGATGACGCAAAACAACCGCTGGTCGGCTGGGCTGCTTATCCTTATACGGGGCGGAGTGGTTATGAATGCATGCCCGGTTATATTTCCGATGAATTTGGTCCCTTCGGCCGAAACGTTGACTCCGTTGTGCAAATAAAAGAGTCAATCAACCAGGCCGGATATACCACACCCGTGGTTGTCATCGGGGGAATTCACGGGTTTCAACAGGCGGAAACCCTGCTGCGGGAGGGCAAAGCGGACATCATCGGCGCCGCGCGCCAGAGTCTTGCCGACCCGGACTGGTTTCTTAAACTCAGGCTGGGGAAAGGGGACCAGATAAGGGTATGTGAATATACCAATTATTGTGAGGGCCTGGACCAGAAGCACAAGCAGGTGACCTGCCAGCTCTGGGATCGACTTCAACTGGATGAACAGGGAATAAAATTATCCCGCGACGGCCGCCGCCGACTGGTCGCTCCGGAGTGGAAAGACAATTCAAACCCCTGAAAGTCAGTCGCTCATTCAGTATCATCTCGCTGCTATGATTCTGACGGATGCCTGTCCCCTCGTCGTACTGGCGAATGCCAGTTGACCTTGCACCATAAAACCGGTCCATTTATAACTTAGCGATTTTGCACTATTGCCCTAGCGGTTCGGCAACAACCCCGCTCACCGTTATCACAGCAGGTGCTGCTGGACTATCTGAACATTCATCCGTCCAGGCGGTAGTGAGCCAATGACATCGGCGCCAATAACACTTGACGAGATCCTGGCCGATCTGAAGCGCTTTCTGGAGATGCCTCTATTACACAACAGTCTGGGCAGCCCCATGGTTGCGGGGTTAATTCACGGCGCTGAAACTGGCGAGAAAAATGACGGCCTACCAGGATTTGATGCGGACGGGTCGCAATGCACACCAGATCGATGTAAAGGTATTGTACGAGAATGTCGAATCGCAATCACGCATGGATTGCACGCTCGCGACGACGTCACTGTTCGGATAGTCGCGGCGTTGATGGGCGCGCCGGGTCAGGCACAGCTTGTTCCTGACTTCCTCCTTGACACTGTTAGTATATGTAGCTACACTGGAACCACCTTAATAAAGAAGGATGTCAAGATGAATTCCAACACTATCGTGCGCGCCCGGATAGATAGCGATACGAAGGCGCGAGCCACGGAAGCACTTCAGGCCATGGGTTTGTCAATGTCCGATGCGATTCGGTTGCTGTTGTTGCGAGTAGCAGAAGAAAAGCGTTTGCCGTTCACTGTCCAGGCGCCGAATACCACTACCGTCAAAGCCATGAAGGAATTGGCCGAGGGAAAAGGCAAACGCTTCAACAACACAGAGGAATTGTTCCGGGATATCGGCGTCTAAGGTGCTCATCCCGGTTCGGTCCACGCAGTTCAAGCGTGACATCAGGAAGGCCGGGAAACGAGGCAAGGACATGGCCGGACTGCGAACATTATTGACTGCTTTGATCCGACAGGACCCATTGTCCGCGCGAGATCGCGATCATCCGCTACGGGGGATCTGGAAAGGTTACCGGGAAGCCCACATCGAACCGGACTGGCTCCTGATTTATCGTATCGAGGGTAGTGAATTACATCTGGTGCGCACCGGTTCCCACTCCGACCTCTTCAAGGAATAATGCGGACCGAATGGCCTTGGCCGCAGCTGTACGCTTTTTCAATACCCAGAGCATGACAGCCTGCGCCCGTTAAACCAGCCGGTGTCGGGCAGACGTTGCCCGTTAACGGCTAGCACATGTAGTGTTTTATCCGGCTCACGCCTGTTGGCGTTCTTTCAATTCATCCAGGGTTTTACAATCGATGCACAGGGTTGCCGTGGGCCTTGCTTCCAGACGTTTAATGCCTATTTCACCGCCACAGACATCGCAATAGCCATAATCGCCGGTTTCCAGCGTGATCAGGGATTCATTGATTTTTTTAATGAGTTTGCGTTCCCGGTCCCGCGTCCTCAATTCCAGGGCAAACTCCTCTTCCTGGGTAGCGCGATCATTGGGATCGGGAAAATTAGAAGCCTCATCCTGCATGTGGTGTACGGTTCGTTCCACTTCCTCCATCAGGTTTTGCTTCCATTCAATCAATAAATTACGGAAGTGCTCGACCTGGGCCGCATTCATATAATCTTCCCCTGATGCTTCCTTGTAGGGTGAGACTTTCTTTTGAGGTTTTTCCCTTGCAACGACTTTTTTCGCGGCAACCTTGTTACTGTCTACGGCGCCTTTCTTCCTTGCAACAGGGGTTTTCTTCTGTGTGGCTTTAGTTGTAGCAGGGGTTTCCTTCTGCATGACTTTACTTGTAGCAGCGGTTTTCTTCGCTGCACTCGTCACTTTATCCGAAGTAACTTTTGGTTGAGCACTTTTCGCACTCCGCGTTTTCTTCGTTGTCGTCTGTGTACTGCCGGTCATGCTTTTACCTCTTGTCAGTAATTCAGTAAACGCGCATCATACTTATTTAAGAACATTTGTCACGTATTGTTTAATCTTTCTCATATTTCCTGCCGATAAGAAGCATGAGGGCTGCTTTATGAGGGTAATGTTACCGGTTCCCGGGCGCTCCAGCCATCTTTTTTATGATCCGCGGTTACCGTGGTAGTGATCCCCCCGCGGGCGTTAAAGTCAGCAGTCAATTTAATATACCTTGGTGATACGGCAGACACCAGGTCCGACAGAATCCGGTTGGTCACGGCCTCATGGAACGCACCCTCATCGCGATACGACCAGATGTAGAGTTTGAGTGATTTCAATTCAACACACAGCCGGTCCGGTACGTATTGGATATGCAAGGTAGCAAAATCCGGTTGTCCTGTCATGGGACACAAACAGGTAAACTCAGGTAACGTCATGTTAATGGTGTAGTCCCGCTCCGGTTTCGGGTTTTCAAAGGTTTCCAGGTTTTTAGATGCGGTTGTCGCCATACTTCTGTTTTCTCCGTGATTTTATCTGCGAAAAATAACATAAAAAAGCAATTTTTTTTTGTTCAAGTTTAATAAACAACTTAATGTAATCTATAAAATATTTTATATTACAATAATATATGAGATAAATATAATAAATTACTTTATGTATAGATTTACTTGTATCCGGCTTTTGTAAGCGGTATGGTTATCTTTCATGCGATTACGCAAAATCAAACTCGCCGGCTTCAAATCCTTTGTTGATCCTACCAGTTTGCTGGTTTCTGACAACCTTGTCGGGATCGTCGGTCCGAATGGCTGTGGTAAATCCAATATTATAGACGCCGTCACCTGGGTAATGGGCGAAAGTTCCGCCAAACACCTGCGCGGGGATGCGTTGGTTGATGTTATTTTCAACGGTTCGAGCGCCAGACAACCGGTTGGACAGGCCTCCGTGGAATTGCTTTTTGACAACTCCGAGGGCAAGGTTGGCGGGCCTTATGCCGGTTATTCCGAGATATCCATAAAACGATTGTTGAACAGGGATACGATTTCTACATACTACCTGAACGGCATTCGCTGTCGGCGCAAGGATATCCAGGGTATTTTTCTGGGTACGGGTCTGGGTCCGCGCGGTTATTCGATTATTGAGCAGGGGGTGATTTCAAGACTGATAGAAGCCCGGCCGGAAGAACTGCGCACCTTTCTTGAAGAGGCAGCGGGGATATCGAAGTTCAGGGAACGCCGCCGGGAAACAGAAAACCGGATCAGACATGCGCGGGATAATATCAGCAGGCTCACGGATATCCGTGAAGAACTGGAGCGGCAACTGGAACATTTACAGCGGCAGGCAAAGGCAGCGGAGCGGTTCAAGGAGCTTAAGCAGGAAGAACGCCGGTTAAAGGCGGAATTACTCGCGTTGAACTGGAGAGCATTATTGGCCGATGCAAAGGAAAAAGCGGAAATAGTACATACCCACGAAAACAAAGTTGACGAGGAGTTGGCCGGACTGCGCCGGATAGAGGCGGAAATTGAAACACAGCGGGAAAATTACAGCGCGGCAAACGAGGCATTTAACCAGGCTCAAGCCGTATTTTATCGAATCGGCAGTGACGTCTCCCACACTGAGCAACGGATTAACCATGCCCGGGAGCGGATGGAGACATCAAAAACGGACATCGATAAAGCAAGAGAGACCGAACTGGCGCTGCAACGACAACTGGAAGACGACAGGAAGGACTTAATCGCGATCACGGAAAAAGCCCGGGTACGGGAACCACGGTTAGAAGAGGCCAGGTCCCGGGGCAGTGAGGCTTATGACTTGCTTAACCAGGCTGAAGAGACAATGCAGGCCCGGCAATACGAGTGGGATTCCCTGAACCGGGCCATGGCTGAGTTTGACCAGCAGGTCAAGGTGGATGAGACGCGTATTGAACTGCTGCTCACCGGTTTGCAGGAGCTTGATCAGCGCCGCAACATCCTTTACGAAGAAACCGGAGGACTTGATTTCCACGAACTGAAGGAGCAGATGGCACAATTATCCGCAGCCAATTCGGAAAGTGAAGGTTTGCTGGAACAAAGAAAAGCTGAGCAAAACCGGACGTCGGCAGAGCTGCAACGATACCGGGCTGAGGTAGGGCGTATCAACTCTCAGCTTTTGGAAGTACGCGCGCATTACCAGAAGAATGAAAGCAAAATTGCCTCACTCGAAGCATTGCAACACGAAGATTCCATGGATTACCGGGAAACCTTGCAGCAATGGTTATCGGTCCTGGGTCTGGGTAAAGCTCCCCGCCTGATTGAAGGTCTTGAGGTGCGGGAGGGCTGGGAGACTGCGTTTGAGATGGTAGCCGGAGGTCGTCTGCAGGATATCAGCGTTGATAATTTGCGCGAAGCGGGCGAGGCGGCGGCAACCCTGGAGGCCGGCAAGGTCGGCCTGCTGCTCAATAATGCCGACCCTGTCAAATACGCTCCCAAACCTTATCCCAGGCTCATTGACAAGGTGAGCGCCGCACATTCGCTGGAAGCCGTACTGGGTGGGATTTACCTGGCGGAGGACCTCGATCAGGCAATGAATATCTGTACGGAGTTGGATGAAAACGAGTCTGTCGTCACAAGAGATGGCGTCTGGTTAAACAACTACTGGATGAGGATTCACCGCTCCGGAGATGCTGCTTCCGGCATATTATCGAGAGAGCAGGAACTGTCGCAACTGAAAAGCCGCCGGCTGAAACAGGAAAAAGAAATTAAATCACTGGAAGAGGCTGCGGCGGAGAAGAATGGAATGGTTGATGCGACTGAACAAAAATCCGGCCTGTTGCTGGAACAGGTGAATGAGCAGCAGGAGCATGCCGCCGCAAGCAGGGCGCGCTATACCGAGTACAAGACCCGTTTCGAGCAATGGGACAACAGGGCCAGGCAGGTGGATGAAGAACTTCGGAGCATGGCACTACAGGAAGATGATGACAGGAAAGAAATAAAAGACCTGGAAAACCGCCTGGAACAGGGCAGGGAATCAGGGAAAAAGCTCGACGAAGAGCGCAACCGGCTGGAAGGATTAAGATCCGAGCATAAGCAGATCCTCGATAATGCCCGGGCGCAATGGCAGAGCTCCCATGAAGACAGCCACGAAATTGCCTTGCAACTGGAATCATTCAGGTCGCAAAAGACCTCGATGGAACAGGCGATAAAGCGAAGCGAGATACACATCTCCGGTATCGGGGAGCGTATCCGGGAACTGGAATCCGACCTGCTTGCACAAGATGGTCCGTTACAGGATCTAAGCCAGACCCTGGATGTCAGGCTTTCCGAAAAAATGAATGCCGAAACCGGGCTGACAATGGCAAGAGAGGCCGTTCAGAAACAGGAAAAACAGCTCAGGGACAAAGAACAGGAACGCAATGAACATGAACAGCAAATCCAGCTTATGCGTTCCGGGTTGGAACAAGTCAGGATCCATCACCAGGAAACCAGGGTAAGATTGCAAACGGTTGAAGAGCAGTTGGAGGCCATGGACCACACCCCACAGGATTTGCTTGAAGGATTGGATGAAGACGCTGACAAGAACCTGTGGCAGGAAAAAATCGACAGTGTCGAGCGCAGGGTTCAGCGTTTGGGCGCCATCAACCTGGCTGCGATTGACGAATATGAACAGCTTGCCGAGCGGAAAACGTACCTGGACAGCCAGCACGAGGATTTAAGCACCGCATTGGAGACCCTGGAAGGTGCTATTCACAAGATTGACAAGGAAACGCGTACCCGCTTCAAGGAAACTTTCGACAAACTGAATGCCAACCTGAAGGAAAACTTCCCGATTTTATTCGGCGGTGGTCATGCCTATCTGGAAATGACCGGTAATGATCTGCTGGAAACCGGAGTGACTGTCATGGCCAGACCACCGGGGAAGAAAAACAGTAACATCCACCTCCTGTCCGGCGGCGAAAAAGCCCTGACTGCCGTAGCCCTGGTGTTCTCCATATTCAAACTGAATCCTGCGCCATTTTGTATTCTCGATGAGGTGGATGCGCCCCTGGACGATAATAACGTGGCCAGGTTCAGTGAGATGGTTAATAAAATGTCGGAAGACGTGCAGTTCATTATTATTACGCACAATAAAATCACCATGGAAATCACCCGGCAGTTGCTTGGGGTAACCATGCATGAGCCAGGCGTATCCAGGTTGGTGTCCGTTGACATTGATGAAGCGGTTGAAATGGCGGCATCTGCATAAGCCCCGTTTCCACCGTCCTGCCGGTAAACGCCAACCCCGGATGAAGCTTTGGTTTCGTGAGGATAAGTCGGCATCTTTCCCCCATTTGTGTTTAAGAGATCATCATGGATTCGGCTGAGAAGCGAATAACGGAACTCAGGCGACTGCTGAGTGAGTACAGTTACCATTATCACATCCTGGATGAGCCGATGGTGCCTGACGCGGAATATGATCGGTTATTTCAGGAACTCGGCAGGCTGGAAGAGAAGCATCCCGACCTGGTTTCGGCCGATTCGCCCACGCAACGGGTCGGCGAACAGCCGCTCAGTGAATTTTCCGAAATAAGACACGAAGTGCCCATGCTGTCTCTGGATAATGCCTTCAGCAATGAGGAATTGATTGCTTTTGACAAAAGAGTCAGGGACAGGCTGGACCTGGAAAATATCCGGTATACCGCCGAGACAAAACTGGACGGCCTGGCAATCAGCCTGTTATACGAGCAGGGCAACCTGGTACGAGGGGCCACCAGGGGGGACGGTACGACCGGTGAGGACGTTACCTCAAATATCAGAACGATTAAAAACATCCCACTGACATTGCGTTTAGAGGATTCCCCGTACCCGGCCAGGCTGGAGGTCAGGGGAGAAGTATTCATGACAAAATCCGGGTTCGAGGAGCTGAATAAGAGCCGGCAGACCCTGGAGGAAAAATTATTTGCCAACCCCAGGAACGCCGCGGCGGGTAGTCTGCGACAGTTGGACCCTCGAATCACAGCAAGCAGGCCTTTGCGTTTTTTAGCCCATGGCATCGGCGTTGTCCGGGGCGGAGAAATACCATCTTCCCATTTTGATATTTTACAATCCCTGAAAAAATGGGGGCTTCCCGTTTCAACTGAAACCGAGCGTGTTGCCGGGATGGAAGAATGCATGGATTTCCATCGGAAAATGTTGGGAAAACGCCCGCAGTTGCCCCATGAAATCGACGGTATTGTGTTCAAGGTCGATGACTTGAAACTCCAGGCTGCTCTGGGGTTTGTTTCAAGAGCCCCCAGGTGGGCTATAGCTTATAAATTTCCGCCCGAAGAGGCTCTCACCGAGGTATTGGACATCGAAGTGCAGGTAGGCCGCACCGGCGCCATGACACCCGTAGCGAGATTAAAACCCGTACACGTCGGCGGCGTAACGGTCACCAACGCAACCTTGCATAACATGGATGAGATGCAGCGCAAGGACGTCCGGGTCGGCGATACGGTAGTCGTCAGGAGGGCAGGGGACGTCATCCCGGAGATAGTCCGTGTACTACCTGAAAGACGGCCCGAAACAGCACAGGCATTCAGGATGCCGGATCACTGCCCGGTCTGCCATTCACCGGCGGTCAGGGTCGAAGGCGAGGCAGTCCTGAGATGTACCGGGGGACTGCATTGCCGCGCGCAAGCCACCCAATCCATTATCCATTTTGCCTCACGGAGGGCAATGGATATAGAAGGTCTGGGAGACAAACTGGTTGAACAGCTGTTTGATACGGGCCTTATTCAAAACATTGCAGACCTGTACCAACTGGAACATGAAAAAGTGGCGGCGCTGGAAAGGATGGGGGACAAATCGACGGAAAACCTGCTTCAGGCGATCGAAGCAAGCAAGAATGCCCGGTTCGATAAATTTATATACGCCCTGGGCATCAGGGAAGTGGGAGAGACCACCGCGGGCAACCTGGCCCGGCATTTTACGCTTGAGGAAATCAAAGCCGCGCCGGAAGAGACTCTCCGTGAGGTCCGGGACATCGGGCCGGTGGTTGCAAAAAATATCGTCACGTTCTTCCTGGATGAACGAAATATCACCATTGTGGATAAAGTCCTCAACGCCGGAGTCCACTGGGAAGACGGGCAGGAGGTTAAACCGGCAGACCTGGAGGGAATGACGTTTGTCATCACCGGCGCACTGGCCTCATTAAGCCGGAATGAAGCGAAGGAGAAATTGATCGCCCGGGGGGCAAAAGTGAGTGGGAGCGTATCCGGGAAGACAGATTACCTTGTGGCCGGCGAAAATCCCGGAAGCAAATTTGACAAGGCCCGGGAGTTAAATGTCGATATCATCAATGAGGCAAGGTTGTTGGAGATGTTAGACGTGGAATCCTGACTTCACCCGGACCGCGAAGACAGTTGCAGGATCGTATCATGAGCCGGCGCGGCGGGGTCCGGCGCCGGGTAGTCCAGGGTGTAGTGCAACCCCCGGCTTTCCTTGCGGCGTAAAGCCGACTCGATGATCAGGTTTGCAACAACAGATAAATTACGTAATTCGATCAGGTCGTTGTTGATACGGAAATTGCCGTAATATTCATAAATCTCATCCTGCATAAGCTTGCTCCGGTGCCTGGCGCGCTGCAGGCGTTTATCCGTCCGTACAATACCTACGTAGTCCCACATGAACCTGCGAATTTCATCCCAGTTGTGGGACACCACGACTTCCTCATCCGAATCCGTTACCTGGCTTTCATCCCATTCGGGGATCAAAACGGGTGGGGCCGCTCGGCCAAGTCCGCGCCGGATATCCTGGTAGGCTGCATGGGCAAAAACCACACATTCCAGTAGCGAATTACTCGCCATACGGTTAGCCCCGTGAAGCCCGGAACAGGACACCTCTCCGATTGCATAGAGTGCGTCAATATCGGTTCTCCCGTTTTTATCGACTACCACGCCCCCACAGGTGTAATGCGCGGCGGGAACTACCGGCACGGGTTGGCTGGTAAGGTCAAACCCGTATTGAATACAGCGGGCGTATATGGTGGGAAAGTGATCAATGATGAAATCCTTTCCCCGATGGCTGATATCCAGGTACACACACTCGCTGCCGAGACGTTTCATTTCATGGTCAATAGCTCGTGCGACAACGTCCCGGGGAGCCAACTCCCCGCGCGGGTCAAATTTTTCCATGAAACGGGCCCCATCGGGAAGCAGCAACCTCGCTCCCTCCCCGCGCAGAGCCTCCGAAATCAGAAAGGATTTCGCTTCCTGGTGATATAAACAAGTAGGGTGAAACTGGACAAACTCCATGTTGGCTATCTTGCAGCCCGCCCGCCAGGCCATGGCTATGCCGTCCCCGGTACATATATCCGGGTTGCTCGTATACAGGTAGACCTTGCCGGCCCCGCCGGTGGCCAGGACGGTGTGTCCGGACTGAAAAACCCTGACGCGGTCGTTTTTCTGATCATAAACATAAGCGCCGACGCAACGGCCGGTCTGGACGATGAGATCAAGACTGGTATGAAATTCGAATAATTCGATATTGCGATGGATGCGGGCGCGATTTTCCAGTGTGCTTTCAATTGCCTTGCCGGTGGAATCATCCGCGTGGATGACCCGCCTGTGGCTGTGGCCGCCTTCCTGATGCAAGTGAAATTCCAAACCCTCGGATTCCGGCAAACGGGTAAAATTAACGCCCAGCTCAATCAACCAGCCGATGCTGTCCCTGCCGTTTTCCACAACAAATTTGACAACGTCCGTATTACACAAACCAGCGCCTGTCCTGATGGTGTCAGTGATATGAGACTCGATTGAGTCCGCCGCATCAAGGACTGCCGAGACGCCTCCCTGGGCATAGAACGTCGCTCCCTCTTTCAAGGCCGCCTTGGAGATCACGGTAACATGTGCATACTCGGCCAACTGCAGGGCTAGGCTTAAACCGGAGGCGCCACTGCCGATAATCAACACGTCAGACTGGTGCTGGTTGCTTGTCATAACGCACGATAATATAATCGATCCTGAATTTAAATCATCAAAGAAATTTTCTATCCATCTGATACGCGTCTTATCACTCTGTGTTCTCTGTGGCAAATACAATGTCCGTGGACAAGATAAAAAACAAGATGAAAGTTTGCCATGGGAAGCAACGAAGCTGATCAAATACTCATAGACCGGGTAAAACGAGGTGACAAGAAGGCGTTTGACGCGCTGGTTTTGAAGTATCAGGCCAGAATTTTGAACCTGACATCCCGTTTTGTCCGCGACCAGAGCGATGCTTTCGACATTACCCAGGAAGCCTTTCTCAAGGCCTATCGCGCCTTGCCGAAATTTCGCAGCGAGAGTACGTTCTATACCTGGTTGTACCGGATAGCGGTGAATACGGCGAAAAATTACCTGGCTGTACAGTCGCGCAGATCTGCTGACGTAACTCTGGATTTTATGGAAATGGAACAAATTGAGCAAAACAACAGTCTAAAGGAACAGGCAACTCCTGAGCGCCTGCTGCTTACAAGTGAGCTACAACAAACTATAATATCAGCCATTGATGAGTTGCCGGTCGATTTGCGCTCGGCTATTACCTTGCGCGAGATCGACGGATTAAGCTATGAAGAGATTGCATCAGTCATGGAGTGCCCTGTAGGCACTGTGCGTTCTCGTATATTTCGCGCAAGGGAATCGATAGATAAACGACTGAAACCATTACTTGATGAATAAAAATGAGTGAAACAAAGAAAGAGCAGTTGTCTGCCTTTATGGATGGCGAGGTTGATGATTATCAAAAAAGTGCTGTCGACCAGATATTGAAAGAGCCGGAGTTGATGGACACATGGTCTCGATATCACCTGATTTCAGATTGTCTCAACCAGCGCCTGCCCGAGTACCTTGACAGAAACCTGGCAGGTGAAATTTCCGAAACCCTGAAAGATGAACCTGCCATTGTTGCTCCCCGTAGTTTTTCCCGCTCCTTTATCAAACCCGTTACCGGCTTTGCCATAGCCGCTTCCGTTACCGCGCTGGCGATTTTGGGTATACAACAGCAGCAAACGGGAGGACCTCATGAACTGCCGCAGGATGTGATGGTAATAGCCACACCTGAGCCTGTAACTGACAGAGGCGTACGCGCCCCGGTGAGGCAGGCCAGTGGCCAGACCAGTGGCCAGATCAGTGGACAGAGAACGGAGGGCAGGGTACGGGGGACAGAGTGTCAAGGACAGGAAACGGGCGCCGGGGAACAACGGGCAAGGGGCACAGAACAGGGGGCAGGGGACGATAATTGTCAATAAGGGGTCAGGCCGCGGTTCTACTCGCTGTCTTCTCCGTACTTAAAAGAATGCAGTTGCACTGCCATCTTCTGTATACTGAACGATAGTGCGTTGGTAATGGTAAAAAACATGGCAGTCACTACAAGTTACAATAAATATATATTGTTCCTGCTCCTCTTGTGTCTTTCGGGACTGGCAGGCGCTCAATCCTTACCTGACTTTACTGCGCTGGTAGGGCAGAACTCAGCGGCCGTTGTCAATATCAGTACCACTCCCAAAAAAGGCAGTGCTGAATCATCCGGGAGGCTGCAGATTCCGGATGTGCCTGAGGACAGTCCTTTTTATGATTTTTTTCGCAAATTCTTTGAAGAACAAGCACCGGAAAACCGCGGTCCTTCAAGAGAAACGGCCTCACTCGGGTCCGGCTTCATCATTTCAGGTGACGGGTATGTGATTACTAATAGTCACGTAGTAGCAAATGCTGATGAGATCATTGTCAAATTGAGCGATCGCAGGGAATTTATCGCTGAAATGGTCGGTACGGACAAGCGTAGTGATATTGCTCTGCTGAAAATCGATGGGAAAGACTTTCCCGTCGTCAAACTGGGCACTTCCACCGACCTGAAGGTCGGGCAGTGGGTCCTGGCAATAGGTTCACCGTTTGGTTTTGACTACTCGGTCACCCAGGGAATTATCAGTGCAATAGGAAGAAGCCTGCCCAACGAAAACTACGTCCCCTTTATTCAAACTGACGTTGCCATCAACCCCGGCAATTCCGGCGGTCCTTTATTTAACCTGGATGGTGAAGTCATTGGGGTAAACTCACAAATATACAGCCGCACCGGCGGGTTTATGGGACTGTCTTTCGCCGTGCCCGTTGACGTCGTCGTCAATGTATATTCGCAATTACGGGAAAGTGGCTACGTGACCCGGGGCTGGCTGGGCGTGCTGATCCAGGACGTAACCCGGGAATTGGCCGAATCTTTTGATATGGACAAACCCCGCGGCGCCCTGGTGGCAAAAGTACTGGCCGACAGTCCGGCTGAAGACGCAGGACTGGAGGTGGGCGATATCATCGTCAACTATGATGGCGCTGAAATTGCTTTTTCATCCGACCTGCCACCGATGGTGGGAAACAGTAAAATCAATACCAGGGCTCAAGTGGAGATCATACGGAAAGGGAAACGGAAAAACCTCAAGGTACTGATTGCGGAATTGCCGGAAGAAAATAAAATTGCAGGCGCTGACAGTGCCGCTCCACAGGAAGCACCCCCCAATGAGATGAACGTTGTAGTCCGGGAACTCACGGAAGCGCAACGGAAGAATCTCGAGCTGCCAAAAGACGGTGTTATGGTGGAAAAGGTTATGCAGGGACCCGGCAACGAGGCAGGAATTCATAGGGGGGACGTGATCCTGATCGTAAACAATATACGCATCGAAAACGTAGCACACTTTGAAAAGATACTGGCCGATTTACCCCGCAACCGCTCTATCCCCGTCCTGATCCAAAGGCGCGGCGCCCCTACCTTCCTGGCATTCAAACTGACCGGAGATACCGACGGCTGATGACCCGCCCCCAGATGGAGCGAATCAGAAACTTTTCCATCATTGCGCATATCGATCACGGCAAGTCCACGTTGGCAGACCGTTTTATCCAGATCTGTGGTGGGTTGAGTGAACGGGAAATGTCCTCCCAGGTGCTGGATTCAATGGAACTGGAAAAGGAACGGGGAATCACGATCAAATCACAGAGTGTCCGGCTGAATTACCCGCATCATGACGGCAGTACCTACCAGTTCAATATTATTGACACGCCGGGGCACGTCGATTTCAGTTATGAAGTGTCCCGCTCGCTGTCCGCGTGCGAAGGCGCCCTGCTGGTCGTGGATTGTTCCCAGGGGGTGGAGGCGCAGACGGTGGCGAATTGTTTCTCCGCTATTGATAACGGACTCGAAGTAATACCGGTACTGAACAAGATTGACCTGCCGGCTGCCGACCCCGATAAGGTAATACTGGAAATTGAAGAGATTATCGGAATTGAGGCAAAGAATGCCTTGCAGGTCAGCGCCAAAACCGGCGCTGGCCTGGAGAAGTTGTTTACTGGAATTATCGAGCGAATTCCCCCGCCTGCCGGAAACACTGATGCACCGTTAAAAGCCTTAATCATCGATTCCTGGTTCGATAATTACCTGGGAGTGGTATCCCTGGTGCGGGTGGTGCATGGCCGGCTGGAGGTCGGGCAGAAAATCAGGATGCTTTCAACCGGGCAGGACTACAGTGTCGATGGGGTAGGCGTGTTTACCCCGAAACGAACTCCGGGAACGTGTCTGACCACGGGAGAAGTTGGCTACGTGGTTGCCGGTATCAAGGCGATACTGGGCGCGCCGGTGGGCGATACGATCACCTCGAGCAAAAATCAGGCAGAACAGCCGTTACCCGGCTTTCAGACCGTCAAACCCCGGGTATTTGCCGGTTTGTTTCCGATCGATTCCAACGATTTTGAAGACTTTCGGGAAGCGCTGGCCAAACTCAAGTTGAATGACGCTGCGCTTTATTTTGAGCCGGAGACCTCCAAGGCTCTGGGTTTCGGGTTTCGTTGCGGTTTTTTGGGCCTGCTGCACATGGAGATCGTTCAGGAGCGCCTGGAACGTGAATATAATATGAATTTAATCACGACGGCGCCGACGGTGGTCTATGAAGTAGAAACATCTGCCGGTTCCCGATTGTATATTGATAATCCTGCGGACCTGCCCGGTACGGACAAACTGGTTGCGATTCGAGAACCGATCATCCGGGCTGATATACTGTCGCCGCAGGAATACCTCGGCAACGTTATCGCGCTGTGCATTGAGAAAAGAGGCGAACAAAAGAAAATGCACTACGCCGGCAGGCAGATTTCCATTGCCTTCGACCTGCCGCTCAGCGAAGTTGTATTGGATTTTTTTGACCGGTTAAAATCGGTCAGTAAAGGATATGCCTCTTTTGATTACCATTTTGAACGTTACAATGATGCGCCCCTGGTAAAGCTGGACATCCTGATCAACGGCGACAGGGTGGATGCCTTGTCGTGCATCGTTCATCGGGACCTGGCGCAAAGACGCGGGCGGGAATTGACCGAGAAGATGAAGGAGCTTATTCCGCGGCAGATGTATGAGGTTGCGATACAGGCGGCTATCGGTTCAAGAATCGTTGCCAGACAATCCGTCAAGGCGTTGCGCAAGAATGTCACGGCCAAGTGTTACGGTGGCGACGTGACGCGCAAAAGAAAGTTGCTCGAAAAACAGAAAGCGGGGAAGAAAAGAATGAAACAACTGGGTTCGGTTGAAATCCCACAATCGGCGTTTATGGCGATCCTGCACATGGGAGGAGAACAATGATGCTCGATTTTGCCGCAATACTGGTGCTGCTTACCTTTGCCAGTGGGTTGATATGGGGAATTGACGCCTTGTTTTTCGCAGCAAGGAGAAAGGCTGCGGCAGGCGGCGTCGATCCGAAAGAGCGAACGGACCCGCTGCTCGTTGATTACGCCCGCTCCTTGTTTCCCGTCTTTTTGATCGTCCTGGTTTTGCGCTCATTCATCGTTGAGCCGTTTCGCATCCCGTCCGCGTCCATGATGCCCACGCTGCTGAGAGGGGATTTTATCCTGGTAAACAAGTACGAGTATGGCATTCGTTTGCCGGTGCTGAATACCAGGGTTATTGCCAATGAAAAACCTGAACGGGGTGACATTATTGTGTTTCGTTATCCTGAAGACACCGCCATTCCCTTCATCAAGCGGGTGGTGGCCGTCCCCGGCGATCATGTGCAATATAAAAACAAAACCCTGAGCATTAACGGGTCGGAGGTCGAACTGGAGCTCCGGGAAGTTTATCATAGCGATGGAGTGGGCAGAGGAGAGAACGGTTCATACCGGTTGACGGAACAATTGGACAACCTGGCGCATGATATTCTTGTCAACCCGTTGCATCCTGCTCGAACAGAGATCAACAGGACGATTCCCGAGGGACACTATTTTGTATTGGGAGACAACCGTGACAACAGCAGGGATAGCCGTTACTGGGGACTGGTCCCTGATGAGAATCTCGTAGGCAGGGCGTTCTACATCTGGATGAACTGGAGCAGCGACGGCATTTTTGATTTGAAGAGCTGGGACGTGGATTGGGACCGGATCGGGTCTGTTATTCATTAATCCGCAGATGACGCAGATAAACGCAGATAAAAAATAAAAGATTACTTTAATCGTGCACCATCCGTGGATGAAACTATTCACCCTGTATCCTCTGTGGTTCTCATGTTTCATAGTTGGTCACAGAGAGCAGATACTTGTTTTCCATCTGCGTTAATCTGCGTAATCTGCGGATATGAACAACCTGCATATACACTTCAAAAGAGTCCTGGGATATGATTTTGCCGACAAGGAATTGCTGGCTACGGCCTTAACTCACCGGAGTTTCAGCAAGAGTAACAATGAAAGGCTTGAATACCTGGGAGATGCGCTGCTTGGCATGTTTATCGCCGAGGAGTTGTTTATACGGTTTCCGCAGGCTGCTGAAAGCGATCTCACCAGGTTGCGGGCATCCCTGGTCAAAAAAGAAACCCTTGCGCAACTCGCGAAAAGACTGGAACTGGGAAGTTACATCAGGTTCGGCATTGGCGAACATAAAAGTGGCGGAGGACAAAAAGGCTCGCTCCTGGGAAACGCCGTAGAGGCACTGATAGGCGCTGTTTACCTGGATTCGAATTTTGAGAACTGCCGCGATATTGTACTGAAGTTGTATTCTTCCTTGCTCGATGCGCTGACGATTGACAACATTCCGAAAGACCCGAAATCCAGGCTGCAAGAGTATCTGCAGGCCAATAAAAAATCATTGCCGGCATACAACGTTATCGCGGAAGAGGGTGAAGCGCATAATAAGTTGTTTACCATTGAGTGTTGTATCGAGGGTATTGCCGAACCTGTCATGGCAAAAGGCAGGAGCAAAAGGAACGCAGAACAAACGGCGGCCAGGACGGCTTTGGAGTTGATGGGGTTGGAATCCGGTATTGAAGATGCAGACGTTAGCTGAATATATTTGGGGTCAGAAATATTTGGGGTCAGTGTAAAAACTCAAACCGGATTTACTGACCCCCGACAAACTAAACATGAGTTTTTACACTGACCCCAAATATTTCTGACCCCCGACAGACTAAACATGAGTTTTTACACTGACCCCAAATATTCTGCTTCCAGCCCCGTTTTCAAGGCGGGTTATGTCTCCATTATAGGCCGTCCCAATGTGGGGAAATCAACGCTGTTGAACCGGTTGATTGAGCACAAAATCAGTATAGTTTCCAGGAAACCACAAACTACGCGCTGGCAGATACGAGGGGTCAGGTCAACCCGGGATTACCAGGTGATTTTTACGGACACTCCGGGTTACCAGAATACCTATGATAGCGCGCTCAATCGATATATGAACAGGGAAGTGATTAATTCACTGTCCCATATCGACGCGGTGTTATTCGTTGTTGAAGCGCTGAGGTGGGGTCCGGCAGACGCCCGCGTTGCCGATTTATTGGGAGAGGTGAAAGCGCCCCTGGTATTGGTGATTAACAAACTGGACCTGTTGAAGGACAACTCCGAGTTGTTGCCGTATATCAGCCGTCTGAAAGAAAAGCTGGTTTTTACGGAAGTGCTCCCGCTCAGCGCCAGGAGGCAACGTGATATCGATTTACTGGAGCGTAAAATCGTCTCGGTCCTGCCGCTGGGCGAACCCTTGTTTCCTGTCGACGAGATAACCGACAAAAGTACACGATTTATAACGGCTGAATATATCAGGGAGAAAATTATTCAGAGGTTGGGGGATGAATTGCCTTACAGGATATCCGTTACCATCGAAGAATTTAATGATGAGAGATCATTATTATCCATTTTTGCCACTATCTGGGTAGAACGCCAGTCACATCGTTCTATCATCATCGGGGGAAACGGCAAGATGTTAAAATCAATAGGCGAAAGTGCCCGCAAAGACCTGGAAAAATTCTTTGATAAAAAAGTCTACCTGCAAACCTGGGTAAAAACGAAAAAGAACTGGACGGAGGATATCAAGGCGTTAAAGACTCTGGGATATAACTAGTTTTTAGTGGCTGGTTTTTAGTTTTGAGTAGTTGGTTTCTAAAAACTAAAAACTGAAAACTAAAAACTGAAAACTAAACAAATGAGGGTTGAACTGAATCCTTGCTATATCCTGCACAATCGTTCCTATCGTGAGACGAGCTTGTTGCTGGACGTGTTTTCACGGCAGCACGGCCGGATCAGCCTGATAGCCAAGGGTGGCAGGAAGCAAAAAAATGATAAACGAGCGCTGTTGCAGCCAGGGCAAAAAGTGAATATTGCCTGGACCGCGCGCCGTGAATTAGGCACGCTGACCCTGGTAGAGCCGTATCAGGGAAATCGACCGTCTGCGGGGAGCGGGTTGTTAACCATATTTTACGTTAACGAATTACTGGTTAAGTTGTTACATCAACATGAACCTCACCACGAACTCTTTGATGCTTATGATGAGGCTATAAATAATTTAAGCAACAAGTCGGTCGAACAAATGACACTCAGGATATTTGAAAAAAGACTGCTTGAATCGCTGGGTTACGGACTGGTGTTGGATTCGGATACTGAAGGCAACAGTATCAAGACTGATAAATACTATAATTACCTGGTTGAACAAGGTCCGGTATTATGTGAAGAGTCAGCCGGGAACGGCCCGAGAGTATCCGGCCGGACCTTACTGGCATTAGCGGAAGAAAACCTGAATGAAGACGGTGTCCTGACTGAAGCCAAACAACTGATGAGAATGTTGATAGGAAATTTATTGGGAAACAAAACGCTGGTCAGTCGGGAATTATATAAATTTCAACTTGAATATACGGCGGAAAAATAGTCAATGAGCTCAAGCAACCCGCTAAAACTTGGCGTCAATATCGATCATGTGGCAACGTTGCGCCAGGCAAGGTTGACCCGATATCCGGAACCGGTTCAAGCAGCTTTGCTGGCAGAGCAGGCCGGCGCTGATTCGATCACGATACATTTGCGCGAAGACCGCCGGCATATCCAGGAACGTGACGTGGAAATGCTGAAAGACGTACTGACGATACCGATCAACCTGGAAATGGCGGTTACCGATGGGATGTTGAAAATTGCAGAGAGATTGAAACCGGATTATTGTTGTTTCGTCCCCGAACGACGGGAAGAGCTGACCACGGAGGGCGGACTGGAAGTGGCGGGACAGCAGGCGAGGATAGGCGTCGCCTGCGCCAGGCTGCAAGCGAATGGTTCCAGGGTATCATTATTTATTGACGCGGACGCCGGACAGATAGACGCGGCGGAAAATAGCGGCGCCGACATGATAGAAATCCACACTGGCCACTATGCCGATTGTGCTGATTCTCAAGCGCAACGCGCTGAATTCAGTAAAATTGAACAAGCCGTTGAGCACGCGGCCAAAACACTCCTGCAAATAAACGCCGGGCATGGATTGCACTATCACAATGTCAAGGCTGTCGCCGCGCTCAGGGAGATTGCCGAACTGAACATAGGCCATTCCATCATAGCCAGAGCCATATTTACCGGCCTCTACCAGGCGGTCAGGGACATGAAAACCCTGATGGATGATGCCAGAAGATAATAGAAGGACTTATATTTTCTCCGGCGTCAAGCGATAGCCCAAGGCATGTATGATAGCGTTAATGTTATCCAGACGCGGGTATCCCCGACTGGAAAGCGCTTTCTGTAATCCCTGTCTGGTCATGCCTGTTTCCATTGCAAGCGCTGAGATTCCTTCCTGGGATTATAGAGTATTCCGGTTGGAAATACGGGTCAATACCGCCTCCAGGTCTGCCGGCAGCGGGGCGATAAATTGATATTTTCCGGTTTTTTTCAATTCAGGCACGGAGAGTTTGCCGGCATGTAAAAACATGCGTTTCAGGCCGAGTGTGCGCATTTTTTTGTTGAATTCCCTGTCACCGTATTTTCCGTCACCGGCCAGGGGATGGTCGATGGAGCTGGCGTGGACCCTGATTTGATGGGTCCTACCCGTAGCGATCCTGACTTTAACATAGGTTGCATCCCGGTAAACCTTTATTGCTTCAAACTCGGACAGAGCAGTCTTGCCGGACCTGTCGGCCCTGACCTTGCCTTCACCATGCTGGTTCCTGTGACGTTGCAACGGGGTATCCACCCTGATCTTTTTTTTATCTAACCGGCCTTGCAGCAGGGCTTGATATTCCTTATGCACGTCTCCCATTTTCAGGGCGTGGTTGACCCGGCGCAGGATTATCATATTTTTTGCTATTAACAGGCAACCGGAAGTCTCTTTATCCAGCCGATGTATTAAATGCAAATCCTGCTTTTGCGGATATAACTCGCGCAGGAGTTCGATAACCCCGAAAGTGCTCCCGGTGCCTGCGTGTACGACCAACCCGGCGGGTTTGTTGACGACTACAAGCCGTTCATCTTCATACATGACGCAGGTTTTTATCATTTCAACCAGGCGCGCCGACGGACTGTCCGGAATTCCGGGCGGTTGCACAAATACCGGAGGAATACGGATATCATCCCCTGGCTGAAGGCGATAATCCGGCTTGATACGACCTCCGTTAGCCCTGACCTCGCCGCGCCTCAGCATTTGATATATCCGACTTTTTGGTATCGGTTTCAGGTGCGCGAGCAGGAAATTGTCGATACGCCGGTCGGCCTGTTCAATGCTGACAATAACGTTGCCGGGTTTGATTTTTTTATTAATTATTCGTGACATATATGAGAATGACGTTGCCGTAAGTCAATAAGTTTGTTATATTGTTTCTTGCTGACGCTGATAATCAGATATCCTGCAAGGATAAGCTATAAGAAAGCGCCTGTCTTTAATGGGAATAGAATTTGAGAAACAGAGCCCGAACCCGATTGGTTTAAGACAACGAGGCTCAACCCTGACAGCGACATAATGATAGAGGCATGAGATTTTTTGCAGGAAGACGCGTGAACAGGAGATAACCGACAGGAGTTATCATCGCGCGGATAACGTTATTTATGACAGCCCGGGAACAAGGCTGCGTCAGGCATGGAAATATTTCCGTGCAGACATCCCCGGGAATAAGTTCGTGGTTGCAAGACAGCAACACGATGACAGATTAACTTGGCTCCCATCTGTTGGCCGAAAGTCCGGTCACTGACAGTATGTCGGAATATGGTCGAGCTGTTGAGTAAGGGACATTTACGATGAAAAGAATGTTGATTAACGCGACTCAACCGGAAGAGTTGCGGGTGGCGCTAGTGGACGGCCAACGTTTGTATGACCTGGATATTGAAGCTACAGGACGCGAACAGAAGAAGTCAAATATTTATAAATGCCGCATAGTCAGGATTGAACCCAGCCTGGAAGCTGCATTTGTCGATTTCGGCGCTGAACGGCATGGTTTCCTGCCGTTCAAAGAGATTGCCCGTTCCCTGTTCAAATCCCGGAACAGCGAGGATAACCGTGGCCGTATTAATATCAAGGATGAACTGGACGTCGGGCAGGAATATATTGTCCAGGTGGAAAAGGAAGAACGCGGCAATAAAGGCGCTGCACTGACTACCTTTATCAGCCTTGCCGGGCGTTACCTGGTGCTGATGCCGAACAACCCCAGGGCGGGCGGCGTTTCCAGGCAAATTGAGGGTGATGACCGCAGTGATGCCCGTGAGGCGATGAGCACCCTGGAAATACCCCAGGGCATGGGTTTGATACTGCGCACCGCCGGCGTAGGCAAGGGTGCCGAAGAACTGCAATGGGACCTGGATTATCTGAAGGTTCTGTGGGATTCCATCAAGGTAGCGGCCAAAGAAAAAGCCGGACCATTCCTCATTTACCAGGAAAGCGAGGTCATTATTCGGGCGATCCGGGACTACCTGAGAAATGATATCGCGGAGATATGGATTGACGATAATGACATTTTCCATCGGGCGCGGGACTTTATGCAGCAAGTCATGCCCCATAACCTGCACAAGCTGAAGCTGTATTCTGAAAGCGATCCCTTATTCAGCCGTTACCAGATTGAAGGCCAGATAGAAACTGCTTTTGCCCGCGAAGTCCAGCTTCCTTCCGGGGGTGTACTGATCATCGATCATACCGAGGCGCTGACATCGGTTGATATCAACTCGGCACGCGCTACCAAAGGTGAGGATATTGAAGAAACGGCGTTCAATACCAACCTGGAGGCGGCCGATGAAATAGCCCGGCAGTTACGCTTGCGCGACCTGGGTGGGCTGTTCGTCATAGACTTTATCGATATGGTGAGCAACAGGAATCAGCGTGAGGTTGAAAACCGCTTGAGGGATGGACTGAGGGTGGACCGCGCCCGGGTACAGACGGGTCGTATCTCACGGTTTGGTCTGCTGGAGATGTCGCGCCAGAGATTAAGACCGTCTTTAGGAGAATCAAGCCACATACCGTGCCCGCGCTGTGACAGCCAGGGAACTATCCGCGATGTCAAATCACTGTCACTGGCAGTCCTGCGAATTATTCAGGAAGAAGCCATGAAAGAATTGACTGCCAAGGTCGTGGCCCAATTGCCGGTAGATGCAGCCACCTTTTTGTTGAACGAAAAGCGCCAGTCCATACGCGAAATAGAGCAACGTCTGGACGTGGAAATTATCATCAGTCCTAATTCAGCAATGGAGACGCCGCAATATCAGGTGCAAAGAATTAACCTGTCGGAATCCGCCGCCGATTCAGTCCCAAAAGAAAGTTACAAATTTGCGGAACTCAAACAAGACAATTCTGCCGATGTTATTACCCATAATAATCGGAAAATCCTGGAAAAACCCGCACTAACCCAGGTGATACCGACAAAACCTGCCCCCACTGCAAAATCAGGCAAGGGCAAGAGTCTGATCAGCCGGCTGTTCGGTAAATTATTTGGTGTCACTGATGAGCCGCAACGCCAGGATACCTCACGGAAGCATGGGAAACCCCAGTCATCGCGGGGCAGGGGCAGAGGCAGGTATTCCGGCAGTAATCCCAACAGGCAACAGCAACAACGCAGAAACTCCCGCAGAAGCGAGAATTCGGACGGAAGCAGCCAACGCCGACAGGGAAACCGGGACCAGAGCAAGAACAGCAACCGGCAACCCCGTTCAGGTCAAAGATCCCGGAATGTACGTGAAAAAAAACAAGTACAGGAAAGCAGCACCACCGTTGAGAATAATATAAAGCCCGACATGGGAAAGGTGGAAAAAGAGGCCGTTGTCAATGTAACGCCCGACAGGGGAAAGGTGGAAAAAGAGGCCGTTGTCAATGTAACGCCCGACAGGGGAAAGGTGGAAAAAGAGGCCGTTGTCAATGTAACGCCCGACAGGGGAAAGGTGGAAAAAGAGGCCGTTGTCAATGTAACGCCCGACAGGGGAAAGGTGGAAAAAGAGGCCGTTGTCAATGTAACGCCCGACAGGGGAAAGGTGGAAAAAGAGGCCGTTGTCAATGTAACGCCCGACAGGGGAAAGGTGGAAAAAGAGGCCGTTGTCAATGCAACGCCGGAAGAATGATACCTAAGGTACGGCAGGTATAAAGAAATCGGTTGGGTGAAATATGAGTGATGCATGGCAGCAGGATGCAGCAGAGACAGGGCAGACCAACACACAGGAGACAGGACAATCCAACGCACAGTTTGAACAGACCCTGGTGAGCCAGATTGCCAGGGAGTTTCTCACTGAACAGCGCCGCGCCAGACGCTGGGGCATAGCGTTCAAATTACTTTTTGCACTGTTGTTGCTGTTTTTCCTGATTGTTTACCTGGCTGACAAGGGGGATATTTCACCGGCCGGCCTGGCTGACGGCAAGCATACCGCGCTGATTGACGTCCGGGGCATCATAGCCAGTGATGAGGAGGCCGGGGCTGATTATGTGACAGCAGGTTTACGCGCCGCATACGAGGACAGCGGAACGGCCGGTATTATCATCCGCATCAACAGTCCCGGGGGCAGCCCCGTTCAGGCCGGTTACATCAACGATGAGATCAATCGTCTCAAAAATAAAAATCCTGATATACCCGTCTACGCGGTAATCAGTGACCTGTGCGCCTCAGGCGGCTATTACATAGCAGTGGCCGCTGACCGGATTTATGCCGACAAGGCCAGCCTGGTAGGTTCAATCGGGGTAGTGCTGGGCGGTTTCGGCTTTGTCGATACCATCAACAAGCTGGGTATGGAACGCCGTGTGCATCACGCCGGTAAGAACAAGGCCTTTCTGGACCCGTTTGCGCCATTGAAGGAAGATGAAGTCAAGCATCTTGACGACCTGCTGGATGGTATTTACCAACAGTTCATTCAAATAGTGAAAAAAGGGAGAGGAGACCGTCTGGTTGATGATGACAGAATATTTTCAGGGTTGATATGGACGGGTGAACAATCCGTCGAATTGGGCCTGGTCGATGAATTGGGCAGCGCCGGTTATGTTGCCCGGGAAGTGATTGGGGCTGAAGAGATAGTCGATTTTACTTTCCAGGACACCCTGCTTGAACAATTTTCAAAAAAAATCGGCGCCCAGTTTACGGGTGGGATAAAACAATTGTTTTACCGGGATTTTTATCACATAAAATAACAGTCATCCACTAAGGTAAATAATATCCTTCATTCCGCAGCATTTCCTGCAAGGATATCAACGGCAGCCCCAGCAGTGCGGTGCCGTCATCACAGCTGATTCGGCGCACCAGGGTAATACCACCGGCTTCTGACCTGAAACTGCCGGCGCAATCGTAAGGGTTATCCGTAGCCAGGTAGCGATCAATTTCAGCATCGGTTAATTGTCTGAATTCCACCTCGACTGTGACCGTATCCAGTTGTTGTCGTTCTGTCCGGCTGTTGACGAGACAGACACAGGTCAGAAATTGCACCACCTGTCCGGACATAAGCCTGAGCTGGCACACTGCGCCTTCGTATCCGTCCGGTTTTGCCAGGATCTGCCCGTTTACGGCAGCCACCTCATCAGAACCGATAACCAGTGAATTCGGATGATTTTTCGCCACGGCAAGGGCCTTTGCCCGGGCCAGTCGTTCGACCAGGTCCGTTGCGGATTCATCAGGCCGGCGGCTCTCATCTATACCGGACACCTCACAACTGAAAGGCAGTCTCAACCGCTCCATCAGTGCCAGGCGATGAATTGATGCGGATGCCAGGATTATTTCCATTTGGATCGCCATCTGAATATGATGATCTGCAACCGGCTGCCAAGTCAACAGTTTGACAGCCGGTAGTGCCCGTTGACAGAGAGTTTGGCGGCTGTTTTTCCGTTCCGTGGGCCATCCCTGGCCCGTCCCGCGTCCATCCCTGGCGCTAGTCACTCCAAAACAGCCCCCAAACTCTCTTCAGCCCTTAGCGAGAGTTGCTGTTTGACAGTCAGTTCCCTGATCGATAAACTTCCATTTCTGATGTCGTCAGACCTGCCTGAATCCATTGCGCCTGAGCGTCTTGCCGAAGCGGCGACTTGTATTGAAGGACGACTGGAATTGTGTACCATGACCCGTCTTAGTGAACTATTGGGCGAGAGTCGGGGCATGGTTGAGTTAGATCTGGCTTTTAGCCGGGATGAACATGGGGTTGCTTGTATTACCGGCAGGTATGAAACAAGCCTGCAACTGGTTTGTCAAAGGTGTCTGGAGCCATTTACAGTAAAACTGGCCCATGCAATTAATGTGGGAATTGCCCGTGACAAGGCAGGATTGAATAAACTGCCGGAGACACTGGAACCGTTACTGCTGAAACAGGAAAGCATAGTACTGGCAGAAATTATTGAAGACGAAATATTACTGGGCTTGCCGATTTCACCGATGCACCGGTTGGAGGATTGTGCCGTTGGTGAGCTACCCGGAGAACGCGGCAATACCAGGAAAAACCCGTTTCATATACTGAAAGAACTGAAAACAAGATAACCAGGAGGCTGATACCATGGCTGTACAACAACGAAAAAAATCCAGTTCAAGGCGGGATACCCGGCGCGCGCATGACGCGCTGAAATCCCCCTGCATATCGATAGAACCGACAACCGGCGAAGTACACAGACGGCACCATGTCAGCCCCGAAGGCTATTATCGGGGGAAAAAAGTGGTGGATTCTGAAGAAGAACTCGAATAACTCCGGGCAGGCAGACTTTACCCCGTACAGGTAAAAAAAATAACAACCGGGGTTTTACCGTTTACGGTTATTTGTTAATTTGAAATGACATTACGCCTCGCACTGGATGCCATGGGGGGAGACCATGGTCCTGATGAAATTGTTTCCGCAGCAATTTTCACCTTAAAAAAACATCATGATCTCGAACTTCTCCTGGTCGGACGGGAAAACGTGGTCAACAAAATTCTGGCGCGGCTGGACCCTGCTAATCTTGACAGGGTCCAGGTAATTCATGCTCCCGATGTGATTGCAATGGACGAAGCGCCTGCCTTGGCGTTACGCAATAAAAAGCAGTCATCAATGCGGATTGCCATCGAACAAGTGAAGAAGAACAAAGCCCATGCCTGTGTGAGCGCCGGTAATACCGGCGCATTAATGGCTATATCGCGATACGTCCTGAAGATGCTCCCGGGTATTGACAGGCCGGCGATCTGTTCGATACTACCGGGCATCAATGACCATACCCATCTCCTTGATCTCGGCGCTAACATGGATTCCAGCGCCAAGCAGTTATTCCAGTTCGCGGTAATGGGCGCAGAGCTGACCGGGGCCGTTGAGAATATTGCGTCGCCAAGGGTCGGGCTGTTAAACGTGGGAACGGAAGACAACAAGGGAAACGACCGGGTAAAACAGGCCGCATTACTGCTATCTGAAAGTCATCTTAATTATATCGGGTTTGTTGAAGGCAACCATATTTATTCCGGCGAAGCAGACGTCATCGTCTGTGATGGATTCGTCGGTAATATTGCATTAAAGGCCTGTGAAGGGGTGGCTGAATTTTTCAACCACCATGTGAAAGTCGAATTTCAAAAAAATCTGTATGGAAAGCTGGCCGCGACCGTCTCGCGGCCGATACTGAGAACCATAAGAAGAAAAACCGATCCCCGGCGATATAACGGCGCAAGTCTGTTGGGACTGCGCGGCATCGTCATCAAAAGTCACGGCAGCGCCGACAAGGTGTCATTCGCCCACGCAATCGAAGAAGCCATCGTGGAGGTAGAGAAAAACATACCCGAACGAATTATGTCCCGGCTCGAGAAGTTATTAACCAGGGGCTGACCATTGCATTATTCGCAAGTCATCGGTTGTGGCGGCTATCTCCCGGAACGGGTGATGCCGAATTCTGAGTTGGCAACCCTGGTAGAGACGTCGGATGAATGGATTGGTTCCCGGACAGGAATCAGGCAACGACACATTGCCCGGGAAGATGAAACCACTTCCGAAATGGCATACGAGGCTACACTCCACGCTATTGAGATGGCCGGGATTAAACCTGACAGCATCGAACTCGCCATCATTGCCACATCAACGCCTGATCTCATTTATCCCAGTACGGCTTGCCTGGTTCAGAAAAAACTCGGTTTGCGGAACGGCTCGGCGGCATTTGACGTCCAGGCCGTGTGTTCCGGTTTTGTTTATGCCCTGAGCATCGCTGACCAATACATCAAATCCGGGACAGTACAACGTGCGCTTATCATTGGCGCGGATATGAATTCGAAGATTCTGGACTGGACCGACAGGACAACTTGCGTCTTGTTCGGAGACGGCGCCGGCGCGGTGCTGCTGCAACGGAGTGATACCCCGGGTATCTATAAGACTCGGTTACATGCAGATGGCAGCTATAGTGATCACCTGCAAGTGCCCTCGGGGGTTTCCAAACCCACTGACGATCCTTTTATACGTATGCATGGCAATGAGGTATTTAAGTTTGCAGTCAACGCGATGTACGAGATCGTGGATGAAACGCTCGCGGGCACCGGGTTGGTGAGAAGTGATATAGACTGGCTGGTGCCGCACCAGGCAAATCAAAGAATTATTACTGCCACCGTAAAAAAACTGGGTATGGGTATGGACAAAGTCATACTGACCGTGGCGGAACACGGCAATACCTCAGCCGCATCCATTCCCCTGGCCATGAATATCGGCGTTCGCGATGGCAGGATCAAGCAGGGAGATCTTATGCTGCTGGAAGCCGTCGGTGGCGGGTTTACCTGGGGCTCGGCGTTAATCAGATATTAAGGAAACTCTGAACAAGTCCATCCGGGACTTGTTCAGAGTACGGAAAACAAAAATGTGATCCCGTATCAAAGCCTGCCCCGTATTTGATACGGGGTACGGGACACGTTTTTGTTTTCCTCACAAAATCAATGACCTACTGTCATTGATTTTGACGATACATCCCTGTATCGTTGGAACCTCTGACTTAATCAGAGGTTCCTTAGCCGGTATTTCTCACAAGATCGTTTATCACCTATGAACAATGGCTTGGCATTTGTATTTCCCGGACAAGGCTCCCAGTCTGTCGGGATGCTCTCCAACCTGGCGGAAGACTTTCCGGTTGTAACCGAGGTATTTGCCCAAGCGTCAGAGGCATTGGGTTTTGACCTGTGGTCGTTATGCCTGGACGGGCCGGAAGAGCGGCTTAATCAAACTGAAAATACCCAGCCGGCGTTACTGACGGCAAGTTATGCCGTCTGGCGAGCCTGGGAGGAGCAGGGAGGAGCGAAACCGGAATTACTGGCCGGGCACAGCCTGGGAGAATACACGGCCCTGATCTGTGCCGAAGTCCTGAATTTTACCGACGCGGTTCGTCTGGTGGCGGACCGGGGCAGGCTTATGCAAGCTGCCGTACCCAAGGGTAAGGGGGCGATGGCGGCCATCTCAGGGCTGGATGATGAGGTAATAATAGAGATATGCGGAAAGGCGACAGAGGATGAGGTCGTCTCAGCAGCAAATTTTAATTTTCCCGGACAGGTTGTTATTGCCGGAGACGTCAGAGCCATGGATCGAGCTATTGAATTAGCCAAAGCAGAAGGGGCCAAGCGGGTAACACTTTTATCAGTCAGTGTGCCATCCCATTGCCGCTTAATGGCGCCGGCCGCGGAGAAACTGGAACAACGCGTTAATGAACTCAAGTTTGCTCCCGCGGCTATTCCGGTGATACAGAATGTTGACGCCCGGGTCCGGTCTAACCCGGAAGAGATAAAGCAAGCACTGATTTTACAATTGCACCAGCCCGTTTTCTGGTCACGAAGCATAGTTTCAATGTGCCGGCAGGGTATCATTAGAATTATTGAGTGTGGCCCCGGGAAGGTGCTCCGCGGCTTAATCAGACGCATTGAAAAAGATATAGATTGTGCCGGCATATCTGATACAGATTCCCTGAATGCGGCTTTATCATCCATAAATGACACAGATGAACGCAGATAAAGACATTATTGACTCCGTGCCCTCTGTGCCCTCCATGACATAACATATCTGCAATATTACGGATAAATTCATTATGAGCGTAAATCTTGATGATCAGGTTGCCCTGGTGACGGGAGCGAGCAGGGGCATAGGGCAGGCAATCGCTGAACGGCTGGGCCGATCAGGGGCTTATATCGCGGGCACGGCTACAACCGAAGAGGGAGCAAAAAGGATTGAGGAGAATTTCAAGTCGGCCGGCATCAACGGCAGCGGACTTGTATTGAACATAAGCGAGGATGAATCCGTAGCGCGACTGGGCGAGCGTTTAAATGAAATCGACCTGAAACCGTCAATATTGGTAAATAACGCGGGAATTACCCGTGATAATTTAATGATGAGGATGAAGCAGCAGGAATGGGATGAGGTCATCAACACCAACTTGAACTCGGTTTATCGCCTTAGCAAACTATGTTTGCGCAGTATGATAAAAGCGCGTTATGGCAGGATTATCAACATTGCCTCCGTCGTGGCCCTGTCGGGAAACCCGGGACAGGTCAATTACGTTGCGGCCAAAGCAGGGATGATTGGCTTCACCCGGGCTTTGGCAAAAGAAATCGGCAGTCGCAATATCACGGTCAATTGTGTCGCTCCCGGTTTTATAAAAACAGATATGACGGCTGATTTGGCGGATGATCAGCGTGAGAAATTGCTGGAGCAAATTCCTTTGGGACGGTTCGGCCTTGCTGAAGAAGTTGCCCAAACTGTTGAATTCATTGCCTCCGCGGCTGCCGGTTATATCACCGGTGAAGTAATAAATATCAATGGAGGCATGTATATGGCCTGATATTCAGGTTGACTTTAAGTGACCAATAATTAGGGAAACTCTGAACAAGTCCATCCAGGACTTGTCAGAGGTTCCTTAGTTCCAATAACTAAAAATGGCTAGATTTGAGGTTAGGTATTCAAGCTAATAAATTGTATATTATATGCTTTTTAAAAAAAGAGAAAAGATAGCTTGAAAGTTTCAAATAATTCACTTACCTTACACTTGATTTTTGGTCTTCGTACCGCAAAGGGAGGTTATATCCATTATGAGCAGCGTTGAAGAACGAGTGAATAAAATCGTTGTAGAACAACTGGGCGTCAAGGAGGAAGAAGTGACCAGTGAAGCATCGTTTGTTGATGATCTGGGAGCTGATTCACTTGATACAGTTGAATTGGTCATGGCCTTGGAGGAGGAATTTAAAATAGAAATACCTGATGAAGATGCAGAAAAAATTACGACTGTTCAACAAGCTATTGACTATATAAGTACAAATCTAGAATAGTCGTTATAATTAAGTCTCTCATAAGGCCGCGCACTAACTGTCAGCGGCCTTTTTTTCATGTATACGGATAACGATGTCAATATGGTAAACAAGCGGCGGGTTGTTATTACCGGACTTGGGCTGGTAACTCCTCTGGGAAATAATGTTGAGGAATCCTGGAAGAATATTTTAGCGGGTAGCAGCGGGATTACCCCTATTACGCACTTTGATGCGACTGCTTTTCCTGTCAGGTTCAGCGGTTCGATAAAAAATCTTGCTCTGGATAATTACATCCCGAAAAAAGAGCAAAAAAAAATGCATTCCTTTATACACTATGGAATAGTGGCGGGTATTGAAGCGGTAGAGGATTCAGGCATAGAAATTAATGATGCCAACGCACACAGGGTCGGTGTGGCCATCGGTTCAGGCATAGGCGGCATATCAGGGATAGAAAAAGCGGCTGAGAGCATATTGGACGGCGGTCCCAGAAAGATTTCGCCTTTCTACGTGCCGAGTAACATCATCAACATGATTTCCGGAAACCTGTCAATTCGATATGGCTATAAGGGGCCAAACTTTGCCATTGTTACTGCCTGCGCAACGGGGACTCACAATATCGGAGATGCTGCCCGCATTATTGAATACGGTGACGCCGACGTGATGGTTGCCGGCGGAGCCGAGATGTCATCTTCACCCACGACCCTGGCCGGATTTGCCAATGCAAAAGCATTATCCTCACGCAATGAAGACCCTGAAAAGGCCAGCCGGCCCTGGGACCGGGACCGGGATGGGTTCGTTTTAAGCGACGGCGCCGGTGTGATGGTGCTGGAGGAATATGAACACGCCAAGTCCAGGGACGCAAACATCTATGCAGAAATTGTCGGTTATGGCATGAGTGGAGACGCTTATCATATTACTGCTCCGTCAGAGGATGGCGGCGGCGCGATTCAGTGTATGCAGAATGCACTCAATAATGCCGGAATTGACAAAACACAGGTCGATTACATAAATGCTCACGGCACCTCAACCCCGGTGGGTGACCTTGTGGAGAGTAACGCGGTTAAACAGGTTTTCGGCGCCCATGCCGAGCGGTTGTCTCTCAGTTCCACAAAATCCATGACCGGACACATGCTTGGGGCTGCAGGTTCTACAGAAGCCATATTCTGCGCTCTGTCCTTGCGTCACCAGGTGGCGCCGGGCACGATTAACCTGGATAATCCTGACCCTGCTTGTGACCTGGATTATATTCCTCACGAAGCGCGGGATATGGAGTTGAAGCACGTCCTGACCAATTCGTTTGGCTTCGGCGGCACTAATGCCTGTATTATCCTGAAACGCACTTGATTTAGTAGTCAGTTTTTAGTAGTCAGTTTTTAGTTGTCTGTTTCTAATAACCAAATACTCAAAACTAAAAACTGTCCACGATGTATTGGCACTTATCAACTAGAAACTAGCCCATATGATTAACGCACTGGTTAATGGCGAGCCTGTCGATGTTATTTCCATCCATGATCGCGGTTTCCAATTTGGTGACGGCGTATTTGAGACAATCGCCATACAGTCCGGAGAGATGTTGTGTCGGGAAGCGCATTTTGCGCGGCTTGAAAGAGGTTGCCGGCGTTTATCAATCCGCTGTCCTGACAGGAACCTGCTGGAAAATGAAGCGAACAGGCTATGCCGGTCACGCGCTTTAGCCGTACTCAAAATCATCATCACCCGGAGAACGGGTGGACGGGGTTGCGCTTGACCCGGACGATAACGTGATCGAAGGAGCCATGAGCAATCTCTTTATGGTTAAAAACGGGGCGCTGATCACCCCTGATCTGTCCCGGTGCGGTGTGGAAGGAGTTATAAGAAAATCGGTAATGGAAATAAATAAAGCCGCCGGTAAAGAAACAATCGTCCGAGCGGTTAAACCGGAAGAATTATTCTCGGCGGATGAGGTATTCTATTGCAACAGCCTGATTGGCATCTGGCCGGTAAGGAGTATTGATAATACAATGTTCAATGATAGCGATATCACCTTGCAGGTTGTGAGGAAATTAGTGACTGACAACCGCATTGTAGCCGTATGATGAAAAAACTGCTGCTCATACCGGGGTTCCTTGTCCTGGTGGCGGGGCTGGCCGGGTGGTGGCTGTACCAGGACGTACAAAAACAGTTGAACTTACCGTTGGATATTCATGGCCCGGACACTTTATCCATAAAGCCCGGCATGTCCCTGCTTGCCGTAGCTGATGAGGTGGCGGCAAGAGGTTGGTTTGATTATCCCGTCTACCTGCAGCTTGAAGGTAAACGCCGCGGTGTTGACGGCTCGATTAAAGCCGGCGAGTACCTGGTGGAACCCGGCGCTACCGCTTTGTCCCTGTTTGAGATGATAGTCGCCGGCAAAGTAGCCCAACATGCATTGACTTTGCTGGAAGGCTGGACTTTCAAACAAATCATGACAGCATTGCAGGGGGACCGGTTAATTAAAAAAACACTGCCGTCAGCGAAGCCCAGGCGCGTGATGGCCGAGATAGGTTACCCCGGGTATTTCGCCGAAGGACGTTTTTTCCCGGACACCTATTATTTTCCGGCCGGGGAGACAGACGCGGCCATCCTGAGCCGTGCATTCAACCGGATGGAAACAGTATTACAGGAAGAATGGCGCCAGAGATCAGTTGGCCTGCCGTACCGGTTGCCCTATGAGGCATTGATTATGGCGTCCCTGGTCGAAAAGGAAACTGCGGTGGCTGACGAGAGAGAGAGAATTGCAGGTGTATTCGTACGACGACTTGAAAAAAATATGAAATTGCAAGCGGACCCTACGGTAATTTATGCCCTGGGCGAAAACTATGACGGGAATATTCGACGTAAGGACCTGACGCTGGATTCGCCATTTAATACCTATCGCCATAAGGGGTTGCCGCCAACGCCCATCGCTGCGGCCGGAAGAGCTTCCATCCGCGCCGCTCTGCAGCCGGAGCCGGACGCTGCTTTATATTTTGTCGCCACAGGGGAGGGTGGTCGCCACCACTTTTCACACACACTTGCAGAACACAACAGGGCAGTGGCGAAATATCAACTTAAATAAAGCCATGAAAAACTAGTTGTTAGTAGTCAGTTTTTAGTGGTTAGTTTCTAATTGATAAGTGCCAATACATCGTGGACAGAAATCAGTGCCAAGACATCGTGGACATGACGCTGTCACACTCGATTAACCAAGTCAATTGTGTACACTGACGGCATTTTAACTGATTGGAGGCAATGATGAAAAAAAACACTGGAACAGGTGCGGCAGGCGGCTGTTCAGAGGTACCATGCAGGCGAACGTCCGGCCAGCATTTGTCTCTCTTTAGGTCGCCCCCGGTCCTGGCTGTACAAGTGGCTGGGTCGCTACGACCCATCAGACCCGGCCTGGTATCGGGACAAGTCAAGACGGCCCCTGGCGAGTCCCCGGCGAACGGTCAGGGAGGTCGAGGAGCAGGTGAAGCTGGTGCGCCTCAAGCTGGACCGGCAAGCCCTGTTCTGTGGCGCTCAAGCGATTCTGTGGGAGTTGGAAGACCAGCACCTGCAGCCGTTACCCTCTGCTCGAACGGTCAACCGGATTCTGCGTCGGCATGACCTGACTCAGCGGCGTACGGGCCGTTATGAAGCCAAAGGCACGCCCTATCCGCACTTGCCGGCAGTCGCTCCCAATGACCGCCACCAGGCCGATTTCGTGGGGCCGCGTCATCTCAAAGGGACGTGTGGACCCGTGCGCTTCTACAGCATGAATGTCGTCGACTTGAGCACCCGCCGCTGTGCTACTCACCCCCTGTCCGGGCGTCACGGCAATGCCGTCTATGCAGCGTTTTGGGCGATTTGGCAGCGGCTGGGGATGCCCTGTCACTTGCAGGTCGATAATGCCATGGCCTTCTATGGCAGTCCCGCCCATCCCCGCGGCATGGGACCGCTCATCCGCTTGTGCCTGCATTATGGCATCACACTCTGGTTCATCCCGCCGGCCGAACCCTGGCGTAATGGCGTGGTTGAACAGTTCAATCGCCACTACCAACAAAAGTTCCTCGACCGGGTATCTATGCAGACCGCAGCCGAATTACGCACCGGCGCACTCACCTTCGAGCACAAACATAACAGTCGCTATCGCTACAGCCATCTGAACGGCAAAACACCCCTGACCATGCTCGCCCAAGCAGACCATACAACACTGCGTTGGCCGCCCCATGAACCCGTCCCTGAGACCCCCTTGAAAAAACCTGAATCAGGCTGTTATCACTTAATCCGATTGATCCGCAGTGACTGCCAACTCGACATATTCAGTGAGCGCTTCCCGGTTTCCCCCACGCTTCAGTACGAGTATGTGGTGGCCACCATTGACGTGACAGAGCAAAAACTCAAACTGTTCCATGAGCAACGTCAAGTGGATGAGTTTGAATACATATTACGTTGATGTTCCCGCTGAGAGCAGACATCACAACCTCAATCCTGATAAACTGTCCACGATGTCTTGGCACTGATTTCTGTCCACGATGTATTGGCACTTATCATCTAATAACTAAAAACTAATGACTAAAAACCAAAAACTAAAAACCAAATGAGCGGCGTTTTTATCACATTTGAAGGCATAGAAGGGGTAGGGAAAAGCACCCAGGTGCAAAATATCCGCGAGTTGCTGTCAGCGAAGAATCCGGGGAACATTATTTTGACCAGGGAGCCCGGAGGTACCCGAACAGGTGAAGCCATCCGGGATATAATATTACAGGCCGGGGGAGACAGGATAGACGGTATAACGGAAATGCTGCTGGTCTTTGCCGCACGTTGCCAACATATCCAGGAGGTAATCAGGCCGGCCCTTGCCGAGGGCAAGATCGTTTTATGTGACCGGTTCACCGATGCAACGTTTGCCTACCAGGGAGGCGGTCGCGGGGTTGACGTGCAACTGATTACACAATTACAGGATATGGTGCAGGACGAACTCAGACCTGACCTGACATTCTTGCTGGATGCGCCGGTAGAGGTGGGGTTTACGCGCATCAGGGAGCGCAGTACACGGGACCGGTTTGAGGAGGAAACAATAAAGTTTTTTGAATGTGTCAGACAAGCCTACCTGGACCTGGCCGACCAGTCCCCCGAAAGGATCCATGTCATTGACGCTACCAGGCAGGTAGAAGAGGTAACGCAGAAAATACAAGTAATCCTTGCAACGAGTGGGTTATGTTAATGAACCAACTGCTCTTGCCAAACAGTGTTTGAGGGTTAGCAGGACCAGCTCATGTTGACTTATCCCTGGCAGGAAAAACAATGGCAGCAGGTCAGGCTTGCCGTTGAGCAGCAAAGGCTGCCCCATGCCGTATTATTGGCAGGCGCGGAAGGAACGGGTATTGGGCAATTTGCAATTGAATTTGTACGATATTTGTTATGTGATACGCCCATTCAACCGGGTTCGGGCTGCGGCCAATGCCGTTCATGCCTCCTGTTCAGTGCCGGCAGCCACCCTGATATCAGGATGATCCATCCAGAAGACACCGGAACGCAAATCAAGGTGGATGCCATCCGGGAGTTGATAGAGTACTTCCATCTCAGCAGCCAGTATGGAAAGTATAAGATCGCCGTCATAGAGCCTGCTGAGGGGATGAACAGGCACTCAGCCAATGGCCTGCTGAAGACTTTGGAAGAACCGCCCGCGCTGTCGCTATTGATTTTAGTTTCTTACCAGCCGGCAAAATTGCCCATCACCATTCGCAGCCGTTGCCAGAAAATTACCTTTAGCCAGGTAAACCGGCAACTGGCCTTTGACTGGCTGAACGAACGAATTGACGATCCTGAACGGGCTGCCGAGTTGCTTGACCTTGCCGGGGGAGCCCCCCTGAAGGCATTGGCACTGAGCGAGACGGACATCCTGCAACAACAGCAGGAGATGTTGACTGATCTGAGGGCAGGGTGGACAAGCAATTCCGACCCGGTGAAACTGGCAGAAAAATGGCAGAAGTTTGATGTCTCCGAAGTGATGAGGTGGTTGCTCTTCCTGTTCAGCGAAATGGCGGCTCTTCGCTGTGCCGCGAAGGTTGAAACTGCTGATAAATCTCGTATCAACAAGGAACTGCGCCTCTTGTCGGACAAACTGGATTTATCGCAGATTACCGGTTGTTATGATTTGGTATTAAAGAACTACCATCTACTCACCGGTGAGATAAACCTGAATAAACAAAGTCTGCTGGAAGAGATCATTGTACACTGGCAATTTTTATCCGCAGATGACGCAGATGAACGCAGATGAAAGATCAAAACCTTGATAACTCTGTGTCCTCTTTGGCCAAACAGCCAAACTTGAAAGCCACAGAGTACACAGAGAAAAAACTTGTTTTTCATCTGCGCTCATCTGCGTCATCTGCGGACAAAAAATAAAGCTAAATAACTCATGCAAAGTCCATATTTGGTTGATTCCCACTGCCACATTCCTCTGATAGAGGCGGATGGTGGTCCGGACGCCGTGATCAGCGCGGCACAAGCGGCCGGGGTGGGGCATATTTTATGTGTTTCTATCGATTTGGAGTCGTTTCCCCAGGTTAAACAACTGGCTGATTCCTACCAATGCATCTCCGCTTCGGTAGGTGTTCACCCGAATTCTGACAGGGGTATTGCATTATCCGAAGATATATTGCTGGAACTCGCTGATGATCCAGAGGTGGTTGCGATCGGGGAAACGGGGTTGGATTATTTCAGGAGCCAGGGAGACCTTGATTGGCAAAGGCAGCGGTTTCGCACCCATATTCGGGCAGCCAGGCAGGTCGATAAACCCCTTATTATTCACAGCCGCGAGGCCAGGGGAGATGTCATCAAAATCCTGACCGAGGAAGGCGCGGATGCCGTCGGTGGAGTAATGCATTGCTTCGTGGATGACCTGGACACGGCAAGGCAGGCCATTGACCTGAATTTCTATATCTCATTTTCCGGCATCGTTACTTTCAAGAATGCACAATCCTTGCAGGACGTGGCCCGGCAACTACCTTTAGACAGAATCCTGGTTGAGACCGATGCACCGTACCTGGCGCCGGTTCCCTACCGCGGCAAACAGAATGAACCGGCCTATGTCCGGTTTGTCGCTGAAAAAATTGCCGAATTACACCAGGTCGATATTTCCGAAGTAATGTCCATCACCTCGCGGAATTACGAAAATCTATTCTGTTAATTGGAATCAGGGAGGCCTGCGAGAACTTCCTGTCTGTCTGCCGTCTGAAAAATCCCTGGTAGTTAGAGTAGGATAGCGAATAACCCAACCAATAAACTAATCAGTAGCCCAAACCCCGCGAACAACCACCTGCCAAGCCGTAACATGAGCCGTTGCTCAAGCGCCTGCAGATCGGCTCTAAGTACCTGCAGATCGGCTTTAAGCACCTGCAGATCGGCTTTAGTAACAACGCTGTTATTGATCACACGTGAACAACGTTAATTATCTTTTACATTATCTAAAATATCAAGTGAATCATCAAGACATTGCACCTTGGTATAGTAGTGAGGTGAAAAACGGATGGCGCCGCCTCGATGGGCGCAGACAACCCGATTTTCAAGCAGTCGCTTGTGTACTTTCCGGTGATCTGCTCCAGTGATTTGAAAGGCCACAATTCCCGCTCTTTGTCGGGGGTTGGCAGGAGTGACCGTGCGGATCCCGTCTATTTTCACCAACCCGTCCATGAGATAAGAAACCTTGTTGCCCAGTTCCGTTTCGATTTCCGGCATACCCAGTTCCTCAATCAGACTCAGGCTGGCAGACAGGGCATAGATCCCTAACAGGTTATTGGACCCTGGTTCGAACCGCTTGGCGCTGTCTCCCGGTTGCCAGGATTGGATATCGTAGTCATCCGGGGTTGCCGTCATGTGCCAGCCATACTGGTAAAGGTTCAATTCGCCCCGGACCGCCGCGTTACAGTAAAACAGGGCCAGCCCCTCGGGTCCCAGCATCCACTTGTGACCATCGGCCATGACGAAATCGGCCTGTATTTTTTGTACGTCGATTGCATGGGCGCCAATACTCTGGATCGCGTCAACGCAGAACAGAATCCTGTTTACCCTACAAAAATCGCCCAGTTGTTCCAAATCCAGTCGTATACCGCTGCTGAATTGTACGGAACTGATCGTCAGTACCCGGGTGTGATTATCACAGGCCTCCATCAATGCCTGTTCCGGATGCTTGCCCCGGATATCCGCTTTTTTCAGTGAGACGCCATGTATCTTCTGGGCATCCCAGGGGATCCAGTTTGAAGGAAATTCTTCAGCGGACGTAACGACATTATCGCCCCGGTCCCACCTGATCCCGGCTGCAACCACCGACAAGGCTTCGGACGTGTTTTTCAGCAGGGCGATGTCATCGATTGACGGGGCATTGATAAGTTCCCGGATTTGTCGGCGCAGGTAATTTTCTTTTTCACTGAATAAGTGGTACCGGCTCGCGCCGTAAGTAATATTCTCATGGGCAAAAGCCACGACTGCCTCTTTGGTCCGCTTCGGCCAGGGAGCAACCGCCGCGTGGTTCAGGTATTTTAATCCTTCCGCCTGGGGAAATTCGTTTTGTATTATGCTATTATTCGACATGTTTGAAGTTTTCCTCTTAACCTGACGATACTCATAATACCCCACGTCGTTCCAGACTCAACAAGACTTTGCCCATGCCATTACGCGAACGTTTTCCGATTTTCCAATCCACGACCTATATCAACAGTTGTTCCCACGGCGCCTTGTCGGATGAAGTCAGGCAGGCATACCTGTCCTACCTGGATGACAGGGACCGGTTTGGCTCTCACTGGGAGGTCTGGGTCGATAAACTGGAGACCCTGCGAACCATGTTGGCGCAATTGCTGAATGCCTCGGCCGATGAGATAGCGACTGCCTCATGTCTGAGTGATGCGCTGAATTCAGTGGCCAGCGCCTTTGATTTTACCGGTGAGCGCAATAAGGTGCTACTGACGGATTTCGATTTCCCCACCACGGCGCAGATCTGGCGCGCCCAGGAGAAAAGGGGAGCGGTGATCGAGTGCGTTCCCTGTCATCAGCACGAGTTGACGATCCCGGTCGAACGGTTTGCCGAATATATTGATGAAACCACCCTGATTGTGTCCCTTCCCCATGTCTGTTACCGCAATGGCGCGCGCCTGGACGTCGCGCCGATCATCAATATGGCTCATGAAAAAGGCGCACTGGTATTCCTGGATTGTTACCAGAGTGTCGGCTCCACTCCCATCGACGTCAAGGCCCTGGACGTGGATTTTGCTGCCGGAGGCACGTTGAAATACCTGGTGTCGTCAACAGGGTCGGCTTTTTTGTACGTGAAAGAGAACCTGTGCGGTAATCTTCAACCCGGAACCAGCGGCTGGTTCAGCCAGGCGGATGTCAATGCCATGGATATCTATCGAAATGACCCCGCGAATAATGCCCGTCGCTTCGAATCAGGCACACCGAACATCTCCAGCCTGTACGCATCCATCGCAGGGCTGCAACTGGTTAGTGAGGTCGGTACGAACGAGATAGAGCAGCATATTAGAACGCTTAACAGGGCAATCAAACAAAAAACGCAGGAAAACGGCTTTCAACTGGCAATGCCGGCAGAAGACGCCGGTCACGGCCCCCTGGTTACGATCAGGTCTACGGATATGTACCAGTTGGTGGCCGCTCTTGCGGATAGAGGAGTCGTTACATCCTGTCGTGACAACAACCTCAGGGTCTCGTCGCATTTTTATAATAATCTTGACGACGTGGAAGTATTGTTCGATGCCTTGAACAGCCGGCGTGATTTAATGGTATGTTCCTGAACCGCGTTATAACAGGCAACCTGCTGGTAAACCAGGAGCAATGAGATGAATCGAGCAACCGGGTCCGATACCGTCCATCTTGTCGGCAGTATTGCCATGGATAGTTGTGAGCAGGTTTTTCGTGAAATCAGCGCAGAACTTGGCCCCTACCTTGACAAAATACCCGATGGCGAAACCGGTGAACGGGCCCGCTGGATTTATTTTCAAAGAACCATGCTAATGGAACATCCCGCCATGGAAATCGATACGACGGTACCGGAACAGGAATTGCACCAATGGGATGGAAAACTATTACGCTCTTTACCCCTGCTGCGTTTCAAAGAAGGGATAAACCCGGATGAGGTGGAATTTGCAACAGGTTATGACAAAGCAGCGGAATATTCCTACGGCATATTTAAAAAATTACGCGCTGAGGGTATCGTACCCGCCCACGCCCGCTTTCAGGTCTGCCTGCCTACGCCCATGGCCAGCGGCCATATGTATATCAGCCATAAGGCCCATGACGATTATCATCGTGTCTATCTGAATTCATTATTACATGCGCTGAACAGGATAACGGATCATATCCCTCATGAAGATTTATGCATTCAATTCGATATCTGCCAGGAGGTCCTGATCTTTGAAAATTATTTCCCACACAGGCCACCGGACTACAAAGAGCAGATCTTTACCGAATTAGCCGCATTGGGCGACTCCGTCCCCGCAGACGTCAAACTGGGTTACCACCTGTGTTACGGCACTCCCTATGATGAACACCTGGTTATGCCGAAAGATGCGGGCATATTGGTGGAACTGATGAACAGTATTATCGACGGCGCCAAACGCCAGGTGGATTTTCTGCATATTCCGGTACCCAAAGATCGGACCGACCCCGCTTATTTTATGCCGTTAAAGAGGTTCAAGGGCACTACGAAAGTTTATTTCGGGTTAATACATCATGACGATGAGGAGGGCGATCAACAGCGCATAAAGATTGCTAAGGCATTTGTCGAAGATTTCGGTATCAGCACTGAATGTGGTTGGGGGCGCGCCGACCCAAAACGGGTTCCCGGTTTGCTTGCCAGCCACAGAAAGGCGGCTGAGACCCTGAACACAGAGAAACAACAATATCTCTGATAAGCCACAGAGGACACAGAGAACACAGAAAATCACCTATTTACTCTGTGACCTCTGTGGCCTCTGTAGCAAAATAACAGAGCAGAGCAGGGGTGGGGACAGATTGAAAACCGTCCCCTTTGTCGGGTTAGTCCGCGTGGACAATACCCGCAGCGATACCAAGTTCAGGTGCAACGGTATAGAAATCCTGGATCGGCATGCCGCCACCGGCTGCCCTGTGTGCGGCGGCTGCGGCAATCCAGGTCTGTAATTCCATGGAACCGATGCCGCCTTCTTCAACCAGTTCATTCTGATCCCAATCGTCGTACTCTTCAAGCTTGTTCTGTGTGAACAGATCCAGGAAACGCCGGTCCGATTCCGCATTCAAACGCATATCCCCGGCAGTACGTTCACCTCGAGCAATCATCTCTGCGCCTTCATGGTGCATCACCTCAAGTCGCTTCAGCCATTGCGCCGGTGTCAGGGATTTGGGATCATCACCGCCCGATAATTTCCAGGCTTCCACCTCATCTTCGCCTGTACCATGCTCCGGATAATACCGGGTGGGGTGGTGAGACATGCCTCCAGAGGCAAGAAACAGCACCCTCTTGTTCAGGGTAAGGGCAAAACGTCCGATTGCCTCTCCCAGCATGCGGGTGCGCCTGAACGGTACGAATGGCGTCGTTATACAGTTGATAAAAACAGGGATGATCGGACGGGCTGTCAGGCTGCCCAGCATCACGCTGATAGTCTGAGAAAAAGCGTGATCGATGATCATCCGATAGGAAACGGCGGTGTCAACGTCGTTGTTGCGCAGGTATTCGACGCAGGAAACGGCTGTTTCCTCCGGCACGTTTACCGGACCGGAAAATCCGCCGATATCACCGGCAGCCTCAGCCGAGAGACCAACGCAAAAGGCCGGCATGGTCTTGAGGAAAAAACCATTAAAGTGATCCGAGCCAAAAGTAAACACCAGTTCCGGGTCAAATTCCGATACCGCTTGCGCTCTTTCAGCAAAAGCAAGCTGCAATCCGTCCCAATCCTCCGGCTCTCTGGCATAACAATACAGGAGCGGTGAATGTGAGGCGCAGATTAGTGATGTCGCCATTGGCCTATTTCTTTCTGTTCAATAATGACCGGGTTTACCAGTGTTCCCAAACCGTCGATACTGACTTCCACCGGCCCCTGGACAGTTTGAAAATTGGCTTGATGGATGGATTTCCGGTTGGCCGAAGGTTTGAATGCAGTGCCGCAGGAAATGATATCGCCCGGATAAAGCGTATGAAACTGGCTGATGAAACTGATGATTTCCGCGACCTTGTAATTATAATATTTTGTGCTGTCTGCCGCGATTAATTCATTTCCAGCTTTGCAGTAGACGTTCAATTCATCCGGGTTCTCTATCTCATCTTTCGTTACCAGCCACGGTCCTGAACAACCGAAGGTATCACATCCCTTGTAACGTCCGGCGTAGGATAAATGTTGCTTCACCCGGACAGTTTCAGCGGGATTATCTTCCTGGGCGTATATTGCCCAGTACTCAAACATGTCTTCAGCCCGCATGCCGTTCCCGGTAATATCATTAAAGATACTGTAACCGAATACGGCATCAAGCGCATCGGATGCGGGAATATCTCTGGTCTCTTTACCTATAACAACGGAGAGTTCCGGCTCGGGATGTACGCTGCCGTAATATGGGCGAATTCGTATGGACTGCTGATGCCCAATCAGGCACGAAGCAGGCTTTAAGAAAAATGCCGGGTGCGCCGGCGCGCTGATTTTCCTCTCATTGCTTGCCGAGTTATTCATGGCAACGCCACAGATTTTACCCGGAGATGGGACAGGAGGGAGCCAAATAACTTCCTGGATGGAAATCGTTTGTATTCTTGTGACATCTGTTCGAGCAATTTCAAGAGCGGCATCAATCTCTTTGATTAATGCTTGTCCGGAGTGAATAACATCCCGCATACCTGTTAAAGCGGCAAGGTCGAATTGAGATGGTTTTAGCCCAACCAGGGTTTTAATATTAACTAATCGCTGTTCATCAAGATGAACGACAACCATGTCTTTATCTTTATAATTTATGCTGGCCAGTTTCATTTATTCTTGTCCTGTGCTCTCGAATATAGAGTCAATTTCTCAATTGAATATATATATCCTCAATACCGGATACAGCAGCAAAGAGGTGATAATTGCCGTGATAAACTCGACTGGAATAATCTGGTTGAGTACGTAATGGGACAGGATATAGGAGAGAATGATGGTGATCACTCCGGACCAGTTTACCTGCTGAATGTTCCCGGTCAACGAGTCCTCATGGCTTGTCCGGCGTCTCACGATAAAATAATCGGCGAGCATTATTCCGGAGAAACTGATGGTCAACACGCTTAAAATAATCAGGAATGATTTGAACCAGCTGATGATTTCGCCATAGAGGAATAATAGCGAGAGCAGGTTGGCGACAACCACAAATACAATCCTGCCTGGTTTCCAGCCGAATATTGCATCCATGATATTCGTCAGAGATAAAGATGAACTGTAGGTATTCAAGACCTGGGCTTTTGCGTTGGCCAGCACCATCAGCAGGGTGCCGAGGAGTCCTCCGAAGATAATGAATGCAGCCGCGACCCGGTCGGGGTTTTCTATGGCGATGTTCCTTGCTTCCGCTTCCGGCATACCCCCCGTATTGACGTAATACTCGATCAATACCGGCATCCCCGCGTGCATGATTACGCCGCCTATGAATATCATGAACACGTCAAGTGCAAAGTTCCCCAGGAAAGCGGCTATACCGATATCCGCAGAGCTTTTGGCATAGCGACCCAGGTCGGCATCGAGCAGTGCCAGTGCCCCGGCGGAACCGGCAAGAATATTAATGCAAAATACCAGTTTTGCCAGGTCAGACGTAGCACCGACATCCTGCAAGGTGCCGGTGGATACCTGGGTGTCAAAAAAAACGAACTCCAACCATGTTTGTTCGGATGAAAAAATAATCGTAAGCAGTATGTATAACAAGACGATGAGAAAGCCAATCACCATGCTGGATGAAACCCTGGTGACTAATTTGAACCCGTAGGCAGTCAGCAGTATCCAGGTAAGGGTGAAAATGCCGTAAATGATGACCTGATTGGACAGGGTGTCTTCCAGGTTCAAATAAAACAGGAACCCCCTGTACAGCAACACATTTTCCGCGGCGATAAAGCCGATAATCATAAAGGCATAAATAGAGGAGCCAATAACCGAACCTTTTATCCCGAAGCCATATATTCTGGCCATAACGCCGCTGGCCAGACCGGTTCTGTAAGCGATATGACCGACGCTCCAACCGATGGTCCCGCCAACCAGCGCGACGATAACACCGGACAACAGTGCAATCTTCATTCCGGCGATGAACGTGATCAGCGCCCCCACATAAATTTGCACAAGAGTGGTAACGATGCCGACGGTGTTCCATGACATGGCGAGCCACCCGTGGCGTTCGCTGTCGGGAACCCGTTCCAATGCATGGTCTTCAATAATGTCGTGGATTGACTGTGTGGCGCTCATGGTAAATCGTTCCCAGTTGTTATATTTTTTCAGTATCGCATAATAGAATAAAAACCAGTCGGAGCAAGATAATCATGAGTAAAGCGGTATTTGTCAATGAATATGGCGGACCTGAGGTCTTGTCCTGCCAGGATAACCACGTTGGCCGACCTGGTCCGAACGAGGTATTGCTGCGGCATACGGCCATCGGAGTGAATTACATTGATACTTATTACCGCTCCGGATTGTATCCCGCCAAGTTGCCGCTCATACCCGGAGACCAGGCCTCGGGCGTTATTGAAGCAGTCGGTGCAGACATCAGTGAATTCAAACCCGGCGACCGTGTTGCTTATGCTTCAAAGCCTCTTGGCGCGTACTCCGAGGAACGGGTGGTAGATGCAGATTTGATCGTACCTTTGCCGGATGGTATTTCGGATGAGATGGCCGGGGCGACGCTGACCCGGGGGCTGACCGCTGAATACCTGACCCATCGGTTGTATGAATTAAAGGCAGGGGAGACGGTACTGGTGCATGCTGCGGCCGGAGGCACGGGAAGAATTCTATGCCAGTGGGCCAACAAGATCGGCGCAAGAGTGATCGGTACGGTCGGGTCCGAAGAGAAAACGGAAATTGCCCGGGAAAATGGTTGCACGGAGGTGCTGTTGCACGAACAGGATTTTGTCTCACGGGTAAAAGACCTGACCGAAGGGCAGGGGGTTGATATCGCCTATGACTCGATAGGCAAGTCTACTTTTATGAAATCACTGGATTGTATCAAGGCCAGGGGCATGATGGTCAGCTTCGGCAATGCTTCAGGAAAACCAGATCCCCTGGACGTCCTGGAACTGGCAAAACGCGGTTCCCTGTTTTTAACCAGGCCGACTCTGTATGGATACACCAGGGACAGGAATGAATTGCTCCTGTCCGCTCAGCGATATTTTGCGGCGATAACAAACGGTTTACTGACCGTTGAATCAGGCGTGCCTTTTGCTCTGAAAGACAGCTCCGAGGCGCACCGGCGCCTGGAGGACCGCTCCCTGGTCGGTTCTCCGATTCTGGTCCCCTGAATACTTGGTGTATGCGCTTTTATGCCGATCTTCATGTTCACTCCAAATATTCCCGCGCGACCAGTAAGGATTGCGACCTGGAAAACCTGAGTTTTTGGGGGCGTAAAAAAGGCATCACCGTTATCGGCACGGGTGACTTTACCCATCCGGCCTGGTTCAGCGAAATAAAGGAAAAACTGGTTCCGGCAGAACCGGGTTTGTTTCGTTTACGCGACGACATTGAAAAAGAAGTGGTGCGGGATTTGCCGGCAAGCTGCCATGGCATAACCCGCTTTATGTTGTCGGTCGAGATCTCCACCATCTACAAAAAAGGTGATAAGACGCGTAAAATCCATCACCTGATCTATGCGCCAACCCTAAAACAAGCGGAGTTTATTAACCGGAAACTGGACCGCATCGGCAATATCAAATCAGACGGGCGTCCCATCCTGGGCCTGGATTCCCGTCATTTATTAGAGATTGTGTTAGAAGCCGGTGAGGACTGTTACCTGGTTCCCGCCCATATCTGGACTCCCTGGTTTGCCGTTTTGGGGTCCAAATCCGGGTTTGATTCCATCAGCGAATGTTACGGCGACCTGACTGAGCATATTTTTGCCGTGGAAACCGGTCTCTCGTCCGACCCGGAGATGAACCGGCGTGTCTCTGACCTGGATCGCTATCGTCTGATCTCCAACTCGGATGCCCATTCTCCGGCCAAACTGGGACGAGAGGCTTGCATGTTCACCACTGACTTGGATTATTTTTCCATGCGTCGTGCCTTGGAGACGGGTATAGGTTACGATGGCACCGCGGAATTCTTTCCCGAAGAAGGCAAGTACTACCTGGATGGACATCGCAAGTGCAATGTACGTCTGTCTCCCGAAGAGAGTCGTAAATTCGATGGTATCTGTCCCGTGTGCAACAAGCCGTTGACCCTGGGTGTGATGCACCGTGTACAGGAGTTGGCCGATAGAACGGCGGAGGAAAGGCCGAAAACTACCGATCCGTTCGTCAGCCTGGTTCCCTTACCAAAGATAATTGCCGAGACGGAAGGCGTTGGCCCGAACAGTAAAAAGGTAGCAAAAGAATACGAACAGTTGTTATACAAACTGGGAGCAGAGTTGGCGATATTAAATGACATCCCCCTGGAGGATATCCAAAATCTTTCCAACTCCCCACTGATCCCCGAGGCCATCGCTCGCATGCGTACCGGTGATGTGATCCGTGAAGCCGGTTATGATGGTGAATACGGCAGGATTAAACTGTACCATGAAGATGAACTGAAGTAAATTACAGCCTCTTCCAATACGAGATGATACTGAACGGGGACCGTGTTTCTAACACGAAATGATACTGAAATAGCCTGATTTCTGTTCATGATGGGAGGATGAATACCATTATGAACGACCATCACTTAAAAACACTGGAGCAGGTGCGTGCCTTTCTTGACGGCACCCGGGCTGTCGAGTTCTCCCTGGACAGCAAAGCGGAACGCTACAATTTTATTCGTCGCACCCTCATTCGGTTTGCCTATCAGCGCTTGTCAAAGCCCGATAAAGGGCTGCTGCTCAGTTTCATGACACATGTCAGTGGCTATTCGCGGATTCAGGTAAAGCGGTTGACCAAAACCTGGCTCAAACGGGGACAACTACAACCCCGCTCCAGTGCAGGCAATGGCTTTACACGCAAATATACGGATGCGGACCAACGCCTTCTGGCCGAACTGGATGAACTGCATGGCACGCTCTCCGGACCCGCCACCAAAAAGCTTTGTGAACGTGCCTGGCGGTTGTTTAAACTCCCCGGCTATCAACGATTGGCCGGCATCTCCGTATCACACCTCTACAATATGAGGCGTGCCAAAATCTACCAGAGGAATCGTCGCCAGTTCGATAAAACACGGCCAAGAGCGTCCGCTATTGGCGAGCGGCGCAAACCACAGCCCAATGGCCAGCCCGGTTATATTCGAGTGGATACAGTTCATCAAGGCGACCTGGATGGGTTCAAAGGACTCTACCATATCAATGCCGTCGATGAAGTCACCCAATTTGAAATTGTCTGTGCCGTCGAAAAAATATCCGAGCGCTACCTGATCCCTGTGCTCGAACAGCTACTGGACCAGTTCCCTTTTATTATTCTTGGCTTTCACGCCGACAACGGGTCCGAGTACATCAATCAGCATGTGGTCAAGCTCCTCAAGAAACCCCTGATCGAACTGACCAAATCCCGGGCTCGACACTCCAACGATAACGCGTTGGTCGAATCCAAAAATGGGTCGATCATCAGAAAGCACCTCGGCTACAGCCATATCCGACAGCACCTGGCGCCGCTGGTTAATCAGTTCCATCAAGACTATCTGAACCCCTACATCAATTACCATCGGCCTTGCTTCTTCCCGGTGACAAAAACCAATGCCAAAGGGAAGCAGGTAAAAACCTATCCCTATGAAGCCATGATGACACCGTATGAGAAGTTCAAATCACTCGACCAACCCAGCCAACATTTGAAACCCGACATCACTATGAATAAACTGGATGCAATTGCTTTTTCAATCAATGATAATGAAGCGGCTAAACAGCTCAAGGACGCCAAACAACAACTCTTTAAAACCGTTACTGAACAGAACCATCAGGCTGCATAGCGAGCACATGGATGGCTGCTATCAAGACCCAGAGTTCAGTATCATTTCTCTATTGGAATATACTTTACCACTATCGGCTTATTTGATGTTGCCCGGGTTTCGACGACAAAAAGTCTCTCTTAACTTTTTAGATATTTTGTCCCAAATCTTTTGATGACTTACAGCTAAAAGTTACGCAATTATTATCATTGTCCTCTTCCATATTTGTTCAATTTAATACATTCAAAATAGAGGTATATAATGATAATTAACAAGAGTTCAAAAAAACATGACCATCTCTCCTTCTGTCACGCCAAATCATCCACCTGACTTCATGGAAGGCGCCACATGTCTGCCGGCAAGCTGTTACACCAACCAGGCACAGTTTGAACGGGAGATCGAATGCTGTTTTCGCACAGGTTGGATCAGCATCGGTACCACTCAACAGGTTCCCTCTGCCGGAGAAATATTACCTGTCAATGTTGCAGGCGAACCATTGATAGTCACACGTGATACACAAAATCAGGTTCATGTTTTTTATAATATTTGTCGTCACCGGGGGATTAAAGTTGATTGATGGCGAATTACCGCAAAAATGCAGCGGACTACTCAGCTGTCCATATCACAGGTGGGGTTATGCCCTCGATGGAAGACTAATGGTGACCCCTTATAGGGCTGGCAACAAAGATTCAGTACCTGATAACACAATAAAGGAGAAATCGAGTTTACTGCCCGTTCGATTTGCTGTATGGGCTGACATAGTATTTGTGAATTTGTCGGGCAAAGCACAACCATTCGAGGAATTCATCGCCCCGTTACAACAACGCTGGCAACATTTTGATCTTTCTTTGCTTCGACTTGCTTATTCGAATAAATACATGGTTTCATCAAACTGGAAGTTTGCCTGTGAAAATTTCCTGGATACGTACCATGTTCCCTGGGTACACAGCCGGCTCGGCAGCCCTGACGAAGTGTTTTCCGGTCTGGAGTTTACCTATCTCAGTGATAATATCTTTGGATTTATTAAGCCTGATTTTGATCGTAGGCGTGATCAGGAGGAATTTGTACCAACCCTCTTTCCTGGCATCGAAACGCGTTTCGAATATGCACTCGATCTTATTTTCATTTTCCCGAATTCACTCCTTATGATGGCGCCGAGCTGGCTTCAACTCATCAGCCTGGCGCCACAAGGCCCAGCGCTGACACAGGAACTACTTGCCGGATACCTGGTAGGAGACGACATGATGTCAAATTCTTTGGAAGAATTTCGTGCCGGCTTTTCCGATCTGCTTAATGAAGTCAACACGCAGGACGTTGTCATCCTTGAGAAATTGCAGGCTGGGCGAAATACAACAGCAGCAGATCATGGTCAGTACGCGCCTTATTGGGATCAACTCAGCGAACGATTGGCACAACGCATCCTGCATGCGGTTAATGCATAGAACGTCAGGTTAGATTAAGGATTATTTTCAGCCAACATATATTCCAGCGTGTCTTTACGATTGTTAAATACGGCACGCTCGGCAGCTACCCATTTTTTCACACCAGTCATGCCTTTAACCTGTCCTTTAGCGAATTACTAATTACAACATAATTCTATTCAGAATATCAGTCCTGTTCGTCCCTACGTTGGAAGAAGCTATCCGAGAGTGCGTTGAGCGTGAAGAGGCAAAAGGTCGTTTGGAACGATTTCCAATAGATGCGTTGTCCTTCTGGGTTTTCCTCAGACCAGTAGTCCATCCCGGTTATTTCGTACAACCACTGGTCAAATACCTCATAAAGTTTATCGCTACAGAGCTTTACCCAATCATCTCCCAACATCTTGAAGTCAACTCCTTGATTATAGGATACAAGACCGAGTCATAGCAGTAAATCTCTAAATTAGCCATAAATATTTGCCTTTGACTAATTAGCCATTTATGGATAGTATTAGCTAATGGACAGAAATCAATGGCATTTTCCGAGATCGGAACTGGCAGAAAGAACCTTGAACTTGATTGTTAACGGTCCAGGTAACGCGATCACGATGTTTGGCCCCCGGCGGATGGGTAAAACGGAGTTCCTGCGGGACGACCTCGGGCCGTTTGCGGAGAAAAGGGGACACCGGGTAATTTATATTAATTTTTGGCAGTCCAAGCTATCTCCACTTGCTGTTTTGTTAAACGCTCTCGAGGCCGGATTAACCAGAGTTTCATTTGCTGAAAAATTGAAGCACACCGCGGAGATAGTATCACCAAAACTAAAACTATCAGGGTCATTATATGGGGTAAAGCTTGAGAGCGAAGTCGATCTTACAAAGCTTCGGGGAGAGGCGTCAACGGAGCTTTTACTCTACCTTGATGATCTTCTGCAGCGCGTTAGCGGAAAGAAAAAGCGGACATTAATTTTTTTCGATGAAATACAGGAACTGGCAAGGGACCCTAAAAATGATAGTTTAATTGCCGCGCTGCGTACCAGCCTGGACAAGCAAAAGAATGGCATAGGTATCATGTTTACCGGTTCTTCCAGGGCCGGTCTTGCGGCTATGTTCTCAGACCGGGAAGCGCCATTCTTCCATTTTGCAACACAAATAGATTTACCATCACTGGGCGATGATTTTGTTGAGCACCTGTTAAATACATTTGCAGCGACAACAAAACGAAAACTTGATCGTGATCTTGCCGTTGAAGCGTTCAAGGAACTACACAATAATCCATATTTTTTCCAGGGTTTGCTTGAAGTAATGCTTTATGACGATGGCTTAAGCATTCCAGAAGCTTTAGAGCAACAACGCAGTCGAATAAAAGTTGAACTGCAATATCCGGAAAAATGGCTGTTATTGACGCCCATTCAACGCGCTTGCACCTTGATAGTTGCACAAGGTGAAAAACCGTTTACGAAAAAAACACGGGAAAAAATAGGACGTCTGATTAAGGAAGCCGTACCCGGTGCAGGCCGAGTACAGGCTGCTCTCCGCAAGCTTGAGAGGAATGAACTCATTGATCGTTGGCAAGGCGAATGGACGATTGATGATGTGGAGTTTGCCAGGTGGATTCGCACACATGAAAAAGACGTTTAAAGACGTATTATATGTATTTAAAACTTGTTGTTTACAGGGTATAATAGGTAGTGTATTCTTGTGACACTAATCGTATATTCAACGGACTACTAGGCCCATGTTGGGTTTAACTTTTTTCAAGGAGGCATCGCATGTATTTCCTCATCTATGGCAGTTTGGCTGCTCTTATTACATTTTTTCTGCTCTCATTCGAAGGTATCAAGGATAACCGCAGCCGGCTCTGCGCTTCCGGTCTGACATTCGTCTTTTTTGGCCTGGGTGGCTGGTTATTCATGCCGGTTTTCAGCTGGAACTTCGCCGGCAACTGGTTTCTATTGACACTGCTGGGCGCGGTGATCATGTTCATATTGTTTTGGCCCAGAGAGGGGCAGGAGAGCAAATCACTGTTGAGAATAGGCGCTATCCCGGTCCTGGTCGGTCTTTTTATGCTGGCGCTGGCGCAACCGGTGAGTACCTGGAGTTTGTTCTATGCGAGCAGTTACCATGCGCTCTTGGGTGAACCCATCGTCAGCATTTTTGCTGATGATGTCTCGCCGGTCGATATTGACCGAGTGCGACGCGTTGATCAAAAACTTGCCTACAACCTCGGGTCAAAAAGGATCGAGGAACAGCCGGGACTGGGTTCTAGGGCCGCTCTGAGCAGGATGAACATCCAGACTCTCAACGGCTGTTTTAACGTTCACGATGGTAGTGGCGCCGAGCAGGCCCTGTGTTTTGAGAATGAACTGGTTTGGGCGGGCCCATTGGTACATGCCGGCTTCGTCAAGTGGTTTACCAATAAAACCACTCCCGGTTACGTTCTGGTCAGTGCCACCGACCCGACGAAGGTCTACCTGGTCACTGCCATCGGCGACGAGCAGGCAGACGTTGGCCCGGCCGGTGTTGTCGGCATGGATACGCCACAGTCGACGCGAGGATTTGTCCCCCTGAAACTGCGTTATCTTGATGCCGGCGGGTACTGGGGTGACTACGTCGTCCGTCACGTCCGCACCAACGGTTATTCAACCGACGGTCTGGCTGATTACAGCTTCGAGGTCGACAACACCGGACGGCCCTTTTGGGTCATTACCCAGTATGAACGGACCATCGGTTTCAGTGGCGCCGATACTCGAGGCGTGCTGGTCGTTGACGTGCTGTCAGGAGAGATCAATCGGTACACAGTGGCCGACGCGCCGGCATGGCTTGATCGCATCCAGCCGGAAAAGCTTGTCAAAACACAACTTAACTATTGGGGGGTGTACATTCATGGCTTTTGGAATGTGTGGTTCAGCAAGCGGGACGTTGTACAGACCACGCCGGGTATGTCCCTGGTCTACGGGGCTGACGGCCGATCGTATTGGTACTCCGGTATCCAGTCCGCCGGCTCGGACACGGGCACCAATTCATTCGTGCTGGTTGATGCTCGAACCAAAGAGGTACGCCGGTACATGATCGCCGGGGCTAATGAATCAGCCGCGCGTGAATCGGCCGAAAATTCACCGGGCGTACGCGAAGCCGGTTTCAAGGGCACTAACCCGATCTTGTATAACATCTCGACAGAACCGACTTACTTTCTGACCCTGAAGGGGGGTGATGGTCTCGTCAAGATGTTTGCGTTCGTCAGCGTGCGTAACTACGAGACAGTGGGCGTTGGCAGGAGTGTTCCGTCCGCATTGCGGGATTATCAGAACGCCCTGATCCGTGGAGGTAGAGGAATCGACCTGCAGGACGCCACGACCCGAACGCGAATTCAGGCCGTCGTGACCGAGGCCGTACAGATTGATGATACTTTTTACCTGCTTCTTGAAGGTTGGGACGGTGTCGAGTTCTATGGCACAAGCGATGTCAGTCCCGAGTTGAAGTGGGCCAGACCCGGACAGACCGTGACCGTGATTGTTCAGCAGGGAGAGTTGCAAAGTATGCAACTGTATGCTCTTGACATTCCGTCTTTAATGATCAGTGAATTATCCGGCAACGGTTCCCCCTGATTATGTGCTTCATGGGTCGGGTTCCCCTATCGGTGAATGTTTTACTGCTATTTCAACATTTACGATATGTTTACTGATAATACGTTGGAAGAAGCTATTTACTTTTTGGTTATATCACTATGACACATCAAATTAGCCATAAATATTTGTCTTTGGCTAATTAGCTATTTATGAATAGTTATTGCTCAACTTAATGTCGAATTCTTCTTCAATACCCCCATGCCACGAGTAGTTATCATTTACCGACTTTACCCAATAATTCCAGGGCGCTGGTTGTCACCACCTTAACCCCGGTCAGGATGGTCGGTTTCGGGTCCGGGGCGAAGAAAGGGGAGTGCAGGGAGGGCAGGGTTTCACCCGATTGCGTGGCCTGTGCGTATTTACCGGCCTCTACGCCGCCTATCCAGAGGAACAGGCTGGGTATTTTGGGTTCCACCCGGCCGTATTGTGCAAAATCTTCGCCACCCATGACGGGTTCGCCAGGTATAACCTGCCCATCATCCAGCTTTGCCTGTAACACTTTGACAATCCGGTCAGTCAGTTCCGGATTGTTATATAAGGAAGGAGTGAATTCATCCTTGATTTCCACGTCGGGCAATTTATCGGCAGGCAGTCCCATGGCAATGGCCTGACCTTTGGCTATTCTTTTAATACCATCAAGCAGTTTGGTGCGTGCTTCATCGGTATAGGAACGTACTGTCAATTGCAGTTCTACTTTATCGGGAATGATGTTGTGTTTAGCGCCACCGTGTATTGACCCTACCGTGACAACGCCTGCGTCGATGGGTTTTAACTCACGTGAAACCAGGGTTTGCAGGGCATTGATGATCTGGGCGGATAAGACAACAGGATCTTTTGTCCTGTGCGGATAGGCGCCGTGTCCTCCGACGCCAAAAACCGTGATATCAACGGAATCCACGTTAGCCATAGCGTAACCTTTGGTATAAATCACTTTCCCGGCCGGATAGGATGCGCTCACATGCAAGCCCAGGTTGTAATCAGGCCGTGGAAAGCGCTCAAATAAACCGTCTTTCAGCATGGCTCGGGCGCCGGCGCCCCGTTCTTCGGCAGGCTGTGCAATCATTACCAGGGTGCCTTGCCATTTGTCAGACATGGATGTGAGGCGTCTGGCCGTACCGATAAAAACGGTCATGTGTACGTCATGCCCGCAGGCATGCATGATATTGACCGTATTTCCGTGTTCATCAACTGTGGTGGCAGTACTGGAGTATGATTTGCCGGTTTTTTCAAGGACGGGTAGGGCGTCCGTGTCCGTCCTTATCAATACCGTGGGGCCGTCACCATTTTCCAGAACACCGACAACACCATAACCGCCTATATTTTCGCTTACCGTAAAACCCAGATCGCGGAGTTCGGTTGCCATCCGCTCACTGGTCCTTGCTTCATGAAAGGATAACTCGGGGTTTTTGTGTAAATGGACGTAAAGGGGTTCCAGATAGGCGTAATCTTCCTGGACAGTTGTCTGTAGCGCTGTGTCTGCCTGGACATTTACTGTCAGTTGTGACAGTGAAACGAGGAGAAGGGTATATATTTTCATTTGGCGATACTTCCAGGATACCGAACCCGACAGGAACGGACTTGAGTTGATTGAGAAAACGTGGATATTCTTATATCAAATGTAACGCATGGACGCCAGGATGATGCCGGTCAGTGTTATCATTAAACCGCCCAGAGTAATAACCAGTTCTCGCTTCAGGAGAGACAAAGCGCTATTCAAATCGGTCACAGTGACTAATTCCGTGCCTTGCTCATTGAGAATATCTATCATTACTTCTGCCTGGTCCTGGCTGAATCCCGCGGCTTCCAGTCGGCGTACAGCCTTGAGTGTATCAGTGATGATCATCTGTTTCCCTCCATGATTATATCCATTGTTTCCTTATCTGTTTATGCGTAATAATGACTTTAACATAGAAGGATAAAAGTACCAACGGCTTTAAGGCGTATAACAAACCTTCAAATTGAGAGGGTACAATCATGAATCGGTAGATAAATCATGAAGTTAGATACCATTACTGAACCACGAGCGTTGCGCGAACACTTTGGTGATCCGCTGTCCATAGCAGTCGCAGTTGAAAAGCCACAACTTGACAAACATCATCGACGTTTTATTAAATACTCACCATTCATATGCATAGCAAGCGCCGGAGACGGCGGTCAACCGGCTGTTTCACCCAAAGGCGACGCTCCGGGCTTCGTCAAGGTTCTGGATGACAAAACGCTCTTGATTCCCGACCGACCGGGAAATAACAAAGTCGAAAGCTTTCAGAACATGCTGGAAAATCCCAAAATATCCTTGATATTTTTTATTCCGCGCATCATGGAAACGTTGCGCGTCCATGGCGATGCGGAAATTGTGCTGGACACGGACTTGCTCAAACTTGCTATGGCAGGACCAAAGTTGCCTGCAACAGCCACTATCGTAAAAGTCACCAAGGCATACATGCACTGCGGTAAGGCTCTGATCCGTTCTAAGCTCTGGGACTCCGACCAACACATCGCCGAAGGTGTGATACCACCGTTTGGTCAGGTTATCAAAGACCAGGCAGACATGCCGGTAACCCTGGAACAAGTCCAGAGCAAAGTAGAGCAGGAGTATCAGGAAAGCCTTTATTGATGCTCTCTACCTGAGCGGCAATATCACATATTAAAGTGTGTAGTCACTTTACTTCATAAAGACTATACAGTATTAATTTTTGACCTGATATGATTGCGCATAATATATATTATGTTAAATAGAATATTGTTCCAGTACAGATATTCGCATTTTTAGGTTTTTTCAGTATCTCCCCTTCTTATGCTTGTAAACCCACACAAAGATTATGAGTTAAGGTAAAGTAGAATGATTTAATTACAACTAATTGAATTTATATAGAATATTCTGTATTCATATTCGAAGACGTGTATGGGTAGCTACAATATCACGAAAAATGAAGTCTGAAGATTGATCGCTGCCAATACGGCAAACCAAAGCAATGTTTCAGTGCCAGTCAGGCCAAGACAAAATCCTATCCCGACACAATAGTAACGTTATGCTGCCTACCGGAGGCCTGTTCTTTGCAATCTTCGAGGGACTCACTATGTCTGTAAATCAGACCGCCATCGCAGTGTCGGCTGAAACAAATTTATCTGCGAAAGGAATGTATGAAGCGATTTGTATCACAACAGTTATTCACTGTTTGTTCACGACAACATCGCCGACCCGGTTGTCTACCAGTACCGGGATATCGAGATAAGTGATCGTCGGGTCCACGCCGAAGGCTTCACGGAAGTGTTCAATAAAGGCAGGCGAAAAGAATTCCTCGGCCTGTTCCTGGGATTCCCAAAGATATACGGAATGGCCGTCACCTGTTGCCTCGTCGTAACAAAACTGTTTACTCATTAAACCAGGGAGGCCCTTGAAAATGCTATTGGCAGCTCCAACGAATTTTTCCGTTATCGCCTGGCGCGGTGGTTTACTGGGAAGGTTGTAGGTAATTAGAACAGTTTTCATGACTCATCTCCGTTTTAATATGGTTTATTTGAATCTGCATTAGTAGAAATGTTGGTGCTCACATGGGATGCCCAGGCAGCGATACTGAGGCTTGGAGGTAATCCCAGGGGTTGGGGAAAGGCGGAGGCGTCGGCCACGTAAAGCCCGGGATGATCATGTACTTCACCAAAACCATTGATTACACCCTGCTTCGGATTATCACTGATACGCGCGCCCCCCATCGGATGAGCGGTAAATACGGAACGAGCATCAAACCTGAGCTTCCAACCGGATTGTTGCTCCAGTGATCGGTAAGCCGCAAAGATCGCCTGATAGACCGGATCAGAATCATGCTCATAGTTGATATTGAGACGCCCACCATCGTAGCTTACGTGCCCCTTGGCGTTATCCTGGGCCATTGCCACCACCTGATAGGCAGCTCCCGTCTTTTTACGAACATTATCAGCCATAAACCCCGGCACAGGCGGTGGTTCGCCTCCAACCAGCAAGAGATACATACCCTCCTCATGCCCTTTTATCTTGATACGACCATGTGCAGGTGTGCCCGGGCAACTGTCCCGTGCCGGAGTATCGTCTACCCGCCAGTCGCCAATGCAGTCGCCATTGATACCAAAGCCCCGGCCCAGAGCCGGCATAGGCTTGAGTTGTCCCTTTTCCTGACTCGCCATGAGTAGACGCATAGTATTCATTGTGCCCGCGGCCAGGATCACTATATCGGCTTCAAAACTGACATTGCGCCCGCTTTTCAGATCTTTGGCAGTGACCTGGTATGCGTCGTCTATTCTGAGGATGTCGCTGACCTGGTGCCTGTCTTTTATGATTAAACCCTGTTTGAGCGCGGGCAGAAGATACAGCGCATCGACAGTCGATTTGGCGCCACTTGGGCTGCCAAACATACCGTTGGGTTGCTGGTAGTCGATTTCAGAACGCATGATGCCATTATTATCCTTATGGAGTTCATTGCTCTTGCCACCAGGGAACAGAAAACCCATCTGAGGTTTTTCTTCTGCTTCGATACCGGTAAAAAAGGATTTGCCCTGCCAGGCATGCTCGACGGCATTAGGTATACAGGCGGAATCTTTCGGGTAGCCGGCCGCCAGTTCCGTACGTGCCAGGCGGTAATGTTCGCGCATCACCACATCGGACAATCCTTCTGCGCGGTCGTCCCAAAAACCTGTGGGCGAATCTTCTATCACCGCTGCCCATATGTGACTGCCACCGCCAACATTTGAGGTGCATATCACCTTTACTTTGGGTGTGACAAAAATTTCCAGAAAGCCATTCTTGTTCAGCGTCAGGCCCCGTTTAGGCCCAAAAGGCAAATTGACTGAACGCAGTACGGACAACATACCACCATTGCGCGGTAAAGGTTTACGACCTTCAATACCTGCGAATTTTACCGGCACAGTGTCACGCCACGGGCCACGCTCAAGCAGGGTTACGGCAAACCCTGTCTCGGTTAAACGCGACGCAGACACTGATCCGCCAAAACCACTGCCGATAACAATGGCGCGCAATGGATTGTTTTTGCCCATTAAAGTAAAGTGCCCTACCCTGCTGTAAACGGTTTGCTCACCATTTTACATTCATCGATATCCTGATGCCCATCATTTAATTTCCAAAAACGTACCTGGGTAACCACAATATCACTTGTGGGAAAAATACCGCAATACTTAGTCCAATCAACTGAATCACGACGAAGCGAATGAAGAACTGATATCAACTGGCGGGTTTGTAATTCACACGTGGAGCGCCCTCCTCCGCTACCTTGTCCCTCTCATGATTATCGTTACCATGACTGCAAACTTCTAAAGTAACTCACCATTATCCTATAATGAAAGAAGCTATCTCACCAGCAAAGACAGATAAGACGTATAATGACGAGGCAATACTATGAGCTTACTTGCAAAACTTTCCGGCCTGCTTTTCCTTGGCATAGTACCTTTTATAATTTTTGCTCAGGAACAAGAAACAGCACGACAAAACAATGATCAGGCCGTTATTCCTTTGAACTCGGATGACCCCTGCCTTGATCCATGGAGCTTATTACGCGACACAACAAATGACCCCAAACGAGAGCCCGGTCCATTCCATGCAGGTCGTCTCTGGAACCCCGGCGTATTAACTTTTTTCCAGCTTCCCGTTGCACTGACGCCGGAAGATTTGAAAGCGGGCAATGTTGACGTGGTAATTATTGGCGCTCCCATAGATACGAGTATCGGCATGCGCGGCGCCGCAAGTGGACCAACATCATTACGGGCGGGTATAGGAGTAGTAGCTGACGGGGAACGACCTCATATGCATGTGGGCGTAGCCTGGAAGCAGGAACTTATAGCGGTTGACTATGGCAATGCACCCATAGATTTCTTAAGTGTCGAACGCAGTATGCCGCCGGTTCGAAAATTGGTTAAGGAGATCGCCGGTACCGGGGCCATACCCGTTATCATTGGCGGCGATCGCTCCCTTGAGTACCCCAATGTTGCGGGAGTTGCTGATGTCTATGGAAAAGGAAATGTGGATGTTATTCACTTCGATGCACATTATGACGCATCGGATACCCTTGGCGGTCATTTGATATCTTATGGACAGCCTATCCGCCGTCTATGTACCGAAAACAATCTCGTTGGCTTCGACCTGGTGGAACTAAACCCGCTTGCTGACCCCAGTATTTATAAGACGACACTATATGCCAATCGAATTGTCCAGGAATGTTTAACCGGGATTGCAATGAGGAAAAAAGGTATTACCGATGGGGAATATCCAAATCCATTAATATCGGATGATAATCGGTAATTAGCTAAAAACTTTCAATTTAGGGAATTACAAATAATATAAATATTTTTAATTACCCAGTTGGTTCACGATTCGTTCCAGTGCCGCTAAAAAGTCCGGAAATGAAAACTCCGGAAAGGGTGCGCCTTGAAGATGTCCCTCATAGAGTGGGTAGTATGCTCCTGGTGGCGTCGGCAATGCCTGCACAATGTGGACACCTGCTTCATGATAGGTACGAACCCGCTCATGGATATGCTCAGCAGTGCCTGATAGTGTCAAAGCGTCAACCATCTCCGGGGGTATCGCTGCTAACGCTCCTTTAAAATCCCGGGCAAAGATTTTTTCCTTTATCGCTGCCAACTCATCAGCAAAACCCGCCGCTGCGGTACAATCGGCATACGCAGGAGAAGACTCCTCGGCAGTAGCAAACTGCATCACCTGGCCGCGGTTCAGTTCAAACGCGCTGTCGTCCTCGGTGACCAGCGTCGGCAGAAAATTACTGATAACAAAATCATCTAAACTGCGCCCTGCTTTCTTAACACCTGACTCCAGTCTTGGCTTCACAACATCCTTAACATAAGAGAGTGGGAAAAGAGTGCCTATAAGACCATCGGCAATTTCCCCGGAGAGCTCGATCATCTTTGGTCCAATCGCCGCCATGTATATGGGAACGGGATGTTCAGGCGGTATTTTCAATTGAAAATCCTTGACCTGAAATATTTCCCCTTCATAAGTGAACAGTTCACCGGAAAGTAATCCTTTAAGAATCGTAATATATTCCCGCATGGCCCTGAGTGGTCTTTCATAGTGGCGACCATGCCAGTTCTCCACATAAGGACGCGCCTGCGTACCGAGTCCCAAAATGATCCTTCCGGGGCAAAGATGCGATAGCGTTGATAAGGTCATGGCCATGACAACAGGTGAACGACTCCATGGCCCCACGATACCCGTCCCCAGCATGAGGTTGTCTGTCTCCGTTGCCAGCACAGTCATCGGTGTAAACGCATCACTGAAAATGATCTCAGGAAACCAGGCGCTATGGAAACCGGCTGTATCCATCTTCAGAGCAAACCTTCGTATTTCCTGGAGTGGAAGTGCGTTGAGAGAGATGCCTATTCCGTTATTAGTCATTTTATCGAGTAGCGACAAGGGTATTCTGATATATCGGCGTTAACCGAGGCGTCAAAGCCGACAGCTTTTGATCAAGTCAGAGGTTCCTGCGATACAGGGAGGTATCGCCAAAATCAATCTTCAATCTCTGCCGCGAGGTAGGTGACCACTGCCCAGGCCGCGACATTTTGTTTCAGTTGTTCAGGATCGATTTTATCCAGAGTGTCATCCGCCGTGTGGTGGTAATCAAAATAGTCGGAACCGTCCTGCCGCAGTCGAAATATACGCACGCCTTTTTCCTGCAATGGTTCGATATCCGGGCCACCCGAACTTGCTGCTTCTCCTTTTTCAATGTCCAGGATTTCCAGCAGGGGCATGGCTGTTTCCATCAGTACAGGGTTGTCGGTATCAAACCGCCAAATTGAACCGGCGCCAAAATCCGATTCAGAGGCATAGATGTGATCCGCCAGGTTAGCGGCATTGGTGTCCACATACTGTTTTGCTCCCCATAGGCCGGCTTCTTCGTTCCCGAACAGGACTAAACGTATACTGTTGCGCGGCTTACGCGGCAGATTGCCAATCAAGTGCACGGCGGCGGTAGTGATAGCGACGCCTGCCCCATCATCCAGCGCCCCTGTTCCCAGGTCCCAGGAGTCCAGGTGAGCGCCAATCAAGACAACTTTTTCAGGCGTCTCGCGGCCATCGACCTGGGCAATCACATTCCAGGAGTGTCCTGCTTCCCGATAGGAGACCTTGATGTTTAAAGATATCCTGACCGTATTGCCACGCATCATTATACGCGTCAGTTGATCCGCATCCGGGGCGGAGAGCGCCGCTGCCGGAAGGGCGTCTTCAGCCAATATGGATGCTCCCGTATGGGGAAAGCGATGACTGTCCGTGCCGATAGATCGGATCAGGACGGCGATCGCTCCTTTCTCTCTGGCAAGTTGCCCGGCTTCATAGCGTACCAGGACAGAGTTGCTGTAACCCGATCCTGTCCGTGTGCGCTCAGTAAAATGATTGATAAAAACCACCTTTCCTTTTACTTGTTTCAGGGAAGTTGCTCGCAAGGCATCCAGGCTTGCAAAACCTGTCACGTCCGCAGTGATCTCGCCATCGGTAGAACCGCTGTAACCCAGTGCCGTAATATGCAGATTCTGCGGAAAAGGTGACACGACTCTTGCAACTTCATGATGGCGGGTCCAGACGGGAAACTCGATGCGCTCCAACCATACCTTGTCGAACGATAGCGATTCCAGTTTTTGTTTTGCCCATTCGACCGCGCGATGATCCGCTTCCGTACCGGCGAGGCGCGGACCAATCTCCGTTGTCAGATCGTCGACTATCTCCCAGGCGAGGCCTGATGCCATCCCCGCCTGCCGCAACTGCACTGCCGTGTCCTGTATATCACTGTTTTGCGCCTGTACTATCGAGGACAGGAGGCAAAATAACGGTAACAATAACAAAAAGTTTAATCGTATTAATGACATGGTATCTGTTTTCTGATTTATTTCAGGGCTTTGGTATTCAGCTTATCATGAAAGAATTTGAAGCATGGCCGTGGTAGAGATAAAACTTATTGGTCTGTCTTTTTATAAGCCGGCAACAGCAGGGTTGTAACAGCAGATATCATAATCACAATGACGGCTATCACCAATACTTCCCGGTAAGATCCATAGGTCTCATAAGCAAGGCCAAAGGCGTAGGGGCCCAGTCCGGTGCCGATAAGAAAGGAAGAAAACAGGATCCCGTATATCTTGCCGAAATTCGCCACGCCGAAATAGCGACTGGTGAGGTAAGCCAGCATGTCAATCTCTGCACCCAGGCTCAGCCCAATACAAAGGGCGGCGAAATAAGCCGACGAATCGACCACGCCGGTCGCCAGGATACCGACACCACAGGCGCTGATCAAAAAGCAAATAAAAGCGACCCGGGTGGCCAGAAACCGGTCGATAAGGTACCCGACAAAAATGCGTGAACCCACAATCGAGATACCCAGTGTCGACTGTACCAGCGCCGCGTCGGTCGTCGTCATGCCGCGATCCGTCATCATCGGGACCATATGCGATAACACGCCGTAAAGTCCGAAAGATAATAAGCTGAAGATCAGGAACAACTGCCACAACAGTCGTGATTTGAGTATGGGCAGCAGGTTCAAGGTTGTTTTTACAGAGTCCCCGGTTGCTCCAGCATCCTTATCAGGCGCGACAGTCCTGCCCTGTCCGGACGGTGCATCCCGCAGGAAAAAATACACCAGCGGCACGGTCACTATCACCGTGACAATCGCCAGACATAAATAACCGGCCCGCCAGCCGTAAGTGTCAATGACGTACTGCGCCAGCGGAGGCACATAGGCAAAACCCATTCCGCTTCCCCCCATGGCAATCCCGATTGCCAGTCCCCGCCGGCTGTCGAACCAGGTTGCTATGGTGCGCAAGTAAGGCAGCGCGTTCGCCCCGGCTCCCAGGCAACCCATCAAAATATAGATAACAAGCAATTTCCACAGGTCGTCAACGAACAGTGCCGGCGTGGTCAGCAAGGCAGCAAATATTAGGATGGAAGGTAATAACACCCGTCTGCTGCCGACACGATCGGCCAATTGACCAATGATGGGTATGCTGAGCGCCAGTGAAATAGTAAAGTACGTCGCAGCCAGACTGATCTGTGCGCGATCCCAGCCGAACTCTTCTCCCAACGGTTTGATGAACAGACCAAGAGCGCCGAATGCAAACTGTCCCGGCCCGGTAGACATGGCGACCGCCGAAATCGCTACAATCCACCAGCCGCGATATGTAATACGATTTTCTATTGCATTGTTCATCAGGTTTATGAGAAGACTCAGTCGGCGATTAAAACCTGCCTGTAACCCGGGACTGAATACCGGTCAATCCATGCCAATATGTGGCGATATTTTTCATTGGTCTTATACTGAAATAGATACCGCAAAGTTATGCAGCCTTAAAGTAGTTTAAATTTACTTTGGCAGGCTGTTCAATTAAAACATGAAGAAGAAATATAATACAGAACACATCCGCTCCCTGGTGCGATCGGATTGCGTCCATAAAGACGTTTATATTGACCCGGTCATTTTCGGCCTCGAAGTAGATCGTGTCTTTGCCCGTTCCTGGAACTACCTGTGTCATGAAAGCCAATTAGCGCATCCCGGTGATTACCTGACCACCGACATTGCCGGCAATCCCGTTATTGTTATTCGCCATGAAGATAACCACATCAGGGTACTGCATAATCGTTGTGCCCACAGAGGCGCAAAGTTGCTGGAAAATAAGCAGAGTCATACCGAAGTCATAAGCTGTAGTTACCACGGCTGGCGCTATAAGACGGATGGCGGGTTATTGTCCATACCCTGTCGGGATAATTACCAGGATACGGATATTGAAAACAACCGGGCCGATTATGGGCTGTCAGGTATAAGAGCTGACAATTATCGTGGTTTTGTTTTTGCCAACCTGTCCGACGCCGCGCCTGATTTGGCTGATTGCCTGGGCGGCGCCAGGCGCGCCCTGGATAATATGGTGGACCGTTCACCGGAGGGAGAACTGGAAGTGGTCGAGAGTTCTTTCCGCGCCATCTATCGTAACAACTGGAAGATTTACCTGGAAAACCTCCATGACGGTATGCATCCGTTGACCGTACATCAATCCTCCATTGCAGCGAGCCGGGAGCAAATCAAGAGAATTGAAAAAGCATCGGGTAAGACGCCTCCGCTCGCCCTGCAACTGGTACAGGCAAACGCGCAAAGTTATCAGCAGATGGAGGAACTGGAAGTCACCTGCTATGAATATGGCCATAGTGCCATGCGCGGCTTCCGTAATCCCGATAATGACTCTGATCCGGTCCATCGGGAATACGTCAACCGGCATCAACAAAGGTACGGTAAGAAAAAATCCGCAGAAATCCTGAATATGAACCTGCACAATGTGAATTTCTATCCGAATGCCTCAGCACACCCGCGTTTCCTGCAATTGCGCGTTGTCAGGCCGCTTGCAGTGGATAAAACGGCCATCGAAATTACCGTATTTCGCTGGAAAGGCGCACCGGATGAAATCAACCGGAGAAATATCACGTATGCCAATACCATCCACTCCCCTTCCTCACTGATAAAACCCGACGACCTGGAAGCCTACCGGCGCGTGCAGGAGGGGTTACGCTCATCCGGCAGGGAATGGATAAGCCAGCATAGCTTGTTTGATCCTAACTCCGGTGATACCGCGCCGCAATCCGCGCTGAGTGAGCAGTATATCCGTAACCAGTACCGTGCCTGGCTGGCATATATGGGCAGCCCGGATATTGCGCCAGGACCTGCCCCTGAATTACTGCACTCCAAGGCAGGCGTTGAAGCATTAGTGAATCCAGTGCCGCCTGATCCGGACTAGCGAATCGTGATTATTCTTGCTGACAAAAAAATGCTAAGTGAGCTTGCTGACAAGGAGTTGAAAGCAATTGAATTATTGCTTTACCAGGAAACAGAATTTCTGGACCAGGCCCGTTATGAGGACTGGTTGAAATTATTTACCAACGATTGCAAGTATTGGGTACCGGCAAAGAAAAATCAGACGGATCCTGTCAATGACATTTCCCTGTTTTATGAAGACCGTGACCTGATGGAAATGCGCATCACAAGAATTCAACATCCACGAGCACATTCTTTGGACAACCCGATAACCACAAGTCATGTTACCGGAGTTAAAGTGATCGAGGAAATTAATGCCGATACAGGTGAGATCACCACCAGCACGCGGTTTCAGATGGTTGAACACCAAAGGGGTGAACAACGCCTATTTGCCGGCACATTCCGTTACCATCTGAGACGGGAAAACAAGCATTTTAAAATCAGCCTCAAACGGGTTGATTTAATCAACTGCGACGCCCCCTTCGAACCCTTACAGGTATTTATTTAGCTCTTGGAAAGTACTTATCGCGATCATGCGCCGACCGGCAGAGTCGTCAGACCGCGCAACACAGTGCTGTAGCGAAACGCAGGACGGTCAGTCAGCAGGCGCAGCGAGTCAAACCGATCAATCAGCATCTCAATAGCAATGCGTCCTTCCAGACGCGCCAGAGCCGCCCCGAGACAATGATGAATACCCCGGCCAAATGAAATATGGTCTTGTTTCAACCGATTGAAATCAAGCTGGTCCGGATTTTCGAACGCATCGGAGTCGCGATTAGCCGACCCGGCCAGCAGGATAATATCCTGGCCGGAGCGTACGAGAGTTCCGTCTATATCACAATCCTCGACAGCACAACGCAGCGTCATCTGAACCGGCGAATCGTAACGCAACAACTCATCGACCGCCGCAGGGATGAGGCCTGGGTCGTCGCGCAGGGTCTGGAGTTGATCCGGATGCCGCAGTAAAGCCAGCATACCGTTGCCGATGAGGTTGGTGGTGGTTTCATTTCCGGCGATCAGCAACAATCTCAGCATGTTCAGCATTTCCGTTTCACTCAGGGTGTCGCCCTGCTCTTCAGCGTGTACCAGGCGGCTCATGATGTCATCCCGTGGCTCATCCTGGCGGCTTTTGATGATGGACAAAAAGTAATGACTGAGCTGTTTTGACGCCTCATCCGCTATTTTGCGTTCGGGCCTCGTCAGCATCGGCTCCAGTAGACGTGCACGCTGATCCGACCAGAGCCTGAATTGGGCGCGATCCTGTTGTGGTATACCCAGCATCTCGGCGATGACGATAACCGGCAGGGGAATGGCCACGGCTTCCATGAGGTCGAAACACTTCGGATCCTTGATGTCGTCCAGCAAAGCCCCCATGAGCGCCCGTATACGGGGTTCCAAGGCGTTGATAGCCGAACGTGTAAAGGCCTTATTGACGAGGGAACGCAAGCGGGTGTGATCCGGGGGGTCCATAAACAGTATGGTCCTTTCTTCCAATGGTGGTATGTATCCTCCTTTCCGCGATTTTCTCAGGTCGGGATTACTGGAGAAACGAGCGTGATCACGTAAAACCATATCCACGTCTCTATACCGCGAGAGCACCAGAGCGCCCGCTAGACGACTGTAATGCACCGGAGACCGTTCACGCAGCTTCCCGTAGACCGGATAAGGGTCCCGGGCCATGTCGTCCGACAGCGGGTTGTAGACCACCCCGGTTTGCCAGCGTTCCGGGACCAGCAGGGTATTGATTGTCAGGGACTTGATTGTCTGTCGTAATGAGAAAGTCATCGCTACCGTTTTTTATAAAATCCTACTATTGATTAACATTCACACATGCTCTTACTGAGATGCGATTGAGCGTCCGGCAACCTGTCGAGTACAGTTTTACGCAACTACGAAGAATAAATACCTCGTTTTAATCGGAGCAAGTCATTAATCCCTACTCACTCTCTCCTATTTCAGCCCTCAAGGGACTTCGAGAACAGGCATCTTGATTTTGTTTACAGAAGAGAAAAGGTAAGCATTGAACTGATGTTCAGCACAATCACTAAGGTAGCTCTAGGAAGTGAGTTTCAATTTGGCCGAAATTTTATGAATCTTGCCCTTTTCAAAGGTGTGTATTATCTCAATCAAAGAAGGAAGCAGTTTGATTAATTCGTTATACCTATTGGTAACAGCATCTAATACCACGATTGCAATATCATAATTCTCTACTGCTTGTTGATATTCTATGTTTTTATCCGTCGTTACAAATAGATCGAACTCCTTGGATGCCAATCCAAGTAAATCGCCATTGTCCCTCCCTGACCATCCCATTTCCGGAACAGTTTTCACATAAAACTCTGATAGATCATATTTAAGCGGTCTAGGTAGAGATTCATCAAGCAGCAATTTCATCGGTAAGAGCGTCCTTTGCTTGTTCAAGAGCCATAATCGCCTGTTTACGACTTACAGTTGGAAAGTCATTAAGGAAAATATCCAGACTTTCGCCACTTTCAAGGTAGTCCATCAATGTTTGGAATGGTACACGCGTTCCTCGAAAAACGCATGTCCCACCCATTACTTCTGGTTTTGATTCAATCACTTTATTCATAAGACCGATATTAGATCGGTAATGATTATTTTTCTATATATTTCAATATTTCTGCTGTCTCCGAAAATCCTCTTTCTTTCTACATTACTCCTCATCCAGTCAGCCTATGGCCTGTTTACGCAACTAACCCGCATATCTCACCAATCTTGCTACGGGGTGTCAAACAGTCACAATTTGGTTGATTGACACCTTTCGATGCGGCCCCGGAGAGGACTGGCAGGTAGGCAGGCAGTGATGTGGGCCTGTGAAGCGGGCAAACGCAGTAGTCAGCCAAGTATTAGCCTGGTATTTCCGGTTCGGTGTCGTTCTCAGGACGAGTGAGGCCATCGACGCTGCTGTCACCGTCGTTGCCAGGCTGGTGGGAAGGCGGAGGCGGGCTATCCGGGCGGCGCTCGGGCCGGGCATTGATGGAGATTGGCCAGCACTGCGGCGAACTCATTCTGGTACGGGTAGCCTGAGGCAAACGATAACCACACCTTGCGTGTGGTGATGCGCACCGACGCAGCCAGTTTCAGCAGCTTCGCCCGGATGGTGGTACATTGCGCCTTGGCCCAGCGGGTGCCGGCCAGTCCCAAGCGCCGCAGGCCGTGCATCAGCACGTAGGCGAACGAGGACAAATACAGGCGCAACTGATTGGCGCACAGCGTCGCCGTACTGGTGCGGTCGGCAAACAACCCCAGTTGCTGCTCCTTGATACGGTTTTCCATCTCACCCCGGGCGCAATATAAATCCTCATACAGGGCCTGCGGGCCGGCCGTCCTGGAGTCCAGGTTAGTGACCACGAAGCGCGGGTTGGCGCCCTTGGCCAGGTATTCCGCCTTGGCCACCACCCGGCGGCTGCGCGACCAGGTCTGTAAAGTGCGATAACGGAACTCCCGAAACCGCCGTGAGGCCACACCCGTCTGCATCTGGCGCCGCTGGGACTTGTGCAAGGCCTGCTCAATCCGCTTCACCAACCGCTTGTTACGCGCCAGACCCAGCAGATAACCCACCTCATTGGCTTCGCACCAACCCATGATGTCCTCCCGGCAAAAGCCCGAATCCCCCCGGATAATAATCCGCACCGCCGGCCAGCGTTGCCGAATCTGACCGATGATGCGTGACAACTCCGTCACACTGCCCGCCGCCGCATCACGGTCCGCCGGCCGCAGTCGCGCACACAGCAGGTGCTCCCCACAGAAAATATATAAGGGCAGATAGCAGTATGACTTGTAGTAACCATGAAAGAAGCGCCCTTCCTGATTGCCGTGCAACGGGTCATCCGTCGCATCCAGGTCCAGCCATAACACCGCCGGTGGCCGCTGCTGCGAGTCCAGGAACACGTCGACCAGCAACCGGTCCAACCCCTCCGGGTCGGCCACTATCTTCTGGTAACGATGAGCGGGCGCCTGCGCCGCGGTGCCCAACTCCAGCCGGTTCAAGGTACTCGACCCCGCTAACGCATAGTCCCGGTCACGTGCCCGACGGCGTCCCGCCCCGGTCAGGTCCGGCTTGCCCACCAATAACGCCAACAGACTGTCGGCACGCAACTCGTCATGGTCGTTGATATCCTCATACCCCAACGCCAACCCGTAAATACGTTGCGCCAACAACTCACCCAGCGTGTGGTCAATCATCCCCGTATGGCGATAGTCAGTGAAGCACGCCGCTATCCGGGGCAGCAAGTCAAGTTGCCGGTTCACCTCGCGTAACAGCAGCCCACCGGCGTCCGAAGTGAGCCGACCACCGTCAAACCGTCCCACCACGTTGCGGCGGCCAAACGATTGAAATGCTAATTGTTCAGGAGTACACTGTGTCGTCATAGGGTCTCTTCTCCATCTTGATGTAAGCTATTGATCAAACTCACATTATACGCGGGATTGAGACCCTTTTCCAATTATCGGTGAGATATGCAGGCTAACTCTACATGAGCATCAATAACATCCCAAAGCACCTGCAAAGTTCCTTCCCCGGTTCTCTCCAACAGGCCAACGCCTTCCAGTGCCTGGACATCAGTGTGGACGTTTTTGTAGTTCCTTCCCAAGTTTTTGGATAAGGCCCGCACACTAGACAAACTTTGTTGTCGCAAGGTTTTCAGTAGCTCCAATCGGCGAGGCGTGAGTATGGATAGAAGCATGGATAAATCCTCAAAATTTAAATGGACTTCCGTTTCCATGATTTGGCCCCGTTCAGCACGTTCCCACGTTTCTACAAACCGCTCAAAACCTCTATTGGTATCTTCTATGCCAACATGGATATGATGTTTGTTCATTTTATCCACCTCGTAACTTTTCTATATCGGCTTTAAAATCAGCCACCAACTGTGTAACCGACACCCATTTGTAAGCTTCTTCCCGGTCTTGATAATGGCGATGGTCACCTTTGCCACGCTCATTGTCATATCGCAGTAAGCACTTACCTGGAAAACCATAGAACAGCCGGTATTTTAATCTATGGGGACGCTCAGAATCCGCTTCAGCTAATCGCCAGATGACCATCTCACGGATCGCCCCATCCTGATAGATATACCTGTCCCGATAAAGTAATACAGCTCCCATATGGCTTAATATACCATAGATCTAATGAGATAGGTAATTCAGCCCTTGTTCTTTGAATATCTGCTCCTTAATTCCGTTTTCAGGATCTTGCCCATCGCGCTTTTGGACAGACTTTCAACTATATGGATTTCTTTTGGAATTTTATAACCGCCGATCTTGTCACGGCAAAAATCTGTGAGTTTATCTTGAGTTACGCCGGGTTCGGACATTGTCGTAACAACGGCAATCACTTTTTCGCCGTAGAGTTCATCGGGAATTCCAATGACGGCAACTTCCCGTACACCCGGGTGCTGATTTAATACTGCCTCGACTTCGCTGGAGTAGACATTTTCACCCCCCGTGACAATCAGGTCCTGTTTTCGGTCCTTCAGGTATAAATATCCCTCATCGTCCAGGTAACCCAGGTCTCCGGTGTGGAACCAGCCTTCCGCCAGGACTTCATCATTAAGTCCGTCCTGGTTGATATAACCGTTGAACACATTATTTCCACGCGTATAAATCTCACCCACCTGCCCTGTTGCGCATTCCTGTCCATTGTTATCCATTATTTTTAATCCTACGCCTTCCAGGATGCGACCGCATGAGGATAATCGGTTTAAATTTCCTGTCGCCAACGCGTCTACGTGAGACTGGTGGTCCAACATGGTCAATAACGGCGCCGTTTCAGTAAGACCGTATCCCTGTGCGATTTCCACGTTTGGAAATGTCTTAAATGCCAGTTTGATCCAGTCCGCCGACATGGGAGACGCGCCGTAAATAATCTGTTTCAGTGAACTGACGGCATAGTGACCCGCTTTCCCCGACTGTAAGGTCACCATCAACATGGTCGGTACCAATAAAACGAAGGTCACCTGAAATTGTTCAATCGTGCTCAACAACGAAACGGGATCAAACTTCGGCAGGTAGACATTGGCTGCTCCCTTCATCAGATATACGGTCTTGACTAATTCTGCCGAATGGAACATTGGCGGGACATGCAAAACAACGTCATCGGGCCGCGCCGACCACCTGCTGCCGACCTGGTTTGCATTGGCGATGATGTTGCCGTGGGTTAACGGTACCCCTTTTACCCTCCCCGAGGTACCACCGGTAAAAAGCAAGAGTGCTTCATCGTTGGCTGAGCATATTACCGGTTCTGACGGTTCAGCAATTGTGATGGATTTCTCATAAGTGTTGCCGGGGGCATCACCGATTAAAATATGGTTGTTTTTCCAGTCCTCTAACTCAGGTTTATCCAATAGATGGCTGAACTGCCTGTCTGCAACGATCAGCTTGCAATTCGCATCATTGATAATGGAGCGAATCTCAATCGGCGCAAGGCGGAAATTGATGGGGACCGGCGTTGCCCCGATCCACTGTCCCGCATGGATGACCTCAGCCTGGCGCCAGGAATTTAAGGCAAGGATACCGAAGCGGTCACCTTGATTAATCCCCGACTGATTTAAAACTTTCCCCAGCTTTGAAATCCGTTGTACAAATTCACTCCAGGTAAGACTAAGCTCATGATCGATAACGGCAACCGCGTCACCCCGCGTCTCTACGTTATTCAGAAGAACGTCTGTTAACGTGTTCACATCTGCTGGTCAGTACCGGCAGCACAGCTTAACCTCCAGTTCTCCGATAAATAACGGAACGACAGGAAGCCGGTCAAGTCAGCTGTTACTGATTTGTCGCTCCCTGTCTGGGCATCAGGTACCAGAGAATAAGGGATACGGCAAACAACGCCGGGACATCACCGGCAAGATTGGCCCGTTCGGTTTCATCAATAATGGCCTGAATCATCATGATTCCTCCATGTACGATGTTTGACCAGACGGTGAACCAGATCAGGCTGGCATGTTCCAAGGGATTTTTTGCCGCCATAATGAGAAAAACCCCCAGTGTGGCATACACGCCCATGATCATCTGTTCATACTCCGGTTGTCTGGGTAGCCAGGTCCAGCCTGACGACTCAATCCACATCATCATGACAGGGACCCCGAACAGATAGATGATCCCGATGACATAAAGTGCGATGGTCAAATTCTTCAGTTTGTTTTCTTGTTGCATAGTTACCTCCGGTTGTTTTTGTGAGGATTCATCTATCCAGCGTACATTTTAGCGTCTTACGATTTCTTCAGGTATTTCTTTGTAACCGAAGACAGGCCGGTTCTGGCGTATTCACGGCAGGCCTTGTCCTTGAATTCCAGCGCTTGTTCCCATTCATCGATAGGGTATGCATCCCGTTCCGCCACTACCCGTATTTCCCGTACCACCCGTTCGTCCAGTCCCATCTTTGCCGCGATTTCCTTGTCGGATAAGGGCCTTTTGCGTTTCTCTTCGGGCAGGAATTCCTGGGTATTTATCTGCACGGACTGAGAATACGACAAGATCTCATCTTTGTATTTTTTATATGTTTCAGGGTCAACAAAATAAAAACCCATGACCATCTCCTGTATCGGTGGTTACTTTTTAAGCCGGTGCTTGCCGCCTACCGGGCAGACGCGCATGCACTCAAAACACTGGCCCTGGCTCACGTTGGCGTAAGTCATCGACCAGAGTGTCCGGGTAAATAATGATGAATAGAGCATCAATTTTTGTTGCTCTTTATCATTTTCCTTAAGGGTTGCATCCAGGACTTTTTGAAAACCCGGCACCCAACTGGTCTCTACCCGTGAACTGCAGCGGGCTACGTCATAACGCCTTTCCGCTATTCGACCGTTTTCCAGACGGCCGCCCAGGCAACCCCCCTCCTCTATGGGACAGGTAGACATACAGGGTGTCGTTCCTTTTTCATCCCACATGTCCTTACACTCCGGAGCCGGGCAGACCGGTTCCTCAAGTGGTTTATCTGTTTCCAAAGGTAATGTGCTGATAACAATGGAGTAATACATAAAACCATACTCGGGGTTCAGTACCGGACCTGCCAGGCTTGGTGTACCACAACCCGCCAGTTCCGCCGCTTTGGCAAAGCTCACAAAGGGACGGTTACCACTGTCGGTACCGGGCGGGACACAGATCGCGTAATAGCCGTACTCATCTTCCATATATCGGGAAAGTCGTTGGGTCAGGTTATGCATGCGATCGCCAAACGACGTGGTTTCCATGTGCTGGTAGATAGGGCTTTGCCAGTCGCCGGCCCGGGGCTGCGCGCCACCGACCACGTAAACGATCCTGGCTTTCGGCAATAAGTCCGTTGGCCGGTGGCCTTCAGGCGCGTCTGTAAACGCCGTTGCATCGGCAACACCGGTTATCAGCGCGCCACCTTTGCGGGAAAGCGCATCCAGTTCTTTCCTGTATCGACTGAAATCGACTTCGCCGGCAGCCGCGCTCATTTTAACTTTCTCTCCGGACGCGTGATCGGACAAACCCGCATACACTCAAAACATTGTGCGACACTTTCCCTGAAAAAGCTGACGGCAGTGCAGGAGCGATTAAAAAATTCGGAATTGATCATGTTCGTCCGTGTCTCCGAGTCATCTTCTGCGACGATTTCTGCCATGGCCTTTTGAAAACTGTTGATGCCGAAATTCATTGCCCGTGACGTGCAACGTTCCCGGTCATACCAGGAATAAGAAATTTCACCCTGATCGTCAATCTCTCCGTCTAAACAGCCGCCATCATCGGCGGGACAGGCGGCGGTACATGGGGTCTTGCCAATTTTTCGGTAGGTGGCGACACACATGGGATGGGGGCAAACATTTTGTTCCAGCATGGCATCGCCCGGTAATTCCAGGGTGGTGATACAGGCGGAGTAATAAAGCAGGCCGTATTTGGGATTAAGGATGATATTGGCCGCCAGTGAACGGGTCCCCAGTCCGGCCAGGACAGCAGCGTGCATTATGCTGATAACCGGAGTGTGGCCACTGACGGAGAGGGCCGGCGCCTGGATGGCATAGTGATCCAGCTTTGCTTCAATGAAATCAGCCAGCATGTGAATCACCCGGTCATTGCGAAAATCATAGCCGTTCACTTCCATAAGACGGTGGTTGGGTGATTGCCAGGCGCCGGCAGTGGGTCCGCGGGCGCCGACAACGACAACACTGCGCGCCCCGGGCAGCACGTCAACGGGCCTGTGACCCTCAGGCACGTCCTTGTCCCAGCGTTCAACGGGCGCTATGCCTACCACGTCAGCACCGGCGCTCAGGGCAAACTCTTTTATCCTGCCGGCGAGTTGTTCCGGCTCGACCTTTTCTGTAAAGCAAGGTTTCATGGTTAATTTTATACTGTATTCAATTTTGTACTTAATTTTTCTGGTGTTTTATAAAGAATAAGCCTTCTCCAAAGATTCACCCGCATCAATTTTACGGCGCATTTCTTTTTCATGGGCAGCCTGCTTTATGACACTTTCCTTTAGTCCGGCAATGGCTGCTTTCGGGACCACGATGACGCCATCACTGTCCGCTGCGACAAGATCGCCCGGATGGACTTCCACCTTGCCGCAGACAACCGGTACGTTGGCGGCAACCGGTCGTATTATATTCCCGGGACCGTAGGGAACGGACGCCTTCCCGAACACGGGAAAGCCGACTGTCCGCATAGCTTCAATGTCACGACAGCCACTATCCGTCACTGCACCCACCAGGCGATTCCGCAGACAGGCCCGGGCAATGACATCTCCAAACATGCTCAATATATGTTCAGTACCACTGGCCACGACCCACATGGAACCGGCAGCGGCCATATCCAGCGGACGGAAAACAAAGCGTCGTATATCTTCTGCGTTGCCTTTGGCTGCTGTGACTTCCCATTTGGTGGTCACTGCAGGACCGATAACCGTCGCCCCCACGTCTACCAGGGGCTTGATATCAGTCATCATTACCAATTCCATGGGATATGGCGAGCATGAATTACCGCCTTGCTCACAGGTCAGGTTATGTATATTAAAACCCCAGCACTACGAGTACAAGAAGAATAAACGCCCTCGCCTCACGGATTTTTTATGTAGGCGTCCAAGCCTCGTGCAAAACGAACGGATAAATATTCAGTTGCTAACCGTCTGGCAGATTCAGACATATATGTCACTTGGAATCAGCCGGAACTGTCATTGGCAGCATGCTGCTTCGAGGCCAGGGGCCAGAACTGGAAATAATCCAGCAAAATCACCAGCATGGGAAAGGTTAAACCAAGCAGCGCATTGGCCAGCCACAGTTCTTGCTGGTAGTTGCCCTCCGGCCCGGCAGCCAGAGGCCCGGACACGATTGGTCCCATATACAGGTAAATCCGTTGTAATATAAAAGCCGCCACCATACACAGCAGCACAAGTACGATCCCCTTGGGAGGTTGCTCCATATTCGTCAACAATCCGCCCTGGAAAAAGGTTAGTGGCACAAAGGTCCCGAATATGAAAGATATGGGCACCAGCACCATGTACCTGACCTGGTCCATACCCAGGACCATGGTGCAGGTAAAGTAAAGCAGACCCCCCAGCGCTACCGCAATAGCCGTTGAGGTTAACACGGCGAGGGTGGGATTCTTGATAGCCCGTACCGGCCAACCTTCAAAGAGCGGGAAGAGCATGATAGCTGAGACAGTCGATATACCTATTATCAGTGGACTCCAGGCCATAAATAATCCGCCGGGATCAGCATCCGCGAAATATACCGGCGCGCCTTGCATAAAACTGAAATCGAATAACGTTTGAAAGATTATGTAAGCGCCGAGATAGGCGACAGCGAGAGCACTTAGACCAATAATCAACGGGTTACTGGTGAAAAGCGTCACTGGCCAGCAGTGCCACAGGGCGGCATACCAGAAGGTTACCACCACTACGAGGATGGAATACATAATCAACATAGGGGTAATGCCATGGCCCTTGCCTACAAGATGATAGGTCAGGCTGGCCAGGGACAACCCGACAACTATCGTTATCAGTGTCATCACCAGTCCCTTCAGCGGCTGCGACATGCTTGCCAGCGGCGCCGGGTAATTTGTCTGCCAGACCATGGCCATGACGAGTTGCATGGGTACCAGTGACATGAACAGCCACGCAACCCAGGAACTGAAAGTCGACTCTTCAAATAAACTGATAAAACCCAGTGAAATAATCACCACCACTATCAGACTGACAATACCAAGTAAGGGTTGTTTCATAAATTGCTGCTCAAGTTGATTATCCTGCTGTATGTACTTCGGGTTTCCGGCACTTTATATTACTGATATCTCTCCCTGACGCCACCTTGGCCTTATCTGGATTATATACCTTTTGCAAGTCTTATTGATAACGAGAATAAATCCTGATTAATAATTATTTCAGAGAACTCTACTTGGCAGAGTATAAGTGCTCGCTTAAACTTTCAAGTGCCAATAACCTTGAAGGAGAAGAGAACCATGAACGTAACCAAAAATGATGCTGAAACAGCCTTACATGATGCCGGCAGAGCCGGAGAACAGAGCCTGACCCTTTTCAATTACGAGATGGCAAGCCCCTATCTCCTGCTTTGGGGGATACTGTGGATAGTTGCCGGTACTATCGGTGTAATATCGCCCGGGAACGCCGGCCTCGGGTGGCTTATTGCTGATACGATCGGTATTGTCGCTACCGGTTATCTCGTCGCCGGGAACGCGCGACGCTTTGCCGAAGACAATACACGAAACGAGGGATTACGTTATGTCGCGACTGTCGCCGTATTGACTGCATTTATCACTATGACGTTTGTGATCTTCGCACCGGTGTCCGGTGTCGAGATTCAAACATTCATAACAATACTGGTAGCCGCGATTTATATGATCATGGGCTTCTGGACCGGCTACAGGCTTAGCGCCATTGGCGCAGTCCTGGCCGCTCTTGTTGTCATTGCCTTTTTCTATTCGCCTGCCCAGTTTCCGTTGATGGTCTCTGTGCTCGGCGGCGGCGCGCTCATTCTTGGGGGCCTGTGGATGCGGAGAGCTTAATTGAACGTCCCTGACGAAATCATCCACCAGTCAGTGCGCCTCAAGATCATGTCCGCATTGAACGCCCTGCCCCGCCGGGAAATGTTGGAGTTCGTGCGACTCAAGACCGTTACCGGCGCCACGGACGGCAATCTGGGGGCGCACCTGACAACCCTGGAAAAAGTGGGTTATGTGAAGATCGTTAAGGATTTTATCGGTAAGAAGCCCAGGACCCGTATCGGTATCACCGCGCCAGGAAGGCGCGCCTTTCAAAATCACGTCTCCTACTTACGTGAGATCCTGGAACACCAGGTCGATAACCCAGTAAAATATTCGTAAGCACCTGTGTTATTTATTTTTATATTTATTCCTCAATTCAGTTTTCAGGATTTTGCCCAGCGCGCTCTTGGGTAAACTTTCAACTATGTGAATTTCTTTTGGGATTTTATAACCACCGATCTTGTCACGGCAAAAGTCTATGAGTTCATCTTGAGTTACGCTGAGTTCGGGCATTATCGTTACAATGGCAATCACTTTTTCGCCGTAGATTTCATCAGGAATTCCAATGACGGCAACTTCCAATACACCCGGGTGCTGATTGAGCACTGTTTCAACTTCACTGGAGTAGACGTTTTCACCCCCCGTGACAATCATGTCCTGTTTTCGATCCTTCAGGTATAAATACCCGTCATCATCCATAAGACCCAGGTCTCCGGTATGGAACCAGCCTTCCGTCAGGACTTCATGATTGAGTCCGTCCTGGTTGATATAGCCATTAAACACATTATCTCCACGGGTATAAATCTCACCAACCTGTCCTGTTGCGCATTCCTGTCCGTTGTTATCCATTATTATTAATTCTACGCCTGCCAGTATGCGGCCACATGAGGATAATCGGTTTAAATTTCCTGTCGCCAACGCGTCTACGTGAGACTGGTGATCTAACATGGTCAATAACGACGCCGTTTCGGTAAGACCGTATCCCTGCGCGATTTTCACGTTTGGAAATACGTTAAATGCCAGTTTAATCCAGTCTGCCGACATGGGTGATGCCCCGTAAATAATCTGTTTCAGTGAACTGACGTCATATTGCTCCACTTTTCCCGACTGTAAGGTCATCATCAACATGGTCGGCACTAATAAAACGAAGGTCACATGAAATTGTTCAATCGTACTTAATAATGAAACAGGATCAAAATTCGGTAAATAGTCGAACCTGAAAAACTCTGTTTCAGGCTGCCATTGAGGGCGCCGGTAGCGGGGTCAGGCCAACCGGCTTCCGGTTCCACCACGATGCATTGACGCCTGACAATCCACAGAGACGCCCTGAGGCAGCACACAGACGTATCCAGGCCACCAGGCGAGACCCTTTTTTGAGACAAAAAAGCCTGAGTCGCCTCAGGACCAAGCGCAGGTTGTGTCCGGCACAACTCAACAGCACATTGAACTGGTCGCCCTGGGTGCCTTTCAGATAATTGCGGTCCAACAACCCGTCGGATTTCAAATGACCGATGACCGGCTCAATCGCCTGGCGGCGCTTGAGTGACCGTTTCAACCGTTGCGTCTTAATGCCGCGCTTCTGCCCGGAGATGTACACCGTGGCCTCGGTTTCATCATGCCCCCGATAGCCGCGGTCCACAAACGCTTCGGCAATCGCCTTCCCGGTCACCTGACGTACTTGCTCCAGGGCTTTCTTCAACGTGTGGCCGTCATACGGGCTGCCTGGCAAGGCCATCCCCCCGACCACAAAGTTGCTCTTATTGGTCACGGCAATACTCGCCTTCACCCCGAACTCATAACGCTTATGCACTTTGCCCTTGCTGATACATTCCACCTCCGGGGCGTGCAGACTGTACAGTTTACGTTTATCCTGCTTACCTTGCGCCAACAGCCGCTTGGCCAAGGCCAACTCCGCGGCAAACACCGCCTGCTGTGCCGGGTTGTCAGTGATTTTACGTTCGATGTCACGCACCACCCGTCCCAGGTACGTGCGCAACCGCTTCACCTGGCGCCGCAGCCGCCGATACTGCCGGGCATGACCATAGCGGTTCGCCTGTTGTAGCGCCTGCGGCCCCTTGCGGGCATAACTCTGGCGTAACACCACGCCCTGGTGACGGCATAACCGCACCAAGCGCTCGCGTGACCGATTCAACAGCTTGCTGTCGGTCGGATAACTCACCGCCTTCTCCTGTACTGTCGTGTCCACCGTCACTCGTTTGAAGTCTGCCGGCTTCACCGTCTTGCTCTGCACACCCGCCACGACCGTCACCTGTAACAGCCGCCCGCAACCCGCCTCCCCAATCCGTTGGCGAAAGCGCGTCAGACTGCTTGGGTCCAGCGGCGCCTGATGTTGAAAATAGGTCTCCCCACAAACATATTGCCAGTACGGATTCTCCACCCAGCCCGACACCACCGCCTCGTCCGATAACCCATACACATGTTTGAGATAGTGCAACCCCACCAGCAACCGGGTCGGTTTCCTCGGACAACCGTTATCCGGGCAGTACAGGGCGCCAAACGCCTTATCAAACACCGACCAATCCACCCGGTCGGCCAAGCGATACAACGCATGGCGTTGGTTCAGCATATTGTCCAGTCGTTCGCGGAACAGGTCGGATGGGGACTTGGTGTCGGCGTCAGCTTGTCTGGGGGTCATTTTTGCCTCCGAAATTGCCAGAAATCGAAGGTCAATGATACCAAATCCGGCAATTCCAGTCCAGCAATAAATGACACTTACATAAATATAATCAACAGGTTAGAGCGGCTTTTGGGGTTATTCAGGGACGACTTGTTAGCGGACTCAATGGCCAAAGGTGATGGACCAACGGGGTTTTCATTGCGATTTAACAGGACGGCACCGTCGGGGAAGCCCATGGACCAGTCAATGATCGATGCTGGTGAAGCATCGCAATAATCGATACCAAGCCCCAACAGAAGCGGCACACTTGCGGCAGATATAGTGGAGCTTGTGAGAAATTCACGACGAGATAGAACCATATTTTTTCTCCCCCGGAACGGTTTGCCTCAGCCGATATGACAGGCCTAAAATTACCGCCTTGCTGACAGATCAGGTTATATATATTAAAACCCCAACACTACGAGTACAAGAAGAATAAATTCCTTCGCCTCACGGAATTTTATGCGAGCGGCCAAGCTTCGTGCAAAACGATGGGCCACTTCAGGAGAAAGATCGCATTACCCGAAGATGAGCAGTTTACTGATCTCTGCCGTACCTCTGTCGATGGGCCCTAACGGCAACCTCGAAGCATTCTCTCGGCGCACGCACAATTCCCGCACCGATTTGTCCACCGTCTCGACCGGCGATTCCAATATCCATAGTCGGTAGCGTACCTGTCTCCAACACTCGGAAGATATCAATACCCGTAGGGGTGCCCCTGTAGCCCAAATAGGGAATACGAAAATCAGGATTCTCTCCGACCGTGATGTCATAGAGTTCCAGGTTTCGTTCAATCATCACCCGGGGTGTGCCACCCTGATATTGCTGCAGCGGGAAGGCAGCGGCCTGGGCGAATGCGCCTGCTCCTATGGTCTCGATAATGGGGCTTTCACCTCCCATCCAGGTGATCTCATCCTCGGTATGGCCGTCAAACAACTTTGCTTCAACACTTGCGTGGGGACCAGGAAACCACTGGTCTCCCAATCCGCTCACCCGGATCGCAAAACCACGGCAGTTGAACGCCATCGCCGTAACCATGCTGGACCCGTGGATATCGTGTGCTGCATCCGCGGTTGCTTTGGCGGCAGCCATGGACAAACGAAGAAAAAAATAATGATCCGCCGTAATGGTCTTAAGTGTTTGCGTCACTTCCTCTTGTCTGTTTACATCGAGCGCCAGCATAAAAGGGAAAAGCTCGTTCATAAACAGCAATGAGGCGGCTGTGTTGCGGCTGTGTAATTCGTCACCCATGTGTAATGCGCGCTTCATGACAGGTTTGAGCGGAATGCCTCCGGATACGCGTAATGTATCTGCAATAACAGGCGCTACGATCTTCTGGATAAACATAAGCCGCGTGTGGACACCATCGTCGTAGACACCGTAATTGAGGCGCCGGGGATTGGCCCCTTCGTACAGGTTGCAATAGCCCAGGTTGCCAAAGGTTTGGTTTTCGACGACAAAAACCGGCATGGAGGCCGTGTAAATTCCCGCCAGTGAGCCGACACAACCGTGATCCTGGCAGCCTTTTACCTGGATTTCGTCGCGGGCGAGACGCCGTTCAGCTTCTGCCCTGTGCGCAGCAAGCCCCTCAAACAGTGCCCCGCCGATGATCGCTTCGCGTTGTCCGCCCCAGTACTCACTCCAGGGCATGGTGACCCCGGAGGTCAGTATCGTCATGGCCGTCATGCCCGGCAGTACGTCAACAGCCGGCCGAATATCCTTAAGTACCGGTTCCGATGCAGTCAGCCTTTCAAAAGCCAGTTCGTTAGCTTCCGACCTCGTTGTTACCATTTCGTCATATCGGTTAAACGAATGGCGAACCGGCTAATCCCAACGATAATTCACGCTCACGCCGAGCTCTCTTGGAAAGCCGGCTATGGCAAGTCCGGTACCGGTCGTAGCTGTGAAGTCAAAAATCTCCCCGAAATATTCCTCTTCGAAGACATTGCGCGTCCAGAATGCAATTTCCCAGCGATCATCCTGAGCAGCGAGACCAACCCGCGTATTCACCAGCCAATAGGCATGCTGGACAATGGGCGGCACATTCTTGGCTTCCCAGAAAAAGTCATCGTTCCAGTTGAAGTCCACCTGGAAATTCAGGTTGACCCCGCCTAGCATAGCCAGCGGGACAGTATAAAGACCAACACCGTTAAAAGACCACTTCGGCGTGTCATGCAACTTGTTGCCTACCAGGCTGAAAGCCAGGTCCGGGTTCGATTTAGTGACTTCCGTATCCAGGAAAGAGAGCCCCAGAAGTATCTCCAGACCGCTGATCGCCGGCGGCGCCCAATCCAGGTTCAATTCGAAGCCCAGAATTTCTGCATCGCCTGCATTGGTAACGGGGAATGCGCCTGTCCCCTGCACGATCTGCGCCTGAAAATCCTTCCACTCCATATAGAACACGGCGCCATTCAGTTGCATACCCTGATCCGGTAAAGTCGACTTGAAACCGCCTTCCCATGCCAGCACGCCTTCATCTTCATAGGGCTCAATGTCCGCCTGTGAAAATACGACCAGACTGTTAAATCCGCCGCTTTTAAATCCTTTACTGAATTTTGCATAGAGCAACAGGTCTTCCAGCGGCTTCCACTCCAGACCGATCTCGCCGGAAACGTCCGTTACGTCAATTTCACGTCCGTCAAGACTGGCCAGGGTGGCATGTCCGAACGTGGGTGGCGCGGGCGAGAAGATATCAAAGCCGAGTCCGGGGATGCCGCAGATGCCAATCACCGCACAGAACGAGGCGGGTTGGCTGAACAGGCTGATACCAAAGGTGTTAATATCGACCATACTCTGGGTCATCTCGCGGGTCTCATGGGTGACGCGCACGCCGCCGTTGATTTTCCAGTTATCCGCAAATTCCCAGCCGAGGTGGGCGAAACCCGCTATGGCCTCAACCTCGTGGTCATAAGAATTAATTGCATCCGTACCAAGCAAATCGCGCATCAGGAACGTCACTCGTCCATCATTTTGATTGGTGGTGTAAAACACCCCGCCGAGCCAGTCGATGGGCCAGGATTCGTCCGAGGAAACAAGCACCTCCTGCGAGAAGACCCAGATATCGTCTTCAAAGGCGGCCTCGAGTAACAGCGCAGGCCCCTGGTCGGTATCCTCTTTGGCATCGCGTTCAAACTCGTCGTAGCTGGTCGTTGATGTGATGGTAAAGCGAGGCAGATCCCATGTGATCTTGATATTGGCCCCCAGCCCCCTGAACCGTGACTCCAGCCTGCCATCGGGACTGTCGGATAACGCATTGTTGTAATCACCCACGTGATCATCACCGTCATCGTCGTAATACCCGACAAAATTCGTGCATTCCCCTTCGGAGCGTCTTCCCTCCAGGGCAGGCCCGCATAATACTGAAGGGGGACCGCCAAAGGCGAACGCCGGGTCCTGGGTGCTGACATTGACGTAGTTGAGATGATCGTCGTCATGGCTGGTACCATGTACGGTAAGGTGCATATCCAGATCATCCGTCGGTTCCCAGAGCAGTTGAAGTCGGCCGGCAAAACGTTCCTGTTCACCGGTGCGCGCCAGGTCGAAATAGCGGTTTCTCTGGTGCCCCTTGGCGCGGTTCACCACATTAAGCGAGGCGCGTCCTGCCAGGTTCTCCGTCAGGCCGCCGCCAACACCGCCTTCAAATTCAAAGGTCTTGTAACTTCCATAATCAATCCGGCCGAACCCCGAGATCTCCTGCTCAGGTTTTTTTACGATAAGGTTGATGGCGCCACCGGTATTGTTGCTGCCGTAGAGCGTACCCTGCGGCCCCTTTAGAATCTCTATTCGTTCCAGGTCAAAGAACTCACCGCCAAGCATCCAATGGAATGGGATGAGGACGCCATCCAGGTAGGCGCTGACCGTGGGGCTGTTGACGCTGGACGGATCGTTTGTGCCCATACCGCGAAAAGTAAACACCGGGGCTTCATCGCTGAACTGGTTTTTGATGTTAACCCCAGGTGTCTGGTAGGCAATATCCACCGGGTTGAGGATCTTGAGCTTTTGCAACCTTTCTCCTGAAAACGAGGTGATGGAAATTGCCACGTCCTGGATGCTCTCCGCGCGCCGCTGTGCGGTAACCACCACTTCTTCCAGAACTTGTGCGTGGCTGACAGGTGGAATGCTGATCGCCAGCAGTATGATTGTAGAGAATACACATTCTAAATATAGCCTGTTCATAATGACTCCCCCTGATTTACAATGTGAAAGACAGATATTTATATATTAGTTGAACAAACAGTTAAGAACAACTACCAAATTCTGAAATCTTTTCTTACGTTATTAACTAAGCTGACTGAGTTTACGCGGTATAGTTACCTCCAGATTGCATTGAATTAATTAAACGTTTAGTTTATATTCAGCTTAGTTATGAAAAACAAGTTTAACCGTAAAGAGGCTTTAACCCGCGTGGCAATGGATCTGTTCGCAGAGCGCGGGTTTACCGATGTCACCATTAAAGACGTTGCAACTGCAGCAGGCGTCAATCCTGCACTCATCTATTATTATTTCACCGACAAAACAGACTTGTTTCGCGCAACGCTCGTTCAAGCCGTGTCGGAAGCGCACAAAAACTATATCGAATTAAGGTCAAAGCACGAAGACCCGTTGAACCGTATCAATGCGTGGTTTGACACCAACGTCCAGTTGTCAGAACCCATCCGCAAGCTTGTCAAAATGATGCTCGACTACAGCGGGTCGAAAATACATTTCCCGGGTATTGACGCGGTGATCAAGGAGTTCTATGAACTTGAGCGCAAGATTCTCGCAGAAAGTATCCGGGTTGGAATTAATCAGGGTCTGTTCGAGAGAACGGACCCGGACAAGCTGGCTGCGTTTGTGTCGATACACCTCGATGGGATTATGGTGGCTTCCATGATACGGGACGAGTTTGATCTGACTGGGGAAATGTCTGAATTAAAACAAATCCTCTGGCGTCTTCTCGGAACTGAAAGACGCGAACACGATTCGCATATTATGTCTGAATTTGCAAATGTTGGTTCGGCTTCGGGAAACTAGGAATTAATCTTATCGGAAACCCGTATGACGGTAAGTGAATTAACAGCTGTCAGAGCCGTACAGGATTTATCATCACGCGAGCTTAAGGAGAGCCTGATCGATAAGGGGGTTGCCTATTGCCTGGCGTCATACGTCGATATTCACGGTATACCTAAGGGGAAAGTCGTTCCCATCTCACATTTCGACCGTATGATGCGCGGGTCCGAGCTTTTCACGGGGGCGGCCCTGGACGGACTCGGACAAGGCCCTCACGATGACGAGCTCGCGTTGCATCCGGATCCTGATGCAATCACCGTTCTGCCATGGCGGCCCAACGTTGCCTGGGCGCCAGGCAACCTGAGATATCACGATCAACCCTGGCACATGTGCTCACGCACTGTATTGGGAAAGCAAGTAGCCCGGGCCGGCAAGTTAGGTTTGCGTTTTAACCTGGGTATTGAATGTGAAGTATTTCTCGTTCAAAGAGAGGGGGACCGGGTGCAGCCCGTCAATCCTTTTGACGTACTTCCCAAGGCTGCTTATGACGTCATCGGCGTACTGGAAGACCTGCATTGGCTTGATCAGGCAGTAGCATACATGAACGAGCTCGGCTGGGACGTCCACTCTTTTGATCATGAAGACGCCAATGGTCAATTCGAGTTTGATTTCGCCTATGCGGATGCGCTTAAAATGGCGGATCGGTTTGTATTGTGGAGATTAATGCTCAAGGAGATTGCCAGGCAGCACGGATGTGAAGCCACGTTCATGCCCAAACCGTACAGTGACAGGACAGGCAGTGGCTCACATCTGAACATGTCTATTGAGTCTGTCGACAGCGGTGCTAATCTTTTCCAGGATCCGGACGACCAACGCGGGAGAGGGTTGTCCGAATTGGCCTACCGGTTTATGGCCGGGATTTTGCGGCATGCGCCGGCCGTCGTCGCAACCACTTGTCCGACGGTGAACTCGTATAAGCGTCTGGTAAAAACCGGATCGATGACCGGTTACACGTGGGCGCCGATTTTTATCTCGTATGGCGGAAATAATAGGACACACATGCTGCGTCTGCCATTGGTCCGCCCCGAGATAGAGGGAGAGGCCTGTCACGATGGCGTCTACCTGTCGTCAGCGCGGATTGAGTGCCGGGCCGCGGACCCGTCAATGAATCCCTACCTGGCAGCCGCGATGATACTTGCTGCCGGTCTTGACGGTATTGAGCGCGAGCTTGATCCCGGTGACCCTATTGATGTCAATATGTATGAACTGAGCGATGAGGAACTGGCTGAGAGAGGGGTAACCCAGCTGCCCAGAACACTACTCGAGGCGGTCGATGCATTCACCGCGGATAAACTGGCATTCGATGCCTTAGGCAAGGAACTTGCCGAGTCGTTTATTGATATCAAGATGACGGAATGGTGGGAGTTTCACAATAAAGTATCAAAGTGGGAACTGGATGAATATCTGACCAAGTTCTAGAGTAAACGAGCACAAAGTGGAGGAAACGATTATGAGTAATTCTGAGGTTATTGATGTACTGAAAGCCAATGAACAGCAGTTCTCGAATGTGTTAAAACCTCTGAATGAGGCGTCTACACTGCCGCCGGACTGTTACACATCAGACGAGTTTTTTGACCTGGAAGTAAAAGAGATTTTCACGAAGGAATGGCTCAGTATCGGCCGGGTCGATATGGTGGAAAACGTGGGTGATTACTTCACCCTTGAGTTACTCGGCGAGCCACTTGTCGTTTGCCGTGACGAAGATGGAGAGATTCAGTGTCTGTCAAGAGTATGTCGCCATCGTGCGGCAGAGGTCGTGGAAGCGGGATGCGGCAATACAAGACGATTCCAATGTCGCTACCATTTCTGGAACTACGATTTAAAGGGACAACTCGTAGGCGCACCGGAAATGGGTGAGGCAAGGAATTTTGATAAGGAAAAAATTTGTCTGCCAAAGCTGAGGGTTGAAGTGTGGGGAGGGTTCATTTTTATTAATTTTGACCCCGATGCCGAGCCGTTGAGTCCAAGACTCGCGACCGTCGCCGAGTATTTGAAAAACTACAGGTTAGGGGAACTGAAGTCGTATGTTATGGAAGACAATGTGCGTCCGTTTAACTGGAAGCTCATGATGGATAATTTTATGGAGTTTTATCACGTCTTAGGCCTGCACAGCGGGTCGCACGACCCGATGCCGGCCCAACTGTCCAAAGCGGAAGAGTATAATGACGCCTATGTCCATTCCTGGGGTCATATTCCGGGCGCGATGGACGAGTACAAAACCCTGTGGAGCCCAAGCGGGGCGCACTCACCGATACCGCCAATGCAGGGATTGTCCGAAGAAGAACTACAAATGGGACAGTTCTACCTGATCTATCCGCATACCCTGTTTTTTCTCTCACCTGAGATAGTGGGATACTACCGTGTTCTCCCTCAGGGTCCGGGTCAGATAAGGCTGACAATACATACCCTGTATCGTCCGGAAACCACAAAGAGTGTGATGAATTTCGAGGCGTCGCGGCAAACGGCAGAGGCCAGTCTTTCCTTTATCAACAGTCAGGATATGTGGGCTTGTACGTCAATGCAACGATGTTTCCAGGCGCCATTGACGCTACGTGACAGGCTGCAGGGTCGTTTGTCAAGCTATGAGTTGCCGGTCAACAATATTGCCCGGTACGTGCTCAACAAGGTTTGCAACGGGCAACTGCCGGTATAGTCGATTAGGCCGCTAAATAACGGTATCGCCCGGGCGCAACGTGGCGGCCTCCCGATGCAGGACGTCGGCCGTCCAGTCCGGCCCAGGTAACTTCCGTGACCCCAGACGGAGCCCAGTTCCATGCCGCTGAGACTTCCGCCCTGGATAGGAGAGCCGGCACGTCAACAGGTGCGCAGGGAAGCACTGTATGCTGTGGGACGAATATCGAATGAGCGTATCCTAACGCAGCATTCCACGGGTGTAGTGACGTTCTTGTTTAAGCCGCGTTGTATAACTCAAACCGCATCGCGGTCGGTTTTTCGCCATTCGACCAGGGGTCATTGCAGATCGATACAGCCCACAACATATCCATTTCCGCAAGCAGATCGATATGATCCCCCGGCTTGCTGTCCGGCGGACGAATCTCCCAGGTGCCGTCCGGATCATAGGCGACGTTCATGAAGATGTTGAAACATGATATCTCCCGCAAATGTTGCGGGAGCATGTCATGTTTCTTGATCTCTTCCCGGAGACGATCACGGCAACCAAACTGCGGTTCGTCTCCCAGGAATGTGTATAGATCCCATGAACAGAAGCCGCCCCCCATATAATGGTTCTCGCAGTCGTCTTCGGTAATTGACCACATCAGGTTCATATGATTGGAGTACAACTTCCCGCCGGTACCTATCTTCCAGCTGCTGCGCGCGAAGTTCGTGTAGACAACGTCCTGATATTCGTCGGGGTCTCCCTGTTTCCAGGCAACGAAATCTGCTACTTGCTGACCCTCCAGATCGATGATTCGCAAAGTCTGGCCTTTCTTTATCGATCTGCTGTCGGTGGTATCAGGTTGCAAGATCCATTCATCTACCAGCTTACCTATTTGTGAACCCATGACTCGTCCCGCTTTTTGTATGATGTTACTTTACTTGATAAATATACGTAGTTTGAGTGCCGGATACAAGTGACATGTAGAAAAAACGCATAGAACATATCAATTTGTTGCAAACAACAAGCTATCCGTAAAATCCGGCACTTTTTCTCCTGCCAAGCCATAGATGCTCATGAAAAGCAAACTCGACCGCGGACAGCTCGTGCAGGTTGTCAATATTCTGGGTGACCAGGAGAAATTAACCCGTAAACTCCTTTTCCAGCTTTGCCAGCGCCAATGTTTGCACCCCCTCGCGCGCCGGATTGCTCACCGGGCGCTACACAATCCGTGACGGGTTGGCCGACAAGACCATTACGGCCAATGATAAACGCGGACTACCGGCAAACACCACAACCATTGCCAACTTGCTGCAGCAGAGTGGTTACCGCACGGCATTGATCGGCAAGTGGCACCTGAGGCATCACACCCAGGCGCAACAACCTAATGCTCATGGCTTCGATGTATTCTACGGCCTGCTGCAACCAAACGATGCTGAACAACCGTTATACCGGGACAGCCTGGCTACCGGGGAGCCTGTTGAGCAAAGCGGCTTAACCCGGCGTTTTACCGAGGAAGCCGTCAGGTTTATCGAACGCAACGCAAAGCGACCATTTTTTCTGTATATGTCTTACAGCGCGCCCCATATCCCCCTGGTCCCGTCCCCTAAAGCAGATGGTATGGACACCGCCCTTTCTTAATCGGCATCGATGTGCCATGACAGTGGTTCTATCAACCAAAAAGTAATGATTTTCCATACGCCCATCGTATTGATTCTGAAGCTGGTAATTTTATGCTACAGCACTTCTCTTTTTGCATCTAATGACGTCAAAAGCCACTCGCCACATGCGGATATTACGCCTGAGCAAAAGCAACAGATACGATTGAATAATGCGCCAGTAGAGACCGACAACTGGCTTCTACATGGCAGAACATACGCAGAAGAGCGGTTCTCCCCACTCACGCAAATAAACCACAACAATGTATCCATGCTGGGCCTTGCATGGTTATTTGATGTAAGCTCAGTTCGTGGACTAGAGGCTACCCCAATCGTTCGCGACGGCATTCTGTTTACCACCGGAACATGGAGCGTTGTTTACGCCATCAACGCAAAGAATGGGGAACTGCTGTGGCGATATGATCCCGAAGTACCCAGAAACTGGGGCAGAAAAGGTTGCTGTGATGTGGTAAATCGAGGCGTTGCTGTTTGGGGTGATCAGGTTTTTTTTGGGGACATTTGATGGCAGACTTATTTCACTGGACACAGTAACAGGAAAGTTATTGTGGGAAGTCAATACCATATACAGGACGAAACCTGCAACTATCACCGGCGCCCCGCGCATAGCTAACGGCAAAGTGATCATTGGAAATGGCAGGGCCGAATCCGGCAATATTTAATACAGGTCTCACCGGAATGGTAATATTTCGCTATATTGAACCAAATCCCAAGGAGTTCTATGCTAATCGATATCGTCGCAAATTGTCCACTATATGACTAACACATATTTTAATTTATATTCTTCCCGGAATTATGAAAAATAACGTACCAGAAGATACAGTAAATTTTATCGATATGGATAGACGGCGCTTCCTGGAAAGAGCCGGTGGTGTAGTGGCAGGTAGTTTGATTTTGCCGCCTCTCTCTATTGCCGCAACATCATCCGGGAATAAACCAATCAAAACACTCGCCGATTTAAAAAGCCAGGTAGCCGGCATAGTGGTGGAGCGGGGAACCCCGCTTTATGAGCCTTGGCGACAAAGTATGATTTGGCAATATCGCAAGTTCCGGCGCTATCCGGATGTGATTGTACAAGCTGAATCAGAAGCGGATGTGGTTGCGGCAGTTAATTTTGCCCGCGCCAATAATCTCAAAATCACTACCCGCAGTGGGGGACACAGTTGGAGCGGTTGTTACCTTCGGAATGGAGGAGTACTCGTAGACGTATCACGTTTGCAAAACATAGAGGTTGATACCCGAACAGGCATCGCGAAGGTGGAAGCCGGTGTGATCGGTAGAGGGATCAACGAACACCTTCGGCAATATGGGTTGACCTTTCCCACCGCCCACTGCGGTATGGTTCCCATCAGTGGTTTTTTACTCGGCGGTGGCATCGGTTTGAATTCAGGCGCCTGGGGAGGTATGAGTGTATTCAATATTGTGGGGCTCGACGTGGTAACGGCGGAGGGGGAGCTGTTACATGCCAATGAAAATCAGAACGCGGATTTGTTCTGGGCGGCACGCGGCGCCGGTCCCGGATTGTTTTTTACGGTCACGCGTTTTTACCTTCAATGCCATCCCTTACCCCCGGCGATCACGACAGATTATTATTTTTTCCATTATTCGGAATTACTTCCGGTAGTGGATATGATGGAAGAACTGGGACCTGGTTCTGATCCCAACCTGGAGGTGTTAACCATCGTTATTCCCACTACGCCGGACCTGGCTGCGCAGTGTAAAGGTGATGAATGTGATCGGATTGTAGTAATGACAGCTATTGCCTTTGCAAATGATTTACCCCATGCAAAGAAGATGCTGGCTTCTCTTGCCAGTCATAAGGTCAGCAAACGGGCGTTAAAAAAGATTATAAACCGGTCGACGCCCATGGAGATTCAGTATCAGGACAATGAAGGACCATTTCCGCAACGGCGGGCACGCGCTGATGATATCTACACTAACCACATACTGGATTCAGCCGGGGTATTGAGTAAACACATGTTGCTCGCACCCTCCGATGCCAATTCACCGGTTATACTGTGGCGGGGAGATTTAACCTTTCCGGATGCCGCCTGTTCGACGACAGGTCTATTCTACGTAGCTGGTTATGCACAGTGGGACCATCCTGCAGATGATCATGTCAACCAGACCTAGTTGAAAAATTTCTACGATGAAATGCAACCCTACGCTTCGGGCTATTATATTAATGAATTCGATCGGGAAACGCGCTCACACATGACCCCGGCCTGTTTTGCGCCGGCTAATTGGCAGAAACTGAAAAAACTGCGCCGGCAATATGATCCTGATGGTGTGTACCATGATTTTCTTAGTGTGTAATTCAGGTAAATCGGCTCCTGACAATGTTCAAAAAAATAAATTTTAAATCCTCTTTTTTAATAACAATACTTTCTTGTTTGATGACATCGACATCGATTGCATCAGAGGACGTAATGATAAAAATCGCAAAAGATTTTTATACGGTTGTGACTGAGGGTGAAATGGAGAAAGGAATGTTACTCCTGTCTCCTGATGTGGTTTGGATTTTCTATGGTCCTGAAGACATCATTGATTTTGCAGGGACCTATAAAGGGCATGAGGGCGTCAAACAGTTTTTCGCAGACGCAGACAAGACCGTAGATGTATCAGAATTCACCCCGGATTTGTTTGCTGTAGATGGTAATGTCGTGCTGGTGAGTGGTTGGGAAAAAGGAGCCAGCAGAGCGACCGGAGGTGAATATGGCGTGAATTGGACACATCTGCTTACCATTGAAAACGGGCTTATTACGAAGTTTGAGGAGATTACGGATTCTGCGGCCATCATGGAAGCGATCCTTCCGGCAGATATAGATCGCGGTAGGGCATACTATACAACCTGTGCCGCTTGTCATGGACTGCAGGCCGAGGGCAATCTAAACATGCATGCGCCTCGCCTGACATTACAGGGTTCAGACTACCTTCGACGACAACTGCATCACTTTCGCCGGTTGATACGTGGAGGTGTTCACGATTTTTATGGATGGCAAATGAATGGCCGTGCAGTCGCCTTACCAGGTGACCGGGCGATACGTGATGTATTGGCTTATATCGATACATTGCCTGATACCATGCAACAGATTCGCTTGATGGGAATATCAGAGGAGGAAAGCGTTTATATAATAAATACTGTGCCAGTTGTCATGGCGAGAAGGCCGAGGGTAACTTGAGTCTTGATGCGCGACCGTTGGCCGGACTTGACGGTTGGTATCACTTGGAGCAACTGGATAAATTTAAAGACGGGACACGCGGTTCCCATAAGGATGACATTCCGGGCCAACAAATGCGGGCGGCAATGGCGCCCATAGAAGATGAAAAGGCCATGAAGAATATCATCGAATATATCAAATCGGTAAAATAACTTATATTTCATTGAGCCGTCTTCGGATGTCCCAAGGCCTAGCGCTTCTGTTCTGAGCCCTGTTTGAGTTACATACTGCGTCGGTACTGCCCCCCTGTTGCGAAGAAGGCGTCGGTCAGCTCTCCAAGGGAGCAATAACGCACGGCGTGCATCAGCTCGACGAATACGTTTTCATTGTTGATGGCCGCGTTGCGGATGCGTTCCAGTGCCGCGCCTGACTGGTCCCTGTTGCTCTCCTGGAACTCTCTTAATCGCCGTAACTGGCTCTGCTTTTCCTCGTCCGTCGAGCGACTCAGTGCCGGAGTGAAGTCCTCTTCCCCATCCGGATTGAGAAAGGTATTCACGCCGATGATGGGATAACTGCCGTCATGTTTCTTGTGTTCATAATACAGCGATTCGTCCTGTATCCTGCCCCGTTGATAACCGGTTTCCATGGCGCCGAGAACACCGCCGCGCTCGGAAATTCGCTCAAACTCCTGTAATACCGCCTCTTCCACCAGGTCGGTCAATTCTTCGATAATAAATGAGCCTTGATTTGGGTTTTCATTCCAGGCCAGGCCCCACTCCTTGTTGATGATCATTTGAATCGCCAGGGCCCGCCGCACCGACTCGTCCGTGGGCGTGGTTACGGCTTCATCAAAAGCATTGGTGTGCAGGCTGTTGCAGTTATCATAAACGGCAATCAGGGCTTGCAAGGTGGTGCGAATGTCATTGAACGCCATTTCCTGAGCATGTAGGGAGCGTCCGGAGGTCTGGACGTGGTATTTCAGTTTCTGGCTGCGTTCGGCGGTGCCATACCTGTCCCGCATGGCAACGGCCCAGATGCGCCGCGCCACCCTGCCCAGCACCGTATACTCGGGTTCCATTCCAATGGAAAAAAAGAAAGACAGGTTAGGCGCAAAATCATCTATATGCATACCTCTGGCGAGGTAGGCTTCCACAAAGGTAAACCCGTTCGCCAGGGTGAAGGCAAGCTGTGAAATAGGATTGGCCCCGGCTTCGGCTATGTGATAACCGGATATGGACACCGAGTAAAAATTACGGACGTTATGATCGATGAAGTACTGCTGTATGTCTCCCATCACGCGCAGGCTGAATTCCGTGGAGAAAATACAGGTATTCTGGCCCTGGTCTTCTTTCAGGATATCGGCCTGTACGGTGCCGCGTACGTTTTCCAGGGTATACGAGGTGATATGGGCCGTTTCACCGGCATCCGGCTCCCGGTTGTGCTCTTGTTTGAATTTCTCTACCTGCTGGTCAATCGCGGTGTTTAAAAAACAGGCCAGTATCGCCGGGGCCGGACCGTTGATGGTCATGGACACGGAAGTGTCGGGATCGCACAGGTCGAAACCGTCATACAGCACTTTCATATCGCCCAGGGTGGCAATGGATACGCCGGAATTGCCTACCTTGCCATAGATGTCCGGTCGTTCATCCGGGTTAAAGCCATACAGAGTCACCGAATCAAAGGCCGTTGACAGGCGTTTGGCCCTGGAATGTTCCGATAATGTTTTAAAGCGTTGATTTGTCCTGAACGGGTCCCCTTCTCCTGCAAACATACGGGTGGGGTCTTCCCCTTCCCGTTTAAAGGGGAATACACCGGCGGTGAAGGGAAAATAACCGGGCAGGTTCTCCCGCATGAGCCAGCTTAATAATTCACCGTGGTCTGCATATCCGGGCAACATGATTTTGGGGATTGTCGTGCCGGAGAGCGTGGTTGAGGTGATTTTTGTTATAATCTCTTTATCCCTTACCTGCATGACAAATTCATCACCACGATATTTTTCCCGTAGCGTGGGCCAATTCTCCAGTAATCCCTTGCAGTGCAGGTCCAGCAGTTCCTCTTTTTGAGCCGCCAGTTTCGCCAGCGCGCCGAATTCGCCGGCGCCGGTTCCATTGTGATCGGCCTGCAGCATGGCGATACTGGCTTGCAGTTGTTGCCGCTGTCTCGCTATCCCGGCCTGCTCGCGTGCATGTTGGTGGTATTGCCGAACGGTAACGGCAACCTCCCCCAGGTACCCCTGTCGGTGCGGTGGGACAATGATGGTACGTTCAGTAGACGTTTTGCCGCTGATAACGGCTAAGGCGTTTTCATATTCAGGTAGTCCTTTTTGCCGCAAGTCGGGCAACAGGCCCTGGTAAAGCGCAGTAACTCCGGCGTCGTTGAATTTTGAGGCAATGGTTCCGTATACAGGCATCTCATCCGGGTCGTTGGAAAAGGCCTGGCGGTTTCGCTGTACCTGTTTTGCCACATCCCTGAAGGCGTCTTCGCCACCTTTGCGATCAAACTTGTTGATCGCGACCACGTCGGCATAATCCAGCATGTCAATTTTCTCCAATTGACTGGCCGCGCCGAACTCCGGCGTCATGACATATAAGGAAGTATCCACCAGGGGGACAACCCCCGCGTCACCCTGCCCTATGCCCGGCGTTTCAACGATGATCAGGTCAAACCCAGAAACTTTTACCGCATTGATGATATCCGGCAGATACTCCGGAATCTCCGTAACGGCAGAGCGCGTGGCAATGGAACGCATAAAGACAGTCTCGTGGTAAATGGCATTCATACGAATCCGGTCGCCCAGCAATGCTCCACCGGTTTTTTTGCGGGTGGGATCAATCGCCAGGATGGCAATATTGAGAGTATCGCGGCCGTCCAGGCGGAACCGGCGGACGATCTCATCGGTAAGCGAGGACTTGCCGGCGCCGCCCGTACCGGTAATCCCCAGGACAGGCGTGTTTGCGCCTCGTACTATGGACTCCCTGGCCAGTTGTGCTTTATGTCGGGGATTGAGTTTGTCGTTTTCGATGGCGCTGAGTAGCCGGGACAGGATCAGCCTGTCGCCACGGTTTAACTTGTCCAACCCGATGGGATCTGTGTCACCGGGATCAAAGCGACATGCCTCCAGCATAGTATCGATCATCCCTTGCAAACCCAGCCGCCTCCCGTCTTCGGGTGAAAATATTTGTTGCACCCCGTACTCATGCAACTCCCGGATCTCTTCAGGGACAATCACGCCGCCGCCGCCGCCGAATACCCGGATATGCCCTGCGCCACGCGTACGGAGCATGTCAATCATGTATTTAAAGTACTCAAGATGACCACCCTGGTATGAACTGATGGCGATGCCCTGCACGTCTTCCTGTAATGCCGCCTTAACGACCTCATACACTGAGCGGTTGTGACCCAGGTGGATAACCTCCGCACCGGACTGCTGTAACATGCGCCGGATAATGTTGATTGACGCATCATGTCCGTCAAACAGGCTGGCAGCCGTAACAAAACGAGGGCTTGGCTTATCGCTTGTTGCTGTTTGCCGTCTTTTTTCCGGTAACATAGTTGCCATTGTATTCGACCGTATTGTCATTGATCAATAAATGTATTATACTTACGTTTACGTAAACGTCAATTAAATTTGGAATAATCTGTTGAGTGATACAAAAATACCAAGCATTGAGAACAATAATGCTGATAATTTAAAGGGTTACAAAAGAAAGGCATATACAATATCAAGTTTGTCAAAGGAGTTTGACGTTACCACCAGGGCCATTCGGTTCTATGAAGACGCCGGTTTATTAACGCCAACCAGGCAAGGTCGCAACCGGTCGTACTCCATCCGTGACCGTACCCGTCTGAAACTGATCCTGCGGGGGAAAAGATTGGGCTTTTCCCTGAACGAAATTGGCGAGATGTTCCAACTGTATGATTCCGAGCCGGGAGAGGTAGGTCAGTTAAGTCATATCCTGGAAAAGATCGCTGAAAAAATGCGCATACTGGAAAGACAACTGGAAGATATCCGGATCGTCATGCAGGAATTACAGGAATTCGACTCTCAATGTCGAAAGCGGCTGGAACAGAAGGCCGGCCAGGGCAGCCGCATACTTTCGGATGCTGCTGCAGAGAGCGGGGATCCGACTTGAAACCACGCCCCGCCATTTGCGAAAGCAGGAATCCAGTAGACAACTTATTCCTTATCATAAGGAAAGTTGGTTTGATTGGGTTCCCGCTTGAGCGGGAATAGTGAGAATTCATCGCTCTATCATTGACGTTGATCATAAAATTTCATACGCTGCATAGCCTATGAAAAATAATGAATACAATATGAAAGACTACCGGGAGACATACTCCTCCTTTCAATGGGAGCGTCCCGAACACTATAATTTTTCCCGTGACGTCATCGACAAGTGGGCGGAACAGGACCCTACAAAATCCGCCCTGTTCTGGATTGATGACGAGGGTAACGAGATCAGCAAGACATTTGCGGAGATCAGCGAAGCATCAAGAAAACTATGTAATGTCCTGACCGCGTCCGGCGTCAGGACGGGCGACACGATTATTGTGATGTTACCCAGGGTGATTCCCTGGTGGGAGACGTTCACGGCCGCGCTGCGAATGGGCGCGGTGATATCGCCGGGCACCGTGCAACTTTCCGAAAAAGACCTGGAGTACAGGATAAACGCGGCGGCAGCCACCTGTGTGATCACCGACCGCGCAAACGCAGCAAAAGTGGACTCGGTGAAAAAAAACTGCCCTGCCCTGGCAGCCTGCATTGTCACGGACGGGCAACGTAACGGCTGGATCGATTATCGTCAGGCCGTGGCTGCCGCGCCGGCTGAGTTTGATACCGTAGACACCCGTGCGGACAGTGAGGCCATCTGCTACTTCACTTCCGGCACGACGGGTTATCCCAAAATGTGTATCCACTCCCATGATTATGCCGTTGGACACAGAATTACCGGTAAACTGTGGCTGGACCTGAAGCCGGATGACCTGCACTGGAACGTCAGCGACACCGGCTGGGGTAAAGCCGCGTACAGCAGTTACTTTGGCCCGTGGTTGTGCGGGACGACCTTATTTATTCACCACACAGCAGGTTTTAATCCGAAACAGACCCTCGAACTCCTGGCGAAATATCCGGTTACCACCTTTTGCGGCGCCCCGACCATCTATCGCATGCTGGTACTTGAGGATCTCGGCAGGTATGAGTTTACTGCGCTTCGACACTGTACCGGGGCGGGCGAACCCCTTAATCCCGAGATTATTGATACCTGGAAGAATGTAACAGGCTTGACCATTCGGGACGGTTACGGCCAAACCGAGTCGGTGATCCTTTGCGCCAGTTTTCCCTGCATCGAACTCAGGGCCGGTTCCATGGGGAAACCGGCGCCGGGTATTGACCTGAATGTCATCGACGACGCCGGCAATATTGTCGAGTCGAATAAGGAAGGAGATATCGCCGTTCGTATCAAACCGCAACCACCCCAGGGATTTTTCCGGGAGTACCGTAACGACCCCGACAGGACGGCCGCCACGCGGCGGGGAGACTGGTATGTAACCGGCGATCGGGGATACCGTGATGAGGACGGTTATTTCTGGTTTGTCAGCCGCGCCGATGACGTAATCCTGTCAGCCGGTTACCGCATCGGTCCCTTTGAAGTGGAAAGCGCCCTGATTGAACATCCCGCCGTGGCCGAGTCAGCCGTCGTCTCCAGCCCCGATAAAACCCGCGGCGAGGTCGTCAAGGCCTTTGTTGTCCTGGCCCCGGGTTTTGAGGAAACTGAAGAGCTGAAACAGGAACTCAAGGAGCACGTAAAACGGGTGACGGCGCCCTACAAGTATCCACGCCGGATCGATTTCATCAAAACCTTGCCTAAAACAGTAAGCGGCAAGATTCGCCGGGTGGAATTACGCGAAAAAGAATGGCAAAATAAAGATTAGAAAGAGTGACAAAAATTTAATGTCGCCTATCGATAATGCTGCTCTCGAAAACAGGGCGGCGCTGATAAAACAACTCAGGACAATACTCCCCGATGAGTGTGTGATTGTCGATGAGGCAGCTTTACGCGTCTATGAAACCGATGCCCTGACAGCCTACCGGCAGGTGCCGATGCTGGTTGTTTTACCCGAAACGACGGCACAGGTCGCAGCCGTTTTAAAGCTGTGCAGTCGCTTGAATATAAAAGTCGTGCCCAGGGGCGCCGGCACTTCCTTATCAGGCGGGGCTCTACCGCTGGCCGACGGAATTGTATTGGGCCTGGGTAAATTCAATAAAATTCTTGATGTCGATTTTCCCAACCGCTGCGTGGTAGCCCAATCGGGCGTGACCAACCTGGCCATTACCGAAGCAGTCAAGCATAAAGGATTCTACTACGCTCCCGACCCATCCAGCCAGATTGTCTGCACCATCGGCGGCAATGTCAGCGAAAATTCCGGCGGCGTCCATTGCCTTAAATACGGTTTGACCACGAATAACGTGATGGGACTCGAACTGGTGACCATGGCGGGAGAGATACTGCGTATCGGCGGAAAGTATCTCGACCCGGCCGGCTATGACCTGCTGGGCATTATTACCGGTTCGGAGGGATTGCTTGGAGTAATCACGGAAGTGACGGTGCGGATTATACAAGAACCGCAGACGGCAAAAGCAATGCTGCTCGGGTTTCCGAGCAATGAAACCGCAGGAGAGTGCGTCGCCAGGATCATCAGCAACGGCATCATCCCCGCCGGTATAGAAATGATGGATGAGTTTGCCATCAAGGCAGCGGAGGATTTCTGCCACGCGGGTTACCCCGTGGACTGCCCTGCCCTGGTGCTTACGGAACTGGACGGGCCTGAAGGAGAAGTGGCTGAGTTAATCGAACAAGTCCGGGAGATTGCAAAAGATTGCCAGGCCCGGTTTATCAGGGTCAGTGAGTCAGAAGAGGAACGAACGCGTATCTGGGCCGGCAGGAAAGCGGCCTTCCCTGCCCTGGGAGATATATCGCCTGATTATTATTGTATGGATGGCACCATACCTCGTCGTCATCTCTCCCACGTGTTAACCCGGATGCGGGAAATGTCGGAACAATACGGCCTGCGCGTAGCCAACGTGTTTCATGCCGGTGACGGTAATTTGCACCCCTTGATCCTGTTTGATGCGAATATTCCCGAGGAACTGGAAAAAGCGGAAGAGTTCGGCGCTGATATCCTGCGTCTGTGCGTCGAAGTCGGTGGCGTATTGTCCGGTGAGCATGGTATCGGCATTGAGAAACGGGACCTCATGCACGTCATGTTTAATGAACAGGACTTACAACAACAACAACGGATTAAATGCACATTTGACCCGGAGGGCCGGTTGAATCCGGGTAAGATGTTCCCTGTCCTGCACCGTTGCGCGGAACTGGGCAAACTGCACGTGCATAAAGGTAATATCCCCTTCCCCGATATACCCAGGTTTTAGTATCCGCAGATGACGCAGATTAGCGCAGATAAAATGATAAAAGCCACAGAGAACACAGAGAAAAACAGGTATGTCAGCCTTCTCGGCTCATTCTATGTCCTCTGTGACATAACAAATCTGCGTTAATATGCGTAATCTTCGGATAATATTATGAGCGAGCGGTTTTTACCTGAATCGGAACAGCAGGCGCTGGCGCTGGTGCAATGGACTGTCGCTGAAAATAAAACAATCGCCATCCGGGGGAAGAATACAAAACAGGGTTTCGGTATGCCGGTTCAGGCAGACTGTACGGTGTCCATGGAGAAGCTTGCCGGGATCCTGGAGTACCACCCCGAAGAACTGGTCATGGGAGCCTTGCCCGGTACGCCGCTCAGGGAGATAAGAGAGGCGCTGAATAAACATAACCAGTATCTCGCATTTGAGCCGCCGGCATTAAACAGTATGTACGGAATAGAAGATGAAGGCACTATCGGCGGGCTCTTCATGGGTAACCTGGCCGGCCCGCGCCGGTTCAAGGCAGGTAGCGCACGGGACCATATCCTGGGGATCAGGGCAATCAACGGGCGCGGCGAGGTCTGGAAATCCGGCGGCAAGGTGATTAAAAACGTCAGCGGTTATGATATGAGCAAATTAATCGCCGGCTCCTGGGGCACTTTGTCCGTCGTCACTGAAGTGATATTTAAAGTTCTGCCGGCGCCGGTCACGTCGATGAGTCTTGCCGTTTGGGGGATGTCAACCGAACGAGGCATGGAATTATTAACGGATATCATTTCTACCCCCTATGAGACCTCGGGCTTGTCTTATCTTCCCGGACAGGCATTGGCGGCTATTGAACAAAGCGAAACGACATTTTCAGGCGAATCCTTGACCCTGATAAGACTGGAAGGAACGAAGCTATCCGTGAATGAGCGCTTACAGGCGGTAGTAAAACGACTGCCGGATGGCTGTAACAACACCGTCCTCGACCAGGCAGAGTCGGTTTCAACCTGGTCGTGGATTCGCGATGTGGCGCCCTTACATGATACCCGGCGCAGCCCCGGCATCCTGAAAATATCAATCCCCCCGACGTCCGCCCTGGGTTTGACCCGGTTTCTCGAGCAACTGGGGGGTTGTATCTGGTACCTGGACGCCGCGGGAAGCTGGTTATGGGCAGGTATATGCCAGGCCGCGGGGGAAGATAAACTGAATGCCATAAGACGGGAAGTCAGCACTATCGGCGGCAGCACAACCTTGTATCGCGCCCCTGTTGCCATTAAACAAAACATCGGCATCTACACTTTCCCCGACGAATCAATCCAGCGCCTGAATGAAAAGATAAAAAACAGTTTTGATCCGGGTAATATCTTCAACCCCGGCAGGTTATATTCGGGTTAATCATGCGTACTGAATTTACACCAGCACAATTAGCAAACCCCGCTCTGGATGAGGCCAATAACATCCTTCGCAAATGCGTGCATTGCGGGTTTTGCAATTCCACCTGCCCCACGTTCAAGCTGCTCGGCGATGAACTGGACGGACCGCGTGGGCGTATTTACTTGCTGAAAAACCTGCTGGAACATGACCTGACACCTTCGGAGAAGGTGGTCAGCCACATCGACAGGTGTCTGTCCTGCCTGTCCTGTATGACGACCTGCCCCTCCAGCGTAAATTATATGCACCTGGTGGATGCCGGACGCGGTTATATAGAGAAAAAATTCAAACGCCCTCTCAAAGACAGACTTTTCCGGCGCCTGCTTGCATACACCCTGCCCCACCCGGGACGGTTCCGCCTCCTTCTAATCCTGTCCGGATTGCTGTCACCCATCAGGCAACTGCTGCCCCAACGGTTTCGCAGCGCTCTTGAGCTTCGTCTCCCCGCAACGCGAACAAGCATAAAACAGCAGACAGTAACAGCGCAGGACAAGACCGGAAAAGCCGTCGGTCTCATTGCCGGCTGCGTCCAGCAGGTGATAGGAAACGACATCAATTCAGCAACTATCCGCCTGCTCGAACGGCAAGGCTACCGCGTCCACCTGCTGTCTGAGCCGGCCTGCTGCGGCGCGCTCGAACACCATCTGGGGAAGACGGCCCTGGCGGAAAAACGCTTCAAACAAAACATCATTGACTGGATAAAACACGTCAATGAACTCGGACTGGAAGCCTTGATCGTCAATGCCTCCGGTTGCGGAACTATGCTCAAAGACTACGGCCACATCTTCCGTCACGATGAAACACTGGCGGCAGATGCCGGGAGAATCAGCGGGATGAGCCGGGATATTACCGAGTTTTTATCCGACCGACATCTCGCAGCCAGAAATGATGAGTTGAAACATATCCGTGTCGCCTACCAGAGTCCCTGTTCCATGCAACACGGGCAGAAGATAGACGCCCAACCGCTGGATTTATTAAAACAAGCCGGCTTCACCGTACAGGAATTGCCGGAGAAATATATGTGCTGCGGCTCAGCCGGCACCTATAATATCCTGCAACCGGAAATTGCGGGCGAATTGGGAAAAAGAAAAGCAGACCACATCGAGCAGGCAAACGCCGATGTCATCGCCAGTGGCAACCTGGGTTGTATGATGCACCTCCGGCAATTCACCGGCGTCCCTTTCGCACACACGGCAGAACTACTCGATTGGGCGATGGGAGGACCCAAACCGTTTTAAGATATAATTGTTGTAAGTCATGCCGAAGACAGTAAGCTTTCCAACCGTTATGCAAACGAGGTGAATTAAAAAGCGGGGTTTTATTCATGAATAACTCGGTAAATATCACTGTATTCCGTTGGGCCGGCGCCTGGGGGCCTTTCAAGGTTAATATCCCCTGCGGGGAATGTTCACTGACCAAAGACATCATCCAGGACTGTATTGACACGGATTTAGCTGGTATAGAAGTCGAACTTGACCTGCGCGACTGGCTCACTGAGTGGTGGAAACCCCTGCCCAAGGGCGGCTGGCATGCTCCGATTGTGCTGGTAAACGGCAAACTGGTTTCCCAGGGCGCCGCGTTGAACCGAGGCGTACTGACCCAGTCAGTCATTGAGGAAGCAGTCAGCGACATCCCGATAAAAGGCAACCACGTTTTCGGCAAGACCACCTGCCCCCACTGCGTGCGCGCCAAGGGATACCTGGAACAGGCGGAGGTTGACTATCAATATCACGACGTCGTGAAAGACCCCCGGCCGCTTTATGAAATGCTGGCAAGGGTGAAGCCGATCATCGGCCCCAAAACCCCGGTTACCGTACCACAGATATGGATCGACGGCCGCTACGTAGGCGGCGCCGACGAGTTGAAACAAATCCTCGAGCTGCCCGAAAACGATACCTCCTGAGCTAAATCGTTATACATCATGAAAAAGGCATCTAACGGATCATGTCATTGCGGGAAGGTCAGGTTCGAAGCAGATATGGACCTCGACCATGTCAGGGTCTGTGACTGTACCGTATGCAAAAAACGCGGCGCTCTGAACCACAGGGTTGAAGAACAGGATATTCACATATTCACACCCCTGGGTGAACTAATCCAATATAAATGGCACACAATGAGTGCAACCGATTACATCTGTCCAGTATGTGGCATTTTGCCGTTTCGCCGTCCGCGTGACAAACCGGAAATCTGGACAGTGAATGTCCGATGCTTAGACGGAGTAAACCTGGATTCAATACCGGTTAAACAGGTATACGGCAGTAAACTGGATTAAATGGATAGCTCAAGTCTGACCTTCCCCTAATCTGTGGGTGAGCCAATTTGTGGGGAGAAGGTCATCTCCGGATAACTCGTCTCCTGTGTATAATACAATGCTCGCAAATGAAATGCCCCACGGTGGTATGAAGCAATCAGGTTATGGGAAGGATATGTCCCTTTATGCACTTGAGGATTACACGGCCGTACGGCATGTAATGATCGCGCATTAAGAGGCCACAGAAGGTGATATAATATTATAAAAGAGGTTCGGTTTTTTTATTTTTTGATGGAGTAACCATGAACCCAGGCGGATTGTTGATGTTAACAGGGTTGCTGGTCGCCATGAGTGTAGTCAACGCCCAGACAGAGGAGCAAAACGAGGCTTCGGTCACCGTTAGTGCCAACCTGGATTACAAGAGTGACTACCTGTTTGCCGGTATTCCTTTTTCAACTGGTTCGGTATTACAGGCTGGCGTCGCACTTGGCTATAATGGTTTTACTGTTAACGCCTTTACCAGTTATAACGTAGACACCGGTGAGATTGACGAAAGAGATATCTTTGCCAGTTATTACTTTCAATACAGTGAATCGACAGGAGTCTATGTCGGTGCCGTGAATTACAATTACAAGGGCTACAAGGAAGAAGGAAAGTGGGACCCGACTTACGAATTTAATGCCGGACTCGTAACCAGTCTTCCGGGGAACCCCGAATTGCATTACTCACGTGATTTCTCTCTTACGGAAGATGGGCAGACTATACGTCTTACTCTATCCCATGAGGTGCCGGTCGGCGCAGTTACGTTCACAGGTTCCAGTAACATCATATACAACGATAACTACTATCGTATCGGCTCCAATGTAAGCCATTTCGATCTGGGCCTGTCGATGAAAGCGCAGGTGGGCCGCTTCACCCTGACCCCCATGGTCACCTATCAATACGCAATTGCAGACGACTTCGAAAATTACCTGGTCGGCATGCTAACGCTTCAGGGGGATTTCTAAGAGTTGTATCTGATAAATGATATGCCCAGGGCCGGACTCGAACCGGCACGGAGTTTCCCCCGAGGGATTTTAAGTCCCTTGTGTCTACCAAATTCCACCACCCGGGCAGAGAAGCAAAGCAAACATTGGAGGCTGGGGTCGGAATCGAACCGGCGTTGACGGCTTTGCAGGCCGCTGCATCACCACTCTGCCACCCAGCCAGAGTTATACCCTTGTAAAAAATGAAAACCCCGAGGCTGAACTCGGGGCTGCACGGCAACATCACGGGCCTGCCACGGACTTCATCCGGGGGGTATACATTTGGAGCGGGAAACGAGACTCGAACTCGCGACATTCACGTTGGCAACGTGATGCTCTACCAACTGAGCTATTCCCGCAATTATCAATATAACGAGAATTGCATTGTAGTCATCTTTTGGACAATGTCAAGACCGTAAAGCCTGAAATATCTCGTAACTTATTGTTTTTCACTGTATTCTCTTAATTTCGGCAAGGCGCTTTCCAGGTACTGATACATGGAAATCAAGGTCAGGCCCGCGGCAATGTACAACAGCGCCAGGCCCACCCCATAGACAGGTATACCGTAAAGCGGAGCGGCATAGATCAGTAATGGCAACGCGACCATCTGAGCGATGGTTTTTATCTTGCCGTAGATAGACACGGCAACCCTGCTGCGAGCGCCTAGTTCCGCCATCCACTCACGCAGGGCCGAGACGGTGATTTCCCGGCCGATGATCACGGCCGCCGGCAGCGACAGAAGCGGGCCGGGATTCTGTTCAACCAGCAGGACCAGTACGATAGCCACCATCAGTTTATCCGCCACCGGATCAAGAAACGCGCCCAGTTTAGACGTCTGCTGCAATTTCCTGGCGAAATAACCGTCAAGCAAATCCGTTATGGCTGCAACGACAAAGATAATACAGGCCACCTCGTTACTCCAGGCAAACGGCAGATAGAAGACCAGCACGAAAACTGGTATTAACACGATGCGAAACAACGTCAAGCTATTTGGTAAGTTCATCTCTTATCTTTATGATATACATGCATTTGTTTATCTACTTAATAAACCAGATTAAGCGTATAATATACCATCCCCTTTCTTGTCGTAAACCTGAACTTCACAATTCATCCGCATGAAATGAATCATATATTTTCTTTGCCAGATTGTTATTGATTCCAGGCACTTTGGCAAGTTCTTCCACCCCTGCTCTTGCCACGCCCTGGAGGCCGCCAAAGAACCGGATCAGCTCACGCCGGCGTTTTGCCCCGATACCTTCCACTTCTTCCAGGATTGACGTTTTCCTCTTTTGATTCCTTTGCTTACGGTGTCCGGTGATGGCAAAGCGATGCGCCTCGTCCCGGACCTCCTGGATCAAATGCAAGGCGGAGGAGTTTGAAGGCAGGCTTAATTCACCTTTCCCATCGGAAAAAACCAGTCTCTCCAGACCCGGTTTTCTTGCCCTGCCCTTGGCTACACCGAGTATGGTCACTTCACTCAGTTGCAGTTCCTCAACCAGGGCTTTAATACTGTTGACCTGGCCTTTACCACCATCTATCAGTATCAGGTCCGGCAGTTTTCCTTCTGCTTTTTTTACCCGGGTATAACGCCGTTCAAAGGCCTGAGCCATTGCCGCGTAATCGTCCCCCGCCGTCACGTCTTTGATATTAAATTTCCGGTAATCGGCCTTAACCGCGCCTTCATGATTAAATACGACACAGGAAGCGACTGTCGCTTCACCACTCACATGACTGACATCAAAACACTCAATTCGTTCAATGGGATCATTGATCTGTAGCACGGCCTGGAGATTCTCAAGCCTGGACGAATATTTTTCTTTCGAGGAAAGCCGGCTTTTTAAGGCTATTTCCGCATTGTTTAGTGCCATTTCGAGCCACTTTCTTCGTTCGCTCCTGTGGTTGTGCTTTATCCTGACGGCTTTTCCTCTTTTATTATTGAGCAATTCCATCAATGTTTCCGCATCCTCTATCCGGTGACTGACCAGGATTTCCACGGGGACCTGCCTGTTATGGGTATCGCTCAGGTAATACTGGGACATAAACGCATTGAGGACCTGGTCTTCACCCAACTCCCCGGTATGTGCCGGAAAAAACGCCTTGTTGCCTAAATTCAACCCGCCGCGGATAAAGAAAACCTGCACACAGGCATATCCGCTTTCCATGTAACAGGCGACGATGTCCAGTTCTCCTTTGGGCGCCGTAATATACTGATTTTCCTGTATCTTTCTCAAGCTGACTATCTGGTCCCGGTACTGGGCGGCGCGTTCGTAATCCAGCGCATCGGCAGCTATTTGCATGGGCGCGGTCAATTCCCTGATCACTTCCTCATTACGGCCTTCCAGGAACATGACCGTGTGTTTTACGTCTTCCCGGTAAGCCTCATCTTCAACCAGCCCCACACAGGGCGCAGTACAGCGTTTAATCTGGTATTGCAGACAGGGCCTGGAACGATTCTTAAAGAAGGTGTCGTCGCACTGCCTGATCCTGAATAATTTCTGTGTGAGGTTCAGGGTACGCCGGGCGGATTTGGCGCTGGGGTAAGGTCCGAAATACTGTCCTCCTCCCGATTTCGCCCCGCGGTAAAAGCTCAGCCTGGGATATTTGTCCTTACCGGTCAGGTATAGATACGGATAGCTCTTGTCGTCCCGCAAGACCACGTTGTAGCGGGGTTTGTGCCGTTTGATCAGGTTGCTTTCCAGCAGCAGGGCTTCCGCTTCAGTGCGCGTCACCGCAATATTGATACCGTGGATTTGCCTGACCAGCGCCCTGGTTTTAGCTGAATCCGGCTTCCTGCCGAAATAGCTGCCGACCCGTTTTTTCAAATCCTTTGCTTTCCCCACATAAATCAGGGTACCGTCGGCATCAAGCATCTGGTACACACCCGGATGGTGGGTCATTTTCTCCAGGGAGGCCTTATAATTAAACCCGGTCATTCGATAAATTGTAAATGTGAATTAAGACCTTATTTCGATATTATTCTCGATACATCCGAGACGGGTAAATGGAATTAGACGCGGTGTTGATGCCTGATAATACCGATAAGACGGGTATCGGTCCAAAGAAATAGATTCAGCGAGTCGTGTTGAACCAAAGAACACCAGCGTGAGAGCAATAAAGCCTGAACTCGTCCAATTAATCCATTGATCCGTAGCTGCTATCGCGAATATGACGGCCAGATCAAGCGCTATCCCGTACGGAGTCCCATGTAACGGATGAGGTATGAAATTAACGTCGATCATCCTCTACGATCCTCGCAATTTTGCAAAAAGAAAGCAATCAATCTTTGCCGTAGATTTGCTGATAGAGCGTCTTGGCGATCTTTGAACAGCCAGACACTTGAATTATAACGATGTAACACCTATAGTTACATTATGATCATTCACGATAATACCATGCACCCCGGCCAGGTTATCGACACGTTGTTGATCCAAGAGGGGCAAATGACGCAGCAATCACTGGCTGATGCACTCAACGTCAGCCGAAAAACTGTGAATAGTCTGATTCGCGGCAATAGCGGACTGACCGCCGACATGGCTGTTCGATTGGAAAAAATAACTCTGGTCCCCGCCGATGCCTGGTTAGATCTGCAGGTACGCTGTGATGTCTTAAAAGCAAGACAGAAACTAAGTCAAAATCCCGTATCAGCGCGCTTGAGACCCCTGCCTGTAGCAAAACAATTGACACGCTGGCGTTCCATGACGCCCGTCCAACGGGATTTGGAGAAGCAAAGCCAACGAGAGGCTGACTTTGAATTACTGGAAGCCGGCAAGAAAACGCCTGCTGAGATAAATCAGGAAAATGCCTTCCTCTCAGGCGCAGGTCTCCATGTTGAACTGCCCTTTTTCGTAAAAGATGGAAGCTGAACTACGATGACTGGGTACTCCATTGATGATGTCATTTCAATCCTGGCAAACGCATCACGTCATGACGATGCAATCCTTGTCGGCGGGCAGGCACTCAATTTTTGGGCGACCTATTACGCACATAAGAATCAGCGATCAAAATTAGAAGATTTTTTACCCTTCACCAGTCGGGATATCGATTTTATGGGTGACGTTGAAGCGGCACAACTGTTTGCGGATGCCTTGCAGGGCAGAATATATACTCCAACCATCGATGATCATACACCGGAAGCAGCCAAAGTTGTGTTGGAACTCGAAAACCAGGAAAAACTCGAAATCGATTTTTTATCGACCCTTTCAGGTCTTGATGCATAGATGGGGTCAGGTCTTTGAATTATGATAGGTTTTTTGTCAATCTCAACGAGCGATATTAAAAATCAAAGACTTGACCCTTTAACTGCGTAGTAAACCACTGAGCGCTTACAGGCGTCGTCATCGGAGAAAGACAGAACAAGTTCCCTCCGGGTTGGAACGAGATGCGCGTTACAGAGACCCTCGCCCACTATGAAGCACAAACTGAGGAAGAAGCCATAGCAGAGGATAAATCGGCTTTTGAGGTTGCCGACTAGACGGTTATGAAAATTCCTGCTGAGCCTACTGCAAAGGATCTGTGAGCTTTTTGCAAAACATAAAGTAAGCCGAACTCTCGAGAAAATCATCAAATCCAGGGCGATCACACCCCGGCATCCGGAAAGAATGTAATAGGTCTTATTTCACCTTCATCGAAAAATCGTGCGCCGGTTCCAATTTGATTGTGATCACCAAGCTCCTCCCTGGCTTTATCAGCTTCCTGCATAAGTTTCCTGACAATATCAGGATGTTCATCAGCTAAATCAATTTGCTCGCCCATATCTTGTTGAAGATTGAAAAACATTGGCTTTTCAATCGTATGCAATATGGTATGCGTCAATGGTCTTCTCCCCCTAAACTGGATTCCTTTTGAGGGGGCAAGTCGCATAAATGTCAATCTTGTGTATTTGTGATTTGCATTTACATAATTAACTGTTACTATATAGGTAACATATAGTCTATATTGTATATATTACCTAATAGGGAATTATGAAAGTCAATATTAGGGATCGAAAACTCAAAACCACATGTGAGGATGAAAAAACTTGTGTAAAGCGTTTCGGTTCGGTGATGGCTAAAAAAATTAAGCTCAGATTAGCCTCATTGCCTGCTGCTGAATCTCTTGGCGATTTCTGGCCACCTTTATCAGGTCCTGAAAGATGTCATGAATTAACAGGTAACTTGAAAGGTAAATTTTCAGTAGATTTGAAACATCCGTACAGACTGATTTTTGAGCCTGGTTCGGAATTAGATTTACCTCCACCAGATAATGCAAAGCTACATTGGCAATCAATCACAATTATTGAAATTACGGGCATTGAGGATACTCATGGATAACAACAATCAAATAACTTATTTACCAAATTCAGTATTACATCCTGGGACTGTGGTGTTTGACTATCTTGAATTCAACGGATGGTCACAACGTGAATTATCTCGCCGGACTGGAATTACACCGAAAACTATTAGCGAAATTTGTAATGAGAAAAGCCCTATTACCCCTGCTACTGCTCTCGCATTTGAAAATGTTTTTCAGCGACCTGCACACTTTTGGCTAAATCTTCAGCGACAGTATGATGAAGCTGAAACTCGCTTCAATTCCTCAACTAATATGGATGAGTGGGAGCAATGGGCGAGTAACTTTCCCCTACAGGAATTAAAGAAATTCAAACTACTCCAGTACGATGATGCAGGTCGTTCGAATGTCGACACATTATTATCTTTTTTCTGTGTTTCTTCTCCTGATAGTTGGAAAACAGTTTGGGAGGCGACCAATGTTGCATATCGTCAAACCCGAAACATGAAAATAAGAATTGAAGCGATTGCTGCTTGGGTTAGAGCCACAGAAATAGCTGCATCTGAGATAGAGACTAAGGATTTCAATGAGAAACACTTATTTGAAATTTTACATGACCTAAGAGAACTTACCAGGGAGAGGCCAAAGAAGATTTTACCTGCTGTTGAAGAATTATGTGCAAATGCAGGTGTAGCTGTCGTGTGGGTGCCGGAACTAAGTCAAACAGGCATCAGTGGTTGTGCTCGATGGTTATCGAATAAAAAAGCAATTGTAGGAATGACATTAAGATATAAACATGATGACCAAATCTGGTTTACCTTCTTTCATGAAATTGCACACATTCTACTACATAGAAAGAAATACGGATTTATTTTGGATAATGCTGCTCAAGATTTAAACGATAAAGTTATCGACCCAAAAATGCAGAAAGAAGAGGAAGAAGCAAATCGGTTTGCTGCAGACACGTTAATTTCACCAGAAGCACTTTCCAATTTTATTTTGGAGAATAAATTCACAAACAATGCCATTTATAGCTTTGCTGATGAACATAAAATTGCTCCAGGGATAGTGATTGGCAGACTTCAGCGCGAGGGAATATTAGGACATCACCAAGGTAATAGACTGAAACAGACGTTTAACTGGAATTTTACTCGATAGGAGGCAATCAGACTCATTATGACAGGTTACTTATTCATTACATGAAGCGAGAAAAGCCCCTTCCAATGCTACTTCTATCATTTGATCCAAGCTCGTCTGGCGTTCTTCGACAGACAGTCCTTTAACGGCGCGGACATCATCGGTGACGGTGCAAAGCGCTACTGCCCTGGCGCCGTATTCAGCGGCCACGCCATAAATGCCTGCCACCTCCATCTCCACTACGGGGATGTTTAATCTTTCCATGGTGTCCCACATCTCAGTGCCCGGAGGAGGATAAAATAAATCCGAGGAGAAGATATTTGTGACGTGGAACTTGATATCCTGCTTCTTTGCGGCTGTTACGATATGTTGCAGCAGTTCATAATCGGCCAGTGCCGCGAAGTCGAAGCCATTAAACCGGATCCGATTTACGCCGGAGTCAGTGGAAGCCCCCATAGCGATGACAACATCCCGCATCTTGACTGACGCTGATATTGTCCCACAGCTCCCTGCGCGAATGATGCGCTTTACACCATAATCCGTGATTAAATCGGTACAGTAAACTGAGGCAGAGGGTATCCCGATGCCATGAGCCACTACTGAAAGCCTCTTACCTTTGTAGAAGCCGGTGAAACCCAGCATGTTTCTTACATCCGTGACCTGTCTGGTGTCGCTCAGATATTTCCCTGCAACATATTTTGCACGTAATGGATCGCCGGTCATGATCACTGTATCAGCGAAATCACCCGGCTGCGCGTTAAAAATATTTGCGGTCATATCCTTGTTTTGGTGTTTTAACGTTGTCGGGATGCTCAGATAGACTTATCTTCAGCAGCATCCGGGAAGAATGTAACAGGCCTCTTTTTACCTTCATCGAAAAATCGCGCGCCGGCTCCAATTTGATTGTAATCACCCAGTTCCGCCCTGGCTTTATCCGCTTCCTGCATCAACTCCCCGACAATGTCAGGATATTCATCGGCTAGATCAATCTGCTCGCCTGTATCTTCCCGGAGATCGAACAACATGGGCCTTTCAACTGTATCAGTATAGCGACCGAGCCACAAGGTATATGGCGAGTTGGCCTGTCGGGGCAGGACAAGCTTCCAACGACCTGCCCGTACTGCCTGTAACTGTGTCAGGGAATAGTAGAAAAAATGAGTATATGGGCTTGTGGCGCCAGGGCGATTAAATAATAGCGGGCTGATATCTCCTCCATCGAATTTTATTCCCTCCGGTAATTGCGAACCCGCGAGAGCAACCAGGGTGGGATACAAGTCCATCGACGTTACCAGGGCATCGCTGACCGTTGATTTTGGAATGTTGCCCGGCCAGCGCATGATGGCAGGCACCCGTATACCCCCTTCCCAATTCGAGTATTTCGCGCCTCTGAGAGGGGTCGTGCTACCCGTATATCTTTCATCATGCCCGACTTCAGGCCCATTGTCGGAGAGATAAATGACGAGCGTCTTCTCATCCAGTTGCAGGCGCTCCAGTTCCTTGAATATTTCGCCCATACTCCAGTCAAGTTCTTCCACTGCATCGCCGTAAGGCCCACGTTCGGACTTGCCTTTAAAGCCGGGTGACGCACCGAGTGGTAAATGGGGCATGTGATGGGCAAGATAAACACAGATGGCACACAGATGGGGTCAGGTCTTTGATTTATGATAGGCTTTTTATCAGCCTCAACGAACGGTATTAAAAATCAAAGACCTGACCCCTTAACACAGTAAAACACCATGATGAAGATATCCTTTTATCCCGTCCTGTTCGTCCTTTACATCAGCACATCTGTTGTTTTCGGACAAACACAATCAATCAACAGTTCTCCCCCTTTAGCAGAAGCAAGCCCGGAAAGCGTGGGTATGTCATCGGCAAGACTTTCACGTATTGACACCATGGCCCGGAAACTTGTGGACGCAGGAGATTTACCCGGGATGGTGGCGCTTATCGCCAGGGAAGGAAAAATTGTGTACCTCAAATCGTTTGGCGCGGCAAATGCGGAAGGTGAACCGCTTCGTACGGATCATATCTTCAGGATAGCGTCTCAGACAAAAGCGATCACTTCTACGGCCGTAATGATGCTCTGGGAAGAGGCCAGATTTAAATTGGATGACCCGATATCGCAGTATATACCTGAATTTGCCAAGCCACAGTTATTGGATACTTATGATGAGGAAAGTGGCGAATATACTACTAAAACCGCCACCGGGGAGATTACGATCCGGCAATTGCTCACCCATTCTTCCGGTATAGGTTATGGGGTCATCAGTGAGGATCCGCGTTTCAAAAAGATCTATGAGGATGCAGGTATTACTGATCTGGTCACCACGGAAAAAGATACGATTGAAGATAATGTCAAAAAACTGGCGAAACTTCCCCTGCACCATAATCCCGGAGAGTCCTGGACCTATAGTCTGGGCCTGGACGTCCTGGGATATTTTATTGAAATAGTTTCGGGCATGAAATTCGATGAGTTTCTCAGGACCCGTATATTAGATCCGCTGGGTATGAATGATACCTGGTTTTATTTACCCGATAATAAAACCGATCGGCTGGTAGATGTTTTGCACAAAGAGGACGGGGTATGGAAAAAATACCCTGTGACATTCTACGATCCGGATTACCCTGAAACAGGCGCAAAGACGTTCTTCTCAGGCGGAGGGGGACTGAGTAGCACCGCCAGGGATTATGCGACTTTTCTTCAGATGTACCTGAATGGAGGGGAATTAAATGGGGTGCGGATACTGAGCCGGACTACCGTAGACGTGATTATGGCCAATCAACTTTCCGACCCCGGTCTATTTGGCGGGGAAAATTCTGACCAGGGATTGGCTTTTGTGGCAGTAACTTCCAAAGGGCAGGCCAGAGGGGGTGTTGGTAGTGAAGGAACTTTTCAATGGGGTGGTTATTTTAATACCACGTACTGGGCAGATCCCCGCGAAAATATGATAGGCATCCTTATGAAACAAACACGAGGAGTTGTACCCGATCCGTCAGATTGGATGTTCAGGCAATTGGCGGGGGCGGCAATAGATGACTAGAAACTCAATGTCATACAATTATATGTAACACCATCCGCGACCAACCGTTAAGGTTAAACATGAGTGCACCCGGCGAACAAATCATTGAACAACAGAGTCTTAAACGGCCGTTAGCCTGGGTCATTTGGGGGCTGGCCGTCACCTATGTGGTCTACAAGTTTCAGACACAAAGCAGTTACGCCGTACTGAATGCCAGTATCGCCGAATCACTGTCACTGACATTATCACAAATCAGTGATATCGGCGCGGTGTACGCGATCACCTATGCGGCAATGACCATCCCTGCCGGCGGATTACTTGACCGGTACGGCGCCCGTATGATGCTAAGCGCCGGCGTCGCAACGGTTGCCGCTGGAGCGTTGATTTTCGGACTCGCTAACAATCCGGCGATCATCGTAATCGGTCAGGCGATAATGGGTATCGGCGGCGCCTTCGGCTACCCGGGACTCGCCTACCTGACGAGGCACTGGTTTCACATCAAACACTTCGGCATCGTTTTCGGCATTGCGCAGGCCGTGGCAGCCGCTGCAAACACCCTGGGCCAGGCCGCGGTCGGCTACCTGATATTGGTATTGGCATGGCAGGACATCATGCTGTTGGAGGCGCTCATCGGTCTTTTGTTGCTGATCACATTTGTTTTGTTTGTCCGTGAACCCGGCAACGGCCGGGGAGACCCTCAGAAAGCGGAGATGCGCCCATCTTTCTGGGGCGGCCTGTTCCGGGATTTAAAGGTACTGTCCCTGCAGCCCTTATTCTGGCAGGTCACGCTGATAAGCGGGTTGGCGTTCGGTATGATGCTGGGGGTCGGGATCATCTGGGGGATCAAACTGCTCATCTTCAAGGGATTTGACCCGACCACTGCAAGCAATATCAATTCCACCATCTGGTTCGGTTTCGGAACCGGCGCGCTTTTGGTCCACGTAATCTCAGATTATGTGCGCAGTTTCAAGCTTACCTGCGTAGTCTTCCTGTTATGCGATCTCATCGCGTTATTACTGCTTACATTGATGAGCGAGATTTCTACCGGCATGGCCTATATCCTGTTCCTGTCCATCGGTTTCTTTGCCGGTGTCAACCCCATGTGCTATACGATGACAACCCGGTTTTGTGAGAAAGCGATAGCCGGCACTGCCTTCGGCCTCCTGACCTGTGTATCGTTTGTCGTCGGGGCGCTGTTGATGCCCATCCCGGCAAGGTTGGTGGAAAATTCAGATATATCGCTTACTGCGGCAGCCCTGGTATTCCCCGCGGCGCTGCTGCTGGCCCTGTGCCTGGCGGTGATCAAAAAAGAAACCTACGACATGGCGCCCGCGGCGTGACAAACACTGATTTCGCCCTGCTCCAACCTCCACAGTAAAACCACTCACGCGTATGGCAAAGTGATTTCGAATCTTCAGGTACTCATGATTTGAGTAGTTTCGGTCATTTCTGGCAACAGGATGAAGATGGCATTGCGCAGGGCGGCCCCATGTATTTTATTGATACGATTATTGTTTGCACCCTCACTGCGACAATATTGCTTGCACCAAAGGTTGTGGAAGAAATGCGGCGTTATTTCAAATACTTAGTCGAACCTGAAGTAACTTCTCAATAACCCCGTGCAAACGGTATTTTTCGCTGGACTCCCGGAGTTGAATGCACTATCATCCAGTCTATGGAGTCAGACACCATTATTCAAGGCCGCATTGTCACCCCGCAGGACCTCCGGTTCATCCGTCAACTGATTGCCGCGCGCCCCGATTGGCATCGAACCCGGCTGTCGCAGGAGCTGTGTCGCCACTGGGATTGGACCAACACCAGGGGCGTGTACAAAGACATGGCGGCCCGGTCGCTGTTGCGCAAGCTGGCTCTGCGGGGCTGCATCGCACTGCCGCCACCGCGACACTCCGCCAACAATGCTTATCGGTATCGTCGGTCGGTGGCCCCGGGGGTCGAGCAGACACCCATTACCGGCAGGTTGAGTGAGTTGACGCCGGTTCGGGTTGCGCCCGTGACCACGACGGCACAGGCCCGGTTGTTTCGGGGGCTGATGCAGACCCACCACTACCTGGGTTATACCGGGCCGGTGGGGGAGAACCTGCGTTACCTGGCCTGGGACCGGCATGACCGGCCGTTAGGCGGCCTGCTGTTCGGCGCCGCGGCCTGGCGGCTGGCCTGTCGCGACCGGTTCATCGGCTGGGACAGTACGTCTCGTGAGCAGGGCCTGGCGCGTATCGCCAACAACCAACGCTTCCTGATTCTGCCTTGGGTGCGGGTGCCGCACTTGGCCAGCCACCTGCTGGGACAGGTCAGCCGACGCCTCTCCCAGGACTGGCAACGGCACTACGGTCATCCCATCGCACTGCTGGAAACCTTTGTGGACAGCAACCGTTTCCAGGGCGTCTGCTACCGGGCGGCCAACTGGATTCACGTCGGCGAGACCAGCGGGCGCAGCCGTAACGACCGCCCCGGGCGGGCGCGGGTGCCGCGCAAGACCGTCTGGCTGTATCCCTTGCAGCGCCACTTTCGTACCCACCTGGGCCGGGGAGACCGCGCCTCATGAGCCGCCGCGATTGGTTACTGCCCCCCATCCCGCCCGAGGACCGAACGCCCCTCGTCGACCTGTTACTGGCCCTCACCGAGACACAGCAGAACACCCTCACCACCCTCACCGAACGGATTGAACAACTGCAAGCCGAGCTGGCGCGTCTGCAACGGCGCCCGGCCAAGCCCCAGCTCAAACCCAGCGCCCTGACACGCGACAACGACGATGACCCGCCGCCCCCCGGCGCGGCCCGCCCGACACAGTCACGCCCCGGTTCGAGGAAGCGCAAAAAGCGACTCCCCCTTCATCGCATCGTGGTCGTGATCCCCCCGAACCTGCCCGCCAGGTCGCGTCTGCTGGGCTACCAGGACTACCTGGTGCAGGACCTGATCATTCAACCTGGCAATACCCGCTACCGCCTGGCCCGTTACCGCACCCCCGCCGGCTGCTCAGTGACCGCCCGACTACCCGCCGCACTGCAGGGCACGCACTTCGGGCCGACCCTGCACAGCTTCATCCGCTACCAGTACCCTCACCAACGGGTCACCCAGCCGTTGTTGTGGCAACAACTGCGCGACTGGGATATCGACCTCTCCCGCGGCCAACTCGACCGCCTGATTAACGCAGACCAGACCCCGTTCCACCAGGGAAAAGACGCCTTGCTGAATGCCGCTCTGCGCGTCAGCACCTATCTCCAGGCCGATGACACGGGTGCCCGTCATGCCGGTAAGAATGGCTATTGCACCCACCTCGGCAACGACCGCTTTGCCGTCTTCCACAGCCGCGCCGCAAAGAGTCGCATCAACTTCCTGCACCTCCTGCGTGGCGCCTATACCGATTAGGTGATCAATGCCGCCGCCTTCGATTATATGCAGGCACACCGTTTGCCGAAGATGCTTGTCGAACGCTTGCGCCGCGGCCGTCAGCGCGTCGATGATAGCGCCGCTTGGAGCACCCATCTCAAGGTGCTCGGCAGTCACCGGGGACAGGCCGCGCGCACGGTCACCGAGGGGGCCTTAATCGGCAGTCTCAACCACCACGGGTTCCCCGCGGGCCTGGTCATCCTCAGGGATGACGCCGGTCAGTTCAACGTCGGACAGCACGCCTTGTGCCGGGTTCATGCCGAGCGAGTATTTCAGCGCATCCTCCCACTCAACGAGCAAAACGCACAAGCACTTGAGGCGGTCAGGGCCGAACTCTGGGCGCGCTATGCAGACCTCAAGCACTACCAACAAACCCCGACACTGCCCGCCAAGCAGGCGATAACAGTACGCTTCGATACTCTGTGCCAGACTCACACCACGTGCGCGACCCTCAACCAGGCGCTCCGGCGCTTAGCGCAGAATAAGGCGGAATTGCTATTGGTGCTGGAACGACCGGATATTCCGCTGCACAATAATCTCAGTGAACGGGATATCCGCGAGTATGTCATCAAGCGAAAAATCTCGGGCAGTACCCGCTCCGAGGCGGGACGACGCTGCCGGGATACCTTCGTCAGCCTGAAGAAGACCTGTCAGAAACAGGGTATCAGTTTTTGGGATTACCTGGTGGACCGACTGACCCTGACCCACGCCATCCCCGGCTTGCCCGACCTCGTGTGTGGGCAGGCAACGCTCCCCCCTTGATGCACGGGGTTATTGAGAAGTTACCATTTTCTCACCTAAGTCTTTAATATTTGGTTAATATTTCAACGCCACTTATACGGACAACCAGTAAGGCAGGTATCGCCAGGCGAAATTTATTGAGGACAGGCATGATTATTATTCTCAATATAGATTTATGTAGTGCTTATGTCGAAGTCGTTTAAATCGGCTGCAACAAGGCATAAGATAGCCGGAATACCCAAGAAAAGGTACTGCTTATGCGTGTTTTAATCCATCTGGCCGGCTTGATAAAGCCTGGTGTTTTTCTCATGTTGAGCATGTCGTTCATAATTGAACCGGCCCTTTCCGAGGAATGGATACCTGTCTACGAAGAACCCAGGCATCGGCTGGTATTCGAAAACGACCATGCCATGATCCTGAATGTGAATATTCCACCGGACTATGTGAGCCTCTATCATGAACACAAGATTGACCTGCTATATGTGACGATTGGCGGGACCACGGTGTGGGCGCAACCACTGGATGGAGAAAAGCGTGAAGCGAACGTAACAACCGGTGATCTGAGATTCAGTTCTGATAACCATAGCCTCCCCCATGTTCACCGTGTGGGGAATATTGGTCTTACCCCCTTCCATGTTGTGGCGGTCGGAATAAAGGATGAGATGTCAGGAAGGGATAGCCCAATTGAAGGTAATACAAGCGGTATGACACCGGACTTAGTCAAACCCCATGCCAGTGTCTACCGGATTCGACTCGGACCCGGTGAGAAGACCGGTATGCATACCCACAACCTACCCTTTGCTGCAGTCAACCTGACTTCGGGGAAATTGCTGGGGGAAAATGGTGAAGAGATATCAGTGACGGCAGGGGAGTATCACTGGTACGACGCCGGTTTAAGTCATCACTATGAAAATACCGGTAATGAGTCAATCGAAATCATCGAGATACAATGGCGTTGATGTGAGGTGACCTCCCCTAATCTGTGCCTGGATCAATTTCAAGGTAGAACACCAATATGAAAACCGCAGTACAACCTGCGCGCGCGTGGTCCGAATCCGCATTTCTGTCCTATGGCTTCCGGCCGTTCTTTCTCTCCGCCGCACTGTGGGCGGCACTTTGTATGGGACTTTGGATTCTGATGCTGCGGGGGTATCCGGTATTGCCGACCGCCTTCGATCCTGTGTCGTGGCATGCCCATGAGGCCCTGTTCGGGTACCTGAGCGCGGTAATATCGGGGTTTCTGCTAACCGCTGTGCCGACCTGGACCAACCGGGCGCCCATATCCGGATGGCCGCTGCTGGGACTGTGGGTGCTGTGGATTCTCGGCCGCGTTGCAATTGCGGCATCCCAATACCTGCCGGCATTGATGGTGGCCGCGATCGATCTCTCCAGCCTTCTTGTCCTCGTCACGATCATGTTGCGCGAAATAGTTGTCTCAAAGAACTGGCGCAACCTCGTCATCATAGCCATGGTGGGCGTATTCGTTATCGGGAACGCCCTGTTTCATCGGGAAGCGGCTTTGGGCGAGTATGCGGCGTCGGGCTACGGCTTGCGCATCGGTCTTGCGGCTGCCATCTTGATGATTTCCATTGTCGGGGGCCGGATCGTGCCTGCATTCACTCGCAACTGGATGCTACAGCGAGGAAGTGATCGGCTACCTGCCGTATTTGGGCGATTAGACAGGTATGCACTCATATTGAGCGCATTGGCCCTGGTATGCTGGGTAGTCATGCCCGGTCGAGCCGAGACCGCGTATCTGCTGTTCGCGTGCGGGCTGATGCAGTTCGCGCGGCTTTCTCGCTGGCGTGGACTCGGCACGGGCGCGGAACCGTTAGTCTGGATCCTGCACTTGGGTTATGCCTTTGTGCCTATCGGCATGTTGATGTTGGCCACGGCTATTCTACGGCCCGGCTCCCTCTTGACAGCCACCGCCCAGCATCTCTGGATGGCCGGCGCGATTGGCGTCATGACCCTTGCAGTCATGACCCGCACGAGTCTCGGCCACACGGGACGCAGGCTGACGGCGGACAAAGCCACAACCGGACTGTACCTGTTGGTGATCGCCGCCGTGCTTGCACGGCTATTGGGTGGCGCACTCCCGGAACATGCGTTGCCGCTCTGGACGCTGTCTGCCTGCTTTTGGTGCTGTGGTTTTGCGGGATTCGCGCTTCTCTACGGACGTTATCTGGTTGTTCCGCGCAATGATTGAACTACGGGATTACGCGCTTCTCTCAGCTTGGCCTGCACCCACCGCCGCGGCGTCTTACAGCGCATCCGCAGCCCCATCCCGCCCAGTGAAATCCAGCGTTCACTGTCGACATCGTTCAGGGCAGCGCGGAAATTCAGAAAGCACAGTCGCAGGGAGGCAAGCATCAGGAGTGGCGTGCCGGAAGCGACAATGTTCAGCATACTTCCGCACATTGCTAAACCGGTAGGATGTTGGCGTTCAACCGGAACAGGTTGTCGGGATCGTATTGTCTCTTGACCTCGCGCAGGCGCTGGTAATTTACACCGTAGGTTTCCTTAACCAGGCCTTCGCCGTGTTCGTTGTAGCAGGTCATGTTGAGGTAGCCGCTATTGCCGGACGAGAAACGAGCCGCCATATCATCCCACACTTTGCGGGTCCAGGCGATGTTGGCATCCGTGTCCCTGGCCTCCGTCCACGATGAGTTGAACTCCATGAGATACGGCATGGCACGACTGCCAAACGCGGTTGCGTCGGCGTCAATCCGGGTGCTTGCGCCGCGTAAGTCATGTAGTACGAACGGCGTGCGTTTGGCCGGGCGTTCATTAAAGACCGTGACCAGTGCATCAAGCACATCGTCCGTCATACGATCAAGGTACAGCGATTTCCAGTAATTCAGCAGTTCACCTTTCGGCAGGTACACGTCGAACATTTGCTGCACGACCGCGAAAGGCCGTCGGGCACTGAGATCAATGAGCGGCGTCGCTAGTTCCCGCAATGGCTGTACGTATCGCTCACCTTCATCGGCCGGTCCGGCGTAGACACCGGCCGGGATGACGACATCCTCGCCACGTAGCTCAGGCGGGAAGGTGTCGTGATCCGGGATCGTCCAGAAAAAGAATTCGGTCGTGAATTCATCGGGCGCCGTCTGCATGAATTCCCGCCAACCCTGCAGAATGTCGCGCGCCTGCGTTCCGGCGTACACCGGCGCACAATGCATGATGACGGGCCCCAATGGGTGTAAGCGGAATTCGAAGGTTGTGACGATACCAAAATTACCGCCACCGCCGCGTACCGCCCAAAAGAGATCCGGATTCTCCAATACGTTTGCGTGGCGCAACTCACCGTCGGCAGTGACGATATCGACACCGAGAATGTTATCGACACTCATCCCGTACTTCCCACGCACCCAACCAAATCCACCGCCGAGTGCGAGACCGGCAATTCCCGTTTCTGACACCACGCCGGTCGGTGCGACCAGGCCAAACGGCTGAGTTTCGTGATCAATGTCGCCCAACGTCGCACCACCGCTGATCCAGGCAATTCGCTGCTCGGCATCGACTCGAGCGCCGCGCATCAACGACAAGTCGATCATCAAACCACCATCACAACTGGCATTACCCGCCACCCCATGACCGCCGCCGCGAACGGCTACCAGCAGATCGTTTTCACGCGCCGCATTAACGCAATAACGCACGTCGGCAACGCCCGTGCAGCGCACGATTGCCGCCGGGCGCTTGTCGATCATGCCGTTGTGCAGGACCCGTGTTTCGTCGTAACCCGCGTCACCTGGACATAACACTACACCGCGAACGTTGTCCCGTAGTGATTGAATGATGAATTCGTGCATGTGTTGGATATTTATGTGCATTGACTATCATAGCTGACCGATAAGCGAAAGTAATCCATTTATAGGCTTACTTTAAGATTCGCTCACCTATCTCCAGGTGAAGGGTTCTTCATCTTTTTCCGCAGGTATGACATGAGAATTTACCCGGTCCAAACCGGCATTACCGTTCACATTCATCAGGATTGCCACTGACTGGCGCAATCCCTTGTGGTTGCCCCGTTGCGTTACATGGTGAGGATAACCGGGTAGAACAATCCTTGTCAGCCTTGCCATATTAACAGTATCCCTAAATAAGTATTGTGTCCCCAGAACTACTATACTGCCCACAAACTATGGCTGTCGGAACAACCCACGCGGGCGCCCATAAAAAAAGCCAGGGATAAAAAACAGGGCATTGCCGTTTTACACCTGATCAAGGGATACTTGCCTGAATATTCATTGAATGAGACGGCACTGAGAGTGTTGCCCCGGGCATTGCGGGACAACGTGTCAGACGTCTATGAGAGAATAGTTGTCGATCAGTCGCCGGAACCCGTTCCTGGTTTTGACCGGAAATTGTGAACGCCTATGGCGGAGAGCTAGCCGTTTCCAATTTCAGGAAAACTACTATGCTTGCCTGATGAGATTATCATAAATCTGAAATAATATTATAATATTTGCTGAAACAGCTTCTATATAACGCTATAATAGCATTATGAAAACAACTATTGATATTCCTGATGAGGAACTGGCGGATACGATGCGTTTTACTAATGCAAAAACCAAACGTGAGGCAGTGGTGACAGCCATTTCTGATTTCAATCGGCGTAAACGTATGGCGAGTCTCATAAAACATGCCGGCACCTGCAAGGCATTGATAACTGTCGAAAAGTTGCAAGAGCAGCGCCGCCAGGGCTGAGATCATTGATCCTTATCGATAGCTCATCCTGGATTCATTTGCTTCGCCCTGAAGGTGATCCTGCGGTTCGGTCCAGGGTCGAGAATGCACTGCAGTCTGGCGCGACTTGCTGGTGCCCGCTTATTCAACTGGAACTGTGGAATGGCGCCGGCGGCAACCAGGAAAAAAAGGTTTTGCGGGATTTCGCCAGGGTACTCCCTGAACTTCCAATAACTGATGGTGTATGGCAATTGACGTATGACCTCGCCCGCCGGACTCGGGAGCGAGGTATCACAATTCCTGCCAGCGATTTGGTCATTGCGGCTTGCGCACAATATCACAAGGCGGATCTGGAAACCGCGAACAGCGATTTCGCAAGATTGGAAAATATTACCGGGAGATAAAGACTTTCGGCATATCATCTAGCGTTTGTACAGTTTGCGTAAACGCGGAGAAGTCGAACACTTCGATGGTAAAACCACATATAAACTTTGGAAGGGATATGATCCATTTTTCCTCAACTTTAGTGGGTTTATTCCGGGAGAAAGATCAATCTCATACATGACAACTGGTACTTTTATAATCAAATGCTCGAAAGCGACCTTTACTGAAGAAGAAATTGATATTCTGGAACAACATGGAACCCAGTTTCAGCGTTTAATCAATGGAGAGCGCGCCCCGAAGACAGATGCCCAGCGCAGATTTATAGAAGTCGCAAAAGGGAACTGCCAACCTCATACTATCTATGAAAAGACCTGGTCAAAATACAATGCCAGATTGGATTGGGAAGCAAAACCTGCGAATAAGGCAGCCATGGGCGACCGGCGCAAATTGCCGAACGATCGGGAGGAATGGAAAAAAATGAGGGCCGCAAATTGGTCAGACATGCAGAAACGCTCAAAAGGGTTGGACGAATGACTCCCTCACGAGATGATCTTTTAACGAGATTTTTCGCAGTTTACCTGGATTAGTTTAGGGGGAGAACACCACATCTACTCATTTACGCCAAAAGTGGCGGAGTTCTGGGGACACAGTACTCAATTCTGGCGGAGTTCTGGGGACACAGTACTCAATTCTGGAATACTGTCAATTCTGAAAAAGAAAAAATCGGGGCCAAAACAACGGCAGGATAATTAAGTATTGTGTCCCCAGAATTTTGCGGTTTTATAGCCCTCCGGCAGGAACCGGTAATTGGCGTTCAGTTGCAACGCTTCACACGTGTAGGCCGGGATGTTGACGACCTCAATCTTGATACGCTGTCTCGGCAAATCCGGTCGCCCCGGGTCGGTGATCACAGACACCTGCCACTTATCGACGTTCAGTGATGCGTGGGCCGCGTTCTGCGTCTTCAGAGATGCTGGTTCCTTGACCGTGATCTCCAGGCCATATCTCTCACCCAGGTACGCCTCAATAATGCTTTTCATCTCAGTTAACGAGGACAAACTGAAATCACTGCCGCCAACAAAATCCAGATCTTCACTGTACCGGTTGGAGCCGTAGCATAACCGCAGGGACGTACCGCCCTGAAACACCATGCAGTCCAGCAGACCGGATTGTTTCAAGCAAAACAGGATGTCATAGTGGAGCAGTTCCTTCTGAATGACGGGGCGGCTGTTCTCGTCATGGCCGTCTCTCACGACCATGTCAACCAAGGCGGTTAAGGAATTGTCAGTCCTCCTCATGGAGCGCTTCCTCATCAACCAGGTCAAGGTTCCGCCCCACGCGCTTCAGGTCCCGGTAGGCCGTCTGCTTGGTCGCCAGTCTGAGCGGGCGCCCTGCGTCGACCGTCCCGTTAATCACGTCCGGCATGGGCCGCGCCGTATGCGTAAACTCAATAACCCCGTAGGGCGTTTCGAAGTCGCCCCTGCGGCCGGTGGTAATGACGGTCATGACCATCGGAATCTGCGAGATAACGCCGTACTCGGACAGTGCGGACTCCAGACTGACGTAACTGTACTCGTTTCGCCGCATCGCCGCGGCAATATACTCCAGGGTGTGACCCCCGCGGTTCGGCGACAGGGCATTGACATACACGCCGTTTACCGCGCGCTGCAGCACACCACTTTCGACCAGCCTGTTGATGCCTGCATTCAGGGCAGGCTCGTCGTCGGCAAAAACCGCTCTGAGGTCGTTCTTCGTGAAGACATGGGTGCCTTCCCTGTCGTCCAAGCGCATAAGGTGATGAATGGCGTCAATCTGTTTCATGGTATCAGCACTGTTAATTAACATATATTATAGCGAAATGTAATAAAACTGTCAACATATAGCCTCTTCCAATACGAGATGATACTGAACGGAGGTCGTGTTTCTAACACGAAATGATACTGAAATAGCCTGATTTCTGTTCATGATGGGAGGATGAATACCATTATGAACGACCATCACTTAAAAACACTGGAGCAGGTGCGTGCCTTTCTTGACGGCACCCAGGCTGTCGAGTTCTCCCTGGACACCAAAGCGGAACGCTACGATTTTATTCGTCGCACCCTCATTCGGTTTGCCTATCAGCGCTTGTCAAAGCCCGATAAAGGGCTGCTGCTCAGTTTCATGACACATGTCAGTGGCTATTCGCGGATTCAGGTAAAGCGGTTGACCAAAACCTGGCTCAAACGGGGACAACTACAACCCCGCTCCAGTGCAGGCAATGGCTTTACACGCAAATATACGGATGCGGACCAACGCCTTCTGGTCGAACTGGATGAACTGCATGGCACGCTCTCCGGACCCGCCACCAAAAAGCTTTGTGAACGTGCCTGGCGGTTGTTTAAACTCCCCGGCTATCAACGATTGGCCGGCATCTCCGTATCACACCTCTACAATATGAGGCGTGCCAAAATCTACCAGAGGAATCGTCGCCAGTTCGATAAAACACGGCCAAGAGCGTCCGCTATTGGCGAGCGGCGCAAACCACAGCCCAATGGCCAGCCCGGTTATATTCGAGTGGATACAGTTCATCAAGGCGACCTGGATGGGTTCAAAGGACTCTACCATATCAATGGCGTCGATGAAGTCACCCAATTTGAAATTGTCTGTGCCGTCGAAAAAATATCCGAGCGCTACCTGATCCCTGTGCTCGAACAGCTACTGGAGCAGTTCCCTTTTATGATTCTTGGCTTTCACGCCGACAACGGTTCCGAGTACATCAATCAGCATGTGGTCAAGCTCCTCAAGAAACTCCTGATCGAACTGACCAAATCCCGGGCTCGACACTCCAACGATAACGCGTTGGTCGAATCCAAAAATGGGTCGATCATCAGAAAGCACCTCGGCTACAGCCATATCCGACAGCACCTGGCGCCGCTGGTTAATCAGTTCCATCAAGACTATCTGAACCCCTACATCAATTACCATCGGCCTTGCTTCTTCCCGGTGACAAAAACCAATGCCAAAGGGAAGCAGGTAAAAACCTATCCCTATAAAGCCATGATGACACCGTATGAGAAGTTCAAATCACTCGACCAGCCCAGCCAACATTTGAAACCGGACATCACTATGAATAAACTGGATGCAATTGCTTTTTCAATCAATGATAATGACGCGGCTAAACAGCTCAAGGACGCCAAACAACAACTCTTTAAAACCGTTACTGAACAGAACCATCAGGCTGCATAGCGAGCACATGGATGGCTGCTATCAAGACCCAGAGTTCAGTATCATTTCTCTATTGGAATATACTCACATTGTCAATAGTGCATCTGAGACATTGGCCAGTATATCCTGTCTTTTTCCAGTTCTGAGTGGGGGGTCTGCTAGACTTTTGTAATACCTATGGCGGAGAGCTAAAGGTGACAAGAAGTTAGGCCAAATCATATATAGAAGTCACATCTAAATGATTGTTTGAGATTTCCCGTAAAATAGCTTCCCAATGTCTTTGGTTTCAATAGGCCCAACTATCATCCCGTTGCTGAGAGAGTATTGTTTCCCAAACACTACTTCGAGAAAATAATCCAGATCGGAAGCGTTTCAGGCACGATTTTTACGTGATGTGAGTGAGGTGACGTACTCGTGAATAACAATAATGGTACGTTGCGCAGCTCTTCGCTCAGCCTCAGCCAAGGCGGCTGCTGTCAGAGTAAAAAGTTGATACCCGAGCTTCAAGACTTCTCGCCGTTCCACAGAGAGACCAAATTTAGCGGCAAGACTTTTAATTCTTTCTACTCCTTTTGATCCAGAGTTCTTTTTCAGCCGTGAATTTGCATCGGATAAGGTTTTCTCAATCGTGTTTCCAAATGGCTCGTCCGCCTTGGCCTCAACCGCTACTATGAGTGGCCCTTTTTCATCTTCACAGGTCAACAGGATGTCGATATAAGGAGTTACTAACTGACAGCCTGTTACACTATGTATTCGAATAAATGATAGAAAATTATTATGTTGAATAATATTGTAGATTACCTGATAGACGGATATTGGCAACAACAAGGAGGAGAGCGGCGCAAATTCAACGTGCAGCCTGGTGGAACCTTAACCGCAAACATCACCGCGTTGACACAGGAAGGTCAGCAACTGGCTACTTGGGCACTGGAAGCATGGTCTGATGTGACTGGCATTAATTTTCAATTGGTCACTGATGCTGATGCGCATATTACCTTTATTGATGACGAACCAGACTCATTTTCTTACCCTGTCTCAATATCAGATGACGGATATATTGTATCTGCGCTGGTCAATGTGTCGACAGATTGGTTGTATCAGTATGGCACAGGCATAGACAGCTACAGTTTCCATACATATCTCCATGAATTCGGCCATGCTTTGGGCTTAGGTCATCCTGGTCCCTATAATGGAGATTTTCCTGATTTCCTGACTGAGACGGTATCTTTTTCTGACTCTTGGCAAACTACTGTCATGTCATATATAGACCAGTCCAAAAATTTCTTTACTCCGGCAAGTTATGCGCACGTAGTGACCCCGATGATCGCCGACATAATGGCAATCCATACACTCTATGGTGCGCCGGACAGCGTGAACGGTGGTAATACAAGATATGGATATAAACCCAACACTGGCACTTACCTGGATGAGTATTTTCGACTCTGGTCAGGAGAGGGGAACCCGTTTGTCTTTATCAACCTAGATTCTATCCGCCAGCCGACCTTCCTCCATAACGACAACGACGGTGATATTGATATGGTAACGCTGAACCATAGCAGGGACACCTTATATGTGTATGACAACATAGGGACATCCACTATGCCACTCTTTAGTTACGAGGAGTCTATCTATTGGGGTAATCCCATCCAAGATTACGCCTTCGTCGACCTGGATGGAGACAATGATCTTGATGCTATCATTGCAGACAATACAGGAATCTACTTAGTTGTTAATTCCCCTGATAACCCGAAACCGCTCCTTCTGTTAGCCGTAGATTATTCTGGAAAATTCGAGCTTGCAGACATGGATGGCGACAGTGACTTTGATTTCATCGAAACGCTGGGAAACCAAGTTTTCTATATTGAAAATATAGGTACAGCAAGTGTCCCGGAACTTGCGGAGACACTTACAGTTTTCACGCTTACCCATAACGTGCATGACTTCAAAGTTGCCGACATTGACGCCGATGGGGACCGTGATTTTGTTGCGGTGGATTCGGATGGCGGTATCTACCTATATGAAAACACTGGTACGTCCAGCACGCCGGTTTTTACAGGTGACTACTATTATTTCGGAAATCCGCTTGACAGCGTGCGTTACGGCGATCTGCCATCCACTATAGTCAGGGATTTGACCTTCGTCGATCTGGATAATGACAATGATCTGGATTTCATTTCAATCGACAATAACAACACTATCCAATACTTTGAAAACATCGGCACAGCTACAGAATTTAATTATGTTCCTACCAGCTTCAATCGTTCAACAACCCTGACAATTTACGACACGGGCGGTACTGACTGGCTGGATGTAAGAACCGATAGATATAATCAGGTAATTGACTTGAGCCCGGAATCTTGGTCTAGTGTGTACGGACTCATCAATAACGTGGTCATAGCCCACGGTACCATCATTGAAAATACCTTTGCCGGGTACGGAGACGATTGGGTTTTTGGCAATACGGCGAATAACAGATTATACGGCGGCTATGCGGGAGATGATTTGTTGTTCGGCAATGATGGCAATGACACCCTGTGGGGTTATTCTGGTGATGATTTACTGAGGGGAGACAGGGATAGCGACAGGCTCATAGGCGGGCCTGGCGATGACACTCTTGTAGGCGGCCTGGGAGATGACAGGTTTTACTTTAGCCCGGATGATGGCGTGTACGAAGATACAATCATCGACTTTATGAACGGCGATGACATCATTGATTTAAGGGCATTCGACACCATCCATTCGGCCAATGACTTTGGCTACTACTACTATGATGAGTCCGAAGTTGACACCTATCTTGATTTAACTGGGCACGGAGGCGGTAAGATAATTCTGGTAGGATTCACCGACACTCTCGATGATTCTGATTTTGTGTTTTCAGACTCAATGATAGCATAACCACATCATCATTCAGTAGGAATAAGCCGCCAGGTGCTTCATCTGGCGGCTTTTCTTTCAATGGCGCGAGCAGGTCGTTTTCATACAGCCAGTCTAGAATGTCCATGTTGTCTACCCATAAAATTTTGTTGGAAACAACAATCCATCATTTATCAAAAATAATAGGCAAAGTGATAACTGACACTATATATTATAATAATTATTTTTAATATCAATATGTTATAAAATATTTGGCGGAGAGGGTGGGATTCGAACCCACGAAGGGCTACTAACCCTTGCCGGTTTTCAAGACCGGTGCATTCAACCGCTCTGCCACCTCTCCGATGATTTTTTAACGACATTGCGCCCCTGTCTCTTTAACAGCAGGAGCAGCGGATTATAGTATAAATTAATGCGTTTGTTTTAACTCGATATTGTCATTGAAATTTCAAAATTATGCGTTACTATTGAAAGTAGATTCTGACTTGTCAGAAGTCACCACTTGAAATACAGCGTTATGACCCACAATATCAGTCTTACAGTAATGATTGGAGGTTCAAAATGAATCAGAATTACGCAGTAGCGCGGCCGGCTCCATCGGTGCTGACGACGAACAAGCTGATACGAAATACTTATATTCTGCTTTCCCTGACCTTGTTGTTCAGCGCGGCGATGGCGGGTGTCTCCATTATATTCAATTTCCCGAGCATGGGTCTTCTTATTACCCTGGGGGGATATTTTGGATTGTTGTATCTGACTTCCGCGCTGAGAAACAGCGCCTGGGGCCTGGCTGCGGTGTTTGCCCTGACCGGCTTCATGGGTTTGACCCTGGGGCCATTCCTGAACGCTTATTTGCAGCATTTCTCCAACGGTGGCCAACTGGTTATGATGGCGTTGGGCGGCACCGGCGTGATCTTCCTCGGCCTGTCCGGTTATGCCTTGACCACCCGCAAGGACTTCAGCTTCATGGGCGGGTTTCTCATGGTGGGCATACTGGTCGGCTTCCTGGCAGGGTTGTGTGCCGTGATATTCAGCATACCGGCACTGGCGCTGGCCGTATCGTCCATATTCATCCTGTTGATGTCCGGCCTGATCCTCTACCAGACCAGTGCGATGGTACACGGTGGTGAAACCAACTACATCATGGCCACAATAACCCTGTACATCTCCATTTATAACCTGTTCACCAGTCTGCTGCACCTGCTCGGCGCATTTGCCGGCGAAGACTGAAAATCGTTATGTGAGAATGCACAACCCCCCCCACCCCGGGGAAATCTTACGCGAATTCTGTATTGAACCTTTAGGTTTGAGTGTGACGCGAACTGCTGAGGCTCTTGGCATAAGCCGTAAAACGCTCTCTTCAATATTGAACAGGCGAGCAGGTATCAGCCCTGATATGGCTATACGCCTCAGCAAGGCTTTTGGTACTTCTGCTGAGAGTTGGCTTAATCAACAGGTTCAATACGATTTGTGGCTGGCTGAGCAAAATCCAAAGGGAATTGATGTGGAACAATTATCAGCGGCGTAATAAACAACTCATGTACAATGCGCAAAAAGCTCAGGTGTTTTATCAAAGATGCTGCTACTCAATGGCTGGAAACATAGCAGAAAAACAACAGACAATGTCCATAGAGAAACGTGTCGACACCTCTCTGTTATATGAGCCGAGCCTGCGAGATCACCAAATCGGAGTATGGGTCAAGCGCGTTCAAAAGGTCCTCAAGCTTATCGATGCTGGGCAGAATTTTCCCTTGTTCATAACGGGCATAGGCATTTTTAGATTTTGAACCCAGCCGTTCAGCGACTTGTTGAATGGTTAAGTTGTTTAATTGTCTTTTACGTTTAAGCAACAAGCCTACCATCACTCTATTATCATTCGAGCCGATTTCAAGAACTCCGTCCTTGGTGCATTTGACAGTTACCTCAAAACCTTTTTTATCCGCTAAGGTAACAAAAAGGTCCTCAACCATCAGGAGTAATTCCTTTTTTGTTCGACCCTGAGTCATCAACTCAAGAAATGGGATATCCGCTAACCAGAATTTGCCATCTTTGAATGCTTTGCCCTGGAATTTCAACTTTTTGCCCTTCGTATGATAGTTTTGGCTAATATTTCATTAATTTCCCTGTGTCTCGGAATTGCCTCCTGCCGTTCTCCGTCTGTCCAAACATCATGATTATTTCCATGCCTCAGGAAATACCAGTCCAGTTTGGTAAGCGCCTTTTCCAACTCTCTCCTTTTCACCCGGTCATAGTACACGTTTATGTGTACTTGTCAAGTGGATTTACCCGCTATCCCATATCAATCGTGATGTCAGGAAGACGCCGTGGAATTCCTTTTAGCCTGAAGTGCAAACGCATCCTCCACCAGGGTCCGTGTATGTTCGTAGCTGGCTTCGCAAAAATCATTGAATTCGGCCAACTGGGATATATCCGGCCAAACGCCGCTGTTGTCAGTTAGCTGCCCCACGCCAATCTGGTAATCGGCCAGTGTCTGCATATAGTCGTACCTGTCCTGCTGGTGGATAACCAGGGGCGGATATCCGGCTTTCAGCAAGGGAAGGTTCGCCAGCAGACGGGCCATGCGACCGTTACCATCCCAGAACGGATGGATATGGGCCACGCCTGCATGAATTTTTGCATAGTATTCGTGGGCATTATCCGGTGTGACATCATCGTGCCTGATTGTGTTGATTGTCCGTATCACTTCCGCCATTAATACCGGCACAAATGCCGGTATCGCATACTCGATAAACACCTGCCGGCCATCACTGTTAATTGTATAAGTACTGTTTATCTCATGCTTCCAGGCGCCGACAGGTTTGTAGATATCGCTGATGACAGTCATTTGTAAGGTCCTGTGCAATGCCAGTATCAACTCTTCGGTCATCGGTCTGGACAGGCAGTGGTAAAGCTGTTCTATCGCCTGTGCATGGCAGACCACCTCCTGGTGGTCCTTGAAGGGTTTGCCTGCGACTGTCAGGCCTTCTTCCAGTATGAAACGAATATCACTCAATGACAGGGTATTGCCTGCCAGCGCAGTGCTTGTGTGCGTCCATAAGTCACGTATCTGTCCAAGCAACCCGGTTTTCAGGTCTGTGTCCAGTCCTTCCAAAAAGCCAAATGACGCAGTGCCCGAAAAATGAAGTTCATGGTAGTCCTGTTTTTTGTATTGGTAGCGGGTGGCGCGCCCTGCCCCCGACCTGCTGACTATTTTTTCATGCATCCATTCGGCCAGCCAGCGGCGTAAGGTCCTCGGCGGTACGACATAGTTCAACCTGGCCCTGATATCGGTCAGCCCCAGTGCCTCTGTACTTTGTTTGAGTAAGGACAGGACAGCCTCACGTTGTGCGATTCTGGTCATGAACAAAGATATCCTTTTAATAGTTCATTCAATTATTTTAGAATAAATATGGCCGTGAAACCATTATTTTCGGCCAATAATATGAGATAATGGCTGGATAATGCCTTTCTAATGACCGATTAGTTATTTATGGAAATTGACCTGCCATCCCTGCGCATCGTATGGGTGACCATCTTTGTCTATTTTATTGCCCTGTTCTCAATCGGCGCATGGGCTAAGCGCCGAACCCATGACGATGACAGCTATTTCATTGGCGGGCGGAATCTGGGCGCCGGCGTAGCCTCGTTGAGCTATGCTGCAACCGCCATGTCGGCCTGGAGTATTCTCGGGGTCAGCGGTATCGCGTTCAGTCAGGGAATATCGGCTATCTGGCTGATTCCCGGTACCTTGATCGGTACGGCGCTTGTCTGGTTCTGGCTGGGTCGGCGGTTGAACCAGGCAGCTCACGGGAACCGGTGGGTTACTTTGACTGATCTTATTGCCGAAGGCGTTGAAGGACGACAACGAGTGCGCCTGATCAGCTTATCCGCATTGGTTGTCTCAATTTCCTTCATTTTTTACGTGGCTGCACAGTTTCAGGGCGCGGCGGGCGCTTTTTCAAACATTATGGAAGTGGACCAGTTGCCCGCGCTGCTGTTCGGCTCCGGTATCGTTCTCGTCTATACCCTGATCGGTGGATTTTGGGCCGTCAGCCTCACTGACGCGTTGCAAGCCGTGTTGATGCTGGTAGCTGCTGTGTTGTTGTCCTTATTTGCGCTGGAGGCTGTGGGTGGACTGGATGGATTGAGTCAGGAATTGGCGTCGGTGGCTACAACCGAACAACTGTCACTGACCGGCGGGCGCCAGGGTATGCTGGCGCTCGGGTTTCTGCTCGGTCTTTTAGGTATCGGTTTCGGACCGATCGGCCAACCTCATCTGTTGAACCGGATTATGGCGATCCGGGATACGAAACTACTGCACAGGGCGGGTATGATTGCATTGACGTGGCAAGTCGTTGTGCTGGGCAGTATGTTCCTGTTGGGACTGTGCGGCCACATCCTGCTGGAAAAAACGTCGGTGACAGATGCGGAGCAGGTCTTTTTTCTGTTGACCGACCACTTATTGCCGTCGGTATTCGCCGGTGTTCTTATTGCCGCGGTGATGTCGGCAATCATGTCAACCGCTGACAGCCAATTGCTTGTCGCCGCATCCGCACTCAGTCATGACCTCATGCACAGTGGGTCCCTGGCTGTTTCCAGGCTGTTCGTACTGTTTATCGGCGTGCTCGCAGTGGTTATTGCCTATGAACTCCCGGATGCGATTTTTTCACGGGTGCTGTTTGCCTGGAACGCGCTGGGAGCCGCATTCGGACCGGTTGTCATCGCCCGTTTGTTACGTTGGAAAGTATCACCGACAGCCATCATCTGGGCTGTGGCTACCGGGTTCGGATTGACTGTGATCCTGCATCTCGCACCGAATACGCCCGGGGATGTAGCCGAACGCTGCATACCGTTTGTGACGGCCTTGGCGATTGTGCTGGCCGCCAGAGGCCGAAATAGTCAATAACGACTATTACAGCAGTTCTTCCGCAAGCAGACGCAGTGCCTCAACGGATGCGCCGGATGCGAGAAAAGAACCGATATGCCCTTTTTTTCCTGCTTCTTTCCAGCGCGTCAGATTAGCCTTAATTCTGTCGGGCGGACCGACCAGCGCCACGTCGTCTACCAAGCCATCAGGTACCGCTGCAACCGCCTCCGGTTTTTTGCCGGACAGGAATAACTCCTGAATTTCTATGGCGTCTTCCTCATAACCCAGGCGTCGGGCATAACTGTTGTAGAAATTTTTATCCTTTGCGCCCATGCCGCCGATATAAAGGGCGAGTTCTTTTTTGGCCACGCTGCGGCATTTTTCCAGGTCAGCACCCATGCAAACGCGAACAAACGGCGCTATGTCAAAATCTTCCCTGCTTTTGCCCTTCCCTGCTGCAGCCAGCCCGGCGTCGATTGTGTCGGCAAACAAGTCATGTTTGTCCGGGTTCATCCATACCGGGAAAAACCCGTCGGCAAGCTCCGCGGCCAGTTTGATGCCGCTGGTAGTAATGGCGGCGGTATAGATTTTCGTATCGGGATCACCGTGCAGAATGCTCTTCAACGGTCTGCCCAGGCCGGTGCTGTCCCTGCCTTGATAAGGCAACCGGTAATGATAACCGGCGTATTGCAGCGGCGCTTCCCGGGCAATGACTTGGCGGATGATATCAATGTATTCCCGCATGCGCGTCAGGGGTCTGGCGTAGGTCGTCCCGTACCAGCCCTCCACCACCTGGGGGCCGGAAGGACCCAGACCCAGGATGAAGCGTCCGCCTGACAGGCTCTGCAACGTCATGGCGCTCATTGCGGTAGAGGTCGGAGTACGGGCGGGGACCTGCATGATGGCGGTGCCTACCCTGATCCTTGTCGTCTTTGCCAGTATCCAGGCAGCCGGCGTCAATGCGTCCGACCCGTAGGCTTCCGAAGTCCACACGGAATCGAAACCGAGCCGTTCCGCTTCCAGGATCTCATCCATGGGCAGTTTCAGTTCACTCTGCGAGTAGCCGATTACAAGGCCGAGTTTCATGGGTCTACATTGTTATTAAGAATAGGACATCGAGATAGCGGGCTGAAATCGGGCAGGTTGCACCACCCCATTGGAGATAAGTGTTTTTTCGTTGAATTTGAAGTCGCAGATCTTCTTAATTCGATGTGAGGTTTCAAGATTTTTAGATTCCTAAATCCTTGAGTATCCGCTTAGCAAGATTTTCATCAATTTCCCTGTGCCTTGGAATAGTAGTGACCATCTTTTTTGAGCGGTTGACATTAACACTATGATTACCGCCTTCTCGTAACAAGTCACAACCCTTTTTTTCAATATGGCGTATCAATTCCCTTCGTTTCATATAGAAATACTGCCAAGTGCCTCTTTCACAACATCAGAATTAGCAGAGATAATCTGTTCTTCCGCCAATTGACGATTTGCCTGTATCACAAGTCGGATGGCCTCGACTACATTTTCCTTAGTTTCTTCCAGAGTTTTACCTTGCGTGTTGGTGCCGGGCAATTCTTCAACGTACCCGATGTATCCATGCGGAGATTTTTCAAATACTGCTGTTAAGACTTCTTTCATTTTATAATTTCTCTTTTTCGGTTATGTAGTTAGTGATATATAACATATTTTTACTTCAGATAAATGATTAGTCTGACGTCATTATAGCTGCTCTTTTTGAGCGTATGTAGTGTCAGCTTCCCCATCATAGGAAACTGTTGGATCAGCTATCCAGCCTTCCAATGAGTCGATTGAAGATGGTGCTCCATAGCCGCAAGCACGTCTCTGCCAAGCCCAGGCAGCCTGAATGGCGCAAAGTAGTGAGTCGATATGGTCGCCGCTGGGATCTTCGCATAGCGAGTCCGGTGCCTCTATCTCAATGCCATAATGCTCGCGCAAATATCCACCGCGCAATCCGGTCATAAGGTCACGCCTGGCTTTAGCTTGTTCGGTGGTCTGCTTCTTTTTTGTGTCCTGTTTATAGCTGCGACGATTGATAATCTGGCGGGCCAAAACGCCAGGATAGGCTTCAATGACGATGCGGTCAGGGTCACCGTCCTGCAGGTGAGGGATGGTGACCGCGGACTTTACCAAGCGCGGTGCGCCTTCAAAAAACATCAACCCCACAGGTACACCATAAAGCTTTTGCGGGCTGATCGAACCGGCGGCAATATCGGTTTGTCTCCGATGTTCCTTATCACCCTTCACCCGGTTTTGACGGTAAGCGTTAAGGGCATTGCGGAAACCGTTTCTCTTAAGTGATTGAGCATACATGACGTAGTCGCGCCAATTCGCCGGCCAGTTGCTCGTCTCAATGAATCTACGGGATTGACCGAACGGAAAATCGATTCCGGCAATCCATGGGCCGGGACGTTGTAACGCCTGTTCAAATGCTAAAAATTCCGTCCATTTTTCGAGATCGCCGGAGCGCAGCACGCGACCATCGAATGTGCAGTTAAGGCAAGTGAGAGGCTTGTGATGCGTGGGCCTGCTCGTGAAATCGATACCAAAGACCTTCATCAATTAGAGTTTTGGCTAAAATCTATCATTCTTGTTTCATGGCCGGGAGTTTATCAGTCAGACGATATATTCCCTGGAAATCCGACAATTTGAATTTTTAACTCTATCCATGATGCTGTATTTCGACGTTACCCCAGTGTTCCTTGAGATATTCTGCTACCAGACGTCTATGGCAGTGACGAGGTTTATCCTCGCTGCATAGCAAGTATGCATCTTCAAGCATTTCGGGCTTAATCTTGTCTTCGATTCGGCGTTCTTCTTGGCAAAACCAATCGTCAAAATTCTCATTGCTGAACCTGCTGCGCCTCACGGGCGCGATCTTCATCAATATACGCAATACACTGTTCTTGAGTAGCATATGCATGGTCCATCAGTTCCTCTGTCGTGCAGAACATATCAGGCTCAATCAGTCCTAACCGCCCGAACAGGCGCTTCATCGTCATACTGTGTGGTTCCACCTGTCCATTCGCTAGAACATGCACTATATCTGCTCCGGTTTCTACTAATTCACGCGCTACAAGAATAGTCCGATGACAGTCCAACGGGTCCTTTTCTGCACACATGAGAGCAATACTGTTATCTCTACTACCATTTTGGATACGCTCTATACCGGATTGAAACAGCGGGGTTTCGGCGAGTAATCGGTACTTTATGCGGCCATTCTCATAGCACTCCGCATCATCACTCCGCGCTCCAAGCTCTTTGCCTAGAAAAACGTAGGCAATCTCGTGCGCCTTCAGCGCTTCGCTCAGAGGTTCTCGATTGAATTGTGGGTGCCGGCGGCTATATGGTACTGATCTAACGTCTGCAACTGCGTCAATTCGGTGTCGTTTCAAAAGTGAAACGAAGTCCTCAATCTGGTGAGTCGAGTGGCCAATGGTATAAATCGTTCTTTGTTTCATAACTTTCGCCATCATGATTTCTTTACTATGGCAGCAACCAACTTGTAGCAATACTCATTGAACGATGCGCCGAGATCGATAGAAACTCTCTTCGTCCCAATGTGTAATAATTATCTGCACATTCTATCAAACAGCAATGGGTAAATCCGAGAAACTCCCTGGTCGATGTTGGCTGTTTATACCCGCCACAGCTCCCCTGAAGTATCTTTGGGAACTACTGGTAGTTTTGAATTTATGTTTGTGCTAGTATGCGCTTCGCTTTTGCAATAGTAGCTGTTACCAGCCATTGCACACCATATAAGAGTGCCGGACACCGGATGCTGAGGGGATGATAGCCGGCGCGCAGATACCTACGTTAACAAACCTACCAGGGGAGCTTTTATTTATGCAAATTGGTGTCTTGAAGGAGACGTTTCCGGGTGAAAATCGGGTTGCTCTTACACCGGACACGGTGAAAAAGCTGGTCAAACTCGGGGCGGAATTGACGGTTGAAACTGCGCTTGGGCAAGGTTCCGGCTATGCGGATGATGATTACGCCGGCGCAGGCGCAATGATCGCTTCGACCCGGACCGGCATACTGGCGAATTCCGATATTATCCTGCGTATCCGCAAACCGGAGGCGGATGAAATCAGCCGGTTAAAACAGGATTGTATCCATATCAGTTACCTGGATCCGTTTAATGAAGGAGAACTGGTGGATGCCCTGGCAAAACAGGGTATCAGCGCCATCAGCATGGAAATGATCCCCCGTACTACGCTGTCGCAGAAGATGGACGCACTCAGTTCACAGGCCAACCTGGCGGGTTACGTGGCAGTAATGCTGGCCGCCAACAGGCTGGACCGGCTGCTGCCCATGATGATGACACCCGCCGGCACCATCAAACCGGCCAGGGTATTTGTCATTGGCGCCGGTGTGGCCGGATTGCAGGCCATCGCCACGGCCAAACGGCTGGGCGCCAAGGTCACGGCCTTCGACACCCGCCCCGTCGTGGCCGAGCAGGTCCGCTCCGTGGGCGCAAAATTCCTGGAAATAGACCTGGGTGAAACGGGACAGACCAAAGACGGTTATGCCCGGGAACTGACCCCGGAACAGATTGAAATTCAACGGCAGGGCCAGAAGGCGGCCATTGCCGAATCCGATATCGTGATCACCACCGCCCAGGTGTTTGGACGCAAGGCGCCGGTGCTGGTTACCAGTGACATGGTGGAAGCCATGCAGCCCGGCAGCGTGATCGTTGATATGGCCGCGGAAACCGGCGGCAACGTGGAAGGTTCGGTGGCAGGGGAAGAAGCGGTCGTTAACGGCGTTGCCATCATCGGCCAGGGCAACTGGCCCAATTACGTGTGCCGTGACGCCAGCCAGATGTATTCGTCCAATCTTTACAACATGCTGAGCGAATACTGGGACGAGGAAAACAAAACCTTTGTACTCAACGGCGAGGACGACATCATCAAGGGCTGCCTGATTACCCACGGCGGCGCCATCGTCAACGAAACCATCAAAAACCTGCAACGTTAAGGAGCTATCAATGGAAGCCGTATACCTGACATTCATCCTGGTCCTGTCCATATTCCTGGGCTTTGAGTTGATCAGTAAAGTACCCGCTACCCTGCACACCCCCCTGATGTCCGGGGCCAACGCCATTTCGGGCATTACCCTGGTCGGAGCCCTGGCCTCGGCCGGCGCCGGCAGCCATGAAATGGCAACATTGCTCGGCACTCTGGGCGTCACCTTCGCCTCGATCAACGTCGTCGGCGGTTACATGGTGACGAACCGCATGTTGTCCATGTTTAAAAGGAAGGAAGGTGATGAATAATGAGCAATGAACTGCTGATCAATCTGTCTTACGTCGTCTCGGCCGTATTATTCATATACGGCCTGAAAATGCTGAGCTCGCCGGCTACCGCGCGCAACGGTAACCTGGTGTCCGCGCTAGGCATGTTGCTTGCTGTCGTCGTCACACTGCTGGCTCAATCTATCGTCGATTATCGCTGGATCATCGTCGGCCTGGTTGCCGGCGGCACCATTGGCGCGTTCGCCGCACGCCTGGTCGCCATGACGGCCATGCCGGAAATGGTGGCGATCTTCAACGGCTTCGGCGGCATTGCCAGCCTGTTCGTAGGCTGGGCAGCGCTGCATTCCAGTGGTAACGCCACCTTTACTACCGTGACTATCTTCCTGTCGATCCTGATCGGCGGTTTGACGTTTACCGGCAGCCTCATCGCCTACGGCAAATTAAGCGAGCTTATCTCCGGGCGACCTTATATCTTCGCCGGTCAGCGTATCGTTAACAGCCTGTTGCTGCTTGCCATCGTTGCCGTTGGCGTAATGTTCTGCATGGAACCGTCGAACGCCAACTATCTCTACATCCTGATCGCACTGTCTTTCCTGTTCGGCGTCATGGCGGTCATCCCCATCGGCGGCGCGGACATGCCCGTGGTGATTTCATTATTGAACAGTTATTCGGGTCTTGCCGCCTGTGCCGCCGGTTTTGCAATCAACAACAATATCCTGATCGTTGCCGGTTCCCTGGTAGGCGCCACCGGCATCATCCTGACCAACATCATGTGCAAGGCCATGAACCGCTCCCTGGCTAACGTGCTGTTCAGTGGTTTCGGCGCCGTCAAGACGGCCCTGACCAAGGTGGAGGGAGAAGTGAAGCCGATAACCCCGGAAGATGCTTATTACATCCTTGAAGCAGCCAGTAACGTCGTTGTCGTGCCCGGTTACGGTATGGCCGTGGCCCAGGCCCAGCACGTCGTCAAGGAATTACAGGAATTGCTGGAAAAAAATGACGCGGAAGTGAGCTATGCCATCCACCCGGTAGCCGGTCGCATGCCCGGACACATGAACGTGTTGCTTGCGGAGGCTGACGTGCCTTATGACCTGCTCATTGAAATGGAGGACATCAACCCGCGCATGGAGATGATGGATGTTGCCATTGTCATCGGCGCCAATGACGTGGTCAACCCGGCGGCCCGGGAGATGGAGGACAGCCCCATTTACGGTATGCCGATCATCAACGTGGATTACGCCAAGACGGTATTTGTGCTGAAACGCTCCATGGCAGCCGGTTTCGCCGGCGTCGATAACCCGCTGTTCTTCGGCGAAAACACCCGCATGCTGTTCGGGGATGCCAAGGAATCCATCGGCGCGCTGGTGCGGGAGTTCAGTTCATAACGCGGTGCAGGTTCGGGCAGGCTTTACAAGACTATCAGCCGCAGGGACAGCGGTTGCTAAGCGTACAAGGACGTATTTACAGTGTGTCTTATAAAGCCTGCCCGAACCTGTTGAGATATAAACTACTGAATAACAGTAACCCCGTCCATGTAGGAATGCAGGGCTTCAGGGATATGAATATGACCCGCTGCGTCCTGGTAGTTTTCCATAATGGCGATCAGGGTGCGGCCGACGGCCAGTCCTGAACCGTTCAGCGTATGCACCAGTTCCGGTTTGCCGGTGGCGGGGTTGCGCCAGCGGGCCTTCATGCGTCTTGCCTGGAAGTCTTCAAAATTGCTGCATGAGGATATTTCCCGGTAACGCCGCTGACTGGGCAGCCATACCTCCAGGTCATAAGTCTTGGCGGCAGAAAATCCAAGATCGCCGCCGCACAGGGTTACTACCCGGTACGGCAGTTCCAGGCGTTGCAGTATGCTTTCGGCATGATCGGTCAGTTCTTCCAGAATCCTGTACGAGTCATCCGGCCGGACAATCTGTACCAGTTCAACCTTCTCGAACTGGTGCTGGCGTATCATGCCCTTGGTATCCTGACCATAGGAGCCTGCCTCACTGCGAAAACAGGGAGAATGGCAAGCGTATTTCAGGGGCATCTCTTCATTATCGATGATCGCGTCCCTGGCCACGTTGGTGACCGGCACCTCCGCGGTGGGAATGAGATACAGGTTCTGTTTTTCAATAAAAAACTGCTCATCGGCAAACTTGGGCAACTGGCCCGTACCGAACAGGCTGTCGGGGTTCACCAGGTAAGGGACGTTGATCTCCACGTAACCGTGTTCCCGCGTGTGTATATCCAGCATAAACTGGATCAATGCCCGGTGCAGCCTGGCTATCGCGCCCTGCATCAGGACAAAACGCGATCCGGCAATCCGGGTGGCGGCCTCAAAATCGATTAACCCCAGGGCTTCGCCAAGCGATGCATGGTCTTTTGGGATAAAATCCATCGGCGTTAACTCCCCCAGGCACCGGACTTCCACGTTGTCTGCTTCCGTCGCGCCGGCGGGCACACTCGTGTGTGGTACATTGGGAACGCCGCGCAGGAACTCATGGAGTTCCTCCTGGATTTCCTCCAGTTCGGCCTGACGGGATTTCAACTCATCACCCAGGGACGCGACCTGCGCCAGTAACGGCTCGATATCCTTCCCCGCGGCTTTTGCCTGGCCTATTTCCTTCGAATGACGATTTCTTTCCGCTTGTAACCTCTCGGTAGCGATCTGGATTTCCTTACGCCGCTGGTCCAGGGACTGCAATTGCGCGGTATCCAACTCAAAACCGCGCTTTGCCAGGGCTTTGCTGACGGTCGCTATGTTTTTGCGCAATAAGTGTGGATCAAGCATGATAGTTGGTTTTTATGTGTCAGTTTTTAGTAGTTAGTTAGTTTTTAGTGGCCATTTTTTGTGGTTGGTAATTTATAGTAGTCAGATACTAATAACAAATAACAAAAAACTGAAAACTAATCAGTTTTCCGTTTTCTATCATCCAGTCCCCGCAGGCGCGCCAGTTTTTCTGCTATCCGGATCTCCAGCCCCCTGTCTGACGGGTGGTAGTATTGTCTGGGCGGCATCCCATCGGGAAAGTAGTTCTCCCCGGCTGCATAAGCCTCAGTCTCATCGTGGGCATACCTGTACTCTTTACCGTAGCCCAGTTCCTGCATCAGCCTGGCAGGCGCATTACGCAGGTGTAACGGCACTTCTGCCGACGCAGAGGACTTGACGTCTTCCATAACGGCATTATACGCCTTGTAAACGGCGTTGCTCTTGGGCGCGCAGGCCAGGAAGACGATGGCCTGGGCAATGGCCAACTCTCCCTCAGGCGTGCCCAGGCGCTCCTGTGTCTCCCAGGCGTCCAGAGCCAGACGCAATCCTCTCGGGTCTGCATTCCCTACGTCTTCCGAAGCGATGCGTACTACCCTCCTGGCAATATACAGGGGGTCGCAACCACCATCAAGCATACGCGCGAACCAGTACAGGGCTGCATCCGGCGCTGAACCGCGTACGGATTTATGCAGGGCGGATATCTGCTCGTAGAACACGTCACCACCTTTGTCAAACCGGCGGTAAGCGGAACCGCTCATCACTTCCCGCATCAATATCTCGGTTATCCGGTCCGACTCGGTCAAATCAGCGGCAATCTCCAGCAGGTTCAAGGCCCGCCTGGCATCGCCATCGGCGCTCCCGACCAGCAGTTCCAGCGCCGCGTCGTCGATAGTCAGGTTTTTATGACCCAGTCCCCTGTCACTGTCCTGCAAGCCGTGGTTGACCACGGTTCTGACAGCTTCCGTCGAGAGTGATTTCAGGACATATACGCGCACCCTGGACAGCAAGGCATTATTAAGCTCAAAAGACGGGTTTTCAGTGGTGGCGCCGACAAAGGTAATGGTGCCGTTTTCCACGTGGGGCAGGAACGCGTCCTGCTGTGACTTGTTGAACCGGTGCGCCTCATCGACAAATAACACGGTGTCTTTGGCATAAACGTCACGATACTGGCGCGCCTTGTCAATCGACGCCCTTATCTCCTTCACGCCGCTCAATACCGCCGACAGGGTCAGGAATTGCGCCTCGCATGATTCGGATATGATCCTGGCCAGTGTCGTTTTACCCGTGCCCGGCGCTCCCCAGAATACCATGGAGTGTAACTGGCCGGTTTCGATGGCAACGCGTAATGGCTTGCCCGGCCCGATAAGGTGATCCTGACCAACAAAACCGGCCAGGGACCCGGGCCGCATTCGATCTGCCAGTGGTCGGTATTCGTTACTGTCAGACATGGCAGGAACGTGTCATAACCGGTCTGCGTTTTGTCTTGTATCAATAACGTCGACTCCTTCCGCCGGCGTAAACTGAAAATGTTCTCTTATCAATTCGGGATTCCGGCTGACATTCGTGAATGTAATCAGCGCCGTTTGTCCGAAGCTGTCAAACAACACCATGCCTCTCAACTCATTGTCGGAAAAGGCCAGACGCAGTGACCTGTATTGTGACTCAATATCCCTGGGGGTCAACTCCAGCCAGGTAAGGTTATCCCCGCTTTCCAGTTCAACCACGACATAGTGCTCGGCGATACTGAATTCGCCACTGAATATCAAGGCAGGACTATCCTCGATGGCAACCGATGCATCACTGATGGTCACCTGATCCAGGTCCTCTTCATAAATCCACAAGGTCGTGCCGTCACTTATGATCTTCTGTACATACGGTTCACGATATAACCAGGAAAACATCCCGGGGCGGCGCAATTGCACGGTACCTTTGGTCGTTTCCAGCATTTCACCGGATGTACCGACCAGACTTTGCTCAAAGTCCGCTGAAAACGTGTCCAGGTCCTCAAGGAAGACATCAAGCGGACTATTATCTGCTTGAACCTGCGGAGCAAGTAATAATCCGCAGATAAAAATTAATCCGCAGATGAACGCAGATGAACGCAGATAAGAAAACAAGAAGGTCACAGAGATCACAGAGAAAGAGAGGTTTGTTGCATACTGACAGACAAGACTATCCTTTCATCAGCGTCATCTGTGGACAAAAAACAGAACTGTCGGCCTTCTCGATCCACTCTGTGCTCTCTGTGGCTTTTCCATTTTTTTATCTGCGTTCATCTGCGTCATCTGCGGACAAAAAACAGATATGTCAGCCTTCTCGATCCACTCTGTGCACTCTGTGTCCTCTGTGGCATAACGATTATTCTACTGGTGGCGGCGGCCCTGCGAGAATTTCCCGGTTGCCGTTGGCTTCCAGGGGGCCTACCAAGCCACTGGCTTCCATTTCCTCCACGATCCTGGCGGCGCGGTTATAACCTATCTTGAGCCGTCGCTGGAGATATGAAATGGATGATTTGCGTGATTCCGTAACAATACGCACGGCCTCGTCATAGAGCGGGTCGGTATCGTCAAGAACGGCTTCCAGTCCCGGGATTGGGGCCGCCCCACCTCCGGCGGGTTCCCTGGTGATGTCATTCAGGTAATCCGGCTCGCCGCGACTCTTGATATTTTTGACTACTTTATGCACTTCATGGTCGTCAACAAAAGCGCCATGGACCCTTGTCGGTATACTGGTGCCGGGCGGCAGGAACAGCATATCACCGTGACCGAGCAGGTTTTCCGCACCCATTTGGTCCAGTATGGTGCGGGAATCAATCTTCGAAGATACCTGGAATGCAATCCGGCAGGGAATATTAGCCTTGATCAAGCCCGTTATGACGTCTACGGAAGGACGCTGCGTGGCCAGGATTAAATGGATTCCCGAGGCCCGGGCCTTTTGCGCCAGCCTGGCGATCAACTCCTCCACTTTTTTGCCGACGGTCATCATCATGTCCGCCAGTTCATCGATGATGACGACAATAAAAGGAAGCGCTTCCAATGGCGGCGCTTCATCCTCATCATTGACGGGCTTGTACATGGGGTCTAGCAGGGGTTGACGCCGGGCCGCGGCTTCTTTGATCTTCTTATTGTAACCGCCGATGTTCCGCACGCCCAGTGACGCCATCAATTGATAGCGGCGCTCCATTTCAGCCACACACCAGCGCAGCGCGTTGGCCGCCTCTCTCATGTCCGTCACGACCGGCGTCAATAAATGGGGAATTCCCTCATATACGGATAATTCCAGCATTTTCGGATCGATCATGATCAAGCGGATTTCACGAGGGGCGGACTTGTACAGCAGGCTCAGGATCATGGCGTTGACGGCAACGGATTTTCCCGACCCGGTCGTGCCGGCTACCAGGAGGTGGGGCATTCGGCTCAGGTCCATGACCACCGGGTGGCCGCTGATATCCTTTCCCAGCCCCAGTACCGTGCTCGAGTTAAGGTTTTCATACTCTTTGGAACTCAATATCTCACTCAGGGAAACCAGTTCTCGGGATGTGTTGGGAATCTCAAGTCCGATGACGGATTTTCCGGGAATCACGTCAACAACACGAACGCTGATCACCGACAGTGAACGGGCCAGGTCTTTGGCCAGGCTGCTGATCTGGCTCCCTTTGACCCCCGGCGCGGGTTGCAGTTCAAACCGGGTGATTACCGGCCCGGGATTGACCGCGACAACGTCCACCTGTATATTGAAATCCTGTAACTTCAGTTCCACCTGGCGCGACATGGCCTCCAGGGCTGCCGGTGAATAGCTACCACCTGACGGCTTGGGCGCATCCAGCAGGTTCAGGGGTGGTAATGCCTCATCGGCCGGCAGCTCAAACAAAGGCTCCTGCCTCTCCGCCTCGGCCCGGCCGCTGCTTTCCAATTTGCCGATGACGGGTTCTATGCGTGGCGGGGGTCTGTTCCTGACCTTTATTTGTTCCTTTCGGACCATGCTCTCCCTTTCCTTTTTGGCTGATCTTGAGTAAATGTATTGCATTAATAAAGTAATACACCTGATTGATTTTTCAACAATTAGTAATGAAATATATCCTGTCTTATCTACAAACCACAACCATGACAGGTCGGCATACAGGGTGATACCGATTAATAATATGGCAAGCATCAACAGTGTGCTGCCTGCATGGCCGAAGACATTAAACAGGACTGAACCAAACGCGATTCCCAGGATTCCTCCGGCACTGCTGATCTGGTCGGGCAAATGCGCGGGCAGGTGTGCCCCCGTTTTGAAATGTAACCATGCCAGGGCACATCCGCCTGAAAACAGCAGGATAAACCCGGCAATCCTGAGTGCCGTCAGAAAATTGTTGAACGACAACTCAGCCCGGCGCGATTTGAAAATTCGCCAGCCGTCAAAGGCAAAAATAAGGGGAAACAGGTAGCCGGGATAACCAAAAATATAAAGCAGGATATCGGCGAGATAAGCCCCGACAATCCCTCCCCCGTTTTGGATCTCATCAACGGAAACAGCCTGAGACCAACCCGGGTCCGAAGGTTGATATGTGAGTAACGCCAGCGCGACAAACAGCGCGACAGCCATCAGGGCGATGACACTGATTTCCTTTATATATCGAACATATTGACCCTTGTGTTCTTCAGTGGGTCTGTTTTTTTTGGAGGCCTGCTTCACACTTAATCCTGTTTCAATAACACCTTGAACATATTAAGATTTATCGGGGAAAAAGAAAAGGCCGAGCGCCAGTACATTTTAATCTAAAGATTTCATAGTAAAAGATCGCTTGATTAATGGTATGTATAAATTATGAAGAACGAGTAGTTATCGATTCACAAACGTGTTTTAAAATGGTATACTAAATTTTTTAATTTTATTAGGAATGATTATGACAAGAAACCTGCCAAACAGCTTCCGTGGGTTGTTATGTCTGGGACTAACCCTGATATTTTCAACAGGTCATGCTCAGGAGTCCCAAACCTCCGGCTTTGTGCTTGAAGAGATCGTCGTTACCGCCAGGAAACGGGAAGAGAGTCTGCAAGACACCCCCGTAGCTATCTCGGCTTTTACTGCGCAGGAACTGCAATATCGTCAGATTTCATCTACCGACCAACTGGGGGATATTACTCCAAACGTGGTCTTTGATCCTGCCGGCCCCTCTTCGGGATCAAATTCCGCAGCGCAGATATTCATCCGCGGCATAGGCCAGACAGACTTCACCCCGGTGACCGACCCCGGTGTGGGATTGTATATAGACGGGGTTTACATGGCGCGTTCGGTTGGTAACGTACTGGATTTCCTCGACGTGGAACGTGTTGAGATTCTTCGGGGACCGCAAGGCACCCTGTTTGGCCGAAACACCATCGGTGGCGCCATCGTAGTCCATTCAAAACGACCGGATGATGAATTCAGGGGTAGCCTGCAGGGGCAGTTCGGTGATGACGATATGGTAAACGTCACCGCAAAATTGAATATCCCCTTATCCGACAACCTGTTCGGCAACCTCGCCTTTGCCTACCGTGACCGGGACGGGTACGTTAACCGCATCTACGACGGTAGCGATAGCGGTGATGATGACAGTGAATCCGTCAGGGGTTCATTGCTGTGGGAGGCCACGGACAACTTTGAAGGCTACGTAACTTTTGATTACACCCGCATCCGCGAGAACGGCGCTCCGACGGTGTCCGCCGGGGTCAACGATAAAATGGCATTCGGCACTTTCGGGAATGGTCTGTTGGAGAGTTGTGCCACGGTTTCGGTTAATCCAAATTTTCCCGGCGGCGGTCCGCCTACATTTCCACCTCCGGGATTCGGCTCCGGCGGCGCTCCCGGCTGCTACGGGCCGGATACCTTTGCAGGGCCATATACCTCGGAAGGCACATTTCCGATCTTTTCCAACCTTGACATCTGGGGTGTGAGTGGTGAGTTGAAGTGGGATGTAAACGATTGGCTGACTATTAAATCCATAACCGGTTATCGTGAAATGGAAATGGACTCCTCCCGTGACGCGGATAACACGCCCGCGAATATCTTCGCCACCCAGGATTACTATGATCATGAACAGATAACCCAGGAAATCCAGTTGAGCGGCAACGCCCTCAGCGATCATCTGCACTGGTTGATAGGCTTTTATTACTTCCAGGAAGAAGGCAGCAACATTAACCCGGTGATTCTGCCGGTAGGCTCACTCCAGAGTGGCGGTCATTACGATAATGAATCAGTGGCCGGATTTTTCCAGCTCACCAATAACTTTACCGATAATTTCGCCCTGACTATCGGCGGACGCTATACGGTGGACAAGAAACGCTATACGCCGGACCAGTTCGCCCTGGGTGATGCTTCTCAGGGGCCTGGTACGATCTTCGGGCCTACCTGGCCCAGGTTAACCGGTATTTACCTTTCCAGTGACGGCCCCATGCGGGCTGGTCAGCGTATATTGCCACTCCAGGAGTTCGACGAAGAGTTCGATGATTTCACAATGATGTTTAATCTGGCCTATAACTGGTCCGATAATCTTATGACCTACTTTAACTTTTCCGAAGGCTTCAAGAGCGGTGGCTTCGACCAGCGTTTCGCCGCGCCTCCAATCGACCCCGTCACCAGAGCGCCTACGAATGCGCCCAGCACGTTTGATCCGGAAACTGTTAGCAGTTATGAAGTCGGCCTGAAATCGGAATGGTTTGATAATCGACTGCGTATGAACCTGGCGTTGTTTCATACAGACTATGACAATCTGCAGATCATTATCCGCGAAACCTTCAACCCGATCACGTTTAACGGCGGCTCAGCCAATATTGACGGCGCTGAAGCGGAGTTGACCTGGATACCCACTGATCGTCTGTTCATCACTTTTGCATTGGGTTACATCGATGCCGAATATGCAGAACTGAGCGACAGCGTGATCAATAATCCAACGCCGATATTACCCCATTACAGGCTGGTCAATACCCCGGAACTCAGCACAGCGCTGGGCGTCGCTTATACGATGGACCTCAATGACTGGGTGACGTTGACGCCGCGGCTTGACTGGTCGTTCCATGATGAACAGTACAATAACGCAGTGAATACGGCGCAAATTTTCCAGGATGACTATCATCTGCTCAATGCCGCCCTCACCCTGCAGACCAATGATGAACACTGGGAGGCGGTACTGGCTTTTCGCAACATCACGGATGAAGAGTACATCCTGACCGGAAATTCAGGTTTTGCTACGGCATCGTCCTATGCCGCGCGGGTTTACGGGCGCCCCTTTGAGTGGTCAATCTCTCTTAAATACAGCTTTTTCTAGGCAATACCCGGCATATAGAGGAGTGGGTTTATTTACTGCGTTAACTGCGCTACTTTGTCCGTCTTCTGTTCGGGACCGATAGCCGTATAACCACCATCAACGGGAAGATCCGCGCCGGTAATGCCGGAGGCGGCGTCGGAACACAAAAATACCACGCTCCTTATTTATCATAGTTTTTTTATTTCCTCGGCAATAATTTTGATGCCTTCCCGTACCACGTCGTCGTTCATCGAATAGGTCATGCGTATGCATTCCTGCTTATGGGGCCAGGGATCATCATCCAGTCCCGGGAAGAAGTACTGGCCCGGGATGATCAATACGTCCCGTTTTTTCAGACGATGATAAAGTTCCTGGGAGGAAACAGGCAGGCCGGGAAACCACAGCCAGAGGAAAATCGCGCCCTCCGCCTTGTGTATGAAGTAATCAACTCCCGCCAACTCCTCGTGCAGCAATGTAATCGCCCGCTTTGCTTTTTCTTCGTAATAAGGGCGTATCAGGGTTTTGCTTATTTCAGTCACCCGGCCGGATTGGACCAGGTCCAGGGCCAGGGCCGGACCGACGCTTTCCGGCGCCAGGTTCAGGATACCGTTGATATTACTCAGGGCCTTTATGATGTCCGGCCGGGCAACAATAATACCTGTGCGCGTGCCCGGCAGCCCCAGTTTTGACAGGCTCATGCAAAGAATAATATTGTCTGTCCAGACCAGTTCCGCTTCAGTGAATATGATATTGGGAAACGGCATCCCGTACGCATTGTCGATAATCAACGGTATCGCGTTATCCTCAGCGATGTCAACCAGCTTTGCAACCTCGGCATCCGTCAGCACGTTGCCCGTCGGGTTGGTCGGGCGCGACACACAAATTGCGCCGATCGAATCATCCACGGTCAGCTGGTCGAAATCCACGTGGTATTTGAAGGTGCGATCTCCAAGCTTTTCAATTGTCGGCCTGTTTGCAATAAAAAGGTCGTCTGCCAGGCCCACATCGCCGTAACCGATATACTCGGGCGCCATGGGCAACAGGATTTTCTTTCTTCTATCCCCGTCAAATTCGCCCGCGAACATGTTAAACAGCAGAAAAAAAGCCGACTGGCTCCCTGCCGTCAGCGCCACGTTTTCCGCGTTGAGGCCCCAGCCATACTCACGGTTCAACAGGTTCGCCAGGGCGGTTAAAAATACCTTGCTTCCCTGGGGCGGATCATAATCACCGATAACGCGGGCAAACTCGGACGGTTTGTCCAGCAACCACTGCATCCTGTCCCGAAAAAACGATTGCACCTCGGCAATATGGGCGGGATTACCCCCACCCAGCATCAATACCTCCTGCTCACCGGCCATTGCCTCCCCCAGGTCATCCATCAGCAGGATAATGCCGGAATGTTCCGAAAATCGTTGTGCAAATCTTGAAAGTTTCATGTTTATATTATCCGCAGATGACGCAGATGAGCGCAGATAAAAAAATGTTAAGGAACCTCTGATTAAATCAGAGGTTCCAACGATACAGGGACGTATCGTCAAAATCAATGACAATAAGTCATTGATTTTGTGAGGAAAACAAAAATCGCATTTTTGTTTTCCGTACTCTGAACAAGTCCTGGATGGACTTGTTCAGAGTTTCCTTAAATACTATATTTTGTTTATTTCTTGTATTCAGCCGGTAGTACGATAATTTGTTTGGGCACAAAAACAAAGAATTAATAAAAATAATCTGCGGTAATCTGCGTCATCTGCGGATAAATCAGATCATTTCATTCCCTGTCCGATTTTTATGAGCCGGATAACCCGTTCTGCTGCATTGGCTACGTATTCCCTGGAATTTGCCAATGCCTCGTGCAAGGGCATGTCCCTGGCTATGGCCGCTTCCAGGCCATTGATACCGTGTGTAAATGTTTCCCCGGCGTCATCCGCAAGACCTCCCCCGATGGCGATAACAGGCACGCCGTACCTGCCGGCAAGGCTGGCGATACCGGCCGGCGTCTTGCCGAATGCAGTCTGAAAATCCACCCTTCCCTCGCCGGTAATAACCAGGTCTGCCGAGCGTAAATGTTTCTCAATAGATGTTGCCTTGCTGATGATCTCAATCCCGCTCTTTAATTCCGCCCCGGCGAAAACAAGCAGACCGGCGCCCAGGCCACCCGCCGCCCCTGCGCCCGGCACTTTATCGATATCTCTTCCCAATTCGCGTTTAATAACCCCGGCCAGGTGTTTTAAATTTTGGTCCAGTATCTCAACCATGGCCTCGGTTGCGCCTTTTTGTGGCGCAAAGACGTGGGCCGCCCCGCGACTCCCGGATAACGGATTATCAACGTCACAGGCAACCAGTATCCGGGCACTCCGCAGTTTCGGATGAGCATCGTCCATGTCAATGGATTCTATTTCATGCAACATCCCACCGGCTCCCATTTGCCCGATGATGCGGCCATCTCCGCTGCGAAACACCACCCCGAGGGCCTGGGCCATACCCACACCGGCATCGTTGGTTGCAGAACCGCCTATGCCCAGGATGATTTTCTCCATGCCCTCATCAAGCGCATGACGGAGCAGTTCCCCTGTTCCATAAGAAGTCGTTTTTAACGGATTTTTGCTTTTACCTCCGACCAGCGACAAACCGGAAGCTGCCGCCATTTCAATGACCGCGGTCTTTTTATCCGCCAGTATCCCGTAACTGGCCGTGACGCGGCGACCAGCAGGCCCCTTGACGTCACAACTTATCAACTCTCCCCCGACCGCATCAAGCAGGGACTGCACAGTTCCCTCCCCTCCATCGGCCATGGGAATCTTTATACATTCAGCGCCGGGCACCACTCTTTTAATCCCTTTTTCCATGGCAACGGCGACCTCCATGGAAGTCAGGCTGCCTTTGAACGAGTCGGGCGCAAGAATTATCTTCATGTTGATTCAATAATGTCAGCAGGTGGTAAAGGAGACTGACAAAGGTCAATCTACCCGGTAGGTTACACGATCTCCAACGGCTATTTCCCGTTTATGTACCTGCCCGGCGTTCAACTCCAGGACGGCCTTGACCTTGCCCCCGGATGGCAGCAAGGCAGTCGATTCCGGCACTGCATTTTCAATAATCTTGACAATATGTCCCGCGGCGTCGATATAGATTATATCAAGTGGCAGGAAGGTATTCTTCATCCAGATATTGAGCCGTTGCGGTTTCTCGTTCAGCAGCAGCATACCCTGGTTCACGGGCAGGGATGACCGATACATCAGGCCGAGGCTTTTCAACTTCGCATTATCGGCCACTTCAACCCGGTAATTCAAATCCCGGTATTTCGAATAGATCGTCAGCCAGCCGGATTTGAAATCGGTTTGACCGACACTGCCGGCGGATACGACAAGCAATAGTGCCAGGCAACAAGAAAAGGGGACAGATTTATTTTTGGCCCACCAGCCAGGACATACCCTATTTCCCGGGAAAAATAAATCTGTCTCCTTTTTGTTCATCTACGTCCTTGAGCCGATCGTCTTGTTATCATCCTCAGTCTTTATTGCCTTATTGTAACCGCTGTCCTGCCTGCTGACGTTAACCGCGTGCTTCTGGCAATAAATTTCGTACACTTGTTCCGGGGTAAGACCGGCGCATATCATACCGGACACAAGAAAATGCAATATGTCGATTAATTCAACCCGGATGTTCTGTATATCAATCTCATCCTTGCTCCACCATTTCCACAGTAATTCTTCGTCAAACTCAAGGATTTCCTCGCGCATCGCCCTTGAATAGTTCGACAGCCAGGCGTTCGGCAGGTCATTTACCTTGAGCGCCCCGTTATTGACCTCCGAATATACGGTATCCATGGTTAGAACGTTTCCGGAGGCATCTTTGAGGCCATTCTTTTTAAACACATAATCGTTCAGTTCCGTTTGCATCTTGAAAATGCGTTTTAACATATCGTTCTCAGCCGGTTTTTCGATACTCATAGCATGTCCTGGTTCCTGGTTATAAATAAATGAATATTATTATTGCCATTTTCCTGATTTTCGTACACACTATAAAGGTAATTTGCATATTTTCTCTGGTCAATTCAGTAATTCCGGTTGGTTTTTCCTGTATTACCTTATTGAAATTGCAACACATTAACATTAACTTTTTTATGAGGTGATACATGGCAACTGGTACAGTTAAGTGGTTTAATGAGTCAAAGGGATACGGTTTTATCACGCCTGATGACGGCAGTCCCGACGTATTCGTTCATTTTTCTGCGATACGAGCGGAAGGATACAAGACCCTGAACGAGGGTCAGGCAGTTTCATTCGATACACAAGCAAGCGATAAAGGTCCGCAGGCCGCCAACGTTCAAATAAGATAGCGTATCTTTTCCGTTGTTACTGAAGCCCCTCTGAGTTATCAGGGGGGTCCTACTAATCAACCATAATCCGGTACTCTGGATTTAAGGATATAACATTGAAAAGAATGTTTGTTGGAAGTCTGCCTGTCGATACAACTGAAGCCGCGCTGACCGAACTGTTCTCGGAGTTTGGAAAAGTCAGGGGCATCCAGCTCATAACTGACGTGTTTTCCGGCAAATGCAAGGGATTTGGCTTCGTCGACATGGAAGGGCACGAAGCGAGGGCCGCAATCGAAGGGCTGAACGGCAAGATGTATAACGGCAAATACCTGCGCGTCAACTTCCAGGAACCCCGGGCCAACAACAAGAAAGGGAAAAGGCGCCGGTAATCCGCAGGCAACGCCGCTCGGCAGTTCCTGCTATACGAGTTTAGTGACTGGTGTATTGGCAGGAGAGAACTTACCTTGAACAAAATACCGGAAATTGAGCTGATCAGTTTTGACCTGTGTCCGTTCGTGCAACGCTCCGTCATCACGTTGCTTGAAAAGAATATCCCCTTTAAACGGACCAATATCAACCTGGCCGACAAACCTGACTGGTTTTTGCGGATATCTCCCCTGGGGAAAGTACCCGTCCTGAGAATTGACGGACACATACTGTTCGAATCGGCAGTCATCAATGAATACCTGGACGAAATTACCCCCCCATCCATGCATCCGGGCGACCCGCTACAGAAGGCCGTAAATCGGGCATGGATAGAATTCGGCTCGGAATTATCCGGCCTTTCATTCAAGATGGTGACCACGGATGACGAGAAAGTACTGGACCAATCCTTGCAGTCCCTGCGAGACAAGTTTGAATTCCTCGATAAAAACCTGACGGCTTCCCCCTTTTTCAATGGCGAAGCATTCTCACTGATTGATGCGGCTTATGCGCCTGTTTTTATCCGCATAGAATACCTGCTGAAGCAGGTGATTGATGACGTGATCCCGCCGGGTTGCAGCCGGGTGCTTGCCTGGTATCACGCGGTCCTGGCCCGCGCATCGGTGCAGGGCAGCATTATTGATCGATTCGCGGAACTGGCAACGGAAAGATACAAAAAAAGAGGTGGTATCCTGCTGCAGAACCTGTAAGTTATGATCTGTCCGCAGATTAATAATATTGATTCTTTGTCTCTATGCCCAAACGAATTATCGTGCTAACGATTCAATACAAGGAATTAACAAATTATGGTATTAAAGGAAATTCTGACTTAATCAGAGGTTCCTAAACATTATTTTATCTGCGTTAATCTGCGGATAATAAAGATATTTTACGTCACGGTTTGTTTTTGCAACACCAGGCGGTAGCACTGTAACCGGTTACGCAAAAAGCAGTGCGCCGAGCCCCACAGGTAAAGCCGAAAGCGCCGATAATCGGCCTCGCCAAACTTTTCGATAATAAAGTCCCGGCTGGCATCGAAACGTTCAGCCCAATGGACAAAAGTCAGATGGTAACTATCCCGATCATCCCATACACCCTTCAGGTCGAACGGCATTGAGGCCAGCGATTTCAGAAAATCGTGGAGTACGAAGAAGGAATGGTTGCCGGGGTAGATATGTTCCGTAATAAAGGATGAAAGCTTATATTTACGGGTAATAGCGCTGGCATCAAGAAATACGCGCCCCCCCGGCTTGAGCAGCCTGTCAAAACATTTCAGAACCTTGGTATAGTCGGGTAAATGCTCCATAACTCCCAGTATCACAATGGCATCGAATTGTTTATCAGACCTGAATTCCAGAATATCAGACATCACGGTGGTGATCGGTAAATCCTGCTCGGCGGTCAGTTGCTGCATGAACTTGAATGATTGTTCGGCAATTGTGAGACCGGTCACCTTTATGCCTTTTCGTGCCGCGTATTCCGCAAACGATCCCCAGCCGACGCCTACGTCCAGCACTTCACTTCCGGGAGTCAGCCCGCATCGCTCGATAATAAAATCCATTTTCCGGCGCATCGCCACTGTAACGGGTTCATCCGGCACTTCGAAAATACCTTGCGTGTAACAGCGAAAATCTTCGTCCAGGAACGCGAGATAAAATGAATGGTCCCGTTCGTAATGACGACTGATAGCCGACTTGTTGACTGCGACCTGCCCCAGCAACAAGGGCGCAATAAATCGCCAAAGCCATCTGAACAGGTGGCGGTCCTGCATATCCCGGCGCAGGTTATACATTTCAATCATATCGCCGCGGACGTCGAACCAACCGTTGATGTAGGCGTTTGCAATAATCCCCTCATCGCACGAAGCAATGGCCTTCAAACCGTGGGGATGGGTTATCTCCAGTTTGAACCGGGGCGAACCCGCGCCGATTCGATATTCACTCCCGTCCGAGAGTATTACGTCAAAACAGACCCCGCTGTTCCGGAATCGTTGTCTGATAAACTCAAGTAACCGCGCTTCTCTGCGTAATTTAGGGATCGGCGCTGCGCCGGCTTCCGGTACGTTCACTATTGCCATTGGACACTCTCATTTCAGCACCCTGAAATTATTACCTATTCGATAAAATTACGCAATATACGACTTTTTTGCGTTATCCTTCTCCCATGAGTAACCACCAGGATAATATCAATCCGGACGAGGTAGATAAATTCAATCGACTCGCCCGCGACTGGTGGAATCCCGCCGGTCCGCTGCGAACCCTGCACGATATTAACCCGATCCGATTAAACTATATAAACAATAACGTATTACTCGACGGCAGACATGTGCTTGATGTTGGTTGCGGGGCAGGCATTTTAACGGAGGCGCTGGCGCGCAAAGGCGCCAGGGTAATGGGACTTGACGTCGGTGGAGCCGTCATCCGGGTCGCCGGACAGCATGCGGAGGAAAGCGGCCTGGAGATAGAATATATCGTCGGAGACCTGGAAAATTTCGCTACGGAAAACACGAACCGTTTTGACGTGATCACCTGTATGGAATTACTCGAACACGTGCCGGATCCGGCAGCATTGTTGCATTCCTGCGCCCGATTATTACGGCCCAAAGGTCACCTGGTGCTGGCAACCATCAACCGGAACCTGAAATCCTATCTCAGCGCCATTTTCAGTGCCGAACACCTGTTCGGCCTGTTGCCGAAAGGCACCCATGACTATGCCAGCTTCATACGCCCTTCCGAACTGAACCGCTGGTTGCGCGAGGCAAATTTCAAGGTGCTGGATATCAGGGGTATGGTTTATATACCGGGACTCAGGTACTGCGCCTTGACTGACAACCCCGGTGTCAACTATCTGCTCCATGCACAGGTTAGTTTTTAGTTTTTGGTTTTTAGAAAAACGATCGGAGCACTATCAACTGACAACTAATAACCAACAACTATTAAAATGAATAATAACGTCAGCCACGTTCTGTTTGATTTGGACGGCACCCTGGTGGATACGGCCCCCGACCTGGCAAACGCACTGAATCAAACTCTTGTCAATCACGGCAGGCAGCCGTTACCGTTTGACGCAATTCGTCCAAGCGTGTCCCTGGGTGGCGCAGCAATGATCCAGTCAGGCTTTAACCTGGGACAAGCCGATCCGGACTTTATCCCACTACGGGATGAGTTCCTGACAATATACCGGGACAATCTCGCCCACCACAGTTGCCTGTTTCCGGGAATGGAGCCGGTGTTAATCGAGCTGGAAGAAAGAAGCGTTCCCTGGGGCATCGTTACCAACAAACCCGGCTGGCTTACCGACCCGCTCATGCAGGAACTTGAGTTGCAAACGCGCGCCGGCTGCATTATATCCGGGGATACGCTTGAACACCGAAAGCCGCATCCTGCGCCGTTGCTCCATGCCTGCGAACTGTTAGGATGCGCGCCGAAAGATGCCTTGTATGTGGGCGACGCAAGACGTGACATCGAAGCAGGAACAAACGCGGGGATGATGACCCTGGTTGCCGCTTATGGATACATTGATACCGCTGATGACCCGGAAAGCTGGGGAGCGGATGGATTAGTGGACAGTCCGGCGGAAATTTTAGCCTGGATACAATGACGCCGGAAGAATACTGCCGTAATAAAGCCGCGCCTGCCGGTTCCAACCTGTATTACTGCACCTTATTCCATTCAGCGGAAACCAGGAGAAAATTACACGCCCTGTTTGCTTTCTACCACGAGATCAACGAGGTGGTCTACCAGTCATCGGACCCCGGCGCGGCAAGACTCACTCTGCACTGGTGGTTTGAAGAGATCGGAAGGCTTTTTTCCGACCAGGCAAGACACCCCGTCGCTCAGGAATTGTACCAGTCTGAGACCCTTGATTACTTATCGAAGCACGAAATGTTGGGCTGTATTGCTGCAACGGCGCAACTCCTTGATACCCCGACGACCAATGATTATGCAACATGGCTTCAACAACACAGTGCCACCTCCGGATATATCTGGAAAACGGCGGGCTTGGTTTGTGACTGCACAAACCAGGACGATCTGGCCGCCCTGGTCACCTCAGGCTGTTGTTACGGGGCCTTTGAACTGTTACACCACGTCAGACACTTTGCCGGTCTCGGCCTCAATATACTCCCTGCCGAACTGCTGTACAGACAGGGTATCAACCTTGAAACAATCATCCGACCCGGAACGGATGATGCCCGGGCGGAGTTTTTCACCGGGTTGTTTGAACGATTGGACAAAGATCTGCAAGACTGCCTGACCAACTTGCAGGGAGAAGAAACAAACAAAGTACTATTTTCCATAACCATGCTGAAAATATTGAGCGCCTTGTGCCGGGAATACCAATCCACCCCCCAGCAGGTAACCCACACCCGCATTTCCTTAACCCCCATCAGAAAACTCTGGATCGCCTGGAGAACTTCCCGCCGCTTACGCAGATAAGGGAATTAAAATAGAAACCTCAGCCGATAGGGCGGGCCTTGCGTCCATCTTCCTTTCCCCGCTTTTGCTCATCTCGCCACAGGTATATATGGCGAATGACCAAGCCGACTTCCGGTGTCCCTGTCTCTTCCACTGTCAGTGATCAAGATAGCTAATATTCGTCATCAAAACGGCGAGTTTCCTGTGGAATAGGCACTGTACCTAACTCATTGATAACTTCTTCCGATAACTCATGTGCGTAAAACGCTTTTTGATCCAGTTCGCGCAGCCGTTTATACTCGTCCGCAGAAATGAGCGCCAGGTCATCTTGACCATGATCGGTAATAATGACTGCTCCCCTATGAGCTTCGGCCTGGTAACGGGCAAACTTCTTTTGAAACTCGTCTGATGTTACTTTGTTCAATTAATCTGCACTCGTTCGCGGCGTTTTAGGTGGTATATAGCCCTCTGTAATAAAAACGTTCTGTGGGACTTGGACTAAGGCATTATTATAAATGCTTTCTCGTCAGTCAACATATCTTCCCTTTAGTTTTATAAAAATTGACTCTATATTTTTTGATGTTATAATTAACGTTATAACATTGGATTGAGGATTTGCCCATGCGCCTGAAAGTTACTACAGTCGGAAACTCGACCGGTGTCGTTTTGCCCAAAGACTTGCTGACGAAACTACGCGTTGGTAGGGGTGATTCGCTTTACGCGACCGAATTACCGGACGGTATCAAACTGACGCCGTACGATGAAGAATTCGAACGACAGATGGGGATTGCGGAAGATATTATGCGTAAGCGCCGCAATCTTCTTCGTGAGTTAGCCAAATGAAGCGTACACCCATTTGGATAAATGAAGAACTCGCCATTGCCGTATACGCAAGGCAGATTGCTGAGCATGGCGGCAATGATGGAATCAGAGATAATTCATTGTTGCGATCCGCCCTGTCAAAACCCTGGCAGCTTTATGCTTATGGTAATCCATCCCCTGACATAGCCGCGCTTGCTGCCTCATTGGCGTATGGAATATCAAAAAATCGTCCTTTCGTCGATGGAAATAAGCGAACGTCTGCGGCTCTCTGTGAACTTTTTATTGTGCTTAACGGGATGAGTCTTGAGGCAAATGATCAGGAGATGCTGAATATATTTCTGGCGCTCGCTGAAGGCAGTCTCAGTGAAGAGGATTTAGCCGGGTGGATCAGGCAACATTTAAATCAAGGGCGCCTGGATTCAGTTCATGAACCCGGCACATCCTATACAGTTGTTGAGGATGTTAAATCGACGACCGTCCGGCTTGAAGATGCCAGCGCAGCCTGACACGTAGCCGTCTTAAGGTCTGTCTGTCCAGATTGTCATGGGTCAGTACGCAGGAATAGGTTTGACCGGTTGCATCTTTGAAGCGCAGCGCCACAATCAACGGATGGACGAATGGGGCGGGCCGTAAGTCCAGGTCGATGGCTTCGTGGTTCAACTTTAGCAACTGCCAATGGTTGTGCTGGTCGAGTTTGAAGTGCAGGTCTGACGGAGAGAAGTATCGCCTCAGGTAAGCGCAAAAATGGAGTATGACACCGGTTCCGATAAACACTGCTATCCCGCCTGGGATGTCCGCCAGGAACAGGCAGAAAATCGCCCCGGTATGGATCAGGGTGTTGAAAATACCGACCCTTGATGATGGCCGGTAATGAATAAATATCGGCAACTCCAGGGGGAATTCCGTATCCGGTGAGGCTGTCAGTCGCATCACTTGCAATCCATTATAATTGTTTACATACTAACTCCGCTCTCCCGCCGGGAAACGCGCCCTTGTCGGACTGGCCGGAATTGAGGCTATCCATCGGCGGGAAATTTGAGGATACCAGAAAGCTGACATTGTTGACAAAAATAAGCTAATGATAAAAAAAGAACCTGGGAAACAGGAAAGCCAATCCCGTCAAAACCCGCCCGGAGACAATCGGAAAAAAGCTGATTCCAAGGAAATTGGCGGTCCTAAAGGGCCGGAACCGACCCGCTACGGAGACTGGGAAAGAAAAGGCCGCTGTGTCGATTTTTAAATACGCTCCTTGTTGCTAATCACTCCGGTTTTTTTAAGCATAACCGGCGGTAATTTGTCGAGGCAGCACTTATAGTATTTTTATTGATGGTGTTTCGAATATGATCGTTCGGCTGATTACCATTGTTCTCTTCACGTTGTCACCTGCCCTGAATTTTGCTGCTGACCAGACCTTTGTCCTGGCTGCATGGAATATTGAGCACCTTGCGGCTAATGACGGCACAGGCTGCAGACCGCGGGACTCAGCAGAGTATGAGGCAATCAGCGAATACCTGAACCGTACCGGCGCGGACGTGGTTGCGTTCCAGGAAGTAGAAAACCTGGCTGCGGCAAAGAGAGTGTTTCCGATTGCGGAGTATGATATCCATATATCGGAGAGACCGGGTCGTGAATTTCCAACTTGTTACGACTCCGATAATAACAGGTTGATGCAACGCACAGGATTTGCCGTTCGCAAAGACATGGTTGATCGTCTTGGGGTGCGAGCGGTTCGACAAGCCGACGTCAGAGAACTGGATAGCGCTTATGATTCAGGCCGCTGGGGCGTCCATCTCCTTCTGGAGCGCGTCAACGGGGGAAATATAACACCAACCATTTCCTCATTACACCTGCTCTCCATACACTTGAAATCCAGATGTACGTACCAGGACAGCAAAAAACCCAACCGGGATTGCGACATCCTCTACAAACAGGTCGCGGCTTTGTCTGCCTGGGTCAATGTGCGCGCCCGGTTGAATCAGGATTTTATCATTGCCGGCGATTTCAACAGGCAACTCGACCAATTAAGCGATGATATCTGGATGCGGCTTGAATCCGGAGGGAAATCCGGGCAATACGTTGACCTGGAAAAAGCGCTTCACGGCATAAAACACCCAAGACCTTATAACAAGAAATACCCCTACGCCATTGACCATATTATTTACACCCAGGCCGTGGACGGCCTGGCGCTCGAGGCCGCAGCGTTTTTTGATACCCGGGCCGACAGTTATTCGGATCATCTGCCGCTTTTTGCCACCTTTGATTTGTCACGCTCAGGTAGTGGAATGAATTAAGAATGACGGAAATCCAGTGAGATAAAGAGTCGCCTTCGGCGACACATTATTTGACTGGATTCCGGGTCAAGCCCGGAATGACGGTGTCGCCTTTACTACCATTTCTGCTAAAACGGGAATAGCAGGGCTTCGATTCGAAAGTATACGTTTGCTCTGCCCCTTGATTCAAAAGTATACGACCGCTCGGACTATCCGTTATAATGCTGGGCTTTTCCGACTCAAACTGAGTTACATAAATGACAACTTCGCAAGCCCCGCTGTCGCCTTTTTTGCAATACAGACCGCAATTGACGTCAGTGTTGTCCATAACGCATCGCTGCACAGGCGTTTTTTTGAGCGCCGGCGCCGTATTGTTGTGTTGCTGGCTGGTGTCGGTCGCCGCAGGAGCGGAGGCGTATATCATAGTCAACGGGCATATCGCCGCCTGGTATGGCCAAGTTGTTATAATCGGTTTTGTCTTCTCACTTTATTTTCACCTCTGCAACGGAATCAGGCATTTATTCTGGGACCTGGGCCTGGGACTGGAGATTAAAACTTCGTATTGCAGTGGCTATGCGGTAGTGATTGCATCGATTTTACTTACAATCATGACCGTCTGGGCAAGGAACCTTTCATGAGACGACGAGAAGCGCTTACCAAAGCCAGTGGAACAAGCACTGCCGGGAATAGTGTCCGGCACTGGTGGTATCAACGCCTCTCTGCCGTTATCCTGCTGCCTCTTTCGCTCTGGTTTATCTATGAGTTGACCACTCTGGCGTCGCTGGATTATGCCGCGGTACGCTCATGGATAACGACACCTTCCACAGTTATCCTGTTTATCCTGTTTATACCTACCTTGTTTTATCACGCACAAGCCGGTATGCAGGAAGTGATCGAAGACTACGCTGCAACGGAATGGCAAAGGGCGACGGCGCTGATCCTGATGAGATTCCTGGCCGCACTCTGTGCGTTTGCCTCTATCCTGGCCATCTTGATAATCTACCTGGGTGTGTAAGAGTGAGCGCTGCCTATAACGTCATCGAGCATGAATATGACCTGGTCGTCGTGGGCGCAGGGGGCGCCGGGTTGCGAGCCACTTTCGGCATGGCCGAGAAAGGATTAAAAACGGCCTGCATCACCAAGCTCTTTCCCACCCGCAGCCATACCGTTGCTGCCCAGGGAGGGATGAGCGCGGCCTTGGGCAACATGGGTGAGGATGACTGGCGCTGGCACATGTACGATACCATCAAGGGGTCGGACTGGCTGGGCGACCAGGACGCCATTGAGTATATGTGCCGGGAAGCCGCCCCCGCGGTGATCGAACTGGAACACTACGGTGTGCCGTTCTCGCGTACCGAAGACGGCAAAATATACCAGCGCCCCTTCGGCGGCATGACCACCAACTACGGCGAAGGCACGGCGCAACGCACCTGCGCCGCTGCGGACCGCACCGGTCACGCCATTTTGCATACCCTGTACCAGCAATCCCTGAAACATGACGCCGAGTTTTTTATTGAATACTTTGCCATTGACCTGGTTATGGATGAGGAAGGCGCTTGTCGCGGGGTACTGGCCTGGGACCTGGAAAAAGGCGACCTGCACTGCTTCCGCGCCCACAGCGTGGTCCTGGCTACGGGGGGCTACGGCCGCGCGTATTTCTCCTGCACCTCAGCCCATACCTGCACCGGCGACGGCAACGCCATGGCGCTGCGCGCCGGCCTGCCGCTACAGGACATGGAATTTATTCAATTCCATCCCACCGGCATTTACGGCGCCGGTGTATTAATTACCGAAGGAGTGCGCGGCGAAGGTGGATACCTGACCAATTCAGAAGGCGAAAGGTTCATGGAACGCTACGCCCCGACAGCCAAGGACCTGGCTTCGCGAGACGTGGTCAGCCGTTCCATGACTATTGAAATCAGGAAAGGACGGGGCATCGGACCGGAACGGGACCACCTCCATTTGCACCTGGAACACCTGGGTCCGGAAGTCATCCATGAACGTTTGCCGGGGATTGCCGAGTCGGCCCGGATCTTTGCCGGGGTTGACGTCGCCAGGGCCCCTATTCCGGTCCTGCCTACGGTTCATTATAATATGGGCGGAGTCCCTACCGATTACCATGGACAGATGGTAACGTTAACAGACGGTAACCCCGACAGTATCGTTCCCGGACTCATGGCTATCGGTGAGGCTGCCTGCGTATCGGTGCATGGCGCCAATCGTCTCGGTTCAAACAGCCTGCTGGACCTCATCGTATTCGGCCGGGCCGCAGCATTATCCGCCGCCCGGGAGATAACACCCGGTTCGCCTCACAAGCCCCTGGGCGCCGCGGCAACCGAACAGGCCATTGCCCGGTTTGACCGGCTTCGATACGCCGGCGGCGACCTGCGAACCGCCGAAATCAGGAACAACATGCAGCGTACCATGCAAACCAATGCCGCGGTCTTCCGCAGCGGGGAAATATTGGCGGAAGGAGTCGATAAAATGGATGCTATTTACCGGTCATTCGATAACGTCAGCACGACAGACCGCTCCCTGGTCTGGAATACCGACCTGGTCGAGACCCTGGAACTGGAAAACCTGCTGCAGTGCGCACAGGTGAGCATCCGGTCCGCCGCCAACCGGAAAGAGAGCCGCGGCGCCCATGCCCGGGAGGATTACCCGGAACGGGATGATGAAAACTGGATGAAACATACCTTGTCCTGGCTGGACCATGGCACCGGCGAAGTCAGTTTTGATTATCGGCCGGTACACCTGTATACGTTGACGGATGAGGTGGAAGTAGTTCCCCCGAAAAAACGGGTATATTAATCCAAAGAAAACAGCCATGGCTCAACTTACACTGCCAAAAAACTCGAAGGTAAAACCCGGAAAAAAATTTCCGTTGCCCGGCGCTGCAAACCGGAAAAAAACCCTGCGCGTCTACCGTTGGGACCCGGATACCGGCGAAAACCCCAGGCTGGACACCTACGAGATCGACCTGGACAAGTGCGGGCAGATGGTCCTGGATGCGCTTATCCATATTAAAAATGAAATCGATCCTACCCTGACATTCCGGCGCTCCTGCCGCGAGGGCATCTGCGGTTCCTGCGCCATGAATATCGACGGTGTCAATACGCTGGCCTGCACCAAAGATATCAATGATATTAAAAGTGACGTAGGGGTTTATCCCCTGCCCCATACCCAGGTCGTCAAGGACCTGGTTCCCGACCTGACGCATTTTTACGCACAGTACGCCTCTATCAAGCCCTGGATGCAGACCAGCTCCCCTGCTCCGGAAGAGCGCGAACGCTTGCAATCCAAGGAAGACCGGGAAAAACTGGACGGCTTATACGAATGTATTCTCTGCGCCTGTTGCTCCACGTCCTGTCCCAGTTACTGGTGGAACAGCGAACGCTACCTGGGGCCGGCGACTTTATTACAGGCTTACCGCTGGATTATCGACAGCCGGGATGAAAACACCGATGCTCGGCTGAATGAACTGGAAGACCCGTTCAGCCTTTATCGCTGCCACACGATCATGAATTGTACCAATGCCTGCCCGAAAGGCCTGAATCCCGCCAAAGCCATCGCTGAAATAAAAAAATCGCTGGCGACAAAATTGTTGTGATGGGAGAGCCTGTCAATTCCAACTCACGCCTACGCTGGCGTTGCCGCCGTGGCACCCGGGAATTGGACCTGCTGTTGCAACGTTTCCTGGAACTGCACTACCCCCGACTCAACGCCGGGGAACAATCCCTGTTCAAAGACCTGCTGGAGGAGGCTGATCCTGATATTTACGCCTGGATTACCGGCCAGGCAGTGCCGGACAATCCTGATTACCTGGCCCTTATAGGAAAAATCAATGAAGACAACCTCGATTGATTTCCTTACGCCTGTCAGGATTGACGGCGCGGACGCCGCCGGATTTCTGCATGGACAATTCACCACCGACGTCGCCGGCCTGGCCTCCGGCCAAGCCGACCTCAGTGCCTGGTGCGACCCCAAAGGCAGGGTGATCGCCACCTTCATCCTGGCCCGGCTGGGTGAGACTTTCTGGTTGCTGCTGCCCGGCATACTGAAAGAGGCATTCGTAAGGCGCCTGAAAATGTACGTCTTGCGCGCAGACGTACATATTGTCGATACAGGAGCAGAGACAGAAAAAATCCCGCAGTTACCTCATCTACCCGGAATGGACAGCTACGCCGGGGAAACGGCCTTCATCAGACAAGGCATTCCTCTGCTCTACCCGGAAACAAGCGGGCGCTTCCTGCCCCAGGAACTGAACCTGGATACCCTGGGCGCACTGTCATATACGAAAGGTTGTTTCCCGGGACAGGAAATCGTCGCACGCCTGCGCTATCGTGGCAAAGTCAAACGGCGCCTGTGCCATGCAACGACGGACAACAGGAGCCTCCTGCAACCGGGCGTTGCGCTGGTTCCGACCGGAGAGGAAAGGAATATCGGCGCCGTGGTGAACTCGACTACCACGGATAAAGGTCAGGAATTATTAATCGTCCTGGAACTGTCGTTTATCGAATCCGGAAAGGTAAGCGCCATGGATATCCCTGGTTGTCTTCTCCATGTCTATAATGATTGCGATCACAGCATATCTTCAAGTCATTGATCTATAGTCTTGTTCTCAGTTTATCCCGTGTAACTTTCGCTAATAACTTATAAAATTTGTTTGCGCCGTCTCAACCGGTTTTATTTTTTCCAACTCCCTACTCAGACCATTCTCAGTACGGCTCAGGTCGTAATTCTGTTGCAACCACAACCAAAGTTCCGGACCGTTGCCAACGAGTTTGCCCATCCTGAGCGCCATTTCCACTGTTATGGGATGGGTGCAAGCCAGGATCCTGTGAACTTGCTGGCGCGAAACGCCCAGCCGCCGGGCCATCTCGCTGATGGACAAACCAAGCGCCGGCAGAACATCTTCACGCAGGATTTCACCCGGATGGATGGCCTCACGTTTCAATGGACGTTTAACATTGTATTCGGTCATTTCTCCTCCTTAAGGTTTATATCTGAATAACTAATTCAGTTATTCTCATAATATGAGTGGATGGCACCTTAAAGCCTGGACAAATTACGCATGTAATTCGTCAATGGGCAACTGAAAGCCTGATGTCAAGAGCATCCAGTACTCGGAAAAGCGTCCCTATACGTGGATTACCACCGCTGGACAGCGATCGGTACAGGTTTTGCCTGCCTAAACCGGTTGACCGGGCTATTCCCATCATGCCTTTAGCGCGGGCAACGTCTCCAACAGCCTTGACGAAAAACTCGGCATCATTTTCTTCAAGTACAGCGTTGAGGTATTCAACTATTGCCTCATCGCTCTCCAGGAAGTCGACCACATCAAATCTTTTTGTTTTCATAATGCCACCTAAATCTCATCCAACAATTGTTGCGCACGTAGTATGTCCCTTATAAAGGACACTTTATCAAGAAATAAAAATAAAAACAACGAATTCCGCAAATATCTCCAGGCACATCCATCCGCTGCTGTCCAGGAACATATTTTAGCACATATGTATTTGATAATGCTTACCTTTTATGGTAAATTAACAGGTATGTTTTCGGGCACAAAAAGTGGTTATAAACGTCGAAAAATTCTGTTGAAAAGGTCCTTGTGATGGTATTGACGCGTATTAAAGGGTTGTTGATGAAGCTGGTGTGCACCGGCCTGTTGCTATCGGTGGCGCTGTCGGTCCAGGGGCATCCCGGGCGGACGGACGCCGAGGGTTGTCACGCCGGCAAACTGCCGCGGCATTGCCATGCTGGTACACGGTCAGGTCTTTCTGCGCAGGGGAGCACCGATTTGTCGATAAAAGAAACAGACCAGTCGGCGCCCCGCAAGACAGCGTCAGAAAATGATTACAATCACCGGTTTTGTACCGCGATCAACGGGGAGACGGAAACCCGTCACGGGTACACGTCTGCCGGCGGTCGCAATTACGTAAAGGTGGATTGTGAGACCAGCACGGTGGTCTACGAGGGCGGCCTGGACAAAAGTAGCAGCCTGGACAGCGTGCAACAAGCGCTGTTTTTCAGTCACCTGACCGGAAAGCAGCCGGCGGTGGTGATTTATGACGCAGATGGCCTGGAAGGCCGGTTTGAATACCGCATCAGGACCGCCAGTCAGAAAGCCGGGGTGCGCTATGAGATTTTTCGATAGCGGCCTTTTGGTCGGAGTGATACATGATGTGGTCTCCGCAATCGGGGATAACCTGGATGTCGGCGAATGACTTTCTCACCACAATTATCCAACTCATCCTGCGCGGCCTGATGACCCGGGTTATACGTAATTAAGTATTGTGTCCCCGGAACTACTTGTTAAGCATCAAAATTTAAAGAACCTGTCACCATCAGTTTATAGGCATTTATAGCACACTTTTCCTATATAGGATTTTTGTGCTATAAATGCCTACATGAAAAAAGATACATGGCATTATCCTCATGAGAACCTCACCGCTCGAACATTCAACGCGCCACGGTAGCCCAACTTGCACTCGGTACAGAAAAACCATTTTCTAAAGAGACACGCGAAGCAATTGGGCAATCACTAGGTAGCGAGCCTCCATCAATTGACAAGGTGCAAACGGCGCTCAGACGGCTTACTAGTTTAGGTGTCGTGGATCGATGGTCAGGTGATTGGCCCATAGAAGACCCCGAATTCTCAATATGGGTAAGGACGCAAATCAAGGAGAAACTTTAATAGTGTCTCTGGAGCTCCAAGGTGGGGCGGATTACGGGTGACATGCCCCCTGCTCAACACCATACTGGGGCAAGTTTCGCAGAAATGGTGAACGGGAGTCGGAGGAATGGGGAATATGGTACTGGGAGAGGGAATATAAATAGATTAATAACCTGTTGTTTTTAATTTGATTTATATCACTTCACTGTTCTTTACCCAACGATTATCCCAACAAGATTTTAGACAATAAATTTAATATTTACTGCCTGTTGAAAAGCAAATCTGACATTGTGCGCCTTTGGCATATAAGTGGCGGTTATCAAGATTACAGGAACGGTCAGATGAAAAATGAACAGTTCAATGAGTAGCCCGCCAGCGTTCAGGAAATGGACGAAATTGTCCAGGGGAAAAAGCTGCTGTCAGGGTCACCGAGTTTCCGGAACTAGAGGTCAGGTTAATCCGTGAAAAGACTGGTCTGAGCCAGAATCCCAACCATCTTGATAGTGACTACTCCATCATGTAGATGAACAAATAAATTTGTAACTGAATGAACCTACGATCAATATCCTACGTTAACCTACTCTCTCTTTTCATAAATAAAGTTTGTAACCAATTCATCTATGTGCATGTCTAGCAATGAAATAATAAATAAATAAGTTTGTAACACACCACTTTTTTCTTCATATTTAATGTTTCATATAATAAAATTAGCAAAAACGACCTGCTGTAGGATTCTAAATCCGTTATGCCATAACCATGCCTGAACAATACAACAAACCAAGCGAGTCAATATGGAAACCTCTGACAGGACTGCCCCACGGCGCTGAAACATGGGTTTCTCCTGTCTACGATAACCTGGTTACACAATGGCACCAACTCTATAAACAGCTCACAGACAAAGCCATAGATAAAACTATCTTGAATATCTGGCTGACCGAACGACGCCGAGCATTTGCTATCGAGACCGGACAAATTGAAGGTCTGTACACCTTAAAGCGCGGCGTGACTGAGCAATTAATCACCGAAGGACTGGGCAGCATCGTTTCATCTCACACGCTGGAAGACATAAATGATGAAACAATAAAGGGCTTGCTTCGCGACCAGGAAACGGCATTGGGAATGGTTTTCAACGACATTAAGAACAACAAACCCTTAACACATTCCACCATCAAAACCTGGCACAAACTAATTACTCGTCACCAGATGACCGTTACCGGTATCTCCCTCAAGGGCGAACAGGCAATGCACGTATCAATCCCGTTTGAACGCAAGGGTGAATATAAAATAAGTGATAATAATCCACTACGCGAAGACGGCGTCTTTTTTGAATATTGTCCACCAGTTCACGTACAATCAGAAATGGACAAACTGTTCTCACTATACTCAGACATCCAAAAACAGAACCTACCTACACATGTCGAAGCAGCCTGGCTACATCACCGTTTCGCCCGCACTCACCCGTTCCAAGATGGCAACGGACGCGTCTCACGCCTACTCATGGCTTACGTTTACATTCGAAAAGGGGAATTTCCACCTCTCATCAGAACAGAAAACAGAGGACTTTATATCAGGGCTTTAGAACAAGCTGATAAGGGAAACTTGATGGCATTCAGCGAATACCTCCGTATCCTGTCAACAGAACAAATCGAAAATACAATTATTGTGACAAAGGACATACTTAGTGGCTACCAACGACTTCACCATCCTAATGGTGGTACTACTGACAAGGAAGGCTACCACCCACCTAAAAAAACTGACATCGATTACGACATAGAGCGTTAATCAACAGCAACCATTTTAATTGAACACAAGCCCCAATTACATTAAATCAACCACCAAATCCAGATATCCAGTATTGTCTCGTTCTATCCATAAATAAAGACTAGTAGCGACACACATGACCCATACTAATCTCTGCTTAGTTACAAACTTTTTTATTTCGATTACAAACTTATTTGTTTCAGGAACAGACTAATTTGTTCAGCTACACATCAGAAACCAGATCAATTCAATAGCACAAGGCAATAGGCCTGTGCCACATTGAACGGTGCCAGCTGCCTACTTAGCAGCATGATTGATAACCGGAATCACTCCAAAGAAAAAAGTGCGAAAGATTCTTGACACTACCAACTGCTTAAGAATCTGGCACCGATGGCCGGAGTCGAAAATATAATATAACTGATTGATATTATTAATATATTATATCGTCCATGTTGTCTATTCCAACATTTTTCCCAACATTATTTTGGGGCTATTTTCATTAAGTTTTTGTGTGTTTTCCATCTTCAAGCAACATGGCAACGACTTCCTGCAGGTTTTTATTCAGTTCATCCAGGGTTTTTCCCTGAGAATGGGCGCCCGTAAAACCTGGCACATAACCTACATACAGCCCCGTTTCTTTGCAGTGCTCGACAACTTCCGTAAATTTCATGTTAATACTTCGTTACTCTCAGAAAGGGTCAGACACCATTAAAACGCATGAAAACAGGATAGATGATCCGGGTGTGCACATCAATGTGTGAGATATTAGTGAGTGTATGCACGCTGATGGTGTGGTCTTATGCCAAGCAGATTATCGCGGCTTGGCGAGACCACTACGACCATCTGCAGAAACATAACTCATTAGACAATATACCACCGGCTGTTTTCGCCCAACAGGCAGCATGATTTGATCCATTTTCCCTCAACTACTGTGGGTCTGATCCGGGGGAAAGATCACAAGTACGGGATCAGCGATGCGACGTTTTACACCTAGCGCAAGAAGTACGGGGGCCTAGCCCGCATATCTCACCAATCTTGCTACGGGGTGTCAAACAGTCACAATTTGGTTGATTGACACCTTTCGATGCGGCCCCGGAGAGGACTGGCAGGTAGGCAGGCAGTGATGTGGGCCTGTGAAGCGGGCAAACGCAGTAGTCAGCCAAGTATTAGCCTGGTATTTCCGGTTCGGTGTTGTTCTCAGGACGAGTGAGGCCATCGACGCTGCTGTCACCGTCGTTGCCAGGCTGGTGGGAAGGCGGAGGCGGGCTATCCGGGCGGCGCTCGGGCCGGGCATCGATGGAGATTGGCCAGCACTGCGGCGAACTCATTCTGGTACGGGTAGCCTGAGGCAAACGATAACCACACCTTGCGTGTGGTGATGCGCACCGACGCAGCCAGTTTCAGCAGCTTCGCCCGGATGGTGGTACATTGCGCCTTGGCCCAGCGGGTGCCGGCCAGTCCCAAGCGCCGCAGGCCGTGCATCAGCACGTAGGCGAACGAGGACAAATACAGGCGCAACTGGTTGGCGCACAGCGTCGCCGTGCTGGTGCGGTCGGCAAACAACCCCAGTTGCTGCTCCTTGATACGGTTTTCCATCTCACCCCGGGCGCAATATAAATCCTCATACAGGGCCTGCGGGCCGGCCGTCCTGGAGTCCAGGTTAGTGACCACGAAGCGCGGGTTGGCGCCCTTGGCCAGGTACTCCGCCTTGGCCACCACCCGGCGGCTGCGCGACCAGGTCTGTAAAGTGCGATAACGGAACTCCCGAAACCGCCGTGAGGCCACACCCGTCTGCAGCTGGCGCCGCTGGGACTTGTGCAAGGCCTGCTCAATCCGCTTCACCAACCGCTTGTTACGCGCCAGACCCAGCAGATAACCCACCTCATTGGCTTCGCACCAACCCATGATGTCCTCCCGGCAAAAGCCCGAATCCCCCCGGATAATAATCCGCACCGCCGGCCAGCGTTGCCGAATCTGACCGATGATGTGTGACAACTCCGTCACACTGCCCGCCGCCGCATCACGGTCCGCCGGTCGCAGTCGCGCACACAGCAGGTGCTCCCCACAGAAAATATATAAGGGCAGATAGCAGTATGACTTGTAGTAACCATGAAAGAAGCGCCCTTCCTGATTGCCGTGCAACGGGTCATCCGTCGCATCCAGGTCCAGCCATAACACCGCCGGTGGCCGCTGCTGCGAGTCCAGGAACACGTCGACCAGCAACCGGTCCAACCCCTCCGGGTCGGCCACTATCTTCTGGTAACGATGAGCGGGCGCCTGCGCCGCGGTGCCCAACTCCAGCCGGTTCAAGGTACTCGACCCCGCTAACGCATAGTCCCGGTCACGTGCCCGACGGCGTCCCGCCCCGGTCAGGTCCGGCTTGCCCACCAATAACGCCAACAGACTGTCGGCACGCAACTCGTCATGGTCGTTGATATCCTCATACCCCAACGCCAACCCGTAAATACGTTGCGCCAACAACTCACCCAGCGTGTGGTCAATCATCCCCGTATGGCGATAGTCAGTGAAGCACGCCGCTATCCGGGGCAGCAAGTCAAGTTGCCGGTTTACCTCGCCTAACAGCAGCCCGCCGGCGTCCGAAGTCAGCCGACCACCGTCAAACCGTCCCACCACGTTGCGGCGGCCAAACGATTGAAATGCTAATTGTTCAGGAGTACACTGTGTCGTCATAGGGTCTCTTCTCCATCTTGATGTAAGCTATTGATCAAACTCACATTATACGCGGGATTGAGACCCTTTTCCAATTATCGGTGAGATATGCGGGCTAGGCGTCTCGGAGTTGCGTCGCCTGAGCGAGTTGGAAGCGGAGAACAAGAGGTTGAAGCAGCTGTCTACACGCTTTGACGACGTACAAGTGGGTCAAAATAATATATGCGCTGCCAATGAAACTAACGGTATAGCAATCAATGTCCTTTCGATAAAACAAATAACTAGCTCTCGTAACGTTACAGGAATCCTTACAGCCAACATGACCACGATTGTTTCCGAGAAAAAGATAACTTGTACCATGGAGAGTACAGCGACGAAGTAACGGGCTTTGATATCTATATTATCCAGATTATCCGCTATAAGTAACACCGGCAAAAGCATTTCAGCTATGCCTACCGGCACGGAAGGAGAAATTTCAGCGGCATTCGGAATGCCCATTAGCTTTATTATTGGATAAAACAAGTATCCCAGATAATTAAAAACAGGCGTATATTCGGCAATTATCATTCCGGATATTCCAACCGCCGAAATTAGACTGAGTACTTTTGGCACGACCATGTAGCCATCAATTAAACTATCCCTGATTTCCCGGAGAATGTTGTTCGAAATAATCGCTCTTTTTGCTGCTCTCTCTAATCCCAACTGAAAAATATTTCTTTTGATTGCGGGTTCGTTATTGGAACGTGCCGGTGCTTCGACATTTTTATAAAGATCAGATTTTCCGGATAAAGGCGGAATTCTGACCATCACAACGGTCACCAAAAAGGCAATCAGCAAGGCGGGGAAATACACGCGTAAAAAGTGTTCAGCCAAGCCAGCGGTTTTAATTGTCAGAAACGCAAACCCGACACTAACCGTACTGAAACACGTGGCAATAACTGCGGCTTCTCTTTTCGTATAAACGTTGGATTTGTAGAGCCGGCTGGTAATAATAATTGCCATGGATGATGAACTCACCAATGATGCTATTGCATCCACGGCGCTTTTACCGGGGACCCTGAAAACTGGTCTCATGAACGGTTCTAAAATTGTTCCGACAAAATCTATACCGCCGTAACTGAGTATAAATGGCATAAAAAAAGCCCCAACTGGAATTATCCATGCAACACCTACAACGATTGCAGGAATTACAGTCCCGCCGGTTTTGTCTCCGACTATCATTTCAGGACCCGTATATCCGGTCAGTGACACATGCAAGGCAAATATCACGGCGAATATGGCGCCGGCAAGATAACAAGCCGGATGTATGGCTGAGTCGTGTGCGTAATAGCGGTTTAAAGCCGTGTCTGAATCAGACAGATACCTTGCGTAAATGCTGCACAGTGCATTTATGACAATGACCGCTGTAATAATCCACAAACCGATGTTACCGCTAAAATCAATAAAAAAATTGTAGATAACGCTGAAAGCAATATCTGTCTTCCCATCAACAGTTATAGGCACAAAGAAAACAAATATTGCAATTGAAGTGATAAACAATGATTTTGCTACCCCTGCACAAAACTGAAGAGTGGTTAATTCAATGGTATCCAGTTCCTTATTGGTCACCATCGATTTGCCGATATAGTTGTTAATATCCATTTCCGGCTGTAAATTTTTTTGTTCGTTATTCAGCATCAGAAAATATTCCCATTTCAATTTTTAATTTCTGACAGTTACTTTACTACGATAAGTTGCATCCGAATCATTAATTTATTTTATATTTTTATTAAAAATTACAAATAGTTATCGCATTTGAATCTGTATATTATCAGTTTTGAATCATAAACCTGTTTGAGAAATCCATATGTCGGGAGAGTAATATGAAATTTCCAGATTTATCGAGAGATGATAGCCGGGCAGGTATATCAGTGCCCGCTGGTTTAACCGAGTCAAAACTGATAAATCGATGCTTCCGGTTAAAAGCTTTGGCGGCTGCAGTTGCTTGCGTTACCGCGACACAGTCCGCACAATCACAGTTACTGGAAGAAATCGTCGTTACTGCGACCCGCCGCTCTGAGTCAGTACAGGATGTCCCTTATAATATCAGCGCCATTACATCCGCTTCACTGCAAGGCAAGCGGGTATTTAGTTTGGGGGATCTGTCTCGTATTGTTCCGGGTCTGGCCTACATAGATCAGGGGCCGGTTACACGGGGAAATAATAATAATTTCATCATGCGCGGATTGAACGCGCAGGCGGGGACAAATAATATCAGCGTAGGTGCGCAGAATGTATCAGCCGTATCGACTTATTTTGGTGAAACGCCTGTTTTCTTCGCCATGACTCTCAAGGACATGGAACGGGTTGAGGTATTGCGCGGGCCACAAGGCACATTGTACGGTTCCGGTGCGGTTGGAGGTACCATCCGTTTCATCCCTGCAGTTCCCGATTTTGAAAAATTTTCATGGAAAGTTGACAGTCACTTTGACGTTACCGATGACTCCGATGAGCTTGGTTATGGCGCTGACGGAGTTGTCAACATTCCTCTGGTCGAGAATCAACTTGCCCTGCGTGTCGCTGGTGGCTATAAAGAGTCAGGCGGTTTCGTTGACGCCAAAGGTCGGGTAAAAATTGACAATTCGGGGACGCCTGTTCCCGCAATTCCGGGCGATGTTACTAGCGGCTTCGTGCTCGACCCGAAAAGCAACGTGAATGACGCAGACAACTGGTGGTTACGCGCTACATTATTATGGCAACCGACAGATACACTGGATGCCCTAATCAGGTATCAACACCAGGATTCCAATGAGGATAACCCGCAGGTTGCCAACCCGGGTGTTCCGAGTCTGAGCGTTGATAACAGCACGCCTCAGTTTCCGGGGTCGATTTTTCCCAATGTCGGCGGCGTTGAAGGCGGCGCATTTCCCAATGGCGCCACGGTATTTCCCGCGACAGGTAATAATGAACATCTCGTGTTAAGAGATCAACCCTACGGGCAACAGGTTGACGTGGTAGGTTTGGACGTTCACGTCGATTTTGGTTTCGCCACACTGACTTCAAATACATCGTATTACAAGGTGGATGAAGCGGTAAGGACTGACAGGACCGGCGCCTTTGAAGCAGTGTATGCTCCGGACGCGCTCAATTTCGCTTATTTTTATGGGTTTTATCCGCGGCTTGCTTCGGACGAACTTGTCAGCAATGAAGATGAGGGTTTTGTGCAGGAATTACGTCTGGCCTCTGAGACAGGGAATCGGTTGGATTACGTAATTGGCGCTTTTTACCAGGATGTCGAAGATACGCTGGATTTTGACCAATGGTTTTGGGGGTTGCAGCCTTTTGATGCAGCCACTTTGAACATCCATGCCAATCCGCAGCTTGGTGATCTGGTTTTCACCTCTGATCGAATCACTAAATTTGAAGATATCGCCGTCTTCGGAGAGGTTACCTTCCATATCTCCGACAAATGGCAGGTGACCGGAGGGGTGCGCGGTTTCTGGCAGGAATTCTCAAATGATTTTATTTTTACTTTTCCATTCTGCGGCAGCCTGTGTGCCTCCGATGGCGTGGACCCCATAGGCAAATCCGTCATTGGTCCGAATGAGGAATCGTTCAGTGATTATATCCTGAAATTTAATACCTCCTATGACTTCACAGAGAACATGATGCTCTATGCAACCCGGGCCGAGGGTTTCCGGCGCGGCGGGGCCAATGCCTTGCCTACGGCCGGCGTTTTTGCATCATTACCGGTATTTAACAGTTACCAACCGGACGAGGCGACCAACTGGGAGGTCGGTATTAAAGGAACCTTATGGGATAAGGTAAACTATACTCTCGCAGGTTATTTTATTGAGTGGGAGAATTTTCAGTTTGAAGACGCAAGTCCTTCCCTCCTGTTTGCAGTATTCAATGGTAATGAGGCCGAGACTATTGGTATGGAACTGGAACTCAACGGGCGTCTTACGGAGGAGTTGTCTTTCAATTTTGGTTATGCCTATACTGACGCCGAGGTAACCAAAAGTTCCAGCGTTAGTGATCTGCCGTCATTTGCGACTCTTTTTGACCCGCCATTGGACCCCGTTGTTGGCGTGGAGGCGATTAAAGGTGATACTTTACCGGGTACTCCCAAGCACTCCATGACCATCAGCGTTGACTATAGACAGCCGTTAAAGTTGGGCGCTGAATGGATGCTCCATTATCATATCGATGGGTCCTACCGCGGTAAGGCCAATTCAGCCATAAGCCCGACTTCCCAGTTTGGTCGTAACTTTTTCGTTATGGATGAATTCTCCATCTGGAACGTCTCGCTGAACCTGGAGGCGGGTCAGTGGCGGGCCGGCATATACGTGCGCAACCTCTTCAACGAGGAGGGCATCACGGGCGGCGTTCCAGCAGCGGCGTTTGGGACACGTTCTGCTTTCTTCAATATTTCCCGTCCACGCACGGTCGGTTTGAATATAGGTTATGAGTATTTTTGAGTATCACGGGAGTAATGGTTTTTCAGTTTACTGACCGGCCCTTGCGTTGGTCAGTATATGATGTCGTGTTTTTTCCGTTTCTAATATATTCCAGGTTACGCTACGATCTGTTCGTAAAAAGAAAATTTCCTGATACGGGAGACTGGATGAAGGAACAATCTGTTAATAAGGCAAGTACCTTACCTCATGTAAGGAAGTTGGTGAACAGCAATAATTTAACCGACGCCATTATCTATTGTAACGATTATATCAGGCGGCACCGAAGGGACCCCCATGGCTGGGAACTTTTGGGGGAAATTAACTTCCGCGGCAATAATTTTCAATATGCAGCTGATTGTTTCAAAAAGGCACTTGACCTCCGGCCGTCTGATCCATTCTATTATATGCAGTTGGGTCGATGCCGAATAAAGACAGGTGATCAGATAGGTGCCTTGGCAGCAGCGTTAAAGGCGGCTGAATTAAAACCATCATCCGCCGGTACTCTGGATGGTATTGGTGCAATCTTCAGCTTTTGTAATGAACAGCATAAAGCATTGGAATTTTTTCAGCAGGCTGTGACTGCCGAGCCCAACAATGCACACTATTTATACAATCTGGCGTCAGTTCAGCGGATGGTTGGTGAGCTTGATGCTGCTGAAGCTACCTGTAATCGTACTATTCAGCTCAATCCTCATGATTACAAAGCTTATTACACTCGTTCGGATTTACGAACCTATTCGGAAAACGATAACCACATTGAGCAAATGTCATCTCTCTTGTCGTCCGGAATAACCGGATGGAGAGGGAAGATGTTGATTCATTATTCATTGGCCAAGGAGCTTGAGGATGTAAAAAGATACGCTGAATCATTTCGACATTTAGAGTCGGCCAATCAACTTCAGCGAAAACACATGGACTATGACTTGGAAAGTGATATAGATACACTGGATAAATTGATATCCACACATAACCCGGAAAGCTTAATGGACAAGAGTGGCGGCCATGATACGGATGAGCCTATTTTTATCCTGGGGTTGCCGCGAACAGGAACCACATTGGTAGAACGTATCCTGGCCAGTCACAGCAAGGTATATTCAGCGGGTGAGTTGAATAACTTTGCTGTTGAATTAGTCAAAGCTGTTCAAAATTGTTCGGGCGAACGAATGTTTTCGAAACTGGAATTGGTAGAGAAGAGTCTGACAGTGGACAAGAAGGCTCTGGGCCAGGCTTACCTGGACAGCACCCGCCCGCGAACCGGTCATACGCCATATTTTATCGATAAAATGCCTCAGAACTTTCTTTATTGCGGGCTTATCCATGCTGCCTTACCCAGAGTCAGGATCATTCACCTTAACCGTAATCCAATGGACACATGCTATGCCATATACAAGACCATGTTCACTCATGCATATCCTTATTCCTATGATCTAGAGGATCTGGGTAAATATTATATTGCTTACCATCAATTGATGCAGCATTGGCGAGCTGTAATTGGCGATAACATGTTGGAAGTAAACTATGAAAATCTGGTACATGATCAGAAGCAGCAAAGCCGGCGTATTGTCGAGTTTTGCGGACTTGAATGGGAGGAAGCCTGTCTACAGTTTTATGAAAACAAGAGCGCTGCGACAACCGCCAGTGCGACACAGGTACGACAACCCGTTTATCAGTCTTCAGTTGGAAAATGGAAAAACAACGAAGGACAATTGCAATCTCTCATCAGGTTGTTCAAAGAAAATAATATCGATTACCTATAAGAATAATTAGATTATCTGGGATTTAAGATTGCCATGAATAAGTCCATCTGGGACTTATCCAGAGATTCCCAAACATAAGTCGCCTAGCGGGTGTAATAATGAGTAAAAAACTAGATATTCCAAACAGATATGAAAGTGGTAGACTGAACCTTCCATTTGTGGGTCACTCCACTTTCGGTAAAAATCCAATATGTCTTGATTGGGACAACATCGACGCAAATGTAGCCGTGTTAGGGGTTCCTAATGACATGGGGACACAGTGGCGTTCAGGCGCACGTTTTGGACCAAGAGCGATTCGCGAGGCATCGACACTTTTTTCGTTTGGTCATGGCGGCGTATATAATCATGAAGATGATGCGCTTTATTTGACGAAAGAAGATGTAACCATAGTTGACGTGGGCGATGCGGATATTGTTCATACCGATATGGTTAAAAGCCATGAGAACACTCGTTTTGCGGTAGAAAAAATTCTGCGCGCTGGAGCCATGCCGGTAATACTGGGAGGTGACCATTCGGTACACGCACCCGTAATTGATGCGTTCAGCGATCTTGGACCCATTCATATTATTCATTTTGATGCGCATCTTGATTTTGTTGATGAAAGGCATGGAGTTCGTTATGGCCACGGCAATCCGTTACGACGCGCATCTGAAATGGGCCATATATCGGGTATGACACAGCTAGGGATTCGTGACGTCTCGTCTTCAAATATCAGTGATTTCAATGCCGCACGAGCTGCAAACTCTGACATTTTATCCGTGCGGGATGTCCGATCCTTGGGCAATGAAGAAGTCATTAAACGGATACCCAACGGTGTACCTTATTACATTACAATTGATATCGATGGTTTCGATCCTTCCATTGCTCCGGGTACAGGAACCCCCAGTAGTGGTGGCTTTTTATATTACGAGGTGCTGGAATTGATACAATTACTCGCCAAGAAATGCGACGGGAACATTTTAGGTATTGATTTGGTGGAAGTAGCACCTGCATACGACCTAGCGAACATAACCGGCATACTTGCCGCGCAACTGTTATTAAATTCCATTGCATTTATATTTTATGCAAGAGCAAAAAAATATAAATCCTGATGTCATAACCAGATTCCTGCTTAGCCTGTCGTTGTTCCTTTGTGGTGTGGAAAACGCAATATCATTGAATAGCGGATACGTCGAAATATCTGACAGTTTATCCCTGTATTTTGAAGAAGCGGGCGATGGTGAAATTCCCGTTATCCTGATACCCGGCTGGACATTATCCACTCAGGTGTTTGAACGCCAACTGGAATATTATGATAATTCAAGTAAATACAGAGTGATCAGTTATGATCCGAGAGGGCAGGGATTAAGCACTAAAACCATCGAAGGCCACACCTACCACCAGCACGGCAATGATTTGAAAACATTCATAGAAAAATTAAATTTGAAGAACGTGGTTCTGGCTGGTCATTCGTACGGGGTTTTGGACTTACTTGCATATGTACATATAGCCGGGATACGGAATATAAGAGGAGTTGTTGTTATCGATGGTTTGCCAACGGGAATTGGGGAAGATAACAGCAAGGATTTCGTCTGGTACAGTAGAGATGACGCGGATGGATTGCGTGAGTGGTTTACCATGACACCTCTTATGAATCGTCAGAAATATAATGTCGAACTTGCCCAATGGATGCTTGAAGATGCAACCCATGAAAACATCAAATGGATTGCCCGGATATCCAGTCAGACTTCCAATACAGTTGCTGCCTTATTAAATGAAACAGGCGCCTACGCTGATTATGAAAATGAATTGGTACTTCTGGGTGAACAAATACCACTGTTATACGTAATGCAGGAAGATTGGAAAATTAAAACTGAAAATTGGGTTTCAAAAAATACACCGGCTGCTGAAGTGTATTTCATGGGGAAACATTTGATGTTCTGGGAAAGAGCAGGGCAATTTAACAAACTGCTTGACGATTTTCTTGATAAGCTGTATTGATATATTGTGCGCAGGAGCAAAATGTCTCTCATGATTTTTAAAGCAAGCTTTTTTCCATCGCTGCTCTTATAATTGGTTATCAGAAATATTGGCGTCCAATATCTCTGTAATTTCTTTTGCCAATTCATTCACGGCCGTCGTTGATGTTTCAGGATTATAGTAGAGACCAATTTCAACGTTTTCCAGCCTTGGCAGGATGTCGTTATGGGATATCATCTTCATCGTCTCCGGCACGCATGAGACAGTCAAGGCCGAAATACCCAATCCACTTTCGATTGCAACCTGATTACTCGGTAAATTGTGACTGCAATAAATGATTTCACTATCCAGCTTGTTTTTAGCGAGTGCTGAAAGGATTCTGGACCTGTATCTGCATCCGTTCGGGAACAAAACCAACGGTATTTTTGCATCCGTGTTCAGTACAAAATTTTTGCTCATCACCCAAACGACCGCTTCTTTCCAAACCCGTCTCAACATACTTGAATGTTCGTTATTGTGAATTGCCAGGACGATATCAAGATTCATAAGTTCAATATTTCTCACTAATTCACAACTTAAGTCACAGGATACATTTAATGTGACATTCTTGTGTAAAGCTGAAAATGTTCCAAGGATTTGAGGGAATACACTCAATGCTATCTCGGCGGGTATTCCAATTTTTACGGTGCTTTTCATAATTTCGCCATTTATCCGGGAAATACATTCATCATTTAGCGCCAATATCTTTTTTGCATATTCAAGAAGGATATCTCCCTTTGCAGTAAGCACCATTGATTTACCTTTACGTGTAAAGATGGAACCTGAGACTAATTCTTCCAACCGCTTTATTTGTAATGTAACTGCAGACTGTGTCTTATTCACTATTTTTGAAGTCGCAGTGATACTTCCTGTTTCAACAACTGTTTTGAATGTTCTCAAAAGCTCATTGTTAAGTATTTTCATATCATTCAAGAGACTATCAGGTATGCATCCGGGTCCAATTTATATGTGAAAAGCGTGTGTTGATAAATGCCCGCATCAAGCAACATGTGTGAGTTTTATAGTAGGCAATAGGAGCGAGCAATTCAATGCCTTTAAGGGGATTTAGTGGAGCCCCTCACGTTTAACCTCTCCTAAATTTGAACCGCCCCGGGAATCCCGGAGACCTGTTAGTTTGAGTCATGCCGCTTTGCATGACCCGTCAAACTCATCATAGTACATCTTTTCATACTCAGCCGGTGGCACATTGCCGATGGGCGCCAGCAGGCGTCGATGATTGAACCAGTCCACCCATTCCAGGGTGGCATATTCCACGTCATCCAGGGTCTTCCATGGCCCCCGCGTCCGGATCACTTCCGTCTTGTACAGGCCAATGATCGTCTCTGCCAGAGCATTGTCATAGGAATCACCCACACTCCCTACCGAAGCCTCAATCCCGGCCGCCGCCAACCGCTCGGTATAGCGGATCGACAGATACTGGCTGCCGCGGTCACTGTGATGAATCAAGCCAACGGTATCGTGTCGTGACCACAAGGCCTGTTCCAGCGCATCCAGTACTAACTCGGTACGCAGTGAACGGCTGACCCGCCAGCCCACAATGCGCCGGGCAAACACATCCACGACAAACGCCACATAGGCAAAGCCGGACCAGGTGGCTACAAACGTGATATCCGCCACCCACAACTGGTTCGGCCGGGTGGCGGCAAATTGCCGGTTCACCTGGTCAGCCGGCTGCGGCAAAGCCGCATCACGTAGCGTCGTCCAACGCTTGCCGCCGCGCCTCACCCCCTGTATCTCAAGCCGCCTCATTAATCGCTCTACCGTACAACGGGCTACGTCCTGGCCTTCTCGCTGAAGCTGCCGCCAGACCTTCCTGGCGCCCGTACACCTGGTAGTTCTCATTCCACACGCGATACACCGCCTGAGACAGCGCCTGGTCTCGCTTTACCCGAACCGGTATACGCGCCGGGTCCGCTGCCCTGGCCTTGTGCTCATAATACGTCGACGGGGCGATCGGCAAGTGCTTGCACATCGGCTCGACCCCAAGTTCATCCCGGTGTTGATCGATGAAGGCCACCATCTCGTCCGTCAGCGGTCGAGCTCCGCTTGGGCGAAAAAAGCCGATGCCTTGCGTAATATCTCGTTGGTCCGCTTCAATTCCCGATTCTCGCGTTCCAACTCACGAATACGCTCTTGCTCCGAACGGCTGACACCGGGGCGACTTCCCTGGTCCACCTCCGCACGCCGTACCCATTTACGTAGCGTTTCAGCCGTGCACCCTATTTTACTGGCTATTGAATTCAGTGCTGCCCATTCCGAGCGATAGTTATTTTGATGCTCAAAGACAAGGCGCACTGCCCGTTCCCGAACTTCCGGGGGATAGCGTTGGTTTCTGTTCATTGCTCCATCCTCTCAAGAAATGGAGTCTCCGGCAAACCCGGGGCGGTTCAATTTACTCGTTGCACTAATTTTGGGAGATGGTCGCAAGTTTCACGCTTAACGCGTTGAAAAAACGTTAGGTAAATTGTGGGTTAAGAGAAGCAACCATAGAATAAGTACTAATAAATACAGCAGGTTATCTATCAAGTCATACTCCCCCTCCAGTCACCATCAACACCTCTTCACAACCATTCAACCTCTTCACACCCCTACAGGACCAAGCATATTAATATCGCTTTGAGTCGATATAACAGCCTTCCCAACTCCCGTTTGAGAACTTTACCGTTGAGGTTTCGGGACAGGCTGTCCCCAGAACTACGTTCCAATACACAGATCTGCATCATATAATGGTTACCCATGAAACACGGGAAGATCGTGACAAGCCGGTTCAATCCTGCGTGGTGGTTGCCGGGGGGTAATTTACAGACCCTGTGGCCGTATTTTTTTCGTCGGAAGTTGCAGACGGACTTGATTCGTGAACGTCTTGAGTTGCCCGATGGTGATTTTATCGACCTGTGTTTGACTGCGGATACCGGCGGCCCAATTGTGGTGATTTTTCACGGGCTTGAAGGTTGTATTGACTCCCATTACGCCAGACCGACCCTGGCAGCCGTTGAACAACAAGGCTGGCGCGGGGTGTTTATGCACTTTCGTGGGTGCGGTGGCGAGCATAACCGGTTGGCGCGCAGTTATCATTCGGGGGAGACAGGCGATATCGGTTTTTTGATAGGCCACTTGCACAAGCGGTTTCCCGATGTTCCCATAGCGACAGTGGGTTATTCGCTGGGGGGCAATGCGCTGTTAAAGTACCTGGGAGAGGCGGATCGAAAGGGACAGGTAAATGCTGCGATCGCCATTTCGGTCCCCTACGTTCTTGCCGAAGGAGCAAAAAAGCTCAGTAGTGGCTTTTCCAGGATGTACCAGCGTCACCTGATTGGTCTGTTACAACGAAAAATCATTGCTAAATTCAGTTCAAGGGATTGTCCTATAGATATCAGTAATGTCTTGCAATTGAATAATTTTTTTAAATTTGACGATAAGATAACCGCGCCACTGCACGGCTTTGCCGGGGTGGATGACTATTATTCACGCAGCAGTTCCCGCCAGTATTTAAAGTCCATCAACGTACCTACCCTGTTGATCCACGCACGCGACGACCCTTTCATGACTGAGGCCGTCATCCCCGCCGAAAATGAGTTGTCCGGGTTCGTACAACTGGAACTTGCCGAAACCGGCGGGCACATCGGATTTGTCAGCGGCGGGACGCCGTGTCATCCTGTTTATTGGCTGGAAAAACGGATAACTGAATTTTTAAGTACCCTATTGTGAATCTGTCACCATACGTCATGAACTCATTTCCACACCGTCTGTTCTATTTTTTCATCGCACTGGCCTGCCTGCTGTTGCTGGGGTTTGGCTACTACCTGCAATTCGTCGAGGGTCTGGACCCCTGTCCGTTATGTATTTTTCAACGGGTGGCTTACCTGGGCGTGGCGCTGTTCTGCCTCGCCGGTTTTTTACATGGGCCGGCGATCACCGGACGGCGTATTTACAGCGCAACGGCACTGGTTTGTGCGGCAGCAGGCGCAGCCATCGCAATGAGACAGGTATGGTTGCAGCACTTGCCCCCGGAGCAGGTGCCTGAATGCGGGCCGGGCCTGGAATTCATCATGGACGTATTCCCGATTTTTGAAGCTCTTAAAATGATTTTTACGGGCTCCGGGGAGTGCGCCGAAACGATATGGATTTTCCTGTCCCTGAACATCGCCGAATGGAGCCTGTTCTGGTTTGCCGCCTTCTCAGCCCTGCTTGTGTATCATTTGCTGAAATATGTGGGGTCAGAGTAAAAAATATTTGACCCCAAATATTTTTTACTCTGACCCCACATATTCAAGGTCGGAAGCCGGGGGGCATATTCCCGCTCAATCCCCGCATCATGTTGGCCATTCCGCCTTTTTTACTCAATTTTTTCATCATTTTCTGCATCCTGCCAAACTGTTTTAACAGGCGGTTTACATCCTGTATTTGAGTGCCGGAGCCAAAGGCGATACGCTTTTTTCTGGAACCGTTGATAACGGCAGGGAACCTGCGCTCCCCGGGCGTCATGGAATTAATGATTGCTTCTATTTTAACCAGTTCCCTCTCCTTGCCCTGGGTGGCTGTGCCTGACGGCAATTGCGGCATCCCCGGCATTTTGTCCAGCAAACCGGTGAGGCCACCCATGCTTTGCATTTGCCTGACTTGATCGCGAAAATCATCCAGGTTAAATCCCTTTCCTTTTTTAATCTTCCTGGCAATCTTCTCCGCCTTTTCCTGGTCCGCTTTTTCCTCGACTTCCTCAATCAGGCTGAGCATATCGCCCATACCCAGTATACGGGATGCAATCCTGTCGGGATGAAACAAGGAGAGTTCCGACGTCTTTTCACCGGTGCCCAGGAACAGGATGGGCTTGCCGGTAACGTGCCTGACTGACAGGGCCGCGCCGCCGCGGGCATCGCCATCCGCTTTTGTCAATATGACGCCCGTCAGGGCCAGGGCTTCATTAAACGCCCGGGCCGCGTTAACGGCATCCTGACCCATCATACTGTCCACCAGGAACAATGTGTCGGACGGATTAAGCGCGGCATGGACCTGCTGAATCTCCGCCATCATTTCCTCATCAACGTGCAATCGCCCGGCTGTGTCCACAATCAGCACGTCAACAAACCGGGACCTGGCATGTTTCAGGGCGGCAACGGCAATTTTAACGGGCTTTTGCTGCCCGTCAGCCGGGTAATACTCAAGTTGATTCTCTTCCGCCAATACCCGTAACTGTTCCATGGCCGCCGGCCGGTATACGTCACAACTGGTTACCAGTACGGATTTGTTGTGCTTTTCCTTGCACCACTTGCCCAGTTTCGCAGCAGTAGTGGTCTTGCCGGCGCCCTGTAATCCTGCCATCAATATGACTGCCGGGGGTGGGACCTGTAAATTTAACGGCGCTTGTTCATCTCCCATGAGATGAATCAATTCATCCTGTACGATTTTGACAACCGCCTGTCCCGGGGTGAGACTGGCTGATACCTCCTCGCCCAGGGCCTTGTTTTCAACCCGCTCGACAAACGCCTTTACTACCGGTAAGGCTACGTCTGCTTCCAACAGCGCCAAACGCACTTCCCGCAGGGTAGTCGCGACGTTATCTTCCGTCAGGCGCGCATGGCCTCTTAATTGTTTGACTATGCGACTGAACCGACCGCTTAAATTTTCAAACATACTGTCCTCTTCCGCAGATGACGCAGACGATCGTTTAAATATCCGCAGATGACGCACCCCTGTTTAATACATACAGGGGCATGGATTTGCGCAGATTATATGTGAATTTTAATGGTATCAGTCGAAATCCAGTAGGCAATCTGACATCAGTTCACAATTCGAGTAAACTCGTTTTATAAAACCGTTACGCAATGATATGTATTGTTATTATAAATTTTAAATTATTATCTGCGTTCATCTGCGTCATCTGCGGACAAATATTAAATGGAACCCGGTATTATTATCAGCGTCAGCGTTATATTACTCTATTTAATCACTGCCTCCTGGCTGGGGGCAGGATATTCCGTCTGCGTCTGACGACGGGCGCGTTAAACCATTCCATCGCCGCTCTTGCGGGGCTGGCCTTGTCAGGACACGCCGCGATCCTCTACCGGGAAATCCTGGTCCAGGCAGGTTTCAACCTTGGATTTTACCATGCCCTCTCGCTCATGAGTTGGATTGTTGCCTTACTTGTCGCTTTGGCCGGATTATTCAGGCCCATGAGCAACCTGATTGTCATTTTTTTTCCTGTCGCTGCGTTTGCGCTGTTGCTGGAAATGGCCTTGCCCAGCACAAGCATCGTCCCCGGCGGCATCACTGCAGGGCTGAAAATGCATATCCTTTTATCGATAACCGCCTACGGCTTGCTCGCAATCGGGGCGGTGCTATCACTGGTTCTGGCGTTCCAGGAAGCACAGCTACGCAATAAACAACCCGTGAAGGTGATGAACGTCCTCCCCCCCTTACAAACCCTGGAGGAAATGCTGGTACAAACCCTGGCAATCGGCTTTTTCCTCCTGAGTTTAAGCCTGGCTACGGGCTTGATGTTTATGTACGACATGCTGGGACAGCATCTCTCCCATAAAGTCGTTTTTTCGATATTGGCCTGGATGATATTTGCCGTTGTGCTCTGGGGAAGATGGTCACGGGGCTGGCGCGGCAAAAAATTAATTCACTGGACCCTGAGCGGCTTTATCTCCCTGCTACTGGCTTATTTCGGTTCAAAACTCGTTCTGGAACTCATTTTACATCAGGTGTAACAGATATTTGGGGTCAGAGTAAAAATATCAAGGAATGAACCGGTAACCCCCGCCAGTTTCTGCATTTTTACTCTGACCCCAAATTTTTTTTGCATTTTCTCTCCGATTTAGCGGAAAATAGTCGTCCATTTCAACCTGAGGCAACATCCCATGGACGATGTTTCTATCTACCTGTTATCGGGTATTCTTTTTCTTCTGATTGGCGTATCCGCGTTCTTCTCCGGTTCCGAAACCAGCATGATGGCGGTAAATCGTTATCGCCTGCGCCATCGCGCCAATGACGGACACAAAGGCGCTGTCCTGACTGCAAACCTGCTGAAGCATCCGGACCGTCTGCTGGGTCTCATTCTGTTCGGCAATAATATCGTTAATTTTTACGCGGCCTCCCTGGGTGTGGTCATCGCAGTCAGGTTAATGGGGAATATCGGTTATGCGGTCGGACCGATCATACTCACTTTTATTTTTTTGATCTTCGCGGAAGCCGCGCCCAAAACCGTAGCCGCCTTCCACCCGGAACGGATCGCGTTCCCCGCGGCATATATATTGAAGCCGTTATCGGTCGTCTGTCATCCGTTCGTCTGGACAATCAACCAGCTGGCTAATAAGTTATTGGCGGTATTTCAATTCAAACTGGACGCCGTTGAAAATACAAATCTGTCACGGGAAGAACTCAGAACCGTCTTGACAGAGGCAACCAAACTCCTCCCCTCCCGGCATCGGGAAATGCTGCTCGGCATTCTCGACCTGGAACAAGTAACGGTGGAAGATATCATGGTGCCGCGTAACGAAATAACGGGGATTGACATCAACGAAGACCTGGCCGAAAGCATCAATTCACTCAGTCAAAGCTCGCATACCCGGCTGCCGCTTTACCGGGAAAGCCTGGACGATCTCATCGGCGTCATCCATACAAGGCGCGCTCCCCGTATACTGAAGGACGCGGATGAACTAACCCGGGAGGACCTGGAAGATATTGCCGAAGAACCTTATTTCGTGCCTTCCGGCACCTCCCTGAACGCACAACTGTTGTACTTTCAGCGTACAAAAAAACGGCTGGGTTTCGTGGTTGATGAATATGGAACGATTCAAGGACTCGTTACACTGGAGGATATCCTGGAAGAAATCGTCGGCGAATTTACGACAGACGCCCAGACCTACAACCTTGACATTACCGAGCAGGATGACGGTTCATTCATGATTAACGGTAGCGCCACGCTGCGGGAGATTAACCGGCAACTGGACTGGGACCTGCCGGCCAGCGGGCCAAAAACATTGAACGGTCTTATCCTTGAACGGTTCGAAGCCATCCCGGAACCCGGCACAACCTTGAAGCTTGACAATTTGACAATGGAAATCACCCAGGTAACGGACAACGCAGTGAAATCAGTCCGGATAAACCTGCTGAAACAGGAGGGTTAGCCCGTCAGGTAGTTAACTTACTCCGACAGCCTTGACGCGAACTGTGACAATATCCGCGTCGCGGTACTGCTGGTGGCGTACGGATGAGGCGAAGTGGCGCAGCAACCGGAGCGAAATCTCGTGCTCAATCGCGTCTTCGGAGGCCTGCCCGCCAAGCAAGGCCAGGCGCCCGGATCGGGAATTCCTATCCAGGGCGCATCCAGTACGCTATTGATATCGTAGAGGCCGAAGCCCCCGGCGACCAGACTGCCCAGGACAGGTAAGCGTCGCTCTCGCCGGCAGCCCGGACGATGATGGCCGGCGTCAATACAATGCCGCCAAGGGCGAGCGCGGCGTACTGGAAGCCAAGGCCCAGAGACAGGCCCGGTGAGAGGCGTTCATCCGGCTCATGACGGATGTGTTGATTGCTTTGGTCAGTTTCAGCTTGCATGGTTCAAATTTCGGGTTTGCATTGTGGAGGGGAAAATAGCATATTTGCGGAAATTACAAAAACGTGAAACAGGTTAAAACCAGATCAAAAATAATAATAAGCGAAGACGGCGATGAATAAGACCAGAAGCACATTATTCGCGGCTATTCTGATATTGGTGGCCGCGTTTTTCATTTTCGACCTGGGCCAGTATTTCAATCTTGACTACCTGAAAGAAAAACAGGCCGTCATCGATACTTTTTATGAGCAGCAACCCTTAACGACAGTCGTATCCTACTTTTTACTGTACATTATCATTACGGGCCTGTCATTGCCCGGGGCGGTTATTCTTACCCTGGCCGGGGGCGCCATTTTCGGTGTGTTGTGGGGAACTGTCCTCGTCTCCTTCGCTTCTACCATAGGGGCGACCATCGCCTTCCTGTTTTCCCGTTACCTGTTCAGGGAATACATCCAGGGACGTTTTGCCGACAAATTGGCTACCATTAATAAAGGGATGGAAAAAGAAGGCGCGTTTTACCTGTTTACCTTGCGCCTGGTACCGATATTTCCTTATTTTGTCATCAACCTGGTCATGGGGCTGACCCCGATTAGAACCATACCTTTTTTTCTCGTGAGCCAGGCTGGCATGTTGGCTGCCACTGTTATTTTTGTGAATGCCGGCACCCGGATTGCAAAAATCGAACAAATGGGGGATATTCTGTCACTCGAATTAATCCTGTCTTTCGCACTACTGGGATTATTCCCGCTGATTGCAAAAAAGACAGTCGATTACCTGAAAAAACGTAAAATCCGCAGATGACGCAGATGAACACAAATAAGAATATTAAAGAAGTTTATGCCATTTACTATTAAGACTTGTCTTTCATCTGCGGTAATCTGCGTCATCTGCGGATAGAAAATACATGACTGAATTTGATTACGATTTATTTGTTATCGGCGCCGGTTCCGGGGGGGTGCGCGCAGCGCGTATGTCTGCCGGATTCGGAGCAAAAGTCGCCATTGCCGAAGACAGGTATCTCGGCGGCACCTGCGTCAACGTCGGCTGTATTCCGAAAAAGCTGTTTGTCTACGCCGCGCATTATGCTGAAGATTTCAATGATGCGGCAGGTTATGGCTGGCAGGTTGACGGACAAACGTTTGACTGGAATACTCTTGTTAATAATAAAGATAATGAAATTAACAGACTAAATGATATTTATAAGAATTTACTTGAGAGTTCAGGAGCAACTTTATTTGACGGCAGAGCTGAAGTTACCGGGACAAATTCGGTCCGAATCAACGGCGAAACCATCCGCGCAGAGCGGATACTGGTAGCAACGGGAAGCTGGCCGCATATACCGGATATTCCCGGCAAAGAACATATTATTTCATCCAATGAAGCTTTTTTTCTCGAATCGTTGCCAGCCAGCGTCATTGTCGTAGGTGGTGGTTATATCGCAGTCGAATTTGCCGGCATATTCAACGGCCTGGGGGTGGATACCACCCTGGTTTACAGGGGTGAACTTTTTCTGCGTGGGTTTGATCATGAGCTGCGGGAGTTTCTTGCCGGTCAGATGAGAGAAAAAGGGATCAGGCTGCTCTTTAATACCCGGATAGACAGTATAGACAAACAAAACAACCGCTACGTTGTCAATGCCGGTGAGACCGGGACGCTGACAACAGACTTAATCATGTATGCCACAGGCCGGAAACCGAATACGGGCGGTCTGGGATTGGATTCAGCCGGAGTGGAACTCAACGATAAAGGCGCCGTAGTGGTCGATGCCGAATACCGCAGTTCGAACTCTTCCATTTACGCTATCGGCGACGTAACCGACCGGATGAACCTGACGCCGGTCGCCACTGCCGAAGGAACGGCGCTGGCGCACAACCTCTACAATAACCAGTCGCGGCGCGTTGATTATCGCGACGTACCCACCTGCATCTTCAGCCAGCCCAACCTGGGCACGGTGGGTTTAACCGAAGAACAGGCGCGAGAGGAATATGCAAACGTGGAAGTCTATAAATCCGGCTTTACTTCCCTGAAACATACCTTGACGGACAGCACCGAAAAAACACTGATGAAAATCATAGTCGACAAGGACACAGACAAGGTGCTGGGAGTACACATGGTCGGAGTTGACGCCGGCGAAATCATCCAGGGAATAGGCATTGCCCTCAAGGCCGGCGCAACCAAATCAGTATTCGACGCCACCATCGGCATCCACCCGACCTCAGCCGAAGAATTCGTCACCATGCGCGAACCCGCCGGCTGAGGAATATATCCGCAGATGAAAAAGAAGTGTATGGAATGAGGATGAAGTCATGTGGAATATGAATAATGTAATAACAATTACTTATAAGAATGATTACGTCTTTAATATTGAATTTGATGATGGTGTAGCCGGCGATATTGATTTCCATGAATACATCAATAAAGGGCCTATTTTTTTGCCCTTAAAAAAAAAGGAATTCTTTAAACGGGCAGTTATAGAAGGTGGAACGATAGCTTGGCCAAATGGAGCAGATATTGCTCCGGAGACGCTGTATGAGAAAATTATTTGCTATCAGGACATGGATTATGCGTAGCACTTGCCCGATATAAGTATATTTTCCTCCCCATTGATTGTGCTATCACCAGCGCAATCGTTTCAGGTTCCTATCTGCGTTCATCTGCATCATCTGCGGATAATTTTTTATTTGCTGGCAAAAGTTGAGGCGTAATCCTGATAAAACTGGCGTAGCGACGTCGGCGCCCTGCCCGTTACCTGGCTGTAGACATCATTGAGCAGTGCCCCGTGGCCTTGCGCAGTCAATTTGAACATGTCGGAAACGGTCTCCACGTACCAGTCATCGGAGACCCATTGCAGTAATGATTCCTTGAAATCCTCCGCGGGCACGTCCACGTAGCGGATTTCCCTGTCCATTACCTCGGACAACCGGGTGGCGATATCATGGAACGACACCAGTTCGGGGCCGGTGATTTCGTAAGTCTTGTCTTCGTGTCCGGGGTGTGTCAGGACAGTCAGGACAAACCGCGCCACGTCGCGCACGTCAATGATCCCTACCTGTCCGTCGCGCATGGGCATGAAATATTTGTCCTGCTCCACAATGCTGCCAGCCACGTGGAACATGTTTTGCATGAAGTAATTTGGCCGGACCAGCGTATAGCGCAGGCCTGATTCCCGGATGTATCGCTCGGCATCGCCATGATAACGCTTCAATAAGGCGGTTGAATTGGAATTCGCGCCGTTGGCTGACATTTTCACCAGGTGCTTGACTCCGGCTGCCCGGGCCGCGTCAACAAAACCTTTTTCCAGGTCCAACTGCTGCCTGGAGTTAGCCATGAGCAGAAATGCCTTGTCACATCCTCGCAATGCCTCACTAACGGCAGCCGTATCTCCCAGGTCGCCGGGGATAACCTCAACACCGGCTTCCTTTATCGCATCCGCCTTGCCCGGGTCCCTGACCAGCCCCCTGGCTTGAATCTCAAATTCCGGCAACAGTTTTACTATTTCCGTTCCAACCAGACCCGTCAATCCCGTAAATAAAATCATATCCTCAGTCCTCTGTGACATAACAAATCTGCGTCATCTGCGGATAAACAAACTTATCCCTTATACTGGAGATTATACCCTGATATAGTTTGTCCTATGCGCAAATTATTCTACCTGTTGCCCTTACTCTGTTTCCAGGAAGCGCATCCGGAAGCGGTGAACATAGCGGTTGCGTCCAACCTGACCCATACGATCACCGAAGTAAGCCAGGCTTTTAACCGGGATGAGGGAAACAAGGTCAACCTGACGTTTGGTTCGTCCGGTAATTTTGCCCGGCAAATCGTACAGGGCGCGCCCTTTAAGGTTTTTATCTCTGCCGGCAAAAAGTACGTGGACTTTATCAGGGACAATGGCCGGGAATTAAGCAGTTTCAAGGCGCTGGCTTATGGCCGGCTCAGCCTGTATATTCCGGAAACGTCCATAATAAAATCCCCGACAACGTTAGCCGAGGCGTTAAAAGCCTTGCAATATGGTGATTTTCGAAAAATGTCCATAGCCAACCCGGAGCATGCGCCCTACGGGTCGGCTGCCAGGGAAGCATTGAAAAGCGCCGGAATCTGGGTGGTCAGCCGGAACAAACTGCTGCTGGGAGAAAATGCCGCCCAGGCAATGCAATTTTGCGTATCAGGCAGCGTGGACCTGTGCATCATCCCCAGTTCTTTCCTGACGCTGGAGCAATTCTCCGGAAAGGGAATCAACTTTCCAATCCCGGAAGGCTGGCATCAACCCATCACCCAGTACGCAGTATTGCTCGATAGAGACAATGAAAACGGCGCCCTGTTTTTCGATTATCTATCATCCGGTTCAAGCGGAACCATTTTTAAAAAATACGGATACGCTTTACCTGATTGATCTCTCAACATGGACTGGCAGGCCCTTAAAGTTTCATTCCTTCTCGCCGCGTTGACCGCGCTCATTCTGGCGCCCGTCGGGATTTTAGCCGCGCGCAAGCTGGCCTGGTCGCAATTCCCGGGACGTAATTTCGTACAGGCGTTGATTACCTTGCCCCTGATCCTGCCACCGACCGTCCTCGGGTTTTATTTGATGGTAAGCCTGGGAGAACGTTCCTTCATCGGCAATCTTTATGAAGGAGTTGCAGGTAATTCCCTGATTTTCTCGTTTGAGGGAATCCTGGCGGCGTCGATTATATTCAATATCCCCTTCGCCGTTCAGCCCGTACAACGCAGTTTTGAGGCCATTCCCCTGAACGTTCGCGAGGCGGCCTGGTGCAGTGGTCTTTCCACCTGGCAGACTTTCTGGAAAATTGAACTGCCCCTGGCCTGGCCGGGAGTCGTCTCCGCGGCCATCCTGACCATTGCCCATACCCTGGGCGAGTTCGGCGTGGTATTGATGGTAGGCGGAAACCTGGCCGGGGAGACGCGCACTATCGCCATTGCCATTTACGATCGCGTCCAGGCCTTTGACAATACCGGCGCCGCAACCATGTCCGCGGCATTACTCATGATTTCCCTTCTCTCCATCACCCTGATCTATCTCTTAACTGACAGTCTGGAGAAAAATGCCGGACGATAACCAAATCCGCGTTGAACTGAAGCAAGCCCAGCCCATCCCGCTGGACGTCTCACTGGCCTGTGCCGCGGGTGATATCCTGGTGATCCTGGGGCCTTCCGGAAGTGGTAAAACGACCATATTAAGGGCAATCAGCGGTCTGTACACACCGGAATCCGGCCGGGTCCGCTGCAATGGAGAACAATGGCTGGACACTGATGACGGCATCGACCTGCCCGTACAGCAGCGGCGCATAGGCATGGTATTCCAACACTATGCCTTGTTCCCGCACAAGACGGCGCTGCAAAACATCATGCTCCCGCTAACCGGGACCGGCGTCAAACAGAAACGGCTTATTGCAGAAAGTCTGTTGAATGCCATGAATATGCGGGGTCTGGAAGAACGCTATCCTCACCAGTTATCCGGTGGACAACAACAACGCATTGCCGTGGCCCGCGCCTTGGCGCGCGACCCCCGGGTGTTATTACTGGATGAACCCTTTTCCGCCGTAGACCAGCAAACCCGCAGAAAATTGGTGCGCGAGCTGGTCGGTTTAAGGCAGCGTTTCAGCCTGCCTGTTATTCACGTCACCCACGACCTGAACGAAGCGCGGCGTATTGCGGACAGGATTTGTATCATCCATCACGGAAAAACACTGCAAATCGATACTCCCGACCAAGTCATGAACCATCCCGATAATGCCGGTGTTGCCGGCCTGATCGGGCACGATAATATATTCAACGGCCAAATCGCGGGACATGATCACGATAACAAAATAACCCGTATCAAATGGAATGCCCTCACCCTGACAACCCGCTATCGTCCCGAGTTCGAGCCTCAATCCGAGATAGACTGGGTGATCCCTTCCGATAGCATTATCCTGCATCGACGCGACAGGCCGTCTCACGGTGAAAGAGAGAACCCAGTGAAAGGGCAAATCGATGAATTTATCCCCCTGGGAGAGACAACCTCGATCACGATTGCAGTTGACAACGGCCAAGCGCTCTACCTGTCAGTACCAACCCACGTCGCCCGGCGTAACCACCTCGCGCAAGGCGGCGATATCACCGTCTCACTACTGGCCGAGGGCATCCACCTGATGAAGAAAACCTAATCCACAAATCAACAGGGAGAAGTATCCGCAGATGGCGCAGATGAACGCAGATAAGAATATAAGAGACAAAGACTTGTCTTCAATCTGCGTTAATCTGCGTCATCTGCGGATAAAGCAGTTTTAATGACAGGTACGGCAGACAGCAGGGCTTTTGTGTATTCATGCCGGGGGGCGGTCAATACCGATCCTGTTGCGCCCTGCTCCACTATCCTGCCCTGGTACATTACCGCTACGTCATGGGCAAAACAGGCAACCACACTGATATTGTGCGTAATGAACAGATAGGCCAGTCCCAGTTCCTCCTGTAACTTCGCCAGCAACTCCAGTATGCGGGCCTGTACCGTCACGTCCAGCGCGCTTGTCGGTTCGTCACAAATCAACAATTTCGGCCTGACAGCCAGGGCCCGGGCAATGCAAATGCGTTGTCTTTGCCCACCGGAAAACTCGTGCGGATAGCGATATTTATAACCCGGCTCCAGGCCGACCTGGAGGAGTAATTCATCAACAAACTCCTGCCTGTCCCTGGCGGTTTTCCCTGTCGCCAGGGAAAGCATTCCTTCTTCGATAATATCCTTAACCATCATCTGCGGGTTCATGGATGAGAAAGGGTCCTGAAATACGACCTGCATGTCGGCGCGGCGTTGACGCAGTTGCGACGGGGACAGGTCGGACAGGTTGTCACCAGCAAGAAATACCGCGCCCCCGGCGGGTTTGAGCAGTTGCAGGATACCTTTACCCAGTGTCGTTTTCCCGGAGCCTGATTCACCCACGACGGCCAGGGTACGACCTTCATCCAGTTCAAGGGATACCCCGTCCACGGCACGCAGGTAGCCTGCCGGGCGACCGAACAAACCTGTTTGCATGGGGAAATGGACTTTCAATTCAGACACCCTGAGCATAGGCTGCCCTGACAACCGGACTTTACCCGCATCCCGGACGTTGCTTTTTGAAGCATCCGGCAGGGAAGCAAACAGTTTTTTTGAATACGGGTGTTGTGGTTGGCTGAAAAATCGCCCGCTGGGGGCTGTTTCAACGATCTTCCCTCCGTTCATCACGGCAACGCGGTCGGCCACCTGGGACGCCACGGCCAGGTCATGGGTGATAAACAGCATGGCCATGCCCGTATCACGTTGGATTTTTTTCAGCAGCGTCAATATCCGAGACTGGGTCGTGACGTCCAGCGCGGTGGTGGGTTCATCGGCAATAAGCAACTCAGGCTCTCCCGCCAACGCCATCGCCAGCATGACCCGTTGTTTCATGCCCCCGGAGAACTGGTGGGGAAACTCATCCATACGCTGCCCCGGGTCCGAAATCTCCACAGATTCCAGTAATTCAACCACCTTTTCCTGCTGCGCTCTCCCGGTGAGATTCCTGTGCTGTTTGAGTGTCTCACCTATCTGCATTCGCACCGTCAATGCCGGGTTGAGCGAGGTTTGCGGTTCCTGGAATATCATGGCGATATGCCTGCCCCTGAAGCTCCGCATTTTCTTTTTTGACAGCGCAAGGAGATCCGTACCCTTGAACAATATGGCGCCGGAAATTTCAGCCGTCCTCGGCAACAAGCGGGTTATGCCCAATGCAGTAACGGATTTACCACTGCCCGACTCCCCCAGCAGCGCAAAGGTTTCACCGGATTGAATCCGGATATCCACTCCATCAACGGCCTGGACCGGATGGTTTTCAGCGGCAAACCGAACTTTCAGGGATTTTATGTCCAGCAGCGTTGTCATAAGAGATAATTAATTTATGGTTTTATGCGAGCAGAGGCTAGAATAACAGCCTTTCTCCCGAACACGAATTCAAATGAGCCTGATTTATGACTAACCCGTATTTCTCACCAGGTGATGCGATGATCGCGCAGGATTTTTTGCGCCAACGGGTGCCTGCGACCGAAAGCATAACCGTAGCTCTGGTTGAGGGACAAATCGTCAGGACAGACGATTTGCACGGCGCCAGCCGCCCGAAGGGTTGCGCCCAGGGATGGGCGCAATGAACACGTGCCCGTTGGCGCAAAAAAGACAAGCGAGGGCGCATCAAGCGCAGTCTGTAATGATGACATAGTCAGCAGATTACCATAACCCATTGACAGCAAACATGTATTCGATAGCAACAAGCGACCTGGTGAGAAATGCGGGCTAAGCTATATCCGTTATTGCTGAGCTTATGGAGCTGTCTGCTCCCCGTAACGGTTGCCCAGGAATATCCTGGGCCTGGCTGGCAGGAGGAAATGTCACCGTTTGCCAGTCCTGACGCCCGGGCGGGGGGAGAATTTTCATTCTGGTCCGGGGCTTTCCCGAAAAGTCTCAATTACTACCTGGATACAACCGTGACGTCCAGCTACCTGTTCAACCTGATATTTGAAACCCTGCTCAGCACTAACGGGTTAACGCTGGAATTTGAACCCAACCTGGCCGGATCGTGGTCTGTTTCCGAGGACCGGACCACCTTTGAATTCAGGCTGGGTGAACGGGCCGTCTGGAGTGACGGCGTTCCCGTCAGCGCCCACGACGTTGCCTGGACCTTCGATGCTATTATAGACCCGAAAAACCTGACGGGACCCCACAAGATTGCTTTTGAGCGGTTTCATCGCCCGGAAGTACTCAACGAAAAGACGATACGCTTCAAGGCCAGGGAAGTTCACTGGAAAAACCTGTTGTCCCTGGGCTCGTTTCACGTACTGCCCTCCCATGCTTTCAAAGACCTGGATTTTAATAAAATCAATTTTGAGTTTCCGGTCGTGGGAGGTCCTTACCAGGTGGAGTCAATGAAAGAAGGGATTGCCCTCACCCTCAAACGCCGGACGGACTGGTGGCAGAGAAGCCGGGAAAGTACCCGGGGGATTGCTAACTTCGACCGCCTCAAATTCCGGTTTTTCAATGAACGGGAAAATGCCTTTGCCGAATTCAAGACCGGCAACCTGGATTTTTACCCGGTTTATACGGCCTCCCGCTGGGCGACGGAAACTACCGGCGAGACTTATGACAACAACTGGCTCATCAAGCAGGAGGTGTATAACTATAACCCCATCGGCTTCCAGGGGTTTGCCATGAACCTGCGGCGGGCCAAATTTGCCGACCGGCGGGTGCGCCTCGCACTGGCTTATTTGCTGAACCGCAGCAAGATGAACCAGACGATCATGCACGAGTCCTACTTCCTGCATCAATGCTATTTCGAAGACTTGTACAACGAGCAAACACCTTGCCAGGGACCGAAAATACGTTTTGACAAGGAAATTGCAAGGCGTCTGCTCCAGGAAGCCGGCTGGCAGGCGAATGAAAACACCGGGTTGCTGGAGAAAGAGGGACAGCCGTTTACCATTCGATTCCTGACCCGCAGCCAGAGTTCGGATAAATTTCTGGCCATCTACCAGGAAGATTTGAACGACGCGGGGATACGGCTGGAGATTGTCAGGAAGGACTGGGCTGCCTGGGTGAAGGACATGGACGAGTTCAACTTTGACATGACCTGGGCTGCATGGAGCGCCTCCCTGTACAAGGACCCGGAATCCCTGTGGCATTCCAGGGAGGCGGACCGGGCCGGCGGACAGAACATCAGCGGTTATAAAAACCCCGAAGTAGACACCATGGTTGACGCACTGAGAACGGAGTTCGACATCAATAAACGACATGCCATAGTCAGGGAGATCGATACGATCCTGGCCAATGATATTCCTTATGTCCTGTTGTGGAACCTCAATTACAGACGGCTGTTGTTCTGGAACAAATTCGGTACCCCTAAGACCGTACTGCCCAAGTTTTCCGGGGAAGCCGGGGCCTATTCCTTCTGGTGGTATGATGAAGATTCCGCCGCAGACCTGGAATACGCCCGGGAAACGGGAGAACCCCTGCCGGGAAGGGACGAAATCATCCGTTTTGACGAGGTCTTTCAACAATAATGGAACGCACCCATTACCTCATCAGGCGCCTGTTGCTGGTCATCCCCACTTTTATCGGCATCACGTTTGTCTGTTTCGCCCTGTGCCAGTTTGTCCCCGGAGGGCCGGTGGAGCAGGCGATTATGCAGATGCGCGGGGTCGGCCAGGGAACGGGCGATGCGGCCGCAGCCGCAGGGCCCAGTGGGATCTCCCCGGATCAGCGCAAGGCCCTGGAACAACATTTCGGTTTCGATAAACCCCTGCTGCAACGTTACTGGAAATGGCTGGTCACCGACCGGGTCGGCATGGCGGTGGACTCCTATAAATACCCGAACAAAACAGTCATTCAGCTGATTATCGAACGTTTTCCGGTCTCGCTGATATTCGGGCTGACGGGGTTCTTCCTGACTTACCTGATCTGTATCCCCCTGGGGATAGCCAAGGCCGTCAAAAACGGTTCCTGGTTTGACGTCTCCAGCAGCATCCTGGTGTTCATCGGCTATGCCATACCTGCCTTCGCCTTCGGCATGTTGCTGAAAATGTTCCTGTCCGGGACGACGGAAGGGTTGTGGGATATTTTTCCCGTCAGTGGTTTCACCTCGGAAAATTTCGATACGTTGTCCACGACGGACAAGGCAAAAGACCTGTTCATGCACATGTTTTTGCCCGTCACCTGCTACATGATGGGTAATTTCGCCGTCCTTACCCTGCTGATGAAAAACAGCCTGCTGGAACAGATCGGCCAGGATTATGTCCGCACGGTCCTGGCCAAGGGCGCCTCTTTCAACCGGGCCATCTGGGCTCATGCCTTCAGGAATTCGCTAATCCCCATTGCCACGGGCTTCGGCAGTATCTTCACCCTTATTTTTGCCGGGTCGGTATTAATTGAAAAGGTCTTTGAAATACCCGGCATGGGCCTGCTGAGCCTGGATGCCATCGTGAGTCGGGATTACATGGTATTCATGGGCATACTGGCCCTGACTTCCTTTCTCGGACTGGTCGGCAGAATCTTCTCCGATCTTTGCTACATGTTCATCGACCCCCGCATCCATTTCGACGCATGAGCATGGGTAACCCATCCACCTGGTTTGACCCGATAACGCGCAAGCGCCTGCAGCGGTTTCGCGACTACAAACGCGCTTATTATTCACTGCTGATCATCGTATTCCTCTACCTGACGAGCCTGGGGGCGGAGTTGTTGTGTAACGACCGCCCCCTGTACGTGCATCATGAGAATGAATCCTTTTTCCCTGTTTTTTTCTTTTATCCCGAGGACACCTTCACGGGTAATGGTCTGTTGACCCGCCCGGATTACAAGACAATCAATACCTCTCCTGCGTTTACCGACAACGAGGATAATTTCATGATCTTTCCACTGGTGCCCTTCGGCCCCCAGGAGATTATCAATGCTTCGTCCATCCTCGTTGAAAACCAGGTGGAAATTCTGGTGCAGCAGGAACCCCGGGTCGCATCGGTCAATATCGACGCCGGTTTCATCATCCGTCATCAACGCCGGGCAGAGTGGTTTTTCCAGCGTGCTGGGACGACCTCGAAAACGTCCGTCAAGGGACTGGACTTCCGTAGCGTCTATGCACCCCCTGCGCCTCTCGTCGAGGCCGTCAGGCAACGGTTTGCCAACCAACCAGCCCCGGCCTACACATATTCTCTTCCACCGGGTGAGCCATCAAAACAGGTCGTCCTCAGTCTCTCCCCGTATAAGCCTCGTGATAGAACACCGGATACCGTCAGGATACTGTTGCGGGAAGTCATTCAGGACGACCTGGAAGAGATGTGGATCTACACACCGGAAACCGGACAAATCACCGCCGGGGAACGCCTGTGGGACACGCTTTCGTCAGGAAACAGAGATGAGATCCGCTCCCAGGCAAAGGCCCGCCTGCACTCCCCCGTCGCCACCCTCCGCCTGGAGCACAACGGCGCCGGCTACCGGATAAAATTCATCAAGGAAGACGTGCGGTTTCCTTTCCGCCCCATCGGCCCACACCTGTTCGGGCTGGATGATACCGGCCGGGACGTGCTGGCGCGCATCTTCTACGGTCTGCGGACCTCGCTCAATTTTGGTCTGCTGCTGGTCATCACTTCCATGTTTATCGGTACGTTCATCGGCGCAATCCAGGGGTATTACGGTGGAAAAATCGACCTGACCGGCCAGCGCCTGACCGAGATATGGGAGGCGCTGCCGTTCCTGTACGTGCTGATACTGCTGGGTTCGGTATATGGCCGCAGTTTTATATTGTTGCTTGTAATTTACGGCCTGTTCAACTGGATAGGAATATCCTATTACATGCGCGCCGAATTCCTGCGGTTGCGCAGCCAGCCGTTTGTTGAATCCGCCCTGTGCCTGGGACTGCCGGACCGTAAGATCCTGTTCCGGCACATACTGCCGAACGCCCTGGTGCCGTTGACGACGTTTTTCCCTTTCTCCCTGGTCGGCGCCATCGGGACCCTGGCGGCGCTGGATTATCTTGGCTTCGGCCTGCCGCCGCCGACTGCCAGTTGGGGGCAATTGCTGGCGCAGGCACAGGGACAGGCTTACTGGTGGTTGATTTTATATCCGACCCTGGCCCTGTTCCTGGTCATCCTCCTGTGTGTTTTTATCGGTGAAGGCGTGCGCAACGCCTTCGATCCGAGGAAGTATTCCCGGCTGGAGTGACGCTGACATGAGGACATCCGAAAAACTGCTGTCCATCAACGACCTGACGGTGCATTTTGACACCGATGAAGGCGTAGTTGAGGCGGTAAACGACGTCAGCCTGGACGTCCGGCGGGGTGAGATCGTCGGACTGATCGGCGAGTCCGGCTCCGGCAAAACCGTGACTGCACAGACTATTTTACGGCTTGTTCCGCGCCCGCCCGCCAGGATTGTCAAGGGGAACATATATTTCAACGACGAAGACCTGCTGTCTCTGCCCATCGAGCGCCTCAGACATATCCGCGGCGCGGGGATCAGCATGATATTTCAGGAACCGATGACCGCACTGTCACCCTTGCACCGGGTTGGCCGCCAGTTAAGTGAAATGTTGCAGTTCCATACAAGCATCAGCCGGGAGGCGGCCTGGAAACTGGGTGAGGAATGGCTGGATAAGGTGGGGCTCCCGGACCCGGGGGAACGAATGCACTTTTATCCGCATCATTTATCCGGCGGCATGCGCCAGCGTGTCATGATTGCCATGGCCTTGATGCTGAAACCAAAGCTGATTATCGCGGATGAACCGTCAACCGCCCTGGACGTAACAGTGCAGGCGCAGATATTCAAGCTGCTAATGAGCATGAAGGGTGAGGATACGTCGTTGCTGCTGATCACCCATGACCTGGCGGTCGTCTGGGAGACCTGTGACCGGATTTATGTCATGAAAAATTCCCGGTTGGTGGAAAGCGGAAAACTGGAACCGGTTTTCAGAAAGCCTGCTCATGAATATACCCGTACTCTGTTACAGGCGGTGCCCCGCCTATACCAGGAGGGGGAGCAGTTATCCCGTGGACCTCGCCATGCCCCGGAGGAAACTGCTTCCCGTGGCAACGGAACCGAATTACTGCAAGCAAGGAACCTGCATGTCTGGTTTCCGGTGAAGAAAGGCTTGTTCGCCCGGACGGTAGACCACGTCAAGGCCGTTGACGGCATTGACCTGACTATAGCAAAGGGCGCGACAGTGGGACTGGTGGGGGAATCCGGTTCGGGCAAGACCACCCTGGGACGAGCCATCATCGGCCTGCAATCCATCAACGACGGCAGTATTCTCTTTGAAAATACGGAGATAGGCGGCCTGAAGCGGCGCCGGCTGAAACCCTGGCGGCGCGACCTGCAAATGATCTTCCAGGACCCCTATTCGTCCTTGAACCCGCGCATGACGATTATAGATATATTGACGGAGGGACTGGAAGAGCACGGTATGCTGGACTCGCCGAAACGGGACAAGGCCGTGCAACTGCTTGAGGAGGTCGAACTGAAGGCGGATATGGTCAACCGTTACCCGTTTGAATTTTCCGGTGGCGAACGCCAGCGTATCAGTATTGCCCGGGCCTTGTCACTGGAACCGAAATTCATCGTATCCGATGAGGCCGTCAGCGCCCTGGACGTGACAATACAGGCGCAAATCATCGAATTGTTGCGCCGCTTGCAGGCAAAATACGGTATCAGCTACCTGTTCATCTCGCATGATTTAAGCGTTGTCAGGCAGTTATCCGACCATATCCTCGTCATGCACGAGGGGAAGATAGTTGAACGGGGCAAAACGGAAGACGTGATCTTCAACCCCCGCCACGAATACACCCGAACCCTCCTGGAAGCCGTCCCCGTCCCCGGCGATCTCGAGCGCCGCCGGCGCATGCGGGGTGGGAAATGATTATGACGGGCTGCACACGATTGACAAGCAACGAATGGTGCGTTACCGTTGTGGGCACGCTTCATGGCAATCGAATGAAGTGTCGGAGAAACCTTGGTACTGTGGGGATAATTATGGAAGATAAAATTGCTGATTACCTGCTGGATATATCTAAGTTGATTTTTGCAGGAATGGTATTGGGAACTGTATTGCGATTAGAGGGATTATCTACAATGACGGCTTTGTTTACAGGAATAAGCGCTACAGTTTTTACTGCATCATTAGCCATTGCAATTATTGGTAGGAGGAAAAAATAATGTCATCGATAATAGTAACCCCAACCATGTTTTTTTCGGGTATCAGTGTGGTTGCCGCAATCGCCCTGATTGGCGTTCTCTGGCATAACCACAGACGAAACAAAAACGATCTGGCCGAAAAGCAGTAATATTGCCCTATCACACCCAACAGACAATCATCCTGTTGGCCGGACTGTTGCTCCTCGCCTCATGCGGGTTCGATTATGAAACCAACGTCGCCAGTGGATTGCGCCAGGGAATACTGCACATAGGGAACGGCGATGAACCCCAGGAACTTGACCCGCACATTGTGACGGGAAACATTGAAGCCAAACTGTGTCTGGCCCTGCTTGAGGGCCTGTTGGCGCTGCATCCCGAAGACCTGCGACTCATCCCCGGCGTCGCCCGATCCTGGCAGGAGGGAGAGGACGGTAAAACCTACGTATTCCACCTCCGTGAAGACGCAAAATGGTCTAACGGCGACCCTGTTACGGCAGGGGACTTTGTTTATTCATGGCGCCGTGCGCTGCTGCCCGCCCTGGGGAACAACTATGCCTATATGCTGTATTACCTGAAAAACGCAGAGAGGTTTCACAAGGGAGAGATAGCGGATTTTTCCGAAGTAGGCGTTACCGCGCCGGACGATTATACCTTGCGGGTCGAGTTGGACAATCCGACGCCTTTTTTCCTCCAGTTGCTTACCCACCATAGTTATTTTCCCGTTCATCGCGCAACTATTGAAGCGTTCGGTTCGGCGGACGAACGCGGCACCTTATGGACTCGCCCGGGGAACCACGTGGGCAACGGCCCTTTCAAACTGAAGGAATGGGTGCTGAACAGGAGTATCGTTGTTGAAAAAAATGAACATCACTGGGATGCGGACACCGTGAAGTTGAACCAGATTGTCTTTTATCCGATACAGAATGTCACCACGGAAGAGCGTATGTTCCGCGCCGGTCAGTTACACCTTACTCAAAGCGCTCCGGTGGACAAGATAGAGTATTACCGGAAAGAAAGGCCGGAGACCCTGAGAATCTTTCCTTATTTTTCCACATATTACTATATGCTCAATACCGGCGTCCCGCCGCTGGACCGGCAAAAAGTGCGGCAGGCCCTGGCCATGTCCATTGACCGGCAACAGATCGTGGATAAAATCACCAAGGCCGGAGAGCTTCCCGCTTTCAGTTACACCCCGCCCGATACGAACGGCTATACGGCCAGGGCACAGGTGGAATTTGACGTGGAACGGGCCAGGGCATTGCTTGCCGAAGCCGGTTATCCCGACGCTGAGGGTTTGCCCTCTATCGAGTTGATGTATAACACCTCCGAGGGACACCGCCGGATCGCCATAGCTATCCAGCAGATGTGGAAAACCAACCTGAACGTCGATATCACCCTGTTAAACCAGGACTGGAAGGTATACCTGGATAAACGCGATGCGAAAGACTACCAGGTCGCGCGGGCCGGTTGGATCGGCGATTACCTGGACCCCAGCACCTTCCTTGATATGTTTACGTCGTCCAGCGGCAATAATGACACGGGCTGGTCGAGCAAACGTTATGACGCGCTGATAGCGCAAGCCGGCAAAACCGTCGACCGGGATAGCCGTTATGCCCTGCTGCAGGAAGCCGAGGCCCTGTTAATGGCCGAGTTGCCTATCATTCCCATATATACTTACGTAAGCAAATCACTGGTATCCCCAAACGTGCACGGCTGGCATCCGAATATCCTGGATTTACACCCGTACAAATATATTTCCCTGAATCCATCCGCAGATGACGCAGATGAACGCAGATAAGCATATAAGGGTAATACACCCTGCACCATTATTTCATCTTTCATCACAAAGTCTTATATTTCATCTGCGGATAAAATAATAACATGGTTAAATTCATACTCAGACGCCTGTTACAGGCCATTCCGGTCCTGCTGGCGGTTACCGTTATCACCTTCCTGTTGATCCATGCGGCGCCCGGCGGCCCGTTTGCCGCGGAGAAATCAGTGCCTCCGGAGATACTGAAGCATCTCAACGAGCGCTACAAACTCGATCAACCGCTCCATATCCAATTTTATGATTACATAAAGCACGCCATACAAGGAGACCTGGGGCCATCCTTTAAATATCCCGGCAGGTCGGTGAATGAGATTATCGCCGCCGGATTCCCCGTAACGCTGGAACTGGGTTGCTACGCTCTGCTGTTCGCCTTGCTCATCGGGGTCGGCAGCGGCGTCTGCGCGGCTTTAAGCCCGAATACCTGGCGGGACTATCTCCCCATGACGTTTGCCACCATGGGCATTTGCCTTCCCGCGTACGTGCTCGGTCCGTTACTGGTCCTGATCTTCGGCATCTGGCTGGAGTGGCTGCCCGTTGCCGGGTGGGAATTGATACCGGGGGACAAAATACTGCCGTCAATTACTCTGGGATCGGTCTATGCCGCCTATATCGCCCGGCTAAGCCGGGGCGGTATGCTTGAGACCCTGTCCCGGGACTTTATTCGCACTGCCCGGGCAAAGGGGATGCCCGAAGCGGTTATCATAATCCGTCATGCCATGCGGGTGGGGTTATTGCCCGTGGTGTCTTTCATGGGACCGGCGCTGGCGGGCTTGCTCAGCGGTTCTTTTGTGGTTGAAACCATTTTCCAGGTTCCCGGCCTGGGCCGGTATTTCGTCCAGGGCGCATTCAACCGGGATTACACCCTGATCATGGGCACCACCCTGTTATTCGCCTCCCTGATCATCCTGCTCAATCTCATTGCCGACGTGACACTTGCCTGGCTTGACCCCAAGGTGCGACAAGAGGCTATCAATGGGTGAGCCGGGAAAAGAAAAAGACACACAACGTGTCTTTTTCCCGGCGAACGGTGAGCCAGGGAAGGCGAGGCTGGGGTTTATCGAAGCTACTGAGGTCGCGCAGGGAGGACAGTGTTGAAGCTGAGTGAAACTCTTATGATGGCAAGCGACCCTGGATTAACGACGTTTCCAGGGCAGGTTCCGGTGAAATATGCGAACTAGCACGTCGCCTCGACAGGATGCCTGGAGAAGGCTGAAAAAGAACAAGCCGGCCATGTTCGGGCTGGTCGTCCTGGGAGTCCTGCTAGTCCTCTCCATCCTGACGCCCTGGATTACTCCCTATTCCTATTCGGGACAGGACCTTGAGTTAGGACCCAGTTCTCCTTCCGCACAGCACTGGCTGGGTAGTGACCTGTTCGGACGCGACCTGTTGACCAGAATTCTCTATGGCAGCCGTATTTCACTCGCCGTGGGCTTTATAGCGACTGCCGTTGCGTTATTAATCGGCGTGTCCTGGGGGGCGCTGGCCGGTTATTCGGGGGGGCGCATCGATGCCTTGATGATGCGCTTTGTCGACGTTTTATATGCCTTGCCGTTTACTATCTTTATCATCCTGTTGATGGTGGTGTTCGGCAGGAATATTCTTCTTTTGTTCCTGGCCATCGGCGCGGTGGAGTGGTTGACCATGGCGCGTATCGTACGCGGTCAGGTATTGCTCGTGAAACAGCAGGATTTTGTCGAAGCAGCCGTCAGTCTCGGTCTGTCCAGGTTCCAGATCATCAGCAAACACGTTATACCGAACGTGATGGGGCCGGTGATCGTGTACGCCACCCTGACCGTGCCCAACGTGATCCTGCTGGAATCCTTCCTGAGTTTCCTGGGCCTGGGGATCCAGCCGCCGCAGAGTTCCTGGGGCTTGCTTATCTCCTATGGGGTAGAGACCATGGAGGAATATCCCTGGCTGCTGATCTTTCCCGCGACGGTATTGTCATTGACATTGTTTTCACTCAACTTCCTCGGTGACGGCCTGCGCGACGCTTTCGACGTCCGGGACAGATGACATCTGCGGATATACAAATCAATCTATGCGTGCCAGAATAACCCCATGCTAAAAGAGATAAACAGAGGAGAATTATGGGTCTGTTAACCGGGAAGCGGGCGCTGATTGTCGGGGTGGCCAGTAACCGTTCGATTGCCTGGGGGATCGCCAAATCGATGCGCCGGGAAGGGGCTGAACTTGCGTTTACCTACCAGAACGAAAAACTGCGGGGGCGGGTTGAGAAATTTGCCGCAGAGGCGGATTCGGAAATCGCCCTGCCCTGCGACGTGGCTGACGATGGGGCAATCCGGGACGTGTTTACGCGTCTCAATGAACACTGGCCGCACCTGGACATTCTCGTTCATTCGGTCGCTTATGCGGACCGGGAACTGCTTGAAGGGGATTACCTGCATAGCATGACTCGGGAAGGTTTTCTCACGGCCCACGACATCAGCGCATACAGTTTTGCCGCGTTGGGCAAGATGGCTCGCCCCATGATGCAGGGCCGGGATGCCGCGATGCTGACCCTGACTTATATCGGCGCCGTCAGGGCCATGCCGAATTACAACGTGATGGGGGTTGCCAAGGCAAGCCTTGAGGCCAACATGCGTTACATGGCTTCCAGCCTCGGACCGGAGGGCATCCGCGTCAATGCCATCTCGGCAGGACCCATCCGTACCCTGGCCGCCTCCGGCATCAAAGGGCTGAGGGGGTTTCTCAACCACGTCGAACGGGTCTCACCCCTGCGCAGGAACGTCACTATTGAGGAAGTCGGAGACGTGGCCGCTTTCCTGTGTTCCGATTATGCCTCTGCCGTTACCGGCGAAATTACCTACGTCGATTGCGGTTTTAATTCGACTGGTAGCGAAGGGGCTGAATAGTTTAAGAACGCTCTGAATAAATCAGAGTTTCCTCAATTCAACTTTACGTATTCATCCGCCATGCACAAAAATAACTGGTTATTATGGGCAATACTTTTCTCCGCCGTTGCCGGCATATTCTGCGGGTGGTTCTTCGGTCACTCAATGTCGTCCATAGAATGGGTGGGAGAACTTTTCCTGGACGCTTTGAAAATGACTATCATTCCCCTTATCGTCGCCGCCGTAATCAGTGGCATCGCTTCCCTCGGCGGGTCGGGCGGATTGCAGCGGCTTGGCGGTATGACCGTACTGTACTATTTCTGTACCACCGCGATAGCCGTCTTGTTGGGGTTGATTATCGTGAACATCATGCAGCCCGGCGCCGGAATAACCGAAGTGAGCCAGGTAATACCCGACCGGGTAAGCGGTAAGGAAGAAACCGGATTCGTGGAGATCATCCGCTCATTAATCGGCTCCAATATTATTGCCTCCGCAGCCAACACCAAATTACTGGAGGTGATCGTATTTTCCATCCTGTTTGCCGTAGCCTTGTCAACGATAGGCGAACGGGGCAAACCCCTGCTGGCTTTTTTTGACGGTTTAAATGATGTCATGATAAAAATCGTCGTCTGGATCATGTATTTTGCCCCTATCGGCATTTTTGCCCTGATCTCAGCCAAGTTGGGAGATAGCGGAGGAGGAGAGAACTTCTGGCGGGAAATCACAGCCGTCGGCAAATACATGTTGACCGTCATCATTGGACTGACCCTGCATTTCCTGGTGCTGTTGACGATCCTGCTTGTCGTCAGCCGGCGCGGCCGTCAATTTATCGCGACGATGTCCAAGGCCCTGGTAACGGCGTTTGGTACCGCCAGTTCATCCGCAACCCTGCCACTGACAATGAAATGCGCACTGGAAGCCGGAGTGGATAAACGGGCCGTGAAGTTCGTCCTGCCTGTGGGATCTACGGTAAATATGGACGGCACCGCTCTTTATGAAGCGATAGCCGTGATGTTTATCGCCCAGGCCTATGGCATCTCCATGACGGGAATGGACCAGGTCGTTATTTTTATCACCGCCACCCTGGCCGCGATTGGCGCTGCCGGGATCCCCGAAGCCGGCCTGGTAACTATGGTAATCGTCCTGACCGCCGTGGGCCTGCCCATAGAAGGCATTGGCCTGTTGCTTGCCGTAGACTGGTTCCTGGACCGGTTGAGAACCACCGTGAATGTCTGGGGTGACAGCGTGGGTTCAACGGTAGTCGAGAGAATCTGCTTTAGTAATAAATAACCCCCGGATTCCGGCATCCGCCGGAATGACGGTTATCGTGATGACACTTGTCGCGCTGGTGGGACGGTTACAACGTTTCCTCGTATACCGTTACATCCGCGTTGGCTTGCAGGTTGCTGTTGAATTCGATCCAGGTCGTGCTGGCATTGGTCTGCAGTAGTTGACCGCGTACCGCGTCCAGTTCTTCTTTATCTAATGCCTCCTTGTCTGCCTCGGTGACGGAGTACACGATGACAACCGTGTAGTCACCCGTACCCAGGGAGGCGCCGTCGAAACGGGGTTCCCCTGCGTCCGGTATACCCGCTTTAAACGCGGTGCGTAATACGGCCCGGTTGACATTTCCATCATCCTGGGTGACGCCCGTGGCAGTTTTCCAGTCCAGGGAAAATTCCAGGGCCAGGTCGTCTTTTGACTGCCCTTCATCCAACTTCGCCAGGATCATCTCACCTTTTTCTTTCGTCCGGTCCCTTGCCTGCTCGTATTTTATCCGCGTGATAATTTCATCCCGCACGTCCTCAAGGGGTTGTTTCCGGGTGGGTTGGTGATCCAACAACCGCAATACGATATAACGGTCATTGTCCAACTCAATGAGTTCGCTGTTATTTTCCTGCAGCATAACTTCTTCGCTGAAAGCGGCAGTGACCACGCCGGGTTCCGAAACAATACCGACACCCGGGTCTTCCCTGCTGATGAAATCACTTTGCTGCATTTCAAGACCCAGTTCTTCCGCCGCGATCTCCAGCGTATCCGGGTTTTCGTAGGTCAGGGTCGCCAACCGGTCCGTCAGTTCATACAACTGTTTCCCGGCCTTTTCTTCCCTCAAATCCTGTTCTATTTCTTCACGCAGGTCTTCCAGGGTAGCCTCGGTCCCGCCCTTGATTTCATCTACCGCCATGACGTGGAAACCAACGCGGGATTGCACCGGTTCACTGATCCCTCCCTCAGCCAGCGTGAATACAACCTCATCGACTTCCGCTTCCAGGACACCTTTTGTCAGGAAACCGAATTCACTGAACTCAATACTATCCCCATGTGCCCCCGAATTGTTCACCACAACCTCTTCAAACTGCTCACCTTCCTTGACCAGTGCATACAACTCCTCGGCCTTCGCCTTCATTTCGTCGACCATTTCCTCGGAGGGTTCCTCCGGGAGTTTGATCAGAATTTGTTTTACCTTGCGGGTTTCCTCGACCTCATAATTCCGCTTGTTCTCGCTGAAATACGACTCCAACTCACCCTCTTCCAGGTAAACCTCTTCGGCAACCCTGGCCATGGACAAGACCAGGTAGGCTATTCTGACTTTTTCCGGTTCCATGTAACGGCTTGCATTTTCATAATCTGATTGAACCTGCTCGTCCGTTGGTTCAATGGTCTCCTTCAGTTCATCCGATGACAGGATAATGTATGAAAAGTCACGACGCTGGTGCGTTATGCCGGAATAAACGGAAACCTCTGACTGCGTCACAAAATCGGTCGCAAAAAACGCATTCCGCAGTTGTTCAACCGCTATGTCCTGTTTTATCTGTGCCTTGAAACCCGCCGGAGTCAACCCGCTTTGATTTGCCGCAATCTCAAATAATGACGCGTTAAAACCGTTATCATCATTGAACGCGGGTATTTGCTGAATAGCCTGCCATACTTCCCAATCACCCACGTATAATCCGGCTTTTTTACCCGTCTGCTTCAATAACTCAGTTTGCACCAGGCCGTCGGCCGTCTGTTTTTTTAACAACGGCTCCATTTCCTCCTGAACTGGATTTCCCGAAATGGATTGCCATTGCTGGCGCATGTTCTGGTAGGCGCGCTGGTAGTCCGCCAGGGTAATTTCCTCACCATTCACATCAATGGCGATCACCCCGCCTGACTGGTCGAAATAATAATTGATACCCCAGAATGCAAAGGGAATAATCATGATGGTGAATATGAGTACGGCTACCCAGCCTTTCACCTGGTTTCTGATCGCCAGTAACATTCTGTCTACCCTACGCTTTTTGTGGTTTTCATAGTTTATGGGCGCACCCGCGGGCGCGCCCATGTCGCATGAAGGTTTATCGCTATTGGTCAAGCCAATGACTAACGGCAGGTTATCCAAACCCTGGGCGCAAAGGCTACTCGTTAATGGCAAGCCTGTCAATATCGGCTTGGGTTCGTATCTGATTGTAACGTTGGCCGAGCCCCGGGTTGAGGCCCTGACTAATCGGCGGGCCAAAGAAAAAGGGGTTGATCCGCGCGCGGTTGTTCCGGCGTTTGCGGGGGCTGCAGATTTTATGAAAATTCCAGTTTGTAATTAATGGTAATAGCTTTTACAAATAACAAATTAAAAGATATAAAGAACCTTATGGTTATAAATAGAAAAATGTGCCCCAACTACCCTGATGTGCCTCAAACATAAAGAGAAAACAATATGAAACAATTAACCGTAGCTCTGTTACTGGCCGTTGCCGGTTGTAATACAGATTACCTGAAACAGGCGACCCCGGAGATTGTGCAGGTATGCGATGGAAGTGGTTGCGAATCGGTATATATTCACCAGCTTTCCGACACAACTACACAGATATGCAATATTCAGACAGGGGCATGTGACGTGGTAAATTTCTTTAATAGCGGTAACACCCAAACCACCCAGATATGTTCATTGAATTCAGGTGAATGTAAAACGGTGATCAGGCACTAACCCCATGTATGGCACCGGCGACCCAAATAATCTACGTGTATAACGGCATCACACCTGGAGAGACCACCTGACAGTCACAAAGTCCTGCCATACCATTTAAATCGACAGTCCAAAGACGTGAATATGACCGCCTGGCGAGGCGGGGCAAGATGTCGACAGGTAAGACTAGTTAACCTATTCTCACAAACGACCGTTTTTGAGAAAGATTCTGTAGGGTGCCAAAGAGTTCTGGGGACACAGTACTTAATTCTGGGAGAGTTCTGGGGACACAGTACTTAATTCTCAAGAGTTCTGAGTTCTGGGGACACAGTACTTGGGAGAGTTCTGGGGACACAGTACTTAATTCTGGAATACTGTCAATTCTGAAAAAGAAAAATTCGGGGCCAAAACAACGGCAGGATAATTAAGTATTGTGTCCCCAGAATTTCCCCAGAATTTTCAACTGAGCTAAGCACCCGGCAGACATAGTATATCAAAAAAATTATAACCCTTGAACAGGCGAATATCTGATCAGTGAAATACCTTGGGTCAAAAGTCTGCCTGGTTGGTGATGGCAGCGCTGCTGCCGGTGGCCCGGATGACATACAGGCCCTGGCGCTCGGCATACATCGCCACAGTCGAATCCGCTTTCAGATACGCTACCGCGCCCAATACCTGCTTCCCTTTGTGTTCCGGTGCCCAGATCGTGAAATCTGCCAGCTTCTCCAGAAACCGGGTCAGGTCCTCAGACCGTAGTGTAGTCTTCACTTCCACGATCACGACTTGCTCGCCGTTCACCGCCAGGATATCAAACTCGTAATGGTGGCCGTTCCGGGTGCCCTTCGCGTTGGTCAACGTCCGCTCCACCGTTATTTCCCGCGCCTGCAGCAAGGCAACCAGGTCCCCTTCCACCAGACTCTCCATCAGCTTGCCCCACTGGCTGTTAAAGTGCTCGTCCAGCTTTTTCAAGCGGCGGTCGGTTTCCTGCATCCGCTCTTTAAGCTGCCGGTCGTTCTCCTGTATCTGCTCTTTCAGCTGTCGGTCAGTTTCCTTAATCCGCCGGTCGGTTTCCTCCATCTGCTTTTTGAGTTCCTCCGACGCTTCTTTCTGTTTCTCTGATACGGCGCGCAGGATGTTCCAGATTTCCTTGGGGGTGGCGGGTTCCTGATGTGGTTGGTTTTCCATGATGGCTTTCTCCTTTTTTGGTTTGACTTTGGTGAATCATAGTAGAGTGATGGGGAGGTGTCAACGTTGATAACATGTCGCCGAAGGCGACACTTTGTTTCACTGGAGTTCTGGGGACACAGTACTTAATTCTGCACGGAGTTCTGGGGACACAGTACTTAATTCTGCACGGAGTTCTGGGGACACAGTACTTAATTCTGCACGGAGTTCTGGGGACACAGTACTTAATTCTGGAATACTGTCAATTCTGAATAAGAAAAAATCGGGACCAAAACAACGGCAGGATAATTAAGTATTGTATCCCCAGAATTTAAAACAACGGCAGGATAATTAAGTATTGTGTCCCCAGAATTATTACGGCAGGATAATTAAGTATTGTGTCCCCAGAATTTCCCAGAATTTCTTGTGTCCCCAGAATTTCCCCAGAATTTATAAATTTACTTATAATCCTATTTTTCTCTTACTAATCAGTAACTTACAAAAAATATTTGGCGGAGTGGACGGGAGCCAATCCGGTATTTTCAAGTCCCTTTGCAATCAAAGACTTACAGGTTTTTACCCTATAAAATCAATCAGTTATAACTTTATTACAATCTCCCCTTGTATTCCGTTGTCTCCTAGACTACCATCATAAGTGACATCAAATGTGACATCGGAGACAACAACATGAAACGACCGACAACCTTAAACCCCCGATTCGTTGAAAGCGTCACCCGGCCCGGCAAGTATGGCGACGGACACGGAAGCGGCGGCCTGGCCCTGGTAGTCAAAACACGCGCCAATGGCCGGGTACGGAAAAACTGGGTACAACGAGTCCGCGTTGACGGGCGGATTACTAACCTGGGACTCGGAACCTGGCCGTATGTTTCCCTGGCAATGGCCCGGCAACGGGCAATCGAAAACCGACAGGCGATTGAACGCGGCGAAAACCCGCTTGTCCGCAAACCGGCAATTCCGACCCTGGCCGAAGCTGCCGAGATCGTGATCGAATTGCACGCGACGACCTACAAGGCCGGCAGTAAAAACCCGGCACAATGGCGATCCAGTCTACGGGATTACATCTATCCGACCCTGCGGGATCGGACTGTTGACGAGATCACGACCGGCGATCTGCTGGCTTGCCTGGTATCGATCTGGAATGATAAAAACGAAACGGCCCGGCGCTTAAAACAACGGTTGTCCCTGATCTTCAGGTGGTGCATTGCCGAGGGACACCGGGCGGACGATCCGGCTGGTGACGCGCTGTCTGCGGCCCTGCCGAAAAACAGCAAGCCGAAAGCACATCATAAGGCGCTGGCGCACTCCGAAATAGGCGCGGCAATCCGCACAATCCGGGGAACCGGGGCGCATTGGGGGACGATAAGCTGTTTTGAACTGCTGGCGTTGACGGCAACCCGGAGCGGGGAATGTCGCCTTGCTGACTTCCGCGAGATCGATTTTGAAGCTGCGACCTGGGAAATCCCCGGCAAGCGCACGAAAACCGGCAGACCGCACCGAGTCCCATTGAGTGACCAGGCGGTGGAACTGCTGGCCGAAGCGCGGGAACGGACGGGCGGGGCTGGCATGATTTTTCCAAGTCCGACCGGGCGGCCAATGAGCGATTCGACGATCTCAAAACTTGTCCGGGAGTCCGGACTCCAATTCGTTCCGCATGGCCTACGATCCAGTTTCCGGCAATGGTGCGCTGACACTGGCAAGGATCGGGAATTGGCAGAAATGGCCCTGGGCCACGCGGTGCGCGGCGTTGAAGGCGCTTATCAGCGGAGCGACGTAATCGACCGGCGCCGGTTACTTATGCAATCCTGGGCGGATTACCTGGCCCGGAAACCTGCCGACGTGGTGAAACTGCGCGCTTAATCCCCCCCTGTTATGCGCCGGGGACACGGATGGCCCGGCGCTATCTGTTTGATCTCCAAGCGATTCCTAAATTCTGATCCATTCGGTAGCATAATTTCTACCGTAAGTTATTGAATTATTTGATGTTTTTTGCATCTTTTTCCTTGACTCCCAGGAAACACCCGCTAACATCTTAACTGATCGAGGAGATTGATATTTTCCGTTCAACCAATAAAACCTGGAGTGCGAGGTATCAATCATGAAGCTGTACAATCTGAAACAAGTTTTGGAAATGGTGGGCCTGTCACGGCCACAAATTTACAAAATGGTTAGGTCCGGGACGTTTCCCGCGCCGGTTTATCCGAACCCCCGGACTCCGCGCTGGGAAGAGTCTGAATTGGAAAAATGGATCGCTGGCATGAAAAAGGATCGTGACCGAGGGCTGAAACCCATCCGCAAGGCTGCGGCCTGAAGTGTTCCAAAAAAACCCCCTGGAACCTGTCCGTTCCGGGGGGCTAATCAAACAAGATTCAATGCGGGCCTGACTTTAGCATGGCCGGAAAGCGCAATCAATCCGAACTTGGCCGGGCGCTGATTAGTCAACTACGTTGGGCGTTGAAAGCGCCGGATATCACGGCGCGGGACAAAGTAGTTTTGCTGGCGCTATCCCTGCGAGCCGACCGCTATAATCTGAATTGCTGGCCGTCATTATCAACCCTATCCGGGGACACCGGGCTATCGATTAAAAGCCTTTCCAATTCCATACAAAACCTGAAACGAAGCGGACTGATTCGGGTTATGAAGCGGAACCGAAACAACCTTTATTTTTTGCAACAACCGGATGATTAACGTTCCACGAAACGTGGAATGTATATCCACGAAACGTGGAATGTCATTCCATGAAACGTGGAATGTATATCCACGAAACGTGGAATGGATATAACTGATCATGAACTGGTTATTGAACTGGTTATTGAACTGATCAATGAACTGATTGACTCTGCCCTGCGGTCAGAGCCAATTTATGTACTACGGCAAATCGACCAAAATGAGGAACACGACATGAAAAAAAGTTGCACATTCCAAGACCTGACGGCGGCCATGAAACCGGCGCAAGTGACGATCCTGACGTTGCTACTGGCGCGCCGGGATCGTGACCTGGGGACACGGATCAGTTACGGCGAACTGGCCCGGCTGATCGGGCGGACACCGACGACGGCACGGAACCACATTCGCCAACTGATCGAGGCCGGGCATATTCGGAAGCTGGGCGGGCCTGTCAATGGGGACGACCGATGCGTTTTCACCTGCGGACACGTTGCATCCCGGCGCTGGAACGTGGCAGTCCGGGCGGCACTATGAAAACGGACGCGTGGGACCCTGTGACAAATTTTCTCCAATGCCCTGGGGACCGACGGGGTATAGACGGCTCAAAACACGTTATGACGGAATCCACTGAAAAGCCGGAGGGCGACCAGGGCGAGGTATACCGGGAGATTTACGTCCGGGTACCGGAGCGGTTACTGCCTGCGGTCGAGGCTTTCCTGGCTAACCTAATGAGGGGAATCAATGAAGAAACTCGTTGACTACCTGGAGGGCCTCGAGGTCACGCAGGGCGAGGGCCGGGGCAAGCCTTTGGTACTGCTGCCCTGGGAACGGAAGTTCGTTAGAGGGGCCTTTTCCGTGCCTGGGGATGCGGCCCTGTCCGTAGGCAGGGGGAACGGTAAGACTACCCTGATTGCGGGCGTGGGGGGCGCTGCCCTGGACGGTCCCCTGGCCGTGCCACGGGCGGAGACGGTCATAGCGGCCAGTAGCTTTGAACAGGGCAAAATTGACTACAATCATATCCTGGCGTTCCTGCAAGCTGCCGGCCACGACCTGAACGCACGGGGGACTTGGCGGGTACAGGACAGTGTGAACAGGGCGTACATCGAACACCGGCCAACAAAGGCGTCCGTTAAGTGTATCGGCAGTGATCCACAACGAGCGCACGGGCTTGCGCCAGTCCTGGTTATCGCAGACGAGCCGGCGCAATGGCCGGGGACGAAAACAGACGCCATGCACGCGGCACTCAAGACGGCTTTAGGGAAGATTCCAGGTAGCAGATTAATCGCCCTGGGGACCCGGCCAGCGGCCCCGGAACACTGGTTTCAAAAGATGCTGGACGGCGGCTGCGATTACTCACAATGCCATGCGGCCAACCCAAAAGATAACCCGTTCAGTAAGCGCGCCTGGCATAAGGCCAACCCGTCACTCAAACACATGCCCCACCTGCTGGCCCGCATCCAGGCGGAAGCGGCAGACGCCAGGCAGGACAGCACCCTACTGCCTATGTTCCGGGCGTTACGGCTGAACCTGGGAACGTCTGACCACGAGATACAAATGTTGCTGGAAGCAGACACCTGGTTAAGCTGCGAGCGACCCCTGCATATTGGAGCGCAAGGGTACGCCCTAGGGCTTGACCTGGGAACAAGCGCCAGCATGTCCGCGGCGTCTGCATACTGGCCGGACACCGGCTGCCTGGATAGCCTGGCCTGCTTCGGCGACAATCCGGGCCTGGCAGAAAGGGGCTTGTCGGATGGTGTCGGCGGGAAGTATGTCGAGATGGAAAAGCGGGGCGAGCTTATCCTGTCGGATGGGCGAGTTTCCAACCTGGGCGACCTGCTGAATGAGGTACTGGAGCGGTGGGGACCCCCTTCCGCAATAGTCTGCGATCGCTGGCGCGAGGCTGAATTAAGGGACGCCCTGGAGCGCCTGAACTTCCCCCGCTGCCAGTTGATAGTCCGGGGCATGGGCTACCTGGACGGCGGCGCGGACGTGCGAGACTTCCGCAAGGCGGTACTGTCTGGCCGGGTACACCCCACCCCGTCCCTGCTTATGCGCCTGGCAATGAGTGAGGCCCGGACCGTGACCGACCCGGCAGGCAATCAAAAGCTGGCAAAAAAGACAGAGGGCCAGCGCCGGATGAGGGCCAGGGATGACACGGCGGCAAGCGGTATCCTGGCCGTGGCTGTTGGCTATCGGCGGCGGGGATGAGCCGACTCCATAAACGGATGAGCCGGGGCCGCTGGGCTGCGTTGAGAAAGTCTATTCTGGACCGTGACGGCTGGCGCTGCCGGCAATGCGGGCGGGCCGGGATACTGGAAGTTGACCATATACACGCTATCGAGGACGGCGGCGATCCGTGGGACCCGGCCAACCTGCAAACCCTGTGCAAGTCCCCCTGTCACCGTGACAAGACACGTATCGAGCGCAAGGGCGATCCGACCCCTGAAATGAAAGCCTGGGCCGGGCTGGTAGAGGCTATAACTTCATAAATATCAATTACATCACTATCGCCTGGTTATAAATCCCTTGTAATATAGTTTAAGCCTGAACTATATTGTTCACACCTAAACTAATTACGGGGACCTTGAATGACACCTACGCAAAAGATTGCCCTGGCTATTTCCGAGACACGGGAAAAGCTGAACGTACTACTGAACACAGAGGACCGGACCGCGGAACAGACCGCGGAGCTGGCAACTCTGACCGAGAAAATGAAGGGCCTGGAGGTCGAGGCACGGGCGGCGATCGCTGCTGAACCTTCATTCACTGAAATCCCTACCAACGACGGCGCGGACGTTGAACTGCGTTCTATGCTGGACAGGGCGGACCTGGGCAACGTGTTTCAGTGCGTTGTCGAACACCGGGCCACGTCCGGCGTCGAGGCTGAACTCCAGCAACATTACGAGATGGGCGGGAACGTGATCCCCCTTGCCATGCTGGAAAGCAGGGCAGTCACTCCAGCGCCGGGAAGCGTGGGCGCTGACCAGTCCGCAATCATTCCAGGCGTTTTCCCGCAAAGCTGCGCGGCATTTATGGATATCGATATGCCGACTGTGGGCGTGGGGGAACAAATTTTCCCGGTACTGGTCACGAACGCGACCGTCAACACACCGGCTGAAAATGCGGACAGCGCGGACACGACCGGCAGTTTCAGCGCCGAGTTACTGTCACCGGCCAGGTTGCAAGCGGCTTTCTTCTATTCACGGGAAGATGCGGCCCGCTTCGCCGGCATGGGCGAGTCCCTGCGGATGAACCTGTCGGATGCACTGGCGGACGGCCTGGACAAGCAGATTATCAGCGGTACGGATGGCTTGCTGACAGGCACGAACCTGGCTAACCATAACGCCAGCGCCGTGACCACCTACGCAAAATATCGGTCTGATCTGGCCTATGGCCGAGTTGATGGCAAGTATGCAAATGGCGTGGGCGACCTGAAAATCCTGATGGGTTCCGGTACCTATGCACACGCAAGCGGTCAATTCCGATCCAGCAATGCCGGCGATAGAGCGGCGCTTGAGGACCTGATGGCCGTCACGGGCGGCGTCAAGGTGAGCGCACACGTTCCGGCTGTTTCGGGTAACAAGCAAAATTCAGTTATCCGACTCGGTTCAAGGCGTGACATGGTGGCCCCAGTCTGGAGCGGAGTAACACTCATTCCTGATGAGGTCACGGCTGCCAAAAAGGGGCAAATCGTCATAACTGCGGTTATGTTGTACGCGGTGAAAATCCTCCGGGCTGACGGTTTTTACAAGCAAGAAACACAGCACGCATAACCGTGACTCTTCACCTGCTGCAGGGGCCGGCAGGTTCAGGGAAAAGCCAACTGGCCCGTGATATGAAACACGCGGGCCAGGTTGACCTGCTGGCAGACGTAACAGCGCTATGGGCTGCGGTTGGTGTCTACGACCGAGGCCCGGATGGGCGCTATCCGGTCCGGGATGATGACGATCCGGCGCTACTCGCTGCCCTGTACCTGCAAACCACCCTTGTCACCTATGGCCTGGAGCGCGGCCTGAACGTTGCCGCGACCACGAGCAGGCGGGACCAGGTAGGCCGCTGGCAGACCCTTGCGGCAAGCCTGGGCGCGGACTTTAACGTACAGACCATTGACCCCGGCATCGACGTTGTATCTGAACGCCTGACGGACCCCGACACAGGCAAGCTTTCCGAAGAATGTGCGAAAGCAATTAACCGTTGGTATTCATAATGAAACATTCATTTGAAATTGAAATCCGGGAGCAAGCAAACCGAGACCCCATGTTGCATGGGACCATGCTAACCGAGGGCAGGGCTGCATCCGGGGGCCGGCGAGAGGTATTCACCCCCGGGAGTGTGCAATGGCCTAGTGAGGGCGTGGAAATCGCACCTGGCCATAAGCTGGCGACCGAGACCAGGGCGCACCCTGTCCGCGGCAGGACCGGGGAACTGAACATAACGGCCAGGGCGACCGAGGCACTACGCCAGGCGGTAGCTGCCGGCAAGCGGTACATGAGCGTGGAATTTATCGCGTTGGAAGAACGCACAACGGCAGGCGGTGTCCGGGAAATCCTGTCTGCTTTAGTCAAGAGGGCGGCCCTGGTCCCTAACCCGGAATACGACACGACCGCGGCTGAACTCCGCAACAAAAAGGAGATACGGGTATGGCTGTGAAATCAACCGCAAAACTATCTGTTGCACAACTGACTGCTGCGCTGCGGTTAGGTGATACGACAGAGGAACAGGCGCAGGCTACGCGCTTGCTGGGATACAGCAGGACAGCGGTGGACAGGTTCGCGCCGGACGCCCCGATGGAAGCTAAAAACGAGGCATGTATCAGGCTGAGTGGGTACCTTTATGACCAGCCGTTCGCTGGCAGGGGAGCGGCCTATGGGAACGCACTGCGAAATAGCGGCGCACAGGCGATCCTGCTGCCATACAGGGTAATCCGGGCCGGTCTGGTAGGTTGACATGCCACTGGACCGCATCATCACGATTGAGGGCGCCGGAGACGATCCTATCCGGGTATGGGCTGAACGCCTGGAATTTAGCGACCGGCGCGTGACCGGGCATCTGGGCCTACAAACTACCCTGCCGTCCGCTGTTTTCCGCATCCGATACCGGGCGGATATCCGGGGCGCGTTTCTGCCGAACCTGCGAGTTGACGCGGACGATCTGACAGGCGTTACCGTTACTTCCATTCAGGAAGTAGGGAGGCGCAAGTACCTGGACATCACAACTGGAGAATAGAATGAGATTCCCCTGGCAGAAAACAGAACATCGAGAATCAAGTTTCACTGATACGCTGGTCAGCCTTATCCAGTCCAGGGCGTCCGGCGCTGTAGCGAAGGCCACGGCGACCGCGGCACTTGAGGCCGCTGCCGGCATAGTATCGAGGTCATTCGCGGCGACGGTACCGGAAGGCCCGGCGCAACTGATCCGGCCATTGACCCCTGCTTGCATGGCGCTTATTGGAAGGGCCTTAGTTCGCCAGGGGGAAATAGTTTTATTGCTGGACGTGCGCAACGGCCAGGTAGAGCTATGGCCTGCGGCGTCCTGGGACGTTCGCGGCGACTACGATCCGTCGACCTGGTTCTATGAGGTACATCTAGCCGGACCATCCAGGCAGATGACACGGAAGAGCGTATCGGCAGATTCCATTATTCACGTGCGCTATGCGGTGGATCCGGAAAGGCCCTGGCACGGGGTAGGTCCTATCCAGTCCGCGGCCCTGGCCGGGAAGCTATCGGCGGAAACCGCGGCTGCCCTGGGCGACGAGTCATCCGGGGCCAGGGCGAAGCTGCTGCCGTTCCCTGGCGTGGGCGGGGATGACCCGGTATTGAACACCCTGAAAGGACAGATACAGAAAGCCAAAGGCGGCCTGCACTTTGTCGAATCAATGGCTAATTCCTGGGCGGTAGGCGAGGGAGACAGGGCGGGGAAATATGACTGGGGAACCACCCGAATCGGACCCGAACCACCCGCGGCCCTGGTCGAACTCCAGGCACAGGCGACCAGGGAAATCCTGTCTGCCTGTGGATTCTCGCCGGCGCTGTTTGATGCAACCGCGGCGGCGGCGGCGCGCGAGGCTTGGCGTCAAGCATTACACGCGGTCATTGCGCCGCTGGGCAGAATTGTTGAAACTGAACTTGTTACCAAGCTGGAATCGGAAATCCGGCTGAATTTTGATAACTTAATGGCGTCTGATATCCAGGGCCGGGGCCGTGCGTTTCAAAGCATGGTAGCCGGCGGGATGGACGTTACCAAAGCGGCGGGCCTGTCCGGGCTGATGGAAGCTGAATAATGCCGGCGAGTGACACGGTACAGATAGCTGCGATCCTGGCTGAACTTAACGGGGCGATTGAGGATTGTGTGGTGCAGGTATCAAAAGACATCACGGACAACCTGGTAGAGCAAACCCCAAAGGACACCGGCCTGGCCGCGGCCAACTGGATACCGACCACCGGCGAACCGAGCGGATTTATCCCGGACGTGGCCGAGGCGAAGGCTGCACAGGAAGAAGGCATTGCCGAACTGGACAGCTATAAGCTGACCGACGGTCCGGTTAAAATTACCAACGCGGCCCCCCACATAAACCCCTTGAACGATGGAAGTTCAACCCAAGCGCCGAAGGGCTTTATACAGACCGCGATACTCAAAGCGGTAAATGCCCTACGCTGACCGGGAACGGCGGCGAGAATATCAACGGCAACGCGTCCTGACCCCGGAGCAAAAGGCCCGTAAAGCGGAACGGGCCAGGGAGCGCAGAAAGGACCCGGTGTTCCTGGTCCTGGAACAAAAGCAGGCACGCAAGCGCCAGGCGTGCATGACGGACGATCAAAAGGCCCGGCGACGGGAGCAGGCGCAGTTATATCAGCGCGCTAAACGGGCGGCCATGACACCGGAGCAACTGGAAGCTAACCGGGCATGGCACCGGGAATATGACAAAGTGCGCCGGAAGGACCCTACCAGACGCGCATATTCTATTGCACTCAAAAGGCGACTTCGGGCTGCTGATAAATTCGACCGCGAGTTTTCCCTGGACGCTGACATGACCTGCTGCAACCCGCGCTGCAACCTGCCACAAGTGTCCGACCGTTACGGGCCAACCGGACTTTGCCGGGGACACCTGGACGCGGCAGGCTAAAAATCGTCCCTGGGGCCGTGTAAGGCCCGGAGTGGCATATCCCTACCCGTTTTTCCCTTGCGTTCAACCTGGCCGGCCAGGCATTGCCGGCAGGGGTGATTTGGGGGGTATTAATTCGGCCTATCTGTCGGAGGATCAATATCTAACAGTGGCCCATCTGGTTGTTTTAGCTCATGTTCAAAAAGACCAAGAGTTCGACCTAGATACGCCATATCTTCCAATGATAACTGCTGCTGGTTTACAGGATGCGCAGCGCATTTAGCTAGATATTGTAATTTTTCCACGGGTAACTTGTGGTCGTATTCACCGTCGAGCCTCAACGTTTCAATATCGCGGACTAGCTGGGCAAGAATGGCTATAAAAGCAATAAAACTACCTTCCGTTATAATGGGTTCATCCATATTACGGAGCGCCATAATTACCTATAGGTGGCTGGTCGTTGGACTCGTTGTCCTCAACCTGTTTCCATGAAATAACATTAACGCGACGGATTCTTCCAACATCCCTATCTTTTAATTTCAGCTTAATTTCACCTCTTATTTTGCTTTCCATTTCCATCGTATCCGCGAAGATTACCTCATTGGTGCCATCAGAAAGCTTGAACGCGATATGACGGGGTGGATCAAATTTTATAATTTCACTCATTTTTTGTCTCCGATTGTCTCCTAAAGCATCCATAACGGTGACACCAAAAGTGACACCATTTTTTTTATTCCCTGCTATTTTGTTTTAATATCAGTCACTTATAAACATAATATGACGGAGTGGACGGGACTCGAACCCGCGACCCCCGGCGTGACAGGCCGGTATTCTAACCAAACTGAACTACCACTCCAGATACTGGTGGGTGCTGAGGGGCTTGAACCCACGACCTCCGCCTTGTAAGGGCGGCGCTCTCCCAACTGAGCTAAGCACCCGGCATACGTAGTATAACAAAAAAACGATAATTCTTGAACACATAATATCTATATGTACAATGTACGTATGGCTGGCCTGCGGTTTGAATGGGATTCTGGAAAAGATAATGCCAATTTAAAGAAACATGGCGTGTCTTTCAATGAAGCACGCTCTGCTTTTTACGATGATTACGCACTTCAATTCTTTGATCCCGACCATTCCGATACCGAGGACCGTTTTATCCTTCTTGGCGCCAGTTATAAATTAAATGCCCTGGTCGTTTGTCATTGCTTCAGAGAAGATGAAACAGTAATCAGAATCATTTCTGCAAGAAAAGCAGATGTTGAGGAAGAGCAAATCTATTGGAGTTACAGAATATGAGAGAACATTACGATTTTTCAAAAACGAAGGGTAAGAAAAATCCTTACATTAAGTATCTGAAACAGCCTGTCACGATGCGATTGGATAAGGATTCTGTGGAATATTTCAAAGCTCTGTCAGAGGAATCCGGTATTCCTTATCAAACCCTGATCAATCTTTACTTGCGCGACTGTGCGATACACAAAAGAAAACTGAATATGCAGTGGAAATAAATATAAATTCTGGGCTATCGTGAGTTTGACCAACCTTATAAGAACCGATAAGAAATTCCGACAACGAGCCGACACCACATTCCCACGGCCAGAACGTGACTCGACGAAAATGCTATTAGCTGTACCGCCGGAAACATTGTCAATGTGGCAGAATCGCTTCCTTGCCTTTGTCGGGGGCGACTTTTTCCTTTTCCACGAGCGCGTCTTTTTCTTCTTCGGTTAGCGGACGGGGTGCATGTTGCAGTGCTAATTCCAATACCTCGTCGATCCAGCGGACCGGCTTGATGGTGAGGTTCTGTTTGATATTCCTGGGAATTTCGACCAGTTCTCTTTCATTCTCGGAAGGGATCAAAACCGTTTCAATTCCGCCGCGCAGCGCCGCCAGTAATTTTTCCTTCAACCCGCCTATGGGGAGCACTTCCCCGCGCAGGGTGATCTCACCGGTCATGGCAACATTTGCGCGAACCGGGATATTCGTCAGCGCTGAGACCAGGGCCGTACACATTGCCACACCGGCGCTTGGCCCATCTTTCGGTGTCGCTCCTTCCGGCACGTGAATATGAAAATCCTGTTCCTTATAAAACTCTTCGTTGATTCCCAGGACCTTGCTGCGACTCCGCACCACGGTGCGCGCCGCCTCAATGGATTCCTTCATAACGTCGCCCAGGTGGCCGGTACGGATGGCTTCGCCTTTACCCGGCACTACCGTTGCTTCAATGGTCAGTAAATCACCACCGATTTCAGTCCAGGCAAGACCCGTTACCTGCCCTACCCGGTCTTGTTCTTCCGCGCGTCCATAGCGGAATCTCTTGACACCAATTAACTTTTCCAGTTTTGCCGGCGTCACGGACAGACGTTTCAAGTCAATTTTTTGCAGTAACCTGGTCACGACCTTACGGCAGATGCTGGCCATCTCTCTTTCCAGGTTGCGCACCCCTGCTTCACGGGTGTAATAGCGGATAATTTCCCTGATGGTCGATTCGCTGATACTTATTTCTTCCGATTTAAGGCCGTTTCTTTCCAGTTGTTTGGGGATCAGGTATTCCCTGGCTATATTTACCTTCTCATCTTCCGTATAACCGGAAATGCGGATAACTTCCATACGGTCCAGCAGCGCCGGTGGAATATTGAGGCTGTTGGCCGTCGTCACGAACATCACCTCGGACAGGTCATAATCCACCTCCAGGTAATGATCCACAAACGTATGGTTCTGCTCAGGGTCAAGCACTTCCAACAGCGCCGAAGCCGGGTCGCCGCGAAAATCCATGGCCATCTTGTCCACTTCGTCCAGCAGCATCAGTGGGTTTTTAGTGCCCACCTTGGCCATGCTTTGCAATATCTTGCCGGGCAGGGAACCGATATAGGTACGGCGATGACCTCTTATTTCAGCTTCATCACGCACTCCTCCCAGGGACATGCGGATGAACTTCCGGTTGGTTGCGCGCGCGATGGAACGACCCAGGGAGGTTTTACCCACGCCCGGGGGGCCGACCAGGCATAGAATTGGGCCTTTGAGTTTTTTTACCCGCTGTTGTACGGCCAGGTATTCAAGTATCCGCTGTTTGACCTTATCCAGGCCGTAGTGGTCCTGTTCGAGTATCTGCTCCGCTTTAGCAATGTCCCGCGAGGTCTTGCTGCGCTTCTTCCAGGGAACGTTCACCAGCCAGTCAACATAATTCCTTACTACTGTGGCTTCGGCCGACATGGGCGGCATCATCTTTAATTTACTTAACTCGGTTTCCGCTTTTTTCTTCGTATCCCTGGGCATGCCCGATTTGGCAATCTTCCCGCCCAATTCTTCCAGTTCGTTGGGCGCTTCATCCATGTCCCCCAATTCCTTCTGGATCGCCTTCATCTGCTCGTTCAGGTAATATTCGCGCTGGCTTTTTTCCATCTGCGTTTTAACCCGTCCGCGGATACGTTTTTCCACGTGCAGGAGATCAATTTCCGTTTCCATCAGGTTGATCAGAAATTCCAGTCGACCGCGAACGCTTACCTGCTCCAGCACGGCCTGCTTTTCCTCAATTTTGATGGACATGTGCGCGGCAATCGTGTCAGCCAGGCGGGAAGCATCATCAATGCCGGCCAGTGAAGACAATATCTCAGGAGGCACTTTCTTGTTCAATTTCACGTACTGCTCAAACTGGCTCATGGTCGAGCGCAGCAATACGTCTACTGTCTGTTCATCCGGTTCTTCTACTTCGAGCATCTCCGTACTGGCGAAAAACATCGATTCCGATTCGATAAATTCAACAACGCGGGCGCGCTGGGCGCCTTCGACCAGTACCTTGATAGTGCCATCCGGCAGTTTAAGTAATTGCAGGATATTGGATACGGCGCCGACTTCATAGATATCATCCGTTCGGGGATCATCCTCAACCGCACTCTTCTGCGCCACCAGGAGGATCTGTTTGTTACCTTCCATGGCAGTATCGAGCGCCTTGATAGACTTCTCCCGGCCCACAAACAAGGGAATAACCATATACGGATAAACCACGACGTCGCGTAGCGGTAAAACCGGAAAAATCTGAAGCTGGTCCTTTGAATCAGTTGACATGTCAGTTGGTAATCAAGTGAATATATCAGCCCTAATGGGGACGATTACACGGTTTTCAAGGGTTAATCAGCATCGGAGGCCACTTTTGGCAATTTGCCGCCCTCATATATCATCAGAGGCTTGGAATCGCCCGAAATAACTCCCACGTCAATAACCACCTTGGTGACCCCATTCAACGAGGGCAGGTCATACATGGTATCCAGCAACACGTTTTCCAGGATCGAACGCAACCCGCGGGCGCCGGTCTTTCTTTGCATGGACTTCACGGCAACACTGCGCAATGCATCTTCGCGAAATTCGATCTCACAGTTTTCCATATCAAACATGCGCGCGTATTGTTTGGTGAGGGCATTCTTTGGTTCGACCAATATCCTGAGAAGTTGCTCTTCATCCAGTTCGTCCAGGGTCGCGACAACCGGCATGCGCCCGACAAATTCGGGAATGAGTCCGTACTTGATCAAATCTTCAGGCTCAACGGTCTGGATCAGGGCGCTCAGGCTTTTCCGGTCTGCCAGGCTCTTCACCTCAGCGGAAAATCCCATCCCGGCCTTTTCCGAACGTTCACGGATAATCTTATCCAGCCCGGCAAACGCGCCGCCGCAAACAAATAAAATATTCGCGGTATTCACCTGCAAAAATTCCTGCTGCGGATGTTTGCGACCACCTTGCGGGGGAACAGACGCCACTGTGCCTTCGATCAGTTTCAACAGGGCCTGCTGCACACCTTCACCGGATACGTCACGGGTGATCGACGGGTTGTCGGACTTGCGGGATATTTTGTCTATTTCATCAATGTAGACGATACCCGTCTGGGCTTTTTCCACGTCATAATCACACTTCTGCAACAGTTTCTGGATAATGTTCTCGACGTCCTCTCCCACGTAACCGGCCTCGGTCAGGGTGGTGGCGTCGGCAATGGTAAACGGCACGTTGAGCAGCCTGGCCAGGGTTTCCGCCAGCAAGGTCTTACCGCTGCCGGTAGGGCCGATAAGCAGTACGTTGCTTTTTGACAGTTCCACGTCGGATTTTTTTGCGCCCTGCTCAAGGCGCTTGTAGTGGTTATAAACGGCCACTGACAGTATCTTTTTCGCGACGTCCTGCCCGATCACGTAATCTTTCAATATCTCATTGATCTCGATCGGTGTCGGTAAGCCGTTGCTATCCCCGGGAACCGATTTCTCCTGGATTTCCTCCCAGATGATATCGTTGCACAGCTCAACGCATTCATCACAGATAAACACCGAAGGGCCCGCGATCAATTTACGAACTTCATGCTGGCTCTTACCACAGAATGAACAGTAAAGAAGCCTTTCGCCCTCGCCTGATTTACCCTGTTTACTGCTGTTCATAATGTATTTTACTCATATTTACGATTAATACTGCTCTTCCCCGTCATCCGAAGATGCGGATTTGGACTAGCGCTCCGATAAGACCTCGTCGACCAATCCATATTTCTTTGCCTCTTCCGAACTCATGAATTTATCACGCTCCGTGTCCTGCTGTATCTTCTTGACAGATTGGCCCGTGTGCTTGACCAGAATATGATTCAGTCTCTCACGCGCCTTTAAAATTTCCCTGGCATGGATATCTATATCGGTTGCCTGCCCCTGAAACCCTCCCAATGGCTGGTGGATCATCACGCGCGAATGCGGAAGGCAAAAGCGCTTGCCGGCGGCGCCCCCCGCCAGCAACAGAGCACCCATGCTGGCAGCCTGCCCGACACACATCGTACTGACATTCGGTCTGATAAACTGCATGGTATCGTAAACCGCCAGTCCGGCGGAAACCGGGCCTCCGGGGGAGTTGATATAAAAATGAATGTCCTTGTCGGGGTTTTCAGACTCTAGAAACAGCAGTTGGGCAACGATCAGGTTGGCCACGTGATCCTCGACGGCTCCCACCAGGAAGATTACTCTCTCCTTCAGCAGACGGGAATAGATGTCATAGGCGCGCTCTCCGCGGGCAGTCTGCTCCACGACCATGGGAACCAGGTTGAGAGCCTGTATGTCTTTATTGTTCATCTTTATTTCATTCCTTATTGATTAGTCTGCTCTTTATTCATCAGTTCGTCAAACGACAAGCTCGATTCCGTCATCTTGCCGCGGGCGGCAATCCAGTTAATCACCTCATCTTCCAGGGCCAATGCCTCAATTTCAGCCAGGCGTTCCTTGTCATTATAATACCAATTGATCAGGGCTGATGAATCTTCATAGCTTTGCGCTCTTTTTTCGATGATTTCCCTGACTTTTTCCGGGCTGGCCTGTAATTCCTGAGAATGAATAATCTCCGCCGTCAGAAATTGCAATGCAACCCGGCGTCGAGCTGATTTTTCCAGTTCGGCAGTGTCCGCAACCTTGGCGGAAATCTCCCTGGAGACGCCGCGGCCCTCCATATCCCTGATAAACATGTCGTGTAACTGCCGGGTTTCGGCCTCCACCAGGACATTAGGCAACTCAATTTCATTGGAGTCGTGCAGTGACTGCATAATCGATTCGCGGAACCGGGAGCGCAGCGCAACCTCGGATTCCCGCTCCATGTGTTGGCGGATTTCCTGTAGAAATGCTTCCTCACCACCCTCATTTACGCCGAATATCTTGAAAAACTCCTCATCCATCTCGGGCAGGACCGGTTCTGAGACCGTGTTGACCTTCAGTTCAAAAACAACCGGTTTCCCGGCCAATTCTTCCTTGTGGTAATCCTCGGGGAACGTCAGTTCCAGGTTAAGGGACTGGCCGGCAGAGGCGCTCACCAGGCCTTCTTCGAATCCCTGGAAGAACCTTTTCTCGCCAATCTCAATCTCCACGTCTTCGGCCTCGTTGCCTTCGAATATCTCACCGTCAACCAGGCCCTTGTAATTGACGTTGACCTTGTCGCCCTCTTGCGCGGCTCGTTCCGTCACATGGAAATGGCGCCGCTGCAGTCGCAGCTTCTCTATCATCCTCTTGACGTCTTCATCGTTGATTTCACAGGTCGGCTTTTCCACTTCCAGCTTTTCAACCGGATTGAGTTTGACCTCCGGCATTACTTCAAACCTGGCGGTATAAGACAAACCCTCGCCGGCATCCGCTTTCAGCGAGTCGATCAACGGCGACCCGACGGGCTTAAGATCCTCCTTGGCAGCCGCGTCACGAAAAGAAGTGTTTACCAGCCGCTCAACTACCTCCTGGCGAACCTGGGCGCCATAACGTTGCTTGATCACGCGCAAGGGCGCCTTGCCCGGGCGAAAACCCTGGACCCGACTCGTTTTGGTCATGGATTTGAGCCGTTCTTCCACTTCATTCGAGATACGTTCCTCCGGCACGTCAATAGTGACGTTCCTCTCCAGGGGACCTGTTGTTTCAACTGATACCTGCATTATGTGTCTTTATCCTTTTTATAATATTTTTACTCTGACCCCAAATATTTTTACTCTGACCCCAAATATCCAAATAAATGGTGCGAAAGGAGAGACTCGAACTCCCACGGGTTGCCCCACTGGAACCTAAATCCAGCGCGTCTGCCAATTCCGCCACTTTCGCTCCACGGGTTACACCTGTTTATTATGCCACAGAGAATACAGAGAGCACAGAGCGGACCGGGGCGGGTTATATAAATCGGTAGAAGTACAACGGCGTTTACTCAGAGACATTCCTCGGAAAAGGATTTGCACGCGCGCCGGCACTTTTTGGACACGACACCTTCAGCATGGCTGATCAATACGCACTCCTGTCCCCAACTGGAGCAAACAGTCATACACATCCTCTCTTCCCGGTTTTCTTCAGTTGCCGCGGGAACCAGCAAGACAGGGGTTTCAGGTTGGGATTGAATCCTGGTTTCTTCCTGATCAGCGGCGAGCATTATTAGAGAAGAATCCAGTGGGATTTCCAACGGGATAACTAACAATTGTTGCGCGAAATACGCAGCGGCATGGGCTGGTAGCCCTGACAACAGAACAGGCAGAACAACTAAATATACAAATCGTTTCTTCATTAACAAGAATCAAACTATATACTGATGGGGATTAAACTACATATTGATTAGATTGGCAACAGTAAAAAGGTTCAAAATTATTCCCACTGGCAGAGAACTGTTTTTTAGTTCAATATGAACTAAACTTCATGATAGAAAGATGCGGCGGTTATTCTTCATTCTTGTACTGGCAGCAACGTGCGGCATAGCCTGTGCTCAGTCACAGGAGAAGGCGACGTTACTTACCGTTAACGGCGCCATCGGCCCGGCAACCAGTGATTACCTCCAGCGCGGTCTAAGCAAGGCAAGTAACAGCGGGGCGGAGATCGTCATCATACAACTGGATACGCCCGGCGGCCTGGACCTGGCCATGCGTACCATCATCCGCGCCATCATCGCCTCTCCCGTACCGGTCGCTATCTACGTATCGCCATCAGGCGCCCGCGCCGCCAGCGCCGGCACTTATATGCTGTATGCCGCTCATATCGCCGCCATGGCGCCGGCCACCAACCTGGGCGCTGCAACCCCCGTACAACTCGGTGGCTTGCCCGAGTTCACTCCACCGGAAAAACCTGTCCCCGACGCGGCTGAGAATAAAGACAAGGAGGATGGCGAAGCAACCGGAGAAATAGACGAGCCGGAAACCATGCAAGGCAATACGGATGCCATGACGAAAAAAATGGTGAACGATGCCGCTGCCTACATCCGCGGCCTCGCCGAGATGCGCGGTCGTAACGCGGAATGGGCGGAGCAGGCCGTGCGGGAAGCCGCCAGCCTGTCCTCCGAACAAGCGCTGGAAGCAGGCGTGATTGACATCATCGCAAAGGATTTAAGTGATCTGCTCGAACAGGTACACGGCAAGACGGTAAGCCTGCCGGGTGAAGAACGGGCGCTGGACACCATGGACCTGGTGGTGGAAACCATTGAACCGGACTGGCGCAATGAATTGCTGGCGATTATAACCAATCCCAATATCGCTTATATCCTGATGCTGTTGGGTATCTACGGGCTGTTTTTCGAGTTGGCCAATCCCGGCTATGTCCTGCCCGGCGTCATCGGCGGGGTCTCATTACTGCTCGCACTGTATGCGCTGCAGGTCTTACCGGTAAATTACGCGGGGCTGGGTCTGATGATCCTGGGTATTACGTTCATGGTCGGAGAATTATTCATGCCGAGCTTCGGCATCCTGGGGATCGGAGGCGTTATCTCATTTGTTATGGGATCCATCCTGCTGTTCGACCGTGAAGGCGGGAATATTGCCGTCTCCATGCCCTTGATCATTGCCGTCTCCTTTTTAACCGCCGGTTTTTTCCTCATCGTAATCCGCTCGTTGTATGCTGCCCGCCATCGTCCCATCGTATCCGGCGCCGAAGAACTTATCGGTGCAACAGGCCGGATCGTGGACGATTTCAGCGGTAACGGCACTATACATATACACGGAGAACAATGGAACGCGCAATCGGACACGCCCTTGCAGGGCGGGGAAATAGCGCGTGTCATAAGAAGAGACGGGCTTATTTTACAAGTTGAACCAGTACAGGAGGACTCACAATAATGACTTTTCTCTATATTCTCATCGGCCTCGCTATCCTGCTGCCGATGGTCATCAAAATACTGCGGGAATATGAACGCGCAGTCGTCTTTACCTTTGGCCGATTTACATCAGTAAAAGGACCGGGATTGATCATCATCATTCCCCTGGTACAACAAATCGAGCGGGTAGAATTACGTACCGTCACTATGGACGTGCCCAGTCAGGACGTCATCTCCAGAGACAACGTCTCAGTCAAAGTCAACGCAGTGCTCTATTATCGGGTGATTGATCCGGAGCGCGCCATTATACAGGTGGAGGATTTTAACAACGCTACCAGCCAACTGGCGCAAACCACCCTGCGGGCAGTTCTTGGTAAACATGAACTGGACGACATGCTTGCACAACGGGAAAAACTCAATAATGACATACAGATTGACCTTGACAAACAGACGGATGCCTGGGGGATCAAGGTGGCCAACGTGGAAATCAAACACGTTGACCTGGATGAAAGCATGATTCGAGCTATCGCCAAGCAGGCCGAAGCAGAACGCGAGCGACGGGCCAAGATAATCCATGCCGAAGGTGAGATGCAAGCCTCCGAGAAGCTGCTGGAAGCCGCCATGGTGCTGGGCCGGAACAGCAACAGTATGCAGTTGCGTTACCTGCAGACACTGACTGAAATTGCCGGTGAGAAAAGCTCTACCATTGCCTTTCCCATACCGATTGATATTTTTAAATCGTTTCAGGTAATCGACGGGAAGGATACCGACTAAGAAGTCGCCGAAGCCTGCCCCGGCATGTCGTAAGCAGGGGGCGACACGTTATTTAACTGGATGCCGGGTCAAGCCCGGCATGACGGTGTTGCCTCCGTTGCCATTCCTGCCCCCTCTGTCATTCCCGTGAAACTTGCCCCAGTATGGTGTTGAGCAGGGGACGGGAATCCAGTGAAACAAACCGTCGCGTCAGCGACACATTTTTCGAGAGCCATAAAATTCCCGATTTGTTGCTGACACAGAACCATACCGCACTTGACATTGATACGCCTTAGGCGTACAAGGCGGTCAGATGAAAAATGAACTGTTCAACGAGCTGCTCAACAGCATGCATGAGATGGACCGGATAATCCAGGGTGATCTGGCGCCCGGCAGGGTAACCAGGTTCACTGAGCCGGAGGTCAGGCATATCCGCGAGAATACCGGCCTGAGTCAGAAGCAGTTTGCGTCGTTGATCGGAGTCAGCAAGCGTACGCTGGAAAACTGGGAACAGGGTCGTCGTCATCCTGCCGGCCCGGCCCGGGCACTACTGCGGATACTGCATGCAGATCCTGAGCACGCCATACGCGCGTTGCATGGGCAAGTGGAAGTCGCATAGGTGAAGGTATTATCTGATCCAGGCGCTGGGCCAAGCCGCGATGGAAAGGCACAATAGTGTATTTGGTGGGCGTCAGGGGATTATAACCTTTATTGCAAGCTATTGATTTATAATATATTTATGAGAAATTATTATATTTGTACCAACAACAATACCAACAGACTATTAAAGGTCTCCCGACCTTTCAACCGTTATTATATGCGAATCATTCTCTAGTCATTATTTAACAGAAACAAAAATTTAGCACTTTACTTGAATTATTTTTCTAGTTCCTCAGGTAAAGTCTTAAGCACATCTACCACTCCTTTGAGCGCTCCTAATAGATCTTCTTGGATGAAGTTTAAGTAGTCCTTAACTATTCCTTTTGCCCATTCTGGTCCTGCTTGAAGATCCTCAATAAATTGCATGGTAGTATTGGCCTCTTTTGAAATAGTTCCTTCACCTTCAGCGGTCGCAACTATTTTCATCTGCATCATTGGGAACCACCATTTGCTGGGTAGTCTCATAACCGACCAATAACTGTGCGATAGTACGAAGCCCGTCCCGAAGTGATCTGCTATCCGAAACCGCCAGTGTACTTATGCAACGCTGATAGTAATCCGGGTCATTCTTCAGATTGCTGACTGCTTTTGTAAGAGAGCTGACCACCACATCGCCATAAACGTGGCATGCACGGTCAAGCCCAATCAGTGCCGCTTGGGTGCCCCATCCTTTGGTCATGAATGCAAGGTCAATGATATCGCGGCTGAGGACAGAAGTGTCGGCCCAACGGTCCGCATTGGCGAGGAACTTCTCCGCGAAACATGACACATTATCCAGCGCGGGAACTGGGGTGCCAGATTTTGCATCTGCAGTAAGAGGCATACGTCCCTCGGAGATAATTTCAAACTTGAGCGGCTCACCGTCAATGTCCAGGAATGTCCGTATGCCGTAGCGGTCTGCACGCACCTCGCGTAGCAACGGTAGCGGCGACTTCAGTATGGCACCCAGTGAATCCTGCCTTATGGCATTGCGTAGCAACCCGTAACCGGCGCCGTCCGAACACAGAAAATCAATATCCGCCGATTCTCTGTACTCTCCCAACGCCATAGCTATTCTGGTGCCGCCACCGAAGTAGCAGCGCGCCCGGGTCAGAAAATCGGCGTCAAATGCCTCCAGTGCCTTCCACACGCGCTGATGGCGCTCGCGTTTGAACTCAGGCATGTATGATACCGTTACCGAATTCCTGTGCCAGATCCCTGATCAGTTCGCGTTCGCCAGCACCCATTGTTTTCGTATCTACGTGGCGCCAGTTGTCCTCATACAATCGGAATGCATCGGCACGGGTCGTGAATCGTATTGCCCGGTTCCATGTGAGCATTCGCAGATTTTCATAATCGTCTATATGAATGATCTGCCGGTCAATAAGGGCGTGCAGCGCGCCCATAAAATCAGTGTGCCGGTTCCCTTCCTTCAGCTTTTCTGCAAGGTTGCGCGGCAAGCGCAACTGATACACCGCCAGGCCACGCTGTTTTTCCCGCTCGCGCTGGCGTCGCTTTGCAAGGCGCAACTGTTCTTGGCGAGCGGGAGGCGTCTCGACGGTATCAACCGCAGCAGTGGGGGTCAGGACTGTTTCGGGTAGAGTATTCATGATGACGTGTCATCATATCATAATGGATTGCTGCCCGCCATAATATTTACAACCGTTCTCAATAATTTTCAAATCAAAACAATGATTATCCTGTTCTAACTTAAAGACAATGATGGGCCGTCAGGGATTCGAACCCTGGACCTTGGGATTAAGAGTCCCCTGCTCTACCAACTAAGCTAACGGCCCAAAAGCAAATATATCACGACACATCCTTCCCTGGCGCGACGCCCAGCCTCGCCATCCCTGGCTCACCGTTCGCCGGGGAAAAGACACGTTAAGTGTCTTTCCCTGCTTCCGGCTCACCCAGCTAAGCTAACGGCCCACGGAGAGATATTAATAGTTTGGGGTGAGTGATGGGGATTGAACCCACGACCACCGGAACCACAATCCGGCGCTCTACCGCTGAGCTACACTCACCATTATATTTAGTACCAGCCTTGCTTTGATTGGCGCGCCTGAGAGGACTCGAACCTCTAACCCTCGGCTTAGAAGGCCGATGCTCTATCCGGTTGAGCTACAGGCGCAGCGGCGATCACAAGCTATAACACGCGCCATACGGAAAAAAAGAAAAAGAAGTCTGCTTTTTTCCTGATAAAGCCGAATTTGGTCGGGGCAGAGGGATTTGAACCCCCGACCCTCTGCTCCCAAAGCAGATGCGCTACCAGACTGCGCCATGCCCCGATCTGCGTGTAACAGGCGCACGATAATACGCCCGGAGCGCCCGCGCGTCAATTCATTATGCGCCCTACTTCCTGCGCCAGGTGGTGCCCGTGGGGCCGTCTTCCAGTACTATGCCTTGCTCAGACAGGTGGGCGCGAATCCGATCAGCTTCGGCATAGTCTTTTCCGGCCTTGGCTTGTGCCCGTTCTTCGATCAACTGTGCGATTTCCTCCGTCGGCATGTCTGCATCCCCGGCGGCGCTGTGAAGAAACTCAGGAGGCGACATCTGCATAATGCCCAGCACGTCGCCGAGGCGTATCAACGTCCTGGCAAGGGAGGCGGCCTCAGGCGTTGATTTATCATCCAGTTTATTAATCTCACCGGCGACCTCATGTAGTACCGTCACCGCCTCGCGGGTGTTGAAATCATCGTCCATGACTTTTTCAAAACGCTGTTCATAATCGGGTGACATTTCACCCTGACCGGGGTCGATATCCCGAATGGAGGTATACAGCCGGGTCAGGCCCGCCCTGGCCTCATCGAGATGTTCATCGGAGTAATTCAACGGACTGCGGTAGTGGCTGGAGAGTATGAAAAAACGGATCACCTCAGGCAGGTAACGCGCCATGACTTCCCTGATGGTGAAGAAATTACCCAGCGACTTTGACATTTTTTCATCATCAACCCGCACAAACCCGTTATGGATCCATACGTTTACAAACGTTTTGCTGTCGGCGCCGCAACTCTGGGCAATTTCGTTTTCGTGGTGCGGAAATTGCAAGTCCTGACCGCCACCGTGGATATCGAAATCAGGGCCCAGGCAATGGGTTGACATGGCAGAGCACTCAATATGCCAGCCGGGGCGTCCCCGGCCCCAGGGCGATTCCCATACGGGCTCGCCGGGTTTCTCCGCCTTCCATAAGACAAAGTCAACCGGGTCTGCCTTCACATCCTGCACGTCCACGCGGATGCCCACGCGCAATTCATCGATATTCTTGCCGGATAACTTTCCATAGCCTGCAAACGCGCTGACGTCGTAAAATATGTCACCATTCTCCGCCTGGTAGGCGAAACCATTATCAAACAACCGGCCGATCATGGTGATGATCTGCTCAATATGGTCCGTTGCCTTGGGTTCCAGGTCGGGGACAACCACGTTGAGCGCGGCAAAATCTTCGTTCATCACTTCGATAAAACGCTCGGTCAATTCATTGAACGGCTCGCCGTTTGCTATGGAGCGATTGATGATCTTGTCGTCTATGTCGGTTATATTGCGTACATAATTCACCTCATAGCCGCGAAAGCGAAGGTAACGCACGATTATATCGAAGACCAGGATCATGCGGGCATGACCAATGTGGCAGTAATCATAAACCGTGATGCCGCAGACATACATGCGTACCTTGCCGGGTTCGATAGGCTCGAATTTTTCCTTTTGTCGCGTTAATGAGTTATATATAGTCAGCATTGAATCACGGGCCGTTTATGTAAATAAAACCGGCATGGTATCAAAAGAACCCTATTGATGGACACGTTATTCGTCTCTGATCTTCACTTATCAACCGAACGGCCGGATAAGATCGAACTATTCAGGCAATTTTTCAACGGTCCTGCGCGCACGGCAAACGCGGTGTACATACTGGGCGACCTGTTTGAAAATTTCTGGTTAGGCAATGACGATTGCACGCCACCCACCGCAGAGGTAATCAACGTATTACGGGACTGTTGCCGGCACAACGACAAGGTATACATACTACGCGGTAATCGGGACCTGATGCTTGACCGGGGCTTCAGCGCGCTGACGGGCTGTAAGCTGATGGGTGACGAGAACGTGATAAACATTGACGGTCGCAACGTATTGGTGATGCACGGCGACCTGCTCTGTACCAGGGACACGAAATATCAATTGTTTCGAAAGTTTATGGAGACGCCTCTTGTCCGCCGGCTGTATTTGACCCTGCCATACCGGTTACGCAGTTCCTTGTCCCATGGTCTGAAACCACTTTTCAAAAAATCGTCCGCCGCGAAGCCGGCGGAGATAATCGACGTGGACCAGGCAGCCGTCGAAGCGGCCATGACCAGGCATAACATCACCGAATTAATTCACGGACACACCCATAAACCCGGGTTTCACCGGTTTGAACTGAACGGACAACCGGCGCGACGCATCGTGCTCGGCGATTGGTACGTGGACGATTCGGTACTGGTTTGCCGGGATGGAGAAAAAAAACTCCTCCGCATCCGGGAATACATTGACACTTATTAATCCGCAAAAAATTTGGGGTCAGAGTAAAAATACAGGCACCGGCAGGGGTTGCGTATTTATTCCCCAATATTTTTACTCTGACCCCAAATATCTAGGCAATCCAGCCGGCAATAGTCATTATACCGAGCACAATGAGCCAGACGATCAGGGTACGATTGATCAGCGCCAGCGTTTCTTTGAGACGACCGATTAAAATCTCGTTGCCGGCGCTCGGTTCCTGCTCGTCTTCAGAGGAATAATGGAGCGCGCCAAACGCTGAGGCCGTAATCACCTCACTGCTGGTATCCAGGGTATTGCCGGATACCGTTCGCCAGCTCTCAAGGGCGCCCACCAGGCTGCCGCCCAGGGCAAACCCCAAAGCAAGCAGACGCGCGGACGGCCACATCAATATATTATGCAAGCCCCTTACCGCATCAGCATAGCCGCCGTGGATTTTTTCATATCTGTCTGACAGGTTGACAACCAGGCAATACAACAGTGCGCCCACAGGCCCCAGCATAAAAAACCAGAATATAACGGCGAACAGGTATTCATGCGCCTTGAACATGATTGAACTTATCACGCGTTCATTATCGGCTTCGGCGGCTGCATCCGGCAGGATCTGTTCCAGGATATCCCGGCAGGCGCCGTCGTCGTCAGCCGCAAGCGCGTCTGCATACCTGTTTATCAGAGAATTCAACGCGGGGCCAAAGCTGTAAATCAACACCAGAAATGAAAGCACAAAACCGAGCACAAAATGGACTTTTGCCGCCAGGTAGATGATGAGTCCCAGCAACAAAAGAGGTATGAACAGGGTAACAAGGAGACCGATAACGCCATTCCAGTAAGCGCCGGTTCCCAGTCTCGCTTCCAACCAATTACCGTAACGCTCAAACCAGGCCAGGCTGCGGTACTTGTCAAAGTTACCAAAGCGGGCCTCCACGCCAAGCGCAATCAATACCGTAATCAGGTTCATCTGGTTTTTGGTTTTAGAGAATAGTCTTGGATAGTATCAACTAAAGACTAAAAGCTGACAACTAAAAACTGATTAATAATGTGTCGCCGATGGCGACTCTTTGTTTCACTGGATTCCCGTTTTCACGGGAATGACGGCGGGGTAATTCCGAAAGTATGTGACTGCCCTAATTAAAAAAACAAACAACTATTTCAGCAGAGAATGCAGCCGGTCCCAGTCAAATACAGGGCCGGGATCGGTTTTCCGGTCGGGGGAGACGTGGCAATGGCCTCTGATATTATTACCGGCAAGCAACGGCCAGGTCTGTTGCAACTCTTTTATGACGGTGGCCAGAACTTCATATTGAACAGCTTCATAATTGAGGTCATCAGTGCCTTCCAACTCGATACCGATGGAAAAATCGTTACAGTTTTGCCGCCCGTTGAACTCAGAACGGCCGGCGTGCCAGGCGCGCTTGTCAAATGGAACGTATTGCGTGACCTGCCCGCTCCGGTCGATCAAAAGGTGGGGGGATACCGTCAAGTCCTTGATCTGCTCAAAATAAGGATGCGCGGCCGGATCCAGTGTGTTGGTAAACAACTGATCAATACAGGACGTGCCGAATTCCCCCGGCGGCAGGCTGATACCGTGTACGACAAGCAGGCAGATCTCCACGCCATCCGGCCTGTCGTCACAGTTCGGTGACGGTGTCCGCCGCACGTTTTCCAGCCACTGCCCCCTGTTGTCAAGTTTGACCATTATGATATTTTATTATGATGAATACGGAATTGCATGAGCTTTTAAGACTATCATAAGTAATAAGAAGGTCTGGACAGGCTTTTCAAGACTATCATCCGCATGGATAGCGGATGGTAAGCGTACAGAGATGTATTCACAACGTGTCTTGAAAAGCCTGTGCAGACCTGACTCATAATATACATGTAATGAAACAGAACACACTTCCCGCCGACGTTGCCAGTACGGTGAGCCGTGCGCTCAATGAAGACCTGGGGCCGGGGGACCTGACGGCCAGGCTGGTTGCGAGTGATGTGCTATGTAACGCGACAGTCGTCTGCCGCGAGGCCGCGGTCCTGTGCGGCGGCGCCTGGTTTACCGAGGTATTCAGACAACTGGATGATAACATCCGGGTTGCCTGGCACTACGAGGACGGTGAGGGCATCCAGGCCGGCCAGACCGTCTGCTCTCTCTCCGGCCCGACCAGGGCAATATTGAGCGGCGAGCGGACTGCACTGAATTTTCTCCAGTTATTATCCGGCACGGCGACAATTACCCGTGACCATGTGGCTATGATAAAACATACGAAAACACAGTTGCTTGACACGCGCAAGACTGTGCCCGGATTACGCTCGGCACAAAAATACGCAGTACTGTGTGGCGGTGGAAAAAATCACCGTATGGGGCTGTATGATGCAATCCTGCTGAAGGAAAACCATATCAGGGCCAGCGGCTCGATCACTGCGGCCGTCAGCCAGGCAAAATCATTGCAAAGGCATATAGAAATTGAAGTGGAAAACGAGGCGGAACTTGAGGAAGCGATCGAGGCCGGGGCCGGTACCGTGCTGCTGGACAACTTTACCCTGGAACAAATCAAGCGCGCCGTCCGGCTCAACCAGGGACGGGTACGCCTGGAAGTCTCCGGCGGCGTGGAAAAAAGCGATCTCCCGGCGCTGGCCGCTACCGGCATCGATTTCATCTCCGTCGGGGCATTGACCAAGGACGTACGCGCCATCGATTTTTCAATGCTGCTGGCCGAACGGTCGTGAGTCTGCGCTTCAGGCTCAGCCTGCTGATCACCCTTCTCTTTATCGCCGTCCTGAGTGCAGGGAGTATTTACGCCATCAATTCCGCCCGGATAGCGGTTAAGGAAGAGATGCAGTCGGCGGCCCAACTGACATCCAACGTGCTTGAGGTCAGTATTGCCACTATTCAAAGTTCGGGAGACCTTGACCTGCGAGACCACTTATTGAATGAACTGGTCAACCTGGAAGCGGCGCGCCACCTCCGCGTCATCATCAATTTTAACAGCGGTATAGGCTCTGATCTCCCGCTAAGACCGACGGCGCCCGTCAATTCCGAGGCGCCGACCTGGTTTGTCGATTTGGTTAAACCGCCCATCATGGAATTCAAACGGGTAATTACCAGTGCCGGAGCGCAGGGTACGGAGATCATTATCCGCGCCGACCCGTCCGCTGAGATTACCGAGGCGTGGTATGAGACCCGAAACTTCCTGCTGCTGCTTTTTTTATTTACAGCCTTATCAAACCTGTTGATTTATTTTATCCTGGGCAGGGACCTGGCGCCCATTGAGGCTATTCTCTCCGGCCTGGAGAGAATAGAAAGAGGCGACTACAAGCTCCGCCTGCCGGAATTTAACACCATGGAGTTCTCCCGCATCTCAGCGCGCTTTAACCATCTGGCTGCCGTGTTGTTGAAAAACAGGGAAGAAAACAGGCGCCTGACCCGACGCTCCCTGGAAATTCAGGAAAAAGAGAGAAGACATCTTGCCCAGGAATTACATGATGAACTGGGCCAGTCCCTGAGCGCCATAAAAGCAATAGCCACGTCCATAGAGCAGACCGGCGCTGCCAACGGTCAATCGGTGGTCGAAAGCGCAAAAGTCATTAAAACCATATCCGAAGACATGTATGGCGTGGCGCGAGGCATGATACGCCAGTTGCGACCCACGGTACTGGATGAATTAGGCCTGGTGCTGGCCCTGCAACAGTTGGCGGATGACTGGAATTCCGCTCACGCGGACACGTTTTGCCACCTGGACGTCGAGGGAGACTGGTCCGGACTTGCGGATGCAGTAAAAATCAATATTTACCGGATCATTCAAGAGAGCCTGACCAACGTTGCCAGGCATGCCGCGGCCAAAGACGTCTATATATCGCTTATAAGCAAGCATCCCGACGGTGACAGCCTGATACTGGAAATCAATGATGACGGGACAGGGTTTGACAGGGAGGAGACCCGCAAAGGTATGGGGTTAGCGGGCATACAGGAAAGAGTGGACAGTATGGGAGGAGAATTTCAACTTGAAACAGGCGAGAATAAAGGGGTTAATCTCACTATAATTTTACCCATGCAATCCATTGAGACAACTGATGTTTAATACCGGTTTTCAGTTGTTAATTATCAATCACTGATAAAAAAATGCAGGCCGATTAATATTTGGGGTCAGAGTAAAAATACTTAACAATGAACCAGCAGCATCTACCAGACAGACTATATTTTTACTCTGACCCCAAATATTCTTGACGCACTTGACTGGATATGCAAAGAAGACATAAAAAAATCAGTATCCTCCTGGTCGATGATCATGCCGTGGTGCGCGCCGGGTATCAAATGCTGTTAAAACAGTCGGACAGTGCCGAGATCATCGCCGAAGCCGCCAGCGGTGAGCAGGCCTGTAAACTGTTTACAGACCTTAAGCCGGACGTGGTGGTCATGGACCTGTCACTCCCCGGCATGAGCGGCCTGGAGGCAATCCGGCGCATCATCCTCAAAGATGCCAACGCCAGGATACTGGTTTTCAGTATGCATGAAGACACCGTTTTTGTGGACCAGGCACTGCGCGCCGGCGCCCGGGGTTACCTGACGAAAAACAGCGCGCCGAAAACCTTGATTACAGCGATTGAGGAAATTGCCCGGGGAGGCATTTATATCGATGCCCAAATAGCCCAGCACCTGGCTTTCCAGAAGACGCGTGATGAAATCGGGCCGTTTTCCAACCTGTCAACCAGGGAATTTGAAATATTCTGTCTGCTCGCGGAAGGGCTGAATATCAATGAAATAGCCGGTCGCTTATCCATAGGTTATAAAACGGTAGCCAACTACAGCACGCAGATAAAAAACAAACTGCAAGTCAATACCGTTGCCGAACTGACCCGAATGGCAATTCGTCATAATATTCTGCAAGCCTGACAAACCTGCGTTTCCCCGCCACCTGCGTCGGCGAGAAATACGAATCAGGAAAACTGTGACTTAATCAGAGGTTCCTTATAGCTTACTCTTTACCAGTTCATAGATTTCTTCGGTGGCAACGTCCGCGCCGCCCAGTACGGCCTCCAGTTTTTGCCGCCTGTCATCCACGAATCCTTCATCCTTTATCCCACCTATGTTGATATAAACGTTCAGCGCCGCGCTCCTGAGGGCGGCATAGGCAGCCAGCACGGCAACGCCGGCATCGCTGATCACGTTATTGTTGCCTTTTTCCGCCATGGGGCGGCACAGGTGAATCACGTCTGCACAGAGTTTTGCGCAGGCAAGCGGTACGTCCGTGGCTTCTTTCAGGGCCGCCTGGATAGCCTGTGAGCGCGTCGCCTTCTCAGCGTCGGTGTCCCTGGCCATGCCATAGGCTGCCATTACCTTATTAAACACGTCAACGTCCGCCTGCACCATGTCAGTCAGTTCATTACGCATTGTTTCGGATTTTTGCAGGAGGTCCTGCATCTCCTCCTCAACGGCTTCGTAGTTCTTTTTCCCTACGGTAAGATTGGCTACCATGCTGGCCAGCGCGGCCCCCATCGCCCCCATGATCGCTGCCGCGCTGCCGCCCCCGGGGGTGGATGCCCGGGAAGCAAGTTGATCAAGAAAAGATTGTAATTGCTGTTCTTTAAACATAAATAATTTCTCTTTCCAAGTCATCCGTACCGTTAAAATTCAACTATTGAAACCGATACCAGGGGCAGAGTATAACGGATTTAATCCACAGATTACGCAGATGAGCGCAGATTTGCTATGCCACAGAGGACACAGAGAGCACAGAGGGGGCGAGAAGGCTGACAGACCTTTGTACATTTCAACTTTCTGTGATAAGTGCCCGCCAGTATCAAAGTGTGCTCAGCGCACATACTGGTGCAATATCCAGTATAAAAACTATTTTATCTGCGTTAATCTGCGTCATCTGTGGATAATCTTTATATATGGGGTCAGGTCGCACATTGCACAGGCAAAGAAATGAGTGTAACAAACCTCTACCTGTGCAATGTGCGACCTGACCCCATATATATGTTAATATTATTATTAGTAATCAGACAGTTACGAGGTAAACTTAATGAAAAAACTTCTGTTTCAACTGGATACCGATCCACATGCCGCCGTATTCGATACGGTGGTCGGCTTTGACGGTGGCGCTGACCACGTTATCGGACACGGCGGCTGTACGCCTGATAACGTCCGCGCACTGGTTGACGGCGCTATCTTTACCCGCAGCCCGAAAGAAAAGAAGAACACTGCCTTGTTTATCGGCGGCAGTGATATGGTCGCCGGTGAGAAGCTGCTGGACGCGGTGCAAAAAGTCTTTTTCGCCAATTTTCGCGTATCAGTGATGCTTGACAGTAACGGCAGCAATACCACGGCCGCGGCTGCCGTTGCCAAATTGATGAGCAGCGGAGGGGTATCCGGAAAAAAAGCCGTTATCCTGGGAGGCACCGGCCCGGTAGGACAGCGCGCCGCCGTCATGCTGACCCGGGAAGGCGCCGACGTGGTATTGTGCTCGCGCGGCCAGGAACGGGCGCAAGCGGCCTGTGATGCGATTAAAACCCGTTTTGGCACAGACGTATCCGCCCTGAGGGCCGCCACCAATGAAGACCGGGCCAGGGCCGTAGAAGACGCGCAGATTGTGATCGCAACGGGCGCCGCGGGGGTGCAGTTACTCGACCGGGAGCACTGGCAGGATAACCCGAATATTGAGATGCTCGCAGACGCCAATGCAACGCCGCCCCTGGGCATTGAAGGGGTTGACATGATGGACAAAGGCAAGGTTCGCGACGGCAAGATCGCCTGGGGAGCAATCGGTTTCGGTACTTTAAAACTCGGCCTGCATCGGGCTTGTATTGCAAAATTGTTTGAAAGCAACGACCAGGTGTTCGATGCCGAGGAAATCTTTGCTTTGGCAAAGACAATGTCATAAGTTTCAACAGGGCGGGAAAAATTCCCGCCCACTTATTCCGTTTTCCCTGTTTTCACACACAGGGTAAATAACTATTCTCTTTCATTTAGCGTACGCAGGCGCGCATCTTTAATAAATGACCGAGGATATGTTATCCGTGAACAGGCCAGACATTGTTCTGATTGCAGCATTGGTCGCCGGCTATTGTCTGCCGGCCTGGGCCTATGCTGCCGACGTTGATGAAGAGATTGTCGTTATCGGCGTCACTCCAAGCCAGGGAACAGGTCTGCCTGAAGATAAAATACCCTATAACGTGCAGTCCGCCTCAAGCGACGACATTGACCGGTCACAGAGTCTGGGTGTAGCCGATTTCCTCAGACATAACATGGGCAGCGTTACTCTTAACGACGCCCAGAACAACCCGCTGCAACCGGATCTACAATATCGCGGCTACACCGCCTCACCGCTACTGGGCCTGGCCCAGGGCGTGGCGGTCTACCAGAACGGCATTCGTATCAACGAACCCCTGGGCGACACGGTAAACTGGGACCTGTTGCCGGAATCGGCAATACACAGCATAGACCTGATCAGTGGCGCCAATCCCTTGTTCGGCCTGAATACCCTGGGCGGCGCCCTGTCCATAAAAATGAAGGACGGGTTTAACAGTGAAGGCCATAACCTGGAAGTATACGGCGGTTCCTTTGAGCGTATCGTTACCACGGCTGAAAGCGGCGGGAATAACGGTTCTCTGGGTTACTATGCAAACGTTCACTACTTCGAGGAAGAAGGCTGGCGTGATGAATCTGCCACCGATGCCATCAATTTTTACGGTGGCCTCAGTTGGCGCAGCACGCTGTCCCGGTTGAACCTGAACGTGCAGCATGGTGACAGTAAACTTATAGGCAACGGCGCCATTCCCGTAGAGTTGCTGGCCGTTGATCGGGACGCTGTTTTTACCGCACCGGATATCACTGAAAATGACCTGGTTATGGTCAGCCTCAACGGCAGCCACGACTTTACCGATAATATCAAACTCGACGTCAATTTCTTCTATCGTGAGAATGACACTGACTCGTTCAACGGTGACGGCAGTGATCTCGGCGTTGAATTTGATGAAGACGGCGCCTGGATGCTGGTTGAGGAAGACGATGATGATGATGACGACAACGGCCAGGACGACAGTGATGACGATGACGAGGAAGAAAGGGAAGGCGTTGAAACTTATGGCGCCGGCGACCTTTCGGACGTTGATATCGTTTCCATCAACAATATCAGCAACCGCAAGCAGGAAAGCCACGGCGCCGACATTCAGCTAACGTTCCTGAATGACCTGTTCGGGAGAGGCAATCAACTCATCATGGGCTTGAGTTACTACAACGGAGAGAGTCGTTTTAATTCCGAAACAGAGGTAGCCGATATGAACCGGGAAACGCGCAGTACCCTGGGGTTGGGTAGCGGTGTGTTTCTGGAAGATGCCTTAACCAGCCTGAAGACCGAAACTGAAACAACCAGCTTCTATTTTATGAATACCCTGGATGTCACTGAACTACTCACACTGACCGTGTCCGGACGCCTCAACAATACCTTGATAGACCTGGAGGACCAATCCGGCGAACGTCCCGAACTCAATGGCGAGCACGATTATTTTCGTTTCAATCCTGCGGTTGGCCTGACTTTCCAAGCCACGGACAACGTGAATATCTATGGCAGTTACAGCGAATCATCCCGGGCGCCGACCCCCATAGAACTGGCCTGTAATGACAGTGTTTTCACCCGCGCGGTGATTGCGGCCAGGGCAGAAGGCGAAGATGACGACATAGAATTTGAGTGTCGTCTGCCCAATGCCTTCCTGGCTGACCCGCCTCTTGAAGACGTGGTTACCAGGGGGTTTGAAGCAGGCTTGCGCGGTATTATGGGCCCGGTTGATTACCATCTCGGCTTCTTCCATTCCACCAACCATGACGACATCCTGTTCCAGACTACCGGTCGGTCAACCGGCCTGTTTGCCAACGTGGACAAGACCCGGCGTTTGGGCATTGAGAGCATGCTGAACGGGGCGACCGAACGGCTTGACTGGTTTCTTGCCTATACTTACCTGGAGGCTACGTTTGAAGATGACTTTGACGCGGTAAGCAGCGACAACCACCCCTTCTCCGTTGAGAATGAAAACGGCGATAACGTGATTACAGTCAGCGCCGGCGATCGAATCCCGGGATTGCCGGAACATTCCTTTAAACTGGGTGCGGACTATGCGCTGTTTGAACGGCTCAGTGTCGGGTTTGACGTGATGTATAACTCCAACCAGGTATTACGCGGCGATGAATCCAATGACCTTGAGCCCCTGGACGGCTATGCCATAGTCAACCTGCGTGGCCGCTTCAGCATTACTGACAACCTGGAATTGTTTGCCCGCGTCACCAACCTGTTTGACCGGGACTACGAGAGCTTTGGGCTGCTGGGCGAGGAACCCAATGAGGTTCCCGTTGAGGAGTTTGAAGACTTTGAAAGTCCGCGTTTTGTCGGTCCGGGCGCACCCCGCGCCGGCTTCATAGGCATCAAACTGAGCCTGTAGTCACATCCGCAGGGTCCTTGCAGAGATGCAAAAGCGCGCTTCTGTAGATGACTATTATTTATTCATAAATAAGATTAATATCATCTCGCCGGGAACCGGTTCTATCAGTTCACATTTTTTTCCAGTCATCGATACTTTCAAAGGCCGCTGCTGCTTTTAACACCGTAGCCTCATCAAAATGCCGTCCCACCAGCATCATACCCACCGGTAAACCATCTACCATGCCACAGGGCACATTCATGGCCGGATGATGGGTGATATCTGTTGGACAGGTGTTACCTAACATCGCAAAAGCCCTGGCAATGTACTCAAGTGGTGCAGCATCGGGCGACCCGATCAGCTGTGCACGCATGGCGGTGGTAGGCATGACAATGAGATCAACATCAGCCAGTGCTTCATCGTATTTGGCGCGCAGTACATTCCCCAGGTTTTGAGCCTTAGCATAGTAGACGCCGGGTTGCTGTCTTTGCATATATTCACCGGCCAACATAACGAATTTGGTGGTTTTTGATAATTCGTCCACCCTCTCACGCCATTGTTTGCCGTAGTATTCCGCCAAACTCACCAGGTAGTGACCGTTCCAACTGCTGCCCTGCGACCCGCCTTTCATCATCATCAAGGTGACGCCTTCAAAACCGATACCATTCCAGATATGAGGGCCATCCAGATGCATAGGGATGGATATCTCCTTTGCACTGGCGCCAAGCGCTTCCAGTTTTGCTACAGACCCGCGAACTTTCGCATCAACGACAGCTTCACTTTCCGGCCGTGCAAAACCTTCTTTTAACACGCCGATCTTGAGACCTTCTATTCCCTGATCAAGGGCCGCCATATAATCCTGTTTCACCACATTTATCTGGCGGGGATCATGACCGTCTTCACCGGCGATCGCGGAAAGCAACAGTGCAACATCCTCAACCGTGCCTGCCATTGGACCGCAGTGATCGAGTGTCAATTCGATCGGGAACACACCGGTATAGGGGACCAGACCATGGGTAGGTTTGAGACCATAAACACCTGTCCAGGATGCCGGCATACGTATGGATCCCCCCTGATCACCACCAAGCGCCATGTCCACTGCACCTATTGATACCAGAACAGCGCTACCACTGGACGATCCGCCGGCTGAACGTCTCGGATCATGGGGATTTGTAACGGGATGAGGCGCCGAAGTAAAACTGGAACCGGACAGGCAAAGATCCTCACAGGTTGACTTGCCCGGGATGGTGCCACCCGCATCAAGAATTCGTGTAACAACGGTGGCGTCATTGTCGGGTATATAGCCTTCCAGAGAGCGGGAGCCGTTCATCATCGGCACACCCGCAATACAAATATTGTCTTTAATCGCAATTGATTTTCCTTTCAGCGGCCCTTCATTTGATCCTTCGATCGTGGTCTTCCAATACCAGGCGTTGTGCGGGTTATCCTTCGGGTCGGCTGCACTACCCTTGTCCCGTTTATAGTCACTGACCAATACAGGCGCTTCCAGTTCATCGATCCTGTCAAAGGAAACCAATGAGTCTGTCAATAATTGTTGATACTCTCCTAACTCTGAATCACTGAAGCTCATACCGAAGTAATCTGCTATTTCAACCATGTCTTCTTTGCCGGGTCGTTTGACTGTCATGTTTGCACCTGATGTTATTTCGTGAATTGTTCCATGTAGTAATAGTGGTGACGCAATGCGGTTTCCGGTTCCGAGTAATGCAGGTACTTGATGTGTCCATTACTTATTGACACTTGAGTCGCCTCATTAGTCGAAAGATCTTCATTAATCGCATCCCTTAACAAACACTTCTCTCTTTCCCAGGTAATCATGTATCAGTATGAATTTTCATCATGGAAATATCATTCTTGTTCAAATCGTAGAATTTTCCTTCATCGGAAATCTTCAGACATTTGCCTTCCAGATCATACGTCCAGCCATGGAAGGCGCACATTATCGTGCGGGTGCGACCCTGACAAGGCAGTTTGTTGGGATCAAATAACTGGTTGCCCCGGTGGGGACAAACATTATGGAAACATCGAATGATACCATCGATTCCACGTAGTACGATAATTGAAGCGCCAAGTACCTCAATATTTTTGATCATGTAACTGCCCGGTTCCGGCACTTTCCATTCCCGTGCAATATTAATCCAGCGTTTCCTGAATATTTTGTCTCGCTCCGCCTCATATGCCTCTTGCGAGTGCAATGGCCCGGTCGGAATCGGTTTAAAATCCCAAGGTGGCGCGTCCTTGCCATAAGAATCCGGAACAGGCGCCTCTGAATAGTGAACGTGTCTATTCAAGAGATCGCCGTCATCCACCTTGATATGCATACTTTTGCCTATCGCCATCATATTTCTCCTATACGCTCTACTTGGTCCTTTGTACCGGTTTCTTGCGCACTTCACCTATGATTGAAGAAGAGACCTTGAATCGTTGCCAGGGTAAAACCTTTGGTACGTGCGGGTGCTTGAATAATTCAACCGATGAAAAACATTCCTGACACATCAGTGCCAGATTCAAAAGTCTCGTACATCCCGGAGAAAGTTCCTTTATTGAATATTGATCAAGGTAGGCAGCGATTTCATCCAGATGGGGATTGACCGCATTGTATAAATACGTCTGTTCCTCAAGCGTACTGTTATGCCGTTTCAGATAACGCGCTTCCTCAGTGCCAATGGACCATTCCTCAACCAGTACCTCCAGGTGAGCGAACTTTACAGGTAGGGTGATTTCGGGCATTTGTTATTTTCCCAATGTTATTTTCAACTTGTCCATTATATCTCCCCAAATCTGTCTCATCAGTAATTCCTGAATATCATATTGAGCATACTTTGCACAAGCACAACGTGATATGGGAAACCGTATTACCACAGGTTCAACCATTTTATTGGTGTAAATCTACAAACAAGGTTGGTCGAGGTATTTATCGCTGTGGAATGATCTATGCAGTTACACTGCAAAACGGGTAAACTGCTTCCCTTGATATTCAGACAGAATTGTGACTCTTATGGAAAAAGCTTACCGCGATATAATCAACGAAATTGATGACCTGAACCGACCGGGGTTACAAGGCACGCCGGAACGTGCCGCCAGGGCGCTTCGTTTCCTGACCCGCGGCTATACGCAGAACCTGGAAGACATAATCAATGATGCGCGTTTTCCGACGGAAAGCAGCGAGATAGTCGTAGTTCAGGATATCGAACTCTACTCGCTTTGTGAACATCACCTGTTGCCTTTTATCGGCAAATGTCATGTCGCCTATATCCCTGACAAGTTCGTTATCGGCCTGTCCAAAGTCGCCAGGATTGTCGATATGTATGCGCGCCGGTTGCAAAACCAGGAAAATCTCACTATGGATATTGCCAAGGCAATGAATAAAGCGACAGAGGTTGAAGACGTCGCTGTCATTATTGAATCCAAACATCTCTGCATGATGATGCGGGGAGTGGAAAAACAAAATTCCGTGATGAAAACCTCTGCCATGCTCGGTACCTTCCGTACCAACCCCAGCACGCGCGCGGAGTTATTCTCATTGCTGAAATCAACCTGATCCCGGAGATGAAAATGGTTCCGGGTTCCGTAAAATATCTTCAGCTTGAGTCGGGGCAACCAGTCACCTGAGACCCGACCTGTAACTTACCAGCGAATGGGGAGATCATTATGCCCACGAGATTGATCAATAATTTAGTGAGCACCATAGATGAACAAGATGTCGAGAGACGCTCAAAGGGATATGTGGATCGGTTCTCACCCGCGCAACGTGAAAAACTGAAGGACGGGACGTACGATTACAACGGTTTAACCAAAGACTACTATGATCTCGTAACCGCATTCTATGAGTATGGCTGGGGAGAGTCATTTCACTTCGCACCACTCTATGGAGATAAACCGTTCAAAGAGTCAATTCGACTCCATGAGACGTACCTGGCTGATAAGCTGGAAATACAGCCGGATATGCGAGTCCTGGATATCGGCTGCGGTATCGGCGGACCTTTGGTCGTAATCGCGCGACATACGCGTGCGTCTATCACAGGGCTCAACAACAACGAAGCCCAGGTTGAGAAAGCGCAGGCAAGAGCTGCGGCCGCGCATCTGGAGAATCCCACTGACTTTATCATCTGTGACTATATGCACATCGATGCACCGGATGCCAGTTTTGACCGGGCCTATGCAATTGAGTCAATACCACATGCAACAAGCAAGGCATCCGTCTTTGCCGAAGCCTACCGAATTCTTAAACCTGGAGGCCTGTTCGCATCTTATGACTGGTGCGTGACCTCAAAGTTTGATCCCGCCGACGCGGAGCATTTGCACATAAAGCGTGAGATCATGATTGGGAATGCGTTGCCGGATATCAGTTTGCCGCAAGATGTTGATAGTGCACTGGAGGAAGTCGGCTTTGAAATCCTTGTGAATGATGATCTCGCAGATACGGTCCGTACCGGTACTCCCTGGTATGAAGCATTGGGCGCACAAAAATTTACGCCTATAGACTTCCTGAAGACACCGGTAGGACGGCAGGTAACGTCCAGGCTGATGTGGTTATTTGAGCGAATTGGACTTGCGCCCAAGGGTGCTCACCACATCACGACGATACTGAACCGGGGGGCCGATGCCCTGACAAGAGGCGGTCAACTGGATATTTTCACACCCATGTACTTCACGGTGGCGCGCAAACCCGAATAATTGTAGTAAATTAAATGCTTCCCCTGAGCATTGGGTGGCACAAACTCGGAGACAGGGGCTACTTAATCCGGCAGGGTTAATTTATTCCCCGGTCATATCAACCGGTTCCAACACCCCGATTTGCATGAGAAAACCCAGGTTGTCCGGTATAACCCAGTCCGCGACAATCTTGTCTGCCTCTATCTGGTAGATGGAGATACCACTCAACTCGATGTCCTTCTGAGTTGCCGTCTCCCCCATAAAGGATGCAACGTGTTTACCGTATCCGCTCCAGCGGACGGTGACCTTGTCCGCATCACATAAAAGATCGTGCATTTTGAAATGCCAGCCCTCAAAACTTTCATTGTTCTTTTTCACCAGCGCCTTCAGTCCTTCCAGCCCCTCCGGAAACATGGGATCATCAAAATGAATGTCCTTTGACATGACTTCATCCAGGATACTTAAATTACCGCCGCTGAAACCCTGGTTGAACAGTTTCTCAACCAGTGACCTGTTCGCAGTACTGCACCCGGGAGCAGGCCCAACCAGGTGCGGTGGCAGTTGCGCCAGCAATCGTTCCGGCACGCCTTGTGAGCGCGGTCCAAAAATCCCAAAGCTGGGGCCACGCGTCCACCATAGAATTATTTCACCGTCATAATCGGAAGTCTTGCGTCATACCCGCAACGATTTCAGGAAGGGGCACACCGGGTTTGGCGTAGGATTGGTACACCTCCATATAATGAATAGACTCATCAATCAGGCTTGCATCACCGACAGGACCATGACCCGGATAGATTGTCTTCACGGGACCGATGGTCTTCATAAGTTGCAACACCTCTATCCAGCCCAATGGATTATTAAGATCAGCAAAATAGGCATGCATTTTTGAGAATATAAGATCACCGGTGATCAATGCCTGTTCGGACGGCACGTAATAGACTACGGAATTCTCAACTTCATGCGGGGGCAGATCGATAATACGTATCTCTTTGCCTTCCAACATTAATTTATCACCCTCAAGAACGTCGGGAACGACCGGCGTCAAGGGGATATCATCCCCCATCAAGGGCTGCCAGTGGATCCATTTCGCGGCAAACTGGTTGGCAATTTCAGATCGTATACCGTTACGAGCCAGTACTTTTGCCTTTGGAAACGTTTCCAGTATCGTGCCCAACCCCCAGTAATGATCGGGATGGCCGTGGGTAATTAATATGTGAGTCAACTCTCGACCTGAATCCGCAATCATCTTTGCGACTTCCTTCGCATCAGACGGTTTCCATTGTGAGTCGATTAAGACGGCTTCTTTTTCACCCAGGATGATGACCGAAATTTCAGCGATACCACTGTTTTTTGCCGAATACGACTGTATCTCCAGTGGCGATGAATAGGCCGGCATATTTAAGCAAAATACAAGGATTGCAAAAACACAGGCCAATAAATAATTGGTTTTGTTTTTATAGGTATCAGTCATGCTCTGGCCCCAAAATAACATGTAAATTCAGCAATATATTTGCGGCGTCCCATACTGTGACAGACACGATCCGGTAGGACAGTCCGTGAGCTCATGATAGCTTTTCTCTCAGAGTTTAGTAAGGTGTTTTTCCTTACCGTCCGTGAAAACGAGGTAGAACCCGTTTGGAATTTTACGTCTATAGCCTTGTCCAAGTATAATTTGAAGTGAGATCAGCGCGACGATGAAAGATATATCGACAGAGTACGGCAGGACCAACACTGTGAATGGCCTGGCGAGCCTTTTGGTCGCCGCTATAGTCAGTGTCACTTGTGCCGGAAGCACAGTTCGTGCTGCAGGCAAGACTGACCCGGTCGTATCCAATACCGGTGACTTGATTGAATTTTCCCGCCATTGCGCCGATGAAAACCGCTATAGAGTGCAGACGTACGCGCTGTTTGCCTCGCCCTCGAAACATGCCCGCGCCCTCGTCCAGGTACAAATCGGCTTTGTCGGCCTCGAGAGGACAATCCGGGTACTCGCCGGGCTCGAAGCGCTGGCGTTGGATGCCGGTATGGAGTGGGGAGAGAGATCCTATGCGCTGGTCCTGGCGTTGCTGAACGTGTCCGGAAGAACTATTGAATCACTGGCAATATCGACCTGGATAGACCACACAGGCTGGGGAGAGAACGCGAGATCAACAGTAAGAAATTTCGTAACAACGGCAGACGGACAAACACGCTGGCTCACATTCGTGGAACCGGACGAGAGACCGGCAGATGCTGGTATGGATGGCCATCGTATTATTGAGCCTATGCAACTCCCTGTTGGCGACCTGGAACTGCAGGATCAGAATGAGTCTATCGCACTGTCTGTCATCATCAGGGATCTCGAAAGCGATGAAGAAATCCGTATGACCGGTCCTTCAATGCGCATCCCGAAACGGATGTGGGCGATGAAACCACCTGTGAGTCGGGTTCTCAATCTGCCGCAAAGCCTTAACCCTTTTCAAGAGGGAGGGATACCGCGTGTGATTGGCCGTGCCTGGAAATACCGTGGATGTATCAAGGAGAGAAAAGAGGCAAAGAAACTGTTTAGATCTTTTCGTTAGCTGCTGAATGCCGCCGGATCTGCCGGGACGGCCGTTACCGTTGGACGGGCGTGCCGGACTCGAGCCCGGATTGTATCCCGTCAAAGGAAATAATAGAAAAAGATAACAGGGGTAAATGGTGGCGGAAGGGGGGAATATAAATGGACAAATAACTTTTTGTTTTTAAAGTGAATAATATTACTCCCCTGCCTTTTACCCTACGATTATCCCAACAAGATTTAAATTTATTATAGCCATAAATATCAAAATTTACTGTCGCTAAAGAACCAGATCAGACATTATGCGTCTTCCCCCTCTGTCAGATGTTATGCTATTGCCTGCTACCCATCTCCTCCCATTCGATAAATGATCGGGGGATTGGCATTCATGATTGAACATAAAAAAGTCCAGGTTTGTCGGTTCTATGAAGACCTGTGGCATTCCCGCGATAAGTCTGCAATTCGGGCTTCACCCTGAATTTACGGACACGGTAGTTCTGGGCAAAATGGATAAAAATGTGCGTTTACTGTGATTACCTACAATCAAACAGATCTAAAAAGATATATCCATTTACATACAAATCTTGTATATAATACTATTAACTTCAAACCAGGTAAAAAAACTATGGCTACCGTGAATATTTCTTTTCAGGATGACTTGTTAGATGCCATTGATAACATTGCAAAAGACGAGGCGCGCACCCGTTCCGAGTTACTGAGAGAAGCGGCGCGTATGTACATCGAACGAAAACAGCGGTGGGGACAGATATTCTCCTATGGTAAAAAACAGGCATCCACAAAAAATATCCGGGAAAAAGACGTCCTGGACGAGATCAGGGCATATCGACGCAGGAAGACGAAGGATTGATGGCAAATCACCGTGTTGTCCTGGACACCAATGTTTTAATCTCAGCAATATTATTCGGCGGCAAGCCTGGACAAATACTCAACGAGGTTATCGCCGGCAGGCTTGATTGCGTTCTGTCACCAGAAATACTGGATGAACTCGGTGGCGTATTACAACGTCCCAAATTCGGGTTTAGCGCAAGCCAGTGTCTGCATATCATTGAGGAATTACATCACGCTTGTGAAATAATAAAACCATATTCAGAATTATCAGTAGCGATTTCAGACCCGGATGACAAAATCATTCTTGAATGTGCAATTGACGCAGACGCGGATTATATTATCACCGGAGATCCTGATTTGACTGAATTACACCCATTCAACCACATTCAAATTCTTACTCCTGCTGACTACCTGGAGCAAATTAGAGAACATTAGTTCTGGGGACATAGTTCTGGGGACATAGTTCTGGGGACACAATACTTAATTTAGGGATACTGTTAATATGGCAAGGCTGACGATGAGGGATTTATTGACAGGATTAAGAGTGCGTTGGGCCGGGTGGTGAGAAAGAAAAAACCTGGGCCAAAACAACGGCAGGATAATTAAGTATTGTGTCCCCAGAATTACCCTATGATGTCGAAGGCGATGTGATGGTGACCGCGCCTGATGCGGTAGGTATCGAAGTCACGGCGGTCGATTGTGAAGACTTTTTGCAGGGAGAGGCTTTCTGCCGTAGCGACCAGCGAGGCATCGGCGAAATCCATCGGCGCGTCGGCGTATTGCACCATCAGGTCAAACGCGCGAACGAGCGCATCATCGTCGAGAAAAAGAACCTGCAGACCACCTCCGGTGATGAAGTCCATAAGAGCAGAGGCCCCGGTGCTCGCCGAACCCAGCAGGTGGAACGCTTCGGTGAGAACGGGGACGGTCGTCGCAATCGGCTCATCAATTCCCTTGAGTGTCTCGACACATCTCCCGTGCGCATCGTCGGTGCGGTCGAACAGTGCCACCAGCGGCCCCGCATCGGTCAGGATCATCGACCGTATTTCTTTCTGATTATCTCTACGACCAAGCCCTTCGCATTGGCAGCAGGACCAACGGCGTCGCCTCTTGGACCCAGGTCGAGCTGGCGATATACCTCATAGGGTTTTGTTGTAGTTTTCTCTCTCGCCTCCGTTGCGAATGTTTCCAGTCCGCGTTTCAACACATTCGATATTGATAGCCCCGTCTGTTTCTGCAGGGCGGATAGTGTTGCTTCCGCATCGTCGTCAAGCCGAACTGTCCTGATGCTCATGGATAAGGCCTCATGTTGATGTATTACAGACTGTATTACATCGCTGGGTGGGCTGTCAAGCTGGAATTGCACAAGAACGTCACATCAATCCCGTCGTGCTGAACGCTACGGTAGAAGACGGGATTGCGTTGCCTCTCCGAGTGACGCAGGTCGTCTTCCCACATGATGAATGCTTTCGCATTCACTGCCCAACCCGTCTCACCCCTGATTTTATATCCGATATCGGACAACCGCTCCTTCCACTCGGACCGGACCTTATCTCCGGGGTCGCTCCTGACCTTGCACCATAAAACAGGTCCAATCTAAATTAGAGATTTCCAGCACTAATTCCGCACGGACTTTCATGTTGGTGGCTTCATGTTTATCGAAACCAATATCTTCAAAGATGTCGTCTGTCGTGATGTTTTTCATAATCGAATAATTATCTGACCTTTTGCTGGACTGAACACGGCCCGCTAATACACTCAAGTGAACTTTTCAAATATGACTTGTCAGCCTTCCTTATTTCTTCTTGCCAGGAGGGGTTTTCCTTGCCACTTTGCGACGGATCTGGATCACAGTGTTGGACACCTTTCGAACTTCGAAGCCGCCGCAGTTCTTGACCAGCGTACTCAGGTTGGGACAGCCGTAGGTACGCGGGTCGAAATCCGGCGCTGCCCCGAGAATCCGGCTACCGACTACGCCCAGATTCGTCCAACCGTCGTCATCTGTTTCCTCCAATGCTTTAGCGATTATGTTCGCGGCTTTCTTGGGCGACTCCTTCATTTGCGGGGGCGAACCACTGACTGCGCCTTCCTTCTCCGGTGCGTCTTCCATCAGATTCTCCACATAGATGAAGCGATGACAAGCATTGCGGAAGGCTTCCGGCGTCTTGCGCTCACCGAAGCCATAGACCTGGAGTCCGTCTTCGCGCAAACGCTGAGCAAGACGGGTGAAATCGCTGTCGGAACTGACCAGGCAAAATCCGTCCAGTTTACCCTTGTGCATCAGGTCCATGGCATCGATGACGAGTGCAAGATCCGCCGCGTTCTTACCTGTGGTGTTATTGCGCTGCTGGTGCTGGAGGATAGCAAGCGATTTAACCGCACCATCCCATCCGGCCAGGCGATTGCTTGAAAAATCTCCATAGATTCGTCGTACACTGGCCTCGCCAAGCTTGACGATCTCCTCGAAGATCGCCTCAGCATAGCGCGCGCTCGTGTTGTCAGCATCAATCAGCACCGCCAGGCTTACCGCCCGCCCGTCCTCAGCCATGAACTTGCTCCCATTCACTGTGTATTGATTTGCACATAAACTGACCCAGGATTTGTATTTATTGTGTCCCCGGAACTCGTCCCCGGAACTCTTTGGACGATCTTTTCCAGATGAAACACAGACGTTTGCAAGCACACCGACTTGGCGCTAGAATGTACATAGATACCCGCCGGCAGCGTGCTGTCGGCTCAAGGGCACACAATTCAAGTGGCTTAATTTTGTTGAGCTCGCTCGCCACGCACTGCCGACTGATCATACCATAGATAAGCTCATCTATTTTACCGCTCGAGTATCAGGGGTATCAGACCGCGGAGCCCCTGTCCGTAAAGGAAATAATAGAAAAAAATAACAGGGGTAAATGGTGCCGGAAGGGAGACTCGAACTCCCGACCTACGCATTACGAATGCGTTGCTCTACCGACTGAGCTATTCCGGCAATGGAAGAAGTTGTAATATCAGGGACAGTTTACTTAATTCTAATTCTATTAGTCTATACTTATCCAACTTATCACTTCTGACAGGACACCGGCATTGACTACGGGATTCATTTTTGACGAGGCATTCCTGTTGCACCATACCGGCGCCGGTCACCCGGAATGTGCGGAACGGCTCAGCGCCACGATGAAACATCTGGAACCTCTCCCCCTGTATGGGGAATTAAAATCCTATACAACGCTGCCCGTGGAGCAGGAGTTCATTGAAGCCAACCATTCCGCCGCTTACTTATCCCGCGCCAGACAGACCTGTGCCGCGGGACGGGCATTTCTTGATTCCATGGACGTCTCAGTCTGCGAAGAATCTTATGATATTGCCCTTAAAGCCGTGGGGGCAACCTTTGCCCTGGCTGAGGGCGTGATGAATCGGGAAATAAACAACGGTTTTGCCCTGGTGCGCCCACCGGGTCACCATGCCGAATATGATCAGGCCCTGGGGTTTTGTCTCTTCAATAACGTGGCCATACTGGCGCGCTACCTGAAAACACGACACGGCCTGGATAAAGTGCTGATCCTGGACTGGGACGTGCATCACGGCAACGGTACCCAGCATACTTTTGAAGATGACCCGTCGGTGTTATACGTCAGCACCCACCAATATCCCTACTATCCAGGCACCGGCGCCTGGTCGGAAACCGGGGTCGGAAAAGGCACGGGTGCTACGCTGAACTGTCCCCTGCCCGCGGGCAGTGATGACGGGGACTTCGAAACGGTATTCATGGAAAAAATCCTGTCCGGGATAGACAATTTCAAGCCGGAATTTATCATCATCTCCGCCGGGTTTGATGCCCACAGGGACGACCCTCTCGGCCAGATCAACCTGACAACCGGCTTCTACGGCTGGATGACGGACAGGATGATGGAAATGGCAGACAAGCATGCCGGCGGACGCATCGTCTCGGTGCTGGAAGGCGGTTATAACCTGGCCGTGCTGCCGCTGTGTATCGAGGAACACTTGAGGGCGCTTTCCGGCGCATAATGTACAAGGATATTTGGGGTCAGAGTAAAAAGATATTTGGGGTCAGAGTAAAAATACTCGATAATAATCCGACTCTCCCGTCAACCTGACTGTATTTTTACTCTGACCCCAAATATCTTTTTACTCTGACCCCAAATATCTTACTCTGACCCCAAATCTTATATGCCCGCCTGGGCGTAGTAACAGGTCTCGTTATCGAATTGTTTTTTCAACTTCCCCCGGTTCTGTAAATACGCCAGGTGCGCCAGGGTTTCACCAAAGGCAAGCATCAGGTTGAGATCATCCAATGGGCGTTCAAACAACCTTGGGGTCACCTCCCAGGCATTGGCGGGAGTTGCGCACAGGGTGTACGTCTTCTCCAACTGCTTATCATGGTTATGATTGATGGCGGCGATCCGATTGTACAGACCGGTGAATACCCGGCCATGGGACGGCAACACCAGTGTCTCCTCCGGCAAGCGCGCGAACCTTGTCATGGAACTGAGATATTCATCCAGGGCGTCTTCATCGGCATTATTGAAATGAATGCCTACGTTGCTGGTGATCCTCGGCAATACCTGATCGCCGGAAATCAACAGGTTCAAGGCCGGGCAAAACAGGGACAGGTGATCTTCCGCGTGACCGCGAACTACCAGCGGACGCCATTCATAAGCCCCGATGGTTATCGGCTTCTCGTGGTCGAGAAAAGCGATATTTCCGGGGAGTTTTGAAACAGCCTGGCGATACCGCTGCCCTGTAATGAAATCCATATACAGGTCTACGGACTGGATTCCATGCAAACGGCAAAAGGGTTGAACTGCCTCTTCCCAGTCCCCTACCCTGCTGCTGAGCAGGAATCGGGTTCTTTCAGCCGTGACCCTGGTCATGAACAAGTCCGCCTGGAATTTATCACCGAGGTAACCGGCCAGGCCGACGTGGTCCGGATGGTAGTGGGTGACAATGATCCGGCTGACGGGTTTATCCCGCAACAGACCGGCTGATAATTTATCCCAAGCCGCCCGCGTCACTCCTGCGTCAATGCCCGTGTCAACCAGAGTCCAACTGTCGCCGGCATCCAGTAACCAGAGGTTGATATGGTTCAAGGTTCCCGGCAGGGGAACCCGCAGCCAGAATATCCCCGGCCGGACTTCAAGATAACCACCCGGTTCCGGTACAGCTTCCAACGGATAATGAATTGAAAAATCAGTTCCGCTCATGGGAAAAATAAAAAACAGTATACCACCGGAAATTTGGGGTCAGAGTAAAAATATCCTGTAATAAACAGGCAACGCTCGCAAATGGCTGAATTTTTACTCTGACCCCAAATTTCCGGTTGTTGTTATCAGAATTCTATCTCGATTTGCCAGTGAGGGGTATGCGCGGCGCTGCTTCCGGTCAGGCCGAATAACCAGATGAGGTTGAGTTCGATATCGACTCCGCCAATCTTAATGTCACGATAAAAAGCCGGCCCCAGCCTGTGCTCCTGCTCCGCTAACGGCGCCACATACTTGATTTCACCCAGCGAGCCAAAAGCCTCAACGCCGATGCCCGTATGTTCATCCAGGCTCACCCTGGTACGCCAGACATACTCAAGCTCGGTACTCTCGTCGGCCGCGCTGCCGAACTGCTGTTCAAAATTCAGGTTCAGGATATGCTCGAATGTGCCCCAGACCCGGCGAAACAGGAAACGCCCTTCAAGGTTATGGGCTTCATCGCCTTCATCGTTAACTTCCACTTCAACGTGGAAACCGAAATCCAGCCAGTACTTGCCCTCATCAGTCAACTGGAACGTGTTCTCCCAGCCCAGGATGTCATACTTGAGCGCCTCCCCGGCCGGTTTAACCAGGCTGGCCGTGATGGAAGTCGCCCAAAAATCCATCACCGCGTATTCCAGTTCGAATTCATGGTGCTGAAAACCGTCATGCTGTTCCGCATCGTCAACCACCTTGTTGCCAATTATCTCGAATTGCAACTCCCCTTTTTCAATCACAGGCGAGTAGACTTTCATATCGGACAGGCCAGCCAGCGCCACGACGGGGAAAACCGCCGCGACGATGACAAGAACGCTATAGAGGTACACGGGACAACCGGATCTCACGTTTTTGCCCTGAATAGTATAAGTATCGACGGGTAGTTCGCCCGTTTAACCGAATCTCGTGGAAAACTTGAATACACGGGCGTCACAGACGTCGATACACCTGCCGCAGTTGGTGCAATCACTGTGCAGGACCACTGTGGTATCGTTCTCTTTTTCCGGCTTGAGGGCCGGCATGATCACGTGAGGTTCCGGGCATACCCGGAAGCAATCGCCGCAGTCGGTGCAGGCATTGCGCTCGGCGGCATTCATTCTCACCAGTGAAAATTTACCGATCAGGCCATAAAACACACCGACCGGACAAAGATGACTGCACCAGCCCCGGCGCGTCACCACCAGGTCGAACAGGAAGACGGCGAGTACGATTATCCAGGCCATCCCCAGCCCGAACACCAGCCCCCGTTGTAACATGGTAATCGGGTTCACCACTTCCCAGGCGATAGTGCCGGTGATGGCGGAGGTAACCAACGCCATTATCATGATCCACGTCCGGGTCGATTTTTTAACGGCCCAGCTTAAATTCAGTTTCAGCTTGTTTCTCAACCAGTAAGCGGCATCCGTCACGACGTTGATGGGGCACACCCAGGAGCAGTAAACGCGGCCACCCACAAGGAAATAAAATATAAAAAGGGTAATGGCGCCAATGATTGCCGACTGCCCCATGGCGTGACCCGAGGCGATGGACTGCACCAGGATAAAGGGGTCCGTTAAAGCAACCGTATCCAAAAACAGACTGGAGGCCAGGTTGCCCTTTAACCACCAGATACCGAACCAGGGGCCGATCAGGAATAGCGATAAAATGGAGAACTGCATGGTGCGCCGTAACAGCAGCCACTTGTTTTTTTCTAATCGGCTGCGTTCAGCCGATGATGCTACCGCTGTCGTTCCACTCATACGGCAGTGTGGGAATCACGTTTGGCAAGCTGTCTGGGCAATACCTTGATGGAGGCCTCCTGTGTGACGCAGTTCTGCTCACACTTTCCGCATCCCGTACAACTCTCCGCATGCACCGTGGGTTCGAAATAGGTGCGTGTCCCTACTTTTTTCTGCTCCATCGTGATGGCCTCATCCTTAATGGGACAGGCGATATAACAGGCCCTGCAATGGGCGACACCGGTGACACTGTAGCAGGTGTCCAGACCCGTCATCACGGCAATTCCCATGTCGGCGTCATTGATATCCGTGAGGTCTTTACTCAAGGCATCGGTCGGGCATGCCGCAACACAGGGGATGTCCTCGCACATTTCGCAGGGAATTTCTCTGGCAATAAAATAAGGCGTTCCCGTGCCCACCTCCGAACCGAATTCAGCCAGTTTCAAGGTATCGTAGGGACAATCCCGAACACAGAGGCCGCACCTGACACAGGCGCCGAGAAAATCTTCTTCCGCAATCGCTCCCGGCGGACGGATGGCCCAGGCCGGCGTGGAGACGGATTGCTTTGAATAAGACCCCAGCAACAATCCCAGGATACTCATGGAACCCATCGTATGGGCGCATTGACCCATGAACTGACGTCGGTTTATCGCGTTTTGTTTGTCACTCATGCGGGTTAATCCCGTCACTCCGGGCCGGAAGTCTCAGAAAAAAATTATCATACACAAAAAATTGATTATTGTCGCCGGGCGAACCAGGGTAAACGCCTTTGGAATCCCAGGCGCCCCATGCCCATAAGAGAGCCGGATATTGTAATTTCGGTAAACTATAATATACTTTCCCTTTGCAGAACTTCTTCTTTATCTGAGGAGCGTTGCGACGGGTGGCGGATAAACCGCGCCTGCCAGGCTCAGGTAAACGTCTTAAACCAACGGCGCTCACTTAAATTGTTGAACGACAAGATAAGTGAGGCGACCCGGATTGATCACTTCCCTGCTTCTTGTCCAATTGAGAATGGAGGGGTCAGGTCTTTGATTTATGACCGGCATCAAAAATCAAAGACCTGACCCCATCTTACCATCTTAATCTGATTTATGAGCGGCATCAAAAATCAAAGACCTGACCCCATCATACAATTACGCAACCTGTTAAAAGAGCGTATCCTGCTGCTGGATGGGGCCATGGGCACCATGATCCAGTCTTATCGCCTGCAGGAAAGTGATTTTCGCGGGGAGCGGTTTGCCGGGCATGGCTGCGATTTGAAGGGAAATAACGACCTGCTGTCGCTGACCCAGCCGGATATCATCAGGGACATACATGCTGCGTTTCTCGATGCCGGCGCCGACATTATCGCAACCAACACCTTTAATTCCACGGCCATTGCCATGGCCGATTATGAACTGGAAGATCGGGCGCATGAGTTAAACCAGGTCGGCGCCAGACTGGCCCGGGGGATTGCCGACGAAAAATCCACGCCGGAAAAACCCCGGTTTGTTGCCGGCGTCCTCGGTCCCACCAATCGCACCGCCTCCATATCGCCGGATGTCAACAGACCCGGATTCCGCAATATCACCTTTACAGAACTGGCGGATGCCTACACGACGGCTATACGGGGATTGGTGGAAGGCGGCGTGGACCTGCTGCTGCTGGAGACCATCTTCGACACGCTTAATGCCAAAGCGGCCCTGTTTGCCATCGAGTCTTTTTTTGAGAAAAGCCGGCTTCGCCTGCCCCTTATCATCTCCGGCACCATTACCGATGCATCAGGGCGTACCCTCACCGGCCAGACTAATGCCGCCTTCTGGCATTCCGTCAACCATGCAAAACCGTTGGCTATAGGACTGAATTGTGCTTTAGGAGCCAAAGACTTACGTGAACATATTCAAGAACTTTCTAAGATAGCTGATACCCACGTCAGCGTTCACCCCAACGCCGGTCTGCCCAATGAATTCGGTGAATATGACGAGACGCCCGAATACATGGCCGACATTCTTGAAGAGTTTGCCCGGAGCGGTTTTCTCAATATCGTCGGGGGTTGTTGCGGAACGACTCCTGAACATATCCGCCGGATTCATGAGCAGGTATGCGCCCAGGCGCCGCGGACTATTCCCGAAATCACGCCTTATTGCCGATTGAGCGGCCTGGAGGCGCTGACCATTACCCCGGCGGCTAATTTTATCAATATCGGTGAACGCACCAACGTAGCCGGTTCTCCCAAATTCCTGCGGCTTATCAAGGAAGACAACCTGGATGAGGCCCTGGAAATCGCCCGCCAACAGGTGGAAAACGGCGCCCAGGTTATCGACGTGTGCATGGATGAAGGTCTACTGGAATCCGAGCAACTGATGCGGGATTTTCTCCTGCTGGTTGCCGGTGAACCCGATATCAGCCGGGTTCCCATTATGATCGATTCGTCCCGGTGGTCCGTTATCGAGGCCGGATTGCGCTGTGTGCAGGGTAAATGCGTCGTAAACTCCATCAGCCTGAAAGAAGGAGAGGAAAAATTCCGGGAACAGGCGCAAACAGCCAGGCGCTACGGGGCCGCCGTCGTGGTGATGGGCTTTGATGAACAGGGACAGGCTGACACAACCGAACGGCGTTTTGAGGTGGCAAAACGCTCTTATCATATCCTGGTGGACGAACTCGGCTTCCCGCCGGAAGATATCATCTTTGATCCCAATATCCTGACCGTCGCCACCGGCATGGAAGAACATAACAATTATGCGGTATCGTTTTTTGAAGCGAGTCGTCTGATCAAGGAACACCTGCCCCATGCCCTGGTCAGCGGCGGGTTGAGTAACGTGTCATTCTCTTTTCGGGGCAATAATCCCGTGCGGGAAGCCATGCACTCGGCCTTCCTGTATCACGCGGTCAGATCAGGTATGGATATGGCGATTGTCAACGCCGGACAACTGGGTATTTATGATGAGATACCCGCAGACCTGCTGGAACGGGTGGAAGACGTGTTGCTCAACCGGAGACCCGATGCCACCGACCGTCTGGTTGAGTTTGCCGAAACCGTTAAAGATATCAGGGATAATAAAAAGAAAGGGGAAGAACAGACCTGGCGTGAGGACAACGTTCAGGCGCGCCTGTCCCATGCCCTGGTAAAGGGGATCGACACCTGGATTGAAGCCGATACGGAGGAAGCGCGACAACAATATGACAGGCCTCTGCAGGTCATCGAAGGGCCGCTGATGGATGGCATGAACGTTGTCGGTGACTTGTTCGGCGCCGGGAAAATGTTCCTGCCCCAGGTGGTGAAAAGCGCGCGGGTCATGAAAAAAGCGGTCGCCTATCTTATCCCTTATATCGAGGAAGACAAAAAAGGTGGTGGTGATTACCGCGCCCAGGGCAGGATAGTCATGGCAACCGTTAAAGGTGACGTACATGATATCGGAAAGAATATCGTGGGAGTGGTCCTGCAATGCAATAATTTTGAAGTGATTGACCTCGGCGTTATGGTCCCGGCGGAAATCATCCTGAAAACGGCGCAGGAAACAAATGCCGACTTTGTCGGTTTGAGTGGTCTTATCACCCCGTCACTGGATGAAATGGTACACGTGGCGGAGGAGATGCAACGCCGGGAATTCAATATTCCCCTCCTCATCGGCGGCGCGACCACCTCACGCACCCATACCGCGGTAAAAATTGAACCGCACTACACACAACCGGTGGTACACGTAAAAGACGCTTCCCGCGCAGTAGGCGTGGCGCAGAGTTTGATCAGCGAGGACCTGAAAGCCGGTTTCAGCAAACAGGTAAAAGACGAATACGCGACTCTCCGGGAGCGGCATAAAGGCAGACAGGCCGGGATCAAATGGTTGTCCCTGACCGAGGCCCGCGCCAACCGGCTGTCCGTTGACTGGCAGGCATACCGGCCCCCAGAACCGAAAATGACAGGCATCCGGGTATTCAACGATTATCCGCTGGCCGAACTTCGGGACGTTATTGACTGGACCCCCTTCTTCGTTGCCTGGGAGCTGGCCGGCCGCTTTCCGCGCATTCTTGATGATGAAACAGTCGGGAAAGAGGCAAGAGAACTTTACGACGACGCCGTGGAAATGCTGGATAACATCATCCGTGAGAAGTGGCTGGCGGCCCGTGCCGTTATGGGTATCTTCCCGGCTAATTCCATCGGCCACGACGATATTGAGGTCTACGTGGATGACAACCGCAAGGGGTTACTGGCTGAATTCCATACATTGAGGCAACAGACACAAAAACCGCCGGGCCAGGCCAACTTTGCCCTGGCTGATTTCATCGCGCCGAAAGAAACCGGACGGAAAGATTATATCGGTGTCTTTGCCGTGGCCACAGGGTTTGGAATAGAAGAAAAAGTGCGCCGGTTCGAGCAGGATCACGATGATTACCGCGCCATCATGCTGAAAGCCCTGGCTGATCGGCTGGCAGAGGCCCTGGCGGAACGACTGCACCAGCGGGTCAGGAAGGAATTCTGGGGCTACCAGGCAAATGAAGTCCTGGACAATGCCGCGCTTATCGCCGAGAAATACCAGGGGACCCGCCCTGCCCCCGGCTACCCGGCCTGCCCGGACCACACTGAAAAACCCTTAATCTGGGATTTGCTCAAGGTCGAAGCAAATACGGGGATAACGTTGACGGACAGTTACGCCATGTACCCCACCGCGGCCGTGTGCGGCCTGTATTTCTCCCACCCGGACTCGCGTTATTTCGGCCTGGGGAAGATCAACCGCGACCAGGCTTCCGACTATGCCCTGAGAAAAGGCATGGAGGTACGCCAGGCAGAACGCTGGCTGAGCCCCAGCCTGGGGTATGATCCTGATACCGTATAGAACAGGGACATCCAAATAAAATTCATCCTGTTCATCCTGTTCATCCTGTGTATCCATGTTAATATTTTATTGTATAATTCGTAACGTATTCACTACCCGCTGGGAGACAACCAGACTATGTACCCTGCACCATTCCGTTACCATCGCCCCGGCACGGTCGGCAGTGCGATAACGCTGTTAGCAGAACTGGGGGAAGGCGCCAGGCTATTAGCCGGTGGGCAATCCCTCATTCCCATCCTCAAAATGCGTGTGGACGAACCCGCCGACCTGGTGGATATTGCACGTCTGCCGGAGCTTATGCATATCAGGAAGGAAAAAGACCGGGTTTACTTCGGCGCCCTGGCAACCCACGCCCGTATTGCCGCGTCTGACGTGGCTGATGACATCCCCATTATCCGTGATTGCGCCGGGCACATCGGCGACCCGCAGGTAAGAGCCCTGGGCACCATCGGCGGGTCAGTCAGCATTGCCGACCCCAGCAGTGACTGGCCGGCATTGTTGCATACCCTGGATGCCGAGATTGTCTGCCAGGGACCCGGGGGAAGCCGCAATGTCGGGATTAAGGATTTTATTATAGACTCGTACACCAACAGTCTGGCTGACGCCGAACTGGTAACGGAAATTCAAATACCCGTGCCGCCGGCAAACAGCGGCGGCGCTTACCTTGGTTTCAAAAAAGCGGCTCCGGCCTACCCCGCCGCCTCGGTGGGCATACAATTAACCCTGGGAGCAGGTAATATCTGTCAGGATATCCGCCTGGTGTTGGGAGCGGCAGGACCAACCCCGGTAACCTCCGGAGAGATCGAGCAATCGCTCCTCGGTCATCCGCTCACGGATAAAAAGCTGCAACAGGCCGCCGCAGCGCTGGTGGAATTAGCGGACCCACCCACTGACGCACGCGGCTCTTCGGAGTTCAAACGCGTTATCCTGCGTTCGCTATTCATGCGCGCCGCAAATTCAGCCATACAAAGGGCCAAGGGTAAAACTATCACAGGGAGCCATGATTATGTCTAAACCATTACAAACCGTAGCTATTAACGTCACTGTGAACGGAAAAACTTACCCGCGTGACGTGGAGCCCAGGCAATTGCTGGTGGAATTTATTCGTGAGGAACTACGCCTGACCGGCACGCATATCGGTTGTGACACCAGCTTCTGCGGCGCCTGTACCGTACTGCTGGATGGCGCTGCCATCAAATCATGCACCTTGTTTGCCGTACAGGCCGACGGCGCGGAAATCACTACCGTCGAGGCACTGGAAAAAGAGGGGCAGTTACACCCCATACAACAGGCATTTTCTGAACAACACGGCTTACAATGCGGGTATTGCACGCCGGGCATGATCATGTCTTCAGTGGCATTACTTGCCGATAACCCGGATCCGGACGTAAAAGACATTCGTAACGCCCTGTCGGGAAATGTCTGTCGTTGTACCGGCTACCAGAACATTATCAAATCCGTGCAGGCAGCAGCCACTGTGTTACGGGGGGCATAGATTATGGAAATGAAATTTTCAGGCGAATTCAGGGCGGACCTTCCCAAAGAAGAGGTCTTTTCACTGCTGTCGGATCCGGAAAAATTTGCGCCTTTATTGCCGGGGTTCCACAGCATGGAAATGAAAGACGGCAAAACTGCCGTTATACGCGCCAGAGTCGGGATTGGTAAAATCGGTGGTATCGCAACAACGGAATTAAGTCTGGGAGAATCCGAACCACCCCATTATGCCCAATACACAGGCAGGGGTAAAGTCATGCAAGGCGTCTACAAGGTACGCACCTCTTTTGACCTGTCTGATGACGGTACCGGCACCCTGATCAGTTGGCAGGGAGAAACCCAACTGACCGGTAAAATCCTGTCCCTGGCCGGCGGCGGTATACGCGGCTACGCTGAAAAGGAGATCAATAAACTTATTGCCAGCCTGGAAGCGGCATTATCCCCGGAAGCTGCACCGGCGAAACCGGCGAAACCCGGAGGCTGGCTCAGTCGTGTCCTGCGCGGCCTGACAGGCGAGAGCGAACCGGCAACACCAGCTTTGGTTGAAACACAAAGCGCGACGTTGCTTTCGGAAGAACTGCAAGAGGCGCGCAATGCCGCGCGTACGCGCACCAACGCGGTGCTCGATGTCCCACACTACGAAGCAAAGCCGGCAAGAAAAGAAGATGAGCGGCTAATCAAAGGCAAGGGCTTTTTCGTTGATGACTACAGCCCGGCCGGACTGCTGCACATGTCCCTGGTGCGATCCCCTTATGCCCATGCCCGTATTGTCGATATCGACGTATCCAGGGCAGAGGCCCTGCCCGGCGTGGTATGCACCCTGACCGGCAAGGATGTGATGGCAATGAGTGATCCCTTTATCCAGATCGGCGCCGGAGCGCCGCAGAATATTACCGACTACGCACTGGCAACGGACAAGGCGCTGCACCAGGGGGACCCGGTCGTCGCCGTGGTCGCCGAATCCATCGCCATCGCCGAAGACGCCACGCAACTGGTTGAAGTGGAATACGAACCCCTGGACGTCTTGCTGGACGCCGAAGAGGCACTGGAAAACCAGATTATTCTCCATGATGAGGCCGCCACCAATGCGGTTTTCCAGGGCGTTTATGATTACGGCGACGTGGACCGGGCTTTCAAGGAAGCGGCCCACGTCGTTAAAATAGACAAATTGTCTTTCCATCGCTTTGGCAGTACCGCCCTCGAACCTAATGCCTGTGTCGCCACCTGGGACCAGCGCGGCGAGATAGATTTATTCTCCAACACCATCATGACGATTCCCCTGGTGTTTCTTGCGCCGGCACTGCGCGTCAGCATGGACCAGATCCGCTTGCGCACTTATGACATTGGTGGCAGCTTTGGCAACAAGATCACCAATTATCCTTACCTGGCCCTGGCCTGTCTTGCTTCCAAAAAGACCAACGGCGCGCCGGTCAAATGGATAGAAACCCGCGCCGGACACATGCTGGCCGGAGGGCACGGCAGCGAGCGAACTTACCTTGATACCGCAGTCGCGCTGGACCGGGATGGGGTGATTACTGCAATCCGGTCACGCCATATTGATGACGTCGGTGCGTATCCGCGTTATGAACCCCTGGGTTCCGTCATCTGGTCCCAGGTTCTGCCGGCCGCCTACAAGCTGCGCAACATCAGGATCGATTTCAACCAGGTGACCACCAACAAAGGCCCGGCCGCGCCCAATCGCGGCTATTCGCGGCTGCCGCATCTCTGGTTTATGGAACGGGTGATTGATATCTGCGGACACGAACTGGGTATCCCCACTGATGAGATGCGCCTGAGAAACTATATAGAAGCGTTCCCGTACGAAACGCCCAACGGCTGTGTCTATGATTCCGGTGATTTTCCCGCCATGCTGGCCAAGGCCAAGGAACTGGTCGGCTGGGATGAGTGGAAGAAAAAACAACAGGAAGCCCGGGAAGAAGGCCGGTTGATCGGCATCGGCATCGGCACGACGCTGGATTCCGGTACCAATAACTGGGGACAGGCAAGGTACGTGAACCCTGACGCGCCGTTCTCCGGCAATTCCACCGCCGCCACGGTGAAACTGGACCTCGACGGGACGGTTGTGGTCAGTCTGGGCACCTTTCCCCAGGGACAGGGACACGAAACCACCACCGCCCAGGTGGTAGGCGAAGTACTGGGCATACCCCCTGACCTGGTCCACGTAAAGACGGGGTTTGATTCATTAAACGACAGCCATACTGCCCAATCCGGAACCTATGCAAGCCAATTTGCAGTGACCGGTCTCTCCGCGGCCCACGGCGCCGTGGTCAAACTCAAGGCGGAAATAACCAGGCTAGCATGCTTTGCCCTGGAGGCAGCGGCAGAAGAACTGGAATTCGGCGTCGGTGACATGGGAGCGCAGGTCAGTGTGAAGGGCACTGACAAGGCCATCAACTACTGGATGCTTGCCAACTTCATCAACTCAAACAGCGGGACCCTGCCGGAAGAACTGCGTGACCTGTCGTTGAATGCGCGCCACGTCTACATGCCCCCATTCCAGGTGCCGGACGTGGAGAAAAAGATGGGGAATTTAACCCTGACCTACGCGTTACAACTGCATATCTCCGTGGTCGAAGTCAACCCGGATACGTTTCAGACCCGGATACTGGATTACGCCATCGTTGATGATTGCGGCAAGGTGATCAACCCCATGATCGTAGAAGGACAGGTACACGGCGCGGCGGCCCACGGCATCGGCGCTACCCTGGTTGAGGATATATCCTACGACACGGACGGTAACGCCATTTCCGGTTCATTTACCGATTATGCGCCTATCACGATCAACTCCATGCCGGAACTCAAGTGTGCTAATCAGCAATCGCCCTCCCCCTTTACGTTTCATGGCGCCAAGGGTATGGGTGAAGGCGGCGGCGCGCCGTTACATTCCTTGTGCGCGGCCCTGCAGGATGCCTTGCACGGGAAAGATATAATTATCGAGAACTCTCATAACTCACCCATGTCCATGTTCAATCGGTTTTCAAACGGCACTGAAAAAGGTGTCAGTGTTGAGACGCGTTGAAAATCATATTTGGGGTCAGAGTAAAAATTCCAGCAAATAATTACTGCGACCCCAATAAGTGCGGTAATTTTTACTCTGACCCCAATAAGCGACCCCAATAAGCGCGGTAATTTTTACTCTGACCCCAAATATGATTGTGGCTGTTTCTTTTCATATAGGTATTCTTCCTAACCGGCCCTTGTCGGATTTTGTTGATTGGATTGCCCGCGCCGAGACTCTGGGTTTCGGTGGGGTGTGGGTCGCGGACTCCCAGTCCGTATTCCGCGATGCCTTTATGGCCTTGACCCTGTTCGCAGACCGTACCAGCCATATGGAACTGGCAACCGGCGTGACCAACGTCACTACGCGACACCCCGCGGTGCTCGCCCACAGTTTTGCCACACTGGATGAATATTCCAACGGACGCGCCGTGCTCGGGATCGGCGTCGGAGATAGCGCGGTCTACAATATCGGGGAAAAACCGGCCAGACTCAAACGCATGGAAGAGATCATCAACGTGCTCCGAAAATTAATGGCCGGTGAAGAAGTCAATTTTGACGGCCGGGACATCAGGGTCAGCTGGCCGCCGCGCAAGGTGCCCGTGGTCATCGCCTGTACCGGCCCCAGGTCGTTACAACTGGCCGGGCGTATTGCCGACGGCGTGTTGTTCCAGGTGGGCGCTGATCCCGACCTGGTGCGTTATGCAAAAAAGAATATCGGGATTGGCGCCGAACAAGCGGGGCGCGACCTCTCCGGGATCAAGTTATACCAGCGCCTGGCCTTTGCCGTGTCCGAAGATCGCGACCAGGTGCGCGCCGAGGCCCGCGGTTACGCATCGGTGGCGGCGGGAACGATCTACAGTGCTGTTCCCAAAGAGGATATACCTGCCGACCTCCGCCAGGAGCTGAAAATAATGAAAGAGAAATATGACTACCAGCAACACGGCAATATGGACTCTGAACATGCCGGGCTGATCACCGACCGCATACTGGATGCGGTGGCAATAACAGGTACGCCGGACGAGGTGATACCCAGGTTACGGGGTCTGACAGACCTCGGCGTTGAAAATTTTGTCCTGCCGATCGCCACAAAACGACCCGATGTGGTCATCAATACCCTGGCTGAAAAGGTCATGCCCTACGTTGGTTAGGCATATTTTATAGTTTACTTACATATTTCAATTTGATATACGGATGACCGTGCTGACGGGTTTGGAAGGTTTACAAGGCCGGACGGGACTGTGTGCGTCACCATATTGAAATACTATTTTTTACTTTTACAGGAGATATAAATCATGTTTAAAAAACTTCCAATGCTCTTATTACTGTTGTCTGTTTTACTGCCCGGATATGTTATTGCGGGCGATGATTACGTGCCCAGCCTGATCACGGCCACGCCTTATGAAGGCCGTCAACTGGCCATTAAACTTGCCAGAAAATCAATTGGGGAAATGCAATCGGACCCGGCTGTCAAAAAACAGGTACGCTCGGTTTATTCTCAGGACGGCGCTATGCTGCTTGATGCAGCGGAGGTTATCGCCATCGAATTCAGCACCATTGCCGCGGCCAATAATTACTGGCGCAAATAAGGTTACAGGCGACGCGGACAGCAAGCTTAAAAGCCATTAAGCCTGCTGTTCCCGCTCATGAGATTACCGCCGGTCCTATGGGAGCAAACCAGCGGTATTTCTATTTTGGCGATACCTCCACCCAGGCATCATAGGCGGCTTGTCCCGTGCTGAAGGGAAACATATTGACGGCGCTGTCCGGGATGCACTTTCCGCCGGAGGTAAGGTTATTGAAACCGGGCCAGCCATCACGCATCCATACCGTCCCCGGCAGCACGTCGTCGGTAACCCTGGCTAACGCGTCACATTCACCGCGTTCATTATGTATCCTGATCGACATGCCGTTTGCCAACCCGCGCGCAGCCGCGTCCGTGTTCGATATCCACAAGGTCGGCCCGTCTTCCAGTCTGTCAATCGAGGGCAAGGCGCGGCCATGATCATAAAACGCGTGAAAATGGGTCAGCATCCTGCCGTTGCGTAACTCCAACGGGAATTCGGAGGCGGGACGCGCCTGGTAATCCGGCAATGCCGGCAAGCCGTGGTCCGCCGCCCGTTCGGAGTAAAATTCGACTTTGCCCGACGGCGTTGCATAACGATGATCGATATGCGCCACGTGGGAAATATTTAATTCACCGATACCTCCCCTGGCGCGTAGTGAGGCGACGGTCGCATGACCGGTGGATGGATGATCCAGCACGGCATCGATGTGTCCGTTGTCGAACTCCCAGGGATAAAAGTCATCGATCTCCAGTCGCTCTGCCAGGGCCTTGACCAGTGCAGTCATGGAGCGGGCCTCGCCGGCCGGCGTCAATGCCTGTTCCATCAGGTACAGGTGCGTATGGGTGCCTTTAACGCCTGTATCTTCCAGCCACGCCGTTCCCGGCAACATGATATCCGCATATTTTCTGGTCATGTCATTCATAAAAAGATCATGACAAACAATCAGCTCCATTTGCTCCAGGCCCTGCTCCAGGCGTTTTGCATCGGCATAAGACGACAACATGTTGGTGCCCAGCATCAGGAAGGCGCGCACGCGGCCTGCCACTATGGCGTCAAGAATGGTTGACATCTGGTTGGGGATATAGTCACCCGACGGACGGGCCTCGAAATTAAGGATATGTTGAGTGGCAAAACCATGGGACACGGCGGCATGTCTCGGCCCCAGTCCGCAGCCGGGTTTACCCTGTTTTCCGGTAAGTGGCGGTAAACAGGAAACGGCCCGGCTTGCCTGCCAGCCGTTCTGATCCTTATACATGGAACTGCCGCCCAGCAGGATCATTGCCCGTTCGGTAGTGGCATAATCACGGGCAAGCCCGGTAATGCGATCTGCATCAATACCGGTTATTGCTTCAGCCCAGCCCGGTGTGAAGCGCTTTACATGTTCTTGTAATTGCGCAAAACCGCTGGTGTGGTTTTCGATAAATTCCGCATCGTGTCTATTTTCCGCAATGATCACGTGCATCATGGCAAGAGCAAACGCGGCGTCCGTCCCGGGTTTCACAACAAAATATTCATCCGCCAGGCGGCACGCCTCACTGACCCGCACGTCAATGGCGATCACTTTTGCGCCGCGCCGTTTTGCCGCAGTAATATGCCGGCCCGTATTCGGCTGACTGGCAATGTTTGCGCCCCAGAGGATGATCAGGTCCGAGTGCTTGCCCATGTCTTCCTTGGTGTTGGCTTCCAGCGTTCCGGTAAGCCCTATGCCGAAACCACCCATGCCCCAGCAGATCATACTGGGATCCCACCACTGGCAGCCATACATGTTGCCGAACCGCAAGGCCAGCTCGGCATGAGCAAATGTACCGTAATCGTTGGCCAGCGCGCCATGACCGGGCCACAAGCCCACAGCTTCCCGCCCAACGGCCCGGAAACCGGCAACAACACGGTTCAGGGCTTCATCCCAACTCACCTGACGCCAATCGTCACTGCCGCGTGTCTCACGCACCATGGGATACAAAATGCGGCGGGGATTATCGATGATCTCGCCGGCTGCCTGGCCCCGCACGCAAAGAAACCCCTGACTGTCGGGATTCTCTTTATCACCTTTTACGCCAACAAGACGATCATCTTCGACGCTGACCAGCATCCCACAGAGGGTGGGATGGCAATTCATCGGGCACATGGTGCGGATAGTATGAGGTTCTTTATTGATTTGCATGATTCTCAACTCTTTCCTGTCCAACTGTTCGAGGGTGGACGGGAGTAATTTATTTCACTTGCAGTCGGTAGGCGGCTTGAGGGCAGGTATATCCTTTTACTACAGTTTCTGATTCTTCCAGTAATTCCAACCCACACCATGGTTTATACAAAGACTTGACTTCATCGTCGTATACCTGGTGAGGCGGCGCCCTGATTTGCCAGTCTTCGTAACCCAGGGTAATCAACAGGGTTTTAACGCCAGGTTGCAGCAAATTGCTCAATTTATTAACGTATTCCATACGCATATCGGCGGGCAAAGCGATTAATGAGGCGCGATCGAAAACCGCTGCCACGTCGTGCAGCAAAGCAGGTGTCAGGGAGAAAAAATCCCCGCAAAGGATTTGAATGCGGCCCGACTTGTAACGGGGAAATGGTCCTACCTCATCCTGCGTTGCATCCAGGTTGTGTTCGTCGAAAAATGCCTGTGCGGCTATTTCACTCAATTCCACTCCCAGTACGTCATAGCCCTGCTCCGCCAGCCACAACATGTCTTTGGATTTCCCGCACAGGGGAACAAACACCTTGCCGCCGGCCGGAATATCCAAACCATGCCAATGCCTCTGCAACACCGGATTAAAGTCATCCTGGTGAAAGGCGAGATCATTGGTTTCCCACTTATCATGCCAGAATTGAGGTTCCATGTTCTCGGATTATACCAATACTTGCTCAATAATCCAGGTTAGGCAAATTGGCGGCGCACCAGTGTACTACGACACGAACATCTACATAAATAAGGCTTTAGCCCGGCGCATTGGATACCCGTGCGAATAACATGTCCACGTGTCCCCGCTCAGGACATCGCCTACTCGTAAATTGGCTAACGAGAAGATAGACAAGAACGGAAATAATAAAAGCGGGGATCACTTCGTGAATGTCCTGCAACGCGGGGAACTGAAAGCGAAAAGCGAAACGCCAGATCACACAACTCAGTATTCCGGCTAACATGGATGCCAGGGCTCCCATGTCGGTTCCCCAACGCAGGTAGAGCCCGCCGAAAATTGCCGGGAAGAAACTGGCTGCAAATACAGCTCCGGAAAAGGCAGTAAGTTCGACAATACCAGCCGGTGGATAGAGAGTGAACACGTACAACAGAATAGTGTAACCAAAAATTGTCCATTTGGTCCGTGGCACCAGTTTGCCCTTTTCCATTGGTCTTGGGACGTGCCAGATATCCTGAACAAAGGCGGTACCGACGATCAGCATTACTGATGCCAGCGATGACATGCCGGCCGCGAACAATCCTGCCACACAGATACCACTTATCCACGGATCATCAAACTTTACCAGCATAAAACCCACCACTTCGTCTGTGTGCTGCACCAGGTAAGCAGCTTCCTGTTCTGTCACCATGCCGTGTACCAGGCATAAGGTACGTCGAGTACTGCCGTTAATACATGACCCAGTCCCTTGGTAATACCTACCATGTACCAGAGCGTAGCAAACAGGATTACCACGGCGGACAAAACCCGGATTGACTTTGACAGTGAGGATTGATAACGCAGATGAAAATAATCGGGGATGGTATAGGAGCTAAGTAAAGCTGTCTGGTTGCGCATTCGGGGACCCAGCACCAGCCAGGAAATGACACAGAAGATTGCCCAGATCAATCCAACCCAGGCCCAGGACAACCCAGGCCCAGGACAAACCATACTGGAAGGCCTTACCTGCCTGCCCTATGTAGGTATTGGTGCTGGCAAAAGTAGAGAAAAATGCAAGTGAGACAACCCAGCCGGGGATTTCCCGTTTAGCGACGTAAAAGGCTTTTACTCCCGCAGCCGCTTTGCTCTTGAAATACCAGCCGACACCCAGGCAAAAAACCAGGTACAGTATCATCAAACCAAGGATAGCGGCATGTTCGACCAGGTAGTCGCTCACTTCCCCCCGCCCTCGTCTTCCTCTTCCTCCGGCTGTTCGCTTATGTGGATTGTCATGCGGGAAACGATCAGGGCATTGACAATGATGACAATGATTATTCCCCAGTAGGGGAAGGCAGTCAGCAAATCCATAATCTGCTCAACTCCATAACTAGAGGGTGGGGTCAGATCGCACTTTGATATTATCCCTTAAGCAGCTCTTCTATACCTTTCTGCCACGGTAGAACCTGTATCGGACCAAGAGAGTATTTTCGCGTTGTTTGGCAAAGACAAAATAAATTTGCTTTCTCATTTTCTGATGCGAATGCGATGAGTCCTTTTAAGTCTGACTCTTTGGGCGAAGATTGTGATTTAATTTCAACCGCTCTGGGTGCATCATTTGGACTACGCGTCAATACCAGATCGACTTCCATCCCGGTATTAGTACGCCAGTAATAGAGACGATAATCTGACTCGTTGTAGTCATTGGCCCTGATTAATTCGTTTACAATGAACGTTTCAAACAGCTTTCCATATCGATAGCTGCCTGGCTTCAATTCAGTCTGTAATTCACCTCTAATCGCATTTAATACGCCACAATCAAAAAAATAATATTTGGGGCTTTGGCGCAATTGTTTGCGCACTGAATAACTCCAACCATCTATACGAAAAGCAATCAAAGTGTCTACCAATATATCAAAATACTCCTGCACTGTTTTGACACTGACTCCACTGTCACGGGCAAGGGCCGTAAAATTAACAGGCTCACCATTCACCTGTCCGGCTATATCAAGTAAACGAATGAAGTGATCTATCTTCCTGACCAGCGATTCCTGCATCACCTCTTCCCTGAGATAGGTTTCCACATAGGCCTTTAATGATCGCTTTGCTGAAGATAAGGTTTCTCGATAGATACCCGGTAAGGTACCAATGGCAAGTACTTTACGCAGGTCGAGTTCAAGCTCTTGTGAACTAAGCGGATGCAGTTTTAGCGTCCAGGCGCGTCCGGCCAGGAGATTAGCGCCTGAGCGTTTCAATTTTCTGGCACTGGAACCGGATAACAAAAATTGAATTTGACCCCGGTGACGCTCGATCAAGTAATGCACTTCATCGAGCAACTCAGGTAACTTTTGCACTTCATCGATGAGTATAATGAGCGAATCTTTTTCAGGAATATCCCGCAGCCGTTGTTCTATTTCCAAACGAAACAGACCGGGTTCAGTGATATACCGTCTATAGGTCTCTAAACTCAACAAGTCGATGCTTTCAGCATGTTGAGCATGCGTTAAATAATCCTGCGCCAACACAGTCTTACCCACACCTCTCGGTCCTGACAGAAAAGCAGACTTCTTTCCATGAAGAAGTGTGGACAAGTTAAGTTTTCGCTCATACATACTCCATATATATATTATAAATATGGAATAATATCAACATTAATATATAGATCAGTCAACGCAGTCGCAGAAACACTACTCACAGTTAAATAGTGAATTCACCGGCAATGAATCAGAATCGCTATTTCCAGTCTTATTTCCACCGATAATTGTTTTAGCTTATCATTTCCCGCCACCAGTATTATCAGCCAGCTTTTTTCTCGACTACAAAACGATGCTTGTTTTATTGTATAAAACCAGAATTAGATGTATTATAAAGCTCATATTTTAGATCTTATTTTGGAGAAAATTATGATACGTATCTTTGCTGATTGCTCTGCAAGCATTTCAGAATTGAAGAAAAACCCGACTGCTTTGTTGAAGATTTCTGCCGGCGCGCCGATTGCGATCCTGAACCACAACAAGCCTACGGCGTACCTGGTGCCGGCCGAAACTTACGAATTGATTATGGAGAAGTTAGACGATATCGAGCTTACCGCAATAGTTGAGATGCGCCGTTCCGAGATAGCTGACGCTATTGAGGTGAGCCTGAATGACCTATAAGCTTAAGTTCCTCCCCGCAGCATTAAAGGAATGGAACAAACTTGCCCCGATCATAAAAAACCAATTCAAAAAGAAACTGGCCGAGAGACTCAAGAACCCACATGTTCTATCAGCAAGGCTCAGTACCTATGACAATGTTTATAAGATAAAGTTACGCTCTGTCGGATACCGCCTGGTATATGGGGTAAATGACCAGGAAATTACGGTTTACGTGATAGCAGTAGGTAAACGAAGCAAAGATACTGTTTACAATAATCTGCGAAATCGGTTGAATTAAGTGAAAGAGTGCTTAGCGGGAGTAAGGACGATCACATCAATAAACCAAGCGGCAGTTCATTTGTACATTTTATTTCAGAAACCACCATTTTGGAATTCACTTCGCGGACTGCCGGCAGTGACAGCAAGTGACGTAAAAACCGTTCATAAGCATGGATATCCGTTGTGACAACTTTTAACAAAAAATCCATCTCTCCCAGTACCGTGTAGCATTCAAGCACTTCCGGTAGTTTCTCTACGGCTTTTTGAAAATTCGGCAATGCCTCGTGGCCATGCGCTTCGAGTTTAACTTCGGCAAATACGATCACATCCAATCCCAGTTGATTGTGATCCAGAATCGCCACGCGCTTTTTTAAAATTCCGGCATCGATTAATCGGTTAATCCGGCGCCAGCAAGGCGAGGTGGACAGCCCGATTTTTGCCGCCAGTTCACTGGTGGTCAAGCTGGCATCCCGTTGCAGGATTGTCAAAATCTTCTTGTCAAAAACGTCGAGATGATAAGGCATATTTTTTCTCATTTACCAATATATTTAGTCAATATTTGCGAATATTTCCATAATTAAGTCAAATTAGCAAAAATATTTCTCTTGCTCCTATCTATACTTTGTTCACGCATCACGACATATACACAAACCCTGGCTACCCATCAGTTATGGCAAGTAACTTACATATTCCGGCAGCGCCCTACCGACCGGGTGAGAAACCGGATTTCAGTAAAATAACGTTGCCCAAAGCAGGAGACCTGGCGCGTCCGGATGAGTTGGTTGAAGCAGGCAGCACCAGCGATTTGTCATTCGGCATGATTCGCGTCTTGAATGATAACTGCGAGGCTGTTGGTCCCTGGGATCCAAAATTGCCGGCAGACACCTTGCGTAACGGACTGAGAAACATGTTGCTCACGCGTCTCTATGACGAGCGCATGCTCAGGATGCAACGCCAGGGAAAAATGTCATTCTACCTGAAGTGTACCGGCGAAGAGGCCGTATCCGTTGCCCAGTGCATGGCGTTGAATGACGCTGATATGCTGTTCCCAACCTACCGGCAACAGGGGCTGCTTATCACACGGGGTTACCCCCTGCTGGACATGATGTGTCAGTGCCTGTCCAACGCCGGCGACAAATTACAAGGCCGGCAGATGCCTGTTTTATACAGCTCCGATGAGCACAATTTTTTCACTATTTCCGGCAACCTGGGGACCCAGTTCTCCCAGGCGGTAGGCTGGGCCATGGCGGCCGAATACAAGAGAACGAAAGACATAGCCGTCGCCTGGATCGGCGAAGGTACCAGCGCCGAGCCGGATTTTCATTATGCCCTTACCTTCAGCACCGTCTACCGCGCGCCGGTTGTCCTGAACGTGGTTAACAATCAATGGGCTATTTCCACCTATCAAAACGTAGCGGGCGGCGATCAAAACCCCTTTGCCGCTCGTGGCATCGGCTACGGTATTCCTGGTTTGCGCGTGGATGGGAATGATTTTCTCGCCACCTTTGCCGCTACTCAGTGGGCGGCGAACCGGGCCCGCGCAGGGGGTGGCCCCACCCTGATAGAACTGTACACATACCGTGCCGCCGCGCATTCCACCAGTGATGACCCGGGTAAATACCGACCCGCCGACGAATGGGAACATTGGCCTTTAGGTGATCCGATAGTACGTTTGAAGCAACACTTGATCAGCTTGAATGAATGGTCCGAAGCAGAACATGAGCAAATGGAAACCGAGTTGTATGAAACAGTGACCTCGACATGGGATAAAGCCATTTCAATGGGGACTTTAAATGACGGCCCGCGTCCCCCTGTAGCGGCTATGTTTGAACACGTATATAAGGAAATGCCGCCCCATCTCATCAAGCAACGTCAACAGCTGGAGGGATGAGATGGCCGCAATGACCATGATCCAGGCCCTGAATTCCGCCATGGACGTGATGCTGGGAAAAGATCCTGACGTGATTATCTTCGGTGAGGACGTCGGTTACTTTGGCGGGGTATTTCGTTGTACTCAAGGCTTGCAGCAGAAGCACGGTGAAGATCGCGTGTTTGATTCCCCGATTGCCGAAGGGGGTATTGTAGCGACGGCCATCGGCATGGGCGTGAATGGCCTCCGTCCGGTCGTCGAGATCCAGTTTGCAGACTACATCTATCCGGCCTTCGACCAGATTGCCAGTGAACTTGCCCGGCTTCGTTATAGAAGCGCGGGGCAGTTCTGGTCACCGGTAACCATCCGCACCCCCTGTGGCGGTGGGATCCGGGGCGGGCAAACACATTCGCAAACACCGGAAGCCCTGTTCGCCCACGTGTGCGGATTGAAAACGGTGATGCCCTCGAATCCCTACGACGCAAAAGGATTGCTTATCAGCGCCATTGAGGATGATGATCCGGTCATCTTCTTTGAACCAAAACGTTTGTATAACGGCCCGTTTGACGGCGACCCCGACAAGCCCGCTACCGGTTGGGATAATCACGATAAAGGCCAGGTCCCGGAGGATTACTATACGATACCGCTCGGCAAGGCAGAAGTACTCCAGGCAGGTAACGACCTGACCATCCTTGCTTATGGGACTATGGTTCACGTGGCGATTGCCGCTGCCGGACAACTCGGCATCAACGCTGAAATTATCGACATACGCACGCTGATGCCGCTGGATATCGATACCATTGCCCACTCTGTCTGCAAAACCGGCCGTTGCGTGATCATTCACGAAGCCACGCGCCACTGCGGCTATGGCGCCGAGTTGTCGGCACAGGTTCAAGAGCATTGTTTCTGGAATCTTGAAGCGCCTGTCGAGCGGGTGACAGGTTGGGATACGCCCTACCCCCATGCACAGGAATGGGAATACTTTCCCGGCCAGGCTCGCGTCAGTGCGGCGCTGAAACGCACATTAGAGGTGTGAACATGTCTTCTTATTCATTTAAATTGCCGGACCTGGGCGAAGGGACCGTAGCTTCGGAGATTGTTGAATGGCGAGTCCGGGTCGGTGATTTTATCAACGCAGATCAACCCCTGGTCGATGTAATGACGGAAAAAGCCACGATAGAGATCACAGCTCCGGTCAGCGGCAAGGTTATCTCCCTTGCGGGTATTCCTGGTGACGTAATACCAGTCGGCGCCGAGCTGGTGGTCTTTGACACAAGCCTGGAGGAATCAACACAAATAACAAACGAAGCCATCGATGAGCCGGTTGAACCTGAAGCCTCCGTGACCAAACCAGCCATGAATCATCAACCAGCCGACAAACCGCTAACCTCTCCCGCCATCCGCCAGTTGGCCAGGGAGAAAAATATCGACCTTTCCCAAGTGCCTGCCACAGGCCCAAAAGGACGAATTACGCGTGAGGATATTGACGCTTTCGTTAATCAAGGCATTCAATCATGTGCAACCCGGACAAAGAACAGGTTATCAGGCACGCGCGAGATAAAAATGATCGGCCTGCGCCGCAAGATAGCGGAGCAAATGGCGTTGAGCGCCAGCCGCATCCCACACTTTACTTACGTTGAGGAAGTCGATATCACCGAGTTGGAACAACTCCGCCGGCGCCTCAATACATCCCGAAAAGACAACCAACCAAAACTTACTTACTTGCCTTTTTTCATGCAAGCCCTGGTGCAGGCGCTAAAAGAATTTCCGCAATGCAATGCACACTTTGATGATACCACGCATATCATCACACAATATGATCCTGTCCATATCGGTATTGCCACGCAAACCGATAAGGGTTTATTAGTGCCTGTTATCCGCCACGTCGAATCACTTGGCCTGTGGGAATGCGCCCGCAAGCTGCAACAAGTCACGACGAGAGCAAGAAATGGCAACGCAGATAAAGAAGAACTCACGGGTTCTACCGTTACTATCACCAGTTTGGGTAAGTTGGGTGGTATCGTTTCCACGCCGATCATAAATTATCCGGAAGTTGCCGTCATCGGCATCAATAGGACACAAGAGCGACAACTATTTGAAAATAATGGAATAAATGCACGGTTAATCATGAATCTCTCCTCCTCTTTCGACCACCGTGTCGTGGATGGTTATGATGCCGCACGGTTTATCCGGACGCTGAAATCTTACCTGGAATATCCGGCAACGATATTCATACACGAATCCAGCGATTGATGAATATTTGGGGTCAGAGTAAAAATACTTAAAAATAAACCAGCAATGCCTGCCAGTGGCCGTATTTTTACTCTGACCCCAAATATAATAACGGCAACAAGTTGCACTGCCGCCGCCAATTTGGGTTAAACTGATAATGGCATGAATGAATCGCGGGGATACTCAATGGGAAAAAATTATGATTGTCGAACAGATCTGGACCGGTAACAACTGGCGTAATTTCAACTATCTCATTGCTTGCCCGAATACCGGTCAGGCCCTGGCTATTGATCCCCTTGACCATCAGAAGTGCCTGGACCATGCGCAGGCGCAAGGCTGGGAAATCACCCAGGTGCTGAACACCCATGAACATCGTGATCACACCGGCGGCAACGGCGCGCTGATCGCAGCCACGGGCGCTGAATTGCTCGCTCACAAAAATGCCCGGGAAAAGATACCCGGCGTAGACATACCCTTATCCGTCGGTGACGTGATTAAGGTCGGAAATACCGTTGAACTGGAGGTGCTGGATACGCCCGGGCATACCATGAGCCACGTTTGTCTGCTTTCACAGACGGATCAACCGGCCCTGTTTTGCGGGGATACCTTATTCAACGCGGGGGCGGGAAATTGCCATAACGGCGGTCATCCCAACGAACTGTACCTGACCTTCACCAGCCAATTGGCGACGTTGCCTGGCAATACCCTGGTTTATCCCGGTCACGATTACATTATCAACAACCTGCAATTCACCCTGAGCAGGGAACCGAACAATTCCGATGCTCAATCATTAATCGATCAGTTAGTCGACCAGGACCCGGACGAAGCCCTGGTAACCACTATTGAACTGGAAAAAACCGTCAATAGCTTTTTCCGCTTGAGAAATCCTGAGGTCATAGAGAAACTCCACGAGGACTTCCCTGATTTACCCGCCGAACCTGACGAAAAAACGGTTTTCCTGAAGCTACGCGAACTGAGAAACAGTTGGTAATGTGACACAGTCCCCAACCTGTTTGCTGCTCGCAGCTGATGGGTTACTGCTCATTCATACCTTATTCATCGCCTTTGTGGTTCTTGGGTTGCTCTTCATTATTATCGGTCTTATCAGAGAATGGCGATGGGTCAGGAATCCCTGGTTCCGTTTCATTCATCTTGGCGCAATCGGCATTGTTGTCTTACAGGCCTGGTTAAATGTGATTTGCCCACTGACGATTTGGGAAAATAATCTACGGGAAAAAGCAGGTGAAGTAACTTATGCCGGTTCGTTCATCCAGCACTGGTTGCATAAGCTGATTTTTTACCAGGCGGAGGCTTGGGTATTTACGTTATGCTATACCGCATTTGCCGCGCTGGCAGTCCTCGCCTGGTGTTCAGGTCCCCCGGATATTTGGGGTCAGAGTAAAAATCAGTCAGGCACACTGCACTCCGGACTTGACAAAGACTGATTTTTACTCTGACCCCAAATATATGGTAGATCCGGTGACTGGGACGACGGCGTTTATGCGACTTTTTGCAGGGTTGCTTCCAGGGCCTCTCCCTGTTCGTCCGCCAATGCAGCCTCGCGTAATTCTTTGACCAGGGATGCCGCATCCGGCTGATTTCGGGCGTCATCAAGCACTGCCATTATCCGATTGAAACTGGCTTTACCTCTTTCATGGGTCTCGCCGTAACCCTTTACCAGGCGCTGGCATTCGGCGACTTCCACTGCCAGGTCGTAATCAGTCACGGCAATAGCCTGCACGGTCGCCAGCCATTTTTCGATATTCGTGATTTCTGTCTTATAACGCAGGGTCGAGCGGCGGATAAGGCGCAGGCCGGCTACCAGGTAGAGCAACAGAAAGCCGGACAGACTCGTGGTTTTAATCCGCCTGCCTCGCTTGCAAAAGAGTCCTATGAAGTTTCTCAATACGGGAGTTTTCATACACAGGGATCCTTTCCAGGCAGGCATGATATCGCAGATTTCCTGTACTCGCGGGTGCATGAATTCCTGCCAGGCGACAACTTGACCATTCTCCGCCTGTACGTTTTCTCTCACCCGGTCAAAGCGCGCCGAACGGATCTTCAGGTCCGCCACCCGGATAGCGTCTTCATACGTCATCCACAGTGCCAGGTAGCGTGCGGTTTCGACGGTAAGCCGGTAATCCTTATCCGGGCGGTCCGCCTGTAAAACCGGCTGTAATCTTTGCAGGTATTCAGCGGCGTACTCTACATCCTGGTAATCGATGAGTTTACTTAACGCCGCCAGGGTGATCTCCTGTGTTTGCCTGGGAAAATCGGCATAGACTCGATCGAGCAGCGCCTGGACCTGCTCGTGTTCCGCCGTCGCGACCGGCTTCCCCGCTGACTCATTTTCATCTGTATTATGCGCCTGTTGTTTTTGTGTGCGCTCGTAACCGGCGTCAAAGCCTTTCAGGTTCGCTTCCACGGCAACGCCCATTTCACCGATGATTTCCATATAGGTTTCTTTGCGGAAGGGCAAGGCGCCGCAGCCGGCGATAGCGCCGAGCAATACGGAACTGATGACACTGCCTGTTTGTTCAGCCAGGGCAGCCATGTCAAAACCAATGAACCGTTTTGCGTTTTCTGCAGCGATGTCGGTAATCTTTTTAGAATCCGCCCTGCCGTCGCCCATGGCGGTTTTCTCCCCGATGGCATAGTCCCGGTGGGTGGAGACCAGCGCAGTCGTTCTCTCCGGCGTGACTAAACCTCTCAGCGTAGCACGGCCGGCTTCAATCAGTTCGCCGGCAATAACGACGTCCACGTGACCGGGCACCGGCATGAGAGCCAGCACGGCCGGGGTATCCCCGATTGCTTCCCGCGGAAAAAACTCCAGGTAATAAACCGTGGCCCCGGTGCGCTGGGCAACGCCGGGCACGGAAGTGGATTGCGCCAGGTAGCCGGAACGCTCGGCCACCTGGATGAGCCAGTTGCTGAGGACGCCGCCGCCCTGCCCGCCCATGGCGAGGATGGCGATTTTGACGGGTTCGGCTTGCTTGCCCGGATGACGGAGCAAGTCCCCCTGCTTCCATTCCGGCGACGAGGAAGCAAGGGGATTACCGGATTGATCCGCCGTTGCCCCATTTTGACTTCCCTCTCCCCGGGGGAGTTCATTACAGGACCACTTCAGGCGCCGTTTATCCGACCAACCCTGGAGCATCCCGATGATGAACGAACGGACGGTTGCCATGGTCTTGTCGATGACGTTGGGGTTATAGACAATATCAGCCTTGTAGAAGGACGGGCAAAGAACGGCGGCATGGGCTACTTCACCGCAAACACCGCAACCGACACAGCTGTTGACGACGGTGGCCACCGGGTCCTTCCTGAGGGGGTCGGGGTTGTCCTTGATGGTAAGTGACGGGCAACCGGATAACCTGATGCAGGAATGATCGCCGGTGCAGGTATCTTCATCGATACCGAAGCGTTCGCGTACGTAACGTTTCTTTTGTTTGAGCAGGGTTCTTATCTGCGGTTTGATGCGCCGTTGCCGGTTAAGCTGACATTCCCCTTCCGCCACGATGAGTTTAGGCCCTTTATCCTTGGTGGTCATGGCCTCCCTCAAGGCATGCAGGGATTCCTGGATATGGTAGGTATGGACCTTCCTGATCCACTTCACGCCGGCGCCCTTGAGGGCTTCGACGATAGATACGCGGTACTGGCGCTGCTCCGCATCCGCCTTGGATGATGGGATCCATTGACCGCCTGTTGCCGCGGAATAACCGTTGTCAACGACGATAATGACGCCATCGTGCTGATTTTCCACTGCGTTGCCGATACCCGTAGTCAGGCCGTTATGCCAGAAGCCGCCATCCCCCATGATACTGAGGGCGCGTTTCCGGTGGGGGCCCATCAGGGCCGAGGCGCTGGAAGGTCCCAGGCCGTAACCGGTGATGGTGTTGCCGATATTAAACGGCGCAACCGTGGCAAAGGAGTGGCAACCGATATCCATGCTCACTTGCAGCTTGCCGAATTCTTTTTCCAGCAGCTTGACGGCGGAGAAGAACGGGCGTTCCGGGCAACCGGTACACAAACCGGAGGGCCGTTGCGGCACGAGTTGCGCCAGTTCTTCCCGGCCCTGACCGTTGGTCTTTTCCAGCGGCGGGATGGTGACGGCAGCGGGTTCCCACTGCAACAGAAATTTTCGCAGACCCTCTTCCATCAGTTGGCAGGTATACTCCCCTGCCATGGTGAAGACGTCTTTGCCGTGAATCCGGGCCTGTACGTCGCGCCGCCTCAGGATGGTATTGACGTTCTGTTCCAGGTAATCCGGCTGGCCTTCCTCCACCATGAGCACGGCTTTTTTGCCCTGGCAGAAACGGACAACCTGCGCGTCGATCACCGGATAGGCCACGTTCATGACGTACATGGGAATAGTGGTATTGCCAAAGACATCGGAACAACCCACGTGTTCCATGGCCCGGTTCAAGGTGTTGTAGAGACCACCGGGAACGATGATGCCGACGTCGTTAAAGCGGCCGTCGATCACCTCATTAAGCCGGTTCTCCTCTATGAATTTCACCGCGGCAGGCCAGCGTTGTTCGATTTTCTCCACCTCATGCTGGTAGTTGAAGGGGGGTAAGACGATCCGCTCTATATCCCGGGTCGGGGCATCCAGTGCATCGGTGACGGAAAAAGCCGGACGTTTGTTGTCTTTGGTATTCAATACGCCGTGTACGTGGCAAGCCCGTACCCGCAGTTGCAGCATGACGGGGGTGGCGGACGCCTCGGAAAGCTCAAAACCTTTCTCGACCATCTCGGCAATATCGTTCAGGTTGGGCCTGGGGTCGAGCAGCCATAACTGGGATTTCATGGCAAAAGCATGGGAGCGTTCCTGCATGATGGAAGCGCCCTCGCCATAGTCTTCCCCCACGATGATGAGCGCGCCGCCCTTGACGCCGGCGGAAGCCACGTTGGCCAGGGCATCCGAAGCCACGTTGGTGCCCACCGTGGATTTCCAGGCTACCGCGCCGCGCAACGGGTAATTGATCGACGCGGCCAGCATGGAGGCCGCGGCCGCTTCACTGGCGGATTGTTCGAAGTGTACGCCCAGTTCTTCCAGGATCTCCCGGGAATCGGAAAAGACATCGATCAGATGGCTGATGGGGGAGCCCTGGTAGCCGCCGATATAGGAAACGCCGGATTGTAGCAGGGCCTTGGTAACGGCGAGAATACCTTCTCCATGGAGTTCATCACCCTCCCCCAGGCGCAGCATCTGGACTTCTTTTGCGAAGGAGCGTTCAGCCATTGGCGCAATTACCGAATAAGGTGACGGGTTGAGGCAGTGTTTTCAAGTATGTTATGGACATAACTTCAGCCTGTCAATCAGTGATGGCGAATACCCTGGCGGGTGAGCCGTCCAGGCCATCCAGTGGCAACGGTATGCCGTAGAGGGTGAAGTCTTTCCCATCCAGTTTACCGACATTACTGACTAACTGGATGATGATGGTCTTGTTGCTCAGTAGTGTCTTGTGATTCCGTCCCGGCGGTTCATCCGCCTCAATGCCGAGCCAGAAGGGGGCTTCGGGAAAGCAGTCGAGAGCGACCGCTTTGCAGCCTTTTTCAACGATGTACTCAGCTGCAGTGGTATCCAGGAATATGGAGTTGTCCCAAAATTCGTCGGTATCCCAGGCCCGGTCCGTCCAGCCGGTATAGAGGACGGGAATAACGCTGTCATCGATCTCCACGCCTGTCCTGATGATCTCATCCGCGGTAATACGCCCCCGTCCCTGCAAGTGGGTCAGGGGGACGACCCTGCCTTTCCCGATGGTGTGCTCCAGGGGAATTTGTTCGATCGACCAACCACCGGATTGCAGGAAGTGACAGGGCGCATCGATATGAGTGCCTATATGGGTAAGGATCTCCAGCCTGGATAACATGTGCGGAGTGAATTCCAGGTTTTCATCCAGTTCAACGCCGCGAATTTCAAGGTGTTCTTTTTGTACCTCTCCCATGCAGGACAAAACAACACAACGGGTGGGGTTTTCCTCATATTCACGCAGGTCAGGTATGCCCCGCATGTGGTGATTGATGGGCAGGGTCAGGTCGATAACGGCCATGGTCTCCTCCGATTGGGTATTTTGTTTCAGTATATGATATTTGGGGTCAGAGTAAAAATATCCGGGAATATGCAAGTAATACCTGCTGTGTTTATATTTTTACTCTGACCCCTTACACAAAGCCGCCGGATCAGGATTATCCAGGGTATTCGGGGTCAGAGTAAAAATTTATTTGATATGCGTGGTGGGAATATAAATCCCGATTAATTTTTACTCTGACCCCAAATATCAGGGTTCTCCCGGAAATTCAAGCGATCTCACGTAACGCCAGGTCCGGTTTCCGTTGGACTGTCGCCGCAGGGCAAGCAGGTCATCCGGGCGATCAATATCCCGGGCCAGTCCGTCAGGCTTTGCGATATTGACCGGCGCCTGCCGTCGCTCCGTTTCCCTGCAAAATTCATCAAAGCTGTTCTCGCCGTACATCAAACATATAGCAAGTGGCGGCGTGAACACCAGACCATTGGTGCCGCCATCATTATCGGCGGGACATAAGGTAATGCCTTCTTCATGAACCTGGTCCAGGAGAGTTAAATCCGTGTCATCAAGCTCAGGTACGTCGGCAGGTATGATAATCACCTTGTCGATGGCTTTATCGGCGATGGATTCGACCCCCTGCAGGACGTCAACGGCATAACCATGATCGACCCCGGTGTTCAGTACGTCTGCGCCGTGGTTTACCGCCATTGAGATAACAGCTTCATCGCAACTGATCACCGTGACGCCGGCAATCACATCGGTTTTATCCAGGGTGTTGAGTATGTCTTCCACCATGCAGCAACTGAGTTGCCGGCGTTGCGCCCGGGTTAAGACACCGGCAAGGCGCAACTTGGTATGCTCCAACCGTTTTACAGGGAGTAGCGCCCACATATTAATTTATCCGCAGATGACGCATCCCTGTTTACACCATACAGGGACATGGATTAACGCAGATTTGTTATGCCACAGAGGACACAGAGAGCACAGAGTGGACCGAGCAGTCTGACATACTTGTCTTTCTCTGTGTTCTCTGTGGCTTTACAAAAGACTTGCTTTTTATCTGCGTTAATCTGCGTCATCTGCGGATAAGATATTTGGGAAATTTGGGAAATTTCCCCCCAAATTTCCATCGATGCCGGTGATGCGGATACCGGAATGGCTTGTCTTATAGGTTTTGTTGATGTGAATAAGGAGACTGGTCAGGGCCTCGGCGGCCGCGGCATTGGCCAGTTTACCGGCATTGATGGCGCGACAACCGCTGTCCTCCACCAGTTGCATGACTTGTTTCCGTGTTTCCAGGTTGTCACCGGTCACCAGGATATCGCAGTCGATTTCAACGTCCTGCTCCAACAGGTTGGCGGCCACGTTGTGAAACGCGGCCGTTACTCGCGCCCTGTCTCCCAGGATATTCCGGGTGAGTGCCGCGGCACTCCCCTCTTCGGGCAACTGGACAACGGCTACTTTCGGCGGCATGAGCGGTACGGTGGTATCGATGAAGACCTGCCCGGACAAGCCCGGTTTGATGCTTTCCAGCGTGGCTTTGTGGGCGGCGAAGGGAACGGTCAGGACAACGACTTCCGCCTGTTTTGTCGCGGCCAGATTATCGGCGCCCTTAATAGACTCGCCGCCAGGTTTTTTGTTGAGTTCAGCCGCCGCGTTTTGCGCCTTCTCCTCGACCCGGGAACCAACGGTCACCTCATGGCCCGCCCTGGCCCAACGCCAGGCCAATGCATAACCGAGATTACCGGTTCCACCTAAAACCGCTATTTTCTTTTTGTTAATCATGGGAAAAGGGGGGCAGAACTATGACAGGTTTGGATGGGCTTTTCAAGACTATCATCCGCAGAGCTTGCCCCAGCATGTCGTAAGCAGGGGGATAGCGGATGGTAAGCGTACAGGGATGTATTCACAGCGTGTCTTGAAAACCCATGCAAACCTGCCTCCGAAATGGATGCAAAGTTATGACAGGTAGTGAAAAATAAATCTGTCCCCTTTTCTTGATTATAATACAATTGCGCCTGTCATCTTGGGGGCTCGTCTAACGGTAGGACAGCGGACTCTGACTCCGCCGGTAGAGGTTCGAATCCTCTGCCCCCAGCCAGTTTTCTGCCTGGTTACAGGTTCTCCAGGATGTTTTCAGCCGAACTGACTTTGAATTGCATAGGCTCTTCAATGTAGAGCTGGGTAACCGTGCCGTCGTCCACTACCATTGCGAAACGCTGGCCTCGAGTGCCCAGGCCGAACCCGGAGCCGTCCAGTTCCAGGCCCAGGGCCGCGGCATAAGTACCGTTGCCATCGGCCAGCATTAACACCTTGTCGCCGGCGCCGGCGCTCTTGCCCCAGGCATCCATGACAAACATGTCATTAACCGCCATGCAGGCAATGGTATCCACGCCCTTCGCCTTGATTGCGTCAGCCTGGTCAATAAAACCCGGCAAATGTTCTTTTGAACAGGTAGGGGTATACGCGCCGGGCACGGAAAATACGACGACTTTCTTGCCGCTGAACAACTCATCGGTGCTCACCGCTCCCGGCCCATCTGCATTAATTACATGAAATTGCCCTGACGGGGCTTTATCTCCGACTTGTACTGTCACTGTGCTCTCCCATCTGTGTAAATTAGAGGAGTGAGTATTATATCAAGAAATTAAACTGGCGGTAGCATCTTTGAGTCTGGTAGCGGCATTCCTGAACTTGCCCTGACAAGCTATTCAAGGAAGTTCGGTAAGAACCTGCTCCAACGGCTTGCGCTCTGCCCCGGGGATTTCAGCCGGGAACCCATACCAGAACAGCCCCACCACTTCTTCCGTCCCGCGATCCGCCCCGATGATGTCATAAAAAGCCCGGGTCCTGGTCACGGCGCCGGTCGTCCATTTCATGCCGATACCCGCCTCCCACAGGATCAGCATCAGGTTCTGGGCGACACAACAGCAGGAGGCGTAGTTTTCCCGCATGGTGATTTCATCGTCCGACTTCCGGCAGGTCAGGACCAGCCAGCCGGGCACTTCCCGCCAGCGTTTAAACTTGATCTCTGCCGCTCTTTCTCCCTGTTCATCGTTGACGAGTTCCGCATTCAACAAGCATATCTGGTTTTTGCTTTTATCACCCAGCAGGTAGAACCCCCAGGGTTGTGTCAGGTGATGGTTTGGCGCCCAGATGGCCTGCTCTATGGCAGAACGAATCGTATCATCGTCGGGTTCAGGCTCAGTCCTGAACTGGTGGATGGTGCGCCGGCTTTTGATCAGGTCTTTTATTTCCATTTACAGGCAACGAACAGTTAAGGCATGAAATATTGTAACAGGTCGTTCAGGTAGCGCGACCCCTTTTCCGTTGCTTTAAGCAGCCCCCGTTCATCTTCCAGCAACCCCTCGTTTCTGGCGGCCTCAACCTGTTCACGGATGGCGATTGAAGATACCCCCGTCCTTTCACTGAAATAATCCAGCGGTACGCCATCCTTCAATCGTAACGCGTTCAACATGAATTCCAGGATGCAATCGGCTTGCGTCAATGTTTTACATTCAGCCATGATCGAGTCAGACCCGGCGTGGCGGATATAACTGCCTGGCAGACGTAAGCGTGACTGTCTTATTACCGATTTTTGTACAGAGGGGTCCCGCGCGCCATTCCGGCTGGTGATTTTACCGTGGGCGCCGGCGCCGATGCCGATATAATCGCCGAATTGCCAGTAATTCAGGTTATGCCGGCATTCATGGCCTTCCCTGCAATAGGCGGATACCTCATATTGGTGGTATTGATGTTGAGCCAGGTAGTCCTGTCCGCAGGTTTGCATCTGCCAGATCAGGTCATCGTCAGGCAATGACGGCGGCCTTGAATAAAATACAGTATTGGGTTCAATAGTGAGTTGATACCAGGAGATATGCATCGGTTCAAGACTGACCGCCCGGGCAAGGTCGGACAAAGCGTCCTCCGTAGTTTGTCCCGGCAATCCGTACATAAGATCGATATTGATATTGGAAAAACCGGCGCCGACGGCTGTTTCAACCGCAGATACCGCATCACTGCCGTTGTGAATCCTGCCTATGGCCGCGAGTTTATCGCCATCGAAGCTCTGTGCGCCAATGGAAAGTCGATTCACGCCCAAGCTCCGATAACCGGTAAAACGCCCGCTGTCAACTGTACCGGGGTTTGCCTCCAGAGTAATTTCAGTATCGTCGGAAAGCGCGGAGATGGCATCGACAGTCTCCAGGATCAAGCCGATGCTGTTTGCAGACATCATACTCGGCGTGCCACCACCAAGAAAGATCGAGATAATATCCCGTTCCCGGAACTGCCCGGCGCTAAACTTCAGGTCCCGGATGACCGCATCAACGTATTCCTTTTCAGGGAAGTAACCGTCTATTATTTCGTGGGAATTAAAATCACAGTAAGGACATTTCCTGACACACCAGGGGAGGTGAATATACAGCGACAGAGGCAGACTGTTCACAGGATTTATCCGCAGATGACGCAGATTAACGCAGATTTGTTATGCCACAGAGGACACAGAGTGCACAGAGTGGACCGGGTAGACTGACAGACCTGTCTTTCTCTGTGTCCTCTGTGGCTTTACAAAAGATTTGCATTTTATCTGCGTTAATCTGCGTCATCTGCGGATAACTCACCTGCGTAATCTGCGGATTGCCTTAACCAGTCCCTGAACTGGAGTGTGAGGGAGAGCAAGGTCGGCATGAAGGTCAGCGTAATCACCGTTGAGAACAGCAGGCCGAACATCACTATCGCCCCCAGACCGCGATATAACTCCGTGCCCGCCCCCGGATTGAACACCAGGGGCGATAAGCCGAATATGGTCGTGATACTGGAGATCATGATCGGCCTGAGCCGGGCGCGGGTGCTCTCCAATACCGCATCAATCGACTTCATTCCCCTGGTCTTGACGTTGCGCATGGTGCGGTCGATGATCAGGATGGGATTATTCACGACCGTGCCGATCAGGATCAGGAAGCCCAGCATGGTGATCACGTCAAAGGGCTGGTGTATATCTGCAAGCCCCAGCAGTGACAGGTTTCCGCCTATGGCGTTCAACAGCCATAACCCGAACAAACCTCCGCCTATACCGACCGGGACCGTCGTCATCACCAGCAGCGGATACCCCCAGTGAGAGAAGATGGCGACCAGCAATAAATAAGAAATGAATACGGCAATGATAAAGTTCCCCTTCAAGGCATCCCGGGTTGCCTCTAACCGGTCACTGGCCCCGGTGATACTCATGCTGATATCGTCCGCTATCTCCCCTGTTGCCCTTAATTCATCGATAATACCGCGCCGAACCATGTCAACGCCCTGCTCCAACGGGATAGTGCGCGGTGGAATAATACCCAGGGTGATGGTCCTTTTACCGTCCACCCGGCGGATGGTCTCGGTATTCACGGTCTGCCTGACCTCGGCCACGGCGCCCAGGGGGACCATACCACCCTGAGGTGAATACAGCATGATATCGTCCACGTCCTCCGGCCGCTGAATGGTGCCGTGGGTGGAATACAGAAACATATCGATCTTCTCGTCACCCAGGAAGAATTCATCCACAAACGCGCCGTCCGAGAAGGCCCAGATAGTGTAACCCAGGTCGCCGGCGTCAATACCCAACTCAGTGGCCCGTTCCCAGTCAGGGCGGATTTCCACCAGGGGTTGCCCCATGGACAGGCTGGAGGGTTGCGGGCGGATTTGTGGATTCTCAAAGACAGACTGGGCTTTGACAAAGGCCTTAAGACCGGCGTCAAACAGGGCTACCAGGTCGGTGCCGCTCAGTTCCAGGTTGATACTCCTGGAACCGCCCCAGTTGCTGGAAAAGATAGACCCCCGGGAGGCAAAGGCATGTATTCCCGGTATCTCGCGGATCTTCTCCACGGCAATCTCAAGCATGTCATTTACCTGGCCCGGCGACGTGGCCTCCAGGATTACCATGTTACGCGCGGCGCCGATATAGCCAACCACGTAATTCAGACCCGGCAGGTCGGATTCGCCCCTGGCATATTTTTTCGGATCTTCGCCGATATACGGTACGAGAAAATCATCCAGGTCCTTGTAGATTGTGTGCATCTCTTCGATGTTGTAACCGGGGGGCGCAAACATCTGGATGAATATTTTCTGCTCCTCCCCCTCCGGCAGGTATTCCGCCTTGGGGATGGCAACAATGATAAGCAATGTGATACAGCCCACCACGGCTACCAGGGCCAGGCGCCGCGACACCCCCCCCATCAACCAATGCACGAACCGGATAAGCGCCTCACCAATCCACTGTCCTGCTGCATACAGGCCGACGCGACCGGGCGGATTGTCCCTCTGCAGGGTGAGAAACCGGCTGCACAGGGTCGGCACCACCAGGGTTGAGACCAGCAGAGACATCAGAATGGAGGCCGAGATGGCGACGGCAATATCAGAATACAACTGGCCGGCTTCTTCCCTGATGAAAATGATCGGAATAAACACAAACACCGTCGTCAGGGTGGACGCCAGCAGGGCCGGCCATACTTCGGCAACCCCGTCCAGCGCGGCGCGCCGGCGTTGCTTGCCCGCGGCCCTGTGCCGGTAGATGTTTTCCAGTACGACAATGCTGTTATCCAGGGTCATTCCGATGGCAAACGCAACACCGGCAAGCGAGATCACGTTGATCGTCCGTCCGCTTACCAGAAGTCCCAGGAAAGCGGCAAGAGTACAGACGGGAATGCCCAGGGCGCCGATAAGGGTGGCGGAAGGGGTCCTGAGGAAAAGGAACAGGACGATGGTGGCCAACAAGGCGCCGATAAACAGGTTTTTGCGCACGTTGAGTACTGAATCGGAGACGTATCTCACGTCATCGGAGTTGAGTATCATGTGCAAGCCCTGCTGTTTCAACAAACCATGGTTCAGTTCCTCCACTATTTCCATGACCTTGTCCTTCACTTCCACCACGTTGGAACCGATTTGCCGGCGTACCCCGATGCTGATATTCGGTATGCCCCGTCCATAGGAGTAAGACTTGATTTCAAAGGTCGACAACTCTGCATAACCCAGGTCGCGCAGGCGGACAAACGCCCCGTCGCGCCGGGTAATCACCATGTTTTCCATATCCTCCGTGGATTCAAAACGCCCCACCGTCCTCAGCAGGTAACGGCGCTTGCCGCTGTCCAGGTCACCACCGGATACATCGCGGTTACGCGCACGTATGGCATTGCGTACTTCAGACAGCGTTATCTGCCGCTCGGCCAGCTTGACGGGGTCCACGTAGATCTTGATCTGCCGCTCCGCGCCACCCCACATGACCGCTTCCGAGACACCCGGTACCCGTTCTATCTGCACGCGCACGTGATCCTCAAGAAAGTCGCGCATTTCCACCATATTGACGTTTTGCGGATTGCCGGGCAGGGGTCGGGCAAGGAAAAAGAGAAACGGGTTATTGGAGACGGTACTGGTGACAAGACGCGGTTCATCGACGTTTTCCGGGTAGCCGGGGACCTGGGTCAGCGCGTTGTTGACGCGGATAAGGACTTCGTTGATATCGACGCCGTAAAAAAATTCCAGTTCAATTTCCCCGCGCCCGGTAACGGCCCGGGAGATCATGCGCTCCAGACCGGGGACCCGGCGCAGGTACTCTTCCTGCTCGATGATGATTTCCTTTTCCACGTCCTGCGGCGTGGCTCCGGGCCACTTGGTAATCACGGTCACTACCCTGGCATCGAGGTCAGGAATCATCTGGATAGGTACTCGAAAAATGGCCAGGATACCGAACAGGCAGATGATCAATATCGCTACCGCGATGATCAGGGGCTTTTCCAGGGCAAACCTGAACATGTTCTTATGTATTTATCCGCAGATTATATATCCGCAGATGACGCAGATGAACGCAGATGATTCATCCGCAGATGACGCAGATTACCGCAGATTATTTTATTTTGTTTCATGGTGTAAGCAGGTTCCAAGTTAACATGTCTTATAATCCATATTTACACGACTATGCATAATCTGTAACTCAAAACTATCGTCAACAGACGCTTGCGGGAACAAATTCGTTCCGGATTCACTGGGCGTGTTGTTTCTCACTTGAGCGATAGACTCAAAAACCATACTTTTACATTATCTATATTCAATAACTTTTTTATCTGTGTTCATCTGCGTCATCTGCGGATGAATCATCTGCGTCATCTGCGGATAATATCTTGCGATCATAAGTTCAACTGGAGTTCTTCCTTGATCTCCACGACCTGGCCCGGTCGCAGGATCTCGTTGCCGCGCACTACCACCCGGTCCCCCGCCTGCACGTCGCCGGCGATGATTTCAATATTCTCCCGGTAAGCGCGGCCCGTCCTGACGTCTACCTGCCTGCCTCTCAAACCATCCTTTTCCTGTTGTAATACCCATATGAATTCACTACCATCCGGTTTCCTGACAACGGCGTCCTGCGGCAGCAACAGGGACAGTTCGTCCGCGGCGTCATTGAGCTGAAATACCGCACGGGCCGACATCCCCGGAGCAAGCAGGCGCTCACTGTTTTCCAGGTCTATTTTCACGGGAAAGGTCCGGGCGGATTCACTGCTCATGGGAACCTTCATGGTTACCTCGGCCAGGAAGTGTTTGTTCGGATAAGCATCAAAAGTAACCCTGACCGGGGTGCCTAAACGCACGTCATTGAAATAAAACTGGGGAACCGGCACATTCACCCGCAGAAAGCTGATCTCGGCCAACTCAAACAAGGCAGTGTCGATCTTGACCCACTCGCCTTTTTCAATCATTTTTTCAGTGATGACGCCATCGAAAGGCGCTCTCACCACATGACGTCTGACAATTTCTTCCTGATGCCGCCGTTCCTGTTTGAGGCGTTCCAATGCCGCTGCCGCTATTTCAACCGTGGCCAGGGTCGCTTCATAACGGGTTATTGGAATATGTTTCTTCTCAACCAGCTTCGCCGCTTCATCCTTTTGCCGGCGCGCCTCTTTCAATCTGGCCTGCGCTTCCGCTACCTGTGCCTCGGCGCTTGCCCGGTCGATTTCTGCAATTACCTTATCCAGTTCCAGTAACACGTCACCCTGTTTTACCTCATCGCCTTCATCCACGTGAAGCATGGAGACCAACCCGGCCACCTCCGGTGAAAGCATAGCCAAACGCCGCGTGGTGACGCTCCCGGTCAAAGGCAGTTCTTCGTAGACCGGCGCCATGATGGTTTTCACTATTTTTACCGGTATTGCCTTGTCTTCCTGTGAATATGCAGAACTCACCGCAAGCAACAGGGGAAACAAACAAAACCAGGGGCCGGCATACCTTGTCCTCTTTTTACCCAAACACCTTCACCTCATTCAGCATCTCTACCAGTTTCCGCAAGGCCTGCCCCCTGTGGCTGACGGCATTTTTGACTTCCGGCGACAGTTCCGCCGCCGTACAGGCATGTGTCGGCGAGTAAAACACCGGATCGTATCCAAATCCAGAGTCGCCTGCCGGTTCGGCAACAATGTACCCCTCCCAGACCCCCTGTGCGACTATCGGTTCGGGATCATCAGTCCGACGCACGTATACCATAACACACCTGAACCTGGCCGCCGGTTTCCGTGCGCCCGCAACTGCAATCTTTTTCAACAATAATTGCAGGTTATCACTGTCCGAGGCGCCTTCACCGGCATAGCGCGCCGAGTAAACACCCGGTTCCCCGTTTAATACGTCCACCTCAATGCCGGAATCATCAGCGATCACCGCGCGCCCGGTAGCCGCCGCCGCGTGCCGGGCCTTTATGAGGGCGTTTTCAACAAAGCTGGCGCCGGTTTCCTCAACTTCACTCACAGAAAACCGGGATTGTGGCAATACTTTGACCTGGTAAGCGGAAAATAATTGCGACAACTCCCGTAATTTACCCGGATTGTTGCTGGCTACTACAATTTCTCTGTTATTCATGATATTTGGGGTCAGAGTAAAAATACGGTCAATCCGGTAGCTGGTGTTGATATATTGTTGCGTGTTTTTACTCTGACCCCAAATATCTATCCGGTATCTCGGAGTTGTCATTCCGGCTTGAGAGCCGCCGCCTGAATTGTGAACAGGCGGTCAATGCCCGTCCTGGCCAGGCCCAGCAATTGCTCCAACTCGGCAAAAGTGAACGGGTGGCCCTCTGCCGTGCCCTGGATTTCAATCAATTCACCCCGGTCATTCATGACTACGTTCATGTCTGTTTCGGCAGTTGAGTCCTCACTGTAATCCAGGTCCAGCACCGGGACGCCGGCGCAGATACCCACTGAAACGGAAGCGACCGCGGCAATAATGGGATTGGTCTGTATGGCGCCCTGTTCCTGTACGCTGTTGATGGCATCCACAAGCGCCACATAAGCGCCGGTAATTGAAGCGGTGCGGGTGCCGCCATCGGCCTGAATAACGTCACAATCGACGATGATGGTATTCTCACCCAGGGCGTTTAAATCCACCACCGCCCGCAAGGAGCGTCCGATCAACCGCTGGATCTCATGAGTACGCCCGCTTTGCTTATTCTGACCGGCTTCACGACGCATCCGCTGATCGGTCGACCTGGGCAACATGCCATATTCAGCGGTTACCCAGCCTGTGCCTTCACCCTTTAAAAAACGCGGCACGGAACTCTCAAACGTCGCATTGCAAACCACCCTGGTCCGACCAAATTCAACCAGCACGGATCCTTCAGCATGACACGTATATGCCCTGGTCAGGCGTACTTCCCTCATTTCATTGCAGGCACGACCACTTGGGCGCATAGTTAATCTCCAATTGAACCTAGTATTTCCAGCCATTATAGCTGTTTCAGCAAGGGGAACAGGAAAACGCCGCCAAACTCTCTTTCAGGCCAGTCAGCGGGAGCTGGTGGCCTTATGAAGGCATTGGCTTGGACACCTTAGATGTACTATTATAGACAACTCATTCAGACTGCCTGATGAGTCTTAAACTTGTCTGTAGCAGACAGGCAGGAAAGCACATCGAACCCGGACAACATATTGAGGGACCTGATAATGTACAGTTTTACTATCGATCTGTCAGACTGGCTTGGTTACCGAGCACTGGAAGGTCAGTGATTAAAGAGAACTTCTCAGACAAGGAAGATGAGCACAGTATTAAGAGTTTGCGGGTGGTGGAGGTAATGAAATGAACGAGCAAAATTCACACGCGTATCAGGGTGCACGATTTTACAAGTGCGCCTTGCAGGTGAATCCTTACAGTTATAGTCAATATCAGGGGGAGAAGACTCAGAATGAAGCAAGCTATAACCAGCAAGTTTTGCGACAGTGCCAAGACAACGAGATTAAAGTTGTGGGGTTTGCTGACCATGGCAGGGTTGAAGATTCGGAAGGGTTACGGGATTTTTTGACGGAAAATGGAATCGCCGTGTTTCCAGGATTCGAGATTGCCAGCTCTGAAAAAATTCACATGGTCTGCCTCTACCCTGAGGATAGTTCCTTAGCGAGACTCAATCAGTACCTTGGGCAGTTGATGGGAAAAAGCAGTACCAAACTTGCTGAAGAGCCAACCCACCCATCCTTATTAAGCTGCGAACAAATCGCAGACAAAGTGATAAATGAGCAAGGAGGTTTTTGGTACGCTGCACACATGACCGGAAACAACGGCTTGCTAAAGCTGGATGGCAGTGGCGGAAACTATGTTCAACTATGGAAAAAAGAAGAGTTAGTCATAGTCGGACAGATTCCCGGCAGGATAGAAGATTTGAAGGTAGAACAAGAGGAATTACGAAAATATCGGGTGATTATCGAAAACAAAAATCCGGACTATAAACGAGAAAAGCCAGTTGCAATTATCAACGCAAAAGATATTAAGAATCCGGATGATCTGAAACACAAATCTGCCTCCTGTCTAATTAAAATGACGGATGCCAATTTTGAAGCATTCAAACAGGCTTTTTTAGACCCTGAATCAAGAATTCGTCTTAACCATGATATGCCGGAACAGCCTTATTCCATAATTGAATCCATTCAATGGCGTGGCGCCGGCTTTTTCAGGGAAAACAATCTGACTTTTTCTCAGAATTTGAATGTGGTCATCGGCGGTCGAGGCGCCGGAAAATCCACCCTGATTGAGAGTATCAGATTCGTTTTAGATGCACCGACTCGGGGAAAAGACGGGAAAGATAGTTTACGTAAAGCCACCTTGGGAGATTCCCAAGTTATATTACGAGTGCGCTCGAAAGCTCAAAATGGAAATACCTATAGCATAAGCAGACGATATGGTGAGCAACCGGTGGTGAAGAATGACAGGGATGAGATATCGTATCTGCGACCTGATGAAATCTTGCCCGATGTTGAAATACTGGGACAGAATGAAATACTTGAAATAGAGGGAGATGAAAAGGCGAAGCTTGATCTCACGAGCCGCTTTCTGTCCGATAGCAAGCAGTTTGAGCAGGATATTGATGAAATCAAAAACAAACTGAAAAAAAACCGGGAACGGCTTCTGGATGCTTCTGCCGAATATGAAGGTCTTGATGCGGAAGTTGCAAAAGAATCAAAACTTAAAGAACAGGTCAATCAATTCAGGAAACTCGGCATAGAAGAAAAACTAAAAAATGCACGGTTAATCGAACGCGAAAAGGGTATTCAAAAAAATATTGAGGAACAACTGAATACCATTGACAATTGGCTGGAAAGCTATCATGGAGTTTTCGATCTTTCATTCATCCAGCACGAGAACATAAAGACCCTGCCCAATGGGGATGTCATTGAAGTAGCAGGAAAGATTCTTGAGAATCTGAAAAACGATATTGACAAGTCGGTTCAACAAGCAAATGAATCTGTAAAAAAAGCCAGGTCGGAATATCAGAGTGTGTGCTCGAAGTGGGATGAGGGGCAAGGCAGAGTTCGTGATGAATTAAACAGTGCCATTGCTCAGTTACCGGAACAAGCCGGCAAAAGCGGTAGTCAATTAGGTTCAGAGTACACAACCATCATTGCGCAACTGACAAAAATTGAAGGATTCAAAAAGGCCCATGAAAATCAGGGAAAAATAGTTGGCACACTCGGATCAGAGCGTGACAATTTACTGGAAAATTATCGAAACCTGGCATTTTCCCGATACTCTGCAATGGAAAAATCTACCAAAAAAGCCAACAAAAAACTTGAGGGGAAAGTAAGAATCGCCATCAAGCAGAAGGGCAACCTTGATAATCTCAAAGATTTTTTACTCAACTTGAGCGGAATTGGAACAGCCAAGATTGAGTGGCTGGATTATGCACAAGACAAGCTGGACTTGATTCAATGGGCCAGGTGGATTGAGGAAAAGAACCCGGATGCTTTTCTGGAAGCATACAAACCAAACGGATTGACCAAGGGTGTTGCGGATAGGTTATGTAGTCTCGACCTTGATCAACGCCTGCAATTGGAAGAGATTGAACTGATGGATACCGTGGAAATTGAACTCAACACCGCACATGATGATGCCGAGAAACACTTTGTGCCATTGAATTCTCTTTCTATTGGACAAAAGTGTACCGCTTTTTTGAACTTATTGTTGTTGAGTCAGGATGATCCACTGATCATCGACCAACCTGAAGATAACTTAGATAACGCCTTTATCGCGAACCGTATTGTGCAGGATTTGAGGCAGTTCAAGACGAATAGGCAATTTCTGTTTGCCACCCACAATGCCAATATTCCGGTATTTGGCGACGCTGAGTTGATTGCAGTACTTGAAAGTAGCAAAGATTTCGGTCGTATTGACGAAGGTTCCATCGATAAAAAAGGAGTACGAGAAAAGGCGGCCGAGATACTGGAAGGCGGTAAAGTAGCTTTTGAAATGCGCAGGAGAAAATACGGGTTTTAGGTTTAGAGATTGACCAATGCTACTAAGTGAACTACTTACTCTGATCAACCAGAAAGAAGGCGCAAAGCTGGATTTCAAGCGAGACGATATGCGTCCTGAAACGATGGCAAAGGCAATAGTTTCCTTTGCCAATATGAATGGCGGCATTATATTGGTTGGCGTTGACAATGATGATAAAAATATCAGCGGAGTTCAGAGAGAGAATTTTCAGGAATGGTTAATGGATACGGTGATTGGCAGACATGTTCATCCATTTGTATTACCGGATTATGAAGAAGTGGCAACTGGTGAAGGGAGTGTGGCTGTTGTTAGAATTCATCAGGGCAATAGCAAACCCTATGTCCTTCGACACAATAACCGTGAAGATATTTATGTTCGTTATGGTGATACTTGCCAGCTTGCCACTCGCGAACAACAAGCTCGATTATTTGATATTGGTGGATTGTTGGCAACAGAGAAATTACCCGTCCATGGCTCTTCAGTCACAGACTTGGATGAGCGCCGTTACAATGAATATTTTCAAAAGATTTTGCAGTATCCACAAACAGACTTGTCGGATTTGCTGGTAGATCACAGTTTTCTGATTGGTGAGCATCCTAATCTTTGTTGTAGTTATTTCGCCTACGCCTTATTTGCCAAATCTCCGCAATTGAGGCTGCCACAGGCAGGGTTAAGACTTACTGTTTATGAAGGAGCAGATAAGGACTACAACTCCAGATTTGATAAAATCTTCAATATGCCCTTGTTGGAGTACCGGGGAGAGCTCCAAACCAGTGAACCTGTTGAACCTGCACTACACGAAAATACACAAATTCAGGAATATATCAGCCGTGAACAACTGAAGGGAATGACTCGTAAACGAATCTGGGATTATCCTGAAGAAGCAGTAAGAGAACTGTTGATTAACGCATTGATCCACAGGGACTGGACAAAACAGGACTATGTGCGTGTTGTTGTTTATGCAGACCGCCTTGAAGTCATTAGCCCTGGTGCCTTGCCGAATGGTATGACAGTAGAAAAGATGAAAAGTGGTGTGATACTACAACGTAATCCTCTGGCTGCCAGGATATTCAGAGATTACAGTTATTTGGAAAATCAGGGTATGGGTATTCGCCGCAAAGTCATTCCATTGATGAAAAAATACAACGATACAGAGCCGATTTTTAAAGCAACTGAAGATTATTTCAAAGTGACGCTACGGAAAATATCACCGGGCTGACGATCAACGACCCTACCTTCATATCCGGTTTTGAATTATATCAGGGTAACCATATCTTTTTGTATTTACATAGATGGACAGGGTTTACGGGATATTAATTGTTTATCTCATAAACTACATCTTATTTTATAAAATTATCTATATTTACATGTAGTTAAATAATTTTTCTCGATATTACTTTAATAAAAGAATTACCACTTACGGAGAAACAGAATGCTTGCCAGTATGACTGCTTTTGCCCGACTCGAAGACTCCGGTGAATGGGGTCATGCCGTCTGGGAAATTCGCACGGTCAACCATCGTTATCTCGATATTTCGATCCGGCTTCCTGAAGAATTGCGCGCCATGGAGACCGGCGTCAGGGAACGCATCTCGACAAAACTCAAACGCGGCAAGGTGGAATGCGGCCTGCGTTACGACACTGAATCGGCCGCCGGTGATATTTTTGTCAACGCGGAGTTGACGGAAAAAATTATCAATGCGGCACGCGAACTTCCCGTGGAGGAACCCGCGACAATCAATCCTTTAGACGTATTACGCTGGCCCGGCGTAATTGACAAAAAGGCGCCGGACCTGGAACGGATCAGTGTCCCCGTGATGGTCCTGTTGGACCAGGCCCTGGATAGCATTCTTGATGACCGGCACAGGGAAGGAGAGAAAATCGGGCAGATGATTGCAAAGAGATGCGAACTCTCGATGCATCAACTGCAACTGATTCGAGATAAAGTTCCTGAAATTATTGCAGCTACCAGGGAACGACACATGGCAAGGGTGCAGGAACTCGGCATGGAACCGGACAACGGCCGGCTTGAGCAGGAAATCGCCCTGCTGTCACAAAAGCTGGACGTGGCAGAGGAGTTGGACCGCCTGGAAACCCATAGCCATGAAGTAAAGAGAATTTTAACCGAATCGGAACCCATCGGCAGGCGCCTCGATTTTCTTATGCAGGAAATGAATCGTGAAGCCAACACGCTGGGAGCCAAATCAGCCCATATCGATACGAGCAACGCATCGATTGAACTCAAGGTATTGATCGAACAGATGCGCGAGCAAATCCAGAACATCGAATAGTGATGCGTGTAAATTTACCGGCTTTGACAGCCTGTCTGTTAATTATTGCCTGGGCATCCTGTCTCGCTGATCAGAACGGACAAGCGCTGACCCTGGAAAGCATTTTTGCCGGCAGCGAATTTGACAATGATCGGCCGCAAAACATCCGGTGGCATAACAACGCAGAAAGCATCACCTTCACAAAAAAGAGCTCGGATACCGGTCAGCTGGATATCCATGAGCACGACATCGCAAGCGGCGCAACGCGTTTAATAATCTCCGGGGACACTCTCCGGTATGAAAATGAGCCTGTCAGGATGAGTCGCTACCAGTGGGCCGCCAATCGTCAATATATACTGCTGGCAGGTCCGGTTAATCTGACCTGGGACGGCAGGAACGAAGCGTCCCATTACATCTACGAACCTGACACGAATAAACTCTGGCCGCTCGCAGATAATAATCCCGGCCTGCGTGACGTCTACCTCTCATCGGACGGCGAATATGTCGGGTACGTGCTGGAAAATAACCTCTACATCACCGCGTTAGAGGACAGGACTACCCGCGCAGTCTCAAGTGACGGCGACTCGAACGTATTCAACGGTTTTTTTGACTACGGCAGCAAGATGTTCTCCAGCGGACAGGCCTGGTTCTGGTCGCCGGACGGGAAAAAGATAGCCTTCTGGCGCCTGGATGCCACGGACGTGAACGTATTCTACATGGTGGATGAACTGGGTAAATACAACACCGTCCGGCCGATGAAATACCCCAACACCGGTGAGCGTCTTGCCGTCACCCGGATAGGCGTGTTTGACCTGGAAAGCGGCCGGACAAGCTGGGATGACCAAGGGCGCGCCGCATTTCAAGACCGCCGTCAGTGTAGCGCCGGTCATTGATCTGAACCGCTACCAGGCTTTCGGTGTGGAACGCTGGATGGATACCGTTGAAAATAATCCGCAGGGTTATTACGAAGTCAAGCTGATGAACTTCGCCGACAAGTTGCAAGGCAACCTGTTGCTGATCCACGGCACCGGAGATGAAAACGTCAAGTATGCCTTCACGCTACAGTTCACCGACGCCCTGATTGCCCACAACAAACAATTTGACATGATGATCTATCCGAACCAGCATCATGAATTGGATGATGTACAACCGCATGTATTTACCAGGATCACCAATTATTTTCTTGAGAAACTGTAAGCAACGCGTCTCCTGCTGAATCTTTACCAAACGCGTGATGTATACTTAATTCATTCAGTTAGGCTTATATTCCATAAATCAATGGATACCAAAAAGCGACAGGGCACCCTGTTCATTATTTCAGCGCCGTCCGGCGCGGGGAAGACTTCCCTGGTGCGGTCATTGCTGGGGATCATTCCTGATTTATACGTATCTGTTTCGCACACGACCCGCCCGCCGCGGCCCCATGAGAAGTCCGGTACCGATTATTACTTTGTCAGTGAGGATGAATTTCAGGCCCTGCTTGAGCAAAACCGGTTTCTTGAACACGCAAGGGTGTTTGATCACCGCTACGGCACCTCGCGGGCCTGGGTGGAAGATCAATTGGCCGACGGGAAGGACATCATCCTGGAGATCGACTGGCAAGGCGCCCGGCAGGCCCGCGAGATCATGAAAGACGCGGTTAATATCTTTATCCTGCCGCCATCTCTGGCGGCACTGGAAGAACGCCTGAAGGGACGCGGCGATGATGAACGGAATATCCACCGCCGCCTGCGGGATGCCGTCAGCGAGATTGAACACTATAATGAGTACGATTATCTGGTTGTGAATGATGACTTTGATGAGACCCAGGCGCAACTTGCCGCGGTCCTCAGCGCAACCCGGCACAACTATCGCCGGCAGCAGGGATATTATGAAGAATTGATACGGGAATTATTGCATGGTGAGGGAAATATCCGGTAAACTGTCCGATTATCCCTGATATTGAAGGAATTAACATGGCTAGACTGACCGTAGAAGACTGTTTGGAAAATCTTGATAACCGATATGACCTGGTGTTGCTGGCAAGCAAACGGACCAGGCAACTTCTTATGGGTTCCGACCCCTTGATCGAAGACCAGTCAAACAAACCTACCGTGATTGCACTCAGGGAGATAGCCGCAGGAGTAGTTACGTCTGAAAATATTGAGTCCATCGGCAAACCAAAGTATGACGATGATTTGGATGAAATCGAATTCCATACGCCCGACTCAATCCAGATTTCCGACGACGAATCATTCTGAATCCCCTTTTCGTCTACCCCGAACGTCCACTGGATTCCGGCCCCCTGCTCAACACCATGCTGGGGCAAGTTTCGCCGGAATGACGAAGTGGCCTGCTTCCGGTTATAACGACCATATCTGAGGCGGCAGTATATTGGACTGAGTTCTGGCATTCATCGGAGTAACGAAGTAGTATACTTCTGGTTATGACGACAATATTTGAGCTTGAAAAACGGATCGGTGACTACCTCACGTCCGATGAGGTGGGAAAGGTGCGCCGCGCTTATGAATTCGGCGCAATAGCTCACGAAGGCCAGCATCGTAAAAGCGGCGAGCCTTTTATTCACCACCCGCTTGAGGTGGCCGGTATTCTTGGCGATATGCACATGGATCACCAGACCCTGGCTGCCGCCATTTTACATGACGTGATCGAAGATACCGACACGGCCAAAGATGAAATCACACGGAAATTCGGCAAAGGCATTGCCGAACTGGTAGACGGCGTCAGCAAACTGACCCAGATCGAGTTCTCTTCCCGCGCGGAAGCACAAGCTCAAAACTTCCGCAAAATGCTGATGGCGATGAGTAATGATATTCGCGTCATCATCGTGAAACTGGCTGACCGGCTGCATAATATGCGTACCCTGGGCGCCCTGGAACCGGCAAAACGCCGGCGGATCGCCAGGGAAACTCTGGAGATCTATGCGCCTATTGCCCAACGCCTTGGTATAAACAGCATTCGTCTGGAACTCGAAGAGTTGGGTTTTGCAGCGCTCTATCCCTTGCGTCATCGCATATTGAACGAACAGGTCGTTAAGGCGAGAGGACACCGTAAAGAGATTATCAACAAGATACGGAATGCCTTAAAACGCCGATTGAGACAGGAAAAAATTCCCGCCCAGGTGATTGGCAGGGAAAAACACCTGTACGGCATATACCAAAAAATGCTGGAGAAGGATCTCTCCTTCGCTGAAGTCCATGACGTTTACGCTTTTCGAATTGTTGTCGATGACGTCGACACCTGCTATCGCGTGGTTGGCACCGTACATAACCTGTACAAGCCGGTTCCGGGCAAATTCAAAGACTATGTAGCCATCTCCAAATCAAACGGTTACCAATCACTGCATACTGTGTTGTTTGGCCCTTACGGCGTGCCCCTGGAAGTACAAATCAGGACCAAGGATATGGATGACGTTGCCGAAGTCGGCATTGCCGCCCATTGGTTGTATAAATCAGGTCCGTCCAGTGATCGATCAGGCGCACATAAACGCGCCCGGGAATGGCTGCAACACATCATGGAAATGCAAACCGCGGCAGGCAACCCGCAGGATTTCCTGGACCACGTTAAAATCGATTTATTCCCTGAATCCGTTTATGCCTTTACTCCCAAGGGCAATATCATTGAACTGCAAAAAGGCGCCACCGCAGTGGACTTCGCCTATGCAATCCATACCGACGTAGGCAACAGTTGTGTGGGCGTCAGGATCGACCGGCGTCTGGCGCCGGTAAGCACCCACCTCTCCACCGGGCAAACAGTCGAAGTGATCACCGCGCCCGGCGCAAAACCTGATCCCGCCTGGCTTAATTTTGCCGTCACGGCAAAAGCCAGGGCAAACATCAGGCATTACCTTAAAAACCTTCGCAGAAGTGAAGCCAAAGCCCTGGGGAAACGCCTCCTGATCAGGGAACTCAAAATGTACTCATCCGATTACAATGAAATCAAACCCACCCAGTGGAATAAATTGCTAAAGGAATTCAGCCTGGAAAGCCGGGACGAATTACTCCAGGAAGTGGGACTGGGCAACCGGATTGCCACGATTGTTGCAAGGCAACTGCTGGAGAAACCGGCTACGGCCAAAAAGAGAACCCGTAAAAACAACTTACCTCTGACTATCAAGGGTACCGAAGGCATGGTTGTCAATTTCCCCAAGTGCTGTTTGCCCATACCGGACGACCCTATTATCGGGTTTGTAACGACCGGTCGGGGCATCGTCGTGCATCACCAGACCTGCCCGAACGTAACGGAATTCAGGAACCACCCCGACAAATGGCTGGACGTTGCCTGGGAAGAGCAGATTGACGGCAGTTTCTCGACAAATGTCAGGGTGGAAGTGACCAACCAACGGGGCGTATTGGCCAAAATTGCGACAGAGATAGCCGCGCGCAACGCCAATATCATCAGTGTGGAAATGCACGACAAGGATGATCGTTATACGACGTTAAAATTTGTCGTGGAAGTCACAAATCGGCTGCACCTGGCCGACATAATAAGGCGGATTAGAAATATCCCCCACGTATCCAGGATAAGCAGAAGGTAAATCCACAGATTACGCAGATGAACGCAGATTTGTTTTGCCACAGAGCACACAGAGATCACTGAAATTCAGTATAATGTCTCTGTTGCATCTGTGTACTCTGTAACTATACAAAGACTTGCTTTTCATCTGTGCTAATCTGTGTAATCTGTGGATAAACTTCAGGCTGATCAACTCCCGACTCTCGCCGATTTTGTCAGTGCCCTGAAGGGCGTTGGACCCAGGATCGGCGAACGGTTGAGCCACCTGGGTATCCGCCAGGTCCAGGACTTGTTGTTTCACCTGCCCTATCGATATATCGATCGTACCCGGCTTATTCCTATCGGCAGTTTGATACCGGGTAGCACCGCCCTGTGCCAGGGAACCGTTGAAATAGTCCAGGTCCTGTACGGCCGAAGACGCAGCCTGCTCTGCCGCATCAGTGACGGGACCGGCGCCATGATCTTGAGGTTCTTTCATTTCTCCCGGGCGCAGCGGGCCGGTTTGAAACAGGGCATGACCTTGCGTTGCTGGGGACAGATAAGAAAAGGCAATCATACCCTGGAGATGATCCACCCCGAGTACCAGCGGGTTGATGCGGCAGATGAAGCCGACCTGGAACAGACCCTGACACCTGTTTATCCTCTGACCCAGGGTTTATCCCAGTACAAGCTGCGTGACTTGACCGAACAGGCTCTGGGCGCTTTGTCAAGGGACAGGATAGGGTTAAACGAGTTGCTGCCTGATGAGACACTGAAACAGTTCTCCTTGTTCAGCCTGGGCTCCGCCATCCGGTATGTGCACAGGCCAACTCGGGATGCCGACGTGGACAGCCTGATGAATGGCAGCCACCCGGCCCAGCAACGCCTGGCCTTCGAGGAATTGCTGGCGCATCACCTGAGCCTGCGCCTGGTCAGGAAACGGGTACAGGCGCATAAAGCCTTTTCCATCGGCACATCGGGTGATGCTTACGTCAATCAATTCCTGAACAATCTCCCCTTCGACCTGACCGGGGCACAAAAGAAAGTCCTGGCTGAAATCCGGAAAGACATGTTGCAGCCAATGCCGATGCTGCGCCTGGTCCAGGGAGACGTCGGTTCCGGCAAAACCGTTGTGGCAGCCATCACCGCCATCCACGTGATTCATTCCGGCTACCAGGTTGCTCTGATGGCTCCCACGGAGATTCTTGCCGACCAGCATTATTTCAATATCAAACAATGGTTTTCATCCATCAATATCCCGGTACTGTTGTTGACCGGGAAACAGTCCAGGTCTGAAAAGGATGAGGTATTAACACTACTGCACTCTGCGCGGCCGGTGGTAGTCGTGGGCACCCATGCCTTGTTCCAGGAACAGGTTGCCTTCGGCAATGTGGGTTTGATCATTATTGACGAACAACACCGTTTCGGCGTTGACCAGCGGCTTGCCCTGCTCGAAAAAGGCATGGAAAAGACCAGGCAACCCCACCAGGTAATCATGACTGCCACCCCCATTCCCAGGACTCTGGCCATGACCCTGTTCGCGGACCTGGATATTTCCGTTATTGATGAATTGCCACCCGGACGGCAGCCGATCAAGACAACCGTCATCTCGAATGAAAAAAGGGAAGAGGTCATCAGGCGTATCCATGACGTGTGCAAACAGGGCCGGCAGGCATACTGGGTTTGCACCTTGATTGAAAACTCGGATACCCTGCAACTGCAGGCGGCGGAAGATATCCAAAAGCACCTGGCTGAACAATTGACGGAATTAACCATCGGTCTTATCCACGGCAGGATGAAAAAAGCCGAAAAGGAAACGGTAATGGATAGTTTTAAATCCGGGCGGATCGATGTCCTGGTCGCGACTACGGTTATTGAGGTGGGGGTTGACGTCACCAACGCCAGCCTGATGATTATCGAGAATGCCGAACGCCTGGGGCTGTCGCAACTGCATCAATTACGCGGCAGGGTTGGCCGGGGTTCCCAGGCAAGTGATTGCGTTTTACTTTACCAGACGCCCTTGTCGGAGAATGCTCAGGTACGATTGAACAGGATGCGGGAAACCAATGACGGGTTCGCCATTGCAAAAAGTGATTTGGAACTGCGCGGGCCGGGAGAAATACTGGGGAAAAAACAGACCGGGGCGCCTGAATTGCACATCGCAGATTTTGTCCGGGACGCGCACCTGATACCCCGGGTGCAGCAAACTGCTGATATGATACTGGCGCAACGCCCCGGACAGGTGAATAAACTGATATCAAGATGGCTGAATACCAAAATCGACTTTGGAAAAGTCTGAAACGGCACTGGCCGACAATCAAAACAAAGTCCGTCCTTTACGGGCAACTGATCCGGCTGGATAAACCCATTGGCTGGCTGCTGCTGCTGTGGCCCACCCTGTGGGCCTTATGGATTGCCAGTGAGGGCACGCCTTCCCTGCATCTGATATTCGTCTTCGTCATGGGCGTATTCATTACCCGTTCGGCCGGGGTTATCGTCAATGACCTGGCGGACCGGGATTTCGACCCGTTTGTCGAGAGAACAAAGTACCGCCCCATCGCAGCCGGCAAGGTGTCCCTAAAAGAGGCCCGTCTGGTGATGGCCTTCCTGACGCTCATTGCATTCCTGCTGGTATTGACTACAAATCTTCTGACCGTGCTGTTATCCCTCCTGGCCATCTGTATCACCCTGCTCTATCCCCTGATGAAACGCTATACCTACCTGCCCCAGGTTTTTCTCGGTTTCGCTTTCAGTTGGGGTATCCCCATGGCATTTGCCGCCTCAACCAACGACGTGCCGGTACTCGCCTGGTTGATTTTTGCCACGAATATGCTCTGGGTATTAATCTTCGACACGATCTACGCCATGGTAGACCGGGAAGATGATTTGAAGATCGGGCTTAAATCCACGGCTATTTTACTGGACGATGCCGACCGGACCGCCATAGGCGTCATCCAGGTCATGTTCATCGCAGCCCTGTACAGCGTCGGTCAACAGGCAGGACTTGGCCAGCCATACTATGTTGCCCTGGCGCTCGCAGCCGGCCTGCTGATATACCAGCAATTCCTGATCCATGACCGGACGCCCCAAAAGTGCTTCAAGGCATTCGTCAACAACAACTGGGTGGGTATGACTATCCTTTTGGGAATCGTGCTGAGTCTGTAAGGGATTAACCCGCATTTCTCACCAGGTCGCTTGTTGTTGTCGGATACATGTTTGCTGTCAATGAGTTATGGTAATCTGCTGACTATGTCGTCATTACAGACTGCGCTTGATGCGCCCTCGCTTGTCTTTTTTGCGCCAACGGGCACATGCTCCCTCAACCAGAGCGACGGTTATGCTTTCGGTCGCAGGCACCCGTTGGCACAAAAAATCCGGCGCGATCATCGCATCACCTGGTGAGAAATGCGGGTTAACGGTGGATCGGTAACAGGGTTTGATACGATTCGGATTGTGAGGAAGCGCTTCTTAATGCCGGTGGGTCTGCCAGTTCGTCAAATGTTTTCAGTGTTGTTGCGCCGGCAGGTATTTTAAACGCAGGGGAACTGTTTGCAGCGCGGGCTTTCGTCTCGCGATCGAACTCCCAGCCCAGGTATAACACATTTACAATCAGTAACAGGAAAGCCAACCATCTCATATTCGTCAACCGATAAGGCTCAGGCCCTCCAGGACGAGATGAGGTTCATGGGAGTATTCGCCTGGCAACAGGGGCAACGCCTGCTCCGCCCCCCCACCTGTTATGACCAACAACAGTTCGACCCCTTCTTCTTCCCTGATTTTTTTGACACAGTTCTCTACCAGGCCTGCCAATGCAAAAGCAAAGCCGTTCCTGATGCACGCCGAGGTGGAACGGCCGAACTCCAGGATTGGTTCAGTTGCGTCATGTTCGTGAATTTTGTCGGTTTCCTGTATTAAAGCAGTGGTCATCAGCGTCAGCCCGGGAAGAATAAAACCACCGATATGTTGACCTCCTTCCAGGATAACGTCAATAGTGACCGCCGTGCCGCAATCCATGACACAGACGGGCCTCCTGAACCTGTTCCAGGCCGCCAGCATCGCCAGCCAGCGGTCTACGCCCATTGACGCCACATCGGCGTATGCGTTTCGCAACCCTGCCCTCTCCTTTTCAGTTACGGCCAGTTGTGGTTCCCGGGACCAGGCCTCGCGGGCGAACTTTTGGATTATCCCGGTCGTCGAAAAATCGGCCACACTGGCAATATACACCTTTGCCGGTTGCATTAACTCCCGCCAGTTGCGTGCCAGGAGATCAGGAAGCGTGTCCGCTGTATAAAAAAAACCGCCATGACCGGACAGGTTTTTCCAATCCCCACAGGCCCATTTGACCCGGCTGTTACCAATATCGACAAATAAATTCAATGCCTTGCTCTTACACTGATTTCACCACTGCTGAATTTCCTGGTCCCGCCGACGGTTTCCAGCAACAATAAGCCGTTATCGTCCACACCTTTGACGAGACCCTGCAATAATTGACCGGGCATGAGCAATTCCGCCTGTCTGCCTGAGAGATAATCCAGGTCCCGCCATTCTTCCACGTATTTACCCATTCGTCCGGCAGCCACATGGTTTAACATCAATGACTGTTCCTCAATGATCTTTCCCGCCAGTTTGTTTCTTGAGGGAGGGCTGTCACAATGGCCGGCCAGGTCGGTGACCGGCTGGTCCAACCCGGATTTTAACTCATCAGCCAGACGAATATTGATCCCGATACCGACTACCACGTCACAGGAAGCCGCGGTTTCGCTGCGTGATTCCAGCAGGATTCCTCCCATTTTTTTACCATCGCAAATAAGATCATTAGGCCACTTCAGGTAAATCCCGGTTATACCCAGCCTGTTCAAGGCCCGGACAGCCGCCACCCCCGAGGCCAGGGACAAGGCGTTAAGCGACGCCGGCGATATTTCAAAATGCCAACCCAGCGAAAGGTACAGTCCCCCGGCGAATGGAGACACCCAGGTTTTACCGCGCCGCCCCTTGCCACCGTGCTGGCGCTCGGCAAGCACGATATGAGCGTGAAAATTCGCGGGAAAATCCTGACGGCCAAACCGGTCAGTAAGACGCTTACTGGTCGAGTCCGTCTCAAACAGGATTTCAATTCGGCTGTCGCCGGCAGACTGCCCCAGTTCTTTATATATTTCAGCCTCATCAAGGAGTTCAATCTCGTCCTGCAGACGATAACCCTTGCCATGCCTGGAGTCTATCGCCAGCCCGAAGCGCCGGAGTTCTTTGACCCCCTTCCAGACAACCGTGCGGCTCACACCCAGTTCCGCGGACAACCTGCTGCCCGAGTGATATTCATTATCCAGCAGACAGCTCAATAACCTTCTGTTATCCATCAGCCTCAACTCATATTTCTCACAAGGATTACCGAAAATTCAATACCATCCAATCATATAGCAAGCTAACCGGAGACGCTGACAATATTCGATTAGTCAGAAGGTAATCTTTCCCGTAATTACCGGCGGTTTCATTGGTATTTCTGTGGAAATTTTACTGAAGCAGGTCTTTATAGCTGTCACGCAGGAGGTTTTTTTGCACTTTGCCCATGGTGTTTCGGGGTAGTTCATCCAGGAAGACAACCCGCTTGGGCACCTTGAAGTTGGCTAATTTCTCCTTCGTCTCCATAATCACCCGGTCTTCTTCCAATGTGGCGCCATCAGTCCGCACGATCACCGCCAGTACACCTTCACCGAAATCCGCATGGGGCACTCCGATGACGGCTGACTCCTTAACGCCGGGCATATCGTTGATGACACCCTCAATCTCAACAGGATAAATATTGAGGCCACCACTGATGATCATGTCCTTGCTGCGACCGACGATGGAGATATAACCGTCTTTGTCAATCACACCCTTATCACCGGTATTGAAAAAACCATCTTCACTGAACTCATCGGCAGTCTTCTCCGGCATCTTCCAGTATTCCCTGAACATGTTGCTGCCGCGCACCTGCAGATTACCGATTTCTCCGCTGGGCAATACGGATCCTGCATCATCGGTAATACACACCTCCACACCTGGCAGGGGCAATCCAACGGTACCGGGTTTGCGCTCACCGTCCAGGGGGTTGGAGGTATTCATGTTGGTCTCACTCGTGCCGTAGCGCTCGAGGATGCGGTGACCGGTGCGATCTTCAAATTCGTAAAAGGTCTCTTCCAGCAACGGCGCCGAGCCGGATATGAACAAGCGAATATGTGCTGCTGTTTCGCGTGTAAAATTTTCCGCTGCCAGCAGGCGTGTGTAATAGGTGGGCACCCCCATCATGGATGTACATTCGGGCAGGAGCCGGATCACCTTGCCGGCATCGAAAGCCGGCAACCAGCGCATGCCGGCGCCACTCAGAAGGACACAACCCAGGGCAACAAAGAGGCCATGGACATGGAAGATGGGCAATGCGTGCAGCAATACATCGTCCTCGGTAAATCCCCAGGCGTTCACCACGGTGCGGGTATTTTCATAGAGGTTGTCATGGGTGAGGATAATACCTTTTGGCTTTCCCGTGGTACCGGATGAATAGAGCAGCGCTGCCATGTCGTCCTTATCTCTCGATACAAGAATATTTTCATCGGATGTAGCCCGTGACTGTTCCACCAATGTGCCCAACCCGTCTCCATCCATGGTAAAAAGACGGGGAATCTTTAATTGTTCAACCAGGGGCTCTATCGTATCAAGACTGCCACTGTCACAAATCACCACAGCAGGTTCCGCATTGCCAAAGAAATACGCCAGTTCAGCGGACCGGTAACCGGTATTCAGGGGATGAAATGCAAAACCGCCACGCAAACAGGCGAGATACAGACACAGGGCCTCGGGTGATTTTTTTACCTGCACAGAAACACGATCACCTGCATTTACACCAGCCGCCGTTAGAAAATTTGCCAGCCGGGCCGACTCACTTTCCATATCGGCATAGCGGTATTTCTCTCCACTATCGGTAACAAGCAGGACCTTGTTCGGACGCGCCTCAAATACCTTGCGGAATTGTGCATAGAGATTGAAGTTATGATCACCCACAGAAAACAACCATTATCTTTTTTACCGCGGACTGTTAAGAAGAAAGAACCGGCAATCCGGTTCGTTTATATACCAGCGTGCTTGCTTGATTGAATTTAAATGTGAAAAGTTCCAGGGATTGAATTTCCTCTCCCTCATCCCACTGCAACGGGTCGCTGCGGGTCTGAGGACCATTCGCTCCAGGAACCGGCGTACAGCCTTGGCAGGGGGTAACCGGCATGGGTCGCCGCCAGCAGGTTATGACACGCAGAAACGCCGGAGCCACAGTAAAACGTGACGTCCTCCGCCCTGGTATCGGAATAAACACCCTGCAGCACTTGCTTCAGGCGTTCGGGGGGTAAAAATCTGCCATGGTCATCCAGGTTATTCTTCCAGAAATAATTGACCGCTCCGGGAATGTGCCCCGCGACCGAGTCCAGGGGTTCAACCTCACCTGAATATCTCTCCGGTTCACGTGAATCAATTAACCGATGCACTGCCGGCACCTCGTCTAACTTAACCAGGGCGCGTGTGTTAAGCTCAGCATTGAAATTCCCTTCACCGCCCCGGCGCCCGTTATTCTCCAGCTCAAAACCGGCCTGTTTCCAGGCGCCCAGCCCGCCATCAAGAACTGCAACCCGGGGATGTCCGGCATAATTCAGCAGCCACCACAGACGCGCTGCGAATACCCCGCCTGAATTGTCATAGACCACTACCTGTTTATGATTGCCTATCCCCATTGCAGCGAGGTTTTTTTCCAGTACTTCCCGGGCCGGCACAGGATGCCGTCCATAATCGGTAACGGGATCGCCGCTGAGGTCCCCATGCAGGCTCGCATAAGCGGCGCCGGGTATATGTCCGGCCAGGTAGGATTGATAACCGGCGTCTTTATCCGTCAGGTCATACTGGCAGTCCACTAGCGCCCAATCGGGCTTGCCGAGATGCTCGTGTACGGTTTTCGGGTCAATTAGCGTATTGTACATAGCCGACTGTTTCATATAATAGTTGGGGTCAGAGTAAAAATACTCAACAATAAGCCCGCGTCCTCTACCAGATTAGCCGTATTTTTACTCTGACCCCATATATAAATGTATCATATTGTATGAGATTTATGTTGCCCCGGAAGAAAGTATATCGCCTGCTATCAATCTTATGGGCCTGTTTATGCCTGCCGGGTATGAATATGAACGTCCAGTCTCTGGAGTTCACAACATCAAACCGGTTGATAAAGACAGGGCTTCCGGCAGATACGCACTCGAAATTTACGCCTGATGAACTGGCACAAGGAACAAATGATCAGGTCAGGTTGGCCCAGGGCGTTATCCTGGTTGCAAAAAAGTCCATGACAGACCCCAATTTTGCCCGAACCGTATTGCTGATTACAGAATATGAAGACACCGGAACCGTCGGGCTGATCCTGAACCGCCCCCTGGACAAGCCCGCAACGGAAGTCCTGCCCCAGTTGCGGGAATTAAACCTGGATTCACTCAACCTGTACCTGGGGGGACCGGTCAGGTTGAACAGCCTGCGTCTCCTGGTTCGAACCGATCTGGACCTGGACGACCAATATCACGTCCTGGACGACGTCTTTCAGATAGCGGATTTCCAGGGTATACAACACCTGCTGAACCAGGAGAGCAGGCAGTTCCGAGCCCGGCTTTACGCCGGTTATGCCGGCTGGTTACCGGGCCAACTGGAACGGGAACTGCTGCGTGGAGACTGGCATTTATCCAGGGTGGATAGCGCCATGATATTTATGGATGAACCTGAAACATTATGGGAAAAACTGATAGATCGCCTCGAAATGCAATGGGTGAGCCGGATAAAAAAAAGACACTTAACGTGTCTTTTTTCCGGCGAACGGTGAGCCACGGATGGCGAGGCTGGGGTTTATCGAAGCCGTTAAAGCTGCGCCATGGATGGCTGCCCAATGCTGTATGGCGCTGATAAACTCAATGCCTGACCTGCAATAGAAAAAGACACCTGCGTGTTTTTTTGATGTGTGCCCTCCTCTATTTAATATATCAAAAAAGAATATAAATATGATTACATATTATTGATTGGAATAAGAATTGTTGTTACAGTGTTTTTTTGAACAAATACCCTTACCTTTTTTCATAAAAAAACACTGAATCATGACAACAGAGATATTAGACATTGAAGCTCACGCCGAAGCCTACGAAGACCGGGAACCGGCCGATATTCTACGATTTGCCTATCAGCAATTTAACAATATTGCCATCTCCTTCAGCGGCGCGGAAGACGTCGTCCTGATCGATATCGCCAGCCGCATCAATCCTGATCTCCAGGTATTTTCATTGGATACGGGCCGGCTGCATATCGAGACTTACCGCTTCCTGGAGCAGGTCAGGGAACGTTATGATATCAAGCTGGAAGTACTGTCTCCGGATAACGTTCAGCTTGAAAACTTGGTAAAAAACAAGGGGTTGTACAGCTTTTACAAGGATGGGCACAAGGAGTGTTGCGGGGTTCGTAAAATCGTGCCGCTGCGACGGAAATTGATGACTGTTGACGCCTGGATCACCGGCCAGAGGAAAGACCAGAGTCCGACCAGGTCCAATGTCCGCGTGATGGAAGCCGATACGGCATTCTCAACCGCTGAGCATCCACTGTATAAATTCAATCCCCTGTCTAATTGGACTTCCGGGCAGGTCTGGCGTTATATCCGGGAAAACGACGTGCCGTTCAATAAACTCCACACCAAGGGCTATATCAGCATCGGTTGCGAGCCTTGCACCCGCCCGGTACTGCCCAACCAGCATGAACGGGAAGGCCGCTGGTGGTGGGAAGAGGAAACGAAGAAGGAATGCGGCCTGCACGCCGGAAATATCGGCAAAAATGGATAACCATGCACATCAGAGCACTGGCAGGTCCAGCCCTTTGAACAGTTGTTCCAATTGCTTCTTGTCATCCGTCTGAGCCGCCTGTCTCACTATGTCGCGGGACAGGTGCGGCGCAAATAATTCAATAAAGTCATACATGTAGTTTCGCAGGAAAATTCCCCGTCGAAAACCGATCCGGGTAGTGGCTGGCTCAAACAGGTGACCGGCGTCAATAGACACCAGGTCTGCATCCAGTTTTGCGTCATAAGCCATGCTCGCCACGATACCTGCCCCCATTCCCGCTCTCACGTAGGTCTTGATCACGTCGGCATCGGTAGCCGTAAATACAACCTGTGGTTTCAAACCGGCGCTGTCAAAAGCGCGGTCCAACTGTGACCGACCGGTAAACCCGAATACATAGGTGACGATAGGATAAGCGGCAATGGCTTTCAATGACGGGCGGTCCACCCGGGCCAACGGATGATCACGGGGGACGATAACACTGCGATTCCAGTGATAGCAGGGCATCATGACCAAATTCTCGAATAACTCCAATGCTTCTGTTGCGATGGCAAATACGACCGTACCCTCGGCGGCCAATTCCGAGATCTGTATGGGTGTACCCTGGTGCATGTGCAAAGCGACGTCCGGATATTTATCACTGAAACGCCGGACTATGGGGGGGAGCACGTAACGCGCCTGGGTGTGAGTGGTCGCTATTGAAAGCGTACCCTTGTTCTCATCGGTATATTCCAGGGCGACTTGTTTTAATTTATCCACTTTTTCCAGGATTTCATCGGTAATGTCAATGATGACTTCTCCGGCCTGGGTGATTTCAGTCAGGTGTTTGCCGCCACGCTGGAATATCTTCAAACCCAGTTCATCCTCCAGCATACGGATTTGTTTACTGATCCCGGACTGGGACGTATAAAGACTCTCTGCGGTGGCGGACACGTTCAGACCATGTTTGGAAACTTCCCGGATATAAAGCAATTGCTGTAATTTCATGGCGACCTTAAACTCTTTATGACGTTTAGTTCTAAAAATATAGAAAATAATTACTTTTAAGTATAGATATTTCCCATTAAAGTACAACTTCTTTATTTTTGATCCGGAATCTTATCGCTGCCACCATGGACATTGCGTTTACATTCGCCGGCTTTGTTGTCGGTTTCATTATCGGGCTCACCGGCGTCGGCGGCGGCTCCCTGATGACACCCATCCTGGTACTTGTCTTCAGCATCAAACCGGTAGTAGCGGTAGGGACTGACCTGTTGTATGCCGCCATTACCAAGGGAGGGGGTGTTTTTGCTCACCAGAAGCGGGGGACGATTGACTGGAAGGTGGTCAGACTGCTATCCATGGGCAGTATTCCGGCTACGCTGGCTGCCGTGTTTATACTTAAACAAATGGCGAGCATGGGCATCAACTACGATGGCCTTATCACCTCCATGCTCAGCATAGCGTTGATTTTGACCTCACTGGTCATTTTATTTAAAAACCAGTTACAGTCTCTCGGCAGAACAGAGCCATTCCAGGTGATACGCATCATCCACAGGAAATTACGCGTACCGATGACCATCCTGTCCGGCGCGCTCATCGGTATACTGGTGACGTTCTCATCAGTCGGCGCCGGCGCACTCGGTGCGGCAATATTGTTTTTTCTCTATCCCCGCTTTAACACCATAAAAATCATCGGCACGGACCTTGCCCACGCGGTACCTATTACTGCAATCGCCGGCCTGGGGCACTGGCACCTGGGTTCAGTGGACTTTCAATTGTTGCTCAGCCTGATAATCGGGTCACTTCCGGGGATCTACCTGGGCAGCCATACCGGTGTCCTGCTGCCTGAAAAATATATGCGGCCTCTTCTGGCCTCGATGTTATTACTCATTGGCGGGCGTCTGGCCATGTAAAAAACCCCGCATGGCGGGGTTTTCTTCGGGCTTGATATGCGGGTGTTTCAACTGGAATGACTTTGGCGATATTGACTAATCATCACTGCCATTTGATCCTTGACATAGAGTTTTTCTTTTTTCAGGCTATCAAGCTCATAATCATCTATCGGTGCGGCACCGGAATTGGCGTCTTTCACTTTTACCTTCAATTCACCGTGTTTTGAATACAGTCGTTTAAAATCTTCATTTTCACTTAATAATGCATTGACAATCTCCTGCTCATATTCAAACATAGAATCCTCCTTCAAGTGGTGTAAAAACGGGTTAGAAAGAATACTGCCCTGGTAAACAACGCGCATCGGGAAATGAAATCAGAAATAAATTCCACGTTAAGGAATAATTATAATTCTAAGAATGCGCATGACGTTCAATTACAAAGTTAGTCTAAATTTTCAAAGACTACAAGAAAAATATATTTTATCATTGGCAGGATGACATTTTCTCGCATGATGACCGTTAAAGTATCCCGTTACTTGAAAATACCCTTCTTCAATATCATAACCGGGGTGGGGTTGATCCTTGCCTTGAGCAACAACTGTTACGCTTCCCCGGGCGACAATACGGAGTTCAACCTGACCGAGGTCAGCCAGGGCATCTACGTCCACCAGGGCAAGCACGCCGATTTCGATCATGCCGACCATGATGATATTGCCAACGTCGGCTTTATAATCGGCGACGAATGTATTGCCGTGATTGACACCGGCGGCTCTGTTGCCATTGGCAACGCGCTTAAAAATGCCGTGAAAACAATATCTTCCCTCCCGATCTGTTACGTGATAAATACCCACATCCATTTCGACCACGTGTTGGGCAATATTGCATTCAAAGAGGATGAGCCCGAATTTATCGGCCATGAAAACCTCATACAGGAGATAGAAACGAATCGTCCTTTTTTCCTGTCCGAGTTCGCCGCGGACCTGGGAGATAACCCCGGAGATGCCTCGATTATCGGCCCTGACATTGCCGTTTCCGATGAACTTGACCTGGAGCTTGGCAACCGGGTAATTACGCTTAGCGCGCACCCTCCTTCACATTCCTTCACCGACCTGTCAATTTATGATAAAAAAACCAGAACCCTGTGGCTTTCCGACCTTCTTTTTATTGAAAGAATCCCGGTCCTGGACGGCAACCTGAAAGGCTGGTTGAAGACCATGGATAAATTAAAATTGCAGGATGCAAACCACGTCATACCCGGTCACGGCGCCATTACGATGCCCTGGCCGGAAGCGTCCACGGTACAGGAAAACTATCTTGATATGCTGCTGACCGACACCAGGAATGAGATCAACAAGGGAACGTTCATGGAAGACGTGATAGAGAATGTGGGGAAAAAGGAAAAAACGAACTGGTTACTCTATGACCAAAGCCACAAACGCAACGTCACTAAGGCCTTTATAGAACTGGAATGGGAGTAACAAACCAACGGGGGCGGGGGGAAGGTTTGGATGAGCTTTTCAGGACACGCTGTGAATACATCCCTGTACGCTTACCATCCGCTGTCCATGCGGATGATAGTCCTGAAAATCTCATCCAAACCTTCTGTGCACTCCCCGTTATCCTCGCCATTATCCATCCTCCGGACCGACCTTACATATTAGGATAATTGGGTCCTCCTCCACCTTCAGGTGCCACCCAGACTATGTTTTGGGTCGGGTCCTTGATGTCGCAGGTTTTACAGTGCACGCAGTTTTGCGCATTGATCTGTAATTTCGGCTCGTCATTCTCGGTAACGATCTCATAGACGCCGGCGGGACAATAGCGTTGTTCGGGCGCCGCGTAGCGCGGTAAATTCGTGTCAATGGGAACCGTGTCGTCTTTCAGGGTCAAATGGCAGGGTTGATCCTCTTCATGGTTGGTATTAGAGATGAATACCGATGACAACTTGTCGAAACTCAAAACACCATCCGGTTTCGGGTATTCGATTTCCTTGCAGTCCGCCGCAGGCTTCAGGCACTCATGGTCTGCCCTTTTGTCATGCAGGGTGAACGGCAGTTTGCCGGAAAAAACGGACTGGTCGATATAATTAAACGCCGCCCCCAGGTATAACCCGAATTTGTGTAAGGCAGAGCCAAAATTGCGCGATTGGTAAATATCGTTATAGGCCCAGGAAGCAAGGAAATTATCATTATATGAATCAAGGTCTTTACTCGCACTGCCCTCCTCCCCGAGTTCCTGCATCAGGGTTTCCGCGGCCACCATGCCCGATTTCATGGCGGTATGGGTGCCTTTTATCTTGGCATAGTTTAAGGTTCCTGCGTCACAGCCCACCAGCAAGGCGCCGGGCATGGACATCTTCGGTAACGAATTCAGCCCTCCTTTAGTGATGGACCGGGCGCCGTAGGCCAGCCGGCGACCGCCGGCCAGGGTCCCCGCCACCAGGGGGTGATGTTTAAAACGCTGGAACTCATCGAATGGACTGATATACGGGTTCGAATAATCCAGATCGATGATTAATCCCACTACTACCTGGTTCTCATCCAGGTGGTAGAGGAAAAAACCACCGGGCGCTTCACCGGATAAGGGCCAGCCTGAGCCATGTACTACCAGCCCCGGCTGGAACTTTCCCTCCTCCACCTCCCACAGTTCCTTGATGCCCAGGCCGTAATGCTGCGGGTCGCTATCTTTATCCAGGTTGAATCGTTCAATGAGCTGCTTACCCAGGTGTCCGCGGCTGCCTTCAGCAAAAACCGTGTACCTGGCATGCAGTTCCAATCCGGGTTCATAGGCATCTTTTTGTTGCCCCTCGACGGAAATACCCATGTCCCCCGTTGCCACTCCTTTTATACTGCCGTCATCGTTAAACAGGATTTCAGTCGCGGCAAACCCGGGATATATCTCAACCTCAAGCGCCTCTGCCTGCTCTGCCAGCCAGCGACAAACGTTCCCCAGGCTGACAATATAATTGCCCTGATTGCGCATGCTTGAGGGTACCAGGAGGCCGGGCATTCTAACGGCAGACTTGTTGTTTGTCAGGAAGTACACCAGGTCCTTGCTGACCGGTGTGTTCAGCGGCGCCCCCTGTTTTTGCCAGTCAGGGAGCAGTTCGTCCAGGGCGCGCGGCTCAAGTACGGCTCCCGAGAGAATATGGGCGCCGATTTCAGAACCTTTTTCCAGCAGACAGACACTGACGTCACAGCCTTGCCGTTGCGCCAGATTCTTCAGGTGGATGGCAGTTGCCAGCCCTGCCGGACCGCCACCGACAACAACCACGTCATATTCCATGGACTCACGGTGCATAGCAGCTATTGATATATGCGGGATTACCTGTTATTTGCAGATGGTACAGATTACCACAGATTTTTATGCCACAGAGGGCACAGAGATCATAGTGTGGATTGAGAAGGACAGCAGACGTGTTTTCCATCCGTTCTCAGTGGCTAAAATCTAAATTTAGCTGCGGCGGCGTTGTTTCAGGCTTTCTTCCAGTTGCGCCTTTCGTTTTTTCTCGCTGTTGACGTAAGTCACCCAGGTTTCAGCAGCTTTCCGGCTACGCTTGTCTTTACTCGCTTTCTGGAAGGCAACAAGGGATGCGTCAAATTTGTGCGTTTCGAACAAGGCCAGACCGAGCATGATATTAGCCTGATCGGCGCGCTTCAGCCCTCCCTTTTTGAAAGCAGTCCGCAACGAGCCAATCGCCTCTTTATACATGTAAAGATTGATATAAGCCTGGCCGAGCCGCATATCCAGCTCACCGTCCTTGGATAATTTGGCAGCCTGTTGCAGGGGTGGAATCGATTTCTGATTCTCCTGTGACTGTAGCCAGGCTTGTGACAGCAGTCTCAGGTTCCTGATGTTTTGTTCGATTTTATCTGCTTTCATTCCCTTTTCCAGCAACACTGCCGCCTTGTAAGGCGCTTCATGCAGCATGTACAGGTTGGCCAGGTTAAGTTGCTGATTTCCTCTTTCCAGTTTCCCCCCCTCATACAGCATTTCCAGGATTGACATCTGTTTATCCATTCGTTTCAATTCCGAATAAGTGCCGGCCATAGTCAGCCAGTATTCCCTTTTGGGGTACACTTGCACTAATTCCTTCAACACCTTGAGCATGTTGTCGTAATCGTTGAGGCTGAAGTAGTCTACCCGGAGCAAAAGCAACAGGTTTTCTTTTGGTTTATCGCCGCGCTCCCTGACCATGGCATAGGCTTGCTTCAATGGAACCAGGGATTCCTTGTATTGCTCCAATTGATAATAACCCTGGCCCAACAGCATATAGGCATTTTCCGTGGGCTTCTCCGTCACGGCAAACCACTTGTTGATTATGGCGACGGCGCTTTTATAGTCTTCGATGATAAAATAAAGCTGGGCGAGGGTATAAAGCGAATTGGTCTCCAGGGCCTCGGGTAAATCCGGTTGTTCCAGCACTTTTTCATAAGAGCGGATGGCGTCCTTGTATCTTTCCAGGGTGAAATAAGTATAGGCAAAGTAGTTGTACAACTGCGCCCTTTCATAATGTGTCAGTTTCGGCTCCGTTGCCAGTTCATTTAAGGCCGCTAATCCCTGATCGTAATTCTTGACTTCGATGAGTTCCTGGGCTTCCGTCAGTTTCTTATAGACCTTTTCACTCATGGAGGGAGTTTTCCTGGTCTTGCGTTTTTCCCTTGACTCTGAGGATCCCTGCGCGTACACGTCGGGAGTGCTTGTCACCATGAAAGCACAAGCGATCACAAGCGCGGCCGCCAGGCACGCGCTACGCAGAAAAAGAGACTTTACTGTTGTATAACGGGTATTCATTAGTATTAATCTCCAACGCTAGTCTTCGAGCTCAAAAGTAATCTTGTTTTGTACGCCGGGAACCTCTATGGGCTGGCCGTCAACAACACGAGGTTTATACTTGAACTTGGCAGCCGCCTGTAGCGAGGCCTTGTCAAAAATACCCGGAGGTTTGGATTCGACTATCCGAATATCTTTGGTGGTGCCTGATTTGGTCACGGTAAACTCGACTATAACGTAACCTTCGATACCCCGTGATTGCGCCCGCCGGGGATATATGGGTTGCACCTTGACAATAGGCAGATATTCACCGTCACTCGGCGCAAGACCAAAACCGCTCGCATCCAGGTTGATGTTCGTATCAACCGGCGCCGCCGACACCTGTACGGACTGTGCCTCCGGTGTGACATTATCCATCGCAGGGGGAGGTGGTTCCGGTGGCGGCTGGTCCGGCGGTGGCGGCTTTTTCGGTGGCGGTTTACGCCGGTTTACCACCTCATCAGGGTTTATCCGCACAAACTCCAGCATTCGACCCACGTCATCCTCGTCCAGTTTTCTGTCGGCAATATTAATCAAATACTGCATCAGCCAGAACAAGCCAAAAACCACAATCAGCGAGACGCCGACTGCGATCAGGTAACGACCGATAATAAGATAGCGACCCATTATTTTTATTGAGTTATAAAAACACCTTACCTATCTTTCGGCTGCAAGGGCGATATTGGTAACGCCTGCCTGGCGCGCCGCGTCCATGACCTCGACCAGCATTTTATTCTTGGATTCCTCATCCGCCTGGATGACGACCGAACCTTGGGGATTCTCCGCGCGCAATCGCTTGATATTCGGAATAACGGAACGGATATCGATTTTTCTGCGATCCAGCCAGATGTTATTGTTGGCGTCAATGGCGATGAGGATGTTCGCTTTTTTCTTCACCTCCGCCGTGGGCGCATCAGGTTTATTCACGTCGATGCCGGTTTCCTTGACAAAAGTGGCCGTCACGATAAAGAAAATCAGCATGATGAATACCACGTCAATCAAAGGAGTTATATCGACCTGTGATTCATCATCTGTGGATACACGGGAGATTCTACGCATAGTTAACCCTTCTCAATTAGCCTGTTGATTAATGGTCCATAGTCAAGTGCTCACTCAACGCCTCAACCTCTGCATCAGCCTTACTCTGTAACCAGACACTGATAAAATAACCGGACAGGGCCGCAACCATACCGGACATGGTCGGCACCGTCGCCTGTGATACCCCGGCCGCCATGGCCCTCGCGTTGCCTGTGCCAAGAAACGCCATAACCTCAAAAACCGTGATCATCCCTGTCACCGTTCCAAGCAGCCCAACCAACGGACACAAGGCGACACAAGCCTTGATGATCCCCAGGTATTGATTTGCCTGAACCTTGATGTCTGAAATGATGGCTTCACGGATACGGTGGGCATTCCAGGATTCTCTTTCCGGACGCGTATCCCAGCGCCTGACGGCTTCCCCGGACAGTCGTGGCTGCCGTATCGCAAAATAAATAAACCGCTCAACGATAAACAGCCACATGATGGCCAGCACGATGGCGACAAGGTATAGCACCGGTCCGCCCAGTTCAAGGAAGTCGCGAATGGCCTCCCACATGTCGATGAAGCCCTGTTCGAGCCCGACAAGGGAGGTGATTTCGCGCAGAATAAAATAGATAAGATCAGTCATTGTCTATCCATCCGGCTCCCGGACTCAGGCTGCCTTATGTTGCTGCTCGGATGCTTGCGCAACAAAACCCGTTGCCTGCCCTTCCAGAGTTTCAATTATTCTCCTGCTCTGACCGGCCATGATACTGTGCAGGAACACTGTCGGGATAGCAACACATAAGCCCAGCATCGTAGTAATCAAGGCCTGTGAGATACCGCCGGCCATAAGTTTCGGGTCGCCGGTGCCGAACAGGGTGATTGACTGGAACGTCACGATCATGCCGATAACCGTACCCAGTAATCCGAGCAACGGCGCAACCACGGAGATAACCTTGATCAATGTATTTAAACGGCTCAGTTTCGGCAGCTCGCGTAATACCGCTTCGCCCATTTTCAATTCCAGTGATTCGAGATCGATATTCTTGTTTTCATGGTAAGCGAATAGTACCCGGCCCAGCGCATTTCCTCTGGAGGGATTATTCAGGTTACGAACCTGGTTGGACACCAACAAACCCACGTAGATCATATAGAGGATCCTGAGCAGGGCAATACTGATACCGAATATGCCCAGGCCGATGATGATCCAGCCTACCGTTCCACCCTGGGTTGTAGCTCGTTCATACCAACTGGGCACGTTTACCAACTGGCCCAGTAACTGGCCCTTGGTCGGGTCCAGGCCAAATGGAATAACGCCGCCTTCAGCCTCGGCCAATTGTTCGGCGCCTTTGACGAATCGATCTTCCGGCTGCCGTACCAATTCGGCAATTTTCTTCGTCTCCGGATCGTATTTCAGATATTTGCCATCGGCCACCAGGTTGAATACGCCTATCCTGATCACCTCTTTTTCCACTTCCTGCCCGTCGGGAAGAACAACGCCCGCCGTAAACTTCTTCACCTTCCCGGTTTCAGTCATTTCCCGCTGAATTTCATACCAGAGTTCTTCAATCTCTTCCAGCGAAGCCAGTTCCGTACCGGAACCCATTTTTTCAGCCAGGAGGGTAAGAAATTCACCGCGTCCGGGATATTCAATATTGGTCAGTGAACTGTCAAACGTCGCCCGGGCATCGCCCGCCGCGGTCTGCAATACGCCGAACAATTCCTTTAAAGACCCCAGGGCCAGCTGCAGGTTTTGCTTTAATACATCTATCTCGTCCTGGTTAGCCTCAAACTCTTTCTCCAGACGTTCGCTGACAACTTCCAGCGCGGCCCTTTCCCGATTGGCCTTGCGCAATAACTCGGATTGACTTGCCTTGTCGCGTACAAACTCGGTCTCCCTGGTTTTATTCTCCTTGGATTCGTCGAGCCTGCCCTCCTGAACCTGTTTCAGGAGCGTGTCAAGATTCAGCGTCTCGTCGGCGGCAATGACAGGAAACAGGCAACCTGAGAATAAGGTAACAACGATTAGGTATTTATAAAATCTCACGTCTCTGTCTCCTTTGTTACTGCGCCGCGTTCACCGGCAATATAAATATATCGGGGGGAAGCTGTTTTCTGGCAATTTTCAACCCCTGCCTGACATAGTTACGATACTCGGCGGCATCCAAAGGCACCCATTGCCGCGCCTCCTGGTCCCAGACCCCGTTCTCTTTGCCATCGTCTGTCTGGTAAGCCAGGACCAGACGACCAAAACGGAGAATACTCACAGGGCGTTCCTGGCCGTTGATTTCAAGCACGTCGTTGTACTCATCCAGGTCACTGCCGTAACTCGTCTCAATCCGATAGGCATCAAGCACCAGACGCAATTTTTCCGCCGCGGTAATCCCGGCATCGCCAATGTATTTTTTCAAGTCTTCGGTCCTTTTCCTGCGCTCTTCCATGTGAAACGGACGGTCAAGCTCAACGAACTGTTCCAGGGCGTTCGTCATTCTCAGCATCAGGGGGAAAATCTGACGTTCCACTATGGCTATCTCGTCAATGGATTCGTCTATCTTGAGTTTTGTCAGGTTTTGATCATCGACCTGTTTCTGTAATAACGTGTTATATACCTTGAGCCCGTCTATGACCTTCAATTCCCGCCGGTATCTTGAAGCCAGCTTTTCCGTTTCGCTCGCCGTTGCGTCAACACGTTTCTGTGACTCCGCCGCGTCCTTGTTACGGGACACACCCGTATCAACGACCTTATCAATCTCATCTGCGCCAAATGCAACAGAACTGAAGCCAAGTATAAGGCATGATATTAATAACCTTTTGCAAGTTATTAATATATTTAAAGTTGCCATAAGCAAGTAACCTCCCCGCTATGATTGTTATATGGAAAGTCCGAAAACTTCCTGCGCTTGAACCATGTAATGCACATCAATAAGTCCGACTTATCCGTACCTGTCTGCTATTTTTATTATTCTGTCCATCCCAGTGAGAGTCAGGAGGACATGACGCCAGTATATAGCAGTAATTATTAAATTAATAAGAAACTCCAAAAGTGAAACTTCGAATGGCGGGTTCAGACCGAAGATTATTGTAAGTTTGTTTCTTCACATGAACAATTCATTAACTGCGCCCCCTGTCAAACCTGGATAAAGCGTTTTATTCCGATTTTTTTACTATCGCGGCGGATTTTACAATGACGCACAGGCAAGTGCAAGCATTTGTCCTGATTCAATCCGGCAGAGTATCGCTCTCAATAACGGCATTGGGACAGGTATAACTGCCATCCTCATTCGCTGCGGTATTACAGAACATGACACCTGCCTGAGAATTGGGCAACAGGGAACAACTGTAACTTATCGCAATCCGTAGCTGTCGAAACGCTCCCAGACGTCAGTCATATTCACCACTTGGCCCGTCGCGCGGGATTCATCCAGTTTGATCGCCGTTAAACCGGCCTCAAGCGCATCCAGAACCGACACCGGCAACAGGGCGCCTTCCTGCAAGTGCCCGGCCAGGGCTGCGGCCATTTGCTCTTCCGCCCCATAATTCTCGGAGATACTATTGTCGTAATTGTAAGTTTTATCGACCTGTTGCCTGGAGGAAGAAGCATCATGGACACGATGGAAACCCCGAACGAAATCGCCTTCCGCCATACCTTTTGTGCCGATGACACACAAGCGTCGAAACTTGTCCGGAACGTTCAGGTTGGTGTGAAAACACAGATTGGCGCCGCTCGTGTAATCGATCAAGGCAGTCTGGTAGTCGAACAGGTCGGTATCGTCATCAAAAACGCAGTCGCTCCCCTGCCGGTGGGATTTTCTTTCATAATAAGCGCTCACCGACTCCAGGTCCCGGTTGGGAAGGGTAAAGGTTTTACGTCCGCCAAAACTCACTACCTGTCTGGGACGACAGCCAAGCAAACCCTGGTAAATATCTAAATCATGGACACATTTTTCCAGGATAACCCCGCCGGACCAGGCCGCGTTTCGACGCCAGTCACGCATAAAAAAGGCGTCGTGTTCCGGGAGGATATGTTCAGAGGCTTCTATACCGGCAATTTCACCCAATTCTCCCGCTTCGACCATCTCCTCCAAATCTTTGTACAGTGGCGCATAGCGCAATGCCATGTCGACAATGACCCGCTCCGGCCCATATTGTTTTAACAACTCCAGCAACTCGAAGGTTTGCGCTTCAGTCGTCACAACGGGCTTTTCCATGAAGATCCGGACACCTGCTCCCAACCCGGCCCGGATCTGCTCCAGGTGCAAATGGTTCGGCGAACCTATCATTAACAGGTCGATAGACTCGCTCGCGAGCATTCTGTTCAAGTCCGTATAACCCACAAGATCAATACCCCGGTCCGACATATAAGGCAGGCCTGCCGGCGTCTGGTCGGCATAACTCACAAGTTCGAACTCCGGGATGTACTGACGCAACAACAAGGCCAGATAACTGAGGCGGCTCCCCAGGCCGCAAAGGCCGACTTTCATAATCTGCTTTTCACCATGCGTATCGATACGCCATTTTCAGATGAAATCTACTCCCCGATATAATTAAGGAACCTTGGGCGTCGTATCTCGCCAAGCGCCGAGGGCCGCGGGATCGGACATATTATGTATTACAATTGCGAACAGTCTATCTGTTCATATCACAACGAGGTCATTATTCTAATTGATTTATATTAGAAATCAAGTCTTTTATATGAAATATAAATGATGTCGGAATCCGGCAAGGAAAGCGTCCGCAGGACACGATACAGTGGCGGGTGAAATACCTGAATAAGATTGTGGAGGCCGATTAAAGCAGTAACATTTCTCTGACTTTTCTATGTTTTTGCAACAGAGCCGTCATGACATATATCCCAACGCAGTTGAAACGGTTGCAGCCGCGGATTCCAGATGCTGTTTGGTCTCGTCAAAGCTGACTATGGGGGAATTAACTATGTATTCAAGAAACGGGACTACCAGCACCGCAGCTATGTTGCCTGAATGGTCGAATACAGGGTAACCGATATCGACGACCCCCTGTACCCATCCGCTCTCGACCTGCTCGAAGCCCTGTTTGCGCACACGTTCGGCCATTCTGTCGGCGGCTGTTACGGTCAACAGCTTACTGTAACGGGGCGCCTGTTCGGCAAGCATTTCCCTGCGTCGTTCGGCTTCGACAAAAGCCAGCAAGACGTGGCCGGAGCAGGTATTCGGCAGCGGCATGCTCGCCCCCAGGCGCACGCTCAAACCGCGCTCACCCGGGCTGTCCTGCTGGGCGATAACAATGCCGCGTCCGTTAAAGTAGATTACCATGTGGCAGGACTGGTCGATTTTGTGGACCAACCTCCGCATCACCAGTTCGGATACTGAAGAGAATCGTTTTACATGGGAATGTCGGTTCGCAAGTGCGAATATCTTCAGGGTAAGAATATAGGTTTCCGACTCCGGCGCCCGATAGATATAGTTCCGGTCTTCCAGAACAGTCAGCATCCGGAATATCTCACCCTTGGAGCGACCGAGTATTTCGGCGACCTGGCCCAGGCTCAGTCCTTCCGTCTCCAGGGTCATAAGTTCCAGGATATCCAGCCCCTTGGACAAGGACGGCGCGGCATAGGTTTTTCTTTTCCCCGGACCAGTCATCACTTTCTCTTTACTCACCTCTTGAAGCAACCCCAGTTGGAATAAGGTCAGGTTAACATGCAAGTCCGCCCGGGGTCTGTGCGCAACCGCCGAGCCGTCTACTCGCCGTCAGACCGTAGAAGGTCTTCGCATTGCACCCTAGTATTCGCAGTTGATCCTCCATACTACTGAGACCGAAACCGTAATAGGGGGCAGTATCCAGGTAACTCAGGTCCGCATCCAGGGCATACCGCAACGTCTCCCTGGCCTGTGCGTCGGTAATGGGACGATACAGGCTGCCCAGGCCGGCGCAACCCAGTCCCAGTGTCGCGACTTCAAGATCGGTATTACCTATTTTCCGGCGCGGCAAGGTTTGCACACAGGTTACATTCATTTAGTGATATGAAACAGTATTATATATATGACATTTATGCATAGCATAGAGACGTTCGTCCATTTACGGGCAGCGCAGGGATTTGATTGTGGCCATGGATGGGCCACTAACGACAACCGGATTATTTCAGCGTGAAGACAACGCTTGTCCCGTACTCCGATACGGGAGCAGAGAATTCATTTGTTACGGAGCAGGACAAATCTGTTGATTGCTGACAGCATTTGCATGAGTTTAATCGATATGAGATTCTATTACTCCATGACTGCTCCATTGCCTGAACAGATACAGGTCGTATTATCTGCTTACGATATTCACCCCGTTCGCGTTCAATCGGTCAATTCCGGCCTGATCAATGAGACTTACCGGGTCAGTGCCGATAACGGATCGATTTATGTATTACAGGCTGTAAACGGCATGTTTCCGCCTGAAATCAACCTGGATATTGACGTTGTAACGCGCCACCTGGAGACATCGGGCCTGTTGACACCCAGGCTGCAACCGAACCGCGAGGGGATGATATTCCACCGGGAAAACAGCCAAATCTGGCGCTTGTTCAATTATATCGACGGCAATATCCACCAGCGCCTGGAGCGGCCGGACCTGGCGGAGGCGGCGGGGGTGATGCTGGGGCGCATGCACGTGGGGCTGGATCAACTTGATTACGAATTACAGGCATCCCGGCCCGGCGTACATGATACTGCCCGGCACACGCAACACCTGAAGAGTACTCTCGAGAATAAAAAGGATCATGCAAGATACGCAACCATCAGGCCCCTGGGGGAAGATATCCTGAGGCGGCTGGAGCAACTACCGGAATTACCGGCGGTTTCCAGACGGATGGTACACGGCGACCCCAAAATATCGAACTTTATCTTCACAACTGATAACCGTTCAGTGAAATGCCTGGTGGATTTCGACACCTTTAACAAAATGCCGATTTACCTGGAATTGGGTGACGCCCTGCGTTCCTGGTGTAACCCGCCGGGAGAAGATTCACCGGCAGGATTCTTTTCAATGGAACATTGCCGCGCCGCGCTGGCAGGATACGCCCGATATACCGGCGCATTGTTGACGCAGCAGGAATGGCTCGGCATCCCGCCGGCAACGCTGACGATATGCCTGGAGTTAGCCGCCCGTTTCTGTGCGGACGCCTTGAATGAGGACTTTTTTCACTGGGAAGCAAATGAATTCAGGAGTCACAGCGAGCACAGCGAAACCAGGGCCCGTGGCCAACTCGGCGTAGCAAACTCCGTGCTGCATCAATATGATGAAATACGTGATGCGGTTGATGAAACAATCAGTCCCAATGGGGCAATGTTGTAGCCATTACTGATAGCAGGGACATCGGATAATCCATATTAAAAACCATGATATTCTCTAAAAATGTTAATAACTTGAGTTTTGATATAGTTCGATGAGTAACCAACCTCCAATGTTTTACTGGATTCCCGTCCCCTGCTCAACACCATACAGGGGCAAGTTTCGCGGGAGTGACGGTGGGAGCACACCGTCACACCGTAGTTGCACTCAGCGACTGTCTGTGTCATCATCCCCGTCAATACTATTTTATAAAAGAAAATACTTTGTGAATATGAAACGGTTAGCGGTTGTTTCCATGGGTTCCTTGACATCCGCAGGTGTTGGTCCGTATAATATTATCGAGCTTGGAACAAACCGGAATCCTGATGGACTATTCCGGGAGTTAAATTTCGAATAATACCGTCTGAATTCGACCTTACAGGATTGAAAAAGCGATGGAACGTGTCTTATTATTGATGATCGCAGGCCTGTTGCGCCTGCCGTCAACCCCTTTCCCTTTCTGACTGCGATGCACTGTTCTCCCGACCATTACGTTAGTTGTGAGGACCGACATCTTTGTAGCCAGTGCGGAACGGCGCTGATATTGCAGTGCAGTTATTGTGAGTTCAGTAAAAAACCGGATGCGCGGTTTTGCGGGAACTGCGGCAACGAGTTGCCTGACACGACTACGGCGGACGGGCCTTCCGAACAAAACGGCAGCGTCCCGGAACCTGATCCGCTGGAACTTATACATCCCATCAACCAGGTTGAACGCCGACAACTCACGGTCATGTTCTGTGACCTGGTTAATTCAACCCGCCTGGCCTCAAGACTGGACCCGGAAGACCTGCTCCACGTGATCCGTGAATACCGGAATATCTGTGTTGCAGCCATCGAAAACTACGAGGGATTCGTGGCGTACTACATGGGTGACGGCGCCATGTTCTATTTCGGCTATCCCCGGGCGCATGAAGATGACACAGAGCGGGCAATACACGCGGCAATGGATTTGATCAACTCAATCAAAGCCCTGAAAATCCGGCTGCCGGATGGGGATATGATTAACATTTCCGTTCGTATAGGCGTTGCTTCCGGATTAGTCGTGGTGGGAGCTCTAATCGGGACCAGAACGGTATTGAAACAAGCCATAGCAGGAGAAACCCCCAACCTGGCTGCAAGATTACAATCACTGGCGCAACCCGATACGGTGATCGTTACCTCCGAGACCCGTAACCTGATAAAAAACCGCTTCAAACTGAAAAACATCGGCGCACATTCAGTACGAGGCTTTGAGAAAGCGCAAACGCTTTGGCAAGTCATCAATACAACCCATACTGAGACACGTTTCCATGCCGCCAGGGATAAAAAAACAACCGGGTTGGTGGGCAGAAATAAAGAATTCAGCCGGCTCCTCCGGCAATGGAAGCGGGCGAAACGGCATAACGGCCAGGTGGTGATTGTTTCCGGCGAGGCAGGTATCGGAAAATCAAAACTGCTTGAGACGTTACGTGAATACGTTGACCGACAAAACTTCGATCAATACCTTTACCAGTGCTCACCGTTCCACAGAAACGGCGTCATGCATCCCCTCGTCACACAGTTGGAGTCTTCAGTTGGACTGACTGCCGATGATACGGTTGAAGAAAAAATACAAAAACTGGAAAACTTTCTCGCGGCCCGCATAGAAAAATCAGCCGAAGAACAACCCTGCCTGGTCATCCTGGAAGACGCACATTGGATAGACCCGACGTCGCTGGAACTGCTCAATAACCTGATACCGCGGATACGCGGCAAGCCGGTATTACTGGTAATATCACACCGTACCGGTTTTCAACCCTCCGACTTATGGCTGGAGCAACGGCACGTGGAAAAAGTCTCCCTGGAGCCGTTGAATCAATCGGCCGCAAAACTGCTTATCGACCAGATTGCCGACGCCGGACAAATGCCGGCGGCTCTCATTTCCCGGATCATTGCCAAAGGGGACGGCATTCCTTTGTTCCTGGAAGAATTAACCAGGATGGTATTACATACACCCGCGGAAAACGGGGATAACGCCATGTCTGCGGCAACCCTGGACGATTTTGAAATACCCAAAACGCTGCAAACCGCGTTAATGGCAAGGTTGGATCAACACTCATCTGCCCGGGAAGTCGCGCAGATCGGGGCGGTGTTAGGTCGTGAGTTCAGTTATCGCCTGCTGACAAAAATATGGACACATAACCGGAAAAAACTGGATTTTGCATTGAATTCCCTGTGCGGGTCGGGGTTACTGGTAAAAACCGGAGCCCCTGACAATCCCCACTACATGTTCAAGTGGGAACTGCTGCGCGAAGTGGCATACCAGAGCATCCTGAAAAGTGTACGACAAAATCTGCACAGGCAAATCATCCGGCTTCTGGAAGAACACTTTCCGGAATCTGCTGAGCTTCAACCGGAATTACTCGCCCACCACCACACCCGTGCGAGATATTTGAAAAAGCCGTTCAATAACGGACCGGCTGAGTCGGAAACAGAAAAAGACGCTTAAGGTTCCCGGCGAACGGAATATTTATAATCACGATAAAAAATGAAAAAAGCATCCATCGAGATTACCGCGGGAGCACTCTCCGCGGTTGAACTATTCAGTGATCTGCCCTTGCATGATCGTAAACTGGTTGCCGATAAATGCAGGGGATTAAAATTCGATACGGACAATATCATCATATCCCACAATGATACCGACAACGACGTTTATTTTATATTGAGCGGCAAGGTACGAATTATCACTTATACCGTTTCAGGAAAGGAAATCGCCTTCCGTGATCAGAGCGCGGGAGAAATGTTTGGGGAAATCGCCGCCCTGGATAAAAAACCCAGGTCCGCCCACGTCGTGACACTGGTCGAGACAAATATCGCCGTCATGTCGGCAGATAATTTCCTGTGGATACTGGAGCTTTATCCTTCGATTATGAGCCGGACAATGGCGCGGCTGGCCACGCTGGTCAGGTTATTGTCAGAGCGCGTAATTGAATTCAGTTCTTTGGGCGTCAGGAACAGGATTCATGCCGAATTACTCCGTTTAGCCTGGCAGAACAAGGACAATGTCAACAGGGCGATGATATCACCGGCGCCGAAACACGTTGAAATTGCCAATCGCATAAGCACGCACCGGGAAGCAATAACGCGGGAGTTGAATGAGCTTGCGTCATCCGGCTTAATCCAGAAACGCAAAAACGGGTTGGTTATAAATGACGTGGTAAAACTCGAAAATATGGTTCGGGACGTAGTAGGGAGCTATAAAAAATAACCCTGTTTGTTGTTATCAGGGGATTTCTTTCCCACTATCTTTGCCTGAATGTGAGTTTTCTCACATTTTTCCCGTCTTAACCCCGGTAGACTTTTCTTTGCCTGTCCACAAGATGAAGTTTGTTACGTGACAGTCTTTCATTTTGATGGACCAATACAGTACAGGACGTGCTGGTGGTGGAGGGATCTGCCAAAACCGAAACCACCTTGTGGTTGACCTGTTCGGGAATCTGGCAGGATGTCATTTTCCCGAACGACTATTGTTTAAGGAAGCCAGGCAGCGGTTTTATGCCGGAATAATAGGGATGCCAGAACCTGATTGTTACGGGGACGGCAACGTTAAGCCAGAAAATGGTAAACATGAGGGTATAAAATACTTCCTCCGTAAAGATACCATACCGCACGTAGGCAATATCCATCACCACGAAGGCCAGTTGCTGCAGGTCATGCATGGTCAGGATGTTATATGATTATTTAAGGAATCGGCGCATTCTCGTCGTTAGCTGACATAAATACTGCTATACTTTTCAAGTATATCTGACAGTGTGCGTTATGACGGCCTTACTTAAAACTCTACACCAAGATCACAAGAATTATTCTGTTCTGTTGAACCTGTTGAAAGCGGAGACGGACAGGGTGGACCAGGGGAACGACCCTGACTATGTCCAGATATATGATATAGCAAACTACATGTGCAGTTACCCGGACCTCATCCATCACCCCCATGAAGAGTTCATCTTTTCCATTTTGGAGGCCCTTGAGCCGGGTTGTTCGGCGGAGATTGACAAACTGAGCAAAGAACATAAGCAGTTGGCTGTCAACGGGCAAGCATTAAAAGATGCCGTGTACGGGGTTATGAGCGGCGCAATACTACCGAAAAAAATTGTCCTGGATAATGCCAGGGCGTATATAAATCTCTTATGGAAGCACATGAATACGGAGGAAGGAAAAGTTTTCCCATTGGCAAATACCCTTTTATCAGATACGGACTGGCAATCGATAGAAGAAAAGCTGTCCCAGGTTGAGGATCCGTTATTCGGCGACATCGTCCAATCCCAGTTCGCAAAACTGTACGAAGGTATCATGCAGAATTCCAGCAGCGCATCCGGCCAGGCAAATCAGGAGACCCATACCGGCCGGTAGTGGAACCTCCAACTGCAATAATATGATTTAGCCGCTGAAACCTGCGCTCTCATCACATCCATTGATAAGGTATGCAGGCTGAAGGAAAAGGGCTTTGACCCCTTTCCTGAATTGTTGTTCAATAGGTGGCATGACACTTGCACTGACCAGACACCTCATTTCCAGACCGTCGGTTACGCCCGATGACGCCGGTTGCCAGCAATTGATTGCCGAGCGCCTGGAAAAATCCGGCTTCAGCATCACTCACCTGCCTTGTGAAGACGTCACCAACCTCTGGGCCACCCACGGTGAGGGCGGTCCGGTCTTTACGTTCCTGGGACATACCGACGTTGTGCCGGCAGGGCCGGAAACGGACTGGGACTCGCCACCGTTTCAACCGGAGGAACGGGACGGCTTGCTGTACGGACGCGGCGCGGCTGACATGAAAGGCAGCATCGCCGCCATGATCACCGCCCTGGAGCGGTTTGTCGCAACCAATGGCTCGCACGCCGGAACCATCAGCCTGTTATTGACCAGTGATGAAGAAGGCATTGCGATTAACGGCACAAAAAAAGTGGTGGAATACCTGGAACGGAATAACGTCGGGATAGACTGGTGCCTGGTAGGCGAGCCTTGCAGTCGCGACCAGGTCGGCGATATCATCAAAAACGGCCGGCGCGGCTCTTTATCGGGTGTTCTCACCGTCTCCGGTATCCAGGGTCACGTGGCCTACCCCGCACTGGCAAAAAACCCCGTTCATCTGGTCAGCCCGGCCCTGGCGGAACTGTGCCGGCGGGTCTGGGACGAGGGCAATGAACATTATCCTCGCAGCAGCTTCCAGATCTCCAACATTCACGCCGGGACCGGCGCCGAGAACGTCATACCGGCCTCCGTAGAGGTCAGTTTCAACCTGCGTTTTTCCACGGAATGGACTGAGCGGAGACTCAAGGACGAAATGGAACGGCTGTTACAAAGACATGAACTGGACTACGGCATAGACTGGCGTCCCTGTAGCCAGCCTTTCCTGACGAAATCCGGGAAATTGCTGGAAGCGGTGCAAGCCGTAATTGCAGACGTGTCCGGCATCACGCCGGAGGTCTCCACAGCCGGAGGAACTTCCGATGGGCGCTTCATCGCGCCCACCGGCGCCGAGGTGGTGGAACTGGGGCCGGTGAACGCCACTATTCACAAGGCCAACGAGTGTGTTCGCAGCGCCGACCTGGAAACCCTGTCAGGCATGTACGAGGCTATATTAAACAAGTTGTTGAAATAGGCGTCAGTCCACTGCGGTCCGGCCATTCCTTTCAATCCGGGCCAACCCGATTTCCACGGTGTCAGCTTTTGCTGAGCAGCTCTTCCATTTTGCGCCGGCGCCGACGGAAGTGATCGGACGGTTCTTCTCTTACCCACCTGAGAAATTCAAGCAGTATATCGGCGCTAAGCCCCCAGACGTAACCGCCGTCCCAGTCGAAAGCATGAGTTGTCCGTTGGCTGCCCATAAAATCGACGGTGTGCGTTGTTTTCACTTCAGGACGTAATAACTCCCGGACGCCGGCGATCATCACCTCTGCCACCTCGTTGGAGTTTGCCGTCATCCCGGGCGATTTGCCGGCCCAGCCTACAAAGGGAGTCACATGGTGGCCGGCAATGCTGTAGGCGTCATCCAGGCGCCCCATTATGGTAATGCCGGCAGGGTCAATGCCAAGTTCTTCCTGTGTCTCTCGCAATGCCGTGGCGCTCATGTCTTTATCGCCGGCATGAAACACGCCGCCGGGAAAGCATACCTGGCCGCGATGGTTGGAAACGGTCTCGGTTCGTCTGGTAAATACGACTTCTACAACGTCATCGGCACCGGGCCAAAACAGCAGCAGCACGGCTGCCCTGGCATATTCATCGGGAAACAGATGTGCCGGAAATACTTGCGGCTGCCGTTCCTTGAGAGCCGCTAGCCGGGACTGGAACTGTGACTGGAAACTCATCGGGATATCCGGGCAGGGATTTTGCAGGGACGTGCTTCAATGCCCCTGCTATCCCGTATTCCCTGTTCTCTGTTCCCTGTATTTACTGCTCCCGGCCTGGTATTCTCAGTGACTGGCCGCTTTATCAAATTGATCTTCTTCAGTAGACCCGGTCAAGGCCGTTACCGAAGATTTGCCGCCTTGTATGATGGAGGTCACATCATCAAAATAACCGGCGCCGACCTCCTGTTGATGGGAGGCAAACGTATAACCCCGTTTTGCCGCGGCAAACTCCGGTTCCTGTATCATCTCGACGTAGGCCGTCATTCCTCTCTGTACATAGTTATGCGCGAGTTCAAACATGTGGTACCACATGTTATGTATCCCGGCCAGGGTAATGAACTGGTATTTATAACCCATAGCTCCCAGCTCACGCTGGAATTTGGCTATGGTCAGATCGTCCAGGTTCTTCTTCCAGTTAAATGAAGGCGAGCAATTATAGGCCAGCAACTGCTCCGGGTATTCCTCATGTATGGCCTCGGCAAAACGTTTGGCCTCTGCCAGGTCCGGAACCGCCGTCTCACACCAGAGTAAATCCGCATAAGGCGCATAGGCCAGGCCCCGGGCAATGGCCTGGTCAAGTCCCGTGTTGGTAACAAAAAACCCTTCCGCCGTTCGCTTACCGGTGATGAATCGACGGTCCCGTTCATCCACGTCGGAGGTCAGCAACGCGGCGGCATTGGCGTCAGTCCTTGCCAGGACAATGGTGGGTACTGCCATGATATCCGCCGCCAATCTTGCCGCTACCAGTTTCTCGACCGCTTCCTGGGTGGGCACCAACACTTTGCCTCCCATGTGTCCGCATTTCTTGACAGAGGCAAGCTGGTCCTCAAAATGCACGCCGGCAGCGCCGGCTTCAACCATGGCCTTCATCAACTCAAACGCGTTCAACACACCGCCAAAACCGGCTTCCGCGTCGGCAACAATCGGCGCAAAATAATCAATATCACCGCCGCCCCGGGCGCATTGGATTTCATCAGCCCGCCTGAAGGCATTGTTAATACGCCGAACCACGGTGGGAACGGAATCCACCGCATAAAGCGACTGGTCGGGATACATGGTCTCGGAAGTGTTGCCGTCGGCTGCCACCTGCCAGCCCGACAGATAGATAGCCTTTACCCCGGCCTTCACCTGCTGGACGGCCTGGCCGCCGGTCACCGCGCCCAGGCTGTTTATATAATCTTCATCGTTCACCAGTTGCCACAACTTCTCGGCGCCCCTGCGCGCCAGGGTATGTTCAATCTGTACGGAACCCTGCAACTTGACTACGTCTGCCGCGCGGTAATCCCGTTTGACGTTCTTCCAACGCGGATTCTCCACCCAGTCCTTCTCTATCTGCTGCGCCTCGATACTCATTTCATACTCCTTACCAAACGTAAAATGGAATAATATACACTGCCTTTGAAATCCTCGCAAATCCGGGCGAAAGCACTCCGGAACAACAGGGCAAAAACAGCCTCTAACCCTGTGTCAGCGATAATGACGGTATTGGCAAGAGTATCCTGTTACATTATATTATTATTAAAGGAACCTCTGATTCCATCAGAGTTTCTTAAATTAAACGGTAAGGGACCGAGATGTCTGAAAAAACTCATGAGCGTCATAACGATGACCTGGCGTTACTGGAAGCCAAGCCCAAGTTAAAGCGCCCGCCTTTGTACAAGGTCATTTTGCTGAATGACGATTACACGCCCATGGAATTTGTCGTCCACATCCTGGAATCCTTGTTTGTCATGGACCGGGAAACCGCCACGCGGATTATGCTGGAAGTACACACGCGGGGAATGGGGGTATGTGGTATCTTTACCCATGAGATCGCCCAGACCAAAGTCGCCCAGGTAAATCATTACTCACGCGAACACGAACATCCGTTACAGTGTACAATGGAAAAAGCCTACTGAAATCCGGAACCTCATATGCTCGATAAAGAACTGGAACAAACACTGAATGACGCGTTTCGCAATGCGCGCGAAAAACGCTATGAATTCGTGACGGTTGAGCATTTGTTGCTGGCCTTGCTGGATAACTCCGCGGCAGTCAAGGTATTGCGGGCCTGCGGCGCTGACATGAATGAACTGCACGCGGAACTCACACAATTTATCGAAGATAATTCCCCGCGGCTCAACGGCGACGACGAGCGGGAAACGCAACCCACCCTGGGCTTTCAACGAGTGTTTCAGCGGGCCGTACAGCATGTACAGTCCTCCGGCAGGAAAGAAGTCAGCGGCGCCAATATACTGGTGGCCATATTTGGCGAACGTGAATCCCATGCCGCTTTTTTCCTGCACCAACAGAACATTGCCCGCCTGGACGCAGTAAATTACATCTCCCACGGCATTACAAAAATCCCGGAAGATGATACCGGCGGATCCGGCGCTTCCCCCGGTGGCGATGAAGCGCGCCAGGAGGGAGACGACAGCAATCCATTGGAAGCTTTCACGGTTAACCTGAATCAGCAGGCGGAACTCGGCAAGATTGATCCTCTCATCGGCCGCGAACACGAGGTGCAGCGGACCATTCAGATCCTTTGTCGACGCCGCAAGAACAACCCGCTCTTCGTCGGCGAAGCCGGTGTGGGCAAGACTGCCATCACCGAAGGCATTGCCAAACAGATCGTTGACAAGGAAGTGCCGGAAGTGTTGTTGAACTGCACCATTTATTCGCTGGATATGGGCGCCCTGCTGGCAGGGACCAAGTATCGCGGCGATTTTGAAAAGCGCCTGAAGAGTGTAATTGCCGGGCTCATGGAGCGGGAAGGTTCCATTCTTTTTATCGACGAGATCCATACCATTATCGGCGCCGGCGCCGCCTCCGGCGGTGTCATGGACGCCTCCAATATTATCAAACCGGTGCTGGCCTCCGGTGAGATCAAATGTATCGGCTCCACCACCTACCAGGAGTTCCGCGGCATCTTCGAGAAAGACCGGGCGCTGGCGCGACGTTTCCAGAAAATCGACGTGACCGAGCCTTCCATCGAAGAGACCATCAAAATACTACAGGGATTGAAATCCCGTTTTGAAGATCATCACGAGGTGCGCTATACCAACCAGTCATTACGCTCTGCTGCGGAGTTGTCCGAACGTTATATTACCGACCGCCACCTGCCGGACAAGGCCATTGACATCATTGACGAGGCCGGCGCCTCACAACGATTGCTGCCGCCCTCAAGGCGTAAAAAGACCATCGGTGTTCAGGACATGGAAAACATCATTGCCAAGGTGGCGCGGATCCCGCCGAAGACGGTAACCACGTCGCACAGGGACATCATGAAGAACCTTGAGCGCAACCTCAAGATGGTCGTTTTCGGGCAGGACAAGGCTATTAAAAGCCTCGCGGCAGCCATCAAGATGGCGCGCTCGGGGCTGGGCAACCCGCAGCAACCCATCGGCGCTTTCCTGCTTGCCGGCCCCACCGGAGTCGGGAAAACGGAAATCAGCAAGCAACTGGCTAATGCCATGGGCATCGGGTTGATCCGTTTTGACATGTCCGAGTACATGGAACGCCATACGGTTTCCAGGTTAATCGGCGCGCCGCCGGGATACGTGGGTTTTGATCAAGGCGGGCTCCTGACCGATGAGATAAACAAACACCCTCATTGCGTGTTGCTCCTGGACGAGATGGAAAAGGCCCATCCCGACGTCTTCAACCTGATGTTGCAGGTCATGGACCACGGCACCCTGACGGACACCAATGGCCGTCACGTCGACTTTCGCAACGTGATCATCATTATGACCACCAACGCGGGGGCGGACCGTATCAGCCGGGCTTCGGTCGGTTTTACCCAGCAGGACCACAGCTCAGACGCCATGGAAGCCATCAAGAAGATGTTCAGCCCGGAATTCCGCAATCGCCTGGACGCTATTATTGAATTCAACGCGCTGGATCATAAGACCATCCTCAACGTAGTGGATAAATTCCTGGTTGAACTACAGACGCAACTGGATGATAAGAAAGTCATCATCGACGTGGATGAGGCCGCACGTCTCTGGCTGGGCAAGCACGGCTACGACAAGGTCATGGGCGCCAGGCCCATGGCGCGACTTATCCAGGAAAAGATAAAGAGAAAGCTGGCGGAAGAACTACTGTTCGGGGAATTGCTGCACGGCGGTCACGTTATCGTCTCGGCGGCAGGCGACGAGCTCACCATCGAGATCGAAGAGAAGGAAACGGAAGGGATGGCGCTATCCGCAGATGGCGCAGATTAGCACAGATAACCACAAGTCTTCATAGGCTTTCAAGACCACCCCTCAGGTACGTCCCCAGGAAGCAGGTTGGGATGACATTACTCTGTATTCCCTATGTCCTCTGTGTCCTCTGTGGCTAAAACTTCGCCGGAAAGTTCCAGCAGTTTGACCGATTCTTCTCCGGGCAATGCCTCAACGTCACGGAGTTTTCTTTCCATGGCCCGGGTGCGGACTCCCGTTTCATCAATGGTATTGGCAGCCGTATCCAATTGTCTTTTAACCCTGGTCAATACGTCACCGAATTTGCCGAACTCGGTCTTGACCGCCGCGAGTATCTGCCATACTTCACTGGAGCGCTTTTCTATGGCCAGGGTACGGAAACCCATCCGCAAACTGGTCAGGATGGCGGACAGGGTTGTGGGCCAGGCAACAACCACCCGGTGTGTATGCTGAAGTTTTTCGAGCAGGCCGGGTTGCCTGAGCACTTCCGCGTACAGACCTTCAGTGGGCAGGAACAGGATTGCAAAGTCGGTGGTTGCCGGCGGCTCAATATAACCGTATGCAGGCCGTCCTGCTGGGACTTGTTCATCTCGCCAATGACCTTTATGACGCTGTCATTGGTGTCTTTCTGGGTTTTGGTCACCTCTTCGCGAAGACTGCGGGCGCTTTCTGTGGCTTCCTGCCTGCTCGCGCGAATCTCCTCGCGCAGAATTTTTTCCGTTTCCCCATTGATTGCGGGTTGATGACAGTTTGCCGAGTATGACAATCAGCAAAATAATGATCAGGGCTGAAAAAGAGAACAACAGCCATGCCGGTATTGTAATCATGTCAGTTTGTCACCTCATTTGTCATATTATGCCATGATAATGCTTATCCGACATGACGACGTTTACACTGCATAACTTTTCTATTTTAATCGAAAGATTCGTCACAGATGTCTACTACATACCGGATAAGAGATTTATCCAGGTGGTAACCGTGTTCAAGTAACCGGTTTAATAGGGGAGTTGCTACTGGAATCAGGTTTTCCTGTTTTGCCCTGATTAATACATACAGGCTACCTGCAGAGTCGATGTTTTCACGGGCAGCGACCTTGCGGGCCGCGCCTTCATCAATCAGGGCTACTGCGTTTTTCTCTTTTGCCGAAGCAATCGTTTCAGCCTCACCAGGGTCCAGTACCTGGGCCAGAAGTTCACAATAATTTTGATCGGAAACGGATTGTTCTACCAACAACCGGCTTGACAACGCCGCACCTATCTCTTCTGCCATGGGTTTGGATAAATCATCGAGACATTCCCTGACGACGGCGGATGGTACCAGGATGGTCTGGAAGAGGATGCGTAACGCAGGCAACAAGTCCATGGTCGCCAAGGCAATTAACGGGCTTGTATCAGCAACAACTATCGTCGGTTTCAAAACTTGTCCAGTTCCTTCCGGATCTCATCGGTATCGTAGCCGAACACAGATATGCCGGCCGAACCCAGTACCGCGATAAATTTATCCATCGGCATCCCGGCCAGTTTGGCGGCCTTATTGAGCGTTAACACGCCTTCCTGGTACAGTTTCACGGCAAGCGCCTTGTGCGCGCCCAGTCTGACCAATGTGTCGTCAAACGGAATGTTAACGGTCAGCGGCGTTCCGTTGCGGGTAATGACACTGATAACCCCGGCTTCGGCTTGTGCAGTGTAAGACCCTATTTGTTCACGCAAATCTCTTATACCGAATGACAGCATAACAGTAAGCTCCTATAAATGCGTACACTTATGATAGCACAATTTTTTCTAGAGCAGGGATAAATATCGCGAACAGTTACATCCGAAGTGATATGACCCAGACTCAATTGTCGATTTTGTTTTTTCTTACCTGCATGATAGTCTGCGTACGCTACATATTTATGGAAACCCTGATTTGATGCCAGCCTCCCAACAGGCCAATGAATCCATGATGCCCGTTGTTTTCTTCGGGCATGGCAATCCGACCAATGCGCTCGAGGATAATGAGGCAACGCGAGCCTGGTATCGTATTGCCGACACGATCAAACGTCCCGAAGCCATCTTATCCATCTCGGCGCACTGGCGTACCCCCGGCAGTGCTGTTACCGCCATGGAAAGGCCGGCAACGATCCACGATTTCGGCAGGTCCTTGCCGGGACCGTTATTTGATCTCCAATATCCTGCAAGAGGCGAACCCGGATTGGCGCAGCGGGTGTGTGATCTGCTGGCGCCGGATCCCGTACTCATGGATCAATCGTGGGGGCTCGATCACGGCACCTGGTCCGTACTGATCAAAGCATACCCGGAGGCGGATATCCCGGTGGTTCAACTCAGCCTTGATTTGAACAGACCACTGGACGGACACTACGAAATCGGACGGCGACTGCGGCCGTTGCGGCAAGAGGGTGTACTGATCATGGGCACCGGCAATATTGTCCATAACCTGGCGATGATGGACTGGCAAAACCCCGCGGCTCCCTCTTATGACTGGGCCGAACGGTTCAATGACTGTATTAAAGAACGTATTCTGTCTGATGATCCCCGGGGTGTATGGGAATATCAACGGTATGGACAGGAAGCCGCACTATCGGTGCCGTCTGCAGAACATCTCTGTCCCCTGTTGTATACCCTGGGGGCGCGCGCAGAGGGTGATAAGGTCAGTATCGAAACTGATTATATCGTGCACAAATCATTGAGTATGACCAGTGTGGTTTTCGGCGATTGGAATAATTAAATGACCAGCCCGTCTACATTAAGACGCTGGTGGTTGTTTGCTATCGCCAGTGCATTCTTTTTCTTTATCACTGCCTCCACCTTTACCTCCCTGGGTGTCGTATTGCCCTATATGATCGAGGATTTATCCTGGAGCTGGTCACAGGCCGGCACAGGCTTTTCCTTGCTGGCGCTGATGGTGGGACTGGCAGGCACCCTGCCCGCCTGGACCATACGGCGCTTCGGCATCAAAGCGACCTATATTATCGGCTCTGCGATCATGGCGGGCGGTTTTGTCCTGATTTCCCTGACTTCCGGTCTGTACCAGTATTGTGTCGGCGCGAGTCTGCTGGGTCTGGGATACGCCCTGTGCGCGACGGTGCCGGGTATTCACCTGATTAATAACTGGCTTCCTGACAAACGCTCCTTCGCCATTGGCCTGTATATGACTATAGGCGGCCTGGGGGCCGTAGCCGGTCCGCCTGTCGTTGCAACCATCATCAGCAACACGGATTCCTGGCGAGTGCACTGGTGGTCCATGACTGCTTCCATCCTGGTGCTGATGCTGTTTGCTGTCGCGTTCATTAACAATCGGCCCGCAGAAGGTGAAAATGGCGGCGCTGCCGGCGGAGTAAAAGAAGAGAAAACCTCAGACAGGGTTTTTAAGACAAAGATCGACTGGCGCTTCCGGGATGTGCTACGCACACCCCAATATTACGTGATTACAGCGGCGCTGACGCTGACCTTGTTCTGTACCCTGACCATGAACAGTTGGGCCTTTACCCACCTGAGCATGCTCGGCATATCGACGGCGCTTGCCACTCTGGTATTGAGCGCAGACGGCGCAGTGAACGCCTTATCGCGCGCCCTGGGGGGAGTGATCGCCACTCGTATTGACCCCAAATGGCTGCTGGTTGCGGCATTGATCGGCGAGATGACGGGGATGCTGGCTCTCTCTGTTGCAGACAGCCCCGGCGCCATTATCGTCTTTGCCATTGGGGAAGGCTTCGGCTTCGGTATGTGCTTCCTGGCTACTGCCTTACTGCTGCTGAATTATTTCGGAGAGAAAAATAATCCGGAAATACTCGGCACCATGAATTTCATGACTACCGCGGCCATGTTGGGACCGGTGATCGCGGGTTATATCGGAGATAAAGTCGGCAGCTTCTCGATTGCCTTCCAACTGAACGCAGCGCTGTTGCTTATCATCATCATCGCCGTTGCCATGATGAAACCCCCGCGATATGCGGGTTAGTGCTCACCACCTTCTTCTTCTGACGGCGGTAATCTCACGCTTCTGGTTGGTACAATCGTTGAGATTGCGTGTTTATATACCAGTTGGTTAACGGTGTTTTTAAGCAATATCACGAACTGGTCAAAAGATTCGATCTGCCCTTGCAGTTTTATGCCATTCACAAGATAGATGGATACGGGAATCCGTTCTCTACGCAAGGCATTAAGGAATGGATCCTGAAGTGTGTGCCCCTTACTCATAAAAACGCCTCATTATCAGTTGTTCTGATTATTATTGTCAGCACTCCCCTTTCGGTTCGCTCCTGTAACCGATAACAACATTCCGGGAATCTATCCAATTATATTACAAACTGGCGGAAAACGCGGGACTGTTACTCAAAAATTTCAGAATTTCATGTAATACTTCAGGTTTCAAGCTGTCGAACCAAGTGATATTTTTCTCCCTCCTGAGCCAGGTCAGTTGCCTTTTTGCCAGTTGTCGCGTTGCAATAACAGCTCGTTCCCGCATTTCCCGGTAACTGAGCCGACCTTCCAGATAGCGCCATATTTGCCGGTATCCGACTATTCGCATTGAAGCCAGACCCTCATGCATATCTTCCCGGTTAAAAAAGCCGCTTACTTCATCCACGAGGCCATCCTCCAGCATCCCGGTAAAACGCTGCCGTACCCGTTCATGAATGATACTTCTGTCAAACGGGGCAAGCGCCATTTTAATGACGGCATGGGGCAGCGGTTCCAGACGGCCTTCGGCAAAAACCCCGGAAAGTGGTGTTTTCGTCATTTCATACACCTCCAGCGCCCGTTGTATTCTCTGCGAATCATTGGGATGAAGGCGTCGGGCCGAAACAGGATCGACCTGGCTCAATTCATCATGCAGAGCCCCGGAGCCTCGCTCTCGCAACAATTTCGTCAGGCGCATCCGTACTGCCGGGTCGGTGGAAGGTAAATCGGAGAAGCCCTGCTCAAGAGAACGAAAATACAGGCCGGTGCCGCCGACCAATAACGGGATTCGATTATTCTCCCTGATTTCATTGATGGCCGTTACGGCGTCCCGCCGAAACCTGCCCGCCGAATAGGATTCGGCCGGGTCGCATATATCGATTAATCGGTGAGGGGCTTTCTCCAGGATGTCCCGGGTTGGTTTTGCCGTGCCGATATCCATCCCCCGGTATACCATGGCTGAATCAACACTGATTATCTCTACCGGAAGCCGTCCGACGAGTTCAACCGCCAGGGACGTCTTGCCGCCGGCCGTAGGCCCCATCAGAAAGATCACGGGGCTGGCGGCGCCGGGTTCAGTCATCGATCAACTTGCTGATTTCATCTGTCGACACGGTCCGCCACAGTCCTTTGCAGTGCTTCTGTGTAGTATCCAGATCGGTCCGATCCAGGTCGTCCACCAGGGACTGCATCATGACTTTCGTTGGCGTCTGCTCCCTTGCCCCCCTGTTTTTTGTCATGACTTTCAATAACTGATCTCCGCGCCTCCCGCCGTCACGCAAGTCCTGCAACCCGGTTAATACGGCGTTTGCCAACGTTTTAACGTCAGCCTCCTCAAGCAGAGTGGGGATTGTCTTAATGGCGATGGCGGCGGCGGAAACAACCCTCAACGACAGGCCGATTTCTTCCAGCAAGTCAGCATATTTCTCGACAAGCTCAACCTGTTCGGGGCCGGCTTCAATCTCAACGGGGACCAGTAAGGGGCGGTGGCGGATGGCATTATCCAGGTAGTCCCGATTTAATTGATAGTGTAAAACATACTCCACTGCCGCCTGAAAGTTTACCAGGACGTACTCCTGCCCTCTTTGCGTTATCACGACCCGGTCGGCCAATGCGGCCAACGGCGCGCCAAGCCCGGCATTATTTTCAAGCAGATCATCCTGTTCCTCCCTGTGGGTGATGTTTTTATAGAACAGACCCGCTTCTTTTACCTGGAGTTGCCGCCCCTGGCCGGGACTCCTGCCGTACATTGCCGGACTGCCTGCGGGCGCCTCAGCGGCAACCTCAAACTCAAGTGTATTGGACGCTTTCAGTGCATCCCGCAGGCTGACGTGGATGAAATCATGGACGCTCCGGGTATTCCTGAACCTGATTTCACTCTTGGTCGGGTGGACATTGATATCGATAACCGCCGGATCAATGTCCAGGTGCAACAGGTATGACGGATAGCGACCCGTGGGCAGCGCGTCACCAAACGCTGAGCGAACCGCATGATATATTTTTTTATCCCGGATAGCCCGGCCGTTGACGTAACAGAACTGCCGATCGGATTGATTGCGACTGAGGTCGCCGCCCCCCAGCCAGCCCCATAATCTCATACCCCGGAACTCATACTCCACCGGTATTGATTGCCTCGCAAATTGATTGCCGAAAACGTCGGTCACCCGTTCGCCCTTGTCGCTCTGACAGGCGCGGTAATGCAAGACCATCTTGTTGTTATGGATCAGCGTAAAAGCGATATTGAAGCGGCTGCAAGCCGCGCGCCTGACTACTTCGGCAATATGCAGAAACTCCGTTGTCCGGCTGCGCAGGAATTTACGTCGCGCCGGGGTGGATTGAAAAATATCGGCAGCCTCTATCGTGGTTCCTCGGGATCGCGCCGCGGGTTTGAGGTCCGAGTGGCCGCTGACCGGATCGAAAGACAATGACCTGGCCGAGTCGGATTGTTCGACTCTGGAAACAAGTAAAAACCTCGAAACTGCCGCAATACTCGCCAGGGCTTCACCGCGAAATCCCAGGCTGGTAATACAATCAAGGTCGGATTGTGTATTGAGTTTGCTGGTGCTGTGGCGCCGTAGCGCCAGTTCAATATCATCGGGATGGATGCCGTGACCGTCATCACTGACCGCTATTCGCTTATGGCCGCCATCCGTTATATCAACGTTTATGTTGCCGGCGCCGGCGTCGATGCTGTTATCCAGCAGCTCCTTGACAATGGCAGCCGGCCGTTCTATCACCTCTCCCGCCGCGATCTGACTTGCCAGGGTTGCGGGAAGCTCGGCAATCCTGGGAATTTTCATTACGCTATGTGCGGGTTATACACCTGCAAATCCTGTATGATTTTTCAGCTTCCGCTGGTGACAGGTATGGTCAATACCTGCCCTACTCTGATCTTGTCACTGGGCAAGCCGTTTAACGCTCTCAAAGTGTGTAAACTGACCTGATACTGCCTGGCAATGTCAGATAAGGTATCGCCACGCTCTATGGTATGTTGGATCTGAGATCGGTTTGCCAGCAGCGAGTCGCCCGGGGCATGAACTGCAAAGTAGCGTTTCAGGCCTGCAACCATGGCCTGGGCAAGCTGTTGCTGGTAGGCGGAATTACGCAGTCTCTTTTCTTCCCTGGGATTGGATATGAACGCGGTTTCAACCAGCAACGATGGTATGTCCGGGGATTTCAAGACGGCGAACGCCGCGGATTCAACCCTGGGTTTATGCAGCTTGCCGACTTTTTTCAGGCCACCCAGGATTCCTTCTGCCGCGTCAATACTGGCTTCCAGGCTTGCCGTCTGGGAAAGATCCAGTAACACCGACGCCAACAGGTTGTCCTTGTCGTCAAGACTGACGCCGCCGATCAGGTCGGATGCGTTCTCCTGCTCCGCCAGCCAGCGGGCATGCTCACTACTGGCGCCACGCCTTGACAGAACGTATACCGAAGAACCCTGTACCCTGGAATTACGAAAAGCGTCGGCGTGCACGGAAATGAACAGGTCAGCCTGGTGCTTGCGCGCGAGACTGATACGCTTGCGCAACGGCAGGTAATAATCGCCCTGTCTGGTTAATACCGCACGCATCCCGCGTTCCCGGTTTATGAGCGTAGCTAATTTCCTGGCTATTTGCAGTACGACCGTCTTTTCATAGGTTCCCCTTGGCCCGGATGCTCCCGGGTCCTCGCCACCGTGACCCGCGTCAACAGCGACCACAACGTCACGAAAACCCGCAGGATTCGCTTCTTCTTTTATTTCAACCTGCGGCTGCGGGGGTCGCTCTTCTTTCCCATCGAATATATCCACGACCAACCTGTGCCCATAGTATTTGTTCGGCGCCAACAGGAAACTCTTTGCCCTGGAATATTTTTTCAAATCCAGGACGACTCTCAGGGAACTGCCATGTTGACCAGTCCTGATCCCCCGTAAAAACCTGTCCCGTGTTTGCGGTTGTATCAGGTTGGCGGGTGGTTGGGTATTTTCCATGTCGATAACGACGCGAAAGGGCTCAGTTAATAATTCCAGGTCATGACGGACGGGGTTGGTGACGTCAAATACGACGCGGGTGTGATCGGGGGCGGCCCAAACCCGGATATTCTTCAATTGAACAGCTTCCGCCGTGGCGGAAAAGATATAAAAAATCAGTAACAAACAATAACTTGAAATATAACGCTTCATTTGCCAAGCCCTTGATTTAATACAGGGACGACAACTATCTCAAACTTTTATGAAGAAATCAAGCTATCTGACTGTTTTTTTTAGTTTTCAGAGAAATTTCAGTCATGATTTTCCCCAGGTGTTTTTCCCAGGAACCGGTATGCGCCTGACAATGTACGTCTCTCCGAGTCCGGTTAATGCGGATTTTTATGGTTAAATCCGGTGGCGGCAGGCACTCCGCGCCTCGCTCCGGCCATTCCACCAGACAGACGCCGTGACCATCAAAATAATCCCGGCAACCGATATCATCCAATTCCGATGGTGTTGTAATCCGATAGAGATCGAAATGATAAATGCGGTAGGGAGCAACGTCATAAGGCTCAACCAGGGTATAAGTCGGACTCTTTACAATCCCCTGGTAGTCAAGCGCCCGTAACACGCCCCTGACAAAAGTGGTTTTCCCCGCCCCCAATTCCCCATACAGGTACAGATTGGAACCCGTGCTGATGTACCGGGCGCAACAGGCCGCAAACAATTCCATTTCTTCAGGGCTGGCAATGGTTACCTGCATAGGTCCGGATTAACGAGAGTACGGATGATGGGGAGGAGATCACCGGCCAGCATTCCTCTTTCTCCTTCAACGGCACAGAGGTCAGCCGCGTGGCCATGCAGGTAAACTCCCGCTACGGCCGCCACGTCAGGCTCCATGCCCTGGGCAACCAGTCCGGCTATGATCCCGGTCAGGACGTCGCCCATTCCGCCACCTGCCATCCCCGGATTACCTGAGCAATTGAGATGGATCGGTCCATCCGTACCCAGGACCAGACTGCCGGCGCCTTTGAGAACGATAGTTCCATCGAATTTATCCCGTAAAGCTCTAATCGTCGCAAACCTGTCCGCCTGTATCTCTTTTGTACTGACGCCAAGCAACCGGGCGGCCTCACCCGGATGCGGCGTCAGGACCCAGTTTTGCCGGCGCTGGCTCTCCAGGGCCAGCAGGTTTAAGGCATCGGCATCCACCACCAGTGGCAGACGGGTCTGCAGCACCCTTGAGAACAACTCCAGCGCCCAGTCCGATTTCCCCAGTCCCGGACCGATGGCGATAACGCCGGCCCTGTTCAAGGCCGCGTTCAAGTCCCGGGACGAGGACGCGGCCACAGTCATTAATTCGGGGCGAAACAATGACAAATGACTCGCGTGTTCCGTCCGGGTCGCTACGGTTACCAGGCCCGAACCCGCCCTGGCGGCCGCACTCCCCGCCAAAACGGCAGCGCCCAGGTAACCGTAATCACCGCCGATGACAAGCACGTGTCCATGTCGGCCCTTATGGGCATCACGGGGGCGCATCGGCAGATTTTTTGCCACGTTCGAAGGCTTGATCAACCGCGCGCCGGCCTTGACGTTGGCATGGATATCATCAGGCGTCCCCAAATCACTGAACAGTACCTCGCCGCAGAACTCAGGTCCTTCAGCGGTAAACAGGCCGCGTTTCAATCCGATAAACGTCAATGTCATATCGGCCCTGACGGCCGTGCCCATGCAATTACCGGTATCGGCATTCAGACCTGAAGGGATATCCAGGGCCAGGACCGGGGCAGCTGACTCATTGACCAGCCCGATAACCTCGGCAAAGGAATCTTTTACGTCCCGATTCAATCCGCTACCCAGCAAGGCGTCAATGATCAAATCGGCGGCGGCCAAATCGGCGATCCCGATAGTTTCCTCAATGGCGCCGGTGCGCAGGAATTTTTTCGCGCAGACAGCGGCGTCGCCTTTGAGTTTGCCGGGTTCAACAAGGGCAATAACCCTGACCCCAAGGCCGTTTTCTTTTGCCAGGCGCGCCAGCACATAACCGTCACCCGCATTATTTCCCCCGCCACAGACAACGATCAGGTTTTTTGCGTCCGGATAACGCGCGGCCAGAACATCAATGGCGCCGGCCCCGGCCCGTTCCATCAGCGTGATGGAAGGAATACCCCGGTCTTCAATCGCCACCCGGTCCAGTTCCCACACCTGTTCCGCAGTGTATAAATCAACGGGTAAATCAGCCCGCATAAGTCACCAATGGATGAGCATGTACGATGTCAGTTTCCAGTTCCTGATCACGAAAAACAAGCAACTGAAAACCGGCAACCAGATAAGTCACCAGTTCCATAAAGTGCCGTCTTCCAGTCGATTTACCGGGAGACAGGCGCGCTGGTAAGGAAACTTTGCGGCCAGCTTTTCGTCTATATCAACGCCGTGGCCGGGCGTCTCTCCCGGATGGAGAAACCCGTCTTTAAACGTATAGGCATGGGGAAACACCTCATCGGTTTCCCTGCTGTGACGCATATATTCCTGGATCCCGAAGTTCGGTACCCAGGTATCAAAGTGCAGGGCCGCGCCCATGCAGACCGGTGACAGGTCCGTCGCTCCGTGACAGCCGGTGCGGACATGGTAAAGCGCGGCCAGGTCGGCAATTCGGCGCAGGTGGGTGATCCCGCCGGCATGTACTACGGTAGTTCGTATGTAGTCAATCAGTTGTTCCCGGATCAGGTCCTTGCAATCCCAGATGGTGTTAAACACTTCGCCGACCGCCAGCGGCGTTACGGTATGCTGCCGGATCAGACGGAACCCTTCCTGGTTCTCGGCCGGGACCGCGTCTTCCAGCCAGAACAGGCGATAATCTTCCAGTGATTTGCCCAGGCGAGCCGCTTCGATGGGTGTTAAACGATGGTGTACGTCATGCAATAAATGGGGTTGATATCCGTATTGCTGCCGGAGCTTGTCAAACAGGACGGGGACGTGATCCAGGTATTTTTCCGTTGACCAGGTATTCTCCACCGGCAGGCTCGCGTCGGCCGGTTCATAGTACAACCGATCTTTCCCGACGCCGTATGTAGAGGCCAGTCCGGGGATCCCGGATTGCGCTCGAACGGCCTTATATCCCATGTCGATGTATTTACCCACTTCATCCACGGTCTGGGCAATATCCTCGCCATTTGCATGACCGTAAACCATCACTCCATGGCGACTCTTGCCGCCGAGCAACTGGTAGAGGGGCATGTTCGCCAATTTTGCCTTGATATCCCATAAAGCCGTATCCACGGCCCCGATGGCCGTCATGGTTACCGGCCCGCGCCGCCAGTAACAACCGCGGTAGAGATATTGCCACAGGTCTTCCGACTGGCGAGGGTCACGCTCAAGCAGGCAGGGGATGACGTGTTCCTGCAGGTATGATACGACTGCCAGTTCCCGCCCGTTCAACGTGGCGTCACCCAGTCCGTATACGCCTTCGTCTGTTTCTATTTTCAGAGTGACGAAATTGCGCCCCGGACAGGTTACAATGACTTTTGCATCGGTAATTTTCATATAACGCGGTTTATTCTGTTACCAGATTTGATATTATCTTTATCCGATGATTGAAACAAGCAAGCTATAGAGAGAATGAAAGAGAGTGATCAATATCATAAATGGGTTGAATGGAGCGAAGAAGACCAGGTTTACATTGGAAAATGCCCCGATTTAATCACGGGAATCCATGGAGATGATCCCAGGTCCCTGTATGGCGAGTTATGTGAGGTGGTTGAAGATGTATTGACTCACTTCCACTCAGAAGGCCGTCCACTACCACCGCCACAGGTCAGACCGATGTGTGAAGTAGCGTAGCGCCTGATGATAAATGCCGCGCTCTTTTGAAGAAAAATATTACCTGACCGACCCGACTCTGTGTCAGCGTATTAAGCGCGATGCCGGTCTTTTCCTGGATAGTCTTGCTTTTTTTATCACCTGGTTGACGCTGGGACGTCAAATCAGACGGGCTTACCGACGGGCACAGCAAGAAAATACTGAAGTCATTCTTGAGGACCTCCTGGAGAAAAAGCAGTGATGAAGCAGGTCTGGCCCGCCCCCGTCTATCATTTCAATTACCGTTCAAAACCTAAATCGGGAAACGAGATCAACGGCCTGGGAGGAACCGTCAAACGGCAACCCGTCCAGATATTCCACAGTTCGGGTTTCCGCAAGATAGAATGGCAGGCAATGGAGTTGTTCTTCCTGATGACCATGCCATTCAGGTTATTCATCAAGGGCATGAGTTCAAGATGGTTATTGCGCAAAGCGGATGGGGCCGTCGCCAAAAACCGGCTCAAAGTGCCCGACCGCGACGCCATGTCCACGCAAATCAAACAGGTCGCCCGGCAATTCGGCGCCGGCGCCGTCGGTATCACGACGTTCACGAAAGACGCACAGTATGAGCACGTCAACCAACCCTATAAGTACGCTGTCTCAATCGTCAGTCCGATGAATTTTGAACTGATGGATGAACACGTGACCGATGCGGAAGGCGGGCTTGAGACACTGCGCGTCTATACGGAGATCACCAGTACGGTGGTCCGGTTGGCCGCTTATATCCGCAAACTCGGATGGCCTGCACGCGCCTACTGTGAAAGCGCCGACATATTACATATCCCCATCGCAATCAAGGCGGGGCTGGGTGAACTGGGCAAACACGGGTCGCTGATCAACAGGGAATTCGGCGCTAACCTGCGCCTGGCCACGGTGTTGACCGACCTTCCCCTGGCAATCGATGAGCCTGTTGATATCGCCGTCAATGACCTTTGCCTTGCCTGCCGGCGTTGCACCAAAGATTGTCCGGCTGACGCTATTTCAGATGACAGGCAATTAGTGCGGGGGGTGGAAAAATGGTACGTGGATTTTGATAAATGCGTTCCCTATTTCACCAAGACCTACGGCTGCGGTATTTGTATTCAGGTCTGTCCCTGGAGCAAACCGGGCAAAGGCCCCGGTTTATCAGAGAAATTACTGTCGAAACGATTATCCGGCTCACATTAAACCGAATACCAGTACGCAGCCGACCCCGATTGGGGCAATGTAACGAGTGAGCAACTGCCACAGCTGAAAGGCCATGTCGTTCTTTATGCCCATTTCTTCTCTTAACAATTTAGCGGACATGACCCAACCGGCAAACAGCGCTATCAATAACGCGGTCACGGGCAGCATGATATTTGACACGGTAAATTCAATGATGCCGAACATGCCTTTGTCGGCATAAAGAGGAATAAAAGATAACGGCTTGAAATCCTTTATAACGTTAAATGACAACACCGCAGATAAACCGACAAACCAGATGACCGAGCCGCTGACCACCGACATGGTAAAACGCTTATGCCCCTTGTCTTCCATGAATGAAACAAACGGTTCCAGCATGGCCAATGATGAGGTAAATGCAGCGAAAAATAGCAGTACAAAAAATATCACACTGAAAAAATGGCCGGCCGGCATGCCACCCAGCGCCACCGGCAAGGTAATAAACATCAATCCCGGCCCCCCTGCCGGATTCAGCCCGGATGCAAAAACGATGGGGAAAATAGCCAGTCCGGCCAACAGGGCAGCCAGGGTGTCGCTGAATGCAATCAGCCAGGTGGGTCCCGGCAGGGACATATCCCTGGATAAATAGGCGCCATAGGTCAACAACGCCCCGGTGCCGACGGTGATGGAAAACAGGGCCTGTCCCAGGGCCACCAGCAGACTTCTCCAGGTGAGACTGGAGAAATCCGGGCTGAACATGAATTGCCAGGCCCGGCCCGGAGAGCCTTCGATATGACCATATACCACGAGCAGGATAATCATGACAAACAAGGTCGGCATCATAAAAGTGGTCACCGTCTCAATGCCGCGCCTGACGCCCATACCAATGACCCATACGGTTGCCGCGATGTATAAGGTATACCACAGGATTAGCCGGTAAGGAGAGGCAAGCAGGTTATCAAATTGTCTTTCGGCATCCCCTGGCGAGATGGCAACAAAAACGCCGCGCAGGGCATGAACGGCGTAGTCCAGGGACCAGCCGGCGACAACCGCGTAAAAACACAGGGCGCAGACCGGTGAAATAACACTTAACCAGCCGATGGTTTTCCAGAAACCATGATGATTACCCTCCTTGCAAAGACTGATCATCGTCATCACCGGACTCTTGCCGCCGCGCCGGCCCATGGCCAGTTCAGCCAGGATCAGGGGCACACACAACAACAGGATGATGGCCAGGTAAACGATAATAAAGGCGCCGCCGCCGTTTTCACCGGCGATGTAGGGAAACCGCCAAAGATTCCCCAGGCCGATGGACGCGCCGACCATGGCAAACAAAAACGTCAGCTTTGATGACCAGGTTTTCGTGGATGATGAGTTGGTCTGCATAATTGGTTTTTAGTTGTTGGTTGTTGGTTAATTCTACTCCGAGCTTTTACTAAAAACCGACAACTAAAAACTATTCCGGGATAGCGTCGCGGGGGATGATGGCGCCGGGATATTGAATAACCAGACTTGCCAGGGACTGTCCGGCCCGTACCGAAGCATCGATATCACAACCGGACAATCTTGCTGAAATATAACCTGCATTAAAGGAATCGCCCGCGGCGGTAGTATCGACAACCTGTTCCTGTCTTGTTACCGGGTAGTCGGAAATGTGTCGTCCGAATGAGACCGTACAAGGCGACGAACCATTTTTCACTATTACCTCCGCAATGCCCATATCTGCCAGCCTGGCACAGGTATGCGCCGGTGTAGCGTCATTGAAAAGCGCTTTTTCATCGTCAAATCCGGGTAAGGCCACGTCGATTTCACGATAGATTTGACCGGACCAGTCCCTTGCCTCTCCGGGGGAAGCCCACAACGCGGCCCGGTAATTGGGATCATACACGATAATGACGCCTGCCTTATGTAGCGATTTCAGCAAAACCAGCATTTTCTGCCGGTCAGCGGGCGTGAGTATTGCAATCGATATGCCGGACAAGTAGACCGCATGAAAATTTTTCAAGACATTTTGCAATGTTGCCGCGTAATCATCCCTGAGCAAATCACGGGCTGCAGACTGGTCCCGGTCATAACTGAAACAACGTTCTCCACCTTGCCCGGTTGAAATAGTGTAACGTCCCGGCAGCTTCCCCCGGAAACGTCTGACTAACTCCGTATTAATACTTTCTGCCTTCCATGCCGCCAACATTGCGGTGCTATCGGAGTCTTCTCCCAGCGCGGTGATATAGAAGATGTGCATCTCGTCCCTGCTCGATAATCTTGCCATATAGGTCAGGGTATTAAGCGTATCGCCTGAAAATCCCGGAGAAAAATCAGGAGAGCCATCGAACCTGTGCTCAATCATACACTCGCCAATAGCCGCAATCTTGTAGGGACCGTGTTTTTTCCAGTTAATCATTTACAGGTTAAAATTATTGGCTCAGTATAGTTTATTATGAAATCCATAACGGATATTATCCCAACAGGAAGTATTATTCCCGCGTGTACTGTCAGCGACCCGGATCGGGCGGTACCACTGGCCCGAACGCTACAGGGTTGCGGCATTAACTTCATTGAGATCACCTTGCGTACGGAAGGCGGGTTTGCAGCCGCGCAAAATATCATCAGTGAATGCCCGGAGATGCTTGTCGGTATCGGTACGGTAACCGAAGTCAACCAGCTTCGCCGGGCAAAAGAAGCAGGCGCTCGATTCTGTGTCAGTCCCGGCATGACGGAGCGCCTTGTCAGGACAGCCGGAGAGTTGGACCTGCCCTATTTGCCGGGCGTCAGCACCGTGTCCGAGGTGATGTTTGCCAGGGAACTGGGCTTACGTTACCTGAAGTTTTTCCCGGCGGAATTATCAGGCGGCATCAAAACTCTTGGTATTTTCCGGGAATTATTCCCCGAGGTCGGATTTTGCCCGACCGGCGGCCTGAATGAAAATAACGTCAAGGACTACCTGCAACTGGAAAACGTGTTCTGCATCGGCGGAAGCTGGTTGGCGTCACAAGAAAAGATTGAAGCTGCTGACTGGAGGGGTATCGAAAAAACAATAGGACGGGTTATGTGAGCAGCGACATCTGTGCCTGATTGACATTACCCTCTGATGCCCAGGACGGTGTCGTTCTCGGCCTGGAGCAACATCTCGGTGACACTGCAGGGGAATAAATCCCAGTAGGCTATGTTATAATTCCTGATATGCCTGAGGAAAAACGAATTGAACAGGAAATTGGCTGGTATAAGATTATTTTTGCTATCTTTACTGTAACAGACCTTTCGTTACTGGCGTGGTTCGTTCAGAACTTTGAAACAGCAAAGCAATCAATTCTGATACTTTGCTCAATTTCCGTTATTGTTGTGACGGTAATTTTGGTTTTTATCAACCATCGTGTTTTCATGTGCCTTGACCAGTTAGAGGAGCTATAAATGGAATACTTATTCATTTTTACATTTGCTGTATTTATCGCCGGGTTGATTGTAATCAGTTATCAAGCCCTGAATCATAAGCGTCCAAAATAGCACAGTGTTGTCAACAAAGTTGACATGCCTTTTTAATACGGTAAAACACCGTATTAACAGATACTGAACCAGACAACATTCAGAACTCCGGACCCGGGGGATAGTGTAATGACAACGTTGGCCCGCTTTGACCTGAAACTGGATAAAGAAGACAAGGAGATGTTTTCCGAGGCAGCAACCCTGATGGGGACGAGCATGGCAGGTTTTGTGCGCGCGGCTGCAAAAGAAAAAGCACGGGCGATAATTGATCAAGAATCTAGACTCACCCTGACCCAGCGCGACTTTCGCGCGTTCAGTACGGCTCTGAACCGGGCTTTTACTCCCAACCAGCCCCTGCAAGAGGCTTTAGCTACAGCGCGCCAGACCGTGCATCGTGCTTGAAGAGCAGCGGCTCAATTCCAAGCTCCATTGCCCGAATTCAGATAAGAATATCAGGCCATTTTCTTGCCGAATGATAGACGCGCAGGATTTCTAATGTATTTTTCTTAACTCGATAAGGTACGATATAGCGATATCCTTATCTTCATTGGTTTTCAGATATTATGTTGCTTATGTTTGATTTTCGCTCGCAGATCTTCAATAACCACCTCAAAATCCTTGCCTGTGCCTTTTTCAAGCGATTTTTGCGCCTGCTGAATGCCTTCAATTTGCCAAGCCTGCTCTGAAATATATTGCTTTAACGCAGCTTCAATCACTCGCTCTCTTGGCTGCCCCATCACCTCGGCGAGTTGGCTCAGGCTGGCTGAAATCTCTTCAGTTGTATGGATAGTAATATCTGACATTTACCATTCTTCCAAGTTAGTATGACCTGATTATCTATGTCGCTATAGAAGCTGTCAACATACAACGGGTTCATACAACGGGTTCTTTATGTGTGAGATGACAGGGAAGACTTTGGGTGCCGTCGGCCCGGGGATGACCGGTAAAGGCGAGCGGCATGGCGGGTTGTTGTTGAGGATGGTTGTGTTTTTAGTGAGCTTATCCTCAATCCACTGGCGGCGGTGTTCTCAGGCTCTGGGGTCGGACCAACATAATCCATTCATTTTGTTATACAAAAGCCTGAATATGCGCCTGGTTTAAGACTTAGAACGCGTTTTTGATGGCCAAAAACATTATTTCAAGAGAGTAACAGGCTACGATGGTAAGCGATATTTCTTATAATGCGCATTTTCATAGCAAAAAGCGCCTTATAAGGTTGAAAAAAGGCCATATATAGATGAATTAATCAGCAAAATCTTATGGTTATGTAGGTCCGACCCTGAGGCAGGGAGGCAGGGCTGAAGTTGCTGCTTATGCCCTGATCGTAGACGCTAAGGACGCAAAAGCGAAATCATTTTATGAGTATTTCGGGTTTATTGCCTTTGCCGATATACCATCCTCCTTGTACTTGACCATCCCCTGATAGGCCCTGTATCTGGACTTACAACAAGTTCAAACATGCTCATTTCCGGTGTTGGGCTGACCTGAGGTTTTTATCTATCTTTTCTTCGATTATGGCGTCGGGGTAGCTGAGGAGCTTACCGAATCCTCGGGCTATGTTCTTGCGCGCTTCACCTTCATAAGAGCCTGATTTCAGCAATTCAGACTTTGTCTTTTTCAAAGTCAGGTATTGATCCAGGGTGGTTCCTTTATAGATTAAAAGAACGTGTTTGCCTTTGGCAACGTCAGCCGGAAAGAGATCAGTGACAATCAGGTCTGTTTCGCGATAGAGCAGGATACCTTCTTCCTGTGCAATTCGCTTTGCGTCACCCACCAGATCATCCATTTCTTCCGGCGTAACGGCCGCGCTCAGTGCCAGTGTCTTGACACCGACCCTGACCATCTCCGCAAAGGTGGCTAAACCACCCAATGTGTACGAACGTTGATCAATTTGTTTACTCATGCTTGACGATTCTTCAGCAACACATGGGAACGCAGTTGCCAGAAACAGGAAAATAATTGTCCCGATTATTCGATTCACAGGGTTCTGGTAGACGAAAAAACAGTCGCTCCCTATTATCCCAAAAAAAATAAAACCCCTGCTGAAACAGCAGGGGTCAATAAAAATGTATCCAGTGACTTTAAGTTACAGTGACTAGATTCCACCGTAGGTATAACTAATCGAACCGCCAAAAGTCAGTGGGTTGGGTCGCAATCGAATACCACTGACGCCAAAGTTCTCCTGTGTGCCCGTATAGTATTTTTCATCAGTCAGGTTTTGTACGAAGCCTGTGATACTCCAGGCGCCCCATTCGACGCCGGCTCTCAGGTTCAACAAATCATAATCCGGACTCAGGTACGGATATTCATTGGGACCTGAGTTATGGATTTTGTTAGAGTCATTCGGTGAGGGACCGTTCAACTGTTGGTTCGTCAAGCCTTCAATATCAGAATACTGTCCATCACGGTGAATGTACTCCACTCGTACCCAGGCTTCATTATCTCCGCCAATCGGCCAGCGGTATTCGCCCACCAGGTTTGCGGTCAGTTCCGGAGACTTGGGCAGGTCCAGCCCAAGCAGGGACGGACGCCATCCGCCGGATAATTGGACGATTGTGTCGCTGGTTATCTCGGTATCCAGGTAACCGAAACCGCCCGAGACAGTCAGACCGTCAGTCACCAGGGCGATCATTTCCATTTCCACGCCGCTTGCTTCGGCGTCTTCAATACTGACGATCTGGTCGACGTTGGATGATAAATCACCCGGAGTCAGGAAGAAAAAGGATTCAAATTGCAGGTCATCCCATTCCAGGTGGAACACTGCCGCATTCAAACGCAGGCGACCTTCCAGTAACTCCGATTTCAACCCCAGTTCATAATTCCACAAGGTTTCGTTACCATATTTTGCGGCAAACGCGGGATCGCCATCCACGTTCGTGTTATTGCCGACGCTGTTGCCGCCGGGTTTATAACCTTTGGACACCATGGCGTAGACGTTCACTTCATCCATGACCTGAAAACGAGCGCCAAAACGCGGGGCAAAGTCCGAATACTCTGAGTCACCGGTCGCTACGGGACGTGGAAAATTTGTCCACGTTTGGAAAAAGTGGAAAGCGCCCATTGAAAAATCAGTTGTTGGTCCGATGCGATTGGCCGCCAATTCTCTTTCCACTTGACTCCGGGTAAACCGGCCACCGGCGATGATATCCAGGCTTTCCGTCATGTGAAAAGTTATATCACCGAATATTGCCTGTTCCTCCACCTCATAACCTTTGTGGTTAAAGGCCAGACCCAGGTCTTCCGGGAACGGCGGCAGCCAGCCGACCCCATTTAAAGAATGGGTTGCGTTTGTGGAAACAGCTACCAGGTTATTCTGATCCTGTTCGTCTTTCGAGTACATCGCGCCAAGCGTCCAGTCTACGGAATCGCCTGAATAATCCAATCGTAATTCAGTACTCCATGAAGTACCTTCATAACGATTGGTTCTATCTATTGAATCTACGCCTCCAACCAGGTCTTGATCGAACCAGCGTTTGTTCTTTGCGTCGATGACACCGGTGATGGAGGTAAGTTTCAGATTATCGTTCAATTCATGTTCGATATTGAAGATAGCGATCAATGCCTCATTTTTATTATATTCGCCCAGGTCATGGCTGAGATAGCTCCTGTTATCCGGCCAGAATCCCGTCCCGGGATCAATAGCCTCCGATATTCCCAATGTGTCAACGGTATCGACATCCAGAATACCCGAAGGAACGTTTTCATCATGGCCTTGATCGATATCGGAATAGGTCACGTTGACGCTGACGGTGGTATCTTCCGAAACATCCCACACCGCCTTGATCCGGCCGAAGAATTCTTCATAACCACTGTTCTTGGCGCCATTGGGCGTAAAATTATTTTCCACTGAACCGGGACATTCAGCAGCCGAAGCGCCAGTTGCACAGGCATTTTTGACCCGGCCCCCACTGTCTTCATACATGAAAGCACCGCGCAAACCAAAATCAGAGGATACAGGCGCATTGATAACGGCAGAGACATTGCCCATCTCATTGGCGTTCTCATAACTTTCACCACCGACGGTCAGCTTAAAACCAAATTCATCGGTCGGGTCGGCAGTCCTGAGGTTCAAAGCGCCGCCTACTGAATTACGCCCGAAGAAAGTGCCCTGGGGGCCGCGCAGCACCTCAATGCTTTGCATATCCGGCAAGGCAGGATTTGACACCCCGCTAGGCACGGACGCAATACTGAAACCGTCCATGTAGATGCCTATGGAATTAATGCCAGTATTTTCAGCCGCGCCAGAGATCATATTACTGACGCCGCGAATGGCCAGACCGATGCCTTTGCTTCCCACCTGCCCGTCATCGGTAAAGGCAACGTTCGGTGTAAGAGCCAGGTAGTCTCTGGCGGCCCGGATATTAGCCTGCTCAACGGCAGCGCCGGTGAACACGGTTACACTGACCGGCACCTCCTGCAGGTTCTGCTCCCTGCGTTGTGCCGTTACAACAATTTCTTCCAGCACGCCCTGGGAATAAGCGGGAAATGCCATTGATACGGCCAGCGCCGTAAATAAAAATGTCTTTATTCTCATCTGAACCCCCTTGAAAGATTCATATTCATTGTTTATGTAAGCTTTTTCACTAAACCTGCTTTTATTATAACTATCGAATGCAATTAATAAAACCTTTGAAATAATTTAAGCATAAATTATTTTCCTGTCAAGGGTTTTGTCGTAGAATCCGAGTGTTTATACCTGGACCATTTCCCAGTAACTTATACTACGAGGAAGGCGTAACTCCCTGTTTTATTGTTGTACGAAAGCAACTGACAGGCTTCCATCCGGAATGAATTAAAATGACTAACCTCAGTAAAACGGCATCACAAAAATGATTTATTGGAATTCGACAGCATCTCTTTCGAATCGCACAGACCCTTTAAGCTGGACCTGTTCAGGACCTTTGTAGCTGACATGCCGGTCAATGTATATCGGGGAAAAGGCATATTGAATATCACCGATAACGACCACCGTTGTGTATTTCATCTCGTCGGAGACCGCTGTGTAGTCACAAAAGGCGATCCCTGGGCGACTAATGAAATACACAAAACTCAACTGGTTCTGATAGGACGCCAATTGAGCAATACCGCTCTGCAGGAACAATTAACCCGTCTTTAATAGTTTGTCCTTTTCATAGTGAGATATAACCCCCCCGCTGCCTGATGAAACAACGGGGCAAACAACAGAGTAGCCGATGACTTAGGCGACAGTGACTATATCCCGCCGTAGGTATAGCTGATGGAACCGCCAATGGTAAGCGGGTTGGGTCGTAACCGGATACCACTGACGCCAAAGTTCTCCTGTGTGCCCGTATAGTATTTTTCATCAGTCAGGTTTTGTACGAAGCCTGTGATACTCCAGGCGCCCCATTCGACGCCGGCTCTCAGGTTCAACAAATCATAATCCGGACTCAGGTACGGATATTCATTGGGACCTGAGTTATGGATTTTGTTAGAGTCATTCGGTGAGGGACCGTTCAACTGTTGGTTCGTCAAGCCTTCAATATCAGAATACTGTCCATCACGGTGAATGTACTCCACTCGTACCCAGGCTTCATTATCTCCGCCAATCGGCCAGCGGTATTCGCCCACCAGGTTTGCGGTCAGTTCCGGAGACTTGGGCAGGTCCAGCCCAAGCAGGGACGGACGCCATCCGCCGGATAATTGGACGATTGTGTCGCTGGTTATCTCGGTATCCAGGTAACCGAAACCGCCCGAGACAGTCAGACCGTCAGTCACCAGGGCGATCATTTCCATTTCCACGCCGCTTGCTTCGGCGTCTTCAATACTGACGATCTGGTCGACGTTGGATGATAAATCACCCGGAGTCAGGAAGAAAAAGGATTCAAATTGCAGGTCATCCCATTCCAGGTGGAACACTGCCGCATTCAAACGCAGGCGACCTTCCAGTAACTCCGATTTCAACCCCAGTTCATAATTCCACAAGGTTTCGTTACCATATTTTGCGGCAAACGCGGGATCGCCATCCACGTTCGTGTTATTGCCGACGCTGTTGCCGCCGGGTTTATAACCTTTGGACACCATGGCGTAGACGTTCACTTCATCCATGACCTGAAAACGAGCGCCAAAACGCGGGGCAAAGTCCGAATACTCTGAGTCACCGGTCGCTACGGGACGTGGAAAATTTGTCCACGTTTGGAAAAAGTGGAAAGCGCCCATTGAAAAATCAGTTGTTGGTCCGATGCGATTGGCCGCCAATTCTCTTTCCACTTGACTCCGGGTAAACCGGCCACCGGCGATGATATCCAGACTTTCTGTCATGTGAAACGTTAAATCGGCAAATACTGCCTGCTCTTCTACCTTATAGCCTTTGTGGTTAAAGGCCAGACCCAGGTCTTCTGGAAACGGCGGCAACCAGCCAACTCCGTTTAATGTATGGGTTGCGTTAGTAGAAACAGCCACAAGATTGTCCTGCTCCTGGTCATCCTTGGAGTACATAAATCCAATCGTCCAGTCCATACTCGAATCGGAATAATCCAGTCGTAACTCAGTGCTCCAGGAGGTCCCTTCATAGTGATTGGTTCTATCGATCGAATCAACGCCGCCAACCAGATCCTGGTCGAACAAGCGTTTGTTCTGCGCGTCAATGACTCCGGTGATAGATGTAATTTTGAATGTATTGCAAATTTCATGTTGGATAGTGAGGATCGCTATTAATGCTTCATTTTTATTGTATTCGCCCAGGTCATGGCTGAGCTTGTTCCTGTTGTCGGGCCAGAATCCGGTACCGGGATCGATGGCTTCTGATATTCCCAGTGTATCTACGGTGTCCACGTCCAGGATCCCCGAGGGGACGTTTTCATCATGACCCTGATCTATATCGTAATAACTTACGTTAACACTAACACTGGTATCCTCCGATATGTTCCATACTCCTTTGATACGACCAAAAAATTCTTCATAGCCGCTGTTCTTAGCGCCGTTGGGTGTAAAATTATTTTCCACTGAACCAGGGCATTCAGCCGCCGTTGCACCGGTGGCGCAGGCGTTTTTTACCCGGCCACCACTGTCTTCATACATGAAAACACCGCGCAGGCCGAAGTCTTCGGATACAGGCGCATTGATAACAGCACTGACATTACCCATCTCATTGGCATTTTCATAACTTTCACCACCGACAGTCAGCTTGAAACCAAATTCATCGGTCGGGTCTGCAGTCCTGAGGTTCAAAGCGCCACCTACTGAGTTACGCCCGAAAAAAGTGCCTTGGGGGCCGCGCAGCACCTCAATACTTTCGATATCTGTCAAGGCAGGATTGATAACCCCGTTAGGCACGGACGCGATACTGAAACCGTCCATATAGACGCCTATGGAGTTTATACCCGAATTTTCAGCCGCCCCTGAGATCAGGTTGCTGACACCGCGGATGGCCAGGCCAATGCCTTTACTGCCGACCTGTCCGTCATCGGTAAACGCAACATTCGGCGTTAACGTCAGGTAGTCCCTCGCAGCCCGGATATTACTCTGCTCTACGATGGCGCCGGTGAACGCAGTTACACTCACGGGCACCTCCTGCAGGTTCTGCTCCCTCCGCTGTGCCGTTACAACAATCTCTTCCAGCGCGCCCTGAGAATAAACAGGGAATGCCATGGATGCGGCCAGCGCAGTAAATAAAAATGTTTTTATCCTCATCCGGGTCCCCTTTGTAAAAGTCATACTTCTTGTTGATTCAATCTTTTACTGTAAAATCTGATTGAATGATAACTATTGAAAGTTAGATATAAAACCTATAGATAGTTTAAGCATGAATTACTTTCCTGTCAAGAATTTTTATCGTGGGATCTGAAATGTTCGGACCTCAAACCATTTCTGACTGACGACTACTAAATAGAAGGCGTTAATCCCTGTTAAATTATTGCGTTAAAGCAAATAACATATCTCCAAACGGTACAAATTGAAATGGCGAATCCTCGTGATAAGGCACCAGTTGATAGCGATATCATTCAAATCGATGGTTTGAACAAATGGTATGGCGAGTTCCACGCGCTGAAAGATATCAATTTCCAGGTCAGCGCCGGTGAGAAAATCGTCGTATGCGGTCCTTCCGGCTCGGGCAAATCCACTCTTATCCGTTGTATTAACGCGCTGGAAGCTCACCAATCGGGATCAATAATCGTCCGGGGAATGACATTGACTGACAACAGGGATATCCGCGCCATTCGCGAAGAAGTGGGCATGGTGTTCCAGCAGTTTAATTTATTTCCTCATTTAACCGTATTGGAAAACCTGGCCCTTGCCCCGACCAGGGTACGGAAAGCCGGTAAAAAAGAAGCGGAAGAACTGGCCATGTATTATCTCGGCAAAGTTAAAATGCAGGAATACACCCATAAATTCCCGGCACAATTGTCAGGCGGGCAACAGCAGCGTGTGGCCATCGCGCGGGCATTATGTATGGAACCCAAAATCATGCTTTTCGATGAGCCCACGTCGGCTTTGGACCCGGAAATGATCGGCGAGGTATTGGAAACGATGACCGGGTTGGCCGCTTCCGGCATGACCATGTTATGTGTCACCCATGAAATGGGGTTCGCCCGGGAAGTGGCCAACCGGATTATCTTTATGGATGAAGGCCGGATTATAGAAGAAAACAACCCGGAAAATTTCTTTAACAATCCCTCATCAAACCGGCTTAAGTTATTCTTAAGCCAAATATTGAGGCACTGAACCTCATCTAGAGCTTATCCGGTCTGCCCTCGCCGGCCGACCACCATGCCGTATCATTCACGGCGCGAATAAACTGCTCCCTTGAATGATCCGTGAGGCGATTTATCCTGCCTGTGATTGCTCTCGCCTGCCCACCTGCGGGATAACGAAAAGCGGGAGTTTTATCCCTGGCAATCCTGATTAATAACTCGGCAACCCGCTGGGGATCATCACCCTGCCCCGAGTTTGCCTCGGCTCCGGCGCGCAGGTGTTCAATCAATAATCCATAGGGTGCGTCTGGGAGACAGACCAGGCTTTTCGCAATCTTATCCGGCATTTCCGTGTTAAATAAAGCGGGTTCAACTACAGATACGAAGACGTTAAAACGATCAACTTCATAACGCAGCCCCTCGGCCATGGCTTCCAGGGCTGCCTTGCTTGCGCAGTACATTGATTCTCCGGGCAATCCCACCAGTGCAGACAATGACGACACCATAATGATACGCCCGTGTCTTTGTTCACGCATACAGGGCAATACGGCCCTGGAAAGGTGAACGGGCGCGAAGAAATTGACTCTCATCACGTGGTCAATGTCGGCATCGGACAGGCTTTCAAGCGCCGCGGGCATGGCGACGCCGGCATTATTGATTAACACGTCTATCCGACCGGAGGCATTGATTACCCGAGCCACCGTTGACCTGGTTGCCTCGGTGTCAACCACGTCCAAACGCAGGATATCCAGGGCCAATCCTTCCCGATCAGCAATACCGGCAATATCGGCACAGTCATCCACGCTGCGCGCGGTGGCATAGACATGATCGCCTGCCCTGGCAAATGCAATCGCGCTGACTTTACCAAAACCACTACTGCAACCGGTTATCAATACGACTGCCACCCGTAGCTCTCCATCAAAGTTGGGGTCAGAGTAAAAATACTCAACAATGATCCCGCGTCCTCTACCAGATTAACCGTATTTTTACTCTGACCCCATATATCTTCGGTATTATAATGCATACTGGGAAAATCGGATAACGCTACAAATATAATATATGGAGAATGATTAAGTGACTAAAATGACCGGCGCCGAAGCAATTATCAAATCGGTGCGCCAGCATGATATCGATACCATATTCGGTCTGCCGGGCGGACAAACCTATCACCTGTTCGATGCGATATACCATGAGCGCGATGCTCTCAGGGTCATCAACTCCCGCCATGAACAGGGCGTGGCTTACATGGCCTATGGTTATGCCCGTTCTACCGGTAAGGTGGGTGTTTACACCGTGGTGCCCGGCCCCGGCATCCTGAATACCACGGCGGCGCTGTGTACCGCTTTTGCCGGCAACGAGCGGGTGTTATGTCTGGCCGGGCAAATCCCATCAGACTGGATCGGCAAGGGAGTCGGCTTCCTGCACGAGATCCCGGACCAGCTGGGCATCCTGCAGCGCCTGACAAAATGGGCTGAGCGTATAGAAAAACCGGCTGACGCCCCGCGCCTGGTCAATCGGGCCTTCCATGAAATGAATTCGGGTCCGGCGCGCCCCGTTGCCCTGGAGATGGCGCTGGACATCATGGGGTTGCAGGAAGAAGTAGAAATCCCCCCTCGACCGGAGCCGCAGGAACCTCTGCAGGCTGATCCGGACCTGGTCGAAAATGCCGCCCGCCTGCTCGGCAAGGCAAAGAATCCGTTAATCGTCATCGGACATGGCTGTGTGGATGCCGGGGCAGAACTGTTACAGGTGGCGGAAATGTTGCAGGCGCCCTGCACTACATTATGGAACGGCAAAGGAATCATTGACGATCGGCACTATCTCAGCCAGCCATATTCCGCGGGTCACCAGCTTTGGGCCACGGCGGACGTGGTATTGGCTGTAGGAACCAGACTGGATAACCCCCAGCTGTATTGGGGACTCGACGACGGTATAAAAATCATCCGTATCGACGTGGACGCCGGCCAGATAGAGCGTATCGCCAAGCCGGAAACAGGCATAGTCGCAGACGCAAAATCTGCTTTATCCAAGTTGGTCCCGGCCCTGCAGCGGCACGGCGCCGGAAGGAAATCGCGCAAGGACGAATTGACTGAGCTGAAAGCGGCCACGTTCAGAAAATTCGAGGAGAACGTCGGACCGCAAATGGAAATATTGAAGGTGATCCGGGAGGAACTGCCGGATGACGGCTTCCTGGTTGATGAAGTTACCCAGGTCGGTTATGCCTCATGGTATGGGTTTCCGGTCTATCAACCCCGGCATTTCATCACCAGCAGCTACCAGGGCAATTTGGGGTATGGTTATTCAACGGCCCTGGGGGTGCAGGTAGCCAATCCTGATAAAAAAGTGGTTGTGCTGGGTGGAGATGGGGGATTTATGTACCAGGCAACGGAAATGGCGACCGCGGTGAAATACCAATTGAACGTGGTGAATATCGTATTCAACAACCACGCTTATGGCAATGTTCAAAGAGATCAACAAGAAAACTTCAGCGGAAATATCATCGGCTCGGATTTACGCAACCCGGATTTCGTGCGCTTCGCGGAAAGCTTCGGCGCCCCGGGCTTTCACGTGGAAACGCCCGAGCAACTGCGTAAAGCCCTGCAGGCAGCATTTAAGGAAACCGGTCCGGTATTGATTGAAATGCCCAGCGCCGGTATGCCAAGTCCCTGGCCTTATATTATCTTGCCCCGCGTCCGCCCATAAAATCAACCGGGAGTTGATTTTCGGCTTATCTCCTGTGCTATACTTGGCCCATAACACAAGAGTATACATACTCTGGAGAAACTTTATGCTGGGCATACTGAAAAAAGACGACAGGAAAAAGAAACACCAAATTGCGGAAGAAATATTGGAGACAGCCGCGACAAATTTTTTCAATGACCCTGAAGTTCAGGAGATTTTGAAATCAAATCCTGAGTCAGAGAAGATTCTGACCAATGCCCTCAAACACCAAGCCCAAACAGGGAAGAAATGGATGACAACAGGTACTTAAAATTCGGAGATGCAATAAAGTCTACGCTTCACATTAACGACGAAGATAAACGCAACATCGTTGTTGACCATTTAATCAGAACTCTTCAAGATAGTGTCGAGACGCGTACCGAACGCGGAGTACGGCTGCTAAGGGATATTGTTTCGATGCTGCTCGCCATAACATTCAGTCTATTGATAATGTGGTTGCTCTACGCTTCTTACGTGGCTGGACATTTCGAGTTTTTCAAAATGCTGATAAGTTCAAGTCTTGCCGGTATCGTGATCGGTGGTGTCGCTACCTACTTTATAAAGAAATAGTAGATTTCTAAAATTCCTTCCTGCCTCATCTGTGGATACAAAATAAGTTTCAGTCAGAGTTCGGCTTTGTCATATACCCTGTTAAAGCCGCAATGACGGCGTCGTTTTCCATATCGTTTCCTACGGTTATACGCAGGTTCTCATGGCCGCCGGTACTGATGAGCGGCCCCGGCAGGATATTCTTTGCCTTGAGATAACTGGCCGCCGCTGCGGCATTTTTCGGCTCCCTGTCGGCAAAATCGATAAGGTAGAAGTTAGTGATACTCGGGATTACATGTATTCCTATCGCTGTCAGCGCAGCCATAATCCTCCTGAACGAATCAGCATTTCTCTCACGCATGGAATTGGTGTATTCAACGTCCCGGACTGCGGCGCCCGCTGCCGCAAGCGCCGCGGCATTGGTGTTAAACGGCGAGCGGATGCGCTGCAAGATCTCCATCACGTGCATTGGGCAATAGGCCCAACCGATCCTTAACCCGGCCAAGCCATAAATTTTTGAAAACGTCCGGGTCATTACGACGTTTTCAGAGTTGGCAACCAGCTCGGCACAGTCGGTGGCGACAGCGCCGGCCGCGTATTCCATATAGGCGCCGTCGATAACCAGCAACACGTCTTCAGGCAGACCGCTATGGAGGTCCTCGATTTCTTCGCGGGTCAAGCAGGTACCCGCGGGAACATTAGGGTTGGCAATGATAACCATTCGGGTCCTGGCGGAAATTCGCTCCAGGATCGAGGCGACGTCGACCCGGTAATTCTCATCGGGCGCCAGGGTAATATTTGCGGCCTGCGTCCTGCCGTAGACCGAGTACATGATGAAGTGGTTCTTCGTCAACAGCAGCTCGTCAGCATCTCCCAGGTAGGCGCGGACCAGCAACCCAAGCAGTTCTTCCGAGCCGTTCCCGCAGATAATCCTGTTAATCTCCAGCTTATGGACTTCAGCCAGGGACTGGCGTAACTCGTACTGGGCGCCGTCCGGATAACGATTCAGTTCTTTGGAGACAGACTGGTAAGCTGCCTGTGCTTTTGGGCTTGGACCGTAACAGGATTCGTTATGAGACAACCTTATCATACCGTCAGACTTGTCCGGCGGGATTTTGCCCGGTTTAGCGGAAGGCATTGAAGCGATAGATGACCTGGGAAACGGCCTCTTGTGTTCAGTAGTCATTGTGATTTATAGAGGGATGATTTTCTTTCCAGCCAGGCGCTGTATCTTGACAGGCTGAAACAAAACAGCCAGAAAAACAGGGCCACAAACAGGTAACCCGTTGCGCTTACGCCCGGGCTTAGCCAGGTCGGGTCTGAGGCGGCGTTTTGCACCATTCCCAGGAGATCAAAAAGTCCGATGATCAACAGGACGGTCGTTTCCTTGAACAAACCGATGAAATGGCTGGTTATCTGCGGCAAGGCGACGGGAATGGCCTGGGGCAGGACAACCAGGAAAGTGCGTTGCCAGTAGCCCAGTCCCAGTGCCTCTGCGGCCTCATACTGCCCTTTCGGGATGGATTGCAGGGCGCCCCGTATCGCCTCGGCCATATAGCAGGACATCAGTATGGTTAATGCGATGAGTGCCCGCAGCAGCTTATCTACTTCAATCCCCTTGGGCATAAACAGGGGAAACATGATGATGGCGACAAACAGGACCACCAGCGCCGGCACGCTGCGCCATAATTCAATCCAGGTTGCGCAACAAACCCGGACCAGGGGGATGGAAGAGCGCCGTCCCAGGGCAAGCAGGACCGCGACAGGCAGGGAGGTGGATAATACGAACAGCGCCGTGACGAGGGTGAGGAAAAAGCCACCCCATCTGCCCGTATCCACGTAAGTCAAACCAAATTGCCCTCCCAGGAACAACCCCATGCCAACCAGCGGATAGAGGATAATCAAAACCGGGATTAAGCGGCGCTTGTGGGGAAAACGCGGGATTAACAGCGGCAAGCTGAAGAGGATTATCAGGATCATGCCCAGGTTGACGCGCCAGCGTTCTTCCACCGGGTAAAGTCCATACATGAATTGATCAAACCGCACCCGGATAAACGGCCAGCAGGCCGCGGTTTTGTCAGGGCAATCCCCGGGGGTTGTCCCGGCCCAGTAAGCGTCTATCACCAGCCAGTTAAACAAGGGAACACATATCATAATGACCAGGTATGCGCCGGCCAGGGTAAGCACGGTATTCAACGGCGATGAAAACAGGTTTTCCCGCGCCCATTCCAGACATGTCCGTATTGACATGATCAGGCAACCGTCAGGGCAATCTTCCTGTTGTACCAGTTCAGGAAGAGGGAAATACACAAGGAGATGAACACGTAAACCGCCATTGTTATCGCCATGATAAAGACCGGTTGACCCACCAGGTTGTTAACCGTTCCCACAAATACCGATACGACCTCGGGATAGGCAATGGCCGCGGCCAGCGAGGTGCTTTTAAACAGGTTTAAATAGACGGTTGTCAACGGCGGAATAATGACGCGCAATGCCTGTGGGAACAATATCAGTCTCAGTGTAAGGTGGCGGGGCAACCCAAGTGAATCGGCGGCTTCCGTTTGCCCCCTGGGGAGGGAGGTAAACCCGGACCGGACTATTTCGCCAATATAAGTCGCGTTATACATGGATAAACCGACAACCAGGGAGAGAAACTCAGGCATCATGACAATACCGCCGCGGTAACCGAAACGGGTTTGTTCCGGCGCTTGGAATTGCAGGTCCGCAAGCAAAATAATCACACCGGCAACAGCTGCCAGGATCAAGAGATTCCACGACGCCGAAGCTCGGGGCTCTGCGGATTTCGTCCCTGCTCTGCCTGGCATAAAATCCCGTTGTCGTTGCCGCTTTCTTAAAAAATAAATGGCCGCCCAGGCAAAAAACAATGCCGCCACTATCCAGGCCCAACCCTGTCCGGGATTGACCGCAGGTAAAAACAAGCCGCGGTTATTAAGAAAGATGCAATTGAAAAATTCAATGCTCTCGCTGCTGCGCGGCAACGTGCGCAACACGACAAAATACCAGAAGAATATTTGTAACAGGGAGGGAATATTCCGGAATATTTCAATATAAACGGTAGCCAGGCGCGCCACCAGCCAATTGCCGGACAGACGGGCGACACCGATCACCATGCCCAGGATACTGGCGCAGATAATCGAAACCACGGCCAGCAATAAGGTGTTCAGTAGCGCGACGATAAACGCATGGGCGATAGTGGAATTGGCGTTGTAAGGTATCAGTTTTTGCCCAATCTCGAACCCGGCCCTTTTCCAGAGAAAGTCAATACCGGAATCAACACCAAGACGCGCAAGATTAGCCTGCGTAGTCGAAACGATCAGGTACCCGACAGCGGCGATAATGACCAATAAAGCTGCCTGATAAACAACAGTCCGTGTTTCAGAAGACAGAGAAATAGCCATCAGTCTGTTATTTTCCGCCTCAACTTACTGCCCTCCAGGTCAGATCTCCGCCTCCGTCCACTACGACCTGAAAGACAACGTCGAATACAACTTTTTTATCTGCGTTCATCTGCGTCATCTGCGGACTACCTGAACGGCAACGCCGAATGCAACCCCCCATCTTTCCAGCTTGCATTCAATCCCCTCTTAAGACCCAGCGGAGCAAAGTTTCTTTCCCATAAGTCATTATAGTTTCCGACAAGTTTGATAATGCGGTAAGCCCAGTCATTGGAAAGTCCGAGTTTCTCCCCAAACCCGCCGTGCAGGCCCAGCAGTCTTTGTATCTCCGCATTTTGAGAATTTTTCCGGACGGCATCGACATTTTCCTGGTTGATACCCAGTTCCTCGGCGGCAAAACGAACGTTGAATGACCATAGCGCGATGTCCCGCCAGCGCGGGTCATCCTGCCGCACCAGGGCGCTGAAGGGTTCTTTCGAGATAACCTCGTCCAGGATGAGATGATCGTCACGATCCGGCCAATTGGCGATACGACCCGCAGTTGAGAGACGTTCATTGGTAAACGCGTCACAGCGATTGGCATAGTAGGCTTGCAACCCCTTGTCTATATCAGCAAAGGTTACCGGGGTATACGCCATCCCGTAATCAGCAAAGTAATCGGCGATGTTCTGCTCCAGGGTGGTGCCCTGGGCAATACAGATAGTTGCTCCGTCCAGGTCTCTTACCGATTTCACCCCGGCGTCTTTGCGCACCACAAAACCCTGTCCGGCATAGAGGTATACGCCGGTATAGTCAAGCCCCAGAGACACGTCCCGGATGAAGGACCAGGTGGCGCCGTCGGGGAAAATATCGATTCCGCCGGACTGCAATAGTGTGAATACGGTGTGGGGCGTTACCGGGACATATTGAATTTTAACCTCACCGAACACGGCGACTGATATGGTCTTGCAATGGTCAATATCAAACCCGATTCTCTGCCCGGCATCATTGATGCTGCTGAAACCGGGACTGCTTTCAACGATGCCACAGCGTAATTTCCCGCGCTCCCTGACCTCCTCCAACGTGCCCGCGCCGACAGTAGACGAGCCGGAAAAAAACAGGAACACTATCCCTGTTAAATATGTTAAGTTAAGTATTATGTTTAACACGAAACATACCAGCCTGTGAATATGCGGGTTAAGTCTAACTTGTTTTCAGTTTTTTGTTTTTAGTTTTTAGTCTAACCAGTTTTAGGAAAATCAGGTAAAATCGTATCAGCAGAAAACAAAAAACCATCAACTAAAAACCATCAACCAGATATGTCTAATCGTCTGCACATCGTTGAACAAAGGCTGGAGCATATCCCTCACGAGAAGGAGGGGTTAAGGCTCTGGTTAAGGATCGTATCGTGTACGCAAATGGTTGAGCAGGAGATCCGTACCATGTTGCGGGAAAAATTCGACACGACGTTGCCCAGGTTTGAATTATTGTCAGCCCTGGACCGGGTTACGGACGGCCTGACCATGGGTGAGCTGTCGCATTGGTTGATGGTGTCAAAAGGCAACGTTACCGGCATAGCCGAACGATTATCGGAGGATGGGTTTATCCGGCGCGAACCCACCCCGACGGATCGCCGTTCCTTCATGGTTACCCTGACCGACAAAGGCAGGATAGAGTACAAAGAGATGGAACTGGAATATGAAAAGCTGCTGGATGAGATATTCAAGGAACTGACCCCTGATGACAGCGACATGTTCACCGGGATGCTGGCAAAGGTCAAGGAATCCGTCGAGGACGTGCGGACTGACTGAGTAACAGGGTCAAAGACCCTTTAATCTACGGAAACTCTGACTTAATCAGAGGTTCCCTACGTTGCCTCGCGTGCGGCGTATGCCTCAGACTGCTCTTTGGTCGCCTCCTGCTGGTGCTTGTCCTTCCATTCACTGTATGGCATACCGTAGACGAGTTCCCGGGCCTGCTCATAATCAAGTTCAATTCCACGTTCCTGCGCGGCTGCGCGATACCATTTTGACAGGCAATTACGGCAAAAACCGGCCAGGTTCATCAAATCTATATTTTGTACTTCCGTATGCTCTTGCAGGTACTCGACCAGGTGGCGAAACGTTGCCGCCTCGATTGCCTGTTTTGTATTGTCACTCATTTTTGTCTCCGATTAAATTTCCAGGTTATGTTTTTTAATCCGGTAACGCAGCGCCATCCGGGAAATGCCCAACTCCCGGGCCGCTTTTGACACGTTTCTGTTGGTCTTTTCCAGGGCGTTCTTTATCAACAGCAATTCCGCGTTATCCAGCGTTAAATCGGCATCAATCGATCTCTCGAATTCAATATTTGTGTTCAGGGACAAGCAATCGGGCGATAATTCACCTTCACCGCTTAATAACACAGCTCTTTCTATTACGTGCTTTAACTCGCGCACGTTCCCCGGCCAATGATATGACTTCAGGGCCCGCTTGGCTTCCGCTGATATTGTAACGGCGTTTATCCCGTAGCGTTTGGCGCTTTGTTGCATGAAATGTTCGGCAAGCAATATAACGTCATCGCCCCTCTGTCTCAGCGGGGCTATCGATATTGCCAATACATTCAGTCGATAATATAAATCGGAACGAAATTCACCCTGGTTGACCAATTGGACGATATCCCGGTTGGTCGCCGAGATAATCCAGGCCGCTACGGGCCGTTCTTTTGTCGTACCGACTTTCCTCAAGGTCCTGCGCTCCAGCACAGCCAGCAATTTTGCCTGCAAATCCATGGGCAGTTCGCCGATTTCGTCCATGAACAGCACCCCGTCCTCAGCCGCTTCGATCAAACCCGTCCTGGTAACGTGGGCGCTGGTAAATGCGCCTTTTTCATGGCCGAACAATTCGGACTCGATCAAATCCTTGGGCAGGCTGGCGCAATCGACGTGTACGAAGGGTCGCTGATAACGGGCACTGTTGGCATGAAGCAATCGGGCTACCACGTCTTTGCCTGTCCCTGTTTCGCCGAGTATAAGTATGGTGGGAGGAATACTCTGACTGGTTTGAGTCAGTTGCTTCAGGCGATTTATCTGTTGCCTTATCGCCTCAACCTCCGGGCTGTTCCCCAGAAACTCCACCCCTTCATGGGCATGTTGTTCGCGTTTACTGGAATAGGTGAGTTTTTGTGATAATTCATCTTTTTCCAGCACTTTTTCGACGGTAATCATCAGTTCGTCAAGATCGATTGGCTTTTTCAGGTAATCCGACGCGCCTGATTTTATGGCTGAAACGGCATCCTCAATCTCGCCATAAGCCGACATTACCAGGATGGGGAACGTACTCTCATCCTTATCCTGCAGGGAGGTTAAAAAATCCAGGCCGGAACCATCCGGTAAACGCATGTCCAGCAATACCAGGTCGGGCATTATCTCGCTGATTTTATCCTTGCCTTCTGCCAGGGTTTTGGCAATCTCAGTCTTATACCCCCCCCGTTTCAGACGCTTCCGAACGGCGCCGGCAAACACGGCCTCATCTTCGATGATCAATATGGACTTCTCCAGGAGAGGTACTTCCGTCGATGTAACAAGGGGATCGCTGTTCATTATCACGTCCGGTCGGGGTTGTTTTTCGGTGCAGTGATTGTTACCAGGGTGCCGGCGTTCTCCACCACTTCAAAGGCCAGGCTCCAACCGTGGCTCTGACAAATTTTAAACGCTATGGGTATCCCCAGTCCGGTGCCGAAGCGCTTGGTTGACGGGCCCGGCTCCAGGTTGCCCGGTTCGGGCCGGAACGGTAAGCCGGGACCGTAATCCCGGATACCGATCACAATTGTTTCCTCTCGTTCATTCATGCTGATCAGCAGGTCACTACCATCGGGTGAAGCCTCAATCGCATTCGCCAGCAGGCCATAAACAGCCTGTTCCATCAGGTCCGGATCAGCCATGAGCCTGACTGACAAGTCCCGGTTTCCCCGCTTGATCGCCATTGATTTCTCGGCGATTTTTCCCTGTAACAACACCAGCGCGGCATCTATGAGATCGACGACGCGGACGTTTTTTAAATCCGGTTTCAGCGGATGTAAATAAGATACCAGCGCACTCACCCAGCGTCCCAGACGGTCTATGGTGTCAACGATGGCCTGTTTGCCTTCTCTTAACTCAGCCTTGTCATTGACGTCTTCCAGCACTTGTGCGGCAGCCCTGATACTGGCAAGAGGGTTGCGGATGTTATGCGCGACGACGGGAATCAAACTACCCAGTGCCGCTTGTCTTTCATGCTCAACCAGGGCATCGCGGCTGGTTTTCAACTCGCCCGCCATCCGGTTGATTGAACTTGCCAGCTCTTCCACCTCATTCACGCCCTGTTCGGGTATTTTATGTGAAAGATCACCCCTGCTGATTTCCGCTGCGCCGCTCATGATTGCAGCAACCGGCCTGACGAAGCCATTGCGGATAATCCGACTGGTGTAAATAACAATAACCACCGCCAGCAGGAACAGGACAGGGATGAGGATTGGCGCGTACCCGGTCCATAGTTCGATGGTTTGTCCCAGTTCCTGATGTTGCCTTGCATACAGCGCCTTGAACTCCAGGTATCTTTCTTCGAACTCGTCAAACATCTGTTCGGCATTGCGGAGATCCAGAATATCCAGCCTCACGTCGGCATCGGCTTTATTGGGATCATCAAAAATATTGTACATGTCTATTTGTATTTCCCTGTACGATTGTTGCAGGGCCTGGATCACCTCATCCTCTTTCCGGGTCAGCGACGTACGCCGCAGTTGATTGAAGTGTCGGCCAATCCGTTTCGAATATTCATAATAAACTTCCAATGCATCGGCATCCTGGAACAACCGCGCCCGCGTCACCTCCTGCAGTTGCCTGTATAACTCCCCGCGTATTTGTTCACTCATGTAGATGGAATTGTTGATCCTGATAGATTCGGTGGATGTTTTTTGCCAGAAATAAGCGGACAGGCCACTGAGCAGGCCCGTTACGGCCACCAGGAATAGAAATGCCACTTCATGCACAAGCAGTAGATGACTGAGAGAACGTTTATGTGAACGTGCCATCAGACAAGTATACCTGTTGTGGTTGATATGAACCAGTTGATTTCCTGAGCCGAAAACATAAAAATAGACACGTTGGGAACCTCTATATTTTAATATTTGGGGTCAGAGTAAAAATACGGTCAATCCGGTAGGTGGTGTTGATTTATTGTTGAGTATTTTTACTCTGACCCCAAATATCGGGAAAACTCTATATTTTCAAGTGAAATATTTTTTCCTCATTGCTCTCTTCAGTCTGTGCCAGGTCGCCGGCGCCTCGCCGTACACTATCGAGATATCCAAAACCGATCGCAGCCTGGCAGTTAAACAGGATAATAAAGTCATTAAAGAATATAATATCGCCCATGGGAAAGGTGGGAAAGGTACAAAAAAACAGCGAGGAGACAATAAAACCCCGACGGGAACGTACACTGTAGTTAATTTCAAAACCGACAGTAAATTTCATTTTTTCATGCAATTAAATTATCCTAACCCGCTTGATGCCTGGCGCGGTTACAGGAATGAAATTATCTCCGCGGCCGAATTCAGAAATATCGTCAAGGCGTACAAGAGGAAGAGGTTGCCACCCCAGAACACAGGATTGGGAGGGCAGATAGGCATCCACGGTATCGGGCGGACTACCGCTGAGAAAAACCGGATACACGAAACACAAAACTGGACGGAAGGCTGTATCGCCCTGAAAAATGAAGAGATGAATGACCTGAAAAAATATGTTTCCCTGGGTACAAAAGTAGTCATACAGGAATAAACCGGAACAATGAAAAAAGGTGAACATCATTTATTATTGGTATGGCTGATGCTAATCAGCCTGATCACTTTCGCAGTGTTTATTGCACTGCGAGAAAACTTATTCCTGTTGCTTTATCTGGGCGATAACAGCAAGCTGTCCTGGGTCATCACCCTGCTGTTTTTGCTCATAACCATTTATTGCGCCCGGCGGGTCTACTTTATTTCCTGCGAAATAAATACCTCAAACAACGTATATTCGCTGGTCCGGCAGAGCGCACATCCTGAAATTTCAATCAGGGACGGCGACGTTTATATCGATGCCGATAAAAAACTGCCTGATTGCCTGCTGACCGGGTATCTCCTGGACCTGTTTTATCAAACCTTCTCACCGGCAACACAAACTGAAACCGGGACAAACGGCCAGGCTAAAACAAATAGCCAGGAGCTGATCGAAGTATTTGAGGCAAAACTCAAGAATCCCCATAACCTGGGGTGGTTTATCACGGATATCATGATAAAGCTGGGTTTGTTGGGCACGATTATCGGATTTGTTCTCATGCTCGGTTCCGTGGTCAACGTGACGGACTTTGACGTAAATACCATGCAGAACATATTGAAACAAATGAGCTCGGGTATGGGCACCGCCTTGTATACGACGTTCGCCGGGCTGGTATGCAGTATATTGACGGCCGCCCAGTTTCATATACTGGACCAGGCTGCCGATGAACTGGTCGACACCACGAAACACCTGACGCAGGTCCATATATTGCCTAAGTTGTAATTCCTCTCCATGAAAAGCAACAAGCATTACCAATCAGACCCGTTTACCGATTTGCTGTTTAATGCCTTACTGGGTTTTACTTTTCTTTTTCTCGTGGCAATCATGTTTATGAATCCCGAAGCCAAATCAGGGATCATTGACCCCAAGGCAGAATATATCCTCACCATAACCTGGGAAGACAATAATCCCGATGATATTGACGTCTGGGTGGAAGACCCTGACGGCAGGGTGATCTGGTTTCGCAACCCGGAAGCCGGCCTGCTCCACCTGGACCGGGATGATCGGGGCTTGATCAACGATACAATCCTGGTTAACGGAGAAGAACTTCAAAACCCCCTTAACCAGGAAGTGGTGACGGTCCGGGGCGTCGTAAAAGGTGAATATATCGTCAACCTGCATTACTATGCCTCCGAAACCCATGAACCCGTCGATGTCCGGGTGCGACTGGTAAAGGTCAACCCATCCCTGGAGATCATATACTACAATACCCTCAGCCTGGAAAACCCGGGAGATGAAAAAACGGCTTTCCGGTTCCGCATCAATATCGACGGAAAAGTGTCAAATATCAATTTTCTGCCTAAACAACTGGTATCTGTCGGATAGAGGAAAAATATAGCCACAGAGAATACAGAGGACACAGAGATAAAACATGATGAATAACGGACATGATAAATTGATAGACAGGCAGCTTACCCGGATATTAAAAAGACACTCGATCCACTCTGTGATCTCTGTGCCCTCTGTGGCTAATAGTCTTAATAAACCCATGCAAACCTGCATTCATTATTACCACGTAACCGCTGACTGGCGCTGAGGAGAATTATTGTGTATTCACTGGGAATAACCGGACTGGTCGCTGCCTATGTCCTGATTGCGTTATTGCTGTTAAGCATCAACCTTTATTCTGACTGGTCATGGAAAGTGAAGGCCGGTTCCATCGTCGTGACGGCGTTCTTTTACGTCGTCACGTATATATCTTTCCCGCCATTGCTTGGTTGGCCGTCCGGCGGACAACCTCCGGAACGCTTCCGCCTGGTGGGCGCGGACGTAGTACAACCGGATAAAATGACAGGTGCCAAAGGGATGATATATCTATGGCTCAAAGACCTGGATGATCTCGCCGCCAGGACCCAACCGAGGGCCTACAAATTGCCTTATTCCTCCGAACTCCATGAAACAGTGATTAGGGCAAAATCAAAACTGGATAAAGGCATGCAGCAACTGGGGGAATTTAAATTGCCCAGTGACGCCAACATACGCGAAGTCGATACGTTCAGGCAAACGGGACAGAAATCCGCCAAAATCGAATTTTTTGACCTACCCGACCCGCTAATTCCCGACAAGTAGTGTTGTCATCTATAAAATTACTTTAAAAATATCAGGTCGGCAGCGCGGTTCCAGGAAATGATCCAGGAATCTTCATTGTCGGCGGCAAGAAACCCGGCGTCGGTCCAGAGGCCCGCGACCATCGCAAGTTTATTATCAATATAGATAAAAGGTATGCGCTCGCGCAGCCACGGCGGCACCCTGGTTTCCTGAAACAGTTTTTTGATTTTATGCCGGCAAGTCCGCCCGGGCAGCCGGATTTCTTCCCCACCGGTACGATAACGAACTTCCACCGCGGCATTAACACATAAATCTTTTTTCAACCCGTCGCCCCGGCCTTCGACCGCGGTCAATTCCCCATATTGCAATTGGCACGGTCGGATGAAATCCCACGAGCGTATTGCTGAATTATCAAACCTTCCCATCGGGGCGGTAAGATAAATGTGATACCCGTATCGATAAAGCTCTGCCCCTTTCCAGCAGACCCGGGCGGTCGCATCATGTTTTGCCTGTATAACGTCCGTAATAATGTGGGATAAATGCCGGCTGCCCGGCGCCGGCAGGTTCAAAGCGCGACTCCAGTAGCGTAATACGTTTTTTTGCTTCGGGATAGACAGCCGTTTAAGGCTGTCAACAACCAGGATATCTGTTTTTTCCGTGGCGCAGGTGGACAAATCCTCCCGGGCCACCTCATCCAGCAATAACTGTGTGTCAGCATTGATCCGAATAGTCCGGGTAACAGGCAGGACCACAGAGGGCCACCTCTTTTTTATGGCGGGTATGACTTCATGCCGGACAAAATTTCTGTCGATGCGTTTATCCGCGTTGGAAGGGTCCTCAACCCAGTCCAGGTTGTTGTGAGCTGCATATTCGAACAACTCTGCGCGGGAATGCTCCAGCAATGGCCGCGCGTGCAGGCCCTTGCCCAATTTTCGGACAGCGCGCATGGACGCCAGACCCATCACCCCGGACCCGCGAAATAATCGCAACAGGAACGTTTCCAACTGGTCATCCTGGTGGTGTGCGGTGAGCAGAATATCGTCTTCGACCAACAGGCGCTCAAATGCGTCGTAACGCAGTTGCCTTGCCCAGCTTTCAGGACTTTCCCTGCCCGGTTGGGCGGCCTCAACGTCAATCACCTCAAGTTCAACGTCCAGGGCATGGCAGATCTCCTGACAATGCCTGGCCCAGTCCTGGCTTTCATGTTGTATGTTATGATTGATGTGTAACGCTTTGATTTCACAGTCAGTATCAAACCTGAGGCCGGCGAGCAAGTGTAATAAAACATGAGAATCCATGCCGCCACTGTAGGCAACCAGTAACCGTTTACAACCAGGGAGGGTTTGCAGGAAGGATGATAGCGCCATTGCCGCAGAGGGCACAGAGATCACAGAGCTATTCAATGTCTGACCTGTCATCCTCTGTGTCCTCTGTGTTCTCTGTGGCTAAAAGAAAGTCTCCTTCTTTCTATTGCAAATGGCCGTAGGAACGAAGCCGTCTATGACGACTCTCCAAAAGCTCGTCGATATTGATTTGATTAAACTCATTGAGTTGGCTTTTAATTTCTGCACTGATGCTGGCCGCTATTTGATCATAGTCCCGGTGCGCTCCCCCCAGGGGTTCATCAATTATTCTGTCAATCACGTCCAGTTGTTGCAGTCTTTGCGCGGTTACCCCCAGGGCTTCTGCCGCGGCTTCGGCTTTTTCCGGGTCTTTCCATAGGATGGATGCGCAACCCTCAGGAGAAATGACTGAGTAGGTGCTGTACTGCAGCATGCTTAACCTGTCCCCCACGCCGATTGCCAGGGCGCCGCCGGACCCCCCTTCACCGACCACGATAGTGATAATCGGGGTGCGAAGCTCGGACATGACCATCAAATTTCGTGCGATGGCCTCGCTTTGCCCGCGCTCTTCGGCGCCAATCCCCGGGTAAGCCCCGGGGGTATCAATGAACGTCAACACCGGCAGCTTGAATCTTTCCGCCAGTTGCATGATACGCAGCGCTTTACGATAGCCCTCCGGTTTCGGCATCCCGTAATTTCTGTAGATTCTCTCCTTTATATCCCGCCCTTTCTGGTGTCCAATCACCGCAACCGGTTGACTGTCAAATCTTGCAATACCCGTTACGATTGCCGGGTCATCGGCAAAATTACGATCGCCGTGCAATTCATTAAAATCAGTAAGTATCCTGCTGATGTAATCCAGGGTATAGGGCCTGAGCGGGTGCCTGGCTATTTGTGAAATCTGCCACGCGCTGAGCGATGAAAAAATATTTTGGGTTAGTTCCTTACTACGCTTTTGCAACCGGGTTATTTCATCGTGAATATTGAGCTCACTGTCACCGCTGACGTGACGCAACTCTTCGATCTTTGCCTCCAGTTCGGCAATCGGTTGTTCAAAATCAAGAAAATTGACTGATTGATTCTGCTGTTCCATTGTATTGACCCACTTACAAACTGATCCTGTCCGGAAAACCCAGGGTTACGTGATCAGGGCCAACCATTTTCGTCATGTCGGCCAGGAGTTCATCACTGATTTTTATAGTCCATCCACTACCGAAATGCAAAGTAGTCAAGGCATGGCCGTTATTATATTCCATACAGACCGGATTTGTCCCGAATCGGTGTCGTGACAACACTTCTTTCAGGTCATCAATAAAATCTTTATCCAGCATACCTTTACATACATTCAATTGCAGGAGGCCAAACCGATCGCGCAATTGCGCGAGTGTGAAAACCTCCCTGGCGACGATGGAAACACCTGATTCATAATAGTCGTCCTCCACCGCCTCCCCCTTTATTATGGCCAACTGGTCTTTCAGTAACAGGTCACGGTAGCGTTGATAGTTTTCACTGTAAACCGTCATTTGGACCCTGGCGGTTTTATCATCCAGCATGATTTCCGCCATACGCCCCCTGGCGCCGGTACGGACACGGATACTCTCAATATAACCGGCCACCGTTAAATTCATCCCGGGTTTAACCTTACTCAATCTCGTTGAAATAAAGGATGACAGTTCGTTTTCGTAGCGGGTGATCGGATGCCCTTCCAGGTAAAAGCCCAAGGTCTCTTTCTCTCCCATCAAGCGATCGTGCTCTTCCCAGTCATCCACCGTGATATAAGGCGTTTCCGGCCTGGTCTTGTTGTCCGCAGGTCCGTCCATCAGTTCAAGGCCAAACAGGTCGTCCTGCCCTGAATCTTCATTGCCGGCATGTTGTTCCGCAAACCTCAGCGCTTTCTCCAGACTCGCCGCCAATACACTCCTGCTCCGGCCAAGGTCGTCCATCGTCCCGGACCTGATCAGTACTTCAATGACGCGTTTGTTAACCTTGCGCGCATCGATACGCCGACAGAATTCAAACAGGTCAGGAAACTGTCCATTCTCCCGTCTTTCTTCAACCAGGCTGATTATTGCGGAGTGGCCCACTCCCTTGAGCGCGCCCAATCCATATAAAATCGTTTTCTTATCCACAACCTTGAACTTGTACTCACCGGCATTCAAAGAGGGTGGTCTCAAGGTCAGTTTCATCCTCCTCAACTCTTCCCTCAACCTGACGATCTTGTCTGTATTATTCATATCCGAGGAAAGCACGGCAGCCATAAACGCAGCCGGGTAATGAGTTTTTAACCAGGCTGTCTGGTAGGCCAGCAAAGCATAAGCGACGGAATGAGATTTATTGAATCCGTAACCGGCAAATTTTTCCATCAGGTCAAAAATAGACGTGGCCAGTTTTGTGTCAACCTGGTTTTTCACCGCGCCGTCGACAAAATTATCCCTCTGGAGAGACATTTCTTCGCGTTTCTTCTTGCCCATGGCGCGCCTTAACAAATCCGCCGAACCCAGGGTGTAGCCGCCCAGTTCCTGGGCGATCTGCATGACCTGTTCCTGGTACAGGATCACTCCGTAAGTCGGTTTTAATATTGTCTCAAGGGCGGGATGGGGATACCTTACCTTCGCCCTGCCCTTTTTCCTCTCGACAAAATCATCAACCATCCCCGAGTCCAGCGGACCGGGACGAAACAATGCCACCAGGGCAACCAGGTCGTCGAATTTATCAGGCTCAAGCCGTTTTATCAGTTTTCTTATACCCTCGGACTCCAATTGGAACACGGCTGTGGTATCCATGCGCCGTATCGTTTCATAAGTGTCTTTATCATTGAGTGGAATGTTTCTTATATTCAGTTTTGCGGCAGCCTCATCAAGCAGTAGTCCATTGATGTCTTTTACAGTCCAATCGATGATAGTCAAGGTGCGCAGTCCCAGAAAATCAAACTTGACCAGACCGATGGTTTCCACGTCACCCATGTCAAGCTGGGTTGACGTAACTGCCGTGTTTTTTTCACAGTACAGCGGCATAAACTCCGTCAGCGCCCGGGGAGAGATGACGATGCCGCCCGCGTGTTTGCCCGCGTTCCGGACCAATCCCTCCAGTTTTTTTGCCAGGTCAATCAGTATTCTTATTTCCTCTTCTTCGGCATAAAGCTGTTTTAACGTTTCTTCTTCGGACAGCGCCCGATCCAGGGTCATATCCAGTTCAAACGGTATTAACTTGGCTATCTTATCGACGTAACCATACGGATGTCCCAACACCCGGCCAACGTCGCGCACCACCGCCTTGGCGGCCATGCTGCCGAAGGTAATGATCTGGGAAACGCGCTCACGACCATAACGGAGGGAAACGTATTCAATGACTTCGTCCCTCCTGTCCATACAAAAATCCACGTCAAAATCCGGTAATGACACCCTTTCCGGATTTAAAAACCGCTCGAACAGCAATTCATGTTCCATGGGGTCGAGGTCAGTAATACCCATGGCATAGGCAACCAGGGAACCGCCTCCGGAGCCCCTGCCCGGGCCTACCGGTATGTCCTGCTGTTTTGCCCAGCGGACAAAATCAGCAACGATGAGAAAGTAGCCGGGAAAACCCATGTTGATAATGACATCAAGCTCCAGGTTCAAGCGCTGTTTATATTCATCAAGGTCAATTTCAGCGCCGGATGCAGTCTTGCCGTCGACTATCCCCCCAAGTCCCGTTTCCGCCTCCCGGCGCAACCACCCGGCCTGGTCAAAGCCTTCAGGAACGGGAAACTCGGGCAGGTAATTTTCATCAAGTTGCAACTCCAGACTACAACGTCTGGCTATATGTTCGGCATTCTCCAGGGCTTCCGGTACGTCTTGGAATACTTCATCCATCTGTTCCGGTGTTTTCAGGTATTGTTCACCGCTGTATAGGTGGGGCCGTTTTGGATCGTTCAGCGCATAGCCATTTTGAATACACACCCGGGCCTCGTGCGCATCGTAATCATCACGCTGCAAAAACCGCACATCATTGGTTGCAACTACCGGCGCGCCGAACTCTTCCGCAAGCGTCATGGCGCCATCAATGTAAATATCCTCTCCCTGCCGACCGGTACGTTGTAATTCCAGGTAAAACCTGTCCGGAAACAATTCCTGGAAGTACGCAAGCTGCGCCCTGGCCAGATCGTGATTATTATTAATGATGGATTGCCCGATTTCTCCGTTCCTCGCCCCTGACAGCACAATCAACCCAGTAGCATGATTCCTCAACCAGTCCCGAAAAATAACCGGTGCGCCGCGAACCTGGCCCTGAGTAAAACTCCTGGTAATTAATTCCGTCAGGTTTTTAAATCCGGCTTTATCCTGGCAAAGCAGGACCAGCCTGTGATCTTGATCTTCCTCGTCTTCATCCGCCAGATTGATTTCGGCGCCGATGACAGGCTTGATTCCACGACCCAGGCATTTCCGGTAAAATTTGACCATCGAAAACATGTTATACAAATCGGTGACGGCCGCAGCCTGCATCCCCCCCTTCACCAGGGCATCAACGTAGTCGTCAACACGCAACAGGCCGTCTACCAGTGAATATTCCGTGTGGACGTGCAAATGTACAAACTTGTTTTCCGGCATTTCCATTTGTTTGGTTTTTTGTTATTGGTTATTGGTTATTGGTTTTTAGTTATTGGTTTTTAGTTATTGGTTTTTAGTATTTAAAACACTTTAGAATACTAACAACTAAAAACTGACAACTAAATTTTTCACCGGGGCGAAGCTGCGCCGATGAATCGGGCAGGGACCGGTTTCAGCCAATACCCGGATATGCTCCCTGGTGGGATAACCCTTGTGCCGGGCAAAACCATAGCCCGGGTATTGTCGATCCATTTCCAGCATTTCTTTGTCTCTTGTGACTTTTGCAATGATTGAAGCGGCACTGATGCACGCCTCGGTTCGATCACCCTTGATAATGGCCGTTACCGGGTAGTCTGAACGCGGGCAACGATTGCCGTCAACCAGAACCCGCGCAGGCGCAACGCCCAGTGCGTGAATTGCGCGCTGCATCGCCAGCATGGTTGCATTCAATATATTCAACTCGTCAATTTCCAGGTGGTCCGCGCGGCCGACGGAACAGGCTACTGCTTTTTCCCGAATTGTTTCTGCCAGTTGTTCTCTTCGCTGTTCCGACAATGTCTTTGAATCGGCCAAACCTGTGATGCTGCAGGCTTGATCCAGGATGACCGCAGCCGCGATAACCGGTCCGGCAAGCGGTCCTCTGCCCGCCTCATCAACACCCGCGATCAGTTGCTGGTCAAACGTCATTTTTTAGTCACAGAGGCCCAGGACGGCTTGCGCCGCGGTTTCGCCGGCGTTGGATTTCAGGGAAACGTGCAGGTCCGTGAAGCGTCGGGATAATGACGCGACCTCATCCGGATTATCAAGCCAGTTCAGCACTGCCGGCCCCAGCACCTCAGCCCGGCAGTCCGACTGAAAAAATTCAGGAACAAGTCGATGATTTGCCAGCAAATTGGGCAATGAGACAAAATCCACCCTGATCAACGCGCGTACTATCCAAAACGTGAGACCATGCATCCTGTAAGCCACGACCATAGGAACCTTGTGCAACATCGCTTCCAGCGTAACGCTCCCCGAGGCGAGCAATGCAACATCTGCAGCCGCCAATACGTCCCCCATCCTGTTTTTCACTACTTTCAGTTCCAGACCCTTGTCCTGGTACCGTTTTACCTGTGCGTTCAATTGCCTTTCGGTTGCATCATCCAGTACGTTACTTAGAAACTGGATATTGCCACGCCGTTCCCGCAACCAGACTGCCGTATCGATAAAAGGCAGGGCCAACCGGTTCAACTCCGACCTCCTGCTGCCTGGCAGGATAGCGACCGTCAACCTGTCCGGTGACAGGCCCAGGCGCAGACGCGCGCCTTCTTTATCCGGCTTTAAATCCACTTGCCCGGCAAGCGGATGTCCAACATATTTGACCGGAACGTCATGCTGCCTGAAAAAATCCTGCTCAAACGGAAATATGGATAACATCAGGTCAACGGACTTCCTGATTTTTCGAACCCGGTAAGTCCGCCACGCCCAGACCGTCGGGCAGACATAATGGATGGTTTTTATCCCTTTCTTTCTCAGTTTCCTCTCCAGTCTGAGATTAAAATCGGGGGCATCGACACCGATGAATACGTCGGGCGGGTCAGATAGAAAATGCTCTGCCATTCTTGCCCGGACAGAGATCAGTTCCTTTACGTTTCCCAGTACTTCCACCAGTCCCATGACCGCCAGTTTTTCCATCGGAAATAGAATGTTGCAACCGGCCTCGCGCAACTTCCCTCCCCCTATGCCTTCCACTTTGATATCCGGCCGTTTTTTCCTGATAGCCTTGATGAGTTCCGCCGCTAAAAAATCTCCGGACGGTTCACCTGCTACAATTCCTATTCGCATCATTGCTTACCTTCATGAGTTACACATCATTCCGGCGCATCCAGCGTCATGCTGGGGTTGTCAGCGTACAATTCCACGCTCTGACCCTTTGATAAAGCGGGAGAAGTTGGCTACTTCCTCGTTATCCCCTGAAAGCGCCTCCAGTTTTCTTAACGCATCTTTCAGCAGCAGACCCTCGCGATAGATAATGCGATACGCCTTCCTGAGCGCTTCGATCGAATTATCTGAAAACCCGTTACGCTTGAGGCCCACCCTGTTTAACCCGTTTGGCCTTGCGGTGTTGCCGGAGATCATCAGGTATGGCGGAACGTCTTTTACCGCGATGGAAGAGATAGCCGAAATACTGTGACAACCAATCCGGCAAAATTGATGCACCCCGGTAAATCCTCCCAGTATGACAAAATCATCGATGATCACATGACCGGCCAGGGTGGCATTATTAGCGAAAATCGTATTATTTCCCACCCGGCAATCATGGGCTATATGCACATAAGCCATGAGCCAGTTATTATTGCCTATCCTGGTTACCCCGCCGCCCTCGGCCGTTCCCCTGTTAATGCTGCAAAACTCCCTTATGACGTTATTGGCGCCGATCTCCAGGAATGATTCCCCTTCACCCAGGTACTTTTTATCCTGGGGATCATCGCCGATTGATGAGAATTGCCATATTCTGGTTGATTTACCGATACGAGTGGGGCCTTTGATAACCACGTGTGGTCCTATCACACAGTCCTCTTCAATATGCACCTGCTCACCTATGGCCGAATAGGCGCCAATCTCAACGCCGGCTCCAATTTCAGCGCCAGGATGCACTTGCGCGGTGGGATCGATCAAGTCCCCGGATCCGCAATAGTGGTTAATAATTCCGCATCTGCGACGATCGTATCATCTACCCTGGCGACACAGGAAAATCGCCAGATATTTCTCCGCAACTTGACAAACTGTGCCTCGATCACCAATTGATCCCCCGGCCCCACGGTTTTCCTGAACCGGGCTTTGTCAACACCGACCAGGTAATACAGCTTGTTCCTGTGCTTTTCTCCGTCATCCGATAACAACCCCAACACGGCAGAGGCCTGCGCCATTGCCTCTATGATCAATACACCAGGCATGATCGGCTGTTGGGGAAAATGCCCCTGGAAAAAAGGTTCGTTGGTCGTGACGTTCTTAACGGCTGTCAGGGACACACCCGGTTCATAATCCGTTACCTTGTCCAGCAACAGGAACGGATACCGGTGCGGCAACGCTCGCTTGATTTGATCAATATTCAATTCAGGCATAGTTGGCTACTTTTTTATCAGTTTTTCCACCTGGGCGAGTCTTCTTGCGATATCATCCAGGTGTTTCAACCTTACCATGTTTTTTCGCCAGGTATTATTATCCGTTACCGGCACGCCCGAGGAATAAACACCGGCGATTTTGATACTGTTAGACACCCCCGACATCCCGGTGATAGTGACATCATCGGCAATTTCAATGTGCCCGGTAATAGCGGACGCGCCGCCTATCCTGCACCTCCTGCCTACCTTTACACTGCCGGCAAACACCGCGGCGCCGGCAATGGCCGTATGCGCCCCAATCTGCGTATTATGACCGATCTGAACCTGATTATCGATTTTGACCCCGGCTTCAATAACGGTGTTGCCCAATGTTCCCCTGTCAATAGTCGTGTTGGCCCCTATTTCAACGTCAGCGCAGATGATAACGCTGCCAAGCTGAGGAATTTTCAGCCATTGGCCACCGTTATCGGCGATCCCGTAACCATCGGACCCAATCACGACACCGGGATGAAGCAAGACCCGCGCGCCAATCTCAACACGCTCAAGGAGAGTGACGTTGGCATGTAAATGACAATGGCTGCCGACAGCCACGTTGGCGCCGATAACACAACCCGGACCGACGTAGGTCTCAGCGCCGATGACGACGTGTTCACCAACCACGGAATTAGCGCCGATAAAGCAACCGGTGGCAATATCTGCGCTTGCGTCAATCACTGCCGACGGATGAATCCCCGGATTGAACTGCGACGGCGGATTAAGAAACCCGGCGACTTTTGCATAAGCCAGGTAAGGATCGCCGGCAATCAGCCTGGCCGTTGAGCAAGCCGACGCGTCTGCAGCGGCCAAAATGACCGCAGCGGCCCGGGTTGATTTCAGGGAAAAGTAATAGTGTTTGTTGATATAAAACGACAGGTCGCCGGGCCCTGCATCAGGCAGGCTGGCAACGTTTGTTATCTCACAATCTGGGTCGCCTTGCAGTTCCGCGTCAATTTCTGCAGCAATTTCTCCCAGTGTTGCCGTCATGGATACTGCCGGCCGGCCGGGTTACTCTCCTTCGGCGACGTCTTTCCCGACATCATTTTCTTTCCTCAACTGGTCGATGACAAGCTGGGATATGTCAACCTTGGGGGTAGCGTAAAGAACGCCCTCGTTCAATACCATGTCAAATTCATTTTCCCTGGCGACCGTATTAATGGCATCAACGATTTCTTTTTGAATATTTGCAAGTTCATCATTGCGCCGGAAGGTTATATCCTCGCGAAACTCATCCTGGTTTCGTTTATTGTCGCGCGTTTGAGTGAGGATATCTCTTTCAAGTTTTTTCCTTTCCGATTCGCTCATGATAGGGGCATCTTTAGTCAGCCGTTCTTCCTTTTCCTTTAATGATATTTGCGCGCTGATCAGTTCCTGCTCCCGCGATGCAAACTCATTTTTGAGCATATTGCGCATCTTCTCAGCCTGGGGGGATTGCTCCAGGATGCGTATCGCATTAACGACGCCGATTTTATAATCCTCGGCAACCACCTCAGGGACAAAACTGACCGCATAAAAACATATCAGGAAACAGGTAAGTCTCATATCCATTATTCGCTCCAAATAAGTTAACAATAAGCTCTGAATAAATCAGAGTTTCCTAAAATGTTGAACCAAAAGTAAACTGAAACGGCTGCGTCTCATCCCCGGGTTTATCTCCGATGGGTTTCGCTATACTAACACTTACCAGGCCAAAAGGTGATATCCAAATGCCACTCAGGCCCGTAGAATACCTGATCTCACTGAACTCGAAGGATTCTTCACTGGAATAGACATTGCCCGCGTCGAAAAACGCGGCAAACCGAACCTGTTTGAAATCCTTGAGAAACGGTATCGGGAATATCATTTCCGTCCCGCCGATAACCTTGATATTGCCGCCTAGCGGCCGGCGCCTTGTCGACCCTCCGCGTGGCGTATCTTTAGGTCCCAGGCTATTTTCCTCATAGCCGCGCACCGAACGGGGCCCGCCGGCATAAAAATTTTCAAAAAACGGCAACTCATCGGTCCCGAACAGGCCGTTTCCATAACCGAACTCTCCCTTGACGGTAAAGATAAATCTGCGCAGGACCGGATGGTACCATTGGGTCCGGTAACCGACCTTGAAGAACTCGACGGAATCGCCGAATGAGGGAACCGCCACTTCCGTGCTGACCCGGTGTTGCACCCCCCGGGTCGGCAGTATTGCCCGGTTGCGCGTGTCGTATGAAAACGCGGCGGATAACCTGAGGATATTGAATTCATTTCCCTCTTTGTCGATAAATTCCTTTACTTCCCGGGCAAAAAACCTGTCTTCGGATAACCTGGTATTTTCATAATTGAACGCGGTGCTGACGAAATTATATTCCGTCACCGGAATGCCAAAGCTGACCCCCACCCCTGCAACCCGGCTGTCAAACGCGGTAATATTGGCGTCATAAGCTTCGGTTTGCTGGTAATTCAGGTTAAATCCCCGGCTTATCCCGTCTACGGTGTAGTAAGGATTCACGTAACCCAGCGCAAACCTGCGATTGATGTCACTGTTATTGAACGCAAACTGCATGCGTTTCCCAGAGCCCAGAAAATTGTCCTGGGTGATGCTGGTCTGAAATATCAGTCCCTGGTTCTGGGAAAAACCCAGGCCGGCCAGGAAGTTTCCAAAGGGCTTTTCGGTGACGGTATAATTGACGTCAACCTGGTCCGCGGAACCGGCTACGGCCGGCGTTTCCACGTTGACTTCTTCAAAATAGCCCAATCTTTGCAGCCTGATCTTTCCTCTCTCTATCCTGGGGGTGGAAATCCAGCCACCTTCATGCTGCCGCATTTCCCGTCTGAGGACCTCATCCTTTGTCCTGGAGTTGCCGGAAAAGTTAAGCCTTCTCACGTATACCCGTTTGCCGGGATCCACAAAAAAAGTGATTTCCACCGTCCGCTCTTCTTCATCGATGTCCGGGATGGAATTAACGTTGGCAAAAGCGTAACCCGCGCCGCCCAGGCGGTCAGTCATCCGGGTGCTGCTGTCAGTCACCTCTTTACGCGAGAACAAACTTCCCTGGACTACGCTGATCAATCCGTACAACTGTCTCTCCGGCAATATAAACTCACCCGCGAGTTTCACTCCTGACACGGTATATTGTCCGCCTTCCGTGATATTGATGGTGATGTATATATCTTTCTTGTCCGGCGTAATAGATACCTGGGTCGAGTCAATATTGAAGTTCACGTATCCCCGGTCGAGGTAAAAGGATCGCAGGGTTTCCAGGTCTCCGGATAATTTCTGGCGTGAATACTGATCGTCCTTGGTAAAAAAGGAGAACAGCGTGGGCTGGGATAACTCAAACGAGCCCAGCAAATCATTTTCCGAAAAGGATCGGTTGCCCACGATATTAATCTGCTTGATCCGGGCCGCTTTCCCTTCCGAGATTTCGATTGATACCGCCACCCGGTTATTGGCCAGGGGCGTCACCTCCGAATTGACGTTTACGGCATATTTGCCCGCGGAAAAGTATTGCCGGCGTAATTCACGCTCCAATCCATCCAGTTGTGACTGGTCGAATACCCGTCCCTCGGCAAAGCCGATCTGGTTTAAACCATCCAGTAAATCTTCCGTTTTTATATCTTTATTGCCACTGATCTCAATACTGCCAATCGCCGCTCTTTCCTTGAGTATCAGGACCAGGATATTACCGTCGCGCTCCAGTTGCACGTCATCAAAAAACCCCGTTTTGAACAAGGCGCTGACAGCTTCCGCGGAGATGTCGGAGCTGAAGGTATCACCCACTTCCAACGGCAGGTAGTTGAATACGGTCCCCGGCGTCAGGCGTTGCAGACCTTCCACCCGGATATCCTCAATAACAAATTCTTCCGTGGTAAGCGCCGGCACGGGAATAACGCACATCGCCGCGATAAGAAGCAGTCCGGAAAAATATGCTGTTAATTTACCTGATAACATATTTACGTCATAATAAAGCACTCCGGTTGCCATTTCCACCATAGAATATCCCTGACAGGTTTGGATGGCATTTTCAAGAACGTCGCCAGCCAGGGATGGCGATGACAAATCGTCAGGATAGACGATTTGCACGGCGTAAGCCGCCCGAAGGGTTGCGCCCAGGGATGGGCGCAATGAACGTACATGGATGTATTTACAGCGTGTCTTGAAAATGTCATGCCAACCTGTCCCCTTATCACCGCTCTATCCCACCAACCTGATAATGTCATTATAAATAGCCAGGCTCATCAAACTGAATAACAGCACAAGTCCGACCTGTTGGCAAGCCAGTTGGACGGCCTCGGATACCGGGCTGCCCTTAAAAAGTTCGATCAGATAATACAACAGGTGCCCCCCGTCCAGTAGCGGAATAGGCAACAGATTCAAAACACCCAGGCTGATGCTGACGATAGCCAGGAAGCCCAGGAAGGCAACGACACCCAGTTGCGCAGTCTGTCCCGCGTATTGGGCGATGCTGACCGGGCCGCTCAGGTTTTTTATTGAGGCCTGCCCGGTTATCATCTTACCCAGTATCTGCAAGGTCATAAAAGACATGTCAACCGTTTTGCCGATCCCCCGAACCAGGGCGACGTGGACAGGGTAGGATTCAACGGCAAACAGGGATTGGTCACGGCTGAAATTTATATCCGGTCCGGCCCCTATAAATCCGATCCTATGGCCGTTCTCATCAATTTTTTCCGCCGGCGTCAAAATAATATGCCGGCTTTCAGCGTCCCTGTTTATCCTGACGGACAAGGGAATATTCGGGCTGGCCCTGATGATTTCCACCCAGTGCGACCAATCCCTGACGGGCGTCTCCGCTACGGCCATAACCCTGTCGCCTGCCGCCAGCCCGGCCTGTACGGCCGCGCCACTGTCCGCCACCACGCCGATTAACGCAGGTACGATTGGCCGTTTGGGTTCGACACCCAATAGACGCAGCAAATTCCCTTCCGCCATTGCATCAATCGAAATTGTCGCCAGATCAAGATGCGCCGGACGCTCATACCCCTGCGGGTCCCTCACGGTAATACCTGCCTCCTCCTGTTCAACCACCCCGGCGACTAATAATTGTGCGGCAGCATTCCAGGTAGGTGTTTTATGTCCGTTAATTTCTGCTATTTCATCGCCGCTCCGAAGACCGGCGAGCATGGCTATTGAACCTTCCTCCACCTCGCCGATTACCGGTTTCAAGCCGGTGACGCCGATAACGTAGACGAACCAGTAAGCCAGGACGGCAAAAATGAAATTGAACAACGGTCCCGCAATAACGATGGCGCAACGTTCCCTGAGAGACTTGTTATTAAATGCCCGATGACGTTCTGTCCCGGGCACACTGCCCTCGCGTTCATCCAGCATCTTTACGTAACCCCCTAATGGAATCGAGGCAAGCACAAATTCGGTGTTATCCTTACCGAACTTTTTTCGCCACAGGGGGCGGCCGAAGCCGACTGAAAATCGAATAATTTTCACGTTGCATTTCCTGGCCACCCAGTAATGCCCGAATTCATGGAACGTGATCAAGATCCCTATGGCGAAAACAAATGCAAGAACCGTTTGTATCACGTTAATCATGCGCGCAACCCCCGACAATAGCTGCCCGCGTATTCCCTGGCCTGTTTATCGGCTTCCAGGACGAACCCTATCGAATCAGCAGGTTGGCTCTCGACGTCGTCCAGAGTCTTTTCCACGACACGCGGGATCTCGAGATACTTGATTTGCCCGTTCAGGAATTGCTCAACGGCAACTTCATTGGCCGCGTTTAATATGGCGGTTGCCGTCCCTCCCTCAGCCATTGCCCGTCTTGCCAGCCCCAGACAGGGAAACCTGTCCAGGTCGGGTTTTTCAAAGTTCAATTGGGTTACGTCAAACAGGTTCAACTTTTTAACCCCGGATTCCATACGGTTCGGCCAGGCCATGGCATGGGCAATGGGCGTACGCATATCCGGGTTGCCCAACTGGGCCAGAACCGAGCCGTCAGAGTATTCAACCAGGGAATGAATAATGCTTTCGGAATGAATAACGACCTCGACATCATCAACGATGGTGTCAAATAACCAACAGGCTTCAATAATCTCCAGTCCCTTGTTCATCATGGTGGCAGAATCCACCGATATCTTTCTCCCCATATCCCAGTTGGGGTGGGCGCAGGCTTCGGCGGGGGTCACATTTTGCAACTCTTCAAGCCTTTTTGTTCTGAACGGACCGCCCGATGCAGTCAGCAGGATGCGAGTCACCCCGGTCTGTTTCAACCCGCCGTTGAAGTCCTGCGGCATACATTGAAATATCGCGTTGTGTTCGCTGTCGATTGGAAGTAATTCCGCGCCGTTTTTCTTTACCGCATCCATGAATAATTTCCCTGACATCACCAGCGCCTCCTTATTCGCAAGTAATACTCTTTTTCCTTTTTGTGCGGCGACCAACGCAGGCATTAAACCCGCTGCCCCGACAATTGCCGCCATGACGTAGTGGGTCTCATCACAGCCTGCGACCTGCTGCAATCCTTCCTGCCCCGCCAGCACCGTAACCTCCGGGGCCTCCCGTCTAAGCGCCCGACTCAAACGCCCGGCGGATTCAACGTCCGCCATAACCGCGTACTTCGGCCGCCATGCAATACATTGTTCGAGCAAGCCGTCGACGTTCCTGTTCGCCGTTATGGCAACCAGCTCAAATAAATCCTTATGCCGGGACATCACGTCCAGCGTGTTGAATCCGATGCTGCCGGTTGAGCCTAATATGGTTACGCCAATCAACTTATCCGCCCCAAGAACCAGACACCGGAGAAGAATACGGGCGCCGCCGCGGTCAGGCTGTCAATCCGGTCCAACGCGCCGCCATGACCGGGAAACAACTCTCCACTGTCTTTAACACCTCTTCTTCGTTTTACCATACTCTCCGCCAGGTCTCCGACAACAGACATATTTATCGTGACAAAGCAAATAAGCAGGAATAGCGCAAACTTATCAAGAGTCATTTGCAATAACAACAGGAAACACGCCGCTCCCGCCAATAAACCAGACACATTAGCGCCGTATATTCCTTCCCAGGTTTTACCCGGGCTGATAAGGCTGGCAAGTTTATTTCTGCCCCACCTTTGGCCCACGTAATACGCGCCGATGTCTGCTGCCCAAATCAATACAAACAGGCATGATACCAGCATGGGGCCGCCCAATACCGGGTCAGCATGGAGTGCAACCAGGAATACCCAGGCGGGAACAAGGACGACGACACCCATAACTGTCTGTAATGATAGCATGGGATTGAAATCTCTGCCCCTTTGCCGGCGAATGATTAAAACCAGGGCTATTCCCCACCAGACAAGCGACGTCCCCACAATCAACAACAACAAAACGGGATTCATGTTGAGATAACAGGCTGCCATAAGCAACGTCGTCAATGACAGAACAAGGATTTTCCACCGTCTCTGCTGCAGTCCGGCCAGTCCCACCCATTCCCACATACCCACCAGGACAACATAAGCGCACAGGGCGGCAAATATCCGGGTACTGCCATAAGCGGTCACTCCGAGAATCAACGGCATCAATACAAGCGCCGTAATTACTCTAACCCGCATTTCTCACCAGGTCGCTTGTTGTTGTCGGATACATGTTTGTTGTCAATGAGTGATGGTAATTTATCAACTATGTCATCATTACAGACTGCGCTTGATGCGCCCTCGCTTGTCTTTTTTGCGCCAACGGGCACGTGCTCCCTCAACCAGAGCGACGGTTATGCTTTCGGTCGCAGGCACCCGTTGGCACAAAAAATCCGGCGCGATCATCGCATCACCTGGTGAGAAATGCGGGCTATTCCGCATATTCATCCTGTTTGATTTGTTCGGAGGTGCGGCCAAAGCGACGCTGTCTGCCGATGTACCATTCCAGTGCCTTGTCAAACTCGGCATCGTTAAAATCCGGCCAGTACACGTCAGTAAAATACATTTCCGTATAGGCCATTTGCCATAACAGGAAATTGCTGAGGCGTATTTCCCCCCCGGTGCGAATAAATAAATCAGGATAATCCTGCAGGTCCAGGTAGCGCCTTAAGGTTTCCTCCGAAATACAGTCACTGTCTTTATTTTCAGCTGCCAGTGCGGTAAACAGTTTTTTACACGCGGATATTATCTCCCGGCGACCTCCGTAATTTATCGCGATAACCAGGTTCAAACCGCTGTTCTGCGCGGTTTTCCCTCCGGCGCGTTGAACCGAGGACTGTAGTTGTTCGGGAAAAACAGAAACGTCACCGATAAAAGAGAGTCTGACGTTGTTATTGCACAACTCCTCAATCTCGTCATTCAACGCGCTGATAAATAACTCAATCAGCAAGGTCACTTCAGTGTCCGGACGCTGCCAGTTTTCACTACTGAAAACATAAACGGTAAGTGTCTTGAGTCCTCGACGAACACCGTGTTTCACCGCTTCACGCAAAGCAATTATTCCGGCCTCGTGCCCGGCGGCGCGCGGTAACCCCCTGCTCCCCGCCCACCTGCCATTACCATCCATGACGATGGCGACGTGTTCCGGCATGTTTTCCATCAGTTGCCTGTTTTAAGTTTTTGGTTTTTAGTAGGAATGGGCGTGAGAATACTGAAAACCAGAAACTATTATATCTCCATCAAGTCTGCCTCTTTCTCCTTAAGTATTTTATCAACGTCCCTGATATGCGCGTCGGTGATCTTCTGTATTTGCTCTTCCTGTTTACGATCTTCATCTTCAGTGATGATCTTTTCCTTTAATTCTTCTTTCAGGTGATGGTTGGCGTCGCGCCGGATATTGCGAAGGGAAACTCTGGCTTTTTCCGCTTCTGCCCTGACCACCCGGGTCAACTCCTTCCTGCGCTCCTCGGTCAGCACCGGCAAAGGCACCCGCATGACGTCACCGGTCGTGACCGGGTTCAATCCCAAATCTGAATTTAAAATCGCTTTTTCAATATCCCCGACCAGGCTCTTGTCCCACGGCGCCACACCCAGTGTTCGTGCATCCAATACGTTGATATTGGCAGCCTGGTTAAGCGGAACCACACTGCCATAATAATTGACGCTTATATGTTCCAACAGACTTGGATGGGCGCGTCCGGTGCGAATTTTGGAAAGCTCATGGCGTAATGCCTGGAGGGTTTTGTTCATGCGCAAGTCGGCATCTTTCATAATATCTTCAGTCATGACGTTTCTCTCAGTTTCAGTTTTAGTTTTCAGTTTTTAGTTTTTAGTTTTTAGTAGGAAGGGGCGAAGTAATGCCGAATGGGGGAGCGAGGGATTTCAAAACCCGATGAAATACCAAATTATCCGCTTTCATTATTAACTCTCAACCACTAACCAGAAACTAAAAACCGGGAACTAAAAACTATTCAGTAACAAGTGTACCTTCCTGCATTCCTCTGGCGGTTCTCAACAAAGCGCCGGGTTGCATCATGTTCAGCACTCGTAACGGCATGTTGTTCTCGCGGCACAATACGATGGCAGTCGTATCCATAACAGCCAGCTTTTGTTCAATTACTTCATCATAGCTCAAAACATCATACCGGCTTGCCGATTTATCCCGGACTGGGTCGGCGGAATATATCCCGTCAACCTTGGTAGCCTTGATCAACAGGTCGGCATTAATCTCAACGGCTCTTAAACTTGCTGCCGAATCCGTGGTAAAAAACGGATTCCCCGTGCCTGCCGCAAAAATTACCACCCGGCCTTTTTCCAGGTGGCGCACCGCCCGTCGTCTGATGTAATCTTCACAGACTTCATTGATTTTAATTGCCGACATGACCCTGGCATAGGATCCAAGCTGTTCCAGGGCGTCCTGTAGCGCCAGGGAATTCATGATGGTGGCCAGCATTCCCATGTGGTCGGCCGTGACCCGATCAATCCCCGCCGCGGCAAGACCCGAACCACGGAAAAAATTTCCCGCCCCAAGTACCAGGGCAATTTCAGCGCCGCACCGGTTCAGTTCACGAATTTCATTCGCCAGCCTTTTAATAGTGGCGGGATCAATCCCATACGCGGCTTCGCCCATCAAGGCTTCGCCGCTCAATTTAATCAAAATTCTTCGATAGCGCAGTTCCGTGGATTCAGGCAAAATAATTACTCTTCACTCTTTACTCATCCCTGCTTGCTGCATAACTTCCGTCGCAAAATTATCCGACTTCTTCTCAATCCCTTCACCGACCTCATACCTGGTGAAACCATGCACCACTGCATTATTTTCCTTTAACAATGTTGCAACGGAAATATCGTGGTCCTTGACAAAAACCTGCCCTGACAGCGTGTTTTCCCGTAAAAATTTCTTCATCCTGCCGTCAACCATTTTCTCGATAATATTATCGGGTTTTCCCGATTCCCTGGCCTGGGCGAGTTGAATTTCCTCTTCCTTGTCCAGGACATCCTTTGGCACGTCCTGCTCATTGACGCACAACGGGTTGGTAGCCGCAATATGCATCGCCAGGTCCTTGGCCAGATCGGGAATATTCGGGGACACGTCTACTATCACACCAATCCGAGTGCCGTGCAAATAAATACCCAACACACCATCGTCTGATTTTTTTATCCTGGAAAAACGGCGAACACTGATGTTCTCTCCCAGCTTTGCCACTAACTGCTGCCGGGCTTCTTCCACGGATTGAGAGCCATCCTTATTTAATGACAGGTTCCCGACTGTTTCCATGCCGGTTTCCGTTTCCCGCTCCAGGATGGCCGCGGCAAGCCGTTGGGAAAAACCTTGAAAGTTCTCATCCCTGGCAACAAAGTCTGTTTCACAATTAACCTCCACTAACACCGCTTGATTCCCGCCGTCATCCGTTTTTATCACCAACGTTCCTTCTGCGGCAATGCGCCCTGCTTTTTTTGACGCACTGGCAACGCCGGATTTACGCATCTCATCAATTGCGGCTTCAATATCGCCACCGGTCTGCTGCAGTGCTTTTTTGCAATCCATCATCCCGGCTCCTGTTCTTTCCCTTAATTCTTTTACCATTGATGCAGAAATTTGCATGAAATTCATCCTCAACTCTATCTGGTTTAAGCCTTATCTTCAGAAGCGCTGCCACTCTGCTCCGTTAGCGCGGCTGTTTCCTCAGTTTTTTTACTCGGGGCCTTTTTCGTGGTCTTTCTGACTACTTTTTTCGTGGTTTCTTTCGCGTCGGCGGTCGTTTTGCTGACGGTCTTCCTGGTCCTGGTTGTCCCGGCTTTTTTTACTTCGCCGTCGGCGGCGTCTTTTGCAGTTGCAGCTGATTTGTCGGGCTGGTTTACCTCGGGCATTTTCGCTTCGGGCTGGTTTACCTCGGGCTTTTTCGCTTCGGGCTTCTTTGCCTCAGTCTTCTTCGCTTCGGGCTTCTTTGCCTCAGACTTCACCGCCTCAGGCTCCTTCGCCTCAGACTTCACCGCCTCAGGCTCCTTCGCCTCGGACTTCACCGCCTCAGGCTCCTTCGCCTCGGACTTCACCGCCTCAGGCTTCTTCGCCTCGGACTCCACCGCATCAGGCTTCTTCGCCTCGGACTCCACCGCATCAGGCTTCTTCGCCTCGGACTCCTCCATATCAGCCTGAACCGCCTTGTCAGTCTGTTCCGGTTCCGGCGGCTGTGTTTCCACTTGTGGCTCAGTTCCCACCTGGACGTCGTCAGATGTTTCCGACGACGCTATTTTTCTGCTCTTCTTCTTTATTATCTTCTTTTTATCCTGAGCTTTTCCCCGTTTACTACCGGCAATCGGGGAGCCCTCGGCATTCAGTTCCACAAATTCATCCTTATCATCACTTTTGCCCAGGTGCGCAACGGAATCACGGCCCGTTATAACGGCATCGGCAACGGCCTGCGCATAAAGCCTGATTGATCGTATGGCATCATCATTGCCCGGTATAATGTAATCAATGCCGTCGGGACTGTTATTGCTATCTACAACGCCAATAACGGGTATCTTGAGTTTCATCGCTTCGCTGATGGCTAGATCCTCGTAACCCACGTCAATCACGAATAGCGCATCTGGCCAACCATTCATGTCTTTTATCCCTGACAGGTTCCGGTCCAGTTTTTCCAGTTCCCTTTCAAAATGCAATACTTCCTTTTTGCTCATTCGCTCCGTACCACCGTCCAGTTTCATCTTCTCCAATTCCTGAAGACGATTGATGGACTGTTTGACCGTCTTGTAGTTCGTCAGCAAACCACCCAGCCAGCGCAGGTTAACGAAAGGCATGTCACAACGCTGAGCTTCTTCCTTGATGATCTGCTGTGCTGCTCGCTTTGTGCCCACGAATAATATCTTTCCCTTGTTTGCCGATAGCTTACTCGCAAAATTCAGGGCATCCTGCAACATGGGCAAGGTCTTTTCAAGATTGATAATGTGGATTTTATTTCGGTGGCCGAAGAGGTAACCGGCCATTTTTGGATTCCAATAGCGGGTCTGGTGCCCAAAATGGACGCCAGCTTCCAGCATATCGCGCATGCTGATATCAGACATAATTATACTCCTGGTAGGGTTAAGCCTCCGTACACCTCGCATACCAACCGGACCCTAGTTATCCAGTACCCTAATATGCGTTTTGTAATGTACGTGTGTATTCTGTTACTCAAATACGCGGAGGAAATGTAGTGCATTTACTTCAACACGCTTGCCATAACAGTAGGCGCTTTATACCATAGAACCTTGCAGACGACAAGTTGTAGTTAGTTGTCAGTTTTTGGTTATTGGTTTTTGGTTATTGATTCTTAGAAACTAACAACCAGAAACTGACAACCAGAAACTAACAACCAAAAACTTTCAAACATGGCAATTTCAATAAAAACAGGGGACGAAATCGAGAAAATGCGCGTGGCGGGTTCTCTGGCCTGTTCGGTTCTGACCATGATAGAACCGCATGTTCGGGCGGGAACAACCACCGGCGAACTCGACCGGATTTGTCATGAATATATCATCGAAGAACTCGGCGCGATACCCGCGCCGTTAAATTACCGCGGCTTTCCCAAATCCATCTGTACTTCGGTCAATCACGTCGTCTGCCACGGCATACCCGGTGATAAAAAGCTGAAAAATGGCGATACCATCAATATTGATACCACCATAATAAAAGATGAATTTCATGGTGACACGAGCAAGATGTTCTTCGTCGGCAACCCGTCAGTGCGCGCCCGGCGGCTGGTGGATATTACTTATGAATGCCTGCTGCTGGGGATCAGGATGGTTAAACCCGGGGTGCGTCTGGGTGATATAGGCCACGCCATACAATCCCATGCCGAGATGAGACAGTTCTCGGTCGTGCGGGAATATTGCGGCCACGGCATAGGCAGGCAGTTTCACGAGGACCCGCAGGTTTTACATTATGGTGAACCTGGCGTCGGACTGGTACTGGAGGCGGGGATGACGTTGACCATAGAGCCTATGATTAACGCGGGTAAACGTTACGTCAAATTATTACCTGACAACTGGACTGTCGTCACCAAGGACCATTCCCTGTCGGCGCAATGGGAACATACCATACTGGTTACCGACAACGGCTTTGAAGTATTAACCCGGCGTCCCGAAGAGAACTTGTAAAGGAGACAAGTTGGTATGACTGTAGAAGACGCCCTGTTATTCGATAAAGACAGCCTGACCGGGGCTGCGCCTGACGTTGCCCGCTTTAAAAACGTCCTGAGCCGGGGTGATAAATACCTGACCGAACAGTTTGAAGCCGGCGCTCCCATCCGTGACCTCATCTATAAACGGGCCTGGTTGATCGATCAGTTACTCGTCGCCGCCTGGCGTCATCATATTGATACTGACGCCATGGCGCTGGTTGCAGTCGGTGGTTACGGCCGTGGGGATTTGCAACCGGCTTCGGACGTGGACCTGATGTTGCTTATCAAACCTCGAAGGCAAAAATACCTGAAACCAAATATTGAAACCTTCCTCGCCTTCCTGTGGGACCTCGGCCTGGAAGTGGGACACAGTGTAAGAACCGTTAAAGACTGTGTGCATGAGTCAAAAACCGACGTTACAATAGCTACAAACATCATGGAATCCAGGTTGATTGCCGGTAGCCCGACGTTGTATGAATCCATGATTAAAATGACCGGCCCGAAAAAAATCTGGCCATCCAGAAAATTTTTCGAGGCCAAATGGAATGAACAGGTTGCCCGTCATCGCAAGTACCATAACAGTGAAAACAACCTGGAACCCAACGTCAAGGAAGGTCCCGGCGGGCTGCGCGATATCCAAATGATCGGCTGGGTGGCTAAAAGACATTTTGGAGCGACACGACTGCGGGACCTGGTGGGTCATGGGTTCCTGTCCCAGGAAGAATACAACGCCCTGGACAAGTGTCACGGTTTTTTACGGAGAGTACGTTACGCGCTCCACGTTGTCTCCGGAAGGAGAGAAGACAGTTTGTTGTTTGATCATCAAAAAACCGTCGCCGCCAAGTTTGGCTACAGTTCCGCTGACAACTCCGGCGTTGAACAATTCATGAAGGTGTATTACCGGACAGTGAAGGAACTCAGTCGATTAAATGAAATGCTCTTGCAACATTTCCAGGAGGAAATCATCTACGGGCGACGCCGGGAAAAGATCAGGCCATTAAATAATCGCTTCCGGATCAGAAATGATTTTATCGAAGTAAAAAACAGGCAGGTCTTTAAAAGATACCCCTTTGCCCTGCTTGAGATATTCCTGCTGTTGCAGCAGAACCAGAATATCAAGGGAGTCAGGGCCAGTACCGTCAGGTTGATCAGGAGGTCGTTGAACCTGATTGACGACGATTTCAGGGAAGACATCAGGAATCAAAGCCTGTTCCTGGAAATCATTCGCCAACCGCATCGGGTCGGACATGAATTAAGACGTATGCACAAGTACGGGGTTTTGGGCGCGTACATGCCTGAATTCGCCATGATCGAAGGACAGATGCAGTTCGATTTGTTCCACGTCTATACGGTTGATGAGCATATTTTGTTTGTGGTGAGAAATATGCGGTTCTTCGGCCTGGCCGACTACAGGGAAAAATTCCCGTTATGCCGGCAGGTTCTGGAACAAATACCAAAACGGGAATTACTCTATTTTGCCGGCATGTTTCATGATATGGCGAAAGGCCGCAAGGGCGACCACTCCACCCTGGGCGCCAGTGATGCACTGGCGTTTTGCAAAAAACACCACTTGAGTGAATATGATTCAAAACTGGTTGCCTGGCTTGTGGAGCAGCATCTTTTGATGTCAAAAACGGCACAAAGAGAGGATATCGATGACCCGGAAGTAATCAATAATTTTGCCAAAAAGGTGGGGGATACCATTCATCTGGATTACCTCTACCTGTTAACTGTCGCGGATATAAACGGTACCAACCCGCAACTGTGGAACAGTTGGAAAGACGCCCTGCTCGCCGACCTCTATAACAAAACCCTGTCGGCCCTGGCGCGCGGCCTGGAGAATCCGATAAACAAAAAAGAACTGATCGCGGAAACTAAAATACGTTCCCTGGAAATTATCAATGATGGAAAACCGGCTGATACGGATACCGAACCGGTATGGTCATCTCTCAGTGATGATTATTTCCTGCGCCACTCGGCCGCTGAGATTGCCTGGCATACGCGGGCTATCATGAAAAGCGCCGAAGAACGGCTGCCCCTGATCCTGATCCGGGAAAAGACCGAACGCGGGGCAACCTCACTGTTTATTTACATGCGTGATCATGACAATATATTTTCACGGGTAACCCGAACACTGGACGTGCTGAACCTGAACGTCGTCGATGCCCGCATCATGAATTCCAACCATGGTTATACCCTGGATACGTTCAGCGTCCTGGAAAAATCCGGGGCTAAGATAAAAGGCCGGGAACGAAAGAAGGAAATCAGTGAGGCGCTGAGGCAAAACCTGCTGTCTTTAAATAAACCGATAAAACGCCCGGAGCGGCTCAGGTCAAGAAGATTACGGCATTTTTCCATTCCTACCCGCATTAATTTCAGTATTGACGAAATAAACAAACGCAACGTTATGGAGGTCAGGGCCATGGACCGGCCCGGGTTTCTGTCATCAGTCGGTATGGCGCTGGAATTTTGCGGAACGAGATTACAGGCGGCAAAAATCGCCACTTATGGTGAACGGGTTGAAGACATCTTCTTTATCACTGACCGAAATAACCAGGTCATCACCGACCAAGCCAAACTGGAATGCCTGACCGATACGATTACCAGGTCACTGAATATGAATTAATCCGCAGATGACGCAGAGAATTCATATTTGGGGTCAGAGTAAACATATTTGGGGTCAGAGTAAAAATACTCAACAATAAGCCCGCGTCCTCTACCAAATTAGCCGTATTTTTACTCTGACCCCAAATATGTTTACTCTGACCCCAAATATCCCTGGCCTTGAAGCAAAAGTATGCGGTTGCCCTGCACAGAGAAAAAAGTTTTATTTTTATCTGCGTTCATCCGCGTAATCTGCGGACAATATAATGAACATAATCAGAAAACCGCCCGAGTCAGAGGCTGAACTGATGCAACGTTGCCACGCGCTGGCAGGCATGTCTCTCGGACAGGTCGCTGATGAATTGGACGTTGTCGTTCCCGCAACCCGGAAAAAGGCAAAGGGATGGGCCGGTCAGCTTATTGAGTATTACCTGGGCGCCAGCGCGGCCTCACGGCCCGAACCTGACTTCCAGGCCCTGGGCATTGAATTAAAGACGATACCCGTGAATCAACGGGGCATGGCAAAAGAATCGACTTTTGTATGCCTGGCGCCCATGACGGCCACATCCGGCTTGCGCTGGTCCGATTCCACCGTCAAACATAAACTTGACCGGGTCCTCTGGGTCCCGATTGAAGCAGACCCCGGCATACTTCCAGGTAACAGCAGGGTGGGAAACGCCTTCCTCTGGAGTCCCTCGCCTGAGCAAGCACAGGTGCTTGAACAGGATTGGCAGGAATTAATTGAAATGGTGTGTTTTGGTGAATTTGACAAGATCAGTTCAAAACACGGAGAATACCTGCAGATAAGACCCAAGGCGGCTGACTCCGCCAGCCTGACCAGGATAACGCTGCCCGACGGTGAAGCCGGACTGACCCTGCCCAGGGGTTTTTACCTCCGCGCCAGGTTCACCAACATGCTGCTCAATAAACACCTCAAATGAGAAGAACCGGATGAACGGGGACAGGTTGGGATAACTCTATGTCCTCAGCAGCAGCACAATCAACCATCCGAAGATTCAGCGTGGCGCCGATGATGTCCCACACGGACCGGCATTTTCGTTACCTTTTGCGCCTTCTCTCCCGGCATACAATGCTGTATACGGAAATGTTGACGACAGGCGCCCTGTTGCACGGAGACACGGACAGGCACATCAGGTTTCATGCTGCCGAACACCCCGTCGGCATCCAACTGGCCGGTAATAATCCGGATGAGTTGGCTGACTGTGCAAGAATTGCCAGGCATTACGGCTATGATGAGATCAACCTGAACTTAGGCTGTCCCAGCGACCGGGTTAAATCCGGCCGCTTCGGCGCCTGCCTGATGGCTGATCCCGGGCTGGTCGCCGAATGTGTCCGGGCCATGGCAACGGCTACCAACCTGCCGGTTACGGTAAAAACCCGCACCGGAATTGACGATTATGACGGCTATGACCACCTGGGCGAGTTTATTGCAACCATTTCGGCAGCCGGCTGTCGAACGTTTATCATCCATGCGCGCAAAGCCTGGTTGCAAGGCCTGAATCCCCGGCAGAACCGGACCGTTCCTCCCCTGCAATATGGGATGGTTTACCGGTTGAAACAGGATTTTCCCCGATTGGAAATCATCATCAACGGCGGTATTAACAACCTGGAGGAAGCATCGGATCACTTACGTCACGTTGATGGCGTCATGCTGGGCAGGGCCGTCTGCAATACCCCCTACCTGCTTGCCGGGGTAGACAAAACCTTGTTTGGAGTGAACAATATGACAGTTTCCCGCGGAAAAATAATGGATGACTACGTGCGCTATATGGAAACGGAGCTGGCAAACGGCGAAAACCTGTATGCCATGTCACGGCATGTATTGGGTTTATTTCACGGTCAACGCGGCGCCCGTGCTTACCGGCGTCACCTGAGTACGGAGGCCCACAAAAAAAACGCGGGGGTGGAGATCATCAACCAGGCGCTGGCGCTGGTGAATAAAAACTGAGGAACCTGAATGAACAGACATTATATTGCAGGAATGCTGGTTGTGCTTTTGGCGTGCATTTTCCCGGCACAGGCGGAAGACCCGGGCATGACCGATAAACAAAAACTGAGTTACGCGCTGGGCGTGTTTTTTGCGCAGAGCGTGTCGCAACAGGATATAGACCTGGACACGGAGTATTTCCTGGCGGCGGTCGCAGACATATTGAACAAGAATCAGCCAAAACTGTCCGCCGAGGAAATACAAACCATATTTGCAAACTTTCAACAGCAGGAGCAGGAAAAACGGACTGTAGCGTCTGCCAGGAACAGCCAGGTCGGGAAAGAGTTTCTCGAACGGAATATGGCAAAAGAAGGCGTGATGGCGCTTGGTAACGGCCTGCAATACAAAATCCTGAGGGCCGGCAACGGAGCAAGCCCGAAACCTGACAGCGAGGTTACCGTTCATTACCGGGGAACACTGATTGACGGCCAGGAGTTCGACAGCTCATATAGTCGTAACGAGCCCACCAAGCTGGTCCTTAACCGCGTCATCAAAGGCTGGCAACAGGCGTTGCCCCTGATGAAGACGGGCGCCCTGTGGCAGCTCTTTATCCCAGCGGAGCTTGCTTACGGCCCTGTAGGACAGGGGGCTATCGGGCCCGATGAAACCCTTATCTTCGAGGTCGAATTACTTGCGGTACATTAGCCCGTCTCACATTTCTCACCTGGGACCGATTATTGCGCTGTTCCTGATCCTCAGCGGCTCAGCAGGTCTGGCCGACGACAAGCAGGATAGCCTGGTTAATGCCGGTATTGCCGCCTACGATAGCGGCAATTACCAGGATGCGGTAAAAAACTTTAAACGCGCCATACAATCTACGCCGGATACTTCCCTCCTGCATCACTGGCTGGGCAAGTCTTATGGGCGTATTGCCGAACGCGGCAACTGGTTCAAGGCCATGTCTTACTCGAAAAAAACCCTGAAGCAATTCCGGAAGGCTGTCGAACTGGACAGTAGCAATCATGACGCCTTGCGCGACCTGATAGACTACCTTGAAACAGCGCCGGGGTTTTTAGGTGGCAATAAGAAAGAGGCAAAACGCCTGACGCCACAGTTGGCAGCGTTGAAAAACGTCTATGAACCCGGCAATGAATAGAATATCCCTGTTCCTGCTGGTATTGACCCTCCAGCTATCCGTCCAGGCAACCCCCCCGGTTGTTACGGAAGACGAGCTTCGGCCTGAGGAACGACACGAACGCGCCGCGGCGATCATTTTACATATCATCGGTAAATATCATTATCGAGAGAAACCCCTCGATGACGATTTATCCAGCCGTATCCTGGATAATTACCTGGACAGTCTTGACGCCAACCGCAGTTTTTTTCTTGAGACCGATGTAAAAGACTTCGAGCGTCATCGCTACCTGCTTGACGACGCACTGAAAGACCATGACCTTCAGCCTGTGTTTGACATCTTCAAGGTCTACCGCAGGCGGATTGATCAACGGGCCGCTTACGCTCAGCAATTGCTTGAAACCGAATTTGATTTCGGTATTGATGAAAACTACCTGTTTGACCGCCGCGAGACGGCCTGGGCGCGAACAGAGGCAGAATTGGATGAGACCTGGCGCAAAAAAGTAAAAAGCGATTACCTGCTGTTGAAGTTGGCAGACAAGGACGTTAACGAGATCAAGGAAACACTGCACAAACGCTATGCAAGACTTAGAACCAGTACGTTCCAACTCAATGCCAACGATGTTTTCCAGACGTTTGTCAATGCCTACACCACCGTCATTGAACCTCATACCACTTATTTCTCTCCCCGTTCATCGGAGAACTTCGATATCACCATGCGCCTTTCCCTGGAAGGGATTGGCGCCGTTTTACGCGCTGACCATGATTATACGGTGGTACAGAAAGTGATCCCGGGCGGCCCGGCCGAACTCGGTGGCCAACTGGGGGCAGAAGATAGAATTATCGGCGTGGGACAGGGCAGCAACGGCAAAATAACGGACGTTATAGGTTGGCGACTTGATGATGTGGTCGATTTGATTCGGGGCCCAAAAGGCTCTGTCGTCAGGTTGGAAATTCTGCCCGAAACAGGCGGCATTGAAGGGAGCAATAAAATTATCGTCATCACGAGGGATAAAATCAACCTGGAAGAACAAGCTGCCAAATCGAAAATTATCGACCTGGAAAATGGTGGGAAAATCGGTGTCATTGACGTTCCCGCTTTTTACAGTGATATCGTGGCCCAGTCCAAAGGAGAACCGGACTACCGTAGCACCACCCGGGACGTAAGGAAGATTCTTGCTGAATTAAAGGACAAAAACCTGGACGGTTTGCTCATTGACCTGCGCGGCAACGGCGGCGGTTCACTGGCTGAATCCCTGGAATTAACCGGTTTGTTTATCGAATCCGGCCCTATCGTGCAAACCAGGGATTCTTCCGGCAAAATCGAAATCAACAATGACCCTGACCCGGAGATAGCTTATGGCGGCCCCCTGGCAGTGCTGGTCGATCGCTACAGTGCCTCGGCCTCGGAGATTTTTGCCGGTGCAATCCAGGATTACCAACGCGGGATTATTATCGGTGAGCCCACCTTCGGCAAAGGCACGGTGCAGAATATTATCGACTTGAACCAGTTCGTCCGGAACTCGGATGAGAGGCACGGTCGCTTGAAGACGACCATCGCCCAGTTTTACCGGATCAGCGGCGGCAGTAATCAACACCGGGGGGTAGTGCCCGACATTGTCTTTCCCACTGCCCGGTACAGCGAAGATCACGGTGAGCGGTCCCTGGACAACGCCCTGCCCTGGGACGAAATCAGGCCGGCACGTTATATCCCCACCAGCGCGCCCGTCGAGAGTTTCATCTACGCCAGGGAGCGCCACATAAATCGCATAAAGCAACATCGTCTTATCCAGTTGCTGCTCGAAGACATGGATTTCACCCGTGAAGCAGATAATACGAAAACCATCACGTTGCTGGAAAGCAAACGCAAATCAGAACGTGAAGAACTCCTGGTCGCAAAAAAGAAATTACGCAATGAATTTCGCGTTGCCCTGGGGCTGGAACCCGTTCCTATCCACATCGATGACGCAGATGAGGCGGAACAAGATGACGAAGAGCTGGAATCCCTTGATGTAATGCTGGAAGAAGCCGCTCGAATTTTATTCGATCTCATCGCCCCGTCCCGGAAAACAGCGGCCAGATTACCCGAACGCCCTGAAAACACGAGAATTAATTAATGTGTCGCCGAAGCCTGCCCCAGCATGTTGTAAGCAGGGGGCGACTCTTTGTCCACTGGATTCCCGCCCCCTGCTCAACACCATACTGGGGCAAGCCCCTGCTCAACACCATACTGGGGCAAGTTCCGCGGGAATGACGGTGGGGGCAGGAATAACAACGGAGGCAACACCGTCACTCCGGGCTTGACCCGGAGTCCAGTAAAATAGCATGTCGCTGAAGCCTGCCCCAGCATGTCGTAAGCAGGGGGCGACTCTTTTGCATGAGGAATAGTGTCATGAACCTGAACAAGTTATTCATATTAAGCCTGTTGTCACCACTGTGCCTGTTACCCCAGGTTGGATTGGCCGACGACGTAAAAGGCACAATTCAATACCGCCAGAATTATATGAATGCCATCAGCGGCCACACCGGGGCAATTCGGCGACTTAAAGACGGCCGTTTCAGCGCAGAAGGACACCTGCAAATGCACTCGGAGGCATTGGTGAAACTCACCAGGGACATAGCCCTGTTGTTTCCGGCAGGGACGTCAGAAGGTAAAACCGATGCGAAAGCGGAGATCTGGGAAAACCAGGAAGACTTTGAAGCTCGGGCAAATGAAAGTCAACAGGCTGCGCAGGCCCTGCTTGACGCGGTGCAATCCGGTAACGGAGAACTCATTGATACAAGGTTTGGGGAACTGACGCAAACCTGTAAAGCATGTCATCGCCCATTCAGAAAGTGATATTTTTGGCCACAGAGGGCACAGAGGGCACAGAGAAAAAACATTATAATCAATGGGTCGTATGAATTAATAAGCATGCGGTTTACCCGGATATTAAGAAAGATACTCGATTCACTCTGTGATCTCTGTGCCCTCTGTGGCTAAAAAAGGTTGGTTTCGGTTGGCGCTTTTGAGCGTTGTTTTCCTGCTTGTCTCTCTCTGGTGGCTGTCGCTACCGGTCCCCCTCCCTGCTTTTGCCGCTGAGAATAACGCATCAACCGAAGCTGAAATCAGCCGCGGCGAGTACCTGGTGAATATTGCCGGATGTGTCAGTTGTCACACGGATGCAGACAACGGCGGCGCCTACCTGGCCGGCGGATTGGAGTTGGATACCCCGTTCGGCAGTTTTTTTGCACCCAATATTAGCGCAGACAAGGAAACCGGTATCGGCGCCTGGAGTTTCACGGATTTTGCCAGGGCCATGCACCTGGGCATAAGCCCCGCGGGAGAGCGGTACTATCCGGTATTTCCCTATACCTCCTACACGCAAATCCACCCCTCCGACCTGCGCGCCATGTATGCTTACCTGCAAACGGTGGCGCCGGTCGGACAAGAGAACAAATATCACGATACACCCTGGTATATCAGCCGTTTTACCTTACCCGGTTGGCAAGCGTTATTTTTTAAACCCGGTGTATACCAGGTGAGTTCCACCGACAATGACAAGACAGTGAAAAGAGGAGCATATCTCGTTAATGCCTTAACCCATTGCAACGAGTGTCATACGCCAAGGAATATATTCGGCGCCAGCCGCACGGAACAGTTTCTGGCCGGGACTGATGACGGACCGGACGGAGACCCGGTCCCCAACATAACGTCATCAAAATCAACCGGCATCGGCGACTGGGATGAGGATGAGTTATTGCTTTACCTGGAAGAAGGCGAATTGCCCGATGGCGATTATGCCGGCGGCGCCATGGTCGACGTGATTGAAAACTCGACCAGCCTGATGGACCCGGCAGACCTGCAAGCCGTGGTAAACTACATACTCTCCATTCCTGCCGTGGAACATTCTCCTCAACAAAAAGCAGATCTTTGATAAATCAAGCCTGCTTACTTCTTGGAGTTCAGGCACTAAGCTCCCGGGGCAGTGAAAACACGACGCTTTCCTGAATGCCCGGCGCTTCCGTGACGCTGGCGACGCCCCACTTCTTTAATTTTTCAATGACTTCTTCAACCAGGACTTCCGGCGCGGAAGCGCCCGCGGTCAGGCCGATATTGGTCTTGCCATCCAGCCATTCCCGCTGAATTTCAGTAACGTTATCTATCAGGTAGGCAGGCACCCCTTTTTTCTGGGAAATCTCCATCAGCCGGGTTGAATTGGAACTGTTTTGCGAACCGACAACCAGGATCAAATCACAACCGCTCGTGAGTTTTTTTACCGCGTCCTGCCTGTTTTGCGTGGCATAGCAGATATCTTCCTTTTTAGGCCCGACTATTTCCGGAAACCGCCTGCGCAATACGTTGATCACTTCCGCAGTATCATCCACGGACAAGGTGGTTTGTGTCACAAACGCGAGAAACCGCGGGTTTTTTACCTCCAATCTCTCAACGTCCTCAACCGATTCCACCAGGTACATGGCGCCGCTGCCGTTTACGGAACGATATTGACCCAAAGTCCCTTCCACCTCGGGATGACCCGCGTGACCGATGAGGATACATTCCCTGCCCTCAGCCTGGTAGCGGTCCACCTCCATGTGCACTTTTGTTACCAGTGGACAGATCGCATCATAAACTCGTAGTTTTCTTCGAGCAGCCACCTCCCTCACTGCCTTGGAGACCCCGTGGGCGCTGAAAATGACTACTGAATTATCCGGCACTTCATCCAGTTCATTAACGAATACCGCGCCTTTATCGCGCAAGGTATCGACAACGTATTTATTATGAACTACTTCATGACGTACATAGACCGGCACGCCAAACAAACTCAGCGCCCGCTCAACAATCTCAATCGCCCGATCCACGCCCGCACAGAAGCCGCGCGGGTTTGCCAAAGTTATCTGCATCTGTATTTTCCTGTATTGGTTTCCGATTACTAAAAAACCAGCCACTAATTTATATTTTTTAAACAGATTATCATTATATATGAATTGGCATCCCACTGCCTAATGGGGGTAACTGGTATTAGTGTCAGGGTGAGAGATATTTATCATCAAGGAGTCTTGGAGGCTTGTGTTCCTCGTTCCATCTACTTACCACTACCTGACCAAGCTCCTGGCTGCGTTCGATAAATGATTAAAACAAGAAATCTGAATTATCCAGATTGTTAATATCAAAATCCGACAAAATGATAGTGGTCAAATAGTCAGTACCGGACAATTCTATTCGTACATTGTCCCCATGACTTATTATGTCAAGATCGTCTATGGAGTTGAGGCCTGTAAATTCAGTCAAGTCAATAACATCCTCACCATCCCTGAAATCTCTGATTGAACCACCCCCTAACCCAAGTTTAACACTCGAACCCCGAATTTTGGCTGATTTTGGCTGATTTTCGCTTGTAGTCACCTCTAAGTAATTGATTTTTCATAGTTGGATGAGGGATTTTATGAATGTAGTGCCATAAAGTGATATTTCTTCTTGACAGCCCTCTTCCGACACGCTATCCTGTCCCCCATGTTTATCCGTCGCACCCGTACCCGTCGCACCGACACCGGTCAGGATTATTTCACCTACCGCCTGGTGCGCGCCGAACGCGTGGGGGAGAAAGTCCGCCAACGCACCCTGCTCAACCTCGGCAGCCACTACGCCATCGAGCGGACGCAGTGGCCGACGTTATGTGCCCGCATCGAACACTTGCTGTCCGGCCAGACCGAGCTGCTTGATCCGGATTGTCCGGCGGCGCTGGAAACCGAAGCGCAACGCATCGCCGCGCAACTGCTGGCCCGCGCCCCGGCGCCGGCCGCGGCGGCCTCCCCGGCCGAGGACGTACACAGTGTGGTCGCCGCTTCGCTGGCGCTGCTGCGGCCGCGCGCGGTGGGGGTGGAAGCGGTGGGCCTGTGGGCACTGCAACAACTGGGCGTGCCGGTGTTACTGGCCCGGCTGGGGTTGACCGGACCGCAACAGGCGGCGGCGCTGGGATCGATTATCGGGCGCCTGGCGGCGCCGGGGTCGGAACGCGCCACCCATGCCTGGCTGGGTCAACGCAGCGCCCTGGGCGAGTTGCTGGGGGTGGACTTTGAAGCGCTGAGCGCCATGCAACTGTATCGCGCCTCGGACGTCTTGCTGGCGCACCGGGACGACCTCGAACACCACCTGTTCCGGCAGGTGAGTGATTTATTCGACCTGTCCCCCACCGTGACGCTGTACGACCTGACCAACACCTATTTTGAGGGTGAGGCCGGGGTACAACCCAAGGCGCGCCGGGGACACTCGAAGGAGAAACGCAGTGACTGTCCGTTGCTGACGTTGGGTCTGGTACTGGACGGCAGCGGCTTTGTGCGCCGTTCGCAGGTGTTTGCCGGCAATGTGCGGGAAGACAGCACATTGGCAGACATGCTGACGGCGCTGGGCGCGCCGGCGGCGGCGCTGGTGGTGCTGGACCGGGGGATAGCGACCGAGGCCAACATCGCCTGGCTGCGTGAACAGGGCTACCGTTACCTGGTGGTGAGCCGTGCCCGACACCGACAGTTCGACCTGGAGCAGGCCATAACGATAGACACCGCCTCCGGGCAGCCGGTGCAACTGTCCCTGGAACAGAACGAGGGTGAGGCCCGCCTGTACTGTTATTCGGCGGCCCGGGCCGAGAAAGAGAAAGGCATCGCGGCACGCCTGCAACAGCGTTTCGAGACCGGGCTGCAACGCCTGGCCGACGGCTTGTCGCGGCCCCGCACGCGCAAGAGTTTGAACAGTATCCACCAACGCATCGGTCGGCTGCGCGAACAAAGCCGCGGTATTGCCCAACATTATGTTGTTGACGTCACCGCGGATGCCAGCGGCAAGCAGGCCGCGTCCCTCAGCTGGCAATGCCGGCCCCATAGCGGCTCCCTGCTGACGCATCCGGGCGTGTATTGCCTGCGCAGTAATCTCACCGACTGGGATGCGGAAAAGCTCTGGCGCACCTATACCCTGCTGACCGATCTGGAGGCCGTGTTCCGCGCACTCAAATCGGAGTTGGGGCTGCGTCCGGTGTTTCACCAGACCCCGACGCGCGCCGAGGGGCACCTGTTCATCACCGTACTGGCCTATCAGGCCGTGCAGTTCATCCGTCGCCGTCTGCGGGCGCACGGGGAGACGGCCAGCTGGACGACGTTGCGCCGTATCCTGGGGGGACAGCAGCGGGTGACCGCTACCTTCCGTTGTGCCGACCAACGTACCCTGCATATCCGTAAAGCCACGCGCCCGGAGGCGCAACAGCAGGCCCTCTATGCGGCGTTAGGCCTGGACGAGAACCCCGGCGGCACGCAGAAGACGGTCGTGTAATAGGTTAAACGACGGATAAAAGGCACTTTGTAGTGCCAGACGCCGAATTTATCAATTCTAACTGATTGAATAATAAGAACTTATAAATATGGGTGTTAAACTTGGGTTAAGTTACTTGGGAAGAATCGAAATGTGTCATTCTCAGTCCCGCCATATAGTACATCCATATCGTCACCATCAACTATGAATACATCCTCTCCAGGACCGCCCTTTAAAAAATCATTCCCTTCACCACCGGTTAGAATATCGTTTCCCTTGCCTCCGAATATCCTGTCGTCACCATTGCCTCCATCCATCCTGTCGTCTCCGCCGGCGGGTCCGCCATACAATACATCGTCACCATTCCTGCCTTCCAGTATATTATCCTCCCCATCTCCCGCCAGTGTATCGTTATATTCGCTTCCAATAAGATGCTCAATGTCAATCAGCGTATCGCCCTCGGCATCACCATACTTGACCGCGTTAGCATTATGCAGGCGCACCAATACACCAACATTGGAATCCAGGTAATATGCATAATCATTGCCCGACCCGCCATTGAGCATGTCAGCTCCGGCGCCGCCATGGAGATGGTCGTGATCAGCGCCCCCGTTGAGGGCATCCGTCCCGGCACGGCCATAGAGTGTGTCATCGCCATCGTTGCCATTGAGCGTATCGTTACCCGCAAGACCGTCCAACGTATCAGCGCCCGCCGTGCCGTTAAGAGTGTCATTACCCCCCGTTCCCGTTTGCATATCGCTATCATCAATCGGAGGCGTGGGATCTATCGGCTCGGAGTTAGCTGGATCCACGAGTTGCCAACGTGAAGTTCCTGTTTCCCCGTCACTACATGAATAGCTGGAGGTGCCTGTGGTGGCCGATTCAAACTCAAAGTTAGACGTACACGCGTACCGACAACCAGCTCATCGAACGCAGCTTGATCAGCCGGAGCAAGACCGTTCGTATCGTCACTATCAGATGGAGACATGGGGTCGGACGGCGTCTCGGGTTCAGACTGCGTGACAGTTGACTTCACGAAATCGATTTTGTTATCACCAAAACTGAATTCATCGCTTAGTATATTACCGCCGACTGTAAGGTGAGCACTCTCAAAGCTGGTGCCGGACAGGACTCCAGACAGTGTAACGTATTCATCTTCATCGTCTCTTTGTCCATTGCCATTGGTATCCATAACAACTCGAAGATCGCCGTTGGCGGGGCCCACGTACCACACGTTGTTCGGCCCGAAGTCCAGGTCGCCGGTTTCAATCCTGAATGTGTCAATCTCAGGGTCGAAATCATCGATGGTGTCAAATCCATTACCACCTGCAGCATGGAACACAAAGATATCGGCGCCCGAACCGCCGCTGAGCGTATCGTTACCTTCATGACCGTCTATGGTGTCGTTGCCGTCGAGGCCGTTTATCGTATCGGCGCCCGCTGTGCCGTTGAGGATGTCGTTGTTGCCAGTACCATCTAGGTTTGCCATAAGTGTTTCCCCAGACAGTTTGCCAAGCATAGTTGAAGACTCCCAATCCGCAAGATTATTGTTGTTTATTACTGCAAAGCAACGCTTGCAATCTGCTCGCTCAAGTCAAAAAAACGACCCGGCGTATCTTCAACTCAGATAAAACCAGCCAAGCTGACAATAAATTGAAGTTTCAACTGGTATGCTAGCACTACTTGGTTGAATGTTCGACTGGTTTATTACGAACAAATAGATGGTATGGACAGCGCCCGTTTGCCAGATGACGCCTCATAACGAAATAAAAGGTCTTGCAGCCTTACATCCAGCCTATTGCCGGCGTGTGTATTACGCCTAGCAACCATTTCTCATTGGGGTTGTCCAACCTGAGCCTGGTGGCTTGTTCTCACAAACGACCGCTTTCGAGAAGGTTTCTTCAGAATGCCTGATGAGTCTCATACGGCTTGAACCAGGATATGATGTTGTTCTAGCATCAATATGATGCTATACTATCTTTTACATTCCTCTTAATGAAAACGATGGGAAAGAGATTATGGTTCAAGCATCCACTCAGGCGAAAGCCGCCTTCCATCATATAGAAGGCATCGACATACCAGAAACGGTGTTCTCGGATCAGGTTGCTTTTATTCAGGCGACTCGGCAAGGATTGCCGGGGAACGTGGTCAAGCAGGTCATAGGGGTTCTGGGTCAGCGCGAGCTATTCGTTCGTTTGCTGGAAACGACGGGGGGAAACCTGAATCGGTATTATCGTCGTAAAGCGCTTAGCCAATCCCAGTCTGAAGGCATCCTGGATATTTTACGTGTGTTCTCCAAAGCGAGAGCGATCTTCGGAGATATAAATAAGGCGCGTGACTGGCTGGATACCGCTATTCCTGCTTTAGGGGGTTACAGTCCGTTTGAACTATGCGACACATTTGCAGGGCGTAACATGGTACAGAATGCGTTACGTAAAATTGAATTTGGCGAATTTGCCTGATGCGGCTTTACCGTATCTGTCCCGAAAATTTACTGGAAAACTATAGCGGACTCGGTGCAAGTTATCAGGATGGAGCACGCTGGAATAAGCCCGGCTTGCCGGCTCTCTATTTTGGCGCGTCCGCCAGTGTCGCCATGTTGGAAATGGCTAATTACCTTCTTTCGCCACGGCTGATTCCGAAAAACTATCGTCTGGGGATATATGAGCCAGCCGGTAAAATAAGCTCCGAAGAGTGGCAGGTTGAAGACTTGCCGTCAAACTGGAACAGCTATCCATATCCCTCCGTAACGCAGGAAATTGGTAGCAAGTGGCTGATGGCTGCGAAATATGCGCTACTCTTCGTCCCAAGCGCCGCAATCCCTGGTGGACTGGAGAATATCGTGCTGTTCAATCCAATCCATCCGGACTCAAGAAAGTTGAAACTGGTTTCCATTGAAAAGAGCATTTTCAATGAGAGAACTTTCTCCAGCCATCAGTCCATTGAGCTTTGACAGGTGTCAGGTCTTTATCCAAAGCGCCGCAAAACCCCGTTCTTCGGGGTGGGGAGCAGTTACCTTGAGTTTATTATTTATCTGCTGATAAAGAGACGTCACCTGTATCCGGTTTTCTGAACGCGTCTATGATCAGCATGAAGGCGCCGACGGTGATGGCAGAATCAGCCACATTGAATACCGGCCATGACCACTTGTCGTAATAAATCTCTATAAAGTCAATCACATAGCCATATTGTAGCCGGTCCCACAAATTTCCGATTGCCCCGCCCATGATTAACGCCAAAGCACAGGCCAGCCATGACCGGTTGGCGGGCAACCGCGCCAACCATACCAGCAGGACAATGCTCACTCCCGTAGTTAAAACGATAAAAAAATAGCGCTGCCAGCCCCCCGCGTCCCGAAGAAAACTGAAAGCGGCGCCGGTATTATGGACCAGGGTCAGGTTAAAACCCGGGAATACCGGCTGGGCCTGGTTAAACGCCAGCCATTGGCTTGCCGCGTGCTTGCTCAACTGATCGAGGATAACAACCAGCAGGGTTATCCAGAGCCATTTCAGGTTTGATGTTTTCACGAAAAATAACGGGTTTCTCCCTCACCCGAGACGTTAAGCACGCAGCGTCCGCACAGATCAGGGTGTTCCGGGTTGGCGCCGACGTCCTTACAGTGATGCCAGCAACGCACACATTTGGTATATGACGATGCAGTGACTTCAATCCAGAGGTCATCCAGTTCGCTTTGCCGGGCGTCATTCGGCCTGTCTTCACCCGCGTAAACATCCGCACTGGAGGTAATGAATACGAACCGCAACTCATCTCCAGGATAATCCAGTGCAGTCCTGACGGCGCCGTTACAATACAACCGCACTTCAGCGTCCAGGGATGAACCTATTTCCCCCGCGGCGCGGAGCCGTTCCAGTTCCCTGCTGACTTCCTCGCGTACTTTGATGACCCTGAACCAGTGATCATCAACGGCAATGGCAGGAAAATCGTCATACCAATCCTCCAGGAAAACAGAGATGCTGCGTTGCCCCGGCAGGTGTTGCCAGATTTCATCGGCGGTGAAGCTGAGGATGGGAGCCAACCAACGGACAAAAGCCTCGGTAATATGAAACATGCTCGTCTGGGCCGAACGACGCGGCAGGCTGTGCTCTTGCAGTGTATAAATGCGGTCCTTGATAATATCAAGATAAAAACTTCCCAGCGTCACTACACAGAAATGATGTAATTTCTGATAGATTAAATGGAATTGGTATTCATCGTAGGCTTGTATAATCTCTTCCTGTAACCTGAGTGTCTCTGTCAACACCCACTTGTCCAGCTCCAGCAAGTCATCGTCGGGAACAGCGTGGACAGTCGGATCAAATTGATGCAGGTTTGCCAGCAGGTAGCGTGCGGTATTCCGAATCCGGCGATAGGCGTCTGCCATGCGCTTGAGGATCTCATCGGACACGCTCATCTCACCCCGGTAATCGGTGGCCGCAACCCATAGCCGCAGTATATCCGCCCCCAGGGTCTGCATGACTTTTTGCGGCACAATCACGTTGCCCAGCGATTTGGACATTTTCATGCCCTTCGCGTCAACGGTAAAACCATGGGTGAGTACGCCGCGATAAGGCGCCTGCTTTCTGATACCCACTGACGTCAGCAGTGACGACTGAAACCATCCCCGGTGCTGGTCCGATCCTTCCAGGTACAAGTCGGCAGGAAAGGCCAGTCTTTCATCGTGTTCCAGCACGGAAGAATGAGTAACGCCGGAATCAAACCACACGTCCAGGGTGTCAGTTACTTTTTCGTAGCGCTTGGCGTCCTCACCGAGTAATTCCCCGGGCTCAAGTTCGAACCAGCCGTCTATACCCGTCTGCTCAATCTGCCGCGCGGCAGCCTGGATCAAACGGGGCGTGTCAGGGTGCAACTCCCCTGATTGCTTATCAACAAACACCGCAATCGGCACACCCCAGGTTCGTTGCCGGGAAATACACCAGTCGGTGCGCTCATCGACCATACCATGAATCCGCTGCCGACCCCATTCGGGCGTCCAGTCCACCTTGTTGATTTCCTTTAAAGCCCGAGCTCGCAACCCCTGTTCATCCATGCTGAAAAACCATTGCGGCGTTGCCCGGTAGATAACAGGGGATTTATGCCGCCAGCAGTGGGGGTAACTGTGCAGAAGCGTCGTTTCGACCAGTAAATGATCCCTGTCGATAAGGACCTCGATAATATGAGGGTTCGCCTTGAATACGTGCTCACCGGCAAATATTTCAGTGTTGTCATGAAAACAGCCGTTATCGGCAACGGGATTGCTGATAGGCAGGTCATACTTTTTACCTGCGTTATAATCATCCACGCCGTGCCCCGGTGAGGTATGTACGGCGCCGGTGCCGGTTTCCAGGGTCACGTGGTCCCCCAATATCACGGGAACGTGGTAAGCATAAAAAGGATGTTGCAGCTCCAGACCTTCAAGCGCTGCCCCTTTCAAGGAAGCCAGGATCCGGTAATCTTCAATGCCGTAACGATGTAATGCCGAGGTTGCCAGTTTTTCCGCCAGGATCAGTCTTTCCCGGCCACGCTGTGAATCACACTGCACGACAACGTAGTCAAACTCCGGATTAAGGGCTACCGCCTGGTTAGCCGGCAAGGTCCACGGCGTGGTGGTCCAGATAACAACGAATAATTGACCCTCCCCCCGGTCACCGGATTTGCCGGGCACCCTGCTGAAAACGGCATCTTCATCAACAACCGGGAAACACACGTCCACTGCGGGGGACTGTTTGTCAATATATTCAACTTCCGCCTCCGCCAGGGCCGAACCGCAATCGATGCACCAGTAAACGGGTTTGAAGCCCCGAGTGAGGTGTCCGGCTTCAATCATCTTTCCCAAAGCGCGGACAATATCAGCCTCGGTTTTGTAATTCATGGTCAGGTAAGGCCTGTCCCAATCGCCCAGCACACCCAACCGTTGGAAATCGACTTTCTGTTTATCTACCTGTTTTTGCGCGTATTCGCGACAGGCATTGCGAAATGTCCGCGCATCAACCCTGGCGCCGGCCTTGCCGATTTTCTTTTCCACCTGGTGTTCAATAGGCAACCCATGACAGTCCCAACCGGGCACGTAGGGACAATCCAGTCCATCCAGACCGCGTGACTTGATGATGATGTCTTTCAGAATTTTGTTGACAGCATGACCCAGGTGGATATCGCCGTTTGCATAAGGGGGACCGTCATGCAGGATATATTTCTTTTTGCCGGCCTTGCGCCGCCTGATTTGCGCGTAAATATCCTGTTCCGACCAGCGTTGCAATGTTTCCGGTTCACGCCGGGCCAGGTTCCCCTTCATGGGAAAATCCGTTTTCGGCAGGTTCAAGGTCTCCTTATAATCAGCCATGACTTTGCAGGCCGATCTCGGCGAAAAATTCCCTGGCTGTTTTTATATCTGTTGCGATTTGGGCCACCAATTCGTCAATCGAGGAAAATTTCCGTTCATCGCGCAGGCGTTTGAAAAACTCGACGCTGATATGTTTTCCATAAATCATTTTATTGAAATCAAACAAATGCGCCTCAAGCAACAATTTTCTTTCATCAAATACCGGGCGTGTGCCCAGGTTGGCGACCCCCAGGTGGGTCGATTCATCAGCTCCCTTGACACTCACTGCAAATACGCCTCGCAGCGGGACAAACCGTTTATCAAGATTGATGTTTGCAGTGGGAAACCCCAACTGACGACCCCGCTTGGCCCCATGTACGACGCGCCCGCTGATACCGAAATAGCGACCCAATAATAACTGGGCATCCTCAAACTGGCTGTCTCGCAACTTCTCTCGAATGATGCTGCTGCTGACCCGGTCACCGTCAAGCCGGTGCGTCTCCGTCAGAATGACGTCAAAACCCAGTTCTTCTCCGTATTTCCGCAACATACGAAAATCGCCTCGCCGGTTTTTACCGAACTTGAAATCATCGCCGATAATAAGCCGCTTGACGGATAAGTCATTGACCAATACCTGTTTGATGAATTGTTCCGCCGTCATATCGGCAATATTCTGCTGAAAACGCAGGCACAGCACGCGGTCTATATTCTGCTGTTTGAGCATCTCGAGTTTTTCCCTGAAACTCGTTATTCTGGTGGGCGCCTCATCCGATTCAAAAAACTCCTGGGGATGGGGTTCAAATGTGATCACCAGGGCCGGCAAGTCCATCACCTCCGCGTGTCTCTTGAGTTGCCTGAGCACAGCCTGGTGCCCCAGGTGAATCCCGTCATAGTTGCCGATAGTGGCGACACAGCCACGATGATGAGACTTCAGGTTATATGAATATCGAATCAGTTCCATTAATTTTTAGCCACAGAGGACACAGAGTTATGACAGGTCCGGACAGGTCTTTCAAGACTATCATCCGCATGGACAGCGGATGGTAAGCGTACAAGGGTGAGCCGGAAACAGAAAAAGACACTTAACGTGTCTTTTTCCCGGCGAACGACACAACACGGATGTTGTGGCTGGGGATTATCAAAGCCATGAAAGCCTCGCCATGGATGGCAGGGATGAACTTGAAACACAGCTAGAGAGCGTGTCTTGAAAGGCCTGTCCGGACCTGTACTCATAACTATCATAACCTCATGAATGTATTGTCATATTGCGTAAACGGGTTCCTGCCAGCCACAGGATGGAGAAGTAAATCATAACACCGGCAAGCACGTATAATGATACATTAAACGCGCGCTCGTACATATTCCATCCAAACCATAAGATATTATCAGGAGTAAGGTAAACCAGACCCAGCGCCATGGCCGCCAACGCCAGGGTAATTCTGGTTATATAAACAGACCAGCCCGGCTCTATCACAAAACCCTTGTCTTTGCGCAATATCCGGTAAAGCAAAGCAGCATTTATGCAGGCTGATAACGACGTCGCCAGGGCCAGTCCCGCGTGAGCCAGGGGAAAAACCAGTATCAGGTTCAGGATAATATTGGCCAACATGGCGATCACGCCGACTTTGACCGGCGTTTTTGTATCCTGTTTTGAAAAAAATCCCGAGGCCAGGACCTTTATCAGGACAAAGGCCGGCAGCCCAACCGAATATGCTACCAGGCTGCGCCCCGACATCTGTACGTCGTATTGAGAAAATTCGTTGTACTGAAACAGGGCAGTCAGCAGGGGAGCAGCCAGCAGCGCCAATCCCAATGCCGCCGGAAGAGAAATCAGGAATACCCAGCGCAGCGCCCAATCCAGTGTTTTGTTGAACGCGGTTGTATCACTATCGGCATGCTCGGCGGACAGGTTAGGCAATATGACCGTAGCCAACGCGATACCGAATACTCCCAAAGGGAACTCAACCAGCCTGTCGGAAAAATACAGCCATGAGATACTGCCTGTCTCCAGGAATGATGCAATAATGGTATCAATAAGCAGGTTTATCTGGGTGATGGAGGCGGCAAACAGCGTCGGGATCATCAGGGTGATAATCCTGCCGACGCCTTGCTTGTCCCGGTTAAGCCGGGGAATCGGCAACAGTCTGAGTTTCAGTAAAAAAGGAAACTGAAAAAGCAGTTGTGCTACGCCCGCAATGAGCACGCCCCAGGCCAGGGCCGTGATCATTTTATCCGGTGGGAAATAAGGGGTCAGCCATAATGCGCAACCGATTAAGGATAAATTGAGCAATACCGGGGTAAATGCGGGCACCGCGAATTGCCGGTAGGCGTTGAGAATCCCCCCTGCCATCGCCGTGAGTGAAATAAACAGGATGTAAGGAAAGGTAACCCGCAGCATCTGGGTCGCCAGGGCATGCTTTTCCATGGAGTCGCTGAATCCGGGGGCAAACAGCCATATCAGCAAAGGCGCGGCCAACACACCCACAACCGTAGTGGCACACAAAGCAATACCCAGGACCGCAGTAGTGTGATCAAGTAGCGCTTTGACCTCCTCCCGGCTGCGTTTTTCCCTGTATTCGGATAAAACCGGGACAAAGGCCTGGGAGAAACCTCCCTCACCAAATACTCGACGTAAAAAATTCGGAATGCGAAAGGCAACGATAAACGCGTCAACGCCGGCGCCGGGACCAAACATGGCTCCGATGATGATGTCTCGAAGCAATCCGAGGACGCGGGAAATGGAAGTCATTACGCTGACTACCAGAGTTGATTTCAATAACTTCTGTTTCATTACCTTTGCCGTTGTCGGCCACATAAAAAACAAGGGCGAATATTTTTTCCGCCCCCGATATAAAAATCACCTGTAAGAATAACATAAGGTCTATAAAGATTGACAAAATGCCGACATATCCGCATAGTGTCGCATCTTTGAATTATCTGATTATCAGGAGTTACATCTTGGCCAACATTGCATCAGCAAAAAAGCGCGCCCGACAGGCAGCCAAACGTCGTCTGCACAACAATTCACGCCGTTCCATGTTGCGGTCATCCCTCAGGAAGGTGATCGAGTCCATAGAAAAAGGCAACAAAACGGAAGCAACCACTGCCTACCAGGCCGCGGTACCCATCATAGACAGGATGGCGAACAAGGGTTTAATTCACAAGAATAAGGCCGCCCGCCACAAAAGTCACCTGAATGCCAAAATCCGCGCTCTTCAGGACTAATAAAGAAAAAATAAAGCCACAGAGGACACAGAGGTCACAGAGATAGGCGTTTAATGCCTTGGTGTAGTCTGGGTGCTCCAATAATCCGTTGAGTTATTTCATCCATGTTTTTTCTCTGTGATCTCTGTGTCCTCTGTTTTTATAACAGTACCAGGTTGTCCCGGTGGATCAGTTCCGGTTCGTCGACGTAGCCCAGCAGTTGTTCAATTTTATTACTGGGTTGTCCCATGATTTTGCGGGTCTCATCAGCGCTGTAGTTGACCAGTCCGCGGGCAATCTCATTACCGTCCCCGGCAACGCAACTGACTATCTCACCCCGGTTGAATTCACCTTTCACGGCAACAACGCCGACGGCCAACAGGCTCCTGCCCTTTTCAGCCAGTACGTGACAGGCGCCATCATCCATGACCAGCGTACCCTTCGGGCGTTGATGTCCTGCCAGCCATTGTTTGCGCGCGGCCAATGGCGACCGTTTGGCGCTGAGCGCCGTTCCCGTTTGCTTGTTTGCGGCTATTTTCAAGAGAACGTCCTGCTCCAGGCCCGAACAGATGAGCGTATCAGCCCCGGATTTTGCAGCCGTTTCAGCCGCTTTGAGTTTGGTCAGCATCCCTCCCCGGCCCAATGCGCCGCCGGCGCCGGCATAACTCCGCAGGGATACATCGGTTGCGCTTCCCGTCCTGATTAACGTCGCATCCGGGTGATGACGCGGATCGCGATCATATAAGCCCGCCTGGTCCGTCAGGATGATCAGGAGGTTTGCTTCCACCAGGTTCGTCACCAGGCCGGCCAGCGAGTCATTATCCCCGAAGCGTATTTCATCGGTGGCGACACTGTCGTTCTCATTGACGATGGGGACCACACCCAGCTCCAGTAAGGTACGCAAGGTGGAGCGGGCATTCAGGTAACGTTCCCGGTCGGCGATATCATCGTGGGTCAGGAGTATCTGGGCGGTGCGTATGGCGTATTCCTGAAACCGGGACTCATAAGCCTGGACCAAACCCATCTGACCGACGGCCGCCGCTGCCTGTTGCTCGTGCAAGGTAACCGGCCGATCATTCCAGCCCAATCTCGCCCTGCCTTCTGCGATGGCGCCGGACGATACTACAACGAAACTGTAACCCCGCTGCTGCAATTCCGCCATTTGCCTTACCCAGCCGGCTATGGCATCCACCTGTAAACCGCAACCGTCATCAGTCAACAGGGCGCTGCCGATCTTCACCACCCAGCACTGTTTCAGCTTATCTGTTGAGTTACCCATAGCCAATCATTTACTCCATACCCGCTTCAGACCCTGCCCGCTGTACTGCGTCCACCCAGCTGAATATGGCCTTTATCAATACATCACAGCCTTTTCCCGTTGCCGCGGAAATGCAGTAAACAGGCTGTTGCCAGTTCAATTGCTCCACTGCTTCAGCGCGGATTTCGTCGACTTTTTCCACGGAAACAATATCAATCTTGTTAAACACCAACCACCTGGATTTATTCATCAGCGCATCATCCCAGGTCATCAACTCGGCTTCAATAGCCCGGATCCTTGCTATGATTTCCATTATGTTTTCATACGAACCAATATCAACCAGATGTAACAGCAAGCGGGTCCTGGACAGGTGTCGCAGAAATTGCGCTCCCAGTCCGGCGCCGGCCGCCGCGCCTTCTATCAGGCCCGGCACGTCTGCTATCACGACATCCCGGTCCATACTCCGGCGAACTACTCCCAGGTGAGGATACAGTGTGGTAAACGGGTAATCAGCTACTTTGGGCCGGGCGGCCGAAACTTGTCGAATGAAAGTGGATTTGCCCGCATTGGGCCGGCCGAGCAGGCCAACATCGGCCAGCACCCGTAGTTCCAGCCGTAAATTTCTGATCTCCCCCGGACCGCCTTTGGTGATTTTTCTCGGCGCCCGGTTAACGCTGCTCTTGAAACGGGCATTACCCAGGCCGTGCTCCCCTCCCCTGACGACCAAAAGAACGTCATCCCGGCTGACCAGGTCACCAATCAACTCACCGGTGTCATCATCATAAACCAGTGTACCCAAAGGCACCCTGATTTTAATATCGTCAGCGCTTCTACCCGCCTGGTCACGGCCACTGCCCGGCTGCCCGTTTCTTGCCCGGTACAAGCGCGCGTGACGAAAGTCAACCAGCGTGTTCAGACCTTCATCAACTTGCAGGTAGATACTGCCACCGTCACCGCCGTCACCCCCATTCGGCCCCCCTCTGGGGATATATTTTTCCCGCCGAAAACTTAAACAGCCGTCACCACCCTTGCCCGCCTCAACCCGGATGGTAGCCTCATCAACGAATTTCATAACATGGATAAACAAGATATACAGGATATGACACAGCTTAACTTGCCAGTCAAATCGGGACAACAATCCTCTCCGTCCCTGTTGGACTTTCCCTGGCACGGGTGAAACGCTTGAACTCGAGCTATGTGAGTGTGTCAGTTAAAAGTACAGATATTTAATATCCCGCATATCCTGTACATCCATGTCAATCCGATTTTGGTTAACCCACCACAACACTGACAAAAGTCCTGTTTTTTGCCCCTTTTTGTTCAAACACCACCACGCCGTCCGCGGTTGCGAACAAGGTATGGTCTTTACCGCAACCCACGTTCATCCCGGGATGAAACCGGGTTCCCCGTTGCCTGACTATTATATTCCCGGCCCTGACCGCTTCACTGCCAAAGCGCTTAACGCCTAATCGCTTTGACTGGGAATCCCGACCGTTGCGTGTGCTGCCGCCTGCTTTTTTATGTGCCATTGCTCATACCTCTCATGATATGGGAACAGGTTTGTATGGGCTTTTCAAGACTGCCTGTCGATACCGGTAATTTCCAATTCAGTGTAGGCCTGGCGATGTCCCATCTGCTTTCGATGTTGCTTGCGCCGTCTGAATTTGATCACCTTGATTTTCTCTCCCCGACCATGGGATTTAACCGTCGCCGCGACTGTCGCGCCGGCCACCAGCGGAACGCCGACCGAAATATCGTCACCATCAGCGACCATCAGGACATCATTCAACTTGACTTCACCCCCTTCCACGGCATCGATTTTTTCCACCCGGATGGTATCTCCTTCCTGTACTTTATACTGCTTTCCACCGGATTTTATGACCGCATACATGAACTGCTCCAAACTTATCGTTATCTGAATTCAAACAGGCACCGAATAGACGTACCCAAAAACGAATTATTTTAATGAATTAATCCTCTTCATACAAGGGCCAATTGAGATTTTGTCTGAAGGATATATGGGGTCAGAGTAAAAATGCGGCTAATCTGTTGAGTACGCGCGCTTATTGTTGAGTATTTTTACTCTGACCCCAACTATGCACCTATGCTGTCACGAACATGACAAAATGTTATTATCGACCGATGCAACCGGGAAATATTGAATAATTATGAGTGCCGTTCCAGTACAGGAACCCGGTTTGGAGACGATTCAAGCACTGATCAGGGACGATATGCAGAAAGTGGACAGACTGATACAGGAAAAACTGCATTCCGATATCGGGTTGATCGATCAGTTGGGTCATTACATCGTCAACAGTGGCGGAAAAAGACTGCGGCCGGCCCTGGTGCTGCTCAGCGCCAACTGCTTTGCCTATCGCGAAAATCAACACATAGAACTGGCCGCCACTATCGAATTTATCCATACCGCCACCCTGCTGCATGATGACGTAGTCGATGCCTCCATGTTGAGACGAGGCAGAGCAACAGCCAATCAGCGCTGGGGCAATGAAGCTAGCGTCCTGGTCGGTGATTTCCTCTATTCCCGCGCCTTTCAGATGATGGTGGAAGTAAAATCCATGCACGTCATGGCAATCCTGGCTAACGCAACCAACAAGATTGCCGAGGGCGAAGTACAGCAACTCATCAACCGGCATGATCCCGAAACAACGGAACAACGTTACATGGAAGTGATACATAACAAAACCGCCAAGCTGTTTGAAGCCGCGGCGCAGGTCGGCGCCGCTATTGCAGGACAGGACAAACCGATGGAACAGGCCATGGCCATCTATGGCAAACACCTGGGTATTGCCTACCAACTGATTGATGACGTTCTGGATTACAGTGTTGCCAGTGAGAACCTGGGCAAAAATATCGGTGACGACCTGGCTGAAGGCAAGCCCACGTTGCCGCTGTTATACGCTTTATGGCATGGTTCGGATAAACAGGCTGTCGTTATCAGGAACGCCATAAAACAAGGCAGCCTGCATGATATGGAGCAAATCAATGAGATCATTGCAACAACCGGGGCGATCCGGTATACGCGAAATCGCGCGCGGCAGGAGGCCGATATCGCCATACAGGCTCTTGCGGCACTGCCTCAATCCGAATACCTGGAAGCCTTGTATACCCTGATCAACTTTGCTATAGAACGCACCTATTAACGATGGTCTCAGACTATATTCAAAACCTGCCGTACGGCTCGCCGGCCTTCATCCGCCGCAGGGCCCCAATGCTGAAACCCCTGTAATTCCGAATGTCCGAACGCTATGCGTCCGTAGCCTTCCCTGATAATATTCCTTGGCGCTTTTCGCTCCGGCGCGAATAACGCGGGTTTTTCCGTCCCTGCTGTAAACTACTCTTACATGGCCGGCATCTGCCGCGTTACCCTCGTGTTTCACGCTCACTGCGGTGGAACGCAGCCTGACGCGTATCGGCTGATGCAGTTTATCCAGGGCATCAAAATTGATGGCGCCGGTGATAATGTCATTAAACTCATAATTACCGGCAATGGCGCCGGGAATAATATTCTTGAGAAAGTATCGGGCAAACCCCGAGTTGCCGCCGGGGAAAGAATTGCGGCGCGGCATTTTCTGCTCAAATTGCGCTTTTGACAATGTGCCCGGCATTGCCACGTCCCTGGCTACCCAGGCAGATAAGGCGTCACTGCCTAAACCAAATGAACTGGCAAGAAAAAGGTCCGTTGCCGCTGCTCCTTCTTCTCCCAGCTTCAGTTCCTTCTCCAGGTAATCCTTGTAGGACATACTGTCCAACCAGCGCGCGGATGCGTCACCGTGCAGGTTGTCATTACGGCTGTTGCGCCATACCAGCAAGGCCCGCCTTTCCTGTTCTGTAAATGGAGCATTCTTTAAATCATTCAGCCAGATGTTCCTGGTCCACTGCCCCCCGTTGCCATCATCATGGAAATAGCCCACGTCGGTGTTATTCTCAATGAGCCAATGCAGGTAACCGTAATTATCGCGGCAGATATTTAACGGCCGTACTCCTTCTGCCCAGGGTTGATAAGGCAACTCACGAGGGATATTGAATTCCGCATAATAACGGGCATCACCACTGGCCTGTTCCGGATCGACCGCGTCAGGAGGCAGAAAAAAACCATTGGCGCCCTGCGGCGCAATCAATGTTTCACCATCAACATGAAACTCGTTTTCCTTGGCCTCACCGCCAAACAGGGGATGATTATCCAATAATAAACAGGTCTGCCCGGGTTTTGCCTGTTTTTTAAATTGCCACGCGGCGGCGAGTCCCGCCATGCCGCCGCCGACAATGACCAGGTCATACTCTTCATCAACGGCTGAATTACCAGACAACCCGCCGAACGCGCCATCACGAACGTGATGGGCGGTATTAACGGCTTCAGGCGTATTTCCATGGGAAGAGGCGTAATCTCCCACGCCACCATAGCCATACCATTCATCACCCACTTGGTGGGAATAAGATTGCGCGACCGATACGGGAGCTCGGGAAGACAACAAGGCAGCCCCGGAACCGACCATCACGCCATTTATAAAATCTCTACGGGTTATTGTCATGTTTATCCCAGCCATGGAAAAAGAGGCTGCAATTTTTTCGTCAATAAAAACTACTTTTCAACGTACTCCTTTATAGACTAAAAATGCACAGTTGGGTATAGTCAGCACGTTTCTATTAATCGGGGTGTAGCTCAGCCTGGTAGAGCACTGCCTTCGGGAGGCAGGGGCCGGAGGTTCAAATCCTCTCACCCCGACCAATTACGTTAGAATTAAAATAATCATTTTCCCGTTTTTTATGGGGACATCACGCTCGGTTAGTTTGAAGGCGTTGACAGGTTGGCCTGCAAAACCGGAGGCAATGTTGCGTTTACTGAAACCAGATCATAGCTGACATTGCGTCCCGCACCCGGGCGCGCAACCAGAATGCCTTGCTTCAGCATCTCATTGAGATCGCGGAACGCAGTTGCGCGGGAACATTTTGTGACGGCTTGATATTTCCGGGTTGTTATGCCACCTTCAAAGCCTTTGATACCCTCAGCGAATACGCGTATGACCATCTTCTTCTGCCGCTCATTCATCTGCTTGAGATAAGCATCATAAAATCGGGATTTACCCAGTACAAAAGCCACCTGCTGTTGCGTAATCTTGAGCGCCTGACTGATTGCTCCTGTAAAAAATCGCAACCAGGAATCCAGATTTATATCGCCGCGTCCGACCCGTTCAAGTTCCTTATAATAGGATTTCTGGTTTTGCAGGGTCGCCGTCGAAAAACAGGTAAGTGTTGGATAACCCACTGTTTGTGAGAGTGCATGGTCCACAACAGCTCGTCCAACCCGTCCATTGCCATCGTCAAATGGATGAATCATTTCAAACCACACATGGGCCATCCCTGCTCTGATCAGGCCCGGCAAAGCGTCGGCGCCGTCACCCCCAGTCGGTCGGGTTGCGTTATACCAATCAAGAAAACGCGCCATCTCATCATCTACCTGCGCTGACGGCGGCGCTTCATAGTGAACCCGGTAACGGCCAATATGGCCGCTGACGATTTGCATTGGGGAGGTGTCGTGACGGAAAATTCCCCGCGTAATGTTATTGCCGCGTTTATCTGTAATAACCATGGATTGCCAGCGGCCCAGCAATTTCGCATCCAGGGGACTATCCCAGTGATTGCGCACATCCACCATGAACTCGGCGGCGGATAACGATTTTTCATTCTGAATACCGCCTGTTTCGGCAACACCACCACCAAGTAATAACAGCAGGGATGAACGCACAGAGTCACGGTCCAGTGTTTCTCCCTCGATCATGTTGGTCGTCAACACTTCTGAAAGCATCAGGTCTGTCAGCGTGTCGAACTGATCGTTCGCCGGCATGGCCTCAATGTTTCCATGCAACTGTTGGGATTTCAGTTGAAAATCGGCGGTACTCAGGGCATATTCTGCCGTTGAGTCATACTCAAAACGTGGCCAGTTGTCGTGTTCCCATATCCACTTCACGATGCAATTATACCAGTTAATCGCTTCATATAATAGCACATTATGAAGCGATTACATCAAATAATCGCTTCAGCTACGGTGATAACAGTTTACGATGCAGGTGGAATGCTTCGGTGAGAATGGGGATGGTCGTCGCAATCGGCTCATCAATTCCCTTGAGTGTCTTGATACATCTTCCGTGCGCATTGTCGGTACAATCGAACAGCGCCACCAGCGGCCCCGCGTCGGTCAGGATCATCGACCGTATTTCTTTCTGATTATCTCTACGACCTGACCCTTCGCATTGACAGCAGGGCCAACGGCGTCGTCTCCTGGCCCAAGGTCGAGCCGGCGATATACCTCATAGGGTTTTGTTGCGGTTTTCTCTCTCGCCTCCGTTGCAAATGTTTCCAGTCCGCGTTTCAACACATTCGATATTGATAGCCCCGTCTGTTTCTGCAGGCTGGATAGTGTTGCTTCCGCATCGTCGTCAAGCCGAACTGTCCTGATGCTCATGAATAATGCCTCATGTTGATGTATTACAGACTGTATTACATCGCTGGAAGGGGCTGTCAAGCTGGAGCAGCTCGTCTTCCCACATAATGCCAAAGGCCTCCGAAGAGGCCTTATCGAAACCCCGGCAGGCTTGGCATCACCAACTCCAGGGTTTGCTACCGAAGTAGTCTCACTTGCCCGGATTTCACGGGAACGGTACTGATAATGACGCTTTGCAAATCAATAGTCAAGAATATTAGTTATCAGTATGGAAAGGCAGAAACAATCAGAGATTCAGCCAGAATCTCACTCCTTCTTTTATTGCTGAGAAATCGTACATTGCGATGCGCGATGTTGAATATAAACATTTTCCTTGATGATTGCGACCTATCAATATCCTGTCAAGACGGTTTATTGAAACGGTCGTGACCATGTCACATTTTGCCCATGTTTCAGCCTCGGCAAACCTCCCCACAAGTGATGCCGAATCCATTAAATGATGATAAGGCTGCGGTTCGTCTGGCGAACTGGTTGAGAGCGGTACCACAGTACAAGTTAATGACCTCCGTGTTTTTCTCGATACCACGACAACGGGCCGTCTTTTTGTCATCTCCGGTGGGGTGAGGCTCATCACAATCAAAACTAATTTTTTATTTTATTTAAATATTTGTTAATGTTGTAATTAATTATTATGGAATTAAATAAATATCAATAACGATCCCTTGTATTAATTTTGGAAAATATTTTGAACTATAAAATACCAATAATAACTGAATCTGAGGATTTGGTAGAATCCCTTAACAACATTGAAAATGTTATAAATGATTTAAATATTAGGAGAGATCAAGGTCTAGATGAAGAATTAGAAGATAAACTTAAAAAGCAATTGCTTATTTCACACGTTTACAATAGTAATGCAATCGAAGGAAATAAATTATCTCTACGAGAAACAGAATTAATTCTTAATGGTTTAGAAGTAAACGAAAGACCTTTGAAAGATGAAATTGAAGCGAAGTCTTTAGCAAATGCTACTGAATATTTATATAGTCTTATAGATGGACGAGAACCACTCACAAGACGGACACTCCTTGAAATACACGGGTTAATTTTAGCCGACCTTCCAAATATTGAAGCAGGAAAATTCCGACACGAAGAAGTAACAATAAAAAATTCTGAACATATACCTCCATCATTTTTAATGATTGATTCTCACGTTGATCAATTATTCCAGTGGATGAATAGAAATTCTCATAAATATTCTCCTCTCATAATGGGATCAATTTTGCATCATTGGCTTACCTGGATCGTGTTATAACTGAATCTGGTGTTTAGGTGGTTGAAAAAAGGCGGCGTATCTGGTTGATTGGTTATCACCAAACAATCAAGCAACCAAGAGGATACGCCACCATGAACAAGAATAACGTTATTGAACTGAAAGGTCGAGAAGCGAGTACTGACCCATTGTCCGAACTACTATTATCCGGCGCACAGAAACTTATCTACCAGGCGGTAGAGGCGGAATTATATACATGCCTTGAGCAACATATTGACCGCCGAACCCCGTCTGGGAATGCAGGCGTTGTACGCAATGGATATTTACCCGAGCGAGAGCTGCAAACAAGCCTGGGCCCGGTCACAGTCAAGATACCCAAGGTGCGGGCCAAGACTGGCGAACCGGTAACTTTCCACTCGGCGCTGGTTCCGCCCTATGTCCGCAAAACGCGTTCATTGGAGGCGGCGCTGCCCTGGTTGTACTTGAAGGGTATCTCCAGCGGTGAGATGGGTGCGGCACTGGAAGTCCTGGTAGGGCCAAAAGCGAAGGGCCTGTCAGCCAGCACGGTGTCACGACTAAAGCAGGCTTGGGCACAAGAGTACCGGCATTGGCGAGAAGAACGGCTGGACAAAGATCAGTGGGTTTATATTTGGGCCGATGGTGTCTACAGCGGACTGAGAGCCGAGCAGGCAACGCTGTGTGCCCTGGTAATCATTGGCGTGAACGCGCGCGGCGAGAAGCATTTTCTCGCCATTGAGGATGGTGTACGCGAATCGACACAGAGTTGGCGCGAGGTGTTGTTGAGCCTGAAGTCCCGCGGAATGAATGCTCCCAAACTGGCTATCGGTGACGGGGCCATGGGATTCTGGGCGGCCCTGGATGAAGTGTATGGTGAGACACGGCAGCAACGCTGCTGGATGCACAAAACAATGAACGTGCTGAACTGTCTCCCCAAGTCGAGTCAACCGAAGGCGAAGGGTGCCCTGCATGCGATTTGGCAGGCAGAAACAAAGACTGAAGCCGAGAAGGCATTCGCTCTGTTTATTACTACCTATGACGCCAAATACCCGAAGGCGACGCGCTGTTTACAGAAGGATCGTGAGGAACTGATGGCGTTCTATGACTTTCCAGCCAAGCATTGGCAGAGCATTCGGACGAGCAACCCGATTGAGTCCACCTTCGGTACAATCCGGCATCGAACCAAGCGTTCCAAGGGCTGCCTGTCCCGAGATGGCATGCTTCATATGATGTTTAAATTGGGCATGTGTGCTGAGAAAAAATGGCGACGTCTACGCGGGTTTAACTACCTGGCGAAGGTGATTACAGGAATCGAATTTAGAGATGGAATCGAGGTGAAGGAAGTTGACCAGGCCGCCGCTTGATTCATGCGCCGAAACACCAGATTTGACAATAACTCTCTGCGGGTCACCGTATGGCCTAATTGATTGTATAGCGGAAAGCGTCGCGGTCTTGCCTGCCTCATTTTTTCCGACGAGACAGCAAAGATCGTTTATAGAAAACTTCCCTGTATCGAGGATTGATCGGAAGTTTTGGACTCGGGCATGTGTTAGTCTCATCTTCGGTACCTGATAATAACGTATTGGTAAAACGGCACATGATACAGCAACAGTTCACGATGGTGCAAAACGTACAGTTCCTATCGTCTTCTCATTTTTCATTTAATTGGGTAGCGGCATGATGGTATCTTCGGGTCGCCGCGCCAGTTGTTGGGATCATTATTGATGTAGCTTGGGAAGCACTTGTCACCGGCATCAGTGAAATTTTAGTCCAGTGCTATCCACCATCTGGACGGAAAATTATTTGCTACATTCGATACTCGACATACATATGGCTCGGTTTTCCCAATCTGGGGACGGGAAGGATGCGGACTACAGACAATGCTTTAAAGGGATGTCGTTCAGCAAGCGGGTGGCACTATCTGAAATACAGGATCAGTACGGTTATAAATAATCAGAAAATGGGAGTAGCCATGAGGATAATACTGACTATTGTTGCCCGTACTCCTATCATCTGTTTACTCATAATAATTCACTGCAAACAAGAGATGCTCGTTACAGCATTTACAAGGATACCTTATGTCAAAATAGTCAGGCCGCAGCAGACAAATCCGTCAATTCAGACTCCCGTAGTGCCGGCAACTCCTTGACCACTTTCATAGTCTCTATGGACACCCGGATGATGCGTAGCAGCAGTTCCAGGGGATACGCCGGGTTTTCCATTGTCTCAATGGCGTAGCGGTTGGCATCGTTGACAATGCCACTGGCTATGTGTGTTTTAACACCTTGCTGGTCCATGACCCACTTAATAGCACTCTTGCCACTAACAACATACTCATAAGCCTCAAGCGGGATGTCGGTCAGCGTGATATCGTCGTTGTATTCCACCTTGGAACGGTCGGGTTTTCCGTCCTTACCTTTGCCGTGTTTCATTTTCTCAACCCGATACAATTTACGCGCGTTCTCAGGCTTCAAATCATTAGGCAGTTCTTCTTTATTATTGATCGTTACTGCATAGGGATCGACACGTTCATAGCCCAGATGCAGGTCTGCCAGCTCGCGCCCAGCCTTCTGGAAGGTGAGGAAGTCCTCTACGTCAGTCACAACCGGGAGTCGGGGCAGTTGCTTAATCAGGTTGTTGCGGTATCGGGTGCGATAGTCCTCTGAATGCAAGACTCCGTACAGGTAATAGAACAGGTCTTCTTTACTGATGGACACCTTAGGGTACACCGCTTGAAAATGTGCCAGTGCCACATCACCAATGCCATCATGGACTTGGCCCTGGAACATATCATCATTGTCTCCCGTAGTTGCTGTTTCCTCATAGAGCTTGAGAGGAAAGCATTGAGCGCCAGCCTCAAGTAAATTGAGATCTGGTAATGTATCGCACATCAATGCAGAAAACCCTGAACGGGAACCTTTCCCCGTGACACAAATCACCCGATTTTCCGCTGTTCCGTTCGGGAATATCTTCGGCATTTGAAGAACCATTTCATTCAACCGCCTGCCGTAGTACATCCACTGTTTGGTGAAGGGCCGATAGGCCGATACCAGCACCTCACCTTCAGCAAATGTCAATGCGTTATCTTGTTTCAGGTCTTGTTTAAGTGCACGGGTCCAACTTATCTTTTTCGGGTCGCTGACAATAAACGTGGCCACGTCAGGCCTCGCATTCTCTGGGGTTTGGTGGTATCGCTCCCGCTCAGCATGATAAAACGCAATCATTGATTTGATGTTACTTTCCAAGACGTATTTGGATGCGTTGTAGCACCAGAGATCGCGATTAGTCGCAACACCTAGAGAATAATTCCTGAACATGGGTGTTGCTACCTTGTTCTTTTTATCTCCCAACATCAGGAACCGATCAAAATCCGAGGTCGTCTGATTCAACCAGTCATGGTTCTCGTCAGGTTCTAAAGTTTGCCACCCATCCTGCCCTATGATGCCGTTGACACTGCCAAACAGGCGGATGATGTTGAGTTTTTCCTTGCGGCTCAGATCATCGCCAATATCGTGAAAACAGATGTTCCCATGGGTGTCTGCTGCCGGATTTTTCACAAAGAGAGTAATTGCAATCCCGTTCATGCTACCGGACTCAAAGATGTTTTCACCCTCTTTTGCCGCACCACTAGACAGCATGTTCTTCCTGATATCCCCGCGCAGGGAGAATACATAGAGATTGGTAAATTCTTCTGCCAAGCATTTCCTCATGCTGTCGGCAAAAGCTCGTTCAATCCAGGCACTACCGGACACATACGCCATCACCCCGGCATCACCGATCTGGTCAGAGCCCCAGCGGATCGCCCGGATATAACTGTCATAGAGTTTCCTTTGTAACGTCGCCGTTGAATTCCTTGCATAGGTTTCCCTGATGCGTCGATCCAATGACGGGTAGACGACATTTTTTGCGTTGTCGTTGGCACTCTTCTGACCGGCCGAATAAGGGGGGTTGCTCATGATAACCCGAATATCCAGATCGACCTGGCGCTTGCGCCGTTCCGAATTAACCGGTAAGAGATCAGCCAGCATGTCTTTCGACTCATACATCTGGAAGGTGTCAGTCAGGCAGATCCCTTCAAAAGGCTGATAATCATCAGCTTCATTCCTGCCGACAAGATCGTGATACACCGTCTCAATATTAATTGCAGCAATGTAGTATGCCAGCAGGACTATTTCGTTGGCATGAATTTCACGCTGGTACTTACGCGGCAGTTCTTCTGGTGTTATCAGTCCGCTTTGCAACAGTCGGGTGATGAATGTCCCGGTGCCGGTAAACGGGTCCAGAATATGCACGCCTTTTGAACCCAGCGTCTGGCCGAATTCCTGTTGAAGGAGTTCATTAACGGAGTGGATAATGAAATCCACCACCTCCACCGGGGTGTAGACAATACCGAGCCGCTCTGTCATGCGCGGAAAGGCATTACGGAAAAACTTGTCATACAGTTCCTGCACGATGCGTTGTTTACCCTCAATCGTGTCAATACCGGAGGCCCGCATACGGACGCTCTGGTAAAACTTGCTCAAGGTATCTGCTTCTTTGTCCAGGTGGTGTTCCTGCAGTACGTCCAGCACACCCTGCATGGCCTTTGATACCTGGTTGTCACGCACGAACTGGGACCCCTCAAACAGTGCATCAAACACCGGCTTGGTGATCAGGTGTTGTGCCAGCATTTCGATCACCTCCTCGTCCGTAATGCTGTCGTTCAAATCATCACGCAACTCATTAGCAAACTTGTTGAATTGGTCCACTTCCCGGGTATTGGCCTCATTGTTGACAATCATGCTGATGCGAGTGATGTGCGTCTGGGCAATTTCGGCGACGTCCGAAGCCCAGTCTTCCCAGTACATCCTGCGGCCGCATTTTTGTACTACCTTGGCGTAGATTGCTCGCTCAATCTCGCCGATCTCAAAGTGAATGGCAGTTTGCTCACTTACATATGGCTCCTCTCTCGGCTCGCCGATGGTGTGTTCACTACCAGGGCGCTGTTTCCTCTCAGCCGGCTTCGCAAGATGATCGGTCACAGCAATCACTTCCATTTTCTTGTCATCAATACCAACCAGATCCAGTTTGTTCACAAACGCATCGAAGTGATCATCATGTGAGCGCAACGCCTGCAATACCTTCCAGACCACTGAGAAGGCGTCGTTGTTATTCAAGGCTTTATCAGGCTCCACCCCGGCCGGTACCACCACCGGCAATATTACATAACCGCGTGTCTTTCCCGGCGCATTGCGCATGACCCGCCCCACAGACTGCACCACGTCCACCTGGCTGTTGCGCGGAGTGAGAAACAGCACGGCATCCAAGGCCGGCACGTCCACGCCCTCGGAGAGGCACCGTACATTGGACAAAATATGGCATTGATTGTCAGGCGGCTCAGACTTGAGCCAAGCCAATTTAGCTTCCTTTTCAGTGGCATTCATGGTCCCGTCCACATGCTCAGCCTTACAAACCACCGTTGAACCCGAATCTTCCAACGCCTGGTACTCCTCCACCACAGGCTGGAACATTCTGGCAATGTGTTTTGAACTGACTTTGTGTCTTCGGTTCTTTTTCGGCTGGTGTTCAATCACTTGACAAAAAGCTACCGCCCGGCGCATCGTCCTTGCGTCAGGGCCCGCTTCATCTCCCTGCAGTCCTTCTTTACTGAGTGCCTTCCAGCAGCCAACAATCTTGGCGGCATCGTCAACCCTGAGTTGGTTGCTCTCATCGGCAAGCGAATTTTGCAGACGTCGACTAACGTGTGCCTCATCCATGGCCAGTACAATGACTTTGTAATCTACCAACAGCTTGCGTTGTACCGCTTCGGAAAAACTGAGGACATACAACTCCTTTCCGTACAGTTGTTCATCATCCATTGAGCAAAGTGTGATATCGCTGCCTTTCTTTTCGGCTTTGGCTTTGGACGCAGGGCCATATATGCGTGGCGTGGCGGTCATGTAGAGGCGTTTATCTCCCAGGATATACTCACTGTCATGTACCCGGACAAAATGACTTTCATCTATGCCCTCAAAGATAGCCCCAGTGGTGCGGTGTGCCTCATCACAAATAATCAGGTCAAACCCAGCCAAGCCGTGCTTATGCTGGGCGTCATGCAATACCTCAATGGAATGGTAGGTTGAGAACACCACGCTCATATGGTCATCATCATGGCGTTTGGCCATCTCTACCGCCAGACGATCAGGCGTTGTTGTCGCTGGATAGCGCAGTTCATGAGCCAGCATTTCTATGGGGTCCTCATCCTTTTTCCGTTTTTTGCCGACGTGAGCGTCTGAGCACACCGCAAAACAGTGCATGGGAATGCTTTTTTGCTGGGTCCACTCCGTGAGTGTTTGCGATAATAAGGCCAGACTCGGCACCATGAATAACACCCGTTTACCGGAACCGGCTATCTGTTCGGCTATTTTCAGACTTACGAAAGTCTTACCGGTACCGCAAGCCATGATCATCTTGCCTCTGTCAGTGCTTGCCAAGCCTTGACGCACAAGTTTCAGAGCCTTTTTCTGGTGAGGTTTGAGAGCATACGATTCCTTCAATACAGGCGGTTTATCCTGGTTGAATTGAGTCCAATCAATCTGGCTGGCTTCCAGTGCCGCCAAGTCGATTATCGTCACCGGAACATGTTGCCCAGACAGCGCCGGTTCCACTTTATTGCCCCATTTATCCGTTGAAGCCACGATGAGACGATGTGCAAATGGTGCCTGACCGGAAGCAGTGAAGAAGCTGTCAATATCACTTTTTGCTATGGTGTGGTTGGCGTCATAGAATTTGCATTGAATGGCGTGATACTCCTCCGTGCCGCGTGTTTTTGCGACCAGATCAATACCATCGTCAGCAGCATCCAAAGCATAATCTTTGCCCTCTCCTCTGGCCCAGTCGCGATATGGCCATACATTACTGTACTGATCACGGAAGTACGGTTCGACCTTCAGGTATTGCACGATCAGGTTTTCAAAGTAGGTACCTTTCTCCCGTTCGGTCTTGGCCGCAGCCCGAAAACTCTCAAGCAGAGTTTGTAGTGGAGTCATGGCTTCGGATTCCGAAGTTAGAGGAAACGACAGGTCGATTTCATCCATAATTCATATCTCTATAGTGATTTTAAGTGCGGAGGTATAAGTTCCAATAGTACATTATTTTAGCAGGCATGCCGGGACCATCTTCATCCCACTTCACACTCCTTACTGATTCATGACATCCGCATGGCCGCGTTGGGCGGCGGTAATCTGGTGCTCGACACCCTTTCGTATGGCCGCTGTATTCGGCGCCTCAGTATCCGAATAACACTGGGATCATAGAGACAGTCTGGGTCGGGGACAGCAAGGTATTTGCTTACGGAGTGCAATGGCACCCGGATAAAAATGCCAAAGGCCTCCGAAGAGGCCTTATCGAAACCCCGGCAGGCTTGGCATCACCAAAATCTTTATAGAATCGTGATTACCCTTCAGACTAAAGTGTTATCCAGCTCCGATCCACTTAAGTAGTGAGTTTCGTAAAGTGTACTTTTTCCCATCAGTAGTCGACTTCTTTCTGGTGGCGGAAGGCAAGCACATATACCATGTTGAGTCCGGGATTATGTCGATAGAGGGCGAGATAGCCAGAGTCTCCAAAGCCAATGACCAACTCGCGAAGCGTCGGATGGTCGACAAGCGGCCTACCGATATCCGGGTTCGTTTCCAGGAACATGAGTTGCCGCTCAATGGCTTGTGCAGCACGCCTGGCTGCATGGGGATTCTTTTCTGCCAACAAACATCTACATCGCTCTAATCCCTGCGCGGCGCTTTCAGTAATAATTACTCGTGGCATGGGGGTACATCGGTTTCTTTATCCGTACCCCAGGTATTTAACCAATCACGCACTTCTTGCCCGGTCAGGTGTCGTCCGGTTTCCTGGTACGCGACCCAGGACGCCAAGGCCTCCTGCTTGAAGCTTTCTCTTGCCTCTTCACGCTCAACGTACTCGCGGATAGCTTCGCGCATAATCCAATGCGGCGAACGATGCCATGAGTCGGCAAGGTGCTGGATTCGATTTTTCAACTCATCATCGAGCTTGACTGAAGTGGCCATAGTTAACCCTGTATTACTATTAAGTAGTACCTGTTAATAATATATATCACTAATCATTTCGAGTATCAATCAGTTTGTCAGCAACAAATTAGAAATTCAGCCAGCACTTTGAACATCATATCCCGATTTTCAAGTAAAATGTTGTCTGGCTAAGACAAGAGTAAAAACCATGAATCGCAAACCCATCATCGCTATTACGGCCGATTACATCATGGTCAGGGATATTATGCCGGCAGCGGCCGTTTATGATGTTTACATTGATGCCGTCATCCATGCGGCCGGGGCTCTGCCCTGGTTGCTTCCGCCATCCGGCGAACTCATGGACCTGGATGACCTGCTGGACAGGATTGACGGTATCGTTTTTACCGGCGCCCGTTCCCATATTCAATCTCATTATTACCAGGGCGAAACTGCGGCTGAGGATGCCGTGCACGACCCGCAGCGGGACGCGACTACCCTGCCGCTGATTCCAAAAGTGATCGCTGCGGGAATTCCCATGTTGTGTATCTGTCGCGGCATACAGGAGCTTAACGTGGCCCTGGGAGGAACCCTGCACCAGGACGTGCCCGGTCTGCCGGGTAAATTAAACCATTTCCCCCCTGCTGATTGGAGTATTGAACAACGCTTTGCCCCGTGCCATGACGTTATGTTTGACCGCGGCAGTGAATTGGGAAAATTGACCGCCGATCGAACCGTCAGGGTAAACAGTGTTCACGAACAGGCCATCAACCGGCTTGCGGACGACCTGGCCATTGAAGCCGCCGCCCCGGACGGAATCATAGAAGCGGTCCGGGTCAGGGATAGCAAGGCATTTGCTTATGGGGTGCAATGGCACCCGGAGTGGGACTGGCGGGAGCATGAACTGAATGCAAAATTATGGGGTGTATTCAGTGCTGCATGCTACGACCGGGTATGATTCCGTCAGATGATTCCGGGTCAGACCAGATGATTCCGGGTCAGACCCTATGATTCCGGGTCAGACCCTATGATTCCGGTTATGATTCCGGGTCAGCCCCGGCGTGATTCCGGTCAGCGGGTATGATTCCGGGTCAGACCCGGCGTGATTCCGGTCAGCGGGTATGATTCCGGGTCAGACCCGGAATAGCAGTGTGTCCTGCGCTCCGTTCCTGTATCATTCTCCCTTTTTTACAAATACGATAGATGGCGCTTTCTTTCAGGAAAATTTTACTGCTGTTTTTCATCATCACAGGATGGCATGCCTGTCCTGGCGCCGTTGAATTGCCCCGGCCCGTCAGTTTTGTCATTAACGGTCATAAAATCCCCTCCGATGCGTACAGTCTTTACGTCAGGGAGGTTGGCAAAAAAGAGCCTGTTATTTCGGTAAACCCGGAAATACCGCTCAACCCCGCGTCTACCATAAAAATCATTCCCACTCTCGCGGCCCTGGAATTGCTGGGGCCCGCTTTTCGCTGGAAAACCGAGGTTTACATCCTGGGGAATATCAATAACGGTGTGTTGGAAGGCGATATCCTGTTCAAGGGTTTCGGCGACCCCCATTTTGTAACGGATGAATTCCGGAAATTACTGGGAGAACTGAAGCGCCGGGGGATCAGGGAAATAACGGGCGACTTACTGATCGACCACTCCTATTTCAACGTGCCGTATAAGGATCCCGGCGCCTTTGACAAAAAACCATTTCGCACTTATAACGTTCAACCCCACGCCTTTCTTGTCAATTTCAAGACCGTTCATTTTCATTTTTATCCGGCCCGGAACGGTAAAGGCGTCATGGTCCATTCCGAACCTGAGCTGGCCGGCTTGAATATCGATAACCGACTGCGCACCCGGAAACGATACTGCGGCGGCTTCCAGCGGGGCGTGGCGGTGACTATTCCGGACGGTAAAACGGCTGACCATGTCATTTTTTCAGGAAAATTCCCGACGGGCTGTGACCATTACATGATGTCCCGCGCGGTGCTCACTTATGAAACTTATGCGTTCGGGCTTTTTAAATCATTATGGCAACAACTGGGCGGAACCATTTCCGGGCAGGTCAGGACAGCTCTCGCGCCGGAGGCACAAGAACCTTTCCTGGTCTGGTACTCGAAACCTTTGTCCGACGTAATAAAACTCATCAATAAATTCAGCAACAACGTGATGACCCGGCAGTTGCTGCTGACCCTGGGGGCTGAATTGCACGACCAACCGGGTACGGTTGAAAAAGGAATCCATGCCGTCAACGACTATCTCACAGGCCGGGGACTGGATACGCAAACCCTGAAAATCGAGAATGGCTCGGGACTGTCGAGAGACACGCGGTCATCCGCAAGATTCCTTACGGACGTCCTGGAATATGCCTGGACCATTCCCTACCGGCCGGAGTTCATCTCTTCCTTATCCATTGTCGGAATGGACGGCACGGCAAAAAACCGATTGAAATACAAAACAGCTTCGGGGTACTCCCACATAAAGACGGGCACCATTGATGACGTCTCTGCCATGGCGGGATACGTTCATGCCAGGTCCGGCCGGCAATACATTGTTTCAGGTATGTTGAATCACCCGAAGGCCCACAAAGGTCCCGGCAAGGAACTGATGAACGCCTTGATTACCTGGACCTATAATCAATAAACAGGGATCTGCTAACGCGGCGCGTGCCATAACCTGACAAGGCAATCGGGTCGGTCCACTGCCAGGGCAGCGACGTAATCCCCGTGTATTGGGATATTTTTTATCGACCATTCAGCGGCATCCTCGCCCTGCCAGCGTATATTTAACAGCCCTGCCGATTCATCCGGATCGATACTGACGTCAAACTCGCTGAGTCCGCGGGCAATACCGTCGCCCACCGCTTTGACAAAGGCCTCCTTGCGCGTCCAGCAGGTAAAAAAAGACATCAGGGAAGAGTCATTGGGACACTTGCTCAGCGCCTGGTACTCGGAAGCGGAGAAGTACCGCTCTGCCAGGTCAAGCCAATCCAGTTCCGGCCTGATTTTTTCCACGTCAACGCCCAGTCTGCCTCCCAGGGTGATTGCCACGAGGGCCATTCCGTGAGAATGAGACACGTTAAACGCAATATTTTTTCCGGCCCGGTTAATATCCAGGTACGGCTTGCCGTGGTCTCCATAACTGAAGTCAAGTCCGGAGGCGTCCAATCCGGTTACCCTGGACAATACCTGTTTCAGCACCCCCCGGGTAATGATATATTCCCTGCGTTTATGGCCCGGCACAAACTTATCCGCCCGCGCAATTTCTGTCGCGGACAGCAATTTTTTGTATTTCTGAACCTGTTCTTCTCCCGGGTCCGTCGATGTCAACCAGACATCAACATGGGTCGAGGAAATTTCGAGATCGCGGGGTGTTGTCTGCCAAACGCTGGTCATTTGGTTAATGATTCTACTACTTTTTTCAAGGACATTTGACCCCGCATAAGTTAGACTGTGCAGGCGTTGCCACTGACTGAGCTAAAAACCGATATACGATAATAACAATCAGTTTCATGGATACCTTTAATTCTGCCGTAGCGTCCGCCAGCAATTTCCTGTTCCAGGATGCGTTCCTGTTTACGTTGCTTGGGACCGGAATTATATTTACGATCTGGTCCGGTTTTTGCCAGTACCGGGCCTTGACCCACGGTTCCGCCGTGTTACGCGGCCTGTATGACGACAAAAGCGACCCCGGCGCCATCAATCATTTTCAGGCCTTAACAGCCGCGCTTTCTGCGACCGTCGGCCTGGGTAATATCGGCGGTGTAGCCATCGCCGTTGCCCTGGGCGGACCGGGCGCGGTTTTCTGGATGTGGATAGTCGGCATATTCGGCATGGCCCTCAAGCTGACGGAAGTCACGCTATCCATGTTATACCGGAACACCGATGACCCGAACAATCCCCACGGCGGCCCCATGTGGGTTGTCGCAAAAGGACTGGCCGAGTTGAATCCCCGGTGGGCCGGTCTCGGGAAACTCGCGGGGGGGTTGTTTTGCATCACCCTGCTCACTTTCACCATCTCCGCCGTCATGTTCCAGGCCTGGAACGTGGGCGACATCACCCAGGCTTATTTTGCCGTTCCCTCCTGGGCCAGCGGGACCGTACTGGCTATCGTGGTCGGCCTGGTCATTATCGGCGGCATTAAACGCATAGGCGCGGTAACCGGTCGCCTGGTCCCCTTCATGATCGTCCTGTACCTGCTCGGCGGTTGCTTCGTCCTGGCAGTCAACTGGCAACTCATTCCCGGCACGCTGAAACTTATCTTCGTTTCGGCCTTCAATCCACACGAGGCCAGCGGCGCCTTCCTGGGCGGCACTATGGGTTACGCCATCCTGATCGGGATGCGCCGCGCCCTGTTTTCCTCGGAGGCCGGCGCCGGTTCGTCCCCTATCGCCCACTCCGCCGCCAAGACTGACGAACCCGTGCGTGAAGGAGTCGTGGGCGGAGTGGAACCGTTCATTGATACGATTGTCGTCTGCACCTTCACTGCCCTGATCATACTCGTATCCGGTATCTGGGAGCGCAGCGGTGAAGCCCGCTATGAGCATCCACCCGAGATCATCCAAACCGCCACGTCCGATCACTGGACACTTGATACCCGGACTCTCCCACCCGCTTCCGGCAAAGAAACCTGGCTCGACGGGGAAAGCGTCTTCGTGATACTGGTTGGCGACGCCAATCCCGACACCGGCAATCGATTGCATCGTCTTAACGGAAAAGTCATTTTCGGTGAAGACGGCGACAACCATATTAATTACTCTCAAATTCCAATGAACACCGAACCTTCACTGTATGACAATGTCATTTACAAGGATTACACGGGAGCGACGCTCACCGCAAAGGCCTTCGACTCTGCCTGGCCGGGATTGGGAAAATGGCTGGTCACCCTGGCGTGCTGGTTGTTTGCTATTTCCACCGCAATTTCCTGGAGCTACTATGGCGAGCAGGGCATTGTATTTATGTTCGGTGGCTACGCGGTCACAGGTTATCGTTACACATTATGCCTGCTCCTGGTTGTTGCAACGCTGGGCTTCATAGAAACTTCACAGGATTTGGATTATTTCTCCAGCCTGGGGAACGGGCTTATGCTGTGGGCAAACCTGCCTATCATCGTGTTTTTCGGCTACAAGGCGATGCGCGCCTACAACGACTATATCAACCGGTTGAAATCAGGTGAAATAATAAGGAACCCGCAGGCGCCGTCCTTCTTTAAGGACGTGCTTACCGGCAGGGACGTTGAATGAGGACTCCGGGGGCCTTTCAAGACTCGCTGTAAATATTTCCCGAGGTGACAGGTTTGGACAGGCTTTTCAAGACCCGCTGTGAATACATCCTTGTACGCTTACCATCCGCTATCCCCCTGCTTACGACATGCTGGGGCAAGCTCTGCGGATGATAGTCTGGAAAACCCTGTTCAAACCTGTCATAACTCTGTCCTGTAATCACTCTCTGATCTCTGTGGCTATATAATATACTTAACTCATAAAACAGGTAGCTGACATGATAGAACTATTCAATTATCCCGACACGCGCGGCATCAGGGTGACCTGGATGCTGGAAGAGTTGGAACTGGAGTATGAATTCAACCTGGTTCCATTCAGCGGTAACGGGTTTGCATCCGAGGAATATTTAAAAATCAATCCGGGTGGTAAAGTCCCTGCGATCCGGGACGGAGATCTGATACTGACCGAATCAGCCGCCATCCTGGCGTACCTGGGTGACAAGTTCCCGGAGAAAAAACTGGTTCCCCCCGCGGGCTCGGCAAAACGTGGAAAATATGACCAGTGGTCTTATTTCGTCCTGTCGGAACTGGAACAACCCCTGTGGACCAAGGGAAAGCATAAATTCATGCTGCCCAGGGACAAACGCGTGCCGGCCGTGATCGAAACCGCTAACTGGGAGTTCCAAAACGCTTTGAGCGTGCTCAGCAAAGGCCTGGATGGGAATGAATTTATTCTCGGGGATAGCTTCACCGCCGCGGATATCCTGATCGCCCATACTTTGTCCTGGGCTATGACCGCAAAACAACCCATTGAAATCCAGAATGTAAAAGACTATGCCGGCAGGATGCTGGACAGGGAAGCGTTGCAAAACGCCAGGGCCAGAGAAGCGACATTCAAGGACGGCTGAAAAATTTCTGTGGCATAACTAATCAGAAATGTGAATATCCCGTGTCGTCCGGCGTATGGATGGAACCATCGTCCCTGGTACAGCGTATCCCCTGCTCCGTCGTAATTTCTCCGATGTGATATACCGGCCGGCTGCTATTTTCCAATTCCTGCCGTTTTTCTTCCGGGACGGTAAAACACAACTCATAATCATCGCCGCCGGACAGAATATACCGCCACTTTTCAGCGGGTTCGCAGTGGTCATCCAGGTATCCGTCTACCGGGATGGTATCCATATTGATCAAGGCGCCTACCCTGCTGGATTTAACCAGGTGCCCGAGGTCGGCAAGGAGTCCGTCCGAGATATCGATCATGGCGCCGGCAATCCCGCGCAGGGACAGACCCAGTTCGACTCGTGGAAGCGGTCTGTGCAGGCGCTCGGATAAATTCCGGGGGATATTTTTCTTGCCGGATTTGAACATTGCCAACGCACAGGCCGCGCTCCCTAACTCACCACTCAGATAAATCGCATCACCCGCTTTTGCGCCGCTTCGATTGATTTCCCGGCCTTTGGGACACTCGCCGATCACCTGGATTGTCACTGCCAGAGGGCCTTTACAGAGGTCTCCCCCCACCAGTGAAACCACATAATCATCAGCCAGTTCCGACAGGCCCCGGCTGAATCCGGATAGCCAGGAATCCGTCAACTCGGATTCCGAGAGGGTCAGCGCCAGGGTAACCCAGCGGGGTGTGGCAGCCATAGCTGCCATATCGCTGAGGTTCACGGCCAGCGCCTTATAACCGATATCGGAGGGACCCGCGTCAGGGAAAAAATGGATACCGGAAACCAGGCTGTCGGTTGCAACGACGAGATGGCAGTCCGTATCGGGGGATAACACCGCTGCATCATCGCCAATGCCGCAAATGACGCCACGCCCCCCGGGGGTCAGCCCGGCAAAATACTTTTCGATAATGCCAAATTCATTCAGGGACATTTCAACCCGTCGTCGTCCTCACGAAGCTGATGCGCCGCCCGGTCCAGTACACCGTTAATATACTTGTAGGAATCCTCGGCGCCGAACATCCTGGCCAGTTCAACGGACTCGTTCAATATTACGCGCCAGGGTAATTCCGGTCGATATTTGAGTTCATACATGCCCAGGTGCAGGACGGCTCTGGTAACCGGGTCCAGTTGGTCCAGGGGACGGTCCAGGAGAGGCGCTAAAGCATGATCGATCTCATCCGAGTTTGCTTCGCTTCCACTCAGGATATCCCGGAAATAATCCTTGTCTGCCTTTTTTAATTCCCCTCTTTCGCGGACAAATTCAACGATGATCTCAGTCATAGGCTGAGCGGTTATAAACCACTGGTAAAGGGCCTGAACGGCAGACCGCCTGGCTCTTACCCGCGCCCTCGGGGAATAACTGTTTTTGTCTGTATCGACCATCCATCAATCTCGCTTAATTATTATCTGCGGATTTATCTGTTAACGTCGGGGCTTGAAGACAAATCGCCAGTCGGCATCAATCCGGCGATAATCGACCAGTTCCAGTTCATATCGGTCATCCAGGCTGGTGATGGCAGGGGTATTCATCATATCGGCCGCATCTGCCCCCAGGATAATCGGCGCCTGGTAAACTATCAACTCATCAATTAAACCGTTGGCAAGCATATTACCGGACAACACCGGCCCTGCCTCCACCAGCAGGTCGTTCACCTCATAAGTCAGCGCCAATTTCCGCAACACGGCGTTCAGGAAGCCGTCCTCATCCCCGTCAACGAACACGACAGAGGCGCCGGCCCGCTCAAGGGTCGCATACAGTTCTTCATCCCTGCTCCTGGTAAACAGGATTGTTTCGCCTTCCACGTCGAGCATTTTTGCGGAAACGGGAAATCTCAGGTTCCTGTCGAGGATTATCCTGACGGGTTGTCTGCCTTCCGTCTCCACGTCCCTGACGTTCAACTGCGGATCATCCGCAAGCACGGTATTGATTCCGGTCATGACGCCTGAACTTGCCGCTCTCAGAGCCTGCACGTCCAGCCTGGAAGCCGTTCCCGTTATCCACCGGCTTTCACCGCCGGCCAATGCCGTCTTGCCGTCAAGACTGACCGCTGACTTACAGCGTACATAAGGCCGTTGCCGGATCATCCTGCAAATAAAACCTTTGTTCAGTTCATTTGCCGCCTCTGCCATCAAACCCGTTTCAACGGTTATTCCCGCGTTTTTCAACGTACTGATACCCTTGCCTGATACGATTGGGTTCGGGTCGGACGCGGCGATAACAACCCTGGCTATCCCGGCCTTGATTATGGCTTCGGTACAAGGAGGCGTTTGTCCCTGGTGTGCGCAAGGCTCAAGCGATACATAAGCCGTGGTGTCCCGAAGGTCACAGGAAGCCGTATTGATCGCGTTTATTTCTGCATGAGGCAAACCAGCTTTTTGATGCCAGCCGGTGCTTACAACCTGCCCATTCCTCGCGATGACGCAGCCCACCCGGGGGTTCGGATGGGTGGAATACCGGCCCAGTTCCGCTAACTCCAATGCGCGGGACATGCAGGCGGTATCTGACGCCGTCCACTTCACATCAACTCTTTCTGTCTGCCAGCAGGTCCAGCTGACCTTCTCTCAGTTCCGGCGGCAATTCATTTTCGAGTCTTTCTATCTCTTCCAGGAAGGCCTTGACGTCTCCAAAATCGTGGTACACAGAGGCAAACCGAACGTACGCTACCTGGTCCATTGCCCGTAATTCATGCATTACCCAATCACCCACTCTTCTTGATTTTACTTCCCTTTCACCCAGGGAACGCAGCTTATGTTTGATATGGGTAATGGCTATCTCCACCTTCCCCGTCTCAACCGGTCTTTTTTCCAGGGCGCGTAAAATGCCTGTACGCAACTTATTCTCAATGAATGGTTCCCGCCGACCATCCGATTTTATGATCCTGGGGTAATTGAGCTCGGCAGACTCATAACTGGTGAAACGCTCTTTACATTCTATACATTCCCGCCGGCGCCGAACCTGATCTCCCTCATTGGCCACTCTGGAATCTATGACCTTTGTATCCGCAGATGAGCAAAACGGGCAACGCATGACCGTGATTATACGCTAAAGCGATTAAGGCATCAGAACCATTTCAATGTTGGTAAACGCCCCTCCTCGGGATGGCGGGGGGAAAATCCGCCCCTTTTCTATCGGACTTCAGTCCTCCGCAGCGTACATGGGGAAACGTTTACACAATGCCTTCACTTCGCGTTTAATCTTCTCGATTACTGCTTCGTCCCCCATATTATCTATAACGTCGCAAATCCAATCGGCGACCTGGGACGCTTCCGGTTCCTTGAAGCCCCTCGTGGTAATCGACGGAGTGCCTATACGTATGCCGCTGGTGACAAAAGGCGTTTGCGGATCGTTGGGGACCGCGTTTTTGTTGACCGTGATATTGGCCCGGTCCAGGGCCGCGTCCAGGTCTTTTCCCGTAATGCCCTTGCTGACCAGGTCAATCAGGAACAGGTGGTTGTCAGTGCCGCCCGAGACAACGTCAACGCCGCGCCGGACAAAGACGTCGGCCATGGTTTGCGCATTGTTTATTACCTGTTGCTGGTAGACCTTGAATTCCGGTTCCATGGCTTCCTTGAATGCAACGGCTTTTGCAGCGATGACGTGCATTAACGGTCCGCCCTGGTAGGAGGGAAAAACCGTAAAATTGATCTTTTTTTCAATTTCCTTATTGGCTTTCGCCATGATCAGACCGGCACGCGGTCCGCGTAAGGTCTTGTGGGTGGTGGTCGTAGTCACGTCAGCGATCTGAACCGGGCTGGGATACAGACCGGTAGCGATTAATCCGGCGACGTGGGCAATGTCGGCCACCAGGTAAGCGCCTGTTTTATCGGCAATATCCCTGAATCTCTGCCAGTCCAGTTTACGCGAGTATGCGGAAAAACCGGTCATAATGAGCCTGGGCTTATGCTCCAGTGCAAGTTGTTCCGCCGCGTCATAATCAATTTCCCCGGTAGCCGTATTCAATCCATATTGCACCGCATTATAAATTCTTCCCGAGACATTGACCGAAGCTCCGTGCGTCAGGTGGCCGCCATGGGCCAGACTCATCCCCATGATCGTGTCACCCGGATCACACAAGGCAAGATAAACGGCGCCATTGGCTTGTGATCCGGAGTGGGGCTGAACGTTGGCATAATCGGCGCTGAATAATTCTTTCGCGCGATCGATGGCGAGTTGCTCAACAATATCAACGTATTCACAACCACCGTAATATCTCTTGCCCGGATAACCCTCCGCGTATTTATTGGTTAACACGGATCCCTGTGCCTCCAGCACCCTTGGGCTGACGTTGTTTTCCGACGCGATTAATTCAATATGCTCTTCCTGCCTGGTTTTCTCTCCCTGCATGGCCTCCTGGAGCACGTCATCATATCCCTCAATTTTCATATCTCTACTGAACATACATCACCTGTCTGTTAAAAAAATTCAGGCAATATTATAAAGGGGACAGATTTATTTACACCTGGATTTTATAGTTATATGGGAGTAGCAGAGGGTGAAAGTATGCTAAGGGGTCGCCTTCGGCGACGTGTTGTTTACTGGATTCCCGCTTTCGCGGGAATGACGGGGGAGCTTTGGGAAGGAATATTGTCTCCGCCCTGTTTGATCAATTAACGTATAATAGAATGTTACTTAACGCTTTGATCACACGATGTCAAAAACGGATAAACTGCTGGACCGGCTTGATTCCTTGCTGGACAGGCTGGAATTACTCGTGCCGACCCGGCACGGCGAAGTACGCCTGAAACAACCGGCCTCGCTGATGCGCTGGCGCCGCAAAGGCGCGGTTTCCTACCTTGAGGAAATCAAACACTCCAGGGAAATCCGGCTGGATGATTTGCAGTGTATAGAAAGGCAAAAAACCGTTATCCGCTCGAACACGGAACAGTTCATTAATAATTATCCCGCCAATAACGTCCTGCTGTGGGGGCCGCGAGGCACGGGCAAGTCATCCCTGATAAAAGCCATATTGCATAAATACCGGGAGCAAGGTCTTTACCTGGTGGAAGTTGCCCGTGACGACCTCACCGACCTGGTGGATATCTGTGATGAATTAAATCACTTCGCGGGCAAGTTTATTATTTATTGTGATGATTTATCTTTTGACGTGAATGATCCGAGTTACAAGACTCTCAAGGTATTACTGGACGGTTCGGTGAGTGACATACCGGAAAATATCCTGATATATGCCACCTCCAACCGCCGCCACCTGATACCTGAATTCATGTCGGAGAACCTTGAAACAAGAATGCATGACGGAGAAATTCATCACCGCGAGTCCATAGAGGAAAAACTCTCCCTGTCGGAACGCTTCGGGGTCTGGTTGTCATTCCACCCGTTCAACCAGGAACAATACCTGCAGATTGTATTTTACTGGCTGGGGGAACCGGGACTGAAAATCGACGATCCCGCGCAAGTCAGGCAGGCCGCGCTGCAATGGGCACTGGAAAAAGGCACGCGCAGCGGCAGGAGCGCAGCGCAGTTTGCCCGGGACTGGGCCGGCAACGCATTACTGGCTGAAAATCACGTATAAGGAATTAACCCGCGCTTTCCCGCGCTGCTGTCATTCAAAAACGCTGCCCGCTGCTTCGGAATTCCTGATATCCAGCCTGCTGACCTGGACGATCACGCCGAATATGGGGTGATCAAAATAATGCATTTCATTTAATTTTATCCGCCTGCTCTCCGTCAACCTTACGTAGTCTGCCGAATACTGATCAAGTGCGCCTGATGCCGCCTCCCCAGCCGGCGAATCCGGGCCGGACTCTTCCGGCACATCGGGGAAATAGGCAAAATCAACATCAAGATGCAGAAAACGCGAACTCCTCAGCCGAATAAGGCCGTCATAAACCAGTTCCGGAGGCGTATAAACCGGCCAGTCCCATACCGGATCAGCCGGGCTCGCATCACCCTCACCGTCTGGCGCCTCTCTTACCGGCGCCCATTCCTCTGTCAGTTCCGGCCAGGTCAACTCAGGCTCTTCCGTGGTTTTTTCATCAAACAACGTATTGTCCAGGTGTATCGCCCGTACATTCAGGCTGTCAAGCCCGGGCTGTTGCCATGCCACGTGGAGAAGAGGCCGGTATTCCCTTGATAATTTGAGCACTCTATAAACACTATCAAGCTGGTAATACTCTTTCGACAAAGCAAGGTAAGGCATTAAATCCATATCATCAGGCGAGTCGGAACGCCGGGGTTCCACTATTTCTCCCGGCATTTTATCGACCGTCTCCATGATTAATTCAATAGAAACGTCACGCCCGGGCAATCCCGGATTTTCATACCACAGCTCGCCATCGGCATCAGGCTCAAGGTTATTGAACAGGATCACTTCCACCTGGTACCAGGCAGCAAATACCGGAGTGCTGAAAGCCGACAGCAAACAAAAAAACACAGCATGTCTTGAAAATGTCATGCAAACCTGTCTCCTTATTCAGTAATATCCAGGCTGCCCAGGAACTCATCGAGAAATTGAAAACGGGTCCCCGCATCGATTAAACCACGGTTGATCCTCAGTTTATCACTACCTTCAAATTTATATAAACCAGGGTTTGACCGGATCAGGTTGATTACCTTTTTCGGCTCAACGGCAGCATCTTCATGAAAGTATACTCTACCCCCCTTCTCCCCCAGGTCTATCTTGCGAATCCCCAAAGGCTTTGCTCTCAGTTTTATCCCGGTAATTCGAAACAGGTTTTTCAGCGTCTCAGGAAATAAACCGAACCTGTCTATGCATTCCACCTGTAAATCCCGTAACCCGACTTCGTGTTCTGCGCCGGCAATACGTTTATACATGATCAGCCTGGCATGTACGTCCGGCAGGTAGTCAGTTGGAATTAACGCCGGAATATGCAGGTCGATCTCCGCGCCATGGTCCAGGGGACGGTCCAGTTCCGGCTGCCGTCCGACCTTTAACGAGGCAACCGACCGATCCAGTAAATCCATATACATTCCAAATCCTATCTCCTGGATTTGTCCACTTTGTTCATCCCCTAAAATCTCGCCAACACCACGTATTTCCATGTCATGAGTAGCCAGGGTAAAACCCATGCCCAGTTCCTCAAGTGCTTCAATCGTTTCAAACCGTCTGGCTGCGGCCTCCCCGATGCTCCTCCTGTTGGGCGTTACCAGGTAGGCATAAGCGCGATGATGTGAGCGCCCGACCCGGCCGCGCAACTGATAAAGCTGAGCCAACCCGAATTTATCGGCGCGGTTGATAATGATCGTATTTGCGCTGGGCACATCGATCCCGGTCTCGATAATAGTCGTACATACGAGCACGTTAAACCTGATATGGTAAAAATCCAGCATGACCTGTTCGAGTATTTTTTCGGACATCTGTCCGTGGGCTATGCGAATCCTCGCCTCCGGCGCCAGGCGGGCAACGTCATCCGCCGCTTTTTCTATGGTTTCAATTTCATTATGCACAAAATAAACCTGTCCCCCCCGCTTGATTTCCCGCAGCAACGCCTCCTTCAGCCAGGCGTCGTCCCATTCTCTGACAAATATCTTGATCGGTAAGCGTTTTGACGGAGGCGTTGCGATAATGGACAGGGACCTGATATCCGACAATGCCAGGTTAAGCGTGCGGGGAATGGGCGTGGCAGTCAGCGTCAACACGTCCACTTCCGCCCGTATTGACTTCAATTTTTCCTTCTGTCTGACTCCAAACCGGTGCTCTTCGTCAATGATCACAAGACCGAGGTTTTTAAATGCGACGTTACCCTGTACCAATTTATGCGTTCCTATGACTATGTCAATTTTACCTTCCTTCAGTTCATTCTCGATCACAGCCTGGGTCTTTTTAGGAACAAACCTGGACAGGGCCTCGATCCGCACCGGCCAATTCGCAAACCGGTCCATGAAATTCCAGTAGTGCTGCTGCGTCAACAGGGTTGTAGGCGTCAGTAATGCAACCTGTTTGTAATTTCCTACCGCGACAAAAGCCGCCCGCATGGCGACTTCGGTTTTACCGAAACCTGAATCACCACAGACAAGCCGATCCATTGGGGTGGCGGCGCGCATATCGTCGAGCACCCCGGATATCGCGTCAGCCTGACCCGGCGTCTCTTCAAATGGGAAATCCTGGGCAAATGCCTGGTAGGCATTATTGTCCAAAGTAAACGCATAACCATTGAGCGATGCCCTGCGAGCGTGCAGGTCCAGCAATTCTGCGGCTACGTCATAGACCCGCGTAAGGGCCTTGCGCTTCGCCTTCAGCCATTGCCCGCTGCCCAGGCGGTGCAAGGGCGCGTGCTCCGCGTCCACCCCTACGAAGCGGCTGATCAAGTCCAGTGAGGCGACCGGCACATACAACTTGTCACCCTGGTCATATTCCAGGCAGATAAACTCAGCCTCAACACCGTTTACTGTCAGCGTCAACAGCCCCCGGTAACGACCCACGCCGTGTTCTTCATGGACTACCGGGGCGCCAATGGATAACTCCGTCAAATTGCTGACGATTGAATCGGTAAGGTGTTGCCGCCGTTTACGTAATCGTTGCTGTTGCGCCCGCTCACCAAATAACTGGGATTCACTTAATATAACGACACGGGGATGCTCCAGCGCGGCACCCCGTTCCAGGGGCGCCACGGTCAGGCCGAAGTTAATATCCTCCAGCATGAACTCATCCCAATCCCGACAAAGAACCGGCCGGGTTTTCTCATTCTGGAATAATTCCATGATGATTTCCCGGCGTCCGACCGATTCAGCCACTATCAGTACACTCCCGGTAAATTCATCCATGAAACCCCGGAAAACGGCCAGGGGTTCCCGCGCCCGCGCATTAACGGGGAGTTTTACCGGATTCCCGGTGGCAAAGTTGATATTTTCAATTCCGGGAGTCTCGACGCCGGGAGTGCTGGTATAAACCTGCGGATAAACCTCAAGCTGGCTCATTATCTCTTCCGGCGGGTAAAATATTTCATCCGGTGACAACAAGGGCCGAGTGCCATCGTCTTTTCCCTGCTCATAACGCATTTCCGACATTTCACGGAATGTCAGCGCCGCGTCATAAACCCCTTCATCTATCACAACTGTTGAATTTTCGGGAACATAATCAAGCAGGCTGTTGGTGCCTGAAAAAAACAACGTCATGTAATACTCAATACCGGCCGGCGCAATGCCATTGCTGACATCCGTATAAATCGGGCACCTGACAGGATTCCCCTCAAACCTTAATCGCCAGTTGCTTCGGAAAACATCAATGGTCGTGTCGGTCAACGGAACTTCCCTGGCGGGTAATATCCTGATTTCACTTGTTTTTTCCAATGACCTCTGGGTCTCGATATCGAATGTCCTGATGCTGTCTATTTCGTTATCAAACAGGTCCAGCCGGAAAGGAACGGGGGAACCCATGGGATAGATATCCAGGATGGAACCTCTTATGGCCACGTCCCCATGTTCCATGACCTGGGCAACGATACGATAGCCATAGCCATCCAGTTCCTGCCTGAAGGCATCCGGTTCCAGGATCTGGCCGTTTCGCAAAAACAGGCTGTGTGATAGAAGATAATCCCTGGGCAACAGGCGATGCATCAGGGTGGATATGGAAACGACCAGCAGGCCCTTGTCCATGGTGCGCAGTTCCACCAGCGCCGACAGCCGCTCGGAGATAATATCCTGGTACGGGGAAAACTGATCATACGGCAATGTCTCCCAGTCCGGGAACAGGAGTAATCTTTGACCGGGCCGGGAGGGATTGAAAAAAGCCAGTTCCTCGATAAAACGCCGGGCACTGAGCTGGTCCGGGGTGATAACGATAAACGGCGCAGCATTTGCCTTTGCTGCAGATGCAACGGCCAGGGCTTTGCTACATCCGTGCAGCCGGCCCCAATTCAGCCGCTGTCCCTTGAACGAGGGAAGTTCAGGTTGCAGAGGACTGGCCCGCATATTTTCGCAGATGAGTGATCGTAATTTGTTTTATCCGCAGATGACGCAGATTTAGTATGCTATAGAGGACACAGATTTGTTTTTATCTGCGCTAATCCATGCCCCTGCATGTTTTAAGCAGGGGTGCGTCATCTGCGGACTTATCTTTATCTGCGGAAATCAGCGTCTGGGGCGCATTACCTGTTTGATGTGTCTTGAGCTGCCGGCCCAGTCTTGCTTTGTCGCGTTTCAGTTTTATCAATATCGGCAGGCCGGATAAAGCGCCCAGGACAGCGCCGATAAAAAGTGCGACCACAAGCGCAAGCGATAACGGCATTTCATTGTTTCCCAGGTAGTAGTCGACCACGACCAGTTGTTCGTTGCGTAAATGGAACGCCAACCCGATCAATATAACGATCAGAACGAGTACTATTTTAAAAATGGACATCAAACAACTTCAGGGAAGCCACAGAGAACACAGAGTTTTCATATAGTATTCCGGCAGGTTTGGATGGGCTTTTGCTGTGCACCTTATCCCGCAATATAGCGTCAACTGTGCGATGACTCGCGTCATCCGTGATAATCTGTGTCTTCGGGCAAATTATGTTTTGACTGGTCCACTCTTTCTCGCATCTGCTTTCCCGGTTTGAAATAAGGAACATATTTGGGGGACAGGGAAACAGGTTCGCCTGATTTGGGGTTGCGGCCGGTCCGGGATGGCCGATAGTGGAGTGAAAAACTGCCAAAACCGCGAATTTCAATCCTCTCCCCATTTGCCAGGGTCTGGGCCATATACTCAAGAACGGTTTTTACAGCCGATTCTATATCTTTCGATGTAAGCTGCGGCTGCCGCCTGGCCAGAGCTTCAATCAGTTCAGACTTGGTCATTGTTTTCATCCCGGTTTAATATTGCCACATACATGACACAGCGTGATCAGTCTTTCAAATCCACGAAAAACCCATCACTCCGAGCGCCGATGTCGGTTTTTTCACTCACCCTGGAAATCAACTGTCCGTCTCATTATCCAGATGTTTTTTAAGCAGATCACCCAGTTTGGCGCCGGATGATGAATTGGGGGTATACTCCCTGATCGCAGCAGATTCCTCGTCTGATTCCCGCGCCCTCACGGAGACGGATATCGTGCGCTTTTTCCTGTCCACAGCGGTAATTTTGACCTCGATTTCATCGCCTTCCTTCACACCATTACTTTTTCCTTCCTTGGCTGTTTTATCACTCGACAGGTCTGATACTTTTAATTGCCCCTCAACTCCATCGGCCAGTTCTACTACAATGTTCCTGGTTTCAATCGTTAAAATTTTACCGGTTACCACTTTCCCTTTGGGATTCTCCGCTACGTAGGCTGTAAACGGGTCTCTTTCCAGTTGTTTAATCCCCAGGCTTATGCGCTCTCTCTCGGTATCCACAGCGAGAACGACTGTTTCAATCTGATCTCCTTTTTTATAGTTACGCAGTGCCTGTTCACCTTCATCCACCCAGGAAACATCCGATAAATGCACCAACCCGTCTATGCCGCCGGTCAAACCGATAAAAATGCCGAAGTCAGTAATGGATTTGATCTGGCCGCTGACATGATCGCCCTTGTTGTGCATAGCCGCAAATTCCTCCCATGGATTCGATTGACACTGTTTCATGCCCAGTGAAATCCGCCGGCGTTCCTGGTCGATATCCAATACGATGACGTCAACTTCATCACCTGTTTGCACCAGTTTTGAAGGATGGATATTCTTGTTGGTCCAATCCATTTCCGACACGTGAACCAGACCTTCGACTCCCTCTTCCAGTTCCACGAAACAACCGTAATCAGCGAGGTTGCTGACGGCGCCGTGCAGACGCGACCCTTCCGGAAATCGTCTGGTCAAATCACTCCAGGGATCTTCACCCATTTGCTTCAATCCCAGGGATACCCGACTGCGGTCACGGTCAAACTTCAATACCTTGACTTCAATTTCATCGCCAATATTGACGATATCACTGGGATCTTTTACCCGTTTCCAGGCCATGTCAGTGATATGCAGCAAGCCGTCAATACCACCAAGATCCAGGAACGCGCCGTAATCCGTAAGATTTTTGACCACCCCTTTTACGGTTACGCCCTCTTTCAATTTATCAATCAGGCTCTGCCGTTCAACGGTGTTCTCACTCTCTACCACGGCCCGGCGAGACACCACCACGTTGCTCCGTTTCCGATCTATTTTGATGACTTTGAAATCAAGGGGCTTTCCTTCCAGGTAAGCCGTATCCTTGACCGGTCTGACATCCACCAGTGAACCCGGCAAAAATGCCCTGACGCCTTCCACGTCAACGGTAAAACCGCCTTTGACCCGTTCCGTAATTACGCCGTTAACGGTTTCTGCCGAGTCATGGGCTTTTTCCAGGTTCTCCCAGGCCAACAACCGTTTTGCCTTCTCCCGTGATAACCGGGTCTCACCATAACCGTCTTCTATCGCGTCCAGAGCTACGTCAACCTGGTCGCCAACGGCAACTTCAAGTTCACCTTTATCATCATAAAACTGGTCAATGGGTATCCACGACTCCGACTTCAATCCGGCGCTGACGATTACATTATCCTGGTAAACGTCGACTACGGTGCCACTTATAATAGAGCCGGGGCGCATCTTTGCCTCTACCTGGCTTTGTTCAAATAATTCCGCGAAACTCTCGTTCATTTAATGGGTTAATCCTCTTTTTTAATGTTATTTCACTTATGTTGCCGGCGAGCTGATCAGGGTTGACAATTCAAAGCGTTGTCTTATTAATGCCGCCACCTGCACGAACACGTCCTCTATCCCGCTGGAAGAGGTGTCAATGACAATGGCCTCTTCCGCCGGCTTCAATGGAGAGAGAATTCGTTGTTTATCCCTGTCGTCCCGTTTGGCTATCTCCTCCACAAGTTGTGGGAACTTAACATCAATTCCTTTAGCTTTCAACTGTTTATATCGTCTTTTTGCTCTTTCTTGCGGACTCGCCGTCAAAAAAACCTTCAATTCGGCTGCCGGGAAAACCACCGTACCCATATCCCGCCCGTCCGCAACCAGGCCGGGGGGACGCTGAAAACTGCGTTGCCATCCCAGTATTGCTTCACGTACTTCGCCGTGCCTGGCCAGGCTTGATGCGGCGTTACCACAATCTTCCCGACGGATTTGAGCGCCCACGTCCGCTCCGTTCAATATGACCTTAATTGAGTCATGCCCGGTAGCGGCGATAAATTGAACGTCCAGGTTCCGGGCCAGACCGGCTACCCCGGCAGCATCGGAAACGGCTATATTTTCCCGTTGCGCCAACAGCGCCAGAATACGATAAAGCGCGCCGCTATCCAGTATATTCCAGCGTAACCACTGGCTGATGCGGCTGCAAAGCGTACCTTTCCCGGTCCCACTGGGTCCGTCTATGGTAATTACCGGTGGGTTAGCTCGCATTGATCTCCCAGCCCACTTGTTTTGCACAATCGATAAATCCCGGGAAAGAGGTATCGACGTTCCTGCAATCCCTGACGGTGACCGGACCGGCTGCGGCCAGTCCGGCCACGGAGAAGGCCATGGCAATACGATGGTCCCCATGACTGTCCACCACGCCGCCGGCGGGCCGCCCGCCAAGCACCTGCAGGCCGTCCGGGCGGGTTTCAGCGGTAATGCCTATTTTATCCATCCCGTCTGCCAGCGCCAGGATGCGGTCGCTCTCCTTCACTCGCAATTCCGCCGCGTCTTTCAGCACAGTCTCACCCTTTGCGTAACAGGCCGCCACCATAATTGCCGGGAATTCGTCGATGGCAATCGGCGCCAGGGACGAAGGTATCGAGATACCGTGCAACTGCCGATATTTCACCCGTATATCCGCCAGCGGCTCGCCTGCGCCGCTATCGACGTTGGTTACGCTGATGTCTCCTCCCATCAGGTTGAGTATTTCCACAACGGCCCGCCGGGTGGGATTAATCCCGACTTTTTCGATTAGTATATCCGAACCGGGAACGATACAACCCGCGACCAGAAAAAAAGCGGCTGAAGAAATATCCCCGGGAATGCGCAGGCGGTTTGCTCGCAATACCCCGCTTTCGATTTCTATCCGATTACCCAACCGGTTAACGGGGCAGGCAAAATGCGCCAGCAATCTTTCCGTATGATCACGAGTTACAGCCGGTTCGATGATCACGGTTTTACCCTCTGCGTACAAACCCGCCAGCAAAAGGGCGGATTTCACCTGGGCACTGGCAACGGGTAATTCATACTCAATGCCGTGGAGTTGTCTGTTTCCCATTACGCGGATAGGTAAAGTTCCCTCGGGCGAGGGGCGGACGTCCGCGTTCATCACATTGAGCGGATCTGTCACGCGGCGCATGGGTCTCCGGGTCAGGGACGCGTCACCGGACAATGTCGAAGCAAACCCTTGTCCGGCCAGCACGCCTAACATCAGCCGCGCTGAGGTGCCGGAGTTGCCGAGGTCAAAGACGCCCGGCGGCGGCGCCAATCCACGCAGACCGCCCCCTGTAACGGACAGAGCCTCGCCTTCCTGCCGAATCCGCACCCCCATCTGTCTGAAAGCGCCAATTGTTGCCTGGGTATCCGCGCTGTCCAGGAAACCGTCAAAATCACTGACGCCTTGGGCGAGCGACGCCAGGATAACAGCCCTGTGTGAGATTGATTTATCCCCGGGGACGCGCAGCCTGCCCTGTAAGGCAACTGTCGCCGGGTTGACGACGTAATTGATTCTGGCCTGCATGGGGGTTAAGTTCTACCTGTGATTTTGGTGAACCTGTCCCTGGATTGTTTGGCCCGGGAAAAAATGTCCAGTAACCTGTCACCCTCACCCTCTGCAATCGCCTGCCTGACAGCCTGCAGGTGCTGCTCAAATCTGTCCAATACATCAATGATCGGCGTATCGTTAGTCAGGCAGATGTCACGCCACATCTCCGGACTGCTGGACGCGACGCGGGTAAAGTCGGCGAAACCACCCGCCGCATAAGCAAAAATTTCTTCTCTGTCCTGCATACGAGCCAGACAATCGATCAGTGTATAAACCAGTATATGGGGTAAGTGACTGGTTGCCGCCAATACCTCGTCATGATGTTCAACAGACAGTTCAACAACGGTTGCCCCAACCCTCTCCCACATGTCCGTAATTATGTCCCTGGCCCCATGGTCAGTTTCGGCAACCGGTGTAATGATCACTACATGTCGCTCAAACAACTCGGCAAAAGACGCTTCAACGCCGCTATTTTCCGTGCCGGCAATAGGATGCGCAGGGACAAAATATGGAAACCGATCTTCTGTCAGAACCTTTCTCGCCGCATCCACTACCACGCCCTTGGCGCTGCCGACGTCGGTGATAATACAGCCCGGCTTCAACCCATCCGACATCTTTTGCAATAACGTTTCGGTCGTGGCAAGGGGCGTGGCCAGCACAATGACGTCGGCGCCGGCGACCGCTTCCCGGACATCCAGGCTGTAGCGATCAATAACACCGAGTTCAACGGCTTTTTGCAGGGTCGCTTCGCGGCGCGCATAGCCGGTAATCGACTTACACAGGGAGGCGCGTTTCAAGGCTCGCGCCAGTGAACCTCCTATCAGACCGACCCCGATGATGGTGATATTTTCAAACAGCATATTTAGTTTTTAGTTTTTGGTTTTTAGTTTTTAGAAACTAACTGCTGGTTATTAAAAACTGGCTACTAAAAACCTGAAACCGCCTTTTCCAGGGCGTTGAGAAATTGAGTATTTTCTTCTTCCAGGCCAATGGTCACCCGCAGGTGGTTGGGAAGCCCGTATTCATCAATCGGCCTGACAATGACACCCTGTCGCATCATGGCCTGGTAAATATCTCCTGCCGGTTGTCTCAGGTCAAAACTGATGAAATTGGCAATGGACTCTATCCATTCAATCCCCAGGTCGGCAAATCCCGAGGTCAGGGTCTGCATACCCCGGTTATTAATCGCCACGCTGTGTCGCAGGTGCTCCTGGTCTCGCAACGCGACTTCCGCCGCGGCCAGAGCCAGGACATTCACATTAAAAGGCTGTCTCACCCGATTCATTAAATCCGCCAGGTCCGGGTGGCTGACCGCATAGCCTACCCGCAGCCCGGCCAGTCCGTAGGCTTTGGAAAACGTCCTGGTGATGACCAGGTTAGGATACTCCGGCAAGTAATCAATCGAATTTGGATAATCATCACGTAAGGAGGCTGCATATTCGTAATACGCCTCGTCAACGACAACGACGACATCCTCGGGAACGGCGGACAAAAATGCCCGTAACTGGTTTTTATCAATCCACCTTCCGGTCGGATTGTTCGGATTGTCGAGAAAGATCAGCCGTGTGCGTTCAGTGATGACATCCAGCATTGCCGCAAGATCGTGTCCGTGGTCCCGGGTCGGCGTCACCACGGGAGAAGCCCCGATCGCGTGGGTTGCCAGGTGATAAACAACAAATGCCTTTTCCGAGTAAATGACCTCATGGGCATTGGTAACAACGCTGCGGGCAGCCAGCTCCAGCACGTCGTTTGAGCCGTTGCCCAAGGTGATCTGCTCCGGGCTGATGCCGTGAAAATCCGCTATGGCAAGCTTCAGGGCGGAACCGGAGCCGTCCGGATAACGGAACAGGTTGAAGCCGCCGGCGGCCAGGGTCTCCATCACTTTTTTACTGGGACCCAGAGAGTTTTCATTGGAAGCCAGCTTGATCACTTTGGTCAAACCGAGCTCGCGTTGCACTTCATCCGCGGACTTGCCGGGTCTGTATACCGGTAAAGCGGCAATTCCGGGGACTGCCAAATTAGTCAGATTGCTAGTCATGTTTTTGGTTTTCGATATTTGGGGTCAGAGTAAAAATACAGTTGAACTGGTATGTGGTAAAGGCTTGTTATCAGGTATTTTTACTCTGACCCCAAATATCCTAGTCATGTTTTTAGTTTTTAGTTACGGGATAAGAACCCAGTATCTTCAACATTGCAGCCTTATCACGTAATTGCGCCAATGCCCGCGCCACCTCTTCATCGTCTGCGTGGCCGAGAATGTCTGCAAAAAATACGTATTCCCACATCCCCTGGCGGGATGGCCTTGATTCGATCCTGGTCATATTTATGTTATGGTCGGCGAAACAGGCAAGCAGGTTCAGCAAAGCCCCAGGTTTGCTTTGCAAGGCAAACAATACCGAGGTCTTGTCATTGCCGCTTGCCGGCACTGCATCCTTGCCGAGCACCAGGAAACGGGTGGTATTGTTGGGATCGTCTTCGATATTTCTCCTGAGAACAGGCAGATTATAAATCGACCCCGCACTTTCCCCGGCCACGGCCGCAGTTTTCTCTTTTCCGGCAGCGTTCAGGGCCGCTTCAGCGTTACTCGATACGGGAACACGCCTGGCTCCCGCCAGGTTTCCATCAAGCCAGTGGCGGCATTGAGCCAATGACTGCTCATGGGAATACACGATTTCAATATCTTCCAGGCTTGCCGAATTACTGAGCAAATGCTGATGTATGCGTAATTCCACCTCACCACAGAGTTTCAGGTCTGAAACCATCAGCATATCCAGGGTATGGTTCACTGCGCCTTCTATCGAATTCTCGATCGGCACAACACCATATTGACAGGCACCGGCTTCAACTTCTCGAAACACCTGGTCAATACTGCCGAACATCGATATATCAACCGACTGTCCGAAGTGCTTTAACGCGGCGGATTGCGTAAACGTTCCTTCCGGGCCCAGACAGGCAATATTGAGTGATGCTTCCAGAGCCAGGCAAGCAGACATCACCTCCCGGACCAGCCTGGTTATCTCCTCATCCGGCAGGGGCCCCTTATTCAGGTCCTTAAGCCTGTTTAAAACCCGGGCTTCCCGCTCAGGCCGGTAAAAAGGGCCAGCGTCGTGCGATTGCCTTTTTATTTCAGCGATATCCACCGCCAACCGGGCGCGCAGGTTCAGCAACTCGACAAGTTGTGCATCCAGGGCATCTATGTCACCCCTTAAAGTCTCTAACTTTGAACTGTTCATAATCAGCCGTAACGGCCGGCAAAATCCGCCATGAATTCAATTAATGTATCGACACCGGCTTCAGGCATACCATTGTACATGCTTGCACGCATACCACCCACGCTCCGGTGACCCTTCAATTCGATTAAACCGTTATTCCCGGCCTCCGCAAGAAAAACTCCGTCAAGGCTGTCATCCGCCAGGATAAACGGCACGTTCATCCTGGAGCGATAGCGTATATCAATCGGATTACTGAAAAAATCGTTTGTGTCGATAAAGTCATACAACCTGCCTGACCGGGCCAGGGCGTTCTCGTGCATTTTTTCCACCCCACCCTGTTCCCTGATCCAGGCAAAAGTCAATCCCGCCATGTACCAGTTAAAGACAGGCGGCGTGTTGAACATGGAGTTATGTTCGGCCAGCAACTTAAAATCGTATAAAAACGGCACGCCCGGGCGCGCCGGGCCGAGCAGGTCCTCCCGGATAACGACGACGGTCAACCCGGCCGGCGCGATGTTCTTTTGTGCGCCGGCAAATACTATTCCATACTTATCCACGGGTATGGGACGGGATAAAAAATTGGACGTCATGTCACAGACCAGTATTGTATCCGCATGTTCCCCGGGCAGTGTCGGAGTGGATTGAAACTCCACCCCGGCAATCGTCTCATTATCACAAAAATAAAAGTAAGACGGCTTCTCACTGAAGCGCCAGTCGCCGCTGTCGGGAATTGTGGTAAAACTTTCAGTCGCGGACGTGGCGACAATATTGACGTTCGTCAGGCGCTCGGCCTCCTTGAGGGCCCGGCTCGACCAGTTGCCCGTTACCAGGTAGTCGGCGGTATCCGTTTTTTTACACAGGTTCAACGGCGCCATACTCATCAGGTGGGTGGCGCCACCCTGCAGAAACAGGATTTTATAATTATCCGGTATGCTGAGTAACGCGGATAGATCCTGAATCGACTGTTCTGCGATGCCCTCGAACGCCTTACTCCTGTGGCTCATTTCTACGATAGAAACGCCGACTCCCTGCCAGTCAAGAAAATCCGCCTGGACCTTCGTCATCACCTCCCGGGGCAGCGTGGCCGGGCCGGCGCTGAAATTATAGACGGGATTTACCGACATATTTTATCCCGGCGACGGAGCGTCACCCTCGAACGAATCATCATCGCCATTACTATCTTCCCCGTATTCAACGAGCCGCTCGAGTCCGGCAAGTCGTTCCATTTCATTCAAATTGACCAATTTCACGCCCATAGTGTTGCGCCCGACAACCGATACGTCGCTGGCACGCAGACGGATTAAAGTCCCCTGGTCGCTGATCAGCATGATTTCATCGTCCTCATCGACCATTTGCGCGCCAACTACCCTCCCGTTCCGCTCATTCGTGTGAATGGATATCACGCCCTGACCGCCGCGGCCCCGTACGGGGTAATCTTCGATCGAGGTGCGTTTGCCATAACCATTCTCAGTGGCGGTCAATACGGCCTTGCCCTCTTTGACGATGATCAGGGAAATGACTTGATCATCCGGGCCCAGGCGGATACCTCTTACTCCTCTTGCGGTTCTGCCCATGGAACGCACGTCCGATTCCTTGAAGCGAATCACCTTGCCGGCGTCACTGAACAACATCACGTCATCACTGCCGTCCGTCAGTTCAACATTCACCAGTTGATTACCCTCGGTCAGTTCAATCGCCCTGATACCGCTTGGCCGGGCTCTCGAAAAGCTCTCAAGCGCCGTCTTCTTGGTGGTGCCGTCCCGGGTTACCATAAAAACGAATTTATCTTCACTGAACTCCCGTATAGGCATAATCGCGCTGATACGCTCCCCTTCGCTTAACGGCAGCAGGTTGACAATGGGTTTGCCCTTGGCAATCCGGCTGGCCCGAGGTAATTCGTACACCTTTAACCAATACAACCTGCCCAGACTGGAAAAACACAGCATGGTGTCGTGCGTGCTGGCAATGAATAATTTATCGATAAAGTCTTCATCTTTCATATTGGTGGCCGATTTACCCTTGCCGCCGCGGCGTTGCAGCCGATACGTATCCATGGATTGTGTTTTCGCATAACCCGCGTGGGAGAAGGTAACAACCACGTCCTCTTCCGTTATGAGGTCTTCCATGGTCAGGTCCAGCCGGTCCTCGATAATCTCAGTGCGCCGCTTATCGCCATACTGCTCCCGGATATCCTCCAGTTCGGTTCGAATGATCCCCATCAGGCGCTCCGGACGTGACAGGATGTCGAGCAAGTCAGTGATCTTATCCAGTATTTCTTCATATTCCTTGATAATCCTGTCCTGTTCCAGGCCGGTCAGTTTTTGCAGGCGCAAATCCAGTATTGCCTGGGCCTGTACTTCAGACAAGCGGTATCCCCCCGCCGTCAATCCCAGGTCATCCGGCAGGTCATCAGGCCTGGAAATATCCGCGCTCGTCCGCTTTAACATCCCGACAACCACCCCGGACTGCCACGGCGACGTCATCAGCCCCTGTTTTGCCTCGGCGGGCGTAGCGGATTTTTTGATGAGGGCAATGATCGGATCGATATTGGCCAAGGCAGTCGCCAACCCCTCCAGGATATGCGCACGGGACCTGGCCTTGCGCAGGTCGAACAGGGCGCGACGGGTCACTACCTCCCGTCGATGTTTGATAAAAGCATCCAGCATACCCTTCAGCGTCATCAAGCGCGGCTGACCATCATCCAGGGCCACCAGATTGATACCGAACACACTCTGCATTGCAGTGAACTGGTATAAGTTATTGAGGATGACTTCCGGTACCTCAGCGCGCCGTAACTCGATAACCAGACGCATGCCGTCCTTGTCGGACTCGTCCCGAAGTTCACGAATGCCGGTCAGCTTTTTGTCTTTAACCAGTTCCGCAATCTTTTCCTGGAGCCTGGCCTTGTTGACCTGGTAGGGCAACTCGGTAACAACTATGGTGTGCTGTCCGGTTTTTTCATCTTCTTCGATATGCGAACGGGCGCGCATGTAGATGCGTCCGCGACCGGTACGATAGGCTTCGTGAATACCCAGGGAACCATTGATAATACCGGCAGTAGGAAAATCCGGACCCGGGATATACTCCATCAGCTGCTCCATGCTGAGGGTTTCATCATCTATAAGCGCAATACAGGCATCGATGACCTCGTTTAAATTATGCGGTGGAATATTAGTCGCCATGCCGACGGCAATGCCGCTGGAACCGTTGACCAGGAGGTTGGGCAGGCGCGTGGGCAACACCACGGGTTCATGTTCCGCGCCGTCATAATTCGGAACGTAATCGACGGTTTCCTTGTCTATGTCCTCCAACAACTCGTGGGCAATCCTGGCCATGCGCACCTCGGTATAGCGCATGGCGGCCGGAGCGTCTCCATCCACCGACCCGAAGTTGCCCTGGCCGTCCACCAGCACGTAGCGCAGTGAAAAATTCTGGGCCATCCGTACTATCGTATCGTAAACGGCAGAATCTCCGTGGGGGTGGTATTTACCTATAACATCACCGACGACACGGGCGGATTTTTTGTACGCTTTATTGTAGTCATTGCCCATTTCGTTCATGGCGAACAATACGCGCCTGTGTACGGGCTTCAGTCCGTCACGAACGTCCGGCAAGGCCCTGCCGACGATAACACTCATGGCGTAATCCATGTAGGATTGACGCATTTCATCCTCAATGTTTACCGGCAGAACAGACCGGGCAATCTCGTCAGGCATAGCTCTCTCTAATCAGGTAAAAAACACAGGCTTGTCCCTGTATTCCGGGATAAATCCGGATACGGTATAAAAGCGGAAATTTTACCACAACCGGACGCGTAAAAACATGTCTATCTACTCTGTAGGGCAGTTCCCGCCAAGCGGGGAGGCCGGGGGCAGGTTTTGCTTATTGCAGTGGCCAGAGATTGACGATATTGCAGAATAATTCGGCCGTGCGCTCGGCATCGTAACGCGCCGAGTGCGCTTGCTCCTCTTCCCAGTCCAGGCCCGCAGCCTGAACTGCGCGGGACAATACGGTCTGGCCGTAAGCCAGCCCCCCCAATGTGGCCGTATCAAACGTGCTGAACGGGTGAAACGGGCTGCGCGTCAAGCCGCACCGATTGGCCGCGGCATTGATAAAACTTAAATCAAAGGCAGGGTTGTGCCCCACCAATATGGCGCGCTTACAACCGTGTTGTTTCATTATTCTCTTGGTCGCCTGAAAGATTTCCTGCAACGCCTCTTTCTCAGACACGGCAATCTCTTTCCTGAAGGGATGATCGGGATCAATACCGGTAAACTCCAGCGCCGCTTTATCCAGGTTTGCACCAGGGAAAGGCTGAATATGCTTTGCTATTGTCTCCTGCGGGTACCACCTGCCATCGGTATCGACGTCCAGGAAAACCACCGCGGCCTCAAGCAAGGCGTCCTTGTCAGAGTTAAAACCGGCCGTTTCCACGTCCACCACCGCGGGATAATAACCTCTGAAGCGGCCGGCAACGGGGTTGTTTCTGTCAGTGTTCATGGCATAATTTCCAGCGGCAGGTTTCACCCGCCATGAACGGTACAAGCGTACTGTCTGCATACGTGATCATATCGGGTATATGATAATCTTCCCGGCGCAACGTGATCTTTGTCGTATTCAACGGTAACCGGTAGAAATCCGCCCCATTTCTGCTGGCGAACTTCTCCAGAGAGTCCAGGCTGTTCATCTCATCGAATACGGTGGCATACAACTCAATAGCCGCATAAGAATTATAGATACCCGCGCAACAAGGCATATTTTCTTTTGCGCTCGTGGCATGAGGCGCGCTGTCTGTTCCCAGAAAAAATTTTGGACTGCCGCCGACTACCGCGGCCAGCAAAGCTCGCCTGTGCTCCTCTCTTTTCAAGACCGGCAGGCAGTAATGGTGCGGATTTATCCCGCCTGAGAACATTGCATTACGATTTTTCACCAAGTGATGCGGGGTGATTGTAGCCGCTATATTTTCTGACGCGGCCATGACGAATTGTACCGCCTCGCTGGTGGTAATATGCTCAAAAACAATCCGCAGAGAACCGATTTTGTCAGCCAACGGAGACAACACCCGTTCAATAAAAACCTTTTCCCGGTCGAATATGTCAACGTCGGCATCCGTCACCTCTCCATGCACCAGCAGCGGAACGTCCTTTTCTGCCATGTATTCCAGCAGGGGCAATACTTTTTCGATATCGGTTACACCGGATTCGGAATGGGTCGTGGCGCCCGCCGGGTAGTACTTGAACGCGTAAACATCATCGGACTCGGCGACGCGGTCCACCTCGTCCCTGTCGGTGTCGTCGGTCAGGTACAGGGTCATCAGCGGATTAAACCCTGAGGTTTCACGCAGGCAAGCCAGGATCCTTTGCCGATAGGCCCGGGCCTGCTTAACGGAAACAACCGGCGGAACCAGGTTTGGCATGACAATCACCCTGGAGAACCGCCGGGCGCTGTCACCTACAATGCTGGCCATCTCCGACCCGTCACGCAGGTGCAGATGAAAATCATCCGGCTTGATAAGTGTGATCTCATCCATTGGTTGGTTTCTAGTGGTCAACTTTCATTTTTTAGTAAGACAACATATTAGTATCAACTAAAAACCGGAAACTGGAAACTAAAAACTGAAAACTAGTATATGATCCGATTACATGCAATACAGGAAGCTGGGACATACCGATATCGACGTCAGCCTGATCTGCCTGGGCAGCATGACCTGGGGAGAGCAGAATACGCTGACGGAAGCCCATCAGCAGCTTGATTTTGCGGTGGACAAAGGCGTTAACTTTATCGATACCGCGGAACTCTATCCCAGCCCGATGCGGGCTGAAACCCAGGGAAAGACGGAACAACACATAGGCAGTTGGCTGAAAAAACGACCGGACCGGAATAAGCTGGTCATCGCCACCAAGATGTGTCCGGCCGAGTCCCACGTCAAACACCTGCGTGGCGGAAATAACCGTCTGGATAAAAAAAACATGCAACTGGCCGTTGACGCCAGCCTCAAACGCCTGCAAACCGACTATATCGATCTTTATCAAATACACTGGCCGGAGCGGGATACGAACTTTTTTGGCCGGATGAATTACTACCATGCTCCGGATAAGGACGGTGTACCCATCGAAGCCACGCTCAGCGCCCTGGGTGACCTGATCCGGGCAGGAAAAATCCGTTACGCCGGGGTTTCCAACGAAACGCCCTGGGGCGTCAGCGAGTATCTCAGGCTGGCCCGGGAAGCAAACCTGTCCCGCATTGTTTCCATTCAAAACCCGTACAGTTTACTCAACAGGAGTTTTGAAATCGGTCTTGCAGAATTCGCCCACCGGGAAAAAATCGGCTTGCTGGCTTACTCACCACTGGGATTTGGCGTATTATCAGGGAAATATTTAAACGGAAACCGGCCCAAGGGGGCGCGCTTGACCCTGTTCAGCGCTCAATATAAAAGATATAACAGTAAAACAGCTGCTGAATGCACCCGGCAATACGCAGTCGTCGCCAGGGAATATGGCGTGGACCCGGCGCAGATGGCCCTGGCGTTCGTCAACCAGCGCCCTTTCGTCACCAGTACGATTATCGGCGCAACCTCGCCGGCGCAGCTTGAAGCGAACATCGCCAGCGTCGACCTGGAATTGGACAAGAGCATGTTAAAACGGATCGAGGAAATTCATCAGTCACAACCCAATCCCTGTCCATGAACAGATATTTTACTCTGACCCCAAATATCCCAAATATCTGATGGAATTAAATCACCTTACCGCAATATCCCCCATAGACGGACGTTACGGACCCAAGACGACGGCATTACGCACGGTCTTCAGTGAATACGGTCTCTTCCACAGACGTGTCCAGGTTGAAATTCGCTGGTTGCAAGCCCTGGCAAAGCATCCGGATATGACCGGGCCGCCCGAATTAAGCCCGGCGGCCAACCGGGAACTTGAAACAATCATCAAGGATTTCTCAACGGCGGACGCCGGCAGGATCAAGGAGATTGAAAAAATAACCAACCACGACGTAAAAGCGGTGGAATATTTCATCCGCGAAATAATCAGGGATAACGATGAATTGCGTTCCATCTCCGGATTTTTTCATTTCGCCTGCACCTCGGAAGATATTAACAACCTCAGCCAGGGATTGATGTTGTCAGAGGTTCGGGAGCAACATTTATGCACAGCCCTGGACGAACTCATTGACTCACTCTGTCGCCTGGCGGAACGGTGGGCGGCACAACCCATGTTGTCCAGAACCCATGGCCAGCCGGCCTCCCCCACCACCCTGGGGAAAGAACTGGCTGTATTTGTTCACAGGCTGCGCCGGCAACTTACCCGCTTCAATGAAGTTGAAATATTGGGCAAGATAAACGGCGCGGTGGGTAATTTCAATGCGCACCGGGTCGCTTATCCCGACGTTGACTGGATGGAGTTTTCGCGCTCGTTTGTGGAGGAGGATCTGGGTCTGAAACATAATCCACATACCACCCAGATCGAATCCCATGATTACATGGCCGAATACTTTCACGCGCTCAGCCGCATCAATACGATCCTGGTCGATTTGTGCCGCGATATCTGGGGTTATATTGCCCTGGATTATTTCAAGTTGAACCTGGTAGAGGGCGAGGTGGGTTCATCAACCATGCCGCACAAGGTGAACCCCATCGACTTTGAGAACGCGGAAGGCAACCTGGGAGTCGCCAATGCCCTGCTCTCCTTCCTGGCGGAAAAACTGCCCGTATCCCGCTGGCAGCGGGACCTCACCGACTCAACCACCATCAGGAACATGGGCACGGCGCTAGCGCATTGCATCATCGCCTACCAGTCCTGTCTGAAGGGACTGGACAAACTGGAGGCAAACACGGAACGGATTAACGCCGACCTGGAAAACAACCCTGAAGTGCTGGCCGAGGCCATACAGACAGTGATGCGGCGGCACGATATCGACGACTCCTACGAAAAACTCAAGGAACTGACCCGCGGGCAACGGGTTACGCAAACTTCACTGCGGGAATTTATTGCCGGACTGGACCTCCCGATCCGGGACAAAGCCGTCTTGTCCGAACTCTCCCCCAGGGACTATATCGGCAACGCCATAGAACAGACGAAACAAATCATTTCCAGGGAAAAGGGACCGAAGTCCGGTTGAACAAGGAACGCTGCACAACCACCCGGACTTGTTAAGAATGACTGACAGTTGGAAATTGCCTGCACCACTGGCTACGGCAGAAGTTCGTATGGACGATGGCGCGCTGATTATTATCCGTCGGCATGGCAACCCGAACGGCCCGCGACTCGTATTAAGCCACGCCAACGGGTTCTCGGCCGACCTGTATTATCCTTTCTGGTCACTGTTGGCCGACCGTTTTGATCTCGTCATCTATGATATTCGCAGCCATGGCTGGAACCCGGTCAGCGATCTTCGGGTACACAATTTCTGGACGTTCGTTATCGATAACGCGGCTATCTTCCAGGCCATCGATCGGCATTTCGGCGGGAAACCGAAGATCGGCGTGTTCCATTCCATGTCCGCGTTGATCGCGATCCTGCAAGCGCAAAAAAATGGCGTGTTCACGGCAACTCAGGGAAACAAGGACGACGTGTTCGCGGCCCTCATCCTGTTCGACCCGCCCATCAAACTTCCCAGGGGCACTCTTGAGGATATGGAAATCATGGGGCAAAAGATGAGTTCGGCCACCCAGCGACGCAGTTACAGGTTTGAAACCAGAGACGAGTTTGCCAAAAGCTTGCACGATAAGCCCGCCTTCGCGCGCATGCAGTCCGGCGTGATAGATTTGTTCGCCCAGACACTGTTGCGTCGCGCCGCCGTTGGGGCAGGGTATGAATTGTGCTGCCCGCGTGAACACGAGGCCCAAGTCTGGGAGTATTTCTTTTGTTGGTCCGTGTACTCGGAGATAGAGAATCTTGCCTTCCCCGTAAAAGTTATCGGGGGTGACCCGACTGATCCATACTCGTTTATCCCTAGCAGAAACATAAACGCGATTATTGATATCGACTACGATTTTCTGCCTGAAACGACACATCTTCTCATGCTGGAGAAACCAGAGGAATGTGCCGCGCTGACGCTGGAATTTCTGGAGAATATTGAAATAAACCCGTGATGCGAATTATTCGCGGCGCCACCGCCTTCTCACAATTTCGGATAGAGAAAAAGCTGGCCGTGCTGTCACGGATCCTGCCCGGTATACGTAAGGTACAGGCCGAATTTATCCATTTCCTGGACCTTGATGATCCCCTGACCGCACAAGAGGAGGAACGGCTGGCCGGGTTGCTCACTTACGGTCAACCGGCGGATATCGCTGTTGATACGGAACCTGCCTGTATCGTAATCCCGAGACCGGGCGTGATCTCTCCCTGGTCCAGCAAGGCGACGGATATACTCCACCATTGCGGCCTGACAGCGTTGAAACGGATAGAGCGCGGGACTTGCTGGTATCTCGAATACGAAGACGGGCAACGGACGAAGAGCGAGCAACTGGATAAGATCAAGCGCCACCTGCATGATCGAATGACCCAGGTCGTGATACAGGATGTGAATGATGCCGCGCGCCTTTTTGCCACCCGGGAAGCGGGTAAACTGAATTTCATCCGTCTTGCCGATGGCGGCATGACCGCATTGCGCAAAGCCAATCGGGTACTGGGACTGGCTTTGTCGGAGCAGGAAATCGACTACCTGTACAATGCGTTCACCAGGCTGGAACGAGACCCTACGGACGTTGAACTCATGACATTCGCCCAGGTGAACTCTGAGCATTGCCGCCATAAAATCTTTAATGCCGAGTGGACCATTGATGGTGAAACCCGATCAGAGAGCTTGTTTGACCTGATCAAGGCGACCCACTCGGCGAACCCCGGCCGGGTACTGTCCGCCTATTCGGACAATGCCGCGGTGATGCAAGGCCACCGGGCCTCCCGTTTCTTTGCCTCGCCCCTTGACCATCACTATCGATATGTCCGGGAAGACGTGCATATCCTGATGAAGGTGGAGACCCATAATCACCCCACCGCCATTTCGCCGTTCCCGGGCGCGGCCACCGGCGCCGGCGGCGAGATACGCGACGAGTCCGCAACTGGTTCGGGGGCCAAGCCGAAGGCCGGGCTCACGGGTTTTACCGTATCCAACCTGAACATACCCGCGCTGCCCCAGGACTGGGAACAGGCCGTTGACAAACCTGATCATATCGCCTCTCCACTGGAGATTATGATTGAAGGACCTATCGGCGCGGCCTCTTACAATAACGAATTCGGCCGCCCTGCCCTTGCCGGTTACTTTCGCACTTTCGAGCAGGCGGATGAAAAATCAGGCAGCGTCAGGGGTTACCACAAGCCCATCATGCTGGCCGGCGGCTATGGCGTCATCCGTCCTCCCCACGTCAACAAGAACGCCATCCCGCCGGACAGCCGGATTGTCATCCTGGGCGGCCCGGCAATGCTGATCGGTCTCGGCGGCGGCGCGGCATCCTCAATGGCTTCAGGAACAAGCGACCAGGAACTGGATTTTGCTTCCGTACAACGCGACAACGCGGAAATTCAGCGTCGTTGCCAGGAAGTCATCGACCAATGCTGGGCGCTGGATGAAGCCAACCCGATACTATCAATCCACGACGTGGGCGCGGGCGGCCTGTCCAACGCGCTGCCGGAACTGGTTTACCAGCGCAACAATGGCGCCGGGTTTGAGTTACGCGCCGTTCACAGCGCCGACCTGGGCATGTCGCCGATGGAACTATGGTGCAATGAATCCCAGGAGAGGTACGTCCTGGCCGTCGCCGCCAAAGACGTTAAGCTGTTCGGGGCCCTGTGCGACCGGGAAAGAGCGCCTTACTCAATCATCGGCAAGACGAATAACACCGGACAGTTGGTTGTAACCGATAAACTGCACGGCTCAAAACCCATGGACGTTCCACTGGAGGTGATACTCGGCAAAACTCCCGGATTGTCCATACGGACCGGACACCGGGAAAATAATCCGGGGAAACTGCGCCTGGACGATATTCCCCTGGATCAGGCGATTTCCAGGGTACTGCAACTGCCGGCCGTCTCTGACAAACGCTTCCTGGTGACTATCGGCGACCGCAGTGTCTCCGGCCTGGTGACGCAGGATCAAATGATAGGGCCCTGGCAAACTCCGGTTGCGGATTGTGCGGTCACTGCCTCCTCATTTGACGCCATTACCGGTGAGGCCATGGCCCTGGGAGAACGCCCGCCCGTTGCACTCGTCAATGCGCCGGCATCCGGACGACTGGCTATTGCAGAGGCCCTGACGAATATCTGTTCCGCCCGGATTTTACGGCTGGAAGACGTGGCCCTGTCTGCAAACTGGATGGCAGCCGGCGGTGAGCCGGGCGAAGATGCGGCCTTGTATGCCACCGTCGAGGCCGTGTCGACGCTGGCGCAGCAGTTACGCATACCGATCCCCGTGGGCAAGGATTCAATGTCAATGAAGGTGGCGTGGATGGACGACGGCAAGGAAAAACGGGTCACCGCGCCGGTGTCGCTGAACGTGACCGCTTATGCCCCGGTCGCCGACATTCGCAAGACACTCACGCCCCGGTTACAGAGACTGAATGATTCCTCCCTGTTGCTGGTCGACCTCGGCATGGGGAAAAACCGTCTGGGCGGCTCGGCGCTGGCGCAAGTCACGAACCGGACCGGCGGCGATACCGCCGACCTGGACGACCCGGACCTGCTAAGGGCGTGTTTTAACGGGGTCCAGTTATTGAATGAAACCGGCTATATCCTGGCCTGCCATGATCGTTCGGACGGCGGTGTCCTTACTACCCTGTGCGAAATGGCTTTTGCCGGCCGTTGCGGCATGGACGTCAATACCGACAGCACTGACCTGATTGCCTTCCTGTTTAATGAAGAACCGGGTGTCGTGCTGCAAATCCGGTCGGAAAACGTTCAAACGGTACTGGATACATTGCTTCAATCCGGTCTCCCTGAGGCCTGCCTGTCGATTATCGCCAGCCCGAACGGGGATAATCAATTAAGAATCAAGCATAAAGGCAAGGCAGTTTATTCAGCGGGGGTCAATCAACTGCACAGGTTATGGTCGCTGACTTCGTATCATATACAGGCATTACGGGATAACCCCGCCTGTGCGGAGGAGGAATTTGCCTGTCTGCAGGACGACGCCGACCCCGGACTGTCAATCACACCCACATTCAAAATAAACAAACCCACCGCGGTAATCAAAACAAGCAGACCCCGCGTTGGAATTCTGCGGGAACAGGGTGTCAACGGTCACGTCGAGATGGCCGCTGCGTTCGACCGCGCGGGTTTTGACTGTATCGATATCAATATGAACGATCTTCTAAACCGGACTGCCTCACTGGACAAACTGGCCGGCCTGGTTGCCTGCGGCGGCTTTTCCTACGGTGACGTCCTGGGAGCCGGAGGCGGCTGGGCAAATTCCATCCTGTACAACGATCGGCTCAGGGATGAGTTTGAACGTTTCTTCAGCCGGGATGACAGTTTCGGCCTGGGGGTCTGTAACGGCTGCCAGATGCTGTCCCGGCTGCGCGACATCATCCCCGGCGCCGGCCACTGGCCGGATTTTGAGCGAAACCGGTCCGAACAGTTTGAATCCCGGGTGGTCATGGTCGAGGTCCTCGATTCCCCTTCCCTGTTTTTACGGGACATGGCAGGTTCAAAAATGCCCATCGTAGTTGCCCACGGGGAAGGACGCGTCCGGCCTGGCGACAAACAGGAACAACAATCCCTTGCGATCCTGCGGTTTGTCGATAACCGGGGGGAAGTCACGGAAATATACCCGTATAATCCCAACGGTTCGGCAGGGGGTCTGACGGGATTTACCAGCGTAGACGGACGCTTTACCATATTGATGCCCCACCCGGAACGGGTATTTCTGAACAAACAGGTGTCCTGGATTACTTCGGACCTGCACGGCGAAGACAGCCCCTGGATGCAAATGTTCTATAATGCAAGAAAATGGGTCGGCTGAAGGTAAAGAACTTTCAACACCATTTGCAGTCCATATATAAACAGCGCGAGGCGAATCACATGTTGATAAAAACACCGGACACTATCAGACCTTCCGAGATCACAACCAGACAACAGTACCTGGACAGACGAAAATTCATCCGGGACGGCGTAAAGCTCGGTATGGCGGGCGCCTTGCTCACTTCCGGTATAACGCTGCCCGTTGCAACGGCGCAGGCCGCAACGAAATTGTCCACGGTAAAAAATCGCGAATTCTCCACAGACGAAGAACTGACGCCTTTTGACGCTATCACCAGCTACAACAACTTTTACGAATTCGGCACTCACAAAAGCGACCCGTCTGAAAACTCCGGTAAATTCAAACCGCAACCCTGGTCCGTAGTTATTGACGGGGAATGCATGAAACCCGGCACTTATGCTTATGAAGATATCATCAAACCGCACCAGTTGCAGGAACGCATTTACCGTTTACGCTGCGTCGAAGCCTGGTCCATGGTTATCCCCTGGGTGGGCATCCCGCTGGCAGACGTACTGAAACGATTTGAACCTACGTCAAAAGCAAAATACGTCTCCTTCACCACCGTCATGCGACCGGATGAGATGCCCGGCCTCAGGCGCAAGGTATTGGACTGGCCTTATCGCGAGGGACTGCGCATCGATGAGGCCATGCACCCCCTGACCCTACTGACCGTCGGACTGTATGGCGAGACGTTGCCAAACCAGAACGGCGCGCCTATTCGCCTGGTGATCCCCTGGAAATACGGTTTCAAAAGCATTAAATCCATCGTCAGGATAGAATTTACCGGCAGACAGCCGAAAACTTCCTGGAACCTGTCCGCGCCGCAGGAATACGGTTTTTATTCCAACGTCAATCCCGAGGTAGACCACCCCCGCTGGAGCCAACGCAAGGAACGGCGTATCGGCGATTTCCTCAAGAGCGAGACCTTGAAATTCAACGGCTATGGCGAACAGGTGGCTTCACTGTACAGCGGCATGGACTTGAGGAAGCTTTATTAATGACATTGTCATGGAAAAAACCGGCACTGTTCCTGCTCTGTTTAATCCCGTTCTGCCTGCTGATCTACAACGGCGTTACCAATAACCTCACCGCCAACCCGATAAAGGAAATCACCCATTTTACCGGTGGATGGGCATTGAAGTTCCTGCTTATCACCCTGACGATAACGCCGTTACGAAAAATCACCGGCAAAAACGCCTTAATTCGTTATCGCAGGATGCTGGGCCTGTTCGCGTTTTTTTACGCCTGCCTGCATTTTTCCACCTACCTGGTCCTGGACCAGTTTTTCGACTGGGAGGAGATCGTCCGCGACGTGGCGAAAAGACCCTACATCACCATCGGTTTCACTGCTTTTGTCATGCTGATCCCCCTTGCGGTCACGTCCACCAAAAAGATGGTGCAACGACTGGGGAACAACTGGCGTAAACTCCATTCGTTAATCTATCTCATTGCGGTATGCGCCATCTTCCACTACCTCTGGCTGGTCAAGGCCGATATCCTGCCCCCGGTCATCTACGGCCTCATCCTGTGCCTGCTACTCGCCTTGCGCTCGCCCAGACTCAAGCTGGGCAGAAAACGAAAACTGGCAATGTCCCAACCCTGACGGATAACGGAACAGGCAAGAAACCAAATGAGGCGTCCAAAACCCGACCAAGACGAGATTGAACTGTTTCGACGTTCGGTCGGCGATATCACACCGGTCAAGCATGACAAGGTTCAACAGCAACGGGATAAACCCGCGCCCGAAGCGGCGCAGAGAATGGCCGATGAAGCAGCAGTCATCAAAGAGATGGCGGAGGGCTTTTTTGACGTAGAGGCAATGGAAACCGGAGACGAACTCCTGTACAAAAGGCCGGGAATTCAGGACAAGGTATTCAGAAAATTGAGACGGGGGCAATTCACAACCACCGCGGAACTGGATTTGCATGGGTTGACAGTAACGATTGCCAAAGAGAGCCTGTCCGGTTTTCTTAAACAATGCGTAAACCGAAACCACCGCTGCGTCAGGATCATTCACGGCAAGGGTCTGCGTTCAAAACAAGGCAGACCGACCATAAAAAGCCTCATCGGAAAATGGTTACAACAAAGGCAGGAAGTCCTGGCTTACTGCTCCGCAAGACAGGTTGACGGCGGCACCGGCGCTATCTACGTGCTGATCAAGAATTACTCGAGGTAAACTGTGAGCCTTGCCCTGTCAGAGTAACTTCAGGGCAGCGATCATTAGCGGCGGCCACATCAGCGTTGCCGACTATTCTATCAACACAACGGCATGGACGGAGATGCCTTCCCGGTTTCCGATGGAGCCCATTTTTTCATTGGTTGTCGCCTTGACGTTGATGGCATCCTTGTCGACGCTCAGGTCGGCGGCCAGGTTTGTTCTCATGTGATCGATATGAGGCGCCATTTTTGGTTCTTCCGCAATAATGGTGATATCCGCGTTGACAACGGTGCAGGATTTATCCGCCAGCAATGAACGCACCCTGCGTAATAAAATCCTGCTGTCGATGTTTTTAAACTCTTTGTTGTTGTCGGGGAAGTGGGTACCGATGTCGCCCAGCGCGGCGGCGCCTAACAAGGCATCGCACAGAGCGTGAATGACGACGTCGCCGTCGGAGTGCGCAAGCAAACCCTTGTCGTGCGGGATATCGACACCGGCAAGGACCAGCGGGCGGTCGCCGACAAAGCGGTGGGTATCATAACCGTGGCCTATTCTCACTATTCTCTCTCTTGTTGTTTTAAATAAAATTCCGCCAGGGCAAGATCCTCTGCCTTGGATACCTTTATATTGTGGGGACCACCCGGCACTATTCCGGGTTTGTAGCCCCTGTTCTCCAGGGCCTGGGCCTCGTCGGTAACTAGCAGGTTGTCGCCAGCGGCGGCGGCAATAGATTCTTTCAACAGTCCCAGGCGAAACATTTGCGGGGTCAGGGCGCGCCATAAACGTTCACGATTGATGGTTGCCCGGATCTCACGATCCTCTCCCGCCTGTTTCACCGTATCCCTGACCGGCAGGGCCAGTATGCCACCGACGGGATGCTCCCTGACCCCGGCAATAAGCAGGTCGATATCCGCAACCGTTACGCAGGGTCTGGCCGCATCGTGAACCAGTACCCAGTCATCTGGGTCGGCAAACTCTGCAATACGATCAAGACCATTCAATACGGAATGACAACGTTCCCTGCCGCCGGGCGCCCTCATGATCCGGGCATGGCCGGACACTGCCAGGGTCTGCCAATCGTCGTCGTCCTCCGCCACAACCACTGCAATGCCTTTGATCAACGGATGTTCGCAAAAAGGAATAAGACTGTGTTCAAGAATGGTCCGGTTCAACAGGCTGAGATACTGTTTGGGCTTCTCAGCCCCCATACGCCGCCCGGTCCCGGCCGCCGGAATGACGGCCCAGAAATTTGATTGTCGGGTCACGGCGAAGTGTCCGGTTCTTCGAGCGGGACGGCCGGCTGCAGTTTATCACCGGTTGCGTCCTTACTGTTAATAATCTGGTAGAAAACCTCATCGGACTTGATCATGCCCCTTTCACTCCTTGCCCTTTCTTCAACCGCTTCCATACCATGTTTGAGATCGATCACTTCGGCAGCCAGGGATGCATTTCTTTCCCGCAGCCGTTGGTTTTCATCGATCAATTCCTGTTTTACTTCTTTCAATTCATTGACGTCGGAGACCCCGCCGGGGCTGTACCAGAGTCGATACTGTAACAGGGCCAGTAAAATAAACAGGATAATGATTAAATATTTCACCTTGCTACCGGAAAAAAGGGAACGCATCCAGTCCCGGGTATGTCGCGTGACTGCCAAGCTCTTTTTCGATCCGGATCAACCGGTTGTATTTGGCCACCCGGTCCGACCTGGACAGGGAACCTGTTTTAATCTGCCCGGATGACGTAGCCACTGCCAGGTCTGCAATCGTCGTGTCTTCCGTCTCACCGGAACGATGGGATATGACCGTGGTGTAACCGGCTCTCTTGGCTCTGTCAATCGCCGTCAGGGTCTCCGTGAGCGTGCCGATTTGGTTGACCTTGACCAGGATCGAGTTTGCCACCCCTGCGGCAATCCCTTTTTCCAGGATAGCCGTATTGGTAACAAATAAATCATCACCCACGAGTTGCACCCTGTCGCCGAGCCGGTCCGTCATTGCCTGCCAACCGTCCCAGTCATCCTCGGCCATGCCGTCTTCTATCGAGATAATCGGATAGTTATCCACCCAGGGGGTGATGTAATCGAGAAATTCGTCTGCATTTAATGATTTATCCTCGGACGCAAGCACATACCTGCCGTCCCGGTAGAATTCCGAACTGGCGATATCCAGACCCAGCAGAATGTCCTCGCCCGGGATATATCCGGCTTTCTCGATGGCGCTGATAATGATTTCCAGGGCAGCCTCATTGGAATCCAGGTCAGGGGCAAAACCGCCTTCATCTCCCACGGCCGTATTCAGACCCCGTGCCGATAGCACCGATTTCAGTGAGTGAAATATCTCGGCTCCATAGCGCACTGCTTCAGTCAGGCTGTCCGCGCCCACGGGCAAGATCATGAATTCCTGCATATCGATACTGTTATCCGCATGGGCGCCGCCGTTGATGATATTCATCATGGGAACCGGCATATCAAAGGGACCGGCGCCCCCGAGGTACTGGTACAGAGGGAGCCGCTCAGCCGCGGCCGCGGCATGGGCAACGGCCATGGAAACGGCCAGTATCGAATTTGCCCCCAGGTTGTTTTTGTTTTCCGTGCCGTCAAGTTCCAGCATCGCCTGGTCAATGCCCGCCTGGTCACTGGCTTGCATACCGATCAATGCCGGCCCAATCACCTTTTCTATGTTGTTGACGGCCTTCAACACACCTTTGCCCCGGTATCGATTGTTGTCGTTATCTCTTAATTCCAGCGCCTCCCGGGCGCCGGTTGAAGCGCCGGACGGGACCATGCTGACGCCGACGCTGCCGTCGGCCGTTTCAACTTCTGCCTGGACAGTTGGATTCCCTCTGGAATCCAGTATCTCGGTTGCTCGTATACCTGTAATTTCCGACATTATGAATGCTGTGCGGGGAGCTGTTTAACGGACCGGTCCAGGCTTACCAGGGTTTCCAGCAATCCTTCAATCTCATTCAGTGGCAGGGAGTTGGCGCCGTCGCTCAAGGCCGTATCCGGGTCGGGATGGGTTTCCATGAACAGACCCGCCACCCCGACCGCTACCGCGGCCCGGGCCAGGGCCGGGATAAATTCTCTCTGTCCTCCGGATTGCTTACCCTGCCCTCCCGGCAGTTGCACCGAGTGGGTTGCATCAAAGACCACGGGGCAGCCGGTCTCTCGCAGGACGACCAGTGCGCGCATGTCTGAGACAAGATAATTGTAGCCGAAGCTGGCGCCCCGCTCGCATACCAGCAATTGTTCATTGCCCGTTGCGCGGGCCTTCTCTACCACCTCTCGCATATCCCAGGGCGCAAGGAACTGCCCTTTTTTTATATTCACCGGCAGGCCGCAGGCCGCGACGTTGCGAATGAAATTCGTCTGGCGGCAGAGAAACGCTGGGGTTTGCAGGACGTCGACCACCTCGGACACCTCCCGGAGCGGCGTATCTTCGTGTACGTCGGTTAATACCGGCACGCCAATTGTGTCCTTCACTTTTTGCAGGATGTTCAAGCCCCGGTCCAGGCCCGGACCGCGATAACTGTCTCCGGAACTGCGGTTGGCCTTGTCGAAAGACGATTTATATATGAAAGGTACGGATAGTTTTTCCGTAATTTCCCGTAAGGCGCCGGCGGTATCCAGGGCCAACTGTTCGCTTTCTATCACGCAGGGACCGGCAATAAGAAACAGCGGCCGATCTTCTCCTGCTTCAAAGTCACATAGCCGCATTGCTGACTCTCCTGTCCAATGTAGCCTGACGGGATAAGGCGGCTCTGATGAATCCGGTAAACAACGGGTGTCCATCTCTTGGGGTGGAATTGAACTCAGGATGAAACTGACAGCCGATAAACCAGGGATGGCTGGGCAACTCAACGATTTCCACCAGTTTTTCATCTGCTGAAATGCCGGCAACCTTCAATCCGTGCTGTTCCAGTGTAGCCCGGTAATTATTGTTGAACTCATACCGGTGTCGATGTCTTTCCAGAATTTTATCCTTGTCGTACAAGTCCCTGACCAGCGTATCCGCCAGCAGCCGGCACTCCTGCCCACCCAGCCTCATGCTGCCGCCCAGGTCGGAATCCCTGTCGCGCTTTTCCGTAATGCCGTCGACATTCAGCCACTCTGTGATTAAGCCGATAACGGGATGCGGCGTTGTCGGTGAAAATTCAGTACTGTTGGCTCCGTCAAGGCCGGCCGCGTACCTGGCAAACTCTATGACGGCCACCTGCATACCCAGACAAATCCCCAGGTAAGGAATAAGATTTTCCCTGGCGTAGTTCACCGTTGCGATTTTCCCCTCGATGCCCCTGTCGCCGAAGCCGCCCGGCACCAGGATTGCGTCCATCCCCTGTAACAGGCCAAGGCCATCCCGCTCAACATCTTCTGAATCTATATAATGGATGTCGATGGTCGTGCGGCTGTGTATGCCGGCGTGAATCAGGGCCTCCGACAGGGACTTATAGGAATCCGTCAAACCGGTGTATTTGCCTACCATTGCGACGTTGACCGTGCCGGTCGGGTTATCCATCGCCTCAACAACGGCATCCCATTCGGATAAATCCGTATCAAGCGTGGTAATGCCAAACTTGTTTACGACAATGCCATCCAGTCCTTGTTCATGGAAAAGGCGCGGGATTTTAAACAGGTTATCGACGTCAACGGCGGATATGATGGCGCGTTCATCCACGTTGGTAAACAAGGCTATCTTGCTGCGTTCGTTGTCAGGCAAGGCGCGGTCAGTACGGCAAATCAATACGTCCGGCTGGATACCGATTGAGCGCAACTCCTTGACTGAATGCTGGGTCGGCTTGGTTTTTATTTCGCCGACGGTCTCAATATACGGCACCAGGGTAAGGTGGATAAACAGGGAGTGCTGTCCGCCCAATTCCATGCGCATTTGCCGGATCGCCTCAAGAAAAGGCTGGGATTCTATATCGCCCACCGTGCCGCCGATCTCCACCATGGCGATATCCGCGTCCCCGGCCCCTTCCAGTATGCAACGCTTGATTTCGTCAGTGATATGCGGAATGACCTGGACGGTGCCGCCGAGATAATCACCGCGGCGTTCTTTCTGGATAACGTTCTGGTAAATCCTGCCCGTGGTAAAATTATTGCGTTTTGTCATGCGGGTGCGGACAAACCGCTCATAATGACCCAGGTCCAGGTCGGTTTCTGCGCCATCTTCCGTGACGTAGACCTCACCATGCTGGAACGGACTCATGGTGCCCGGGTCCACGTTAATGTACGGGTCCAGTTTCAACAGCGTCACGTCCAGCCCCCGGGATTCCAGAATTGCGCCCAGAGAGGCCGAGGCAATCCCCTTTCCCAACGAGGAAACAACGCCACCGGTGACAAAAACAAAACGCGTCAAGGCAATAAGTCCACGGGTATCAGAGAGAAAAAGGCAACCGGCTCAAACGAACCGTTACAGGCTGCGATCAAGTGTTGTAGTGCATCCATAGGCTGGAACAGTATATTAACACAATAAACGAGGAATATCCCTTATTCCTTGCCACACATTTTCCTGTCTCTTATTTCGCGAGTGTCTTTATCTCCTCATAGCGGAAGCAATCCGTTGTGTGGTCGTTGACCATGCCGGTGGCCTGCATGTGGGCATAGATGATGGTAGGACCGACAAAGTTGAAGCCGCGGCGTTTGAGATCTTTGGAGATTTTGCCTGACAAAGGTGTTTCAGCCGGCAACCGTGAAAACCTCTCCCAGTGATTCTGTATGGGTTTGCCATCGACGAACTGCCAGATGTATTCAGCGAATGTTCCGAATTCCTTCCTGACTTCGGTGAATGCCCCGGCGTTTCTGATTGCCGAGCGAATCTTGAGCTTGTTCCTGATAATTCCGGGATTATTCAGCAAACTTTCTATCTTGCTCTCGTCATACCCCGCAACCTTGTTGAAATCAAAATTATCAAACGCCTGTTGATAGGCCGGGCGCCTTTTAAGTACCGTACTCCAGCTCAGTCCGGCCTGCGCGCCCTCCAGCACCAGAAACTCAAACAGTTTTCTGTCGTCGTGCAACGGCACGCCCCATTCCTCATCGTGGTAGCGCCGGTATAATTCATCACCCTGAGACCACCGGCAACGGACAAGGTCCGTATTCATGACTTTTCCCTGACTATCATACTGACCGACACATAAGTTGATAGGCAGTAAGGGACACAATACGTCAACAGCATCTTGATATAATCCACTGTTGACAGGCTGCCTGCGCGTATATGGTCAAAATAATTAATCAATACCAGAATTGTCCCTACTATTACGCAGACCTTCAATGAACGGGTGACAATATCCCTGCGCACAGCAATTGAAATCCACTGCTTCATGGTAATGGCTCCAATCCTCTTTTCCGCACATATTTCCCATCCAGATCTGTTACGGACGGACAGCCGGACAGCATCAGATTCCGCTTGATCTCCTCAGTCAGCAAGTGCAACGCCCGGTCCACGCCGGACTCTCCCCCGGCCCCCAGACCGAATAAATAAGCCCGACCGATCATGACTGCCCTGGCGCCAAGACTGAGGGCCTTGATCACGTCAGTGCCACGGCGGATACCGCCGTCCAGGATAACTTCCACCCGGTCACCCACCGCGTCGACCATGTCGGGCAGCACGCTGATGGGAGAAGGCGAGTGGTCCAACTGCCGGCCGCCGTGATTGGATACGATGACCGCGCTGGCGCCGGCCTCCGCCACTCGCCGGGCGTCGTCAACGCTCAATATGCCCTTAATCGCAAAGGGCCCGCCCCATTCCTTGATCATCCAGTCCACGTCTTCCCAGGTCAGCGACGGATCAAACTGCGAGGTGGTGTAATCAATAACGGAAAACAGGTTCTCCGCGGCGGTGGTATGCTCGCGCACATTTTCCAGTGACATGCGCGGGCTGGTCAGGAAGCCCCAAAGCCAGCTCGGGCGCCTCAAGGTATCAAGGATATTGGAGAGCCTGAGCTCAGGCGGCACCGTGAACCCGTTCCTGAGGTCCCGTTCCCGTTGACCTGCCCTGGGCAAATCCACCGTCAGGCATAACGCGCTGTAATTACTTGCCTTGGCCCTGTGAATAAATTCCTTCAATATACCCCGGTCCCGCCAGACGTAGAGTTGCAGCATTTTCGGCCCGTCGTTAATCCTGGCAATATCTTCTATGGACCTGGTAGCTACCGATGACAGGGAATAGATTGTGCCGGCTTTTTGCGCCGCTTTGGCAACCGCCAACTCACCGGTATGGTGAAACAACCGGGACATGCCCGTAGGCGCCAGTACGAATGGCACATCTATGGCGGAACCCAGCACAGTAGTGGATAAATCCACGTTCTTAACGTCCACCAGGAAGCGCGGGACCAATTCATACAACCCGAAGTCAGCCTGGTTGTGATAAAGCGTGACTTCATCCTCTGCCGCGCCATCCATGTAATCGAATACGGCCCTGGGTAACCGGCGCTTTGCCGCGCGGCGCAAATCGGCTATTGAATGACAGTTGGACAATATCTTATTGTTAATGACGTTAAACATAGGAGACAAAAAATGTCTTAACCTGTATATATTACCGATGGTTACGTCTGTATAACGTCGGTTTTTAGTTTCTTGTTTTTAGTTGTCAGTGATGGGTTCTAATAATCAATAACGAAAAACTGATAACTAAAAACGAATTGGTGGGATTTGCTGATTAGCCCTGCGTCAGCTACGGATTTATCGGTATCGGCAACCCCTGGCGCAGCAACACTTTCCTCAGTTGCAGTATCACCGGGAATATCTCCTGGTTCCAATCGGCGCCTTGTTGATCAAACGCAGCCTGTTCCAGCTCCACTATCCACCTGTCTTCCGAAAAAATTCCCTCGGTAAACCAGATCACAAACGGCCATAATAATTCCATCAAACTCGATATCGAGGGCTTGCGGATATTCATCAGGCCGAAGGTATGGTTTGTTCGTTGTTCCTTATCGAGGGGCACATAAGTGATCCACAAGTCCAACGCCGGATGCCGGCTTCCTGCCGTCCAGAACTTCAGTCTCTGATGCGGATACTGCGTTCTCACTGTCATCAGGTCGTGAGGACGATCCGTGCTCGGCGTAGACAGTTTCCCCAGCATGACCTTCTCACCCATGGGTTGCTTGCCCACGCGGGAGAAGGTGTAATCGACTTCCACCCAGTCATCACCCTGGCGTAAATCCAGAAATTCCGTCAATATTCTGGACATAATCCGGCGATGCAGAAACTGGTGGTTCATATCCATCAGGTTCTCATGCAGGAAGGAATAGTGGCATTCCACCTTCCGGTCAAGATAACGGGTCTTGTATTTCGGATCATGCCAGGTGGGCACGTCCGGGAACTGCGTATCATCCGCCTTGCCGGCATCCCCCGGGAAAACAAAAATCAGTCCGTATTCTTCACGAGACGGATAACTGCGCACCCCCTTTGGTATGGCCTCACTTCTCCCGACGTAAGGAATATTCACGCAGTGACCTGTAGCGTCATAAGTCCAGCCGTGATAGCAGCATTGAATCCGCTCGCCGTTCACGGCGCCTCTTGACAACGGCACCTGACGGTGAGCGCACCTGTCCTCCAGCGCAAATATTCTGCCGGATTCCGTCCTCGTGATAACGATAGGTTCCCCGGCAAACGTCCGCCCGATGGCCTTGCCGGGTTTGACGTCTCCGGAGCGAGCCAGGGGATACCAGAAATCCGGATGCGCTCCGGTCTTGCGCAAGTCGGAAGCGCCTGCTTTCGATCCGGTGGGTACTACGCTTATATTTGTCGCCAGCATGTTGTATATTTTATCATTACCGGGAAAAGTCAAAAAATCATTCCTGGTACTGTTTCCATTCAATCATGATCGATTGGGTCATTCTGTTCGGATATTTGGGGTCAGAGTAAAAATACCTAATGACAAAGTACTACCACCTGCCAACCCAACTGTATTTTTACTCTGACCCCAAATATCTATTCACCTTTCAGACTACCGTAAACAATCCGTAAAAACTGTTCCGGATTAATAAATGCCTTGCCCAGGGCTTCGTCATAATCCGCGTTGGGCTTCAATTCGATTATCTCCTCCAATGATTTTCCCTCGGCAATGAGCTTATTCATCCTGTCCTTTACCGTCTCAAGCATTTCCAGGTAACCCTGCAACCCCTGCTTATCGCTCAACGGGCCATGTCCGGGAATTATCCTGGTATTATCATCGGCAAGCGCGATAATTGTTTTAACGCTGCTGATAAGTCCGTTAACTGACCCTTCACTGGAGACGTCGATAAACGGATATAACCCGTTAAACCAGAGGTCGCCCGTGTGGATCACGTTGGCATCTGTAAAATGGATGACGCTGTCACCGTCGGTATGTGAATTTCTATAGTGCCTCACCCGTATCTCTTCGCCATTCAGGCGGAAAGTGACATTATCGTTAAACGTAATCACCGGCAGCGCGACCCTGGGAGCGGCGGGAACCACGGAATTAAACGCAGCGATTTCCGTATCTTTGGACATGCGTTCATAGACGTTGTCGTGCGCAACGATCACGACACCCTGTTTACCCAGGTTTTCATTGCCGCCGGTATGATCATAATGCCAATGGCTATTGAGCAGAAACCTGATTGGCTGGTCTGACAAGGCCGCAATGGCAGTCATGATCTTTTCAGTCAGGGGGGCAAATTGATCATCGATCATAAAGACACCATCCTCACCGACCGACACACCTATATTTCCACCTTCACCCACCAGCATATAGATGCCTTCCGCAACCTGTTGGGTTTTTATCTCCACGCCGGCAAACCTGTCTTCTTCCGCCGATGCGACAGTCACGATGAAAGTGGCAAAGAAAACAAAGAGATACCCGTAAAATCTGCTGATCATTTTTTATCTCCGCATTATTATTCCGACATTATAACTTACCCTGCTGAATACCGTTTTGTTTTTAGTTTTTGCTGGTTGGAAAAGGTCTGGGGTAGTATCAACTAAAAACTAAAAACCAGAAACTAAAAACTGCTATAGTTGTCTTCCATCCCTGACCCGATTTGTTGAAACTGACCAAGACCCCATGAGTGAAGAAATCCTCATTAATGTAACCCCTCATGAAACCCGCGTTGCGGTGGTCGAAAACGGCGTGTTGCAGGATGTTCATATTGAGAGGACCCGTAAGCGCGGCCTCGTGGGAAATATAATAAAAGGCCGTGTGTACAGGGTATTGCCGGGAATGCAGTCGGCATTTGTCGATATCGGCCTGGAGCGTACCGGGTTTTTACACATCTCGGACCTGGTTGAAACCGCCGAAGACCTGGATGTTGCACCTGAGGATGGCGTTTTTCCGGAAAATTCAATTGATACATTATTGACCGAAGGTCAGGATTTACTGGTCCAGGTAGTAAAAGATCCGATTGGCGCCAAAGGCGCCCGACTCACCACACGTATCTCCATTCCTTCCCGTTACCTGGTTTTCGTTTCGAACCATGCCATTATCGCCGTATCACAGCGAATAGAAGACGAGATGGAACGGGAACGATTACGCCAGGCAATCTCTCTTTACCAGGCTGATATGCAACGCCCCGCGGTGAGCGTTGGCAGCGGCAGCAACGTTGTTTTGCATACCATCATGCCTGAACCGCCAATACTGGCCAAGGGCGGATTTATCATAAGAACGGCGGCGGAAGGAGTTGACGAAGAAGAGATACATAAGGATATGGATTTCCTGCACAAGTTGTGGGGTTCGATATCCATACGGGCAAAGAACACGTCTGCGCCGGGATTGATCCATGAAGATCTACCCCTGGTCATACGCACCATGCGGGATTTAATTCATGGTGAAGTCGAAAAAATACGCATCGATTCAAAGGAAACCTACAAAAGAGTCATGGAATTCAGTAAACACTTCATCCCTGATTTCCTGGGAAGAATCGAGTACTACTCCGGCGAAAGACCGGTACTGGATTTATACTCCATTGAGGATGAAATGCAAAAATCGCTGGACCACAAGGTTCAACTGAAATCAGGCGGGCATCTTGTCATCGACCAGACCGAGGCGATGACCACCATAGACGTCAATACCGGCGCATTTGTCGGCCACAGGAACCTCGAAGAAACCATTTATAAAACCAACCTGGAAGCTGCCCAGGCCATAGCAAAACAACTGCGTCTAAGAAATCTCGGGGGAATTATCATTATAGATTTCATTGATATGCGGGAACAGGAACACGCGCGCCAGGTGCTCCGCACATTGGAAAAACGCGTTGAAAAAGATCACTCGAAAGTCACTATCAGTGAATTCACGTCACTCGGCCTGGTGCAACTCACCCGCAAAAGAACCCGTGAGAGCCTTGAACAAATCCTGTGCGAACCTTGTCCAACCTGTAACGGCAGAGGCTCCATGAAGACCCCGGAAACGGTCTGCTATGAAATATTCCGCGAGATACTACGGGAAGTCAGGCAGTTCGATGGCAACAAGTTGCTCGTGATAGCAGCACAACCGATCGTGGATATGTTGATGGACGAAGAATCCGCCAGTGTGGCGGAGCTGGAGGAATTTATTGGCAGGCCGATCACGTTTCAGGTTGAACCGCTTTATATCAGAGAACAATATGACATCGTGCTGTTGTAGCTATGTCCGGTAGAACCACCGACAAAGTTTACCATTTTATTCTTTACCTCATCGGCATAGCCGTGCTTTTGGCGGCGGTGGCGATCACCCTCATCCGGCTTGCCTTGCCGGACATCGGCCAACACAAGAACGCAATTGAGACCTGGGTAAGTAGTTACATGGGGCAGGCTTTCGTTATTGACTCGATCAGCGCTGATTGGCAGGGTTGGATTCCACGCCTGTATCTCAACGGGATCCACCTGCGCAGTAAAGACGGTCTGAGAAAAATCGTCAGTTTCGATACCGCAATACTTGAAGTATCCCCTTTCCGGTCCTTATGGAAACTTCAGCCCGTACCCAGACGGCTCGTGATTTCCGGCTTGCGGGTTTCAGTCTCCCGCCTCCCCACCGGGGCCATACTCGTAGAGGGCATGAACATCAACTCTATGGATGCAGGCCATGAAAACGAGTTTGCCAAATGGTTATTCGGACAAGACCAAATAGACATTAATAAAGCCGACATCTTATGGCTTGACCATAAACACCGGCAGGCGCCCGTCCAACTCACCGATGTCAGCCTGGCCATCCGTACGGATGGCAGCAGGTCACAGCTCATGGGAGAAGCAAAACTGCCCGGCAAATACGGCAACAGGATGAATTTTGCTCTTGATGCTACCGGCGATCTCTGGTCCTCGGACTGGTCCGGGGACCTGTACGCGGCAGCTACGCAGGTTAACCCGGATAACTGGTACAGGGAATTCCAACCCGAGAGGATAACGCCGGCAGGCGGCAGCGCAGACCTGGAGATCTGGAGCAGTTGGAAAGACGCAAAACCCAACCTCTTGCAGGGTCGCCTTGAATATCACAATTTTGCCTTATTATCCGCTGATGGGGCAGTTCGCGTTGAGGAATTGGCAAGCCGGTTCAGGGCCGAAAAACTTATGGACACGAATTGGCATATTTCCTTGAAACTGGACCGCCTGATAACGGAAAACGGTGGCTGGCCAACTGCAAACCTTGAGGTTCTCTCCCAGACAGGGAAAGACGGACAAGCGCGGCGCTATGCGTTGAGTTTTGATTACCTGAACCTGGCTGATCTCATGCCGCTGACGGCCGGCCTGGAATTGATTCCCGATACAATCAGTCGTTCCATTACGCCCGGGTCAATCCGCTGTGAACTGGATGAGGGACTGGTAATTTATGACGCCGGAACCGGCGTTGACGAACCGTTCGTTTACGACTTCGCCTTCAGGAACCTGGCTACCGACCTGGCTCCGGGCCAGCCGGCAATAAGCAAATTGTCGGGCAGACTACGCGGTTCCACCAACCGGGCCAGCCTCACCCTGGAAGGGACTCCCGGTGAATTCAATATTCCGTCCGTGTATGACAACAGTATTTCTTTCACTCATCTCAACGGAACAATATTCTGGCGGCGGGTTGCAGGTGGCTGGAAGCTGCAAACGGATAAATTATCACTCATATCCGATGACCTCTCCCTGACAATCAAGGGTGAGCTTGAAAAAGACGAGGCCCAGCCGTTGCCGTATTTAAATCTTGTCACCGAACTGGACAGCGACAGGCTTGAAAACCTGTTCCGGTATATGCCGTACACGCCAAAATTCAGGATCAGGGAATGGATGCAGAAATCCCTGCGAGCCGGGCACATCGATTCGGCCATTGCCGTCATCCGGGGTTACCCGAATGAATTCCCGTTCAGGGATAATAACGGGCAACTGCAGGGAATCGTAAACCTGTCCGACAGCGTGGTCGAATACTCCCCGAAATGGCCTATTGTAGATAATGTTGACGCGGCGGTCCTGTTTGATAATGAAAAAATGACGGCGACTGTTCACCGGGGCGGGGTGTTCGGAGCGAAAATAACCAGTGGGACCGGAATGATCCGCGACCTCACCAAGAGACCCAAGGTGGTCGTCCTTGACGGAAAAGTCAAGGGGGAAACAAAGGACCTGGGGTTATTCATTTCACAAAGCCCGTTATCCGAAGATAATATCCTGAAATACGCCAACGAGACACTGGTATCAGGCAACATTGACCTGGATTTGGACCTGAGCATCCCGATAAAGGCCCCGGAAATGCAGTCCGTCATTACGGGAACGCTCAAACTTGACGGGGCAAAGCTGGATTCGGGCGACAGCAACGTGGAACTTGACGACGTCAACGGCGTCGTCAGCTTTACCCGGGATTCCGTCGCCGGACGTGACCTGTCTGCCCGGTTTGCGGGGCAACCGGTAACACTGCGCCTGTCAGGTTCTAAAAACAGCACTGATACCCCTCCTGCCTTTGTAATTGCAGGACATTCAGCCGACGCGTTTATTATCGAACAAATTCTCCGGCGTTATCCCGGTTCGGCGTATTTTGTTTCCAGGCTGGGAGAGCGATTATCCGGGTCGGCAGATTGGCAGGCCAGGTTCAGCTTTCAGCAGACGGACCAGGGTCTGGTTCAACATCTTGATCTTTCTTCCGATTTGTATGGCCTGGCGATAGACCTGCCGAAACCGGTATGGAAACCCACCTATTCCAGGAGAATGCTGACCTTCAGTAAAACGTTACAGGGAACAACGCCGGCTGAATTAAATTACGCCTCCGTTATTAACGCAAGGATAAAGCAGGAACAGGGCAATAAGCAGAAGCTTGACAGGCTGGATGTCTTCCTGGGAGAGGGTTCGCAAACAACATATTACCCCACTGACAGCGGAATTTACCTGTCGGGTTACACGGAAATACTGTCGCTGGATGATTGGCGTGAAACCATCGCGTTCTTCAGCCCCGAACAGGTAGACGAAACCGGTTTCTTCAGGTCCGCAAATATAAACATGGAGCTTGATACAGCCCGGCTTGATGTGTTCGACCAATCATTCAGGGATACCGGCCTGCACGCGAACAGGGGCCCGGAAAACTGGCATATACACCTGCGGGGAGAAGACGTATCAGGTGAAATTGTCTTGCCCAAAAACCCGACTCTTGAAAACAGGGTAAGACTTGACCTGGAAAAACTGGTCATAAGCAAAGCTGAAGATAAAGGCATTGCCAGTAACGTGGATCCCAAAAACCTGCCCTCTCTCCGGATTGACGTTGCCGATTTTGTATACGGAGACTACGAACTCGGCAAGACTCGGCTGGTTGCTTCATCCGTCCCCGCGGGGTTGTCCTTTGATGAGATTGAATTTGTAAAACCGGGATTGAATATTGCGGGAACCGGAACCTGGAAAAAATCCGGCAGTGCGAACAGTTCGAGTTTTAATATCAGGTTGCGTGCCGATAAGTTTAATAAGATGCTTGACACCTTCGGCTATGATGTGGCCGCCATAAAAAAAGGTAAAACGGATATTTCCATCAATGCCGACTGGGCGAGTTCCCCGGATGATTTCTCCCTGGATAAACTGGTCGGCAATCTGGATGTCCACCTGAAGAAAGGACAACTTCTCGAGGTGTCTCCTTCCGCAGGGAGGTTGTTCGGTTTATTAAGTCTCCAGACCCTGCCCAGGCGTTTGTCACTGGACTTTACAGATTTGTTCGGTAAGGGACTGGCATTTGATCACATAAAGGGGAGTTTCAATATCATCAACGGCAATGCCTATACCAACGATTTGCGCCTGACCGGCCCCGGCGCCGACGTGTCAATCAGTGGCAGGACCGGGTTGACCGACCAGGATTATGACCAAATCGTCACCGTGACTCCCCAGTTTGCCGACAACCTGCCCATTGCCAGCGCCCTGTTGGGTCCGGTCGGGATCGGTGTCGGCGCGGTGCTGTACCTGGCCGGGAACATGTTCGAGTCAATCAACGATAATATTGATAAAATGCTCAGCTACCAGTACACCATTAAAGGCAACTGGTACAACCCGCGTATAGAAAAGCTGAAAGACCCCCCGGCAGATAAACAGGTAAGCGCCCAGCCCACGCCACAGCCCATTTATCCTGCCCCGGATATTTTATCAGCGGATGACGTAGATGAACCCAGGTAAAACCCGTCTCTAGCCCGCATTTCTCACCAGGGCGCTTGTTGCTGTCGAATACATGTTTGTTGTCAATGAGTTATGGTAATCTGCTGACTATGTCGTCATTACAGACTGCGCTTGATGCGCTCTCGCTTGTCTTTTTTGCGCCAACGGGCACGTGTTCATTGCGCCCATCCCTGGGCGCAACCCTTCGGGCGGCTGGCGCCGTGCAAATCGTCTGTCCTGACGATTTGTCCCTCAACCAGAGCTACGGTTATGCTTTCGGTCCCCGTATCAAGTACGGGGCAGGCTCCGGCACCCGTTGGCGCAAAAAATCCGGCGCGATCATCGCATCACCCGGTGAGAAATGCGGGCTTGCATAAGTCGTCTGAGTTGGGCTTCGATTCTTTATAGCGGAACCATCCATGGGAGCTGAAAAAATCATTGTCGGCGTATCCGGAGGAGTCGACTCCTCAGTCGCTGCCCTGTTGCTGCTTGAGCAGGGTTATGACGTGGAAGCCCTGTTTATGAAAAACTGGGATGAAAGCGATGAAAAAGGCAGTTGCATCTGGGAATCCGACGTGGAAGACGCCCTCACCGTATGCGAAAAACTTCGGATCAACCTGAATACCGTTGACCTGTCTGAAGCATACTGGCACAAAGTGTTTCAACTGTTCCTGGAAGAATACAGCCGCGGACGCACACCCAACCCCGACATATTATGTAACCAGGAGATCAAATTCCACGCCTTCCTGGAACATGCAACATCTCTTGGCGCCGACATGATTGCAACGGGACATTACGCAGCCAATCAACGCCATACCGGAAAAAACTACCTGCACAAAGGCGCCGACCTGAACAAAGACCAGAGTTATTTTCTTTGCCGTCTGACACAATCACAATTAGACCGAAGCCTGTTCCCACTGGGGAAACTGAAAAAACCCGAAGTCCGTGTCCTGGCGAAAAAAACAGGGCTCGCTACCCACGATAAAAAAGACAGTACCGGCATCTGTTTTATCGGGGAGCGCCCGTTCCGGGACTTTCTCAGCCGCTACCTGCCCGTACAAACCGGCCCTGTCCGCACCGTTGACGGGCAAAATATAGGTGAACACACGGGGATTCACTTCTACACCCTGGGTCAGCGTCAGGGACTGGGCATCGGCGGAGTAAAAGGCTACCCTGAAAAACCCTGGTACGTGGTGGACAAAGACGTCGATAATAATATTCTTACCGTGGCGCAAGGTCATAACCATCCGGCTTTGTTCAGCCACGGGTTAATTGCCTCGAACCTGAACTGGATAACGGACAAGCCGACCCTCCCCCTGAAATGTTCCGTAAAAACACGCTACCGGCAGGCTGATCAAGACTGTCAAATCGAACCCATTGACGGGGATACCATCAAGGTGACTTTCACCCGCCCGCAAAGAGCCGTCACCCCCGGCCAATACGCGGTCTTTTATGACAGAAACCTGTGCCTCGGCGGCGGCGTTATCGAAATTGCCCTTAACCCGCTTATTGTATGTAGATAAAATTTATTCCATTATAGAATGTACGGTTATTAAATATGCATGGTGTCAAACGGTGTGCTCTGTCGTGGGGTTAATTGAAGAGGGTGTTTGACGTTGCCCAGACAGGTGTATCTATACATAATTCAAGTAGGATGAGGAGTTAGCGTGTTATTTCATAAGCTGAAGGTATCAGGGTTTTTATCCTTCGGACCAAAGGGCATCGATCTACCAATGGAACCCTTGAATGTCCTGATCGGCCCGAATGGTTCAGGAAAGTCCAATTTCCTGGAAGTATTTGCATTACTCAAAGCTGCTTGTCGTGATATGCCAGAACATCTGGTACGGACGGGAAGTATTCGCGAATGGTTGTGGAAAGGACCGAATGCTCCACATTCAATCAATGTGGATGCTACGCTTGAATACCCGGAGAGAGGCTCGTTGCGTCATTCATTGAATCTGGCTGACCAGGGAGGTCGCCCAGTAGTGGCCAGTGAAAAAATCGAGCCTATTGGAGAACATTCCGGCACTGACAGTGAGCCTGCTTATTACCGCCCTCTTGAAAGTGGCAATCGCAGCCCGTTTATCGAGTTCACAGATGCTTTCCGGGCGGGGGAGTCTTTGCTCTCTTTTAGTGCCATTCCGGCATACCCGGCACTCTGTTATCTTAATGAACAATACAGGGGAATTCGTCTCTACCAAAATTGTTCGTTAGGTCCTAAAGCAAGGTTACGCCAGCCGTGCGATGCACATGGTCGTAGCGAATTTCTGGATGAAGGGCCGCAGGGCCCGGAGAACTTAGCACTCGTTCTTTCAAACATCCAAGGGGAAAACAGGAGGCGCTTTGTTACAGCATTACAGGAACTCTTTGATGGCATCGTCGATGTCACCTCCCCGGTGACAGGTGGGACGGTGTCCCTCTTTCTGGAAGAACGTGAGGGGGGGCAGATTCCGGCGAGTTGCCTATCCGACGGCACATTGCGCTACCTGTGCCTGCTCTCTATTCTGATGCACCCCAAGCCGCCTCCATTTGTTGCAATAGAGGAACCGGAGTTAGGACTTCATCCTGATGCTGTCGCACAGGTTGCGGAATTACTTATTGAGGCTTCAATGCGCACTCAACTTGTTGTCACAACCCACTCCCGTATGCTGATTGACGCACTGTCGGATTATCCTTCAAGCGTTGTGGTTTGCGAGAGGGAAAATGGCGAGTCACGCTTTGAGCGGCTGGATGGCAAAAGTTTGCAGTCCTGGCTGGACAAGTACAGCCTCGGCGACCTGTGGAGTTCGGGGGAACTTGGCGGCAATCGCTGGTGAGGTTCATTATCTATATCGAAGGTGGCGGGACAGGAGGACAATATCTCCCACACATTTTCCGCCGCGCATGGACGACGTTTTTTAAAACCGCAAGGCTTGAGAAATCTATGCCGCGAGTCGTGCGCGGAGGCACACGGAGCCGAACTTTTGATCTCTTTTCCAAGGCGATTAAAAACCCTGGCCCGAACCGGATACCGCTCCTCCTCGTAGACAGCGAGGACGCCGTGCAAAAGGAATATTCGGTCTGGAAACACCTGCAAGAACGCGATGATTGGAAGCAACCCAGCGGCGCGGGTGATGGTCATGCCTTTCTAATGGTCCAGGTCATGGAAACCTGGTTCCTGGCCGACCGCGCTGCGTTACGGGAGTACTTTGGCGCACAATTTAGAGAAAACGCGTTCAGACAATGGCCCCGGTTAGAGGATGTGCCCAAGGCGACGGTCCTCGACACGCTTAAACACGCCACCGCCAGCTGCCCGAAACCTTATGCCAAAGGCAAAGTCTCGTTCGAGTTGTTAGCGCGAGTCGATCCCAATCGCGTCGGAGCCGCCTGCCCGCACGCTAAGGCGCTGCTGGATCGACTGAAAGAGTTATGATGGCAATGACTGGGGAACAGTATCTTAAATTAGCGAGTAACTCTATCGCCTAAAGGCGCTAGGTTTACTGATCCCCTATAGGAGACTCTAAATCGGAACCAGAGGTAAGTATAGTATTCGACAAACCTTGTAGATATGACATACTTGAACCATGTATCAACCATTTGAAATTCATTTTCAGTCATGAACGCCCGTGCGTTAAGATTTTTCCGGGGTTTGGGATCGATCCTGGCTATCGCGCCGGAGACTCCGTACGAGCAGTTTGTGCCGAGAGAATCGTTCAACGAACATCTCCGCTCAAGTTTTGAGCGAACTGGATTGGCTATTCGTCACGCCATGGATACGGAAGCAGATGAGCAAGGAACGCAAGAGAAAAGCGAATCCATCTCAGCAGTCAGAGTCTGAGCCTTTCGCTCCCGCAGGAAGCTCACCCAGGCAAGTGGTCCAGGCCTCTTACAGAGGACCTTTCCATCCTCGACTGGCTCAGTGTTTTCCAACATAAAACGAGCTTTAAATAGTCTGCGTTCCTGTTCATGATACTATGCATGATACTATGGCTGCCAATAATCGGTACTTAACTTGATAAACGGAGGGAAAATGATTCCGGCATACAGATTATTTTTACTTGTAATAGTTCCCGGCGCTTTAGGGGCCTGTACTCAGGAGGCATCCCGGGAAGAATCCACTGCTGATGAATCAATCCAGCCGGAGGTTGCGCCGGCTGTTGACAAGACCAATCCTAACTGGAAACAACAGTTGGCCAAACCTGAACTCATAACCTTTAAGCCCGGTGAGAACTACTACTGGGACATGGGGACCAATCTGGGCAAAATGAGTTTTCGCCTGTTCCATGAGAGCGCTCCCATGCACGCGACCAGCACGATTTATCTGACCGAGTTGGGCTTCTATGATGCGGTGCTCTTCCACCGGGTGATCCCCGGATTTATGGCGCAGGGCGGGGACCCCACCGGTACCGGACGGGGTGGCCCCGGCTATAAATACGAGGGCGAGTTTCCCGAAGGGTTGTCCCATGATCGACCCGGACTCCTGAGTATGGCGAACGCAGGACCGGGTACGGACGGAAGCCAGTTTTTTATTACCTTTGTGCCCACCCAATATCTTGATGGCAAACACACGATTTTCGGGGAACTTGTTGCCGGTCCGGAAACGCTGAAGGCCCTGGAGGAGCGCGGCAGCCAAAGCGGGCAAACGCTCGAGAAACTGGAAATCACCAAGGCAACTATACGGCGGGAGACCACACAGTAACGCCCTAAACCCGTCGAATTGCCGTAATGGTTTTAACGACATCCAGGAACAGGTGGTTGACTTCCTGTACTTCAAACCCGGCTGCCTTGACGTTTTCCACGGTGTTCCTGTTCAGCTCAGGCCCGATTTTCCTGACAAGGACCGTCATGGCGTCCAGCATGTATTTAAAGGGGAAATAGCGGCTGCCCGTATGCTCGAACATATAGAGCATACCACCCGGTTTTAACACGCGGTTAAGGGAGCGCAACGCAGCGACGGGCTCAGGCACGGAACAAAACGTGCAGGACGTGAATACCTGGTCGAAATGGTTGTCCGGGTAGGACATTTCATGGACGTCCATCAGCTCAGCCTTGATTTCCCCCGGGTACTCAGTTATACGGGGCTGCGCGCGTTTCAACATTTCCGGGCTGATATCGATCGCGGTAACTGACTTGTCCGGTGGGAATGCACGGATATCCAATCCGGTACCCAGCGCCATAAAAAGGATCTTGCCTTGCATGTGACTGAATAACCGGCTTTTAAACGGGAACCATCTCTTTTCCTCGCCGTTGCCCGACATGAGATCGAAACTCGCTGCCGCTTTGTCCCATTTATTTTGAGTTAATTGATCGAACATTATTATTCACACCCCGGGTGTTTGAACGCCACGAATTTGTGTATTAATGAACCAGACGATGCAAACGACGACTAATCCGATAATAGCTCCTGAGTAGACCAACTGTATAAAAGAGACGTCCCGCATTGAGAGCCACATACCACTGAACATGCCACTGAGCATCCCACTGAGCATGGCCGGAACCATGACTTCCATAGCCCCGAAAAGGATCCCCAATGCCAATGAGACAAACAAACTGAGAATCATTGCAAGTATCATCATGACAATCATGGCTATCAACATATTCCAGCCTGTGCTGACGAACAGCATGGGAATTACTGCCATCAGAATGCCGGTGATAATATTTGAAATGAGATCGCCAAAAATAAAGTACAATCTATGATCCATTATGGATTCCGCGATGAAGTTTTGATTGGCTCATAGTTGGGGTCAGAGTAAAAATACTCAACAATAAGCCCGCGTCCTCTACCAGATTAGCCGTATTTTTACTCTGACCCCATATATCATAAGTCTTATGATGCCACACTTTAAATAAGATTTTAGAAGAAATTTGAAAATGACTGACAGTAAAATAACAACAATAAATGTAAACGGCCGGGAGTACCGGATTTATCCCCTGGAGGCGCTTGCAGACAGGCACGATCTCAGTCGCCTGCCCTATTCCCTGAAAATCCTGCTGGAGAACCTGCTACGCCATGAAGACGGTATCAATATCACCCGGGAGGACATTACCGCCCTGGCAGGTTGGGACGCACAGGCAAAACCGGACCGGGAAATCGCTTTTACCCCCGCCCGGGTATTAATGCAGGATTTTACCGGCGTCCCCGCGGTGGTTGACCTGGCGGCCATGCGCGACGCCATGCAGTCGCTGGGCGGCGACCCGGACAAGATCAATCCACTGTCACCGGCTGAGCTCGTCATCGACCATTCGGTCATGGTGGATGTCTTCGGGACGGCTGACGCGGCCGCAAAAAACGCAGCCATTGAATTTCAACGAAACCGGGAAAGGTATGAATTTCTCCGTTGGGGACAACAGGCATTCTCCAATTTCAAGGTTGTCCCACCGGATACCGGCATTGTTCACCAGGTCAACCTTGAATACCTGGCGAGGACGGTTTTTACCAGAGAGGTCGATGGCGGGGTTGAGGCTTACCCCGATACCGTGGTCGGCACCGATTCCCATACCACGATGATCAACGGTTTGGGTGTGCTTGGCTGGGGCGTAGGCGGTATTGAAGCGGAAGCGGCGATGCTGGGGCAACCCATCACCATGCTGATCCCCGAAGTGGTCGGCTTCGAACTCAGCGGTGCATTGCCGGAGGGCGCCACGGCCACGGACCTGGTCCTGACCGTAGTTGAGATGCTCAGGAAACACGGTGTGGTAGGCAAGTTTGTCGAATTTTACGGAAACGGCCTGGACAACCTGTCGCTGGCAGACCGGGCGACTATCGCCAACATGGCCCCGGAATACGGCGCGACCTGCGGCATCTTCCCCATTGACCGGGAAACCGTCAACTACCTGCGCCTGTCCGGCCGGGATAATGAACAGGTTGAGCTGGTCGAGGCTTATGCAAAGGCACAGGGGATGTGGCGGGACCCCGGGACGCCGGAGGCCCGTTACAGCACTACCCTGAGTCTTGATATAAGCACGGTAACGCCCAGCCTGGCCGGGCCGAAACGCCCCCAGGACCGGATCCCCCTGGAGGATGTTAAAGACCGATTCCGCCTACACCTGGCGGACGCGATCAAAGACAGGGAACGCGGCGGGGTTGCCCGGGTGGAAACGCCGCAGGGCGAAAATTACGAACTGAAAGATGGCGCGGTAGTCATTGCTGCCATCACGTCATGCACGAATACTTCCAACCCTTCGGTGATGATCGGCGCCGGACTAATCGCAAAAAAAGCGATAGAGAGAGGACTGACCGTCAAACCCTGGGTAAAAACCAGCCTGGCGCCGGGCTCCCTGGTGGTACGCGACTACCTGAACCGGGCCGGACTCACGGTTGATCTCGACAAACTGGGATTTAACATCGTCGGCTACGGTTGCACTACCTGTATCGGCAATTCCGGTCCCTTGCCGGAGGAAGTAAGCCGGGGGATCCAGGCGGGAGATTTAGTTATAACGTCGGTATTGTCCGGCAACCGCAACTTTGAAGGCCGTGTTCATGCCGAAGTCAAAATGAATTTCCTGGCCTCACCACCGCTGGTTGTGGCATACGCCTTGGCCGGAACGGTGGATATCGACCTGCTGAATGATCCCCTGGGTCGGGACGCCGACGGTAACGCCGTCTACCTGAAGGATATCTGGCCCTCCCAGTCCGAGATCAGTGCCACAATGACCGCATCAATAGATTCGGATATGTTCCGGAATTCATACCGTCATGCGTTTGCCGGTGACGCCAACTGGACCGGCATCAATGTCTCGGAGAGCAACAGGTATCAGTGGCGGAACGACTCCACTTACGTACAGAAACCGCCTTATTTTGCCGGTATGAGCGTAACGCCGGGCGGGATTGAACCGATACGGGGCGCAAGAGTCCTGGTAAAGCTGGGCGACAGCATCACCACCGACCACATCTCCCCGGCCGGCGCCATCAAGGCCGACACGCCGGCGGGCAGGTACCTGATAGATAAAGGGGTAAAACCGGTGGATTTCAACTCGTACGGCTCCCGGCGCGGCAATCACGAGGTGATGATGCGCGGCACCTTTGCCAATATCCGTCTGAGAAACCAACTGGCTCCGGGGACCGAGGGCGGCTGGACCGTACACCAGCCCTCTGATGAACAGATGTCGATTTACGCAGCGGCGATGCAATACAAGGAAGAAGGCGTTCCCTTGATTATCCTGGCCGGCAGTGAGTACGGCACCGGCTCTTCCCGGGACTGGGCGGCCAAAGGCACCAGACTGCTTGGCGTGCGCGCGGTGATAGCGGTCAGCTTTGAGCGCATACACCGTTCCAACCTGGTTGGCATGGGGGTATTGCCCCTGGTATTCAAACCCGGGGAAAATGCCGAGAAGATCGGCCTGACGGGATGTGAAATCTACTCCATCCATGGCCTGGAGACCGGCGCCAAAGAAGTCAGAATCAGCGCAGTCGCAGACGATGGCGCGAGGAGAGAATTCAGCGCGTTGGTGCGGGTGGACACGCCAAAGGAGTGGGAATACTACAACAACGGTGGTATTTTACATTACGTCTTGAGAAAATTAGCCGCCTGATGTCAGTATTATCGTACCCCGGTTATTCCATCTACAACTGCATCCCGGCTTTCGAGACTGCGACAACATAAGGAGACATTTTCAGAAATGAGCTCAATACGACCCGCAGAAAAACTGAAGATAAGCAATCAGGTTGTCGGTCATTATATCAATGGTCAGGCAGTAATAGACAATGATGAGCGCACCCAGGCAGTTTATAACCCCGCTACGGGCCAAATCACGCGCCGCGTGGCGCTGGCCGGCAAACCGACGGTAGAAAAAGCCATCGCAGCGGCCGCAGCGGCTTATCCCGGATGGCGACAGACTCCTCCTATGAAACGAGCCCGGATAATGTTCCGTTTCAAGGACGTATTGGAACAACATGCGAATGAGATTATCAGCTTGTTGACTGAAGAGCACGGTAAAGTCCTGGATGATGCGCGTGGCGAATTCACACGAGGCGTGGAGGTTGTTGAATATGCTTGTGGCGCGCCCGAATTGTTGAAGGGAGAACACAGCAAGGACGTCGGCCCCGGCATCGACAGTTGGTCCGAATTCCAACCGTTGGGCGTCGTTGCCGGTATTACTCCGTTTAATTTCCCGGCTATGGTGCCGCTATGGATGTATCCCATGGCCATTATCTGCGGCAATACGTTTGTGCTGAAACCATCGGAAAAAGACCCTAGCGCGCCGACCCGTATCGCTGAACTGTTTCAGGAAGCAGGATTGCCGGACGGCGTGTTTAACGTAGTCAACGGAGACAAAGAGGCCGTTGATACGTTACTGACGGACCCCAGGGTGCAAGCAGTCAGTTTTGTAGGTTCAACGCCAGTGGCTGAATATATTTATCAGACCGGGACGGCTAATGGGAAAAGGATACAGGCGCTGGGAGGCGCCAAGAATCACGCCGTCGTTATGCCGGATGCCGATATGGACAACGCAGTGAATGCACTGATGGGCGCCGCTTATGGTTCCTGTGGCGAACGCTGCATGGCCATTTCCGCAGTAGTGTGTGTCGGCGATGCGGTTGCAGATGAAGTGGTAAAAAAACTATCGCTACGGGTGTCTGATCTGAAGATCGGCCCCGGTATCGACAGCCATAATGATATGGGGCCTCTAATCAGCAAACCACACTACGAAAAAGTACGCAGCTATATTGATTCAGGGGTGGCGGAAGGCGCCGAACTGATGGTGGACGGACGCGAAGTGGCTGTCCCACACCAGCCGGAAGGCTTCTTCCTCGGCGGCTGCCTGTTTGACCGGGTAACGCCGGACATGCGTATTTACCGGGAGGAAATATTCGGCCCTGTTTTATGCGTGCTACGCGTTCAGAGCCTGCAGGAGGCGATGCAACTCATTGATGAACATGAATACGGAAACGGCACATGCATATTTACCCGCGACGGCGGCAGCGCCCGTTATTTCACTGACAACATCAAAGTCGGCATGGTCGGCGTCAACGTGCCTTTGCCGGTACCGGTTGCCAGTCACAGTTTTGGTGGCTGGAAACGCTCCCTGTTCGGCGATTTAAGCGCTTACGGTCCGGATGCCGTCCGCTTTTATACGCAGCGTAAAACCATCAGCCAACGCTGGCCTTCAGATTCTGTCGAGAAAGCGCAGTTTTCCTTCCCGAGCACTCAGTAACAACTCAGCCTTAAGAAATCAGCCTTATCTGGACTGAACGGGCGTTCCGGCTCATCACCATCAATTCGTGCAAACTTTCTGACGTTGGTTATACTGACTGCCTTTGTAATACTGAGGGCTTGTCAGATTGTCCGGTAATATAATCGAGCTTGAACACATCGCCAAGTCCTACGATGATAAGCCGGTTATACGTGATGTAACCCTGGCGCTGCCGGAAAATACCACGACAGCGATCGTCGGGGAGAGTGGCAGCGGCAAATCGACACTTCTGCAACTGATCAACGGTCTTGTTTTAGCCGATTCCGGCAGCGTACGGATACAAGGCAAATTACTGGATTACAACCGTCTTCCCCAGGTACGGCGAACTATGGGTTATGCCGTGCAGGGAGCAGGTTTATTTCCCCACCTTACGGCACAGGAAAATATCACACTGGTGGCCCGGCTGGAAGGATGGCCGGCAGGAAAGATCAGGAGCCGATACAACAACCTGCTGGCGCTGTTTGGTCTGGACGATGAATTATCCGGACGGTTTCCCTACAGCTTATCCGGCGGGCAGGCACAAAGGGTGGGTTTATGCCGGGCGATGATGCTGGACCCGCCGCTGCTGCTGCTGGATGAACCGTTTTCGGGACTGGACCCCCTTACCCGCGAGTCCATCTACCGGGAAATACTGCAACTCGAACACACTGGTGACAGGTCCATCCTGCTGGTGACTCACGCTATGGATGAAGCAGCCAGACTCGCCGAGCATCTGGTCATTCTGAAGCAGGGGCAGATTATCCAACAAGGCAACTCGCAGGAAATTAAAACAAATCCGGCCGATGACTATGTCAGGAGGTTATTTTTGAATGAGGCCCGGGATGAGGGTTGATCGACTCCGCATCATTGCCTTTCTAATCCTCTGCTTCCTCTGTAGTCCGGCGGGTCTGGCCCAAATCACTGTCGGGAGCAAAAACTTCAATGAAAGTTACCTGCTGGCCGAGATCATCGCACAGTCACTGGAACTGGAAGGCTTCAGTGTTGAACGAAAGTTTGGTCTGGGCGGAACACTGGTCTGTTACGAGGCGTTGCTGAACGGCGCGATTGATGTTTACGTGGAGTATACGGGCACTCTGGCGGAAGCCATCCTGAAATCAGACGGTCCCGCGCCGGGCCTCGATCAACTGAATACGGCGGTTTCGGAACAAGGCCTCCAAGTACTCGATTCGCTTGGATTCAACAATACTTATGCCTTGGTGATGAGAGAAAAAACGGCCGAAGAGAAAGGGATTTCACGAATCTCGGACCTGGTGGCCCATCCGGAGCTGGTTCTCACCTTTTCCCTGGAATTCCTGAATCGTGAAGACGGCTGGCTCGGCCTGCTCAGGACTTACAAGCTACCCGGAAAGCCCGCAGGTATTGAGCACGGGCTGGCTTACCAGGCCATCGTGGAGGGGTCCGTCGATGTGATTGACGCCTACTCTACTGACGCAGAACTGTCCAGGTATGCCCTGACCTTACTCGAAGACGATCTCGGCTTTTTCCCGCAATATCATGCTGTCCCGTTTGCCCGGTCAGACCTGCCGGACGATGCCAGGCAAGTCCTGATCGGTTTGTCAGGGAGAATCGACGATGACCGGATGCAGAAACTGAACAGCAGGACGACAATCAACGGAAAGAGTTTTGCGGATGTGGCGAGCGAATTCATCCGGGAAGAAGGCCTGGGAGACACGAAAGTCGAATACAGTCTCGTCTCCTCAATTCTGAGCAACACGGTGACTCATCTCAAGCTCACGGCGATTGCCCTGGCACTGGGTTGCCTTACAGGTTTGCCCCTGGGCATTCTTGTTTTCCGCACCCGCGCTGTAGCGGGAGTGACCGTCTATCTTGCCGGGCTGCTGCAGACTATCCCTTCCATCGCATTACTGGCGCTCATGATCCCGTTCTTCGGGATTGGTGTGCTGCCGGCGATTGTCGCGCTGTTCCTGTATTCCCTGCTGCCCATACTGCGCAACACCGTTACCGCGCTGGTCACCATTGACCCGGTGTTGAAACGGGTGGCCGAAGCCATAGGATTAACCAGGTGGGAACAACTGCGTCATGTGTTATTGCCGATGGCACTGCCGAATATCCTTGCGGGCATCAGGACGGCGGCCGTCATCAGCATCGGCACGGCAACTCTGGCTGCGTTCATCGGCGCCGGCGGTCTGGGTGAACCCATAGTGACCGGACTTGCGCTGAATGATACCGGCCTGATCCTGCAGGGCGCGCTCCCGGCTGCAGCCCTGGCCATCCTGGTGGAACTCTTGTTTGAGTTACTGGAAAGATTACTGGTGAAACCTCACATGCTACAGGCGCAGTTGCCACAGTAGTTGGTATTAGTCTTTAGAATAACTACTGATAGTTGCCATTTCTCACCGGCAGGCTTACCAGACTGCGAGTCAGGATTCCGGTTTTCCAGATAAGCTGATCTGCCGGGGTCGCCAGTCTTAAGCCTGGTAAACGCTTCAAGACAGAGTTGAACATGATCTCCATATTCAGGCGCGCCAGGTGGCTACCCAGACAATGGTGGACTCCGCCGCCAAACGCCAGATGACGGTTCGGATCACGACGAATGTCGAATGAATCCGGCTCGTCGAAACAGGCAGCGTCCCGGTTGGCCGAGGCATACAGAAACCCCAGCTTTGCCCCTTTTTTAAATGAGTACCCCCTATATTCCATGTCTTCCAGCGCATAACGATGAAAGTAAGGCAACGGCGGTTCATAGCGCAATATCTCCTGTACGGCAGTATGAATCAGTCTGGGGTCGGCTTTCAGCGCGGCTATCTGCTGCGGATGCCGGAGTAATGCCAGCATGCCGTTTCCTGAAGCATCAATAGTCGATCCGTGTCCGGCCATGAGGATGGTCATGGCGGTTGAAATCAGTTCGTCGTGATTCAGGGCATCAGCGCCATCCCGCCATGTGATCATCTCAGAAATCAGGTCCGGTCCCGGTTGTTCCCGGCGCATTGCCGTTATTTCAGTCAGGTAAGCCGCAAACTCCGTCGTAGCCCGTTCCGCCAGTTCCCTGTGCGTTCCGGTCCGTTCCGGTTCAAAAAACTGGACGATATTTTCCGACCAGGTACGTAATTGAGGCCGATCCTGTTCCGGTATACCCAACAATTCTCCTATGACATACCCCGGTACGGGGGCAACCAGGTCCTCAATGAAATCGAACTCTTTTTCAGACTTAACGGTATCGATTTGACGGTTGATCAAGTCCTGGATAAAGCCCCGCAGTTGATTGACCCGAGCGGGAGTAAACAGCCTGAATACAGCCTTTCTTAACCGGCTGTGCAGATCCCCCTCGCAGTCAATAATCGAGATCTTTACATACCGGCTGTGTGCCGGCATCGCGTCCCACAGCTGTTTTTTACGATATGCGGTAATCTCCTCACGGGTCATGACATGATCCATCGTCCTGCCCAGACGTTCATCCATAACCAGTGTTTTTATGTCTTCATACCTGGAGAACAGCCAGGTATCCCAGTCTTCATGGTAACGCACAGGGCATAACTCGCGCATACGCATATAGACTGAATAAGGGTCCCGGGCAAACTCCGTTGAATAGGGTTCGAAACTGAATAACTTGTTCATTACCTGACTTCTTTACGGATAACCGGTTTCAGTGGAGGTTTTTCATCAGCCAGCACAAACGCCTGCTGTAACGACTGAATGGCCAGTTGAGAACTGGCCTCATCCCGGGCATGTACGTGGGCTATTGGAGTATGCGGGTTGATACGGGCGCCAATTCCCGCTATATCCGTCAGTCCGACACTGTGATTGATGCTGTCTTCAACGTGCGTTCTGCCGCCTCCCAATGCAACGATCACGTTTCCCACCAGGCGCACGTCAATATCTGTAATGTAGCCCTCATCCTTGAGAAAAACGGGTTTGATTATGGGACTGGGCGGCAGATAATGATCGACTCGTTCTATCAGGTCAGGAGGGCCTCCCAAAACCTTTATCATCTCAGCAAAGACCCGGGTTGCCTGCCCCCGATCCAATACGGATTGTAATAATTTCTTTGCTGCATGGCGGTTTTTCTCTATCCCTGCCAACGCCAGCATATCAGTTGCAAGCGTGATAACGACCTCATGCAGACGACTGTCACGATAAGCGCCTGTTAAATAATCTATCGTTTCGCGTATCTCAACGGCATTTCCTGCATTCCTCCCAAGCACTTCCGACATATCGGTGATGACGGCTCTGACAGGCAAACCAATTTCAGCCGCCGTATTGACAATGGATTGACCAAGCATTTCGGCGACGGTTTCAGTTTCCATAAAAGCGCCCGTGCCTGTTTTTATATCCATGACCAGACCACACAGACCGGCTGACATTTTTTTGGATAATATCGACGCGGTAATCAACGGAATGGATTCGACGGTTGCAGTCACATCCCTAATCGAATAAAAACGCCGATCCGCGGGGGCCAGTTCAGCCGTTTGGCCGATGATTGCACAGCCGACTGACGCGACAACTCGTTTGAAAACATCGAGACCCGGGGCGGTATCATAGCCGGGGATACTGTCGAGCTTGTCAAGCGTACCGCCGGTATGCCCCAAACCACGGCCGGAAATCATTGGTATACAGGCGCCACACGCGGCCACCAGGGGCGCCAGTATCAAACTGACCTTGTCACCCACGCCTCCCGTTGAATGTTTATCGACGACCAGCCTGTCAATACCTTCTCCGGCCCAGTCAATCACATTGCCTGAAGCCGCCATCGCCCTGGTCAACTCACCGGTTTCGGTGAAATTCATGGATTGAAAATAGATAGCCATGGCCAGGGCCGATATTTGCTCGGATGCCATCGAGCCATCTGCGAGGCCGTTGACGAAGAATCTTATTTCAGCAGGCGTGAGCGCCTCTCCGTTTCTTTTTTTCCTGATAATTTCCTGGGGGAGCATGAAGCAGCGCGTATCCTCTGATTTTTAAATTTTCCTATTATCCGTTTAATAAACAGGTGTGACTATCAAAACTTACTCCCATGTACCTCTACACAAATCCTGTGACTTTAATTAAGTTATACTATCCATACACGCTGCGGCGGCAGCAACTCCCGCTACCGGGCTAATAACATGACGACAATCAGACAAAACGATCTAATAGAAAGCGTAGCCGATTCTTTACAATTTATTTCATACTATCATCCCAGGGATTTTATCGAAGCGGTACACGCTGCCTATAAACGGGAAGAATCAGCGGCGGCCAGAGATGCCCTGGCGCAGATACTGGTTAATTCCAGGATGTGCGCGGAAGGACACCGACCGATTTGCCAGGATACGGGAATCGTCACGGTATTTATTAAAATCGGCATGGGCGTACACTGGGATGATACCGGAATGAGCGTGGCGGATATGGTTAACGAAGGCGTCAGGCGCGCCTACACCAATCCGGATAACGTCTTACGGCCTTCCATCATGTCTGATCCCGCCGGCGCCCGAAAAAATACCGGCGACAATACGCCGGCGGTCATCCATACGGAGGTAATACCGGGAGACAAAGTCGAAGTCCACCTGGCGGCAAAGGGCGGCGGTTCTGAGAACAAGGCAAAGATGGCGATGCTCAACCCCAGCGACAGCATCTCCGACTGGATTGTCGACGTGGTGCCGACCCTGGGAGCCGGCTGGTGCCCACCGGGGATCCTGGGCATCGGTATCGGCGGTACGGCAGAGAAAGCAGTCGTATTGGCAAAGCAGGCATTGCTTGACCCCATAGATATCCAGGAACTGAAACAACGGGGCGCTCAATCGAAAATTGAAGCATTGCGGTTGGAAATTTTCGACCGGGTAAACGACCTGGGCATCGGCGCCCAGGGCCTGGGCGGTTTGACTACGGCGCTGGACGTCAAGATCATTGACTATCCCACCCATGCCGCATCCCTGCCCGTGGCGTTGATTCCCAACTGTGCCGCTAACCGTCATGCGCATTTTACCCTGGACGGCAACGGCCCTGCCCTGCAAATACCCCCCAGTCTGGATGACTGGCCAGACATAAGCTGGGAGGCCGGTCCCGGCTCCCGGCGCGCCAACCTGGATACGCTTACGCGGGATGACGTGGCGGATTGGCGGCCCGGTGAAACCCTGTTGCTGAGCGGTAAATTATTGACCGGCAGGGACGCCGCCCATAAACGCATAAACAGCCTGTTGACCCGGGGGGAACCGTTACCTGAAGGAGTCGATTTTACCAATCGCTTTATTTACTACGTGGGACCGGTCGACGCGGTCCGGGATGAAGTTGTCGGGCCGGCAGGCCCCACCACTGCAACAAGAATGGATAAATTTACCGACCTGATGCTGGAGAAAACCGGACTGATCGGCATGATAGGCAAGGCAGAACGCGGACCGGAGGGACTGGCAGCCATAAAGAAATACGGCGCAGTCTATTTATCAGCCGTCGGTGGCGCCGCCTACCTGGTATCCAGGGCAATTACCCGCTCCAGGGTGGTTGCCTTTGCGGAGATGGGTATGGAAGCCATCCATGAATTTGAAGTGAAAGACATGCCGGTTACCGTCGCCGTGGATACCGACGGTAATTCCGTCCACCAAACAGGCCCTGCGCAGTGGCAGGAGATCATCATTAAAAGAAAGGTTGCCTGAGGATTACCGGCTTCAAATAATATCTGTGTAATACAAGTTGTAGAGACGAAATCAATTCAAATCCATCACTATGAAGGAACTCAAAGCAATCATTTTTGACATGGATGGGACTCTCGCCGATACGGAGGAGATTCATCGCCAGGCCTTTAATCTCGCCTTCGAGGAATTGGGTTATCCGTTGAACTGGTCTCGCAGTGAATATAAAAAACTGCTCTCCATTTCCGGCGGAAAAGAGAGAATTCGTCACTGCCTGGAAATCCGGCGCATGGCAGGTGATACTGAGACAGAACTGAACCGGGCCACCGACGTCATACATCGAAGGAAATCCGATTTGTACAGGCAAAAACTGGTGGCGGGCAAGGTTGAATTGCGCCCCGGTATCCGCCGACTTGTCAACGAGTGCAGGCAGGCAGGTCTACAACTGGCAATTGCAACAAGCTCATCAAGAAAAAACGTCAATACCTTGCTGCACGACACTTTCGGCGCAAACGGCAACGAACTTTTTCCCGTTATAGTCACTTGTGATCTTGTCGCGGATAAAAAACCCTCTCCGGCCGTTTATCATTACGCCTTGTCTGAATTGGGCTTGAAACAGGAGCACTGCATCGCAATAGAAGATACGAAAAACGGCAACCTTGCTGCGCTTGCAGCCGGTATAAAGACGGTAATCACCACCCACCCCCTGACCGTTGATGATGATTTTGCGGGTGCGTCACTGGTTTTAAACCACCTGGGTGAACCCGACAACCCCTTCAGGCTGACGGCGGGCAATTCATACAACTGCCATTACGTTGATATTGCTTTGCTGAAATCGATCCATTCTTCCCTGGCACCGGTTGAACAAGACTTGTCCGGTCCGGTAAAAGTCGCTTTGAACAGATAATAAAACCACTAAAAAATGACCCTCACCGAATTACGCTATATTGTCGCAGTATCACGCGAACTGCACTTCGGCAGGGCCGCCTCCGCGTGTTTTGTCAGCCAACCGACCCTCAGTGTGGCCATCAAGAAACTGGAAGACGAACTTGACGTCACTATTTTTGAAAGACGCCAGCACGATGTAAGGATCACTCCGACCGGCCGGCGCATTGTCGAGCAGGCCGTTGCCGTACTGGAACAGGCAAACCAGATTAAAGCTATTGCAAAAGAGGGAAAAGATCAGCTGAAAGGCTTATTAAAGCTGGGGGTCATATACACAATTGGTCCTTTTCTCCTGCCGTACCTGATACCGCTACTCAACCGGGAAGCCCCTGATTTAACGCTTATTATTGAGGAAGATTTTACCCTGAACCTGGCTGAGCGACTGAAACGCGGTGAGTTGGATATGATTATCATCTCCACGCCGTTTGAGCAGCCGGGCGTCAACATGGAGGTATTGTATAAGGAGCCATTCACGGTCGTACTGCCGAAAAATCACCGGCTGTCAGCCAAAAAACAAATCAAGGCAGATGACCTGATCGATGAAACCATGCTGCTGCTGAAATCGGGGAATTGTTTCAGGGACCAGGTTATGGACGTATGCCCGGCCTGCAAAAGCGATACTTTTTCAAAGGATAAAATACAAAAAACCCTGGAAGGGAGTTCAATTGAAACCATCAAACAAATGGTTGCAGCCGGCTCAGGCGTAACTATATTGCCATTGACCGCCAGGCAGGAGCACGACGGGCTTGGCCGGCTGGTTGAATACAGACCATTCGCAAAGCCCGCTCCGGAGAGAGACGTAGCCCTGGCCTGGCGTAACTCCTACCCGAGAAAACAGCTTACCCGACTCGTCAGCCAGATAATCAGACAATCCGAAATCCCCGGCAAAGTATAAGGAAATCAATCGAGTCTGATATTTGGGATATTTGGGGTCAGAGTAAAAATATATTTGGGGTCAGAGTAAAAATACCCAACAATAAATTTGCACCACACACCCCTTACCGGATTTTTACTCTGACCCCAAATATATTTTTACTCTGACCCCAAATATTACTTTATCACCAGGAACGCGGCGGCGTCACCTCTTATCACCCTGAATAACAAGGTGCCGTTACGCTCATTAATCAGTTTCAAAAACGATTGCATGTCTTCAACGGCAACATGATTGACGGACGTAATAATATCCCCTTCCCTTAATCCTGAAGACCAGGCCCGCGTGCCGCGTTCGATTCCCACGATGATAACGCCCGTGAGTTTACCGTAATGGGGGTGGTTTTCTTCAATATCACCCAGTGTTACGCCTTCCAGTCTCGGGTTTATCGCGCCCTGCCCGACACTTATCTCCTTGCTTGCAGCCACCCTGGTTTTCAACTCCTTCCTGTCCCCGTCTCTCAGGATTTCAAACAGGACTTGTTCTCCGACGGGCAATAAACCGATATGATTCCTGACGTCAGAGGCTCCCTTCACCGGCTTGGAGTTAAGAGAAGTAATGATATCCCCGGCCCGGAGGCCGGCCTTATCTGCCGGCGAATCAGGTAAAACGCTGTTCACAATGGCGCCTTTCTGGTTCTTTATTCCGAATGCCTCTGCCAGGTCGGCGTTTAGATCCTGCACCTGTATACCGATAAAACCCCGTTCCACCCTGCCCTTGTCAAGCAGTTGCTCCATGATCTGCAAGGCGAGGTTAATCGGTATGGCAAAACCAATGCCTATATTGCCCCCACTACGTGAAAATATGGCCGTGTTTATACCGACCAGTTCGCCCCTCAGGTTGACCAGCGCGCCGCCTGAATTACCCGGATTAATGGATGCGTCCGTTTGAATAAAATCCTCATAACCCTCAATACCCAGACCACTGCGGCTGAGTGCGCTGACTATTCCTGATGTTACCGTCTGCCCCAGGCCAAACGGATTACCGATTGCCACCACAAAATCACCGACCCGCAAATCATCCGAGTCGGAAACGCCGATATCCGTCAGGTTCTCCGACGGTACTTTTATTACGGCCACGTCCGTAGCCGGGTCCGTCCCGACAATCTCCGCGTCAAAATGCCGTCCGTCGCGTAAGGTTACGGTCACCTGGACCGCATTGGCGATCACGTGGTTGTTGGTCATCACCAGGCCGCGTTCGGCATCGACAATCACCCCTGAGCCAAGACTCTGGGTTTTTCTTTCCATCGGCCGGTCGGGCATATTGAAAAATCGCCGAAAAAACGGATCGGCAAACAACGGATTTTGCCGGACCTGCACCCGGCCTTCAGTGGCGATATTGACAACAGCCGGAGTCACCTGGTCCAGCATCGGGGCAAGACTGGGTAATTCCTGTCCACCGACTGCCCCCGGAATGGCCGCCTGTCCCGGGTTGGGATGCAGCAAAAATACATTAAGCACTAAAGTAAAATACAATCTTCCTGGTTTAAAAAACATAAATTGCCTCACTCCGATAATTTAAGGAAACTCTGAACAAGTCCATCCAGGACTTGTCAGAGTACGGAAAACAAAAATGCGATCTCGTATCAAGTACGGGACAGGTTTTTTTCCTCACAAAATCAATGACTTATTGTCATTTATTTTGACGATACGTCCCTGTATCGTAGGAACCTCTGATTTAATCAGAGGTTCCTTAACTGGATACATAGTTGTTAGAAAGCGATTATCATAAAAGTTCAAACGACAAAACAATCTGCTTCTACTTCAAGAGGGATTGGAACATCCTGAGCAAGCGGCCGGGTAGTAGTATCAGACCCAATAGGCAGTCGTTGTCATCACTTTTGCGCAGCAGCGCATGGTTGTTTGTACCAGCCCGGTTAATTCCGCGGCGCCTGCGGCCTTGGCAGTGGTTGCATGTTGTAGTTCATCCTGCCGCATTTGCTCTAATATACTCCTGCTCTTCCGGTCTTTTTCCGGTAATTTCTCCAGGTGCTTATCCAGGTGCGCGACGACCTGACGCTCCGTTTCCAGTACGAAGCCCAGGTTCCACTTATCTCCCGATAAACCGGCCATTGTCCCTATGGTAAATGAACCGAGATACCAGACAGGGGTCAGGTAACTGACGTGGCTGCCAAGCTCCCTGACCCTGTTTTCGCACCAGTACAGGTGGTCGCTTTCCTCCGCGGCAGCCAGGAGCAGCGAACTGCGCACCCCGGCATTCCTGGCGACTAACGCCTGACCGGAGTACAGGGCCTGGGCCGCCACTTCCCCCGCGTGATTAACTCGCATCAGGCCGGCAATATGCCGTTTTTCGGACTGCTCCAACGGGGTTTCCGGTAATCCGTCCGCGGGGTTTTCCCGGGCCGGGCGATTTTTATTGGAAAAAACCGACGATAAAACCTTATCGAAACCAATAATCAGTTCATCTACGGGGCTGTATGCTCGTCGTGTCATAAAATTGATTCTTGAGAAAAATCACCGAAATGTCCAATAAAGAAACTGGTAGAATGACAATAAGTATACAGGATTTTATCCATTCGCATTGAGACGGAGTGATATGACGTTATGATCACCTTGACAAACCTCAGCCTGACGCGGCGGGACTTTGTAACGAAAAGCCTGGCCTCAGGCTCAGCCCTGTTACTGGGATTCTCGCTACCCGGTTGCGGCCGGGAAGAGGATGGGTCGTCAACCACACAACAATCAGCTCCAGCAGCCGTAATAAAGGAAACATTAACACCTTTTATTCAAATTGACGGCGACGGGGTTGTTACCGTTTTCAGTCCCTTTGTCGAGATGGGACAGGGTATCTATACGTCGATTCCCATGCTCGTCGCAGAGGAACTTGATATTGACATGGAAGGTGTTCGGGTGGAACAGGCGCCCCATGGCCCGGATTACAGGATCATGTTTAACAATACTGCCCGATTTACCGGGGGCAGTTATAGTATCCGATCGGCCTTTGAACCATTACGGACAGCAGGTGCAGCCGCCCGGGCCATGCTGTTGCAGGCAGCGGCACAACAATGGCAGGTCGATGCCGCCGAACTGACGACCCGGAACGGTCAGGTCATACACGCACAAAACCACCGGCAAGCCGGCTACGGCGAACTGGTTTCCGCTGCTGCCGAACTCGATGTGCCTGTTGATATTGCACTCAAGAAACCGGCGAATTTCAGCTTGATCGGGACATCCGCCGAGCGTACCGATGTTGCGGCCAAAGTAAACGGTAGTGCTGTTTTCGGTATTGATTACCAGTTTCCCGGCATGTTGACGGCCGCGGTTAAACAATCGCCTGTATATGGGGGACGCGTCAGCAGTATGAATGCCGCGCCGGTACTGGCCATGCCCGGGGTCAGGTCAGTGGATGAAATCCCGAATGGGGTTGCCGTTATTGCGGATAGCTACTGGCGCGCGCAAACCGCGTTGAATAAGCTGGAAGTCAGTTTCAGCGGTGGTATTGACAAGCAGTTCTCCTCGTCCGGTTACCTGGAGACATTGCAGTCAAGACTGAATGAAAATGGCATTGTAGTTAAGTCGCAGGGTGACGTTGAACAAGCCATGAGCCAGGCCCATGTGAGCCTGGAAGCAGATTACTCTACGCCGTTTCTTGCCCATGCTACCCTGGAACCCATGAACTGTACCGCACTGGTAACCGGGACCGAATGTACCGTTTGGGCACCGAATCAGGGAGTCGACCGGGTTGCCGAAATAGCAGAAAAAGTCACCGGACTGGGGCTGGATAACATTGTGGTTCACACCCCTTACCTGGGAGGCGGCTTCGGACGTCGTTCCATGGGCGATTTTGTTGAGCAAGCGGTAACACTGGCCAACGCGCACAAAGGAACACCTGTCAAGGTCACCTGGTCAAGGGAAGAAGACCTGCAACACGATTTTTACCGCCCCATGACTGCCGCCAGGTTTCGGGCGGCGCTGGACGACAAAGGTAATATCACGGCATTCCATGCGAGGATAGCCGGCGATGGGCCGACTCGACGGCATAACAGTCGCTACATTGGCAAAGATGATATTGATCGTTCTGTCATTGAAGGCGCGGTGCCTCACCCCTACCACTCTGTCAATCAGAAACTTGAATACCTGTATGAATATTCACCCGCGCCTGTCGGCTACTGGCGTTCCGTGGGTAATTCACACAATGCCTTTTTCAAGGAATCGTTCATTGATGAACTGGCCCGGGCCAGTCAGCAGGATCCGGTGGTGTTGCGCCGCAAACTGTTGGAGGGAAACAGCCGATACCAGCGGGTACTCGATGAAACTGTCGACATGGCAAACTGGCGCACGGGTATTTATCCGGATGCAAACCAGAATAATTGCGCTATGGGTGTTGCCATGAACGTGGCATACGGCACCGCCATCTGCCAGATTGCAGAAGTGACGCTGGATGAAGCAGGTCGGCCCCGGGTAAACTCAGTCTGGTGTGGCGTGGATTGCGGAGTCGTAGTCAACCCGCGTATTGTTACCATGCAAATGGAGAGCGGTATCGCCTTCGGCTTGTCAGCTGCATTGCACGAAGAAGTTAAAATAACAAATGGTCGCGCCGCGAATAGCAACTTCCATGATTATCCAATCCTGACCGTAGGGGAGATGCCGGCGGTTCAGGTAAAAATCATCAACAGCGAGGAACCCCCCGGTGGTATTGGCGAGACGGGTACGCCACCCATCGCTCCGGCTGTTTGTAATGCCTTATTTACCCTGACAGGCAAGCGGATACGTTCACTCCCCATAAAACTGGTCTCATAGTTGCATATTTGGGGTCAGAGTAAAAATACAGTTGGGTTGGCAGGTGGTGGTACTTTGTCATTAAGTATTTTTACTCTGACCCCAAATATTTTTACTCTGACCCCATGTATCCTGGCCTTGAAGCAAAAGTATGCGGTTGCCCTGTAGTCACCAAAACTTGTTATTGACAGCCAAGGGGACTATCCGTATGATTGTCCGTTTTTAGTTACCTTTCGCAAAGACATTATGAAAACCTATACCGCGACACCGGCGGATATAAAACATGACTGGTATCTTGTAGATGCCAAAGGGAAAGTCCTGGGCAGACTCGCAACTGAGATAGCCCGCCGGCTGCGCGGAAAACACAAACCCGAATATACACCGAATATGGATACCGGCGATTACGTTATCGTCATCAACGCAAAAGATATCCAGGTAACCGGCAACAAGGCCACCGATAAGACCTATTATCGCCACTCGGGTTACCCGGGCGGTATCAAATCAATTACTTTTGAGAAATTGCTCCGGTCCAAACCCGAACGGATCATTGAAAAAGCCGTCAAGGGAATGTTGCCCAAAGGCCCCCTGGGACGGGACATGTTTCGCAAACTACGCGTCTATGCCGATGCCAATCATCAACATACCGCGCAACAACCAAAACCATTGGAAATTTAATCATGCCAGACGAGGTTTATTACAGTACCGGTCGCCGGAAAAGCTCCAGCGCTCGCGTTTTTTTAAAGAAAGGCAGCGGCAATATCGTCGTCAACAACCGCACCCTGGAACAATATTTCAGCAGGGAAACCGGCAGGATGATTGTCCAGCAGCCCCTGGAAAAGCTCGACCTGTTGAAAAATTTTGATATTAACGTCACCGTGACCGGTGGCGGCATATCCGGTCAGGCCGGCGCCATCCGTCACGGCATCACCCGGGCACTGATTAAATATGACGATACCCACCACAGAACACTCCGCCAGGCAGGCTTTGTCACCCGCGACGCCCGCGAAGTGGAACGAAAAAAGGTGGGCCTGCATAAAGCCAGGAAACGACCGCAATACAGTAAACGCTAATTTAATTACAAGGGATACTGCTCCCTCCCGTTGGTCTGCCAGGGGCATCGAATTAACCATGACAGCCTGGTTGCAACACGTTATAATCGCCGCAGTTTAAGACGAATATCAACGGGGAACGAACCGTGAGCGAAGAGGAAAACGGCGGCAACGGCGCAGGCCAGCCCGAATGTGATCATTGTGGGATTTTTACCATTCCCACGCCCCATCCCATCATGGGGACATGGCGGGATATTTCCTACAGCCCCGTGCGCGACAAAATCTGGTCCGTCAGTGAAGGGATTTACCGCTCCATGTTCCTGGAAGGAAACAAAGGCGTTATTGCGTTTGACACGTTAACCACCCCCGGCACCGCCAGGGCCTACGCCGGCGCCATAGGACGGGTGTTTCCTCAAAAACCCGTACATACCATCGTCTATTCCCATGACCACCTTGACCATACCGGCTATGCCGCCGACCTGGCGCCGGACGCGGATATTATTGCCCATAAATTGTGCGCCGACGTGGTAGCGGCAAGAAAATCCGACGGCCAAACCCCGGTAACGGAGGCCTGGGACGGTGAGCGTAAAGCGTATGAAATCGACGGCGTCTATTTCGAGTTACTGTATCCGGGACCGACCCATGGCGACGGCAATATCGCGGCCTGGTTTCCCCAAAGCAAGGTATTGTTCATGGTGGATACCATCATTCCCGGGGTAGGCTACACCTTCTTTCCTGATTGGCACTTCAAACCCTACGTCCCCTGCATGAAACGTTTTCTGAGTCTCGATTGGGACGTGTTCATCCCCGGCCATTTCTGGATCACGGACCGGCAGGGGTTTATGGATAACCTGGAATACTATGACCTGATGGCCGATTTTGCCCAACAGGCCATTATTGACGGGCTTGACCCACACGACTGGAACGGCGTCTGTCAGTACACCGAGGAAAAGTTATCGGCCTCGTTCGGCCAGTTATTTCGTTACCATGAATACTGCGCCATGAACCTGTCCAGGTATATGCAGGAATACCTGACCGGAGGGTGGGGCATTGAAGGTAATTTTCAACCGGTTACCACTCCGTTTTAGAGTAACTTAATATGAGTGAAAACAGAGGATTATTTACCACCGACAAGGCTCAGGCGTACCTGGCTTTTGAGCCGGAAATGGCAGTTGAGAAATTATCAGATCGTCTGTGGACTATCAGCGACGGGGTCTACAGGACCATTTTTCTCGAGGGGCGGGAAGGCGTTATCGCCTTCGATACCTTCGGCACGCCCGGCAAGGCCCGCGCCTACGCCCGTGCGATCAGTCAGACAATACCTGGGAAAGAAATCAATACAGTTATCTATTCACACGACCACCTGGACCATGCCGGCTTCGCCGCTGACCTGGCGCCGGGTGCAGACATCATGGCGGACGAAATGTGCGCCAAGGTCATTAAACTGCGTCAGGCCGAGGGACAACTTCAACCCACCCGGGTGATTTCCGGCCCGGAAAATAACATCACCGTGGATGGCACAGACCTGGTTTTATTAAATCCGGGCCCCACCCACGGATCCGGCAACCTGGCTGCCTGGTTTGCCGAGGAAAAATCGCTGTTCTCGTCGGATACCGTCCTGGCCAATGCCCGTTATGGACTAATGCCGGATATCCACCTGGCGAATTTTGTCAGGTTCATGCGCGGTTTCCTGGACCTGGATTGGGATACGTTTGTTCCCGGACGTTATGATGTCACCGACAGGGCGGGATTTGCCCGGGGCTGCGATTACATAGAAGCGGTTCAGGAAGCCTGCCAGCAGGCCTTCGTGGAGTTTGTCCCCATCTGGGCCTACCAACCCATGCAGGGCTATGTCGCAAACAAATTAAAAAACAGGTTCGGCGACCTGGATGGTTTCGATGAGCATATCGGCTTGACGTCCATACGCATCGTACATCATTACCTGATGGGCGGCTGGTCACTGGAGGACACGGCAAAACCGGGCTATATCCTCGCAGATGAAGTGCGGTTATAGTCAATATCTCTGAAGGGCAGGTTCGAGCCGGTTTTTCAGGATGAAGAACATAATCACCGGGATATTCTACGGCTGGTGGAACGTCGCCACCGGTTTTGTCGGCATGGGATTAAGTTATGCCATGTTCACGATATTTGCCTTCGGCGTCTTCGTAAACCCCCTGGAAGATGAATTCGGCTGGACCCGCGGTGAACTGTCGTTTGCCGTCACCATGACTAATTTCGCCGTGGTCATCGCCTCCCCCTGCCTCGGTCTCATTATCGATAAATTCGGCGTCCGGCGGGTATTGGTCCCATCCGTGATCCTGATGGGCCTGACCGTTGCCTCCATGACGTTGCTCTCCGCCAATTTATGGCATTTCTACGCGTTGTATTTTTTGATCCCGTTTCTGGGCGCAGGCACCCTGCCCCAGAGCTATTCCCGGGTCCTGATTGCCTGGTTCTCCCGGCGCCGGGGAATCGCGCTGGGCATCTCTCTGGCTGGTTTTGGCGTCGGCGCGATGCTGGTGCCCGTTTTTGCGCAAGTCATGATTGAAAATCACGGCTGGCGTCTGGCTTATGCCGGCTTTGCCGCGGCTATCTTCGTCCTGGCATTACCCATGGCCGTATTCATCCTGAAAGAAAGCCCGGAAGAAATGGGGCTTGAACCGGATGGTAATATTGTGAAAAGCACGGGTATCGATAACGGGCAAGCAGGAGAACCCACTCTGGAACCTGATAACCCGGAACCTGCATTGGAATCCGGCAGTCCAGAGACAGCCCGGCAAGCCGATAACGATACTGTGGAAGCAACGCTCATCCACGACGACCCTGCTCCGGTTACCTCTTCCGAGGCCGGGCTGTCATGCTTGCAGGCTGCAAAAACCCGTAGTTTCTGGTTGATCCTGACCTCATTTCTGCTGGTGGGTATAGGCATCACCAGTATCATCGCTCACCTGGTCCCCATGCTGATAGACCGTGGCATAGCCCCTGCCGGCGCCGCCCTGTGTATGAGCTCCCTCGCCCTGGGCCTGATCGGTGGACGCGTACTGGCGGGATTCCTGATGGATTATTTCTTCGCTCCTTACGTGGCCGCCTGTTTCCTGCTGGGCTTACTGGCAGGCATCATCATCCTGGCTACGGGGGCAAGCGGCGGGCTGGTGTTCGTCGCCGCCGTCTGTGTGGGCATGGCCACAGGCTCGGAAATAAGCGAGATAGCCTATATATGCAGCCGCTACTTCGGCCCGCGCGCCTTCGGTCTCATCTACGGCCTCATGTTTGCGGCGTTTCAGTTAGGGTCGATGATCGGCGCGCCGCTGATGGGGCTGTATCATGACCGGGCCGGTGATTACATTGGCGCTTTATGGGTCGTGGCCGGTATCGTTGTGGTTGGAACAATACTGATAGCCTTGCTGGGTCCCTATCCCGGACGTATTCAAGGCAGCATGACTGAAGATACCGGACAAGAACAAATACCATAAAATCTGGCGCTGTTATGTATGATGGGAAAAACGATCACGTTCAAGATAAAAAGGAGCACTGCCATGTTATTTATTTGCTATTTCGAAATCATGCCGGAAAAAATCAATGAGGTATCAAAAGGCACATTGAGGCATTCGGAGAACAAGGGAGGAAATACCAGCGGGGTAAAAGTGATTTTCGAAGGTCAGGCCGCGTCCCATTGGGGTATCGCAGCATTTGAAGCGGACAGTTCGGAGGCGGTATTTCGATATATACGCCCCTGGTGTCCGGTAAACGGAAAAATCCTGGTGGAACCGGCGTTGCGCGTAGACGATGGTGAGTTCGCCGATAAATTTCCCCGTGAAATATTGAAAGATTAAGGCAATTTTCCATCCCTTGGTGGAATTGGCTAACACTATCATTCATAATTCACAGCCATATTTCAGAAACCCGGAGGTGAACCCGATGAGTAGTAAAAAAATACTTGAACAAGCTCTGGCACTCAGGCCGGACGAAAAATTCCTGATCGTCGAAGGAATTTTGAGAAGTCTTGATGAACCGGACACATCGCTGGACAGAATATGGATTGAGGAGGCAGAAAAGCGGCTACACGCATATCGCAAGGGCAACCTTGAGGGGATATCAATGGAAGAAGTATTCAGGGAAGATTAATGAAAGTCGTTTTTTCCGGACTCGCCAAAAGGGAGTTCAACGATGCAGTCAGCTTTTATATTCCATCGAAGAACATCACATCTTGGTAATTGCCGTCGCTCATCAGCATAGAAAGCCTGATTACTGGATTAGCCCAGAATAGGAAACAGGAGCCAAATCTATTTATAAATGCAATCCATCACTGAGAAAAATCTGCGTTCCCTGACAGACAGTGGCAGGTATCAACGGGGCCGTGATTATTTTAATGATGGCGCGGTAACCAACCTGCGTGAATACCGGGGCAGGATTACCGCAACGGTGACAGGCAGCCAGAATTACCAGGTGAAATTATGGGAAGAGGACGGGCAACTGGAGTATGAATGCAGCTGCCCCGACGGCCAGGACTATGAATTCTGCAAACATTGCGTGGCGGTGGGGCTGACATTGTTAGAGCAAACCGGAACCGGGACTATCAGTAAAAACAAATCCGGCCGACGAAAACCCCGGAAAAAAGGCCGTAAAGAAATTACCTCGGAAGATATTCATGCATGGTTGCAAACACAGGACAGCGTCCTGCTTGCTGACCTTCTGATGGAACAGGCAATTGATGATGAACGCTTGTACAGACAACTGATATTGAAAGTTGCCGACAATATTGGTGGTGATACGAATATCTCAATAGTTCAAGCGGCACTCAAAGAGACGATTCTTCCCGGATATTTTATTGATTATCACGCTGCTTATAATTATGCCGACAACGTGCAAGCCGCCATCGATTCCGTTGAAACATTGCTTAAAGACGGACAGGCTGAGGCAGTCATTCAGTTGACCGAGTTTGCCCTGTATAAAGCGGAGGAGGCCCTTCAAACCATAGATGATTCCGATGGCCACATGAGCTTTATCTTTGAGCGTCTGCAAGCCCTGCACCTGCTGGCTTGCACCAAAGCAAAACCGGACCCGGAGACACTGGCGAGACGCTTATTTGAATGGGAGTTGAAGGGGGAATGGGACGTTTTTTCCGGGGCCGTCGGTACTTACGCCAAGGTTCTCGGTAAACATGGTCTGGCGCTGTATCGCGAACTGGCCCAAGCAGAATGGCACAAGGTCAAACCCTTATCTCCCGGTGCTGATACGCTGACAAATTATGACAGCAGGCATTTCAGTATCACCCATATCATGGAGACTCTGGCAGAGCAAACAGGTGACGTGGAGGCACTGGTTGAGGTGTTGAGTCGTAACCTGTCTTCTCCTTATTCTTTTTTACGGATCGCTGAAGCCTACAAGAAGGCCGGTAGACATGACAAAGCTCTGGACTGGGCCGAGCGCGGGATAAATGCCTTTCCCAAGACACCGGACCGACGCCTGCAGGAATTTGTTGCAGATGAATACCATCGCCTTAAACGCCATGATGAGGCAATGCTTTTGATATGGCGGTTATTCACTGACCGCCCCGGCCTGGAAAGCTATCGTGAGCTGAAACAACATGCAACCCGCTGTAAACAGTGGTCAAACTGGCGTAACCAGGCTTTGGATCATCTCCATAAACTGCTGAAGAAAAAACCGGCAAAAAGGAAACCGGGAGAATTTTATTTTGATTATGCTTCCGGTTTTCGTACTGCCCTGGTGGAGATATATCTATGGGAGAAAAATGCGGACGCGGCTTGGGAACTGGCACAGGAAGGGACCTTGCATGACGCCTTGTGGTTACAACTGGCAACGCAGCGCGAAAAGCAACATCCCGAGGACGCCATTCAGGTCTACCGGACCCTGGTTGAATCTGCCGTCAAGCAAACCAATAACGCTGCTTATCGGCAGGCCGTCAATTACCTGACACAGCTCAGGAAATTGATGAAAAGAACCGGCCAGGAAATTGCGTTCGAGAGTTATCTGAATGCCTTGCGCACAACTTATAAGCGAAAACGGAATTTCATCGCCATGACTGATAAACTGTAAAATAGGACAGGAACCATACCGGTACATAAGGCCGACAGGAGGAAAAGCAAATGGAGCAGGCATTGGAAATTCTGCGTAATACTTTCGGATATCGGGACTATCGCGGCGACCAACTGGAAATCATCAACAATATACTCGCCGGGAACGATGCACTGGTTCTCATGCCCACCGGCGGCGGCAAGTCATTGTGCTACCAGGTTCCGGCCCTGATCCGATCCGGTACGGGCATTATCATCTCACCTCTCATAGCCCTGATGCAGGATCAAGTCAGCGCCCTGTTGCAACTCGGGATAAAGGCCACCTATCTCAATTCGACCCTGCCGGCACAAGCAGTCCAGGAGACGGAAGAAGGCCTGCTGAATAATGAGATGGACCTGCTTTATATCGCGCCGGAACGCCTGTTACAGGAGCGCACCCTGGCATTGCTGGAACGGACACAGCTTGCCCTGTTTGCAATCGATGAGGCCCACTGCGTCTCACAATGGGGGCATGATTTTCGCAAAGACTACCTGGCCCTGGAACAACTGCACCAGCGTTTCCCGTCCATACCCCATATCGCCCTGACGGCAACGGCGGATGAACGTACCCGCCATGAGATCCGGCAACGCCTGGGCCTCATGCGGGCGAAAGTATTTATCAGCGGTTTTAACCGGCCGAATATCCAGTACCGGATCACAACCAAACTGGAGGAACGCCGGCAATTGTTGCACTTTCTGGAAACGGAGCACAAGGGAGACGCCGGGATTGTCTATTGCCTGTCCCGCAAAAAAACCGAGGCTATTGCCGGCTGGCTTAATGAACAAGGTTGCACGGCCCTGCCCTACCACGCCGGGCTTGAGGCGAGTGTGCGTTACCGGCACCAGCAACGCTTTCTGCAGGAAGAAGGGATCATTATCGTCGCTACCATTGCCTTCGGCATGGGTATTGACAAACCGGACGTCCGTTTCGTTGCGCACCTGGACCTGCCGAAGAGTATCGAAGCATATTATCAGGAAACCGGGCGAGCGGGGCGGGACGGTGAAGCAGCCGACGCCTGGATGGTCTACGGACTGGAAGACGTGGTCAAATTGCGGCAAATGCTGGAACTGTCCGACGCTGATGAAAACCATAAACGGATTGAAAGGTATAAGCTCGAGTCCATGCTGGGCCTGTGCGAGATCACCAGTTGCCGGCGCCATACCTTATTGCAATATTTCGGTGAAGAATCCCCGGCCCGTTGTGGTAACTGTGATACCTGCCGGCACCCTGTGGCAACCTGGGACGGCACAACTGCCGCCCGCAAAGCCTTGTCCTGTGTCTACCGCAGCGGCCAGCGGTTTGGCGCCAGACACCTGATCGACGTGTTGCTGGGAAAAGAAAACGACAAGGTAAGAAAGTTCAACCACCAACGACTCAGCACCTTCGGCATCGGTGAGGAACTGGATATGCAGCAGTGGCGATCCGTATTCCGGCAATTGATCGCACGCCGCTTCCTGACCGTCGACATGAAAGGTTTCGGCTCCCTGCAACTGACTGAACAGAGCAAATCCTTGTTGCAAGGCGAGACACAGGTTTTCTTACGTAAGGACGATAAGATCAAAAAACCAGCCCGGAAACAGCGCAAAACCCCTGAGCAAGTCAGCGACCCGGAGCTGCTGGAAAAACTCAAAGACCGCCGTAAACAACTTGCCGTTGAACAAAGCCTGCCGCCTTATGTGATCTTCCACGATTCAACCCTGATCGAAATGGCGCATCACTTGCCCGCCAGCCCGGATGAATTGTTACAGGTCAGCGGGGTAGGCTTGAGTAAACTGGAAAAGTACGGCGAGAGCTTTCTTGCCGTCATTCGCTCTCACAAGATGACTTAAGGGGAGTTCCTTCAGGGCTTAATCCGTATGTTCAGCGGTTTGCTGCCCGGTCGATAAGGCTGTCCAGAACAGGGATGAGATCGTTCCTGTCCAAAGCTGCTTCGATGGTCTTCAACGTTACCCGAATATCATTTATATTCATTCCGGCCGGTTGCGCTTTCAAAATTGACGATACATCCTGTAAATCCTTATCTCGACCTGCAAGGATCTTCATTGCTATCAGGTCTTCACTTCTCACTATGGGGATACTAACTCCGTCCAGATCATACGAGCGGGCAAAATCTGCAAATTGTTCTTCCAATCCCGGGCCGCCTATGATGATATCAACGGGCATGTTTGATTGTGTATGTACAACCGGTAATACTTTTGTTTGCAGGACTAATGCGTGAATATCCGACGCGCGAACTTCAAAACCTCCCTGTTGTAATAAATCCAGTAAATCATCAAGTGGATACTCACCCAATAAAACAGTCACGTCAACGTCAGCCGTGAGTCTTGGAGAACCGTAGATTATCGCCGCTTGTGCGCCAAAAACATACCAGCGTAACGACGCCTTATTAAAGACAGTAACCAGGGAGGAAAATAAATCAGCCAGGTATGAGGCCATTCGCGGCCTGGTCCAGAAGTTGCTTGAAGCGTACGTGGTGTTGAAAATCTGTTTCACGTTCTGCAGCATGCGGCCAGTCCGGGCGAATCGATTTTACATGCTGCCAGAGAGCGACTGATACCTGCCGACCGGTTTCCGGGCCATGACATTGATACTTTTCGACCCAATAGGTTTGATCGAACCCGGAAATCCTTGCCCAATCCCGCTGGGCGTATTCTTTTATATCATTCATATTCATGGATAAAACATTATACCAGAGTGAGGCTCTGTCGAAGCATTTTCAGGAACCAAGCGACATGGCACGTTATCCGAGCGCAATGCTGAAAGACTTAGCCTCTTCCCTGTCCTTGTCAAGTCAGAAGTTGGTCTTCATCAATCCGGGCGTCCCTGTCATGGAAAGAATAACTACCATAACCCACGACCCGGTCTTTACTACCGGCCGTGTCTCCCGAGTTTCTCTGGTCCAGAATGTTTATGAGCATTTGCCTTCTTCCGGCTATCTGCAACAATCCGTTCAAGGGCCGGCAACCGCAGGCCTGCTCAGGTCCGATTTTCTCCGGTTCACAGCAACGGATCGCGGTGCTGGTATGAGCATCGATTCGTTTCGCCGTGGCATAGTCACGGTAATGACTGAGATCGGAACTGATTACGATCAGGGTTTCATCGCCGCCCCAGAGTAATTCCAATACTTCCTCAACCTGGTTCGCAGTCGCCTCGCCCACCACCAGGGGTACCAGGGTAAAGGCCGCCAGACACATCTGCAGGAAGGGCAGGTGCACTTCCAGGCTGTGTTCGTTTTCGTGGGCCTCGTCCATTATCACGACCTGCTCCAACCGGCTGATTTTTCCCACGGCGGGTTGGTCAATTTCAACGTTGCCCAGGGGCGTTGCAAAGGCAGCGGCACGCGGCAACGCCATCCCTTGAAAGTAAACCCGGTGCGCCGGGCCGAGTAGAACAACGCGGGAAATACGGTTTCTGACGGGTTGTAAGCTGGCATAGCCCCTGGCGGCAATGGCGCCGGAATAGATATAACCGGCATGGGGCGCGACCAGCGCCTTTGGCGGAGGGATCCCGGGTTCTGCGTCGTCCAGGTAAGCAGATACGGTATGCTCCAGTTCGTCCGGGTCCGCCGGGTAGAAAAATCCGGCCACAGCCGCCGGTCTGACGGACTTTCGCAGTTTTATCGCTTCGGCGTGGTTATCGGTCAGAGGCATTGTCAGCTATCCTATATTCAGAACTACCTTAACCTTAGTCCATCAGCGTACGAGATCAAGTATGATTGTCACATGAGCGTAGCGCCGACCAAATACTGGCACAGACTGGATGACGGCAGGATCCAGTGCGATCTATGCCCCAGGGCCTGCAAACTGCGCGAGGGCCAGCGCGGACTTTGTTTTGTGCGCGCCTGCCGGGACGATCAGATCGTACTGACTACCTACGGCCGTTCCAGCGGGTTCTGCATCGACCCCATTGAAAAAAAACCCCTTAACCACTTTCTTCCCGGCACCCCGGTACTGTCATTCGGTACGGCGGGCTGCAACCTGGCCTGTAAATTCTGCCAGAACTGGGATATCAGCAAATCCCGTGAGGTTGATACGCTGGCCGATGCCGCCTCGCCGGCGCAACTGGCCGGGGCCGCGCTGAGATCAGGCTGCCGCTCCATCGCCTATACCTACAACGACCCGGTCATATTTCACGAGTATGCCATAGACGTGGCGCAGGCTTGCCGGGAACAGGGAATAAAATCCGTCGCGGTGACGGCAGGCTACGTCTGCGCAGAACCCCGGCGTGAATTTTACCGGCACATGGACGCAGCCAACGTGGATCTCAAGGCCTTCACCGAGAAGTTTTATAAATACGTGACCGGCGGCCGGCTGGGGCCGGTGCTGGAGACGCTGCTGTACCTGAAACAGGAAACCCAGGTATGGTTCGAGATCACCAACCTGTTGATACCGGATGAGAATGACGACAGCCGGGAAATCGACGCAATGACGCGCTGGATCCATGACAACCTGGGCACGGACGTTCCGCTGCATTTCACCGCGTTTCACCCGGATTGGAAGATGCTTGATAAAACCAGTACGCCTTTTGCGACCCTGGCGCGCGCAAGGCAAATCGCTCTCGACAACGGCCTCAAATTTGTTTACACGGGCAACGTACATGACAGCCGCGGCGGCAGTACCTATTGCCGGGGCTGTGGAGAACTACTGATCGGCAGGGACTGGTACGTACTGCAGGAGTGGCAGTTAACGCCACAGGGGCGTTGCCGGTACTGTGGAACAACTTGCCCGGGTGTGTTCGAGGAGAACCCCGGCGCCTGGGGCGCAAGACGCCAACGGGTGATAGTATCTCATTGAAATGAGTCGTAAGTAGCATCGTAATAGATAAAGCAAAACCTTACCGATTGAAACCCAGTTCGATTTCCATCACTGCGGCAGGTTTGGGGACCGGTTCGTGAGCGGCCCTGTCACCAACCACCAGACTTCGACCCACAGCCCGTAATGCTGCTTCAACGCTCCTGATATGAGATCGATGATCAGGGTCAACCAGCTTTCGGACGGCAGACTCGCTCAGACCGAGACGTTTTGCCAAGGCGGTTTTGCTGATGCCTTGACGGCGCATAGCCGTATAAAGAGCCAACTTAGCAGCCACGATGGATGAAACGGTGACCAGTTCCTGTCCGTGCACCACTGCACTTGGGACCGGAATATCCCAGCGCTCCTGAACGTATCCTGCCAAGGCAGCAGTCAATGCATCCTCTGCCATTGCCAACGCCTCTGCCCGATCTTTACCGCCGGTAAGCGCCCCCGGCACATCCGGAAAGGTCACGTAGAAACCGCCTCCCTCTTCTGGGGTCAAAACGCATGGATAAACATAAAACATCAAAATTTCCTCTCCGTCCATGATGCGAAGATAGCATATTTTAGTACGAATTTAAACATTATTCGTACTTTAATATTCGATATTGTGATGCCCAGACTCTCAGTGAGTATTCAGGCAAGAAGAAGTTCGGGAATAAACCTCTTTATAAGTCTCATTCGGGCACCTGAGATAACTTTTCAAGATACGCAGGTTAACGCCGTCCATTTCCAGGTTTTTGGATTCTATCTTTTCAATTTCCTGTTCCAGTTTCTCGATGTTCCCTTGCAGGAAGTAGATTGTGCCTGACACATATTCATTCCAACTCAGGTAATGAGACTTGTAACCAAACCCACAAGTACTATTCGAGCGTGCAACATCATTGACACTCAGTTCAAATCAATAGATTTGGCCTTGTATTTGAATTTGCCGGCAGCTCTCAACTGCTGAAAATGCCTTACCATCTCACCCAACTCGTCAACGGCCTGGAGACGTTCACGAACTGTCAGACACAGAGCGCGTCGCATTTGTTCATATCGACTGCCTTTCCAGGTAACCGCTGACCAGTTCTCTTCAGGGGTTTCTGTCACTCTGATCTTCCTCATTCAATAGCATTTCCAAATGCTCTATATCATCAAGATCCCTCGGCCTGTTGGCGGCTTTCTTCATTTTAATCAACGTCGGGATGGAAACAAAACGTACGAAAAGGTCCGGAGCGATTTCTCCAACCAGTGCTTTTTCATATTCAAGGTCAAAATCGAAAGGCTCAGCCGCAAAAATATCAACACTATTAAACGGATGCTGATCACTGTAGAGGTTAAGGACAATCATTCCCTTATCCCTGATCAACTGCTCGCGTTGTTTTTCATCGGCAAACTGTTCGGCTGTCACGGGTACTGCAGGACGGTAACCCAGATCTGCCAGTGCGCGAAATGCAGGGATAATATTGTCATGCTTAAGTTGTATGACCACATCCATGTCAGCCGTAGCTCGCAGGTAACCATGGGCAACCACGGCGAGTCCTCCTGCTACCAGATAGCGGATATTGGCTTCTTTCAGTGCTCCGGCTACAGCTTCAAAACTGGCAATTTTCATATGAGACAAGACCAGCCATCTGGATACGGTTTATCATGGCATTAAAATGATCGGACCTTGAACTTGTTTTGCGCCATACTTGTAAACTCAGCTCTATTATATCGGCTTGGAATACGAATTGTTTATTATTGAATTTATCACCTGGTATTGCTGCCCATGAAAATATCCAACCAGATTTTAATCAGCGTTCTGCTGATGTTGTTAACTGCATCACTGAGCGCCGATCCCGTTGCAATCCGGTGGCAGCAATGGGGCAAAACACCATTTGAGAAAGCACAACAGACAGATAAGTTGATTATTCTTGACGTGGGTATCGAGGGCTGCACCGCCTGCCGCTGGATGGATGAATTTACCTACACGCACAGTGAAGTGATTAATTTGATTAATGGACATTTCATTGCGATTGTCGCCGATGCCGAAGCGCAACCTGATATTGGAGAGCGTTACTCTGACTGGTCATGGCCGGCGACCATTTTCATGACTGCGGACGGTACACAAATCCTGGCGCTTGCCGGCAACCGCAGGCCGGGCAATTTTATTCCCATCCTTGAGAAAATCATCGATCAGAAACAGGCGGGCAACATTGTTCCTGATGAGCTTGCGCCGTATTCAGCGCCCCCGGAACCGGTTGAAACCGACATCACCGTATTGAGAAATCGGCTGCGGGCGCGACTGGATAACCGGTTAAATGAACAACACGGTGGTTGGTCTAAGAACGGCATTTCCACCACCACGGGCGCCCAGTTACAACATCTGTACCTGCGCGCCCACATGTACGACAATGACGAATTAAAACGCCTGGCATTGAAAACCAGCTCCGCCTACCTGAATGCCATAGACCCCGTCTGGGGCGGGGTGTACGTGCGCTCCTTCGATAAAGCTCCGGCACGATTCAAAGGACTCAATGCCGTGCCGGAAAAACGCATTGCCAACCAGGCCAGCGCCTTAATCGCATTTTCCCATGCCTACGCCAACAGCGGAGATAACAAGTACCTTGTCAGTATTGCCGCGGTGGATAAATTCCTTAAGGACTGGATGAAAGACAGGGATAACACCTTCTACACCAGCCAGGAGGACGACCCGCCCCATTTGCAGGGCAGCATGAGCACCGTGGACTACTGGCTGATCGATAACGATACGGAACGGCAAAAGTACGGCATTCCTCCCATCGATCACGCCGCCTACACTGACAAGAACGCACAGTTAATCAATGCATACATCATCACCTATGAAAGTACCGGGGACGACGGTTACCTGAAAACCGCAATCAATGCCGTTGATGCGTTATTGCAAAACAGGAAGACAGAAACAGGCTGGGTATTGCAGGTTCATACTACGGATTCCATAGCAGATGATGATCGAATGCGCCCCCTGGTAGTCCAAGACAAGCCCTATCTGGGCGCACAGGCCTGGATGGGTACGGCTTTGCTGGCCCTGCACCGAGCAACCGGAGATTCGAAATGGCTGGAGCACGCCGTCAGCATTGCCGATTCCATGTTGATCAATCTTTACGACGGGGAAAACGGCGGGTTTTACTCAACCATACCCGACGTAACGGCAACCATCATTCCACCAAGGAAACCCCTGGAGTTGAATGCCGTCGCGGCACACTTTATCTACGATTTATGGGTTTATACAAAAAACGACAACTATGCAGAGATCCCCGAGGCCACTATCAGGGCCGTTGCCACCCCTGAAATCGTGCGCCGGGAAGGACGCATTACGGGTCAGACGGCACTGTTACTGGAGAAACTCACAGCCGCCTATGTGGAATTTTCAGTAGTTGGTGACCCGGAGCAGGAAGATGCACAGGCATTATTCAATGCCTCAAGAGAAATACACCATCCGCGTAAGTTATTGCACTTTGAGAAACCCGGTCGTTACCCATCCGGCAAGAGGGCAGCGTTATATATATGTAACCCCGATAAATGTTCCATTCCTATTACGAATCCTGACGATGTAGCAAACTTTGCTGAGAGATTTCGGGCTCCTGCATCCGACTCGGGGTTGTTTGAGTTTTCAGGTTAATGAAGCCACGGCTATGCGCCGCCTTCCTGGGCTTCGGCGATATTGCGTAGCGGTTCAACTCGATATCACCAATTTCTCTCGGGCTTCTCAACTTCTGAGATTATTGCCACTGTAACTTCAGGTCGCGATGAGATTGGGCACAATCGCGTAAATACAAATTAATAAGACCCTGGTAAGGAACCCCTTTTTCCTCAGCCATATTTTTGAAATAGGCGATAGTGTCTTCGTCTATGCGAATAGTGATTTGTTTTTTAAGCCTTTGTGCGTACGGGTTAGGCCTGGAATTTGAGAAATCATAGTGTTTACGCACGGCGGAAGTCCTCGTAGATTCGTCGTTCTTGTTTGTCTGCTTTACGTGCTGAAATGATGCGGATAACCTCACCAGTTCTAATACAGTGACAAACGACTAATAACTTTGAATAAATGCTCATACCCAGAAGAATAAATCTATCTTCCTGTTGTGAGTGGTCAGGATCAGCTATCAAACGAGCAAACTGATCCGTGAATACTGTCTTTGCCTCATCAAATGAAACACCGTGTTTCCATTGATTAGAAACATCCTTGTCTGGGTCCCACTCAAAGATCAAATTTTGCACAATTATATTATAATTATATTGTAGTTATCAACAAGTTTTTTGACTCCTTAAAAAGCAGTCTCGCCTCCTGAATACGCTTTGATGGGCACCCCGGATAAAGGCTCGCCTCTGTCCTTGCCTACCCTGTAGGTTTCCTGGAAATACAGTGAGTGGGTGCGTTCCTGGTTCATGAAATGCGGGTGCATGGAGCAGACCATGTTTTCCGGCAGGACGAAGTTGAATCCTTCGCCTATTCTCGGCATTTCTATCATGGTCATGCCGATGGAGTGGCCGCAAACGTGGCCGGAACGGTAACCCCGGTCGAATATCGGTTTCATGCAGGCGTTGCTGGCCGCCTCGGCCGTATTGCCGGCCTTCATGTGTTCCTTGGCCAGCTCATGGAATTCCTGGTAGGCCGTCATCATTTCCCCGGTGATATCATCCATGCCTTGCGGGAACATGGGACGGGAAAACTCGACCCAGTGGCCGCCCTCGCCGGAGATCTCCAGGCCGTACATCAGGCCGTCGCTGTCCTGTACGGGGCGATTGGAGGGGAACACCATCTGTGGTTCGAGAGACCCGTTCGGGCCTATCTGCACCATATCCATGGTATTCCTGGCGCAACTGGCCGCGGCAAAGGTATTCTCGGCAACGCCCATCAATTCCGCCTCTGTCTTGCCGGGTTCATAAGCCCTGAACACGTCAAGCACCCCTTGTTTGTTTATCTCCATAGAGTGCCGAACTGACACAATTTCCTCTTCGCTCTTCTGCGCGCGGGCATAATCGAACTGGATTTCAAAATCGACGATTTCAAAATCTTTTGCCGCAAGGGCGGAATAATCACGCACGTTGATAATGTACTGCAAACCGTAGATGCCCAGCTTTTTAACGCCTCTGCCCTGCAAAAAATCAGCCATCCACTCGCCGCAATGCCCGGGGATTTCACGGTTCTCTATAAAGGTGGCCGTATGGTCACCCACCCAGGTCGCTTCCCGGGGGAACACGCACACGGGGTCGCCGTCGGCAGGAATGACCACGTAGGCGTAACGGTGCAGTATCACAAAGCCGCACATGTAACGCACTGCGCCCTCAAACCCTGTGTACTCGCTGCCGCTGACCACCAGCGCGTCCAGTCCTTCTTTCTCCATGGCCGCGCGGATGTTGGCGTAGCGCCGCTCAATCTCGGCCTGGCTGGGTCGAAAACGGTTTATATAATCAGTCATTAATTATTTCCTCATCAATAATATATCTGGGGTCAGAGTAAAAATACTCAAGAATAAATCAGTACGGCCTGCTAACGTGACTGTATTTTTACTCTGACCCCAAATATTCGTTTAATGTTCGGGATATTCAAGGGACCAGGAGGCCTCCAGTCCCTTGATTATGGCGCTGCACGCTTCATTCATGGGGCAAGGGATACCCAGTTCCCTGCCCAGTCTGGCGATTCCCCCGTTCAAGGCATCTACCTCAGTCAATCTCTCCGCCATCACGTCCTGCAACATACTGGGGGGGTGGTAATAGGCCTTTTCCCTGCCGTAATCGATCAGCGCCTCCGGGTCGCTGTCCAGGGTAATACCCAGTGCGTCCGCCACGGCCATTCCTTCCTTCACCAGGGCCGACATGACCTTGCGCACGCCTTCCTGGTCACAGGCCACCCCGTGGGGCAAGCGCGTCAGGGCGCCCATGGCATTGGAGGCGGAGTTGAAGATCAGCTTGGTCCATTGCGCTCCGCGGGCGTCGGCCATGGCCAGGCATTCCAGGCCGCTGCGGCTGAGGGCGTCCGCCAGTTGTTCAACCTCATCCATGGTGGCCGGGTTGACGACAAACGGCCCAATCCAGGTCTTGCCCCCTGCGTCATGATTCACAACTCCCGGCGCGGTGATATGCCCAGCCGGAAAGATAGTGCCCTGTATCACCCGCGGCACGTATTCGGCGACTATCTCCTCGTTACCGATTCCGTTCTGGACCGAACAGACTGCGCCGTCCCGGAAGATCGGCGCGGCCATTTCAATGGCCGAACGGGTGAACATGGTTTTTGTCGCGATAATGCCGAACTCGCATTCAGGGATTTCCTTAACCTCTGTCCGCGCATGAACAGTGGCGACAAAATCACTCAGCCCGGTCAGGCGCAAGCCGTTTTTATTGATGGCGTCCACGTGCTCGCGGGCAAGGTCAAATGCCCAGACCTCGACGTCGTCCAGCCTGGCCAGGTGGGCCGCATACAACCCGCCGATAGCGCCACAACCGACGATACATACTTTCATTGAAAAAAACCTCCTGACTACCTTAATCCACAGAGTATGCTATTCCTCGACATAGGGGTATTGATCGGGAGCTATACCAACTTTATCGATCATTTTCGAGCCCTGATCATCATCTGAGGTCATCTGTCTGCTACTTTCAACCCTGACTTCATGGATAATCATGTCTCCATAGTCAAACAGATATAAGAAAACTTGTCCTCTTGAAAGATTTAAATCCCGAAGCTCTGTCGCCGCGGCTGACCCCGCCGGTTTCTCATAGTCAAAATCGGACCTGATGTAATCGCCATCAGGTGTTCCTGAATATTCCGTTTCACGATCAAACAACTTGTTTGACATGTAAAATGAGTATAAATGATCATTATCCCAGCCAAACGCTGTTTGAATGATCCAGTGGAGATCATACAAAGTCTCTCTTCCTGGGATCTCAAAAGTTCTGGATATTTCCTGATGAAATACTTCACCGCACTTTTCCAGCAGGTCAACCTTTATTGTATAAATTTCATCCGGTTGATTAATAATTGATTGAGCTTCTTCCAAGGAGTTTGCAAGCAAAGCCGCCCGTTTTATTTCATGATCTCTATCTGGGTCAAGAAAGCAACACTTTTTATATTTTTTACCGCTTCCGCACGGGCATGGTTCGTTACGTTTAACCTTAACCATGATAAAATGATTCAACTGCGTTAAATCTGAGCATCAACTATGCAGTGAAGCCGGTCTCACGGGCCTTGACCAGCCGGTACAGGGTTTCATGGTACGGCGCCGGGATGCCAGCTTTCTTCGCCTCGCGCACGATGGAGCCGGTGATCCAGTCTATCTCCGTCAAGCGCCTGTTACGCACGTCATCCAGCATGGAGGGAATATGGGCATAGTCTTCGCCGCTGGTAGTACCCTGGTGGACTGCGTTGACGTTCATTTTCCAGGGGTCGTCCGCCAGTGTGACGCCGCGGGCTTCAGCAATGCGCTTGGCCTCATCCATCATGGCGTAAACCAGGTGGCCCAGGTCCTCCAGGTTGTCCCGGACGGCGAAAGCCTTGACGTGAGGCAGGTCCGTCAGCGCCGAAATACTGTTTACCGCCGAGTTGAAAATCAGTTTGGACCACTGGTGGGGCAACAAGTCCCGGTATGCCTCTGCTTTCAGGCCGGAACGATTGATGAGCGCGGCGACCTGGCTGACATATTCATAGGTAGCGCTGCCTTCCGCCCAGGGTCCCATCCAGGTGGCCGTATCCAGTTCGTATTCCACGTGCGTATCCGTGTGACGGGTGCCGCTCATGAACGTGACACCGGATATGATCGGCCAGTCGCCAAAGCGGCTGATCATTTCCTCGCAGCCCAGGCCGTTCTGGATCATCAGCACGTGGGCGCCGGGGAAATGACCCTCAATCATCCTCGCGCAGGCTTCAACGGCAAGGGCCTTGGAAGCAATGATAACCAGGTCAACTTCGCCGAGGTCTGCCGCGTCCGTTGACGCGCGCACATCTGCATGTAATTCGGACTTGCCGCTGACCCGCAGGCCCTCATCATTCAAGGCCCTGGCGTGCTCCTCCCGGCGCGTCAGCACTGTCATGTCCACGACAGTACCCAGATGCCCCACCAGCAGACTGCCGATGGCGCCCGCGCCGACGACACACACCCTGTCAATATTTTTCATTTTTCTAAAAGCTTTATCCACAGATGACGCAGATTACCGCAGATAAAATATAAGTGACCAGAAAACATATAAAATTATTGGTCCGGTATTGACTGTACACAATGAACTGAGACGTGGTTTTCCTGAGGCATATTACGAATAGTCCAAACTGATTAACTATTTGAAAGCCTCCGGATTAAACCGGGTTTATTGATTAATTTCAGTACTAAACAACTTGAATATACTTTTTTAATCTGCGTTCATCTGCGTCATCTGCGGATAAATAAATAAATCTGTGTAATCTGTGGATTATACAACCCGGGCAACGATATCTTTGAACTCTTCGTCAGTCACGAGACGGGCGTTTTTTGTGCCGAGATCCTTGACTTCCGCCAGTACGTCGGCGCGCCGGTCTTCCGGTATGTCCAGCCCCAGTTCCTCACCCTTCAACTTGACGTTGGACAATCCGCTTTTTTTACCCAGCACGATGCGGCGCTCGGCGTCCACGATTTCCGAGGAGTACGGTTCGATCGCCTGGGGGATATGGAATTGATTGGCTACCGCGCCGCTTTCCCGCGTGTACAGAAATTCCCCGACCACGGGCTTCCAGCCGTCCACGCTGTAGCCGCCGGCCTTTTGTACTACTCGTGACGCCTCTCTTGCCTTGGACAGATCCAGTTCCACCGGCATGTCATACAGGCATTGCAGCGCAAGGGCTACTTCACAGATATCCGCGTTGCCGGCGCGTTCACCCATGCCGTTAATCGTACCCTGGATCCAGCGGGCGCCGCCGCGCACGGCCGCTACCGCGGAAGCGGTCGCCAGGCCGAAATCATTATGTCCATGCCAGTGGATAGGTATCTCAGGACCCACCCAACTGCTGACTTCACCGATCAGCCATTCCACCGCTTCGGGGGAACAGACACCGATGGTATCCACGACGGAAACCTCATCAGCGCCATGCTCGATTGCCGTTGAATAAACATCCCGCAGGAAATCCAGGTCACTGCGAGTCGAGTCCACGGCAAAAAAATTAACCGTCTTGATGTCGTTATCTTTGGCATGTTTGATCGCATCCGCCACGCGCTGTAAAACACTGTCCCGGGTAAAGCCATAGGCCTTGATCTTCAGGTCACTGGTCGAAATTTCAATCAGGACATGCTCCGTACCCAATTCAATGTGGGCGTCGATATCCGCCTTGACGGCCCGGGAAAATCCCCAGATCTCTGATTTCAGGCCGGCATCCAGGATACGTTTTACCGCCAGGGTATCGTCTGCGGAGACCCGGGGAAAGCCCGATTCTATCCTGTCCACGCCCAGTTCGTTCAATTTGCAGGCGATATCGAATTTTTCCTCCGGGGTGAAACATACACCGACGGATTGTTCCCCGTCCCGCAACGTTGTGTCATAAAAACGCACGGGTATAGTCCGGTCGAACCTGGACAGAATATCATCCGTCCTGTTCAACTCGCTTGTCCAGTTCTTATCTTGTGAAATGGTAGTGTTCATAGTCTTACTCTCATGATAGTTATATTAAACGGCCACAGAGGACACGGAGATTCCAACATGATGTACCCGGCAGGTTTGGATGAGGTTTTCAGGACTATCAGCCGCAGGGATAGCGGCTGCTAAGCGTACAGGGATGTATTCACAGCGTGTCCTGAAAAGCTCATGCAAACCTGTCTCCGTTGTCTCTGTGCCCTCTGTGGCCATTAATAATCAACTGTTATTTACTGAACCAATCATACAGTTCATCGGCCGTGGCGAACCATACGTCGTTCTTTGCCTGCATATAATCCAACGCTTCCTCGAAATATTTTATCCGATGAGGCACGCCCATTATATAAGGATGAACGCCCAATGACATGACCCTGGGTTGGTCCGCGCCTTCCCGGTAGAGCCGGTCGAACTGGTCCATGGCGCGTTTCAGCCAGACTTCAGATGTGTGCTGGTGCACGACCATCATCGGCAAGTCACTGAGTTCAAAGGAATACGGCATGGCCATCACCGGTCCCGCAGAGGTTTTCATAGTGACGGGATGTTCATCCATGGGCCAGTCACAGACGAATTTGAACCCGGTCGCGGCCAGGTAATCCAGCGTATCCAGGGTCTCGTGCAGGCCGGGGCCCAGCCACCCCTTGGGCGCTTTGCCGGTATAATCCCGCAGCACGGCGAACGATTTATTAATCACCTCTTCCTGGTTTTCAACAACGTGCACGGGCGCCTGGGCATAGCCGTGCCCCATGAAGTCCCAGCCTGCGTCCAGCATGGCCCGGGCGACCGGTTCGCCGGCGCCTTCGCAGACCCGCGCATTGATGGGGGCGCTGGCCCTGAGACCGCGTTTTGCCAGGGCTTCCATGACGCGCCAGATGCCCACCCGCATGCCGTATTCGTGCCAGGCCCAGTTGGGAATGTTAGGAACGGTGGCAACCCCCGCCGGCGATGTCACGTATTCCCTGGCGACGGGCTTCTGGATATTCCATTCCTCGATGTTGACCACCAGGTACACCGCAATGCGCTCTCCATTCGGAAACCGCAGCGGTTCACGCTGCGGCATGGCCGAATAATCAAATCGTTCGTGGGGTAATTTCATTTTCGTATTCTAACCCTTAACCCGCATATTGCACCAGTGGATGCGCCCTCACTTGTCTTTTTTTCGCTGGCGGGCACGTGCTCCCTCAACCATAGCTACGGTTATGCTTTCGGTCGCAGGCCCCCGTCAGCGAAAAAAATCCGGCGTGATCATCGCATCCACTGGTGCAATATGCGAGTTAAACAAATAAACTACTATTTACCTGATGGGGGTAAGTTAGGAGATCAGAATGAATTTGACTAATGCAGGTTCGAATGAGATCAGTATCGGAACCGCCGGTTTCATCGCTGAGGCCGGCGCATGGGACAAAGCACAATCAGAACGCGCCGGGCAACTGCCAGGATTAATCAGCGAGAACGGCGTCACGACGATACGGGTTGTTTACAGCGACCAGCACGGATTGATGCGGGGCAAGGCGTTGAGCGTAGAGAACTTTCTGTTAGCATTGCAGAACGGTGTGGCCGATACCTTCTCCAACCTGGGGAAAGACACATCGAATACGCCGGTTTTCCCGCTTTTCGAGCACGATGGCGGGTTCGGTGTGGAGCAAATGGGAGGCGCCGGCGATATGGTGCTTGTTCCGGACCCAATGACGTTTAAAATTCTGCCCTGGGCGCCGGATACGGCATGGATCATGTCCGATCTCTATCTGAAGGATCGGACACGTTGCCCGTTTGACTGCCGGCATGTATTACGTAACGCGCTCAATGCGTTAAAGGAACTGGAGTTCAGTTATACCGTCGGGCTGGAACTGGAGTTCTACGTGTTCGACATTGAAGATGAGAAATTATCACTCAGCGAATCCGGACAACCGCCTGACCCACCGGCAGTGAAAGCAATCAGTCATGGCTATCAATACCATGCTGAACACCGTATGGACAGGGTCGCTCATGTGGCTGAGATGATCCGGGATATGGCAGTCAGACTGGAATTACCCCTGCGTACTATTGAAGCCGAATGGGGGCCGGGTCAGTTCGAGGTGACATTCAACCCCCTGACCGGCCTCGCCGTAGCCGATTCCCTGCTGTTATTCCGCTCCGCCGTCAAGCACCTGATGCGACGTCACGGGCTCCTGGCCAGCTTCATGGCGAAACCCGCCTTGCCCAATGTCTATTCAAGCGGGTGGCACCTGCACCAGTCATTGCGGAGTACAGAATCAGGCGCCAACACATTCACTAGCGACAGCAGCCTATTGAGCGATACCGGCTATCACTACATCGGCGGCCTGGTTGAACACGGCGCGGCGCTCTGCGCATTTTCCAACCCGACCATCAATGGCTACAAACGCCTCAACGCCAACCCGCTGGCGCCGAACCGCATTCTCTGGGCTCATGACAACCGCGGCGCCATGCTCAGGCTGGTGGGAGGTTACGCCGAACCGAGTACCCGTATCGAAAACCGCTCGGGAGAGCCCGCGGCTAACCCATACCTGTACATGGCGTCACAGTTATATGCAGGCATGGACGGGATTCAAAACAGGACGGACCCGGGCAAGCCGGTTCAGGGTGATCCCTACCAGCAGGTTGACAAGCCGGCACTGCCTCGATCACTTATGGAGGCGGTCGAGGCGCTGGATGGGTCGACCGTACTGAGAGCCGGGTTCGGCGACCAATTCGTTGATTATTTCCTGCATATCAAGCGGGCTGAAATCGCCCGCTTCCTGGCTCATGTCACGGACTGGGAGCACAGGGAATATTTCGAGATGTATTGATTTTTTATAGTAGCTTACTGATTTATAAATATATTTAAAATCAGCTTATAAACTGTCCCACATTTATCTACCTCTAGATTTTCTGGCCGTATAGCTCCAGTCTGCCGTCATGCCTTTAAGGTACTGACATATCTACAGTATGATACTATGCATCACTTATTCGAGGACTACGATGAGCCGTAAGAAAACGAAAGCGAAAGCAATGAGGAGAGTGACTTTGACTGTAGACCCAGATGATTATTCCACCATTAATCGATTGGCGAAGCGTATCGATGTCAGCGCATCATGGGTCATTCGCAGGTGCATGCATGAGTTTCTTGAACACCATGAAGGTGAATGTAGCTTGGATGTTCGGTCAAAACGCCAAAACGGTTGATAGTTAGGGAGAGTTCAATTTGCCGATAACACTAAACGCGTACCCTTTGGAGGTTCAGGACAAGCAGATTAAAGCTTGCGTCGTTCCCTATGATCAAGAGCAGTTTGATGCGCTGAAGGCCAAACAAAATGACAGCTTCGTCTTTAAAAGGCATAACGACGAAATTCTTGTTTTTTCATCCAATGGCAAATATCCCTTAACAGGTGATGAAGAGAGTTTCGGCCTCGCGGAAAATATCAGTTTATTCTGCTTCTTGGTTAAGGCCGGAGTGAAAAAACATTTGTCGTCGATGGGCCGCAGGCCAAAGGGTTTTTATTCGATTGAGCTACTCAGCAGCAAAACTAAAGACGACTTGCTTTCGCCGATCATCGGGGAGGGTTATCCATTCCAGATAGTCGTCAAATACAAGCTGGACACACGAATTATCAAAGACGTTCCCTGCCTTGTGATCGATTCTTCCACGCGCAGAATAGTGACTGAAACCTGTCGTTACTTTCTTGCGAAGGAGTTTGATCTCAATGACCGCTACGTTGTTGTCGAGCAGGATGACGGACACAGAAAACTCCTGGGATATGTAAGCGACGTTACAGACGGCCAACTTCATATTGTGGGTCTTGACGGAAGCGAGCATGACATAGACAGCAGCGACGTATATCTGGAAGCAAGCATAAGAAACTTCAACGACTACGTTGAACATACGCATGGCTCCAATAAAGATAGCATTGTCGACAGAATACGCGTGACCATTTCAACGTTCAATGGCGGGGAAAACAAAAACAACAGAGTAAATCTGCTCAAAAAGTATTTTCAATCGAACGGAATTGATCTTATTGACGGAACACGTGTAGAACTCAAGGAAGCTCAGAACATACGTGGCATGTGTGGCCAGCTCGATAGGCCCGTTTTTGTATTCAACGATAATGGTGAAGCAAATTGGGTGGAAAAGGGCTTTACCCAACACGGTCCTTATACGAAACGTACGTTCGATAGAAATAATCCGTCAGTCTGCATGATTTGTTCAAAACATGATAAAGGTGTCGTTGAACAATTCGTTCGCAAGCTTCTTAAAGGAATACCCAATAGCAAATACTTTCGTGCAGGTCTTGAAGGTAAATTCAGTATCGGAACAAGCCAGGTCGAAGTCTTCGTGACCGATTCTGATGACGTAGATGGATACAAGGCGGCAATTACTCGTGCACTCAAGCAAAAAGTAGAAGAGGGCGAGCGTTGGGATTTGGCGCTTGTTCAGGTCAGGCAATCTTTCAAGAAACTCCAAGTCGTCGACAATCCTTACTATTGGGGAAAAAACCTGTTTTTTCTTCATCAGGTGCCCGTCCAGGATTTTACGATTGAATTACTTGAGCAAAATGACAATCAGCTTGGCTATTCGTTGAACAATATGGCTCTCGCTTGTTATGCGAAAATGGGTGGTGTGCCGTGGTTGTTGAAGTCGTCACCGACTCTTTCCCATGAACTAGTTATTGGTATTGGCAGTGCCAATATCGGCAAAGAACGCGGCGACAATCAGCGTATAATGGGTATCACCACAGTATTCTCAGGGGACGGTAGCTATATCGTCTCCAACATGTCAAAGGTGGTTCCACCCGATGCGTATTGCGATGCACTTTCGACAGTTCTCGATGAAACGATTGAAAAGATCAGGAATCGCATGAACTGGCAGAAGGGGGATACGATCCGTCTGGTGTTCCACGCGTCAGTAAAGAGATTTAACAAGGATGAGATTCAGGCTGTTAGAACTGTTATCGAGAAGTACCGTGATTATCAGGTCGAGTACGCATTCTTAAAGATATCAGAGAATCACGGGCTCCATATGTTCGATGCGGCAACTGCGAATGAGGACAAAGGGCGACTGGCTCCTCCAAGAGGAAAATTTCTCAACTTGTCAAAATATGAAACGCTGGTCTATCTCATTGGCCAGCGCGAACTCAGACAAGCATCAGATGGTCACCCAAGAGGGTTGATCCTAAATATTCACAAAGACTCCACGTTCAAGGATATAACGTACCTTACTACTCAACTGTATAACTTTTCATCACATTCATGGCGTAGCTATTTTCCGAACCCGATGCCTGTCACGATCAGCTATTCTGATCTCATCGCCCGCAATTTAGGCTGGCTTAATCAATTGCCGGGCTGGAACGACTCGATCATGATTGGGAAGATTGGGCAGTCGCAATGGTTTCTGTAGACAAGGAAAATTCGTTCGAGCTTCGCGAGTACGTCGGAAGAAAAGTACTTAATGGCGCAAGTGCTGATCCATTTAAGTCCTGCTTTCTTCAATTTCTGGGTTTGACTGATACCCGCATTAATTCTTTTGAATTCGAATCGTTATCCTTGTACCAGAAATGCATCGTTTCAGGTTTGCAGGTTCATGATCAGAGTGTATCCAGGTCCGACTTGTCCCGCCTCCTTGGTCAGGCATCGCGTATCGATTCCACACCCATGCCCTGGGTTTCCGACCTGGTCGGCGTGATGTCCATCAAGTGGCTCGTGGATAAGATACACGACAACGATATGGAAGAGCTTTTTCAATCTTGGATAGCGAGATTTGTGCCTCAACAGATAGCGAACGGAAGGCTGAGTGACTTTGAATGTGATATTGCCCGATATGTCCGGGACTCAACATCCGCCGTTTTCACGTCTGCAACGATTCCCTTGTTCTTGCATTACCGTGGTATCTGCACCCTGACCGAGCAGCGCACACGCCAGGAATTGATCACCAAATTTATGGTGGAGTTCAGGAAGTACGCTAGAGACAATACGTCACTTTTAACTCTTGCGTTGATGGCTTATTGCTTTGATTACGTGAGTACAGATTTAGCTTTGGTGCCGCCAAACGGATGGTCCCTGAACAATCTCGTTGTATACCTCGAACGCATTCCTGTTGGCTTAAAGCGATGGACATGGGAAAAAGAAAAAGGGCGCACCCGAAATTCCAGTCCGGTGAAATGGCTGATTGAAAACGAATATCACGTACAGAACCTTCTTTATGTTCTTCTTGGCCCAATCTTTGATGATATCGCCGATGAGATATATCTGCAGCAAGTTGGCCAGAAAAGCCCCCGTGCTGACCTTTATCTACCAAGCTTGCATACTCTCATTGAAGTCAAGCATCGCAAGGACACGAACAAGAGCTTTTCAAAGCTAATTGGTGAGGTCGGAGAGGACGCTTCACTCTATCACGCCGACCCGAAATACAAAGATGCACGACTTGTATGCTTTCTCTGGGATCACACACGGTCAACGCAGGAACATTCTAAGTTCAAGGAGGGCGTTATGAGTATTCAAGGTATTGATGCGTGTATCGTGGTTAGTTCGCCGTCGTTTTTGTAAGGCCCAGCCTTGCAATCACTTCCAGCACAAATGGCGACGGCTTCACGGTGGAATACATAATGTGTAGCTCTTCTGCTGCGCGCGTGAAGCCAACGTAGAACAACCGTCGTGCTTCTCTTATTTCTCTTGCCCTTGCATTGAAACGCGGTACACGTCCTTGATCCATTCCGAAGAGGAAAACGACACGAAACTCGCGCCCTTTTGCGCTGTGTAGTGTACTTAAAGTAATTTGGTTGGTTCCCTTACCCTGACCCGAGAACTGTCCCAACGTCATGCCTTCTGCTTGCCCACCCGGTGCAAGTTTCGCTATAAACGAATCGACAACATCGGCTTCGTCAGCGAGTTGAATACTTGAATCGAACAGGTTACCCAATATATGCTCGGAATTCTCTCAGCCAGTTGTAAAAACTCTCGCCTGCATTTTTTCGATCCCACAGGAATTGAACGAGTGATTTCTGAAAACCGGTTATAAGTTCGTACGATACAAAATATCTGTAAACACAAGCATTGCGTCGGCGACTATTCTTCGGGGAATTCTAGGGACACGATACTTAATTCGTTTTTTTGCGCCTATTTTTTCTTTATCACCACCCGGCCCATCGCCCTCTCAATGCTAGGATGACCATACTGGCAGAATAGCAAAATTAAATATTGTGTCCCCGGAATTCGCAAACGGATTGAGGGAGTCTTTGCCTCGGTGAAGACCATCGCCGATCTGGCCAAGACCCGGCATTGCCGTCTGCCGTGGGTCGATTGGCAGTTCACCCTGTAGCCCGCAACTCATGATCTCGCTCGTCTGTTGAAGATGCTGGAGACGCCGTCATGGACGCCGAGACCATGGATTAAAATGATGTGTTGTGTGTAAACTATGAATCATGTATAAGATATTGTAAGTATAAACTGTATTGCCTTTACAGCTACTGGAAAGCACCGTCAGTTGATTGCCGTCTACATAAAGGCTTCGCGAGTTCATTCACACAGGGAGGAACCTAGCCATTGCACGCCCAACGAGTTTCCACCTCCATATTCGTCCACTCTTCAGGGACTTAGATATACGGCACATGCAACCCTATATCGATCTCACTGACTATATAGACGTTAAGGTCAATGCATGTGAGATTTTGAGACGTCTTAAGTCCGAGGACACGCCTATGCCTCCGGTCGATGATGACGGACCTTGGCCGGGAGAGTGGATATCGTTGTTCGCGCGTTGGATTGATGAGGACATGCAAGAATAGATTACCACGCGACCCACACCACTCACCACTTGAGTCCGCTGAGGAGAACCACCATGAAAATACGAAAGAACGCCCGTTGGCTGACTAACAAGGAACGTTCGAATTTTCTAAAGGCCGTCGTGGGCCTCAAGGGGCGTTATGAGAAGCAGGACACGCTGACCATGACTGTCTACGATTTCTATCCCTTAGAGCACCGCATCGTGCGTCGGCGACGATTGGCCCGTAGCCCCGCACAACACCTTCGTGACGGAGGGCACGGGGGACCAGCATTCCTGCCCTGGCACCGCGAATGGTTGCGCCGTTTCGAGATGGATCTTCAGACTATCGATTCAACTGTTACACTGCCTTATTGGGATCTTATCGATCCCGTGGGGTCTCGGGAAGTCTTGTTCCAGGACAACTTTATGGGACCGGACGGTTCGGGACCAGATGGCGAAATGACTTCGGGCTTTTTTCGCGAAAACGTCCCGGAGACAGAGCGGCCCTCTTGGTGGCCTGACGATGTAAACGGGAACCCCTTGCATGGCTTTCCAATCAGACAAACACTGAGTGTCGAAGAACGACCTCTAAGTATGCAGCGCCGTGGATTCAACACGACGACTTTGACTCGCCAATTCGGTCTTGACCGAACGGCGGATCCCTGGACCGAGTTCCCTACTCGCCGTGACATGGAGGAACTGCTGAGTCTCCCCGACTATATCACGTTCCAAACATTTATTGAGTCGATGGAATTTCATGGATGGGGACATGTCTGGATAGGAGGCCTTATGGGACGCCCGGCCACATCGCCTAACGACCCCATGTTCTTTTTGCATCACTGCGAGGTCGACCATGTCTGGGCTCTTTGGCAGGATGAGAATGATCAGGACCGCCCTAACAATATACCCCCGTCGCGTTCGATGACGCCTCACGCGATTTACGGCCATAATATCGAAGACCTAATGTGGCCATGGGACGGCTCGACCGAGACAAATCGCAACAAGGCGGCGGCCCCCCCCCAAGCGTCGTTTCCATCTCCAATCGGTAATGCGTCAGCGCCCGTTTTCCCCAGCGACACCTTTCTACGCAACATCATGCCACAAGATACTGTCCGCGGCATCGATGTCATCGATCATCGCAACTTGCCGGATTCCACAGGTTACATCTACGATACGCAAGTTCCATTCGTCCTGCGAAAGGACAACGATATCTTCGCGTGGATTGACCCCTTGTTTGGCGACTTGCATTTGCTGGGAACCATTCATGAGCAGGACAATGGCAACCCTTCGACCGAGGATCTGGTCCTGTCTTCCAAGAGCGACCGCAACGCATGGTTCAATGCAAGCACCAAGGACCTACACTTGCCAGGACGGATTACAGAACGCGAAACTGATATGCGTGAAGGCTCAATGCGGGGAAGTTGGATTGCTAAACATTATGGACAGCCCTTGGCGTACCTGAAGCCAAACGGAAATATGCATCTAAAGGGGACAGTTCGGACAAACGAACCTTGGATGCTTAATATTATGTGACACCTGCTTTCTTGTTTTGAGTACAAATGACTTTCTGTCATCGTTTGATCTTTCCCCAAGATCAGATTCTCGTAGATTGAGGGATTTCCATGGCTGAGGTGCCCCAGCTTGTGTGTGGACCTGAATGGGGGGGAAGATTAGCCGAACCGGGTATCGACCCGTTCTGGAGAGTGTTCGTAGCACCGCAGCTTACACATCTCGCCGGTTTCTGCTTCCAGCATGGCGCTCACACTCTCCTCAATCGTGCCTCAGACCAATTCATCTAGGTGGTCACGAATCTTGTTCTCGTCAATACGTATCACCTTGCTTAATGGTTTCGTAGTATCCCCTTTCATGGTGGTGGTCCTTTTTGGTCCTAACTGTTTTTTCAATGACAATTTGATCAGACCTTGACCACTCTTTTAAATAATGTACGAAAAATAATCTAGGAGAAACAAATGTCGAAGAAGAAAATCACGTTTACCGTCACACCCGACAGTCACATCGATGGATATTGGATCGCGGTGGGTAATAAAGATATCAAATTAAATAGTGGTAAAGGAAGTATTTCATTAACCGCCGGCCAACGCCATATTTTAATCTGGTGGATGAGTGGCGCAAGCGGAGCCAAGCTCAAGATTATCGGTAAAGACACGAAGGGTAATGAGGTAGTCAAAAAAGAAAATAGTATCCCTGCCGACGAAGTTAACGGCGGTGGTGTCAAACGATTCAAAGTAAACTAAAGGAGAAAACTAGTGTCTATTCGTCATTTTATTATTATTGCTTTGCTAGGCTTGGTCTGTTACAGCAATTACGGTCTAGCTACTAACTTTTCCGCCGCACAATTAGCAGAAATCAAGGAATTATTGCGTCAGGAGAGAGAGAAAGTGAGAGCAGAGATCCTCGCCGAGCTTAAAGCTCAAGAACAAAGTCAACAGGAGGTGAAAACAGATGCTATTGCAGCCGCACCACTGCAACAGACGGACAGTATGGATACCTTACAGTTGACGGCTGTTAATCAGGTTAAGGCTATCAATATTGTAATGCCCGTATCGGCCCTATCAAACCTCGAGCGAAAAGACGTCTTCAATAGTGATATAAAACCAAAAAATGTAACAAAAAAGCAAAGCCAGATAGTATCAGAATTTGAATTAAATCAAACCACGGATTCCGGCAAAGCATCATTCATGCTAAGTCGAAAGATATCGGATATCTTACCCAATTTTCCCGATGACAAAGCATACTATTCGGCTTTTACATTAAAGGCATCGGCTCCGATTGATAAAAATAATAACGAATTTATCAATCTTCCAAGTTTGGATGGCCTGACCAATGCATTTGATCTGGAGTTCAGTTATTCCCGCTCATATGTGAATGATCGACAACGCCCTCTTGATGAAAATGGCCAATTTATACCCGGGTTTATCACAATTTGCAATTTGGTGGGCATTGATGTGTTGAATGATGAAGATTGTGAAACTGATACAGTTAAAGAAAGATTAAAACAAATAAATCAGCTGAATCTTTATCCAGTGTTCAGTTCCTATTTTTGGGGACCTCGTACGTGGAAATTCTCCTATGGAATTCATGGGAAAATAGGCACCGAAGAGTTCAATTTTTTTGATCCTTCGACACTCATGAAACGGGACCAAGATGAAAATCCTTGGGTAGTGGGGGTCAAGGCAAAACTGATCCCACCGAAATTTAATGCGTCACTCATGCTGGAATACACACATCAAAACGCCTACAAAGCGGTAAACACAGTAACCGCGTGTCCCGTTACCTTGGGTACGACCCCCACGGTTTGTGTGACAGGTAGTATTGGAGCGCCCACTCAAAACATTAAGCGCTTATTGGCCTTTGAAGCACGCAGGGAATTCAGTAAACCCAATTTGGGTTTGGCGCTGAAAGTCACACATGATTTCGAAAATGATCACACCGGTCTCGAATTACCGATCTATCTGTTCGAGGACAGTGAAGAAAATTTAAACGGTGGCATACGATTGGGCTGGACCAATACAGATTCCTTCACTGCTGGGGTGTTTGCAGGCCGTGAATTTAAATTGTTTGAATAGTTAGATACATCTTGCCATTTGGATTTTTTGCTGGTGTGAACCTCACCCCGGAACTAGACACCCGTAAATTCAAGATTTCCGGCTTGTGAACCTCACCCCGGAACTAGACACCTGTAAATTCAAGATTTCCGGCTTTTTGGTGTTGCTGGTAAAACTCCTCCGGTGTCAGATCATTCAGTGATGAATGGGGTCGATATTGATCATACTCCATCCGCCAGGTATCTATTTTTTCTTTCGCATCGTCCAGAGACAAGAACCAGTTCGTGTTCAGACATTCATCCCGAAAGCTGCCGTTGAACGATTCAATAAACGGGTTATCCGTGGGTTTTCCGGGCCTTGAGAAGTCCAGCGTCACCCGGTTCTCATAGGCCCATTTATCGAGTGCTTTGGAGATGAACTCACTCCCGTTATCCACCTGAATACGTAAGGGAACACGCAGCTCACTCAGTTTAAGCTGTTCCATAATGTCCACCACGTGTTCGCCTCTAATGGACTGTTCAACATGGATCGCCAGACATTCCCGGGTAAAATTATCGACTACAGTTAAGGCCCGGATCCGGCGCCGTTAAACAAACTGTCCGCGACAAAATCCATGCCCCAACACTGGTTCACCGCGCGGTTCTCAGGACGGGCACAGCGGTGGGCCGCAGCCCGGCGCCGACGCGGTCGTTTACTGCGTAAATTCAGCCCTTCCTCGCAATACAGCCGATACACCTTCTTGTGGTTGACCTGCCAGCCCTCACGCCGCAACAGGATACAGAGCCGCTGATACCCATAACGTACCCGCACCGCTGCCAGCTCGTTGAGCCGGTGTCGCAATGCCGCGTCTGTGGGGCGAGTGGCTTGATAGTAATACGTCGAACGCTGCAACCGGATCACCTCACAGGCCCGGCGGGTACTCACCCAATAGGCGTCCTGTAACGCACTCATTTGCCGGCGCTTCTGCGCCGGCTTCACCACTAATGGAATGGTCCGCCCCACTCTTAAACTGAGATAATGGGGTTTCGATACACTAATTATTTGAGGGAGACTAAGATGACTATCACAACTATTGGCATAGATATTGGTAAAACCTGGTTCCATATCATCGGCCTGAACCGCGCCGGCAAACCGATAATGAAAGAGAAACGGCGTCGCCACGACCTGATGACCCTGTTCGCCAACACACCCCCTTGTCTGATCGGGATGGAAGCCTGTCCCGGCTCACAGCAACTCGCCCGTGCCCTGCTCATGCAAGGTCACGAAGCACGGATTATCCCGGCACAGTTCGTGAAACCGTTCCTGAAAGCATCCAAGAATGACTTCAATGATGCCCAGGCCATTGCCGAAGCCGTCGGGCGACCTACCATGCGCTTTGTTTCGGTGAAGAATACCGAGCAACTTGACCTGCAGGCATTGCACCGTACCCGCGACAGGTTTGTGCATGATCGTACCGCCATCATCAACCAGATCCGGGCTTTTCTGTTGGAAAACGACCTGGCCATCCCCACCGGCCGCGCCTATCTAAAACGGACCTTGCCCGAGGTGTTGGAGGATGGCGATAACCGGTTATCCATGCGCATGCGTGAACTGTTGCACCGCTTATGGCAGCATTGGCAGCAACTCGAAGAACATATACACCAGGTGAGCAAGGAATTAGAGTTGATCACCAAAACCCGGGATGATTGCTCACGCTTGATGACCATCCCGGGGATCGGCCCCCTGGCCGCCACCGCCCTGGTCGCTGCTGTGGGTAATGCCAGTCAGTTCCGCCGGGGACGGGACCTGGCTGCCTGGCTGGGACTGGTACCCAGGCAGCACTCTACCGGCGGTGTACCGCGCTTAATGGGAATCAGTAAACGCGGCAACACCTACGTGAGGCGCTTACTCATTCACGGCGCTCGCAGTGTCTATATGCACCTGAACCGGGAACACCATGCATTGGGAAAGTGGTTGGATGCCTTGCAGATACGGGCCCATCGTAACGTCGTGGTTGTCGCATTAGCCAACAAGATTGCCCGTATCTGCTGGGCCATTATTACGACCGGTTCCGTGTACCGGATGGAGGCGGCCTAAACAAATTGAACTCACCGTGTTCTGCAAGGGAATTTAACTGATGGCGACAGGGTCAACCCATGTGACTTAAGCCTGGTGCAAAAAAGCGGTCTTCGAGACCGTACCAACTAAGTAGGCCAGTCGCATGCGGATCTCCATCATGGCCAGGCACCTGCGGGTGCCATAAACAGGCCGGATACATTTGCGCAGACCTGACTTGCCTCGCCAGTTATTTGTCTTGCAAACCCGGGGCGGACCATACATTTTTGCGAGCACATCTTGTAACATCTGCTTATCCAGGCTCAAATCCGCCACCATGCGCTTCAATTGCCGGTTCTCCTCTTCCAGTTGCTGGGGGAAGGTCAACTGGTTGTAGTGCCTATCCAGTAAGTCTCTCATCAGTAGCTTTTTCAGGTCTTCCTTAGTCGTCCCAATCTTCGTACGTAAGTGGACTCGTATTGAGCATTTGCCGATAATCTCTCCATTGGGGCATAAATTGATCCATCAGCGCGGTAAAGCGGTTGTTATGTGTCTTTTCTATTAGGTGTGTTAACTCATGCACGACGATGTATTCAAGGTACCGTGGTGGCTTCTTGGCTAAGTCGGTATTGAGACGAATGCTACGTTTATCGGGATTACAACTTCCCCACTTCGTTTTCATCTTTTGTACAAAAAAACACTCAGCGTGTACACCTACGATAGGCTCCCACTTCGCGAGCAACTCTGGAATAGCCGCCTTCAGTTGCTTGCGGTACCACTTGGAAATAGTGTCTCCTCTGACTTCGGTACTTGCACAGGGTCGAACCCTCAGAATCATTTCCCTAGCTTGTAATTCTACCGTCGGTGCACAATCTACTTCTACAATCCTGAGCAAATAGCGTTTCCCCCAAACATAATGACTTTCTCGATCTGTATACTCTCGAACAGTTTCGCGCTCCTGCTCCCGAAGGTTTTTCTGTTGTTTTTGGATCCAGGCAAGTTTGGAAACAGCAAACACGCGGACGGTATCTAGGTTCATATGTTTAGGGGCGGAAATGCGTACGCTGCCAGTGGGGGGGTGAACACTGAGATGAACGTTCTTGATGTCCTTAAAGACCACATCCACCGCGTCGTTGCCCAACTTGATCTGAGACACCATCAGTACTCGTCTTGCGCCTTGATGATTGGGAAGATCCGCTCCACTTCGGCCTCATCTTGTAAACACTTATACAACGCAGCCTTGATGACCTGCTCACGGGCCTGGACTCCGCGCCATCCATCCGGTCGGACCCGTTTAACCACTGCGTCGATCTCTATCGCCTTCTCCAATACTGGGTAGCCAGAGACCATATACTCGTTTGGTTCTTCGGCCACGTGATTCGTCCGTGCATGAGTCTCACCAATATTCTTCAAGTTATTGTATAGCGCCCGAAGTGCCGGACTGTTCTTCAACTGTTCAGGTGTATCCTCCTCAAGCCCTTCCTCAGCCCTCTGCACCAAGTCTGCTATGCGCTTCAGGTACTCCTCGTACTTGATGGCGTTGGTTTTCCGGGCCGAGATAATCTCGTCGAGCAGGGCCGACATCTTCTCATAGTAAGCCGGATCGATTAGGTGCTCCTTGATGATCTTGCGTCGAACATTGTTCTCTATGGTCTCGGCAATGGCGTTTTTGTTTCCCTTCAGCCCTCCGAGTTGCGTGTTGATCGCATTATCGATACCGAGCTTCACGATTAACTCCAGCAGTCCCATTCCATCGAAGGGAGAAATCTGCCGCGATTCATCCGCCTCGATGTAGGTGTCGATGAGGTGCCGCATGTCAGCCTCGTAGGCCTTGAGGTCAAGTGTCTCGCCACTGGCCTTGCGGATAATTTCCCGAACTTTTAAATAATGATCCACCTGCTGCTTAATGCGGCTGATGTCATCGATACTGTAGCCGGCCGAGTCCAGTTCGTCGGCAATGTTAGCATAGGCACGAACGAGAACTACTGTCGCCTGATATAGCGAATTACGCTGCGGTTCCCGTTCCTTCAGGTCAGAAGCGACCTCGGTGTTGCCGCAGAAATAGTGTATGTGTTGCAACTCACCCTTGGGTGGCTCGACGGGTTCGCAGAGCAAAACAAGCGATTCAATGGCAGTATCAAGGCGTTCCTTACCCTTATTCAAGCGGTCCTTCAGCAGCACCTCTGGTTCGTCTCCACCCGCGCTGTGGTCCAACTCGGAAGTATATACCGCGATCGCATTCTCCACCTTCTTGAACAGGTCCTTGTAGTCGACGATGTAACCGAACTCCTTATCTTCACCGTCAAGCCGATTGGTGCGGCAGATAGCCTGAAACAAGCCGTGATCCTGCATGGACTTATCAATATAGAGATAGGTACAGGGAGGCGCGTCAAAGCCGGTGAGAAGCTTATCCACCACAACGAGTAGTTTCATATTCGCCGGCTCTTTGGTGAATAGCGCCTTGGCAGAATCTTCGTAGGTCTCCGTCTTAGTCATGTCGGGTTTTGCGTCAACGTCCTTCAGCAACTCGGTATAGGTGTTGTAAATGAACTGCTTGTCGGTTTCCGTGTTCGCGCCGGTTTCCTCCAGCGTTATATCCCTGGCCTGTGGGTTATAGGACGTCACGACGGCGCACTGGCTTTTGAATGGCGTATACTGGAGCAGTGAGAAGTATTTGCATGCCTCGTAGATGCTGGAGGCGACAAGAATGGCATTGCCGCGGCGGCTTGAAAGACGTGGCTTGACGCTGAAGTCGAAGACGATGTCGCTCACCACCCGATCCATACGCGACTTGGAACTGAGAACGATCTGTTTGGTGCCCCATTGTTTCTTCAACTCGTCTTTCTGCCAGTCGTTCAGCCCCCTGGTCTTGGCCTCGAACCAGGCGTCGATCTTGTCTTCGGATCCAAGGCGCTGGTCGATGTCTCGGGCCTCATAAACCAGATCGAGCACTACACCGTCTTTTACGCCTTCGCTGAACTTATAAGTATGGATGTAGCCACCGAACACTTCCAGACTAGTTTGCGCGTCCTTACTGAGCAGGGGCGTACCGGTGAAACCGATAAATACGGCATTCGGCATCATCGCCTTCATCACGCGGTGTAGCTTGCCGCTCTGGGTACGATGGCACTCGTCCACGAATACAAACACCTCACCCACGGTCGGGCTGGGCTCGGCTTCCAGCGCCTTGATATAGGCGTCAAAGTCGTTCACGTCCTTGCGGCCGAACTTATGCACCAGAGAGCACAACAGGCGCGGCTTAGCCTGACCGAGTTGGGTCATCAGATTGCTACCGCTGGTGCTTCTGGCGATGTCAAACTTCATGTTTTTGAATACGCGTTCTATCTGTTTATCCAACTCGTCTCGGTCAGTGATGATAGCAACACGGGCATTGGGGTTATTCTCCAGGATCCACTGAGCAAGGAACACCATGACGATGCTTTTACCGCTCCCCTGCGTATGCCAAATTATTCCACCCTTCTTTTGGCGCACTTGTGCCTGCGCCGCTTTGACGCCGAAATACTGGTGCGCTCTCGGCAATTTCTTCACTCCACAATCGAAGAGCACAAAATCGTGCATCAACTCTATCAGCCGTTCCTTTCGACACATCTTGAGCAGGTACTTATCGAGCTTGAGGCGGCTGTTGTCTTCCTCATCCTCCTTCCACTTGAGGAAATACTTTTCCGGGGTGCCGGTGGTGCCATACCGTAAACCCTCGGAGTCATTACCGGCAAAAATAAACTGCACAGTGCTGAAGAACCAGGCGTTGGACTCCGGCTGCTGATTCGAGAGATTTTGACGAATGCCGTCACCAATACTCACCCGGCTGTTCTTCAACTCCAGCACGCTAACGGCGATGCCATTCACATACAGCACGATGTCGGGGCGTCGCTCTTGATTCCCCTTGAGCGTCACTTCCTCGGCAATGGCAAAATCGTTCTGCTCTGGCTCTTGCCAGTTGACGAGGTGGACAGTCTCCGTCACCTTGCCTGCCTCAGTCTTCACAGGCACTCCGTAGCGCAGTAGGCTGTAGACAGCCTCGTTGTTGCTGTAGAGCGTACGGCTGTAATTGTTCGCTTCGGTGCGGAGTATATGGAGCGCAGCGTTGGTTTCCGCTGGCGTGTAGTCGCATTTAGTCAGCCATGCCAAGAGCAGGTTCTCCTCAATATTGCTATTATTGTTGCGGTCAATCCAGTTGCCGATATAGCGGTAGTCTAGTTCGTTGCGGAACAATGCAATGACACGCTTCTGTGTCGCGCGTTCGGGTAGACCAACGGAATTCATGGTGTTGTTTCCTCAAACAACACCTCTGCCTGAACGTACCTCTTAAACTCGGTGACCGTAGTGAAACACCGGAAACCTGCCTGGCTAGCTATAGCGATGGTCTCGGCACCTTCATTCAGAAGCACGACCACAGGTTGACTGAGTTCAGCCTGAACACCGTTGGACCAAGCAAGATCGAACACCGCTTTTTGCTCGCCTGTCTCGGTATCGGCGAAGTCATAGGCCACCAAACCTCGGGGTAGACCCTGCGCCTCCATCCAGTTATTCAGACTCTCGATCTGAGCTTCCTCTTCATCGCTACTAATACCACCGACGACCGCAACCGCCGCCGGGACTGCTGCCTTCGTACCGGTCAGCCAGCGAGTGTCGCCGTGCAGAAACTCTTCCATTCGATGGTTGACCTCAGCAGCCAGCAATACCTTGCGGGCTTCAAGAAAGTCGTGGAAGTTTTCGAGCCGCCAAAGTTCAGAATCCATAGGTATCCACTGCGACGCCAGAACACCAGGGTGCGCCGTTTCGACCTCCGGAAGATATTCCTCCGGTAACCGATCGCTGATGTTGAGATTGGTGTCCTTGGTCAGAAAACAGAAGTTGGCTAAAGCGTTCACTTCGGGTCGCTTGTACTCCTGATTATAGAGTTGCGCCTTGGGGAAAATATGATGCACCTCCAGCTGGCTCATTTTCCCGAGTAGGTTGGCTTTGAGCGGTAGTCCTGTACCCCAGTCGCACGCCTGCCCCATCCTAGTGAGCAGATAGAGTACTGGGTAGAAGCGGGCACCGAGGCTCCAGCCTGTAAAATGATCCGGTTCCACACGTAACCCGCCGTGCCAGAGGCGCAACTGCTCTAACAATCTATTCAATCCTCCGTCGGGGCCTTCCAATGCTGCCAAGTCCTGGTCAATAAAGGACTCCGTTGATCCGGAGAACCTCCCCCACATGCCTGCTTGTACATACCAGAACAGGAGTTTGTCTCGTTCGGTCTCGTTCATCGGGCCGTTAAGTTGGTCAATGTAGCGAACCATCACCGGCACGCCGAAGCGACCAAAAAAGACTTGGTCGTGGTCCAGCCCCAGCCGACCGCCGATCAGGTTCAGGCTGGCGTCGATGTGTTTAATTGCCCGCTTCAAACCGTCTTGAATATCTTCCGCACTTTTGTCATGTAGATAATGAAACTTTGCCTCTCCGGTAAGTACCGTGTTCACAGAACGCAGTAACCAATCGAGATTGAAGCGATAACCGGCCTCAGCCCATTCCAGGAGTTTGGCCTTCATGATGTCGCGTGCTTCGGGCCAGTCGGAGCAAATTTTTGCTAGCGCCAAATCCCCCTTTGAGAGCTTCGTACCGCCGCTGTTTACGCGGTTGAATATGTCGACCACCACATCCAGCGTTTTATCGGTGCCAGTAACTTCCTCGACATGCAGGGCGATTTCGGTCACGGCAAGTAGGTTGCTTAGCCGCGCTACATAATCCCCCATAGCGTCCTTCAACTCCGGATGGGTGTTCAGGCGCGTAATGAAGTTACCGAGTCCGGCATTACCCGCCTTCATCAATTCAGATACATTAATCCAAAGCGGGTCATCGCGCATCTTCACTGGCTGGTAGAAGGCGAAAGTTTCAGTCTTCAAATGAAACCGCAGTCCAGTGAAGGACTTTTCATTGCCATCGAAAAATTTTGGTGGTTCGCCACGAACAACGCCATACAGAGAGGTTATGCGCTGCTGCCCATCAAGAAACAACTTCACTACACCCGTAGCCAACGCCCCGTCGCCGCGATGCGCGGCTGTCCTGGATTCGGTCGCCCAGACCAGTAGCCCGCCCACCGGATGCCGATGATAGAGCGAGTCGAAGAGGCCCCGCACCTGGTCCCGATTCCAGACATGGCCGCGCTGAAACTCGGGCAGGGCCATGTGACCGCTGTCGATGTGATCCAGGACAGTCGAGATTTTCATATGAGGCGGATCCTCCCGGTTAGCAATTCTTGCATCATACCCTGTTTGATTTGGCGGGCCTTGATGAGTTTGGCTTCGAGCACTGCAATTACTGCATCAATGTCAGAAAGGATGGCAGCGATAGTGGCTTGTTCGACAATAGTTGCGGGAGTCTTGTAAACAAAATTTACGAAGTTCTTCTGATAGAGGTGATTGATTGTCGACCCAGCGCTAAGTTGATCAAGAAACTCTGTGAATACTCTCGAACAAAGTAGATAGTAAAAAAACTCAGGGCAAAAGGCATTTTTAATCGGTCTTATCACGAAGATTCCACTATTCAACGTTGCATGTTTAGGTAGACCTCTTACCAACGCGACTTTTCCAATAGTCCCATCCTTAGTCACAAGAACGTCTCGTTCTTTTAGTTGAATGTATTTGTCCTGCTTGTAACGAAATTCATCGATATAATTGCAACCATCCCAATCGATGTAGCCCTCCTTAAATTCTGTACCTGTTACAAGATAGTAGTCCCCGGCGTCCAGGTACTCATTGGTAGTTAAGCCCTGCCAGCCAATGCGCGCTTTGAGGATGGCAGTGGATCCTAATCTATTCGCCTGCCAATCTGTACTGAAGCCTGGTAAGCGCTTCTTGCCGGTGAGCAATTCCTGCATTGCGCCTTTTTTGATCTGGCGCTTCTTGGTTAGAAGTTGCTCTAGGGACTCGATGAGAGCATCCGCGTCGCTCAACGCCTCGGCGATGGCTTCTTGTTCTGCGAACATAGGCGGGAGGGGGATGGGAAGGCTTGCATACTCACGTCCGTTAATTCCGGGTTGTCCACTACGCATAGAATTTACTTTAACCCAGTTCCAATAAGAGGGGCTCTGAGCGTAGAACGAGAGAAATGCCGGAACTAAACGCTCCGGATCAGGACTGAGACGAATAAGAAACCCAGCATAGACCAATCGTCCATCCTTAGAATCATAGAGATACGACTTCCCGACAGTCGCACCTGTTCGAGCAAATACGATATCCCCCGATTCCAAGCTATATGATTCCGCAGCAGCGTCTTCGACTGACATCTTGGTTGCTTCTGCGAACTTACCATCCTCGGTAATGTCGGTGATTCGTAGATATATCGGGAGCTGAGAGTTAAACGAAACTGCAGGAGCGTTGATTCCGTAACTTGGCATACGGCGTAGAAGCTGACCAACTGGAACTACTTCCCACTCTTCCGGAATCACCCCTACCCCGGTCTGCTTGTACCCAGGCTTCACATCCATGTGAACCCCATCCTCTCCAAGTGGCTGTTCACCTTAGCCTCTAACTCGGTCACGCGACTGACCATCTGAGGCATCGGAGTCTCGTAGCGTTCGGCCAACTTCTTTACACGCCGGGTGAGTTGTTCGCTCACCCTGTCTAACTCGCTGTGGATGGCAACATCAATAGAAGCGAGCCATTTGTCGTCTACTACGAGCGTCTTAATCTCGAACTCGGAGAGCTTCGGATATAAGGCGTAGGCCTGGCTATCAAGCGCGGCTTCAGCTTCCTTGAGGCGCTTTTTGATCCCTGTCTCCTCTTTGTTGAATTTCAGCCAATCGTTAAGCACGGCAACTTCATTCTCTATATCAATCTCACCCTTAATTTCTTTTAATCGAGCGATAACAGTAGTCTTGTTAACTTTATCTAATTCAGCGAAGGTCCCTTCCTCGCCACCGTGCTCTTCCTCCATTTCTGCGAGGCGGGCAGTAACGCTATCCAGTTCAATAACAAGCTGGTTGATTGCGGTCTGGTCCCCGGGAAAGTAGTGTGCAACGATGAGGGACTTGGGTATGAGGTCACAGTCCCAGCCCTTGTCCTTCTCTTTGCCTTTTTTGTCAGTCTCTATGATACGATAAGTCTCAGCCTTCCAGCCTTCGGAGGTGATAAAGTAGCAATCGTCCTGCATGGTCTCGGCCCAGTAATCCATCAGATGCTGATATATGTCGTAGGGGTCAATGAGTGGCTTATTGACGTAGTGCGAGAGCAAATCCTCGGAAAGTGTAGAAATAATCTCCCGGGGATGGGAACTAGTTTGTAGCTCCTTGAGCGCCGCAATACTTTTGTCATGCCATATAGCAAAGTGGGATTTCATGTCCGCTATATAGGACGTAAACTCATTGTTCTCATAGATAACGGATTTGATAGTCGATTTCTCCACTGCAAGGTCGAGATAGCCGAGGCGGTTTTCCTTGAATAGACTGTGTTTCAATTCTGGGCAGATGGCCCAGTAATGATTCAGCAAATCGACATCTGAGGCGGGAATACCTCCCTGCAAATGGCCAGCGATGTCCTGCAGGTTTTCTGACTTTTGGCTGCCGATGTAGCGCGGTAGATTGAGGTTGAAATCGTTCTGTTCTATCTCCGAGAAGGGAACCATGCGTGAGTATTTCGAGATATCGAGGCTTTTGTTGAAGACGTCTACTATCTTGTGGATGTCCATGCTGCGTAGCCGGTTCTTCGGGCCCTCCTTCATGAAGCCGCCGCTTGCATCGATCATAAATATTCCCTTGCGCGAATGGGCATCTCCTTTCTCAATGACCACGATACAAGCAGGGATACCAGTTCCATAGAAGAGGTTGGCGGGTAGACCTATGATGCCCTTGATGTAGCCTTTTCGCACGAGGTTGCGACGAATTTCTGCCTCAGTGTTGCCACGGAACAGGACACCGTGTGGCAGGACGCAGGCACCATCGCCCGTACTCTTGAGAGACCTGACGATATGGAGCAGATAGGCATAATCGCCCTGCTTGGCGGGTGGTATTCCGAAGAATTTGAAGCGTTCGAAGAAATCATTTAGGGGATCCAACCCCGTGCTCCAGCGCTTATCTGAGAAGGGCGGATTAGCAACAACATAGTCGAAAGTTTTGAGGTCGTCGCCGTCCTTGAACTTAGGATCGGTCAGCGTGTTGCCTTGCACGATCAGTGCGGTCGGATTGTTATGAAGGATCATATTCATCCGAGCGAGGCCGCTAGTGGCGGCATCCTTCTCCTGCCCGTAGATCGTAACACCGGTGGCGGCCTCGTCGCTTACCTTGAGCAGGAGTGATCCGGATCCGCAGGTGGGGTCGTATACAGTTGTGGAGGCACTAGTCTGGGCGTCATGGATACCGATGATTTGTGCAATGACTCGGCTAACCTCTGCTGGTGTGTAAAACTGGCCCTTGCTCTTGCCACTCTCGGTAGCAAAGTGGCGCATCAGGTACTCGTATGCGTCGCCGAGGATGTCGTCGCCATCGGCCCTGTTCTTTGAAAAATCTAGGGCTTTATTCTCGAAGATGGCGATCAGATTCGTTAGTCTGTCCACCATTTCCCTGCCGGTTCCCAGCTTGGTGGCATCGTTGAAGTCCGGCAAGTCGGATAATTGGTTGGCTTGAGCCAGTGGGGCGATGACCTCCTTATTGATCTTGTCACCAATGTCACCCTTCCCCTTCAGGGCTACCATATCAGAAAAGCTTGCGCCGTCCGGGATAGTGATTGGCGCGTAGGGCACGCCCGCGTATTTGTCGCTGACATACTTGATGAATAGAAGAACTAGGACGTAGTCTTTGTATTGACTAGCATCCATGCCTCCTCGCAGTTCGTCGCAACTCGACCAAAGGGATGCGTAGAGTTCAGATTTTTTTAAGGCCATGATGTTCTTTTCTTTTAATGTTAGTCTTACATCAGCAGGGAGTCATAGTCAATTCTAGAATTAGGTCTACAGCAGTTAGGGGAGAGCACCAATTATGACCTCCCCGTTATAAATCAACTCAGCTTAAGCCTCGAAATATTTCACATTTATGTTCAATAAAGTTAGTTTTTTTATGAGCAAACCTTACTCATGGCTATGTGATTTTGCCAAAAATCCCTAATTTAGCCTAGTCCGGTTTTACCGGAAGAGCTCAAATTCAGCACACAACCACAACCTCATAAACAACTCCGCAAATACCTCCAGGCAAATCCATCTGCTGCTGATCTGGAGCATATTTTATTACATATGTATTTGATAATACTCATCTTTTATGGTAAATTACCGGATATGTTTTCGGACACAGAAAGTAGTTATCAACGTCGAAATATTCTGTTGAAAAGGTCCTTGTGATGGTATTGACGCATATTAAAGGGTTGCTGATGAAACTGGTGTGCACCGGCCTGTTGCTATCGGTGGCGCTGTCGGTCCAGGGGCATTCCGGGCGGACGGACGCCAAGGACTGTCACGCCGGCAAACTACCGCGGCATTGCCATGTTGGTACACGGTCTGGCCATCCTGCGCGGGAAAACACTGGTTCGCCTGCGAAAGTAGCGAGCCAGTCGGCGCTCCGCAAGACAGCGTCAGAAAATGATTACAATCGCCGGTTTTGTACCACGGTCAACGGGGAGACGGAAACCCGTCATGGGTACACGTCTGCCGGCGGTCGCAACTACGTAAAGGTGGATTGTGAGACCGGCACGATGGTCTACGAGGGTGGCCTGGACAAAAGTAGCAGCCTGGACAGCGTGCAGCAGGCGCTGTTTTTCAGTCACCTGACCGGCAAGCAGCCAGCGGTGGTGATTTATGACACGGATGGCAAGGAAGGCCGGTTTGAATACCGAATCAGGACCGCCAGTCAGAAAGCTGGTGTGCGCTATGAGGTTTTTCGATAGCGGCCTATTGGTTGGAGTGATACATGACGTGATTTCCTCAATCGTAGATAACCGGGATGCCGGCGAATGACTTTCCCACCACAATTATCCAACTCATCTTGCGCGGCCTTATGACCCGGTTAAACGTAATTAAATATTGTGTCCCCGGAACTCGGTTCGCGTACGTCGGCGAGCTCGACCGCCAGGGTGTCGATGCTGATGCCATGGTTATTTCTACAATCTTTGCAGATGTTCCTTTTCACAACTCTGCTCGATATTGCTCAGCAACTGCCGGATGCTATTGGCCCGCGAACTGATGGTTGCTATTGCATCTCTTCTGGTTTCGACTCCGCTGCGTAAAGAGAATACCTCGCGGCTGGCTCTGACAATCTCGTTCACTTCTTCCTGGCATCGCTTAGCGCGCGCTATTGTCTTTGCGTAGTTCTTTTTCCCTTGTTCCATCTGGATTTCATGCGGCGCTTTTTTAGTCATTTTGGCGTCATATTCCTTCGCGTAGTTCTTTGCTTTCCAATCAGCGCGATTTTGTTTCATGGTTATGGCCTCGCTTTGTGGGGCTCGGTCGGCCCCAAGGTCTCCTCGAACCGGCGCCCGTAGCGGGGGGAGTCAGGGCCCGGCGCCGACGTGTGTACCTGGCCGGTCATGTTTCCCACCCGAAAGGATCACCATAACAACTGTATCACGCTACCGGACATGATTACAAATTGCTCCTGTGATCCTTTTGGTTGCTGTTTGTGACAAATTTGGACCCGTGTTTCTGTCTCACTTAAAATTCAACATCACATGGATAGACACGGACTTGAGCATGTCTCGTGGGGCATCTTGCGATGTCTTAAGAGTGCTGATATCCCGGACCCGGACGGTTTTACCTGATGCTTTCTGTGTCATGGCACAACGTTCTAACACGCGCTGCACGTAACACAAAATCCTTAATTTTTTTACTGACAAATGTATTTTCCCCAGGTATCCATCAGTTCCGAAAAATTCCAGGGACACGATACTTAAATCGTTTTTTGCGCCTACTTATTCTTTCTCAACACCCAGTCCGACGCCCTATCAATGCCAGGATGACTATACTGGCAGAACAACAAAATTATGTATTGTGTCCCAGGAACTCGGAACTCATAAATCAAATGTCCGTCCTGGTGCTATACCATGCTCTAATCCAGCTGATGTGAGATTTGACAAAAGAGCGATTTGAGAAGAATGAATCAATCCTGCGAGGTTACGGTTTCCACCTATATGCGGAAGCGAGTAAAAAGATACGGCAACTTCATAATATTCTGAGAGTTTGTCTACAATGTGTTCCTTCAAATCTTTCATAAATTTCGCAAATTGATATTGCGCATTGTTATTTTGCACACCAACATTGTATACGAACAAAGCTGCAACCCCAGGGGTTCCACTACTAAAATATCGACTGAGGGCACCAGACAAAATACCGATATCAAACCGGTGAAGGTTGTAGTCGTCCATATTGCCCTTTTCAACGTACGTCATCGGATCCATTGTGAACAACCATGGTGTCTGAAGATACTCGGGGCACGCCAATATGCCATCCGGATGTACTTGCTTGCGCCATGACGAATAATTCGTCTTAACGCTTGTATTGAGCCAGGCTGAGGAGAGAGTGTCATGTTTATTCCGGTTAATCTCCGTAATCCCACCAGACAGATTGTCTCTTCCAATTATGGCTTTCAACAACTCTGCCGAGTTGGGATAGCATATATCAGATGCCAGTGTTTTACGGTATGCCTTCACAACAGCCGGTTCATCAGCTTGCGGCGTTTTTTTTGAATCTGCCAACTTTTTCTTAATAAGCTTGTGGAATGTGCCGCCTGCCTTTCTCTTATCAAACGGCACATCAAATGACTCAAACGGTGCCATTCCATGCGTAAGAGAAATATGAAGCCGTCCCATCGCATCCATTTGCGCAAGACGTACAGCTGCTTCAACTTCTATACAGTGTTGCAGATAGTTTCCATCATTACCTTTTGCCACGAAAATCGTTTTCCAATTTGTTGGTACTGATTATTCTCGATCTATGGAACCCACCCAGCGATTCACTATTGGCTTCAAAATACACTCATAGTTTCGACTCACAGCTTGAAGTAAGCAGAATATAAACATGGGAGGAAGAACCTCATTTACACACATTTGTTTCGTAACACGCGCAGGAACCTATCTTGCATCGTTACCGAATGATGGCACCAAAGACTCTTCCGAGAAAACAGCGATTGAGAATAACTTCAAGCTTGTACGTTCGAAGTAAATAAAATCCTTGATATGGCGGAGAAATCGCGAATATTACAGGAACCTAAGAACTGGATATTCGCGTTGGAATATCAAACTCTACCTCAGTGCCACTACCCCACACATCCAGAATTTTTCTATTCATAACACGATTATAAAACTTGCCAACCGCAAGAAGTTTTATTGACATGTCAGTTGCGGATAAGTTGGTATTGACCCAGACTCCACTCTGCATTAATTTCGTTTTATGTCCTGCTCTTTTGGGAACATCATTTTCATGTTCGGATATATGATACCCTAGCCCAAGTTTAACACTCACCCCCCGAATTTTGGCTGATTTTGGCTGATTTTTGCCTGTCGCTGCTTCTAACTGATTGATTTTCTTTGATTGGGCAGGGGGTTCAGTTAATGTAGTGCCATAATATGATATTTGTCCTTGACAGCCCCCCTCCCACACGCTATCCTGTCCCCCATGTTTATCCGTCGCACCCGTACCCGTCGCACCGACACCGGTCAGGATTATTTCACCTACCGCCTGGTGCGCGCCGAACGCGTGGGGGAGAAAGTCCGCCAACGCACCCTGCTCAACCTCGGCAGCCACTACGCCATCGAGCGGACGCAGTGGCCGACGTTATGTGCCCGCATCGAACACTTGCTGTCCGGCCAGACCGAGCTGCTTGATCCGGATTGTCCGGCGGCGCTGGAAACCGAAGCGCAACGCATCGCCGCGCAACTGCTGGCCCGCGCCCCGGCGCCGGCCGCGGCGGCCTCCCCGGCCGAGGACGTACACAGTGTGGTCGCCGCTTCGCTGGCGCTGCTGCGGCCGCGCGCGGTGGGGGTGGAAGCGGTGGGCCTGTGGGCACTGCAACAACTGGGCGTGCCGGTGTTACTGGCACGGCTGGGGTTGACCGGACCGCAACAGGCGGCGGCGCTGGGATCGATTATCGGGCGCCTGGCGGCGCCGGGGTCGGAACGCGCCACCCATGCCTGGCTGGGTCAACGCAGCGCCCTGGGCGAGTTGCTGGGGGTGGACTTTGAAGCGATGAGCGCCATGCAACTGTATCGCGCCTCGGATGTCTTGCTGGCGCACCGGGACGACCTCGAACACCACCTGTTCCGGCAGGTGAGTGATTTATTCGACCTGTCCCCCACCGTGACGCTGTACGACCTGACCAACACCTATTTTGAGGGTGAGGCCGGGGTACAACCCAAGGCGCGCCGGGGACACTCGAAGGAGAAACGCAGTGACTGTCCGTTGCTGACGTTGGGTCTGGTACTGGACGGCAGCGGCTTTGTGCGCCGTTCGCAGGTGTTTGCCGGCAATGTGCGGGAAGACAGCACATTGGCAGACATGCTGACGGCGCTGGGCGCGCCGGCGGCGGCGCTGGTGGTGCTGGACCGGGGGATAGCGACCGAGGCCAACATCGCCTGGCTGCGTGAACAGGGCTACCGTTACCTGGTGGTGAGCCGTGCCCGACACCGACAGTTCGACCTGGAGCAGGCCATAACGATAGACACCGCCTCCGGGCAGCCGGTGCAACTGTCCCTGGAACAGAACGAGGGTGAGGCCCGCCTGTACTGTTATTCGGCGGCCCGGGCCGAGAAAGAGAAAGGCATCGCGGCACGCCTGCAACAGCGTTTCGAGACCGGGCTGCAACGCCTGGCCGACGGCTTGTCGCGGCCCCGCACGCGCAAGAGTTTGAACAGTATCCACCAACGCATCGGTCGGCTGCGCGAACAAAGCCGCGGTATTGCCCAACATTATGTTGTTGACGTCACCGCGGATGCCAGCGGCAAGCAGGCCGCGTCCCTCAGCTGGCAATGCCGGCCCCATAGCGGCTCCCTGCTGACGCATCCGGGCGTGTATTGCCTGCGCAGTAATCTCACCGACTGGGATGCGGAAAAGCTCTGGCGCACCTATACCCTGCTGACCGATCTGGAGGCCGTGTTCCGCGCACTCAAATCGGAGTTGGGGCTGCGTCCGGTGTTTCACCAGACCCCGACGCGCGCCGAGGGGCACCTGTTCATCACCGTACTGGCCTATCAGGCCGTGCAGTTCATCCGTCGCCGTCTGCGGGCGCACGGGGAGACGGCCAGCTGGACGACGTTGCGCCGTATCCTGGGGGGACAGCAGCGGGTGACCGCTACCTTCCGTTGTGCCGACCAACGTACCCTGCATATCCGTAAAGCCACGCGCCCGGAGGCGCAACAGCAGGCCCTCTATGCGGCGTTAGGCCTGGACGAGAACCCCGGCGGCACGCAGAAGACGGTCGTGTAATAGGTTAAACGACGGATAAAAGGCACTTTGTAGTGCCAGACGCCGAATTTATCAATTCTAACTGATTGAATAATAAGAACTTATAAATATGGGTGTTAAACTTGGGCTAGGCCAAACTCACGGCCTTTGGTATTGTTCCATTTTTGATCTTTGAGTTCACTAAATCGACCATATTTGTTAATCACATAATCGAGCACCTTCACATATACATCTTTACCATTCTTACCTTGTTTTATCTGCTCGTTAATTTTAAATTGATATGTTACTTTTTCTCCTTCAGAAACTCGGCGAGTTACCCGTGGAGAATGGATCACTCGTGATGGTTTAATTGGCTTTACGGCTTTAATTTCTGGTCCAAATCCCTTCAAAAATTCTGCTACATCTTCTTTTTTCGGCGTATACCTTCCGTCGCTAATCAACTTGACTCTGTCAACAATAATCTTGATCAAAGTCTCGTCAGAATTGACAACCAGTTGGTCCCAGGCCTCAGGAATTTTCGATTTGGCTCGATTTGCCGACCGAGCTTGTTCATAATCAAGACGTAAATTCTCGAAGGCCTGTTCTGTTTTAACTTGTTCAAATTGCAGGTAACGACTGAAATAGATAAGGCAATCATTTAAATCGTCTTTTGTAAGTTGGATGCTTTTTACTTTTTTTGATAGATAATTTCCCGTGCCGTAGCTATTGTAAAAATGCCATTCATTGCCGTCGGTAAAGATGATCATGGGAATACCACCTTGCCGGGCAGCATAATCGAAAACCTGATCCTGGCCCTTTGGAGAACATTTGCCCGGAGCTTTTACCTCGATAAAGATTACCGGTTCATTTGGTGAATGGCATAATGCTATATCCGCTTTTAAATTATCGATTTTATATTCAGGGGCAACATGAACAGGAGAGTATATATCCCAACCCAGATTCTGTAGAATCGGATAACATATCTGTGCTCTTACTGCCTCTTCGCTATTATAAGAACCCGTATCGAAATATTGCTTAATGATATTAATTAATTTTTCCATGTGCTGAACTCTAATATATGTAATTAATTTTCGCAATCATTTAGCCCGTAACTCATTGATCTAAAATGCCCTATATAATATTGTAAACTCTAGGGACACATTACTTGTTTATCCTGTAGTTGTTTTAGCACCGGTTGACCACCTCCCCGTAAATCGGCTCACCGACAGCTTAGGGGGGTCACTACTAAGCCTTTAAAATGACATTACACAACTTGCCTTACAATGATGGTTCCTGCCAAAAAGCTGTGCTGGATGAGTTTCTGGCGCCTCGGCGCTGCATGCGAGAACCAATAAAGGAAATATTCTATGCGGCAGAACTTCTTGAACGTGCAGTAGACGCACATCTTAATCAAGATCCGAAAGCTGCAGAGCAATTATTCCAGGTTGCAGATTTACCCGAGATCCGTGCCTGGACTGAGTCGCTATGGGGAGGCAAACAGGAAAATCCAGAACAATGGCGTTACCATCGCTGGAGAGAGATTCAAGGCATCGGTGAACCTGAACCAAAAGCCTATGACCGAATGCCAGTAAAAAAGCAACGGCTTGAAATTATTGAGCGCGACGGCTACAACTGCCGATTTTGTGGAATCCCGGTAATTCCTACTGAAGTACGTACAGCAATAACGACAGCGTATCCCGATACTGCATACTGGCGTAGTCAAAAGAACCTCGAACAACATGCAGCGTTACAATGCCTCTGGCTCCAGTTTGACCATATACTGCCGCATTGCTGGGGAGGAGAATCCGTGCCGGATAACATTGTAATTACTTGCGCTCCCTGTAATTATGGACGCGGGAATTGGCGGCTGGAAGAGGTTGGTTTGATTGACCCGCGCGAGCGTCCTGTTTACAGAACATCCTGGGATGGGTTAGTCCGTTTCACTAAGTAATAAAGATTTCAAACCAGGATATTTTGACCCGATGCTGTATCGATGGCTGGCGATAACGCAACGATTTGAGTGACTAACAACGACACCAAGCAGGACGTAATGACATGACGATTGCCGTTATTTTATGCGCATCAAGAAAACACAATGATGCAGGATATTTTCGTAAGAGAAATGGCAGCCCGGTGCGGTTTGTAGCACAGCCTCAATTAGCGCCGCCTAGTAAGATATTCACTCAAGCGAGACCCGATGACGGCACAGATACAGGAGGTACTTGGCGTGAACTGCTTGCGGACTACAACAAAAGAAGCCGAGATGCTAATCCGTTAGGTCTTTTGAAAGCCTGGCAACTTTATAGACATAAAATCTATGGACAATTGGTTCGGCAACTTGGTGAAGATAACGTATATATCTTGTCTGCAGGGTGGGGTTTGCTCCCAGCGAGCTATCTGACACCCTTGTACGACATCACATTTTCCCCGCTGGCCGAGGACTATCAACGCAGGAACAAAAGGGATATATTCAGAGACTTGCCATTGCTCACAGAGCACGGCAATGAGCCGATGGTGTTCTTTGGGAGCAAATTCTACGTTCCTCTGTTCTGCAAATTGACAGCCCCGTATCGCGGACGCCGCATTGTGTTCTATAACTCGGCTTTCGAGCCCTCTGCTCCGGGTTGTGAGCTTATAAAATTCAACACAAAAACAAGAACAATATGGTACTACGAGTGCGCCCAGGCATTCATTGATGATCGCATTTCTGTTTAATTACAACATCAAAAAGAAACCACTATTCATGTTCACATACATTGGAGAATTCATTGTTGGTGCTTACCTTCAACTTATCGAAGAGTGTGATTTCATCGATTACAATGTCCGCCCACCTGGTGGAGGTTTGAAATGACTCAGTGAACTGGATGTAGTTGGCCTTAATTTAACCCCCCTGTTTATCATTTATACTGCCATTCGAAACTTTGTGCTGCTGTTAGTTTTGTAATTATTACTGTCCGATTTTGATAGTTTATGAAGCTTTTGCTCCGGAATAAATCAAGGCAACGTAAGACGGAGGCTTGGCCGGAAATTAAACACCAACTCATATTATATTCCGATTGCCTCGACTGCTATGTCTCACGGCCCGGGCAACCTTTTATCTGAAAAAAATGCAGAGAGTTCAAGTGTAAATTCCCTAGGATTACCAAGCTGTGACGCACCAGTAGATAGGAAATGCAGCAGATCCTCCTGATTGGGCTGCCCAAGTGCTAGTTGATAAGTGCCAATACATCGTGGACAGAAATCAGTGCCAAGACATCGTGGACAGTTTATCAGGATTGAGGTTGTGATGTCTGCTCTCAGCGGGAACATCAACGTAATATGTATTCAAACTCATCCACTTGACGTTGCTCATGGAACAGTTTGAGTTTTTGCTCTGTCACGTCAATGGTGGCCACCACATACTCGTACTGAAGCGTGGGGGAAACCGGGAAGCGCTCACTGAATATGTCGAGTTGGCAGTCACTGCGGATCAATCGGATTAAGTGATAACAGCCTGATTCAGGTTTTTTCAAGGGGGTCTCAGGGACGGGTTCATGGGGCGGCCAACGCAGTGTTGTATGGTCTGCTTGGGCGAGCATGGTCAGGGGTGTTTTGCCGTTCAGATGGCTGTAGCGATAGCGACTGTTATGTTTGTGCTCGAAGGTGAGTGCGCCGGTGCGTAATTCGGCTGCGGTCTGCATAGATACCCGGTCGAGGAACTTTTGTTGGTAGTGGCGATTGAACTGTTCAACCACGCCATTACGCCAGGGTTCGGCCGGCGGGATGAACCAGAGTGTGATGCCATAATGCAGGCACAAGCGGATGAGCGGTCCCATGCCGCGGGGATGGGCGGGACTGCCATAGAAGGCCATGGCATTATCGACCTGCAAGTGACAGGGCATCCCCAGCCGCTGCCAAATCGCCCAAAACGCTGCATAGACGGCATTGCCGTGACGCCCGGACAGGGGGTGAGTAGCACAGCGGCGGGTGCTCAAGTCGACGACATTCATGCTGTAGAAGCGCACGGGTCCACACGTCCCTTTGAGATGACGCGGCCCCACGAAATCGGCCTGGTGGCGGTCATTGGGAGCGACTGCCGGCAAGTGCGGATAGGGCGTGCCTTTGGCTTCATAACGGCCCGTACGCCGCTGAGTCAGGTCATGCCGACGCAGAATCCGGTTGACCGTTCGAGCAGAGGGTAACGGCTGCAGGTGCTGGTCTTCCAACTCCCACAGAATCGCTTGAGCGCCACAGAACAGGGCTTGCCGGTCCAGCTTGAGGCGCACCAGCTTCACCTGCTCCTCGACCTCCCTGACCGTTCGCCGGGGACTCGCCAGGGGCCGTCTTGACTTGTCCCGATACCAGGCCGGGTCTGATGGGTCGTAGCGACCCAGCCACTTGTACAGCCAGGACCGGGGGCGACCTAAAGAGAGACAAATGCTGGCCGGACGTTCGCCTGCATGGTACCTCTGAACAGCCGCCTGCCGCACCTGTTCCAGTGTTTTTTTTCATCATTGCCTCCAATCAGTTAAAATGCCGTCAGTGTACACAATTGACTTGGTTAATCGAGTGTGACAGCGTCATGTCCACGATGTCTTGGCACTGATTTCTGTCCACGATGTATTGGCACTTATCAGCTAGTCTATACAACGCTCTCTGTTCCTTCATAAGCGTTAGCCAATATTGTTGTTCGCTGCTTGGAACTTCAAAGACAACCCGCTTTACATCAGCGCCTGGACAAACCCACCATGGAGAAAGCCCAGACACATCGGAGAGCTGCTCTTCTGCAAGCTTTTGAAGGCATTGCCATGGACTACCACCCGCTGATAATTCAGCCCATATTTCATTGCCTAATCTACGAGCGATCTCTCGACGATTTGAATGTCCGGCAAATCTCTGGATACGCCCTTCACGTTGCTCAAGAGCAACAGGGTTATGAGGTAAATCCCAGTGGACTAGGCTTGAGCACCAAGCATGAAAATCCAATCCTTCCTGTCCGACGGATGTTGTGGCAAGAACATATGGCCAGAATGGCGTGTTAAAGGCGCGTCGTATCTCATCGGTTCGTAGTGGCTTATCGGTCTGCTCCCTACCTCTTACGGTAACTGTCCGAACTTCACTCAAAGGCATGGCAACATGACACCTTAGCGGAAAGGTTCCTGACCATCTTCCTTTGAGCTCATGTAATCTAAAGATACCGGTTCTAAGCTGAAATCCATTCATGAGTTCCTTAGCCAGTTCATCACCCGACAGATTATGAAGAGTTCGGAGAATCCATAATTGTTCGTCAAGCAATGCCTCCAGGTTACCGTCCCGTACCGCCTCCATGATTGCATGAGGATATGAATCCTCTTTATCACTGAGAACAGTTGCAAACAGAGGATTATCAAGATAATTGCGCAGTCCCTGCCACGATGCCAGAAGTGTATGGTAGAAACCGTTATCTGAGACGGCATCTGGCCAGTGCCTTTTCAATGCTCGTCCTACGGCCACGCCCGGACTGTTAAATGCATAGTCGACAAGAGCGCGAAGTTCAGTGTCCGAAATCTCATATAAACCTATTTTCGCCTGTTCATCCCAATCATCGAGCAGCCCGCTTAGACCTTGTCCACGAGACCCAAGGTGCATCTCGTTATATACCTTCCACCACCCTCGACTTGAGTTTGTCCATAGATTGGCCATTTCTTCGATTTGTCCTAATAGTTTCCACACAGACCGGTTACGACGCAGACGTGGATTTATCGCTATTCCGATATCGGAGAGAGCACTACGCAGTTGTGAGCGTAGTTTTTTTCTGATGCGGGATGGTATATGTTCCTTACACCCAAGTGGATCAGTATTCTCAACAAGCCAAGGTGATGGATGAAAATAGCCAAGAAGAGCATTACGACCGCGCCTTGGTTGGAGAAGTCTGCGTTTAGTAAGATTAATATATTTAAGGCGTTTCCCATATAAAAGATGAGACTCAACAGCGTAAGATACCAACGATGCAAGCGCTAGAGGAACTGCCCTGAAGCGACTGAAGATAAGCACCTTGCCGGGGTAACACGTTTCTTGAGCCCACTGCTTTTTATGCGGCCACCAAACTAAGGAAGCGTGCTGCCAGGGTAATACCTGTGCGTCGTATCCAAGCATTTTGAGCAGTGCCCGTACTTTTGGATGAGGGATACGTTTCATCGACTCAAATGCATCCCTCATGCTCTTGGTTAATTTTGGCAGTGAACCAACGACTGACCTATTTTCTGCTGCTTTCTGCCATGCCTTGTATCTAGGCCCCATCGTCTGGGCAGGCAACGGAATCGATATCCAGTACGGAACCGCCGCGGTGGCCTTCCATCGGCTAACGGACTGTGCGAAATGTCGATAAACACGAATATCCTCAGCTATCAGAGGGGCCGGTTCGTTAGTCGTTTCGTGATCCGACCAGCCATCATCATGCGAAGCCCTCTCCGTGCGCGAAATAATGGGCCGAAGTAGTTGCTGGACCCGCTCTCTGAGATCTTCCGTCTCGATAAGATCCAGTTCACCGCGTCGTATTGATGTTTGCAGATCAGCGAATAACTTTTGGCATTTCCCACGTTTATCTTTTGCCGCGTCATCACCGCCATACAGAAATTCGACCAGCTCGAAAAATTCGTTGTGATGCGATACGCCAACATCGATATCGCGGTTTCCGGCGTATAGGCGATATGGCGTAGCGGAGAGCAGGAGAAGCGATGTTGAAATACCGGTACCCTCTCCACGCAGGCGCTTAATCACCCTACGTGACGCATCGTCTATCTTCGATGATAATATGTCCCGGAAGTTTTGGAATTCATCGAAAATAATAAGATCAGGATTGAGGCCTTCGATAGCAGATGCGGCCAGCGCATTTCGCATACGTGCGATCAATTTGAGTTCATCATCTATCTCCCGAAGTACCGGAAGCAAATGCTGACCTTTTTTAAGTTGAAATTCCTTTCGAACGGACTCGTAAAAGGCACGAACTAAACGGCTATTACCCTTGACGTTCGCCGTTTGCGATTTTACGACATCACGCCAATAGGTTGCCGCATTTCGTCGAAACATATGTTTGCGTTGACCCCGTAGTATATTGGGCCAAAGCCGTTTGACCATGCAGTGGATCAGCGCTCGCTCATCCTGACGTCCATCACGCCGCCGGTTCTTGCGAATTGGAATGGATGTCTCCGGCGTCAGGGTATACAGATTGAGTTGATGGTGCGAAGGCGAATCATTGATCGGAACAAGTGTCAGTCGGTCCACATTGCAATATGCTGACGCCCGCTCGTCCTTCGGGAGAATCTCCAACAGTTTTCGTCGATTCTGTGCGGCTATGGAAAGGTTATTACAAACATAAAAGACAACCAACGGTCCGTTATTAGCCTCCATCATTCGCCGAATGACCTGCTGCGCCACAACGGTTTTACCGAGCCCTACTTCATCAGCGACCAGGAAACGGGCATTTTGTTGACGGAATGCCCGTAATACCGCCTCCACGGTAGCCGTCTGAAATGGTTTTGGACGAGCCATTATGACCTTGCTACATGAGTTCCGGCCTTAGAACTTTCCATGTTGTCGCAAATTCCTTAAGAATTTTCTTGTCATTATGGTACTTCTCTTCATTTTCCTGCTCGTCCAGGTATCTCATATAGGTTTTGATCTTTTGATCCACTAAGGCAATTGCGTCAGGGTTGCGTGCCCAGGCACGAAGCACTTCTTCAAGTGAAGGCGCCCACCAAGGCGCGGATACCGTGGAACTTTCTCCCTGTCGCCTGCTTTCCTTTATCTCCTCATCCCATTTCTCGTCATCATCGGGAACCCACTCAGGATGCAACAGCGATCGTATCCATTCGAGAAATACCCTGGGGGTCAGGTATTGCGCCAGCGCCCTTTGATCTCGATCATGTGGAAGGCTGAATGTAAGTTTCACTTTCTGTATCCATTCGGCTTGAAGATCGCCAATGCTGAGTTTGACGACCACGAATTCGGTAATCCGGTATGTGGTTATTTCTGGTAGTTCGATTATTTTATCCCCAACCGGACATTCAACAGGACAAGACGTAAGGAGCCCGACTTTCATCTTGACACCCGAAAACCCTGGATTCAATGCAACTTTATTCGATAGAACCGGCGTATTACTCTTGATAGAGAGTTTCGCGTCCCATGCTGACACTACATATTTCCGTGCATCCTCAATCAGCTTTTCATGAGGATCCGTATCTATGTTGTTCTCTTTATCCGGGGTCAGGATAGTCCCCTTCCCTACGAACTCGCGCACACCCCCGTAGAGCTCCTCATCAATATCCAACTCAGCGATTGCTTCCGTGTTTTTCCCCTGCCAACCCCTTACCGTAGCATTCGCGCTGCCTAACCAGACTCGAGCCCCATCACGCATCTTTGCGCAAATCAGCTTAGCGTGGAGTCCCCGCAGGAGTTGTTCGGCTTCATCCCCGAGATCCTCGTATTTTATGCTCTCCGATTCATCATCAGGCGCATCCATGAAGAGCAGTTGTTCAAACCCAACTGTCGGCCGCCGTGCCTGCTCAAGTAGCTTGGTGAGCGCAGTGCGGGTCGACAACAGCAATCGCCGGGTCGTCTTACTACCCCATGTGCCCAATTGCCGAATGGTTCCGCCATCAATAAAGGGAGAGACGACCAACAGTTCTTGCAATTCTTTCGGTGCATCCGGCAGACCGATGATATGACCGCCATGCCGCAACTCAACCCGTCTAATGGTGATGCCGGGCGGAACGACCCATTGCGCACTATCCAACTCACGTTTGATTGAGGCCGGAGTATGTGTTCTGAGCCCCGCCATCTTCATGAGAACGCGTCCGATATCTCCCATACCCGCGATTTCTATCCCGTCCTCGGCAGGATTGTGATTCGCTACCAGCAGCAACCCAATGTCATACGAAGCGTCACGGGTCAGGTTCCGGCTTCCAATCCAAAACCGCCATTGAACATGATTTTGTTCCGGTTGGGTGTAACGGATAAGCGCCAGTTTTGGATGCCAGGAGCGCTCATGTTCGTCAAACCTAACCTCCTGCACGAACCGGTCCATAATACCCAATATTGCGGGCTTTCCTTTTGGCGAGGTAATACGACCGGCCTGGACAATGAATCGTAATCTGTCACGCAACTTTTCATGGGCATTAGCGAAATCTATCCTATTCGCGGAACCACTCTCATCATCAAGGCCGGCCAGGGCAAGCATGACCGCCACAAGCACTACCATGTCACTGGAGTAACTCGTCATCAATGACAGGTCCGTCTCCCAACCAGAGTCCGGCCGAATGGCATCCAAATATGAAACACGCCGGATTTCCATGTTCATGCCACTCCCTTCAAATCCTTGAGCAGCCTGATGACGTTAGGCCAGCGATAGTGTATCGGCCCAGCAAGCGTTTGCTCCTCAGGCCGCCATTCGGCACGGCGTTCCTTTGCCGAAAGACTCCCGGGAAGTCGTGCCCGTCCACCCTTACGCAACTTCTCGGCCTCTGCATACACATCCCTCAGGTCCAACGGGTTTTTCGGCTTCTTGAGCCAAGTTAGCGTCGCATCAAGTACATCGTGAAGGTGGCGTGGCAAATCTTGTATATCTGCATGCAATGCATCAAGTTCCAAGTTGCAAGCTATCTTGGTAAAATCGCGGAGAACGACCGGCAAATGATTTCTGTGCCTGCGGTCAGTGGGTAATCCGTCTTTTTCCCGTATGGTCTCGACCATAGCCGCGTAGACGGCACGACCTATGGCCGACAATGCGGCAGCGCTTCGCGACCGATGTAATGCTTGCTTGTCCTCGTGGTCGGCAAACTGAAGTACAGACCTGCTCCATGGCTCACAGGCGCTATCGATATTGAATTTCTCGACATTTTTCGCGAGACCGGACAACAGAGATGGCCTACCGTCATACCCGGATTTTGATACTCCGACCAGTTGCCGCCGTACAAAATCACGTTCGTTTTTCGGCATTTTAAAGGATAATATGCCGTCATGGTTACCCCATTCTTTCGGGGCTTTAGGCGTACGGATAAAGAATTCGTGAACGTCATCCAGGAAGTATCCATCATCGTCAAAATGGCGAGGCGGAACATTATGACGCTCGATGGCTCGGTGCAATTGTGTTTTTGTCGGCCAGGTTCCATCAGGCCTCCGCTTCAGAAAGCCCCAAGTACCCAGCGCCGTCCAGTAAACGAACGTCGGCGGCTGGCTGGTCGGTTCGGGATAACTGCGTTTTCCTATCGTGCCTTTAAGATCGTGCAACCGGCCAGCCAGACTTCTCTCGAAATCTGTTACTCGCCGTTCGATATTTCCGTGATCGCCTCTACGGATAAGCTCCCGATACATCCAGGGTATGAACAGAACGTACCGCAATCTGGTGTGCAACACCGATGTCCCCGGGAAAAAGCGGTTGGCATACCCGCTATGTAAAAGCAGGAAGCCTACCTCATCCCGTACCCCGGTAACATCATCGCGCAACTGTGTTTCCGCTCGACTGACGGCATCCTTCGATAGCAGCACCCATCCAATGGTCGGCTTCAATACTTACTCCTCCATCCAATATTAATTTGAAACTATTTTCCGCTCTTCGTTTAGAAACTGCCTTATGTTGCCCTACAGAATATTTCTGAACTGCAAGCGGGTCAATTTATGGGGATAGGACATTGTGTCCGTTCAATAATACATTCTCTCAAGAAATGGAGTCTCTGGCAAATCCGGGGCGGTTCAGAAAGGATTACAACAATAATTCCGTACATTCTAATCTCCCGGATCTAACTTTCCTCGGTCTTCGGCTCCGATGATGTTTTTTCCGTTACACCATGAATGGTCATGTCTTTCGACCATTCTCCAAGATTCAGTCTTGTGAGTGCGGACTTATTCAATCCGCGTCCTTTAACCGCATCTTCGCCAAGCATTTCAGTTACCCTCAAAGTGTTGGCGCCGGGATTTTCATCAGCGGGACAGGATGGAAGTGCTACGTACTGCCCCATGTAATGATAAACTACCATCCATTCCCACTCCCCCTTGTCTGTAGGTACAATGCCGGTAGTTCCCATAAGAGCGCCATCTTCTATAGCTGATTCTTTGCTTACGGAGCCAATAATTCTAACGGATTCATTGAATCGGCATATCGTCCAACCAGTCAACTGGTTGTACTCTATCTTGATTTCGTCTCCAGGCGCTACAAATTCGTCTATTGGTTCCGGACCTCCACACGGCAGTAATACTATTTTTCCGTCCCACATAGGAATTATCCAGAGAGGAGGACGTGCCGCGTGACACAGAAAAACCATCTGTTTTGTTGTCTGCGTAGTTTCTGGTATTGACCCTGTCACTACGAAGTTGCCTTTCAGTATTCTTTTTCTAGGATTTAATATCTGCTCCCTGACAGGTTTAAGTGCGACGTTTTCCGCAAATCTGTATCCGCCTTCGCCCATCAACGAGAACACCATCAAGTAAGCGGACTTGATCAAGCTGACTGCTTCATAATGGGGCAACCCAGGAATTCTGAAACTTATTTTTTTGTTTATGTCCAATAGTTCTTTTGGCGGCAATGCGCCTAAGTGAATGGATCCCTTTCGCAGATGTTTCCCCCGGGTCGGAAGGGGAGCGGTCGGATCGCCGGGAATGTAGCGAGACGACGTTTTATATCCAAATAAATCAACCTCAACGCGGGCGCCTTGGCCCAACGACCACTCGTGCCTCGCTCTCTTGGCTAGGACTGCGTGTTGATCCATGTGACTCGCGTTGTTGTTGCATTGTTTGCATGTCAAGCAGATAGCTGATCCTTTAAGCTTTGCAGGAGGCGCGTGTTCCAGCGTCATCTCGCCCGCCGCTACGTCAGCATCGGTGAATTCCGAAAGACAAATTGGACACTTGGTATTACCAGCGTCGAATAATCTTCGGCGTAACCGGCGCTTCTGCCCAGTCTGGTGTTTTACTTTCTTTGGCATCCCTAATATCCAGTGAAGAAATCGGTAATGGCACTATTCCAGATACGCATCGTGGAGTCCTAATCTATTCAGTATCACTCAATTTCGGCATCACATCCCTGAAACCTGGTCCTGTATCAGGTCATCCAGTTCGTGTCGTTCGAAGGTGTCCGGGTACCACTTTCGCGGAATGGTCACATACAAATTATCCAGCCCGAGCGCATCCTGGTACCGTTTCGGCATGCTTGCCGTCGGTAATTGGTCCTCTTCGCAGACGAGCTGCTGACCACGCGGCGGCATCCCCACGTCGGGCCAATGGTCGTCATTATGTTTTACCGGATACACCCACCAGAGAGAGTCACCGGGACCTACCAGATAAATATCGTCCGGCGCATCCTTACGCCCGTCCAGTAGTGCGGGAAGATGACGTCCTATTTGGTCGGTGAGCATGACGATGGAATCGACGGCCTCCAGTATCAGTACCGTTCGGGCGCCTTCGACCTTGCAACGTTTGAGCTTCGGGCACTTTTTGTCAAACGCCCGTTGCAGCCGCCTGAAATAACGGTCGTTTCTTTCATCTTCATCCAGGTAGTTGTACCACAGCACAATAGTCCCCGGCTTGCGCCCTGCTGTATGTATATCAGGTGGCCAGAGTTTTGTCCGCACCAATTTGATTTCAAAAGCAGTACCCAGCGGTTTGCCGGTTACGCAGTCATCGTGCCAGACTTCGCTACGTATGGGTGCAAACATGGGCGTAAAAAGGTCTGTGTTCCTCCCATGCATACAATGCGCACTCTCTCTAATCCACATGTCAAGAATGCTTAACATCCGCTCTCTGTCTTTCCTTTTTTCAGGGAGGCAGACATCCATCGGCACCCGCAATTCGTAGTATACCGGTCCCGGCAAGGGGTCCGTAAATCGCTCTTTAATAAATTTATTTAGCTCTCCGATTGAGATAGTGGCCTTGATCTGGTTATCAAACGACTCAACGCGCGTGTGCTCGATAGCGTAGTTTTGATTGCCCAGCTGCAGGCGCAGTTCAACGGGCGGACCGACACCGTCTAATTCGGGATGACTAATCTCGGCGCGTGTCTCGCCGGTCCATTTCTCAAGATGCCGTATCACGGCGTCGCATGCCATACCTTCATTATTCGGAATATTCACGAATCGTATTTCTTGCAGAATTAATGGTTGTAATGCGCCTGGAGGGACATAACGACCATGGTGTCCTCGACCATCATGCGGTAAGACTACTACACAAATTTGCTAGATTTGAGGAGAGGGTCGTTAATTTCACGATTAACTCCTTAAAAAATGTTTGGGAAATTGTAGGTTAAAAGAAGTTAATGTTGAATAAATTTTCATATAACCAAGTGGTTGTTGATCTAGTTCTACTCCCCCTCCAGGTGCCGTACTACATTCGCCCTGCCCTGTATGTGAGTTTTCTCACAGACAGAACATATTTGTTCTGATTGACTCAGTATGCTCAGTGATCTTTCCCCCGGATCAGCTACACCTCAGATGAGGGAAAACGAATACTCTTTTAATTTTGTTTTAACCAGCCCAATAATTCCTGATAGTGTAAGTCCGGAGGAAATATGGGATAAAACACTTTGTTGATAATGTCATCATCTATCACCATCGTTAATCTTTTATAAAATGACATTGTCCCAATTGAGAACATGGGCAAAGTCAGTGTTTTTTGTAGCTCCCGATTTACATCGCTTAACAATTCGCACCTCAATTTTAATCTCTCTTTTGCCTCCATTTGTTCCTTGCTACATTGGGTGCTAATACCAAATATGGGTATCTTTTCTTCTTCATAGAACGAATAATTATCCTTAATAGAACATAACTGGGGCGTGCAACCTCTGGCCCCTGGAATACTATCCCAACCACCAGGTAAAGGAGACCCGGGTATTCCAGTCCTAGGATAAAAACAAAATATTTGCCTGCCCATGCGCCTGATGGGCAATACCCCATCAGAAGTAGATTCTAAGAATATATCAGGAATTTCCATGCCAATTAAATGATCGGCTTTGCCGTCATTCTTTGGCTCGGGCAAATCCATTGGTAGTTCTAAAAAAGAATTCATAGTATTTAATTTTGCTAAACTCAGCAGTGAACTCCTCTAGCGGCCGTCCTTATTCAGACATGACCTGCCTGATACGTTCTACACTCGACGCCTTTGCCGTTTCAAAATGCCTGATCGCACTTTCAAACTTGTCGCGGCAGCCGGGATTGCAGAATCCGACGACATCATCGCCGTACAAGGCCAGTGAATCAGCCTGCACCGGCTTGCCGGACCAGGGGCAGGTCTCGTTGATGCAATCGTCAATGTTGAGATGGGTCATGGCGCCTCCTCCGTATCCGTCTTAGTAAATCTATCCTGTCATCCTGATCTACCCCAGGTCAGGCAGCTTCATTTATGGATATTTCTACATGGCGCCCTACCCGGGCCAGCATATTGATCAACTTGTCGGCAGAAAATAACTCTATTTTCCCCTGGTAAATTTCGCTGATACGGGGTTGGGCCACGTTAAAGCGTTCAGCCGCCTCGCGTTGTGTGATTTCTTCAGATTCGATATAAGTTTTTATCGCTGCCATGAGCCTGGCGCGTACCAACAGGTTTTCAGCCTCATGTCGCTCAAAACCTAAATCAGCAAAGACATTGCCGGAAGACTCAATAATTTGCCTGTCTTTCTTACCCATCATCGCGCCTCTGAAATCATTATTGGCGGAAAATTCCGAATGTCAGCCAGCGCGCTTCCTGCGAACATTAATTGTTTCATCAGACTATTTTATACAAAATCTCGTATAGCGCAATATTCTTGTTGTAACATTATAACCCTGTTTTTGCGTATGAAAATCGCATTCCAAGCGCAGAATAACACGTCTTTCTCAACAGTTTCCCTTTATCATTCAGTGATTTATCGCAAGCTGGACTGGTCCGGCCCTAAGGAAATAAATCACTGCATGTTAGGTATGCAGTCCAAAGTCTTTCATCATCCTGCTAAATTCATTACGATGATGTTTCCCATTCAAGAATGGAACGGAATTCCATTACCTTACGTCGAACTAGCTATAGTGTTTGGCAACCTCAAGTAAGCTTGATAGTTCACTGATGACTTCAACATATAGCTTCGTCCTTCAATCACAAAGCCGTCCAAACCGCGCTCTATCGTATAAGCTGAGAGATCGGCTATATTGTTTATAAACCCTCTTCCTTTGAAATTCAGAGAAGTATTACACAAAACACCATAGCCAGTACGTAACTTGAATGCTTCGAGCAGCTCATGCATTTGACTATTAGACTCGGGAGATACTGTTTGAATGCGCGCCGTCCCATTGACATGTGTCACGGCTGCTAGTGCATCTGTGGAAACGAGCCGCGTGTAAAGCATAAATGGACTTGGATGATTGCAGTCAAACCATTTTTCGGCATCTTCTTCGAGGCAGACAGGCGCTATCGGACGATACTGTTCACGCTGCTTAATTACATTCAGCCGCTCCCTAGTGCTATCCTGAAACGGCGACGCAAGGATGGAACGATTTCCCAACGCGCGTGGTCCAATTTCGTATTTCCCATTTACCCATCCGATGATCAGGTTATTAGCAAGCATTTCGGCAATCATTGCGTAGTTCGTACTGTACTCATCAAATAAAGATGCATCGAATGTATCATTGGCTTCAAATTCAAGGCCCGAGTAAACACTCCAATTTATCTTGGGGTCCCCTGTGAAATAAAATTGCGCGTCAATCGCTGTGCCTATAGCTGACCCTGAATCGTTGGCAACGGGTGGCACGAACACCTCCGAGAAGAGATTGGATTCCCTCCACTTCGTATTCCAGTCACAATTTAATCCGCACCCGCCAGCAATCAGCAACGGCAAACGTCTCTTCATATTCGACTTCGCAAATTGATAAAAGCGATCGAATATTCTGTCACTAACAATGCCTGCGAAGTTACGAAATTCCGATCATCCAGACCGATGTTGTAGTGTCTGTAATGCTTTAAACTCTCGCACTCTATCGGTTTGAGGTGCGAGCAATCCTGCATTAAGAAAGTGATTATCTCTTCCTCTTCATCCGTAGGTTTACTGCGCTTTGAAAATGAAGCAAGAGCCATGAGCTTTCCTGCGTCAGAAAATCGGGAGTAATCAGCAACACTATTATCAAAGGTTGGATCCGCCAGACTGTAAAGCAAGGCATAGCGATGCCCGGGTTGAGGCATAACATTGGCGAGCTTTGTTATGTTTAACTCGGTATCAAATTCGTAGAACGATCCAATCACGCCTTCCCATAGCAGCGCATAGCAAGGTGTACCCTTGGGCAGATTTGACAAGCCAAAGGCACAAAGAAGATGTGATCGTTCATGGGAAGATGAAAAGTATTCAATTGTCTTCCCCAATAGACGCCTTTTTCCAACCATAATGTCGCTGCTATGAACGCCATGGTACCCAGCAATACTCCGCTGCTCATGTAGATACGTGTCGCTTGACCACCAACCACTTCTACACAGCACGTCAGGAACCTTTTTGAGTTCACCGAAAACACTGAACACGTCGGGAACTGTCAAAGGAGAGTATTGATAACGGGAGTTTTTTTCAGACTCAATCGACGCCTCCAGCTGTCCATCTTCAAGATAAGCGAATGCACCATCGTGGCCCGGATTGTAAGATAGAATATTCATCGTGCTAGCTATCCAACGTGAAGCAATTCAGTCTTTGCCTGGAGCATATCATCAGCATTAGATCCGGGCGTGGAGGTAACGGCATTCGCTTTCAAAGCTATAGACCCTAATATCGCAGTTCCTGGGAGGCGTCGCTTATTGATTCGCCCAGCAAGTTGAGTAGAACGAGATGGCCAACAGTTAACGTGTAGCTTCATTGGAAGATGCGGTATTGGCGTCGGGTCCCAAATCACGCGTCTATGGACAAGATTCCCATCAACTCTCCAATTGATCTCGCACGGGCTCCATTCAATTGTGAAGCGATGGCTCGCTTCGGATGCATCGAATCCGAGATCGATATAACTTGGAGCACCTCTATAGCCATAATCGAAATTTGCTCCTTCACCACCTGGGTTGTAGAAGACATTGACCATAAGTCGATCTGGCCTATTTCCCGCGATCTCTATATCTATCTCCTGTCGCGGTGAGTTTCGGTGAAGAAAGAACCCGGTGACTACGCCGGGTGCATTTGAAGCTTGAATAGTCGCTTCAAATTTTCCGAATAAATATTGGTCCCGACTGCATATAGACGCTGCACTGTAGTTTCGAACACCTAGAGGCTCACTTCTAACGAAAAGCGCGGCCCCGATTCCAGATTTAGTCTCGACGTTTGTCGAGCGAAACAACGCCAAATTGTCCGTGAAAGTGTCACTTCTCAAAAGCCAGCGTCTTGTATCCAGACTTTCCAAACAATCGTTAATTCTAACGAGCTTTACATCATCACCGGGCCCACCCTCTGTTGCGACGGCGCGAATGCCTAGCCACCCTTTACGAGGCTCAACGACCCATGGTGACTTATCCCGCTTAGGCTTCTTGAATTTTGCGAACTGATCCTCTCCAATTGCTTCATGTGTGGTTGGTCTTTGACCAAGGTCCTTAAGCTTGGGAAAAGAGCTGGTGGGAGGCGCACATCTGAGGTGCTCGCAAATGACTTGCCATTTATTAGGTTCCTCCGCGTAAAGCACCACGACGTCGGCCCCAATGAGCTCGCCCCCAAAACTTGCAAAAGTGTCATCTACAGTGACGCCTTTGGCAGCGGTAAGAACAACTTTTGCTTTCGGATAGAGACTCCGGAGTTCCCTTACGCGAGAGTCCAAAGATCCGATATTTACATATGCGCCAAAAATCCGACCTTCCCTTCCTTCAAGAAGGTGTACTAGTTCAGGAGCTGGTAATGCCTCGAGATCACTGCAGCATCTATACCCGAGCATGCACAAAGCCATTGCTAGCGATGAATGACCGGAGCCTTCAGGTCCAAAAGCGAACACCGGCTGCTCAATTGGACGGATATTGAACAAAGATGCCCTTTCACTATTAATCGCGCCGATTTTAGTGAGAGCGGGAAGTATTGAATATGAGTTAGTCGATTTAGCGTCGCGTCGTTGGCTAACAATCGGCAGTTTCGCCGCACGAACTTCCAGCGCCTCGAACTGGTGATTTATCCAGAGGTCAATGGGACCACGACAAGGAAGCATTCGAAGCAGTTTTTCAGCACCCTCGCGAGAGAGAATGTATCCGGAAAGATGCCAGAGCCCGCGCAATGGACGGAATACGTTGTTTGAAAGAAAGGTCTTTGGCGCACCGTGCTTTGCTTCGATATACGATAGATAAAGAACATCGAATTTTCCTCTCTTATCACATGCGCCCACGACTTCGTCCCACACCTGATCCAGATGTTTTGCAAACCCGTTATGAAACCAAACATCGTCCTCAAGAATAAATACGAACGCGTGATTACTCGCGGCAACCTTTCTCCAAACATTAATATGTGAACGAGCGACTGCAATCTCAGCTCGGCTCATTCGAATTGGAGTGTTTAGTTCGAACTTTGTAGGAAAAACCAATGTGCATATTCCAGATGAAACCTGCCACTAATTCCATAGCAAGCCTGCCACCCATTCCACGCGAAAGCTGCCACCCATTCCAGAGCAAGTCTGCCACCCTGTAAAGCAGGATTAGGGAGACCTGTCGACGCAGGATAACATCACGGTATCCTGAGCTTTTCTCAACCAGGGGAGGAGTTCAGATGCCAGCTAAGAGGTTATCCATGCGCAAGATAAAAGAAGTACTTCGCCTGAAATGGGCAAACCATTGCAGTAACCGCCAGATCGCCAGGATCTGCAGTATCAGCCGTCCCACCGTGGCTGAATATTTACTACGGGCACAAACGGCCCAGCTTGGCTGGCCACTAGCGCCAGAGCTGGATGATGGTGAGTTGGAACAACGCTTATTCCCCGCGACACCCAACCTGCCTGCCAGTGCACGCGGGGTGCCGGATTGGCCCGGCGTCTATCAAGACATGAGAGGCAAGAGCGTCACCCTGTTCCTGTTGTGGCAGGAGTATCGGGCAGGGTACCCGCAAGGGTATCAGTACAGTTGGTTCTGTCAGCACTATCGCGACTGGTTGAACAAACGGGACCCGGTGATGCGTCAGCACCATCGCGCCGGTGAGAAGTTGTTCGTGGACTATGCCGGCCAAACCATCGGCGTGGTTGACAGCAGCACCGGTGAAATCCGTGATGCCCAGGTCTTTGTGGCCACGCTGGGCGCCTCCAACTATACCTATGCGGAAGCGACCTGGACGCAGACATTACCGGATTGGATAGCTTTCCATCAACGGGCCTTTCAGTTTATTGCGGGCGTGACCGAGGTCGTGGTCCCCGATAATTTACGCGCCGGGGTATCCAAAGCCCACCGTTACGAGCCGGACATCAATCCGACTTACCAGGACATGGCTGCGCATTACAACGTCGCCGTGGTACCTGCCCGTGTCAGGCGGCCCAGGGACAAAGCCAAGGTCGAAGTTGCCGTACAGGTAGTGGAACGTTGGATCCTGGCGGCGCTTCGCCGGCATACATTCTTCTCACTCGGTGAACTCAACCAGTGTATTGGACAACTGCTGACAGAGTTCAATGAACGGCCCTTCCAGAAATTACCGGGTTGTAGAAAAAGCGTGTTTGAAGCAGTGGATAAACCCGCACTGAAACCACTACCGACCAAACCCTACCAATACGCCGAGTGGAAAAAGGTGCGGGTCCACATTGACTACCATGTCGAGGTCGATGGCCATTACTACTCGGTACCTTATACGCTGATCAAACAACAACTCGAGGCACGTATGACCCACTGTACGATTGAATGCTTCCATAAAGGCCAGCGGGTGGCCAGTCATCCTCGCTCCCGGATAAAAGGGCGGCATACCACGGTGAACGAACATATGCCGACAACGCACCGGCAATATGGTGACTGGTCGCCGCAACGTTTGACTGCCTGGGCAGAGAAGATGGGACCGGCCACTGTCAACGTGGTGACCCACATCCTTTCGGCCAGAGTACACCCGCAACAGGGTTACCGCGCCTGCTTAGGGATCTTACGTCTGGGTAAGGCCTATGGTGAGGCACGATTGGAAGCCGCCTGCCAACGGGCCGGACAACTCGGCACCTACCGCTATAGAAGTATTGAATCGATCTTGAAACACCGTCTGGAGAACCAACCCCTCCCGGCACAACAAGAACAGAACCTACCCCAGGACCACGGCAATATCCGTGGTGCTGATTATTATCAATAAACCTGAAGGAGAGCGCGATGTTACACCATCCCACCCTGGAGAAATTAACCACCCTGAAATTCACCGGCATGGTCAAAGCCCTGACGGAGCAAACAGCCTTACCCGACATTGAGCAACTGAGCTTTGAGGAGCGGTTAGGATTGCTGGTTGACCGGGAACTCACCGAGCGGTATGACCGCCGCTTGCAGACCCGCTTGCGCAAAGCCCGGTTAAAACAACAGGCCTGCATTGAAGATATTGACTACCGCCATCGCCGCGGTCTGGATAAATCACTCTTCACTCGCTTGAGTCAGTGCCAGTGGGTGAAAGAGCGCCTCAATATCCTCATCACCGGTCCGACCGGTGTCGGCAAGACCTGGTTGGCCTGTGCCCTGGCACAAAAGGCCTGCCGGGAAGGTCATACGGCGCTCTACCTGCGCCTGCCACGCTTACTGCAGGAACTCCCCATTGCCAAAGGTGATGGTAGTTACTCTAAACGGATGGCCGCACTGGCCAAAACCGACGTCGTGGTACTGGATGACTGGGGCCTGGCCAAACTTATTCCAGAACAACAGCGTGATTTACTCGAGCTACTGGAAGACCGACATGGCACCCGCTCTACTTTGGTCACCAGTCAATTACCTGTCGATAAATGGTACGATATCATCGGCGACCCCACCTTGGCAGATGCCATCATGGACCGACTGATCCATAACGCATACAAAATCAATTTGAAAGGAGAATCCATGCGAAAACAAAAATTAAGTTGACGATGAGGACTGAAAGCGAGTAAAAGTAAAAAACACCCTGCGTCGCTGCGCTCCGATAGGTGGCAGCTTTGCCTTGGTTCAGGTGGCAGGCTTCACGTGGTTTGGGTGGCAGACTTCGCTGGAATATGCAACCAATGGCTGGGGTTCTACAAAAAGCTGATCTCCGAGCGTATAAAACGGATCAATATCGGCATCTTTGGGTGGATCCTCCAAGAATGCATTGGCGTCAACGGCGACGTAACGTTCGGTCAAATTTAGGAGCTCTTCTCCAGACGAATCCAATATTCGCCGGAGTTCTTGCTGCAATTTGGACCAGCGGCTCGGTTCACGATCGAGGTTGATGACATAGACTTTCTCAATCTGAAGACCTTTCTGAAGACCTTGGATATTGAATGCTTGGCACTTCTGCTTTGGCAGGAGCCTCAGAAGAGTCAGCCAGTATCGGAACATACAACTGCAGACTTTTGGTGGAGGGCACGCTAAGTTCATAACTCCTCCGCGCGCGATGAGGCCCGATACGCTTGCTGATTCGAAAGCCTCCAGTTTCTCTTATCGCTTCGGTAACTGAGTGTCCACTTACTTGTGGAAGTCTTCTCCCAATCATGAACGACGAGTAGCGCTTCCTCAGGACAGCTTTCTTCAGCAAGCATCTCGAATACGGATCTGGTCAGATTGCCAGGGCCAGTGGTTGCTTGGACTTCAGGTAACTCATCCCTAAATTCCTGCTCGAGTGATGTCGTAGCATTTAGCAGTGCACGCTCTACAATAGGATGATTGCGAACCGCGATCAAAGGAGTAGTATTAAAGTAGAAAATCCAACTCAATTGGTTTGCTCCCAGATTTACGAAATTTGAGGGTGGAACCATCTGAGCTGTCGAAATATCGTAGCAGAAAGGTTGCAGCTTCAATCGACTATCTGAAAAGAGGTGATCGATTGCCATTCCATGATAAACATCGTCTGCGTCAATGTAGAAACCTCCTTCCACGAAGATGTAAGAGTAGCGGAAGTAGTCTGACTTCATTGAGGGGTGGTAGCACTTTTCAAAAGCGTTCTCATATCGTGAGCCCAAATGGGTTCGGATAAATTCCCTTGCAGAGCATTCATCGAAAACCTGAATTTCGAAGCCTGATTGCTCAAGTTCCTTCCAAGAATCCATGCATTCCCTAACGTCCTGCGGAAGTCGGTCATGATCATCCCAGAACTGCACTATGCGTTTTGGAGGCACGGTGGCTAGGTGTGCTGCGCGCCTCAAGTATGGTTCATTAGCCCAAGTTTAACACTCGAACCCCGAATTTTGGCTGATTTTCGCTTGTAGTCACCTCTAAGTAATTGATTTTTCATAGTTGGATGAGGGATTTTATGAATGTAGTGCCATAAAGTGATATTTCTTCTTGACAGCCCCCTTCCGACACGCTATCCTGTCCCCCATGTTTATCCGTCGCACCCGTACCCGTCGCACCGACACCGGTCAGGATTATTTCACCTACCGCCTGGTGCGCGCCGAACGCGTGGGGGAGAAAGTCCGCCAACGCACCCTGCTCAACCTCGGCAGCCACTACGCCATCGAGCGGACGCAGTGGCCGACGTTATGTGCCCGCATCGAACACTTGCTGTCCGGCCAGACCGAGCTGCTTGATCCGGATTGTCCGGCGGCGCTGGAAACCGAAGCGCAACGCATCGCCGCGCAACTGCTGGCCCGCGCCCCGGCGCCGGCCGCGGCGGCCTCCCCGGCCGAGGACGTACACAGTGTGGTCGCCGCTTCGCTGGCGCTGCTGCGGCCGCGCGCGGTGGGGGTGGAAGCGGTGGGCCTGTGGGCACTGCAACAACTGGGCGTGCCGGTGTTACTGGCACGGCTGGGGTTGACCGGACCGCAACAGGCGGCGGCGCTGGGATCGATTATCGGGCGCCTGGCGGCGCCGGGGTCGGAACGGGCTGCCCATGCCTGGCTGGGTCAACGCAGCGCCCTGGGCGAGTTGCTGGGGGTGGACTTTGAAGCGCTGAGCGCCATGCAACTGTATCGCGCCTCGGACGTCTTGCTGGCGCACCGGGACGACCTCGAACACCACCTGTTCCGGCAGGTGAGTGATTTATTCGACCTGTCCCCCACCGTGACGCTGTACGACCTGACCAACACCTATTTTGAGGGTGAGGCCGGGGTACAACCCAAGGCGCGCCGGGGACACTCGAAGGAGAAACGCAGTGACTGTCCGTTGCTGACGTTGGGTCTGGTACTGGACGGCAGCGGCTTTGTGCGCCGTTCGCAGGTGTTTGCCGGCAATGTGCGGGAAGACAGCACATTGGCAGACATGCTGACGGCGCTGGGCGCGCCGGCGGCGGCGCTGGTGGTGCTGGACCGGGGGATAGCGACCGAGGCCAACATCGCCTGGCTGCGTGAACAGGGCTACCGTTACCTGGTGGTGAGCCGTGCCCGACACCGACAGTTCGACCTGGAGCAGGCCATAACGATAGACACCGCCTCCGGGCAGCCGGTGCAACTGCACCTGGAGCAGGGCGAGGGCGAGGCCCGCCTGTACTGTTATTCGGCGGCCCGGGCCGAGAAAGAGAAAGGCATCGCGGCACGCCTGCAACAGCGTTTCGAGACCGGGCTGCAACGCCTGGCCGACGGCTTGTCGCGGCCCCGCACGCGCAAGAGTTTGAACAGTATCCACCAACGCATCGGTCGGCTGCGCGAACAAAGCCGCGGTATTGCCCAACATTATGTTGTTGACGTCACCGCGGATGCCAGCGGCAAGCAGGCCGCGTCCCTCAGCTGGCAATGCCGGCCCCATAGCGGCTCCCTGCTGACGCATCCGGGCGTGTATTGCCTGCGCAGTAATCTCACCGACTGGGATGCGGAAAAGCTCTGGCGCACCTATACCCTGCTGACCGATCTGGAGGCCGTGTTCCGCGCACTCAAATCGGAGTTGGGGCTGCGTCCGGTGTTTCACCAGACCCCGACGCGCGCCGAGGGGCACCTGTTCATCACCGTACTGGCCTATCAGGCCGTGCAGTTCATCCGTCGCCGTCTGCGGGCGCACGGGGAGACGGCCAGCTGGACGACGTTGCGCCGTATCCTGGGGGGACAGCAGCGGGTGACCGCTACCTTCCGTTGTGCCGACCAACGTACCCTGCATATCCGTAAAGCCACGCGCCCGGAGGCGCAACAGCAGGCCCTCTATGCGGCGTTAGGCCTGGACGAGAACCCCGGCGGCACGCAGAAGACGGTCGTGTAATAGGTTAAACGACGGATAAAAGGCACTTTGTAGTGCCAGACGCCGAATTTATCAATTCTAACTGATTGAATAATAAGAACTTATAAATATGGGTGTTAAACTTGGGTTAGCACGTTGTACCAACTCACGGACGAAATTAGAGCGATTACGTTCGTCCTTACTTAATGGGTCTGCTTCACTGGATTTGCTCATATTTAAATTTGGTTGTCCTTTCTTCTGTAGGCAGCTTCAACAAGCGAATAGTTAAATTACCCGAGAGTCCGTCAAAGTTCTATGGATTTAGATTGTAAACATATGACGATAAAGGCTCTTGGATTCGCCCCGTTCATTGATTATACTCGGTCTGAAACGTGCCCGTATTTTTTGCCTTCGATTGGCTGGTCCATGAACATTGAGTCTATCTTGGTCGGCACTAAAAGAACATAACACCTGAACTGCTGTATGTCTGATTTCAGGGCAATGACAGCCTTGGCCTAGAATTATGTAACCCCTAGCTCTCCGCCAAGCCTCCTTCAAAAGGGCTATATGTCATTTTGAAGGGGGCTTGTCCGGTTATATAGGAACGGTTCAACTGTATCCCTTTGATGTAATGTTGTGAATATTGTGAGGGAAGGCAGAATGCAATACATTATTATCTAGCAATAACAATCAGTTACCTAATTACTTCTACTCCCCTTCCAGAAACATCAGAATAATCTCGACCTCTTCAATGACATTAACACCAAAGGAACTGGTGTCGAGACCATGCAGTCACCTGGCCAGGCTGACCTAGATAAACAAACTGAGAGACAAACAGAAAACAGTTACGATTTTCCGTAGATATCCTCACATGCAGATTCTTATCTGCCAGTCTTCCAGCCAGGTGGAACTGGCCTTGTTCTTGGCAGAAATATGCTCGCTGTTATATCTCCAGGTATTTATGGACTCAAGAGAATCAATTAGGCAACAGCAAGTTCGAACTGACTGCTTGAGGCAGATTATACAATTCGCTCATTTGTGTAAAAAATTGCCTCTGCCCACCATAACCGGGGTGTCGTACCTGGATAATTTTTTGTTGATCGCGTAGGCGACAAATCGCCAGCGCTGCATCATTACCGATAGCAATCAGCCGGGAAGGCTTCAGAAGAAGTATGAGTTGATAGAGTAATTCCTCGCCTGACTTGCGTTCGCTGGAATTATGAGACCGATTACTGAAAGGATTACAGGGTTCATGAGGATGTAATGGAAAAACATTCCAGAGAAAAACAGGCACTTCGATCTGTGAGAGAACGCGCCAGATAACAGCCGCAGTTCGCTCGGTGACTACCTCGCTCCTCGTTGGTCGCTCAATCAGTAACTTCCATCGTTTGGCATGGGCCTGAATATGTGCATCATCGGTTAAAGCAAGCCCTGTACGCCGGCCACCCAGATAACCAAGATCACGTCCAATCCATAAGGAATCGATTTCCCGTTTTGTTGCCACTTCAAGCATGGATTGCAACGTTTGTAAACGACGTTGCGGCGCGTTATCCCAATCATGAACATCACATCGATCTGAATACGGGTTAAACGTATTCTCAAAATGTAGCTCACTCAATGTATTTACAAACTGCACCGGTGTCATACGCTATTCCCCGTTTGCTGACTTGTACTTGATGGTACGCTCTAAACCCTCAATCTGATAAACCCTTTCAACATTTATAGTCACTTCTCCCCACACACTGTTTTTTACTCTCTCTTGATGTGCAATGAATGAATTACTATCTTTGAATTCCTCGTAAACATCAAAAATGCTTGAGTTTTCTTCTCTTTGTTTAACACTGAAGGCAATACATCCTTGTTCATCTTTTGTGGTTTTAATATGGGTATTTAGATGTTTTTTTACATTCTCTAATTCATCTAAAGGAACTTTTATGTAACCTGTTAGAACTACATTCATATTTATTCCTTAAAAAGATATTTGATATCTTCGCTGGCCCGGATAACCAAGGCGAGGGACAGGCAGAAATCAGCTAGTCTACGGGTTCGGTTCGGTCTTTATCGACATTCACCCGGGTTTCATCCCAACCATCTGCATATCTGCATAATATCGGATCACTATTCCTAAACCAACTGGGACCGGCTGGTTCAGAGCGTGAAGTTTGCCATCGATTATGCTACGTTGTACCCATGACTTTCCGTCTGTTCTCGATACCCTTAAATACAGAGTTATATCAGTCTATAAAATGAGTATCGACAGTCATAAGAGAGTGTCAGAATCGATGAAACCGGCCCCAGTAAAACGAGACACAACCTTCGAACACTTCCAGCAGTTGGACATTCGCGTAGGAACGATTTTGTCTGTTGAGGACATCCCGGAATCCAGAAAGCTAGTGAAGCTTACCGTCGATTTCGGTGATCACTCCCGGTCAATTCTTGTCGGCATGAAACAAGAATGTGATGACCCCAGCGAAATCGAAGGGATGCAGGCGTTGTTTGTTCTTAACCTTCCGGAAAAAACGATGGCGGGCCAACTGTCTCAAGGAATGCTTCTGGACATTGGTTATAACGATGGCATCAATCCTTGTCTGGCAATCCCGGAAAGGCCGGTACCCAACGGCAGCGCTGTCGGATAGTTTTTCGCTCGATATTTCTGATGTGACCGCGACTGATCCCACTGCTGACTGGGACTACCTCGGTTTGATATCGATACGGAATTTTTTCAACGACTGATACCGTACCCGGTTTCAAACTCAGCTTCGTCCCTGTCAGGCAACCGGTAACTGGTGCTTCGACCACCTCCGGGGTTCTGGATGAAAATCCGGCGCGTCTTTAAATCCTGTATATCCCGTAGCGCCGTATCATTCGAGCACTTGACCAGCCTGGCATATTTGGATGTGTTCATGTAGCCGGTAAAACCATCTTCCAGCATGCGGTTGATGACGAGGCGCTGACGCTCGTTGACAGGGTTTCGGTTGATCCTGTCCCAGAGCTGCGCTTTGAACAGAACATTATCCAGCGTTTGCTCTGCACTGGATATCGACCGTCCAAGGCATCCCAGAAACCATTCCAGCCAGCCGGTGATCGCCGGCGTACTGTGTTGTTGTCTTTCCAGTTGAGCGTAATAATCTTTCCGCTCGGACTCAAGCTGAGTGGAGAGGCTGTAAAAACGATCCGGTGAGCCGTCGGCTCGCGCCAGCGCCATATCGGCAATTGCCCCGCCAATACGGCCATTACCATCCTCAAAGGGATGGATGGTCACAAACCAGAGATGGGAAATACCTGCCTTGAGAACCGGGTCAACATCGTCCTGTTTCTCAAACCATGCCAGGAAGGCAGCCATTTCAGCTTCAAGTTTCTCAGCGACCGGCGCTTCAAAATGTACTTTCTCACGGCCTATCGGACCGGAAACAACCTGCATGGGGCCGGCATCAACAGTACGCCAGCCACCTACGGTAATGCGGCGCATAACGCTACGGCCGGTTGGAAACAACGCAGCATGCCAGTCAAACAGGCGTTCCCTGGTTAGTTGCCTGGAAAAGCCTTGCGTGGTATCGAGCGTCATCTCAACAATGCCGTCTACATCGGGACCGGCGGGAATGAGCCCGGCGATATCAATACCCAGACGGCGGGCAATAGATGAGCGTACCTCTTCAGGGCTCAGGTCCTCCCCTTCAATAGACGAGGATTTGACCACATCGCTGGTCAGCACACTGAGGGTAGCTTCCCTCTTTAACTCAAAGCCAAGCCCTTCCATTCGTCCAAGTAAACGGCCCTGTCGATGACGCAAATCAGCCAGACTGGAAGCAAGTGTTTCTACATCCCAGGTAAAGTCCGGCCAGTTCTGATTTTCGTGTATCCACATATTAATCACCGCATAATATACGGTGATTATAATCGCCATTCACCGCGATAACAAGACAACTCGCCGCCGACGCCGGCCTGGCCGTCCAGGCCAATATCTGTTCTGGGGACACTAAACAGTTCAAACAGTTCTGCAGTTCTGGGGACACAATACTTAATGCTGATCTGTTATCGATATGGCTGGCAAGGAGCGTGTTATCCGGGTATCCCCACCACGATAAGCCAAGACGGAAACAGCGACAGAATAATTAAGTATTGTGTCCCTGGAATTGTTATTGCTCACCTTCTTGCAGAGGCCCTGGAACCATTTGGCGTCTCTACATTCGTCGCTCACGACAGCATCAAGCCCATGAAAGAATGGCAGAAAGAAATTCTCAACGGGTTAATGACGATGGAAGTCATGGTGGTGCTGTTAACGGATGGCCTCCACGAAAGTGTCTGGACGAACCAGGAAATCGGGTTTGCTCTTGGTAAAGGTATCCCGATTATTTGCGTGAAAGTCGGCGCCCAAGACCCACAAGGATTCATCGGTTCCATACAAGCAATAAAAACACTACCTGAGAATATAGCCTCGGTGGCGCCTGAATTATTCCATACTCTGATAAAAGAAATTGGGCAGGAAGAGCGCCACAAGGAAATTCTTATCGAATCATTTGTTTCATCCAAAAATTTCTTCGAGGCCATAGATAATCTGAAACGATTGGTGCAGGTTGTCGACAGTCTTAACGATGCTGACCTCAGTCACATCAAGGAAGGTTATGCCCAAAACGATCAGCTTCATAACTGCGGCGGAATTCATACTCGCGGAAACTGGTTTAAACAATACCTGGAAAGAGCAACAGGGAAGGAGTTTGAGTTCAAAGATCGTGAAATCATCGAGTTGAAACCTGACATTGACGATATCTCGTTTTAACCCGACATAGAGCAAAGCAGGGATTAACTCCCCTCATGTTATTGTGTGTGTGGTGTTCTTCCCTCATGCAAAATAGACCGGAATATGGGAGAAAGATCACCGGGACGCTAACGATGTTACGGCGGGCAGCCTGAAAGAGAGAAAAAACCCACTTGGGAGAAAATCAGTATGAACAAACTCGCTGCCTACTTGGCTATCGCTTTGTATGGACGGCTTCGATCGATCTGGAAATTGGAAGTGATGGCAAGCCAATCGAGTACATGCCTCAGAATCGGTATCCCAAAGCAAAAACCGCGAATCTTAACAGGCACGGCGCAGGGCCGTTCTGTCGCATGAAGTTGACGAGTTTGCCGAAAGTCTCGGGCGTGTATTTGGTAACCATCAACAACAGCGTCACATATATTGGCAAGGCGGTAAACCTCGCTGAACGCTGGGGACCTCAGAATTACGCGACTATCTCTCCCCGCAACTGTTTCAAAGGAGGGCAGTCTACGAATTGCAAAATCAATCACCGGATACTGTTAGCCAAGAGCGAAGGAACCCTGGTCGATCTTTGGTTTCTTGAGACCGGTGAACCTGACGAGATCGAGACGCAACTAATTGACGAATTGCGTCCACGTTGGAACGGTTAGATGCCCGAGAGTGGTTGAGCAAAATAAACTGATTAGTGACGGCCTTACTCAAGCGAAGACTGTTTACGTAACAGTTATGAGTTACCTTTGTAGGTTTATAGGGGCGGATCGTATCGAGTCATAGTTTCCTGTCCATTCGCCCATGGCGCACATGAAGGACTTCGACTACATCATTGTTGATTAAGTACAGCGCTCGGTAATCACCAATCACTAAATGACGTATCCCTTTTTGGATATCCGCATCTTCCGGTGCAATCGGACACCGCTCGGCTAATATATCCAGCTTCTCAATGGCGTCAATCATTTGCAGATACCAATTCACCGCATTACGCGGTGAGTCTTCGGCTATTTGCTGGTATCGCCGTATAAGGTCATTTTCTGCCGTCGGCTTGATCTCAATACGGTATTTTTTCAACGACTAATACCGTGCCTGGCTTCAAACTCAGTGGTAAATTTGTTTAGCGGTCGCCCTTGTTCCGACATGGCCTGCCTGATACTTTCTGCACTTTCGGCGTACTCTGCCAATGCTGCCATTTTTTCGTAGGTTTCAGCATCCTGAACAACCACGGCAGCCTTGCCATTGACTGTCAGAAGCTCCGGGTGTTTGCTTTCAGTCAGCCGTTTAATATGTTCCGCCGGTTTACGGCTGAATTCAGTCACCGTATGTATATCTGAGCTTCGAAACATTTTTGCGCCTCCTAAACAGAGAATAATACAATTATTCTCTGTTTACACTAATTTACCCCATCAGGCAAGTAAAAGTCGAGGGGTGGTATGTCCAGGTAGAGAACACGACTCAAGCCGCTTTTTTAGGCCGTGTGGTGATTTTCAGTTCTCGTCCGGTCCTGGCCAGCATATTCACCAGCGCATCAATGCTGAATTTGAAGATATGATCATGCATCAGCGCATTGACGTCAGGCTGGTTGATGCCCAACAAGGCAGCCGCATCTTTCTGCTTGAGGCCTTTTTTACGGATGTACTCCTTAATTTCTATTAGTAATATTGCCCGTACTTTCAGGTTGGCGGCTTCCTGTTGTGGAACGATGATACAAATGATGCAAATGCTGACTTGAGCAGAAAACAGTTACGATTTTCCGTATATATCCTCAATTTTGCAAATTCTTATCTGCCAGTCCTCCAGCCAGGTGGAACGGGCCTTGTTCTTGGCAGCAATATGTTCGCTGTTTTGTCTCCAGGTATTTATGGACTCAAGAGAATCAAAATATGCAACAGCAAGTTTGAATGGGCTGCTTGAGGCAGCTTCCAGACCCAGAAAACCCTCTATATCCTGGACACGACCGTACAATTCAGCAAGCATTTTTTCGTGTCCCTCTTCATCGACGCCACTGCTAATCGACGGGAATACCACGGCATAGCTACCCACGGGTAGATTCTTCAGGATTTGGGCATGAATGGAGTTTATCATAGCCAGGAAGCAGTACCGGAACCTGGAGACGCTATCCTGTCTTGACCCCATCACTCTCACTGCTATACTCCTCAATGATGTCATTCATGAAATGGCGCGCTATATTCTTGTAATCGACCAGGACAAAAAAGGAGCCAGGAATTATGAATACTGCAACATTTGATACTCATCAGGCAGTCAAGACCATCACTAAGTCAGGGTTAAACGACACACAGGCCGAAGCGATAGTAACCACAATAATCAGCGCTATGAATCAGAGTCTCGCAACAAAGTCGGATATTCTGGCAGTAAGGGTTGACATGGAGGCACTTAAGGCCGATGTGGGAGCACTGAAAACCGACATGGGGGCAGTGAAGGGTGACTTGCTGGTTATAAAATGGATGGTAGGACTGATTATCGCCGTTGAGGCACTGCCCTTTCTGAAATTTCTTTTCACGTAGTCACCAGGAATTCCAGCTTCGGCTATCTGCTGGTATCGCCGTATAAGGTCATTTTCTGCCGTCGGCTTAATCTCGATACGGTATTTTTTCAACGACTGATACCGTGACTGGCTTCAAACTCAGCGGTAAATTCGCCCAGTGGCCGTCCTTGTTCCGACATGGCCTGCCTGATACTTTCTGCACTTTCGGCGTACTCTGCCAATGTTGCCATTTTTTCGTAGGTTTCAGCATCCTGAACAACCACGGCAGCCTTGCCATTGACTGTCAGAAGCTCCGGGCGTTTGCTTTCAGTCAGCCGTTTGATATGTTCCGCCGGTTTACGGCTGAATTCAGTCACAGTATGTATATCTGAGCCTCGAAACATCTATGCACCTCCTGAGCAGAGAATAATACAATTATTCTCTGTTTGTACCAATTTTCCCCATCAGGCAAGTAAAAGTCGAGGGGGGGTATATCCAGGTAGAGAACACGACTCATCCTTGTGACACTACCCAGGTCAAGCCCGGCATGGCGAAGGCGCCTCCGTTGTCATTCCCGTGAAAGCAGGACTGGGAAAAAAAGCTGATAACGAATAAACTATCCTTTATCAGTGAGGATAAAATAATGGCAGCAAATTTAAAAGAAACCCTATATACCCTGGCCGATCAACTGTCGGATAATGCTACCTGGGATGATGTGATGGAAGAAGTCCGTTTTCGCCGTGCCGTGGATACCGGCGCGCGTGCGGCCGACCATGGTGAGTTTGCTACAGAGGAAGAAATCCAGGCAGCGTTTGCGCGCTGGGGTGTAAAGATTGCAGGTTAAGTGGACACGTTACCGGCACACGTGAATGGGTTGTGCAGCGAACACCTTATCTGATCGTGTACCGAATTCGCGAAGAACGCGTTGAAATCCTGCATATCTACCATGGTAAGCGCAACTGGCAAACCATATCAGAGTAGATCGATGACAACTTGGAACTATCACGGCTCCGGGGACATTGACCTCTCTCCTTAAAACCGGACCAAGCTAGACTGGATAAAATTAAGTATTGTGTCCCCGGAATTCCAGACGATATAACTGTCCTTGAAAGCGTGTTTTGCCTTCGACGGCAAGACTCGTGACACTGTTGCGAGTTTTGCATTGGCGAGTGCCACGCGCTCGAAGGTTGCGCTGTCGATAGCACGCCGTAGTTCGCGCACTGAATAATTTTCACGAATCGCATAGTGGAGATAGAACTCACGTTCTTTGGCAGTTTTGCAGCGTCCGAGCAAATCGAGATGACTGCTCCATGCCAATTCTCGCAACAGTGTTGCGAGTTCTTCGGGGGTATTGCGCCATGTTTCGTAAAACTGGCGCATACGCCACAAGTTGGATGCCGAAAAGCCACGCAAACCGGGAATATTTACAGCAAGATATTCAGCTAATTGGGTCACGGTGCCGCGTCCCCAGCCATCGATCTGAATACGCTCACTTATGCGGGAACCGATTTCCCAATAAAGATCGATTAGTTCGTTGTTGATTAACCGGAACGCCCGGGTACGCCTCTCGTGAATGAGTTCCGCGAAACGGGAGAAATAGGGATGGGGTGTCAACTTGGACATAATGAAGTCCCTTTTAAAAAAGTATGATCTCCGTTTGCACCATGCTGAAAAGGCAGGCAATACCCTGTTAGTCGATAATAACCAATATACTTGAGATAGTGGATAGCTTTATCGGGGTCCGGTATCTGAAGCCCCCGTTCTTCCATAATCCTTAGATGTTCTGCTTCTGAACAAGCAGGTTTTGTATATTCCATATGTAAACACCAGGCAAAAAAAAGCCGCCAAGGTAGAGCCCGGCCCACCGCCCTCTCAATATCAGGATGACCATACTGGCAGAATAGCAAAATTAAATATTGTGTCCCCGGAACTTCCAAAGACATTTTATATTCTCATTTGCAACCGAATTATAGTTGCACATAAAGCTGTATTTCCCTATAATTCAAGCCATGGGAAGGCGTGATAAATTGAAAGCCAGATTATTGGATGGCAAACAACCTGTCACCTGGAAGGAATTAGTAACATTATTGAAATCTCTCGGCTATAGAGAGATTCAGGGGGATGGATCAAGGGTAAAATTCGATAACGGCAACCCTGACCATATAATCAATTTGCATCGACCACACCCTGACAAACAGGTGAAACACTACGCTGTCAAATTAGTAACAGACAAACTGAAACGAGCAAAATTACTATGAGGTTATTCAGATACAAGGGCTTTTACGGCTCTGCGCAAGCCAGCATAGAAGATCATTGCCTGTTCGGGAAACTGGAATTCATCGAACCGCTGGTCAGCTATGAGGGGCAAAACATTGAAGAACTGGAACGAGCCTTCAAAGTTGCAGTAGATGATTATCTGCTGGATTGTGAAAAGCTTGGCAGGGAGCCTGCCAAGCCTTGCAAGGGTTCGTTCAATGTACGTATCGGCCCGGAGTTGCACAGGCAGGCGCTTATAGCCGCGAAAGAAAACAATCTCAACCTGAATGAATTTGTCAAACAGTCCATTGAGCAGGCCATGAGATAGACGTGGCAGCCGCCGCCTAAAGTATTGTTGCGCATGTATGCTTGTGTTGTCTGTAAGTGCAGGTCCGGTCATGGTAATCGCTCCTGAGGAATTGATGCCGAGACCATACAGTGATCTGGCTGGACTGCCCCGGATAACCAAACCGGGAGACAGGCACAAAACCGTCACGTTTTCCCGTAGATAGTCTCAATTTTGCAAATTCTTATCTGCCAGTCTTCCAGCCAGGTGGAACGGGCCTTGTTCTTGGCAGCAATGTGTTCGCTATTTTGTCTCCAGGTATTTATGGACTCAAGAGAATCAAAATATGCAACAGCAAGTTTGAATGGACTGCTTGATGCAGATTCCAGGCCCAGAAAACCCTCTATTTTCTGGACACGACCGTACAATTCGGCAAGCATTTTTTCGTGTCCCTCTTCATCGACGCCACTGCTAATCGACGGGAATACCACGGCATAGCTACCCACGGGTAGATTCTTCAGGATTTGGGCATGAATGGAGTTTATCATAGCCAGGAAGCAGTACCGGAACCTGGAGACGCTATCCTGTCTTGACCCCATCACTCTCACTGCTATACTCCTCAATGATGTCATTCATGAAATGGCGCGCTATATTCTTGTAATCGACCAGGACAAAAAAGGAGCCAGGAATTATGAATACTGCAACATTTGATACTCATCAGGCAGTCAAGACCATCACTAAGTCAGGGTTAAACGACACACAGGCCGAAGCGATAGTAACCACAATAATCAGCGCTATGAATCAGAGTCTCGCAACAAAGTCGGATATTCTGGCAGTAAGGGTTGACATGGAGGCACTTAAGGCCGATGTGGGAGCACTGAAAACCGACATGGGGGCAGTGAAGGGTGACTTGCTGGTTATAAAATGGATGGTAGGACTGATTATCGCCGTTGAGGCACTGCCCTTTCTGAAATTTCTTTTCACGTAGTCACCAGGAATTCCAGCTAATTCCCGGGGCTGGGACATCTTTCTCTCATCCAGTACTGCAGTACTGGGGTCAGACCAGCCCAAACTCACAGAAGCTGCTGAAAATAAAGGTAACCTGTCTCAAAAGTCGTGCAATCAGAGGCTTAAACAGCGCTTTTCATTCGCCAAAACAGGACTTTAAGGAAGAAGTATCAGACGCTGCACAAGCAAGTCACATCCTTGAGCTATTCTGGATTAAGCAGCCTTATTTATGGAAATTTCTACATGCCGTCCTACCCGGGCAAGCATATTGATCAATTTGTCGGCAGAAAATAACTCGATTTTACCCCGGTAAATTTCGCTGATACGGGGCTGGGCCACGTTGAAGCGTTCAGCCGCCTCGCGTTGTGTGATGCCTTCAGATTCGATATAGGCTTTTATCGCTGCCATAAGCCTGGCGCGTACCAACAGGTTTTCGGCCTCCTGTTGCTCAAAACCTAAATCAACAAAGACATTGCCGGAGGATTCAACAAGTTGCCTGTCTTTCTTCTTCATCATCGCGCCTCTGAAATCATTTTTAAGCGAGCCTTGATCAATTCCGCATCTTTCCTGGATATTTTCCTGGTTTTCTTTTGAAGCGCATGTAATACATACACAGCTTCATGAAACCTGGTGATATATATCACGCGAAATTCTCCCTGCTTATGGATGCGGATTTCCCGAACACCGGTACCAATACTGCCCACTGGTTTCCAATCAGACGGTTCAAACCCTAACTGCAACTGGCTGAGCTGGTAACCTGCTTCCCGTCTGGCTTCCAACGGAAAATCCCGAATGTCGGCCAGCGCGCTTCCTGCGAACAGTAATTGTTTCATCAGGCTATTTTATACAAAATCTCGTATAGTGCAACAATGAATTCTGAAATTCTGGGGACATAATACTTAATTATCCTGATACCCCGCACAATATGCGGTGAATAACACGTCTATTCACCGCAAGCTGATTTTGCCGTAAATCTTGTGGGGTCAGAGTAAATGTTAATCTGACCCCGATAATCGGCCTCATCGCCGGCGCCGGGCAGCCGCCCAGGCCAATATCGTGACGTTTCTCACCGATTATGCTACGTTGTATCCATGACCTTCCGCCTGATTTCGATACCCTTTCATGTAAAGGATTTCTTCAATGAGCGACGCTGAGCCTGCCGCTGACTGGGAATATCTCATTCAGGAAGACCGCATCCACCGTTCGGTTTATACGAGCGCAGCGCTATTCCAGCGTGAGATGCGCAATATTTTTGCCAATACCTGGAATTCCAGGGACACGATACTTAATTCGTTTTTGCGCCTATTTTTTCTTTATCACCATCCGGCCCACCGCCCTCTCAATGCCAGGATGACCATACTGGCAGAATAGCAAAATTAAATATTGTGTCCCCGTAATTCGGCGAGCTGCGTTTTATGCTCGTCACAGCGTAAGAAATAATCTGCTGGCTGAAACAAAAAATCCCGTTCTCGCAAACGGTCGGATAGGAGATACATTTACTCGTCTAACCTGGATAGTTTTTTCTTCAGTTCTGAAGACAGGTTTGAATACCATTCATTTTCTTTACCTGATTCTGGTAAAATTTCTCCATACTCGATCATCTGATCTGGTATTAAGTCGATTATATATACCCAAACATTTGTCTTATTTAATCCTGAAAATTTTATTAAAACATCTCTTAAATCCAAGATTAATTTTTTCTTTATTTCTTCTTTTCTTCCTGAACGAATTTGACCATGTAAGAACAACTGTGGTTCAGATATGATTTTCCCACCCATAAAATGGTTCCCTTTGGATTTCTCATTAAATATCACTTGAGCAAAATACTTATTTGCTCCGGTTACTCTATGATGCACTTCAGTTATTCCTTGTGCTATTTGATTTTTCTGCTCTGGATTTAGATCCAGAGATGAATGAGTTACCGTATAAGTTGGCATAATTATCTATTACCTGTTTTATTTAAGGGGCGTTCTGTTGCCAGGTGTTTCATTAAGTTTACCAATGTTCACACGACAATATCCACTGTTACCAACTGCCGCCCAGGCCAATATCGTGACGTTTGCCATTGATTATGATACGTTGTATCCATGACTTTCCGCCTGTTTTCGATACCCTTGAATACGGGGCTATATCAGCCGAATATAAGCCCGGTTCGGTCAGTTTTCGTACTTTTGTGAATGTACTGATCAGGTGCGGAACCGGTTATGCACAGGATTTCTTCAATGAACGCCGCTGATCCTACCGCTGATTGGGATTACCTCATCCAGGAAGACCGTATCCACCGTTCAGTTTATACGAGCGAAAGGATTTTCAAGCGCGAGATGCACAATATCTTCGGCAGTGCCTGGGTGTTCGTTGGCCACGAGAGTGAAATTCCCGAAGCAGGTAGTTTCGTTACGCGACAATTTGGCGGCCGTCCAGTGATTATTACGCGCGATAGTCATGCCGGTATACACATACTTTTTAACCGATGCGCGCACCGCGGCGCAAAAGTCTGCCGCCAGGATAAAGGAATATCCGGGGTGTTTGTTTGTCCATATCATTCCTGGTCATACGATCAGGCCGGCCACTCCGTCTCCGTACCACTGAATGACGCCTACGGCACAGATAAGAAAAACGGGAAATTTGATTTGTTAAAGGTGCCGCGGGTGGACTCATACCGGGGTTTTATCTTCGGCGCCCTCAATCCCGGACAATCCTCTCTTGAGGATTACCTGGCCGGCGGTAAAAAAGTAATTGACGATTGGCTGGATCGCTATGCTGGAGGTGAAGTGGAGGTCAGCGGAAGCCAGCGTTATCACATTGCAGCCAACTGGAAATTCGTCAGCGATAACCAGGGAGACGGGTACCATCCGGCTTATTCCCATCGATCTTTATTGACCATGGCAGCTTCACGTTATGGAAACAGGGATATGCAATATTTCGCGGCTAATCCGGATGACAGCAGGATGTTTGTAAAGGCATTTGAAAATGGCCATTACTACGTGGACCAGCGTGGCGAAATGTTTGCGGAATCCGGCTGGGAACTACAACGTCCACAACCGGGACGTGAATATTTTGAAGAAGCCTTACACAACAAGTATGGAGAAAAAGAGGCAAAAAGATTACTTGAGTTGGCGGTAGGCGCCGGCATCAATCTGACAATCTTCCCAAACTTGTTGTTGATTGGTAATCAGATCCAGTTAATAGACCCGATAAGTGTGGCTGAAACGGATCTTATCTGGTTTGCCACGACAGTCCCGGACCTGCCTGATGAGGTAAATACGATGCGTTTGCGTTCCCAGGAAGATTTCCCCATGTTCGGCGAAGTCGACGACGTCGAAAACTTTGAATCATGCCAGGCAGGCCTTGGCATTTCCGAAGATGAATGGGTTGATTGCAGCCGGCATTTACATAGTGGCAAGGAAGTTGTCGAAAACGACGGCATCAGAGCGCCGGTAACCAGCGATATCACTATGCGCACGTTTTATAAGGAATGGAAACGTCTGATGTGCCTGGACGTGAACATCGACTTGCGCCGGGGGAGATGATGCGATGGATACAACATTACTGCAAAAGCAGCCGGGCCCTTCCACCTATATTAACGATGACTACTACGATCGCTTACTGGAGATAGCAGAGAATTGGACTGATCCGGGAAAACCTGTCCCACTCGAACTGTTCCATGAAATAAGCGCTATCCTCAACTGCGAGTGCCGCTTGCTGGATGACAACAGGTTTGAAGACTGGCTCGATCTTTTTCAGGAACAATGCGTTTACTGGATTCCAGGTGATACAGCAGCGCAGGACCCACGGCGAGCCATCACCTGGGAGATACAGGATCGGCGGCGACTCGAAGACAAGATCGCCCGGTTTCGGACAGGTTTTGCTTTTTCACAATTACCTCCCACGCGTACCCGGCATTGCTTGAGCAATATTGAAGTTTGGGCTGTCAGTAATATTGAACTGCGGGCGCGTACTAACTTAACAATTCATACTTACCGGAAGGGCGAACACGGCACACTTGCCTGCATGGGCGGCTATGTGCTGCAGCGCCAGGCTGGTCAAAGCTGGCTTATCGAACTCAAACAAATAAACCTGATTGACGCGGACCAGGCCCAGGGGAATATCTCATTTATGCTGTAACTTCCGATCAATCCAGGATTTGTGTACATCCCCCTCGTTATTTCTGGCGCCCTGCCGCCATTCCTGTGAAAGCAGAGTAGTGGCACAGAGCTTGCCCCTGCATGTTGTAAGCAGGGGGATATACCGTTTACGTACCAAAGGACGGAAATCCAGTAGACAACTCATTTCTTATAACAAGGAAGGTTGGTTTACTGGATTCCGGGTCAAGCCCGGAATGGCGACGGAGGCGTCTGCCGACTTTGGAAAAACCCTGGAACCTCCCCGCTGTCTGTGGTGAAATTCCTGATTTTTCGGATCAATGAGAGTTTCAGACTTTTTCGATGTTGCACATCAGTCCCTTCAGGTTGGTGGCGCCCATGCCCGGGTCCAGGGGCGGGCCATCCATGGTCAGGACGTTGATGTTGGACTCGCGCCAGCCGTAATCCGGTGCGCCTCTTTCGGGGAACCACCAGCCAAATTCCGCGCTGACTACCCTGGGGTCGATCCCGTCAAACAGTTTTGCCCTGAGTTTTACCCTGCCCCGGGGCGTTTCCACCCAGACCCAGTCGCCGTCCTCGATATTTTTTGCCTGCGCCAGTTCCGGGTGTATCTCGATCAAGGGGTCGGGATGACCTTTGCGCAGATACTCTGACTGGCGCAACTCCGAACCAAAATAATTGAAGATACGGTGCCCCGTGGTCAGCACCGTCGGATAGCGGTCCACGAACGCTTCCTCCCTGGCCGGGCTTTCCGGCGGTTCGACAAAATCCGGCAGCGGGTCATACCCCCAGTCCCCGTATTGCTTCAGGTAAAAATCCAGTTTGCCTGACTCGGACCTGAAGCCGTACTTTTCATGTTTCCTGAATTCCGGTTCATTGCGCAGGTACGGCATGTCCTTGAATTCATCCCAGGTCAGGCCGGCAGGTTCCAGGATGAAATCCAGCGATTCCTCGTAAGTGTCCCAGAATCTTTCCTCAAACCCCAGCTTTTTCCCCAGTTCATTGAGTATGATGTGGTCCGGCCAGGCCTCGCCCGGCGCTTCCACCACCTTCCGGCGCGGAAAAACATACCCATGCACTTTCCAGTAGTCGGCAATGTTGTCGTTTTCCAGCCAGGTGGCCGCCGGCAGGACGATGTCGGCCAGTTCCGTCGTAGCTGTCCTGAAAATATCGGTGGCGACAAAAAATTCCACCTTTTTCAACACGTCATAAACCCGGTTGGCGTTTTCCCGGGCCGCCAACTGGTTGCTGGCAAAGACGACCAGAGCGCGAACCTGGTAAGGATCGCCGGTCTCTATGGCGTCCCAGACAACGTGGGGGGTGATACGATTGATGGATGCGCCTAACTTATATTTCTCACCGCCCAGCAGTTTTTGCCGTTGCTCGTCGGGCAATTCGTCAAACAAGGCAAATTTGGCCCGCGGCAGTCCCGGCGGCAGGCCGAAAATCACGTTGCCGCCGGGAACATCCAGGTTTCCGGTCAATGCAACCAGGTAGATCAAGGCCCGGTCCGCATCGACACAGTTGATATTCTGCTCGATGCCTACGCCCCATTGCAATGCAGCGGGCTTGGTGGTGGCGTACAACCTGGCCGCGGCGATGATCTTGTCCCTGGGCACCCAGGTGATCCGTTCCACCACGTCCGGTGGAAATTGCGCCAGCCGCTCCTTGAACTGCTCAAAGCCGGTTGTATATTTCTCCACAAAATCATGATCATATAAATCCTCTTTCACGATGACGTGCATCATGCCCAGGGCCAGCGCGGAGTCCGTTGCCGGCCGCGGTTGCAACCACAGGTCTGCCTTGCCGGTCAATTTGCTGCCCCTGGGATCGATCACGATCAACCTGGCGCCACTGGTCAGGGTATGAGCCAGGTTAATGCCCTTGTTTTCGTCCGGGTTGGAAATAAGATGGTTGCTGCCCCAGGCGACAACGCACTTCGGCTTGTTATCGTAATCGCACAGCGGAATATCCATGCCCATCACTTTGCAGATGGCGACACGCGGCAGGTAACACATGTGCCCCGGGGTAAGCACGTTGGGCGAGCCATACAGGTTGGCGACGCGATAAACAAACCGGTGGAAATCACGGCCGGTGCCGTGGCCGAAGACCACCGCTTCGGCGCCGGATTCCTGTTTTATCCGGTTCAGCTTGTCGGCGACAATCGACAGCGCCTCATCCCAGGACAGCCGCTGCCACTTGCCTTCCCCCCGTTCGCCAGTGCGCCGCATGGGGTAGAGCAATCGATCCGGATGGGTTTGCAGTTCCAGGAAACCATGGGCTTTTTTACAGGTATAGCCTTTACTGACGGGGTGGTCCCAATCCGGCAGCACCTTGACGGGCTTTCCATCTTCCACTGCCACGTAAACGCCGCAGCCGCCGTGCCCGCAAGCGCGGCAGATGGTTCTGACGTTAACCCGCATATTTCACCAGATCGCTGTTCATCAAAGAAAAGTCCGTGCTGTTAACAAGTTACCCACGACTCATCATTTTATTGCCGCTATCTACCGCGCTGGATGCGCCCTCGCTGGTCTTTTTGCGGCTGGCGGGCACGTGCTCCCTCAACCATAGCTACGGCTATGCTTTCGGTCGCAGGCACCCGCCAGCAGCAAAAATCCGGCGCGATCATCGCATCCACTGGTGAAATATGCGGGTTAGACCGGACTGCCGGCATGGATTGTCACCTCCGGATTTTGTTGAATGCCGGACAGGTGAACGTCATCGTTACTCTCCGTAATCGCGTCATACCGGGTCGTTCGCTGCTGTGGCTCCCTGCCCGCGGACACAATCAGCCGACGCATCTGCGCTGCCGTAAACTCCTGCCCGTGAGAAGCCCCCGCGGCGCGGCTGATGCTTTCATTCATCAAAGTACCGCCCAGGTCATTGACCCCCGCATTCAGACAGGCCTTGACCCCCTCACTACCCATTTTTACCCAGGAAGCCTGTATGTTGTTGATGTGCGGGTACAGGACCAGCCTGGCAACAGCATGCATTAAAATCGCTTCGCGAAAGGTAGGGCCTTTGCGTGCCCGGCCTTTGCGATACATGGGCGCTTCCATGTGTACAAACGGAAGCGGGACAAATTCGGTAAAGCCCCCTGTCTCTTCCTGCAGGTCGCGCAGACGCAGCAAATGACGCGCCCAGTTCAGTGACCCTTCCACGTGACCGAACATAATCGTGGTCGTGGACCTCAACCCCGTCGAATGAGCGGTTTTCATTACCTCCAGCCATTGTGACGTGTTCAATTTGTCCGGACAGATGATTTGCCTGATCTCATCATCCAGGATTTCCGCCGCAGTCCCGGGCAGGGTTCCCAGACCGGCCTGTTTTAATTCCTTGAAATAGGATTCCAGCGACAGTCCCAGGGTTTGTGCGCCATGCCTGATTTCCAGCGGTGAAAACGCATGGACGTGGATACGCGGTTGCGCCTGCTTTACTGCCCGGACAATGGCAAGATAGGTCTCGCCGGTGTAATCCGGGTGTATGCCCCCTTGCAGGCACACCTCGGTTGCGCCTTTTTGCCAGGCTTCACTGGTACGCGCCTGAATTTCATCCAGGGGCAGGTTATAACCCCTCTCTCGCAGGTTTTCAGCCACGCGTCCCTTGGAAAAAGCGCAGAAACCGCAACCGAAGTAGCAGATGTTAGTGTAATTGATGTTCCTGTTGACCACGTAGGTAACCGTATCACCGTTGACTGCCCGGCGGAGTTCATCGGCGGCCTGTCTTACCTGGGCTTCATCCGCGCCCCGGGCATCGAACAGGTTGGCGATTTCGGTTTCAGTCAAGCGCTTGCCGGCGAGTGCTTTGTTGATGACGCGGGGAAATGAGCCTTTGATGTGATGTGCCTTATTTTGTTGTGCCGGCAGGGGGTTATCGATACCTGGGGACCGAGACGCAATGAATTGCGTCTCTACGGGTTGTTGGGCCGGTATGGGCTTGTCGGCGCCCGGAGACTGAGACGCAATGAATTGCGTCTCTACGGGTTGTTGGACCGGTATGGGCTTGTCGGCGCCCGGAGGCTGAGACGCAATGAATTGCGTCTCTACGGGTTGTTGGACCGGTATGGGGTTATCAGCACCCGGACACCAGTCGTCCGGGCGGGCAAAGCCCGAGGCGTCAGTTTTTCGTATCACCGGGGTATGCAAGGCAGGATCGATCCAGGTATCCATTGCCTTTATGTATTGCGGGTAAATCGGCAACCTGGGAACCAGCGCTTTTCCGGTTGCTTCCGTTGCGGCCCGAAGCCTGCTCAGGTGCGGCCAGGCCGCTTCCGGATTGACGTGATCCGGCGTCACGGGCGAGATGCCGCCCCAGTCGTTGATCCCCGCGCGGATGATCTCCGGCAACGCGTCGGGCGTCAGGTTCGGCGGCGCTTGTATATTCATGTCCGGGCCGAAGATAATGCGCGCCATGGCGATAGTCCATAACAAATCGTCCAACGTCGGTTCCGGGGCCTGGTGCATTTTCGTGCCCGGCTTGCGCCGGAAGTTCTGGATGATGATTTCCTGTATATGTCCATGAGTCTCATGTAATTCCCTTAAGGCCAGCAATGCTTCGAGGCGCTCACGGCGGGTTTCACCTATACCTATCAGGATGCCGGAAGTGAACGGCACGCGCACCGCCCCCGCCGCGGCAATACTGGCTAAGCGGACCTGCGGATGTTTATCCGGGGAACCGTAATGGGGCCCGCCTTTTTTACATAAACGCAATGAACTGCTTTCCAGCATCAATCCCTGGGATACCGATACAGCACGCAAATCCTGCAGGTCGGCATGGCTCATCACGCCGGGGTTCATGTGGGGTAACAAGCCGGTCTCGTCCAGCACCCGTTGCGCCATTTCGCGCAGGTAGGACAGGGTCGAGGAGTGGCCGAGTTCATGCAATTCATCCCTTGCGATCTGGTAGCGCAATTCGGGTTTGTCACCCAGAGTAAACAGGGCCTCATGGCAACCCGCGTCCACGCCGGCGCGGGCAATGGCCAATACTTCTTCCGCCGTGAGATAGGCCCGCTGCCCTTTCCGTGGCGGTTGCGCAAAGGTGCAATAGTGACAGACGTCACGGCACAGTTTTGTCAGCGGGATAAATACCTTGGGTGAATACGAAACAACCCGCCCGTGGCCCTGGTCGCGTAGTCCTGTCGCACGTTCCATCAACTCCCGTACATTGCAGCCAGACCATGACAGGACTTCATCAAGATTGTTTAACATGGATGTATAGGATATACAGGATTAATTGATTGTAACATTAATAATCTGGTCGCGTCCGGGGACGGATTTCGCGTCCGGGGACGGATTTAAGCATGCCCCCGCATGTTGTAAGCGGGGGTCCGTCCCCTTACGGTCTACGCTGAGCGGGATATCCCGACCCAGTTTCTCAATGGCTTTTTTCTGTAGGTTCATGTAATCAGCTTGGATATTGCGCCAGATCCCGCCTTGGGATCTGATAATCAAAAATCCCTCAACAGCAGTAAACGGCTATGCTCAGCGTCGCAGGCGGGCGTCTGTGACGCTGAGCATAGCCCGTAGCGTTGGCACGAAATTCAATTCCGTCTCAGTTTATACGAAAAAAAACAATCCTGTTCATCCTGTACATCCATGTGAATCAGATCTGTGCCCGTCAGCGCCAAAAAGACCGGCTCACCCACAGATCATCAGGATGGCCTGGATATAGACTTTGATGATATCCAGCATGTCGCCGATATGGACCGCTTCGCCCTGGGAGGTGGAGAAACCGCCGCCGCCGGAGGTGCGAATCCGGCCGGCCGAACCGTAATTCACCGTCGGGATGCCGTAGCGATTCATGTGCGCTGCGTCGCTGTACCAGGTTTCCATCCCCATTTCCGGCGGTTTACCCAACTGCTCGGTATGCGCCCTGATAATGGTTTGCACCAGTTCATGGTCATCGGGTATGGAGGTGCCGGGAGCCGACAAAAAGATCTCTACCTTGGTGCCGGCCAATTCTTCGTTGTCGTTGGCAACGGCTGTAATTAATTCGCGCACTTCATTGTAGGCTTGAACGGGCAACACGCCCGGTATGGTCCTGACGTCCATATAGATGCAACAGTTATCCGGGGTTCTGGCGCCGCGCCAGGGCCAGCCCCCTTCAATGGCTGAAACGTTGACCCGGGGCTGGAAGTCGCCTACCTGGTTACGCTGGCAGTAGTCGGGGATCCAGTCGTGAATAGCGTCCAGGATTTTTCGGGATTTATTGATCGCGTTGGTATCCATCTTGGACCAGGCAGTATGAATCAATCGGCCCGGCACGGTAATCTTCAGCCAGGTCGTGCCGCAATGACGCGGGATCAGCATCATGTTCGTGGGTTCGCCCAGGATGCAGAAATCGGCCACTGCGCCGTGGGTAATGGCATATTTTGTACCGACGCCATAACCCTGGTATTTCCTGCCCTCGAAGTCATTCACCGGGGATTTTTCTATCTCACCGGCCACGCCGGCAATCACCACGTCACCGGCCAGTTTGATGCCGGCCTTTTGAATCGCCTCCGTGGCAACGATATAAGTGCCCATGGCGCTCTTCATGTTGAAAGACCCCATGCCGTAAATCCACTCATCGTCAACCAGCGTCGCCTTGCACTGGTAACCGATGCCGCGATGGGCCTGCTCCGGACCGAATGAGGTATCCAGGTGGCCATTGAACAGAAGCGATTTACCTGCGCCCTGCCCCTGCATTCGGCCGATTGCGTTATACCGATCATCGCCGATGGGTTGCAGGGTGGCGTCAAAACCGGCCGCGCCGAGGATTTCATGCAAGGCTCGGGCGACGTCTTCCTCTTCACCGGTTGGACTCGGTATATCAACCAGGTCCATGACCAGTTTCACCAGGCGATCCCGGTCAATGTGCTCGATGGCTCTTGCTACCAGTTCTTTATTAACTTCAGCAGTCATTATTAATACCTTTAATCGGCCACAGAGGACACAGAGTGGATCGAGAATCTTTTTGTTGCATGGGTAAGCTGCATGTTTATCAATTCACCTTTCCCCGGTTACATAATACGACCGGACTCAAACGAAGTCTGTGAATCACTTGGCATAACCAGACCATCTTGAGGCCTTAAACATTTATCTCTGTGAACTCTGTGTTCTCTGTGGCATAACGGGTTTCTATTTCCGGAAAATACTATCAAATAATATTAGTGGTTAAAGTACCCAGTTTTGCAATGGTTGCATCCACCGTGTCACCCGGCTGTAACCACCTCGGCGATTCCATCCCCGCGGCGACACCCGGGGGACTGCCGCTGGTAATGACATCGCCGGGATACAGGCCCATGTGGGACCACCAGGAGACCAGTTCCGCGGTCTTGTAGTGCATTTGTCCGGTGTTGGCGTCCTGGCGCACGTCGCCATTGACCCGCAGTTTCATATCCAGGTCATGGGGATCATCCAGTTCGTCCAGGGTCACCAACCAGGGACCCAGTGGACAGGAACCCTTGAAACTCTTTCCCATCAGGATCACCTTGTTGGAATGCTCCCGGGCCTGGATATCCCGTGCGGAGAGATCATTGAAGATAGTATAGCCCGCCACGTAATCGAAGGCTTCATCGACACCGACCTTGAAGCCCTCCTTACCGATGATGATGGCGATTTCTATTTCATAATCCAGTTGCCTGGTGAACACCGGAATCTCGACTCCGGCGCCGCTGGGCACCACGGACGACGGCGCTTCCAGGAACCCGGTTGGGTGTTCAAAGTGAAAGTTCCCCCAGTTGTGGGACTCCCATTCCGGATCATTCCAGGTCGTCAATTCTTCCAGGTGAGAGTCAAAATTGCAGGAAGTATGCACTATCTTGCCGGGCAACGGCACCGGTGACTGCAAGGTGATTTCATCTTCCGCATAAATATACTTGCCGGCCCCTGACCCGATCCCGACCAGCAGGCTGCGGGCCTGGTCTATGGCGGGCGCGCCCGCCTTGAGAAACTCGATCATATCCGCCGGCAGCAGTCCGCCGGACAGGGTTACGAGGTCCACGTAGACACCGTTATGGTACACCCCTATAGTTCGTTTCCCGCTGCTGTTAATGTCAAATGTTGTTAATTTCATCTGTTTTTTTCCTTATTTCGCCGTCAGGCAATAATACACAAACTAAGCGGCTGCCGGTTTAAGATTGGGCACGACCTCCTCTCCCATCAGGCGTATGGTCTCCAGGTTGTCGGCTTCATCGGCGCCGACAACTTCCAGCAACGGCAGGTTCAACCCCGCGTCGACCAGTTCCTGGGTAATTTCGAGACAGTCCTCCGGCGTGCCGGATATTACGGTAAACCTGCGCATCATCTCATCCGTTACATACTGGGTGACGTCGTCCTGGGTACCCTCCTGTATAGCCTTGCGGAACGGGTCCCAGGCGGAATCAGGCAGACCCGAACCGGCCAGGATAACGTCATTTTTAATGTTCCTGATCTTGTTGACCACGTAGGTTCCCGTATAAGGACGGGTTGCATCCCGGGACTTATCACCGTTCCTTGAGCACGAACAGAGAATCACGCCCCCCACCGGAAAATCCGCCGGCAGGGTGCGCCCCGCCTTCTCAGCGCCGGCCTGCATGTTCTCGCGAGCATATTTAACAAACGCGGGTGAAGTCAGTCCCGCCGTTAACATACCGTCACTTTCACGACCACTGAGCTTTTGCATGAAAGGCCCGGTGGCGCCCACGTAGATAGGGATTTCAGTACGCAATCCATCCGCTGCCCGGTCATAGGCCGGCATGGAAGACTCAAAATACTTACCCTTATACTCGTATGCTTCACCGGCGAAGACTTTGCGCATGATTTCCATGGATTCATGGTGAACCCCGACCGGTCTCAGCTTCTCAACATCATATTCCAGGTACTCGATACCCACCTTGCCCACGCCGATGCCCATGATAAAACGACCTCCGGAGAGTTCATCAATGGCCGCTGCTTCTGATGCCTGTATGGTGGGATGCCGCATATAAGGCGAGGTAATCCCAAGTCCGATGGGTATTTTTCCGGTCACCATACTGACGGCCGCCAGGGTGGTGAAACAACCTCGGGCCTCCAACCCGTACTGGCGAAACCAGTGATAGGCCTCGGCAATCCAGAACCCGCCCATCAGGTTCGACTCCTCAGTCTGACGGGCATACGCCTGCATGGACGCCAAAGGCTCGTAGGATTTGAATATGACCCCTGCTTTGGGGCTGACAGGTACAGTCATTCTTGTTCAATCTCTTGAATTATTATTCATATTTATAAGTCATTGTGGATATGGCAGATAAAAGGCAGGTAACCCTCCGTCTCAATCCCTTCAATTTTCGGGGACAGTCTACTCGATTCATGGAGAAAAAAACAGGCCATCGCCTCAAGTGCCTGGCAATATTTCTAGAATCGGTGAGTCCATACCAGGCGGGCAAAAATATCAGTCTCGGTGCTTTTGTATGAGCCGTTATCCCTTGACCAGTCATGGTTGAGCGTCACTGTCAATTCATTCCCCGGGACAATAATCCAGCGCAGCTGGCTCTGCAGCGTCATGAAGTGGCTTTCCGACTCTTGTTGCAGATAATTAGTCCAGGATAATGTTGGTGTGAAGTTGATATTGAAGCGTGCGCGATTGATCTCGAATTCAAAATCGCCTCCCGGCAAATCGACATCGAAGACATGGCGTTCCAGGGTGATATAAAAATGAGGCGTTGGTCTCCACTGCAGTAAAGCCTGCACATCAATGAGATCACCATTATAAAATTCGCCGATTTTAGATGTTACTTCCACGGAAACGGGCCGGTGAATTGCCGTAGTCAGCTGGCCCCATACATAGTAGAAATCGTAATCACCGGTGGGAATTATAACGCCGGGTTGAATTTCAAAAGGGGTAAACAATGTTTCGTGCTGCCAGTTACCCCAGAATTGAACATGATCACCGGCATGACTTTCCAGATCAAAAAACCGTAAATAAACCCGGCCGCTCTCAAGCTCATTATCCGTTGTCGTCGTAAATGATGATTTAAAACCCCAGTTAATGGTTCTGAACAAGCGACTGTCTTTGGGTCTTATCCTGTAGCGAAAATCGCCTTCGTATAGCCTGATACCGGAGCGATTGACAAAACCAAGTGCAGGATTAAAGTTTTCCTGGGTCTCCTGATATCTTACCCTGGCATTCCAGCGGTCATTGGGGAAGTCCAGTGTCAGGCCATAGGCCAACTCATTGTTATTGATATCCTCACTGAAAGACTTCATAAAAAACGCATCGGCCACAAACACCTGCGAACCGAACAGGTTACTGTCACGGTAGCGGTAATCGATGCCGACGACGCCGTTATCATCGTTACCTGCGGGGTTGCCGTAAGTCATCATGGCGCCGAATCTGGATTCCTCCCGGACATCCATGGCAACCCTGGCGACGGACAGGTTTTTTGAGCCGATCCCTTGTCCGGAACCCATCTGCGTATTTAACAGCCCCATTGTATAACGCCCGACACGGCCACTCAGCTTTGCGCCGATATCAATGTCAAGGGCTTCCGGATTTTCCATGTCAAAGGGCAGGCCGATACGCCTTGTAAAAAATGGAATGCCATTCACTTCCTTGAGACCGCCAAACTCGAAGATATCCGCATCACGGACAAAAAAATCACGTTGCTCCGGGAAAAACAGATCAAATCGAGTAAGGTTAGTCTTAATATCATCTACAGCGGCATTGGAAAAATCCGGATTGATTATCAGGGATCCGTTCAACGAAGGCCTGAGCTTGTAAATGATTTCTGCGCCTGGCTTTATTGTAAAATCCTTATCATCACTATCAAATCGCCGACGGTAACGACTTGCCGCCTGGGGCTTTATATCCAGACCCAGCCCCTGATCGAGGTTATCAAGACCCCGCAAATCACCATAGGCAGCCACATATTTAAAGTCCTTGTCCTGATCATAATTGGCCCACTTTGCAAATTCATTGCGCCGTCTGATGTAACGTTCCAGTTCAAGCCCCCAGGCCGGTGCATCGGCATCCAGAGACAGTGTTTTAAAGGGGATGGCAAACTCGGCAATCCAACCCTTGTTGTCACGACTGGCGGCGCCGTACCAGATACCGTCCCATTCGACACGGAATGTAGCGTTATTCTCAATGCGACCCTCGCCTTTTGTACCCAGGGCATTCATATAAAATATAAACGCATTTTCCCGGTCCAGAAGGCTATCGATGGCAAGAGTAAAGATATCGTCGCCAATCATCTCTTCATCTTCCCGCAACACCCTGGCGACAATTGCATCGGGATTACGATCATGCAAACGCACCCCCACGTAGAGCATTTCGCTATCGTATGTCAGGTAGGCTTCTGTTGCTTCGCTGGGCTCTGCGCCTTCAACGGGAACAAGCTGATAAAACTCTGTAACCAGAGTCGCATCTTTCCATGCTTCATCATCCAGCACGCCGTCAATTACAGGCGCTTTGTCTGTTGTCTGAATAAAGATTTGCGGTTCATTGGCCTGGCTTGAAGTAAATACTACGGACAGGATCAGCGAGAACAGAAACTGATACGGGCCGAATGAAATCCTGAATTTGGGTACAGGCAACAGGTCTCTAACTCGCAGGTTATCAGTTCCGGAATTCTGTGAGTCCGCATGTGGAAGCATGGACTAACCTCCTGCAATCTCCTGCAACTACATCAAAAGTGGTTATCAGGTAAGGCCCGTTATGGTAACTGAAATCAGGACATTGGATATTTTAGCATGGAGGCAAATTTTATGATATGAAGCGGGTAATTAAGGGTCAACTCTGCCCTCAATTCAACAGGATTTCCATTGATAACATACATTTATAAAAATATACTTTACATATAGACGTATAAATGTAAAGTATAACTATGATTAAGCGAAATATCTGGCTGAAGCGGTTGCAGGAAGGGTGGTCCCGTCGTTCTATCGTCTGGCTTTCCGGTGTGCGTCGGGTGGGAAAAACAACCCTTGGCGGGATGCTGCCCGACTCGGTCTACATGAACTGCGACCTGCCCTCCGTGCATAGAACTCTGGAAGACCCGGAGTTGTTTCTTGATAATCAGTCTCCCGATCAGGTGTTGATTTTTGATGAGGTGCATCGTCTCAATGATCCGAGTCGGCTGCTGAAAATCACTGCTGATGAGTACCCGCAGTTACGGGTGCTGGCTACAGGTTCCTCCACCCTGGCGGCTACCCGCAAGTTTCGTGACACCCTGACCGGGCGCAAACAGGCCATCCATCTCTGTCCGGTATTGTGGGAAGAGTGTGAGGAATCCTTTGGTATCCGTGATTTTGACCGTCGCTTGCTGCATGGCGGCTTACCTGAATCATTGCTGGCTGCAAGTAAGAATCATGCCTTTTTCAATGAGTGGCTCGACAGCTTCTATGCGCGGGATATTCTCGAACTGTTCGGGATACGTAATCGCCAGGGATTTTTGTCCCTGTTTCGTCTCCTGCTGCGCCAGAGCGGTGGGCAATTGGACTTTAGCCAACTGGCAAGTCTGAGTGAACTGAGCCGTCCTACGGTCAAATCTCATATTGAAGCCATGCGGGTCGCTCACGCGGTATACCTGTTATCACCCTTTCACAACGGAGGCAAACGCGAGATAGTCCGCCGGCCAAAGTGCTACGCCTTTGATACCGGATTCGTCACCTTTGAAAAAGGTTGGGATAACATCAGGGAAGACGACCGCGGCCTGCTGTGGGAACACCTGGTACTGGATGCCTTGCGTTTTCGTAATGCCGATGAGGATATTTTCTACTGGCAGGATAAATCACGTCGCGAGGTGGATTTTGTGGTGCGACACAATCGTGATCGGGTAGATACCATAGAGTGCAAGATCAATCCTGACAGGTTCAATATCGTGCCCATAGAGGCATTCCGTACCTCATACCCTCAAGGCGAGAACTACATTGTCACTCCCCACCTAAAAAGCGTCTATCGCATCCGTCGGAATAACAGGGTATATACCGTGTGTACGATTAAGGACTTATTACGATTGCAAGGCTCCCCCCCGTTGGAGGAGGATTAACGGAGGGCACGGTAAGGGAAGACTAAATATAGTCTGATCTGCGTTGCAGCCAGTTGTCAATAACAAGTTCAGGCACGCGTGAGTATTCACGCGTGTTATTAGTCACGAGGGGCAACTCAAGGGCGAGGGCATGCGCGGCAATCCATGTATCATACGGCCCTATTCTTTGGCCGCTCGTTTCCAGGTACGCGCGTACATCGCCATAGGTTTCTACGACTTGCTCATCGACCGGTAGAATGCGTGCTGCACTCAAAAAATCCAGCAAAGCTTGTCGATTTTGTTCGCGTCTTGATTCGTGCGATTTTGCCACACCTGCTTGTAGTTCACCAGCGACGATCGCGGAAATAAAACAGTCATTCATAGGCGCTTGTGGCGTGAGCAGCGGCGAACGCTTAATGAGGTACACGCAATGGTCTGTGTCCAGCATACATTGCATCAGTCGAAGCTCTGACGTTCTTCAACAGGTAACTCATTAGCGCGAAGTTCCAACACCGTGCTTGCGAAATCATCATCAGGACGGGTCGAATTTGCCCAGTAGTCTTCCCAGTCAGCGAAGCGCGGACTCAAAATCAAATGCCGTCCGACTTGGCGTACGGCCACCTCATCACACCCTTCTGAGAAGCGAAATTTCTTCGGCAATCGCACGGCTTGGGATAACCCCGACATGAAGACTTTCGCGCGGTCTTGCTTACCTGGTACAGCCATCATGAAACCTCCAGCATTTAAAGGTGGCATTATAGCGCAAAAAAGATATATTAAAAATATATAAGTGCAAATATAAGACATCCATAGAATAGTGAGATACAGAGCAAATATATTTCATGTAAGCGCTCTCTGTGAATGTCCTTTTCTATATTATAAAAATCAATTTTATATTCAGAGGGTAGGTTGCCATCGTTTTATATCGACAAATCGGTCGAAATCTTTGTCAAAGGTTGCCACGTGGTCACCGGAAGTCGCGGCCAGGGCTGCCAGATAACAATCCAGAAAGTCACATTTTGTTGCTGCGAAACGACCCAAGGCATCGAGCATTTCATCACGCTTTATACAACGAACGCCGGCGCTAAGTATCACTTTGCGTAACCCTTCTGCAACCTGTTCGCGCTTAGTGTTATAGACAGACTGCAATACCCAAACCGCCTCGGCAACGGCTACCTCGGTCAGAATCAGCACGCATTTCCCATCACAAGCATCCGCAAACAGATCTCGGGTTGCCGGCGAATGCGTGGGATGGTCGCTACGCAAAAAGCGGACAAGAACATTCGTATCCAGAAGATACTTGATCATCTGTATTTGTTTTCCCTTACCTTGCGCGATTTTTCCCGCTCTTCTGACTTGGATAAAGACGGATGGTCGTCAGCAAGAAAGCCATACAGATCCTTGAGAGTTTCCGGCTGGGGCTTGACTAAAACGGCGCCCTCAATCAATTCATAAATGAGCCGTTGTCGTGGTTTGAGATGAAGCGCCCTGCGAACTTCGGCCGGGATGGTGGTTTGCCACTTGTCGGTTAAAGTCGAATTAATCATTAGCCTGCCTCACTTGCATTGTATTTCAAGTTCATTGTATTAATTATAACAATGAAAAATGAGTTAAACAATCTGCTTCTCATCTGCTTCTCAGTACCAATTCTCGACTTGCAATCCCTGTACCGGGTTAAACTCCCGGATATTATTGGTTACTAACGTCGCATCTATGCTACGTGTATGTGTCGCGATTAGTGTGTCATAACGGGTATCTGCCAGTGTTCGTAAGGACAGCTTGATTCAATCAGTTTTTATAAGCAACTCAACCAATCACAATTAAATTGAGCCAGTACTAGGAAATTCCGTTACTTATCTGGTAGGCCAATTAGCGCACCCCCCCATTACAATCCTGATTTTTTTATTATCTGCACTTCTTCTCTTTCTCTATCATTTAATTTGTTGATATTATTCTGTATTGTTTCTTTTGCCCAATCAGTCCAGGCCGAAAAAGGCGGTAAAAAGAACCACCCGCTAACTTCATCTCCTACGGCTACATAATGTCCTTTGGCAACTAACAGAGCGGTCAACGTGCAGACAATCGTAGCCTGTAACTCATGGTCATCTTCCTTGTCAATCCATCTTTGCCAATCAACCTGTTCCTGTTCGGAGAGCCCTCCCATGCGATGCATAATCTTTTGATCAATCGCTTTCTTATAAAGCCAATCAAATTTCTTACCGCGTTTAAGTTGCGGTACTGGATCATAAGTTTGATTACTCAGGCATACACCCAAAAAAGCATTGGGAAAGGCTTCTACAATCGCACTGCCGGCGCGTATTTGAGGGACGTGACTGTCGCTTTGAGTGAAAGGAGCAGAAGCTTGTAATTTATCAGCAGCTAAAATTGCTTCCTCTCGCAATCGCAAACCTTGTCCGAAGTGTGACATACCAGGCTTGCAACGTCTCTGAAATAACCCCATACTGAATAAACGCTCAACATTACGCTTGATACCATTATCGGCACTTAGCGCAATAACCGGACCATCAATGGCAAGCACATCAAATTTACCAGTTGTAATGATCGGCTTCCAAGCATCCTCCCTACAATATCGCTTTTCCGTTTGTAAATTGCCTTGGCGCCAGATGCCTACACCATTTGTTTTTTTCGGGGGTTTGGCATATCCCACATCCAAACCGGCAACATTAAGATCAAGCATTTCTGACTCCTTCGATATCTTCCCGAGAATACAAAAAACCACTTATAATCGATTAGTTCAAGCACCCAGCAAGCGTCTGCTTAAAAGGGTTTGCATGTCCCTGCGTCCATCTGCAATCAAATAAACATATACTCTTTCGGCTTGGACACGGTAAACGATGCGATAAGGCTTGAAGAAAACTTCCCTGTATTCCTTAATACCGAGCTTTAGAAGCTCTCTCGGATATGAACCGCGCTCCGGCATATTGGAGAGACTGAGAGATGTTTCTTCTATCTTACCGAGAACATACTCGGCCCTTTGCGGCGAGTCCGCGGCAGCAATGTAGTCATCAATTTCCTCAAGATCGCGTAATGCATCACTCGCCAGATAGACCTCGTACATTATATATGCCGTTTACGTCGCTGCCGAATGTGCCGGAACGAAGACTTGGCAGAGGTGACCTTTCCCTGCTCGATTTGACTATTGCCAAGGGCCAATATCTTGAGCAAGGCAAGTGTCTCTTCATTCTCCTCGTAGCTCTTGATGTCCTGCACCACAATCCTGGCCTCACCGTTTTGTGTAATGATCATGGGTTGCTTTTGTTCGTTCAGTTGACGAACGATATCAGCGGCATGGGCCTTGAGATAGCTGATTGGCTTAATTTGCGAAGATAATTTCATGATGGGTATCCTGGTAAGAGGTCAATGTCAGGGAAGACCAAATATGGTCTGAATATGGTTATATGTCAAGGGCTATGTCTGGCAAACAGTACCTCCTGCTGATAGAAATTCATCCACTCCTGACGTTCGCTACCTGATGGGGTAACTGGTGGATACAACGTAAAGGATTTTGGTCTGAGGACATATTAATCCATCCTGTTCAATTATTTCAGTCATTTTCAATACAGCGGGCCGCATTTCTTATGCGAAGTTCAGGTCAACAAGCGGCCGGGGTCTAATTGATTAATCAGGTCTTTCTCCTTATCTGTTTGTTCCTGTAGTGATGACCCGGTGATCATGGAAGCCGTTAACTTTGCGAGACCGGGCGCCGTCTGGACTCCATAGCCCCCCTGCCCCGCCAGCCAGAAAAAACCTTCCGTCCTGGGGTCAAAACCGACGACAAAGGTCTTGTCCGGCGCAAAGGTTCGCAGGCCCGCCCAGCGATGGGTAACGCGGGATACTTCAAGGCCCGTTGCCGTTTCAAACCGGTCCACTGCCAGGGCAACGTCCAGTTCCTCGGGCTGGGCGTCACAGGGGAGGCTGGGTGTTTCATCGGCGGGAGACAACAGCAAGGCGCCGGCATCGGGTTTGAAATAAAACTCCTCCTCTACGTTAACCATCAGGGGCCAACTGCCGATATCCCGGTCTTCAGGAGGGTCAATCAGCATGGCTGTACGTCGTTTGGGTTGTAACCCCAATGGTTCCAGTCCCGCCTGCGCTGCAATTTCATCCACCCAGGCGCCGGCTGCGTTGATAACCATCGGCGCCGTCAGTGTTTCATTCCCGCTGCTGAGTTTCCACAAGCCGTTGCTGTGGGATAAGCCCTGCACTTCACGGTGCGAGTAAACTTCCCCGCCACGGTCATGCAGGCGTCGCAAAAAGCCTTGCAGGATGGCATCCACGTCCAGGTCGCCACCGGTTTTATCCAGCAGCCCCCCTTCCAGGTAGTCAGGCAACAGAATGGGAACCCGTTCTCGCACCTCTTCAGCGGTGAGTCGTTGCAGGGACGGTACCTCATTATGAAGTGACAACAGGGCTTCCTGCTGGTCCGGCCGGCCGAAAAAGACACAGGGCCGGGGCCTGAGCAACGGAACGTCCGTAAATCCCTGCGGGGGCGAACGGTAGAATGGCTCGCTGATTGCCGTGACTGCACGCACCGCGGCATTGCCGTAAGAGAGTACGAAAAAAGCGGCAGATCTACCGGTAGCATGATAACCGGGCTGAGGTTCTCTCTCCAGGACAACGACACGCGCCGTCGCCGCCAGTTCAGCGGCCGCGGAAACCCCCGCGATACCGGCGCCGATGACGATGATGTCCGCTGTTACAGCCATATCATTCTTAAACCATAAACCTGTCAGTTGTTCTGGTGTTACACTCGTTATCTTAATTCAAGATACAGAAAACTTGTATAGAGAGACATCAATATGCTGCCGATTGACTATGACGACGTCGCTCAAGCCTGTGATACGGTTTACCGGTACTTGCAACCAACCCTTTTGAATGAATGGCCGCTGTTAAAAAAGCGGCTGGGTTTCCGTTACCTGCTTAAACACGAGAATCATCAGCCGACAGGCGCGTTCAAGGTGCGCGGCGGCATCAACCTGGTCAGTCGCCTGTCCGCAGAACAGAGACAACGGGGCATTATCAGTTGCACTACCGGCAACCATGGGCAGTCATTGGCTTATGCGGCGCGGCAATTCGGCGTCAGTTGCACCCTGGTCGCACCGGAAAACAACAACCCGGGTAAAAACCAGGCCATGCGCGCCCTGGGCGCGGAATTACTCGAACACGGGAAGGATTTTGACGAGGCGAAGCTGTATTGTGAGAAACTGACGGAAGAAAAAGGCGCGCGTTACGTGCATTCCGCCAATGAACCTGACCTGATCGCCGGGGTCGGCACCATGGCTAAAGAGATATTCGACCAGGAACCGGCGCCCGACGTAGTGCTTGTTCCCATCGGTCTCGGCAGTGGTATTTGCGGCACGGCCATCGTTGCGGCAGGACTTAATCCCGCAACAGAGGTGATCGGGGTTCAATCCACGGGAGCGCCCGCGGTGACGGAGTCCTTCAAAACCGGCAAGATCGTTCAGTACGATTCACTCGACACCATTGCCGAGGGTCTGGCAACCCGGGCGCCGGCGGAGATAACGCTGGATATCATGCGCCGCCTGGTCCGCGACATAGTCCTGGTAACGGACGATGAGATCAAGCAGGCCATAGCCTGGCTGCTTGAAACAACCCACAACCTGGCTGAACCGGCCGGCGCCGCGGCAACCGCCGCAGCCTGGAAATTACGCGCTAGCCTCAAAGGCAAAACAGTCGTCGGGATACTGTCGGGAGGTAATTGTAATTTACAGTTGTTGCATGAATTAATCCAGGGGCTTTGACGTGGCGCTTCGTTATGTGTGACCTGACCCCATTCAACCCGTTCCCCGTATATCCCGGGACGAGCGCTTTTGAATTTTTTCCAGCAACCCCATCTCCATAATCCACATACACAGCAGCAGGCGTGCGCCAGGCTCCAAACCATTGATGAAGTCGGCCTGGGCAACGGGATTATTCCGCAACTCCTTGAGTGATCTGATGCCGGTGGAAATGCACGCTACAATCTCCTCATTCAGGTTCAGATCGGCAATATCCACCTGACTCGCCTGCTCTACCGTTTCCCGTCCAAACAAAATGGCCAGTTCATCATTCGAGCGTTCATGAACCTCCATGGACCGGACAAGGTCATCATCATTACGGGATGTCGTTTCTGTCACCGGTTAAACCTCAAAGCCCACCCCAATATCGCCTCTGATCCTGTTGATCCAATATCTGCTTATCCACTTATATGCAAAGTATGGGGTGACGGCGGCATGGGAGATGGAAAATTAATGACTTGCTCCCAAATGGAAGGTCGATGATAGATACGATCGGTATATTCCAGGACGCGTGGAAGATCTTCCCAAAGATAGACCAACCCCAGCCAGTGCAGGCGATAAAGACTGATACCCCAGACTACATCAGCCAGGGTAAATTCAGAACCACAAACCCATGGATCAGCCATTGATTCGAGTTGTTGGTCAAAGTTATCAATAATGTCTTTCATCTCCGCCCTGATCGCATACTGAACATCACCATCACGCGCCAGTTTTTTTCCGGCTGTCTCTTTTGCGATTTTGCTTTGATACGCGGCAACCAGATCAGCGTCGTCCGAATTCTGCTTAATCAGTGCTTCAAACGCTTCTACTTTTAAATCATACACATCACTCATCACATGTTTAATAAAATCGGGGCGTTGATCATCATCCGGATGAAAGCCGTAAAGTACTGCGGGATGGGGCGTGCCATCAACAATCGCAACCTGTTGCATTACCGCCTGAGCCGTTGCCTCATCTTCAGGAATCAAACTGACACTTCCCCTGATTTCATTATCCAGGTGTTCACAGATACGCTTGGAATCAACAACCACAGTGGATTGTTCATGATCAACCAGGGTCGGTACGACACAAGGATCGAATCCTTCGCTTTCAACAGACGACCGCCCGGTATGTTTATTGGCATATTTTTGCCCCAGTGCCTTCCCGCCATGCATGCGCAAACGGACATAACCCGGTCGATAATTCTCCGCCGGCGTCAATCCCTCTGAATAAATACCCCTGCTGTTCAGGATAACCATCTCGTGAGATTGGTATGCTCGACCTTTTTCTGCCAATACTGCACGGACCTTCTGTGAGCAAATAGAAAGTCCGGCGTGATAGAGTTCAAATCGTGGTTTCCCGTCTTTGGCGCCTCCAACGATTTGATTACGGGCAGAATCAGTTAGCTCTCCGTTGGCCGCATCTACCAGTGATTCGATATTTTGATGATTTGTCACATTCGTGATCTTTTTCTTATGTTATTCATTGGTTCCTGGTTTGATTTCTCAGTCCTCTGTCCTCAGACAGGTCGGCTCACAACAGCCTTCCCCGCGTAACCTCTCGTATAACTCCAACTGCTTCAAACGTGCCATCGCCTCAGCGCTGGCACTATCATTTACCGCCCAACCGCGGTAGGATTTTATTCGCAGGCTTTTGATCTGCAGCGGGTAGTCCTCCTGTGTCACACATTCAAATGAATTCACACATAGACTACCAGATTTTTTATCTCTGAAACGTCTCACATGTTTCTGAACCCAGACAGTTCGTGTCTTTGTACTCTCTTTTCTCGGGACTGACTTCGAGCACCGAGGTGGATCTCGTGGCGAAGGGAGAGGAGATTTTCTTCAACGAGACGTTTGCTGGGAACGGCCGAACCTGCTCGACCTGTCACCGCCCCGAGGACAATTGGCGGATCACACCGGCATTCATCGCCACGTTGCCCGACGATGACCCGCTCTTCGTCCACGAGTTCATGCCGGAGTTTAAGGAGAACTTCGAGAAAGCCGACCTCTTGCGAGAGTGGGGCCTGATCCTAAGTAACCCCAATGGCTAGGGCGATCTCGAGAATGATTATGTGATGCGCACCGTGAATTCCTTGCGTTCCGTCCGCACCAGCGTGGAGGGCATGCCCCTTGAAGGAGCGGAGAACCAGCTCGATTTCATGGGGCCGCTCACCGGGTGGGCGGCGGGGGACGGCGCACCCGGCGACGGTAGCCTCCGGTCTTTTGCCATCGGGGCCATCATTCAGCACATGCCCAAGACGCTTGCACGCGAGCCCGGAGTCGACTTTCGTCTTCCCACCGACGAAGAGTTGGACGCGCTCGAAGCGTTCATGCTGACCCTCGGACGCCAGGAGGAGCTCTCGCTTCCTCTGCCGTTGAAGGGGGATCTGGCGCTGCGCGGACAGGAGCTCTTCATCGACAAAGATCAGAAGAACGGCCGGTGCAATCTCTGCCATATCAATGGAGGAGCGTCTTCGCTCCAGGCAAGCGTACTCCCGGAGGGCGCATCGTGAATCTTGGCGGCATTGTCCATGCCACCGGCGAGGAGTTCGCACCGGGAAAGCCGACCGAGCTCATTCCGCTGGACAACGGCTACCGAATATTTGGGGTCAGAGTAAAAATACCTGGTAGAAAACCAACGACCGGACGAATCTGGGACAGAATTAAATTCCATCCCTTGTTGCTAACGGTATTTTTACTCTGACCCCAAATATCTGCATGGGCCATCGCTCCCTGAACCTGAGCCGGCTCACCTTTGGACTGGGCGTATTGTACAAAAACGCCATTCCTGAACAGGAAAATTCCATTCAGTGGCAAGTCTTCACCACTTGAGGTAATCAAACCGGTGTACAACCAGAGGCCCTCAACCTGTTGTTCAAGAGAAACTGGCTGTTCCACTTCATTTCCAGCAAGATTACCGCAGTAAAGAATAAACAGGAGGTAGAAGACAAAAGGTTTGGCTGACTGGTGCTTTCTCATGATTCACCTGCAATGGCCGAGTATACCTGCCGTTATACTCCCAGCATTCAAGCAGCGACAATGTTTCCAGTATTCACCACAATCCGGTCTGAATGCAACTTGCATAAGAATTGGCTATAAATACCGCGACCGTGTCGACCTGTGATTTCATCATTCCTGTTCATGTATCCTGTTCAAAGCGTTTGCACTTTGGTCATTGATATTTCAACATCATTGTGCCAAAAGTGTTACCTGTGTCTCCGCTATAAAGTGTTACCCATGTGCCCGGGCAGGACCAAGACTGTATGGCGGAGAGCTAGCCGTTCGGAATAATTGCTGATTTATAATATATCTTATTGATATATTTATCTTTTTTACCTTCATTATACTGGCATTTTTCTACGGTTTTATGTCATAATATCACCATATTTTAAGAGAAATCCACTCTAACATGCTGATTCCCAGCATAAAATCTAAGGGAGAAACACAGATGATTGAACAGCCCAGAATACCTTTACCTGCAACGACCCACCTAGTCGGTGAAAGACGTAACATCCAGGTCAATCACTGTCGTATGCCTGGTTGTGAAAACTATGGAGTTCCGGCCCGGTCAGAACACAGTAAACCAGGCCCTTCAGCAGGTCGGGACCCGCACTATACTGTTGAGAGCACTAAACGAGGTACAGTTCCTTCTGTCCGTTGCAAGTCCTGTCGCGACAATCCGCCCATCAAGTCTAACGTAGCTATTGCCACAGAATTCGACCGCCTGGCGAATATCGACGGACTTCTACAACAGGAAGAGACAACCAGTTGCCGTAATGCCCACTGTAAGAATTATCAATTAATGATTGCCTTCCACCCTCGGCACTATCGTAAAAACGGCCAGGTGGCCGGGTACGGCCAGCGTTACCAATGCAAAGCCTGCGGTTGCAGTATGCTGCTTTCCCGCCCGATACGCCTGCACAAAGACCACCGGCAGATGGCGGCGGACGTATTCAGTCGCATTGCCAACAAGTCTCCGGTTCGCTGTACGATACGTGGCACCGGACTGGAATCAAACAGTTCCTATTACGATATTTTGACGTTCATCCATGAACGGTGCCAGGACTACTCGGGTAAGGTAGACCGTGCACTGATTGACGGGAAACTCACGTTGCCGGCAGATTTAAACATCGAGTCGGACAGCCAGATCTACACGCTAAACTGGCCAAGCCGACTTGATCGCCGCAACATGGAATTATCCTGTTATTGCAGCGTTGATGCCAAGTCCCGTTTCATTCTGGGAATGCACAGCAATTATGACGACGAAGCGGACCCATTTAAAATTAATAAAGATGCCGCGATGTTTGGCGACATGGCGCTGCCTGAAGCTTTCCGTGAACATGCACAGTACTGGTTAGTTGGAGACGAGCTCAAGGCCGGCCGTGCCCTGGCCCGCAAGTATAAGTTACGGCGGGATGACCTGGAGCGACAGATTCGAAATTTGTATGAAGACGCAGCAACCCGGGCAGACGTTGAAAATATCGAACTACAGGACCTAGACCCTCGGCTTCGCACACCCTTCCTGCGTAATGGAATGCAGATACACCAGCCTTATACAGTATATGCTCATTGGTTCCTGCTGCACCGTCTTCTCTGTGGCGCTGGCGTTAAATCCGTACAGGCCAATATGGATATCGACTCCATGAGCCGTGCAGCCTTTCTCTGCGCCTTCGCAGAAGAAGTCAAACATGGCGATGCGCATGGCTTCTTCGTGCGCTATACCAAGTTTCAGACTGTGGATGAGCGCCGCGGGATACTGGAGGTAAGCCGCAAGAATCGGGCACGATTTCGTAAAACACTACCTGACGGTATTCGCAACAACCCTGATGAGGTTTCACGTCGCATGATGCAGGCCCAGTTAGCAGACGGCAAGACCTATGGCAAATGGCGGGATGTATGGTATACGCATCCATTGCTAACCATGAACGAACCTAACAAGGCTATCTGCTCTCTGACACCGCTGACAGGTCTGACAGATGAACGAAAGGCAGATTTGTTCCTGCGAGCCGGCCTGGCCCGTATCGACAATATCTTCCAGATCACCCGTCGCCTGTTCAATGCGTTTGAACGTCCGGTTGGTACATCATCCGGACACAATGCGGTTTGGCATGGTTATGCGCCGTACAACCCATCCATGGTACAGAAATACCTGACAATCTTTCGGGTGGTAAACAATTTCATCCTCGTCGGTAAAGATAAACGCACCCCGGCCATGCGCTTAGGTATCACTAAAAAACCACTCAAATATGAAGATATCCTCTGGCCCGGGCAACGTGTTCCACGACCCAAGCGCAGCCGGCGCCGGGGAATGCGTACAGCGGCCTGATAACTTGATTGCAAGCGTCCTAGCCCGGATTTCTCACCACACCAAATTTTAGGCGGTTTATATTACTAACATCTATATTTATACGATTAGATCATGTGCAAGCACCCGTTTTTGCGTTGACACGGCGGGTCACGTCAGTCTGCCCCCCGTGTTTCGGCCCGCCTGTGTGGTTTTTCCAACTTCCAGGCGCAACGCTCCCCGGGTCTGCACCCGTTACCGTCCTGCTGACTCCCGGCAGGCCTGCCGCGCTAACAGCGTAGTGGAATCGCCTGGAGCCGGGTCAGGACCTGCCGGAACAATGCCGCATACGGATAACTCTCGGCAAACGCCAACCAGACCTTGCGCACGCTGATACGTACCTGTACGCCCACCTTGAGCAGTTTCAGGCGGATCGTGTCGCATTGCGCCCTCGCCAGGGCCGTGCCCTGCAGGGCCAGCCGACGTAAGGTCTGCATCAGCACGTAGGCGAACGAGGAAAAGTACAGACGCAACTGATTGGCGTGCATCTCATGGGTCGATGTGCGGTCGGCAAACAAAGCCAATTGTTGTTCCTTGATGCGATTCTCCATGTCGCCCCGGGCACAATACAGGTCCTCGTACAAGGTGCGTGCGTCGTATTCCTCAGACGGGAGGGACGACACGATAAAGCGGGGATTCGCCCCTTTGCTCAAGTGTTCGGCCTTGCCCACCACGCGCCGTGCACGGGACCAACTCTCAAGGGTCTGGTAACGACATTCCCTGAACACCCGGGCCGCCTCGCCGCTGGACTCATACTCGGCCTTCGCCTGTTGTAATTCCTCAGCGATGAGCGCCTTGAGGCGGGCGTTCTTCGCTAAACCCAATACATACTCCACCCCCTGTCCTTCACACCAGCTCATCAGCTCCTCACGGCAAAAACCACCGTCCCCGCGCACGATAATGCGCACCTCGGGCCAGCGCGCCCGTATGCGCTCAATCATACATGCCAGTTCCTCGGTCGTGCCCGCCGCCCCGTCCTGGTCCGCCGTCCGCAAGCGGGCGCACAGCAACTGCTCGCCACAGAAAATATACAACGGCAAATAACAATAATGCCGGTAATAGCCGTGAAAAAAACGCCCTGCCTGATGACCGTATACCGGGTCATCCGTGGCATCCACATCAAGAATAATCTCCTCAGGCGCTGTCTCATACGACTCCAGAAACACCTCGACCAACAGCGCATCCATCGCCACAAAATCCGCCACCACCTGCTTGTATCGGTGCTTCAAACCCGCCTCACCCGCCGGCGTCAACTCCAACCGGTTCAACGTGCTCTTGCCCGCTAACGGCTTGCCCCGGTCCGATAGCCTCACCCGACCCGAACCCGTCATATCCGAACACTCGCTGAGCAAGGCCAACACACTGTCCCGACACAACTCATCGTGGTCATTCAAGTCCTCGTAGCCCAGCGCAATCCCCAGCACACGCTGTTTCACCAACGACTCCAGGGCGTGCTCAATCCGGGCCGGATCACGCCGGTCGGTAAAGCACTGGCTGAGCCGGCGCAGTATCTGCGTGCGCTGCTCTACCTCGCGTAACAGCAGACCGCCCCCATCCGAACTGATCTCTCCCCCATCGAAACGACCCACTACCTCACGCCGTCCAAGACCCTGAAATGCAAGTTGTTCTGTGTTACACTTTGTAGTCATAAGGCCGCCTCTCTTTTTTTGTATAACTTGTTGATAACGCTCATATTATACCACAAGAAGCGGCCTTATTCTATGCTGTGGTGAGAAATCCGGGCTAGCTATATCCATTAAAGTAAATACCCTGATAGTCCCTCAATTGATTCAAACCAAATGAGTTCTGATATCCTGCCTCACTATTGATCACTCCAATAAATTGGCCCACTCCAACCTAGTAGTTCTTCAATTTGATATTGTTGGATAAAGTTGTTTCAGCTTGATGCGCGCATCTGCTGTTGTGAAGCGCCAGTTGACTGTGCCGTCAGCTTGGTTGCGCGTTGTACACCAGGCATTGACTTCCCGCCGCACTGTGTCTATATCCGGCAATCGCCGACTCAAACACTGGCGCGCCAGCACGCTGAACTCGCATTCGGCCATATTCAACCAGCTGCCATGCTTCGGCGTGTAGACAAACTCCAGTTTCTCCAACAGCGCACGGGCCACGCCCGGTTTAAAGACCTTGTACAACGACGCTCCACAATGGGTATTCAGGTTATCCATCACCAGAGTAATCCGTTTGGCCCCGGGAAAATCCTGCTCCACCAGGCGCCGAACCCCGCGCGCCCATTCACCGGCCGCATGGTTGTCAGCCACCTGCAGGCGGCGCCAGCCTGACAACGGTGCATAAAACTGCATCAGGTGCGCCACCCCGTTACGCTCATATTCCGCATCGTAACAGGCCGTCCGACCGGGGCGCACCGGTAACGGCAAGCGTACTTCCTTCACACACTGCACGCTGCTCTCATCCATACAAATCAGGGGATAGTCCGGGTCGAACGGACGCTGGTACACCGCCAGCGCCTGCTCCATCGCACACACGAAGGCCGCATCCTGCTTCGGCGGAATGCACCACATCTTCCTCTGCCAGGGTTTGATAGCGTTTTTTTAAAACCTGTCGCACAGTCTCGTGGGAAATCGACTCGACTACCCCCAGCTCAACCAGATGCGCGCCCAACAACTTCAAGGTCCAGCGTGCCTGTCCCGGTGGCGGCTCGCTGCACATCAACGCGACCAAGTGGGCTTCCCCTTCACCTTCCAACCGGCGACTCCGCTCCCGCACCCGTGCTTGCCGTTCCAAGGCGGCGTCCAGCCCTTGCTTCACACAGCGTTGCCGCACGCGCGCCACCGTGCGTGCATTCACCCCGGCCCGGTCCGCGACCGCCGTGTCCAGCAGGCCGGGCCCGGCATCGCCCTCATCCGCCCACAGCAGAATTTGCGCATGGGTGCGCCGGTAGGCCGCCGCTCTGCCTTTGCGCACTAACTCAGTCAGTTGTTGGCGTTCTTCTGCCGATAAGCGAACAATGTATTTCTTTTTCATCACTTTCTCCGTAACATACTCGTTATACGTGAGAAAGCACTTTAACATAAGACAGTGTCAAATTGAAGAACTACTAGTCGCACCCGGTTCACGCCGGTTAAAGTTGGGGGGCAGTGTTAACGCACTGTCCCCGCCCTTAAGCATCCCTGCTAAAAAACCCACATCATGTAGTGCCCAGTATACTGTTCAAACCCTGCCATCTTGTCAATATTGTTTTTAAATAACTTGTCGGAATTTCCTAGTTTAAGGTCTTGACAATCATTTGACGGGCGGTTCAGCCAGCTTCCATCTATCCTCCCGATAGCTGGTATACCCGTAGGGCCTCTTTTCTCCCCTCCCATTGACAATCCTTCCTTTTTCTTTAAGCTTGGCCGTAATCGCGCCGACTATTCCGTTCGTCCAAGGCCAGTTGGCGTCCAGGTATATTCCTGCCCGTTTGCCGATTTCCTCATTTTCCAAATACTTTTTATGTTGTAATCGCTCACTAATATGCGCCTCGGCTAATACGGCAATTATGGCTTCTTCCAAAAGCGCTTCTCCCATACGGGCGATTACTTTCGGGTCTATATAACCATGTGACATAACTAAATCTCCTCTGTTTTCAAAGATTAGTCATCTTCCGGCAGATCCTTACTGAACCGCAAGAAGATTTCTTCTGCTTTCCGGCTGGCCTCAGCCGCTCTCTCCGCCTTTTCAGCATCACTCAATGGCTTGGTACCAGACAAGCGTTCTTCTTCAAGGAGAGCGGCCATGTGCTCATAATCAAAATCGCAGGCGAGCAGGGCAAGGATTGTTTTTGGTCTCATGGGCTGTGTCTCACGATTGTTGAAATCAGACTATATCAAATCTTCTAATAGAATGTAATACATCGAAATACCTTGTAATACATTTTAATATTTTCTAATATATAAACGTCACTAGTAGTTCTTCAATTTGATATTGTTGGATAAAGTTGTTTCAGCTTGATGCGCGCATCTGCTGTTGTGAAGCGCCAGTTGACTGTGCCGTCAGCTTGGTTGCGCGTTGTACACCAGGCATTGACTTCCCGCCGCACTGTGTCTATATCCGGCAATCGCCGACTCAAACACTGGCGCGCCAGCACGCTGAACTCGCATTCGGCCATATTCAACCAGCTGCCATGCTTCGGCGTGTAGACAAACTCCAGTTTCTCCAACAGCGCACGGGCCACGCCCGGTTTAAAGACCTTGTACAACGACGCTCCACAATGGGTATTCAGGTTATCCATCACCAGAGTAATCCGTTTGGCCCCGGGAAAATCCTGCTCCACCAGGCGCCGAACCCCGCGCGCCCATTCACCGGCCGCATGGTTGTCAGCCACCTGCAGGCGGCGCCAGCCTGACAACGGTGCATAAAACTGCATCAGGTGCGCCACCCCGTTACGCTCATATTCCGCATCGTAACAGGCCGTCCGACCGGGGCGCACCGGTAACGGCAAGCGTACTTCCTTCACACACTGCACGCTGCTCTCATCCATACAAATCAGGGGATAGTCCGGGTCGAACGGACGCTGGTACACCGCCAGCGCCTGCTCCATCGCACACACGAAGGCCGCATCCTGCTTCGGCGGAATGCACCACATCTTCCTCTGCCAGGGTTTGATAGCGTTTTTTTAAAACCTGTCGCACAGTCTCGTGGGAAATCGACTCGACTACCCCCAGCTCAACTCTAGGCGTTCCGATTTAACTGGTAAAAAAATCATGTTTATGCTATCTTAAATGATAGTATAGCATGTTTGGTTTCATATTTGTATCTTATTGATTATTAACGAATTAATTTCATTATGAAGGCGTCGATTGAACAGATGGCAGCAGTATCTCCGGCGATCAATAAGGATATTTTGTGTGCAGCCTGTGATGGCATGTAAAAAAACGGGGAGAGTTCTGGCTGTTTTGTTCTGTTGCTGCCTTCTATTACATCTCATTGATAATAAAAGATTATATGGAATATGACGTTGTACATGCGCTCTGATTGAGGGCGTACAACAAAATGACAGCTGCTAAAAAAAAGGATGCTGGGAAGGTCTTCCCGCCACCTGCCGTTACGCCAGAATTTGCGGCACTCGGTTGGGACTCAGTTGGAATCAAGATTGGCGGTAAAGCCGGTCAACTGGACGTCAATTTCTGTTTTAATACGATGTGCGGAAATTTCGGCTTGTCAGCAGAGCAGGCCAATGCCAGAAATGCCCCCTATCGCATCCGTAAAAATAACAGGGCGCTGAGCTTGATGTGCCCTGAATGCGGGCAAACCCAAAGAATGTATAATAATCAGGCTGTGGACGACCTGTTCCTGCACGTACTTAAAAATCATCTTTTGCACGAATACTGTCCGGTCCCTGAATGTGAGAACCATCGGATAAACGTGTATGAGCATTACCCGGAACGCTATTATCGCGGCAGCGGAGAAGTTCCGACAGATCCGGAAAAACTGGCAAAATTCGATTATATGGTCAGGTGTAAAAGTTGTACCCAGAGACTGAAGGCCCAGAAGGAACAGGAAGCACTCGAAAAACAGGAAGCACTGGAAGCATTCAAAGCACTCGAAAAACAGGACGCACTGGAAGCACTCAAAGCACTCGAAAAACTGGAAGCGCCGGAAGAAGAGGAGGAGGAGGAAGAACTGAAAAAAAAGAAGAAATCCGACCGGTTTAAACTAGGTGTGACCTGGGGTCTAAACCCAGCAGCCTCTTCCCCGATGAATGTACGGATGTTCATGAAGCTCGCTACCAACGGGGCCGGCCCCTCTGCCATGGCTGATATAATAGAATGTGGGACGAGCGCTTATTACCCCAGACTTCACGCTCTTGCAAGGGCCTGTAATGCTATCTCCGCTCAACACCTGATGGAATTACAGACCAAGGAGTTCGCAGATAAAACCGATTGTGTTCACTTGTATTCCGACATCATGGACATCTCGGTATTTTTGGGAACAAAAACATCGCGCACCACACTCTTACGTATCCTGATCACATCCACTGATTACGGCGGATCATTCTTCGTGCTGGCGGTCACGCCCATGTTTGTGCCGGGCGAGATTGATGAGGAGAAACTACTTCCTAAAGCCAAGCTGTACGTATCCAATCAGCCCCATGCACACCTGCAATGGGGAGGCACGCCCATTGATGGGTCCAGCGTGGTCGGCAAACAGAACAGACGGAGCTATAATTATCCGACGCTGGGGCTGGAGGGTTATTTTGTGCCTTCCAGCTATGGCGCCATCGCCCATTTTCTGGTATTGCGCAAAATGCTCTCCCGTATCAGGCGGGTTGTCCACTATGTCGATAATGAGTCTGTCTTGAAGACGGCCGCCCTGACGGCGTTTGCCGACAAGATACAGAAACAGCAATGTGAGGTGGTTGCGGTCAGAATCACCCAGCATATGAAGGGGCAGGTTGCTCAAAGTCTACATGACGAAAAAGCAGTCTCGGTCGCAGGGGAAAAGAGCAACTCCGAAGAGGCTAACGACAAACAGGGTAGCAGTTCTGACAAGCGGCCAGACAGCCCCATGCTTGCCGAAGAAGGACGGCAAGCCTATCGAAAGGAAATGTTGTGTAAAGCAACGAAAGAATTGGCAACCAGCATAAACACAGCGGTTGCCACCTACGTAGAAGAATCGAAGGAGATAGCGGGGGGAAAAGGAAAAGAGGGGGAAAAGAAAAAAATCACAGGGAAACGCTATCCGAACGAGCGGGCTTGTGTCTATCGGTTGGCGGTAAATAACAAAGATATTGAGAAAGAGGATTTGAACCTGTGGGTCAAAGACCCGTTTTGGCCGTCATTTGAGCCGAACCGCCAGTATCTCTGGCTGACGCGCCGCCCGGACCCGGGCAAAGACCCCACTGAAAAGGAGGCTGAGTTGTACATGCACGGACAGCACCAGCCCGTTGACACCTACATGGGTTCAGTGCGCCAACTCATCAGCACGGCAGAACGATCGCATCTCATCGCCGCCACCCGGTTCGGTCGCTCCGGGTATATATCCAGCCCGCGTACGCCTAAACCGGTTATTTCCGAATTCATGCTGCACCGGTTTCTTTGGAACTTCATGCGCCGGCGGCGCAGCAGGCTCAGCAACACTGACGAGACCCGTAATATCCCCCGGGCGCAGAATCTGGGCTTGAACATGCCCGAACCACTGACTGCTGATTTTGCCGCGCACGTTCGCAGACAAGTTTATGACCGGGCAGAGAAAATAAGCTCAGACCTCATGGGGGTAACCCCTCAATACCGATCCAGACGGAAAGCGCGGGGAAAACCGCATGAGCTAAACGGCCATGATATCCTGACGGCTGACATAGCTGAGGAGATTATAAAAACCATCACTCCAGACCTCATAATAAACAATGCGGAGGATATCGCAGAGCGGATCAGCAGGTATATCACCGCCGACACCTCGAAAGAAGACATTGAAAACCTGGCAGGAGGGGTCGCTCAGAAAATTACCGCGGACATTGCGTCTGACCTCACACAGATAATCACGACATGGCCTGGCACCTCAACGAAGCACTGACGGATCTGTCCCTGTTGCCCGGAGCGATGTACCGGTTGAAACGGTACCATGTGGGCAAGGAAATTACGGAAATTACGCTGTCGTCCGGGACGGGTTTCTGGCGCTCACCTGTACTGCGCTCCATGTATCGATACCTGGAAGCCTCAGAGGTGAACATGGACAACTTTGAGTGGCACGATGTTCCCGATGATGGTGAGGAACGTTACTACCACTCGCGCTATAGCACTCGTAACCCGTATCGCTGGTTGTCACGTGATCTGTTGCGCCTCGTCCGGCAATTGGGTCTTATCGATGACTCAGACAAAATCAACGTAACCAAACTGGGCACTGCCGCGACAAAAGGCGAGCATTCACTGGACTGCATCCTCATCAGCGGTCTGTTGCACTGGCAGATAGGCGAGAGCAACTGTCGTCCGGTGCCGTCTCTGATTGAGATACTGAGACAGTTGGATAGTGAGAATGCCGTGCCCTGTCCCGGCCTGATGCTGCCGGAGTTCATCAAGGTTATGCGGTTGCTGGAACAGGGAGAAAAAAGTGAGCAATGCCTGACATCTATTCAGGACTGGCGAGCGACGGCACTGGATAACTACGTTCCGGCAGCAGATGCGCCGGACGAGGATATAATAGCAGCGCAAGAGCTGGTCTGCGATTATCTGGTCCTTGATGATGAGAGCCTCCTGGCAGATGAGTGCCGGGGCCGCACCACACAAATCGTTATCCTGGCGACCGGCCTGGCGGTCTATGGGGGTTTACTTGACCCGGTGCAGTACATGGCATCAAACCCGATGCTGGAAACTATTCTGGATGAGCAGAAACTCGGCTCTCCCGGGGCCGTCTCCGGCTGGCTGGACCAGAGCACGTCATCCCCCCTGGATGCGGCCAAGGAGATTGAACGATGGCTAGAAGAAGAAGAAAACTAACGACGCTCACCCCGGACCATACGGTTATCTGGGGATACGTGCCGGATAGGGAACAAAAAAATAAGCAAATACCTATCCATCCGCGTTCTATCAAGAATCTCTTTCTGCTGGGCACACATCTGCATGATTTTGCCGTGGACCGAAAGCAAGGTATTGAATACACCATGCGATCACTTAACCTATATAAACCTCCGCGAGAAATACAAGACCCGAAAATAATTGAATTAAAGGCGAAATATAAAGCGGCGCAACGAAACAAGAGTAAGAAGAACGAGAGTAAGGAGAATGGCGCTAAGAGTAAGAATATGTACGATATCAACAAGGGCTTGACGCTGGAGTTGCTCATGTCGTGCGACATGTATTGGCTGGCTTCGCCTGTCTGCTCCAGGTCAAACTGCGTACTGAAGTTCGATTGGCCTAGCAGTCATGCTCCCCCCCGATATCCCGACCTGAGTGTGGATTACGGGGATGGGTTTATCGTCCATGTCGAGGTCAGCGCCAAGAGTGGCATGACCAGTCACTACTTTAAGATTGAATTAGAAAGCACCCTGAACCACATGAAGGAGAAAAATGTCAACTGGGCGTTGCTGGTAACAGAATGGGATATTAAGAGAGCCAATAAGTACAATCAGGTATATAAACGGTTTTTTAATGTGGAAGAAGACAAAGAAAAGCGACGTAATATTATTGTCATGTCGATAAAGGAGATGGCCGAAGTCAGTGCGACATTTGGCTCAGACATAGTATTTAACGGTGTCAGAAACCGCCTCAACACGGTAAATATGCGCAGGCTGTACTATGTACTGCGAGCAGCTTCTCACAGGGAATTAGATATAGAGAAGGAACTAAAGGGAGACCTGGGTAGTATCTGGATAAAAACAACCAACCGTCTGTTGAAAAGACAGAACTATAAGAAAGCAACACCAGTTGCTCAGGCTGCACCTGCAGGACCGAGACCATAGGCTTGACATACCGGTCTTTGAAAATAGGCCGTTTCCGGGGGACGGGCACTGTCAGGAAACATGCGGTTGGCCGGTGCCGACCTCAGGGTCCAACCGTAGCGCATCACCAGCAGGAAATCGTCCTCATCCACCTGCCTTATCGTTTTCCTCATCCCGTGTAAAGCCTTCCTGCAGGCGCGGTATGTTCAGTTCATCCGCCATGTCGCGTAACGCCCGCCGTACCACTTCGATCTTGCCGATGCCGACACGGCAACCGGTCCGGATACGCAGGGTCACCTGTATCGCGGCAATCAGGTGATCGGTCTCAACGTCGATGCGCAGCATTTCCGGCATGGCTCACCTGTTCAATCGTCCTGTATGTATACGGACGTATACGTCCAAATATCCCGGATCATGTGTTAAAAAGTCTCTAACTGTCAGATCATGTGTCAAAAAAGTCCCAAAGTTACCAACCCCGCCACCCAGCCCTGTCGACAGCGGTTGCCGTACCTGCCTAATGGACATCCACCGGCCATGTCGGACGCCTTCCTGCGGATGGCGGCAGGCGCGCCGGGGGTTCTCAACAGTCTGGGTGATGGATGTTGTCTCAGTCATCCTGGCGGACTGCTTTGTATCTCATAACCAGCAACTTGCCGGAGGCGAGCGTGCATTGCAAGGATCTTAATGACGGACAAACTCACTTGATCGTTCCCGGATAGTCTGCCGGAGCGCCCTGGTTGACGCAGGAGCGCTTTATCCGGGCTAATCGATACAACATCCCGGTGCGTCAACGTCCGCTGTTAGAGCGGGCCTGCCTGCTATAACACATCCATTACTCCCAGGGTGTAGCTGCCGGTGTAATCCTCATAGGCGCCGGCGGCAATGTAATAGGTGCCCGTCTCCGGGGCGGTAAACGCCAGCTGGCTGTTGAGACCGTCACCGTCGTCGTCGTCGGTTGTGCCCGGAATGAGTTCCCCGTCGATGTCATAGATGCCGAGCAGGACCGGGTCCTCCAGGTCGCCCTGATCCGTGCGCCAGCCTTCAAGGTCAATCTGGTACGCCTGGTCCCGGACAAGTTCCACCGCAAACCAGTCCGCATCGCCCGGTTGTTCAATCTCGCCCGTGGCTGAGCCGCCGACCGTGACAACGGCGCCGGTGGCGGGCGCAGCCGGGTAGTCATCGACGGGCTCTTCCACCGACAGCAGGTAGGCACCGGTATGCGTAGCATGGGCGCCGGCAACGATGTAGTAGGTGCCCGTCTCCGGTGCGGTAAATTCCAGGTAGCTGTTGTAGCCTTCACCGCCATCATCGTTGGCGCCGATGACAAGGTTCCCTTCGGCATCGTAAATACCGCTGAGTGACGGGTCTTCAAGGGTGCCCTGCCCCGTTGAGGTCCCTTCAAGGTCAACCCGGTAGTACCGGTCCGCAACCAGTGAGATAGCGAACCAGTCCTCATCACCGCCATAGTCCACCACGCCGGCAACCGAGCCGTTCACCGCCACCACGGCGCCGGTATCGAGCGTCGCCGGGTGGTCATCGGTAATCTCCTCCACCGACAGCCGGTAGGACCCGGTGCGGAAACTGTAGGCACCGGCAGAGATGTAGTAAGTGCCCGACTCCGGCGCCAGAATATCCACGCGGCTGTTGAGCCCCGCACCGCCGTCATCGTCCGTTGTGGCCGACAGAAGTTCCCGGTCAAAATAAATACCGCACAGGTACGGGTCGGACAGGGTGCCCTGCTCCGTGGGGGACCCTTCAAGTTCGACCCGGTACGCCTTGCCTTGGATAAGTTCCACCGCCAGCCAGTCCCGGTCCCTTGGGAGGCCTATCTCGCCCGTGCTTGATCCGCCAACCACCACCCTGCCACTGTCGAGGATACTGGTCGAATACTCATCCGTCAGCCTGTTCACGTACAGTGTGTAGGAACCCGTGCGCCCGCCACCATCAATACCAATGAAATAATCGCCGGCCGCAGTCGCCTTGAACGTCAGGTCCGCGTTGCGGCCCAGCTTGCCGTCGACGTCCCAGGCGGAGGCGGTGTAGAGGGATTCGCCTTCAACGTCATAGACGGTCAGCGCCGGGTTATACAGCGACCCGCCGTAATCGCCCCGGGTGTTGCCCCTGATCTCAATGTGATACTCCACATCCGCTTCCAGACTGACAGCAAACCAGTCCTCATCTGTGCTGCTCTCCAGGGCGCTGCTGACACGGCCGCCGACCGCTACCGCAGCGGTCGTGCCGGTGTCCGCACTGACTTCGTTAATCTCTCTGACCGACACCGTATAGGTGCCGGTCCCACTCAAATAATAGGCACTGACATCAAGATAATAGGTTGCCGATTCCGGCGCCCTGAACAGAACCATGCTGTCAGTTTCCACACCGCTGTTGTTGTTGCCGGTGTCTGCGATCCTGCTTCCGGGTTTGCCGTTCCCGTTGTCAGCGTAAATACCGTACAGGAACGGGTCGATGAGCGTCCCCTTGCCGGTCGAACTGCCCTGAAGGTCTATCTGGTAGAGTGTGTCGGCATCGAGCGTGACCGCGAAGATGTCGATATCGCCCGGTTTTTCGACCTCGCCGGTGTTTGCTTCACCGACCGTCACAATGCCACTCCTGGATGCCTTGTAATCATCCACGCGCGTGACATCCCGTACCGACAGCGAGTACATGCCCGTATTGCGGGCGCTGTTCGAGGCGCCGCCGGCCTCGATGTTGTAGACGCCGTCGGCGTGCGGCCTGACATAGATGCGGGTGTCACCGTCCCTCGTGACATCGGTGATAAGGTTGTCTTCCTCATCGCGCAGGTCGTACAACCAGGCGTTGAACTGCCGGGCGGCGACTGGGGACCCGTCGATCTCGATGCGGTAGGTCCGGCCTGCCTCCAGCGTTACCTCAAAACGGTCGCGGTCGCCCGGCAATTCGACCTCCCCCCGCGCCGACCCCCCAACGCTGAGGGCGCCGGCCTTGCCATCGGTATAATCATCCGCTTTGACTTGCTCCACCAGCAGCTTGTAAGTGCCGAGCCGGTTGCCCCTGGCCCCGACCGCGATGTAGTAGTCTGCGTGCCAGTCAGGCGTAAAGAACACGCGGCTGTTGAGCAGGCTGCCACCGTCATCGTTACCCATGTCCGGGAGCAGCCTGGCTCTTGAATCGTAGATGCCGAGGAGGTCCGGGTCTTGCAGCGTGCCGGCCCGGGTCGCCGTTCCCTCCAGGTCGATGCGGTAGGTCTTACCGGGCTGCAACCTTACCTTGATCCAGTCGGCATCCCCGCCGGTCTCGATCTCACCCGTGGCTGAATCGCCGACCCGGAGTGCGCCTGTGGTTGATTTGTCCTGGGTGTAATCGTCAGACATGTCTTGTTTTCGCCATGGCTATCGGCCTGGCGTTACGGGGCACAATTCAAGTATTGTGTCTCCGCAATTATTGCCGGCCCGCTCGCTACCAGGGCAGCATCGTGTTCAGCATGAGGGCGTGTACCGCCTTGCCGTAGGCGCTCTCCCGGCGTTCACCGTCCAGGCGCAAGGTGAGGGCTTCTCCCAGGGTGAAGCGCCAGCCCAGTCTCACCGTGCGGCTGTCGCCGGCCAGTTCCATGCCGCCGTAGGGTGTCAGCATCCCGTAGGTCCACGGTACGTAAAGGCCGTAGCCCATCTCAACCCGGATGCGTCCCTGTGGGGTCCCGCCATACTGCGGGGCGAGGCCCGCGGTGGTCTCACGTTGCCACAATGTCTCGGTACCGCTGTTGTTCAGTCCCCAGCCGGAGTCCAGCCGCAAGGCCAGACCGCGTCCTAACCGTCCCGGGTCCAGGGACAGGCTACCGCCCACGCCCCATTCCTCATACGCGCCGTCTTCGTGGGCCAGCAATGCACGCGCTCTGGTCTCCATGCTCAGTCCCAGCCGCGGGTCGGCATAACGCAACCCGGCGCCCAGTTCCATGCCAAGGCCGGTCTCGGCATCACCGTCGTCATAGCGCACGCCCAGTTCCATGTTCGGCGTCAGTGCCCGGCCGGCCCCCATGTCACGCTGGTGTTGGCCGGTCAGCAGCAGCCGTACCCGGCTGGTGTCGCCTGCCGTCGCCATCAAGCCGGTCGTTGCATCCGATGCGGTCCTGGTCCACAACACGTCTGACTTCAACGCCAGTTCCGTTGTGGCACTGGTATACAGTGTCCCGCGCAGCCCCAGGGCGCCCATGCCCATGCTCATGTCCGTTGTTATCGGCGCCTGCGGCGGCGCGCCAGTGCGTAGCGGGGTCAGTTGCAACGTCCCCTGGCCATAGCCCAGTACACCCCAGACCGACAGGCGTTCGGTCAGGGCATAGTGCAGGTACGGGTGGACACTCAGCAGGGTGCTGTCCAGGTCGCCGTTGCCGGCGGCGGAGCGGTAGGCGCCGTCCCCATCACTCCAGGACAGCCCCATGCCCGCCAGCCAGCGGCCTCGGGCATAGTCCAGTCCCAGCAGCCCGGTCAGGACGTCCCCGTTGAGGCTCACCCCGGTATCCTGACCGGCGAAGTGAGTCAGCGCACCGCGGCCCCACAGGGACCAGTGGCCGGCACGTTCCGGTGCGGCCCTTACTGTCTCGATGGGTTCGTCCTCGCCGGAGTAGGAGCTCATGTCTGTCCTCAGGTCGGCCAGGGACAGGTTGAAGCTGCTCTGTGAGAGGAACTGGCGCTGGTCGAAGTGCAGGTTGTCGCGGTTGCTCAGGAGGGTCCATGCCGCCCGCGCCAGGGGGGTGGCGTCTGCGCTGTCGTCATGCTGGGCTGTGCCACCGTCGCTACGCCGGGCTTCACCCGGTGTCCAGTCAGATGCTGTGTCGCCAGAGGCGGCCCTTTGTTCATTGGACTCCTGCTTGCCCCGGTACGGTGACAGGACATCCCGTCCACCCAGGGTTAACTGGTTCAATGCGCGTGCTGCCTCGTCAAAGCGGTTGTCCAGCAGGCCCACTACCTGTGCCGCACTGGTCCGGCCAAAACGGGCCAGCCAGCCTTTCGGCATGGGGTCGGCGTTGTTGATTGTGCCCGTGGCACTGCCGTCGACGATGGTGGCCCCGGTCGGATTGGAGAGTGTCAGCGTGAACGTCTCACCATCGTCATCGTGGGTGTCTTCGATTACAGCCACCGCCACCGTCATCGTGGTTTCCTCCGGCGCGAAGATCAGCGTCCCGGATTTCTGGGTGTAGTCCTCACCGGCGGTCGCCGTGCCGCTGGACGTCGCGTAGTCCACCATCACGGTGCTGGCCGATGTGCGGCTCAGCGTGACCTCGAAGTCGATGGTGACGTTCGCCCCTTCCTGCGCCTGCGCGTCCGCTACCGACAGTCCCGGCGGACCAATGATGGTCGCCGCTGCGCCGCTAGAGAGCATCTGCGGCGGCGTACTGCCGGTGCATAACGCCCCGGTGGCGGCACAATCGGTGGTTACGGGTAATGTGATGCTGAGGTCCCCTGTCCCTTGCGGGGTGATCGTGATTTCCCACCGTCTGTTGTGCGGTGGATCAAGCCGTCGCGCTACGGTGGCATTGAACGCCTGGGTACCCTGGCGGATGTTCAGGCTGTGGTCGCGCATGGTTTTGTAACTGTAGCCCGGCGCTGGCTCTTTCGTTAATGCCACTTCAAACACCACGGGTGTGGTGCCATTGTGCTCGCCAGGAACGTTCTTGAATGTTGCTGTGAAGGGCCCCGCTGATGTCGTTGTCGGCACCGTGTCAGTGACCCGGGCCGACAGTGGCCGCTCCTGCGAGGCGCATATTGCCCCGGTAGCGGTGCAGTCTGTCGTCGCGGGCAGGGTGATCGCGACGTCCCCGGTGTCGGCGGGCTCAACTGTGATCTCCCAGCGCCGGTTGCGGTCTTCTCCCTCCTCAAGTCGGCGCGCTCCCGTCACTGCTCCATTGGTCACCGAAATCACACTCGTGTGTCCGCCGCCACCCGCCAGCGTTCTGTAGCTGAAACTGCTGACAAGGGTCTCGCTGAACTCGATCTCAAAGGTGAACGTCGCGTTGTTGTGCGCCGTCGGCATGCCTTTGAACGCCGCCGTGAGTGCGGGCAGGGTCACTTCTGGACGTTCGTCGTCATGGATGATCACGGTGCCGCTGCCGACGGTGATTTTCAGCCCCGCTGGCGAGTCGACTGGGGTGAAGGCGAATATCGTCGCCGTTTCCGTGCCCTCGTCCACCGTGTCGTTGATAAGGTCGAAGGACACACTTGCGGTCTTCGCACCGGCGGGCCAGACCAGTGTTTGCCGGGCCGGTGTGTAGTCCTCGTTCGGGGTCGCGCTATGCTCGCCGTCAGTGTCCGCATTGACCAGCACGATGATAGAAAACCCTATGGGCGATGCATTCGTCATCTCGAACGGAACAGTGAACTGGCCATCGTCTTCACGGGTCACGACTTCGGTTTCCGCCAGGCGCACAGCGGCGCCTTCGTCCCTTATTTCCAGCGTAGTACGGGTGTTGCCGAGCTGCACTCGCGAGCTGTCCGTGTTGTAAATCTCAACGTCAAACTTTTCGATCTCCTGTTCCAGGGTATCGTCGCGTGTCGCCAGCACGCCCGGGATACGGGCACCGCCATTGCCAGCGGTGATGGTCACGGTGCCCTCGGTCGCAGTGAAGTCCTCGCCTTCGGTCGCGGCATCGTCGCCGGTGCGTTGTCTCGTTCGCCACGGAATGACGATGTCGTGTTCCGAGTACGGCTCGGTGAGGAGTAAGCGGATCTCCCTGGGATTGGCGTCCGTCTCGTTGATCACAAGGGGTCCGGCCTCGATCCGCACTGTTGGCGGCTCCTCATCGTCGGTGAGCCTTCCTATCGCGATGTTCTCAGCAACTGTTACGCCTTCGACGTCGTAGAGTTCGACGTGATAGGTCTCTGAACCCTCGTGGAGTTCATCCTGTGCGCTGGGCACCGTGATCGATGTCTCGGTTGAACCCGCTGGGATAGTGAATGTTCCTTGTGGCTCTGGGGGAAAGTCCTCGGGCTCCGCCGAGCGGCCGGAACCGACAAATACCCGCCATTTGCCGCTCACTTCATTGGGTATTGCGCCGCTGAGTTCCACCTTGAACGTCTTCGGCGTGCCCTCGGTGTTGGGTTGCCGGTCATGACTAATGCTCAATGTCGCTGACTCTTCATCATCAACAATGGTGAAGGTGATCGGTTCGAGTGTATTCGTCACGAATCGGGTATCGAGATTTTGATCATAACCAATCAGCGTAAAGGTCTCATCGCCTTCAATAAGCGAGTCCTGCCTGGTGTCGATGGTAAAGCGCCATTTGTACCACCCGTTTGCATCGGGGCTGGGCTGATCTTCGGGCCATTCGATGCTGAACGGATCCGTACTCACGATATCATTGGTGCTTGCACGGCCTACGCCGTCGGTGAACCGGGGTTCAAACAGCATGGCGCCATCCGATCTTCCGTCCGGGCTCATGCTGCCTTTGGTTCGTACCTCAAACACGAACGATTCTCCTTCCGGCACGCGGGCACTGTCGACGGCGGCCATGGTGGGAATAATTCTGTCTTGCTCATAGATTTCGATGGTCAATACACCAGGCCGGGCTTCCGCTCCTGTATTTTCGGTGACGTGAACCGTAAATATTTCCGGGGTGGGCTCAAGCACGTTGTCGTTGATTAAATCGACCTGAAAGCAATCCACGCTCTTTCCCGGCCCGAATTTAATTCGTTTATCAACTGGCCTGTAGTCTTTATTGGCTAAAGCACTTCCATCTCTTGTTTGTATCCTTACTGCGATATCCTTGCCGATATTTTCATCGTCTACATGGCTGCCGTTTACGTGAACATGCAGGCATACCGTGATGCGGCCTCCTTCTTCAAGCTGTGTCTCTTCGGTTTGAGTGAATCCAACCGACGATCCGATAGAATCGTTGTTCGTGATTGTGCCGGTGGCGGTTCTCGCCTCTGCTAACACACCGCCTTTCGACGGATTACTCAGCGTGACGGTGAACTGTTCGTCTGTTTCAAGAAGATCGTCGTCGATGACCACAACATCGAAACTGCCGGTTGTCTCTCCTGCGCTGATGGTGACAGTGCCGCTCTGCGGCCCAATGTCGCCATCCGTCATATACTTGTAGGAACCCTTATCCACCGTCCAGGTCGCGGTGACGTCCTCCATCTGTGCCGGTGTCATATTGACGGTGTACGTCAGATTGTGCTCTTCGCTGGCGGTAACATCGCCAGCAAGTGCCAGCGAGACCCGAGGGTCGGTGTCCACAACGCGCATGACCCGCATGTTCCTGATGTCGTCGGCGATGGTGCGGTCACTGGACAGTACGTTGACGTAATACTGCGTCACCTCCCCGTTTCTGGATACGCCATCGCGGGCGACATTGACGTTGATGGAATTCGCGTTGCTTCGGCCAGCGTACATCGTCGTGCTCGCAGGACTCACGGTGACGTGGTCAGGTGTTGTTGACGCCCCGCCTCTGGTATATATCACCGGAGTAAATGTGACGGCTTCCGGCGCAGGTGATTTTGAGTTGAAATGCAGCCACAACTGTGCCGCTCCTTCCTGGAAGATCGGGTTGCCCCTCCGGATGCTGCCTTCGACGCTGATCAGTGATTCCCTGTCCAAGATTTGCCCCTGCGCTGTCGCATTGCTGAGCGTGGCGCCGCGTGGATTCGAGAGCCTTACGGTGAACGTTTCGTGATCGCTGTCGGCGTTCCGGTCCCTTCGCGAGAGTACCCTGATCTTCTTCGTGCGGTTCGATCCGGCCCACCATGTCAGCGACCCGCTTGTCGCTTGGAAGTCATTGCTCTCAGCGGTATCTCCGCTTTCGATAGCGGTTGCGTAGTCTACTGCGACCTGTCCGTTGAACGTCCCTTCAAGAGTAACCCCAAAATTGAGCCAGAAGCCTGCCCTTTCGGTGGCGTCGCTCACGCCGATAGTGGCCGCCATGGTTGACGTTGCTGCACTCATGGCCATCACCGCGGCCCATGCGATTGCGAACCTGGTTGCGCGCCTGCACTGGTCGCCAAGGTGCTGCTCTATGGAAGCCATACCCGGGGGGACGGGAAAGGCGGGCAGTCGCCCGCGGATGAAATACCTGTCAATCAGTTGTCGTATCACGCTGTTCTCCAGTGTCTGTCTTCCTGTTTGTACCCTTCATCTCCTTAGCACCCCCCTGACATGGTCATTCATCCCGTGCGCTCCAGCCCCGTGCGGCGGGCACAACTGCTTATATATCCGTAATAATGTCACCGTATAACTCAACCAGTTGTTGGCGCACCACCTCCGACATGGTTGTGCCGTCCCTGAGACAGCCCAGTTTTACCTTCAGGTGCAAGGTTGCTGGAAGATCAATAACCAGCCGTTTGGTCGGCTCATTGTCTTCGGGCCTGCCCGTGGCAGACACATTTTCGTCAGTACTCATTGTTTCTCAACCCCTCTAATTATTTCTTATTGTAGTGCATCTGTTTGTGCGGTTGCGCCCTGAGCACAACGCCCCGGCAAGCGCGGGGAGACGCCGATGGTTCTGATTTGAAGGTAGGTGTGGCCCGTCTGGCCTGCCCTTCGCCGAGGTGCCGTCGGCGGGCACCCTTAACGGCAGGGGCAGGATAACCAGCCGGACTCACGGCGAGCGGGGTGTTGCCGCTGCCGCCATTCCGATTGAGGAAGTCTGCGATCATGATACAACGATTTTAACACAGTTTATTACATATGTACATATGGAGGATGATAATTTTGGATAAGTCACCACAGGCAGGCCGACTCAAGTTGTACTAATCCTGTTGTAGAGTCCCCGCTCACAGCTTAGGATGGGGGCTAACTGATGACTGGGCATAATCAGTAAGTCCAGGATGTTTTTGTCAGGGTTCATCATGATTTCTATGGGTCGCCTCGAAGTGCCTGCCATATGGCCTGATATATCCTGGAGTCGACCAGACACGGTGTGTGTGGTACTAGATGGTTCCTTTCGGACCAATTGAAAGAGGGGAATTCCCCGCGCTCAGCAAGGCGCGCAAGAGCAGGGTTTGTTTCTCGAAGCTGTTGGCCCGTTGCATGGTATATTTTCAGCACATCACCTGTATTCAATTGTTTTTCAGACAGGTATTTTTTCCTGTCCCCGGTCATGACAACAACCCAACCGGTACGATAGCAGATGAGCGGGATTTCCAGCGCTGGCGTTATATCCAGGTCCTCCCCTAGTACCCCCTGCAGTTGGGCCAAGTAGTATAGGGTTCCATATTTTGCTTTCAGCTTTGTGCTGTACTTAACGTCATCGGCTATCCCGCCAGTCCAATTCATTAAAGGCAACTCTCCGTTCATAGCCCTTTGAGCGATTTTCGGCTTGTTTTGACGCCACTCGCGACCGTTCTCCCAACAACCGATCAGTCCGTCATCATCTTCCTTCCAACGCTCCGCGTATGACATTTTTGTTCGTATCGGTTCGGTGTATTTCCGGGTGATGCGTTGTGGCGCCAAATGATTCATCAAGATTTGTCCTACGGTGTGGGGTCTCTGCCAGCTACTAACCTAGATTGCTAGATTGCCCGAGTTAGCCCAGTGCTCCTCAGTTATTATCAGAAGTGGGACCCCTTTCTTGTCGCGGTATTCCATGGCCTTTTCTATCTTTCGCCCAAAAACTTCATGCGCCCAACTATCCGTTACATAAGTGCCCAACACCAGGTAATTGAGTGACTTATTAACAGTTTTAGCTATTAGTCCACCCAATGATTCCGTTGCGTCCTGACATTGCTTTTTGGTTCCAAATGCACAGGTCCCCGTGAAAAGAAAGGACCTGTCCTCGAATGTGACAGGAGGCATAGGTTCATTGATTGGAAGATTAGTAGTTTTGGCAAGCTCTCCAAACTCAGATGAATTGCCAGATATGTTTTTAAGCACGCTGTGTAATTCTGCGACCTCTTCATTATCAAGAATGCCGTCGTTCAACATTACATCAACTTTTTCCAGGAGATTTATAATTAACGGATTATCAGTTGTCTGACTGTTTTGTATGAGCCAATTATGCAGAAATTCAGCTTCAAGCTGATTTACCTTCCCATCAGCGATGATCCCTTTGCTGAGTCCGATCAACGTATCAATATGTCTATCATCAATCTTATTCCGATTGTATCTATTAAACATGGATGTATTCATTTCAATTTCACCTAAACTCATATTAATTATCAAGGCACCATTAAATAATTCAGCCTCTTAGTCTCGCCCAAAACCTGATTAAAAACCAGTGCAGACACAGATTAGTTCGGTATACAGTCATCCCAGACTGGGAGTCAATGTTACCAAATATCTAACCCGTCAATAAAACCAATCACCCATCCGCCGACCACCCTGACCTGTACTGTGCCAGCCACAGCCACAACGTATATAATTAGCACTATATCGAAAAAGACAGGCCCAGCGCGAGATGAACCTGTCGCCACAAGCGGTTTTTACCGGTGACAGCAGGCATGGCTAACCATCCTTATCATCATTACGCTATAAGGCGCGTAATCCTCTCTCCGCGTCCCCCAATAATTTCTTGGACATAATGTCCAATTTGACAACTATTTCATATTTCCAGTCTATGTTCGGTATATTAAATTTTTCAATTTCAGCGCGCATCTGTCTCAATCGATCACCCATCCGTTGATACTCCAATAACTCGTTACGATTCATTTCTGCTGCCATAACTACATGCCTCATTGTTGGGTTGATAAAATGTAATGCCGTTGATCAATTCGCCACACTCGTATCCTGCTTCATGATCTCAGGATGGGTCGCCTTGATGACAACCAGAGATTGAAGCGCAATCGGGTCGCCACTCTTCGCCGCTAACCGATACCAGTCCAGCGCCTTGCGAATATCCGGCTTGATGCCCAACCGTCCCTCTCCCAGGTGCAACTCCGTCGCCAGCCGGCATTGGGCCGGCGCATGGTCGCGTTGCGCGGCTGTTATCAGGTGTTGCACGCCCTGGCGTATGGCCGCCTCATCCGGCGCCTCGGTATCGGAATAACACACTGTCTGAAACGCCTGCCAGTCAGGGTCGGCATCCCAGACCGCCTCCTGTGCTTTCCTGGCACGCTCGGCCCGGGTGGCTTCAAGATCGCATTCATACTCATAGTCCGTCATTTCAGCGGGGGCTGAATCCATCGGTAAAACAGCAGGCGAGACAGCGCCGTTCTCATTGAGATCGTGGTGACCGTGATGATTTTCAGTTGTCATGGCAGTACGTTCCTTTAGTGATGATTAAAAGTCTGGGGCGGGCGGGGTTTGATTTTGAGACGACGTGTCCTGCTCCGCCGTTACCGTGTCATCCTCCCCGTTCCAGCGGGATAACAGGTCCACACCGGTTTTTGGCGGCGTTACCGGTGGCGCCGATGGCACCTCTCCCGGCCACAATATATCGTCATAAGTCAACGGCTGCTCCGCCAGCCCCAACCGCATGGCCGGCGTCTGTCCGTCCTTACCCTCATGGCAGAAGTTGTGCGCGGTACGAAATAAATCCAGGTACCGCTGCAGCATGGCCGGGTTATACGGCGCATAACCGTGCCAGATTGTGCTGTAACTTGATGAGGTGCCGAGGGGACGTTCAAAGGCATTCATGAAGCGGCGGGTCAACTGGAACACGTTGTCCACCGGCCCCAGACCTGCCTTCATTGCCATCTCGGCCACTGTGCGGTTGTCCAGCTCATTGTCATTCCGCTGCGTCAACCAGCACACGGCCTTGTCCGGTTCGTTCATGGTGGGCAGCGGATGTTGGAACCAGCGGTCCCGCCACTTGCCGTAGGCCGTGGCCGTTCCAATGTTCTGCATCATCATCAGCAGCGCCGCCTCGCGCCGCTGCTCTTCCGGCAGGGAGGCCTTAAATGTCGCCAGATGTGCCCGCGCTTCTTTTTTAGCCGTCTCCCGCTGTGTGACGGTTACGTGCTTTTGGTGGCGCACATAAAAGCCGTGCGCGTTCCCCTGTTTGACCTCATCACACCAGGCGCTGAGGAATGCGCCGCGCAAGAGGGACTCACAATCCATGGAATACGTTACCTGTTTCACCCCGGCGCCTAGCAGCAACGTCCGCATCAGGAAAAAATGGGCATACACGGTGTACGGCACATGCACCTGCATGCCTTTGCCGGCCTGCGGGTTGTGCAACCCCGGGTGCATCTCCTGCAGTTCCCGGTCCTCCACATCAGCCCGGTCCACTGCCGCCGTATAAATCTCCGTCAACTGTTTTTGCAATTCCCGTACTTTCTCCAGTCCCAGTCGCTGACCGGCAACCCGCCCCCCCATTACTTCATCGCCCGGCAACCAGAGGCGGGCATGACGGCGAAACGCTTCCGGCTTCTCAAAATCGCCTTGCTCAGCCGTCTCCTTGGCAATGGCGAAAACGTCGGCATCGGGATCATAGTTGGCGTGCAGGCCGAACACATAGCGGCTGTCCTTATCCACCGTGCAGACGGCAGAGAACAACGGGTTGCGCTTGTCCAGCCGGTTGGTCCAGTTCAGCTGGTATTGCTGCTGGTCGGTGACCAGGTGCAGGTTGGCCGGCAACGGGACCTGTCCGCGCAGCATGCCCCGCTCCAGACCGCCGCTGAGGTCGTTACAACGGCGTTGTATGAACTTCACGATGTCATAGTAAATGCGCGGCTGCTTGTTCATGCCGATACCCTTCAGGGTGCGGCGCACCGGTGACTTGTTCACCACCCGGCTGAACACCCGCGCGGCCAGGTGGCGGTTGTGCGAGTGAATACGCGGCGACGCCGGGCCGATGAGAAAGCGCCCACCACAGGTTTTACAGCCCCGTAATGGGCGACCGCTACCTTTGTCAGTGCCCAACTTATGATAGCGCTTGGGGTGTGTCTCGGTGCTTTTGCCGTGATTCTCACACTCCTTGCGCTTACAGCCGCGGTCCGTACCCAACATCGAATCGCTGATTCTGGCCAGTTCCTTGGCAATCCCCTGGTTGGACTTGATGGGTGGCGTCTCATCGCAACACTTGCACACCAGCGCGGAGACGCGGCCCTTGCTGGTGGTTGATATCCTGTAATGTGGATCACGGCCTTTTGCCCGACCGGTTTTGACGGGTGTCGTGCAGGCAGGAACACCGTAATTGTCGCAGTCCGGCATGCGGCAGTGGTTGACCTGAATCCTGTCCGCGGCGCCGGTTAAGGGGTTCGGTACATCGACAGGCACCCTCGGACGGGTGCTCATGGAATAACTCCATGAAATACAAGAGACTTTCTGGTAGTATCCTTTTTACCAGTGATTCCAGAACACCTATAGCTCAACCAGATGCGCGCCCAACAACTTCAAGGTCCAGCGTGCCTGTCCCGGTGGCGGCTCGCTGCACATCAACGCGACCAAGTGGGCTTCCCCTTCACCATCCAACCGGCGACTCCGCTCCCGCACCCGTGCTTGCCGTTCCAAGGCGGCGTCCAGCCCTTGCTCCACACAGCGTTGCCGCACGCGCGCCACCGTGCGTGCATTCACCCCGGCCCGGTCCGCGACCGCCGTGTCCAGCAGGCCGGGCCCGGCATCGCCCTCATCCGCCCACAGCAGAATTTGCGCATGGGTGCGCCGGTAGGCCGCCGCTCTGCCTTTGCGCACTAACTCAGTCAGTTGTTGGCGTTCTTCTGCCGATAAGCGAACAATGTATTTCTTTTTCATCACTTTCTCCGTAACATACTCGTTATACGTGAGAAAGCACTTTAACATAAGACAGTGTCAAATTGAAGAACTACTAGTGTACAGTCAAAAAAACTACTATCACTACATTTCAAGCCACTGGCGTACCTTATTCACACAAATATCCGGTTCATCCCGCACTTCATACACCCAAAAACGAAGCACGTCCCACCCTAACTCACACAGACGTTGATTACGTATTTGATCCCGCCTGCATAATTCGCCCGTCCAATTGCGATGATAGCGTTCACCATCTACCTCAATATCCAACCGCCGGTCCCCATCAATCACTGCAAGGTCCAGTTCATACTGATCTATTTTATATTGCGGGATTGTCTTGATTCCGGCCCGGTACAGAGCTTCATAAAGATGCACTTCCCATTCTGATACTTTAGAGCAATCTATTGACTTCGGGTAGTTTGGCCCATGCTCTATTGCCTGAACAGTCGTTATTGCAGGTTTTGTTTCATCACTTAATTGATCAACATAATCAGCGAACTTTTCAAGGTATGTCACCCCGCTGTTTCTTAGCGATTCCTTATCGCCAACTACGACAAATAATGCACGTGCGCGGGTGATGGCTACGTTGAACAGGTTGCGGTTTCTTTTTAAGAAAGTGAGTGCGCCATCTGGCGCACCCCCGGATATTACGGGAGAGAAGATCATGATATCCCGTTCATCGCCCTGAAAGCTGTGCACAGTATCACTGATACAATCGGCTTCATCCAGTGGACGCTGCAGGGCATCATCCTGTGCCCATAACTCTCTAATCAGGTTTGCCTGCCTGCGAAACGGACTCACGACCCCGATACTACCGGGATATTTCAGTTCAAGTAACAACCTCGTCAACGTCTTGATAACCGCGTCTGCTTCTTTTCGGTTTTCGTAACTACCTCCATTGGGCCTGACCGTTTGACCTTTGATGTTATACCAGCGCACGCTCGTCTCTATACGCTCATTGTTGACAAGTGCCTTGAGTCGGTCATACCGAGTTGCAACCCGAAGCCGTCCCTCATAGAAGTATTTATTTGAAAAATTAATGATGTCTGCATGGGAGCGGTGATGATCCCTGAGGTCAACAATATCCTCACCGTCAGCATAAGAGCGCGCCATCTCGAACAGAGAACTTGATGAGTAGGCCCACTGAATGTAATCATCAAGGAGGTCGTTCCGCTCAAGATACTGCTGGTCCTGATGAGGCTTAATCCTGCTGATATGAGACAGTTGTTGTGGATCACCGATTATCACGGCGCGCTTCGCCCGATATAACAACGGCAATGCAGAAGCAATGTCACACTGGCTTGCCTCATCAAACACAACAAGATCATAATATCCGGCGGTAAATGGCAACTTTCCTTTTGCAGACAGGGATGTTACCGCCCAACAGGACAGAATATGCGATACCTTTTCATTCAAAGAGTAATACATTCTCCAGAATTTGGGTGTCTGACTGCCACTAGAGCCAATCACCGTTTTAATGGCGCTCACATACTTGGAAAGATGCACCTTGTCATCTTTACTTAGCCTGGAGGGAGCTACATCCATCCAGTTACGCCATAGCCGGTTTGAATTATCTGCGATCTCCCTGAGCAATTGCCGGGACCGACGATTAAGTGATTCAAGCGATTCGCCTGCTTGCAACTTATGGAGTAATTGGAAATAGTCAGCTATTTTCGCAAACTCTATCAGTCGTTCTTCTACCTGCTCTGCGAACTGTGAGAATATCTGAAATTCCGTTTCTTTCGACACCTTGGATGGAGCCGATAAACCAAGTTCTGTTACCAACTTACGAAGCCTCGTAAGTTCTTTGACCAGTTCCAGACTTCGTGCCTTCTTTTTAAATGGCCAAAATAAACGAACGAACAGTTTCTGTTGTGACTTATCCGCCCTTGTAACGGCAGAGAACAGGCCATCAAAGGCGCGTTTAACATCAGTATATTTATATTTCCTGGCAATATAGAACACACTGTTACCCAGCTTCTCGCGCAAATACTCCACCCCTTGTTCCTGAACATCTACCCTGTTCCTCAGCTTGACCACACAATCCAGTGCGACATTGTTCTCAGCCAAGCTGTTTGTAAGTTTATGATGCGCGGCCAGGGCATCGTCATAATCCTGCATTTGCTCAGAATCTGCTGTCGCAGACAGTAGCGCCTGCAAGTTATCACTTAACGTTTGCTGGTACTCCTTTGAACCCATCCTCATCAAGACAGGCCGAGGCCCCAAGGCGTTGACCCTCTCTTCTACAACATCAACCGCTTTGTTGTTCTTGCTGGCGAACAGGATTGTTTTCTCCCGCCATACAGCATTAACCATAAGGTTTGTTACCACCTGTGATTTTCCCGTTCCAGGCGGGCCGGTAATAATCGTCAGCGGTTCGGTCAAGGCGCGCTGTATTGACTGCTGTTGTTCAGTATTCATGGGCAAGACCTCAAGCAACGGCAATGCTTCATCTGTCGCTGCATCGTCCTTTGTAACTGTGTTATTCACCAGCATCCCCAATGCGGTGTCCGCATATTCCGTCTTTTCCAGTTTGCCTAACATGCGGAGTTCATGTTCCAGCCCTAATGTGAATGGTTCTCGCACAGCCGAAACCAGTACAGCCCGGTTATAGAGACCTGGTTGCTCTAATTCATGTATCGCCGGTTCTCCCGGTAATGTGCCGCTGATACATGCCTCCCGCCAGGGCCATTCCTTCCTAATCGTATATAGCTTTTGTGCTACCTCATCCAATTCCGGTACATCAGACCCAGGGGCAGAGAAACCCAGCTCATCCTCAAGCCTGAGCAAGTCTTGCATCAACGTGTCTTTGTCAGAGTTTGAGTATCGCTCCAACACCCTGGTGTTAATCTGCGGATAATCAACTGATACCGATGCAGCGGCACGGTTGTTTGATTGTTCAAATTCAATCGGCAACAGGAGCACCGGCTCAAGCTGATACTGATTGATGCAGATTGGATAACCAAGATATAACACGTTTGTACCCCGGTCCCTGCGCATGGAAGAGAGTAGCGATTCGGGGTCGGGTTCCTGCAGCAGGCTGTTTATTTCATCAACAGGCACCGACTTCAATGCGACATAATGAGGGGCATTACTCCCGTTTCTGACGTTAACCCTGACGCCATTCATGCCATCCTGGCCAAGACAGGCAAGATAATACTGGCAGAGACTGGCTAGAGATGTCCCAGAAAATCCCATTTCCTGCTCTTCTGCATTATTGCCCTGTGCTTTATCTGTCGGCCACCACTTGTAAGCGGTGTCCTGCACAAATTGACCGTTCAACCGGTTGTTAAGGACCCGGTTGACTTCCTCACGATCATAGTTCAGGTGTTTGGCTAATTGAGCAGCTTTTTGACCGGGATTTCTCGTTAGTTCCTCAGCTAATTTATGTTCCATCTCCATAGTTCATACCACATGTTTTTCAGCGGTCACAGAGTGTCATATAATATACCTGTTTGATTATGTATCGATCTTGAGATTTGTACGAAATATTTTTACTCTGTCAACACCATAAACGTATCCTCTGGCAATTCCCCCAAGTCCAATCTTAGTTTCTGTGCATCATTAACCATGTTAACCCAAGTTCTCACCATCCAGTCCTTCTCGGTCGGCAGTGCTTTCTCGCGTAATTGTTCAATCAGGGTATCAAATGTCTGAACTAATAGACTACTTCTGAAATTGTAAGTCTTATCCACCAGCAGTTTACCCATGATACTGATAAAGTCACCGGTATAGAGGGCCAGTACTTTGATATTGCTGTCCGCGGTGATCTGATTATCTAAGAGAAACCACTTATATGTCGCACATATTGACTTGTTCACCTACAGCTTAGCGCTCAACCGGACAAATAAATGCATCGAGCGCCGGCTCCACAACCTCAAAATGCAAGCAGCGGCAAAACAAACGCCGTACACAATGGAACCACGCCCAGCCTGACGACTAATAGGATTGCACCCCGTACTTCAACAACAATCTCGGCAGGATATCATCCAGATTCTGAACTTCCTTATCATTCAATTCAATCAAGTTAAATCCATACTTGCCATAAATATTCTTCTTGGTTTGCTTTCTGGCAAGATACACTTTGTCATTTTCCAGTCCCCAATATTCAATATACACCTTCCCAGTAGGTATATAAAAATCACAATAAACTTCCTCTTCCACGGGAAGCTTGCGTTCATAGGCGTGTACAATTTCTGCCATGTACAACCAGTTATCAATAAGCATTTCCGCTTTCGACCTGACCATATGGCCGTCAGTGCTACGATGCATGGCTTTAAACTTATCCCTGAAATTATCCTCTACCTGGGTCGTCTTCTGAGCCGTATTACCCGTGATGTTATTAATTGTTTCTCTCAATACTTTTGACTCAGCGATATTTTCAGGCCACCTCACATACGGGATCCCTGATCGATGATCTTCAACCTGGAGTCCACCCTGCTGCTCTCCTTGCTCTGTTACGATCCAGCCTTTCAAATCTTTTTTAACCCAGCCTAGTTCAGATAATACAAAGTTTACTCGCGTGGCCGATAATTCATACACCTTCCCGATTTTCGTTGCTGTAATAAAACCAGCTTTCTTTTCGCTGGTAGGCGAAGTCACTGGCAGAGTCAAATCCTTTGGCCATGCGATATATTTTCCATGTTTAGACGACAATGAAATACCACCATGTTCCTTACCAACAGCCGTCAAAGTCCAAACGCCATTATCTTTTGCAATATAACCCAGCGCCATTAACCTGGAAAACATCTCCTTTGTTTTCACGCCCGCTTCCTTAGATAAAGCCGTCGTAGATATCTTTCTGCTCATTTCAGATGACATCATATTTATTTCCTCATTATTTCACTTTATTCATTAGAGAGCTCATTTAAATCCAGCTTCAAAAACCGGGACTCATCAATAATGTTCAACCAGGTTTTCTCCATCCAGTCCTTCTCGGTCGGCAGTGCTTTCTCGCGTAATTGTTCGATCAGGGTATCAAATATCTGTACCAGAAGACTGCTTCTGAAATTGTAGGTCTTATCCACCAACAGTTTACCCACGATACTGATAAAGTCACCGGTGTAGAGGACCAGTACTTTGATATTGCTGTCCGCGGTGATCTGATTATCTAACAAAGACCGCTTGTATATCGCTTGGAATCGCCTTTCACTCGTAATATCGCCACTGTTAATAACCAACCCGTATACCGGTCTGCCCCCATTAATATCAGCAAATTCCTTCGCGTGTTTGATGGTCTGGTTCAGTTGTGAACGATAGTGCTCCACCGATACTGTGCGCTTGATACTGACTTCAACAAGTACACAGAATGCCTGTTCACCATCGCTGGGCGGATAAAATACAGTAATATCAGCCAATCCACTTGATGCAAAATTATTTGGTAACTGATTACGCACGACGCAACCACTGATTACCTTTTTAGCGTTATCAATAAAGGTCAATGACAGTGCAACCAACAGTTCCATGGCAAGGGCTTTGTTGATTGTACGTGCTTCACGAAGCCAATGACCACCATCCTTCAGATTAAGCCTGTTGTCGGTTTCTACACGACTACGAGTATCGATGTTTAACTTCTTAGCGACGACATTCGATATGGTTTTAAAATTCTGGCTATGAAGGTACGCCAACAAAATGACAATTTCATCGTCACTTAAGGACGGGTTCCATGACCGGCCTCCCTGGAGAGTAACCGGGATCCTTAGTGGCATACGCTGATTAATTACTCGTGGGCGCCAGACATTGCACCGGCCCGACTGGATAAACTTCCTGCAACAAGCCGCAAAAGGTAAACAACATGGCCGTCGCCCTGGAAACGCTGAGTCCTGGTCCGGAATCTTCAACCAGTTGGAGATCATTCAGGTAGAACACCGCGACAGCGTCCGCATGATCAACCAGGTTCTGCATGGGTGGCACATCTGCTGAAGGCATGCCATAGGGATGCATGGCTACATCCCGGTTCACAACCAGATCATCACACAACTGAACAGCTTGCTCTGAATCAATACAGGCCAAGTGAATGAGCGCTTCGAACTCAACCAAGAGTAGACCGGGACAATACGCTGCCCAGATATGCTCCGTATCTGCCAGCAAACCCGCTCCTCGTTGCAATAGAGTGGCAATATCAAGGTCATTCTGACCACGGTAACATGTCCTTAGTTGTTGCGCGAGTATATCGTGTAGCCTTACTGGTTTGCCGATTATATATCCTTTCGATTGCGGCATGTCGGAACTATCAGCAATATATATTGTTTCAGAATCGCGAGTTTCCAACGAGAAGTCTGGCAATTCTGTAATGTCTCGACCGGCTGGCGTCAGACCCTTTTCCGATACCAATTGAAGTTGTCTGACCAGATGCCAGGCATCCCTGACTAAGTGTGTCGTTATGTCGTCACTCGCCGGCATATCCTCGTCCAGCATGTGTTCAAGGTTACACTCTCTCCCGGACAGAAACGACAACCAGGACAGTGGCGGCCCATTTAATCCTGCCGTGCCCGGAAGTGCTAACAAGTCAGGCAACAGTTCGTATTCAACAAACGTGCGCGCCAGCCATTCCCGTTCCACTTCCATCATCATTGCCATTTGCTCATTCTCTTAGCCTGGAACAGACCTAATCGAAAGTCTAATACAATGTCACGGAATTTATCTTCAACCACACTCCTGGACGCTCTCTGCGCTTCCTTGTCGGTCATCAACCCCAGCACATGCGCAGGGATAAATTGTTGCTTTGTTATTGGCCGTAGCCAATAATTACGGTGCAACAGATACAGCCACAATTCGCTCATCACCGGGTCGAGAAGGTAATTACTCGTGAGATAACTTCGTCCCGGCTTAGCCCTGAATACGGCGCGCCCCAGCGCCCTGGTCCGTTGTCGCATGGAATTCATCAAACTGTCTACCGGCTGCAATGTCGAATGAAATAACAGGGGCGCTCCGTCATCCTTGAAAGATTTGTGCGGCATCCTCGTCAGCCAGAGGCTGCGACAATCTCGATAAGCCTTACTGTTCGGAGGATACCTCAACCAGGCCCAGTTACCCATTCTGGAATAACCGCCCTTGAATGCGTGTTTAAACAAGCCAGCACGCACCTGCCGTTCTTCTCCTGACAACAAGGACAACTGCCCTTGTCCTTTCATCTCTTTACGGAAGTTAGCTTCCACCTGCTTATACGCCTTATGCAGCAAAACCTTCTTTTGCTTGTCCGAATAAACATTAAACGGCTGCCTGGAGACCTTACTGTCTTGCGCTTTATCGTGCTGAAATAGAGCAACCTCTACGCGTCCGGTGCGAATGGACTGTGCCATAGCGCACAATGCCGATGGAAACAGGTCCCTTGCCGCATCCATGTAATAGTACACTTTGTCAAACCGGCTCAGCATCTTCTGTACCACCAGAAAATGGGCTGCTTCTGCATAAGGTGAACGGATAAAATAGCCGCCCCGGGCAATATCAGGCAGTCCCTCTTTAAACACTTTAGCCATATTACTCATATCAGTCGGGCTAAGATGCAACAGACAGTCCCATACATCCATGTATCCATGCCGGACAAATTCGACCCCGGGCAACATGCCAAGCATAGCGGTTGGTTCCTTTTCTGATATGAATGCAGGATGGGCCGCCAGGATGAATGCGGTTCTCTCAAGGGCCAGGACAGACACGATGATATTAAGTAACTGAAAACGGGGGCCGTCACCGTATTGTTTCAATGATACCTGCATGACATCGGTGTAGACCCGCGCCGGTGTTTTCCGGTCCACGTCGGCGCGAGGGTCAAGCAGGCGAGCATTACGCCAGGACTGATAATCCCTGAGACGCCGACCAATACTGCGCAGTTGATTGTAATAAGCATCCGGCCTGACTGTTGTTTTCTGATTGTCCGAATTATCAGACATGGACAAATCAAGTTTCCAGAGCTTCTCAAGCGTATTCGTCACTGACTGCTGGCTAAGGACCTCATCAATAATCAGTTTCAACCTTTTTTTCAGCTTATTATCAACGGACAAACGCAAAGGCTCGCCCAGGGAGAACGTCTGACGACAACTTGCACAACTCACACGGTGTTCCGATCCCGCCCGGGAATACCGACTTTTGGCCCGATACGAACTGTCGCTTTCAATGTAATTCTCGAAGACGTTATGGCCGTGGTTATCACAACTCACATTAGGACAGTCCGCAAATGGCAGGCTCAGTGACAGGAAATAGCGGGCAATGATACGAAGGGCCTTGTTTGATCTGATTTCAAAAGATTGCTTACAATACTTGCACCGCATCCGCCCATTGGTTTCCAACCTGTAACGCTCATCGTGGGCTGCTCTACCACCTTCGACTGGAGTCTCCCCCGCATAGGGAATACCAAAGTGATCACACATTGTATTGCGACACATCGCCCAGTTAAATGAACGATTCAATTCGGGCAGGTAGACGGGCGCTGTCAAAGCGGAATCTGTCAGTTGTGGGAGATTACCAGTATACTAAAGTTACACTTAAATTCAAAATACGGGAGGCTAATCACTAGAGTATACTCGGACATATTCTATCACCCCGAAGAAAATGATCGGGTACTTGGAAAAACTTAAGATTCTGATGCATCTACAAACACCAAGTGCTGCCTCCAAAAAAGAGGACTAATTGATTCAACACCCCATAACCTAAAACTATTATTCCTATAATAATGACAAATAAGCCCCACTTGAGATTAATATATGATGAAAACATTCCATCGTATATGTTTGACCAATTTTCCGAAACTGTCGAGAATGAATCACTTAATTTAAAGCGTCAATCAGTTCCATCACAAGGGCCGCAAAACAGCTTGGTATTGCTTTCTTTGCCTGCAATCGCGCTTATGATCGCAGCACCCTATTTCGCTGGTTTCCTGAATGAGGCAGGCAAAGATCATTACAAAATCTTGAAAAATGCAATACTCCAACTGTGGCACTATTTACGAAAAAAACTTACCAATGATAATGACGATTTTAAGTTTCAGTTAATGACGTCGAAGGGTGAATTCAAGACAGAATATTCGATGCTGTTTTCCATTTATACCCAGACAAATAATGGCATAAGGGTTAAATTTCTAATACGTAATGACTGGTCTGAAAAAGAGTCCGAGGCAGCAATAGAAGCATTCCTAAACCTGCTCATAAGCTATTATGTCTCCCATGAACAGCCAAGTGTAGACCTCGATAACGAAAAAGATTTTGGGGGCATAATTTTAATAAGTTTCGACATACAAACCAGATCATTACATGTCATTCATCCCAATAAGTGATTGACGTGACCAATATCCTGTTCCAGTCTCTGGCAGCTTACTGGTGGCTGATACCGTTGGTGATTCTGGTCGCTATCACGAAAACCGCCTGGTTCAAGGGATTGATAGGCGAATGGTTGGTCAACCTGGTTGCTGCCATATTCTTGCCGTCGAAGTCTTACACCCGGTTCCAAAACGTCACCCTGAAAACCAAGGACGGCACAACCCAGATCGATCATGTGATCGTTTCTCGATACGGCATTTTCTGTATTGAGACCAAAAACATGACCGGATGGATATTCGGCAATGCGCAGAATAGGGCATGGACTCAGAAAATATATCGTGAGTCATTCCGGTTCCAGAACCCCCTGCGACAAAATTACAAGCATGTCAGGGCGCTGGAATCATTACTGGGCCTCTCCCGCGACACGGTCCATTCCGTTGTGGTGTTCGCTGGCGATGCGACGTTCAAAACCGCCATGCCTCAAAACGTGACCTATATCCTGGGGTTTCCCCGGCATGTCAAATCATTCAGGAAAGCCGTTTTCTCTGGAACCGATGTCTCCCGGCTCTGCGAGTCCATAGAGTCGGGCCGTCTGGAACCCACTTGGCGGACCCACAGGGCGCATGTGCGCAACGTAAAGAAACGGGTCGCCGCCAGAACTAATAACCGATAATTACATTGCCTATCCGTTGCCTGGAACAGTTCAGGGCATAACAAACCATAGAGGCCCCCGGGAACCACCGCAGGGACGTCCTGTGCGCCCAGGTGTGCCTGATCGGCTACCTGGAACAAAATATTGAATACTGGTAATGGAACTGAAATATAAAGCCAAAAGCCAGATACTTTTCATCTGTTATCAGATAGGGTAATAAACAATGAATACAGACATTCTCAACATCATCGAGGAAATAACGGATAAATCAGCCGATGGAGGTTACATCTACCGCGGAGAACCTGAATGCTTTTCTGAGATTTCTTCCCGTCTCTATCGTACATATAAAAATAACACTGATTTTAATCCCGAACTTATTGAAACTGCAATTTATAATGATGCCCTCCAATATACCGATCTGACCGATAGAGATGAAATTTTCTCCCTGTTACAACATTATGGCGGGGATACGAATTACATTGATTTCACAACCGACTACCACATAGCCCTCTTTTTTGCCTGCGATAGCCATGAAGAAGCAGACGGGCGTGTAATCCTGCTACAGAGACGCTATTTTTATGCCGCCCCCCCAAAGTGTCCATTGAATCGTGTCATAGCGCAAAAGAGTGTCTTTGTGCAGCCCAAGACAGGAAAGGTTGACATTGACAACGACAAGGTGCGTATTGTCAATGTCCCCAGAGACCTGAAACAGTTTGTGCGAGATTATCTTAAAAAACATCACGGTATACACAGGGAAACGGTCTATAACGACCTGCACGGGTTTATCAAATTAGAGCAGGAACTGCGCAATGATGTCCGCGTTGAGTTTTTTAAAGGGTTGGCTTGCTATAATAGACAGGAATATCGTGCAGCCATTGATCATTACAAGGAATCGATACGACTAGATCCGGTGCATGCAGGCACCTGGAACAACCGAGGCTGTGTATATATCAGTACGGGTGAAATTGATAAGGCCATTGAAGATTTTCGTAAAACAATTGAATTGGATCCGTCACATGCGATAGCTTGCAGCAATCTGGCTTCCTGTTATCTCAAGAAAGGAAATCTGGATGAAGCCATGGCTGCTATCGAAAAGGCCCTTGAACTGGACCCCGCGCTCGGCGATGCCCTGTTCATACGTGCCATGTACTATCTACATAAGGAACTATGGGCAGCCGCCGAAGCAGACCTGTATGCAGCCAATAAATTAGGGGCGGACAGAATCAAGCTGTTCAAAGAAGAGTATAACGATATTATGACTTTTGAGCGGTCAGCAAAGGTCAGATTACCAAAAGCGACCATAGAACTGCTAACCGGCTCTTAGAGTAGCTTTTTGTGTGATTCATACCTTTTTGTATTCATTACATAGAATCTTTATTGAAAACACCAACTCTTACCTAAAACTATCTTTTTTATAACTATCTGTTTAATATTGAATTTTTTTTCAGTCTTTTTTCGGAATGACTACTTTTTATACAAAATATCAGCAAAAATTCCGAACGGCTATGGCGGAGAGAGAGGGATTCGAACCCTCGATACGCTATTAACGTATACACACTTTCCAGGCGTGCGCCTTAAACCACTCGGCCATCTCTCCTGATGAGGGACTATATATAATCATGATACGGCAGAAACACAAGAAAATGGTATATGTCCAGAATTTCTTTAACGATAGCGGCCTGGTATAGATACAAACTTTGACAAACTTTGTCTATCCGTTCATACTCATACAGGTTAACAGTCAGGTATCATTTCAAGATATGCATATTTCTCTTACCCCTGAACTTGAGGACAGGGTTAAATCAAAAGTTGAATCAGGCATGTATAATAATGCCAGTGAAGTCATCAGGGAGGCGCTCAGATTTATGGATCAGAATGAAAAACTTCTCTACCTGCTTAAAACAGAACGGTTACGTTACGAGGTAGCACAGGGGGCGACAGAGGCAGAACAGGGTAAATTCAGCTCACGCACAGTAACAGATATTCTTGATGATATGAATTCATAGTCAGGGACGAATATGAAGGCCAGGTACAGGCTCACTCCAAAAGCCGATCAGGATTTGGCACAAATTTGGCGCCATACAAACGAGAACTGGGGCAAATCTCAAGCGAACAATTATCTGCAACTTCTTGAAAAGGGCTTCCTTATGCTTTTACACCATCCGAAGTCAGGCAAAATCCGTGATGAAATCAGGAAGGGATATCGCAGTCTGCAGGTGGAAAGTCACGTAGTATTTTATCGAATTAGTAATGATGGTATTGAGATTGTGAGAATTCTGCATCAACGGATGGAAGTCAATCAACACGTGTTCTAATTCACTCTAAGTATTTAAAATAACGCCGCATTTCTTCCACAACCTTTGGCGCTAGCAATATTGTCGCAGTGAGCGTTGGAATAACCATCAATGCAAACATCGTGTCGATAATATTTACCGCTGTAGTCTGGCTCCAGTTCGCGGCAACAGGGATTAGCAATAAATAAATATATACGTACTGAGTCCCGATCCGTTTGCCGAACAGATAGCGCGCACATTTCACGCTGTAATAGGAATAACTAATCATGGTGGAAACGGCGAACAGGGAAAAAGTGACTAACAGAACAACACTGCCTAAATAAGGCATGGTTTGTTCAAAGGCATCAGCCGTCATCACAACGCCATTGCCGGATGGTGTGGTGCCGGCACTGAGTATCACCAATGCAGTAAGGGTGCAAACAATAATCGTATCGATAAAAGGGCCTAACATGGCAACCAGTCCTTCGCGGATCGGCTCCCTGGTTTGCGCAGCGCCATGGGCCAGTGCCTCGGTTCCGATTCCCGCTTCATTGGAGAAAATAGCACGCTTGACCCCGGTCACTAATACCTCTTTAAAAGTGAGCCCTACTGCTCCACCAAGTATTGCCTGGCCGCCAAATGCTGTCCGAAAAATATCTGCAAACAAATCGGGGATAACCTCGTAATGGGAGATAATCACCAGCATGCTTGAGAAAAAATAAAGGATGAACATGAGCGGCACCAGTCGGGATGTAGCCTTACCAACCCGCTTGATGCCACCCAGGATCACCGTTCCCACAAAAACTGCTGCGATAAGGCCGGTAATCGTTCGATCAACACCCCATTCAGCCCGTAACAGACCGGCCAGTTGGTTGGCCTGGAATAAGGGTAAACAGCCCACCATACCGCAGATAGCGAACATAAAGGCAAGGGGTCTGAATACCGGACCTAATCCCATTTCAATAAAATACATGGGGCCGCCCTGTGCAATGCCATCTTCATCCTGTTGCCGGTACAGACAGGCAAGCGTGCAGGTGAAGAACTTTGTACACATACCCAGTAAACCTGCCACCCACATCCAGAAAATGGCGCCTGGCCCGCCCATACTGATAGCAATAGCTACTCCCGCAATATTACCCATACCAATAGTGCCGGATAATGCCGATGACAATGCCTGGAAGTGCGGGATTTCCCCGGGGTCACCGGGGTTACTGAACTTGCCCCGTAACAGATCGTAAGTATGGCGTAAGCGCAGGAACGGCATTAAACGGCAGAGAAACGCGAAATACAATGCCGAGGTAGCAATCAGGAAAACCAGTGGCAGTCCCCACATAAAATCCACTGCCTGTTGCCAGAAATGATTGAAACTACTCAAATCATGAGTACCTGCAGGCTCCGGACTAAGGCGCTTGCGGTTTAAACGCAGCCAACTGCGCGTGGCTCATATCATGATTGGGGTCGGGCGCATCCCCCCTTGTTGCCAACATACGCCGTGCATCAAAACTGTGGGGGACTTTTGCCGCACCTTTGTAGAATTCAACATGGGGAGCGGATTCGGCCAATGCCAGTGTCAGGTGAACATGTGAGAATGCAGTCGCACCAATTAATTTCAGTTCATTAAGATAAACAGTGCGCATATCAAGGTCGACAATGGGGCCTGCAATTGAAATAATTTTAGCGCCGCGCAATTTGGCAAGTTGTATCAAAGCACTTCCGACACCGCCTGAAGCACCAGTAATGATTAATGTATCATTTGCTGATATTGATGCTTTATTCAGCATTGATTCAGCCGTTCCATAAGCACAAGGGAAACTCGCAAGTTCTACGTCACTGTAATCACTGTTGATGTGTACCGCGTTTTCTGAGGGAACAGCACAGTACTCGGCAAATCCGCCGTCCCTTTCGCTGCCGATAAGTATCTCTATCTTTCTATCACTATGCTCAGCATAAATACAGGGATTGACGAGTACCCGTTGACCAATACGGGTATCAGGTATATCAGACCCGACGGATTCAATATGGCCGGCAATATCTACTCCTTGAATACGTGGAAATTGAAATGCGTTGCGCTGCCAACTGGTGGGCGCCTCATCCCCCTGCGATGATCCATAGGCCCCCTGCCTGGTCCAGATATCGGTATTATTTATCGCACAGGCGCCTACTTTGATTAAGACTTCATCTTCGCCGGGTACCGGTTTTGGGGCATCGTCAACAATGATTAACTTATCTGCATCACCATGACCAATTAACTGGATTGCTTTCATTAATCCTATTCACTGTTGCCTACTCATAAAATCTTGTTGGAAACAACATTCCATCAGTTATATAAAATAACAGGCAAAGTGATAACTCACTCTTACTATTATTATTACTTTATAAATCAATAATTTATAGAAAATATGTGGCGGAGAGAGCTAGGTGTTCAAAATATACGGGCAAAAGGATCATTTGTATATGAAAATCCATGCATGAAATAGTCAGGACGGGCGGCAAAACAGAGTTACGTGTGATCAGGGTTCTGGGGATGACGTATCTGCCGGCGGCATGGGTATGGATTTCCTGTCATCAGTATTGTCACTACTACTCTTATCCAGCACGTAGCTCATGAGGCTGGGGATCCCCGGTTCTATGTGTGCGCTGCCTGCAGGTTCCCAGATGTAGCCGAGATCCGATAGGACTTTCAACGCGGATTTCGCGCTTTGATCATCAAGCGATAATCTGTCGGTCAGCAAGTCGAATAGATCGGTTAGTTGCTCTTGGTCATGATCCTGAAAGGCCTCTGCCACCACAATTGCATGGGGCAGCAGATTATATTTGTATAATTCAGCATGGCGGTCTTTATAATAATCAATCCGGTTATAGGCAAACCTTGGACGGGCCGCGTCAACAATCGCCATGTCGATGCGGGTGGTCTCATTTCCTCTCAGCGCCCTGCACAGTGCCGCCCCCCAGAGCTGGATAAAGTACGGGTAGTACTGGCTTTCGGCGATGACTGTCTCCAGCGCATCCGCATCAAAATCAATGCCGTTATCTTTCAGCGGTACCACCAGCGCCTCGCGGGTCGCGGTCACATCCAGCCGCCCGATACCGATTTTTTCCGCGCGGCTAAAGAAGGAGACGTTCATCTCTCTCAGGTGCTCAAGCAGATTCGGGGTGCCGGACAGCACCAGCAGGAGCGGTACGCCTTCCGTGCGTGTCAGTTCGACGGCGTCCAGCAAGGTGCACCCGACTTGTGTGTCCAGTTTGTGCGCCTCGTCCAGCGTCACTACCAGTGGTTTTTTGGCGCAACGCACAGCCAGCAATTGGGAGAAGTACATCCTTCGGTAAGCATCCCTGTCTTCACGGCTCATCTTGTGCCATTCTGCAAAAATAACCTTAATGTTAAAGCCGCCGATGTCGGGTTTTTTATCGTCAACAATGTTTTGTATTTCCGCGTCGGTATAGAGCAGTTGCGTAGCCAACATTGTCTCATTTTTTATTTGAAAGGGCCGAAGATTGAGAACATCAACATCGGCACACTGTTGCCTGAACGCGGTCAGCAGGACGGTCTTGCCGTTGCCGCGGGGACCGTACACCACGGCTTCGCTTGGCGGTGGGCGGTTATCCTCCTGCAAATTGCCCAACAGATCTTTCAGCTTCTCTAGTGCGGGTTCCCGCCCAGACAGCTTGGGCGGCATGTCGCCATCTCCTGGCCTGAACAGCCTGACCAGCTTATCCCAGTCGGGCACGGGCTTATTGTTGGTGACTGTGCTCATGGCTTAATTATATCACAAGAGCATTAACCGCTTTGCCCGTATATTTTGAACGGCTATCGGAGAGAGAGAGGGATTCGAACCTTCGATACGCTATTAACGTATACACACTTTCCAGGCGTGCGCCTTAAACCACTCGGCCATCTCTCCTGATTTGTCTCTGTTAACTCACGAGCCTGAAGCTTTCCCGGGCGGGGGCTACCCGCTCGTCAAGGCTGACTCGCGTTCGATGAACCACGAAAGTCCTGATGATCGTATAATGATACGATAGAAATCCAAAAAAGAGGTATATATTAACGATATCTCGGCATAACTGAGGGACAGCGTTCTCATTTATGAATTTTTTAATCCGGTTACAAGACAGTACATTGGGAATTTGGGTGGCGGAATCCATCTGGGGTTATCCGATAGTGTTGTCGACTCATGCCGTGGGCATGGCCCTCGTCGTCGGGACGGTGATGATGATCAATCTCCGGGTTCTTGGCTTTGCCCGTAATGTCCCTATCACATTATTTGAGAATTTATCTGTTATCGCCTGGCTGGGCGTTACGCTGAACGTTTTATCCGGCCTGGCGCTTTTCTCCGGCGACCCCACCAAATTCTTCTACCATCCTGTTTTCTGGATAAAGATTTCACTTATTATTCTTGGGATATTATCGGTGTGGTCGGCACTTCGGATAATAAGGAGCACTACCTGGTCATTAACAGGCATGCTTGATGCGCCTGCCAAAGCCAAAGTCCTTGCGGCATTGTCAGCGATATTCTGGCTTGGCGCGATTACCGCGGGACGGCTGATTGCCTATATCGAAATGATGTAAGCGGGGATGAATTGAATGAATGATATTTTACTTCAGATGGAAACCTCCGCGCTGGGCCAGTTGATGCGCGACAGTACCTGGCTTTTCCCTATGGCTGAAATTCTGCATTTCCTGGGGCTTTCATTGCTGATCGGATCATTGCTTGTTGTCGACTTCAGGCTGCTTGGCTTCTCCCGCAGTTTCCCTGTTGAAGCAGTGTACAAATTTCTACCTCTGGCACTGGTCGGCTTCTGTATCAATCTGGTTACCGGGACCATGTTTTTTTTCAGCGACCCGTTTCGCTACTATCCCAACATTGCCTTCCGGTTGAAGATGTTATTCATCATCCTGGCCGGGCTGAACGCGTTTTATTTCGCCCTGACCGTACACAGAAATACCGCTCCGCCCGGTGTGGGAGGCACGGGGACGGCAATCAAGGCAGTCACCAGCTTATCTTTACTATTCTGGATCGGGGTAATCATACTGGGCCGCTTTATTCCCTATGTGGAATGAATCAGGAATCATCACCGGTGCTATTTTCAATATAGCTATCTGACGCACCTGCTCAACCGTTTCCTGCCTAAATTAAAAAAGCCAATTGATCATCCAGGCGTTCATAAGACTTCATGGACAGGATAAAATCATCACTACGGCACATTTTCACAAGGAAAGGAAAGCACATCACAAAAGCCGCAGACTCTTTTGCGTTGGCTTTCTAGGAACCCGTCTAAATCCTCCATTTTCGGAAAGAGAAGAAGCATCGGTAGAATCTGCCAGGGAGCAAGGCGGATATACCTGATAAGGAATGGCCTCAGCTTTTGGCAATTTCGGCTTAACACCCACAAACCGTGACAGCGCGCCTTTCAGGTATTCTTCATTCAGATCACAACAAGCCCACCTACGCTTGAGTGCTTCGGCCACTTCGCCCGTGACACACGAACCACCAAAGGGGTCAACCACATAATCGTTTTCATCCGTGAGCATACGAATGAAGTATTCAGGTAAACGTGCCGGGAACCTGGCCGGGTGAACCGGCAAGTCATTCGCTTTGCAGTAGTTCTGGTAAGCACCATTTGACTCGGTATTCGCTATTGCAAGAAGATTAGGCGGCACTGATCCACCGTTATTCTTTCCAAACTTGTCAGAAATATCATGCCCTGAGGGTCTCAATTTCGGCTTATAGCCATTCTTCAACAGCAATTTCATCGATTCGCTATAGGGAGCGAGAATGCGTTTATTTGAAGCTTTGGGCCAAGGAGTTTTGGATAACCACCAGATGCAGTTGACTGCATCCTTGACCCTGACGCGCCTTACGTTAACCCATTCGGCAGGAGTAGGTAGTTTTGCCGGATTCCACCAGTAGTGCTCTTGACACAGGTGAAACCCATAATCCCTGCAGAGACTAATCAGCAGCTCAAAATGATACAGGGACCGAGTCGGCATTCCGGGTTTCCACGCGCCACCTATATCAATGACCAGACTTCCTTTGTCCTTTAATACACGTTTCATTCCTTCGGCAAATGGCTTGAACCATTCAACATATTTATCCGCGTCTTCATTACCGTAACTTTTTTTTCTGACAAGTCCGAAGGGTGGAGAAGTCATAATCAAATCCACTGAGTTCGGTTCCAAAGTCTGGTGCAGCAGTCCCAGTGAATCACCCAGGTAAATGGTTCCGCGTTCTGTCTCTGTATATCTCTCAGGTTCGACACCCCCATATAGTGGAATAGTTTCTTTTACCCCGGAGGTCTCAGCACCCGATGAATAAAGATGACGCAAATAATCGCTGAGAGAGTCGAAACCGAACAGCTCGGCTGAGCGTTGTATCTCAACATATTCAGCATCGGTCAGCCGAAAATTGACGAGCCTGTTGCGAGGATTCTTGATTTTCGGACGAGTCATGTCCATAGTGTAATACAAAAACGAGCCAGGTCAAGTATTTTTTGTAAGACGCTAAACCGCACGAAATTGATTTGCTGCGCGGATAAACTTTTCGCTTGGCCACTGCCTACTATTTCGAGGAAGAAATATCCCTTTACCCAGAGGTGACTTAAATTCCCGAAGCCCACCACCCAGACCAAGCCGAACAAGTTCATCCTTCTTTTGATGATTGAGTACCATTCTGCGGTCCTCAGTCAGATATATCAGTCCATAGTCATAGGCCCTGTGGTAAGTCGGCGAGAGACACAAGCCATTTTGAACATCATCAGAACTGCCCTGGGCGCCTACCGGTAGGATGTGCGCGGCATCAATGAGACGGAGCTTTAATCCGGTTACGCAACATTTTTGGTTATAAGCGACGATGACTTTTCTTCTAAAATCTCTGTCACGGGCCAAGCGTAACACCTTCGTTAAGATACGCCTTCTCTCCGGTGTCAGTGCGTTTACCTCGTCATCAGTGACGAGTTTAAAGCCGCCTGCTTTTGATAATAAGTCTGAAACAACCGCATCCGCTCCACTCTCATGTAAACTTTCTGAATTGAGACTGTACACCAGTATATTATCGGGACGAAAACCTACCGCAATCTCATCATTACCTTTCCGAGAGAAGGCGAAGCCATTCTTGTCAGCCTCTCTAAGCGTATTGATGTTGATCTGTATTGAGGGAGACTGAGTTGAAAAGGTCTGATGTTTCTTCAAATCAAAGCCTGCAAAGCACCGGGACTCAGGCTCGAAACCCAGCAACAAGGTTGGACCATCAGGATTTTCTGGTAACGGAGAAACGACGGATGTAAGCTGAATCCGGTATTCATCTCGTGGCCGCGCCGCCCCACCCCCATGGGTCAGGGTCCAGATGTATATCCAAACAGGAAACGACATTTCCCCGGTCGTTACGTATAACTTTCGAGGATTAGATTTGCCCTCTGAGGTTAAAACAGCAGAGGCCGAAGATTCGATAAAAGCATCTTCTATTGCCTGTACAATTGTTTTCGAACCTGCTGCCGGCACTGATTTAACCCTTAATCACGAAACGCCGAACCAGCACTGGCAGATGATTTTCCAGTCACTTTACTTTTGGTTTTCTTAGCCATGTTTTTACCATTATTTTTTCGATTGCATCGCCCTCCACAAGACGGTGTCTGTTACATATTATACAGGTGGGATCAGAAAATATAATCCAGATGCAAAAACGTGACTGAGTTGGCGTAGAAAATCGGCGTCGAATGAAGTGCTACTGTGTCAGAGCCAACTTTGAGCGAATGGCTTTTGGCCCGGACGGCACAGAAAGTCTGGTCGTCTTAAGTTTAATCTTACCTTTCTTGTACTCTTGAATTTCATCAAGGCCTTTGAGTATTTCAGCCCCAATATCACGCTTTTTCATGTTTAATGTCCTCCACAAAAAACACGAAACAAACATACGGCATTGCCGGATATAGTCAAGCATTGGTGGCATGTATATGATTTATTGTGTGGTTAATTAACCACTTGACCCCTTCACATCAACTCACCTAGGATCAGTTGTCCTATGTCGGACAATGATCATCATAACCATTGGCCACGGTTCATTGCTTTTGTGGACATGAACGCGTTTTTCGCGTGCATTGAGCAACTGGATAATCCCGACTATCGCGGCAAGCCCATCGGCGTCACCAATGGTAAGACAGGCACCTGCCTCATCACCTGTTCCTACGAGGCCAGGGCACTGGGCATCTGCACCACCATGCGATTGAAACAGGCCCGGAAAATATACCCTGATTTTATCCAGGTAGCCGCCCGTCCCGAGCGTTATGCAGAAGTGTCAATAAGCATTATGGAGGCACTCCAGGACATCACGCCGGATGTGGAGGTATTTTCGGTTGATGAAGCGTTTCTCGATATCACGCGTTGTCAGGTTTACTGGAACAAGCCACCCGAAACGATGGGGAAAATGATTAAGGAACTGATCCTGGAGGTCTCCGGTCTGCCCTGCTCGGTTGGTTTAAGCGGGGACAAGACAACGGCTAAATACGCGGGAAAGCTGAACAAGCCGGATGGCCTGACCATTATCCCCCCCTGGGAGGCGCGGGACAGGTTGAAAGATGTGCCCGTGATCGAGCTTTGCGGGGTTAATAAGGGTATAGCCGGATTTCTGGCAAAGCGCGGCGCCATTACCTGTGGGGAGGTTGCCAAATTACCGATCAGCGTTCTGGGAAAACGTTTTGGCGGTCCGGGCAAACGGATATGGCAAATGTGCCGGGGTGAGGACCCGGTTCCGGTTGAGACAAAAATTGCCGCCCCCAAGAGTCTTGGACACGGGAAAATCATGCCGCCCAATACGACGGACAAGGATGTCATTTATATGTACCTGATGCACATGGCAGAGAAACTGGGGGCCCGCTTGAGACAACATTCACTGGCTGCCCGGACCTATTTTATCGGGCTGCGCACCAGGGACGGCTGGGTTGGCAGCAATAAATTGAAGACCACATTTCCGACCAACGACAGCCGGCCCATTATCGACCTGTGTAACAGGATGGTGTATGACTGCTGGCGCGGCGAAGGGGTGTTTCAGGTGCAGGTGACTGCCCTTGACCCACGCCCTGAGAAGGGACAGACGGAGCTTTTCTTTGACACGGAAGACAGGTTTCACCGCTTGAATAAAGTCATGGATGAGATCAATAACCGCTACGGGGAATTTACCCTGGCCAGGGCAAACCTGATGCACCGCTCTGACATGCCCAATGTGATCGCCCCGGCCTGGAAGCCTTACGGACACAGACAGACGATTGTCCCGACAGTAGAGCAGAAAAAAATCAGGAAAGAGGTTGAATTAACCCCTCCCCTTGATGATGAGGGTTGTTCACCTGATTACTGATGGGATACGTGTATAAGGAATCAGAGTCCTTTTCTCGTTCTTGACAGCTGGGGGTTGTCGGGTATTGCTTCAAAAACGGTTGATTTTCGGATTTTATCAAGTATAATCACGCTATACAATGTTATATATATTGAGGTATAGCTATGGAGTTTCAGGAATTCGTTGAAAATCAGGTGTTCTCGCCCGCACTCGTCGCAACTGCGTTACGTACAACCAAGTCTGAGATTGCCGACACGTTAGGGCTGGGTCAGGACGCCTTCTCACGAACTTCCCGCATTCGGGCAAGAAAGACACAGACTCGACTGCGGCAGATGCTGGAAATCCTCCACCGGGTTTCGTCCCATACCGGTTCCGACCTGGCGGCCTATGCCTGGTTTCGCGCAGAGCCGTTACCGGGCTTCGGTGGTATGACCCCCGACCAACTGGTGCGTGAAGGCAAGGCAGATAATGTCCATGCTCATCTCGACCGGATCATGGCCGGTGGTTACGCCTGATATACCGCTTTCCTGATGCGTTTCCGAGGTCTTGTCTACCGCGCGCATAATCCGCGGTGGACTTGGGCGCCCATTTCGGGAGAAGGAGCGCGTCGCTATGGAGGACGCTTCAACCAGACCGGAATCCCGGCGCTTTATACGTCCCTGTCGCCGGTCACGGCCATGAGAGAGGCCAGCCCGATAGGCCGGCCACTGCAACCAATTACATTATGCGCCTACGAGGTTGACGCCGAACCTGTCTTCGACGTGCTGGACCTCTCACAGCGAGAAGCCCAGGGGGTAACGGGGACCGAATTACATTGCCCGGACTGGGAACAGGAAATGCTGGCGGGCATTATCCCGGCATCGCAAAGCTTGGCCGACCGGTTGATCGCGGCCGGTTACGTGGGAATGCGCGTTCAGAGTTTCGCACCGGGAGCCGGAGCGGATGATCTTAACCTGGTGTTCTGGCGCTGGGGTAATCATCGACCAAGCCGGGTCGTGCTGATTGACGATGAGGAACGTTTACCAAGGGATTCGTTGGTTTTGCCGTAGAATTGACCTCTTATACTCAATCAATTCTGGTCGGCAAGAGGCTTACAGACGATTTTTGTGTATAAGGAGTCAGAGTCCTTTTCTCATTGCTACGATTTTTGAGTTTTGGAGAGCAGCTTGATTCATATTCCCCTAAAACACTCCTCACTTCTTCTTTTTTAGGTCTTTCTATATTCAAGAGATAGCAATTTTGCTGTTGCAATTTTGTATTTGTCTTTATTTTTGTTTTTGGGATCTGATGACCAGGGAGCATCAGTCATCAACATAATAATAAAAGGTTCCAGAATTTGATTATAAATTTCAATTCGCTCACCACGTAGTTTTTCCTCTATTTTCAATCTACGTTCGATAGATTGTCGATATTTCCATCCGATAGCACTAAAAATTAGAATAATTATCGGAGTAACTATATTCGCAATCGCAGCTATGTAGTCAACCAAATTTCTTCTCCCATGATTTTAATCTAGGCAAAAACTGACAAAACTTGAACTCATTATCCCAAGAATAAATCCAGTCGTTCTGGGTTTTTGGTTATTTTTTTATATCTATTTAATTATAAAGAACAGGGCAAGATCATACTTTTTCTCATAAGAGAGGTTTTTTATAGTCCAACAAGTGATAGATAAGCGGGGAACTCATGGAGTTGGCGGGGACCACAGTACTATTATCCCCAATAAAGGAGACTGAGATGAGTTTTATAGCGCATGTTACGACGATTGGGGACCCGCGTGGTCACATTAATGTAAAACATGACTTTCTGGACATTCTGTTTTTGACGGTGAGTGCGGTGATGTCCGGGGCGGAGGGCTGGAAAGATATCAAGGAGTTTGGTGATGAGAAACTGGCCTGGTTACGGCAATACCGGTCGTTCAGTAATGGGGTTCCGGTGGATGCGGGATACACAGAACCGCTGATATTCACATAATAAATACCTTTTTGTCCTTATAAAGAACAACATGTTCACATAAAACGTTGTATAATGACAGTGATTTAGTTTGAACAGGTTACCCGGGTGAATGGATAAATCAAAAAGTGATCGGGTCCGGCTTGACCGGGCAGGCAGTCAAACGCCTGAACGCGGCGCGGGCGCCATCGCCCTGCTGCGCAGCGCCTGGTTTGCGCCATCATCGCGGTAGCTCTTTAATCATGTAGGGAGAGGATAAGTGAGAATAAAACGAATAACACTGCATATTCCAGCGAAGTCTGCCACCCAAACCACGTGAAGCCTGCCACCTGAACCAAGGCAAAGCTGCCACCTATCGGAGCGCAGCGACGCAGGGTGTTTTTTACTTTTACTCGCTTTCAGTCCTCATCGTCAACTTAATTTTTGTTTTCGCATGGATTCTCCTTTCAAATTGATTTTGTATGCGTTATGGATCAGTCGGTCCATGATGGCATCTGCCAAGGTGGGGTCGCCGATGATATCGTACCATTTATCGACAGGTAATTGACTGGTGACCAAAGTAGAGCGGGTGCCATGTCGGTCTTCCAGTAGCTCGAGTAAATCACGCTGTTGTTCTGGAATAAGTTTGGCCAGGCCCCAGTCATCCAGTACCACGACGTCGGTTTTGGCCAGTGCGGCCATCCGTTTAGAGTAACTACCATCACCTTTGGCAATGGGGAGTTCCTGCAGTAAGCGTGGCAGGCGCAGGTAGAGCGCCGTATGACCTTCCCGGCAGGCCTTTTGTGCCAGGGCACAGGCCAACCAGGTCTTGCCGACACCGGTCGGACCGGTGATGAGGATATTGAGGCGCTCTTTCACCCACTGGCACTGACTCAAGCGAGTGAAGAGTGATTTATCCAGACCGCGGCGATGGCGGTAGTCAATATCTTCAATGCAGGCCTGTTGTTTTAACCGGGCTTTGCGCAAGCGGGTCTGCAAGCGGCGGTCATACCGCTCGGTGAGTTCCCGGTCAACCAGCAATCCTAACCGCTCCTCAAAGCTCAGTTGCTCAATGTCGGGTAAGGCTGTTTGCTCCGTCAGGGCTTTGACCATGCCGGTGAATTTCAGGGTGGTTAATTTCTCCAGGGTGGGATGGTGTAACATCGCGCTCTCCTTCAGGTTTATTGATAATAATCAGCACCACGGATATTGCCGTGGTCCTGGGGTAGGTTCTGTTCTTGTTGTGCCGGGAGGGGTTGGTTCTCCAGACGGTGTTTCAAGATCGATTCAATACTTCTATAGCGGTAGGTGCCGAGTTGTCCGGCCCGTTGGCAGGCGGCTTCCAATCGTGCCTCACCATAGGCCTTACCCAGACGTAAGATCCCTAAGCAGGCGCGGTAACCCTGTTGCGGGTGTACTCTGGCCGAAAGGATGTGGGTCACCACGTTGACAGTGGCCGGTCCCATCTTCTCTGCCCAGGCAGTCAAACGTTGCGGCGACCAGTCACCATATTGCCGGTGCGTTGTCGGCATATGTTCGTTCACCGTGGTATGCCGCCCTTTTATCCGGGAGCGAGGATGACTGGCCACCCGCTGGCCTTTATGGAAGCATTCAATCGTACAGTGGGTCATACGTGCCTCGAGTTGTTGTTTGATCAGCGTATAAGGTACCGAGTAGTAATGGCCATCGACCTCGACATGGTAGTCAATGTGGACCCGCACCTTTTTCCACTCGGCGTATTGGTAGGGTTTGGTCGGTAGTGGTTTCAGTGCGGGTTTATCCACTGCTTCAAACACGCTTTTTCTACAACCCGGTAATTTCTGGAAGGGCCGTTCATTGAACTCTGTCAGCAGTTGTCCAATACACTGGTTGAGTTCACCGAGTGAGAAGAATGTATGCCGGCGAAGCGCCGCCAGGATCCAACGTTCCACTACCTGTACGGCAACTTCGACCTTGGCTTTGTCCCTGGGCCGCCTGACACGGGCAGGTACCACGGCGACGTTGTAATGCGCAGCCATGTCCTGGTAAGTCGGATTGATGTCCGGCTCGTAACGGTGGGCTTTGGATACCCCGGCGCGTAAATTATCGGGGACCACGACCTCGGTCACGCCCGCAATAAACTGAAAGGCCCGTTGATGGGAAGCTATCCAATCCGGTAATGTCTGCGTCCAGGTCGCTTCCGCATAGGTATAGTTGGAGGCGCCCAGCGTGGCCACAAAGACCTGGGCATCACGGATTTCACCGGTGCTGCTGTCAACCACGCCGATGGTTTGGCCGGCATAGTCCACGAACAACTTCTCACCGGCGCGATGGTGCTGACGCATCACCGGGTCCCGTTTGTTCAACCAGTCGCGATAGTGCTGACAGAACCAACTGTACTGATACCCTTGCGGGTACCCTGCCCGATACTCCTGCCACAACAGGAACAGGGTGACGCTCTTGCCTCTCATGTCTTGATAGACGCCGGGCCAATCCGGCACCCCGCGTGCACTGGCAGGCAGGTTGGGTGTCGCGGGGAATAAGCGTTGTTCCAACTCACCATCATCCAGCTCTGGCGCTAGTGGCCAGCCAAGCTGGGCCGTTTGTGCCCGTAGTAAATATTCAGCCACGGTGGGACGGCTGATACTGCAGATCCTGGCGATCTGGCGGTTACTGCAATGGTTTGCCCATTTCAGGCGAAGTACTTCTTTTATCTTGCGCATGGATAACCTCTTAGCTGGCATCTGAACTCCTCCCCTGGTTGAGAAAAGCTCAGGATACCGTGATGTTATCCTGCGTCGACAGGTCTCCCTAATCCTGCTTTACAGGGTGGCAGACTTGCTCTGGAATGGGTGGCAGCTTTCGCGTGGAATGGGTGGCAGGCTTGCTATGGAATTAGTGGCAGGTTTCATCTGGAATATGCAAATAACACGGTTAGCGGTTGTTTCCGGAAGAGCCGAGAGCCGAGAGCCTTGAGCCGATTTTCGAGAGCCTTGAGCCGAGAGCCGAGAGCCGAGAGCTGAGAGCCGAGAGCCGAGAGCCGAGAGCCGAGAGCCGAGAGCCGAGAGCCGAGAGCCGAGAGCCGAGAGCCGAGAGCCGAGAGCCGAGAGCCGAGAGCCGAGAGCCGAGAGCCGAGAGCCGAGAGCCGAGAGCCGAGAGCCGAGAGCCGAGAGCCGAGAGCCGAGAGCCGAGAGCCGAGAGCCGAGAGCCGAGAGCCGAGAGCCGAGAGCCGAGAGCCGAGAGCCGAGAGCCGAGAGCCGAGAGCCGAGAGCCGAGAGCCGAGAGCCGAGAGCCGAGAGCCGAGAGCCGAGAGCCGAGAGCCGAGAGCCGAGAGCCGAGAGCCGAGAGCCGAGAGCCGAGAGCCGAGAGCCGAGAGCCGAGAGCCGAGAGCCGAGAGCCGAGAGCCGAGAGCCGAGAGCCGAGAGCCGAGAGCCGAGAGCCGAGAGCCGAGAGCCGAGAGCCGAGAGCCGAGAGCCGAGAGCCGAGAGCCGAGAGCCGAGAGCCGAGAGCCGAGAGCCGAGAGCCGAGAGCCGAGAGCCGAGAGCCGAGAGCCGAGAGCCGAGAGCCGAGAGCCGAGAGCCGAGAGCCGAGAGCCGAGAGCCGAGAGCCGAGAGCCGAGAGCCGAGAGCCGAGAGCCGAGAGCCGAGAGCCGAGAGCCGAGAGCCGAGAGCCGAGAGCCGAGAGCCGAGAATTATACCCGCCGGGGCATGGCATGCTCCGGCTGAGCGCACCCTCACGAGGCGCGCCGCCTGAGCCCTGCCCGGCCGCGCGCGCGCCGCGCGGTCGGCTCAAACGCCTTTCCTTCCTCCGCGCCGCGGCCGCCGCGGTCGTCGCGCTCGGCCTGCTCACGCTCGCCGCACCGGCGCAGGCGCAGACATCGATCACGCTGGTGAGCAACACCTCGAAGTCGCAGAGTGGTGTTGGTTCGATTGTTTCGTTTGATCACGCCCAGGCGTTCACTACAGGCACCAACAACGGCGCCGGCTACAAGCTGACCGGCGTCGATTTCCATTTTAACGTTGTGTTTCCTGCGAGCACGTCGGAACCAACCTACAGCTTGAGCATTTGGTCCAGCACGGCGGCGGGCCAGCCGGACAGCCTCCAGGGCACCCTCACGAATCCAGCTCAGGTGGCCGCGGGGATCAACACCTTCACCGCAACCGGCGCCGGCATCGATCTGGCTGACAACACGCCGTATTTCGTGGTACTGGACGTTTCCACGGGTGGCACTAGAGGCGTCCAGGTAAGCAACACGAATTCGGACGACGAGGATGCGGGCGCGGCGCCGGGCTGGAGCATTGCCGACGGCAGCATATACAGAGGCCGTGAATCGACGACCGGTTCGTGGGCCCTTTTCGGCCAGTCCAGGAGAATCGCCGTCAAGGGGTATGCGAAGACCGTCACCGTCACCGCCCCCGGGGCGCCGGCGAGCCTGACGGCGACGGCGGGCGATGCGCGGGTGACGCTGGCGTGGACGGCGCCCACGAGCACCGGCGGCGGGACGATCACCAAGTACCAGTACCGCTATTCGACCGGCGCCACGGTGACCACGAGCGCCACCTGGACCGACGTGCCGGGCGGCGGCGCCGCGCGGACGGTCACGGTGGGGCCGCCGGACGCAACGCTCATGAACGGCACCCAGTACGCCTTCGAGCTGCGCGCGGTGAACAGCGCGGGCAACGGCGCGGCGGTTGGCCCGCGGACCGCGACGCCGGTGGCGACCGCCTGCGCCGCGCCCGCCCTGGGCGACCGGCGGGTGCCCTGGTCCCAAACGGACGCACCGATATCGACGTATAGTACTGGTTACGGATACGCCCCCCCTCAACCCCAGTTCACCATCGGTGCGACCGACTATAGGGTCAGTGCGATTTTTATACCTGGTTCCGGAACTCTTTATCCCGGTGACCTGGTTTATCAATTTGGATTCAACAACCCCCCGACGACGGCGCAGCGGGACGCGCTGCAGCTGCATGTCTGCGACACGGCCTACACCTTCAGCGCCGCGACGCTCACCGGTAACTCGTTTATCTGGGCCCAGGACCCCGACCTCGACTGGTCGGCCATCAGCACCCGCACCTTGACCCTGAGCCTGCCGGCGAACAACCCCGCCACCGGCGCCCCGACGATTACGGGCACGGCGATGGCGGGCGAGACGCTGACCGCGGTGACGGCCCACATCGCCGACGCCGACGGGCTGCCGTCGACCTTCACCTACCAGTGGTACCGGGTGGACGCGGACGGCACGTCCAACAAGCAGCCCATTACCGGCGCGACCTCGGAGACCTACATCCTGACCAACGCCGAGGCCGGCAAGAAGGTCCTGGTGGAGGTGAGTTTCACCGACGACCTGGGCGGCATGGAGACGCTCCCCAGCGCCGCCTGGCCGTCGACCGGCACGGTGACGATGGCGCCCGAGGTGTCGATCGAGGCGGTGTACCCCAAGGCGGCGCCGGTGCTCGCGAACCCGGAATTCCGGGTGACGATCTCCGAGGCGCCGAGCACGGACGTGACGGTCAACCTGGAATTCACCCAGGACGCCGCCTGGATCCCCACGTCCGTCGAGCGGACCATCGTCATTCTCGCGGGCGACACCACGGCGACGAAGACGTTCACTACCAATTTTACCCCGACCGATGGCGACCTGACGGCGACGGTGGTGGCGGGCACGGGCTACGCGCCGGCGGCGCCGCCGGACAACGCGGCCACGGTGGCGATGGTGGCCACGCCGCTGAGCGTGGAATGGACGCCGGAGGACTACACGGTGACCGAGGGCGAGTCCGTGGACCTGACCGTGACCCTGCGCATGCCGGACGGGGCGCCGGCGCCGCGGAGGAACTTTAAGCGCTCGGCGATCAGCGGAAGCCGCACCGCCCTGTTGATCCAGGACTACTTGTATATTGCCGTAAATATCCAGGTCGTGCCGGGCGACTGGGTGGATGACGGCACGTCGTACGTGGCAACCAAGACCGTGACCTTGGAGACCGTCGAGGACGAGGTCCACGAGCCCACCGAACGGATGGTCGTGGGGCTCAACCGCACCGCGGGTCAGGCGCTGAGCACCACAATATGCACCATGGACCACGCGGAAGATTCCGTGGGCGATTGCGACGCCTTCGTCACCATCACCGACGACGACCCGCTGGCGCTCACCGGGGTGGCGGTGACCTCGACGCCGCGGCAGACCTCGCCGGGGGGGACTACGCCGGACACCTACGGGCTGGGCGAGACCATTGAGTTCACCATGACGTTCAACGGCCCGGTCGCGGTGACGGTCCTGCCGTCGTTCCTTTTCAGTGTGGGCAGCGATGAGGCGATGGCGTTCTACCACTCCGGCACGGGCACGACCGAGCTGGTCTTCACCCACCCCGTGGTCGCCAGCGACGTGGACGCCGACGGCATCTCCTGGGAAGCGAACCAGTTGCTGCTCTCCCCCGACGACGCCATCACATTCGACACCGCCGAGACGGCCGACCAGGTGAACGCGCTGCTGAACCATCCCGCGCAGACCGCGCTGGCGGAGCACAGGGTGAACGGCGCCCTGGCGCCCGCCTGCCCCGCGCCCAGCCTGGGCGACCGGCGGGAGGTCTGGTCCGTGACGGACGCACCGATAACGTTGGCTACCAATTACGGATACGCCCCTCCCATTGCCCCCGTGTTCACCATCGGTGCGACCGACTATAAAATCTATGGGATTACAGTATCTGGTTCCGGAGCTACTGCCGGTAGCCTGTTCTTTCGATTGACAAGCGATATCCCGACGACGGCGCAGCGGGCCGCGCTGCAGCTGCATGTCTGCGACACGGCCTACACCTTCAGCGACGCGACGCTCACCAGTCTCGTTGTCGGGCTTTTGTGGACCGACGACCTCGACTGGTCGGCCGTCAGCCTCCGCAACTTTGCCCTGAGCCTGCCGAAGAACAACGCGGCCACCGGCGCGCCGACGATTTCGGGCACGGCGATGGCGGGCCATGAGCTGAGCGCCGACAAGACCCCCATCATGGACGTCGACGGGAAGCCGACGGCGGAGGCGCGCTTCAGCTACCAGTGGATTTGGCTGGACGCGGACGGCGTCTCGAACCCGGTGGATATTTCGGGCGCGACCGCGTCGAACTACACGCTGACCAACGCCGACGCCGGCAAGAAGGTCAAGGTGCGGGTGAGTTTCACCGACAACCTGGGCAGGACCACCGATGTGGAGACGCGCACCAGCGCCGCCTACCCCTCGACCGGCACGGTGGCCTCGCAGCCCGCCATCACCATCGCGGTGGACCAGGCGGTGGCGACGGGCAGGTTCGACTCCCTGCGCTACACCCTGAGCCGCGAGGGCGACACCGCGGATGCGCTCACGGTGGGGGTGACGCTGGAGCCCTTCGCCGGCAACGACTGGAGTCTCGATACGACCAAGACCAGCTTCGACGTGACCTTCACCGCCGGCAGTTCGACGGCGACGCCGGCGTCGCCCAATAATGTGGTCCCGCTGGGGGGCGGATTCGGCAATATCGGCTTCTCCACTTCGGCGACCCTGAGCGGCGACCTGACCGCGCGGCTCGGCACGGTATCGGGCTACGACACCGGCGACACCGCCGTGACCCGGGTGGTCGTCATCCCCAGCGGCCCGACCTGGGTGGTGAAGCTCACCCAGACCGACTACACCTTCGCCGAGGACGGCGGCGCCCAGCCCATCGTGCTCTCGGGGCGCGCCGCCTCCGCGGAGATGCCGAGGCCGACGCTGGAACGAGCTGGCAGGTCCGCCTTGTTTGTGGCACTCATCTCCGAAGCCAAGGGGGCAAGGAGCCCGGCGGACTACGCCAGTCTAACCACACCCCGATACATCCCGGCTTCGGGGTGCAGCCTTGACGCGGACATGCGGTGGGTCTGTGAACTCTCGGTGGACTTCACCCCGGTGAACGACGCGCTGGTCGAGCCGGACGAGGACCTGACGCTGGCTCTAACCCGCGGTACGGGCGCTCAAACCAGTATTCATGTCCAGGGCCCGGGCGGCTCGGTGTCCAGTTCAGACAAGAACTACCGCGCCATCATCCGCGACGACGATTTCGGGGTGCTGAGCGCCTCGGTGAGCTCGACCCCGCAATACCAGTCGGACACCTACGGGGCGCGCGAGTACATCACCGTCGCGGTGAAGTTCAACCGCGCGGTGACGGTGACCGGCAGTCCGACCTTCGACCTCATCGTGGGCAGCGCGACGAAGACGGCGGCCTATGCCGGCGGCAGCGGCACCGACACGCTGACCTTCACCTACCAGGTGGGGACCGGCGACGCCGACACCGACGGCATCTCCTGGGCCGCCAACGCCTTCATGCTCGACGGGGCGGCGCTGGTGGATGCGGACGGGACCGCGGCGGTGGTGACCCACGCCGTCCAGAGCGCGCTGTCGTCCCACAAGGTCGCCGGCGGTTCGAGCGCGGTGACGGCGGTGACGGTCTCGTCGGTGGCGGTGACCTCGACGCCGGAGCTCATCGCGTCGGGGGCGAGCACGCCCGACACCTACGGGGAGGGCGAGACCATCGAGTTCACGGCCACCTTCAGCGGTGCGGTGACGGTGATGGGCGATCCGGAGCTCGCGTTCTCGCTCAACAATCCGGGCGCGGCAAGCGGCCCGCGCCGCGCGGCCTACGATGCCGGGCGCAGCAGCGCGACGGCGCTGGCGTTCACCTACACCGTGCTGTCCACCGACGAGGACACCGACGGCATCTGGGTGGGCGGCAATCCCCTCAAGCTCGATGCCGACGACCGCATCGTGACCGCGGCGAACGCGCTGGTCGGCGCCGATCTCGCCCACAGCGAGCTCGGCACGCAGGCGGGCCACAAGGTGGACGGCTCGATGAGCTCGGTGCCCAACACCCCGCCGACGTCGGCGCACAGGACGGTGACCGTTGACGAGGACACGGCCTACACCTTCTCCGCGGCCGACTTCGCCTTCGCCGACGGCGTGGACGCGGTGGACGACGTGCTCGAGCGCGTGATCGTCGAGACCCCGCCGGCGGTGGGCGTGCTGGCACTCTCGGGCACGGCGGTGACCGCGGGCCAGTCGGTGGCGGCGGACGAAATCCCCAGCCTGGTGTTCACCCCGGCGGAGAACGGCCACGGCAGTACCGCCACCACCGGCAGTCCCTACGCCACCTTCATGTTCAAGGTCCACGACGGCCGCGATCCGAGCGCGGCGGCCTACACCCTGAGCATCGACGTGACCGCAGTGAACGATGAGCCGACGGGCTTACTGACCATCGCCGGCACGCTGACGGTCGGCCAGACGCTGACGGCGGACATCAGCGCCGTCAGCGATGCCGACGGGCTGCCGGACTCCCCCTCCGGCTTCACTTACGCGTGGGCCCGGGTGAGCCCGGATCCGGTGTTGATCGCCGGCGCGACCGAAGTGAACTACACGCTCGTCGACGCCGATGCGGGCGGGCGGATCCGGATCGCGGTGTTCTACACGGACAACGACGGCACGGACGAGACGGTCAGGAGCGAGCCCTACCCGGCGGTCGGCCGCATCGCCGCCACCGTCCCCGGCAAGCCGCGCGGCCTGGCGGCGACGCCGGGCAACGGGCAGGTGACGCTGGAGTGGACGGAGCCTTCGAGCGACGGCGGGGCGTCGGTCACGGGTTACGAGCGCCGCCATGCGGCGGGCACGACGGTGCCGGACAGCACGGCCTGGACCGCGGTGGCGGGCGACGGCACGGTGCGGACGGTCGTGGTGACCGGCCTCGTCAACGACCAGCCGTACGCGTTCGAGGTGCGGGCGGTGAACAGTGTGGGCGGAGGCCCGGCGGCCGACCCGGCGACCGCGACGCCGCGCGAGGGTCCGCAACTCGCCTCGACCCCGACGGTGGAGGGGATGCGTCTGACGCTCACGTTCAACGAGCCGCTCGACGAGGGCTCGGTGCCGGCGCCGGGCGATTTTGCGGTGACGGCGGACGGCATGCCGGTGGCGGTGAACGGCGTGGCGGTGGACGGCGCGACGGTGGTGCTGACGCCCGCCCGCCCGGCGGCGCACGGCGAGGCATGGCGGGTGACCTACACCCGGCCCGCGGCGAACCCGCTGCAGAACGCGGCGGGGGAGCCCGCCACGGTGCCGCCGGGACAGATTGTGACCAACGCCACCCCGGACACCGCGAAGCCAGTGGCGAACGCGGCGGCGACGGTGGACGGGACGGTGGTGACGCTCACCTACGACGAGCCGCTGGATACGGGCTCGGTGCCCGCACCGGGTGACTTCACGGTGACGGTGGAGGGCACGCCGGTGCCGGTGACGGACGTCGAGGTGAACGGCGCGACGGTGAACGGCGCGACGGTGACGGTGACCCTCGTCAACGCGGCGCAATCCGGGCAGCCGGTGACGTTCGGCTACACCCCGGGCGCCAGCCCGCTGCAGGACCTGGCGGGCAACGAAGCCGACCCGATTCCGGCCGGTCCGGCGGTCAACATCACCGCGGACGAGACGGCGCCGGTGTTCCAGTCGGCGACGGTGTCGGCGACGGTGGACGGGACGTTTGTGACGCTCACCTACGACGAGCCGCTGGACGCGGGCTCGGTGCCTCCGGTGAGGGCGTTCCTGCTCATCGTGGGGGCCAGTCCGAAGGTCTCGATCCCGGCGGTGACGGAGGTCGAGGTGGACGGGCCGTCGATGATCCTGACGCTCGCCGAGGGCGAGGCGGTGGCGCCCGGGCAGGCGGTGCGGCTGCACTACGCGGTTGACCGCGCGATGCCGATCCGGGACCCGGCCGGCAACCGGGCCGCGGCGCTGTCGGACGTGGCGGTGGCGCACGCGCCGGCCGGCGCGCCGCGCGTGGTCGCGGTGAAGGTGACCTCGACGCCGGGGCTGAGCGCGGCGGGCTCGGCGGCGGCGGACACCTACGGGCCCGGCGAGACGATCGCGTTCTCGGTCAGGTTCAGCGCGGCGGTGACGGTGAGGGGCGTTCCGGCGTTCGCCTTTGCGCTGGCCAATCCAGGCGCGGCCAGCGGCGCGCGGCGCGCGGCCTACGATACCGCGCGCAGCAGCGCCACGGCGCTGGTGTTCACCTACACCGTGGTGGCCGCCGACGAGGACACCGACGGCATCGCCTGGGCTCCGGACGCGCTCGCGCCCGGCGCGGCGGGCATCGCAGGCCGCGCGGCGGCGGTGGTGAGCCACTCGGCGCGGGGTCCGCTGGCGGGCCACAAGGTGGACGGCTCGCGCGCCGACAGCGCGGCGCCGGCGCCGGCCGGCGCGACGGTGGACGGGACGGTGCTGACGCTGACCTTCGAGGAGGCGCTGGACGCGGGCTCGGTGCCGGCGCGGGGGGACTTCACGGTGCGGGTGCCCCACCTGACGGCGTGGGGGGAGACGCTGACGCTGCTGCCGAACGTGGACGCGGTGACGGTCAGCGGGCGCGCGGCGGTGCTGACGCTGTGGCAGCCGGTGCGCTTCGGCGAGACGGCGGTAACGCTGGAATACCGGCCGGGCGCGTACCCGCTGCGGGACCCGGCCGGCAACGCCGCGCCGGGGTTTGCGCGCCTTGAGGTGGTCAATATCACGCCGGACACCGAGGCGCCGCGCCTCGACCCGCCGCTGACGCTGACGGGAGACCAACTGACGCTGACCTGGAGCGAGCCGCTCGACGCGGCCGCGGCGCCGGCGCCGGGGGACTTCACGGTGGTGCGCTCGGTGAGCGGTACGCAGGTGCCGGTGACGGTGGATGCCGTGCGGATGGATGGCCGCTCGGTGGTGCTGACGCTCGCCGCGGCGGCCGAGCCGGTGTGGCAGCTGAAGGCCGGCTACAGGCCGGGCGCGAGCCCGCTGCAGGACCTGGCGAGGAATACCGCGCCGGGGTTCGCGCCCCGGCGCGTGGACAACCGCACGCCCGACCCCGCGGCGCCGGCGGGCCCCGGCACGGCGGTGTCGGCGGAGGTGAACGGGACGGTGCTGACGCTGGTCTTCGACGAGCGGCTCGACGCGGGCTCGGTGCCGGCGCCGGGGGACTTCACGGTGCGGGTGCCGCACCTGACGGCGTCGGGGGAGACGCTGACGCTGCTGCCGCGGGTGCGCGGCGTGCGGGTGCGCAACGACGCGGGGCGCGGTACGGTGGAGCTGGCGCTGCAGTCGCCGGTGCGCGCCGGCGACACGGTGACGCTGGACTACACGCCGGGCGCGAGCCCGCTGCGGGAGGCGGCGGGCGACGCCGTGCCGGGGTTCGCGCCCCGCCCCGTGGACAACCTCACGCCGGACACCGAGGCGCCGCGGCTCGACCCGCCGCTGACGCTGACGGGCGACCGGCTGACGCTGAGCTGGAACGAGCCGCTCGACGAAGCCTCGACGCCCGCACCGGAGGACTTCACGGTGAGCGGCGAGGCGGTGACGGTGCTGGCCGTGACGGTGGCTGGCCGCACGGTGGTGCTGAGGCTCGCGGCGGCGGCCGAGCCGGTGTGGCAGCTGAAGGCCGGCTACAGGCCGGGCGCGAGCCCGCTGCGGGACCGGGCCGGTAACGCCGCGCCGGGGTTCGCGCCCCGGCGCGTGGATTACGTCGCGCCGGCCCCCGCGGCGCAGGCGCAGACCGCCGGGCAGCCGCCGGGCATTGCGCGGGTGGCGATCGCGCCGGACCCGGACGGCGACGGCGCCTGGGAGGCCGGTGAGGCGGTCGAGGTGACACTCACCTTCGATGCGCCGGTCGAGGTGGACAGCGCGGGCGGGACACCGTCGCTGCGGGCGCTGGTCGGGTCCACGGAACGGGAGCTGATGTACACGCGGGGCTCGGGGACGGCGGCGCTCGTGTTCGCCTGGACGCCGGCGCAGGGGGACGAACCGGCCACATCGGTGCTGCTGGCGGGGAACGCGCTGGCGCTGAACGGCGGCGCGATCCGCGGCACGGCGGGGCTCGATGCCGAGCTCGCCCACAATGGCGCGGCGCGCACGGGCGTGGCGATCGCCGACGACGCGGCGAGCGGCACGATGGCACCGTCCGCGGCGCCGGATGAAACGGCCGAAGCGGACACGGCGGACACGGCAGATACGGCGGATGCCGCGGATGCCGTTGACGCGCCGGTGAGGGCGCCCTTCGGCGCGTCGTTCTCCGCCGTGCCGCGGGAGCATGACGGCGCGGCCGCGTTCACCCTCACCCTGGTGTTCGGCGCGGAGCCGGCGGGGCTGAGCTACCGGACGGTGCGGGACAGCCTGCTCAGGGTGAGCGGCGCCACGGTGACCAAGGCGCGGCGGCTGGCGCCGCCGTCGAACCGGCGCTACGAACTCACCGTCGCGCCGGCCGGCAATGCGCCGGTGAGGCTCAAGCTGGGGTCGTCGCCGGCCTGCGGCTCGGCGGGCGCGGTGTGCACGGCGGACGGGCGCGCGCTCACAGGGTCGGTCTCGGTGACGGTGCCGGGCCCGGCGGCGCTGACGCTGGCGGATGCGAGCGTGCGCGAGGCGCCGGGGGCGGTGCTGGTGTTCCGGATCAGCCTCAACCGGCGGCGCCATGCCGCGGTGACGGTGGACTACGCGACCGCGGACGGGGGCGCCAGGGCCGGCGCGGACTATATCCGGCGGAGCGGCACGCTGGTGTTCGCGGCCGGCGAGAGGGTGAAGACGGTCGGGGTCGAGGTGCTCGACGACAGCGAGGACGATGACGGCGAGACGTTGACGCTGAGCCTGTCCAATGCCAGGGGCGCCATCATTGCCGACGGCACCGCGACCGGGACGATTCACAACTCCGACCCGTTGCCCAAGGGCTGGCTGGTCCGGTTCGGACGCGCCGGCGCGGTACAGGTACTGGAATTACTGGACGACCGCTTTGACGAGGCCGCGGCCGGGCCGAACCAGCTGACCCTGGGCGGGCGTCCCGTTCATATACCCTTCCGGCGCACGCAGCAGGGGACGCAGGGGACGGACTTGCAGGGACCGGGGACGGACTTGCAGAGACCGGGGACGCAGGGGACGGACTTAAGTCCGTCCCCGGAGGTCCAGGAGGTCGAGGGTCAAACCAGGCAGGCCACCCTGCTGGAGCGCGGCCTGTGGACCCTGCTGAGCAACCGCGGCCACCTGCAGTTCGACCAGCGCCGGTTCCTCTCGCAGAGCAGTTTCGACCTGTCCCTGACCGACCTCCTGAAACAGGGGACCCAGGCACCGGGGACCGAGGCACGGGGGACCGAGGCACCGGGGACCGAGGCACGGGGGACGGACTTAAGTCCGTCCCCGGAGAGTCACTGGTCATTATGGGGGCGCGGGGCATTGACCCACTTCAGCGGCGCCGACACCGGTGTCACTATCGACGGGGACGTCCTCACCGGCCTGTTGGGTGTGGACTACGCCCGGCCGCGCTGGCTGGCGGGTGTGGCGCTGGCCTACCACGACGGCGACGGGTCTTACCGGTCCAGCCGCAACGGCCGCACCGGGGCACTGGACAGCACCCTGGTGAGCGTCAACCCGTACCTGCGCTATGCGCTGACGGAGCGGCTGTCGGCGTGGGGCGCACTGGGGTATGGGGCGGGCACATTGCGCCTGTCCCCGACCATTGCCGGGGACGGACTCGGACAAATGGGGTCAGACTTAAGTCTGACCCCGGCCATTGCCGGGGACGTCATCGAGACCGACATGCAGATGGGCATGGGCGCCCTGGGCCTGCGCGGGGTGGTGTATGCGAATGCCCACACCGAACTGGCGCTGAAGTCGGATGCGATGTGGGTGCGCACGGCCTCGGCTGAGACGGCGGGGATGCGGGCGGTGGCGGCGGCGGATAGCAGCCGGCTGCGCCTGCTGCTGAGCGGGCGCCACCGGCGGGTGCTGGCCAATGCGGCGCTCCTCTCGCCCAGCTTTGAGTTGGGAATACGCTATGACGACGGCGCTGCGGAGACCGGCTTCGGCATGGAGTTGGGCGCCGGGCTGCGTTATGCGGACCCGGTGTGGGGGTTGACCGTGGAGACGACGGCGCGCACGCTGGTGGCGCACGCGGACGGCGGTTATGAGGAATGGGGGTTAAGCGGCAGCCTGGCCCTGGACCCGGGACGGTTGGGGCGCGGCCTGGCGTTGCGGCTGGACTCCGGCTGGGGGCTGACGGACAGCGGTACCGAGGCGTTGTGGCAGCGTCAGACCGCGGCGGGACTGGCGCCGCAGCACAACCGGGCGGCGCCGGGGCGCATCCGGGTTGAGATGGGCTATGGGCTGGACGTGCCCTGGACCTACGGGATGCTGACGCCGTACAGCGGCGTGGAGCTGGCCGGCGGCCGGCGCACGCTGCGCCTGGGCTGGCGCTTCACCCTGGGGCAGACCCTGATCTTAAGCCTGGACGGTGAGCGCCGGGAGACCGGCCATGCCGCGCCGGAGCACGCCCTGATGCTGCGCACGACCCTGCCGTGGTAAAGGAACAGGGACGCAGGGGACGGACTTAAGTCCGTCCCCGCGCATTTTAGAATTGGAATATACTGCCCCGCTCAATACCATACCGCAACAAGCCCCTGCTCAACACCATACAGGGGCGGGCTGCGCGCGAATGTCGGGGCCTGAATTCAAAAGTATGCGTTCGCCCTGACAGATCTACAAAAGACAGAATAATAATCCTTGACATCAGGATGCGGTTTATAGTTTGGTTGCCTGCTCATCTTAAATTCACAAAAACTTTGGGATGTTGTTCGGCTATGCGTAAAAGGGCAATAGCCGGGCCTTGTGGAGACCTTCTCCCCTGCTCCCAATCCTGCAAGGTACGCAAACTCACCCCAAGCATGCCGGCAAATGCTGATTGTGTCAGAGCCAACTTTGAGCGAATGACTTTGGGGCCGGACGGCTCGGAAAGCCTGGTCATCTTGAGTTCAATATGACCTTTCTTGTACTCTTTAATTTCATCAAGGCCTTTAAGTATTTCAGCCCCAATATCACGTTTTTTCATGTTCAGACTGTTTCCAATAATAAATGACTCGAATACCACCACTTTTGCCGCGCCCACTCTGCGCCCAACGTATCTTTCTTACTCCACCGGAACCACGAATCAGGTCTCCGGCATCCGGTTTTTTCACAAGATAAGACTGCAACCCGCTGTATTCATCATCAGTCAGATAGTCGGTGAGTAATCGGGTGAACAAGCTGGTTTCTATAAAACCATGAAATAATTATACGGCATTGCCGGATATAGTCAAGCATTGATCTGAGTGCTGTAATTTATGAATTGGGCAGTTCAATCAAACTGGAGTTCGGCCAGTCGTGCATAGATGCCTTCCTTTTTCGTTAAACTGTCATGGGTGCCCGTGTCTGCTATTTTGCCCTGGTCCATCACAACGATCCTGTTGACTTTCTTGACGGTGGCGAGGCGGTGGGCAATGACGAGCACTGTCCTGTTCACCATCAATTCCTGTAGCGCCTGTTGCAGCAGGTTCTCGCTTTCTGCATCCAGTGAGCTGGTTGCCTCATCGAGCAGCAATATCGGCGGATCTTTCAGCACGGCCCTGGCGATGGCTATTCGTTGTTGCTGGCCGCCGGACAGCCGGGCGCCTTTTTCGCCCAGGTGAGTCCGGTAGCCCTGGGGCAGTTGACTGATGAAATCATCGGCATGGGCAGCCACTGCCGCGTTGATGACGTTTTCATCCGTGGCATCCGGGTTACCGAACCGGATATTTTCCAGGACACTGTCGGCGAATAAGACTGTTTGCTGGGGCACGATGCCGATTCGTTTTCTGAGTTCATCCAGGCCCGCGTCCCGGATGTCTACGCCATCAAGCCTTATGGCGCCTGAGCGGGGGTCATAAAAACGCAATAACAACTGGAACACCGTGCTTTTACCGGCGCCGGACGGCCCCACCAGCGCCATGGTCTCGCCGGGGGTAATATCCAGGGAAAATTCGTTTAACGCCAATTGCCCGGGCCGACTGGGATAATTGAAATTAACCTTGTCAATCAATATATGGTTTTTGCCGTTAACAGGAAACGGGCGGTTATCGGTGGCGCTGACGATAGCCGGCCTGGTGTCCAATATGCCCATCAGCCTCTCCATGGCTCCCGCCGCGCGCTGTACGTCGCTCCACACCTCCCCTATCGCGGTTGTGCCGCCGGCGACCAGCGTCGCATAAAACAGGAACTGTACCAGCGTACCCGCAGAAATACTGCCGTCTATGACGGAGCGGGCGCCGGTCCATAATACGATCACGATGGCGCTGAACGCGGTTAAAACAATAATGCCGGATAACAACGCGCCAACGGAAAGCCGTCGTCTTGCCGCGTCGAACGATTGTTCAACGGAATCACTGAAACGGCGATGTTGTAAATCCTCCAGGGTAAACGCCTGGACGATATGTATCGCATTTAACACTTCGCCGGCAATCCCGCTGGAATCGGCAACCCGGTCCTGTGTTTCCCGGGACAATCTCCTGACTTTTCTCCCGTATATCAACACGGGAAACACGACAACGGGTAATAAACCGAATAATAATATGCTCAACCGGGGACTGGTGACGAATAACATGATCAGGCCGCCCACCAGGGTAAACCCGCTCCTCAGGGCGATGGAAACACCTGCCCCCACCACTGACTGGACCAGGGTGGTGTCGGTGGTCAGCCTGGACAATATTTCACCGGATTTTGTCACTTCAAAAAAAGCGGGATCCATTCTAATGACGTGCCTGTAGATGGCGGAGCGAATATCGGCAACCACCCGCTCGCCAATCCACATCACCGTGTAATAACGCAATGAAGAGAACAAGGCGTATACCAGGGATAACAGTAAAAGCGCCACGAAGTAAACATCGATGGACTGGCCGTTTTCATTGGAAAAGCCATAGTCCACGACAAACCTGATCGAAACCGGCATTGCCAACGCCGCCAGCGCCGCGACCGTCAGACAGACCAGGGCAAACAGGACCCTGCCCGTGTATGGCCGCAAAAACGGCATGGAACGATGCAAAAGGTTAATTTGGGATTGTTTATCCTGGGGCATTACACTGCACTGTAGGTGGAAATCGTAAACTTATATTTATAACAGAATATATCCGTATTCCGGGTATAATTCATGGATAAATTCAAATATCGGTAAAACCTGGAGAAAACAAAATCAATGTGGATGGACTTTCTGCTTGACTACGGACTGTTCCTGCTGAAATTCGCAACGGTCGTCGGCGGGATAGCAGCAATTATTTTTATCATCGCGATGCTGAAGATGCGCGCCAAGGCCGGCGCTGACGGACACCTGGAAGTCAAAAACATAAACCAGAAATTCGAACATATGCAATTGCTGATGGAATCGGCGATTCTGCCTAAAAATGCCTTTAAGAAATCCATAAAAGACCATAAGTCGAAACAGAAAAAGGCGGAAAAATCAGAAGCTACGGACAGAAGACGTATTTTTATCATCAACTTTAAAGGCGATATCAGGGCGGATGAAGTCACTTCCCTGCGGGAAGAAATTTCCGCCGTACTGACAACGGCTTCCGGCGCGGATGAGGTGGTTGTGGTCCTGGAAAGCGGTGGCGGCACGGTGCACGGCTACGGGCTTGCCGCCTCCCAATTGAAACGGATCAGGGAAAAAAATATCAGCCTGACGGTCGCGGTCGATAGAGTCGCTGCCAGTGGCGGGTATATGATGGCCTGTGTCGCCAACAGGATTATTGCGGCGCCGTTTGCGATCATCGGTTCCATCGGCGTGTTGGCGCAGATACCCAATTTTCATAAGCTCCTGAAGAAACACAATATCGATTTTGAACAGATATCAGCCGGCAAATATAAGCGCACCTTGTCGCTGTTCGGTGAAAATACTGAAGAAGATCGGGAAAAACTACGCGAAGAACTGGAAGAAACCCACGAACTGTTCAAGGAATTTGTGCAGGAAAACCGGGAACAGGTCAACGTGGAAGAGATTTCCACGGGGGAACACTGGCATGGAAAAAAGGCCTTGGAACTCGGCCTGGTGGACGTCCTGCAAACCAGTGACGATTACCTGGGTGAAGCAGTCAAATCCGCCGATATCTATGAAATCACGTTTTCGCGAAAAAAACCCGTACTGGAAAAACTGTTTTCGTCAGCGGCAAAATTGTTTTATTCCGAATTGTGAGTTCATCAAATTTTGAGTTATGCTAGAATTCAACCTGTTATCTGCTTGTCATTTATCTGAAAAAATATGTCGAAAAAACTGATTTACAAAGTGATATTCCATAACCAGGGCAAAATTTATGAAATCTATGCCCGTAGTGTCCAGCAGGGCGCGATGTTTGGTTTTATCGAAATTGAAAAACTCGTATTCGGAGAAAAGAATTCGATTGTGGTGGACCCTTCCGAGGAAAACCTGAAATCTGAGTTCAATCACGTTACCCGGACTTATATTCCCATGCATTCCATTATCCGGATTGACGAAATGGACAAGCAAGGCGCCGCCAAAGTAACGGATTATGACGACAAAGGGAAAAATATCATGCCTTTTCCGGTTTATACGAAGGGTGGAGAAGAACTCAGCTGAATTTACTGTCAAAATCTCCTGAACCTGTTCACTGCCGGTCAGAACAAGCGCATACTGACGGGAAAAAAGTATGCGACTACCCTGCACTCCCCATGGAAATTACCGTCAAACAGACAAACAGCCTTAATAAGGTTGCCCAAAAAGAATGGGAGCAACTGGATATCAATGGCAACCCGTTTTTACAATATGATTTCCTGAATGGTCTCGAACGGTTTAAATGCCTGGATGGGCACGGGTGGGAACCTTGTCACCTGCTGGTGACAGCCGGAAAAAAACTGCTTGGGGCGCTGCCGCTTTACGTCAAAGACAACTCTTATGGTGAATTTGTATTTGACTGGCTTTGGGCGGATGCTTATGAAAGGGCCGGCGGCAAATATTACCCCAAGCTGGTATCGGCCATTCCCTTTACCCCTGTATGCGGCCCCCGGATTCTCACCAACCAGTCGCTTGCCGATGCCGGTGATATCAAGGCGTTAATTATTAAAGCGGTCACGGAACTGGCCGATCGCGCGCGGTTATCCTCGTTTCATTGCCTGTTCATGGAGGAAGATGATCTGAACGTTCTGAAAAAGAACGGCCTGCTATTGCGCCAGACCTGCCAGTTTCACTGGCATAACCGTGACTACGATGATTTTGATGACTTTCTGCAGAGCATGACGTCCAAGCGGCGCAAACAAATAAAACGTGAGCGCAAAAAGGTAAAGGAAGATAATATCGAAATACTGAGACTCCGGGGCGCGGACATCACCGAGGAACACTGGGCCGTATTTTACGAGTTTTACTGCAACACTTTCTACAAACGCTGGGGCAGCCCCCGCCTGACACTGGATTTTTTTCACCACTTAAGCAGCAAGTTGCCCGACAACACCTTGTTGATTCTGGCTAAGCAGGGTAAGACATACGTCGCCGGCGCCTTCGCCATGCTCAGTGACACCACCCTGTACGGCAGGCACTGGGGATGCGACAGGTATCTTGCCAACCTGCATTTTGAACTGTGTTACTACCAGACCATCGAGTATTGCCTGGAAAACCGGTTAAATTCGGTCGATGCCGGTGTGCAGGGTGAGCATAAGATCAACCGGGGGTTTGAACCGGCCCTGACCGTGTCCGGTCACTGGATACGTCATTCCGGTTTTCGCAACGCAATCGACGACTTTCTTCGGCAGGAAACCGCGGAAATGAATTCGTATGTCAAAAGCCTGCAAGCACATTCGCCTTATAAGGTTATTGGTTGTTAGTTATCAACTAACAACTAAAACGGCCCGCGCACCAGTAAGCCAGGGCGCTCGGTATCGAGGTTTGATTCTGTTCATGTCGATACCCGGATGAGGCCGGATAGGCATGTCTTCGCAGGCGGTTTAATTGCCCCAGGGGACGATGTTCAGGCAGCGCATGCCACGGCGCGAAAGACAGGTTTTCACAAAACCCTTCCTGCTCGGCCGTCGAGAAATCCTGTTGCGGAATGGTAATTGTGGCCAAAGGGACAAACGGCGCGTCTTTTTCCGACCATGCTTTGGTCGCGTCATCCAGTGACATCCCACCCTTGTCTGTCCGTTGCTTTTGCACCTGGAACAGGAAACAGGCATCTTTTTCGCTTAATTCTTCCTGTAGTTGTTCCCGCAAAAAATCCGCGCTGGTATTTTCATCGATAACCGGTTCCTCACCGGCTTGCCCGGTACATGATCGCGCCGCGAACTTGATATTGTGAGGGCCTAATTTGTAAGGTGTGATGCTGAAATAAGTGGGACTGAGCAGGCTTGCCGGTGGGGGCGAGAACAATTTTTTCGCAGCGAACAACTCCTTTATGCGCCAATTGAACGGATTCCAGTCGGGGAAAAAAAAGGCTTGTATATTTTCCGGATTCGCTACGAAAAAATTGTAGTCAGGCATGTTCCTGACAAAAAATACGGAAGTGTTTGCCATCAGAAAGTCCTGTGTCGCGGTATCCACGTCACTCCGCTCCAGGGGTTCCCCGCTTATTTCCATCAGCTTCACCGCCATGCCCCTGGCATCGTTCTCATAATCCTGGCTGATTTTCAGGTTGTAATGGCCGTTGGAAAACCGCACCCAGCTTTTATAACGTTTTCCCGGTTGGGAAAACACGCCGTGGCGATAATCAGCCTGGATGTCCTCGTGAACATCGAAATAAGCCCGCAGACAGGAATGCGCCTTGGCATGGGCGCCCCGGGCCACGTAAGTAGTCCGATAGTCCTCCACCAGTTGTTGAAAACTTGTCCTGGTGGCCTCAGCCTGTTCCGCTTCATCGTCCCGGAGTATCTCTTTGCTGATATCGGCATCCGCACAAGCGGCAAGGATACCGGCAAGAACCAGCGCGGGAACGACTCTCAGATAATTAGATAAACAACCCGTGTGCATAAGTTTTTAGTTTCTGGTTTTTAGTTTTTGGTTTCTGGTTTCTGGTTAATTCTACTCCGAGCTTTTACTAAAAACTAAAACTGACAACCAAAAACTAACAACTAAAAACTATTTCTACAAGCTCTTCATATATTCCAGCAATGCCCATCTTTCTTCGTCGGACAATGGGGGCAGACCATCTCCACCCGTACCGTATTCGTGTCCGGCATTGCTGTTGCCCGGCAGGTTCGTGTCGAACAGAAAAGCCCCCGGCTCAGGCCGGTTCAGATAGCCTACCTTCACCGGATCAAATTCCCAGGAGCCGATGTGGAACGTCTCACTCCGCTCCGCAGCCGGCAACAACAGCTCATACAGGTTCGGCACGGAGCCGTTATGCAGGTAAGGCGCGCCTGTCCAGATCCCGTTCAACGGTCTCGCCTTATAGGCCAGTAAAGCCTGATCGGAAACTTCCTCACCGCGCGTCATGACTTGTCCGTCCAGGTACTTGGGCGGATGGATTTCATCGGGGTGCCCCATGTTTTTGGCGTCCCTGATGGCCAGCAGACTTTGTAACGGATTATTTTTTAAAATCCCACCCATAAAATTATTCGCCACGTAGAGAGCAGGCTCTTCATCAGCCAGGATCGAACCGACAAAGTAGAACCGGGGTTTATCCTTCAATATACCGGTTTTCCCCCGCAGCAGGAGGACGTTTTCAGCCATTTTCGGATCGGTCCGTATCCTGTCGAGGCTGCTCATTCTCACCTTTATCTTCCGGTTCGGGTCGGTTCGATCGATATCCTGGTGGCAACTGAGGCAATATTGCTCGTATAATTTCCTGCCCCGGGCCGCCTGTTCCTGGTCAATCATCGGGAAAAAGTCCGGCCACAAGGGAGATTGCAATTCATTCACCTTTTTCTCGATGGCCCGCAAATGAGCTACCTTGACCGATGAAGTGTAGCCTGCATCATAAAAATACAGCCAGGTCGTCGGCGTCGTATCCACCCGGCCAAAGACCCCGAGCACTTCACCGACGTTGCGCGCCAGCGCGCCGATATCGGAATTCGACTGGGCGCCGTCCCATTCCACGTAATCATGCTGGGGGGTATCCCATAAATAGGGATAGCTGGTGGGGGCATCCGGTTCATTGAAATTGTCTTCGACTCCGGTTAGCGCCAGGCCCTTATTCAAAATTGCGCCAAAGGCATCCAGCCTGGAATAACCATAGGGGGTGTCGGAATGGTTGCGGCGATTATTGTCGATTATCTGCGTGTGCTCTTTCTTAAGCGTGTTTTCAAGTTCAAGCAACTCCTTCGCCGTCGGGTTATCGCCAAAATAACGCGTTCCCAGCCGAATGAATTTTTCCCGGTCCGCGAGGGTCGCCGACAGTGACTTCTCCAGATGTTCCAGGAACAGGGGCAAATCAAGCATGGCTTGTCCCCCATCAACGTGCAGCAGTTTGTCGCCGTAGCGAATTTGCTGGGTATGACAGGCCGCGCAAGTCAATCCGACGTAGTCCTCATCCCGCGCAACCCCGATGGGCAACGCGTCAGGGTTCTTTGCCGATTTCTCTCCGGGTATAAAACCGAACCGCATCATATTGAGGGGGGTTCTCAATAATCCTCCGTTATCGTGCTGCTCCAGGCAAATAAACAGGTCGTAAGACAATAATCCCGACCCCTGGTTGACATAGTAAAACCACTGCCGGTCTTCATCATCCCAGTTTTGTTCCAGGTAAATAATGTTGTCGTGGTTCAGGGCTTCTATATCCTGCAAGGCAGTCAACCCCGCTGCCTGGAGCCGGCTGCATAAAGCCAGGGATAATGTCAATATCAGGAGTGCCGGTTTCATCATTCGAGTGATAACAAGCTATTCAGTAAATTGTCCTGAAAACTGATGTTGCCCGTCAAGCTGTTGTGTTTTTCACATAACAGGAACACGTGGTGCAACGGGAAAAAACTGTATTCGTGACGAGGCACGCTGGGGTCAAGCGTATTCCGGCCCAGTAAGGATGCCTTGGTGACGGAGCTGTCCCCCGGTTCCAGCAGCAGGGCATCGTAATCCACTCCCGGCACGGGTTGAGTCACCTGATCCGGGTACATCCGGATTTCAGATATTCCTTCCACCTCTTCGACCAGTATCCGGGCCGGGGTCAGGGAACAATCCCCGCCGAAAACAATGAGCTTGGGATGGTCTTCCGGTAACGGCACCGTCAGCGACCAGACGAAGCGCCTGGCTCTTTCCAGGGAGTTCTCAAAATAGGCCTCCAGGGTTTCAAGATACGCTTCACCTTCAGCAGTTGAAGCGTATTGGGATAAAATCCGCTGGCGCGTGTCCTCGGCAAAGATCGACCACCCGAACCGGCGCCACTGGTTCACGTCAAATATGTCACGGTCCAGAGGCGCGCCGCTGCTGGTTACGATCCAGTTATTAAGAGGATGGGGCAACAACTGGTACAGGCTTGGCATGGTCACCAGGGTTTCCGTATTGATCCTTCTTAAACCCAGCTTGATCCCGCCAATAAACGAATTCAGTATTTCCACCGAACCCAGGCTGGGAGTGCCCAGGAGGATGACGCGCCTGACTCTTTCCCCGCCGTACATATTGATCGGGAAATCATTGCTGTCCAGCACGTCACTGCGCCCGTAGCGGATATAGTAACGGGCGATTAATCCGCCCATGCTGTGGGCGACAATATCAACCTTTAGCCCGGGGTCGTCAAAGTCCAGCCTGATTTGTTCGATAAAATCCGCAAGATGCGACGCGTTGACAACGTTATCCAGACGCCAGTCGTAATGGAACGCATAATAATATTTTTTTTGTGGGCTGATGTCCTGTCCGGGCATCGCTTTCTCATACCCACCCACGTCCCCCAGGGTGCGCAATATGTTGCCGTAGAAATCCTTGCCGGCAGTGTTGTCGGCAATGGCAAAAGCCGTCAACTCACTGGGTTTCGGTCTCAGCGTGTCGGGATCAATCTCCAGGGCCAACTCCTCGTGTTCACCGAAGAGCAGTTTCCATAAGGAACCGAACCACAATTCCCTGCCGGTCATTTTGTCTTTCAGCTTGCTGCCCAGTATCCCATGAATAAAAACGACCGGGGGTTGCTCCTCCACCGCCATGCTTTGCATGTAAAGCCGCTGCAAATCAGGCCGTGTTGAAGCGGTAAAATAATGGCTGGCCAAAAGCGTAATAACAGCGCCAAGCGCAATATAAAAAAGACGTTTCAATCCGGTAACCTGTCCACTATTGATTGATGATTAAATTTCGTACAAATATTAGCGTATCATCATTGAATTTCCAAAACTATCGATTACTATTCCACAGATGAAAACTATTAATATAAATATAATGTCCACTCTACTCCATCACGCCCGTAACCTCGCCCATAATCTCATGCTCAGCGCCGGTACTTTCATTGTATGCAGCCAGGCCGCCGCGCTGGGACAGGAACCCATAGAGCCGTTCGACATGGCGGCTCATTCCATGACCCTGACGGTGAATGACCTGCAATTCCCCGTGACCGTATATGGGGAAGGCCCTCCCGTCGTGCTGTTGCACGGCTTTCCCGACTCCCGGGAAGTCTGGCGTTACCAGGTAGGGGCAATCGCCGCAGCCGGTTACCGGGTTATTGTCCCGGACCAGCGGGGGTTCGGCGAGGCCAGCCGTCCGGAAGGCGTTGAACATTATCAAATCCGGAAACTTGCCGCGGACATCATCGGTATCATGGACCAGTTGGCCGTCGATAAGGCCAGGCTGGTCGGCCACGACTTCGGAGCGGGATTGGCCTGGTTCATGGCTGCGCACATACCGGAACGGTTCAGTCAACTGGTTGTGATGTCGGTCGGCTCCTCAGGCAATCCCGGCTGGGATATCATTGCCCAGCGGGAGGCCTCATGGTATTTCGATTTTTTTAATAAAACCGGACTGGCGGAAACCGCGCTCATGGCCGATAACTGGGACTTCCTTAAGCGGCTCACCCGTCACAGCGGCGACCAGGAACACTTTATCAGGGATTTATCCCGTCCCGGCGCGCTGACGGCGGCATTAAACTGGTATCGAGCCAATACCCAAGGCTGGGGCGGCCTCCATTCCGGCCTCAATTACCCCCTGATAAATTCGCCTGTTATGGGAATTTGGAGCACCGATGATCCTTTCCTGTTGGAAGCGCAGATGCAAAGCTCCAGGATCAATGTACCAGGTCCCTGGCGCTATGAGCGTATTGAAAACGCAGGACACTGGTTTATGCTGGAAAAACCCGAGGCCGTGAACAGGCTACTGGTGGATTTCTTTGATAGTTTTTAGTTGTCAGTTGTTAGTTTCTGGTTTTTAGTTATTGGTTATTAGATACTGACTACAAAATACTAACAACTGATAACTAAAAACTGACAACTATTTATATGTCTCAACCAGGTAAAAGCCAATTAGCCGGCAGTCAACTCTACTGGGTTGCCGATAACGTCATAGCCGGCGACTTCCCCGATGCCTCAGCCGCCTTGCGCAACCCGGACGGATTGCTGGCTATCGGCGGCGATCTCGAACCCGGCAGCCTTCTCAATGCCTACCGGCGGGGTATTTTTCCGTGGTACAGCCAGGGACAACCCATTCTCTGGTGGTCGCCGGACCCGCGTTGCGTCCTGGAACCGGACCAGGTAAGGATCAGCAGGAGCCTGGCAAAGACCCTGAAAAAGAAAAAATTCAGGGTCAGCTTCAACCAGGCGTTTGCCGACGTGGTCAAGAACTGCGCCGCCCCGCGTTCCGATGGCGCGAGTACCTGGATTACGACTGAGATGGCCTCGGCCTATATCAAGTTACACGAGATGGGGCACGGTGTATCAGTGGAATGCTGGTATAACGGCGTCCTGGCCGGCGGAATTTATGGCGTGGTCATAGGCAGGGTATTTTTCGGGGAATCCATGTTCAGCCGCGTCACCGATGCCTCCAAAGTTGCCCTTGTGCACCTGGCGGAAATGCTGCATAAGAGGCATTTCCGCCTTATTGATTGTCAAATCCATTCAAACCACTTGCAAAGTCTCGGGGCAAAATCAATGCCCCGGGATGCTTTTATCAACATCCTGAAGCATTACTGCTCACCGGATATGGCGTAACGCGTATTTTTCAGGCACAATCCCATTTTTTGAAACTGCGAGGAACTATGCCTAAAGAAGATCAAATAGAAATGGAAGGGACCATAATGGAAACCCTGCCAAACACCATGTTCAGGGTTGAACTCGATAACGGACATATCATCACTGCCCATATTTCCGGGAAAATGCGAAAACACTATATACGGATCCTCACGGGAGACCGCGTCACCGTTGAAATGACCCCCTATGACCTGTCGAAAGGCAGGATCACTTACCGCAACCGATAATTTTGAATGAAGAATGAATGGGGTCAGGTCTTTGATTTATGATAGACTTTTACCAGATTCAATGAGCTATATCATAAATCAAAGACCTGACCCCATTCATTTTAAATCAAAGACCTGACCCCATTCATTCTGACCCCATTCATTCTCAATATCTTCAGGCGTATTGATGGCCGGGCCGGTCTCTGCTTTTGCCTGCTCCATATAAATACGGAAGCCATGGTACAGTGCCCTGAGTTGTTCCAGTTTTTCCATTTGTTCGAGATTGGAGACGGGTAAACCGGTATAGGTTTTCAGGAACTTGCAGGTATATGCATAAATGCCGATATGCCGGTAACTCGCGTCCCGGGCGTCTGCACCGGGCGCTTTCCAGGGGATGGGGGAACGGCTGAAGAAGAGTGCATAGCCCTGGTTGTCAATCACCACTTTCACGTTATTGGGATTATTCAACTCATCCATGGATTGAATGGGCGCATACAGACTCGCTATGGACACCGCTTTATGCTCAGCCAGCCCATGGGCCGCCTGGTTAATCAATTCCGGCGGCAAACCAAGTTCATCCCCCTGCACGTTGACAATAATGCAGTCATCGGCCAACTGCAAACGGGTAACAGCCTCGGCAATACGATCCGTGCCTGACCGGTGTGACGCGGAGGTCATAACGACCCTGGCGCCAAAGCTTTGCGCTGCGGCTTCGATCCTGGCATCGTCGGTGGCAATAACGACGCCTGTTGCGTCACTTTTTACCGCAGCCTGGTAAACGTGTTGCAGCAGCGGGTAGCCGCCTATCTTGATCAACGGTTTCCCCGGCAGGCGCGCTGAGCCGTACCTGACGGGAATAACGACCAAAAAATCCGGTTTCACTTTCTATAGTGATCCACTTCTTCGGGGGTCAGCGCGCGGGCGTCGCTCTCCAGCATAATGGGGATATCATCCCGAATCGGGTAGGCCAGCCGCGCCGCGATCGAAATCAGCTCCTGTTTTGATTTATCATACACCAGCGGCCCCTTGGTCACCGGGCACACCAGGATCTCCAGTAATTTCTTATCCATGCATCACTTCCTCCAGTAAAAGTCTGAGTCTGCGTTCAAAGGTGTCGGATAATTCCGCGTCTATGGGTATATACCATGTATTCTCAAGCGGGTAGCGCCGGCATTTGACCGCGTCTTTTTCCGTCATCAGCACGGCGGCAGCGTCATCGAACTCAAGGTCGGATTGCCTGAAACCATAATGATCGGGAAACACGTGTTGTTTAATATTAATACCATTCTGCCGCAAGGTGGAAAAAAAACGCTCGGGATTACCAATAGCGGCAACTGCGTGGACGGTTTGATCCTTAAAGGAGGTCAGCGCCCGTTCATGCCGGCCATCCAGTGATCTTGCCGGCAGACTGGTATATTCCATGAGAAACTCATCACTTTGGGCTTTGCCGTTGGCGACCACCAGGTCCACCGTATTCAACCGGGCCATGGGCTCGCGCAAAGGGCCGGCGGGAAGACAGCGCCGATTGCCAAAGCGCCGGGCTCCGTCAATCACAACAATTTCAATATCCCGGCCCAGGGACGCATGTTGCAAGCCGTCGTCACATAACAGGATGTCGCAATCCGTCTGTTGCAGAACTTCCTCGGCAGCTTTTACCCGGTTGGGGGACACGACAACGGGACATCCGGTACGCTGCGCCAGCAACACCGGTTCATCACCTGCCAGGTCCGGATCGCTGTCCGGCCTGACTTGCCGTACCCGTTTCCCCCGCGCGCCGGCGTAGCCCCTGCTGATGATACCCGGTTTATGACCGTGGGATTGCAGGTATCGGGCCAGCCAGGTGACCAACGGAGTTTTGCCGGTTCCGCCGGCAGTCAGGTTCCCCACGACAATGACCGGCACTCCCACTTTGCGAACAGGCAATATGCCGGACGAATAAATGAATTTGCGGCCTGCCACCACCAGGCGGTACAACCAACTCAGCGGAAGCAATAAAGTGGATAACGGATGCCGTCCATACCAGACAGCTTCAATACATAACCGGAGCGTGCCTGGTTGACTGTCCATTCTTTAATATTTGAATATTTGGGGTCAGAGTAAAAATACAGTCGAATTGATTGGTGGCACCGGTTCGATATTGAGTATTTTACTCTGACCCCAAATATTCTGTTTCTTCTTCCAGGATGCGCGTCGCGAACGTGATTTTAACGAGACCTGACTGGCGGGCGGCGTCCATGACCCTGATCACCGATTGATGGCTCACTTCCGCGTCGGCACGGATGACAACCGGCGGATCATCCAGTTCCCGGACATGCTCCCGCAGCGCATCCCGAATCGTCGATATTTGAGAGTTTAGCAGGGGTTGATCGTCGATATAAATACGCTCGTTGGCATCGATCCTGACCATGACGACATTAAACTTTGCTTCCACCTGCTCTTCCGAGGCGTCCGGCAAGGTTATTTTTATTTCCGATTCACGCTCAAACGTAGTGGAGACCATAAAGAAGATGAGCAGCAAAAATACCACGTCGATCAACGGGGTAATATTGATTTCCGTTTCACTTTTTCGTTGTGAACGTAAATTCACTCTCTTTCCCCGTGCATCACCTCAACCATTTTCAATGCTTCCTGTTCCATGGTCACCACCAGTTCATCCACGCGTCCACGGAAATAGCGGTAAAACATCAACGACGGTATGGCCACGGTCAATCCGGCTGCCGTGGTGATCAAGGCCTCGGAAATTCCCTCTGCCAGCACGGCCGGGTCGCCGACTCCTTGCGCCGTAATCACGGTAAAAACCTTGATCATTCCGATGACTGTGCCCAGTAATCCGAGCAAGGGTGTAATTGACGCAATAGTGCCCAGGGTATTCAGGAAGCGTTCCAGGTCATGGGCCACGTGCCGGCCGACCTCCTCTATACTTTCCTTCATCACCTCCCGGTCATGCTTCCTGTTAACCAGCCCTGCTGCGAGGATCCTCCCCAGCGGGGAGTCTTTCCTTAAACTCTCTATGTGTCGCTCATTCAGGTAGCCTGATTCATTCCACTCCCATACTCGCTTGACCAGGTTCGTGGACAGGATGCGCTTCGTCTGCAGCGACCAGAAACGTTCGGCAATAATCGCCACCGAGATGATCGAGCACAACAGCAGCGGCCACATCAGAAAACCGCCGGCTTTAAATAGTTCAAGCACGTAACTCTCCTTTTGTTTGGTTGTCAGTTTTTAGTTACCGGTTTTTAGAGTGAAACCAGCAACTAAAAACTGACAATAGTATGCCAGAAGCGGTGGTTTTTTTCCCGATATGAAGTTACTTCAATTCCTGCCGCGCTCGCGTTAACGCGGATTGCACCGCTCTTTGCCGTACTCAGCAGTTTGGCCTCGTGATCCTGGTAGCGGAATATTATATCCTGATTGGGCAATTTAAATCGATTCCTGTACCCCACTGGAAGTATAACAATATCCGGGGAAACGGCTTTGACAAAAGCCGGAGTTGAAGACGTTCTGCTGCCGTGATGGGGAGCAACAAGTACGTCGGATTTCAGACCGGTGTCATAGCGGGAATCTGCCTCCTTTTTCCGATACCGTTTTACCAGCCTTCGCTCGGCGGCATCTTCGACGTCGCCGGTCAGTAGCAGGGTGACGTCCCGGGTGCTTATCCGCAAAACACAGGAGCGGTTATTTCCGGTTAAATCCGTATCCGCCTCAGGATGTAAAACACGGAAGTACACGCCGTCCCAGTGCCAGGATTGACCGTCATGGCAAGCCTGGGTCTGTTTGTGTGGTATTTGATCCGGCACACTGCTGATAATCCGGGTTATCGGCATTTCATCGATAATCGCTCTTAGCCCGCCGATATGGTCATTGTCTCCATGGCTTTGGACGATCAAGTCGAGAGCGGTGATGCCTGAACTCCGCATAAATGGCAATATTACCGCGTCGCCCGTATTAAATCCGGACGGATATGCCGGACCGGTATCATAAAGCAGGTTGTGATTTTCCGTGCGTACCACCGCGGCAAGCCCCTGCCCCACATCCAGGACAGTCATCTCGACCTGACCAAACGAGGGTCCCGGTTTGTGTGGAAAGAATAAGGGCAGCAACCAGAGCAACCCCAGCCACCGGGCCGTTATGCCCGCCGGCAGGAGGAGGATCAGGACGCCCGCGCTGATGACCGTCATGGCGAGCGTCTCCGGCCGGATTACCGGAAGCAAATGCACTTCCCAACCCATGAAAAAATCCAGTATCCACCAGAGGCCGTGCAGGGACAATAGTGCAGCCTTCAACATAAAAGCCGCGACCCCGGAATGGACGAATAACAGCCCACATCCGCCAAGGACAAGAGGTATCACGATAAAACTGACCCAGGGCACCGCCAGCATGTTTGCAAACAGGCTGAATATCGGGATTTGCTGGTAATAAAACGCCAGCGCCGGCAACAGACCCAGGCTGACGACGTATTGAACCCTGCTCCATTGCCGCCACCAGCTCCGGCCTTGATGAACCCGATAACTGACCCCGTAAAGAATGACCGCCACGGCGACAAAGGACAACCAGAAACTGACCGCCATGGGAGCAAAAGGGTCAAACAGCAAAACCGCGATAACGGCTATGCCGAGCACGTCACTCGAAAGGATCGTCCGGTCATACAATTTCATGCCGAAATACACGCTAAGCATGACCAGCGCCCGTTGCGTAGGCAGGGAAAAACCAGCCAGCAATGCATAGATCAGCGCCGCCAACAGGGCGCCTGCCGCAGCGATCCGGGTGGCCGGAACATGAATAATCGTTGCAAAGGTAAAACCCCAGACCTTCAGGATCACCAGGTAGGCAAGGCCGGCGATCAGGCCGATATGCAGGCCGGAAATGGCAATCAGGTGATTGGTGCCCGTCGCGGTCAACACCTCCCATTGCGCATCACTGAGACCACTCCTGTCGCCTATGGCCAGGGCGGGGATAAACCCGGCCAGCGGCGCAGCGGACGGGACCGCCTCCTGAATTTTATTTTTTATGACAAACCGCAGAGAATTGAGATTGAACCCGCTGACCTCAACCCCGTTCGAATCGGACACCCTGATATTGTCCGGGTCATCCACGACGTATCCCGTCGCCCTCAACCGGTTTTGAAACAGCCAGGCCTCATAATCAAAGCCGCCCGGGTTCATAAACCCGTGAGGCCGTTTCAACCTTACTTTCAACTTCCATTTCTCTCCGGGCTGCAGTGGCTGGCGGCCCTTGTACCAGCTTAACCTTACCTTGCCGGGATCGGATTCGACCCGTTGTCCTTGCCGCCTGAGATCGTCAACGCGGAAGTTGAAACGGACAGATTCGGCATTCGTCTCAGGCAAAGAAATTACCACGCCTTCCGCGTACAACGTTTTACCTTCGTCCTGGGGCAGTAATTCACGCTGCAAGAGCAGGTGGGCATGCAGGAGCGTCCAGAGAAAACCGCATAAGACGAACCCGGGATAACTCAATCTACGATATTTCCAGCCCAGGTAGATGACCGGCGGCAACCCAAGTGAAAACCAGAAGCCGGGCAACACCGGCAGGTGGGTACAGATAATGACGCCGGATAAAAATAACAGTCCCTTTATGAGCATGGCACAATCCTTGTGTGTTTTTAGTTATCAGTTTCTGGTTTTTTGTGAAAAATGATGATTTATCATATTGCAAGGTGTAATGAATTGTATCTCTACATTACGTTATCTGTCCCCTGTTTTGGCGTGAAGCTGCCCCTCGCTTAATTCGTATACCTGGTCCAGGCTGGCCAGTAAGCGTGTGTTGTGTGTGGCCATGACCAGGCTGACGCCGTGGGCTTTATTCAACTCCAGCATGACGGAAAAAACCCGGACGGCGGTCTGTTCGTCCAGGTTCCCGGTCGGTTCATCCGCCAGGACACACTGAGGCCGGGTCACCAGCGCGCGGGCTATCGCGGCCCGTTGCCTCTCCCCACCCGATAATTCCCCCGGCTTGTGTTGCATGCGCTCTTTTAATCCTACTTCAGTCAGTATTTCCACGGCGGCGTCCCGGGCCGTTTGCGGCGCCTCGCGTCTCACCAGCAACGGTAGCGCCACGTTTTCCAGGGCGGTAAACTCCGGCAGCAGGTGATGAAATTGATATACAAACCCCAATTGCCGGTTGCGTAACCGGCCAATTTCCGCCTCGGAGAGCGCCGCCAGGGAGGCGCCTGCCACTGTTACTTCACCCGAGGTGGGCTTATCCAGCCCCCCCAGCAGGTGCAGCAACGTACTCTTGCCTGAACCGGATGAACCGATGATCCCGATGCAACTCCCGCTGTTTACCTCCAGATCAACTCCCTTTAACACCTCAACGTGGAGATCTCCTTCACTGAAGGTCTTCCTCAACTGAGAGCAGGTCAGGATGACCGGGTTACTCATACCTGAGCACCTCCGCGGGTTGGGTCCGGGCCGCCCGCCACGCCGGGTAAACAGTCGCTATCACAGTAAACGAAAAGGCTGCCAGCGCCGTCACGAGCACGTCTCCCCAGTGTAAGTCAGAGGGTAGTTCACTGACGTAATACACGTCCGGCGACAGGAACTTTATCTGCAGGTAATGCTCTATTGTCGCCACGATTATATCGATATTGCCGGCCAGCCATACCCCACCGGCCACACCAAGGGTGATGCCGGCGATACCTAACGCGGCGCCCTGGATAATAAAAATCTTCATGATGTTGCCGGGGCCGGCGCCCAGGGTGCGCAACACGGCGATATCCGCTTGTTTCTCCGTCACCATCATCATCAGGGTTGAGATGATATTAAAGGTCGCCACGGCAACAATCAGGACCAGTATGACGAACATCATCTTTTTGGTCATTTTCAGCGACAGGAAATAATTCACGTGTCGTTGCGTCCAGTCAATGACGCCGTAGCGTCCGGGCACGTCTTGCAGCGCCTCCCTGCTGATCCGCGGCGCCTGCATCGCGTCGACGGTATTCAGGCGCAGGCCGGTGGGACTGCCCGCCCGAAAAAACCGGGCTGCGTCATCCAGGTGGGTAAATACAATCGTACTGTCAAATTCGTACATATCGGTATCATAAACCCCGGCAACGGTAAACCGCTTGAGCCTGGGGATAACCCCGGCGGGGGTGATCCTGGCGGCGGGAGAGACCACGGTAATCTTATCTCCCTCATCCACATTCAGTATATCCATCAGGTCAGCGCCAATAATAATCCTGAAATCCCCTGCCGCCAACGCATCCAGGTTTCCGCCGATCATTTTTTCCGTAATAAAAGACACATTCGGTTCCATTTCAGGTAGCACCCCACGCACGATCACGCCTTTTACCTTTTCATTGAACGTTATCATGGCGCCCGACTCAACGTAAGGAGCCACACCGTTTATCCCGGGGTGCTGTTGTACCTGGTCCGCCACTTTTTTCCAGTCGCTCAACGAATCGTCATAACCGATAATGGTTGCATCGGCCTCCATGCCGATAAGGTGTTCGGTCAAAACCCTTTCAAAGCCGTTGATCACCGATAAGACGGTCGTCAATACGATCACCCCCAAAGCAATGCTCAAAATTGAAATGAGGGAGATAAACGAAATAAATCGATTGCGCCGCTTTGACATGACGTAACGCAAGCCGATAAAGAACTCATAAGAGCTGCCCATTCTATTCATGCCTGAGCGCCTCCGCGGGTTGAGCCTGTGCCGCGCGCCAGGCCGGGTAAATGGCGCTGAACACGGTAAATAAAAAAGCCATCGCCGCCGTCACGACCACGTCCCGCCAACGCAGGTCGGAAGGTAATTCACTGATGTAATACACGTCCGGCGACAGGAGTTTCAGCCGCAGGAACTGCTCTATGGTCGTTACCATGCTCTCGATATTGCCGGCCAGCCATACCCCGCCCAGCACGCCGAGGGCGATACCGGCAATGCCGACCACCGTACCCTGGATAATAAAAATCTTCATGATGCTGTTCGAGCTGGCGCCCAGGGTGCGCAATACGGCAATGTCCGCCTGTTTGTCCGTCACCACCATCATCAGGGTCGCGATGATGTTAAACGCGGCCACCGCGATGATTAACGTCAGGATAATAAACATCACCCTCTTTTCCGTTTTCAATGCACGGAAAAAACTGGCGTGTCTTTGCGTCCAGTCGATAACGTCATAATGCCCGGGAAGGGCCTGCATGGCCTCCCTGCTGATACCGGGCGCCTGCATCACGTCACTGGTCTTCAGTCTCAACCCGGAAGGCCCTGCTTTATTAAAGAGCATCAAAGCATCCTCCATGTGGATCAAGGCCAGGCCGCTGTCAAACTCGTGCATCCCCGCCGTAAAAATCCCGACAATGGTGAACCGCTTTAAGCGGGGCAGAATGCCGGCGCCCCCCCCTTCAACCTGCGGCGCGACCAACGTAACGCTGTCACCCGGCAATATTCCCAGGCTTCGGGCCGACTCCGCACCGATGAGCATACCGAATTCACCGGGCTTCAACTCGGCGAACCGGCCTGATTGCATCTTTTCCGCTATCAGGGACACTTTTTTTTCCGCCTCGGGCAGGATGCCGCGTAACACGATCCCGTGCACTCTTTTCCCATGAACCAGCATCCCTTCCGCCCGAAAATAAGGCGCCACCGCCACAATCCCCGGCTGTCGCTCCAGGGTCATGGCCACGGTCTGCCAGTCACTGACCGGCGCGTCATCCTCAACAACGGTTGCATGGGAGGCCATCGCCAGGATACGACCGGTCAACTCCTTTTCAAACCCGTTCATCACCGACAATACCGTAATCAATGCCAACACCCCTATGGCAATCCCCAGCATGGATACCAGGGAAATAAACGAAATGAAATGGTTACGACGCTTGGCCCTGACATAACGCAGGCCGACGAACGCTTCAAACGGATTGTACATTCCTCTAATTATATGTGACTCGAGATTTATATATCACAAAGAATAAAGTAAGAATCTGACAGAGTAGATTCTCTCACATTACCTTTTCCTTATCATATTCATTGCCTTCTATACAATTCATCCAAGCGTATAAAACGACTATTGGTGGCTAATCTCTGATCCGTCTACTTGATGTCATCCAGGCATTGCCTGAGTTCCTCAGGCAACCACTGTGCATCTTGATCAACTACTGCATCAAGAAATGTCAACGCATCTTTAGGATACTTGCTGCAGAGTTGCTCTTCGTGTAGACGGCTAATCGGATAACTTGGATACTCAATTGGTATCAGCCAGTAGCGTAGGTTCTCCAACGCATCCGGAAACGCTTCTCCAGCCACTACGCAGAGACGTGCAAAATTTTCGGATATCTAAGGGTGACAAGAAGCTAGGCCAATTTACATTTCTCTATAAATTAATAAACATCGTTAAGGAGTCTTGGATGATTATTCTTTTCGTTCCATCTGATTAGCGTAGCCAAGAGATAACATTCTAATGTCTTAGTGCATTCACTATTTGTCATTGGTATTAAAGCAAACCACATATGATCGCTTTCATTCTTTCCATATTCAGCAATACATTCAGCAAAATCCATAGCGTGCTTGATCCTTGACTTTATTCGAGTATCTGTGTTCTTCCGTTTAGATTCAACGTTCGTACTACTGCCTTTAGGAGCGATAAAGAAATCCGTGGCAACAATATGATCGGGAAGCTTCCTCCAATCATTACCGTGAGCGGCAAGCCAAGCAGCCAAGTGTAACTGTTCGATTCGAATATCATCAAAATTGTTGGGTTTTTTACTGGATATATATCTATTGCCCAAACGGCCTTTAAGGGTATTTTTAGTCTGACCTACGTACCTTATCCTGATATTATCATAATAAGAACCCACTCCTAACAGATAGCAACCTGGCCTGTTAAAATCCGATTTTTTGGATTCATGCGTTGAAGCATCCCAGAACGATTTCCAACAGATAATTTGTCCTTTTTGATTTTGCTCAGACCAGTAGCCTGTCTTAGTTGCTTCCCCTCTCTGATTGCTCGCAGCAGCCCATACTTCACGAAATTACCAACGTCTCCTGCATATCTATCCTGCATCTAGAAATCTCCCATTTAAATATTTCTTGCATGTGGCCCTATATACTTAACATCATATCGAAACTTGAGAAAATAATTACCGTATCACTTATTTTCCACTATCAGAACGAACTGTATGAGGAAGCTAATCAGTGCCCACGACCAGGAACAAATTTCTGTTCTGCCGTCTGTGAAGAAATCTACACCACAAGCGGATAGTAGCATCCTTGATCTTATTAAGCAGAACGACGTTATGGAACCATGGAATTTGTGCAGCAACCTGCTGCACAATTTGTCGCTCTGGCCAGGACGTAGCGAAGGAACGCATATACTTCAGATTACGGGGAGATAATCCCTGCATGTTCGGGAAAGCCACACGCAGGTCGTTGGATAGGCGGTCTATGACCTTGGCGCCCCAGCCTTCCTGTCTTTGGCGGTCCAGAATCATCTTACCGATATCCCAGTACAACATTACCATTGCAGCATTTGCCGCCATGATAACACGTTGCCGTTCCGTCCGGATACGCTCCTTGATTGCCGCAAAGGCGGCGCCATAGCTTACTGGTAATTCTCCTTCCAAAGGCCGAACCGGGAAGGATGCGCCTTCCCGCTGAAGGCCTCTCGATTTGCGTTCTTCTGCCCTACCCGGCGGCAATTCCATTCGCTTTGTCATATTCCAGACACCTTTTGTGCGCGGTGTAATTGTTATTTACAACTGATTGGGGTGATAGTCTGCTTCGTCCTTGTAACACTTTCGATTGCGTTTAAGAAAAAGGCGTCATCACCCGGTATGGTGATTAGCTTTACTGTATATGTGTTACAAAATAAAATCAAACAATTACATAGACTCGATCCTTTCATACAAAGATATCAGCGGACATGAAAATACTGGCATTGGACACTGCTACCGAGGCTTGCTCCGCGGCGTTGTTCGCCGAAGACAGCGTTTATACGCGACAGGAGATCGCGCCCCGCCGGCACGCTGAATTGATCCTGCCGATGGTAGACGGTGTTTTAACGGAAGCCGGCTACAGGTTAAACGACCTTGACGCCATTGCCTTCGGCCGCGGACCCGGCGCTTTTACCGGTGTCAGGATCGCCGCCGGCGTGACCCAGGGCCTGGCCCTGGGCGCAGGCCTGCCGGTCATACCGCTTTCATCACTGGCAACCCTGGCGCAGGGAGCAATTGATAAATCCCCTGTTTTACTGGCGGCAATAGATGCAAGAATGGGTGAAATATACTGGGCTGTTTATGAATTGGCGGAAGACGGTGCAGTAGAACTGGTATCGGCAGAACGGGTAACGCCCCCGGACGAGGTTGACGTTCCTGCCGACAAACGATTCTTCGGCGTAGGCAGTGGCTGGGGAACCTACCGGGCGCGCCTTGAGGAAACCTTGAATAAGCAAATAACCGGCATTGATCCGGAACGTTACCCGCTGGCAAAAGACATGCTGCCATTGGCCCGGAGAGAATTTAACAACAATCGCTGCGTTTCCGCGGAACAGGCGCTGCCGGTTTACCTGAGGGACAACGTAGTGCAGTGAACAATTACAACTCTTTAATAAACTCCTGGTAGGCTTCCTCGTCCATTAACTGCTCCAGTTCATCCACGTCATCCGGGGCCAGCTTGAAAAACCAGCCGCTGTCGACGGGGTCAAAATTAACCGATTCCGGTTTATCCTCCAAAGCAGCATTGACGGCAAGGACCTCACCACTGATGGCAGCTTTAACCTCCCCCGCGGCTTTGACAGACTCAATGATTGCCGCCTCGCTGCCCACGATCATGATATCCCCGACATTAGGCAATTCAATATAGACGATATCGCCAATCTGCTCCTGGGCATAATCTGTGATACCAATGGTGACTGTTCCATCCTCTTCCAGTCGCAACCACTCGTGGTCCTCGGTAAATTTAAACCTGCTCATTTAAGGTGACACCCCCCCCCTTCAGAATATTATTATTATCTTGTTTGAATCCCCATAAAACGGATTGTAAGACATAAACGGCGAATTTCCACCAGAAATTACTGCCAATGGACGCGGGTTTGTATCCTGCCGTTTTCATTCAACGCCAGGGTTCGATAAGCAGGCGGTTTTGTGTCGAACCCGACTTCATCCGATTGTGGCAGGAACTGTATACAGGTAGACGGGGAACCGAGCAGCAGGACCCCGTTTCTGCTTGCCGTAAATACCTGGTGGATATGCCCCCAGATGACTCCCCTTACATTTTCATGTTGATCCAGGACCTGAAACAGCGCGTCGCTGTTTTTCAGCCTTATCGCATCCATCCAGGCGGAGTGGATGTGAACGGGGGGATGATGCAAACAGAGCAGTACATGCTTGTCTGCCGAACGTTCCAGAGCCTGGGCAAGACAGGACAATTCGGCCGCGGATAAATAACCGGCTTCTTTACCGGCCTGGTGGGTATTCAACAAGATGATCGACCAATGTCCGCAGGTGAGAAAGTTGGCCGTGCTGATGTTGCCCGTATTCAGCAATCGGCGCATGAGTTGAGGGTCGTCATGATTCCCGGGCAGGCAGAAGACCGGAAATGTAATATGCCGTAATAACTCCGCCAGTTTTTTGTATGATTCCGCTGTGGGCGTGTAGGCCAGATCACCCGTCAACAACACGAGATCAACGCCGTCATGGCGATTTACCGCAGCGATCACATCCAACAAGGTATCGGTCGTATTAACCCCGGCAAATAATTCATCTTCGGCGGCTGATATATGCGTATCCGTCAATTGTATAATATTGATTTTCTCCGGGCTGATTTGCCCAGGGTGCTGATGTTGAAATTCAATATGTTGTAACATAGCGGTATTAAATGTCCGAGTAACCATAATGTCCAGAACTTCCGTCAATTTAACCGATCAGGTGTACAAATATTTTCTCTCCGCAACGTTACGAGAGGATGAAGTCATGCAACGTTGCCGCGCGGAAACGGCAGAACATAGATGGGCGGTCATGCAGATTTCACCGGAACAGGGTCAGTTCATGGCCATGCTGGTGAAGCTGTTGAATGCCAGAAAGGTTATAGAGTTGGGCGTTTATACCGGCTACAGCAGCCTGTGCATGGCACGTGCATTGCCCGCTGATGGGAAAATCATCGCCTGTGACGTTAACGAAAAATATACGTCCAAGGCAAAAGAATACTGGCAGGAAGCCGGCGTGGCGGAAAAAATCGAGTTGCGTCTGGCCCCTGCCCTCAACACATTGGCTGACTTGGTCAGGTCCGGCGAGTCAGGCAGTTTCGATTTTATTTTTGTGGACGCGGTAAAAGAGGAATATTCCGCCTATTACCCGCTGAATTACCAGTTGCTGCGCAGGGGCGGCCTGATGGCCATAGATAACGTGCTCTGGGGAGGTAACGTGGCAAACCCAGACAAACAGGATGATGAAACCGTTGCCATCCGCCAGTTCAACAGGATGGTTCATGCTGATGAGAAGGTGGATATGTGTATGCTCCCCATTGGTGACGGCCTGACCTTAATCAGGAAACGATGATTCATGCACCAGACTCAAACGGTTAAATCCCTGCTGGATGCCGCCGCGCCCATTCAGGACCTGGACCTGTCGGGTTGGGTCAGGACGAAACGGGACGCAAAGGAATTTTCATTCATTGAATTAAACGACGGTTCCTGCCTGGCGAATATCCAGGTTATCGCCGGCGCCGACCCGGACAATGACGACACACTCAGACATGTCACCACCGGCGCCGCTATCAAGGTACGGGGAAATTTAGTCGAATCACCCGGCAAGGGCCAGAAATGGGAGGTCCAGGCCGCGGCAATTGAAGTGATCGGCGCCGCGCCGGAAGACTATCCCATGCAAAAAAAACGGCACTCCGACGAGTTTCTCCGCACGATTGCCCACCTGCGGCCGCGCACCAACAAATACGGCGCCATGTTCCGCATCCGCTCCAGGTTGGCCCAGGCCGTCCATACCTTCTTCCAGGACCGCGGCTTCAACTGGATCCACACCCCCATTATCACCGGGGCCGACTGCGAGGGCGCCGGGGAGATGTTCCGGGTCACCACCCTGGATTTGAACAACGTGCCGAAGAAAAACGGGAGCGTTGATTTTGACCGTGACTTTTTCGGCAAAGAGGCAAACCTGACGGTGTCGGGCCAGTTGTCCGTGGAGGCGTATTGCCTGAGCCTGGGCCGGGTCTATACCTTCGGACCAACGTTCCGTTCGGAAAACTCCAACACGTCCAGGCACATTGCCGAGTTCTGGATGATTGAACCGGAGATAGCCTTCGCCGACCTGGAAGACAATATGGCCCTGGGAGAGGAACTGATTCGCTACCTGGTGAACTTCGTCAGGGATGAATGCAGTGATGATCTCAGCTTGTTTACCCGCTTCGTCGATAAATCCCTGTCGGCGACCCTGGAAAATATCGCTGATCATGATTTTATCCGTCTCCCTTACACGGAAGCTGTGGAGATTCTGCAAAAATCGGGAAAAAACTTCGAGTTCAAGCCGGAATGGGGCAAGGATTTACAGTCCGAACACGAGCGGTTTTTAACGGAGCAACATTTCAGGCAACCGGTGATCGTATTCGACTACCCGAAAGACATCAAAGCCTTCTACATGCGCCAGAACGACGACGGCAAGACCGTTGCCGCCATGGACGTGCTGGTGCCTTCCATCGGTGAAATCATCGGCGGCAGCCAGCGGGAGGAACGCTATGACCAACTGCATCAACGCATCACCGAGTTGGGGTTTAATCCGGCCGATTACTGGTGGTACCTGGACATGCGCAAATACGGCTCCGTCCCCCATTGCGGCTTCGGCCTGGGTTTTGAACGACTCCTGATGCTGCTGACCGGCGCCGCCAACATCCGTGACGTGATTCCCTTTCCACGTACCCCCAACCACCTGGAATTCTAATTATAATATTTGGGGTTAATATTTGGGGTCAGTGTAAAAACTCTGGAGGATATCCTTGCGATTTTTTCAATTGCTGGCGCGGCCGTTTGTCGCATTCGTAGAGCGTTACTACCCGGACCCTTTTGTGTTCGTGGTCCTGCTCTCTGCGCTTACCTTCCTGTTATCTCTCCTGCTCGCCGATGCGACACCCGTTTCCGCGTTGTCTGCCTGGGGTGATGGGCTGCCGAGTCTGCTGGCATTTACTGCCCAGATATGTATTACCCTGCTGACGGCTCATGCACTGGCCCATACCGACAAAGTGCAATCCCTGTTAAGGCGTATCGGCAATATCCCGAATAATGCAAGCAGCGCCTACAGCCTGGTTGCATTGAGCGCGGGCGTGGGTTCGCTTATCGCCTGGTCGTTGGGACTTATTGTCGGCGCCACCGTCGCTAAGGAAGTTGCAAGACAATGCGCCGGCAGGGGAATACGGATTCACTACCCGTTGCTGGTGGCATCCGCCTATGCCGGATTCGTTATATGGCACATGGGCTATTCCTCTTCAGCCGCCTTGTTTGTCGCCACCCCAGGCCACTCACTGGAAGCTGTGACAGGTATCATTCCCATCACCGAAACTGTCTTCACTTTGCATAACGGTGTGTTGGCACTGGTTACTCTCGCCATAGTCACTGTGATCTGCCCGTTGATGCGTCCCCATGAGCGGGAACTGGTCGAAATCGACCCGGCGCTGCTGGAGGAACACGTCGAGGGACCGGATAACGCTGCCGGGCAGAAGACATTTGCCCAGTATCTCGACAGTATGCGCCCTCTTACGCTGATGCTCGGCGCCGGCCTGTTCGGGTACATCGGCTACAGTTTTTACGCCAAAGGGTTCCACCTCAACCTGAACCTGGTCAACTGGTCGTTTCTCGGCGCGGGTTTACTGCTTGCCCGCTCACCCTCTCATTATATTCAGTTGATTAACAACGCCAGTGCAACGATAGGGCCTGTTCTCATCCAGTATCCGTTTTATGCCGGTATCCTGGGAATGATGCAGGGCACCGGACTCGCCAGTGTAATCTCCGACTGGTTCACAGCCATTGCCAACGCGCAAACACTGGGCTTTTTTGCTTTTTTATCGGCCGGTCTGGTCAACCTGTTCATCCCATCGGGCGGCGGGCAATGGGCAGTGCAAGGTCCGATATTCATAGAAGCGGCTCAACACCTCGGAGTCGAGCCGTCCGTCATCGTACTGGCCGTTGCCTACGGCGACCAATGGACCAATATGATCCAACCCTTCTGGACCATCCCCTTGCTGGCAATCGCCGGACTGCACATGCGCCAGATTATGGGCTACACCTTCGTAATATTCCTGGTGACGCTGTTCCTGTTCGGCGGCGGGTTGCTACTCTGGGGAGCGGGATGAAGACCTTACCTACATTTTCTGCTTTTTCAGGATGCAATTTGCAGCGGATGCAGACCGGCTCTTGCCGCCATGGCGACCAGGGCATCAATGGAGAATCCGGACATTTTTCCCCGACACACATCACCGATCCGCGAACGCTGTACGCCCATGATCCCGGCGGCCTGTTCCTGAGTCAGATCATTTTCTTTAATGTAGATAATAATGGCATCAAACAGGGCTGCCTTGATTTTCAACTGCTCAGCTCTACCCGAATCTAATTCCAGATCATCGAAAATGTTGCCGGTAGTGCAATACCGTTCCATAAATTAAATTGTATAATATCTTATACAAAAAGCAAGGGGGTTTTTGAACGATTTTACCGAGCCTTCCTATGTAAAGGTAAACGGGTCGATAAGCTCAATCAGACAATATTCAAAGTCAGTAATGTTTCGGGTGGCAAGGGAGGAGCCATGAGTACGAGCAATTGCTGCGATTTGGCCGTCGAAATCGCTTAATGGTCGACCAATTTTCTTTCGGTATGCTTTTATTTCGCCGTAAACCCTGGCGGCGGTTTCACCAAAATTTAATATACGGGATGCAAACGCCATTGCTATGAATTGTTCGAATCGATCTTCTAGCAGCCGCCGGCGTTTACCCTCCGGCATAACCTGTAATTCGTAACAAATCTCCGCTATGGAAATTGACGTTATGTAAAGTGACATGGAATCTTGGGCATTCAGCCAGTCCACCACAGCATTTGAAGGGGGAGAGGTCATAAATTCTGAGAGTACATTAGTATCCAGAATGATCATTCGGGAAATTCCATTGGTTCAGTAATTGTTCGCTCCGGCAGTTCAAGTTCTGTTCCACCGTAAGCCGGAGCAAAAAGACGAATAGCCAAATCGCCAAGCCGTTCTGGTGTTGACACGGCCAGTTTTATTATTTGTCGGGCTTCCTCTTCCATTGAGACGCCGTGCTCTGCGGCGCGAATCCGCAATTGCTTCAGCGTACCATCATCAAGTTTTCTCACGCTCAGACTAGCCATATTTCACTCCTGACACATAAAGAATATATTGACAGCAATGCTAGCATACGTAGGCATTGCTGTCAATATACGATATAAATCTTCCCTTTTACCTTGAAAATCCGCAGTTGAGTTGAGGATTTTCAAGGTAAATACAATAATTGGGTAAAGGGAGCAGATATATTTTTGCTCCACGAAAAAAGGGGATAGATTGAAATTTGTTCCTTTTACCGGCGTTAGAATGTATAAGTCACCTCTCCCCCTACGACGCGGCCCTTGGCCAGGGGCGCATAGGCGCCGCCCAGGGGTATGGGGCCCAGCCTTGTTGGAAGCGGGGTGTCGCCACCGTGTTTGACTTCATTCAGCAGGTTCTTGCCGTAGATTGAAAATACCCAATGGCCGGCGCTTAAGTGGAAGTCCAGTCCGGCATCGAGGATTTCCTGTTCCAGGATGAAGCCCAGGTTGTTATCGGTAAAGCCCGATTCATCCCGGTGGGAGTAACTGATGCGTGAGGCGATATGACCCCAGTCACCGACCTGCAGACGGTGTCTGAGGCCCAGGCTGTAGGTCCATTCCGCCGCGCGAGGCAGGTCAAGGTCCTTGTCCCTGCCGTCAATCACGCCGTCACTGTTAAGATCAAATCCGACTTTTTTGTACTCCGGATCGATCCAACCTGCAGAGGCTGTGGCCAGGAGATTGTCTGTCAGGTGGAAAGCGCCATCCAGTTCAATGCCGGGAATTTCGGCGTTCGCCGTATTCTTGATGACCTGCACAACGCCGGAGATGGGATCAGACAGGTTGACTTCCCGCTGCATGTCTTCAATGTCGTTGAAGAACAGGGAACCATTCAGGTGACCGCGTTCGAACCTGATCTTGAAACCGATTTCATAGTTATCCACGGTCTCCTCGTCGAACGGTCCCGGGCCGAGATTAACGGTATCCAGGGCCGTGTTACGCAGGTTGTAGCCGCCGGAACGGAAGCCCCGGGTCCAGTGGGCGTAGATACGCGCAGTATCGGAGAAGCGGTAAGTAAAGCCCAGCTTGGGCGACCAGCTACCCCAGTCTTCGGAGTCGACAAAATCGAAATCACAGGTATCGTTCAATACGTTACAGGGTGAGTTTACGTTTCTGATCAGGGATGCAATCCTGGCTTTCTTCTCTTCGGAGGTGTAACGCAATCCGGCGGTAAGCGTTACGGAGTCGTTGATGTCATAGTCCACGGCCGCGAACAGTCCATAAGTTTCCACTTCATACTCGCCGCCGCCATCCTGGGTCAGCGCCGGCGAACCATCCGGGGTCAGCAGTCCCAGGAGGTTGCGCCGTTCGTGATAGTCGATGTCATTACTGAAATAGTAAACCCCGGTGGTCAGGTTGACCTGACCGGCGAATACGCCGTTGTAGCGCAACTCGTTACTCACCTGCTTTGATTCCAGAAATCCAGACGCATGGAACAGACTGACGGGCTGGGCATCAATATCACTCAACGAATACGATTCATAATTCCGGTAGCCGAAGATATTGGTAATCATGCCGTTTTCGCCTACCTCCCAGTTAAGCTCTGCGGCAAAAAAATGGGTTTTCGTATCCTGGAAGCCTTCCTCGTCAATGGAAAAATCATGACTGTCGCGCGCAAAGTTTGCCGGCGACCCATCGACTCCGAGACCGTTGGTATGCGTCTGTGACGCGGAACCGTCGCCTTCGGTTTCCGCATATTGATAGCGTAATACCAGTTCCACGTTTTCACCGGGTTTCCAGACCACAACGGGTCGAATCATCTTCTGTTCAAGCGCGCCGAAGTCGTCACCGGAAAATTTATTCTCGAACCAGCCGTCATCATCGTTGTAGTAGCCTGTAATCCCGACGGTAAGAGTGTCACTCACAGCCCCTCCGATGCTGCCCATCAGGTATTTGTTCAGTCCGCCGTCACCGCCGCCGTCGAGCGCAGCGCGAACCCGGACTTTGAACTCGTCATCGGGTTTCCTGGTATTTACCAGGATGGCGCCGCCGGTCACGTTACGCCCGAACAGGATACCCTGGGGACCGCGCAGGACCTGGATACTTTCCAGGTCAAAGGCGTCGAAAGCAATACCGTTGTTCATGCCCATATAAACCCCGTCCACGAATACGCCGACGGTGGGGTCGATTGACGGGATGGAGCTGTTTACTCCCAGGCCGCGAATGGAAAAGATGGCAGTTCCCTTGGTGGTGCCTATTTCATCCAGGGCCACGTTGGGCATGCTCACTGCCAGGTCGGTCAAACCGCGTATTTTCTGTGCCTCAACCTGCCCGGCCCCCAGTGCCGTGACCGAAAGCGGCGCGTCAAATACTGTTTCCTCCCGCTTGCGCGCGGTGACCACTACTTCCTCCAGCAAGGGGGCCATAACGCCGCGGGGTTGGGATTCCTGTGCGCTCGCAGTGTGCACGAAGAAAGCAGCACTCAAAATCAAGAGCGCGGCTAACGGTATTGAGAGATAACTCCCGTGGTTAAGCATCTTGCGTGCCTCCACCTGGTGATTCGGTAAATCGAAGCCTATTGACAGTTATAGATTGATTAATCGGGAGGAGACTAAATAAAGATCAACACCTGCGGATGTTAAAGACGCCATGGAAACACCAGTTAACTGTTTTATATTCACAATAATATTCCTTTAATGAAATAATGACAGGATGATGACACAGACAGGCGCTGAGTGCAACTGCGGTGTGATTGAATATTTGGGGTCAGAGTAAAAATACAGGGAGTTGGCGTTGATGTGTTTTTATTGTCCAGTATTTTTACTCTGACCCCAAATATCTTTCGTGTTGCTGAAAAAAATTCTCTACGACGCTTAATTTCTCCGTGTGTTCCATTTCCGGCAGGCTGTTCAGGAAAATCCTGCCGTAGGGCTTTGTTCTTAACCTGGGGTCGCCGATCATCAACACGCCGTAATCGCTTTTGTCTCTCAACAGGCGACCGATGCCCTGCTTCAGCGCCAGCACCGCTTCGGGTACCTGGTATTCCATGAACGGGTTTCTGCCCTGCTCCTCCATCTGTGTCAATCTTGCATTCAACACCGGGTCGCCGGGCGCGGCAAACGGCAGTTTATCGATGATGACACAGGACAGGGCCTGCCCCCTGACATCCACGCCTTCCCAGAAACTGCTGGTACCCAGCAACACCGCATGTGGGGTGGTCCTGAACGTCTCCAGCAGTTCGGTGCGCGGCGCGTCCCCCTGCACCAGTATGGGATAATCCAGCGCCTCCCCGATCAACCCGGCTGCCTGGCGCAGGGCGCGATGGCTGGTAAACAGGAAAAAGGCCCGCCCCCGGGTCAGTCGCAACACCGGGATCGATTTCTCCACAACGCTTTCGGTAAAACCCGATGCTCTCGGGTCAGGCAGACCCCGAGGCAGATACAGCAGGGACTGGGTCTTGAAATTAAACGGACTGTCCCAGCCGCGAGCCTTAACCTCGCCCAGCCCCAGTTGTGATGAGAAATGGTCAAATTGACGGTTCACGCTCAGGGTGGCTGACGTGAATACACTCAGACATTCATATTCGTTCATGCGCGTCTGGAAAACATCGGCTATATCCAAGGGCGTCTGGTGCAGGAAAAACCCCTTGCCGCGTATCTCCAGCCAGCGGATGTACTCACTTTCCTCTCTTTCATTGAACTGATCCAGCGTCGCCAACACCGTCTCTATCCTGTTGTGACAGTTCTCCAGTCGCTTGCCCCTGCCGGCAAAGGCCTCCAGCACCTGGTAAACGGCATCCGCCTTTTCCATCAGCGTCGACAGCGCCGAGGAGACCTCCGAAGTCTCTTTCAACCCGGCCCAGGCAACCCGCTTATCCTCCCTGGGAAAGCTCAGCCGCAGGTCGCGAAGCGCTTTTTCACAGTGATCCAGCATCTCAAGGAAATCAGGCAGATCAGCCGCTTCCTCAAAATACGCCGCTTTGGAGTCGAGCACCAGTTCCGTTAACTGCCTGCTGCTCAGGGTCTGGCTGAAAAACTGTGACGCCAGTTCCGGCAACTGGTGCGCTTCATCAAACACGACCAGTTCTGCCGAGGGCAACAACTCACCATAGCCGGTTTCCTTCAATACCATATCCGCCAGGAACAGGTGATGGTTGACCACGACCAGGTCGGCGTCTATGGCCTGCCGGCGGGCGCGAAATACAAAACAATCATCGTAAAAATCACACTCTTGTCCAAGACAGTTATCGACGCTGGAAATGCAGGACGACCGGACGGAGGCATCTTCCGGGATATGGGACAATTCGGCCAGGTCACCGGAATCGGTCCGCTGCGACCAGGCGCGAATATCGATCAGGAAGTTCTTTGCCCGGTTGTCCGGGCCGCGCGTTTCGATTTCTGCCTGTTGCATGCGATACAGGCACAGGTAATTGGCCCGCCCCTTCAACAGCGCAACGTTGAGCGGCCGCCCGACGGCTTTTCGCACCAGGGGCAAATCCTTTGAAAACAGTTGATCCTGTAAATGCCGGGTGCCGGTGGAAATAATGACCTTGTGCCCGGACAGGAGGGCCGGAACAAGATAGGCAAAGGTCTTGCCCGTGCCGGTGCCCGCTTCGCAGATCAGCGATTCCCGGTTATCTATCGCCGCCAGGATGGCCTCCGCCATCTCGACCTGCTGCGGCCTGACCGAGTAATCACGGATTAAACCCGCCAGGGCGCCCTGGTTGCCGAGGATATCTGCAGGAGTTTGCATTTGAACAGTATAAAGTCCTTTTAACGCCTTATTCGCGCAAGTCCGATTCTACTACGAAATGGGCAATAACGTGTGCGTAAAATTTAGAATGTCGCTAGCAGTCTATCGGACTTGGGCATAATTGTTGACTTTTCTGCCTTACTTATATAGAGTTACCGTAAGGAGAAAAATCATGATTGTTAAGATCACATCTAAGCGACAAGTCACATTTCCGGCTCGGGTGCTAAACATGCTGGGCGTAGGTCCCGGCGATCAAATAGAACTGAAAGAAGGGCCTGACGGATTCATTCTGCGACCCAGACGCATTGATTATTCCAAGCTGGGATTTCTGAAAGATAAGATCGACCCCAATATCGAACCATTCGATATTGAGAAATTCCGGAGTGAGCCTTATGACCCGTCGCTACGGGATTGATACTTCCGTACTCCTGCGGCTGATTACTTCACAGCCTCCGGCTTCATCCGCGTTTTGTATTGAGCAACTTTCCAAATTAATCGATACAGGTGCGGAAGTATTTGCCTCGAATCAGGTTATTGGCGAAACATATATCGCCGCCCAACACCACTACAAGGTGTCCAAGGCCGATGCTTCTGTCGCTCTCTTGCACGCACTGAGTAGCGGTCTGGTCGAACCGATGAATGGTAGTACTGTCATTAAAGCCCTTACGGCGGTCGACGGACCAGGACTGTTCGACCGCCTCAGCGCCGACGACTATATCCGCGCTGGCCTGGAGGTCCTGACACTCGACCGAAAAATGGCTTCTCTTCCGGATATACAGCATCTGTAGACTTGAGGTTGCTGACTACGGGGCGTAAGAATTTCGATCTCCGCTTCTTGCTTATTGAGGAACTTGGCAAGCAACCTGTCCTGGGCGCATATTTGGGGTCAGAGTAAAAATACGGCTAATTTTGTAGAGGACGCGGGCTTATTGTTGAGTATTTTTACTAGTACCGTTTCCATTTAATTATGACGGGTTGGATATTTGGGGTCAGAGTAAAAATACAGTTGGGTTGGCAGGTGGTGGTACTTTGTCATTAAGTATTTTTACTCTGACCCCAAATATGCTTCAGTTTTTCACGCGGCTCACGTACTCGCCGATGCGGGTGTCGACCTTGATTACCTCGTCCTGCTCGACAAACAGGGGGATTTTGACTGTGGCGCCGGTCTCCAGGATGGCCGGTTTCGTACCGCCGGAGGCCGTGTCTCCCCGCACCCCCGGATCGGTTCTGGTGATTTTAAGTTCAACGAAGTTGGGCGGTGAGACACTCAGCGGCACGCCGTTCCATAAGGTAACGGCGCAGATCTCCTCGCCCGTCAGCCACTGGTCGGTATTGCCCATTGCCGCCCTGTCGGCGGGTAGCTGTTCATACGTGCTGGTGTCCATAAAATACCACATCTCCCCGTCGTAATAGAGGTACTGCAACCCCACCTCCTGCACGTCGGCCGCCGCTACGCTTTCCCCCGATTTATAGGTCCTCTCCAGCACCCTGCCCGTTTTCAAATTCCGAATCTTTATCCGGTAAAAAGCCTGACCCTTGCCCGGTTTGACAAACTCATTGTCAATGATGTTACAAGGATCGCCGTCGATCATCAGTTTTAAACCGGATTTAAATTCATTCGTCGAATAGGTAGCCATTTGTTATGTGCTCAGTTTATTTTTTGGTTTAATTGTCGCCACCTGCCGGTAGCCCCGCGGCAGCAGGTTGCCGCGGCGTCCACGCTCGCCCTGATATTGCTTCCAGTCCTTCGGTTTCAGGGTCAGGTGGCGTTTGCGGGATTCCAGCAGCAATGCGTCTTTTTCGCTGAAAACGGTCAGCGCAACCAGGTATTCCTCTCGCACCTTCAGTTTGGCCGGAGGAATTTGCATTATCTTGATCCCCTTGCCCTTGCCCAGTTGCGGGAAGTCAGACAACGCCGTCACCAGCAACCGGCCGTCGGTACTGACGGCCGCGACAAAATCCTGTTCGTGGTCGAATACCGGAACGGGGGGCAATATTTTAGCGTCAGCGGGGACGTTTAACACAGCCTTGCCGGCCTTTGCCTTAACGTACAGGTCTTCCAGTTTTACAACAAACCCGTAGCCCGCATCACTGGCAAGAAAATAGCGGTCGTCGCTCTCGCCCAGTATGACACCGATGAAAACGGCGCCATCCGGCGGCGTCACCCAACTGGACACCGGCTCGCCGTGACTGCGCGCGGACGGCAGGCTGTGGCTTGGTATGGAATAGCAGCGACCGGTCGAATCCAGGAACACGGCCAACTGGTTGCTGCGTCCCATTGCCGCCTGTTTGAAACTGTCGCCGGCGCGATAATTCAGGGTTGGCGGGTCGATATCGTGACCTTTTGCGGCCTTGACCCAGCCTTTCTCCGACAGGATGACCGTCACCGGCTCAGTGGGCATCAGTTGCGCCTCATTCATGGCCCTGGCTTCTTCACGCTGTTCCAGAGGCGAGCGCCGCGCGTCGCCGAATTTTTCCATATCCGCCCTGATTTCCTCTTTTACCAGCTTTTTCAGGCGGGTAGACGAGCCCAGTATTTGCTGCAAAGACTGCCTCTCTTCCTGTAACTTATCCAGTTCACCCTTGATCTTGATTTCTTCCAGTTTGGCCAGCCGGCGCAAGCGGAGATCAAGGACTGCCTCCGTCTGGGTATCGGACAACTGAAAACGCCGGATCAATTCCTGTTTGGGATTATCTTCCTCGCGCACGATCCTGATCACTTCATCAATGTTCAGGTATGCCACCATGAGGCCTTCCAGGATGTGAATTTCCTGTTCAACCCGGTCAAGACGGTGCTGCAGGCGCCGGCGCACCGTTTCGGTACGATACTGCAACCATTCCTGCAGGATGGTCTTGAGGTCCTTGACCTGGGGACGACCGTTGACGCCAATCATGTTCAGGTTAACCCGGTAATTACGTTCCAGGTCCGTCGTGGCAAACAGGTGCGACATCAAATCAGTCAGGTTGACCCGGTTGGAACGCGGGATAAACACGAGCCGGGTCGGGTTTTCATGGTCGGATTCATCCCGCAGGTCTTCCAGCATCGGCAGTTTCTTCGCCTGCATCTGGGCGGCCACCTGTTCCAGGATTTTATTGCCGGACGTCTGGTGGGGCAACGCGGTCACGACGATATTGCCGCCCTCTTTTTCCCACCTGGCCCGCAGCTTCACGGAACCGGTACCGGTTCGGTATATCTCCTGAAGTTCCTGCTTCGGCGTAATAATCTCCGCCTCCGTGGGAAAGTCCGGGCCTTTGACGTATTCGAATAAATCCTCGACCGTACTGCGCGGCGCTTCCAGTAAGTGGATGCAGGCCGAGGCAACTTCTCTCAGGTTATGGGGCAGAATATCCGTCGCCATGCCCACGGCAATCCCCGTCGCGCCGTTCAACAGTATGTTGGGCAGCCGCGCCGGCAACAATACCGGTTCTTTCAAGGTACCATCAAAATTCGGCGTCCAGTCAACGGTCCCCTGCCCCAACTCCGCCAGCAACACCTGGCTGTAGGGTTTCAACTTGGCTTCCGTATAGCGCATGGCTGCGAACGACTTGGGATCATCCATCGAGCCCCAGTTCCCCTGGCCGTCGACGATGGGATAACGATAGCTGAAATCCTGCGCCATCAGCACCATGGCCTCATAGCAGGCAGAGTCACCATGAGGATGGAACTTGCCGATGACGTCCCCCACCGTGCGGGCCGATTTCTTGAACTTGGAGGCCGCGCTCAGGCCCAATTCAGACATGGCGTAGATGATACGCCTCTGTACGGGTTTCAAACCGTCACCGATATGCGGCAAGGCGCGGTCCAGGATAACGTACATGGAATAATCCAGGTACGCCTGTTCCGTAAATTCATATAAAGGACGGGTTTCGTTCCGTTCAAAATCCAAGGTTAAATTTTCCGACATGACGAAATCCCGCTTGAAGAGTAATACAATAAAAAGGAAACCCATGATAGCAGTAAAAAGGACGCCACTGCCAATAGTTGTACCTGCAATTCCCGTATCCCGTCACTCCGGTAAAACTCGCACAGCGTCATTCCGGCGAATGCCGAAATCCGGTGACACTTTTTCCTTGAACTTTTCTGAAAATAACTCCTCGAATAAAATGACCTATAACAAACTTTAATTAATTCTTAGCAAAAGCAAATAACTACTTGACAGAGTTGAACTTTCCTTTTACGCTCAGCATATGAATCGTTTACTATCCACCTGATAGATAGGGAGAAAGAAGTCATGGCAACTGTTAATGAGAGCACCTCGGCATCGTTGGATGCAGCAGCAAGTATCGTAACCACTTACATGATGTCCGTTGGCGATACGTTCAACGGCATCCTTAGTCACAAGTTCGACGAAGACTGGATCAGGATCGACCTGGAGCAGGGAAAGACCTATCAGATTACCCTTTCAGGCCGTGGCTCGGCGCCTGACAAAACGGAGGATCCCATACTGAAGCTGTTCGATTCAAAGGGAGGCCACATAGCAACCAACGACGATATCGACACTGCAGGCAGGATATACGACTCACAGTTAACATTTACCGCGCAAGTAAGCGGCACTTATTACATCAGCGCCAGCAGCTACTCAGCCAATCCCAATAAAGACAATTCCGGTGCTTACGCGGTGACGGTCAGCCTCTCCGGGGTGACAACTCCAACAACCCCGACAACTCCAACAACCCCGATAACTCCGCCAATCGACCCAGGTACCGGATCTGATATCACCGGCACGAACGGCAGTGAGACACTGAACGGCACCGGGCAGGGAGAAATCATCAAAGGACTGGGAGGCCGCGATACGATCAACGGGCGTGGCGGCAACGATACACTGGACGGTGGAAGTGGCGACGATACCTTGAATGGCGGCGCCGGCGGCGACGTGCTGATAGGTGGGAGCGGCGCGAATATCGCGTCTTATGCGGGTTCTCCCGCCGGCGTCACAGTTCGTCTGCACGTTCCGATAGCCAGAGATGGCGACGCTCAGGGTGATACATTCGGGCGGCTGATCACCTGGACTTACACCGATAAGGGCGAGACGGTGTCGGTACAGGTACCGGATATCATCCACCTGACCGGTTCTGACGAGGACGACATACTGGCCGGCGACGTCAGAGCCAATACCCTGCGCGGCGGCGATGGCGACGATAAGTTGTACGGCGGCCCGGGCGGCAACGAGACCAATGACGACAGGCTGTACGGTGATAACGGTGAAGACAAGATCTACGGCGGGCGCGGCGACGACATGCTGTACGGCGGCGACGATAACGACCTGCTCAGGGGTGGGGAGCATGATGACGAACTGTACGGCGAGGACGGTGATGACGAGTTGTATGGCGGCCCAGGCAACGACGACCTCTTTGGGGGCGCCGGCGATGACGACCTGTACGGCGAAGCCGGCAACGATGATCTGGAAGGCGGCGGCGGCGATGACACCCTGGATGGCGGTCACGGTAATGACGAACTGCTGGGTGGCGACGATGACGATACACTGATCGGCGGCACAGGTAGCGACGACCTGGAGGGGGAAGACGGTAATGACATACTGAAGGGCGGCACCGGTGACGACGACCTGGAGGGCGGAGAAGGTGATGACGTACTGGAGGGCGGCAGCGGTGATGACGACCTGGTTGGTGGTTTCGGCGAGGACATTTTCAAGTTCAGTTCCGGCGACGGTGACGATGTAATCGATGACTTCACCCCCGGTGAAGACAGGATCGACCTCAGGAGTATCTCCAGCATTAACGACATGGATGATCTGGATATCGTCGAACGGGGCAACAGCGTTGAAATTGAACTACCGGGCAGAGGCGAGTTGATACTCGATAACGTGTCGCTCAGCGACCTGAACGACGATGATTTTATTTTCCATGATGACGGCCCGGATCCCGATCCTGATCCTGATCCTGGCCCCGATCCTGAGCCGCCCGTCACCGGTGACCCAAACGCTGACCGTCTGCACGGCAGCGACCGTGACGATAACTTTGACGGCGGCGGCGGTGACGACGTACTCTACGGCAGCCGCGGCGACGACACGCTCAAGGGCGGCCCGGGAGTAGACAGCTACGAAGGCGGTCCCGGCAATGACGTGATCATGGTCGATTACTTTGATTTTACCGACGGGAAGGAACCACCCGATGATTCGGACAGGATGATGGCGCAAGGCGTGTTCGACGGTGGCGAGAACGATGACGGCACCGCGGATGGGGATACGCTGTCTTTTGCAGATTTTATGGATGAGGAAGGCGACTCACATGGAGTTATAGTGAGTCTGACAAACGCCACAGTAAGCTACCACGAAACCAGCACGGTGACAAGCGAAACCCGCACGTTGACAGGAGCGTTCAAGAACATCGAGAATCTCATCGGTTCGGATTACGGCGACACGCTGACCGGTGATAGCGACGATAACGTGATAGAGGGTGGGGGCGGCGAGGACATCCTGGACGGCGGCGGGGGCACGAACACCGTTTCCTACCGCAGTTCGCCCAGAGGGGTGACCGTGAGCCTGGTACCTGATACACCGGGACGCCAAGGTGACGCCAGCAATGATAGCTTGAGTAATTTTCAGAACCTCATCGGTTCTGCTCATGACGACATCCTGACCGGACATACCAACAACAACGTCATTGAAGGACTGGCAGGCGCCGATAAGCTGGACGGCGGCGGCGGAACGGATACCCTGTCCTACGCGAGTTCCAATGCCGGCGTAACCATCGACCTGAATGAGGGAGATGGGAATTTTGAACCCGGAGTGAGCGCCATCAAGACCAGCAGCGGCGGTCATGCCGCCGGCGACAATGTCAGATTTGAGTCCTTTGAGAACATCACCGGTTCTTCTCACAGGGATACCCTGACCGGGGACACTGGCGTCAACACGCTTAAAGGCGGTCCCGGCAATGACACGTTGAAGGGCGATGACGGCAACGACATCCTTGACGGAGGTCCCGGCGGGGATACGCTGGACGGCGAAGACGGAGAGGATACCGTAACCTACGAGGATGCTACGGAAGGCGTCACCGTGGACCTGAGCTCGGTCTCCGAACGCGATGGCGTCACCACCATCTCCAACGGCAGCGGCCGGGGCGACGCCCGCGGCGACCGCTTTATTGACGTTGAAAACTTCATCGGTTCACCCCACGACGATACCTTCATCGCCGGACCGGAAGCAGACGATGCTGACGGCGGTGGCGGTACGGATACTATCTCCTATGAACGATCCAGAAAACCCGTGGATTTGACTCTGCCCGTTGGCGGTGGTGACGCAAGTGCGCAAGATGGAGGCATTCATGCCAATGAGGGTGATGAAAAGGATAACTACGCCCAGGGAGACATACTGAATAATTTCGAGAATATCATCGGTTCCAACGTCAGTTCCAGTAGCGCGCGCGTCGCTGATGGTAGCGATATGATCCACGACAAACTCACTGGCAATGACGGGGCAAATGTCATAGACGGGCGCGGCGGCGATGACAAAATCGACGGCGGCGGCGGCAATGACACGCTGATCGGCGGCAGCGGCAGCGATATCCTGACCGGCGGCACTGGGGACATGGATACCTTCGTGATCAGTGGCAGGGATACGATTACAGACTTTGCGGTTGGCGACACCGGCGACAAGCTGAACTTCGGCAGTTCCCCCCGTACCTTGAACTTGAACTACACGACTAATGGCAACGTCGTCATCACGTCCGGCAGCCATCAGGTTACATTAGATGGCATCACCGTAATCACTGGCCTGACTGCCGCCAACTTCATCTTCAACCCGGATGGCTATGTCAAACTGACAGACAATAATCCGACAGGTACAAATACAAGAGGAAATTCCACAATCCATGGTGGCGAAGGCGACAATCGCCTGACAGGCGGCAGCAATATGGACACCATCAACGGCAACGGTGGAGATGACACCATCAGCGGCGGTAATGGGAATGACACCCTCAATGGTGGTAATGGAGATGACATCATAGAAGGCGGCGCTGGCGCGGATACTATGGATGGTGGCACCGGAGATGGAGTAGACACACTGTCTTATGCAAGTTCACCCCAACGCACTGGCGATCGCACTGCCGACGACTATATTTCGGGTGTAACTGTTACATTGAATGGTTCTGTCAGCGGCCCCGGAACCCATGCTGTGTTCACTGACGATCAGGCTAATACGACTCCGGATAGTATCAACAATTTCGAAAACCTCATCGGCAGCCGCTACAACGATAATTTGACCGGCGACAGCCTCGCCAACGTCATCAAGGGCGAATCAGGGCAGGATCAGATTACTGGCGGCGGTGGCGCTGACATCCTGGAGGGTGGGGATAGAGGGGATTGGCTGACCGGTGATGATGATGACTTTTTGTCCTACGAAGGCTCCGGTAGCGTAACAGTAGACCTGAGCGAACGCGCAAGTCGTGACCTGACTGAAAATGAACAAGGCGCATTCGGAATTGATACTAACACTACTACTACTGTTGATAACGCCATCAAGGTAAGTGGCAGCCATGCAACCGGTGATATAGCGTCCGGTTTCAACAACGTCATCGGCGGCCGCAGCGGCGATACCCTGATCGGTGATGATGTCGCTAACGAACTGCGCGGAATGGGTGGCAACGACACCCTGACCGGCAATGGCGGGGCCGATACCCTGATAGGCGGGGAAGGCAGGGACACGCTGAGAGGCGGCGCCGGTGTAGACACACTGGATGGCGGTCCGGGAGCAGATAATCTTAATGGCGGCAGTTCAGACACAGATCCCGACGACGAAACAGATACCGCGACCTACGCCAGCGCCACAGAGGGCGTGACGGTGGACCTGAGCGGCGGTAACCGCGGCCGCGGCGATGCCGCCGGTGACACCTATGCCGAAATTGAACAATACGTTGGCTCCGCGCATGACGATTTATTTATCGCCGGAGATGGCCCAGATGACATTGTTGGCGGCCTTGGTTCGGATACTGTCTCCTACGAAAGATCGGTAAAAGCGGTCCGTGTGGATTTGAGCAGCGCAGCAGCCCAGACCGCTCCCGGCGACTACGATAATGAAGACAATTACGCCAGGGGAGACACTCTTACCGGTATTGATAACGTCATTGGATCAAACGTAGACAATGAGACAGACACTCTGATTGCTGGAATTAACGGCAGCGTCATCGATGGCGGAAGAGGCGACGACAGGCTCACCGGAAACAACAGCGGTAGCGATACTTTTGTATTCGACAGCGGTGATGGTGAAGATCAGGTGTTCACCTTTGACATAAATAACGACAAGATTGACCTCAGTGCGTTCACCGGCATTCACTCCATGGAGGACGAGGACCTGGTTATAGTATCTACCGGGACAACCGATCAACATACCGAAATCCGTTTGCCGAATAGAGGAGAAATAACGCTTGACGACATCGCTAAAATCGACCTGACCGCCGACAACTTTATCTTTTACAGCAAGCCCGTCAACGGCACCAGCAGCAGCAACACCCTGGAAGGCGACCTCTACAACAATACAATGGACGGTCAGGGAGGCGATGACCGGATGTACGGCGAGGCCGGCAGGGACACCCTGAACGGCGGCTCTGGTGACGATGAGATGTACGGTGGTGAAGACAAGGACATCCTGAACGGCGGCGAGGGCGACGACCTGATGGACGGCGGCCCCGGCGCCGACACCTTCGTATTTGAACCCGGCAACGGGGATGACCACATCATGGACTTTAGTTCCAATGAGGACAAGATCGACCTGAGCGCATTTACAGACGCTGGCGGCAGTCCGTTGGATTTTTCGGGTATCAGTGACAGTAACACGGATGACGATAATTACGTGATCGACCTGTCCGGGTACGGCGGCGGCACGATCACCCTCCTGGGCGCGACCGCGGTTGACGGCGACTTTATCTTCTCCTGATATTTCATACCCCCCTTATGGAAGCGGAGCAATGGCACAAGGACGTGCCGTTTTTAAACCAAAGAACGGATAACCACTCTCCCGCCATTCCTGCTTGTGCCGGAACCCCCGCCACCCGGGACTTGACCCGGGGTCCAGTCAATAATGTGTCGCCGCAGGCGACTCTTTGTCTACTGTAGTTCTGGGGACACAATACTTAATTCAAAGTTCCCTGGATCTATTTGGACGGATTTCTGATAGTAAGCGATTTATCAATCTTCCTTTGGATGTATAAACCCAATCGGCCGCTTTTTAGGTTCTTCCAGTGTCATCATCTGCCGTAGGGTCTTGATTAATCCGACGATGGCCTGGTCATGGGTTTCCAATTTGCGCTCGATACGCTGTTCAAGTTCATTCAACCGTTGCGCCAGTTCCTTATTAGAGACGAGCAGTTCCCGTAGCCGAACAAATGCCCGTACAACATAGACGCCGACTTTGGCTGCCTGGCGTGAGTTCAATACATTAGCAGCCTGAATTGCGCCATGCTCAGTGAAGGCAAAGGGTAACACCTTGGAAAACTTCAGTTTATTGAGGTGGTCGCAAATTGCGACCACCTCTTGTTTCTCAACGTTGGTGAGCTGAAACATAAAATCACTTGGGAATCGCTGTGGATTACGTTTAACTTGCTCGTTCAGGCGTCTGGTGGGTACTCCATAGAGTTCGGCGGGATCAGCGTCAATCATTACTCTTTGACCGCGGATGAACAAAATTTTAGACGAGATTAAATCGACAGGTTGCAAATCAGGCATTTAAGTTCCTGGGAGTTCTGGGGACACAATACTTAATTCACCCCCAGAACTCTGCCCCACATGAAAAAAGCGGACAGACTGATTTTTGCCGCAGATTACTGGGCAACTCCGGGGGATAATATGATTTAAATGACTATGCCGACGCCGGCAATGACCACACCGGCAAACAGAGGAGTTCTGGGGACACAATACTTAATTCCCGGGGACGGACAGACTGATTTTTACTGCAGTTTACTGGGCAACCCCGGGGGATAACATAATCTGGATGACTATGCCGACGCCGGCGATAACCACGCCGGCAAGCAGGAACCCGATGATGCCAACTATCCATTTCATTAGCCGCGTTTCCTGCTCTGCTATATCGGTTCTCAGATTTGCAATATCGATCTTTGTCGCCAGTTGCGGTAGTTGTGACACTTATAACGTCCTCCGTTGCCCTGGTTGCGCTATCTTCCGATGCGCCGACTTCAATAAACGCCTTGTAAAGTGCAGTACTGCTCATAGGGGTCACCTCCTTATAAGTATAATGTTACGTTCCAGGTCCGGAAGTTGTCTCACTTCCGCCCATGTACGGTAATCTACGGTCTTCAGCCAGGGGTGTCAACTTTCGTCAATAATGTGTCGCCGGAGGCGACTCCCTAGTGGTATACCTTGGGCCGGAAGCCTTCCTCGTTGACGATGCTGGCGCTGCTGCCGGTCGCCCGAATGACATACAAGCCCTGCCGCTCCGCCTGCACCACTACGGCAGCATCTGCCTTCAGGTATGCCACGGCGCCCAGTATCCTGTTCCCCTTGTAACGCCGTACCCACCCGGTGAAGCGCTCCAGCTTCGACAGAAAATGGGTCACGTCCTCGGACCGTAGCGTGGTCTTTACTTCCACCACTACCACTTCTTCGCCGTTCACGGCCAGGATGTCAAACTCGTAATGCCTGCCTTCCTGTCCGCCCTTCACGTTGGTTGAGGTTTCCTCCACGGGTATGCCTCGCTCCCGTAACAGGGGCACCAGGTCCCCTTCCACCAGACTCTCCATCAGCTTGCCCCAGCGACTGTTAAATTGCGCATCCGTCTTTTTCAACTGCCGGTCGGTTTCTTTCAACTGCTGGTTGGTTTCCTGTATCTGCCGGTCGGTTTCCTTTATCTGCTTTTTGAGATCCTCTGTCTCCCGGTCAGCTTTCTTCCTCTGCTCTTCCATTTCCCGGGATGCTTTTTCTTGTTTCTCCGATACGGCGCGCAGGATGTTCCAGATTTCCTCGGGGGTGGCGGGGGCTCGTTGTGGCTGGTTTTCCATGATGACGTTCTCCTTTTTTGGTTTGATTTTGGTGAATGGTAATAGAGTGACGAGGGGATGTCAAAGTCAATAACGTGTCGCCGGGGGCGCCTCTTTAACAATAAGCTTGAAATGGATGCAAATATGTCGTAATATGCAAAACTCTATTGCGGGGTGGAGCAGTCTGGCAGCTCGTCGGGCTCATAACCCGAAGGTCGCAGGTTCAAATCCTGCCTCCGCTACCAATCACAGAAGACAGATTGACTTTCCGGACGGGAATGGTAACTCTCGTCGAGAGGTATGAACGGGTTAATGTGTCACCGAAGCCTGCCTCTGGAATGTTGTACTCCAGAGGCGACTCCTTAGTAGAACACCTTGGGTCGAAAGTCTGTCTCGTTGACGATGCTGGCGCTACTCCCGGTCGCCCGAATGACATACAAGCCCTGCCGCTCCGCCTGCACCACTACGGCAGCATCCGCCTTCAGGTATGCCACCGCGCCCAATATATTATTCCCCTTGTAGCGTCGCACCCACCCGGCGAAGCGCTCCAACTTCGATAGAAAATGGGTCACGTCCTCGGACTTCAACGTGGTCTTTACTTCCACCACTATTCCTGGGGACACAATACTTAATTCCACCCTGGGAGTTCCGGGAACTTCCTTGAATTAAGTATTGTGTCCCCAGAACTACTGTTGTGTCCCCAGAACTACTGTAAATAGTTCTGGTAGTTCTGGGGAAATTTGAATTAAGTATAGTGTGCCCAGAACTATCCTGGGGAACTTTGAATTAAGTATTGTGTCCCCAGAACTACTGCTGCCTGGGGAACTTTGAATTAAGTATTGTGTCCCCAGAACTACAAGTGTTATACCGTCGCCAGGTCGCCCTTACTCTCCAGCCAGTTCTTCCGGTCCGGTGCGCGTTTCTTCGCCAACAGCATGTCCATCATCCGGTCCGACTTGTTGTCTTCCGGCAGGGTCAGTTGTACCAGGCGGCGCGTCTCCTTTGCCATGGTGGTTTCCCGTAACTGCATGGGGTTCATCTCTCCGAGGCCCTTGAAGCGCTGGACGTTGACCGTGCCCTTAATTTTCTCCGCAGTGATGCGGTCGAGCACGCCGGACTTTTCGGAATCATCCAGGGCATAGAACACTTCCTTGCCGACGTCGATCCGGTACAGGGGGGGCATGGCCACGTGTACGTGGCCTGCGCTGACGAGTTTACGGAAGTGTTTCAGGAACAAGGCGCAGAGTAAGGTGGCGATATGCAGGCCGTCGGAATCCGCGTCGGCCAGGATGCAGATGCGGCCGTAACGCAGCCCGGATAAATCTTCCGAACCCGGGTCCACACCGATCGCGACCGATATGTCGTGGACTTCCTTGGAGGACAACACCTCGCTCGGGTCCACCTCCCAGGTATTCAGGATTTTCCCCCGTAACGGCATAACCGCCTGAAATTCCCGGTCCCGGGCCTGTTTGGCGGAACCGCCGGCGGAATCCCCTTCCACCAGGAACAGTTCACTGTCCTCGGTAGACTGGTTGGCGCAATCCGCCAGTTTGCCGGGCAGTGCCGGGCCACCGGTGACTTTTTTGCGGATAATGGTTTTACCGGCTTTAAGGCGACGCTGGGCATGTTGAATGGCCAGCTCCGCAATCGTCTCACCCGTCTCCACGTGCTGGTGCAGCCACTGGCTCAAGGCATCACGCACTACGCCGGAGACGAACGTTGAACATTCCCGGGAGGCCAATCGTTCCTTGGCCTGGCCGACGAATTGAGGCTCATCCATTTTTACCGAGAGCAGGTACGCGCAGCGTTCCCAGACGTCCTCCGCGGTTAACTTGACGCCACGGGGCAGAAGATTGCGTGATTCACAAAACCCCCTGAGGGCTTCCAACAGCCCCTGGCGCAAGCCATTCACGTGGGTGCCGCCCTGTGTGGTCGGCACGAGATTGACGTAGCTCTCCGTGACCAGTTCCCCGGCCTCAGGCAACCAGTGTACGGCCCAGTCCACCTGTTCATGGTTGCCTTGCATGGAACCCGTAAAAGGCTCAGCCGGCAGCAGTTCGACGCCGACCAACATGCTTGATAAGTAGGCGCTGACTCCGTCCTCATAAAACCACTCTGCTTTGTCCTTGCTAACCTCATCATTGAACCTGACCGTCAGGCCGGGGCACAGCACCGCCTTGGCGCGCAGCAGGTGTTTCAGTTTCGGCGTCGCAACCCTGGTTGAATCAAAGTATACCGGGTCGGGCCAGAAGCGCAGGGTCGTGCCTGTGTTGCGTTTGCGGACCTCGCCTACCACCTCCAGCGGACTGGTCCTGTTGCCGTTGGCAAAGGCCATGTTGTATTCCTTGCCGTCGCGTTTGACCCAGACCTCCAGGTGTTTTGACAAGGCATTGACGACGGACACCCCCACACCGTGCAACCCGCCTGAGAATTTATAGTTCTTGTCGGAGAATTTACCCCCGGCGTGCAGCCGGGTCAGGATCACTTCCACGCCCGGGATGTTCTCCCCCGGGTGGTTATCCACGGGCATGCCCCTGCCGTTATCCGCCACCGTGACGGAGCCGTCTTCGTGCAGGGTAATCTCAATCATGTCGGCATGGCCGATGATGGCCTCATCGACGCTGTTATCGACGACTTCCTGCACCAGGTGATTGGGACGGGAGGTATCGGTGTACATCCCGGGACGTTTACGCACCGGCTCAAGACCGGTTAATACCTCAATATCCGCGGCAGCGTAAGTGTTATTCATTTCTGGTTTTCAGTTCTTGGTTTTTAGTTTTTAGTTACCAAAAACTAACCACTAAAAACCATCAATATCTCCGATAAGCGACTGTCGAATATTTGGGGTCAGAGTAAGAATATTCAATCAATATCCCGAACAAGTGATCGCTGTATTTCCGCCGGGATGGGCGCTACCTGGCAAGTATACTCCTGATGACTGATGCCGGCGGAAATTTCTGCGCCCTGTTTCAGCGCTTCTATATCCTCTGCGGACAACTCGAAGCGCATGAAGTGGACTGACGAGGTTTTTGTTTCAGTCGCGCGTTCAAGGTCTTCATCACAGACGGGCGTGATTATGTCGCCGGCGCCGACGCGCATCCATACGCAGGTCTCTATGCCGACCAGTTTCCCCAACATTACTTTTCTCTCGTCCGGGTCGTCATATTCAAGCATGAACGTGGCCTTCCAGTTGCTTCCATCCGGGATCAGCGGATTGTAGGCAGCCAGTTCTTCTTCAATGCCATCAGCCTCGAAAACCTTCTCGATGTGCAGCATTTCCTGCACCTGGTAATGAATGGTGAGGCGATCCTCAAAATACAGGTTTGCGCCGGGACCCAGCGCCAGACGCCGCGATTTTTTGTGGGCCATGACCCTGGCGCGAAAATCATTACGTATCCCGGCGTATTTTTCCAGGGTATATAATTCGTCTCTGCTTAACTTAGTCGGCATTTTTTTACCGGAGCCTGTCCTTTTAAGCCACAGAGGGCACAGAGATCACAGAGTGGATGGTTGTTTCTCTGTGAACTCTGTGGCATAAGAAAATGAATTGCGTTTCTGTATTTCTCATAGCCCGTACGCGAATCTGAGTAAGGAAAACGGTGATTCTGCGGCGCCTGAGTGGTCCTCTCCCATTCCATGCTGAATTTGATCGCCTGCCATCGGGCAATCGCTGACATAATGATCGGCCTCGGCCTTTTTGACCCTGTTCACAACGGGCCGGCATATTTTTGTCGATACCTCGTGGAACTCGGCCTTGACGGCATAAGTCCCATCGTGTCCCGAACAACGCTCGATCACGTCAACGGTCGTGTCCGGGGCTAATTCAAGCATATCACGGGTTTTCAGGCCGATATTCTGGACCCGTTGATGACAGGGCGCGTGGTAAGCGACCTTGCCGAGTGAATGCTTGAATTCCGTTTTCAGTTTTCCCTCTTTATGCCTGAGCATCAGGTACTCGAAAGGGTCATAAAACGCCTGCCGGACCTTTTCCACGTCCTCATCCCCGGGGAACATCAGGGGAAGTTCCTGTTTAAACATGAGTACACAGGACGGGATGGGCGCGACGATATCCCAACCCTGCTCAATAAGCGCCGCCAGTTGCGGGATGTTAACGTTTTTCGCTCGCTCGACCTCTTCAAGATCGCCCAATTCCAGTTTGGGCATGCCGCAACAGGCTTCCTTACCGGCCAGGGTGACCGGTATTCCATTATGCTCAAAGACAGCGATCAGGTCTGCCGCCACCTGTGGCGTATTCCGGTTACCGTAACAGGTAACAAACAAGGCCACTTTTCCGGTTGTCCGGCCGGCCTCCTCTGCCATGTCCGGCGCCGCGGTTCTGCCTTTTATGCGTTTGCGTAAGGTGTTGGAATGAAACTCCGGCAAAACCGCGTCCGCATGGATGCCCACCGTCTTTTCCATCAGTTTACGCACCGGCCGTGACTTGTTCGCCGCATTAACGACCTGCGCCACCACGGGAATGCCGGCAAGATTACCCACGGCCTGGGTCGAGGTAAGCAGCTTATCCCGTAACTTCGTCTTGCCCTGTTTGAAGTTCACCGCTTTTGCGCGCAGCATGAGGTGGGGGAAATCGACGTTCCACTCATGGGGAGGCACGTAGGGGCATTTTGTCATGTAACAGAGATCACAAAGATAGCAATGATCCACCACTTTGCCGTAATCCGCTTTTTCCACCCCGTCCACTTCCATGGTGGATGATTCATCGATCAGGTCAAACAAGGTGGGAAACGCGTTGCACAGGCTGACGCAACGGCGGCATCCATGACAGATATCAAAGACGCGCTCCAATTCCGTGAATACACTCTCTTCACTGTAATATTCCGCGTCTTGCCATTCTATCGCGTGTCTTACGGGCGCATCCAGGCTGCCTTCGCGCATATCGGTCCCGGTCATGAGATTCTGGTTTTTGGTTTCTGGTTTTTAGTTTCTGGTTTTTGTTTTTGGTAACTATCAACAAACAACTAAAAAAGAGCCGGGCGATGGCCCGGCTCCAGATAGCGCAGGCTCGATCAAATCAGGCGTCAAGGTTGTCCAACGCCTTTTGAAAACGATTGGCATGGGAACGCTCCGCCTTGGCGAGGGTTTCAAACCAGTCTGCGATCTCATCAAGACCTTCATCCCGCGCGGTTCTTGCCATACCCGGATACATATCCGTGTATTCATACGTTTCACCGGCAATGGCCGCTTTCAGGTTGTTTTCTGTTGAGCCGATTGGTTCACCCGTCGCCGGGTCACCCACTTCTTCCAGGTATTCCAGGTGCCCGTGGGCATGTCCGGTTTCACCTTCCGCAGTTGATCGAAAAACCGCGGAAACATCATTAAAGCCCTCCACGTCCGCTTTTTGGGCAAAGTATAAATATCGGCGGTTCGCCTGTGATTCACCGGCGAACGCGTCCTTCAGGTTTTCTTCGGTTCTGGTGCCTTTCAAACTCATCGTGCTTTCTCCTAACTTATTGATCTATATTAATTTAATGGTTTTGCTGAAACAGGTGTATCCTTAATTTAACTGTAGCTGACCCGATTGCCGGTGTCAACTTGATAACCGGGCACACTCATTGTATTTTTTTATTATGGATATAGCTTATACCTATAGAGCATGCGGCTGCCCTGTGCCCTCTGTGGCCAGTACTCAAGAAAAGGGCTCCGGCCCTTATGGATGTGGTAGAATCCATACAGGTATTCGCAGGAGACAGAGCTGTGTCTGAAAAAAAAACCGAGCTGGATTTTGAAAAATCACTGGCAGAGCTGGAACAGCTTGTTGAAACTATGGAAAAAGGCGACCTCACCCTGGAAGAATCCTTAAAACAGTTTGAGCGGGGAGTAGCCCTGACCCGCGCCTGTCAAAAAGCCCTCTCGGAAGCCGAGCAGAAAGTACGGATTTTAACCCAGAACAGCGAATCCGATGAACTGACCACCTTTGAAGCAGAGCCTGAACAAGCTGAATAATCATTAAAGACTATCGTGTCATTTGCTGAACGACTGGCTGATTACCAGGCCAGGGTGGAGACTGCTCTGGATCGGTGGTTACCGCCTGCCGATACAAGACCGAATCATTTACATGAAGCTATGCGCTACTCCGTTCTCGGTGGAGGGAAGCGCATCAGACCCGTATTGGTATACGCCAGTGGTACGGCCTTCAACGCAGAGCCGGCTGCCCTGGATGGCTGCGCTTGTGCCGTGGAAATGATCCACGTCTACTCACTCATCCATGACGACCTGCCTGCCATGGACGACGATGACTTACGCCGCGGCCGTCCGACCTGTCACAAGGCTTTTGATGAGGCTACGGCAATCCTGGCGGGCGATGCTTTACAGGCCCTGGCCTTTCAGATATTGACTGAGGATCCTGAGATTTCTGTATCCGCGGAACAGCGAGTGAAAATGATCAACACCCTGGCAGTGGCGGCCGGGCCTCGCGGCATGACAGGGGGACAGGCTATTGACCTGGATGCGGTGGGCAAGGCGCTTGACCTGGAGCAACTGCAGACCATGCATAGCCGTAAAACCGGCGCCTTGATCCGGGCGAGCGTTGAATTGGGCGCGTTGTGTTCAGACGAGGTGGATGAAGAACGTTTTCACAAAATTTCGCGTTACGCGGATTGTATCGGCCTGGCCTTTCAAATCCATGACGACGTTCTCGACGTTGAAAGCGATACTGAAACACTGGGAAAACCCCAAGGCTCCGACCAGGCAATGAACAAGCCTACCTATCCGAACCTGCTGGGCCTTGAAGGAGCGAAACAGGCTGCCCGGGATTTACTGGATGAAGCTCTGAGTTACCTGTCGGATTTCGACGAAAAAGTAGAGATGCTCCGCCGTATAGCAATTTATATCGTAGAAAGAAAAATGTAACGGCACAAAAGACAGGTTGGCATGGCATTTTCAAGACACGCTGTAAATACATCCATGTACGTTCATTGCGCCCATCCCTGGGCGCAACCCTTCGGGCGGCATTCGCCGTGCAAATCGTCTATCCTGACGATTTGTCATCGCCAGCCATCCCTGGCTGGCGACGGTCTTGAAAATACCATCCCAACCTGTCAAAGCTCAGTGCCCTCTGTTAACGTTCTTTAGCCTGTTCCCATAACTCTTCCATTTTATCCGCGGACGCCGTTGCCAAATCCTGTCCTTCGGCCTCAAGCGCTTCTTGAATATACCTGAAGCGTTCCACGAACCTGTTATTAGTCCCCCACAAAGCCATTTCCGGGCTTATGCCCATGTGCCTGGCCAGGTTGATGGTGGCAAAGAGTAAATCACCTAATTCATCCTGCAGGCGGGACCGATGTTGCGGCTCGGCCATTGCCTGTTTTACCTCATCGACTTCCTCTTCGATTTTAACCATGACGGGAGCGGGGTCATTCCAGTCAAAGCCCACCAGGGCCGCGTGTTCCTGCAATTTCACCGAGCGCAGCATTGCCGGTAACGCGACCGCAATATTATCCAGGTAACCATCACCCTGCCGGTTTTTTGTTCTGCGCTCTTCCTGCTTGATTTGCTCCCAGTTGTTCCTCAGTTCCTCAGTGGTATCTATCCGTTGTCCCGCAAATACATGCGGATGCCGCCTCTTCAGTTTCTCACAGACACTGCTGACCACGTCCTCGAAATCAAAACTTCCGGCTTCCGACGCCATCTGTGAATAAAAGACAATATGAAACAGCAAATCCCCCAGTTCATCCTTGATATCTTCCTGGCTGTTGCGTTCTATTGCATCGACTAATTCGTATATCTCTTCCAGCGAATGCGGGACGATGGAACTCATCGTTTGCTGCCTGTCCCAGGGGCAACCCGAGTCCGGGTCGCGTAATGCCTTCATTATATTCACTAACTCTTGTATGGCGCTCATGTTGCGTTTCCAACAAAAAACTATTTGATTTTATGCTTATTTTCGGTTAAAACGATACCAGTTGACAAGAACCCCCGCCAGGCCTCCTCATTGTACCGGCCTGACCCCTGAATGTGAGATTAAAACATGACGCCACTTATCTTGCGACTTGATATATCCGGGACACCGGTAACATGGCTCCCCTGGCAGGACGCGGTGAGCCTGTACTGCCGTAACATGGTGGGCTGGAGCGCGGGCGATGAGACGTTTACGTTTCGTGGCGGGATCAACAAAAAAAGCGGTTCGCGTTCCATTGTCTCGATTAATTCAATTATCGCGGTCAAGCGCTCAAACAACCATAAATATATCTCTCGAACCATTCCGCCATTGACAAATCGTGAATTATTTCAGCGTGACGCGCGTCTCTGTATGTACTGCGGTTCGCACCATAGAGATGGCGGCTTAACCCGGGACCACGTATTGCCCATGTCCCGTGGCGGCATTGATCGCTGGTCCAACGTAGTCACCGCCTGCCGGTCGTGCAATACCCGTAAGGGCAACAGGACTCCGGAAGAGGCCAGGATGCCGTTACTGGCGGTGCCTTATGTTCCGAACTGGGCCGAGTATCTCGCCCTGTCAAACAGAAAAATACTGGCCGACCAGATGGAGTTCCTGAAATCACAGTTTTCCGGCCGGTTGATACCGTTCGATAATCAGTAATCATAGAATTCACAGGCGCGCCCGGCGCGCTTGGCACGGTACATTGCGGAATCCGCATTATCCAGCAGGACATCTACGGTGTCGCCGGCGCCCGGATGCAGCGCGATGCCGACGCTTGCGCCGATATGAACCTCGTTTCCTTCCAGGACAAACGGCGCCTCAAACTGCCGGATAATTTTGTCTGCCACCGTCCCGGCATCCGCACGGACGTGGATGTCCGCCAGGAACAGGGTAAACTCGTCGCCGCCGAACCGCGCCAGGGTATCACCGGGGCGCAGGGAGGCGCGCAGACGACCCGCTACGGCCCTCAGTAATCGGTCTCCCCCCGCGTGGCCAAGCGAGTCGTTGATGGTCTTGAAGCCGTCCAGGTCGATGAACATGACTGCCAGCTTGTCGTCACCGCGCCGTCTCTTTTTCAGTGCCGTACTGAGACACTGTTCAAAGAATATCCGGTTGGCCAGACCCGTCAGGGGATCGCGATTCATCGGCAGGTCCCTGGCGCTCCCTGGCTGGCCTCCTGCCAGGGTATCTCGAGCTATGACACAAACCCCGGAAATACCGTCAGGCGCCGGTAAACCACCCGTCCCGTTGACACGGGCAACGGCAACTTCCAACCATACAGGCTGCTCCCCACGGACGCCCGGTTTCGGTTCAAAACGCAGTTGTGCCCGGCGAACGGCGTTCCCGACGGGTCCCCGGAACAATTCCCCTGCCCTGTCCAGGTCGTCCGCGACGATTAATTTCGAGTAGTGCGAGTCTATCAATTCGACTATTTCATAACCGAGGAACTCTTCAACGCGATCATTAAGAAAACGGAAACAACCCTCCGGGTCGAGCAGGAAAATCAGGTCCGGCGCGGCGGACATGGCCGCGCGCAACAGAATCTCTGCTTCGCCCAAACCGGTTTCCCGTGTCTTCCGTCTTGTCATGGATGCTCAATCTCCACATAGTTGGGGTCAGAGTAAAAATACTCAACAATAAGCCCGCGTCCTCTACCAGATTAGCCGTATTTTTACTCTGACCCCATATATCAAAAAACGCTTGTGCTCTCGAAACATGATATGCTTGATTAGTTTTTTGTTTTAAGTTTTTTGTTGTTGGTTGTTAGAGACTGACCACTAAAAACTAAAAACCGATTGAGGAATTATCAATGAGATTCATGCTTATTACATTAATGCTCTACCTGTCCGCGCAGGGGTATGCTTATGCCGCTGACAAATCGGGCAACTATGCCATCTGGGGAAAAGGCAATAAGTCCTGTTTTCACTATTTGAAAGACCGTGATGCGGGTAAAGACACCGCTTATAAAAATTACATCATGGGATATTTAACCGCGTATAACGCCATGATGCCGGAAACCTACAGTATTTCCAAAAATATGAAACTGGATGAGATCATGACATGGATGGATGATTATTGTGATTTAAAACAGATGTCGGGCCTGGAACTGTCTTTAATTGAGTTTATCGCCACGCATTATGAAAACCGGAACCGGGTTCCACCGGGTGGAGTCGGACGTTAAAAATACCATTCCTGCCGGGACAGGCAGGTCTGTTAGGGAAGCCCTGATAATGACATAACGTCATTGATTTTGACGGTACATCCCCGTACCGTAGAAAACTCTGAATAAATCAGAGTTTCCTTAGCTATTTATTTCTGTATTCTTCCGTATTCAGTGTGATATTATCCGCATCTAGAGAAAAATAATGGCTTGTGGATTGATTGTATACGTAAAATACGTCATTATTAGCAGGCTCGAATTGCATAACACACCCTGAAATCTGGCAACCTGGAGAACCAAATATGAAAAGAACCATAGTTAAAGCTACAATCCTTGCAGCTGTGTTAATGATACTGGGCGGATGTGTGACAACTGAACAACTTGCCGAGGTAAGAGCAATTGCAGAGAATGCTCAATCCGCAGCGAACGATGCAGCCTCAGCGGCCAGCAGCGCATCTGCAGCAGCAGACAGTGCCATGAAGGCGGCCAATCAAGCAGGTGATGCCGCTGCATCAGCACAATCCGCGGCCGATGCCGCTAATGCATGTTGTAATGAAAACTCAAGCAAGCTGGATCGCATGTTTGAAAAAGCAATGCAGAAGTAAGGCGTCATACCTCTCAAACTGCTGAAACGATAACTTCCCACCCGACGCGCGGCGTGACCCGCCGCGTGTCGTATGGGCCATTTAATCAGTTGGCGCTGTCTCTGCCGTCAACAGGCTGTCCAGCCGTTCCACCGGGTTAATTTGACCGACTTCAACCGGGATGCCGTTGTTTTCCGCTATTACCGATTTTGCCAGTTCCCAGTCAATCTCATAGGCCATCTCCCCGGTTATTTTTATCAGCATCTCGATAACGCTGGTCAGGTTTTCCCTGAACTGCTCCGTATCCTCCAGCAGGTACGGGTGAGCCTCCAGGTAAATTTTGTCCTTATACCTCCCCACTTTATAGGGCTGATTGACAATATGGACGGGCGTCCGCAACTTGACCTGCTGATACAAGCTCTTTATGTCTTCAGGATACAGCCGGATACAGCCGTGACTGACGCGCAGCCCTATTCCGAACGGCTTGTTGGTGCCATGGATAAGATATTCAGGCATTCCCAGTCTGAGCGCATAATTACCCAAGGGGTTCTTCGGGCCCGGCGCCACCCGGCGCGGTAACGGGTCACCTTTTTCTTCATATTCCCGGCGGACCGATTCAGGCGGATACCAGGAAGGTCGGGCCTTTTTCTGGATAATCCTGGTATTGATATACGGCGTTGACCAGCCTTCACGACCAATCCCGACCGGGTGAGTAGTGACCTCAAGCGTCTGATCCGTATTGTGAGGGGGGAAATAGTAAAGACGCATTTCCGGGATATTCAATATGATGCCGTCGCGGGGGGCATCCGGCAAAACAAACAGGGTCGGCAGAACGATTTCCTTCCCCTGACCCGGCAACCAGGTATCCACATCGGGATTAGCCAGTTTTATTTCAAGGTGACCCAGCCCGTTGGCCCTGGCTATGTCCGGCAGGGTATCCTCGTAGCCGGCATGAACCTTCCCTATAGCGCCTATCAGCGAATCATCGGGGGTCTCCAACGTATAGGAAAAAGCCGGCGAAGCCGGCACAGGAGTAAATGCCCATACCAGCATAAGACCGGCGCCCGATCCGAATACAGACAGCAAATTTTTCATTCGGGACAGCATTATTTTTCTTTCAGTCTTGGCATTAATTCGACCAGGTTACAAGGCCGGGTCCGATAATCGAGTTGATGCGAGATAATTTCATCCCAGGCTGTGGCACAGGCCCCTGATGAACCCGGCAGACAAAAAATATAAGTGCCGTTGGCCACCCCGGCGACGGCGCGCGACTGCAGTGATGACGTGCCGACCTCCTGGTATGATAAAAACCGGAACAATTCGCCGAATCCTTCGATTTCCTTATCAAACAACACCAATACGGCCTCAGGCGTGCCGTCACGACCGGTTACTCCTGTCCCTCCTGTGGTCAGGATTGTATCCACGCCGGCGTCGGCACACCAGGCGGCAACCGCGTTGCGGATCTGGTATATATCATCCGCGACGATACTTTTTTCGTAGAGTCGATGGCCGGCATCCTCGAGCCTCCGGGCCAACAGTTTTCCGGATTTATCGGTTTTTTCCGTACGCGAATCGGAGATCACCAGGACGGCGATATTCAACGGTTTAAACTCTCGGTCAGGCACTGCTCACTCTCATCAAAGGAATAGAATAACGTAACACAAAAGGGGAGAGATATAAACCTGTCCCCGGTCAGGAACCGGCAATGGGGGCAGGTTTAAACCGGTCTGCCGTGCCCGGAAGAAATCCAGTTCCGGGAGGAGCGAAAATACCAGGCCAGGCTCAACGCGCGCGCAACAAAGAATCCCATCAGGGCCAACCATAAACCATGGTTATCCAGGCCCTGCAGCAGGTACCAGCACGGAAGATAAACTACAAACGTTGAAAACAGCATGGCGTTCCTGAGTTCACTACCCCTGGTTGCGCCGATAAAAATACCATCCAGCAGAAAACACCAGACAGAAATAACCGGCGACATCATCATCCACGGCAAATAAAGATAAGCAGTTTGCCTGACGGCTTCAATGTCCGTCATCACGTTGACCAGCGACGTTCCTGCCAGGATGAACAGTAATGAATAAAGAATAGCAACGCCGGCTCCCCAGATTGTCGCCGAATAAACCGATTCCTGAAATTGCTTGCGATCTTTCGCGCCAATGGCTTTGCCGACCAGGGCTTCGGCGGCATTGGCAAACCCGTCCAGGCCCAGGGCCACCAGCATCTGGAAGTTCAACAGGATGGCGTTGGCCGCGAGGATTAATTCACCCTGTTTTGCTCCCTGGCTGGTAAAAAATGCGAACGCGAATATCAGGCATAATGTCCTAAAAAATATGTTCTGGTTCAGCATGATCATTGCGGAAAAATCTTTCAGGTCAAAGATAACCGACCGGCTCCACTCGCCGGGATGCCGTTTTAATTCCCTGTAAATGAACATGCCCGCAAGTGCGCAGCCTGAGTACTGGGATATGACGGAAGCCAGGGCCACGCCGCGTACGTCCAGGTGCAGGCCGAACACGAAAACAAAATCGAGAACGATATTCAGGAGACTGATCAACAACGTGACATACAAGGTGGCCCGGGCATTTTGCAGGCCCAATAACCAGCCGACACAGGTCATATTGATCAATACGGCCGGCGCGCTCCAGACAGCCCAGTAGAAATATATCCGGGCATAATACTTAACGTCCGGGGTGCCGCCGACGAGATCGAGCCCAAGGGTGATAATGGGAGTCCGGAGCAGCAGGATGAGTATGGAAATGACTACCCCGAGGAAGCAACTGTGCAACAGGGCGGATCTCAGCCGGTCGTGATTTTCCTCTCCCTTGAGTTGGGCGATGATGCCCACGGTCCCCATGCGAAGAAAACCCATGCCCCAGTACAGGAAGCTGAATATCACGGCAGCCACGGCGACCGCGCCGATATAAGCGGGCTTTTCCAGGTGACCCACCACGGCCGTATCAACCATCCCCTGCAGGGCGATAGTCATGTTTGACAGGATCAACGGCCCTGCCAGGTGAAGAAGACGGCTGCTACTGGTCAACATGAATAAACAGGATATGTAAAATGTCGAAACAGTTTTTTCGACACGACGCCTCCTGTACCCTACTCCCTGTTCACTACTCCCCGTTTCCTGTTAACTGTTCTCCCATTGACCGGCAAAAAAATGCTCGCTGACAGGATTACGTTCTCTTGGAGCAAACTCCCTTTCCTGCCGTTCTTCCGGTATATCCTCCCGGGCCAGTTGATAACCAATGGCCATCATGGCCATGGGCGTGTGTCCTTCCGGTATGGAAAAGACCTCTCTGGACTTGTCCGCGTCAAAACCGCCCATCTGGTGGGCCATCAGACCGAGGCCGGTGGCCTGTAAGCATAAACTGATACTGGCGGCGCCGGTATCGTATTGCGCCCACCTGTTTGGCTCACCGTTATGCTTGAAGCGTTCCGCTGCCACTGCCAGGATGAGAACCGGTGCATGCTGCGCCCAATCGCGATTAAATTCACCCAGGCAATCAAGAGCGGTGTGCCAGGCCGCCTCGTCCACAGCCCGGTCACAAATCACGTATTGCCAGGGTTGCGCACCGTAACAGGACAGGGACCATCTCGCCGCCTCTATACAGGCAGACAGCTTTTCTGCTTCAACGTATCGATCCGGATCATATGCCCTGCCGCTCCAGCGCCGCGCCAGCAGGTCATTGATGGGAACTTCTGTTATTGCTTTTTTTTCAAACATGTTTTTTCCGAGGTTATTTCCAAAGTTATATTTATAAATAAATCCGTGCGCCATTATAGAAAAAACCCCCGGCAAAAGCGATGCATGGAAGCGAGATCAATCCCGGCGGAGTCGGTCTGAGGTCGCAATAGGCGTTCGATAACGCAGGACAACGAGACCGGAGGAGACCAAAAAAGTAATTAACGTCGCCAGTTGAATCAGATACGAAGTGTTTTGCTCAATGAAATGGGCTTCAACCGCCAATACCGCGATCAGGAAGGAAAATTCGCTTATCTGTCCCAGCCTGTAGCCCACTTCCCTGGAAATCGCCCGCTTTTCACCGGCGCGGACGAACAGCTTTTCAAAGACAAACGGTTTGATGGCCAGGGCACAGGCGGCAAGCGCAACTGCCGGGAGCAGGATAGTCGAGATAATATCCAGGTTAAAGGACGCCCCTAACGAGAAAAAAAAGAGCACCAGAAAGAAATCGCGCAGTGGCTTCAATTTTTCAGTAATAAACAACGCAATCGGACTGGATGCCAGGGTTACTCCGGCGATAAAGGCGCCAATCTCATGAGACAGACCCAGGAGGACGGCCGCCTCAGCGATTGCCAGACACCAGCCTATCGCCAACAAAAATATATATTCATGGATTTGATCAAAACGGGTGATCAGCTTGACGATGATATAACGCTCAAAAAACCAGGAGATGAGGATCAAAATCGGCAAGGTCAGTAACTGCATACTGATATCAACCATTAAGTTTTCGTCTTTGCCGTACCCCTGTAACAGCAATAAGATAATAATCGCAATCAGGTCCTGGATTAACAACACGCTGATGATCATCTGTCCCGTATGGCGATGATGCAGAGCGGTGGTAGGCAGCAACTTCACCCCGATAATAGTGCTTGAAAACATCAGGGTTGAACCGATTAACATGGCTTCGGACAGCGGGTAACCGAAGCCGTAAGCGATACCGAAACCGGCACAGAAAAATATGAGCGAACTCAGCAGGGTAGCCCACATCGCCTCACCCAGCATTTTCCATAATTGCTGGGGCAACAGGTCCAGTCCCAGCAGGTAGAGCAGGAAAATAATGCCGATATCCGATATATCGGCAATTAATTCGGGATCATCAACCAGGGCCGTACCCCAGGGACCGAGGATGACGCCAAGCACAATATACGCAACGATCATCGCCTGTCGGGCATACAATGCCAGGGTGGCCAGTACCGCGGCGCCGGTGAAAATCAAGAAAACTGAAAATTCGATGCCGGAGTATTCCATTTATAACTCTATGTCTTCTACGGCTTTCTTGTTTTTCATCAGGTAGATAATCAGCAATATTGCCGGCGCTCCCAGCAAGCCGGCATACAGGAAAAAGTACGCATATCCTGCGGCCTCCACCACGATGCCGGAAAAACCACCGATAATTTTTGCCGGCAAGGTCATCAGTGAGGAATACAACGCGTATTGAGTGGCGGTATACGTGGTATTCGTCAGGCCGGACAAGTAGGCGATGAATGCCGAGGTGGCAAAACCACCGCTCAAATTATCAACGCTGATGACGGTTGCCAGACTCACAAGGTTTGGCTCACTGACAGCCAGCCAGATAAAGAACAAGTTGGTGATGGGCACCAGGATGGCCCCCACCAGCAACGGTTTATAGAGCCCGTAACGCAACACGAATATCCCGCCCAACCCCGCGCCGAGCAGCGTCATGAAAAAACCGAAAACCTTGGTGACATTCGCAATCTCGACCTTGCTGAAGCCCAGGTCCAGGTAAAACGGGTTGGCCATTACGCCCATGGTGATGTCGCTGAGCCGGAACGTTCCGATAAGCAGCAATATGAACAAGGCCAATAATCCGTTTCTCTTGAAGAACTCCACGAACGGGCTGACCACGGCGCCGACGAACCAGCCAGCCAGCCGGGTAATAAGGTGTTCCTCTTTTCCCAACCCCATTTTCCGTCCCAGTTCACTTTCCAGTTGTCCGGTAGCTTCGGAAACCGGGTGGGCCGGTTCATCAATGATCAGGGCCGTTATCATTCCTATACCCATCAAACAGGCCATGACAAAATACGCATACTGCCAGCTCTGGGCCGCGGCAATATAAAAAGCGCCGGCGCCGGCAACGAGCAAGGCAAGCCGATATCCGAACACGTAGCTGGCTGCCATTGCCCCCTGCAACAGTTTATCCACCGCTTCGATGCGATAAGCATCGATAGTGATATCCTGGGTCGCCGAACCGAACGCGACCAGCAGCGCAAAAATCGCGATTTGCTGTAACTGCGCCTGGGGGTCACACATTGCCATGCCGGCCAGACCCAGCGCGATCATAAGCTGGGCCGACACCATCCATGAACGTCTTTTACCCATCCGTTTGGTCAGGATAAAAAGCGGCGCCCGGTCGACGACAGGCGCCCAGAACACCTTGATCGAATAGGTAATGCCAATCCAACTGAAAAAACCGATGGTGGACAAGGCCAGCCCGGAATCCCGCAGCCAGGCCGATAAAGTGGAAAAAACCAGGAGAAAAGGCAGCCCGGCGGAAAATCCGAGAAACGTCATGGCGATGACGCGCGGGCGGCTGTATACGGCCAGCGCCGAGCGCCAGTTTATGTCGGTATTGTTGGGCATTTTAGTTGCTGGTTTTTGGTTTACTGACTACTAAAAACCAACAGTTAATCCTTGAGTTCCTCTTCGGACATGTGATGTCTGGCATGCACCGGGCGCATGAAGGCGTTGCTTACCAGCGCGATGGCCAGCAACAGGGCCATCAGATACATGGTGGCGTTATACAGGTTGGTGGTCGGGTCAACCGTGCCGGCCGGCACGATTTCCATCAACCTGGCAATCGTCACGGTCTTTGCCTGGACCAGCGCGGGTAACTGGTTAATGCCGGCGCCGAACGTTTCCGCAAAAACAGCAGGGTCTGTTTTCGCCACCAGGTCGTCAATGGCCCTGGCCACGGCGCTTTCCCGCAGTGAAGTAATCGCCCAGGGACCCAACACCCCGGCGGTGCTCCAGGCAGTCAACAACCGGCCATGGATACCCCCGACGTATTTAGTCCCGAAGATATCCGCCAGGTAGGCAGGGATAGTGGCAAAACCGCCGCCGTACATGGTGAAGATGATCATGGTGGCCGCGTAAAAATACACCAGCCAGACCACCGCGGGATTAATGCTCACCTGCTGGGCGGTATAGGGGATGGAGCAATACAGCAAAATTCCCAGCGCAAAGAAGATCCAGTAGGTGTTACGCCGCCCCAGGTAATCAGACGCGCTGGCCCAGATAAACCGGCCCACCATGTTGAATACGCTGATCATAATGACATAAGTGGCGGCAAACGCGCCGTCAACGATATTCGGCAAGGTCGTGCCGAATATCTCGGTCATCATCGTCTTGGCCACGCCAAGCACGCCGATGCCGGCGGTCACGTTAAAGCAGAGTACGATCCACAACTGGTAAAACTGGCGTGTTTTCAGGGCCTGGTCAATGTCTACGTGATTCCGGGTCATCATTCTTTTTTGCGCATGGGTTTCGTCCGGGGGAGTCCAGCCTGCCGGTTGCCAGCCTTGCACGGGGAGTCGATAAGAAAACGCCGCTACCATCATGATGATGAAATAAATCACGCCCATTGTGAAAAACGTCTGGGCAACGCCGACCGACCCCGTACCGACCAGGTAAACGCCCTCCGGACCCGGCAGCACCATTTGCGCTATCTCGTTGGCGCCGACTACCACCACCTCGCGTAATTCCCCACCGGCTTCCACAAAGCGCCGGCCGGTTCTGGTAATGAGTTCGACGTCGGCAACCGCGCCCAGGTATTCAGGGGCCTGGTAATAATACCGTATAAACAACTCCTTTAGCGGCGCGCCGATCATGGCGCCGCCGCCGAAACCCATGATCGCCATGCCTGCAGCCATGCCGCGCCGGTCCGGGAACCAGCGGATGAGCGTGCTGACGGGTGAAACATAACCCAGGCCCAGACCACAGCCGCCCAGCACCCCGTAACCCAGGTACAATAACCATAACTGGTGGGTGACGATACCCATGCCCCCTACGATGAATCCTCCGCCCCAGCAACAGGCCGAGACCACACCCACCATGCGCGGACCCACCTGCTCCAGCCACCTGCCGGCGATGGCGGCCGCCAGTCCCAGGAATACGATCGCCACGGTAAATACCCATACCACGCTTTTCAGGGTCCAGTCATCGGCGGCGCTGGTCACCACTCCGATATGCTTTACCAGGGCGGGGTTAAAGATACTCCAGGCATAAACCGAACCGATACAAAGATGAATCCCCAGGGCTGCCGGTACAATCAACCAGCGATTGAATCCGGGTTGCGCGATAATATGTTGCTTGGACAGGATGCCCGCCATGTCTCCTCCTTATGTTGTCTTATTCTCTCTATGTTCTCTGTTTACTTCCCAACTGTCATCATGCTCCGGTCTGGTCGGGAAATCCGGGAAGCTATTGTAACGTGAAAAGGAACGTGGATAGAATTGAATTTATCGTAAAAATCGTCTAATCTATACTATTGTGTAGAATTATTGTTTCAGAGTTATTTTCATATCACAACCGGTTGAGAGACCCGGCTGAAAAACCATGCAGGCGACAGGACAGGAAAACAGATTAGTTGACAATTTTGGCCGAACGGTTAACTACGTCCGTATCTCGGTAACGGATCGTTGTGATTTTCGTTGCGTTTATTGCATGGATGAAGAAATGCAGTTTGTCCCCAGAGCCAAATTGTTGTCCCTGGAAGAAATTTCGATTATCGCCCGGGCTTTTACGGAGTTGGGCGTTGGCAAGATACGCATTACCGGCGGCGAACCGTTAATCAGGCGGAATATCACCAAGCTGTTCCATGATATAGGTCAACTGGAGGGGTTGAAAGAGCTGGTCCTCACCACCAACGGCTCGCAATTACCAAAACTGGCCGGCGAGTTGAAAGACGCCGGCGTAAAACGCATCAACATCAGCCTGGACTCGCTTGACCCGATTAAATTCAGAAAGCTCACCCGAGTCGGCGACCTGGACAAGGTGCTGGCCGGCATTGACGCGGCCCTGGCAACCGGGTTCGAAAATATCAAACTCAATGCCGTCATCCTGAAAAACCGTAACGATGACGAAGTCGTTGATTTGGTCGGGTTTGCCTCCGAACGCGGCATGGACATCAGTTTCATTGAGGAAATGCCTCTCGGCGTTATCGGCGACCATGACCGCGCCGAGGCTTATTATTCCAGTGATGAGATCAGGGCCGACCTGGAAAAACACTATAACCTGCTGCCGACCACCGAATCGACCGGCGGCCCCTCGCGCTATTTTAAAATCTGCGAAACCGACACCCGGGTGGGCTTCATCTCGCCCCACAGTCATAATTTCTGCGACAGTTGCAACCGGGTCAGGCTGACCTGCGAGGGCCGGTTACTGCTCTGCCTCGGCCAGGAACATTCCGTGGATTTACGCCAGGTCATCAGGGCTCACCCCGGTGACACGGACAGGTTAAAACAGGCACTGCGCGCATCCATGTCCATCAAGCCCAAGGGGCACGAATTCAATCTCTCATCCAAACCCGTTATCTTACGCCACATGAATATGACGGGGGGGTGAGCCGGAAAAAGAATTTCATCCAGTGAATGAAATTCCCGGCGAACGCTGAGCCAGGGAGGGCGAGGCTGGGGCTTATCGAAGCCATTAAAGCCGCGTCATGGATGGCTACTGAGTACCATTATGACCTCGATAGCCTGATGCCGGAGCCGGAAAAAGAATTTCATCCAGCGAATGAAATTCCCGGCAAACAGAATGATGAACTATGAATAACTCATTATCCCACAGACCGGCAATGACAGACGCCGGTATCGAACCTACCATCGCCGTTGAAGCGACTGACGAGTTTCAAAATACCCGGGAAATGCATATCGCCGATGAGCGGCCCCTGACTATCTACGTTGACAGCTATGAGATCGTCACCCTGATGACCCTGGGCAAAACCCCCGAATTACTGGCGCTGGGTTACCTGAAAAACCAGGGCATCGTCGAAGATATCAGTGAAATCCGATCGGTCCAGGTGGACTGGGAAGTCAATGCCGCGGCCGTGACCACATACTCGGAAAGAGACGACTGGAAAGAGCGGCTGGGGCCGAGAATAGTAACGACCGGGTGTGGGCAGGGGACGGTGTACGGCAATATCCTGGAGCAACTTAACCAGATAGAACTGGACGCGATCCGGCTCAGGCAATCGGATATCTATGCCTTGCTGAAAAACCTGGCAAGTTATAATGACGTCTATAAAAGCGCCGGAGCGGTCCATGGTTGTGCCTTATGCACAGGAACGGACGTGACTGTTTTCATCGAAGACGTGGGCCGGCACAATGCCGTTGACGCCATTGCCGGGCAGATGTGGCTTGAAGGCATTCCCGGCCATGACAAGCTGTTTTACACCACTGGTCGGCTGACCTCGGAAATGGTCATGAAAGTGGCGCAAATGGGTATTTCGGCCCTGTTATCACGTTCGGGGCTCACCCAGATGGGACTCAAGCTGGCAAAGGATTTTGGCGTCGCCCTGTTTTCCCGGGTACAGGGAAAACACTTTCTCGTTTATAACGGCGTGGAGCGCATTGAATTTGATGTGTCCTTACCGCCAAAACGCGCAGTTGCAAACCTGAAATCGGTTCCCGGTTCTGTATAGATGGGCCTTTTGGAGTTATCCCAACCTTTAGTCAAATTTGAAACACTGACATGCGAAAAGCCGGAATAACAGGCATCATCCTGGCGGGTGGAGAGGCAAGGCGCATGGGAGGGGGCGATAAAGGTCTGGTGGAATTGTCAGGCAAGCCCTTGATCGAGTACGCGCTGGCGGCTTTATCGCCCCAGGTTAACGCGATCATCATCAATGCAAACCGGAACCAGGCCCGGTATGCCGGATACGGTTACCCCGTCATAGCGGACAACATGCCGGGTTTTCAAGGCCCCCTGGCCGGCATGTTGAGCTGCCTGCAGGAAACGGAGACGGAGTTCATGGTTTCGGTTCCCTGCGATTCACCCTTGATACCGGATGACCTGGTGGCCAGGTTATTCAGGCAACTGAGCGATAATAGCGCCGAAATCAGCGTCGCGCATAACGGTGACAGGATGCAGCCGGTGTTTACACTCATGCAGACATCACTGGCCCCATCCATGCAGGCGTTTCTTGAAAGCGGCGAACGCAAGATCGACTGGTGGTTCAAACAACATAAGCTGGCTGTAACCGATTTTTCCGATAAGCCGACGTGCTTCAGCAATATCAACAACCCGGCCGACCTGGGCCGGATAGAGGCGGAGTTGAATGGCTGAAGCCGGTTCATACACCGACGTGCCCCTGATCGGGTTTGCCGCCTGGAGCGGCACCGGGAAAACAACCCTGCTGGTCAACCTGCTGGGGATTTTCATTGCCCGGAACCTGCGCGTCGGCGTGATAAAACACGCCCATCACAGTTTCGAAATCGATTACCCGGGCAAAGACAGCTTTGAACTCAGGAAGGCCGGCGCCAGCCAGGTGTTGATCGGTTCAAAAAAGCGCTGGGCATTGCTGGTTGAGAATCAGGATGACGATGACAAGCCGTTGGAATACCACATCAGGAACCTGGACCTGGATAACCTGGACCTGATACTGGTGGAAGGCTTCAAGCCCGAAGTCATCCCCAAGATAGAGCTGCATCGCCCTAGCCTGGGCTATGATTTCCTGTACCGGAATGATACGAGTATCATAGCCATCGCCACCGATGCCGAGTTGTCCATCGAGACGCAATTACCGCTTCTGGACTTGAATAATCCGGAGCAAATCGCACGGTTTATTATTGACCGTTATTCTTTGAACCGGCAGACTACGTGAATGTAGCGTCAATCTACTTGATAAAGACGGATTTGGAGGGACTTTTCAAGACTATCAGCCGCAAGAACAGCGGCTGCTAAGCGTACAGAGCTCGCCCCAGCATGTCGTAAGCAGGGAGATGTATTCACAGCGTGTCTTGAAAAGTCCCTCCAAATCTGTCAGTACGGAAAATTAAATGACAAACCTTGTTATTGAAAAAGATATCAGTTGCAGGGACGACTTTGATCCGAAGTCGCTTTCGGCGGATGCTGCCCTGGCAAAGATAAAATCCGGCGTCAGCCGGGTTAAGGGTATTGAAAAAATCGCTATTCGCTCGGCGCTGAACCGGGTCCTGGCTGAAGATATCCGTTCCGGCATCAACGTGCCTTCAGGCACGAACTCGGCCATGGACGGTTATGCGGTCAACAGTGAGGATATTCCTGCCGATGGCGTCGCCGAGTTGACGGTGCTGGGTACGGCTTGGGCGGGCAAACCTTTTACCGGCAGGTTGGCTGCGGACAGTTGTGCCCGCATCATGACCGGGGCGATCATGCCGGAGGGCACTGATACCGTGATCATCCAGGAAGATGTCGAACTCGCCGGCGACGGTATCAGAATCGACGGCAGCACCAGGAAGGGCGATAACGTCCGCCAGGCCGGTGAAGACATTGCCGCCGGTGATCTCGTATTAAACAAAGGCCGGCGCCTGAACCCCGCGGATATCGGCTTGATTGCTTCGCTGGGCATTGCCGAGGTCAGTGTGGTACGGCGGTTGCGCGTCGCGTTCTTTTCAACGGGGGATGAACTGCGTTCCATCGGGGAGACATTAACCGATGGCGCTATTTATGACAGCAACCGGTACACCTTGTATGGCATGCTGGAGCGGATGGGCGCCGATATTATCGACATGGGCGTCATCAAGGATGATCGGGACGCCCTGGAAGAGGCGTTTTCCACCGCTGCCGAGAATGCTGACGTCTTGATCACCTCGGGCGGCGTCTCCGTCGGCGAAGCGGATTACATCAAGGAAATATTGATAAAACTGGGGCAGGTGGACTTCTGGAAAGTGGCCATCAAGCCGGGCCGTCCGCTTGCATTCGGTCACGTACGCAATACCGTCTTTTTCGGCCTGCCGGGCAACCCCGTCTCCGTCATGGTGACGTTTTACGAATTTGTACAGCCGGCCTTGCGAAAAATGATTGGGGAGGATGACTCGGGCATCCTGACCTTGAAAGCCCGTTGTGACTCCAGGCTGAAGAAGCGTCCGGGCAGGGTCGAATACCAGCGGGGCATCTTACGAAGAGACGAAGACGGCAACCTGGTGGTGGTCAAGACCGGCGCCCAGGGTTCCGGAATTCTGAGTTCCATGTCACAGGCAAACTGTTTTATCATCCTCTCCCTGGATTCCAGCGGAGTGGAACCAGGATCCTTTGTCGATATACAGCCTTTCTCCGGACTGGTTTAGCGCCTCCCCTATATATCTATAACTCTATACCCATGCCGTCGTAAGATACCTCCCAGCCGGCGGCTTCAATCGTCTTGCGTTCTTCGCTGTTGGCGAACAGGATCGGGTTGGTAGTATTGATATGGATAAAAATTTTTCTTTTTATCCCCAGGTCATTTAATGCAGCCAGGGTACCGTCTTCTCCCGAAACGCTGATATGTCCCATGCGCTGACCTGTTTTTATACCCACGCCGTCACGGATCATTTCATCATCCACCCATAAGGTACCGTCGAAGAAAATCAGGTCGGCGCCGATGATCCTTGCAGCCAGTTCGCTGGTCACCCGGGCGCAGGCCGGCATATAATAAAATGACTTCCCGTTGTTTATATCTTCGACGTACAGGGCAATCGTGTCTTCATCCACGGAGCCGAAATCCTTTCCCTTGCTCTCGTCTTCAAGCCATAAAGCCACTTTGCCGGGCACGGCGAAAGGCGTAACTCGTATCTTCATGGAACTGCCGTCAGGTTTCATCAACTCAAGGGGCTCATTCAACACAATAGGCTCCCGGCTGACGAACTTCGGGTTCAATACATTAAATATGGTGTTGGCCCGGAGCACGTCAAGCACTCTCTGGGTGGCATAAACCCGCAACGGTTGTGATTCGCGTAAATTCAGCAGCCCCGCCACGTGGTCAACGTCGGCATTGGTCAGCACCGCCCCCATGATCGGGCTGTGCCGGAGGTCTTTTTTCGGGTGCAGGATGTCATTATCATTGATTTGCTGGCGCAAGTCCGGCGACGCATTAAACAGGTACCAGTCTTCTCCGTCGGCGCTGATTGCAATAGATGATTGCGTCCGTTGCGGCGCCGCGGGATCGCTCTGCCTGGCGCGCCTGCTGTTGGGATGATTACAATTCCACTGTGGATAGCCTCCACCCGCCGCTGCGCCTAACACCCTGATGTGCATTGTGTAAACTCCTCCGTATTAGTTTGTCATCCGCAGATTACGCAGATGAACGCAGATAAAATATAAAGATGTTGACCCTGAAATAGCTATTTCTGCTCCCCTCTCATTCTGGCGGATGCACGAGAAAACATTAAGAAAAGGGGACAGATTTATTTTTCATCGGTTACCCCGACCCCGCCCCAGTATCCTGAAAAATCAGGTTTGCATGGGGTCAGAGTAAAAATACTTAACAATCAACCAGCACCTCTAACCAGGGAGACTGTATTTTTACTCTGACCCCAAATATTCCTAAGATGAATAACCTGAGGTATTATGTTCGACCCAGCGTTCCCCGTTTTTGACTGTTTCCTTTTTCCAGAACGGCGCCCTGTGTTTCAGATCTTCGATGATAAAACGGGTCGCGTCCATGGCGTCGCCCCGGTGGGCTGCCCAGGCCGCGATCAGCACGATGTCCTCGCCTATTTCAATGTCACCGGTACGATGCAGTACCAGGACATCCAGTATCGGCCACTGTTTTTTTGCCTGTGTACAGATCTCTTCCAGGTGCTTTTCGGTCATGCCCGGATAATGCTCCAGGGACATGTTCCGGACTTCCTCACCTTCGTTGAAATCCCGCATCGTGCCGATAAATACGCAGGTTGCGCCGGATTTTCCCGGACTGTCGGGTAATACCTGGTAGTCTTTTACTTCCGCCAGGGCATCGAAAGGCGCCGGTCTTAATTCCACTCGCATGATGACCGGTTTACCCCCCTGTAACGGGAGGGAAAAAGGCAACCTCGTCACCCTCCTTCAGCTCGGGGTCGCCTTTGACGTGCTCCATGTTGACGGCCACAAGCAGCGATTCGGGCATCGCTTCGCCGCCCGAGGCTTTCCGCCAGACGTCTGAAACCTTCAGACCGGAAATATATTCCACCTGATCCTCCGCGCGCCCCATTTCTTCGCGTATACGGGCAAAAAACTTGACTTTTATAAGCATCGTACTCAGCCTTGCATGTCAACCTGATCGTGTTTGGCTTATTATACACTTAACATACCGGAGACGAACCTTTATGTCGGAACTAACACATTTCAACGAGACTGGAGAAGCGCACATGGTTGACGTCGGCGCCAAGGATGCGACTCATCGTATTGCCGCGGCTGAAGGGATAATCAGGATGCAGGACAAGACCCTGGCCCTGATCATGGAGGGGGGGCATAAAAAGGGGGACGTGCTGGGAATAGCCAGGGTCGCCGGTATCATGGCGGCAAAAAAAACGGCGGAACTCATTCCTCTTTGTCATCCCCTGGTAATCAGTCATATCGAAATCAGTCTTGATCCCGAGCCTGACGATGCCCGCGTTTATTGCAGGGCACGGGTCGAGACCGTCGGTCCGACCGGCGTTGAAATGGAGGCGTTAAACGCGGTCCAGGTTACCCTGCTGACAATTTATGACATGTGCAAAGCCGTCGACAGGGGCATGAGTATCGAATTTGTCAGACTCCTGAAAAAATCAGGGGGGAAATCCGGCGACTGGTCAAGGTAACCAGCCAACGCAAGACGCCTCTGGATACGAGCCAGGACAACCGCATACTTTTGAATCGAGGTTCTGCCATTCCTGCGAAGCTTGCCCCTGTATGGTGTTGAGCAGGGGGCAGGAATCCAGTGAAACAAAGAGTCGCCTCCGGCGACACATTATTTGACTGGATTTCCGTCCTTAGGTCCATAAACGGCACATCCCTGTGCCACTACTCGGGTCAAGCCCGGAATGGCGGGTTAGCGGTTGCCCTGGGATGCGGGCTAACCGTACTTGATATATTTAAATCTTTGATCGTCCGGCGTGCCTTCCAGGGCGCTGTCTTCTTCAACCCCCGGTTGCCACATCACCACTTCCTCAATCTTCTTTGCCAGTTCAAAATCCTTGTCGGTCACCCCTTTCGCCGCGTGGTTCTTCAATTTGACGATCACAAAAGCATAGCTTGCCGTCAGGTCAGGGTGGTGCCAGGCTGCCTCGGCCAGGTGGCCAACCGTATTGATCACCATCAGCGTACCTTTCCAGCCGCTGGTTTTATACCTGCGGCGAATCCAACCGTCCTCATAGTACCAACCCGGCAATTCGTCCTTAAGCCGTTGTTCGATCTCTTCCACCTCATAGGTGGCATCTTTTGTATCTTTACGCCACTTTGCCATAGTGCCTCCTCAATCAAATAATCTCATTGGATACGCCCATTGTCACCTGCCTGGGAATTAATTCCCTGATCGCAGAGACTTTTATACCATCAATCTGCATATTGCGCTTATATTCCTTGCATAACGCCCCGCGGAAACCCAGGTAATCCGGGTTTAAACGTAACAGGGGCGGGATATCCGCGCCGGTCAGCGACCCTGCCAGGCCGGATACCAGTCCGGCCCTTTTAGCGTTTGTTACGAATTCCGTTAATGTCTCATCGTCCAGTTTTTTTCTCAGGTTTCCGTTTTCCTTCTCACAGGTATCCAGCATCGCGCCCATGATGCCGGTCTTTTTGAGCCGCGGAAAATCAATGTCACCGGTAAAGAACTCGGCAAAAAAGACCAATACGATACGGATATTCCTGCCTGCGAGTCTTCCCATGGCATTCAACGCGAACCGGGATAATGATTCATCAAATACGCCGACCTTGATAATGTCAACCCCGGTTGCATACATCCTGCTGACGCTGGCTTCCAGTTCACCGGCATAAAGGGGCAGATCCCCTATTGTGGCACTGAGAGTGGCCTTGTTTCCAATCGTAGCCACAATCGACTGCGCAGTATCCAGGTCAACCGCGCCCAACGCGCCCCTGTTCGGGTTTTTCAAATCAATCACGTCCGCTCCGAGAGACCGGACAAGTTCCGCCTCCTCAATGGAAGAGACGCTGGCAAGGAATCCCGTCATGAATTCACCATCTCTTTATCATCAAACTATATTTAACGGCCACAGAGAACACAGAGTTTCCAGTATAATATCTCCGGCAGGTTTGGATGGGCTGTTCAAGACTATCATCCGCAGAGATAGCGGATGGTAAGCGTACAGGGACGTATTCACAGCGGGTCTTGAACAGCCCATCCAAACCTGTCCCCACTGACTCTACGACCTCTGTGGCCAGACAAAAAATCCGGAATCAGGAGTAATAATCATCAACCTTTTCCTGTAGCCAGCGCCACGCCGTCCGCTCTTTCTCACCGGCCGTTTTTTTGATTGCAATACCCAGGTATTCCAGTTCCGAACGTATTTTTTCTTCCGGCAACAGGTGTAACCGGCTGACCAGTATGGCCGCCTCGACAACCGCGGCCTGGGCGCGGTTGAATCCTTTAAATGCCTTGTGAGTCGCGATATTCACCGGATGACAGGTAAAAACAGGACGCAACTCATCATCCTTCCGGCTCTCTACCCGGACTTCAACATGAGCCAGGGCAACGGCGAGCCTTTTACAGGCAACACGCTCCGCGTCCACCACGGTCCACTCTCCCTGGCCGGTTAAACAGCCGGCAAAAATCATGACCTCATCGGTCGCGTTAATCACCGCCACGCCGGAGTTTACCAGATTATCCAGAGTTCTTGACGGCTTGAACGGCGCGATAAGGTATTTTTCGTCCTCGCTGCGGATGCCCATGGGCGCAATGTGAACGGTCCCGTCCGGATTCATTGTGGTGACTACTGTTTCGTAAATCATCGGGACTTGCGTTTCTTTTTTCTTGCCGTCAACGTTGTGCCTTCGGGTTTATATTCCGGGCCGGGATCCGCATCCGAACCCTTGAGATTATGCGCGGCTTTTGCACGAACTTCCTGGTCCTCAGCCGGTTCGGGAACGACCGCCACTCCCCAGTCCAGGTCCTCGTCCTGTACGTAGCGCTTGCCGAGTTTCAGGGCTATCCCGGCCTTTGCCAGTTCAACGCCCATGTAAAAAGCATGAGGGGCATCCTCTGCCAACAACCCGAGATCGGGAAATAACTGGAAGGGTTCCTGACCGGTCACCAGACCGTCCCGGTTAAACACGTGAATGCCCTCCGCCGTTATTTCTACCCTGTAACTGGGGTCCCGGATTTGCTCGGCCAATTCCCTGACCTCGTCAAGACTGTATGGAAAAGGTTTACGCGCGTGGGTCGTCAGCAACGCGCCGTCAATGCCCTTGGGCAACCCCTCCTCCTGTTTTGCCGCGTACATGATCCGTCTGGCCCGGTCTATCTCACGCACGACCGAAACGGCATGGGGGCTGACTTCCGTCGTCAGGACATGGTTGATATCAAGCTCTGAAATTATACCACACAGGACGGTATTGATGCCGCTGGTCTCCGCCTCGGTCAACTCGGTCAGGTTACCGATACCCATCATGATATCGATGTCCGGAAACCTCTGCCTCAAATCATGGTAACGGATAAGGGAAGCGGTAAATCCAAAGTGGATCGGGTCCAGGATACTGTCTGCGATGAACGGCCTGTTTTTCTCCTTGAACTTTTCAATCAGTCTGTATAAGGAGGGCATATCGGTATGCTGCTCCGGGATCAGGACGGGAACCGCTGAGGTTTCTTCCGCGATCCAGGCGCTGCTTTCATGCAAACTCAGCAGGTAATCCGCGCCCGCCTTGCCGCCGCGCAACAACTCTTCTTCTTCCAGGGAATCCACACTGACTGCATAACCGGCGTCATGCAGGGCCTGCACGGAGTCTTCCAGGTGAGGAAAAGGCGTATCGGGCAGGCATCCTACGTCGATCACGTCGGCGCCGTCCCGTTTATATGCCGCGGCCCTGGCAAGGATAGCGTCAACGCTGATCAGCGGCGCTTCTACGATCTCGGCAAAAATCCCGACGCTGTGCTTATCCAGACTGACCGGCCGGCTTGCCCGCCCGAAAAAAACGGGTAAATCCTTAACGTCCACAGTGCCGCGCAACACCGGTATACCGAGTTTCCCGCCCAGTGCATCCAGGTCACCCCGACACAGGCCCGGAACGATGATCCGGTCCACGCCGTCGAGACCGTCCAGCCGGCGCCCGATCATCTGCGCGGTCATCAACGCGGCCACACTGACACCGATATTTCTTATCTCGCAGGTAAACTCCACCGGCTGCATCTCGTCAAGGACGCGCCGCAAACGTTTTTCCGCCAGCTTGCCGGTAAGAAAGAGAATATGTTCAGTCATGTTTTTTTATCCGCAGATAACGCAGATTAACGCAGATAGAAAAAACATAAAAGCTACAGAGGGCACAGAATTTAAAGAGTCGCCCCCTGCTTACGACATGCAGGGGCATGCTTCGGCGACACATTATCAACTGGATTTCCGTCCTTTGGTCCATAAACGGCACATCCCCCTGCTTACGACATGCAGGGGCAGGCTCTGTGCCACTACTCGGGTCAAGCCCGGAATGACGAACGTGCCTTCGCCGCTATTTTAAACCTGTCCCCGCAGACTCTGTATCCTCTGTGACATAACAAAATAAATCAATGATTGGTTTATATGAACCAGTGCGGTTATCAAATAACTCACAAAATGCTGTGATTTATATAGAATTAATATTCTATAAAATATGTATCTTGCTGTTTTATATTGTTTTATCTTATTTATCTCATCATTATTGTAAGGTCTGGCATAATTATCGCTCCGTTATAGTAATCCTGATTTTTTCTGCGACGTTATAAAGAGATGTGAATGAGTAAAAAAGAAACACAAATCCCCTGGACCCGGCAGGAATTTGAACAGCATTTGCGTGACAAGGAAAAATACTATCATATTCATCATCCTTTTCACGTGTTGATGAACTCCGGGCAGTTGGACAAGCCGGCCATCCGGGGCTGGGTGGTGAACCGGTTTTATTACCAGACCAGTATCCCCGTGAAGGATGCCGCTATCATGGCCAACTGCCGTGACCGCGACGTAAGACGCCAATGGGTGCAACGCATTATCGATCATGACGGCCAGGAAGGCGAAGACGGCGGTATAGAAGCCTGGCTGCAACTGGGCGAAGCCGTGGGTCTGAGCAGGGCCGAATTACTGTCGGAAGAACATGTATTGCCCGGGGTACGTTTTGCCATAGACGCCTATTACAACTTTGCCCGCACGGCTACCTGGCAGGAAGCGGCCTGTTCATCGCTCACCGAGTTGTTTGCGCCTAAAATACATCAGAAGAGACTGGACAACTGGCCGCAGCATTACACCTGGATAGACGCAAAAGGGTATAACTATTTCCGCAAAAGGCTGAGCGAAGCAAGACGGGATGTACAACATGGCCTGGACGTGACACTGGACTATTTCAAGACCCGCGCAGAGCAGGAGCGAGCCCTGGATATACTGCAATTGAAGCTGGATATACTCTGGACCATGCTGGATGCCATGTGGATGGCCTATATTGAAAATAAGCCACCTTATCACTGTGTTTAAGGATATTTGGGGTCAGAGTAAAAATACTCAACAAGAAACCAGCGATACCTGATAACCTGACTGTGTTTTTACTCTGACCCCAAATATCATGAATAATATCCCTGAAATCGCCCCGGCTTTCCGGTTTCAGTGGGAGGAAGTCCAGGATTGTTATGTTATCCTGTACCCGGAAGGCATGGTAAAGCTCAGCGGCAGCGCCGGCGAGATCATGAAACGCTGTGACGGTGAAAAAAATACGGATGACATCATCGCCGAACTCAAGACCGCTTTCCCCGGGGATGACCTGGAGGATGACGTGCACAATTTTTTAGAAAATGCGAGGAACAATGGCTGGATCAGATTCAAGTCTTAATCCGCCCCTGTGGTTACTGGCCGAGCTCACCTACCGGTGCCCGTTGCAGTGTCCTTACTGTTCCAACCCGGTGGAGATTGCGAAATACAAGGATGAGCTGACCACCGAAGACTGGATCAGGGTCCTGCAACAGGCGCGCAAGATGGGGGCGACCCAGTTGGGTTTCTCCGGCGGCGAACCCCTGATCCGCAGGGACCTGGAAGAACTGATCAGCGAGGCCCGGCGGCTTGGTTATTACACCAACCTGATCACATCCGGGGTAGGTATGGATGCGGCCAGGGTAAAAGCCTTCAAGGAAGCAGGCCTGGACCATATCCAGATCAGTTTCCAGGCCAGTAATGAAGAACTGAACAATTACCTCGGCGGCAGCAAAAGTTTCCAACATAAACAGGACATGGCCAGGGTGGTCAAGGAGTTCGAATATCCCATGGTCCTGAATATCGTGCTGCATCGTAAAAACGTCGACCAGATACGGGATATCCTGGATATGACCGTGGATTTGAATGCCGATTACGTTGAACTGGCCAGTACCCAGTACTACGGCTGGTCCCGGGTCAATATCGATCAATTACTGCCGACCCGGGAGCAACTGGCCAGGGCTGAAGTAGTCGCCAGGGAATACCAGGAAAAGATGAAGGGCAAGATGAAGATCATCTATGTCATCCCGGACTATTTTGAAAACCGGCCCAAAGCCTGCATGAACGGCTGGGGTTCGATCTTCCTGACCATTGCTCCGGACGGCAGCGCCCTGCCCTGCCACGCCGCCGCCCAGTTGCCGGGACTGGAATTTCCCAATGTCAAAGAGCATAGCATCGAACAGATCTGGAATGGTTCCGAGGCGTTTAACAAATTTCGTGGTTTTGACTGGATGCAGGAGCCTTGCCGGAGTTGTCCCGAGAAGGAAAAAGACTTCGGCGGCTGTCGCTGTCAGGCCTATATGCTGACCGGTGACGCCACCAATGCCGACCCCGTCTGTGACAAATCACCCCACCACCAGCAACTGCACGAAGACGTGGAGCGGATAGACCGGCTGTCCGGCACAAAGGAATTTGAAAGCAAGCCCCTGGTGTTCCGTAATATGCGGAACTCCAAAGAATTGCTCAATGAAAAAACTGCCGTAACGGCGTAAATATTTGGGGTCAGAGTAAAAATTTCCAACAATTAACCAGCATTATCTGCCACCCTGACTGTATTTTTACTCTGACCCCAAATATCTCTGCCTGTTGTGTAACGCCCAGGCTACGTCCAGGGCCTGGCGATTTTCCTTTACGTCATGCACGCGGAAAATTCTGACTCCGGCGAAGACACCGAGGGCCGTGGTGGCGCAGGTTGCCCCTACCAGTTCACTGTAACTTTCTATGGCGCAAATGGAGCCCATGAAGCGTTTTCGGCTGGCGCCCAATAACACCGGGTAGTCGGTCTCCGTGAAGCTGTTCAGATTCGCGATGATGTCCAGGTTATCCTGTTTTGATTTACCAAACCCGATGCCCGGGTCAATCACCAGGTTCTTTTCCCTGATGCCTGCTTCGCGGGCAGCCGCGGCGCGTTCCAGCAGAAAAGATTTGATTTCAGCCACGACGTCAGTGTAGTGCGGACGGTCCTGCATGGTACCGGGAGTTCCCTGCATGTGCATAAGGATATAAGGCGCCCCGGCGCCTGCTACCAGGCTGAACATATCGGGATCATCGCGACCCGCCGATATATCGTTGACAATGGTTGCACCATGCTCCAGCGCAGCGCCGGCTACGATGGTTGAGGTTGTATCGATACTGACAGGAACGTCTCCGGGGAGTTCCTGTTGCAGGTGTCTGATAATCGGGATAACGCGTTCAAGCTGCTCCTGCGCCGATACACGCCCTGCGCCCGGCCGCGTGGATTCACCGCCGACGTCGATAATATCCACCCCCTGCTCCACCATTTCATGCGCCCGGGCCAGTGCGGTCTTTAAATCCCTATGTAACCCGCCATCAGAAAAACTGTCAGGGGTCACGTTCAGAATGCCCATGAGCAACGGTTTGGAGGAAGTTTCAGACAGGTTCACGCTAGACGCTTTGCCATTTCGTCTGTGGCGGTGACCAGGGCATCAACCATGACGGTTTCGCCGGCCAGGTGCCCCCCCTCTTTGACTATGACCAGTTCGGAACCCGGTATTGCCCGGTGCAAGGACCAGGATGCATCCACGGTGCAGGTCAGGTCCCTGCGTCCGTGAATAATCCTGATCGGCACGGGGGGAAGTTTATCCACGTTATCCAGGATCTGGTTTTCTGCAATAAAGTATCGGTGCTTTGCGTAATGGGTTTCAATCAGGACTTCATGAACGGTCTTGCCAACGTCACCCGGCGCGTAGCCGTGAGGATCTACCCCCGACAACAGGTAGGTGACAATCCTTCCCGCCCATTTTGACCAGGCAACGGCAGCTTCTTCCCGTACTTTTCTGTTATCGCCGTGAACGCGGGTATGATAGGCGGAAATCAGATCATGTCTCTCGGCCGCGGGGATGACCTGCGTAAATTCCTGCCAGAAGTCGGGAAATATCCGGCTGGCGCCCTGTTCTGCAAACCAGCTCAGGTCTTTTTGCCGCGCCAGGAACGTACCGCGCAGGACCAAGGCCAAAACTCGGGCAGGATGCGACTGGGCATAGACTAATCCCAGAGCCGCTCCCCAGGAACCGCCGAATACGAGCCACTGATCGATGCCGAGCCGTTCTCTTATCAGTTCGATGTCCCGGACCAGTTCAGGGGTTGAGTTATTTTCCGTCTCACCGGCCGGTTCCGAGCGGTGGCAACCGCGCTGGTCAAAGATGACTATCCGGTATTTTTCGGGATTGAAATAACGGCGGTGATTCTCATTACAACCTGAACCGGGTCCTCCATGCAGGAATATAACGGGAATACCCTGGGGATTGCCCGTCTCCTCAACGTAGAGGGTATGAACCTTATCAACCTCAAGGCGATAGTTGCCTGACGCTTCAATTTCGGGGTATAACTCTAGCATGGCTGTTCGGAACCGGCTGGTAGCCTACCAATATTGTTCCGGGGATTACGTTACTCGTCATTAAAGAGTCGCCTTCGGCGACACGTTATTAACTGGATTCCCGCTTGCGCGGGAATGGCATCTTTAACGTCATCTGCCCTATCCTGGATTCCCGCTTGCGCGGGAATGACGGTGGGACGGGAACACGTGATCTGTCCCCTATTTTCATACAACAATATATAAGAGATTGTGTTGACTCACTTTTCGTGAAATTTGTGTGGATAAGTCAAGGGCTGATCTCGGTTAATATCATATTTCGCTCAGTATCTCCTCTCTCTTCCGTTCATATTCTTCGTCGCTGATCAGTCCCTTGTCTTTCAGTTCTTTCAAGGTCGTCAACCTCTGCTCAGGCGTCTGGGTCGAATCTTCACCGGTCGACGCTTTCATCTCCTTGCGCATCCTGGCTAATTCCAGGCGCATTTCCCGTCTCTCCCGCGCGAGCCGGGCCGCCTCAGCCTGGAAGGCTTCGCCGGTCACGGTCTTCTGTGGTTCCTGCTCTTTTTTTTCAGCCAGGTACGTGGTTGCCGCCTGTTCCAGGTCTATCACCAACCAGTCCCGGCGCGCCTTGGAGCCATCCGTATGGGTGCTTATTCCGGCCCTGCCCACCACGGAATCCTTGAAATTTGAAGGTTTGGCCCGGCGACCGGACCTGAAATATTGCTTTACGTCCGTCACGCCATGACTTTTTTGGGCTGTTTCCTTGAACCTATCCCCCTTTGTGTCGAAATCACCGATGATGATATGCAGCTTGTCGTTCAGGTAGAAAACCCGTCCGCCCGTATAGCCCGTATCCTGGATGACGTAGTATTTCTTTTCGGAGCGAGCCAACACAAAGACGATGTCCTGGTCGGACACGGCCCTGGATAATCCGGCGCTGACATATTGTCCCAGAAGTCGAGCCTGTTGCAGGGAAAATAATTTCTTCAATCCCTTTTTTTTAAAGAAACCGCCGCCACTCCAGACTTCAATGCCTTCGAGCGCATTACTGACCTGGTTGTCATTCAACTGCGCCGGGTGCTGGTTCGGTGGGGTTGTTACCTTTTTGGACTCGTCCTGTTCCGTCAGCTTGATATACAGGTTGGAGCCGGATTTCCACAGAACTTCATCGTTTGTGCCGAAGCCGGGCAACAAATCAGCCGGGATATTGCCTGCGTACAACAGCAGAAGCAAATACAGGACGCTGGATTTGGTAAAATTTTTCATAGGTATAAACGCAAGTCTCAAAGCACCTTGACGGCAGCGACTACCAGGCTGCTCACAGCAATCATCAACCCGCCCAGACGAATAGTTAAGCGTTGTTCGAGCAATCTCAGATCCTGTGTCAACTCCTGTTTCAATACCCGCAGATCATCCCTGGTCGCCAGGTTATCCCCGATGCCGTCGTTCATAATGTTTACCATTGCTTCAGCCTGACTCTCGCCTACTCCGGCTTCCCTCAAGGTCTTTACCGCCTGGTATGTGTTCAATACATTTGCGCTCATTTCTCATCCTCCCTGATAGAGTTTGGTCATCGGAAGCGGGGCTGCCAATCTCATCCCCGGTAGCATAATTATATAACAATCCAGGGTCCAAAACAAAAAGGCGCACGGAAGGAAAATCCACAACACCCATCATTACATTTCAAACAAATACATCGGTCTGATTTATGGGGAGTGTTATGTGTTCACTTGGGTTTCACCGATAAGACTTTCCAGTGGAATAGACAGGTTTGAATGAAGGTTTCGAATCATGTTCAATGATAGTTCCCTGCGGTGGTTGAGGATTTCTGAAACCCTGCCCCGGTTACCGATATAGGGTTCTAAATCCTTTCTTGTCAAGTTCATTTGCTCCATCCTGAATTTAATAGCCTCTATGGGACCAGGCGGAGAAATCCTGTGATGCTTTTCTTCATAATCTTCAACAAGGATAAGCAGGATATCCAGTTTGTCACCCGCTTCCGTACCTTCCTCAGCCCCCCATAGCCTTTCAATTTCTGCAAGGACTTGCTCATAATCCCGTTCATTTTTAATGGGTTGAATATCCATCATAGACCTCCGCGTCAATAGCCCCATATTGTTTATGTGTGCCTATAAATTTTATAAAACAGGCTTGTCTTTGATAATCGATAGCAACAACCAGCCGATATTTATTCCCCGCTATATTGAACACAACACGGTTATTTTTAAGAATACTTGCTGAGCGAAACTGTGCTTTTAGCTCTTGTGGCGTAGTCCAGAAGGGGAGGAGTCAGCCGGCCCTGGCTGAGAATAGGAAAAACCCACAATAAACCGTTAGCATTTGAAAAAATCAGTCTTCTTTTCTCCGATCACAGGCATCAGATCGTCAATTGTTTATCGGCAACGTATTCGCGCAGGGCGCGGTTTACAGCATCTGAATCAGGAAATAATTTGTGCAAATCAGGCTCGATAACGACTATATTCGTGCCTTCACGATATTGTTTTGTATACTTTCCACGAATTCCGGATTTTATCAGGTTATCAGGGTATTCTGCTCTAAGGGTATCATCATCGTTGTTCATAAGCTCTACGTTCCCGTGGCGTCATTTGTCTTACAGATATAATGCGTATTCTATCATTTCGCTCAGTATAGGATACTGTCAAGTATTTATCACTGGATGTTCTACCAAATATCAAGTGCCGTTCCTCTTGTATGGAGTGGTCAGGGTCAAGCACTGATGACGATAAGTCATCGTCAAACACTTCACAGGCTTCAAAAAAAGAAACTCCGTGTTTATTCTGATTTAATTCTGCTTTGTGAGAATCCCATTCAAAGTCCATGTAGATTTTATCCTTTGCACTTCCTCATTGTGATTCCGAGGACACGATGATTAATTATTATTCTGACCACAATGCCACCATTGTGCCTGTGGTAGTGTAACCGAGCAATACGCCCTCTGGCGACTTTATGCTATATACACTATACCGGAAATTAAGTACGGAAGGGGTTAGGTTCTTACCGGCCGCATGTGGACAGAAAAATAGGCATTTTAAGCGGAAATAACCGGTATATATGGTGTATATATTGAATTGAAACAGGCCGTTATGAAGGTCCGACCCCGATCCTGGATCCTGCAATACCAAATCATTGGTGAAATATATCAAATGTCGATATACAATTTAAACGTAAATGCAGATAATGAGTGCAACACCCAAAGAATCCAGTCAGTTGGTTACCAGACACAGGAGTTGAAAATGTCGAATGTTAAAGCTGTTGAGAGAGCGGTAGAGAACTTGTCACCACCGGATTTGGTGGAGTTTCGCTCTTGGTTCCTGAACTACGATGCAGACTTGTGGGATAAGGAAATCGAGGCAGATTACCGCGGCGGAAAACTGGATGCTCTCATATCAGAGGCGCTTCAGGATTATCAGGAAGGTAAGGCAACCGAGCTTTGAAGCACTTTGCGTCACGGCGTTTTTGGCAGTCTTTTAACGACCTGCCTCCAAAAGTTCAGGCTCATGCAAAATCCGACTATGCATTGTTGAAAGAAAATCCTCAACACCCATCATTACATTTCAAACAAATACAAGGGTCTGATTTATGGAGTGTGCGTATCGGCAGGCGATACAGAGCGCTTGGCGTGGAAGTGGGGGACAGTATTCAATGGTTCTGGATTGGCTCACACGCTGACTATGACAAAATCATCCACTGACAATTCAAAACAAAAAGGCGCACAGTGTGCGCCTTTTCGTCAGGTATTAAATACCTTTTTCGTTTAGCGGATGCTTACCAGAGCAGGAACCCGCCGATAGAGAAGATGTCTACGTCCTTATAGTTGAGCAAGGTGCTTTCATAATTGCCGTATTCGGCAATGACCTTCAGCCAGGAATTGACATCATGGTAGACACCGACCGTCCAGAGTTCACTTTGAACGTCAGCTATACCAAACATGGCATCGCCGTCCTGTGTTGATTCACCGTAGCCGCCACCGATCTTGGTGGTTCCGTTGAAGGTATAACTGGACTGGACATAGAAACCGTCATTATCAGCTTCCTTACAGCCGGTAGCGTTACATCCGAAACCTAAACCACCACCCCTGTTGAACAGTAATGGCCCTAATGCTTCGCCATCGTAAAAGCTGCCGGTCATACTGAAACCACTGGCACTGACTGTTGCGCCGATATTCCAGCCTACGGATTCCACGTCACCCGTTCCGCCCATGGGGGAACCGGTTATTTCCTGTTCCTGCCAGAGGAAACCGGCCCAGCCGCTGAAGCTGCCGCCTTCGAAAGCGGAATTGAAAGTGGCTTCCGCCTGGAACTGCGGAGTATCGGTTTCTGATGTTTCAGTACCTACGCTTCCACCCGGTTCCTGAGGATCAAAGATGCCCACTGACAACTGGAAACCGTTCATATCCGGGGTCTGGTAGACAAACCGGGTACGGAAATCGGGATAAACGTAACCAAAGCCAATACGACCCAGGCCGGTGCCGCCACCATCAGGCCCTAACTGCACACCCATACCAAACAGGGTAAGGTCCTGCAAAATCGCCTGGCGTTGAAATAGTGCCAGGGTGCGGCCTACACTGATGGTACCGAAATCGCCTGATACGTTAAAAAAGACTTCACGCATATCAATGTTGGAACCCGTCCCCAATGTGCCGGACTTATTCAAACGACCACTTTTCTCGGCGGAACTATCCACCGCAAAGGTGATCTGGCCGGTGCCCGTCAGCCCGTTGACTTCGGGGGTCTTGACTGTCATGGTATGGAAGGAAGGCAACAGACCCTCTTGCAAGTGGGCGCTGTCTTCACTACCGCCAGTAATATACTCAAAGTCGGTCTGGGTGTAGAACAGGTTGATAAAGCCGCCGTAGCTGACTTCCCAACCGTCCGCCCCACCCAGGACCACTGCCGCGTTGGCCGGCGCACTTAAAGCAGCAACCAGCGCCAATGCGCCCAGTGATGTTGAAAGCCTGGTGATATATGTTTTCATCATCGTCCTCCTCAGGAAAGAGATTAAGTTAAAAGGTACGTAAGTTAATAAAATCCGTAACTTTGAGAACTATGCCCGGTATCTCCGGCATACAGTCCCCTCTAAATAATTTTTGCCGGCTTGGGACATTCCCAAGCATATAAATTTCTTTTTATTAGCTTCTCACACCGACATTAATACAAGCATACTGCATAGCTGATACGATTTCAACACAATAAAGACGATTATACAACAAATTTATTAATTTTTTTTATAATTCTGTGTCTTTTATGCAACATTGACCCGGTTTCAGCTTTTTTTCATCCTTATGCGGCACGAGAATGGGTGACAGCTTCCCGCAGACCTTCTAACAACCCTTCCAGTTTAGCCTGCTGCCTTTCCATTGTCCCCATACGCTCTTCCATCTTGTCAAACCGTGCATCTACCTTGTCAAACCGTGCATCTACCTTGTCAAACCGCTCATCTACCTTGTCAAACCGCTCATCCACCATTTTAAACCGTTCTCCAATCCGTTCTTCCAACCTGTCAATTCGCTGATCAAGTCTCTGTCCCTGACGCAGCATCAGGCCTGCCAAGGCAATACCAATAGTGATAACAGCAATTAATTCAGGTGTCATAAGTTCAGTTCCTGGTTCGTCAGGTAAGTATATAACCAATTCGCCTTGCTTTAAACTTTTTCTTTTTCCGGCTCACCCCCCACCTTTTTGAAACGCCAGGTTAAACCGCGCCAGGAAAGCCTGGCGGGCGGCAGCGGTAAAACCGGTGAATTCCAGGGTAATTTCAGTCACGGGGAACTCCAGCATGGCCAGTTTTCTCGTGGTCTCGGGAGCCAGGGTCACTCTGACCCTGCCCGTCCTGGTGGTGATGACTACGGCGTCGTCCCGGTGGGAAACAGGAGCACTTTCAACCGCTTTGGGGAGCAGTCTGAAAAATTCCTTGTGGGTGATGCTCATCTCGCGGGTCAGACTGGCATCAGATGAAAGTTTGGGGACAGAATTAATTCTGTCCCCTTTTCTCATATCTTCCCGGCTCACCCCCCAGCCACCGGCGGCCATATCGCCAGGGTGTCTCCATCATTGAACACGGTCCGGTCACGGTCTTCCGGTTTGATATAGACGCCGTTCAACAAGACGAGATGAGCCATTTCCCTGGGCACCTTGTATTTATCGATAATCTCGTAGGCGGTGTTATTTGCGGAAATTTCAACCATGAGTTTATTGTCTTCGGCGCCGGCAGGAAGATAATCGGTCAAACCGGCGTAGAGTTTGAGGGTGAGTTTCATTATAATTGTGTCGCTTTGCGACGGTTTATTTGACTGGATCCCTGCTTTCGCAGGAATGGCGGGAGGGGCGGCCATGTTGTTCAAAGAACTGCGGCGTTGTGACCGATGGACTGGGTTGCGCCCAGGTAAGCTTCCATGATCCGGGTCGGGTCGCGCAACAAGTGATCTTTCCATTTGCCCAGTTTCAGCTTTGTCTGTATCAGTCCCCTCAGTACGCCCACGTGGTTGGTCAGCCCCAGGGCCTGGGCGCCCACCAGGATATCGTCCTGGAATTGCAGGCTGATGTACCGGTATCTTTCCGCGTCAACCAGTTCAACGGATTCACCGCCGTCTACGCCCATCCACAAACCATAAGAGGTGGAGACCAGGCCCATGGTGTCAAGCACGTTCATATTGACGCTGCCCTGGTGACGGGTATCCCTGCCGGACATGTTCATTGCCGCTATCCTGCCGTGGTCGGCGGCCGTAGTCTGGATGGCCTGTACATTGAATTCCTCCGTGGAAAAGTCCTTGCCCTGGCACACGTCGCCGGCGGCGTACACGTCGGGGTGGCTGCTTTGCAACCGGTCATTCACCAGGACGCCGAAATCCGTCTCGATACCGCTGCCTTCCAGGAATTGAATATTAGCCCGCACGCCCGTGGCGGAAATTATTACGTCGGCGCCCAGCAGGTCGCCGTTATCCAGCCGCACCGACAACCTTCCGCCGTCAGCCTGTTCAATTGCTTCAACCCTGGTCGAGGTCAACACGTTGACTCCCTTGGCCAGGCACCATTGCTTTATCAGGTTCCCGGCGGTCTGGTTCATCATGCGCGGCACCATGCGATCTTCCATTTCAATCACCGTCAGGTTTAACTCGCGCAGGGCCAACGACTCCAGGATAATACAACCGATAAAACCCGCGCCCATCAGGATTACGTCAGCCCCTTTGCCGGCTTTCTTCGCAATATTCCTGCCGTCCTCCAGGGTCCAACAGGAGTGAATGCCGGGTAAATCCAGTCCCGGGATGGGGGGGCGGATTGGATGGGACCCCGTAGCGACCAGCAATTTATCGAAGCTGACCGACGCGCCGCTCTCCAACGCCAGGGAATGCGCGCCGGTATCCACCGACTCCACCCGGTCCCGGATCACTTCGATGCTCTTGTCCACATAATGACTTGCGGATTTTCGCAGGTGAGTGCCCTCCTCATCGATATTGTTGATGAGGTAATAGGGCAAGGCCATGCGGGAATACGGTGGCTCTGTTTCATCGCCTATGATTTTTATTGAACAGGAGGCAGAGTTTTTCCTGAGAGTCTCTGCCGCGATAATGCCGGCGGGCCCGGCGCCGATAATGACGTGTTCCATGGTTAATCTTCTCAGTCCAGGCCCAGGCGTTGGCGCGTGTCAGCGGTGGGCACGCCCTGTTTATCCCAGCCGCGAATTTCGTAGTATTTCGGCAACATTTCGTGCAGGTTGTTCACCTTGCCTTTTGCCGGTCCGGTCTGGGCCGGTTCCGTGAGCATCCGTTTCGGCAGCGTATCGTCTGCCGCGGTCAGCCCGGCCGCGAGATTGAACTCACGCTCCAGGTTCCAGATACGCTCACCCGCCTCCAGCATGGATTCGGGGGTCCAGTCACCCTCACAGGCCGCCGCCACCTGGGGCGCAATGTCTTCCAGGGTCCAGGCAAACGTAGTGAAGATGCACAAGCCGCTTGAATCCACGATGGCAGTGGCATCCTGGAAGGCTTTGACCAGTTCCGGTTTGCCTTCCGTCACCAGGGGATCGGTTTTTACCGGCACGCCCATCACCTCGGACGACACGGTGTAACTGCGCAGATGGCAAGCGCCGCGGTTGGACGTGGCGTAGGTCAGCCCCATGCCCTGGATACCCCGGGGATCATAAGCGGGAAATTCCTGTCCCTTCACCGTCATCGACAAATCGGGATGACCGTATTTTTCACACAGGCGTTTTGAACCCAGTCCCAGATCCTGGCCGAAACCCTCACCCTTGCAGGTTGCTTCAGCCGCCCAGGAAAGCGCTTCTGCCGAGCCGAACTTCATTTCGACGCCGCCCGTATGTTCTTTGGTAATCGCGCCCATTTCGTACATCTCCATGGCGGCCGCAACGGTGGAACCGAAGGAAATCGGGTCGAACCCGTCTTCATTACAGAGGAAATTCACATACGTCAACGCATCTATGTCGTCAACACCGGTATCCGAACCCAGCGCCCAGGCCGCCTCGTACTCCAGACCACCCGATGCGCCCCAGTATTGCGGTTTGTTTTCAACGGTGAAATGACCGCGGTCGATAGTGGATATACGGCCGCAGGCAATGGTGCAGCCAAAACACCCCGCATTGGTGACCAGGTTAGGTTTGCCGTCACTCTCTCGCGGCTCATGCATGGCTTCACCGGAAATCTTGCCGGCGCCGCTGAACTGGACTTCGCGCATATTACGGGTCGGCATGGCCCCTACTTCGTTGATGACGTTCATCAGGACATTCGTGCCATAAGTCGGCAGGCCCTGTCCGGTTACCGCGTTTTCAGCCAGGACCTTCTTGCCGGCATTGACCGCCTGCATGAATGCGGCGGGGTCCCTGAGGTTACCTACGCCTTTGGACCCCCTGACCGCTACCGCCTTGAGATTCTTGGACGCCATGACCGTTCCAACGCCTGAACGACCGGCAGCGCGATGAAGATCGTTCACGATTGCCGCGTAAAGACAACCCTGCTCGGCGCTGCGACCGACGGCGGCTATTCGCAACAACGGATCCTGGTATTTTTTGTGCAGCCACTCATCCGCGGCCCAGACCGACTTGCCCCAGATCTCATCCGCAGGGAGCAGTTCCACCTTGTCGTTTTCTATATACAGGTAAACCGGCCTGGGTGACTTACCCTCAAAAATGATCATGTCGTAGCCCGCGCTTTTCAACTCGGCGCCGATAAAACCGCCGGAGTTTGAACACGCGATCGCGCCGGTTAACGGACTCTTGGTAACGACGGAGTAACGGCCACCGGTGGAGGCCATGGTGCCGGTCAACGGTCCGGTAGTCATAATCAGCTTGTTATCGGGTGCAAGAGCGTCACACGCGGGGTCGATTTCTTCAGCCAGGTACTTGCTGGCAAGACCACGTTGTCCCAGGTATTGCCTGGCCCAGTCCATGTTTAGCGGTTCATTGCTGCTGGAACCATCGGTCAGATTTATTCGTAATACATTATTAGCCCAAGCCATTTTCAATCTCCTCCGGGAATTCAGTTTGCGCCGATACCGGCATTTTCCGCCGCATGGGCGCGCATCCGGCCAAGTCCGGTATGATCGGCATCGACGTAAGTGATCGCGGCCGTCGGACAGGCCTTTGCACATTCAGGATCGCCACCGCACAAGTCGCATTTATAGACGATCTTCGTGTCCTGGTTATAGTTGACTGTCCCGAACGGACAGGCGATGGTGCAAACCTTGCAGCCGACGCAAACGTCGGCCAGTACGTCCTTGGAACCCGTTTCTTCATTCAGCACGATGGCTTCGACGGGACAGGCGTGCATGCACCAGGCCTCACTGCACTGGGTGCAGGTATAGGGGACAAAACGACCTTCCTCATGGAAGGTAAATACCTTGATGCGGGATTTTGCGGGATTGAATACCCCTTCCGCCTGGTAGGAACAAGCCATCTCGCATTGCAAACAGCCGGTACACTTTTCCGGTTCAATCTGGAGTGATCTCAGCATCACGTCCTCCTTAAATAGCAACGTTTAAACGGTTAAAGAGCGAAAACATCATACCAAAACCGGGAAAAAGTCCCGGCCGTGTCAGTCCCGGTTTTATTATAATGAGATCAGCCGGGTTTTCTTGATAGTATAGCTTATTACTCACGTACAAAAACCTTTCGTGAAAAGAATACAAAAATATACTGGCGATAGCAACACATCCTTTATCAAGGCGATATTATACTTGACAAACCAGTAACGCACAACTAGGATTGTAGCATGAATGCCAACTGGATAAACCGCACCCTGTTTCACGGCGACAATCTGGATTTCATGCGCGCCATGAACTCCGAATCCGTTGACCTGATTGCGACCGATCCGCCATTCAACAAAAGCCGTGATTTCCATGCCACCCCGGACAGTTTAGCCGAAGGTGCATCATTTCAAGATCGGTGGTCATGGGAAAAGGACGTTCACCAAGAATGGGTTGACCAGATTACGGATGATCACCCCGCATTGATGGAAGCGATTGAATCAGCCATGCACGCACACTCTGGAGGCATGGGTGCGTATATGTGCTTCATGGCCGTGCGACTGCTTGCCATGCGCCGGATATTGAAGCCTACGGGGAGCATTTACCTGCACTGCGATCCGACCGCTTCGCACTACCTGAAAGCGGTGATGGATGCGATTTTTGGAAGAAAGAATTTTAGGAATGAAATAATCTGGTGTTATGGAATCGGTAGCCGAAGCAAGAAACAATTTGCAAGGAAACACGATGTCATTTTGTACTATTCAAAATCGTCTGTTTATGGTTTCAATGCCGATGATGTCAGATTGGAAAGACGGAAAACGCACATGAAAATCGAAACTGACAGCGAGGGGAATGAATGGCAAGTAAAAACGGATAAGAAGACAGGGAAAGTTTACAAATACAAGGTGTCTACAGGGGCCTTATGCCCTGACTGGTGGACAGATATTCAGTCACTTAACAGGGAAGATAGTGAGCGAACCGGCTACCCGACCCAGAAACCTCTTACTCTTTACGAACGCATCATCAAGGCATCCAGTAATGAAGGCGATATTGTCCTCGATCCGTTTGCGGGTTGTGCTACAACCTGTGTAGCCTCAGAGCGGATAAACAGGCAATGGGTGGGGATAGATATATGGGACAAGGCGCACGAGGTTGTAATCAAGCGGCTGCATGATGAAGTGGGCTTATTCGGAGAAGTGCATTATACGCAGGACTTACCAGCCAGGACGGATGAAGGCGACACGTCTGCGCCGTATCTCAAAGTCAAGAAGTCCATACCAGAACCGCCAGGCCGGAAGATGTCCAGGGCGGAAATGTACGATATTCTGCTATCGCAACAGGGTACAAAATGCCAGGGCTGTGACCGGAAGTTTGACGATCCGCGCTACCTGGAACTGGATCACAACGTCCCCAGGGCGGATGGCGGGATTAATCACATATCGAACCGGATACTGCTATGCGGGCCTTGTAACAGGCTGAAGTCCCACACTTACACGCTGTCAGGACTCCGCCGGGAGAACAGGAAACGGGGATTTATGAGGAACTGACAGGCCCCTTACCGTTCTTCTTCTGCGGCTCAGTTCTGGCTATCTTCTTGAGTGTCGCATTAAAGCGGTTTTCGTCTTCATCGCAGCCTAGTTGTGTGGCCTTTTCAACGAAACGCTTGTGTTGGGTCTTTTGGTCTTTTTCTGTAGTCATAGAGTGATTATAAACATAACTTGGCTGGGATAGGTAATCGGCTTATTTCCCAGGCATTAACTGGAGAAGTCTCACCGCCACAAAGAATAATGTTACTAGGATCGGCACTGCACCAATAACGCCAGCTAATATCCAGATTTTGAGGTTTGATACATCTGTTTTGGTGGCCAAATGGTTAGTTCGTTCTTCTAACGCCCTAACTCTCTCTCCCAAAGGCCCTTTGTTGTTATTGTCATGAGGAGTCTCGCCCCCAGGCAACCTTGCAACATTATCATTCATTATAGCCCTTCCCATGTTCTTAATTTTTGCCACAACCCCTCATCAAAAAAACCATAATATTCATCAGCTTTAAGCACGACCCCCCAGCGGCCCTGGCCAAATTCAAGTATTTGATGAATATCATGAGCTGTCTTATCGTCAGGAGCAGCAATAGCCCATACATGGTCTGAAATACGAAAATGATAATCTGGAAATTTATCACGTACTTCCTGTGAGAAATTATGCTCAGGACAAAAAATTACGAAAAAACATTTCATTATGGGCTACCAATTAATCAGGGTTGGAATGCAGTATGCGACAAAGTTACTCTCCTGCAGCCCGAGCGTCAAATGCTTACGCCGCTTTTCGTTCCATTATCACGATACGTTTGCCGCTCTTATCAATAACCGCTATATCCGTGATCCTGAAATCCCGTATTATGCGGCGTTTAACTGGTGGCTTGTATTCAACATCATTGCGGTTAAAGTACGGGTACGCAGCGGGGCCAAACTCGGCAGTTAAAGTCATATACGCCTCCTGCCGCAACGCGGCACGAAGGCACAAGCGGAAAAATCTTGACGGCAGGAATGAAGGTGCTATACTTCATTGCGTCCGATCAGACAATCCACTTGTGCGGTGGAAATTGGGGGCGGTGTTTCCGCACCGTCCCCGCATCTAAATCATCCCTGTTGAAAATCCTAGTCTTTATCCTCGCGAATCTTGTCGGTTAAAGCAACTGTTTCCGGCTTAACCAGCCGTTTTATACGTTAGACGCCGACCAATGACATTCAACAGCGCGTTGCCGGCCCGCTCCGCATCTTCAACCCCGTTCGCCTCACGGTTGTTATACCGGAACTCATATTCGGCCAGGTAGCGGTGCAGGTGCTTCGGGGAGCAGTGCTGATAAACGCCCTTCATGCCGCGCTTGAAGATGCTGAAATAGCCTTCAATCGTGTTGGTATGGATGCTGTTATCCAGTGCAGAGACATATTCACCTGCGCCATGCTCGACAGTACCATGTCCGGCAAAGTGGTCATTTGCCTTGCTGTAATGCTTGGCTTCATCCGTCATCAGGCGCGCATCTTTGGAAATGTTGTCCTTCAGGACGGGCATGATGGTGGATGCCTTCAGGTTGTCAACAACCATGCTCCTTGCCCGTCCGGAGTTTCTATCAACCAGTGACAGGACTTTGTTCTTGTGGCTGTAACCACGTGCGCCTGGATGCCGCTCACGGGCATTGCCGATAAAGGTTTCATCGGACTCAACAATCCCGCCACCCTGTCCGAAGATAGCAGGGTCATTATCCCTCATGGCCTCGCGTACTCTGTGACCCAGGAACCAGGCGGTCTTGAGGGTAACGCCCAGGGTGCGGTGTAACTGGTTAGCACTGATACCCTTCTTGCTGCTGGTAATCAGGTGGATGGCTTGCAGCCACAGGTGCAGGTCGATATGGCTGGACTCAAAAATCGTTCCCATGCGGATAGTGAACTGCTTGCCACAATCCTTGCACTTGTGCAGGCCGCGACGTACCTTGCCTTTGGGGTTCTTATTGGACGGTTTGGAACGAACGCCGTTCAGGTGGTACGCATTATCCAGCGAACCACATGCGGTGCAGACAGGGCCATTCGGCCAGAGCATACTTTCAACGTGTGCGAAGGCTGCGGCTTCATCTTGCATGTAGCGGGCATTCAGTACAGACATTTCGTTCTCCAGTGTTTAAGTCTATACTGAAATTATAGGAGACTATTTTTGGTTTGTCAAGTATAATATCGCCTTTATCAAGGAAGATATATCGGCCGGGATTCGGCGCGGATTATCCACGGCTCAGAACTATTATTATTATAGCAAGTCCAACCATCAGGTTAACAGGCAACATACCCATGAAAACCATTTATTTTATCGTCACCACATTCGTTTTTCTTTGCTGTGCCACAACCGGCGCCGTAGAAGAGACAGAAATCAGGTTTGCCTTCATCGGCGCTGAAAACAGCAGCGCCCATAGCGGCGTTAAACAGGGCATACATGAGGCAAACCTGCAAGGTCAATTCCTGGGCCAGAGCTATTCATTACAGGAATTTACCGGGGAAAATATCGACTCGATCAATCCCGCTGAGGTTATCGCCATCATCAGCGCCACCGGTGCAGACGACCTGCAACAAGCCGGGGCCGGCTTCAAGGATCATGCCATCTTCAACGTGACCGTACACGATGACGCACTCAGGGAGGCATGCAGCCCAAACCTTCTCCACGTTATCCCCAGCGGGAAAATGCTGGCTGACGCCAAAGCCCAGTGGCTGCAAAAATCCCCCGGTGATGAGATAAGCGCTTCGGGCTGGCACCCTGATTTTGTGAAATTCGCCGCGCGGGATTTGAATAAACGTTATAAGAAGAAGTTTTCCGAACCCATGGACCAGTATGCCTGGGCCGGCTGGGCCGCGGTCAAGATGACCTCGAACTCGGTGGCAAGGAAAAATCTAACCGACCCGGCCGCGCTGTTGAATCATCTTAAAACCGAATTGTCGTTTGACGGCCAGAAGGGTCTTGATATGGATTTCCGTGACACCGGCCAGCTGCGCCAACTGCTGTTGATGGTCAACCCCGACGGGGAACTGATGGGCGAGGCGCCGGTCAGAGGAGTCGTAGCGTCTGACGACGTGGACAGCCTGGGTCTGGCTTCCTGTTATAATTAAGGCTACTGAGAACACAGAGTGATGGCAGGTTTGCAAATGTCTTGTGCCCTCTGTGGCTGAATCACACTGTTTAAACTTATGGAGTAACCAATGAAGCACCTTATTACATTAGTCGTATTGTTCCTGGGCAGTTTACAGCTTGCCCATGCCGCCAGCGGCCGTATCTTCGTCACCAATGAGCGCAGTAACGATATCTCAGTCATTGACGGTTCCTCCCTGGAAGTCGAAAAAACCATCGAAATCGGCGACCGTCCCAGGGGGATCGGCATCTCTCCGGACGGCACTGAATTATATGTCGCGGTCAGTGAAGAGAACGTCATCGCGGTCATCGACCTGAAGACACTGGAACTATTGCGAAAATTCCAGGCCGGGTCCGACCCCGAAACATTTGCGGTTCACCCGGGCGGGAACATTTACATCTCCAATGAGGATGATGCCAAGGCCACGGTCTTCGATCCGAGGACGGGAGAGCAAATAGCGGAGATACAGGTGGGCCTGGAGCCGGAAGGCGTGGCCATTTCACCCGACGGCAAGCAAGTTATCGTCACCAGTGAATCGACCAATATGCTGCACGTTATACAGGTTCCCGAACATACTATCATCGCCAACATCCTGGTCGGCGCCAGGCCGCGCGCAGCCGTATTCAATCAAGACGGCAGCATTGCATATTCCACCTCCGAGATCAGCGGCGAGGTCAAAAAGATCGACATGGTTAACCACGAGATCATTGCGGTCAGGAAAATAGCGGCTGAAAAAGCCAAACCCAAGGACGTGATTTTAAACAAGGATGAAACCAAGCTCTACGTGGCAGGGGGCAGGTCCAACCAGGTTATGGTATTGAACGCTGATACGATGGAATTAATCAAGGGCATTCCGGTGGGCAAGCGGGTCTGGGGACTGGCTATATCCAAAGACGGCCGGCGGGTCTTCACCACCAACGGCGTCAGCGGCACCGTTTCCGTCATTGACACCGAGAAAGACGAAGTCATCAAGACCATTGAGGTCGGCAAGTTCCCCTGGGGCGTGGTGATCCACGACTAGCGAATGTAATAGCCGGGGTCAGAGTAAAAATACACAGCAAGAGCCGGCAGCGCTGGTCGATGCCTGTATTTTTACTCTGACCCCATTCACATAGTTTTTTATTCCGGTTTTACAAACTTCATGGTCATCCTGTCGCTTTCTCCGATAGCGGCATATCTGTCACGATCCTCGTCGCCCCTCCTGTAGGTGGGCGGCAGGGTCCAGACGCCTTTTTCATAGTCCCTGGTATCCTTGGGGTTTGCATTGATCTCCGCTTTATCAACGAACTGTAACCCGGCCTGTTGCGCAAGGCGGATGACTTCGGCCTCGGCAACGTAACCTTGTTTTGTCCATGTTTTTCCGACCATGTGCTCTTCACCCCTGTGGGTTACAAGACCCAGGATACCGCCAGGTTTAAGCACCATGTATATCGCAGAAAAAACCTGATCTGCCGTATCATTATTCAGCCAGTTGTGTACATTCCGGAAGGTCAACACCATGTCCGCCTGCCCTTCCGGCTGCAGTGACGGCTTGTTCGGAGGCGCAAACTCAAACACACTGACCTTGTCGTATATTTCCGGTTGAGCCGCCAGCTTGTCATTGTATTTTTGATAGTTGCGGCGGTAGTACTCAATCTCGGATTCACTATCGTAGCTCCCCACGTAAAGTTTTCCCTTGTCCCTTAAGTAAGACGCCAATATTTCCGAATACCAGCCACCTCCTCCCGGGGATATTTCAACTACCGTCATGTCATTGCGGATACCGAACCAGTCAAGCGTTTTTGCCGGGTTGCGGTATTGATTCCGCGACCTGTATGCCTCGGAACGATGCTCACCATCTGCGATTGCCGTGAGTTGATCAATGTTCTCGCCGGCAACCACCTGGCTCGCAGGCAGACTTAATACTGTAATCAATATGATTAGATAATGATTTAATTTCATCATTCAACTCCTCAGTTATTCCGGTTTATATGTATATGTTACTCTGTCTTCTGACAGAAGGAAAAATGGAAAGCGACGTCATGCCCATGGAAGAGACACTCGGCATCATGCGGAGAACATAATGTATTCGTCTCCAGGCTGCGAAAGTATTGTATTATAATCCGCCAAGCCTCAAGCGTCGCGCCAAGGATGGCTTCTCGCTACATGATAATGCCGGATTAGCTCAGTTGGTAGAGCGCCCGCCTTGTAAGCGGATGGTCGGCGGTTCGAATCCGTCATCCGGCACCACTTTTCCCTGCTTTACTCTACTACTGCATCGTATTATCATAACCTAACTTGTTATTTTAACTGATATTTATTCTATCAATGGCTGTTAATAACTACTATCCGCTATCGTATTCTCTCATTTATTACGTTGGAAAATATGTGGGAAAAATGGCAGGTGCACTATGAAAAAAACACTGACAGCGGTATCGGCGAAATCGACCAAGCTTCCGGGCATCTACCGCGCCGGCGAGACGCTGTACCTGTATATCGCCCCTGGCGGCTCGAAATCCTGGGTACAGCGGCTCACTATACACGGCCGTCGCTGTGATATCGGCCTGGGCGGGTTTCCGCTGGTGAGCCTGGCCGAGGCGCGCGCGGCGGCCTTCCAAAACCGCAAGCTCGCGCGGGCCGGGGGCGACCCGCTCGCCGAGAAGCGCGAGGCCAGGATGCCGACGTTCCGCGAGGCCGCGGATAAAACATTCGAGGCAAACCGGGCGCGCTGGCGCAGTGAGACGACAGCCAAAAACTGGCAGCAGGGCATGGCCAAGCATGTCCTGCCGGTGATCGGCAAGCTGCGCGTTGACCGGATAAAGCGGGAGGACGTGCTGCGCATTCTGACACCCATATGGACCGGCAGACCGGAGGTCGCTCGCAAACAGCGCAATCGCATCCGGACCGTGCTGTCCTGGTGCCAGGCACACGGGTTCATAGAGCACAACGTGGCCGGTGAGATGATTGACGGCGCGCTGCCTGCCATGCCAGCCGTGCAAACGCACTTCCGGGCCTTGCCTTACCGGGAAGTTCCTGTGGCGCTTGAGACAGTGGAGGCATCCGGGGCGTCCCTGGCTGCGAAGTTGTGTTTCCGCTTTCTGGTGCTGACCGCGACGCGCAGCGGCGAGGCCCGCGGGGCCATATGGCCTGAAATCGACTTTGAAACAAAGGAATGGCGTATCCCGAGCAGCCGCATGAAGGCCGGTGTCGAGCACCGGATCCCGCTGTCCGATGCGGCGCTGGCCGTGCTGGAGCAGGCACGGATACTGCGCGACCGCTCCGACTTGATTTTCCCCTCACCCATGAAACCAGCACCGATGAGTGACATGACCCTGACCAAAATACTGCGAACAACCGGCCTGGCCGACCGCGCAACGGTACACGGATTCCGGAGCTCATTCCGGGACTGGGCCGGCGAGTGCACGAATACAGCCCATGCAGTCATGGAATTATCGCTCGCACACGCAGTCGGCTCCGCGGTCGAACAGGCCTATGCGCGCAGTGATTTACTGGCAAAACGACGGCGGCTGATGGCCCAGTGGGCCACCTTCGTGACCGGTGTTGGAGCTGATGTGGTACGGTTGTATCAAGCTTCTTAGGGGCAATGTCAGAATATATATTATAACGTATCAATTCCGGCTAAATTCCGGTGGGAAATATACAATATATTATATATTCCGTTGATTTTTCTGGGTTTTTTTCAGCTCTGGGGTTGACAAACTGCGTAATCCGGCGCCATCCGGCCCAAGCAGCTTGAGGGGAGAAGACCACACACATTTTACCAGTAACATCAAAAAGCCGGAAATCTTGAATTTACGGCTGTCTAGTTTTGGGGTGAGGCTCAAACCTAGGCAACTCGTTGTTGTTGAAATTGATCCGCAAATTCACTCGACGTTAATTGGCCCAGAGAACTGTGCGGACGATGATCATTATAATCGATCCGCCAGGCTTCGATCTTGTTACGTGCATCATCGAGCGATTCAAACTCATGGCTGTTTAAGCATTCATCCCGAAAGCGTCTGTTGAATTAGTCATGACGCTTAATCACGCTTACGTGATACTACATAGGACTCATCCTGAAACCATAATCCACCATGATTTTGTAAAACATCACGTGTTGCATCCAGATATTTTGAACCGATTAGTTCTTCCTCCAATCTTTGGTCTTCAATCTGGGCGACATAAATAGCGGCATTCCAGGCAGCAAATAGTGTTGATGTACCGATACTGGAATCAACTTCTGAAGGTAAGGTATGCATGTCATACCGAAAAATAGCCCTCGAATCCGCATAGGCATTAAAGTTGTATTTTCTAGATTCCTTCCCCAGATCTTTTTTCAATGCGAGGAGAATATCATGCCGGTTCGATGTGAATGGATTTTCATTCGGCCAAATTTTATTTATGATTTCCATGCCTGGATCATTTCCATAAGAATGGATCCCAAGCAATCGCCCTCCCTTTCGTAGGGCTCGTGTTAAGGGACCTATCACTTTTTGAGCTTTAAATCCAGCTGAAACTCTTGAACGATATGGTTGTGAGGCAATTACGAGATCATAATCTGCTTTTGTCATTCCCTGTCTTGGTATAACATTATCAAGCAGAAACTGATAATCCTCCCTATACAAAACAAGTACAACAGGTCGTTCATATATAGGGTTCCCTGACTTTGGACTATATCTCGCCTGCCAGTTTTTGACCAAGAAATCATTTAGTCCGTTGATCTGCTCATCAAAATCATGTGCAGTTGTACCTGTAAGAGCCACCTCATTCCAAACCATTGATGTTGCTGCTTCAACTTTATTTGCTGTGAGCCAAGGCGCTTCTGAATAGTACATATTGGTTAACACGAGTACCGTTGATGGATGTTCAAAAAATCTATCAGCTATTTTTGAAAGAGATAAGCGTACATCTTCAAGACTGATTTCTTTGCCGGTTATATAAAATGGCATGGTTGGAAATCGCCTGTGCATTTCCCGCATAATGCGGGTCAACACCGAGCCATCCCCAACACCGCCATCGAAAATACGGACTGCAGGAGGAGATGGGTGGATATTCGCCAGTTCCATGCCCACTCTCCGTGCGATGATTTCCTTTTCACTGCAAGTATTAACAAACAGTAAATACTTTTGTCGATTGTCAAAGAAACGAAATTCTTTTGCAGGTAATATATTGTCTTCTTCACGAATATTTGAAGACTTTTTCTGACCAGTTATTCCTGTTGGAGAGACGAGATGAAGAGTGTTGGTATCAATTTTTTCCGGGCCAATACCACCATTTTTTTGTATAAAGTTTCTCACTCGTTCCCACGTCTCCGGTGTCACCCGAGATCCCTCACGAAGACGGGATACAAACTTTCCATCGTTCACTGCTCGCCTGCCAAAAGTAGATTCTGCCATTTTGGCTTGCTTACAAAAGCGAGTAATACTTTCTAAAAGAGTCCCTGCAGTTTCTCTGGATTTCTGCATCGGTGGTCTCCAATATTTAGTATTTATACACCGTACGATAACAATAAAAATATGGGGTAACTACCACAAAATGAATATCAAGAATTAGTGGGAAATATCCCACTTTTGAATAATAATCAATGTAAACAGGCACTTCCTATGTCTCAACAAATTTAAGACTTTTTTTATAATGGATAGGTAAGTTTATCAGTGAGAATGATAGGCAAAATATCCCTGCCCCTCCCATTACCCAACAAAATCCATCGTAATTGCTTGCAAACATGGTTGATGCAGCCAACTCTGCACCAATAGCGCCGCATGTTGTTTGACTCACACCCATTAAAGATGATCCAATCCCGGCTCTATTACCGGCAGGCTCCAGGCCGATTGTTATCCCATTCGGATAAATTATGCCAAAGGAAAAAACAAACACTGTAACAACGGCCCAAAATACGGTAAGGCTAGGATGGTTCGGGATACTGATCAGGAGTAATGTTGATGCAATTCCACATATAATGGTGCCAAATAGTAATATTTGGTAGACACCGAATCTCTTATTTGCCTGACGCGTCACAATTGATCCGAGAACAAATCCTATTCCCGCGATTGCGAAAATGGGACCAAAAGTCTCTCCGGATACACCATAGTGTTCTTGTGCTACGGCAGCACCCACAGCAAGTACTGCGCAATAGCCAAATAATATGGACGAAGTTATTACCGTACCAAAAACAAACTCCCAGGACCTTAAAAGAAAAGTAGCATCATCTAAGATATTTTTGGCCGCTATTTTTCGTTTATCGGTCTTCTCTAGTGTGTCTGGAACAAACAAATGACACGCTATTAACGTAATAATTCCAAACACGACCAAAAACCATAAGGTTGCGCGCCAGTCAAACAATGTTAATAATCCAGAACCTATGGTAGGCGCTAATAATGGGGCCAATCCCTGAACGATTGTTAAAGTAGAGATCAGTATTGCGGTCCGCTTGCCACCACCTTGATCTCTTGCAATGGCTCGCGAAATGACCAATGCGGCACCCGCCATAAAACCTTGTAGAGTTCTCGAAAGTAGTAAAATCTTGAAATCGTTTGTCAGCACACATAGCAAGCTGGCCAGTACAAACCCAAACAACGCTATTAATAAAGGTGTGGTTCTACCAAAACGATCTGACATAGGTCCCCAAAAGGCTTGACCTATACCGTAGCCAAGTAAAAACGTACTAACGAGGGACGCGCCAGCACCAAAAGGTAAGTTAAATGCAGCAGCTATGTCGGGTTGTGCTGGTATTGCGATATCGATCGCTGTTGCTGATACACCTGATATCGCTCCAAGCGTCAGCATAAATATTACGCCATCAGTTCTTTTCATTTTATAACATGCAACATATTTTGATCTTTATCTAAGTAATACTTAACTGACATCTTTAATATTTCTAAATACAAAGGAAATCGACAATGCAAAATAACCACCTGCATCATAATGTGAAAAGCTGCAATTAGGAGTTAGTGACTAACGACTGTTCAATAACTCCTCGTAAGGATAAGTCGAAAGTGGGATGTAGCCATCTCTGGTGATTAGAATTTGCTGCTCCATTTTCACTCCTTCCTTAGCACCAGCTTCGCCAACATAACTCTCAACACAGATTGTCATTCCTTCCTTAAGCACGCCATCAAAACCGGCCTTTTGATAATCACGCCAATATAGTATCTGTGGGTATTCATCACACATCCCTATGCCATGCGCTGCACAAACATATTGTTGCTCACGGAATTTTTCTGGCAGGTTTTCAGATTTCTCCGCAAACTCTTTAAATGATAGACCTGCTTTGACCATGCCCAGATTGCGATTTAAGTGTTCTACTGCGACAGCGTATAAATCATTCTGTTCTTTCGTCGCTTGGCGATCACCACACACCCACGTTCGTGATATATCAGCACAATAACCATATGGGCCAACTAGATCCGTATCAAAGGCCACCAGATCACCATTTTGAATTACCCGATCACTGCATTCCTGAAACCATGGATTGGTTCGCGGGCCACTCGTGAATAGGTGACCTTCCATCCATTCCCCACCCAATTCGATATTTCGTTGGTGCAAAGTCGACCAGACTTCTCTTTCCGACTTGCCGGGTTCTAATGCCTGCCGCATTTTCTCAATCCCGTCTTCTGTAGCTGCAATGGCGCAACGGATTGCACCGATTTCATCATCAGATTTAATCACCCGAGCATGCTCCATGAGGCCTTGTCCTTCAATCAAAATAAAGTTCCGTTTTTCAATGGCTCTGACACCAAACGGATTGATACGATCACTGGCTATTCGATTTTTGCTTCCACAATGCTCTTTTACCAGATCGGTAATTTGCTGTGCCCAGGCGTCTGCGAACTCTTCGAATCGTGGGCCGGCTGTAAAGTACGTCCACGGTATACAGACATTGACTTTATTTATCATTTCCGCATCGTCATATAAATGCATCATGGTAGTCGCATCAAATACAATGACCGGTCCCTGTACTGGCACCAAAACATACCGGACTGGGTTATGGTGTCCCCATACCTGCATATTTGTCGTATCAGTGGCGTAACGCATGTTGACTGAATCAAACAATACAATGGCTGCTACATCATTTAATTCCAACTGTTCTCTTATTCTGCCCAAGCGGTAATGCCTGAGTCCTGATAGATTGAAATCAACATCATTCGTTAAATTACGTAACGCCTGATTAGCGATATTAGAAGTCATAGTTCATATCTGTCCTTTTAAAGTTCTGCTTCTCTTTTTTCAATAAACTCGGCCAACGTTCCATTCACATTGTCATCGATCGCTGGCGGCTCATATTCATCCAGTATTTTTTTTGCCTTATCCAGACCAACTTGATTGGCGTCCCTCGCACCTTCATCCCGCCATTGTTCAAAACTATCTGCATTGGCCAACTCTGGAATGTAGAACATATTTTTTCTAGTGTGTGCAGCACCCAGGAAATGTGCACCCGGCCCGACTTCCCGGATAGTCTCAAAGACTTCATCCAAGTCATCCATTTTAGGTGCCTTGAACACATCATAGAAAATCCCTATTTGTTCAACATCATGAACAAACTTTGAATAACTCATGGCCAATCCACCCTCAACATAGCCAACTGCATGAATGATCCAATTTGCCTGTGCCAATAAACAGGGAAAAATGCTCATGATGGTTTCAAAACCAGCTTGCATGTCGGGAGTTTTAGCCGTGCTCCACATACCACTGGCTCGCCATGGCAAACCCAATTTTCGAACAACTTGACCAACGATAATATTCATCTGCACTGCTTCTGGCGTACCACACAAAGGCGCACCAGACCTCATAGAAATAGTATGCGTGCAACAACCGAATATCATCGGCGATCCTGATCTTATGATCTGGGCGTATGCCATGCCGGCTAATGCCTCTGCAATAAGCTGAGCACAGGATCCAATGGTACTAACAGGTGAACTAGCGCCTGCCATGATGAATGGTGTACAAATTACACTCTGGTTTGCTTTTGCATAGATTGTCAGCGCATTGAGCATGGTCTCGTCCCATACCAGAGGTGAATTACAGTTTACCAATGCTGCGACAACAGTATTGTTGTCAACGAATTCTTCGCCAAAGACAACTTGCAGCATTTTGATAGTATCATTAGCGGCCGTTTGAGAAGTGACAGCACCCATTACGGGTTTGTCGGATAGCGTGAGAGCTGTTCTTAAAAAATGTAAATGTCGTTTCGGAACATCAATATCGAGCGGTTCAACTAATACACCACCATTTACATTTACAGTTGGGGCTACGTGAGCTAACTTGGTAAAATTTTCCAGATCTCGCAATGTTGAAAAACGACGTTGATTATCAAAATCAAGCACGTTTGGCGATCCATAGGTACCGCTGAATACGGTATGATTTCCGCCAACCAGTAGAGAGCGCTCGGCATTTCGCGCGTGTAGTTTTATTTTTGAAGGAATGCTTTCAATTAATTTGAGTAGTAGGTCGCGAGGAATATAAATTCGAGCACCATCAACTTTTGCCCCAGCATTTTTCCAAACATCGGGAGCATCCGGATGACGAAATTCGATACCAATATCTTCAAGAATACGCATTGAGAAATCTAATACTTTGTCGACCGTCTCTTCTTGTAATATCTCGTACACAGGCAGCTGATTTTCAAGCGCTGGGCGATGCAAAATTGCTGGTGGCGCCATACTCTGACGTTGTGCACGTTTTCTTGTACGTCGTTTCTGCCTTTCAGCCATACTGGTTGTTCTCCTCAGATATTAATTGACAGTTTGTCTAGCGAAGTACTGACATTGAATACGCTATCGAACTAACTACAATTCAAAGATAATCCTGGTGCTGTGGATGATCTGAACGTTAGCGTATCTTAGCAGTCGTACGTATCCTAAATAGTCCCAATAGAGACAACTAAATTAATCAATTTGAAGAATATCGAAATGACTCACTGGCTGCACCTGATCATCGTAATGGCAGGCGAATCAATTACTATAATAAAAGAGTTTTTTTATGCATATCAGATAATGAGATTCATTAATAAATATTATATTAGATTGTTATCATTGAGTTATGGCTTACAATCTTCAATGTGAGCATGAATATTCAGGCCAAACATCTAGTCGAATCGACCCCACAAGTAGCCAAACTACCCAAATCTGATGGGTCCCTGGCTACGGTCATTGAACGGGTCGGTACGGATCATTTTCACGAAAGTGTTATGCAATATCTCACGAGTCAGGTCCCGGTCGATATTGAGTGGATTGTTCGTTATTCCCCATTTTCCATACCAAAATTGATCTATAGTCGAAAACTGGAGCACGTAAAACCTGAGATTGATCTCAATATTGTCAACAAACTCTACTACGATGGCTATTATCGGCTTGATCCCTGGTATCATTATTGGCGTAATGACGGTCGCGGTGGTGTATTAACCCCAAACACACTGGGTCCAATCGGTGAATCCAAAGAAGATTTTTATTCAGCGTTGAAACCTTTCCTTGGTGACATGGATGTGATTACGATGTTTTTTCCTTCCCTGGGACGATCAGCTGTCACTATCTTTCTTGAGCGGGAAGACACATTTTCTAACAATGAAATCGACTATATAAGAAACACCTTTTCTGAACTCTCCGCACTGCAAAATTTACATGAACAAATTATGTTAGGGACAATACGTAGTACACATGTCGGACATGACAATACCAATATTTATATGCTTGTTGAAAAAAGTGGTAAATGTTTATATGTAAGCAAGGGGTGGAAAAACATTGCTAATGATGATGCTGAGTTCACCAAAATAGCCACTGCTTTTGCCTCGGGGCCAACGCCAAAATCGATAAATACAAAATACGGAGTACTTCATTTAGAACGTATTTCCCATTCATTTTTATCTGATAGGGAATCCAGGCTACTAATTTTAGAGCGAGGGCTAAAAGCGAAATCTGCAATTGGAATTAATAATGCACTGAACAAATTCCATACTGATGAATTAACACCGCGTGAACGACAAATCTTTCGGCTTATTATTCTAGGATATTCAAATGAAAATATTGCTAAAGAACTGGAAATCGGAGTTGGTACAATAAGAAATCACCGAAAAAGACTGTATCACAAACTAGATATTACCGCAGAGCGAGAACTGTTTAGTAAGTTTTTAACCTTCCTTGATGAACATTTTTTGTAGTAATTCGATGGCGATAAAAGATGCATATTATTTGCTATGTGTTTTCATAATACTCTTACTTAGCACCGTCGGCTTTTATATTAATGACGGGTGGGCCACCTTTTCGTATTGGGCGTGGTAACAAACCATTATCTGAAATGATATCAGCAACCAGTTTTTCCTGTCGAAAAGCCATGACATGAATCCCAGAAATGCCTTCGATATCTCGAACTTCAGAAATAATCGTTTCGATATGAGTAAAAAACGACAAGCCGTCATGCTGGCGAATGCCAGCCCTGGATTACAACATTCCAGGACAGGCATCCAGTTAAACTTTCCATTCATCCAGATGACTCTGGATACTGGCATTCGCCAGTATGACGGCAGGGGCCTGCCCATGGAATTGAATGTCGTCCCTGTTTATCCTTGAAAGTGACCGAGGGTTAGGAACAGTTATTTAGTTTACAATCCGGTATTAATCCGAGCACCATGGCGTACTTGACATCGATATGCGCACCAAAGGCGCCAGCAAAAATATCCGAGCCACAAATACCGGATACGCCAATATCCCTCGTTTGCTCTGCAAATTGGGGTTCCGTTGACCACAGATCACAACCGGATTAAGCCCTCGTCGCTCAGCATATGCCTGTTCGACATCAGAAATGGGAGACAAGTTTGCGTTGCTCGATTCGATGGCATATTTTGCAAGCTGTCCCTCAGCTACTTCGATTTGGCAACGACCACAGATACCGCGGCCACCACAGACGGAATCAATATCTACCCCGAGTTCTCGCGCAATCTGTAAGACTGTTTTATTATCGGCATCGTTTGCTCATTTACCGGAAGGTGTAAAAATGATCTGACTGCGTTGTGAACTATTTTCAGGCAAGTTCTCTACTCTGCTAGGCACTACGACGACGTTTCCGCACTCGCCGATTTGAATTGTCTGCCTCAGGATCACGATAGTGCTGTATCCAGGCACTACAGCACGTATCATTACCCATCATGACATCTGAGCCTCTGACTGCTTGTAACAATTCTTCGTGAAGAGGGTTCGTAATAGCTGAAGTCAGACCGCTGGCTATCGCCATGTTTAGGAAAGCCGTGTTTAACCCCATTCTGTTCGGTAAGCCAAAACTGACATTCGATGCGCCACAAGTCGTATTCACTTTTAATTCGTTACGCAAGCGTCGGATGAGTTCCATGGCTTGTTTGCCGGCAGTTTCTACTGCACCGATGGGCATGACCAGGGGATCGACAACAACATCATTTGCCGAAATACCATGATCCATGGCGCGCTCTACAATCTTTTTTGCTACCTCAAAACGTACATTGATATCCTGGCTAATACCGGAATCATCATTTGAAATTGCAATGACGGCTGCACCGTGTTTTTTGACTAGTGGTAAGACAGACTCCAAACGCTCTTCTTCACCCGTAACTGAATTGACTAATGCTTTGCCTTCATAGGCTTCTAATCCCGATTGAAGTGCCGCTACAATGGATGAATCAATCGAAATAGGTAAATCTGATACGGATTGAACAAGTTTTATCATACTTGCAATGTTTGCGGGTTCATCAGTGAGTGGGACGCCTGCGTTGACATCCAGCAAATGGGCGCCTGCTTTCGTTTGTGCGATAGCATCTGCCTCGACCCGCGAAAAAACGCCATTTTTTATCTCTTCCGATAATATTTTTCTACCGGTCGGGTTAATTCGTTCGCCAATAATGGCAAATGGTTGATCAAAACCGATGGTAATTTCTTTACTTGCTGAACTAATGACTGTGTTTGTCACATAGCTCTCCTCATTTCTTTAATCGATTTGTTGTTCTACTTTCAGTCCATCGTTCTTTATTAATTTTTCCAGGACCTTATCCAGCAGTCCACCCGTGCCGCAATCAGCGTAGGCAACAAATATGTTTTTGTACTGCGGTTTCGCTGAAACGATTTTTTCCTCAATCGCGCCTGGTATACTTTCCGGGAAATTGTGCAGTTCCGGTGACAGACACTTAACGGTCACATGATTCCATGAATACAATTTCTTGAGCTGCATAATTTCATTTGCAATCGCTCCGCAGGCAATAACTAAGGTAGGCATGGATATGAAGCCTCAGGGCAAAAACGATTACGTGTGTTGCACCATTAATGCTTTTGCAGCATCTACCGCCGCAGCCGCATCGCGACAATACGCATCTGCACCAACGTGTTCACCAAATTCCTCATTTAGCGGCGCTCCCCCAACTAAGACAATATAATCATCGCGGATACCGGCGTCCTTCATCGCATCGATAACCACCTTCATATATGGCATTGTGGTAGTCAGCAAGGCGGACATACCCAGGATATCCGGCTTATGCTCTTTCAGGGCTTCGAGATATACTTCGACGTCGACGTTAATTCCAAGATCGATGACTTCAAATCCGGCGCCTTCCATCATCATAATTACGAGATTTTTACCAATATCGTGAATATCGCCCTTGACCGTACCGATGACCATTTTCCCGACGGGTTTGGCGCCTGTCTCTGACAGTATCGGTCGAAGTACTTCCATGCCTGCCTTCATTGCATTAGCCGATAACAAAACTTCAGGGACGAACAAAATGCCGTCCCGAAAATCAATACCAACAATCGTCATACCACCAACAAGTGCTTCTTCCAGGACTTTGGGAGCAGACCAGCCACGATCCAGCAATATTCTGGTACCTTCCGCGATCTCATTAGCTAATCCATCGTAAAGGTCTTCGTGCATTTGTTCGACTAATTCATCATCGGGTAATTCAGATAAAACGATTTCTTCTTCAACAGTGTCCTCTGAAGTTGTACTTTCAATTTTTTCAGTCATGTTTATTTGACCCGTTAATGTAATTGTCATATTAGTATTAAAGCAATTTTTCAGTAGTCCCATATCTGACCATTTCTCTGTTTATAGCCAACTATTTGTACGATTGATGTTGCGTAGTAGAGGAAAACCTGTGCGATGAAACTACATGTCATCAATCAAGGACATCATCCATTGGACAAATTTCATTGCGAGGAGAAAATAAACGGGGCTATAGCGTCTGATTGCTATAGCCCCGCCTATCTGTTTACAGATGTGATACAGGGTTCAGAGGAATTTGGGGTGAAATTCCGTATAGTCAACACTCTATGTATTACTGGTAATTCACGTTCAGTGTCACGCCAAAAGTACGCGGAGGCCCATGGAAAGAGGTAGCGCTACCGCAACAAGCTGCTGCATGGTTAAAAATTGCATTGTAGCGATATTCTTTCTCAAATAAGTTACGCGCCCAAGCGGTTAACGCGTAGTCACCACCGGCACTTTCCCAACGCAGTGATGCATTGACTAAGTCATAGCCTTCAAGTCCATCACCAAAGCGATTGAGTTCTTGTACGATTTGATTGTCTTTCCAGATATATTCGAATCGTGGTGTAAGCGTACCAGCTAAGATGCCACCCTTAATTGGGAACTCGTATTGAAAAACTGAATTAAATGTCACTGGATGGTGCGCAGGTACTCGTAACCCATCCAGACGATTTGTTTCATCTGCAGGAGTGGCCGGATTATCTTCTCTTTCGAGAAAATCTTCAAAAAAGGAATCCACCAAGCCAACACCAATTCTGATTAACATGCCATCAATTGGAAGGTAATCGAGTTCAAATTCTAGCCCTTCACTCTCCACAGAACCTGCATTGGAAATACGAGTTACTGTAGCGCCCGCAAATTGACGTGTAACGGATGCCTGGTAGTCTTTGATGTCAGTATAAAAAGCGGCGAAGTTAAATTGTAATCTCCCATCCAGCCAGGTCGATTTAATCCCTACTTCATATTGATCACGCTTTTCATCGCCATATGGTTCCAGACTTGTTGAACCTACGATAAAACCGGCAAATCCGCCACTACGGAAACCACGACTCCATCCGCCATACAACAAAATATCGTCTGTTACTTTCCATTCGAGACCAGCACGACCTATCGTTGAACTCCAACTTTCCTCATTCAAATCAATTGGGACGAAAGGTGCGAAGGAAAACGTGGGAGCCAGGCTAAAACAACAAGCCGCCGGCCCTGCAAAACTACCATAGGTAATTCCACTTAACTCTTTTTCTTCATCGCTGTAACGAATGCCGGCGACAATATCCACATTGTCAAGTACAGAATAACTGACGTCAGCAAACACGGCCCACGATTCATCGTCCTGTTCCAAATCATTGGTCCAGTAGAAGCCCGGTCCGGATGGTCCACCGTTCAACAGTGTGCTGTTCAATTTGATGTTACTGTTAAAATAATAAACACCGCCGACCCAATCAATAGGCCCGGTTTGACCCGCAAGTGTTAACTCTTGGCTCCATTGCTCAACATCATCAGCAATGTAAAAATTCTGACCCAAAAACGGCGTGCCATCTGTGTCTCTATCTTCAAAGCTATCAACCGATTCAAAACCGGTGATAGAGGTCAGTTCCCAACCGTTATCAAACTCATAGATACCCGTCAGATTGACGCCAAATGCTTCTTTGGTTGAGACAGGTGTGCGGCTCACTTCCGTCGTCCAGAAGTCTCCCCGCCCATCCAGTGATGGTGCTGTGTAACCACCGGTAGGCGTCGGAAAGATGACGTTAGGCTCGCCCCTGCCCTGACCTCTATCAGAAAAATAGGCAGGATAGGCACCTTTATCATCGCTCGCGTGTATATTGAGCGTCACCTCCAAGGCATCGCTGGCCTGCCACACAAGCGTCCCCCTGGCGCCCCAATAATTTAAGTCTTCCAGTTCATCCGCTACGTTACTAAAATTCGGATCCAACAGTGGCGCAGGAGAAGCTACAATGCCTGACGATGGAAAAATATTTTTGACGAACCCATCGCGTTGTTTGGAAACACCCGCAACGCGTAATTGCAGATTATCGGACACTGGAATGTCAACGCCAACTTCGAAATCAACAGCATCGAAATTACCTACCGTAACTGCACCGTTAACAGCAAATTCATCGCCAGGTTTACGCGAGATATATTTAATCGCGCCAGCGGGAGTATTTCGACCATAGAGTGTGCCCTGTGGTCCACGTAAGACCTCAATACGCTCTAAATCAAATACTTGAGACAATTGACCAGATCGAGATGCCAAAAACACACCGTCTTGATAAACACCAACTGAAATCTCGTCAAAGGCGCTAAAGGATTGAATTTCCCCACCACGTATGGAAATTGTTGGGCGACTATTACCAAGGAAAGAAGTTATATCAACGTTTGGCGTTTGATCTGATATTTCCCAAAACCGATCAAACCTATATTCACGTATTTCATCTTTTTCAAAAGCACTAACAGATATACCGATATCCTGGATTGGTTCTTCTCGCTTGGTTGCTGTTACTATTATTTCCTCAAGTTCCACGGCAGACAGCTCAATAGCAGGGAACAGAAATATCGCCGGAACAATCGTCGTAAAAAATATTTTAATGATATGGCTTTTAGTTTTTTCTTTCATTGCTACAACCCTCTCAATATTATTGTCGAGTCTAAAAATAGAAAAAAATACTTATTAACATTTCATATAATATATTATCCTACATATCATGAACAAATGGAATAGTGCAAAAATACAACAGCATTTAATATTCAACAGCTAATTTAATTTTAATTTTCAATATGTTATGAGATTTATTGCTACTATTAAGTTAACTTTTACGAAAAATTAAATGTTATGTTTTTAATATAATGACTCAGTATTTTGAATAATAACGTTGTTTTCATTCACATACTTTTGCCATAATTTTTCTAATTGAATTAACTTTTGGGGATATTCAAGAGAAAGATTATGCATTTCAGACGGGTCGGCTCTGAGATTGAACAACTGCCATTCACCCGTCCCATGCGGTGGCGGCAATGATAGTATTTTCCAATCTCCTTTTCGTATCGCTTTTTTGCCAAAGGATTCCGTACCCAAAATAAAGTCTTCGCCATGTAGATTATTCTGCATTTTCTTAAGAACGGGCAGCATAGATTGCCCTTGAATTGGCAAGATTCTATTACCATTATAGTGATTCGGATGCGCTACACCCGCCAATTCCAAAATCGTCGGCATAACGTCTTTCACTGTCACAATTTCTTGAAAAACGACATTAGATTGAAGCTTATTTTGATAACTAACAAAGGCTGGAACCCTGATTCCACCTTCAGAAGTAAATCCTTTATAGAAACGAAACGGGGCAGCACTGACTCTGCCCCAATTAGGACCATACCAGGTGTAAGAGTTAGGCTTACCCAAATTGGCATAGCTGTTGTCACAGCATTCTACTATCCAATCTGCAACTGCTGGCCATCCCTTGTCTAGGTGATGGCCCTCCGGCCCATTATCGGACATAAAAAAAATAAATGTGTTATCAAATTGATTTACACTTTTTAAGTAATCGATGAGCTCACCAATATAGTGATCGACGTCATCAATCATCGCAGCATATATTTCCATCTTGCGCGCCGATACTTTTCTTTCTATATCTGATAGCTCTTCCCATGCCGGTTCACCAGGTTCGCGTGGCACACCTTTATTCTGATTATCGATAAGCCCAAGTGCCTTCATCTTGCGTAAACGCTGCTCATAAATCACATCGTAGCCTGAATTATACTTGTCACGGTATTTCTGAATAGAATCATCTGGTGCTTGTAATGGCCAATGGGGAGCTGTATAGGCTACGTAAGCAAAGAAAGGTTTATTATCGTTTTTGTTGCTATCGATGTATTCCACCATGCGATCTGTATAAAACCGAGTTGAATAAAACCTCTCCGGCAAATCCGAGATTTGTCCGTTTTCGCGATACGATGCGTTACCAGGGCCGACTATCGCGAGATCGTCGAAATGACCTGCGCCTCCCTCAAGCAACGCAAAAGAATGCTCAAAACCTCTTGCCGCAGGGCTCGTTTCCGGTTCCATCCCAAGGTGCCACTTACCCGTCATATAGGTATGGTAACCCCCATCCTTTAACAACTCGGCTAAAGTGGCAATTCTGAAATTCAAATATCCCTCGTAACCCTGCTGCCCTTGTTGATTCGGTGCCATAGATTCCACCATGTTGCCAAGCCCGACCAAATGATTATCTATGCCAGATAACAACATTGCTCGTGTTGGAGAGCAGACAGAAGCAGTATAAAAACTGGTGAACAATGTGCCTGATCGTGCGAGTCGATCAAGATTCGGCGTATTAATTTCACTGCCATATATTCCCAGATCGGAATAACCTAGATCATCTACGACAATAAGCAGGAAATTGGGCCTTTGAGTACTATCTAGCTCAGCACGATCTGACACTTTTCCTAAAGAAGCGACAGATCTACTTATATCTGAGCCAGATGCGAGTACAAAATGGCAAAAAGTAGTCATCAGACAAATAAGACTGTAGAAAATTGTTTTCATACGTCTGCAAATTCGGAAATTGTTGACTGCGGTGGCTTGAAATTCTCAATCTTTATTGTGGTCATTGTTGGATATTCCTCGCCCACTCTATAAACAATATCACTCATACTATTTGACTCCTTATTTGATAATGGATGTTGAATTAAAGATAATCAGGCTCTTTCAAGCCAAGATCTCTTAATATTACGTTTGCTGTTACCGTTCCCATTGCTGAAATTCCGTTGCCCGGATGACAGGCAGGACCGGTCATATACAGTTTTTTAATTGGTGATTTGTATTGTGAATAGCCTGGAAATGGTCGGAAATAGCCCCATTGGGCAATGGTACGCTCACCCCCGGTCGGGCAGCCATTGACGAAAGATCGATTATAGCGGAACAGATCTTCCGGTGTGTGGATGGCATATCCAAGAATATTGTTATCATCCAGGTTGGTTGTGTATAGCTGCGCATGCGCTAGCATCACCTTGGCGTAATCTTCCTTTACTTCATCCCACTGTCTACCATCATGTAACTTTGACGGCACAACGGTATCAAGCGATAACGTATGTTTTCCTTCGGGAGCGCGGCTCGGATCCCGTAGTGTCCAATTAACGAAAATTAAACAGGGTTTGGTCGGTAATTGATGTAACTCGAGTTCAGCAAACTGCTGTCTTATCTCGTCCACCGTACCAAAGATACGGTGAAATGGAATACCATCTAATATTTCGGATTTAAACCGGGGTGCTTCGTTTAATGCATAGTGGACACGGCAAATACCATGTTCGCTATATTTAAAATTCTTCACCATGGTAAGGAAGGTGTCGTTCAAATATTCTGGTTCAATTAATCGAAGAAAGGTTTGCTTTGGATCAAGCGCCGTGACGACGCCCTGTTTAGCTGTGAGTTCGGTGCCATCTTCAAGCTGAAAACCTTGGCATTCACCGTCTGCAATAATGAACTTATCAATTGAAGCATTATTAAGTACGGTCCCACCCTTCGCTTCAATCAGTCTCACCATTGAGTGGGGTAATTCCTGACTGCCGCCTTTCGGGATCGCCTGGCCAAAATAATGAACGGATGGCACCATGACATAAAACCCGCCACCCATCCCCTCCTGATCAGGTCGTGTATGCGGGGCCAATGACCACCCCAGGATCATGGATCGGACATATTTATTTTCGAATTTCTCTTCTGTAAACGCGCGTAAGCTCAGTTGGAATTCACGCAATCGTCGTAACCCCTCCGGACTATTCTCCATCGCGGCTGGCTGCAGGCTGGGTGGCGTGGGTGGTGAAAATATTGCTTTAGCAAACCCATCCTTGATTTCAACAAAATCGTCCACAATTTGCCGGTAGGTACGTGCATCCTTGGCAGAGTATTCCGCAATACTATCAAACGTCTTGTTAACGTCCTTATACAACACGATACCAGGGCCTTCAGCATAGGGGTGGCCGGTGATCACATCATCAGCCCATAGGTATTCCAACCCATGCTTCTCTAGTTCCGGTCTAAGTTCCTGCGTAAAGTGGGGGTTCATGTGAATAAAGATATGCGATGAACTGAATAAATCGTGTTTAAATCCGGGTACGGCAATTTCTTCTGTAACAGCACCGCCACCGACCCAAGGGTTGCGTTCTGCAACTAAGACCTTTAAGTCATAAAGACTGAGATAGGCCCCACAGGCCAAGCCGTTATGGCTACCACCGGCAATAATGACGTCGTAATCTGACATGTATTTAATCCAACATATAGATTAATAAGGAGAATTTATTGGCGACAAAGGCGTTAAACCATGATGGGAATATAGCAGTACAACCAATCGAAAATAGTCCTAACTGGGACAGTTCAGGACTCATGTTCAGTTTTACAATATCGGATATATTATGGATAAAGCCTGTTTCAAGCAGTATGTGAATTATAGGCAAAAACGTTTCGACATTGCGACAACAAGGCTACCAGGGATCAGCAGGATTCTTCGTCGTGGATGTTGTTTCTTTGCGTGCGCGCCACCAGAAATACGGAAAAGCGACAATAAACAATAAAGCTGAGGGACTCTTCAAAATACTAATCAAAAATGTCAACGAATCACCAGGTGAAACGTAGACGATGGTTTTCATGGCCTGAGACTCATGGCTAGTAACAACGAGTTGATATCCCTCTCTTGCTATCGTGCCACATTGAAAATCGACATCAGCGAGTTTACTTTTGACTTTCATAATAAGTGTATGGCTGTTGTTGACTGATAAATACGTAAACTATTAGCGCTTTTCATACTATGGCAACAGTTGGTAGTAAAACAACAAGAGAATCTTAACTGCATAGCGAAATCCTGATAATTGGCAGGCTAGAACCTGCAGTATTTAAGTCAAGCGTTTATTAAAATATAATGTAATAAGTTATGAATCATATTATGACATAAAAACAAGCGATGTCTTATCGAAGTTGGTGACTAATTAAACCCTTCGGAATGCATTGTGATAAGTAAACATGGCCTGGATAAGCACCGAAGTCGTTACTAAACAACAATCATCCATGTGGAGATAAACATGATTAATTGCAAACAGCTCGCATACGTCACAATGGGTATACCTGATCTGACGTTAATGGAAACGTTTTTAATGGATTTTGGCATGCACTTGGCAGCCCGTACTGAAAACACCTTATATATGCGTGGCGCCAGCTCGACCCCATATATCTACGTGGCTGAGCATAGACAGGAAAATATAATTATCAGTTATGCATTTGAAGCTGCAACGGAGGAAGATCTACAACAGGCCAGCCTGATAAAAGGAGCCTCTGCCATCGAAGAAATTGCGGCGCCAGGTGGTGGTCAACGTGTACGATTGATCACCCCTAGTGGATTTAACGTCGAAGTCGTGCATGGTCAACAACCAGTAGATGAACTGCCGCTACGCGAAGCCTACGATCTCAATTTCTTGGACAAAGATCGTCGCTTAAATACCAATCTTCGACCAAATAAACATGAACCCGGCCTGGTTTTAAGACTGGGGCATCTGGTTCCCTACACACTCGATGCCGACAGTGATGTTGAGTGGTATATGGAGCATTTTGGTATGTTGGCGTCGGATTATATTTGTGAACCGGGTAATAAAGACAATGTTCTTGCTACATTTCTTCGGTTTAATCGTGGTGAAGAATTTGTAGATCATCATGTATTACTAGTATCGGGTGCACCACGTATTGGTTGTCATCATACATCCTTCGAGATGTGTGATTTGGACGCAGTTACCTGCGCCCACGACTATTTACTTTCAAAAAATATGACTCTAGATGTAGGATACGGTCGACATTACCTGGGCAGTATGATTTTCGACTATTGGTTCGATCCATTCGGAAACCGTATAGAACACTATACCGACTCTGATAAATGCAATGAATCTTATCAACCTACATATTTCACTGGTACAGCGGATGAAACAACACAATGGGGCTCATTACCAGCGCCGGAGTTTTTTATGCCCGAGTTTGATTTTGAACGGCACGATAAATTCCTGGCAAACTTAAAACTCTAAATTCTGTGTCTATGACGTATTCTTGTCAATGTGATGACATTATCTTTTCTGCAAGTTGTCGGTGCGCTTTGAGGAGATCAGGGAGTTGTTTCGGATTAATGCGCCCAAATCCACATTCGGTCGCTATACCAAAGTTTTTAGTGAACTTTTTCGCCACGTTGTAGCGTTGCTCATTACCGTCTTCATCCTCTAGGTGTATCAATCCCAGGAATAAAGACGTGCACTTTTCCAAAGAGAGTCCTATTAACGGGGCATAATACACATCATCAAGTCGTGCCTGTGGTACTGGGATATGAAAGAAATTGATATCTCTTTTGATTGCGCTATTGATGCCGTTCATCATTTCAACCAAAATGGTCGTATCTTTCGGCATAACAATATGCCGATTACCTATGTCGCCATAGCAAAGATGATACCCCGTGGGAATCTCTCTTGGGACTGCATTACCCAGGCGCGCTAACATTGAAAATATTTCATCCTTATAATTTACTGGCCGACAGGTGAAGTAATCTTCAAATATTAATACTTCAAGACAGACATCAAATTGAATCGACAAGTCATCGTGGGGAATCACGTCAAAGATCCTCTCCGCTGCTCGTAGCAATGATTTTTCATAGACTCGATGATAATCATCTCGCGCCTCTGGACTGACATAGAGATAGCTACTCGCGATGGGAGTAGGTAAAGACACCTGGAACCGCATCCCCTCAGGGACCACACCTTGTTTACGCAATCTGACAAATTTCTGATAAGAATATTCCGCTGCTTTGTCATAACCCGTTTCAAACTCGACCGTATCTTGTGTAATGTCAGGTTTAAATCGAAATAGGGTCTCTTCATGCAATAATTCCCCATCCCAAGTGTGCAATTGTACCGGTTCTGCACTTTCATCGATTTCCATCGCTGGATGGTTCTCCAACATTGTGCGTTGGAAATAAACCCACCGTGCCCGTTCACCGGTTTCACCGTCAGGCACAGCGGAAAGATAAGGACCTAATGTGTTACATATGTCTGTAAAAACTCGAGTTGAATCTTCCAGCGGTATACTACCTACAAGGTGGATAAGTTTATTAGATTCTATAGTCATGTGGTTCCCTATTTAATTAAGCAGATAATAAAGTCGGCAATCACGCTTGTGGTATGATCTTGTTTAATTGTTCACAGGTAAGACATTCACGTCCCTTATCATCGGGGTACTCGAGATCAATTCCCAACTCTTGCCAACGCTCATGTATTTTCTTCTCCAGTTCGGCCGGAATTTTAGTCAATGGGGGGAATCGCTGGCCCTCCCACTCCGGCCTTTCGTCATATTCCCATGTACGTGTTGCATCGATTAATAAGCGTGTCCATCGACCAGTCTTATACTTGGCCATGTTTTTAAATTCCGGTGCCGTTGATGGGTCCAAGGGTGATCCAAAGGTTGGTCCGAAGGTTAGCAATTGGCCTTGGCTTGGATCAGTCCGAAACGCGATTGCCCACTCAACGTCATGCCAATTCCGTACATCAATATCTTCTTCCACAACAATGATGTTCTTAAAAGCATATTGAGCTGTATTCATTCCCCAGAGTGCGTTAGCAATCTGTTGGGCATGGCCTGAGTAGGTTTTTCTTATCTGTACGATGACATTGGTAGCTGCAGTTATCGGCGACAAATAGATATCTGTCACATTCGAGATACCGGCATCTTCGATTCTGTTCCAGATCTCACTGGTCCAACTGGTTCGAATAATATTGAAAGTTTCACTCAAAAAACCGACCCGTGCGCCTTCTGACGTGCCGCGCATGATTGGGTTATTCCGATGAGTAATGCAGGTAATATTAATCACCGGCTTACGTCCTGGTTTACCACCGCTATACCCTGGGTATTCAGCAAAGGGTCCTTCATCTTCAAAGCTGGACGGATCTGTTGATGCATATCCTTCAACAATTATTTCAGCGGCGGCAGGCACATTGAGCGGGACAGTTTCACATTTTACCAATTGCAATGGCGCCCCCTGGATTGCACCCACGACGTCCCACTCACACATGTATTTTGGAAATGGCGTCGACGCGCATACGGCGATCAGGTCGTGCACACCATACGCAATGGCTATTGGCATACCCTCATGTTGTTCTTGTTTGTAAGATGTGAAATGGCCGCCAACTCCCTGCGTCAATGCCATCACCTTACCAATTTTATTTTTGGCTATCGCTTGTCCCCGATAATTTCCGATATTTTCCCGTCCTGTTACTGGATCACGCGTAATAGTCGCGCAGAAGGTATCACTATATCGCCCACCATCCAGCTCATTCCACATTGGCAGTGGAAATTGAAACAGATCTATATCGTCTCCCTGTAATATGTTTTCTTTTACTGGCCCAGTGTCAACGACAACTGGTTTAATGCCGGGTTGACGAATAACCTTCTTAATATGCTTAACCAAGTTTTTCTCAGATATCTCTATTGGCAGACCAAACATCAACTTAGCCTGTGCCAGTGAATTATATGAGGCAGTTAAAAATTGAGTGCTTATCGTATCTTGATAATCTTTAATATTCTCAAAAAGTAGCCCGGGGCCATCATGAGATTGACAGATTCGCGCAATCGCACTTATTTCCAAATCCCAGTCCACCCGGGCCTTAACAGTATTCAGCAGATTCGCTTTCCTCAGCTGCTCGATCCATTGCCGAATCCCCCCATTCTCGCTTTCATCCGTGAGGCTTGATTTCACATACGCTTCATTTGTTTTGGACATACGGGCTGTTCCCTACTAATTAGTGAACGACGACTAGATTTTTTGAATTGATCGATAAATTAACACAGTACTCAGGTCTTCGATTGTCTCATATAGGACTATCTGCAATATATTGATAATGTTAGCATCTGCACCCCTCTGTAACGACAAACTTTTTGAAGACCTGATTGTGGAGATAACTAGTGCACACAACATTCGCTGATGTCCAAAAAACCTTTTATGAAGCCATTGAACAGCACGACATGGCATTAATGAAGACCGTCTGGGAAAACACACCCGATGCTGTGTATGTGGATCCGGCCGGAAACGCATATGTGGGCTACGATGCCATTATTAATTCATGGGAGACGGCATTTTCGAATGGTCCGCTCGTTAAGTTTACAATAAAAAATGTCACAGAATTAGTAGACGAGCCGATTGCCACTGAAACAGTTGTGGAAGAAGTGTTGTTGACCGAGAGCGGTAAGTCTACGGTATTGACATCGACTAATTCCTATCGTAAGAGTGCAAAGGGATGGGCCATGGTTCTCCATCAAGCAACCAGACTATCCGATCCAAGTTAGAGGAACGATCTATATTACCTACGAGCTCAGAATATGTTTTTAAGAAATTGTTGGTATACGACTGCATGGAGTCATGAGATCAAATGTTTCGAACTCCTTAGCAGAAGCATTTGTGATGAAAAAATTGTATTTTACCGCGATTCATCTAATAAAGCAGTTGCATTATTGGACAAATGCCCACATCGTTTTTACCCATTATCACAAGGTCGAAGCACGGAAAAGGGCATTGAATGTGGTTATCATGGTCTTGTGTTTAACACTGCAGGGCGGTGTACGCATATCCCTACACAGGAAATCATCCCTGAGACTGCTTGCGTTAAGTCATATCCTCTTCTTGAAAAACACAAGCTAATATGGATAATGTCGATATTCGGTCTGATAATAATATTGTGTAAGATTTTCGTTACGTCCGAAACGTGGCACCTACCAAGTTTAACAAGGTTTGTCGTATTGATTTAACCAACCCGGTCAACGGTCATGAGCCTTTCTGGGGATAATTCAGGGCGTAATGTTAAGATCTCATAAAAAACTGGATCTGGAAGAACCTTGCATATGAGATTATTCGTGAGTTGTGCCAACGCTGGCGCAGTCGCAATGCCGAAACCGCCAAGGCCAGCCAACCAAAAAAATCCTTCGCTTCTTGGATCAAATCCCACTATCGGATTCCTGTCTTTTGCAAATGTGCGTAAACCCGCCCATTGATGGTTAATACGACGCACTTCCACTGTTGTCATAGTTTCAAAACGATCAATAGCAATGGCGATATCAATCTCATCTGGCTGTGCATCGCAAGCAGGTCCGGGTGATTCATCGGCCGGAGAGATAAGAATAAGTCCGGCATCTGGCTTGAAGTAAATCTCTGCACCGATATCAACAATCATTGGCCAGCTTGACACGTCTGTACCATCAGGTGCATCAACCAGAATAGCCGTGCGTTTAAGAGTATCTACATTCAACGATTTGAGATCAGTCAGCTCTGCAATCGAGTCCGCCCAGGCACCCGCTGCATTAACAATGACTGGCGCAGTATATTTTTCATCTCGCGTTGTTACTGTCCAGATGCCTTTTTCATAATTCAACGCTTCAACTCGTGCTCGGTTTTCAATAGTACCGCCATGCCTGCGCAACTGTTTGATATACCCCTGTAACAGTGCATTAGAGTCCAATTCGCCGCCGGTATTATCCAGCAACCCTGCTGCAATCGATTCTAAATTCAAAATGGGAACATGTTCGCAAATCTCACTTCCGGTTATGGGAGTGACATCTGTTCCTAATTGCTCGGCAACATGATTTAATTTGTCTACTTGATCTTCCCTTCCAACAAAAATGGAATTTCGCGGGTGTAATAGCGCAACATCGGTTAACTCATCGGGCGGGTTTTGAAAAAACGGTGCGACAATTCTGCCAATTTTGCGGGAAAGCTCATTACCATAGGTGGTGGTAAAAAACGCCGCAGAGCGGCCTGTTGCATGGTAACCGGGTTGATCTTCCATTTCCAAGATCAGCACCCTCGCGTTCTCGGCCATATACGCACCTGCCGCAACACCAGCGATGCCAGCGCCAATTATAATAATCTCATATTGGTTATTCGTCATCGTTACTCATTACTTAGCGGGAAGAAAATAATCGTCCAACCCCGAATACTAAAATTGACATCAGGAATCCTGGTAAAATTTCATTCATATGAAGAGTTAATTTAAACACATCTGCCCAGATGATGATGGTGAATAGTGATGTGAGCATCATCGCTGTAGTGGTTTTTGTACCCACATGGACGCCATAACATTTAAGTATGACTAGTGGTGCCAACACTGCACCCATTGCTGAGTAGGCACGTATCGCAAGATAAAAAACAGTCGCACTGCTATTTACTGCAATAAGTACAGCGACAATCATTATCGTTAGTGTTACTAGTTGTGATATTCGTAGCTTTTCCTTCCATTTTGTAACAATATCCTGCGTAATAGCTGCAGAACAGGTTAGCACCTGCGAATCAGCTGTAGATATTGTAGCCGCAAAAATCCCTGCGAGTATCAAACCAACTAGAAAGGAAGGTAATAGTTTTTGCGCCAATAGCGGAAATCCCAATTCCGGGTCAGCGTTCATCAATTCAGGCATTAAAGCACGTATTGCCAAGCCAGCAAAAACAGCCGAACACGAGAAAATAATATGATAAATCATATAAACCCATCTTGATTTTTTGATGTTGTCCGCAGAGTCGATTGACATAGGTCTAACGACTACATGAGGTTGACCTAACATACCAACACCTGTGCAAACCCATGCAGCAAGGTATAATGGAAAACCGAATTTGAGATCCCGTGGAATTAACTCCATCAATGCAGGATCGATACTGCGCAATTGAGCGAAAAGCTCCTCTAGACCACCAGCCGTATAAATGGCGAACAACATTAAACCTGTCATTGATAAAAACATCATTATGGCTTGGGCTACGTCAACCAAAATCGCAGCGCGGATACCACCGGTTAATGCATAAAGTAACACGACTACTGCACCCAGTATTATCCCAGTATCATTGGACCAGCCCAACAACATAGACAATGTCTTGCTACCAGCAGTTAACTGTGCGGAAGCATATACAGACAGGAATATGACAATTAATAATCCGGCAAAAACCTGATTAATTCTTGAGCCTGAATCATGATATGATATAAATGAAGGTAAGGTTGAGACATTAAACTCAGCGGATTTTATTCTTAATCGCTTATATCCGAACAACCAGATAAGTAATTCACCAGTTGCCCAACATATAGGCAACCAAATCACTGCGATTCCATACACATAGGTAAAGCCAATCATACCAATGAACATAAATCCACTTTGCGCACTGGCAATTGCTGACAATGCGACTGCAATTGGTCCAATACTACGACTTGCAACAATATAGTCTGTCGTTGTACCCCTACTCTTTCTTGATGCGTAAATACCTATGGTAGTCACTACAGTTAAGAATAATAAAAAACTGAATATCATCATGTGTTCTGCTTCCTATGTTTTAGTTAACATACACAATGGTTTTTACTATGTTGTGATAGAGTAGTATTATAATATTTGATCAACATCCAAATATGATCTAATTTAATATATTATGTAATATTTTATATAATATATTAATAATTTACTGACTCAAGACTTATCAAATTTACCCTGTAAATAACCTGATGTCCGGTGCTCGAGTTATTACTTGACAAATTCGGCAATCGGTCGGTACGACACGGTTACTGCTTTTAAAATTAGACATTAGCGTTCCCTGGATATATTCTGTAACAGAACCACATGGTATGAGCAGTACCTGATCTTACTTGTAGAATAGTTTCCGAAATGGCTGTAATACTATGAAAAATAAAAAGACAAAGATGTCACAAAGTGAACAAGCCTATGAGTTACTAAAATGGAAAATTTTAAATTCCGAACTTAGTTTAGGAAAACTCTACACAGAAGCAGAGCTTTGCGAGTTGGTCGAGTTGGGTCGCTCGCCTATCCGTAGCGCATTGTCAAATCTGCAGCGCGATCATCTTGTAGAGGTCATGCCACGTAAGGGCATGTTCGTCAAGGGATGGACAGCTGAGGAACTCAGAGAATTAACAGACGTTCGTGTTGTCATTGAAACGGAGGTCATCAAACTGGCAATTGGTTCCGCCTCTGACAAACAAATTAATAATTTGAAATCATTAATGAAACAAGGACGCCGTTATGTGAAAAAAAATGATCGTAAAGAATTAATGAGAATCGATCATGAATTTCATATCGGTTTAGCCGAAGCGGCACAAAATTCTGTTTATGTTGAGCTTGTTAAATTTTTAAAGCAACGCTCCAATCCGCTTTGGTTTTTAACAATTACCGGTCCGGAAAAGTTACAGGAAGTCCAGAATGAGCACGAAGCTATAGTCGATGCCATCATTAAAAGGGATAAAAAATCTGCTGCCATTGCAATTAAAAACCACCTCAACAAATTATCAGATTTACCCTATTGAAGTTAGCGTTGTAACAATTGGCCCCTGATCTATAGATCGATAATGTTATCCCAGGGAGATGTGTTGCTCCAGTTAATACACACACTTTGGCGACGCATGTAGCCTTTCCAGGCATCCGAGCCCGCTGTCCGCCCTCCCCCCGTTTCTTTTTCTCCGCCAAATGCTGCACCAACATCGGCACCTGTCGTACCCATATTCACTTTAGCAATTCCACAATCACTGCCCTCAGCAGACAGAAACTTTTCAATGTGGAAAATATTTGTACTATGTATGCCCGATGCCAAGCCCTGGGCAACATTATTGTGGATCGCAATCGCCTCATCTAGGGTTTCGTATGTCATCACGAATACAATCGGAGCAAACGTTTCTTCCTGTACGCAATCCCAGTCGGGCGCACAATCGATAATAATAGTGGGTTCAACGAAATAGCCTACTCGGCCCAGACAGTTACCCCCATACGCGACTTTTGCCCCCGCTTTTACGGCAGCATCAATGGTATTCTCAAAGTATTCAACCGCCATTGGATCGATGAGTGGGCCGACCATGGTATCATCCTCTTGTGGATCACCCAGTGTTATCTGTGAAAACGATTTACTCAATTTATCCACAAATTCCTCAGCAACGCTTTTGTGGACGATACAACGTCGTGTGCTGGTGCAGCGCTGACCAGTGGTGCCGACAGCACCAAAGGTCACTGATCGTGCTGCCAAGTTAAGATCTGCCGTTTCATCAATGATACAGCCGTTATTGCCGGAGCATTCCAGTAGACAACGACGACCCAACGTTTTTGCCGTGACGGATGACACATACTGCCCGACACCCGTTGAGCCTGTGAATGATAATAACGTGACGCGCTCATCGACAACTAATTGGTTAGCAACTGCATTCTCTTCTGGGAGAAACAGTGAAAATACGCCTTCATGACCGGTTTCTATCATGGCCTGGTTGGTCAAGTGTTGGATCGCAACCGCTGTGAGTGGTACCTTCGGGCTTGGTTTCCAAATGACTGTGTTACCGCATATCGCTGAGAGAAACCCATTCTGTGCCCAGACAGCGGCCGGAAAATTATACGCAGATATAATGCCCGCAACACCAAGTGGCTGCCACTGATCATACATACGATGCCTGGCGCGTTGTGACTGCTGAGAGAAACCGTATAGCATTCGCGATTGACCGGCCGCTAACATGGCCATATCGACACTTTCATTAACTTCACTCTTCCCTTCCATAATGGACTTACCAGTGTCAATCGAAACAATCGCGCCCAAATCCTCAAGATTTTCTCGCATTAACTCACCAATGCGTGCAACAAGCTTTCCTCTTTGGGGGGCAGGCACCATGCGCCATTTCTCTTGTGTCTTAATGGCATTGTTAATAATTCGCTTATAGTCTTCATCTGTGGCACTGGTGATCCGTGCAGTTTCTTCCCCTGTACACGGATTAATCGCCGCGAAATTATTTGTCTCGTCAATTGATGACCAGCCTGTATCAGAACAAAATGCACCTGCGTTGATTTCGTCAATTCTAAGATTTCTCAGAACTTGTTCCGTATCAAATTTCATATTTACTCTCCTAAAAGATCTTCTATAGATAGCGCGTTGACCAGGTTAATCGGTCTCGTTACCCGGTTTGCCCGCAGCCTTCCAGTCTTCAAAATCCTCTAAGCTTTCCGGTGTGGCAGGAAACAAACCGAAAATGGATTTACCTTGTTGAATTCGTAGTTCCGCGTACTCCTCATATTCAGTTGCAGCCAATGCTTTGGTGGCAACGTCCTCTACCAGATGCTGTGGGATGATGACCACCCCTTCTCTGTCACCCACTATAATGTCGTCGGGATACACCGCCACACCCGCACAACCAATGGGTACATTTAATTCCACGGGGTGTAACGCGATGGGTGTTGCGGGTGGCGCCGGCATACGTTGAAATGCGGGTAAGCCTGACTTGATAATGCCTAGTGAATCTCGAAAACCACCGTCAGTGATCATGGCGACAACACCCCGCGCTTTAAGCCGCATCGCCATCATGTCACCCGCTGAGGATGCTGCAAGACAACCCATGGCATCAATTACGAGTGCACTGCCAGACGGACATTCTTCAATCGCACGGCGGTGTAGATTATCTTCACGTGAGTAATTCCCTAAGCTATCAATATCTTCCCGACTCGGAATAAATCGCAGTGTAAAGGCGGGGCCGACAAAGCAATCTTGTTCAACATGCAGAGGTGATAAACCAAGCAGGTAAACATTCTTAAAACCCTGTTTGAGTAATATATTCGCAATGGTAGCCGTATCACTTCGAAGTAATGCGGCTTTAGTCTGTTCACTCAATATGTCATCAGACATTAAGCTCATTCCTCATCAAGTTTGTTGTTTTATACAAGATAGTAACCGGCCAAATACAAACTCACTGGGCTACTTTGTGAGTAAACAACTTGATGTGTTTGTTCGCCTAAACCATCGATACCAAGATGCAAGAATTTACCGGGCTTAAGATAAACAGGCTTAGGTTTCTGTCCCAGGCCTATCCCTACAGGCGTTCCGCTTGCAATATTGTTGCTATATAACGCTATCAGCGGGAGCGTACTCCTGGCGTTTAACTTACCGGCTTTACCGCCTTCAGAACCTTGGGTCACGTAAGATGCAAATTCTAGTGGCCGTTCCTCCATCACTTCAATCTGGACATTAAATGTTGTTTTTATCGGGCCGATTTGTATATTGATACCGGCTTTATAATGTTTAGGATCAATTTGCTCGACATCCCCGCAAACCGGGATGCACGGTACCACCGCCTCGGGTGAGGTATTAAATTCCCACACAGGCTGTCGAGGGGCTGAAATAGAAATTTTTTTTCAATCTTCATAAATGAAAATTTGTGAATATGAAAAACGTGCTAATTGTGCTGCAAATGTACTTTTACAGCTTGCCGAGGCCACACAGAATTTTCTCGGGTGTAATCGGTAATTCTCTGACCCGGACGCCTACGGCGTTATAAACTGCATTCGCTATCGCTGGCGCAGGCACAATCAAACAACACTCAGAAAGACTCTTTGCGCCGAAAGGACCGGTGTTTTCAATGGATTCAATAAAAATACTTTCAATCTTGCTGGGCATTTCCACGGCTGTCGGCATTTTATAATCTAGAAAATCACCTGAAATACACGCACCCGTATCCATATCAAATTGCAGGTGCTCCATTAAGGCATAACCAATCCCTTGTTGTACGGCACCTTCTACTTGCCCTTCTGCGCACCGGGGGTTAATCACTCGACCTATATCATGTGCATAGACTACATGCTCAACCATCACTTGACCTGTTTCGATATCCACGTTGACTTCCACAAACATGGCGCCGCAGGGAATGGGGGTAATTTTTGGATTCAAACTGGAGACACCGATAATCGTACCACGGAAGGGTGTCGAATCAGGCTGTGGGCCTTGGGGTGTATCGTGTACCATTGGGGAATCTGCCCTGCTCGCAACCTCCTGGATCGTCACGGCACGCTCAGCACTGCCTTTGACAAAGACTTTACCATCTCTGCTTTCCAGATCGTAGGCATTAGCCTCCAACATGGTGGCGGCAACCTCGAACATCTTTAACTTGGCGTCTTCCGCTGCTGCCTTTACCGCACCGCCCGCAGCATAGGTGCCACGACTGGCGTGCGTCGGAGCATCAAATGGGACATTGCCCGTATCAACACTACTCAACCTGACTTGTTCAAATGGGATACCAATCTCTTCCGCCACCATTTGACAGAAAATGGTGTTTTGACCGCAGCCAATGTCCATACAGGCCGTTGCGATATCCGCTGACCCATCGGGATTCAGTTTGACTAATGCACCAGAGTGCTCATATAAATCCGGTTGTCCAATACAATTTGATGTCCAGGTTGGCACACAGGCCATGCCGATGCCCCGCTGCACGGTGCCCGTATCGCTATTAGGTGGCGTGCGGCGTGACCATTGAATGCGTTCGGCGCCTTGTCTTATACACTCTTCAAATCGGTAAGTAGTGAATGTTTGGTTAAACACCGGGTGCTGTTCGCGTTCCTGATGTGCGTTTTTAATCCTGATTTCCAATGGGTCTAATCCCGATTCCTCACAAATCTCATCAAGTTGTGATTCCACTGCAAACGCGGCCTGTGGCGCGCCATACCCCCTAAACCCACCGCTAATCATATTGTTCGTGTGCACAGAAATGCCTTCCCAACGACGATTCGGACAATTGTAGGTATACATAAACCCAAATAATCCGTGCACCATAATGACAGTTGAACCATGTGTAGCATAGGCACCTGCATCGAAGGTGCTTTTGCCACACCGCGCAGTAATCGTGCCATCGTCTTTAATGGCCGTCTTAAGTTCCATCCTGACCGGATTTCTTGCGCCAGTAATAAAATCTTCTGATCGCTTATGCACGAATTTAACCGGTCTACCCGTCTTTAGGCTCATGATCGCCGCAAGCGGTTCGATATAACCGAGATCAAGTTTCCCGCCAAAGCCACCACCCATATAAGGTGGCTTTACAACACGTACTTTACTTTCCGGTATATCGAGAACAAAAGCGAGCTTTTCTCTTAGACCGAATAAATGCTGATTGGAACTGTGCACAGTTAAATTCCCATTTACATCTGAGTCTACGACCACCATCCGGGGCTCCATGTAACAGGTGTGTACGCGCTGTGTTTGGTACGTCTGTTCAAACACTTTATCTGCATCTGCCAGTGCCGCATCCACATCACCGGTTTCAAAAAATGGGTGCTTGGCAATATTATTTTCCGTGTAGTCGTGTAATTTAGGCGCTCCCTCTGCCATTGCATCATCCGTTGTAAACACAGTGGGCAGTTCTTCATATTCGACTTTGATCAACTCCAGTGCCCGTTCTGCAATTTCCAAAGATGTCGCTGCTACGGCTGCGACAGGTTGGCCTGAATACCGTACGACGTCACTAAGAATCTCCATATCATGATTGGCACCATTACCTAACACCGGCATGAAATAAATCGGGTTAAATTTCTTTTTGGGTACATCGTTAGGCGTCACGATTGCCTTAACACCGGGTAGTTGCTCAGCCTCTGAGGTATCAATTGAAACGATCTTCGCATGCGCATAAAAGCTACGTAGCAATTTCCCGTGCAACATCCCTGGCAATGACACATTCACAGGGTATCCGCGGCCCCCAACGACTTTGTCGCGGGCATCGACATTTGGCACATTTACACCGATATAGCCTGATTCTGTCATATTGCTTTCCGATTTTATGATTGACTTGCGGCTGCCGCACTAATGGCCTCAACAATCTTTTTATAGCCAGTACAACGACAAAGATTACCGGCGATTGCTTCTCTGATCTCTGTCTCACTGGGGTTATTGTTACGGTCAAGCAGTTCTTTGGCCGCCATGATAAAACCGCAACTACAATAACCACACTGAACGGCACCTTTATCTACAAAGGCTTCTTGTATAGCGTCCAATTTTCCATCAACTACCAATCCTTCCACTGTTGTGATAGGTCTGTCCTGGACTGATAAGGCGTATGTCATACATGAATAATGAGACAAGCCATCAATGAGCACTGTGCAGCAACCGCATCCACCAGTATCACATCCGCGTTTCGGTCCAATAATGCCGAGTTGATCGCGTAATACATCAATTAATGTTGCGGAAGACTCAATGGCGAGTTCTTTTTTTTCACCATTAATATTCAAACTGACAAGTTGTTTCATATTATTTTACTAAATGATGCCAAGGCGGTTTATGCAACTGTTTATACAACGTCGAATGAGGACTTCTGCCATTGCTACGCGGTATTCTGCAGAGGCGCGATGATCGGACAGAGGATCAACATCCTGCTTTGCGCTTGCTGCAGCTTGGTTAATATTATCTTGTTTAAGTTCCTGACCGACTAATGCTGTTTCTGATGATGTTGCCCGTACTGGGACTTCCCCTACCCCACCACCGACAAACACTCTGATTGCTTCACACATTTTGCCCTTTGCAGTCACATTAACAGCAGCATTGAGGATCGCCAGGTCATTGGCATTGGTCTCCAGTTTTGCAAATGCACTCGCACTGTTTTTTACAAGTGGGATTGTGACCTCTTTCAATATTTCATCAGCGTCCATTGCATTGTCGAATAAGGACACGAAAAATTCCTCTAAGTGAATGTCTCTGTCACCCTTGGATCCGAATGCCGTGGCACTGGTATCAAGGGCGAGCAAACTAATGGGCAAATCCAGAAAGGGACACGATGATGCAATACATCCTCCTAGGCTCGCGGCATTTTTCACTTGTGCTGGCGGGTAAGTCAGTGCATCTTTAATAGCACCGAGGCTATGATCATTTTGTATGTTTACGTCATTCTCCAATTGGCGAAATACTGTTGTCGCGCCAATTTTTAATTGATTGCTGTCATAATTGATGTAACTAAAATTCAAACCGCTGATATCAATCAGGTGCTTTACATTTACGATAAGCCCACGCGCCACAAGACCGTGGATAAACGTACCACCACTAACGATTAAAGCTTCATCCTCATGGGCTGTTAAAAGCTCAATAACTTCTTTGGGTTGTTGGGGACGATGGTATTGTTCGAGGCCAGTCAAGCTCACACAGTTTCTCCAAAGATATACACTGACGATTTTTACATATTAAGTATCATCAAGTCCTTGCATTGATGGATATTATCAATTAATGTTTTTCATGAAATATCATATACAATTTCATAAGAAAATCAATGTGCAGATGTACCGGCTTTTACTCTGTCTCTATTACTCGTTTCTCATTGAAATTAAACAATTGTTGTAGGCAACCTATTGTACAGATATCAATAGCAACATGCCGGAATAATAGGTATGAAATGGAGAATATATGACTCTTGAAATCAAAATTGACACGAACAACCTGGATCCTGACAAATGGATGACATTCGAAAATATAGAACTCCGGCAGTATATCCTGTGGGAAGATCCAGAAACCGGCGCTAGTAAGGCATTACTTGATTTTCCAGAAGGCTCTGGTATCCCGGACAAGCACTCCCATGCGTCAAATCAATATATGTTTTGTCTGGAAGGCGAATATGAGTATACAGAGTCGAACATCATTTTGACACCAGGGTGTTTTTACATGAACCCCAAAGACCATCCGCATGGACCAACATTTGCTAGAAAACGTAGCATCCTACTCGAAATTTATGATGGCCCCCATTATTACGAAATGCCTGATTTTCATACTGAAGAGACCATAGGAAAATTGACGACCGAGTAAACCCATGCCTGAATCCATCAAAAAAGAACGCATCATATCGCCACAAGTCGCTGAACCCGCAGACAAATTGTGGTCTAACTGTATGCGTGTAGGTGAACTTGTCTACATCTCCGGACTTACCTCTCGCGCTGCTGATCAAATCACAATAGAGGGGGATGATGAATATGAGCAAGCAAAGATTATCTTCGATAAAATTCGTTTACTTATGGAGGCTGCAGGAGGCGGAATGAATGATATTGTCAAGATGACTATATTTGTTATATCAATTCAAAACAACAAAATGGTGTGGAAAGCCAGAGAAGAGTTTTTTACTGGTGACTTTCCAAGTTGCACTTTGGTCGAGGTAAGCGCTTTGGCAACTTCTAAAATTCTAGTAGAGATCAATGCGGTTGCACACATAGGTTGTGCTTGATTTTGTTTGGAAACATCTTATTAGAAATCTATTATAAAACTCAACGATACCCCTCCAATAAATTAATCTGAGAAATCACTCTATTAAACCATGAATAGGGTGGAATTATTTTATGTACTAATTCAACGAATATTCTTCGTTCAATTAGAACTTTTTCTGATTTAATTTAAGTTAAGCAGTTTATTCCCGAATTCGGACTCGGCGCCCCATGCGGGTTTGGCCGTGTACCGGAGCGCCCGGGTCGAATGCTCACTGATAGCGGGGATGAGGCACCCCCGGATTACATGCGAATCATCCTGGAAGATCATAAGAATGCGGTTAAATTGCTCGATGAGCTCACCACATAATTAATCAAAGGAACCTCTGAGACTTAATCAGAGGTTCCTCAGGATAAGAATTTTCAATTCCGGTGGGAAGAATCCCATTTTTTGCCCGAAAAATTTGAGGTTCCGATCCCACTTTTATTCATGCAATATTGGGTTATTGAAATTCGGAGCGCTTAGCCATGCCCGATAAATCAAGCCCAAAAAATACATTGCTTGATTGCATCTCAGCATTTTGCATGCAATCGAAGATGGCCGAATCAACTTTTGGCCGCCTGTCAGTTAATGACGGGAAATTCGTATCACGCCTGCGGGATGGAGCGCGCGTCATTCCTGAAACATGGTCCCGAGTAAATAATTTTATTGCGGATAATGGAGGAGAAACCATGTGTGAAATTGATCCGGGTTCGCTGCATTTAATCTCAGCAGGGAGTTCGTCACAAACCGGGGATCAACTACAAGTAGTAAACGAACAGGATGTTTCGAGTGACAAGAATTTTCGTTTTTTCGATAACAGACAAAAATACCTGTTTTTTGTAAACACCTGCAGCGAGAAAGAGATCATTGCGAAACGGGTGGGCATGGAATTGGCGAATATTCGGCCGAAACCTCCAGCGTTACGCATATTTGATGCAGGAATGGGGGATGGTTCGGTTATCACCCGGGTGATGCGCGAAACACATCGCCGATTTCCAACTATTCCACTCTACATTGCATCGAAGGAAATCAGTCTCGAAGACGTCAGATTATCCCTGTCAAGAATGTCCGATCGTTTTTTTGAACATCCCTCAACAGTACTTGTGCTTACGAACATGTATTATTCAGAGGCGCCATGGATGTCTCCGAAGAGAATTGAAGCTGCCAAATCCATGGTATGGAAGGACGTTGCACTTTCAGGGACATCCGCACACGAGTTCGACGAGCAGCTGGGAGATCTGGATGATTTTCTGGCCCGGAATTGGCAGGCTTCACACAGTCCAAAAACAGGTAACCCTATCTATGAGCGACCTGTGGTATTGGTGATATTCAGAGAAGATTATCAATTTCTACTAGACGATGTCATCCCCAGACAAGGTAAAGTCAGGGCCGAATATGATCTGGTGATTGCATCACAACCATATCGTTTAAGAGTTTCAGATGAATTCAAGGCTCAGAAAGTATTGAGCCCGTTAGTCCAGTCCCTGGGTCGAGGTGGTCGGCTGCTTGGAATTCATTCCTATGGGAATGATCCGGGCCTGGAAATTATCAAGGAAGTATGGCTCGAAGAAGATCCCTATAAAAGCAACGGGCATGATTTACTGCGTGCATTGAAACCTGAATTAGGTAAAGAAGCGAGGAATTATAATTTTAATGTCTATGCGGATGCGCGCTCAATATTCAGATATGACATGCATACGTTACCTTCAGAGGTATCAGCCAGTATTGGGACTTCGACTTTGTTTGCGGCCTGGAACTCAGCTGTATATGTCGCCCAGATAGAAGACGCACGATTGACTGAGGCAATAACAGATGACAGGTATCTTTTGGCGACCGACAAAATATTAAAGAAATACGGCGGCCTTTGGTTTTACGATGAATCCTTCGTGGTGTCGCGAAAAAAGAATTAGGAATCAGGCGTAAAAATGACACAACCGGATCAATGATACGCAAGGATGTTCATGATGTGCTCAGTGGCGCCCATGAGGAAACAATCGCGTTCAGGGATCTCATTATACATGGCAGTATCGAATTGAGCGCTCGCTCAACTGATGTAATCAGGAAAGCCAAAGAATATTTGCCCTTCGGTAAACCTGTTTATATACCCTCATTGCCAAATTATCCGCTGGCATCAAATCTGGATATTATCGCCAGGCTTTACGAGAACAGTTTCGAAGCAGTACCACATATCGCAGCAAAGCGACTGTCTTCAAGCAGGGAACTGAGAACATTTCTTGAACAGAGCGTTCATGATTATGGCGTTAAGCGTGTTCTTCTTGTAGGTGGAGATATCAAACAAAGTAAGGGGCCGTACGATAGCAGCGCTGATGTATTGCATGATGGCATACTACAGAAATCAGGCATTACTCAAGTAGGACTGGCTGCGTATCCTGAAGGACACCCCTATATCAATCAGGATATATTAAAGACAGCTCTGTATGAAAAAGTGGAACTATTAAAATCCAGCGGATTAGGTGCATACTTTGTCACCCAGTTTTCATTTGCGCCGGCCAGGATTATCAGACTTTGTTCAGATCTGCAGCGCGATTACCCGGGAATTCCTGTTTACGTCGGTATGGCAGGTCCAACGGATCCGGCTAAATTGCTTCGTTTTGCGAAATTATGTGGTGTGAGTAGTTCCTTACGGGCATTAATTACGCTTGGTTTTAAATCTGTAAAAATCATCGCAAAAACTGAACCAAACGATCAATTGACTATGTTGGCAAAATATTGCGCTAAAAGAGAACAATGCAATGTAGTTGGTATACATGTGTTCAGCTTTGGAGGATTTCTTGAATCTGCCATTTGGAAATTTAAGCACTTGAGATGAAAGATTTCAGGTGTTATATCCAGGAGAGAACAGTGATATGAGCAATAGTTATTTATTTACATCAGAGTCCGTATCAGAAGGTCATCCGGATAAAGTCGCAGATCAGATTTCAGATGCGGTTTTGGATGCGATTTTAACTGATGATACGACAGCCAGAGTTGCCTGTGAGACTATGGTCACCACCGGTATGGTGATAATAGCAGGTGAGATAACTACCGATACCCATGTCGATAAGGCGGATATCGCCAGGCAGACTATCCGGGAGATTGGATATAACAGTTCTGAAATGGGATTTGACTGGGAGTCCTGTGCAGTGGTGGTTTCCATCGATAAGCAATCTCCTGATATTGCACAGGGGGTGAACGAGGATGAAGGCGATGACAAAGACCAGGGTGCCGGAGATCAAGGACTGATGTTTGGTTACGCCTGTGACGAAACCGACACTTTGATGCCGGCTTCGATAGATTACGCTCATCGATTGGTCAGGCGTCAGGCCGAAGTCAGAAAGAAAGGTACTTTGCCCTGGTTGCGGCCCGATGCAAAAAGCCAAGTAACTTTTCGATATGAAAACGGTATGGCAAGCGGAATTGATGCGGTAGTCCTGTCGACGCAACACAATCCGGACATCGAAACAACTGTTTTACGTGAAGCCGTTATGGATGAAATTATCAAACCGGTTTTACCGGCAAAGTGGTTGAGTAAAGATACCCGGTACCACATCAACCCTACCGGCCGCTTTGTGATTGGTGGTCCCATGGGGGATTGTGGTTTGACAGGCAGGAAGATCATCGTGGATACCTATGGAGGAATGGCACGACATGGAGGAGGTGCGTTCTCCGGAAAGGATCCATCCAAAGTCGATCGTTCAGCGGCTTATGCCGCACGCTATGTGGCCAAGAATATCGTAGCTGCGGGTCTGGCATCAAAATGCGAAGTACAATTATCCTACGCCATTGGTGTGGCAGAGCCTACTTCCATATCCATCAATACTTTTGGTACAGGCACAGTGGACGAACAAAATCTCACCATGATGGTGCGCGAAGCTTTTGATCTGAGACCGAAAGGAATCATCAGCATGCTTCAGTTATCACGGCCTATCTATCGTGATACTGCCTGCTATGGTCACTTTGGCCGTAACGACGTTGACCTGTCGTGGGAGCGGACCGACAGGGTAGAAGCGCTGAAAAGTATTATGGCTGCTTGATAAATATATGGGAACCTCTAATAATGGTGTTCAATATGCGATCAGGGAGGAGATGCAAGACATTATTGATAACTTTGACCAACAACTCGAATCAATGGCTGATCCATGGATTTGCGGACCTGAATTTACCCTGGCTGATGTAGTATGGGGTATCAGTCTTTATCGCCTGCATTGGCTGGGGTTAGCCTATCTTTGGAAAGAGCTTCCACGCGTCCGGGAATATATCGATCGTATATATCATCGACCTTCCATTTGGGAAGATGTCATTAATTTTCCATCTCCCATGCCGCCATCACCCCATACTGTGGATATAAGCGGATAAATCAATGGGGTCAGAGTCGATAGATTTTTGAACCGGAACCAATAGGGACGCGGCACAGTGGCGGTCCGGTTGCCACTCATCCGTCATGATTGGAATGAACTTTGAGGTTTAACCGTTGACAGAAACGACAGCCGGCAATAATGAAGACCTTATCCAGCCCATGGAGGCTTATGAACGCTCGAATGATGAGCTGGCTGTTTTGTTTGGACGGGAAACGGTAGAACTGGCGCGTCAGGTGGATATTGCCGACCTGAACCTGAATGAAGAAATTGTAGCGTGCATTTCCACCGGTATCAGAACGCTCAAGGAATTGTGGGATAATCCCCCTGCCCAGATCAACTTCATCAATGGCATGGAACCGGGGGCGCGCCTGCTGCTTTGACTGTTGATTTGCACTTAAAACTGACCCAGGATTTGCATTTATTGTGACCCACCTGAGTTAGCCAGATTATGGCCTAGGTTGGTTTGTTTTTACCAGTTTTTCTCTCCTTTTATTCGTTGTTGAGTGTTTGAGTCGGTAACTATCATTGCCGGTTTCTACGATGTGGCAGTGATGGGTTAAGCGATCCAGTAAGGCGGTGGTTATCTTCACCGGAATACGCGACCAGCATGTCGGGGTTATACGTGGGCCAATATTCGAAGCAAATATTGGGGGTTAGTGAATCAATTTTGGATACAATTCAACAGACGTGCTGCGCTGGGTGATTACGAAGAGGGCTGTCTGGGTTCAGAAATATGTGAGACATTTCAGAGATAAAACATTGGGTAGTCTATGTGTGAATTCATTTCAATTAATTAACACAGGAGGACTACCCGATGCAGATAAAAAGCCTGCGAATAAAATCCTACCGCAGTTGGGCGGTAAATGATAGTGCCAGCGCTGAGGCGATAGTGCGTCTGAAGCAGTTGGAGTTATACGAGAAGTTGCGCGGGGAAGGCTATTGTGAGCCGACCTGTCTGGATGCACGGGCCTCGTCCAGGAACCGGCTCAGGCCCCAGTGGTAGTCCTGGGCGTCCGCATTGGAATGGGGCACCACCGTACTCGCTTCCGTGCGGGTGGCAAACTCCACCGGCAGGTACTCCTTGATGGCTACGAACTTATCCAGGTGGGCATCATACGCCCGGTAGGTGATGCCGAAACCGCCGGCGCCCAGCACTGCATCGAGCCGGTATTCATCAAAGCGGGTGCCGGGCGGCAGGGCGTTCACGTGGTCGATGGGCATGGGTGGCAGGTCTCCGGTTTAGTACTCGGATAGCTTGGGATTGTAAGGCAGCCTGCTAAAATGAGTCAATTCAGCGTTGCTTTCACTATGAAACGCACCTGATAGAGGCAACAGGCACGGATTTGGCTCAGATTATTGGGGATTGATCAAACCGGCCAAGTTAATTGTCGTCAAACAATCAGGAATAAATCTCAAGGCAACTGCATTCCTGATCATTATAGAAGGCATGAATCCTATCCCGATGATTGAGCAACAGACCGAGTACGTACCACTTGGGCTTGTTACCACATTTGAGCCAGATAACTTTGGGTGGTTTGCCATGTACCAGACTGCTCTCATGGAAATCTGAGTCCTTGGTAACAATGGTATAACCGTTATCTTTGGCATAGCGCCAGATAGTGATGTCATCGGCCTAGTCAAGTCCAAGTAATCTGACTTGCGTTGAACCGGGGTAGACGGACTTGAGTTCCTCCAGCAACCGGAACGACAGGTTCTGGTCCAGAAGCAGCTTCAAGTCGGTGCAATCGTTGATAACTGGTGTTCGCGGTCGGCGGCAAAGGACAGGCAGGCCCGGATATCATCCTGAGTCAGTTCCGGATAATCTGCTAAAATCTCAGCCTCGCTCATGCCCGATGCCAACCAATCCAGCACATCATACACAGTGATCCGCATGGAGCGGATACACGGCTTGCCGCCGCGCTTACCTGGTTCGATGGTAATGTAATTTTGATAGTTCATTATGTGGCTCGCCGCGTTAACCTACAGCATAAACCGTAATCATGGTCCTTTACAAGTTATATGTATGGGTCCTGGATTTCTGCTTTCATTGGTGTAATGCCGGGGTTTGGTTTCCGATTGGTCGGTGGTGCAGTGCCGGGCATAAAGGGAAAAAGCAAAAGCAAAGCGTTTTTTCAAGCGGTTGATAAAGAATCACGGAGAAGCCCCTAGAAAAATGGTCACTGACAAATTGAGAAGCTATGGTGTTGCGCATAGAGAACTTGCCCCAGACACGATTCATGATACTAGCCAATATGCGAATAACCGGGCAGAGTTGTCGCATCAGCCGACGAGAGTGAGAGAGCGGGTAATGCGTCGGTTCAAATCGATTAAACAAGCACAACGTTTCCTGAACATTCATGCTGCAGTATATAATTTATTCAATCTTGGTAGACATATGGTTTCAGCAAATCATTATCGAAAGCTTAGGCAAGGCGTTTTTACGTCCTGGGATTATGCAACAGCAATGTAATCGGAATTTGGATAGAAAATCAGATAAACTGGATACTTAATTTGTCAGTACCCACATGACGAATACCCTGGTCTTCCACGTACCAATGAAACTGCACCTGAGATTGAGTTTCCCATTCCTCATAATGCATGTATAGACAAATGTTGACACTTGGCAATATACCACTATACTGCAATGTATCTACATTAGTATCAACGTAAAGAGGAGGTTTTTATGTCTGTTATTGTGAAAAAATGGGGGAATTCGGCTGCGGTTCGTATTCCGTCTAAAATTATGGCGGCGGCTGATTTGGTCATCAATCAGTCTGTTGAACTGGAAGTGATTAATAATAATATCATTATTAAACCCACCAATGATGGGACTGAGCTGGGTACCTTATTAGCCGCTATTACGTCTGACAATATGCATGGTGAAGTGTTAACGGGACCAGCGAAAGGTAAGGAAATCTGGTAAATGAGTGGATCCTATGTGCCGAATATCGGCGATATTGTTTGGCTCGAATTCGATCCACAGGCAGGGCGTGAGCAGGCAGGTCACCGCCCTGCCCTGGTGTTATCACCTAAAGTCTATAACAGTAAAACAAGCCTAATGATCTGTGTCCCGATCACCAGCCAAATCAAAGGCTACCCCTTTGAGGTATTGATTAATACGAAGCAGGTCAAAGGGGCCGCGTTAGTGGATCAGGTGAAGTCATTGGACTGGCGAATACGGGACGCAAAAAAAGTAGCAAAAGCCCAACATGGAGTGGTTGATCAGGTTAAACAACTATTAAACGCGTTGTTAAGCATTGATGAGTGAAGACTTGTCAAGTCGCTTTTACCGATTCAAATACCTCCTACCCTGGTCTTGTCTATACTCAAAGATGTAATTATCCAATCCCTCAGGAGGCCACTGACAAGTTAAAGTGTAAACGCATAAGAAAACCCACTATCTCGCGTTATGCGCAGATAGTTTGAATGATTTGGCTACATTGCCTGCCAGACCAGGGGAAATGCCTTGTCATCTCTGGCCGGGGCGCCGGGCTTCACGGAAACGTGCTCCTGGGTCACAATCGGGTCCGTGCCCGGGCGCGGGTCCCAGCAGGCATCGTCTCCAAGCCAGCGCGTGGACAGGGCCAGACGGCGCCTGTTGGGTGAGAAGTTGCCGTGGGAAGTGTGGATAATGGACGTGTTGAATATGATGGCGTCCCCCGCTTTGGTCTCGAAAGACGTGAACTCGTAGTTATCTCTCAAGGCATTGAAATCCGGTATTTCCTCTTCGGAACTCGATCCGATCCACTCGGCCTGGTTGGTGTCTTCCCCGCCGTCGGGCAGCACCGGTTTGAACCATTTGTTCCAGTTATGTGAACCGCGTACGAATTCCAGACCGCTTGACTCCAGATCGGCATCAGTCAAAGACAGCCAGACCGAGCAGATCTGCTTCCCCTTGAACGGCCAGTAAGGCAGGTCCTGGTGCCAGAAAAACTCTTCCTCCGTATTCGGTTCCTTGACGAATACATGGTCAAAATAGATGCGCGCAGTGCTTGACTGCATGGCCTGGGCGGCGATTTCAGCCACCCCGGAGTTGAACGCGTACTCCCTGAAGTCCGTATCAGTGGGCCACAGGTAACGGTCATGGAGAAAACGCCCCTCATTTGATCCCGGATTGGTGTCCTGGACCCATTTGCTGGGTTGGGCAAGTTGCCGATCAATGGCTTTGGTCATGCGTTCGATCCAGACGGGATCCACGCATTGCGGCACCAGTACCGCCCCTTCTTCCTGGTAGATTCTGATTTCTTCGCCGGTAAGATCTCTATAAGCCGTATCTGACATGGTGTACCCCCCTTTTACTGATTGCCGTCGCCGCCTTTTTGATATCACGATATTCCTGACCGGCAACCCCGTGCGTGTACGCCTAGTTTAGCATATATATATCGGATTATACGTCCGACCTGGCCTTCCGGCGGCGCCGGTAGCGGACCAGGAAGAACGGGAAGCCGATGAAGAACAGCCATACCCGGGGATTGGGCAGCGCCTTAATCATTGCGCTGATTATATCGTCGGGACTGACGTAGACTTTGGTCTGCATGGCCTGTTCCGGCGCGCTGTGGATGATCAGGTGATCTTTCTTGTATTCGAACTCGCCGAATTGAAATTCGACGTCCGCCAGTTTGCTGCGCACTCTCATCGGCTTAGCTCTTCTTTAAACGCCCTGTTTCCTGGGCGTAGGCGATCCTGTCTTCCAGCAGTTGGGAAATATCTCCGGGCGCATACCCCGCCGGCGGCGTGAACTGGCCGCGGCCGTACAGGTCATCAAACACCTCCTTGCAGATGGATACTTTTTCGGACAGGCTGCGCGGGGGTTTGCCGGATGGAAACCGGTTGGGCGGGTAGATGGGTTTCTCGTAAATCTGGCGAAATCCTTCGGTACGCAGGTCCACCCAGCAGTTATGGATGGTTTTTGTCCGGTGATGCCGTAGCGCCTCGATATCTATGGACACCGCCAGCACCTGCTCTTCGGGATAAGGAACGTGGCGCAAAACTATACCCGTATAATCGATAGCGAAGGAATTACCCGGACAAAACGCCTTGGGGTAATATTCGTAATTGACCTTGCCCCAGTTGGAACCCAGCAGGTAGCACATATTATCGTGGGCCCGGGCGCGGCGGGTAAACATCCAGAAATCCCAGGGCTCGGACACGCCCTCAACCTCCTGGATGGCGCCGGGATGACAGATTATCTCCACCCCGTTGTAGCCCAGGGCGCGCGACACCTCAGGAGTACAGCCGTCATGGCAGGTCATGGTGCCCAGCTTGCCGATGGGGGTATCGACCACGGGGAAAAGGTCCTTGATATCGCCGCCAATCTTCTCGCAGTATTCGGTAAACAGGTCATGGGGGCTGGTGCCCAGGCCGATGTACGCGGGGATATGCCACTTGTGATATTTCAGGACGATATCGCCTTCCGGCCCGATAATAAAATTGGTATTGAACCAGCGGTCCGGGAATTCCGGCAACTCTTCACAGACACCGCCGGCGACAATATATAATCCGTACTCCCTGGCTATTTCCCCCAGTTGCTCCGTTTCCGGCCCGGGGATGGTCACCACCTTGTCCATCTGGTCCTTGATGCGGCTTTCACCCTTGCCCGGTGTACCGACGCCCTGCATGAAATACTCAGGCAACACCACCAGGCGTACCGGCTGTTCCCAGAAATATCCCACACCGAAGTGGATCAGGTTACAGACCCGGTCCAGGTTTTTTTTGATATCTTTCCGTTTTTTTACGACGGTGACCTCAGGTTGCACTACCAGCGCCGTGTAGGGCGCGATTCGTTCCGCTTTTTCAGACATAATTCATACCTCTTACTTGTTAAAGGGGACGGACACATTCCGTCCCCGATCTTTTCCGGGCCTGCTAAAAATCAAAGTCGTCATCTTCTTCTTTTATGCCCAGGTCCAGGAGGATCTCGTTGGCGGCGATGGCGCCCATGCCGCAGATCCCACCGCCCGGGTGACAGGACGGGCCGGTCATATAGAATTTTTTTATGGGGCCGCGATAGTTGGCATAATTCGGGAACGGCCGGAATGCCCCCATCTGGGCCAGGGTGCGTTCTCCGCCGGTGGTGACGCCCCGGTAAAAGCACAGGTTTGCCCGGGCCAGACTCGGTCCTGTTTCCACGTATTCGGCCAGTATATTGTCATCATCCATGTTGGTCGTGTAATTGCGCAACTGTTTCAGCAAGGTGTTGCGCACATAGTCGGGGCCGATTTGTTCCCAGTCTTCGCCGGAGGCCAGGTCTACCGGCACAAAGGTATCCATGATCAGCGTATGTTTTCCCGCTGGCGCCCGGGTAGGGTCCATGGTGGTCCAGGCGGCAGTCCATAAAAACGGATCGGTCGGGGCCAGCCCCATGGCCATTTCATTATATTGTTTATCGATATCCGCCATCGTGCCGAATATACGCTGGAAGGCCGTCTTATCCATATCCGTCCCGTTCCTGAATTTAGGCGCCTCGTTCAACGCATAATGCACACGGGCTATGGTCACGTCACCGAAGCGGAAATTACGCACCAGGTCAAGAAAATCTTCCCCGAGTACGCCTTCATCGAAACCGTGCAGGTAGGTCTGGTAGGGATCCAGTTCCGACACAACCGCCTGTCTTGCGCTGATCTCGGAACCATCTTCCAGACGAAAACCGATACATTCATCATTTTCGACAATAAATTTTCTGACCGTCGCGCCGGTCAGCACGGCCCCGCCGCTGGCTTCGATATAGCGCTGCATGGACACCGACAACATGCCGCTGCCGCCTTCCGGAATGGCCTGGCCATAATAGTGGATACTCGGGATCATGACGTAGAAACCCGCGGCGGTGCCAAGTTGATCCGGCAAGGTTTGCGGCGCCATCGCCCAGCCCAGGATAAAGGCGCGGATGTGGTCGTTTTCGAAATTTTCCAGGGTGAACTGGCGGGAACTCAACTGGTAGTCGCGTAACCGTCTCAAACCTTCGGGACTGTTTTCCATGGCCTGGTACAGGTAACTGGGCGGCGCCGGAGGAGAAAACATGCCCTTGATCACACCCTCGCGAATTTCGCCGAATTCCTCATAAATCTCCTTGTAGCGCACGGCGTCCCGGCGGGAGTATTCGGCTATGGTGTCGCAGGTCTTGTCCACGTCTTTGTAAACGATGAGCCCCTGCCCTTCGTACCTGTTCGGATGACCGGTAATGTGATCCTCCGACCAGATGTATTTCAGGCCGTATTGCTCAAGTTCCGGTTGCAGCGTCTTGAAATCGGGATTCAGGTGGATCCAGACGTGGGAGGAGCCGAACAGGTCGTGTTTGAATCCGGGCAGGGTCACTTCCCGGGTGACGACGCCGCCGCCCACCCAGTCGTTGCGCTCGGCAACCAGAACTTTCAGACCGTTCCCGGTCAGCAGCGCGGCGCACATCAGGGCATTGTGCCCGCCGCCGGCAATGATGACATCGTAATCAGACATTCATTAAAACCAGGTTCAACAGTTAAAATACATTTTCCGGTAATACTGCAATTCTTCGATGGAATCCCGGATGTCGTTCAGGGCAAGATGGGTTGACTCCTTGGCGAACGGTTCCTCGGTATCCGTCCAGCGTTTGACCAGTTCCTTTATGGTACTCACGTCCAGGTGGCGGTAATGAAAATAGTTTTCCAGCCCGGGCATGTACCGGCTGAGAAACCGCCGGTCCTGGCAGATGCTGTTGCCACACATTGGAGATATCCCTTCCGGTACGTAGTTCCGCAAAAAATCGAGCGTGCTGTTCTCGGCCTCCGCTTCGGTATACCCGCTGTCGCGAACTCGTTGTATCAACCCCGATTTGCCATGCTGGTTCGTATTCCATTCATCCATGGAAGCCAGGACGGATTCAGGCTGGCTTATGGCCATTACCGGGCCTTCCGCCAACGTGTTCAACTGGGCATCGGTCACTACCGTTGCAATCTCGATGATTCGATCTCCCTCCGGGATCAGACCGGTCATTTCGAGGTCAATCCATATCAGGTTGGTTTCCGATAGCGACATGTTCAGATATTAGTTGTTAGTTTTTTGTTTTCAGTTTTTAGTTTTTAGTTGATACTACCCTGGTCTTTTACTAAAAACTAAAAACCAACAACTAAAAACGACCAACAACTGACTACTGAAAACCAATTTATGACTACTTTTACTTACGCGTTCATCATAGCACTGATCACGGGCGTTTTTCTTCAGTGGCGATTGAGTATTCGTCATATACGCCATATCAAAGCCAACCGGGAAGCAGTGCCGGATACCTTCAGAGACAAAATTCCCCTTGAGGCACACCGGAAAGCGGCTGATTATAATTGTGCAAAAACCCGCGCGCGGTTGGCCGAGCTGGTTGTCTCTTCCATTCTGTTGTTAGCCTGGACCCTGGGCGGGGCGCTGGATTTTCTTGATGCTTTTGTTCGTTCTTATCATCTATCCGTCCTGTGGGCAGGAACGATCTTCATACTGGCGGTAGTACTGATCTCAACGCTGCTTGAGTTGCCGTTATCTGTCTACCGGACCTTTAAACAGGAACAACGATTTGGTTTCAACAGGATGACCCCGACGTTGTTTATCACGGACTTGCTGAAAAATACGCTGTTGATGCTGGTCATAGGGACGCCCATGATCATCCTGGTGTTATGGTTTATGGCTGACTCGGGTTCCTGGTGGTGGCTGTACGTCTGGTTGACCTGGCTGGGCTTCAATTTGATCATGACCTGGGCGTATCCTGCATTCATCGCACCGTTATTCAATAAATTCAGGGCCCTGGACAATAAGGAACTCGCGGCTCGCGTCGAGGCCTTGCTGGATCGGAACGGATTTACCAGCAATGGCATCTTTGTCATGGACGGTTCGGCTCGCTCCACCCATGGAAATGCTTACTTCACCGGTCTGGGCGCAAACAAGCGGATTGTATTTTTTGATACATTGATTGATGAACTGTCCTACGACGAGATCGAGGCGGTCCTGGCCCATGAGTTGGGGCACTTTAAATGCGCTCACGTAAAAAAACGCCTGATCATTCTGGCAACCACCTTTCTGATCGGTTTCGCCTTGCTGGGCGCGTTGCTGGAACTGCCCTGGTTCTACGCAGGGTTGGGCGTTTCCGAAGCCTCAATCTACATGGCCCTGACCCTGTTCGTGCTGGTGGCGCCGGCTTTTACTTTTTTCCTGCAGCCCGTGTTTTCATTCATCTCCCGCAAGCATGAGTTTGAAGCCGATGATTTCGCCAAGGCCCAGGTCCGGGCGGACAGCCTGGTCAATGCCCTGGTCAAACTTTACCGGGAAAACGCCAACACACTGACTCCGGATCCCCTGTATTCCGCTTTTCATGATTCACACCCGCCGGCGCCTATTAGAATAGCCCACCTGACCGCCGGGTAACTGTCTCAGTAATGCTTATGTTTTATCCGCAGATGACGCATCCCTGCTTAAAACATGCAGGGACATGGATTAACACAGATAAAATCCAAGAGGGCAAAGCCCTTGTATTCAGGGAATCAGTTTCAGGACGGCAATCAGAAGCGGCGGCCAGGCAAGAATAGCGCCAAGGGTAAATCGCTGAAGTTTTTCGATATTGTCCAATCTTCCTTCAATGGAATTAAATCTCACGTCAATGGAGTTAAATCTCACATCAACGGTACGACCGCGTTCGGAACACAGTTCTTCATGATGTTCCAGGGCCGTTTGCCAGTCCGGCTTTTCCTGATTCCTATTATTCATCCTGTTATCTCCTTTTATTATCAGACGACGTAACCATAGTACAATATATGGGGTCAGAGTAAAAATACGGCTAATCTGGTGGAGAACGCGGGCATATTGTTGAGTATTTTTACTCTGACCCCAACTATAAAGTGATTCCTGGTCATTCCCGTATTTCGTGCCGTCCTGCCAGGGCGTGAGACAGGGTATTGCTGTCTATGTATTCCAGTTCCCCGCCCAGCGGCACCCCGTGAGCGATTCGAGTGACGCGGATTTGATATTTTTGCACGATGCTATTGATAAAATGCGCGGTCGCTTCACCCTCCATGGTCGAATTGGTGGCAAGTATCACCTCCCTGATCCCCTCGCCTGCCTCGCCATCAGGCGGGTTCACCAGATATTCCGCCAGTTTGTCCAGGCCCAGTTCCTGCGGACCGATACCATCCAGGGGAGAAAGATGCCCCATCAGTACAAAATATTTTCCCTTAAAACCCGCCTCTTCCATTGCATACACGTCCACCGGACTTTCGACTATGCAGAGTAACGATTTATCCCTTTTTTCACTCAGACAAAGATCGCACAACTCTGCTTCGCTGAAATTGCGACACCTTTGACAACTGCCTATCTTGTCCATGGCTTCATTTAACGCGGTTGCCAGGTGTTTTGCTCCGGTACGGTCACGTTGTAACAGGTGGTAAGCGATTCTTTGAGCGGATTTTTTACCGATACCAGGTAAACAACAGAGCGCCTGAATTAACGCCATCAGCCTCGGGGCTTCAACCATGATGAGAAATCCGTGTCGGCATTAAAATGGCAGTTTAATTCCTGCCGGAAGACCGAGGCCGGAAGTAACGTCGACCATTTTATCCTGGGTGGCCTTCTCCACCCGCCTGTTGGCGTCATTTACCGCGGCGGCGACCAGGTCTTCCAGCATTTCCTTATCGGTAGTGAGCAGAGACGGTTCTATTTCCACTCGTTTTACGTCGTGTCTTCCGGTCATGACGACCTTGACCATCCCCGCGCCGGCTTCACCCTGTACTTCCGTATCGGCAATTTCATCCTGTACCCGTTGCAGGTTCTCCTGCATTTTCTGGGCCTGTTTCATAATGTCGCTTAAACCGCTCATTTGTTTCTCCTCTCTTTATTGGCCCGGATCTCTCACCAGATGATGCGCCCTCGCTTGTCTTTTTTGCGCCAACGGGCACGTGTTCATTGCGCCCATCCCTGGGCGCAACCCTTCGGGCGGCTGTCGCCGTGCAAATCGTCTGTCCTGACGATTTGTCCCTCAACCAGAGCTACGGTTATGCTTTCGGTCGCAGGCACCCGTTGACGCAAAAAATCCTGCGCGATCATCGCATCATCTGGTGAGAAATCCGGGCCGGGAAGATGGCCTGGTCGATTCTTTATCAATAGTCGCATCAAAGGTATCGACGATCGACTTTACATCCGGGTCCTTCTCAATGGACTCTACGGCCGCCTGCCGGGCCTCAATATCTTCCCGGGTTTTTCTTTGTGCCGGCGTTTCGTCCCGGGCTTGCTCAATCGTTATGACGAGTTTTATCTCCCCGCCGAAGCACGTACAGAGCGCATCCTGCAACTTTTCCTTCCGGGTTATAGTCAAAAGATGCCCCTGGTCGGGTTGTAGCGTTAAATACAGCCTGTGTTCCCCGTGCTCTTTCAGTACACAATGTCCGGCCAGTTCTTTTGTCAGACCGTCCAGGGTCATTCCACCGACCAGGTTGTGCCAACCGTCGTTACCCATAAGCGGCAATACCGGTCTGTCCCGTACTCCATTTTGAACTGTTACCGGTTCATCTTTCGACCGATCGTTCTCCGTTGCCGGTCCGTTACTCTCAATTGCCCGCTCGTTGTTCTGCGTTGCCGGTTCTCCATTTTCCGTTGCCGGGCTGAGATTCTCTGCTTTTGATTCAGTATCCGCCGCGGCCGGTTCGTTATTCCCTGTCCCTGAGCTGTCCTTTCCCGTTACCGCCCCGCTATTCTGCGCTGCCGGCCTGCCACTTCCCGGCTTTGGTGCGGCGCCGGGCTCCCACGGGCGAAATGCCAGCATTCGAATCATGGTCATCTCAAACCCTGTTTTCGGATCAGGCGCCATGTACAGGTCCTTACGACCATTCAAGGCGACCTGGTAATAGAGTTGGACGTCCTCTTTTTCAAGCCTGCCGACAAACGCGCGGGCAGTTTCACCTACCAGGTCGGAGCCGTCCGGCAGCGCGTGCGCGACCGCTATATCGTGCAGCATGGACAATAATTCCGACAACACGGCATCATAATCCGGCGCGAGCTCAGCCATTTCGTTGATTTTTGTAAACATGGCTCCGGCATCCCGTTCGCTGAGGGCCTCAAGCAAACCGGTCAAATCAGCGGCATCGATCGTGCCCAGCATATCGCGCACCTGGTCTTCCTGGAGTTGGCCGTTGCCATAAGAGATGGCCTGGTCAAGCAGGCTGAGGGCGTCGCGCATACTGCCGTCCGCGGCTGCGGCAAGCAGGTGAATGGAAACATCTTCCGCGGTAATTTTCTCTTCCGTCAGGATGCTCCTTAACTGGGACTCTATCTGTTCGGAAGTCAGGTGCTTCAGGTTAAACTGCAAACAGCGTGACAATATGGTTATTGGTATTCTTTTCGGCTCGGTTGTCGCCAGCAGGAATTTTACATGAGGGGGAGGTTCTTCCAGCGTCTTCAACAAGGCATTGAAGCTGTGTTTCGAGAACATGTGGACTTCATCAATGAGATAGATCTTGTACCTGCCGATGGTGGGCGAGTACTGGACATTGTCCATCAGTTCCCGGGTTTCATCCACTTTGGCCCGCGAGGCCGCATCGACCTCGATCAAATCGACGAACCGGCCTTCATCAATACCCGTACAGGCGCTGCATTCCCCGCATGGGCTGGAACTGACGCCGGCTTCGCAGTTAAGACATTTTGCCAGGATTCTCGCCAGGGTTGTTTTACCCACGCCACGGGTGCCGGTAAACAGGTAAGCATGGTGCAAGCGGTCGGAATCCAGCGCATTGACCAACACCCTGAGGACATGCCCCTGTCCGACCATGTCGGTAAATAACCGCGGCCGCCATTTACGCGCAAGGACCTGGTAACTCATTAATCAACCTGAAGCAGTGTTTTAATTTGGTTTATAAAAAACAGTTCTATTGATGAGGCGACCTATACTGTTCTTGGCCCGGCGCCCGCATCCATTGTTACCGCTGCTCCCTCTCGGGCCTGACGGGATTCACAACTTCGCGCCGCGGGGAGACCAGCACAGGCCGCGGTTACTATACTAGCATAGATAACGCGTCACGGAGTCCGTCGACTCCATATATTGCCGCCGGTCAGAACAGAAAGTCTGTTGCATCCAGGTTGGCAATATTGAAACCTTCAAGCAGGATTGTTCCTCCCCCGTGATCCGTCAAATCGATCGTCACATCATCCGCGCCTGATGATAAGGTGAGATCATCAAAGCCCGACAAGCCAAATAATCCAAGGTCGATTAAGTCCCTACCATCGGCAAAGTCGAATATGGTGTCATGCCCATGTCCGAAATCGAAGATAAAAGTGTTCCTGCCTATACCGCCATCCAGTATGTCCGCGCCGGCGCCGCCTTCCAGTATGTCATTCCCGGATTCGCCCTCGAGCATGTCATTACCGGGGCCGCCCTTGAGCATATCATTGCCGGAACCACCGTAGAGCGTATCGTCACCCCTGCCGCCGAACAGCTTGTCATGCCCTCTGCCGCCGTCCAGTGTGTCCTTGTTGGCGTCGTCACCGCCCGGGCCGCCGTATATCGTATCGTTGCCTCTGCCGCCCGAAAGACTGTTGGCCCGCTGGTCGCCGGCCAGTTTGTCGGCGCCGGCGCCGCCAATCAATGTATCATTCCCGAGCCCACCGTCCAGTTCGTCGTCACCACCGCGGCCATACAGTGTATCGTTACCCCCAAGGCCGTAGATATTTTCCCCGTCATCGGCGCCGGTCAGGCTATTGCTCCCGCTGGTACCCGTGATCGTGTTGTCGATAGTCGTAACCACCTCGATCTCTTCAACCGTTATCATGTAAGCGCCGGAATTGTCCGTATTCGGATTGCTGGTATAGCTGCCGGCGCTGATGTAGCAGGTGTCGCTGACAAGCACGGTAAAGCTCAACCGTGAATCGAATATCCTGTTTGCAGCATCGATATCGTCGTTTGTGATGATGTGATTTCCGTTCGCATCGAACAGTTTCAGGATGGTGTCCTCCGCCTTGTCGGGGGTAGACCCACGGCCTGAAAGAGTAATTTGATAAGTTTTTCCCTTGACCAGGTCGATCCTGATCCAGTCTTCGTCGAACTTGTGGTCAAGGATGCCGTTGAACGTATCGCCAGCGGACATTACGTATGTGGTTTCGACACTTGCGGCCGCGTCAAGGGATGCCGCGACGTTCTCATTTACAGTTGTCATAACTTACCTCTCCCGTACTGTCGAAGCCGGTGAGTACCGTCGCTATCCTCCAGTACGAGCTCACAGCGTCAGGTACTGACCCCTTGCACAGCCGGACCTATCCTTTTTCCAGGAGAACGATCGGTATCTCCCGCTCCGTCATACTCTTCAATTCGGTGTAGGTCGGGTATATCGATACCATTAAATCCCAAAGTTTAGACCGTTCCTCCCCGTCGACAGTTCTTGCCCTGGCTTTGAACCGTTCGGCGAGCACCTGCACTTCCACTTCGGGATTAGCGACAAGGTTGAGATACCAGTGCGGATGAGTAGGCGCGCCGCCTCTGGAGCCCACAACAGCATAAGCTTCGCCGGCTTGACCGTAGATCAACGGGGTAATGACGGGTTCTCCCGTCCGACGCCCAATAGTAGTTAACAACAAGGCGGGGACCTCACCATGATCCCCCAGTCCCGTGGAATTCCACAGGTGTCCATCCTCTCCGTTCGTATCGAGATAACGACGCAGATGATTTACAACAAAATCGGGCACATTTGACGGCATTCTTGGATTATTCATGGCAGCCTCCCCTCTTGTATAAAATTTAATGTCAGAATCCAGCGACCGTCGTTTGCATCCATGTCAATTGAATATATGAGGATATTAGTATCAATTGTAATCCGTTCGTCGTTCATAGATTGTTTCCCTCTTTAACCGTTCTCCTCCAAGGTGGTACCCCTGCATCATTCTCTTATGCGCGCGTACACGAGCGGCCTCTTGTTCTTTTGTGAGCTTTTTTGACGCGGATACAGCAACCAGTCTCGCAACGGGTTGACCTCTTCGAGTAATAATAATTTCTCCTCCTTTTTCAACTGCCCGCATGTGTCGAGAAAAATTCTGGTTCATTTCTCTGAGAGTGATTTCCTGCATGAGTGATGCCCTATATGTAGTATGTTCTACACGTATTTTTTGTCATAAGCAAAGGGGTTTATGCGCGAAAACCTGTGATGCGTGGAACAGTCAGAAGAAGGCGGTTTAGCAGCTTCGCGAGATGGAGGCATGATAAGATCAATAAAGCCGTTCATATCTGATATAGTGGATTCGATGCAACGATTTCTACTCGGACATAGTAGCGGCAAACCGGCCGGACAATTAGTTGAGGAATGTCTGGGTCAAATCGGTGACGTGCCTGCCGAAGCAAATTTCGGTTTTATTTACGCGACCCATACCCTTGCCGCAAATCTGGACGACCTGTTAGACACACTCAAGCGTCGCACAGGCATAACGCATTGGTCAGGCACCGTCGGCCTGGGTGTAAGCGCCACCGGTCAGGAATACTACGATCAACCTGCCTTGACCGTCATGCTCGCGAGTTTTCCCAAGGCGACGTTCAGGACCCTTCCATTACTGCATACTGATATAAACCCGTTTATTAACGCTACCGCCGGCTGGCTGAAAAACGACGATTTTTATTTCGGCATCCTCCACTGTGACCCCACCAATCCGCAAATTCCGGCTTTGATCTCATCACTAGGGACATACGTTCCCAATGCCTTTTTTGTAGGAGGACTGACCTCTTCCGGCGGCATGAACGTGCAAGTGGCCGATGACATCGTATCCGGTGGTGTTTCAGGCGTACTGTTTTCCGCAGAGACGCCGGTGGCAACAGGTCATACCCAGGGCTGCACGCCGTTCTCGCCCAAACACGTCATCACTGCCTGTGAGCGCAATGTCATCATCGAACTGGATAACAGACCTGCCCTGGACGTGTTCAAGGAAGACGTTGGGGAAGTCATCGCGAAGGACCTGAACCGCGTTGCGGGTTATATTTTCGCCGGTTTTCCGATCCCCGGCTCCGATACGGGCGATTACATGGTGCGTAACCTGGTCGGCATCGACCCGGGCAATCATCTTATTGCCGTGGCTGAGATGCTGACGGAGGACAGTGAGATCATATTCTGCCGGCGCGACGGCAACACGGCGAGGCAGGATATGCTGCGGATGTTAAGCGACATAAAAGGCCGGATAAGCGCTACCCCCAAGGGAGCGGTCTATTATTCCTGTACCGGCCGTGGACGCTACCAGTTCGGCGACAATTCAGAAGAACTCAAGCTCATCCGCGCCGAGTTGGGCGACCTGCCGCTGGTCGGCTTTTTTGCCAACGGGGAAATTTTCCATAACAGGCTTTACGGGTATACGGGCGTATTGACGGTGTTCTGCTGATCATCTCCATACAATTCAGATAAATTGACTTGATTATTCAAATTATCATGATAGATTGAACTTTATGTTCAATGCGCGCAAGACAAACGATGGCATTGAAGTGATGCCTGCAGAGGACTTTATTAAGCGACTCTGGGATGGAGATATAATTGCTTAAATATTACTTGGGGCCTGTGTTTACCAAAGTGTCTTTGTCCGGTTCACCCGGTCCAGCCCAGGCCGGCGCTGACGCAGTTGATGGAGAGCAGTAGCGCGATCAGGTCTTCCTGTTTGCCTGTTTCCCGGAAGCGTTTGACCAGTTCGACCTGGGCCAGACCTACCTGTTTGAGGATATCGCCCCGGCGTTTCAGTTTCCTGCTGAACCGCGGAAATTGTTCGCCCAGTTTTGTCTCACCCGTTATCAGGAGTATGCCGTCTATTGACAGCTTATATTCCTGTATTATTTTCGAGTGAATTTTTTCCTTGACTATCTCCTGGTTTAACAAGCCGGCATACCCCTGTATTACGTCTGGATCAACAAAGGCCAGGGATTTTTCCACCTCATCGATGATCAGCCCGAACAGGCGCCAGTTTTCATACATGTTCCTCAACAATGCCTTTCCCTCGTCTCCCCTGACCTTGATAAAGTTCCGTACGGCGCTTCCCAGTCCATACCAGGCCGGAACGTGATGCCGATTCTGGGTCCAGGCAAATACCCAGGGTATCGCGCGCAGGTCATCCAGTGAGCTGGCGCCGAACCTTCGGTCCGGGCGCGAGCCAATTCTCAATTTCCCCAACTCTTCCACCGGACTTGCCGCGTGATAATAATCAACCAATCCGGTTTCCTCGACCAACTGCCGGTACGCGGTATAAGCCAGGTTGGACAACGCGTCCATGGACTGCACAAATTCCGGGTCGGGACTGACTTGATCTTTGGTCATGGATTTCAGGGTATGTTCCATGACACTGGCGGCAAGCAATTCCATCTCATACTGCGCCGTGCCGTGATTGGCATACTTGGAAGAGACGACTTCACCCTGTTCCGTAATCCGCAGTTTGCCGTTGACGGAACCGGCGGGCTGCGCCGCAATAGCGCTGCCGGTCGGTCCGCCGCCGCGGCTGACCGAGCCTCCCCTGCCGTGAAAGAAGACGATGGGTATCCGGCACTTGTCGCCTGTTTTGGTCAGTTCGGCCTGGGCGCGGCTCAGTTCATAATTCGCCGTCAGAAACCCGCCGTCTTTATTGGGATCAGAGTACCCGATCATGACTTCCTGTATCCCACCCTGCTCCCTGACGCTGCGCCGGACAACTGGTGTTTTCAGCAGGGTCTGCATAATCCTGGGGGCTGCGCGCAGGTCTTCAATGGTCTCAAACAACGGGACCACCGGCAGGGGAGAAGTTTCCACTGCCTCGCTGTCAGTGAATACGCCGGCATACTTGGCCAGCAGGTATACGCCCAGTACATCCGCCACTGACCGGGTCATACTCAGTATGAAACCACCCACGGCCTCCCTGTCGAGTGTCTGCTGCGTTTCGGCAATCAGCTGGAACAAACCGAACGTCATTGCAGTTTGTCTGTCTGAAAAGGATAAATGAGGCAGTTCTTCAAACGGCGTGGATAATTCCGTTTGTATCCATTCAAGCCATTCGGCTGAATCCGCGGGAGGCGGTGTTTCCGCCTGTTTTCGAAATCGCCATAAGTCCATCAAGGTGTTGGTGATGACCATGGAATTTTCCCTTATATCAAGACGCGTCGTGCAAAAACGGAACGCTTCCGCCTGGCGGCGCAGCGGCGTTACCTGCGATCTTGCCAGGTGTAAGCAATCAGCGTCTTCCAGTCCCTGCTCAAGAATTTTCAAATCCCGGATAAACCGGTCGGCATCGTCATACCTGAAGGCGCTGAGGGGGTTTTTCTTTTCCGTATTCTTTATCTTTTCCAGCACGCATAAGACAAATTGCCGGAAGATCTCCCCCGGGTTACGTTTTTCCATGCTTTTTCTGCGATCGCCGGCGTCCAGTAATCCATCCAGGTGATTGATGAATGCGGCGGGGGGACGGATAGCATGGATAGAGACGCTGAGTTGTGAAAACAGCTTGTTCAAACGGCCCTGGTAGTGCTGCAAAGCAGCGCTCCTGTTCATTAACAGGGCTTCCCGGGTAATCGTATTGTTGACGAACGGATTGCCATCCCGGTCTCCGCCTATCCATGAACCAAACCGGAAAAACGGCGGGATGCTAAATTCGACTCCGGGATAATGCCTTGCCAGGGCCCAATCGAGTCGCTCCAGGGTCTCCGGGACCCGTTCATACAGGGTCTGGTCAAAGAAATGCAGGCCCCAGTTTATCTCATGGATTACTGAGGGTTTTTCCAGGCGCAACTCTCCCGTTAACCAGAGCAGGTCAATTTCATTACGCAGTTCGGCCACCAGGTTGTCGCGCTCGCGTTCGGTCCAGCGCGTGGCTTCAAGCCGGTACATGAGTACGTAGATACGCCGATGGATCTGCAAGACCGTCACGCGTTTTGCCTCGGTGGGATGCGCGGTGATGGTCGGCGTCACTTCCAGGCGGTTCACCAGGTTCTGAACCTCCTTGGGGGACAAACCCATTTTGCCGGCTTGTGCAATTACGTTGGCAAAGGTGCCGGGAACGTGTTCCAGTCCGCGGATACTTTCCGTTGCCCGACGGCGGCGCATGGCCGTGTTCTCTTCGGCAATATTGAGAAGTTGAAACCAGATACCCCAGGCCTGTAAACCGGCCAGCAACAGCTCGGTATTATCCCTGGGGAGCGCTTGCCGGCCTTCGAAGACGGGAAGAATTTCCGGTTTTCTCAGCTTGATGACCTGGCATAACTGCTCTGACAGCAGGTCAATGAGGTTGCCGGCATAGTTGGCCGCCGCTGAATCCAGCTCGGCGACTGAGGACTGTTCGGGAAAATTAAACGCTGATTTTGTTTTAGCCTGCATTTCTCACCAATGGATGTGAAGATCGGACAGGATTTCACACAACGCGATCGCGTGGCGCCTGACCGTTGAAAAACGCTTCCAGGTTTTCCACCACCCGCATTCCCATGGCAACCCGGGTTTCCCTGGAGGCGCTGCCCAGGTGTGGAAACAGCACGACGTTATCCAATGACAATAATTCGTCGGGCACGGCCGGTTCTCCTTCGAACACGTCCAGGCCGGCGCCGGCAATCGCGCCGTTGTTAAGCGCCTCAATCAGGGCGGACTGATCAACAACGTCACCACGGGCGCTGTTGATCAGAAACGCCCCGGGTTTCATCATGGCCAGGCGTTCCTTATTAATCAGGTGGTAAGTTTCCTTACCGCCCGGGCAATGCAGGGAGACAAAATCCGCCTCTCGCAGCACATCCTCAGCGGTGTCGCGACCCTCAGCCTGCAATGATTTGACCAGTTCCTCCGGCGGTGGGTAAGGATCGGTATAGATGATCTCCATGCCAAACCCGTAATATGCCCTGTGCGCCATGGCTCTGGCGATCCTGCCCATGCCGATCAGTCCCAGCTTCTTGCCGGTCACTTTCGTTCCCATCATGTGGGTGGGGCGCCAACCGGTCCATTCCTTATTGCGCACATGACGTTCACCTTCCCCGGCGCGGCGGGCTATCATCAACAGCAGGGTCATGGCGGTATCCGCCGTGCAGTCGGTCAACACTTCGGGGGTATTGGTCACTACCAGCGCGCGCTGTTTGGCGGCCTCAAGATCAATGTGATTAAAGCCCACGCCATAGCTCCCGATTATCCTGGCTTTCAGGTTATCCACGGCCAGGACTTCCGCGCTGACGTTATCGGATACGGTGGGGCAGAAGGCGTCGGCAGTCTGCAGCGCGGCGTGCATTTGGCTGACGGACATGGGGATATCTTCTGTATTCAGTTGCACGTCGAAGATTTCCTGCATCTTGTGTTCGACCTCTTCCGGCCATTTTCGACTGACTATTACTTTGGGTTTGCTCATAGGGACTCCAGTACTTGTTTTACTGTGTTTCCGAACTCGGAAGGTCTCGTGACCACGATTACGCCGCATTCCTGCAGGATCTCCACTTTTTCTGCGGCGCTCTCGCCGAACGCGGAAATAATGGCGCCGGCGTGTCCCATGCGTTTGCCTTTGGGCGCGGTGAGTCCCGCTATGTATCCTATGACCGGTTTTTTCATGTTGTCCCGGTAGAATTCGGCGGCTTCCGCTTCCTGGGGTCCGCCTATCTCGCCTATCATCACGATGGCATCGGTATCCGGGTCTTCTTCAAACCGGATCAGGTGATCTTTAAAAGAACTGCCGTTGATAGGGTCTCCGCCTATACCGACGCTGGTGGATACGCCTATCCCCAGGGCCTTCATCTGTGAGGCAGCTTCGTATCCCAGGGTGCCGGAACGGCCTATGACGCCAACCCTGCCCGGTAGATAGATGTGTCCGGGCATGATGCCCAGCATCGCTTTGCCCGGGCTGATTGTCCCCGCACAGTTCGGCCCGGTCAGTACCAGTTTGTCCTCTGCTTTATAACGACGCATATAGCGTTTGACCCGGATCATATCGTGGGCGGGAATGCCGTCCGTAATACAGACGCAGTACTTTATGCCGGCATCCGCCGCTTCCATCACGCCGTCCGCCGCAAACGGCGGCGGTATAAAAATGATACTGCTGTCCGCGCCGGTCGCCGTTACTGCCTCTTTCAGCGTGTCGAATACGGGCCGATCCAAGTGCATGGTCCCGCCCTTGCCCGGGGTTACGCCGCCAACAATATTGGTGCCGTAATTAATCATGTCCCGGGAGTGAAAAGCGCCTGTCTGGCCGGTAAATCCCTGAACTATGATCTTTGAATTTTCGTCTATCAATATTGCCATAAGTGTTCCTGCTCGTCAGTATTTCAATTTTATGCTGTGATATTTCCAGCAGGTTTGGATGGGCTTTTCAAGACTATCATCCGCAGAGCTTGCCCCAGCATGTCGTAAGCAGGGGGATAGCGGATGGTAAGCGTACAGGGATGTATTCACAGCGAGTCTTGAAAAGCCCATCCAAACCTGTCTCCATAATCATGCAGTCTGATTTTTCTCGTAGTCCTGCCAGGCGGCAACTACTTTTTCCGCCGCTTCCTGCAAGGTATCCGCCATGATGATTGGCAAACCGCTGTTGCTCAGTATTTGTCTGCCTTCTTCCACGTTGGTGCCGGACAACCTGACCACGAAGGGTAATTTCAGATCTATCTTGCTCACCGCCTGGACTATGCCCTCGGCGACCCAGTCACAGCGGTTTATTCCGGCAAAGATGTTAACCAGTACCGCCCTGACGTTCTTGTCTCCCAGGACAAGGTTGATGGCTTTTGAGACGCGTTCCGGTGACGCCCCACCGCCTATGTCCATGAAGTTGGCCGGTTCGCCGCCGGCGTGCTTGATCATGTCCATGGTTGCCATGGCCAGGCCGGCACCGTTGATAATGCAACCGATTTTACCTTCCATACCCACGTAGCTGAGACCGCGATCCGCCGCTTTCATTTCACGGGGATCTTCCTGGGATTTGTCCCGCAACTCGGAGATGTTCGGGCGCCGAAACAAGGCGTTATCATCAAATCCCATTTTTGCATCCAGCGCCAGCAAGTAGTTGTTTTTGGTCACCACCAACGGATTAATTTCCACCATCACGGCATCCAGGTCACGAAACGCGCGATAACAGCCCAGGAGCGCAGTGATGGCCTGGCTGATCAGGGATTTATCAATCCCCAGCTTGAAGGCAATTTCTCTTGCCTGGAAAGGTTGCATACCCACTGCCGGCTCAACGACCACGCGGATAATTGATTCGGGTTTTTCCCTGGCTATTTCCTCGATCTCCACCCCTCCCTCCGGGGAAGCAACAATGGAAATTCTTTCCTTTTGCCGGTCCAGGACAAAGCCGACGTAATATTCATTGGCAATTTCACTGGCTTCCTCCACGTACAACCGATGGATGATCTTGCCGGCGTTTCCGGTCTGATTGGTGATCAACCTCTTGCCCAGCAATTCGTCCGCCGCTGCCCAAATCTCATCGTCATCGCGGCAGAATTTTATCCCGCCTGCTTTACCGCGCCCACCGGAGTGGATTTGTGCCTTGATCACCCAGGAATCACCGCCGATTTCGTGAGAGCGATACACCGCCTGTTCCGGACTGTACGCCAACCCGCCCCGGGGTATCGGCACACCGAAATCCGACAGTATCTCTTTTGCCTGATATTCATGAATATCCACAACGTCTTACCTCATAGTTAATAATTTGTCCTACCCCCGTTCGGAGATCAGCTCCGCCTGGCGCACGATGTTTCTTGCCATGCGTTCCGACGCTGCGTCGATCATCTTGCCGTCCAGTTGCGCTGCGCCTTTTCCCTGTTTAGCAGCTTCTTTCAATGCTTCCAGTACACGCCGGGCCCGGGTGACTTCGGCTTCCGGTGGGGACATGACGTCATTGGCCAGGTTGATCTGGTTGGGATGGATTGCCCATTTGCCTTCATAGCCCAGGGCCGCCACACGTTTCGCCGCGGCAACGTAGCCCTCGGGATCATTAAAATCACCGAACGGTCCGTCTATGGCGCGCAGCCCGAAGGCGCGGCACGCGGTAGCGATATTGACCAGGGCGGCATGCCACTGGTCGCCCGACGCGCCGTCACACTGGTAATCGGGATTCAAGCCGCCGATATTCACGCTGCGCGCCCGCATACTGGCGGCATAATCCGCCACCCCGAAGTGCAATGCCTCCAGGCGCGGGGATGACTGTGCAATCGACATGACGTTGGCTCCTCCCAGCGCGGTTTCTATCAGACATTCTATGCCGATCTTCTTCTCGAGGCCCAGCGCGGTTTCAATCTGGGTTAACAGGCAATCTACCATATAGACGTCCGCGGCCGCGCCCACCTTGGGGATCAGTACGGTATCGAGATTGGCGCCGGCCTGCTCAACAATATCCACAACATCGCGATACATGTAGTGCGTATCCAGGCCATTGATGCGAACAGACATGGTTTTTCCCTGCCAGTCGATATCGTTCAACGCCTCGATGATGTTTTTCCTGGCCTGGGGTTTATCTTCGGGAATCACCGCGTCTTCGCAGTCCAGGAAGATAAAATCCGCGGCAGAACGGGCCGCTTTTTCAAACATGCCGGGATTGGAGCCGGGCACGGCAAGTTCGCTGCGCTGTAACCGGGTCGGCGCCGGCTCGTACCGGGTAAAACTCATTATATCCTTGCCTGCCGAGTATTACGCAGGTATTCCTGCGCGGCGGCAACGCCGCTGCCCAATTCGATATCCATGCCCAGGTCTTTCATCGTCATCTCGGCGCTGTTGAGCGGGGTCAATACCGTCACTTCATTCAAATCACCGAGGTGGCCGATACGAAATGCCTGGCCGGCGATTTTCCCGAGGCTGATGGACAAGGCGACGTTATAGTACTTATAGGAATGACGCGCCACCTCATTGCCATCAAAACCCTCCGGCACCCGCACTGCGCTGACCGTATCGGAATACCATTTCTCTTCCTTGGCGACCAGGGACAGACCCCATGCCGCCACCGCCTTGCGCACTGCGGTCGCCATCCGGGTGTGGCGGGCGAAAACGTTATCCAGACCTTCTTCCATGAGCATGTTGATGGATTCCCGCAATCCCCGGAGATAGATGGTATTGGGAGTATAGGGGAAATAACCGCTGTCGTTGGCAGCGATCATGTCGTCGAAGGAAAAGAAGGTGCGGGGCAGGGTTGCGCTTGCACGCGCGGCCAGGGCTTTTTCACTGACGCCGACGATGCCGAGTCCGGTCGGCAGCATAAAACCTTTTTGCGAACCGCTGACTGCCAGGTCCACTCCCCACTCATCCATGCGGAAGTCCATACTGCTCAGAGAACTGACGGCGTCAACAAAAAATAACGCCGGGTGTTCCGCTTCATCCAGTGCCTTGCGTACCCCGGCAACATCACTTTTCACACCCGTAGCCGTCTCATTCTGGGTGGCAAAAACGGCTTTGATCTCCTTATTGGTATCTGCCTTCAGAATCTCGGCATAACGGTCAAGGGGAATACCTTCGCCCCAGTCAATCTCGAGGGCATGGACATCCAGGCCGTGACGCTGACACATATCCACCCAGAGTTGGCTGAACTGACCGAAGTGCGACATGAGGACTTTGTCTCCGGGCGATAAGGTATTGGTGATGGCGGCTTCCCATCCACCGGTGCCGGAAGATGGAAAGATGAATATCCGTCCCGTCTCCGTTTTGAAAATCTTTTTCAGGTCGTTAAACAAGGGCAGCGTGAATTCGGGAAAATCCGCTGAGCGCATATCCTCTTGTTCTATTGCCATGGCATTGCGAATGCGTTGCGGCACAATCGTCGGACCGGGTATATGTAAAAAGTTTCGACCGGGCATAGTCACTCTCCAGGTTGTATTTGTTAGAAAGCTCTGATTTAACCAGAGTTTCCTTGATTGGAAATAACGCGACGTACTTATGCAGTCTTGCTGTTCAGAACAGGGATTTCCAGGGCATCACCCTCAAAAAGACACGGACATATGGTTCCTTCGGCAAGTCCGCAAAGTAATATTGCATCCTGCAATGTCCCTTTCTACCACATTTGCCCGGGTAATGTCTACCCCTGTGTCAGATAAGGTAACCCCCATCTACGGCGATGCAACTGCCGGTGGCAAAGCCGGAGGCGGGTGAGGCCAGGAAAAGTATGGCGCCGGCCATTTCATCGGGTTGGGCATAGCGTCTTAACGGCATTTGCTTTAACCAGGAATTCAACACTTCCGTATTATCGGTCAGGGCGCCGGCAAATTTCGTTTCGGTCAATCCCGGCAGCAAGGCATTGACCCGGATATTGTCCGGGCCGCACTCCAGTGCAAAGGCCTTGGTCATATTGATGATGGCGCCCTTCGTTATAGAATAAATTCCCCGTTTTGCTCCAGGCCTGACCCCATCAACGGATGCCACATTGACGATAGCGCCTCCGCCATTTTCTTTCATCAATTTACACGCGTTGACGGACGTGTAGAAGTAGCCGCGTATATTAACGTCTACCGTTTTGGTAAACGCGCCGATATCCGTTTCGGTAATGTGGCCATAATATGGATTTGCCGCCGCATTATTGACCAGTATATCCAATCGGCCATGCTGTCCCCGGATGTGCTCGAAGATCGCTTCTATCTGATCAAGCTCACCGAGGTGGCAGGCACAGGCCGTTGCCTGGCCGCCGTCATCCCTGATGGAGCTGGCCACTTCCTCGCAGGCCTCCTGTTTACGGCTGGAAATAATAACGTGCGCCCCCTGGTGGGCCAGTAGCCTGGCTGCTTCTTCGCCGATGCCCCGACTGGCGCCGGTCACCAGGGCAATTTTGTCATTCAGATCGAATAAATTTGTTGTCATACACTCACCTTTTCTGTGGATTCACGCATTTCAGAAAGTTTGGGGTCAGAGTAAAAATATAATCAGAAAGTTTGGGGTCAGAGTAAAAATATAATCAAGTAGGTATGTGGGTCTGATTTATTATTGAGTATTTTTACTCTGACCCCAATTATCAGGCAACGAGTTCTACCGCGGCCGCAGCCATGGGTTCTACAATTCTGCCCATCTCCAGGGCTCTCTTGTTGGACGCGTTACCGTCCAGGCCGCGCTTGTAAACCCCCTGGCAAATCGATGCCATACGAAAATAGCTGAAGGCAAGGTAGAAATGCCAGTTTTCTCTTGCCGGCAGCCGGCGATATTCACCGTACTGCTCAATAATCACCTGTTCCTCAGGAACTCTCAGGGCGGCGCGATCTTTTCCTGCAAGACCTTTGACGTCGCCCTCGGCGGGCAATCGCAGACACATGCAGTAATAAGCCAGGTCCGATAGCGGATGGCCCAGGGTGGACAGTTCCCAGTCAATGACGGCCAGGGCGCGCGCTTCATCGGGATGAAAAATAACATTATCGATACGGTAATCCCCATGAATCAGGCCATTCTGCCCGTCATCCGCCGGCATATTGGCGGGCAACCAGTCCATCAGCGTATCCATCGGTTCAATCCTTGCTGTTTCGGCAGCTTTATACTGCTTTGTCCAGCGGCTGATTTGCCGCTCGTAGTAGTTGCCCGGCCTGCCGTAGTCATTCAATCCGAGGGCATTTATATCGACCTCGTGTATGGCCGAGAGAACACGAATAAGCTCATGGTGGTAGCTTGCGCGTTCTTCCTTGTTGATCTCCGGGAGCGCCGGGTCCCAGAATATACGTCCTTCCTCGAAACTCATCACGTAAAACATGGTGCCGATAATGTCCTCATCCTCACAAAGATGCAGCGCCCGGGCGACCGGCACACTGGTCTCCGCCAGCGCGTGAATCACCCTGAATTCGCGATCGACGGCATGCGCCGATTTAAGCAACAGGCCCGGCGGCTTACTGCGCAACACATAACGGCCACTGGCCGCGCTTAACAACCAGGTCGGGTTTGACTGCCCGCCGGGAAACTTCTCTACCTTGATAAGCCCGCGGAAGCCGTCAACGTGACGCTCAAGATAGGAACGTAACTTCGCCTGGTTCAAAGCTTTCATAGAATTATGAGAATTATGCATGAATTATGGGGAGAATTATGGGGACACAATACTTAATTCTGGCTGCGGTGGAATTATGGGGACACAATACTTAATTCTGGCTGCGGTGGGAAAGATAAATTCCAGACAGAAATAACGACAGGATAATTAAGTATTGTGTCCCCATAATTCGTGTCACGACAGGATAATTAAGTATTGTGTCCCCATAATTCGGTGTCCCCATAATTCGAAAAAGGGCCGGGTGGCTATTGTGGCGTGGTATTTTCACGCTGAATAACGCTGAATGATCTGCTTGCCCAGGGACATCATGTGTACCTGGTCGGGCCCATCCGCCAGCCGAATCTGCCTTGCATAGTTATAGGCTTCCGCCAGAAAAAAGTCCTCTGTCAGACCGGCGGCGCCATGCATCTGTATGGCGTCATCAATGACTTCACAGGCCATTACCGGGGCGGTAATTTTGATTGCCGCAATGAGGTCGCGGGCAACCTTGTTACCGTATTTATCCATCCTGTCCGCTGCCAGCAGGGTCAACAGGCGCGCCTGTTCTATCTTGCAATAGGCCCTCGCAATATCTTCACGCACTGACTGGTGTTGACTGATCTTTTTACCGAAGGTCGCGCGCGCTTCCACTCGCCGGCACGCCAGTTCCAGGGCGCGTTGAGCGCAGCCGACCAGGCGCATGCAATGGTGGATGCGGCCGGGACCGAGACGCCCCTGCGCGATTTCAAAGCCACGGCCTTCTCCCAGCAGAATATTTTCCGCAGGCACGCGGACGTTATCGAAATGGATTTCCGGTTCACCAAACGGGGCATCGTTATAACCGAAACTGTGCACGTGGCGGACAACTTCAACGCCCGGCGTATTTCCCGGCACCAGGATCATTGACTGCTGCCTGTGCCGATCCGGGTTATCGGGATCGGTCTTGCCCATCACGATCAGGATTTCACAATTATCGCGCATGGCGCCGGTGGTAAACCACTTGCGCCCGTTTATGACGTAGTGATCTCCCTCTTTCACAATTGAACAGGAAATATTAGTCGCATCGGATGAAGCAATACCCGGTTCAGTCATGGCAAAACCGGAACGAATCTCACCTGCCAGGAGAGGCTTTAACCAACGCTCTTTTTGCTGTTCCGTGCCATACAGGATCAAAGTCTCCATATTTCCGCTGTCGGGGGCATTGCAGTTAAATACCTCCGCTGCCCATAAGACTCGACCCATAATCTCCACCAGGGGCGCATATTCCAGGTTGGATAACGCATCACCGTCGGCATGGGATTTGGGATAGAACAAATTCCAGAGACCTTGCTCCCGGGCCTTTTGCTTTAAATCCTCCAGGACAGGGGGAGTTGTCCAGGGGTTTTTCGCCGTTGCCAGATGGTCCCTGTAGGTTTTCTCGGCAGGGTAAATCCAGGCGTCCATAAAATCACTGAGACGCTTTTGCAGCGTCTGTACCTTTTTTGAATATTCAAAGTCCACCGGAGCTACCTCACTGTTTAGCCATAATGGTTTTTAGTTTTTAGTAGTCAGTTTTCAGTAGTCAGTAGTCAGTAGTCAGTAGTCAGTGGTTAGTGGTCAGTTTCTAAAAACTAATAACAAAAAACTAAAAACCAGTAAATGCTTCTTCAGGCATATCCAGGCAAGTGGTATCCAGACCGGACAGCAATTTTGCCTGTGCCTCTATTTTCGGCAATTCCCAACGAAAATAATACCGGCAAGCCTGCATCTTACCGATATAGAATTGTTTGTCCGCAGCGTGTGCGGCGGGTAATCCCGCCTCGGCCGCGATCGCCTGTTTCAACCAGATCCAGGCAATGACAACGTGACCGAACATCTCCAGGTAGACGGACGCATTAGCCATGAATTGTGTCAGTTCCCCTCGTGCCGCCGCTTCAGCCAGGACTTTTGTCGTATCAATGAGCATCTCGTTCGCCCGTTTGAGGGGAACAATAAATTCAGACAAGGCATCCTGTTTTGCTGCAACGTCCATGCTTTTTTGTATCTCACGCAGCAACAAAGCAATGCCCGCGCCATTTTTCATCATGACTTTCCGGCCCAGAAGGTCGATGGCATGGATACCGCTGGTTCCTTCATGGATCATATTCAAACGGTTGTCCCGGTATAACCGTTCCACCGGATAATCCTGAGTATAACCATACCCGCCCAGGATCTGGATGGCATGTTTGTTCGCCTCCAGACACCATTCGGAGGGCCATGTTTTAACGACGGGGATCAATACATCCAATAATAACCGGGCTTCCTTTCGGGCAGATTCGTCGGGATGTGTCTTTTCCTCGTCCACCAGTGATGACGCGAACAAACACAATGCCAGTCCTCCCTCGACATAGGCTTTCTGCGCCAGCAACATCCGCTTCACATCGCCATGTTGAATAATGGGCGCCATATTATTTGACGGGTCCTTGTTATCCGGAAGCCGTCCTTGTCTGCGTTCCCGCGCATAATCCAGTGAATACAGGTATCCCGCATAGCCTGCGCCCACGGCCGAAAGCCCTACCCCGATGCGGGCCTCGTTCATCATCATGAACATATACTCCAGTCCACGGTGCGGTTCGCCCACCAGGTGACCGGTACAATTATCATTATCGCCAAAGTTCAGGACGCAATTAGGCGTTATCCGCTGTCCCATTTTATGATTTAAACCTGCCAGGGAAACATCATTATGCTCATCCGTACCACCGTCTGCATTCACCCGGTAGCGTGGAACAATAAACAGAGAGATGCCTTTTACGCCCGGTGGTCCGCCGGGGATCTTGGCCAACACCAGATGAATGATATTCCCACTCAATTCATGTTCGCCGCCGGTAATCCACATCTTATTCCCGGTAATGCGGTAAGTCCCGTCTTCTTCCGGTTCGGCCCTGGTACGGATATCGGTTAACGAGGAGCCGGCATGGGGTTCCGACAGACACATGGTGCCGTAAAAGTCGCCACTCAGGAGGGGGGGAATATACAACGCCTTTTGGTCATCATTCCCATAGGCGCTGAGCAGGTTGGCAACGCCAACCGTGAGTAACGGCAAACCGCTCAGGCCTATATTCGCGGATTGAAAGATCGCCATGCAGGCGTTAGAGACCGTAACGGGTAACTGCAGACCGCCGTATTCATTATCCAGGCCGGCCGCGACAAAACCGGCCGCAAACATGTTATCCAATGCGATTTTGGCCTCGGGCACCACCTTTACTTTGCCGTCAACTATCTCCGCCGCATGTTTATCACCGGCTTCAGCGCAGGCAAGAAAGTGATCGCGAGCGATATCCTCGGCAATATCGAGCAGGGGTTCAAATACATCCCGCCCGTGTTCGGCAAAATATTCCCGTTCACACAACTGTTCCACGGCGAGCATCTCATAGATCAGGAAATCCAAATCTCTGCGGCTGATTGTTTGTGACATAACTAATAATGTGCAAAAATCGATGTGTCTTTTCAAGCAACAAAAGCTACCAGGAGTTCTTCTTTAGCGGCGTTGATTGCGTTTGCATCTGGCATACCTGCCCGAGCGCCGGCAGCGCCGACCGATAATGAAGCTGCAATAACGGCTGTGCCAACGGCGTCCATCAAGGCATCGCCCGCCGCAAGACCTGCAGCAAGCACGCCGTTAAACGTATCCCCGGCGCCGGTCGTGTCGATAACTTCTGTTGTCAGCCGGTTGGGAAAGCGTTTGATTTCCCCGCCTGGCATAAGTACGGCGCAACCGTCGCCACCCAACGTCGAGATAACCGGGGCCTGGGAATGCTGACTCAAAATTCGGAGATTTTCAGCAACCACTCCCTCAACCTCCCCCGTTACTGAAGAGCCGATAATATGGTGAACCAGCTCACTTAATTCCAATTCATTTGGCGTAAGAACAGGACGCAATGATAATAAATCGACCAAACCGGAAACAACCGGCGCAGGATTCAGTATACACGGCACAGCGGCACTTGCCGCCGCGGAAACGGCAGCGGCAACTGCGTCATACTGAATTTCCGTGCTTACCAGCACCACGCCGGCCGTGGGCAGTAAATCAGATAATACGGCGCGTACATGTTCCGGTGACACCGCACTGTTCGCGCCCGGGCCTAACGCGATTTGATTCTCACCGCTCTCGTCAACGACGATCAACGCCGTGCCAGTTGATTCGCTGGAGAGCGTTTCTACTCCACTGGTATCGACACCGTCACTTTGCAATGAAGCAAGCGCCTGACTACCCATTTCATCGGCGCCAACTGCGCCAACCAGCCTGACATCTGCGCCGGCGCGGGTAGCGGCTACAGCGGCATTCGCCCCCTTGCCGCCGCCAAAGACTTGTAGTCCGTCACCCACAACCGTCTCGCCCGGCGCAGGAAGACGCGGCGCGGTAATGACCATATCAGTATTGATTGCTCCGACTACTATTACCTGTCCGGACATCATAATTATTTTATACTCCGGTTTTGCGGTAGATTTACGGACCACCAGTTCAACAGGATGAGGTTTCAGCATGTCCGGTTATTCTTGTCAGTCAGCTTATCCGGAGTAGGTTATGAATTTACGGGTGTTTTTTTGGCTGTTTGCTATGAAAAAGATTAAACCTCTGATGATGACAGATTACCATACTTCTCTCATTTCCAGGGTCGAAAGGTTTCATGGGAACTTGTGGGTAATCTATCTTACAGCCAGGAAGTCATCGGCCGGCGCGACGTTCGTGATTATAATGAAATATCAGTACTAATCACCGATTTTTCATGGTATGATAGAAAACATGATTACTCGATACAGGCATGCCAAAGAGATAATCAGACGACTTCGGAACTTCGAGGTCGTTGCTATTCTGGGACCGCGACAGATCGGCAAAACCACCCTGGCAAAGCAGGTGGCCGAACGCTACCACACGCAGTTTCATCACTTTGACCTGGAAGATCCCACGATTCTCTCCCGGTTTGAGGGAGATCCAAAACTCACGCTGCAAAATCTGAAGGGGTTGGTCATTATTGATGAAATACAGCGCTTACCGGATCTGTTCCCATTACTTCGAGTACTATCGGACCGCAGGCCGAGACCGGCGCGCTTTCTGGTTTTGGGCAGTGCGTCACCAAACCTGTTGAGACAATCCTCCGAGTCACTCGCCGGTCGCATCAACTACTATGAACTGGGCGGCCTGGGACTGGATGAAGTGGGAAATAACCGACTTGATCGGCGCTGGCTTCGGGGTGGTTTCCCCGACGCCTACCTTTCCAGGTCGAACCGGGCCTGCTTTGAATGGCTGGAAAGCTTTACGCGTACTTTCATCGAACGCGACCTGGCCCAACTCGGTGTGCAAACACCGGGAACAACCCTGCGGCGCTTCTGGGCAATGCTGGCGCACCGGCATGGTCAGGTCTGGAACTCTTCGGAGTTTGCACGCTCTTTCGGCGTCGCCGATACGACTGTGCGCCGCTACCTTGACGTTCTTACCGACGCGCTGGTCGTCAGGCAACTGGCGCCGTGGGTTGCGAACCTGAAAAAGCGCCAGGTCAAGGCGCCAAAAGTTTATATAAGGGATGCGGGGCTAGTACATTCCCTGCTCGGTATCAGTGATGCCAGGTCCCTGGACGTACATCCCGCAAGGGGCAGTACCTGGGAGGGTCTGCTGTTGGAGTTGGTTATGGAGCAACTGAGGGGCACTGGCCGGGAATTCTATTACTGGCGTACTCATACCGGCGCGGAACTCGACCTGTTCATTCCATCAGGAAGGGAAAGGCTAGGCGTCGAGATGAAGCTATCCTCCGCACCGGCAATCACCCCCTCAATGCGCCACGCGATAAAAGACCTCGAACTCACTGAGCTGATCGTGGTACATGCGGGCGAGGAATCCTACCCTCTGAATGAGAGGATACGGGCGGTATCAGCCAGGCGCTTGTTGACGGATTTGTAAAAGCCCCCGGTTCCATAATATGTTCCCTTATAAATCATTAAATGATTTGGGGCACATCTTCACAAAGATTACTGCTTTGTACCTAACAAGGCACGCCGGCTATACGTCCGCCATCGACTACCATGCAATGTCCGTGAACATAGCTGGCCAGTTCTGATACCAGGAAAAGAACCACATTGGCTATTTCTTCCGGCTCGGCAATCCGGCCCAGAGGAATACCTTCTTTTGCTTCCTTAAGGAATTCAGGATCGGACCAGTATTCATCTCAATGTTTGCCGGATTACTTGACGGGACAGATTGCTCGTGATTTAATTGTTGAATATCTTATTATAGAAGATAGATATGCGACAATATATTGCACGTCCTGACCTGCTCGCCGCTGCTATCGGCCAGCTCTCTGAGGCGCCGGTAGTGGCCTTGTTGGGGGCTCGACAGGTCGGCAAAACTACTCTGGCCGAGCAGGTGGTGTCCGGGTGGCCAGGGCCATCCACAATTTTCGACCTGGAGGTGGCCACTACGCGGGAAGCACTGTCTATAACTCCGGAGAAGCTGCTCCGCGAGAGCGAGGGTTTGGTTGTCCTCGACGAGGTGCAACGGATGCCGGCGCTTTTTGAAGTACTGCGTCCGATCTGTGACAGCCGGAACCGGAAAGCGGTTTTTCTGCTGTTGGGTAGCGCTTCCTGGGACTTGATCAAAGGGGTTTCTGAAACGCTGGCAGGGCGGATTCTCTTCATGGACGTGGGAGGCTTCTCGCTTGCCGAAGTAGGTCCACAAAACCAGGACCGGCTCTGGATGCGCGGCGGTTTTCCACGAGCCTGGCTGGCGCCATCAGCGGCGGCATGGATACGTTGGATGCAGTCCTTTACGCGCACGTTTCTGGAGCGGGACATTCCTGGGCTGGGGTCGAAGGTGTCTCCTGAGGCATTGGGCCGCTTCTGGAGAATGCTGGCGCACTATCACGGACAAACCTGGAACGCGGCAGAGGTGGGGCGCTCAATGGACGTAAGTGTCACGGCGGCGAACCACTACCGCGACCTGCTGGCGGGATCTTTCATGCTGCGTGTACTGCCGCCCTGGTTCGAGAGACTTGGCAAGCGCATAATCAAGTCTCCCAAAGTCTTCCTGCGCGACAGTGGTGTCTTGCATTTCCTGCTGGGGCTGGAAGAAATGAAGGAGTTGCAGGTACATCCGCGCTACGGCGCCAGCTGGGAGGGGTTCGCCCTGGAGCAGACGCTTAATGCGCATGGTGAACGCGAGGCTTATTTCTACGGGACCCAGCGCGGCGCTGAGTTGGACCTGATGTTATTACGGCGAGGACGACGCTGGGGCTTCGAGTTCAAATGTACCGACGCTCCACGAACGACGAAGTCCATGCACGTAGTCATCGAAGATCTGGGGCTGGAGCACTTGTGGGTAATCTATCCCGGTGACCAGGAGTATCCTCTCACTAACACAATTAGCGCCTTACCATTGAAAAAAATCCATGATATCGAACTGCGACCGACACTATGAAAGCTGTCATCATGATTACAGCCGTAAGGATTCTAGCTTATTCAAGTTGATCTTCTTACGATCTTGCCAAAGATCATAATTAGGGAACCTCTGAGATTAAGTCAGAGGTTCCTTAGTTACCAACATTATCTTGAAACAACCTGGCGGTCGCAGGCGCTGGCTCAGACATCTTAACAATCACGCGGTTGCCGAAGCGGCCGTGATCAGCGCTGTGCATAAGAAATGGAATGAACGGCCTTTATTGATCGCTGTCAAAAAGCCAAGTCAAACTATCTCCGAAGAAGACATGTTGGCTTGGTTTGACGGCAAAGTAGCCCGCTGGTGGAAACCCGACGCGGTCATATTTGTTGAGCAGTTACCACACACAGCCACAGGCAAAATCAGTAAATTATCTCTGCGGGAACAATATGGAGATTATCTCCTCACTGAAAAGCCATTTGACATGCACGAATGATTGTATTACTGTTGCTTTTGAGTAACGCGCCGATTTGACATTCAGCTTGCGGGCGCATTATAAATACGGCTAAAGAGAGCGAACCTGCTTTAGCAACCAAGCTGAACGCGGGTTTTTTTGTGCCTTCCGACAAGGCAGGGATGACACGCCTTCAGCCATGTACTTTCAACAGGTGGACTCTTCTGGAGCTTGCTGATTCAACTGTTCAGCCTGCATGCCTCTCCGCCGCGCGTTGCGGAGAGAAAGACGGCTTAAGGAGGTAACATGGCTAAAATCGATCCTGATAAATACGGGGTGAATACCCTGGCGGTACGCGCCGGCCGGCAACCTACCGCGGAAGGTGAACACAGTGAACCGCTGTTCCTGACGTCCAGTTTTGTATTCAATGACGCGGCCCAGGCCGCGGCCCGGTTTGGCGATGACGAACCCGGCAATATCTATTCCAGGTTTACCAATCCCACGGTACGCGTCTTTGAAGAACGACTGGCGGCAATGGAAGGCACTGAAAGGTGTATTGCAACGTCTTCCGGAATGAGCGCCATCATGAGTACCTGCCTGGGCTTGCTGAAGGCCGGCGATCACGTTGTCTCCTCCCGTAGCGTCTTCGGCACAACGGTGAACCTGTTTAACAAGATCCTGAGTAAATTCGACGTCGAAACCACCTATGTCCCGCTCAGCGATTACGCCGCGTGGGAATCTGCCATCACGAAAAAAACACGGCTGTTGTACCTGGAGACACCTTCCAATCCGCTGACGGAAATTGCCGATATTCAACGCCTGGCCGACATCGCCCATCAACACGACTGTTTGCTGGTAGTGGATAATTGCTTCTGTACACCGGCGTTGCAGCGGCCTTTTCGGTTCGGCGCCGACGTCGTCATACATTCGGCCACAAAGTACCTGGACGGTCAGGGACGTTGCATCGGCGGCGCCGTGCTGGGCAGCGAAGAACTGCTGGGAGAGAACGTGTTCAATATCCTCAAGTATGGCGGGCCGACAATGAGTCCGTTTAACGCCTGGGTATTTTTAAAAGGACTGGAAACCTTAAGCCTGCGGATGCAGTCCCATAGCCGGAATGCCGCAGAGATCGCCGCCTGGCTAAGCGCCCGGGATGGAATAGAAAAGGTCTACTTCCCGGGGCTGGCCGACCATCCTCAACACGAACTGGCGGGACGCCAGCAGAAAGACTTCGGCGGCATTGTCAGCTTCGTCATTGCGGGAGGACAAAAAGCGGCGTGGCGGCTTATCGATCACACAGAGCTGTTCTCAATCACCGCGAATCTCGGCGACAGCAAAAGCACGATCACACATCCTGCCACCACCACCCATAACCGGCTGAAGGATGAAGAGAAGCTGCAATCCGGCATTGCGCCCGGCTTAATCCGCTTGTCCATAGGCCATGAAGACGTATCCGACCTCAAGAACGACCTGCATGGGGCATTGACCAAAGCGTTGAATTAAATCTCTACACAAAAGGGGACGGAACTGAATTCCGTCCCCAGACTTCGAGATCCCCCGTGGGGACAGAATTCAATTCTGTCCCCGGGCTTTGCTAGAAATGGTTGTACCGCACCCTGGCCCCGTACATGCGGGGATAACCGACTGATTGTTCGTCACAGCCACAGACGAAGGGTAGTGAGTAACCGATGTTCATATTACGGGTATCGGAGAAGTTATCGACGAAACCGCCCACTTCCCAATGCTCGTCGGCGCTCATCCAGGTCAGACTGGCGTTACCCAGCCAGTAATCGGGCATCCTGTCGGCATCAAAGTTGTTGATGTTGTGAAACGCGCTGGATGCATAGTTGCCGTCCACCTGAACCGCGAGAGAACCGCCTAAAAGCGAGTTCGGCCAGGTATAACGGCCCAGGGCGTTAAACTGCACCTCCGGGGTATAAGACGGTTCGACATCACGCAAAACGCCTAGTGCAATAGACAGGTCTTTTACCTTGGGATCGATATAGGCAATGCCAAACAACAGATCCAGGTTATCAACCGGGTTGGTGACTATCTCTACCTCAAAACCCTTGGATATGCTATCAGCATTAAATACGGCGCCGGAAGTGCCGACAAACTGGAAGGCCTGATAATCGGAATAATCATAATAGTAAGCGGCAGCGTTTATACGGGCCTTGCCGCCCCATACCGTTGATTTAAGCCCTATCTCATAGGCCAGCAATACCTCTTCATCAAAGCAGTATTGTTCCGGTGTCAGGAACGTAAGCACCGGCGCGTTACAACTCCCTGCCTTCACCCCCCGGTTAACGCCGGCGTACAGCAACAGGTCATCACTGTAAGAGTAGTTTAACTGAATCTTGCCGGACCAGAGAAAATCTGACGTGCTTTCAATATGATCCCGCAGCAGCGACGCGATTGGCGTGCCGCCGCGGCGCAAACTTTCCGTCCACCTGTCGTCGGTGTTGATAAACAGGTTGCTGTAAAACTCATAATCTTTTTCCTCGATAATTCCACGCCAACCTATGTTCAACTCCAGTTGCTCGGTAAGGTCATAGTCCACCTGGCCGAAGATGGAGTAGGACTGCGTTCCCAGGAACGCATCCAGCGAACCTTCCAGGAACAGGTCACTGACGCCGGCGCCGTTCGGCGGCGGACTGGCGCCGAAAACATTGAGGCCGCCAATGGTGTCACCCAGGTTCTGACTGAATTCACCATCAATGTTCAGGTAATAGAATCCCGCTATCCAGCGAAACTGCTCAGTCTCTCCTTCCAGGCGTATTTCCTGGGTAAACCAGTCGATGACAGAATCACTGGTTACAACAAACTGCGGCGCCGGACCGGAATCCACGTCCAGGGTCCGTATTTTCTCCTGGTCCGTATAGTTGCTGACCAGCACCAGGGTTGCCCAATCCATGTTCCAGCTGAGCTTGCCCGTGAAGCCGTAGGTATCGGTCGTATCAAAGTCGGCCACGGTATGGTCGGTAGAGGTAGTCAGCCCGTCCCTACCATCCGCGTCGCGATAGCCGAACAAATCCGTATCGGGCGCCGGCCGGTAGTCATCAAGATCAAAGTCGAAGACTTCGCCACCCGGCAGACATTGCGTTGTTCCGACTATCAGGGCCTCACAGGAATTGGGGTTGGTCCGGTGGTTCGACAACAGGGAATTAACCCGCCGGCGTTGGTCGTCATATTCACCAATTGTCGCCCCGTTCTGATACGGGCCGGAGGCCAGCGTAGACTCGGCATATTGACCCTTGAGCAGGATCTCCAGGTCTTCGTTGGGTTCAATCAGAATTTGCCCGCGTACTGCATACTGGTCATCGGTCCAGAGATCGTCCTGGCCGCTGTGTGAAGCATTCAAGGGGCCGCGGGGAGGACCCCCGTTAGGCGTGAACGGAACGGCCAGGTATAACGGCGTGGGGGGGAGATCGTCCGGCGTGAAGATGTTTTCCAGGATGGGATCATGGCGTCGATAAAAACCGGACACTCTCGCTTTAATGCTTTCCGACAAGGCGCCGCTGACCGCGCCTTCAAACCGCACCTGATCATATTTGCCATAGACTACATCGCCATAGGCCTGGGTCTCCTCGGTCGGTTTCCGGGTGATGTAGTGCACCAGGCCACCGGTCGCATTACGCCCGAACAAGGTGCCCTGCGGTCCTTTCAGGATTTCCACGCGGTTCATATCAAAACTGGCAAACAGTTGTGCCTGGCCGGCGGCCTGGTAGCCTTCATCAATATAGACGGCGTTAGGTCCTTCGACCAGGTCAAAGAAGTCGTTCTGGGTCGCGCCCCGGATAGTAAACTGCTGGGTATGGCCGGCACTGTTGCCGGACATGTGAACGCCCGGCGTAAAGGCCGTTAATTCCGTGCTGTTGGTAAAGCCGAAAGCATCGAGTTGCGCACCGGAAAAGGCGGTAATGGCGATACCGACGTCCTGGATGGACTCCTCGCGTTTCTGCGCGGTAACGATCACCTCTTCAAGGATACCGCCCTGCGCCAACACCGGCGCGTTGAAACCAAATAGAAAAAGGAACAGGGAAAAACCTGTTGAAACGACAAGCTGTCTGTCGTCCATTACTTTGCCCCCCAGCCCGTAAGAGCAGCTTTGTGATTGGTCGTATTTACTACAATAGATTATAGCTAAATTATACAGATTGTAAAGATGAAGTGTTTTCCAATATGAAATGAGCCTGAAGGAGAGGCGTGATTCCAACATGAAATGAGCCTGAAATAGTCTGCGTTTCTGTTCATGACAGGAGGATGAAAACGATCATGAACGCCAATGACTTAACCACTGTTGACCAGGTCACTGCGGCCAGTGTCTGCGATAGCGCTGCACCAGCCAGCGATTGAGTTGGGGTAGCGTCCCTTCCTGCCATGAATAACGGCCGCGAGGGCCGAAGCGGGAGTTGAGTCCTCTTTGCACCATGGTATCGGCATGGATGTCCTGTACGTTAAAATTGTTCACGCCTGCTTCCGCCTGTTCAAACAGGTATTCAAACATCGGATCTTTCAGCGCTTCCGGATTGAAACAATAGTTGATATCGATGCTGATCTGCCCGGCTGCTTGTGAGTCGATAATAAAATAGGCGATCTCATCGGGTACCACCGCCAGGGCCAGGGTGGGGGGGATAAGAATGAACAGGCCGCGTTTTCGCTCCTCCCGGGTCAGTTTCGGAAAGACCGGCAATAAACATTTTTTTGTCGGGTTGAACGAACCATCGATTTCAGTGAAGTGCTGGATGCGCGAGATGTGGTTCATATCGTCGCGCCAATCAAAAAAGTCACTCATTCCACTTGGCGCAAAAGTCTGCAGCGGCCCGTGTAAACGGCTGGCATGATAAGGGTCGTTGAAATTCTCCATCATTACCTTCCAGTTCCAGGGCAGGTCGGGGATTTTCGAACCGGTGCGCGTAGTCGCTTGCGGCAGTTCAAAATGATCCAGCAACGGATCAAGCTCGGTCAACGCCGGCGCTAACGGCGCAGCCTGCTCATCGAAGCTGGTAAAGATAAATCCCTGCCATATTTCAACGGGCAAGGAAGGCAGGTTGTGGTCCGCCTTATTGAATCCCACTGCCTGGTCCATTTCCGGCGTCCCGATCAGGCGTCCGTCCAGAGCGTAGGTCCAATGGTGATAAGGACAGATAAACCGGCTGCAATTCCCGCCTTTCTCGGCCAGGACCATGCCGCGATGCTGGCAAACTGCCGATATGACCCGGATTCCTTCCCGGGTATGGACAACAATAAGCGGTTCATCAAAGAGGGTTATGACAAGATAATCACCCACGTTGGGCACCTGGTCGAGCCTGCCTGCACACAGCCATTCCCGGGAGAAGATCGCTTCTTTCTCAAACCGGAAAAATTCTTCAGAAGTGTAAACCTCTCGCGGCAACAGGCGCGCTTCATTGATCGGTAGTATGGATGCGTTGAACGTATTGAGCATCTCTTCGCTGAACAGGTTCATAATTTGTCTCCTGACCTTTTTTAGTTTCTAGTTTTTAGTTTTTAGTTGATACTGCCCAGTCCTTTTCTAAAAACCAACAACTAAAAACTATTCACTGGATTGGGCTTCAGACCGTAATATTACATTATAATATTACGAATCGAGTGAATTTAACCCGTGGAGATGACAGATGAGCGAACTTGCAGAAATCAAGACCCTGTTGGAAAAAATTGACGGAAGGCTACAGCGTGTGGAAGATATCGAAGACATCAGACGCCTGATTGTCGATTACGCGCGCGGGGCGGATCACGGCAATGATCCGGAACAGCTTACCCCTTTGTTTACCGAGGATGCAGTCTGGGAGGCAAAAGGCTTTGGTCGCTGGGAAGGCCGTGACAAAGCAATTGCCTTTCTCAAAGCCATCGCGGGAGAAAAAGTGTGGTGGTCTTTGCATTTTATGATCTCACCGAAGATAGACCTGGCAGCCGACGGTCAGTCTGCAACCCTGCTTTGGTATTTATGGGAACCCGCAACCATGCCCGATGAAGATACCAAACAGGCGGAACCCCACTGGATCACCGGTATCTATGATGCGGAGGTCGTTAAAGTCGACGGTAAATGGTTGTTCAAACGGATCACCAGCGGCATGAACATGATCAGTCCGGCAAAAGACGGCTGGGTAAAAACCCGCTTTCCGCATGGTTCCAAAACCATGCCTTATCTCACGTACCTGGATGAAGGCACCTATTACTGGTGCGCCTGTGGAAAATCTGCAAACCAACCCTTTTGTGACGGTTCACACAAGGGGACGGGTATCACGCCGGTGAAGTGTGAAATGAAAAAATACGATTTTGTCGGTCTTTGCGGTTGTAAAAAAACCGGGACACCGCCGTTTTGCGATGCCTCACATCTCGGCCTGGATATCTGAATAACCGTTCCTGACCCTCCTTGATCTTGAGTTTAACAGCCTTTTATATAACAAAATCAAGACCTCACAGACCTCAGGGTCGAACCTACATAACCAACCTCAGGGTCGGACCTACATAACCATAAGATTTTGCTGATTAATTCATCTATACATGGCCTTTTTTCAACCTTAGAAGGCGCTTTTTACTATGAAAATGAGCATTATAAGAAATGCGCTTACCATCGTAGCCTGTTACTCTGTCTTAAAATAATGTTTTTGGCCGTCAAAAACGCGTTCTAAGCCTTAAACCAGGTGTATATTCAGACTTTTATATAGCAAAATTAATAGATTACGTTGGTCCGACCCCGGGGTCGTAATAGATTACGTTGGTCCGACCCCGGGGTCGAATAGCAAAATTAATAGATTACGTTGGTCCGACCCCGGGGTCGGGGACCCCGGCCGGGGTCGGTTGCCTCGGTTTTTGTAACGGCCAGTGACGCCGGCAACCTTAGAAATAATTATATCTTAGCTTGACGCCATAGGTACGGGGGAAACCGACGGATTGCTCGTCGCAACCGCAGACGGCAGCCAGTTCGAAACCGATATTCACGTTACGGGTATCCGAGAAGTTATCTATAAATCCGGTAACCTCCCAGCGTTCGTCGGCGCTGTACCAGGACAGGCTGGCATTGCCGCGCCAGTAGGAATCCATATAGTGACTACCAAAGTTGTTGATATTATGAAAGGCGGATGAAGCATAGTTGCCATCCACCTGCACGGCCAGACTCCCAACCGTCAAAGGCCAAGTGTAACGTCCCAGGGCGTTGAACTGCACCTCCGGGGTAAACGCCGGTTCCACGTCGCGAAACACCTTGCCGCTGCCATCGGGTTCGCCTGAGTTGGCAATACTCACGTCTTTCACCGTCGGGTCAATATAAGCGATGCCGAGTATCAGGTCCAGGTTGTCGATCGGGTTGGCCTGAAGCTCCACCTCGCCGCCATAATATTCCGCATCGGAATTGAACACGGCGCCGGAGGTGCCGATAAACTGGAATACCTGGTAATCGGAATAGTCATAATAGTAAAAAGAACCATTAACGCGAACCCTGCCATCCATTAAGGTGGACTTGAAGCCCACCTCGTATGCCAACAATATCTCCTCATCGTAACAGTATTCTTCCGGGGTCAGGAACGTGAGCAACGGTGAATTGCAACTGCCCGCCTTCACGCCCCGGTTGATGCTGGCATAGAGCAACAATTCGTCACTGTGGGCGTATTCCAGACCGGCCTTGCCCGACCAGAGAAAATCGTCCGTCTTTTCCTCATGGTAGGGGAAAGGCGAGGCCCCTAGCGGCTGGTCGCCACTTCTCAAACCCTCGACCGTCGCATCCCGGGTATTGATGAAGAAGTTACTGTTAAATTCGTATTCCTTTTTTTCCTTGATACCGCGCACCCCCAGGGATAAAGTCAACTGATCGGTCAGGTCATAATCGACCTGGCCGAAAAGGGAGAAGGACTTTGTCTTCAGGAACGCGTCGAATGAAAGATCCCAAAACTGGCCACAACTTTCAGGCAGTGGCGTTACTCCACCAAATGATGCTCCGACACATGGTGAGAAAAGAGTCGCAAAGGCATTTATCCCACCGATAGTATCGGACAGGTTCTGGGAGAATTCACCATCAATGGTCAGGTAATAGGTCCCGACAATCCAGCGATAGCGGTCGGTCTCACCTTCCAGACGCAGTTCCTGGGTAAACCAGTCAATGATCGAATCCCCGGTTACGATAAATTGCGGACCGGCGCCGGCATCCACGTCCAGAGAAGTGTCTTTATCCTGGTCCGAGTAGTTGAGCACGGCCACCAGGGTGGCGAAATCCAGGTCCAGGCTTATTTTACCGGTAAAACTCCAAGTCTCATAAGTATCATAGTCGTCCAGGGCATGGTCAGTGGAAATAGTCAGACCATCGGTACCGTCCGGGTCGCTGTAACCAAAAAGGTCGGTATGGGGCGCCGGTCTGAAGTCGTCAAAATCCAAATCGAGCCCTATCCCTCCGGGAATACAGTCAGTTGTGCCAACTATCAGTTGTTCGCAGGAATTGGGATTGGTCCGTGCATTAGAGAACAATGTATTTACCACCCGACCCTTTGCATCGACTTCGCTGATGGTAGCGACGTTTTGATAAGGGCCGGAAGAGGTGACTCGCTTGGCGTACTGGCCTTTAAGCTGAATCTCAACGGCATCGCTGGGTTCCAGCAACAGTTGGCTACGAATCGAATACGAATCCTCAGACCACATATCAGCCTGACCGTCCTTTGAACCATTCAGGCCAGTATTATTTCCTATCCAGGGGCCGTAACCACCCTGAGCTACTTCATCAGGCTGGAAGACGTTTTTCAGAATCGGATCATGGCTACGATAAAAACCGGAAACACGGGCCTTGATACCTTCGGTCAAGGGGCCGTTGACCGCGCCCTCGAAGCGCACCGTGTTGTAACGGCCGTAGGACAAGTCGCCGTAGCCCTCAAACTCGTCCGTGGGCTTCTTCGTGAGATAATGCACCAGCCCGCCGGTTGCGTTACGACCGAACAAAGTACCTTGGGGGCCTTTCAGGATTTCCACCCGCTCCATATCGAACTGGGAGAATAACTGGGCCTGACCGGCAGCCTGGTAGGCTTCGTCGACATAAACAGCATTGGGCGCCTCCGCCAGGTCGTTGAAATCGTTCTGGGTTGCACCGCGGATAGTGTACTGCTGAGTATAACCAGCGTTGTTGCCGGATATGTGTACACCCGGAGTAAACTCGGCGATGGCGGTACTATCCGTGATCCCCAACGCATCCAGTTGCTCGCCGGAAAAGGCGGTAATGGCGATGCCTACGTCCTGGATGGATTCCTCGCGTTTCTGTGCGGTAACGATCACCTCCTCAAGAGCGCTGCCTTGCGCCCACACCAAGGTAAGAGGACTAAGAAAAAAAGTGATTAAGGAAAGTTTCAGTACTCCGGCTGAAACAACAGACAGACTTCCATACATGATTTTACCCCTCTGTGATAATAGGAAAGAAACTGAACTCTTTGTTAATGCTTATTTTATTATTGCTTGTATAATCGGTATACAATAAAAAAGTTACAGGTAAAAAAAAAGCAGGACCATACCACGATGATTGCCTGATGGCAATTGCTTTTACAACAGCGTTGTAATTAAACAACTTATTACGGTGAAACATGGCAAACCAGCATATACAACCCGATGGGCTCTGGCCCTCCGCCCAGTATAGTTTTTCCCAGGTTGTCGTCTCAACCGGGACAAAGATAATTCATTGCGCCGGGCAAACCGCCTGGGATAAGGATATGAATCTTGTCGGCGGCAGCGATCTGGAACAACAGATGGTACAGTCCCTGGAAAACGTCAAAATAGCCCTGGCTGCCGGAGGCGCCACTTTACAGGACGTGGTGCGCCTGGATATTTACGTGGTGAACTACAAACCTACCAAGGTAGACTCAATAAGCGCGGCCCTCAGCCGGTTTTTTGATCCGGACCACCTGCCTGCCAATACCCTGTTAGGTGTACAGGCGCTGGCTTTACCGCAGTTCCTGGTCGAGGTTACCGCAACGGCGGTAGTTGACGGTTAACAAATAGTTGACATGGATGTACAGGATATACAGGATTTTTTGTATTTCATATCTTGTCCATCCTGTGCATCCATGTAAATCATATTCAATAGTCTATAATTGTACTTGATATGGTTATGTAAGATATGATCTATGGAATAAACTGATTTTATGTATTCCATATCTTGTCCATCCTGTTTATCCATGTAAATATATTAAAAGGGGGAACGAAGGATGCACGCCAAAGTTGAACCTGTCGTTAAGAAAGTATCCACCTATTGTTACCAGTGCGTAAACGGTCCTGATTTATTAACCGTGGAAACCGTTGACGGGGTAGCCACGAAGATAGAACCCAATTTCGACCTGAAAGGCGAACACCCCGCCGACGGCAAGGTCTGCGTCAAACCCTTCGGGCTGGTACAAAAACTGTATAACCCCCACCGTATCAAAAAACCCATGAAACGCACCAACCCGAAAAAGGGCCGGCACGAAGACCCGGGCTGGGTGGAGATCAACTGGGATGAAGCCCTGGATATCGTCGCCGACAAGATGAACGCCACCCGGGCCAAAGGCGTCATGGATGAAAACGGCAATCCGCGTCTCGCCTTCACCACCGGCGGCGCAGCCACGCCCTTCAAGTACATGGGCAGCTTCCCAGCCCTGCTGTTTGCCTGGGGGCCTTTTGACCAGAGCCTGGGCGCCGGCGGCACCGTCAAGTGCTACCACACCGAGCACATGTTCGGTGAACTCTGGCACCGGGCCTTTACCATCCTGCCGGACACGCCCCGTTGTGAATACCTGATTTCGTTCGGCAGCAACATCGACGCCTCCGGGGGCGTTACCGGGGTGCGCCGCCATGCCGATGCCCGCAAGCGCGGCATGAAACGCATACAGTTCGAGCCCCACCTGTCGGTGACCGGGGCCAATGCCACGGAATGGATACCCATCAGGACCAAGACCGATAACGCGGTCTTGTATTCCATGCTGCATGTTATGCTGCATGAAACCCCCATCGACAAACTGGATGTGCCGTTCCTGAAAAACCGGACGGCATCCCCATACCTGGTGGGACCCAACGGGTTTTACCTGCGTGACCCGGAAACAAAACAGCCGTTAATATGGGACAACAACTCAAACCGGGCGGCGTCTCATGACCAGGCCGATACGGACCCGGCCCTGACCGGTACTTTTACGCTGGCCAACGCCATTGAGGTCGGCGCCGATGACGAGACCTGGCGTTACGATTCCGTCCAGGGCGCAACCGGGCTGGAAAAAACGAAGCAGTTGCTTGCCGATAACACCCCGGAATGGGCAGCTGAGATATCCGAAGTCTCCGCCGAGACCATTCGTCGCATCACCAACGAATACCTGGCACACGCCCATATCGGCGAAACGGAAGTGGTGGACGGCCGCGCCCTGCCGTTTCGGCCGGTGGCGACGGTCCTGGGTAAATCCGTCAATAACGGCTGGGGCGCTTATGAATGCGTCTGGGCCCACACCATGATGCAGGTGCTGGTGGGCGCACTGGAGGTTTCCGGCGGTATGCTGGGCAGCACCACCCACGTGGCCGGCGATACGGACTGGGAAAGGTCGTTGACGGTGGACGTCGGGGAAGACGGTTTCATGACCCACACGTTTACCCCCACCGATAAGGAAGGCTGGGACGCCAACCCCTTTACCCGCCATGCCCATAACAGCCTGACCCCCATGGGGGGCGACAAGATGGGCGCGCAATTGTTCGGTTCCACGACGCTGGCCTGGTTGAGGCTACAGGGGCGCGCGGCCGAAAGCTGGCCGAAGCCAAACCCGCCGGATGTCTGGTTCGTCTATAAATGCAACCCCGTCATCTCCCATTCGGAAACGGAAAAAATGGGTGACACCATGGCGGAGTTTCCCTTTACCGTCGCGTTTGCCTACACCCTGGATGAGACCAACCACTTTGCCGACGTGATCATGCCGGAGGCGACCGACCTGGAAAGTGATCAACTGCACCGCATCGGCGGCGGGCATTACTTTGAGAATCACTGGGAAACGGAGGGCTGGGCCTTGCGCCAGGCGGTGATAGCGCCGCTGCACGAGGCCAAAGACTTCAGTTGGATCGCCAATGAACTGGCCAAACGCACCGGCTTGCTGGAAGCCTATAACGGCGCCATCAACGCCGGCGTCTGCGGCATCCCCCTGCAAACCGATGACTATGATTTCTCACTGGACCTGACCCGGGAACACTCCCAGGATGAGATCTGGAACGCGGTCAGCAAGGCCGCCAGTCATGACCTTACCGGTGGCAAGGAAATCCTGGACCTGGACTGGTTCAGGCAGAACGGTTTCAAGACCCGTCCCTACTCCCGCCTGAACTGGTACCTGTACCATAAGCTGGAAGACCTGGGGCTGCGCTTTGAACTGCCCTACCAGGAACGTTATTACCGCATGGGCAAGCAACTGGCCAATCGTCTGCACGAGACCGGGGTGCATTGGTGGGATAAACAACTGGAAGAGTACGAACCCCTGCCCGAATCTAAAGACCTGAACAAACTCTGGGACGAGATCATCGAGCGTAATCATGCCGTCAAGGCGGCGGACTATCCCTTCTGGTTGCTCACCGGTCGCAGTATGCAATACGCCTGGGGCTCCAACGTGGGCATACCACTGATGAAAGAAGTGGCGGACAATGTGTACGGTCACGACGGCATCATCATGAATGCCAACAAGGCCAGGGAAATGGATATTGAAGACGGCGACCTTATCGAGGTCACCTCGCCGGTCAACTCCACCCGGGGTTATGCCCGCCTGCGCCAGGGGGTGCGGCCCGACGTGGTGGTGATGATAGCCCAGTTCGGCCAGTGGAAGATGCCCTTCGCCAAAGACCTGAAACGACCGGGGTTGAACGCCCTGGTCCCCATGAACGTCGACTCGCTGGACGGGGGCGGTTCCAGTATCGACGGCACCAAGGTGTACGTCACCCGTATAGGAGCAGGGCTATGACACGTTATGTCATGATCGCGGACCTGAACCGCTGCGTCGGTTGTCAAACCTGCACCGCCGCCTGTAAACACACCAACGCGACCCCGCCGGGCGTGCAATGGCGCAAGGTGCTGGACGTCGAATGGGGTGAGTTTCCCGACGTGCAACGCCTGTTCATGCCGGTGGGCTGCCAGCACTGCGCGGACCCGCCCTGTATGCATGTCTGTCCCAGTAAGGCAACGGCGCAACGGGAGGACGGCATCGTCACCATCGATTATGACCTGTGCATCGGTTGCAGTTATTGCACCGTGGCCTGCCCCTACCAGGCCCGTTACAAGGTGGACAGACCGGAATTCGCCTACGGCGACATACCTACCGAGACCGAAGCGAAACGTTTTGATGAGCGCACCATGGGCGTTGCCCAGAAATGCACCTTCTGTTCCGACCGGGTGGACTCCGGCGTCGCCAAAGGCCTCACCCCCGGCATCGATCCCGAGGCCACTCCGGGCTGTGTTAACTCCTGTATTGCCGATGCACTGAGTTTCGGCGACATAGAGGATGAAAACAGCAACGTATCGGAGTTGCTGGCCGAGAACACCTGGTTCCAGATGCACGCCGAACTGGGCACGGAACCGGGCTTTTACTACCTGTGGGATAAGGAAATGCCTGACGAAATGCAGGGGGATATGCAGGAGTGAGCCGGAATAAGACAAAGACACTTAACGTGTCTTTGTCCCGGCGAACGACACAACACGGATGTTGTGGCTGGAGTTTATCGAAGCAATTGAACTTGCGCCAGGGATGGCAAAACTGAAGCTGAAAAAACCGGCGAACTATGCAAAATACTTTCGGAAATGCCTTACAGACTCAATGGGACTGGCGCGCCGCCGGTAATTTCATGTTCGGCGGCAGCGGCGGCGCCCTGGTGCTCATGGCGGCTATCGCTGCCTGGCCGGGAACTCCAACGCTGGTCATCGGCCTGGCCGCGCTGGTATTTGTAGGCCTGGGATTATTCCTGGTATGGCTGGAGATCGGCCGTCCCTGGCGTTTCCTGCACGTGTTTTTTCATCCCCAGACCTCCTGGATGACCCGGGAGGCATCCGTCTCTGTACTGTTGTTTGCCGCCACGTTCACCGGCATCCTGTTGCAGGCGCCGAGCTTGCTCGCCGCAGCCGGCCTGCTGGGTTTTCTGTTCCTGTACTGTCAGGGGAGGATCCTGAAGGCCAGCAAGGGCATTCCGGTATGGCGCGAGCCGGCAGTGGTGCCGCTGATCATAAGCACCGGCCTGGCAGAAGGCGCTGCCATTCTGTCCATCCTGCTCATTTTTTCCAATGCCGAACAGCTGTGGCTGCTGTACCTGCTGATGGGCTTGCTGGGCTGCCGACTGGTCAGCTGGCAGCATTACCGACAACGGCTGGCGGCAAATAACGCGCCCCGGGCGGCATTGAAGATCCTGGATGGCATAAACAAACCGCAAGTCATCCTGGGAAACGCCCTGCCCTTGCTGCTGCTGGCGACGATCATCATATTGCCGGATTTGCTGAAACCCCTGGCGTTACTGGCCTGCATCCTGGCAACGGCAAGCGGCTGGTTGATGAAATTCACCATCATAACGAAAGCCTCCAAAGTACAAGGCTACGCCCTGGGCAAACTGCAAAAAGGCCGCCCCGCTATCAAACCCCCGGTTAGAAGGGAAAAAGACAAATTCGTATTCAGCCGCGACTGAAGGAAAATATGCTAGGGGTCGGTGACATATGAGAATAGTTTATATTTGTCACCGACACCTTTTATTTCAGCGGCGTGTGTACAGCACCCATGTTGAGGCCCAACGCGACGTGGTTGATTACGTTGACATATTTTACAATAGTCAACAGCTATATTCGTACCTGTGATGCCTGCCCCCAACGAACTCAAAGCACTGGTAATGTAGAAAGTTCTTAACTAATGTGTCTGTTTTTACTTGACCACTACATAAATAAACTTAGGGGAACAAGGTTGGCCAAACTTTTACTACTTGAAACTATTCAGGCTCAGAATCATCAACTATCGGCAAATTTTTTAGTTGATGGCTACCGATTTACTACTACCTATTGGTTTGATACGGTTAACCTAAACTCGTTGGAAGAACGCTTTGGGCAGGCATTCATGCAAAGGATATATTTTCATATTGCCGCTTTCGAGATTAACAAAATATGTAGCCTTCGACCGGAAACGATAGATTGGAACGCATATTCACATTTCGTTGATAAAGAATTCTGGGAATTATGGTCAATGATATTCCGTCATGTTTGGGCTCAGTGGCGTTATGAGAATGATGATCCAGAGTATTTTGGACCAGTTCTAACCAAGAAATTTGCTGATAATCCTGGGCGTACGCAAGAGCGGGGAATTGGTTATCCGAAGACACTAGCTTTTTTTGGAGGGGGGAAGGACAGTCTCGTGGCCGCTAAACTTTTGGAATCGATAGAACATCCTTACGACTCACTCGTTTACGCTTCTTCTATATACGGCAATTTAGACAAACAACACAAATTTATCTCGGTACTTCTGGATCTCTGTAACCCTAAGCAACAACACCGACAGTGGATATTCGACGACTTCCTCGACTCTCCAGTTCTTGAGCTTGGGCCTGAGACCAAAGTCAAAACGTTAACAGCAGCCGAAACACCCAGTTCTATTTTTGCCTCACTTCCCATCGTGTTGGCCCACAATATTACGGATACGTGTCTTGCCCACGAGAAGAGTTCTGACACAGGGCAAGTAATCTGGAAACGAACAGGTGAGGACGTCAATCATCAGTGGGGGAAAAGTCTTGAGGCAGAGAAACTAATCAACGGATACATTCAAAAAAATATTCTTGCCGACTTTAGATACTTCAGCATACTCAAGCCTATACACGATGTAATGATATTCAACTTATTAAGAGAGCATGAATCCTTGGCACGCTATACCCATTCATGTAACATCTCGAAGCCGTGGTGCCGAAGATGCCCGAAATGTCTCTACGTCTGGGGCAATTACATGGCATACCTTGATATCAATCTTGTAGACTCCATTTTTGGTGAGAATCTAGGTAACGTTCCTGAGAACGTGCCGATTTTTCGCGATCTCTTGGGATTTACTGACCAACTGCCATTTGAATGTATAGGACAACTTAATGAAACTCGTCTCGCGTTTGAACTCTGTATTGGGAAGGGTATTCGGGGACTCGCCTTCGAAATGTACCAGAGAGAAAGGACATCCTTTCATCTTGAGACGACATTGGATAAATATCTTGCAATATATAGCGCGGAAAGTGAGATACCTCAACGATTTCAACCCGCACTCGATAAAAAATTGAGGGAAACTTCGAAATCGGCACGACAATACATTCAAGGAATTCTGTGTGGCTGAGACTTCAAATCCAATGAGCAAGGTCATTCGATTTTCATTGAATGGCCCAATTAGGACAGGCATATTTCTCGACACTCGCCGGTTGATCGGCGAGGAGGCGGGAAGAATCCTTTTACAGCTAAATGATCAATTGGAGCCACTCATTCCAAACTGGTCTGTTTATTCCGATAACAATTACGGTCTGGAAATCAATGTGGAGACCCGTCGGGAAGGCATCGTCAAACCACCCTATTTGGCAATAGCTTCATTTGATAAAGATGAAGCTGCACCCATAGAACGGAACATAAGAAAGTCGTTGAGCAATAGTCAAGTACCTGCGCTCTTGGAAAGTATTTCACTAACGGCGATACACATTCGCTTTTTTTATTTTGGATACGCCACGTTTTGCGCGAAGTTCCGACTCTCCGGAAAATATCATGACCTGAGCCTTGATAACCTAAGGCGTGGCGTTGAGACACTTTCCCGTGACGAAGTAATTAGGCACTTTGAGGAATTGTTTATACAACGAATTGAGGAATTCAGGTCGGCGGCGAGAGCAGTCAAGGGGGATAAAGGTGAGAGTGTAGAGTGGAAAGGTGAAGGCCAGCCCAAAGTAAGGAACGAACAAGATGGCGCCAGCGCAAAACCGAGATGGGTGCATCGGATTTATGGACTTCAATTCGAAGATGCCGATGCGGTAGTCAAATCTTCTAGTAGAATTGAGGACTTGATATTCACATCCAGTAACACCGAGCTCGAAAACCTTTATTCCAGAAGCGGGGCTTATATTTATGTATCTTCGGGTAACTCCGCGCTTTTCTCCGTAGATACAAAAGCTGATTTGCCCTGGCAGAATTTAAATGAAATGGTGGAATTTCAAAATGCTTTCTTTGCGAGAGCGGAAGATTTAGATGAACATCTTTTGCGCCTCGTCAATCGGATATCATTGGACAAGGAGCGCGTCAGACACAATCGAAAACTAATGAGAGAGATGGATTCTTATGCCACCGATATAGTCGATTCGCGAGAGGAAGTTCTGATTTTCAAGAATGACGTCAGTGATTATGAGGGGCATCTAGATCCAGACGCTAAGAAAATCTGGACTGGGTTATGGGATCAGTGGGATACCGGTAGAAAATTTGATCAGATAGAAAGACAGGTAGACATCACGGGGGGGTTATACGATCGTATTATTACTCTTTTGCATCAGAATCAAACTAAGCGTTTAAGTTCCTTCGCTCTTTTATTCACACTCATCAGTGGATTGTCAGCGTTTGTCGATACTTGTAGTTTTACGCAAGGAACCCCTCTTTCGACATCGTCAATGGATATGACGAACACTATTGTCATCATCTTGGTAATTCTGGTTCTAGCCTTTATTTTCTGGCTTATTATGAGACGTTAGTTTCGCTACGGCATATAGGAAGAATAAATACATTTGGGTTCACTAGTGTCCCAAGAATTAATCGAACAAATTCAATTGGTTAAGTATATCACGGTACGGTGTTGTGTAATCGGTTTGCGTAAGCAGTTGATATAAAGGTACTTTTTCAAACAGGGTCAGGCTTAAAATCTGTAGCATTGTGTAGAGGTCGGCGGGGAGATGGAGGCGCTTTTTGATGATGGCCACCAGGACATAGACAGTGACTGCGGTCCAGATTTGGGTTTTGACGGCATTCTCTGAGGTGCCGAAGAACGCCTTGATACGCAGGTGTTGTTTGATCCATTTGAAGAACAGTTCGACCTGCCAGCGATAGCGATACAATTCGGTGATGGTCTGGGCCGGCAGGGCAAAGTGGTTGGTGAGGAAGTGGCAGGTGGTTTGAGTTTGTGCATCGCGGTACTTGATACGTCGTAGTGGTTGTGGGTAGTTGGTGACGGAGTGGACGCCGGTCAAGACGATGGTTTGGTCGCACAGCAAGCCGGTTGCTTTATCGACGGGTCGGGAATAACGGCGTCGGTAGCGAGTATTGGACTTGGCGCGGATAACGAAGAAGGCGGCGGCGGTGTTCAAGCGAAACAGGCGTTGGAAATCCAGGTAGGCGCGGTCCATGACGTAGCAGGCGCCCGGTTCGGGTATTAGGAGGTCAAGGACATTGACATCATGCAGTTTGCCCTCGGAGAGATGAATAAAGGTGGGGATATTGCCGCGTAAATCCAGCAGGGTGTGCAGTTTGACCGCGGCTTTGGTTTGACGGAAGCGAGCCCAGGGGAAGACGGACAGACACAGGTCAATGGTGGAGGAGTCGAGGGCATAGACCGTATTGTCGAGTTCCAGCCCCAAGTCCTCGTCGGCATACAGAGGCCGGGCCAGTCGAATCAGCGCTTGGGCAAAGTCGGCGTAGAGGCGCCAGTCTCGGTGCTGGTTGGCGTGGGCAAGGGTGTTGCGGGACATGCCGCCGCGGAGGCCGAGGTGATACAGTTTGTCCCGTTGCGCGCGCAGGCAAACCTCGATATCGCGCAAACTCTCACGGTAGGTGAGTTGGGCAAAGGCCAGACAGAGAAACTGGTCGAGACAGGTAAAGGATTTGACATAACGATTGCCTTGATAGCGTTGGACGCAACGGCGGAACGTTTTCATGGGCAAATGCGCCATGACTTGGGAAAAGACGAATTGACCTGACGGCATGATGAACCCCACTGAAAGTGATAGACAGAGGGGTATTATTACGCGGGGGGCGGTTTGAATCGATGCCCGTTATATTTTCTTATTTTGCTAATGAAATGAATATGTTAGATTACATCAACATGATTTTCTTGGGACAGTAGTGATTTGGGTTAAAGAAAACGCTAGACATAATATTTTGACCTGTCCGTCCTCAAAGGAAAGGTTGTCCACTGGATTCCTAACCCTGCTCAACAGCATAGGGGTAAACTTTCACAGGAATATCGGGAGGAGACTCGGGAGTAAAGACGCTTAGACGTTGTAGGACCGGCTGTCGTTTAAAGTATCAATACCAAAGCCGGATTTTTCCTTAAAATCATCAATGACGGATTGTAACCTGTCTGCTGGGATATAATCATGAATATCGTCAGCATCTTCAGGACATTCATTCCTGACTATCTCAAGCACCTCATCGGGACCATTTCGCCGGCTGGCCAATACCACTTGATTGGCCTTGTTTAACCTGTCAGTCTCATAGGCTTGCAGTCCTTTTTCAGGATCAGCGCTGCTCGCCAAGGCATAAGCCAAGGCACGGCCGTCAATAATGGCATGCACTGCCCCACTTGAACTCACCGGGATAAGGGGGTGTGCCGCATCACCTGACAGGGTGACTCTGCCAAACGTCCATCGCTTCAACGGGTGCCTGTCATAGACCGGGAATTCAAATATCTGTTCTGATTCCGACTGTAACCCAAGAGCGATCAGTTCCCGTGAGGCATAAGGCAGAATATTGATCCCCACACCTGAAGGCGCGATGGTTGCTACGCTTTCAAAAACTGTTACTTCCACGCCGATCTTATGGAGACTTAACGCCGCGGTTAAACCACCAATACCAGCGCCCGCTATCAACACATGCATTTGACGTGTATCAGCATATAAATCAGCTTTCGCAAAAATAATGGGGGCAGTTTTACTATTGCCCCCGTACAAAGATAGCCGATACTAAAAATCGTATCTGATATTAAATCCGTACCAGCGTGGAGCTCGAAATGATATTTCGTTACAACCACAGGCCGTCGCAATATCAAAGCCCTGAATACCTGCCCTTTCGTCTGTGACATTATTTACTTTAAATCTCGCCTGCCAATGGCCGTCTTCGCTGCTCCAACCCAGTCCCAGGTTGACCATAGTGTATGAATCAAATTTATCAGCACTATAATTTCTCAAGTTATAAAAATATTCATCTGAATAACTGATATCTCCGGTTATGTTCATCATGCCATTCAACATGGGCCATTCATAACGCGCCAGGGCGGTGAATTGAAATTCCGGTGCATAAGTCGGATCAACATCAAGCAATATCGACGAACCAATACTATTTGGAACATCTTTAACGGTCGCATCAAACCAGCTCAAACTCATCAAGGCATCGAAGCCCTCAAATGGTGTGGTCTGCAGTTCCAACTCAACACCATAATTTTCGGCATCTGCGTTGATGACTACACCACCGACACCAGTAAACAAGAACGCCTGGTAATCAGAGTAATCATAGTAGAATATGGAACCATTCAGGCGTGTGCTACCTGCTAGTAATGTCGCCTTAAAACCACCTTCATAACTCAGCAAAACCTCTTCCTTGTAAGGAATCGCACTATTACCATTACCACCGTTTACAAACTGTAATGTCACATAGGAACCCAGCAAGGGGGCATTAAAGCTACCGGCCTTCACACCACGATTGACGCCGGCATAAAGCAGCAGATCATCCGTCGCCTGGTAATCTATTTGTATTTTACCCGCCCATAAGGTATTTGACGAACTGGTGCTGATACTGGTATCGGCGGGTAATCCCGGTACGGCAGTTAAGCCATTGATCTTCGGACCCTGATGTACGACGCGCGGATCAGCGCTGGCAACATAGATGCCTGCATCCATATCAAATTCCTTCTCTTCCTGGATAAACCGTAGCCCACCGATAAGGGAAATTTGATCATTAATATCCCATTCGTATTGACCAAAAATAGAATACGAATCTGTCTTCAGTGCTGCGTCAGTGCCAACATCAATTGGAGGCCCTGCAACTCCTCCCGGACTTATTTTGAGGCCGTTATCCGAATCGGTATCGATATTCAGATAGTAAAAGCCCAGCACCCAACTGCTTTGATCTGTTTGTCCGTTTAAACGCACTTCCTGGGTAAAGCTGGACGCATCAACAGCGCCATAGTTCGCCAGCTGGTTTACGGGAGCGGAATCCACGTCGATAAACAACAATTTTTCATAATCTTTAAAATCTGAAACCATTATCAGCCTGGTTGAATCATTCAGATCATATTCAATCCTGCCATTGATGCCCCAGGTGTCAGTATGCCCTGAATCTTCGAAGGCAAAATCGCCAGACGTTTTGAAATCTTCACCATCGGGATCAAGATAACCAAAGAAATCTGTGCCGGGTGGACGCCCTACGTCTACCAAACCATCACCGCCAAAAGCTCCGCTAGCGTTATTAAAAAAGTCATCCTGCATTCCATTATCATCTTGATCGGAACCGAAGTCTGAACCATCGGCAGCTACGCTACGCCGGGTTTCACCGGCAGGTGTATCAATAACATCGATCAATTCGCCCGCAGCGTTATAAATGCCAATTGTCGGTTTTGATTGATATGGACCAGTGGCAACATCCGTAGCAGCTACATTAGCAGAGACAGACACAGACAGGTCTTCATTGGGCTCGAACAATAAGGTACCACGAAACGCAAGCGTATCATCATCACCCAGATCTGCGCCGGCGCCGATTCCTGGCGCTGCCCCAACTGCATTCAGAGGATAAAGGTTATCAAGGTAACCATCGTGCTGGTTATACATAAAGGCTGCCCGTCCTGCGACAGTATCGCTTAAAGGACCACCCACGGCGCCTTCAACCCGCCATTGTTCCGCATCGGCAGAGGTATCGAAAAGACCATATGTCAAATCCAGGTAACCCTCGGTTCCGTCAAAGCTGGGTTTGTTGCTGATATAATTAACCAGTCCCCCTGTCGCATTACGACCATAGAGTGTCCCTTGCGGACCTTTGAGTATTTCCGCTCGGGCGATATCAAATACGGCAAAGGTCTGTGCCTGGGCGATAGCGAAGTAACCTTCATCAAGATAGACAGCCGTTGGCGCTTCAATGATGTCGTTAAAATCATTCTGAGTCACACCGCGAATGGAAAATTGGGTATTTTGTCCGGCCAGGTTACCACTAATGTGAACGCCGGGAGAGAAGGCGGCAATATCAAAACTTTCCTCAATGCCGAGTGCCTTCATTTGCTCACCGGTAAAAGCAGTAATGGCAATGCCAACATCCTGCAGGCCCTGTTCGCGTTTTTGTGCCGTGACTACGACTTCCTCCAGTACCCCCTGTGCAAAAGATGATGTTGGGAGGGAAACCGATAATAATGTAAGGATGACCGGAAATAGCCGATTTTTTTGGTGGATGAGTATGTTTATCATAAGTGTCCTCCTAAAAAAGATGCGCTTATCAGCTAAAATTATTCCCTATATGGCAATTGCTTGTAATTAAATGTATATAGGAAGATTATAGTCTCCCTCCACGAGATTTATCGAATATTTTGACCTTAAAATATCCAGACTGTAACCAGTGGTCTCCTATCTTCTGTCCTCCGCCACATATAAGTCCGTAATGGTCCCCTCGAACATGTCGGCGGAGAAGGCGACGGTTTCAGACAGGGTGGGATGGGGATGAATCGTCAAGCCGATGTCTTCCGCGGTGCAATCCATTTCGATGGCCAATGCCGTTTCCGCGATTAAATCGCCGGCATTGGAACCAACGATCCCCGCCCCGATGACGCGCCGGGTCTCTTCGTCGAACAACAGCTTGGTCATCCCTTCGTTGCGGCCGAGACTCAGGGAACGACCGCTGGCCGCCCAGGGAAAGATGCCTTTGCCGTATTTCAGTCCTTGCTGTATTGCCTCGGTTTCAGTGACGCCGACCCAGGCAACTTCCGGATCCGTATAGGCTACGGAGGGGATTACCCTGGCATCAAACGCGCTGTTCCTGCCGGCGGCAACCTCCGCGGCCACCTTGCCCTCATGGGCGGCTTTATGGGCAAGCATGGGTTCACCGATCACGTCACCGACGGCAAATATATTGGCGACGTTGGTGCGTTGCTGTTTGTCCACCGGAATAAACCCCCGCGCATCGACGTTGACCCCGGCGCTCTGTGCGTCGATCTGTTGACCGTTGGGAAGCCGGCCCACTGCCACCAGGACGCGGTCGAAGGTCTCTTCCAGCGGCGCTTTGGGGCCGGTAAAGCCGACCACCAGGCCCTTTTCAGCCGGCCTGATCCCGGTCACGCCGGTGCCTAGGTAAATATTCTCGTACTGTTTGGCAACGCGTTTGTGCAGGGGTTTGACAACGTCGGGATCAGCGCCGGTCATCAGCTTATCCAGCAGTTCGACAATGGTGACCCTGCTGCCCAGTTCATGGTATACCGTGGCCATTTCCAGGCCGATGATCCCGCCGCCGATAACCAGTAACCTCGGCGGTATTTCCGCCAGTTCCAGTGCTCCGGTCGAATCCATCACGCGGGGATCATCCGGACAGCCCGGCAGGCTTGCCGCCCGGGAACCGACGGCAATGATGGCGTTTTCAAAATCTATGGTCTGCTCACCTTCTTGTGTGTCTACTGCCAACCGGTTGGAGGAAACAAACCGTCCCGTACCCTGCACCAGCGTAACCTTTCTTTGCCTGGCCAGGCCTTTCAAGCCGCCGGTCAACCGGGACAATACCTTATCCTTCCAGCCCAGGAGTTTGCTCCTGTCTATTTTCGGTTCGCCGAACTCAATGCCGTATCCGCTTGCCTCCCGGGTCTCGCTGATCACCCTGGCGACGTGCAACAGGGCTTTTGACGGGATACACCCAACGTTCAGACACACGCCGCCCAGGGAGGGATAACGCTCGATCAATACGGTCTTCATGCCCAGGTCGGCAGCGCGAAATGCCGCCGTATAGCCACCCGGCCCGGAACCCAGCACCACGACCTCCGCTTGCAAATCAGCTCCCGGCGTCGGCTCAGGTGTTATCTCCGGTTGTATTGCTGTTTTCTCCACCGGCATACGCTTTATTCTCCTTTAATGTTTTTTATCCACGGGGGCAAATTTCGACCACCATAGTTGGGGTCAGAGTAAAAATACGCAACAATAAGCCCGCGTCCTCTACCAGATTAGCCGTATTTTTACTCTGACCCCATATATCACGGATACCGAATAAGACACAGATAAAAATAAAATTTGTCTTTAACCTGCATCATCCCCGGAAAAGGCTGTTCCCGTCCTTTTATACCCTGTGACCGAAACTCGTACTTAAGTAATCTATCCACAATACAGGTAATTGATATCGCTGCATTTTATTCTTATTCCCAGACATTTTCACGATTTTTTACGCAGCTTATCCACAAGAAACCCAATACTAAGTCACAACAAAATCCACAAGATATTGTAGTGTAAATACCACTTGACCACAATTTGTAGTGGTGTAATAATTAGCCCTACGTAACAAGCTTCATCTCGTTTCCGAGTCTTGAACAGGACTTGTAAACGGTAATAACAACACAATCTGAACAAGTTGTGCGGATAGGGCCCATGCAAAATGAAAAAGCCGCGCTGGCGGAGTCTGTGGTCGATGTAACTACGAAAAACATCTACTCGATTGATGAATCTGCCCAACAAAATGATGCTTCGGAAAACGCCGCCCGGGAAAATAACGCGGCCCCCGGTGAATTAGACGTCTACCGCCCGGGGGAATATAAAGTCATTCGCCGGAACGGTAAAGTCACCAGCTTTGCCGCATCCAAGATCAGTGTGGCTGTCACCAAGGCGTTCCTGGACGTGGAAGGCGGCACGGCCGCGGCGTCAACCCGCGTCCATGAAAAAGTAAAAGAACTCACCGACCAGGCGGTCAGGGCCTTGACGCGCCGTATGCCCAGTGGCGGCACCGTACATATAGAAGATATCCAGGACCAGGTTGAGCTGGCGTTAATGCGCGCCGGAGAACAGAAGGTAGCCCGCGCTTACGTGATCTACAGGGAGGAACGGGCCCGGCTACGCATTGAAAAAGAAAAGGAAACAGACGCTGAGCAGCCTGACCCGACTGACGGCATCAACGTCAAGACCCGGGACGGCGCGTTAAAAAAACTGGATATGGACCGCCTCGTTGCCGTTGTTGACGAGGCCTGCAACGGCCTGGAACACGTTGAGGGTCGTCTTATCATCGACGACTCATTGCGTAATTTATTCGACGGCGTCAACGAGGCGGACGTTAATCCGGCCCTGGTAATGAGCGCCAGGGCGCTGATCGAAAAAGAACCGAATTATTCTTACGTTGCAGCCCGTTTATTGCTGGATAACTTGCGCAGGGAGGCCCTGAGCTATCTCAACCAGGGCGACGTTGAGGCAACCCAGGCACAGATGACGGAACAATATCCACTTTGTTTCGGGAAATACATCGAAACGGCCACATCCCTGGGTTTACTGGACCATGAACTGGCGAAATATGACTTGACCCGGCTGGGCCAGGCACTGAAGCCGGAACGGGATCACTTGTTTACCTACCTCGGTCTGCAGACCCTGTACGACCGTTACTTTATCCATACGGACGAGCGGGTGCGTATTGAACTGCCACAGGTTTTCTTTATGCGGGTGGCAATGGGTCTTGCCATTAACGAACTTGACCGGGAAAACAGGACGATTGAATTTTACGAACTGCTGTCTTCTTTTGATTTCATGAGTTCCACACCTACCTTGTTTAATTCAGGCACCTGCCGTCCGCAACTCTCAAGCTGTTACCTGAGCACGGTGCCCGATAACCTGGATGGTATCTTCAGCGCAATTAAAGACGATGCCCTGTTATCCAAATTTGCCGGTGGCCTGGGCAATGACTGGAGCCGGGTCCGTTCAATGGGTGCGCACATCAAAGGGACCAACGGGAAATCCCAGGGAGTCGTGCCCTTCCTCAAAGTCGCCAATGATACCGCCGTGGCGGTTAATCAATGCTTTGCAGCAGACACTCTGGTTCATACCGCTGATGGTACTAAACCTATTAAAGCCATTTCAGTTGGTGACCTGGTACTTGGGCAACGCGGTCAATACCGACAAGTCACTGATAAGATGGCCTATAACCAGACCGGCCCCATGGTCGAAATTAGAGCCAAACACTCTTTGTCTCCCGTTGAGGTAACGACGGAACACCCATTATGGGCGGTACAAAATGTGCCCATGGAACAAGGGAACCAGCGTACCATCGACTGGTTAAATAAGAATAAGGTCAGGCCTGCATGGATAGAAGCAGGTCTGTTACAAAAAGGTGATTATGTCGCACAGGTCATACCGAAAGAAATCGTACCGGTTGCCGGTGTGGATGAGGATGAGGCTCGCTTATACGGTATCCTGTTAGGTGACGGACATTGCTCCAAAAATGGCCTGGAATGGGGAGTATCAGAGAACCCCAACAAAGACGTACACATCGATTTTGTAACAGGATACCTTAGCGCGCATGGAATTCATTACTGGGTCAAGAACCGTCGTGAAAACTACCTGCAAATAGGCTGGTCAGCGGGCACGGGACTGGCCAGGGATGCAACTACCGGTTGCTTTGTCACCGGCGACATGCCTGGTTTCATTTTCAGTTATGAAGATGTCTACAATTCAACAGGTTGTAAGCGCATTGCCCGCCGTTTTTCACACCTGCCACGACAGCAAACCCTGGCCTTGATTCAGGGGTTGCTGGAAACGGACGGCGGTGTCAGCCGGGGGAAAGAAATCTATTTTACCAATACCTCCGAATCGCTCATTGAAGGTCTACGCTATCAACTATTGCGATTAGGTATTCCCTGTGCCGGACAATATCGTGAACGAAAACAACACCATACTGGTAAACGAGCAGACGGCACTCCGATTCACTTCAACAACATAATAAAGGCTTACGATTTGCGTATACCTGCAGTGCCGGAAGTTGCTGCTTTGGTCAATTGTAAAGCGATTAAAAAACGAAACTGGTTGGAATGGAATGGTTGTATTTTTACCCGCATACGTGAGGTGAAAACGATTGATCCTGTTCCATTCGTCTATGACCTCAAGGTCGAACGGGATGAATCTTATATGACCAGTAGTATGCTGGCTCATAACGGCGGGAAGCGCAAGGGCGCCATGTGCGCCTACCTGGAAAGCTGGCATCTTGATATCGAAGAATTTCTGGATCTGCGCAAAAACACCGGTGACGATCGGCGCCGCACCCATGATATGAACACCGCCAACTGGATTCCGGACCTGTTCATGCAACGCGTCAGCGAAGCCGGCAACTGGACCCTGTTTTCTCCTGACGACACCGCGGACCTGCATGACTTGTATGGGCAGGAATTTAATCAGCGCTACGTGGAATATGAGCAAAAAGCGGCCCGGGGTGAACTCAAGCACCACAAGACACTCAAGGTGCTGGACCTGTGGCGCAAGATGCTTTCCATGCTGTACGAAACCGGCCATCCCTGGTTCACGTTCAAGGACCCCTGTAACCTGCGTTCACCACAACAACACGTCGGCGTCGTACATTCATCCAACCTGTGTACTGAAATCACGCTGAACACCTCGGATGACGAGATTGCAGTCTGTAATCTCGGCTCCGTCAACCTGGCGCAACACGTAGCCGGTGACAGCCTGGACCGGGACAAGCTGGAACGCACCGTCAACACCGCCATGCGCATGCTGGATAACGTGATTGACTACAACTATTACAGTGTGCCGCAGGCGCGCCGTTCCAATTTGAGACACCGTCCGGTAGGCATGGGTATCATGGGCTTCCAGGATGCCCTGTATAAACTGCGCCTGCCCTATGCCTCCCTGGAGGCGATTGCGTTCGCCGACAGCAGTATGGAGATGGTCAGCTATTACGCTATCAAGGCATCCACCAACCTGGCCGAAGAACGCGGCACGTATTCCAGCTTCAAAGGGTCACTCTGGAGCCAGGGAATATTGCCGGTTGATTCCATCGATATTCTCGAGAACAACCGGGACGGTTACCTGCAAATGGACAAAACCTCGACCATGGATTGGCCTGCTTTGCGCAAGCGCGTGAAAAAAACGGGTATGCGCAATTCCAATTGTATGGCGATTGCGCCTACGGCAACGATATCCAACATTTGTGGCGTCACCCAATCCATCGAGCCGACTTACCAGAACCTGTTCGTGAAATCGAACCTGTCCGGTGAATTCACCGTGGTCAATCCCTACCTGGTGAATGATCTCAAGGAACGGCGGATATGGGACGACGTCATGGTCAGCGATCTCAAATATTTTGATGGCAGCGTCCAGCAGGTGGATCGCATACCCGATGATTTGAAGGCGCTTTACTCGTCCGCGTTCGAGATTGACCCGCGCTGGCTGGTGGAATGCGCCTCGCGCCGACAAAAATGGCTCGACCAGGCCCAATCGTTGAATTTGTACATGTCTGAACCGGACGGCAAAAAAATGGACAACCTGTACAAACTGGCCTGGGTACGCGGCCTCAAGACAACCTATTACTTACGCAGCCTGGGCGCCACCCACGTGGAGAAAAGCACCATGACCGGCGGCCGGGAGACCACGCTTGCCGCGGTTGAACGCACAAACCCTGTTGAAGCAGACGCCAAGGCATGCGCATTGGATGATACGGAATGCGAGGCGTGCCAGTAATGATTGATGTCCGACAGGTTTGGATGATGGAAAACAAAATTCTACAAAATTATGATGGGGGAGCGAAATTATGCTGACTACCTGGGATGATCCCATTGCCGGTATTAAGCAGGCAAAGAGTGAAAGCACCATGCAGTCGCAGCCGGTTGTTGAGCAGACCCTGGCCGGACTGAACGCTGAAGAAAATGCTTCGCCGTCCGGACCGGAAGCAATGAACCCTGCCGCCCCCGCGCCCGGACAGGAACCGGGCGGCATTACCGGCCTGGAAGAAGTTGAATTCGGCGCCGGCAGGATCAGCGTCGATGACAAACAGATGATCAATTGCCGCGCCGACGTGAATCAACTCGTGCCGTTCAAGTACCAGTGGGCCTGGCAAAAATACCTGGACGCCTGCGCCAATCACTGGATGCCCCAGGAAATCAACATGACCGCAGATATTGCATTGTGGAAAAATCCTGACGGCCTGACCGAAGATGAACGCACCATCATAAAACGCAACCTGGGCTTTTTCACCTCCGCGGATTCACTGGTGGCAAACAACCTGGTGCTGGCGGTATACCGGCATATCACCAATCCGGAATGCCGCCAATACCTGCTGCGACAGGCCTTTGAAGAGGCCTTGCACACCCACGCCTACCAGTACTGTGTCGAATCCCTGGGCCTGGATGAGGCCGAAGTATTTAACATGTATCGTGAAGTTCCTGCCATACACGATAAAGCCGCCTGGGCCATGCGCTTCACCCAAAGCCTCGGAGACCCGGCATTCCATACCGGCACGACGGCAACCGACCAGCGCCTGTTACGGGATCTGATTGCCTTCTATATCGTATTCGAAGGCATCTTCTTCTACGTGGGCTTCGTGCAAGTCCTGTCCATGGGCCGGCGCAACAAGATGACGGGTTGCGCCGAGCAGTTTCAGTACATCCTGCGGGATGAATCCATGCACATGAACTTCGGGATTGACGTTATCAACCAGATAAAAATCGAAAACCCCCACTTGTGGACCCCGGAGTTTCAACAGGAAATCATTACCATGCTGCGCGAGGCAGTGGAACTGGAAACCCGCTATGCCTGCGACTCCATGCCGCGGGGCGTACTGGGTCTCAATGCCAACATGTTTGAAGACTACCTGAAATTCATCGCCAATCGACGCTGCGCTCAAATCGGTTTGGCCGAGCAATATCCCGGGGCGACCAACCCGTTCCCCTGGATGAGTGAACTTATGGATTTGAAAAAAGAAAAGAACTTTTTTGAAACACGCGTCACCGAGTACCAGACCGGTGGCGCCTTGAGCTGGGATTAACCCAGTTATGAATTTACCATGACCATCTTAGCGGGAAGCCAAGCAGGAGCTAGGCTATTGCCTGGCGCCTCCAACCTCCTTCAGGCGCCAGGCTTTCTTATTTTAACTTGTCTTTTTTCCGCCATGCGGCGCCGTGCTTCCTCGTTCGGTTGGTCATGTACCTGGTGTACACTCCCGCCCTCTCTCCTCTCACGGCTTGCCTGACGAAAAAAATCCGGCGTTAAATTCTTTAACATCTTTAAAATCTTCCTTGTCTTTTTTCCGCCATGCGGCGCCGTGCTTCCTCGTTCGGTTGGTCATGTACCTGGTGTACACTCCCGCCCTCTCTCCTCTCACGGCTTGCCTGACGAAAAAAATCCGGCGTTAAATTCTTTAACATCTTTAAAATCTTCCTTGTCTTTTCATACTATCCGTCTGTCCGGGGGAATTATGCCGGAGACCAACGCCTGCTGCAGGGATTCCGGGTTGTCCACTGAGACACAGGCAATTTTTTCCACGTTTGTTCTCATAAGCATATCCGGAAAATATTCATCCAGGTAACCCGACGCAGCCAGCAGCTTTACGTCCGGGGTCTCGTTCATTACGGATTTGACCAGGATCAACGCCTCCGCGTTGATCTCACCCGCTAACCACAGGGCCAGACTATCGGAGGTCACCTGCCAACCCGCAGGGATATCAGGTTGCCCGGCAAGCAGTTTACCGGGAAGCCAGACAGGGATTGCCGACGTCCTGTTTACGGCATCAATCTCATCCGTATGGCTGGCGGGGCGCAAATTCGAATTCAGACCGCATAACACCTCAGCATACTGCTTCATGGCCTGAATGGCCATGACGTGCGCAGTCATATCATCCAGACCCGATTCAGCCTGTATAGTCCGAACCCGCTCGGCAAACCGACCGCCCCCGGGGACAATGACGATGCGTGAACGCCCATAATCAACCAGCAACGCCAATAAATCGCGTAACCCCGGAGCCGTCTCCAGACTACCGCCAACCTTGACTACCCACATTTATTCAAATAACCGCATGATCGCAGCCGCTTTTTGAAAACACTCCCGGTATTCACTTTCGGGATCGGAATCCGCTACGATTAAACAATAACGCCGAGTCGCGCGAGTACCCAAGCTCAACCAGCCTCATTGCGCACTTCCCAGTGCGCAACCCCACTGGGCGGCCTGCGGCCGTGCAAATCGTCTATCCTGACGATTTGTCATTGATTTGCCGCCAGCCCGGCTACCGCCACTGCCGTGGCGCAATTGTTGACCCGCTGTAATTTCCTGTCCGAGACTTGCAATAGATCCTCAAAATCAACTACCTCACAACCCCGTTTTTCCGCCAATTTCCGGATAATAAACCGGCCCGCTCCGGCGGCAATGATTTTATTGAGAATTGTATCCCCGTGCATGGTTCTGACGTTGCCAAAGGCCTGGTCTATTTTTTCAAATTGTTTTTGCGCGATATGGTTTGCCACGTCGAACCAGGGTTGCATATCATCAGTCTCGCGGTAATCCGCTCCCAGCATCCTGGCCAGGCGTCTTACGCTATCGTACCGGGTTTTAGCGCCTCCGTCAGCCGCCGGCAGCAAATCAAAATCTTCATCCAGCTCACCGGTTATGCGATATACGTCCGCCATAGTGGCAAAATGCTCCGCGGCAATAGATTGCCATACATTTTTATACGGCAGGCGCTCGACAAGCGCCATAACCGAAGTTCTGGTGATACCCGTATAGACCAGTTCATCGCTCCGCATCCGCTCCTGGTCCGAATAACCGCGGCTGCAGACCTGGTGATCATGGAAAGGAATGATATCAGTGGTGGTAGTCCCCGCGTCAACCAGGATGCCCGATCCCAGGCGTTTAGCGGCAAACGTCGCGGTGGCATGCCAGTTGGCCGAAGCAACGTCGGCATGGCAGACAGCCGCCTGGTCAGACCTTATCAATCCTCTTTTCCCCGCGTAAACGAAGACCGGGTTTATCCCGCCTATCCGGGTCGATATATAGTCAACCAGTTGAATTACCCCTTCCCTGCGCCCGGGAAAGCTGTCAACCAGTTCTCCGGTCATGGTCAAAGCATGGACACAGTGATTGCGAGGCATTGTCCCAAGCGCCCAGGTGACAGGCTCAGCCAACGTATGGATGCCCTGCCACAACGGCGTAGCAAACTGGCACAGGGAGGTCAGTACGCCGTTGTTATCCAGCCGCGCTATCTTTAAATGTGCGCCACCGATATCCCAGCCTATATAATTATCTACCGGCATGTTTTGTTATAGTATTGAAAAACCCGTCGGAGCTACTGATTTATGCACGTCATCCCCGTCATTGACCTGAAGGACGGCCTGGTAGTATTGGCCAAACAAGGCAAAAGGCAAACATACCGCCCCCTGGCAACGCCACTTTGTCCGAAACCGGATATCCTGGCCGTAACCGGGGCCTACTTGTCCGTATTCCCGTTCAAGACTTTTTATATCGCCGACCTCAATGCTATTGAAAATAACGGTAATAACCACGCTGCCATCACCCGAATGCTGGAAACCCATACTGATATCCGATTATGGATAGACGCCGGTCCGGACCTGTTCATCAAAGAAACCTCCCGAACATTCCAGGATCGCGTCAGTAACGTACTGGGGTCGGAAACAGGCATAACCATTGAACAAGTATGTGATTATACGTCCATATCAGATTGTGTCTTGTCCCTGGACTTCGATGACAAGGGATTCCTCGGTAATCAGGGTTTACTGGAACAGCCTGCCTTATTACCGCAACGCCTCATCATCATGTCCCTGGGGCGCGTGGGCCAAAACGCCGGACCCGACCTGGACCGGATTAATCATCTGAAAGGGGAAATGCATGATAAACAAGTTTACGCAGCCGGCGGAGTACGCAATATGAATGATTTGCACAGTCTTGCCTCCCGGGGAGTCCACGGCGCGCTGCTTGCCTCGTCATTACATAACAAAACAATCACTTCCGAGCATTTGAACGTATTATAGTTGGGGTCAGAGTAAAAATACTCAACAATAAGCCCGCGTCCTCTACCGGATTAGCCGTATTTTTACTCTGACCCCATATATCTGTCTCTTTTGCCTCCTTAATTCTCCATGCTCAAACAAAAACCCCGACCAGTGTCGGGGTATTCGTTTTTGCTGTACTAAAACGGCTGTTATGAATGAGCCTGAAACGGGTGATCCGCCTCTCCCCGCTTGCTCAATACTTCAGACGCCTTGGGTTCGCGAGCAACGGCGCGTTTGATTGACAACTTTACGGCCTCATAGTTGTAATCCTGGATTTTTGCGTCGTCCTCAGCCTGCCAGTGAATAAACACACCAACGCAGATGAAAATGTCATCCGCTTCATCGGCGGGAATAGTGCCGTCTTCAACGCAATCCATCACCGCCATGGACACTGCGCGCTGGGCCGGGCCGAACATCTGCACGGCTTGTGTAGCGCCTTTGATGGTAACCTTGTTGAACAGGACCGTAGTGGGTTTACAGGCTAGGTTTGGCGCGACTACCGCCAATAAGGATGTAAAACCGTCTGTGTTATTGGTAAGGGCATTGCAGGCCGCAGTTTCTGCCGCGCTGCCACGGGGACCCATAATCAGGTCGATGTGAGCGACCTCATTACCATCACCGGTCAATGCTTCACCAACGAGTACTCTATCAATGACTGCCATACTATTACCTCCTTCATTTTCTTTGGAAACGTTTATAAATTTGTCAAATATTTTAAACATAATAAACCTCCTCTAAGGTCTATCAACTGCATTACCAGGAACAGGTTCCGGCCTCCAAGACCGTATTAACATACGCCAAGCCGGTACAGCAGGAGGCTTGCTACGGTCAAATCTGCGCAGGTTCCCGGGTTTATTCCTGAGTCTTTGAGTTCCTTATCAAAGGCCATCAACACATCTTTCGCGTCGTCCGGATTCTCATTTTTACCAAACTGATCCAGTACGGTAACTGTTTTCCTTTGCACCAGTTCCGCAACGCCGCTACCGTGTTTTCTGCGGATATGAGAATCCGGAAAACTCGCCATATACATAAGATAGCAGGCAACGACCGACCATTCTACACTATTCCAGCGATTGTGATAGGTCTGTAAGCATTTTACCCCCATATTAATGACTTCCCGGTAACCATTTGCGTATTGCAGGGCAATAAGATCCCACTCTTTCGCCGCATCCATGGCCGCAAAAATATCGATATCTCCAGGTGAATTCACGTCATATTTATCCACTTTGCCAAGACCGCCCGGGTTAGCCAGGCTGATGGCCGCAAAGATATCCCGTGATTCCTCCCGCTCCAGCGACTTCAACAGGGATTTGATTGAATCCTGAAAATTGGCCGGTGAAGCAAGCTGTTCAAACACCCTGATAACGGGCGTCATGAGTAATAACATACCCAGGTTGGTATTGCAATGAACCGCGGCGAGGGTGGCCTCGACACCCAGCAAAATCCTTTTGCCGAGACTGAAGTGATGATTGCACAGTATCGGGGTAACGGCTTTGGCGCTTTTGATAAAATCCGCGCGGGTCATGCCGTGACCATCGCCGTGGCGACCCACGTTTCCCGGTTTTAACGCATCGAGTTCACAGGTAAAACAATCATAAACAAGCGGACCCAGGTCGGACCCGGCAACCATTGCAGTTTAACTGAATATACCGGTGAATGATTGATTCAAGGCCGGCAAGTCAATTTCTCCCGCTTGAAATGAACGACCCGTCTCAAGTGAACTGACGGTAACGCGGGCGGGACTGAACAACATGGGGTCAAGTTTATAAAAATCGTAGTTGACACTCTTGAATATTTCAGCAAACGGCCTGCCATAGTCCGGGGAGGTGTTACTGGGCAAATCACGAGCCAGTTTCGCCGCGTCATTACTACTGGCATCGACATACAAGTGGACCTGGCCACCGAACAAAATCGCATCATTGGTGCGGCTCATGGCCGTCAGGAAGTCCGGCGCCGGCGGGCACAAAGGCACAGTGCCCATTCCGTCCACGATTTTTTCCAGGGGGAAATTCAGTTCATGGGCCTTGTGCAACGCGGCCTCAAATACCCGGGCAACAACCTGCACGGCGCCGGCCAGGCTTGAAGTCGGGGTCAAAATCAACGTCAGGTTTTCAGGCTTGACCTGGCACCGGTCAGCAATTTTATCGGCAATCTCAACCGGCGGGACGGAATCCACCTCCAGTACCAGACAGGCATTATCCGCTTCGTCCCGATAACCGATTTCAGAAAAAAGCGGCTCTCTACTGCCCAGAGCCCGGGCCGGGCCGGAGCCCAGGGCGCTGAAGGCGCCCTTGCCTTCGCCGTGGGAAAGACCCCAGCCGGCGTACTGACTGGCTAAACAGGCAATAACCGGATGACTGGTATGCACGTCCACGTGCCATGACCAGCTTTCATAATCCGTTGGAGCTCGCAGGTGCGCCGTGGCCAGCCCGCCGAGACAGATTTCAGCGATTTGCCTGCCTGCCTCAATACTGCCTTTTCCATTAATGCCCGCGTCTATCAATACACTGCCATTTGCGGCGCGACTGACGTTTAGCCCGAGATGGCCCGCCGAGTCGATTAATTGTTGTAACCTGGGAATAATCAGACTATTGATACTCAGTTTTGTGTTTTTTATATCGAGAATTGTCATGTCAATTTAACCTGGTGTGACTTATAGTCGTACCTGAATATTCATAGCCATATCATGCTGGCATTTCCGGGACAAGGTAGAAAAAATATCGGATAGAGATACGACAGGCGGTAAGCTGACCGCATTCACCCCACCAGAAATGACAGGCCCATCATGCCTAATCAGGAGTACTGTACTGAACGGGTCATTCTATGATAACGCCCTGCGCTTGTCCAGCCTGATTTTTCAATTCAGGGGGGGATGGGGTCAGGTCGCACATTGCACATGCAGAGGTTTGTCACACTCATCTCTTTGCGTGTGCAATGTGCGACCTGACCCCATTACCTTATAGTCTTTCGACCGTGGCGCCGTTGTTTCCCGCTCCTGCCAGTTGTAATCTGATGTTGTTATTATTCTTATCCTGCCGTTCAGCAAAATAACCCATGGCTTCGACAGCCGATTCTTTGTCCGGGAATATGGCAAACCCGGTCGGCCCCCAGGAGGTCTGCCCTCCCCCCGTTGCCTTGTTTGCCAGCAGGAAATCAACTGCATGTTTGACGTTCCCGCTGGCGAACAAGCCACCTTGAGCGGTTTTAAAGTACTCACCGTACCTTGCCTGGATACTGCTGACGGACTGACCGAACTGTTCACAATCCTTTTCTATAATACCCGGCAGCGTCTGCATCAGAACCAGCCGGCAGATTTCGGCAGCCACCCCACAGGATATATCCGGCAAAACCTTGAATGCCTCGAGCTCTTCCGCCCCACTGACGCCTTCGCTCCGCTCATCGAAAACCAGGACAAACTGCCACTCCTCCGGAAAATCATAGCGGGAAATGAGCGTTGGAAGCAACTGCTTCTCACTCCTGCCGCTATCCAATATGAAACCGCCATGCTTGAATACGCCCAACCCCACCCCGGAACGCCTGCCTCTGCCGGTTGCAATCGCGATATCTTCAACGCCGGCATTAATCCCATATAAGGCGGTAATAGCGACGCCCAAGGCCAGCGACATCTGCGTACCTGAACCCAGGCCCTGGTGTCGGGGAATACAGGCTTCGACTTCGACCTTAACTCCGGAATTAACCTGAAAATAATCCAGGATGGTTTTGGTGGTTTGAACGACGTATTCATCACTCGCTCCGCCGACCTCAACCCGGTTGCCGGGTCTGACCTTCACCGTTGTGGACAAACCTTTTATCCCAACCCCGATACTGCCGAATCGCCTTTTCAAGTCACCGTTCAAATCCAGGAAACCCAGGTGCAGACGGGCCGCCGCGGTCACCCGCACCGCTTCCGTGTCACTGATATGCTTTTGTGTCATCTTCAAGACCACCGTATAAATCTGCCAAACATTCTAATATAGGACAGCCGTAAATCATAACAAGGCACAATATGGAGACAGGTTGGGATAGGCTTTTCAAGACACGCTGTGGATACCTCCCTGTACGCTTACCATCCGCTTTCCCTGCGGATGATAGTCTTGAAAAGCCTATCCCAACCCGTCACAACCACGTCAGATTTGACGATTATTTATGAAAGTGGTATTAGTTGTTCGGAGTATGTGGATGTTGGCGCCGGCATATATCCCCATCACATTCTGATTGTATTTATAATAACCAGAGTTTTCTCACGTTGTACTATAACGGAGCTGATATATGCCAGAAACCATGTTGTTGATACCGGGCCGGTCCAGTAAACAGGGTACTTCCCTCAATAAGGGAAAACTCGGTGACGAATACCGGGAAATCACTTCAACCGTTGAAATAAACGCGGACGATATGGCCCGTCTGGGTTTCAATAGCGGCGATAAGCTGCGTTTGAAAAACCACGTGGGGGAGGTCATCGTTACCTGTGTGTCCAAAAAAGCCTCTGCTTTGCCCAATGGGGTAATCTTCATTGCTTATGGTCCCACTTCCAGCCGGTTGATGGACGGCGACACCGCCGGCAGCGGCATGCCCCTGTCAAAACATCTTCCTGTTCAGGTCGAAAAAATCAGTTAAGGAAACTCTGAACAAGTCCATTCCCGTATCAAAGCCTGCCCCGTACTTGATACGGGGTACGGGACAGGCTCAGGACTTGTCAGAGTACGGAAAACAAAAATGCGATTTTTGTTTTCCTCACAAAATCAATGACTTATTGTCATTGATTTTGACGATACATCCCTGTATCGTTGGAACCTCTGACTTAACCAGAGGTTCCTTAAAATAGGCTCCTGGATTCCATGAGGAAATATAATGAGTGAAAACGTCAAAGTTGTAGAAAATGCCACATGTACCTTCTGTGGTTGCGTCTGTGACGACATGATCCTGACAGTGGATATGGACGAAAAACGGATTACCAAGGCGAAGAACGCCTGTATACTCGGCAAAGCCTGGTTTGCGGAACACCACATCGAAGAAGACGCGCCGCCGGCCATGATCGATAATCAGCCCGTCTCCATAGAAGCGGCGGTGGAAGAAGCCGCCAGGATCCTGGTCAATGCCCGTTTCCCCATTACCTACGGCCTCAGCGACACCACCTGTGAGGCGCAGCGACAGGCCGTTGCCATTGCGGATATCATCAAGGGCAACATTGACACCACAACCTCGGTCTGTCATGGACCGTCCGGCATCGCCTTGCAAGGGGTCGGCGAAAGCACCATGACCCTCGGTGAAGTAAAAAACCGGGCTGACCTGGTGATTTACTGGGGCGGCAATCCAGCCGAGTCCCACCCGCGACACTTTGGCCGTTATGCGGTTACCGCCAGGGGAATGTTCACTCCCCGCGGCAAAAAAGACCGGCACGTAGTCATGGTAGACGTGCGCAGGACACCCAGCGCGCCGGCGGCCAACCAGTTCATCCAGGTAAAACCGGGAAAGGACTTTGAATTATTATGGACCTTACGCGCATTGGTTAAAAACCGCAGGATCGACCCCAATATCGAGGAAATTACCGGGGTCAGCCTGGAGACCCTGGAGGAACTGGTCGACAGGATGAAAAACTGCCGCTATGGCGTGTTATTTTTCGGCATGGGCCTGACCATGACCCGCGGCCGGCACTTTAATTCGGGCGCTTTGCTGGCCCTGGCGACAGACCTGAACGAATACACCCATTTCGTCGCCAAACCGGTACGCGGCCACGGCAACGTTACCGGCGCGGATAACGTCATGTCCTGGCAGACCGGCTATCCCTTCGGCGTCAATTTCAGCCGCGGCTTTCCGCGTTTCAATCCGGGCGAGTTTACCACCGTTGACCTGCTGTCCAAGCAGGATGCGGATGCCGCCCTGATCATTGCGGCGGACCCCGCGTCCAACTTTCCCCAGGCGGCTATCGACCACCTGGCCGGTATCCCGGTTGTGTGCCTGGATACCAAGGCGACAATCACCAGCAAACTGGCGCACGTGGCGTTCCGAACCGCTACCTACGGCATACACACGGCCGGCACGGTATATCGAATGGATGACGTGCCTATCACCTTGCGTAAGGCCTATGATTCGCCCTTCCCCACCGATGAGGAAATTCTCACGGCTGTCAAAAAACGCGTACATGAACTGGTACTGGCAAGAGGTCGGCCCCTGGGCGCCAACGCCGAGGTCAAAGCCGCCGCGCCTGTAGCGGCGACATGACGGAGTGCATACAACTCGCGGGGGGGAAAGTCCATGACCCTGCCAGCGGCATTGATGGGGAAATAAAGGATCTCTATATTGAGCAGGGACACATGGTGGAAATGCCTTCGTCCACGCCCCGAAAAATCGACGTCAGCGGCATGGTAGTGATGCCCGGCGGCGTGGATATTCACTGCCACATTGCCGGTCCCAAGGTAAACCTGGCCAGGAAACTGCAACCCGAAGACCATCGCCGCGATCCCCATCCCGGCACCGAGCACACCCGGTCCGGCACCGGCGGCACCGTCCCCTCCACCTTCGCGACGGGATACCGCTATGCGACCCTGGGTTATACCACCGCCATGGAAGCGGCCGTGCCCCCTATCGGCGCCCGGCATACCATAGAAGAATTCCATGACACACCGGTAATAGACAAGGGTTTTTACGTGCTCCTGGGCAATAACATTTTTTTGCAGCAGTTGCTCAAAGCCGGCCGTAAGGAAGAATTTCGCCACGCGGTAGCCTGGTGGATCAACGCGACCAAGGCCTACACGACAAAACTGGTGAACCCCGGCGGGGATGAACCCTGGAAGGGCAAAAAAAATTCCAACGTCAAGAATATTGACGAAAAAAGCGACGTCATAGAGGTCTCTCCCCGGCAGGTCATCGATGCATTCATCGATACGGTCAATGAACTGGGCTTGCCGCACCCGCCCCATATCCACTGTAACAACCTGGGCCACAGCGGTAATTTTGAGACCACCCTGGAAACCATGAAGACGGCCGCCGGCAGACGGGCGCACCTCGCTCACATACAATTCCACAGCTACGCGGGGAAACCTGGCAAGAACCCCAAATCCGCGTCCCGACAGATTGCCGAATACGTTAATGACCACCCCAATATTACCTGTGACGTAGGCCAGGTGATGTTCGGTAAATCCACAATCATGACCGCGGACGCACCCCTGGCCTACATGCTCAGGGGCTTCAAAAAAGCCAAATGGGTGAATGCCGACACGGAGTGCGAAAGCGGTTGCGGTATCGTCCCGTTCAGCTACCAGGAGCACGTTTACATCCATGCCCTGCAATGGGCTATCGGCCTGGAGCTGTTCCTGTTATCGAAGGACCCCTGGCGTATTATTCTGTCGACCGATCATCCCAACGGTGGTTCGTTCATGAGCTACCCCAAGTTGATACGCCTGCTGATGGACAAGGAATTCCGTAAGGAAGAAATCAAACGCGTCAACCAGAAGGCGGTAAACGGCACACTGCTGAATGAACTGGATCGTGAATATACGCTCAATGAGATCGCCATTATTACCCGCGCCGGCCCGGCCCGGGCCCTGGGCCTGAAAAACAAGGGGCACCTGGGTCTCGGCGCCGAAGCCGACGTCACCATTTATGACGAAATGGAAGACAAAGAGGCGATGTTTAACGCGCCCCGTTACGTGATAAAATCAGGTAACGTAATTATTGAAAATCACGAATTTCGCCGGGATTTCTACGGGAAGTTCCTGCATACGGAACCCGGATACGACGAGTCCATCGTTGCTGAAGTCAGGCCGTTTTTTGAAAGCTACTATTCCATCGAGTTTGATAATTATGCGGTTAACGACAGCTACCTGCATGACCATGAAGTCATTGCAACGGTGTGAACATGAAGGTTAGATCCACGGAAATTGTCGCCACTTTTGCCGAGGCGTTCAAAATGTGGGGCGCCCGCGTCATTGTGACCGCGACAAATAAACAGTGGGCCCAGGCGGCGGCGCAATCGATGACCGGCTTTGCCACCTCGGTTATCGGGTGTAAATGTGAGGCCGGCATTGAGAGTATCCTGTCTCCGGACCAGACCCCGGATTGCCGGCCCGGCGCCAGCATCCTGTTATTCGCCATGGACAGGGCATCAGTAGGGAAACGTTTGCTGGAACGCATCGGCCAATGCATCATGACCTGTCCCACCACGGCCTGTTTCAACGGCCTGGCCAGTGAGAGCGTCGTACAAGTCGGTTCACAACTGCGTTATTTCGGCGACGGCTTCCAGGGCAGTAAAAAACTGTCGGCGCAGCGCTATTGGCGTATCCCTGTCATGGATGGGGAATTTATCGTGGAGGAAGCGTTTGGCGTACAGGAGTCGGTGGGTGGCGGCAACATCATCATACTGGGTACGAATGAGCAAAAAACCCTGGCCGCGGCCGGCGCGGCGACCCGGGCCATGGCCCCGATAAAAGACATTATTCTGCCCTTTCCAAACGGTGTCGTCCGTAGCGGCAGCAAAGTGGGTTCCCGCTATAAAACCCTGGCCGCGTCCACCAATGACGCTTTTTGCCCGACGTTAAAAGCAGTAACAGACAGCAGCCTCCCGGCAGACGTCAACTGTGCATTGGAAATCGTGATCGACGGTCTGACTGAGACTGCGGTCAGGGATGCCATGGCCGCGGGGATTCAAGCTGCCGCAAAACCCGGGATAAGACAGATTTCCGCCGGCAACTACGGGGGCAACCTGGGACAGTACAAAATTCACCTGCACGAACTGACCGCGCCCTGATATGCCTTTACTACTGAAACAGATTGCAACGCCTGACGTGCCCCTGGAGGCGGACAATTTCACGCCTGCCCGGTTTGCCGACCAGACCCCGGCAAGCGTGGAAAAACTGACGGTCATGCACGGCAGTGAAACGCGTTACATAGGTGACTTCTTCAACGTGACGGGCCAATGCGACGGGGTCATCAGCATCCAGGGAGAGCGCCTGGGCCGGGTGAAATTTATCGGCGCCCAGATGTCCCGGGGGACAGTCCGCGTGGAGGGCGACGTGGGCGAACATCTCGGGGCCGGCATGAGCGGGGGGGAAATACTGGTAGACGGCAATGCCACCGACTGGGTCGGGCCGGAGATGTCCGGCGGCAGAATTGAAATCCGCGGCAATGCAGGGCACCTGGTCGGCAGCGCCTACCGGGGCGCGACCATGGGCATGACCGGCGGGGAAATCATTATTCACGGCAACGTCCGCAATGAACTGGGCAACGCGATGCGTGGCGGGTTGATTGCCGTCGCCGGCAACAGCGGGGATTTCACCGGGGTCAATATGCTCTCCGGCAGCATCTTCGTGCTGGAAGAGCTCGGCATCCGTACCGGAGCAGGCATGAAACGCGGTTCCATCGTCAGCCTGAAAGAGGCGGAATTATTGCCCACATTCGATTATTCATGCACCTACCGGCCGAGCCACCTGGTGCTTTATCTTCGCTACCTGGCGCAGTTAGGCCTTGAAATCGGTGAAGAGTATCTCCTTGGCCTGTATAAACGCTACTGTGGCGACAGTGTTGAGTTGAACCGGGGAGAAATATTATTATATTCCGGATAAAATTATGAATATCCTGGTAGTCCAACCACTTCAGGAACAAAGGGGTCAGGTCTTTGATTTTTGATTTTGGGATGGGGTCAGGTCTTTGATTGTTGACCGGCTTTTGAGGCAGAACAAAGGGGTCATGGGATGGGGTCAGGTCTTTGATTTTTGATTTTGGGATGGGGTCATGATCGAAATCAACAATCAAAGACCTGACCCCATCCCATGACCCCATCCCAAAACAAAATCAAAAATCAAAGACCTGACCCCATCCCATAAACAGAGGAGAACATTGATGACAACCATCGTAACTGATAATTGTGTAGATTGTCGCTATACCGATTGCGTCGCAGTATGCCCGGTGGAATGCTTCCACTTCGATGACAAGATGTTATACATCGACCCGGAGGTCTGTATTGACTGTAGCGCGTGCCTGCCGGAATGCCCGGTCCAGGCTATCTATGAGGAAGATGACCTGCCCGAGGACAAATTTGAATGGATAGAAATCAACGCAGAGAAATCCCAGGAACTCCCGGTCTGTACTGATACCATGGAACCGTTGCCCGGCGCGGACGAGAGGAAAACTGCTCTCGGCTTCTAGCCCGCATTTCTCACCAGGGCGCTTGTTGCTGTCGAATACATGTTTGTTGTCAATGAGTTATGGTAATCTGCTGACTATGTCGTCATTACAGACTGCGCTTGATGCGCCCTCGCTTGTCTTTTTTGCGCCAACGGGCACGTGCTCCCTCAACCAGAGCTACGGTTATGCTTTCGGTCGCAGGCACCCGTTGGCGCAAAAAATCCGGCGCGATCATCGCATCACCTGGTGAGAAATGCGGGCTAGCTGATATTCCGGCAATTTTATATTGATAGATGGATGAACTTCAGGACAAACGCATACTTTCTAATCTCGGTCCCCGTCCCTGGATTCCTGCTTTCGCAGGAATGACGAAGGGGCGCTGGAATAACATAAGTTTATGAGTCGATTAGGAACCCCGGACAATCCCTTGATAGTTGCAGTAGTGGGCAGCGGCCCCAGCGGTTTTTATGCCGTTGGCGCGCTCATTAAATCCGGCCTCACAATCAGTATAAACATGTTTGAACGGTTGCCCGTGCCTTATGGCCTGGTCAGAAGCGGCGTGGCGCCGGATCACCCGAAACTGAAACAGGCTATCAAGGTCTACGCCAAAATCGCCGAGTCGGAACAATTCAACTACATCGGGAACGTCAGCGTGGGTACGGATATCAGCGTTGACGAATTACGGGAAACCCACCACGCGGTGATCTTCACCTGCGGGGCTGAAACCGACCGCCGCCTCGGCATCCCCGGAGAAGACCTGCCGGGCAGCTACACGGCAACGGAATTCGTCGGCTGGTATAACGGTCATCCCGATTACCGTGAACGAACATTCGATTTATCCCATGAAACAGCCGTCATCATCGGTCAGGGCAACGTTGCCGCGGACGTCAGCAGGATACTGGCCAAGACCGTAGATGAATTGAAGCATACGGATATTGCCCAACACGCCCTGGACGCGCTGGCCGACAGCAGGATCAAAAACATCTACGTCATAGGCCGGCGCGGTCCCGCACAGGCGAAGTTCACCTCCAAAGAATTGAAAGAGTTTGGAGTGCTGGCCGATTGCGACCCGGTTGTTGACGAAGCTGAACTGGTATTAAACCCGGAAAGCGAGGCCGAACTGGCCGAAAAAACCAACGCCGGGAATAAAAAAATCTATGACCTGTTCTGCGGTTTTGTCGGTCGTGAAGCAACCGGGAACAGGCGCTGTATTTTTACCTTCCTGAAAAGCCCCAGGGAAATCAGCGGGAACGGCCGGGTCGAACAACTGCTCCTGGAAAAAAACAACTTGTCGGGAGAGCCTTTCCGCCAGTCTGCAAGAGGCAGCGGCGACACATTCAGTATCAACGCGGGGATCGTCTTCCGCAGTATCGGCTACCACGGTATCGCCATGCCCGGGGTGCCGTTTGACGAATACCACGGCGTCTTCTCCAATGACAAGGGCAGGATTATCGAGAATGGTGATGTTGACCCGGGCTTATATACCGCAGGCTGGATCAAGCGGGGACCCACCGGCATCATCGGCACCAACCGGGCGGACAGCGTTGAAACCATCGGCGCGTTACTGGAAGATATCGACACATTGAATACCGGCAAAAATAAAACCGGCGCGCCGGCCTGCTACGAAATTCTCGACCGGCGCAACATTCGCCACGTCAGTTTCCCGGACTGGAAAAAAATCGACGCCGGCGAAATAGCACTCGGTCAGACAGTCGAAAAGCCAAGAGAAAAATATACTTCCATCCCTGAAATGCTGGCCTTGCTGGGCTGACGGCCCTATTCCAGCGGCGGCGAGAATCCGATAATAGATGACTACAACGCGTAATGTAACCTGTCCGTTTTGCAGTTTGTTATGTGATGATCTGTCTGTCAGGACAGGCGCGGAGCAGCTTTTTGTTTCAGACAATGCCTGTGAACTTGCCAGGCGGTGTTTCAAAACGCCTCCGCCTCCGGCAGAGGCGCGGATGAAGGGCGTTCCCGTCGATATCGAGCAGGCGCTGACTGCGGCTGCACGACTTTTGAAGCACGCCGGGAAGCCGTTAATTGCTGGACTCGGCACTGACGTCAATGGCATTCGCGCCGCCCTGCAACTGGCTGAAGAGACCGGGGCCGCACTCCTGCATACAGAGGAACGCCATGCCGTGCACAACCTGAAAGTGCTGCAGACCCGCGGCTGGATCATGACCACGCTCGCCGAGGTCAAAAATCGGGCGGATACCATCATATTTGTCGGCAACGACGTGACTGCGAATTATCCCCGGTTCATAGAACGCTTTATCAATACTCCCCATTCTCTTTTTGCCGGAAAAAACAGGAACCTGGCTTACCTGGGCAGGCCCGGTGAGAAAGAACTTGAGCAGTGTAGTAACCATGCTCCCGTGGTCATTTCCGGCCACGATGAAGAAATCGCCGATGACCTGGCGTTGTTGCGCGCCAAAATTGCGGGCAACCCACTGCTTGATTGCAACAACGTCCCGGCAATAAAAAACCGGAAACTGGATGACGCCGCGGCCATGATCAAAGCCGCGGAGTATGGCGTTTTTGTCTGGTCTCCGGCAGCGCTCCCCGAGGATCACGCCGATATAATCATCGCCTCACTGACGGAATTGATCCGGGGCCTGAACCTCAGACAACGCTTTGCCGGGCTGTCCCTCAGCGGCAGCAACGGCGGCGCATCGTTCCAGAATATAGCGACGTGGCAAACCGGTTTCCCGGCCAACGTCAGCTATCGTGACGGCTCCCCGTCCGGCGATGATACAGTTAACGGGTACCCTCCCGACGTGGACAACCTGCTGTGGATATCGACTTTTGCAGACCGACCTCCACCGAAGTTAAACGTCCCCACGGTTGTCTTATCCCCGTATCCGGCCCTGGCGGCGGACGCTGATGTTTACATTCCCGTCGGGGTACCCGGCATCGATCACGCCGGGAACCTGTTCAGGACGGACAGTATCATCAACCTGCCCCTGAAAAAAGTACGGGACTCCGGTTCCCACAGCACGGCTGAGATACTGGCCCGCATCTCGGTACGTATGAAGGAAAGTCGACGTGATTAAACTCAAAGGCGGCAAGGTCTACGATCCGACCAATGGGATCGATGGTAAAACCATGGACCTGTACGTGAATGACGGCAACCTGGTCAGCCCACCCGGGAATCACCGAGTCGACAAGGTGATAGATATAAGCAACCGGATCGTCATGGCCGGAGGAATCGACATACACACCCATATCGGCGGAGGCAAGGTCAATATTGCCAGACAGTTGCTGCAGGAGGACCATACCGGCAGTCCGGTTAAAAACAGCAGCCTTACCCGGTCCGGTTCCGGCAACGTTACCCCTTCCAGTTTTGTTACCGGCTACCGCTATGCGGAAATGGGTTATACCTCCTGTTTTGAACCGGCCATGTTACCCATGAATGCACGCCAGGCGCACCTCGAAATGGCCGATACCCCGATGCTGGACACGGGGGCTTACGTGTTGCTCGGCAATGACGATTTTCTGTTACGCCTGTTGAAAAGCAAAAAAGATCAACAACTGATCAATGATTACGTTGCCTGGACTATCCATGCGACCCGGGCCATGGGAGTGAAGGTGGTCAACCCGGGTGGAATCAACGCCTTTAAATTCAACCAGAGAAAGCTGGACCTGGATGAAAACAACAGGTATTACGGCGTAACGCCGCGTAAAATTCTAGCCGCGCTGGTCACCGCGCTGGAGTCCCTCCGCGTCCCCCATCCCCTGCACGTCCACGGCTGCAACCTGGGCGTACCCGGCAATTACCAGACCACGCTCGACACCATTGCCGCGGCTGAGGGCAAGCCCATGCACCTGACCCACGTACAGTTCCACAGTTATGGAAGTGAAGGAGACAGGAAGTTCTCATCGGCTGCGGCGCAGGTTGCAGAGGCGGTTAACCACAACGACAACGTGTCCATTGACGTCGGCCAGGTGATGTTCGGCCAGACCATCACCACGTCCGGCGATACCATGATGCAGTATAAGGGACATAAGCATGCCCACCCGAACAAATGGGTCTGTATGGATATTGAGTGTGACGCAGGCTGTGGGGTAACTCCTTTCAAGTACCGGGACAGGAACTTCGTCAATGCGCTGCAGTGGTGCATCGGCCTGGAGATTTTTTTACTTATCAATGATCCCTGGCGCGTTTTCCTGACCACCGATCACCCGAACGGGGCGCCTTTTACCTTCTATCCGCACCTGATCAGGCTGCTCATGGACAAAAGCTTTCGTGATGATACGTTAACAACGATTAACCAATCCGCGGCTGCCGCAACGGTCCTGTCCTCTATCGGCAGGGAATATTCACTGTACGAAATCGCCATCCTCACCCGGGCCGCGCCGGCCAGGAGCCTGGGGCTCAAAAACCTCGGCCACCTCGGGGTCGGGGCAACGGCGGACATCACTGTTTACCAACCTGATGACAACGTGGAAACCATGTTCGCCAAGCCGGAATACGTGTTCAAACGCGGCGAACTCAGCGTCAGGAACGGCAAGGTCTGTTCCATACCCGCAACCAGCAGCCACGTGGTCGAACCGGATTACGACCGGGGCATAGAAAAACCCCTGAAAAGTTACTTTGACAAATACATGACCATGAACCTGGATAATTTCAGGATCAGCCGGGACGAACTGGAAGCCTATAATCAAAACTCACTACTCGTACATGATTGCAGGCAGATATGAACATAAACGGAGTAACCATTGATGATACGTTTGCCGAGGCCTTTCCCATGAAGGCAACGCGGCTGATCATCACTGCCATGACCCTTAAGTGGGCTTACCGCGCGGCTAACTCCCTGACCGGTTTTGCTTCTTCCGTCATCGCCTGTGGTTGCGAGGCGGATATCGAACGGGAATTGAAACCGGAAGAAACCCCGGATGGCAGGCCCGGTATCGCGATCATCATGTTTGCCATGTCCAAATCACAGTTATCCGACCAGATCACCAGACGGGTGGGACAATCCGTCATGACGACGGCTACCAGCGCCTGCTTTGCGGGGGTCCACAGCGACACCATGCTGCCCCTGGGTAAAAACCTGAGATATTTCGGAGACGGACACCAGATTTCAAAAATCCTGGACGGCATCCGCTACTGGCGCATACCGGTTATGCACGGTGAGTTCCTGTGTGAAGAAAGCACGGGTGTCGTCCCAGCAATCGGCGGCGGCAATTTTCTGGTCCTGGCAAAAACCTCGCGCCACGGACTGACTGCCTGCGAGAAGGCCGTAAAGGCAATACGCCGGGTTCCGGGCGCGGTCACCACGTTTCCCGGCGGGATTGTTGGTTCAGGGTCCAAGGTGGGGTCAAAATATTCATTTTTGCCGGCATCCACGAATGAGGCGTTCTGTCCCACCCTGAAAGGCCGGGTGGACAGTATGCTGACCGAAGAAATCGGCTCCGTCCTGGAAATCGTCATTGACGGCTTGAATGAGACAGCGATCAGTGAGGCAATGCGAGCCGGCATTGAAGCGGTTTGCCAGAATGGGCCGGACAAGGGCATCTACCGGATCAGCGCAGGAAACTATGGTGGAAAACTGGGGCCGTATCATTTCCACCTCAAGGAAATACTGAAATGAAACCCATGATTTTCACCTTGGCGGAAAAACCGCGCCAGCCGCTGGATTTGTCCGCGCTGACGCCGGATACGCTGTTGGCAGCGGGAACCAGCAGGGAAATCGCCAGGATCGAACTGCTCCTCGGTTCGACAAAAGTCAACGTCGGGGACCTGTTTTCCATTAAGGGTGAAAACCCCGAGGATATCGAATTACGTCGTACTACGGAGCGGATAACCCGGGTAGGGGCGCGGATGTCGCGGGGGCGCATCACCGTTAAGGCCCATGGCGGCAGCTACCTTGGTTACGGGATGAAAGGCGGCACAATCAAGGTCGCCGACAACTGTGGCAGTTGGCTTGGTTGCGATATGAACTGGGGCAGGATCGAGGTAGACGGCAATGCCGGTGATTACATCGGCGCAGGTACAAGAGACAATATGCACGGCATGCGGGACGGCCTGATTACGGTATGGGGAAACGCAGGGCGTCGGACCGGTGATAGAATGCGGCGCGGGATGGTCATGATCGGCGGAGACGCAGGCGATTTTACCGGCGTGGAGATGATCGCCGGGACGATATTGATCCTCGGTAAATCCGGTAAGCTACCCGGTTATGGGATGAAACGCGGCAGCATTATCCTGGGCAAGAGGCCTGGGCGAATCGGCAGTACCCTGGTTGATTCCGGTTTCCTGAAGATGGAGTATTTGCGCCTGTTTTTCAAACAACTCTCCCGCATGGGCAGCCGCTACCGGTTTTTCCGGAATTTCGGCCCGGAAGTGCGGCTGTACGCCGGTGATATAGCGAATAATGGCAAGGGAGAATTAATGGTTCTGCTCAACGCATCAAAATGATTGTTATTCGCCACAGAACACAGAATGTCAGCGTGCGACGTTCCGGCCCAGGACCGCCCTGACCTGCAATATTCAAAAGTATGCGGTTGCCCTTGGAGCCGGGGAACTTCGTGCATTATTCACGGATTGACATATTCAATTCAGCGTTAATACGATGACGGCATTAACCAGTCCCGGCAACTCTTGCCTGGATACGGTTATCTGTTTCGTACGTATGCCGTGTAACTGCTGCAGACTATCCAGCCACAGTATGAGCTTGTTGAAAGGTATTTTTTCCAACCAGACGCGTAACTCATTCCCTTCCCGGGACTCAAATCGATCGAAGTTAATCTCCTGGCTTTGAGCGGTGTCCGCCACTGTTGACAGCAGTGACTCTTTCATTACTTTTTCCCGGGCCGGCTCCGCTTCAGTTAATGCCCTGGCTTTGCTTTCGTTTGCTTGCATCCAGGCGAGCAGGCTGTGGCTTTTGCGGTATTGCCGCGCAGACTCGTCGGCAAAATGGTGTGCCGGCAGCAGGAGACCATATACGATAACCAGTACAGTCAGGACAACACCTGTGAATATAACTGCCTGACGCATCCTCAGCGGCAGTTGATTAAACATCTCAACTGATTGCTTATAGTGTTGACTCAGCATATTGACTATTACCTGCTCGTGATCCGAAGCCGTCCCTTTATCCATTCTTCTTCCTTATTAACTGATAAAATCGTCACGCCCACGGCCTGGTTTTCCAGGCCCTGCTTGAGTTGATCGAGCAGTTGAATATTTTTTATATGAATATCCAACCATAAGATATTTTGCTGACCGTCATAACGCAATTGCTGGATCTGCATGTCTGCATGCCTCCCCATCATGCTGAGTTGCCGGCTGAGCATACCCAACAGGCTCAAAAACCCGACCTGCGGCTTCAGCTCGACGGCCCGGTTCAGGTGGGTTTCCACCTGTACCCTGACGTTAACGATTTTTTTATCCTGCGGAAACAGGGAACGGTACATGGTGGTAATCTGTTTATCCAGCTCTGCCAGCTCATTCCTGAGGTAAACACCCGCCGCTAAATCAACAACCACTTTCAATCCGATAGCTATAAATAAAGCCGCTACCATCAGGCGCCAGTTAATTCGATGTTTCTTACCTGTATGAACCTGGTAAGGACGTTGTATTAAATCAGCGATCTCTTTGCGCCGGCCCGTTTTATAGATATTGTTCAGGTGACGGCAAAGATAATCGAAGGTATTGTCAATCTTTTCTACCGTGCAGGTAATACCGCTTGCTTCCAGGAACATCGTCACATCCGCGATCGCTGCATTAGTCTGCACGTCAGCCAGGCCGGCCGCAGTCACGATAAATTTAATCCTGGCGATGGGAGTTTCCCCGCTGCCATGCCTGCTTATATAGCTTCTCAGGAATAAAACGATATTGCCCGTCTCCGTTTTCAAGGCCGTAGCGCCGGTACTGATGATTCCGTATTTCTCATCGAAGAGGACATGCATTTCCGTTTCGGACAACAATGCGGCATAGGTATCCGACAGCATGTGGTCGGGAGTAATGCCGTGTTCCTGTAACAGCGTCAGCCAGGTTCGCATCCGTGTGTGGCTGACCGCCATGACCGGGTATTTCCCCGCGTGCCCCCTGCCACTGACAATGTGCGTGGCTTCAACGGGGTCGGCAATCGCTTCTTCCATAAGGTAGGGCAAGGTTTTCTTGAGATAGCGTTTTTGCGCAGCGGGGACAGTCAGGTTGTGCAATAAAATATCTTCGCCCGGCGCGATGACGACAGTGTCCGCATCCTGGGCAATGAGGTTGATATCATCAAGTCGGTCAATCGCAGTATTGAAGCCACTATTGAGCTTAGTTCCGTCAAAGGCCAACGTGGCCCAGTCCACCCGTGGAACGTCATCTCCATGACATGGAGAATTGATCCGTAAAAATAACGTCGTTGCCCGGTTCATACCCGCTTCCTGTCCGCGCTGCCCGGTGTATCGAATGAAAAGTCACCACCCCGGTTACGGGAAAGCGTCCTTACCCGGTTGGTTTCGGGGTGCCGGTAAAAAACCGTCAACAGGGACAGGGTTTCATCGGCAAACGTGGATTTGACGAAAGCCATAAAATAACGGCTCTTTGTCGTGACGTCGCTGATTTTCATCTCCAGCCCGGCGCTGCTTTCATACCTGTTAAAATCTTCCAGTTCAGCAAAACCTCTGCTGCCACGGGCGTCCACAATCCGCTCTGCGTCATCTGATCCCAGACCACCAGTCAGCGCCTGTAAAACCGGTGCCGGCGCAGTGTTGACGTTGACGGCCACGGGCGGCGGCAAGGCGACCAGGTAGGGCAACAGTTTATCAATCGTTTCCCTGTCTATCTCTTTCAACGAATACAACTCGGACAAGTCGGTAATCAGCCAATTCGTCGAACTCCAGCAACAGGCATGTTCCCGTGACAAATAGTCAGCGCCTGCCGTATCGATGGCTGCAGGCGCAGTATGGATATCATTCCAATTCAACAGTGTTTCAATGGCCTTCGGTTCGACAGACAGGTTTTCCATTAACCGGTTGAACTGTTTTAATGCTCGTTCGTTATCCTCCTCGGCTCCTCCAACCAGGTTGTTGATATTGAATCCCGCTTGCAGGTCGAAAACGCTGACGTCCAGTTCGCCCTGTTCAAATGTTTCAACCATTTTGAACAGAATGCCTGGCTTTTTTGGTCTGTCTTCGTGCTCGACCGGTTGAGCGTCGGCAAAATCGGTATACAGCATTTGCCTGGCAAGGGCCTCCCCGGCTAAAGCATATTGCCAGGCTTGAGCATGCACCAGTTGCCGCTCCGCCCGGTGAACAGCCAGGAAGGTACGCTCCACCATGCTGCCGGCAATAACGGTTATAATGGCAAAAACCAGCAATACCGTGATCAAGGCGATACCGCCTTGTTTGTTATACGGGTTATTCATTTCCGGTTTCACAAGTCCCCAGTTTGAAACACCCGTTTAAGCATCCCGTCATCCTCCGTCTCAATATCGATTTCAACGGCCACGGGTAACGCCTCACCAACGTTGTCAGGCCACGCCGAATGCCAGACTCCCCTCCGGTCCAGGAACCGGAACCGGGTATCCAATACGTCGTCCAGCACTACCAGACTTTGCGGCAGGCTGACTGAGGCGCGGTCCGGAAGTTGCCAGTAATAGCGCAACAGGCTGGTGGAGAAACTCCCTGGCGAGTCCGGGTCAGGACTGCTTTTCAAGGTATAGGCTACACGTTGCAGGTTGCTGCGGGGCAACTGCAAAGGATTCCGCCATCCCTGCCGGGTAAACTCCAGCAGGTAGCCATTATGATTTGCAATCAACGCGCTCAACCATTCCTCCCGGGCATACCTGACCGGCCTGTCAACAACTTGTTCCAAATCATTACCGATCAGCAACATTGCCCGTTGTAATCGGGACAGCGTCTGACTGTGAATCGCAGTAGTGGCTCCTGATGAGATGACAAGCTCTAATACGTGGTAGCTACTCAGACCGATAATCGAAAAAATGCCAATGGCAACAAGCACTTCAAGCAAGGTAAAACCGTGATGACGTTTGCCGGCCCGGTATAAATGCATCAGTGCTTCCCGATGAACCCATGCAGGGTAAGCAGTTTTGCTTCTTTCCCGGCCTGCCCGACGTATACGTCGACTCGCCTCAGCAAAGGCTCACTGGTATTCGACACCTCTGTCTCAATCCACCATTCACGATTGAGTTGCCGCATACTATCGATGGATTGACCCGGTGACGGCCATTCACCTTTAATCCTGAGCATGGTCAGTTTGTCTTGTGCAATCCACAACGCAACACTTTTCTGCTCCAGGAGGTCAGCCTGGCTGATGCTTTGCGATACCTGCCTGTTCAGGGCAAAAACACTGACCGTGAACACAGCCAGCGCAACCATCACCTCAAACAGGGTAAATCCACTACCGCCGGTAAAGCAATACGAACGTTTAATATGCGGGATGACCGACATGCTCTGCTTTCTCCAACCGGATCGCTTGCATCTCAGTACCACTGATACGGTACGTCCAAACGCCTTCCTCTATGCTTAGGTAAATATCAAACGGAGTCAGTTCGCCACTGGAAAACATCAGTATATGGGGCATTGTGCCTGGTGTTTCGTTGTCTTGTTTTTTTTCCGACCTCATGTCCGTTCCGGCGGCTTCTGCCGGGATAAATAGCCGGTTTTCCACTTCCAGGACCAGGTCAACTGAAGCAGGCAGCCGGTGTAATTGAAAAATCGGCAACCCACTTTGCCGCCATTGCTTCTCCTGTACGTCAAATTTCAGGACCCGATATTCCTCCTTACTCAACCGCAGACCGTACTCGGCGCCCTGGAGCAGTGCCTGCTCCGCTGCCGTTACCAATATGAACCGCAGTCGCTGTGCCTCCCGTTCCAGGGTCCGTGCCGGGCTGTTTATATCGAAGCTCAACACTGTGACTCCGGCCAGGACACTCACAATAATGATAACAACCAGCACTTCGATCAAAGTAAATCCCGGAGTTGATTTATATGGCCAATTCATTACCTGTGACAGTGCCGGGTTTACCTGGAGTTTCGTATGACCGCGAATAAATAAATGAACCTGATAATTATCTGTCAATCCTGCCAACTAGTGATATCGGCATTGACACCGCTGCCTCCTTCCCGGGCGTCTGCGCCAAGTGAATACAGGTCATACGGGCCATGCGCTCCTGGACTCAGGTATTGATAGTCGTTACCCCAGGGGTCCTTGGGAACCTTGTTTAAATAACTGCCATATTCTCGATCTCCGGCGGAAGCCTGCGCAGACCCGGTTACCAGCGCTTCCAGTCCCTGGTCGGTGCCGGGATATGCCAGGTTGTCCAGTTTGTACAATGCCAGGGCGTTAGCGATAGTGCGCAGGTCCGCTTGCGCGGCGACTGCCCGGGCCTCATCCGGTCGTCCCATGATATTAGGCACCACCAGCGCAGCCAGCACACTCAGTATGACGATAACAATCATGATTTCAACAAGGGTAAATCCCCCTTGCACGACAAACGCTGTACCGGTTCTTTTCACAGGCATCAATATCTAGCTGATCAATTGGTTTATATTCAGGATCGGCAGCAATATGGCAAGAACGATAAACAATACGGAAATCCCCATCAGCAGCAACGTCAACGGTTCCAACAGGCCGAGCCCGAGACGGACCAGCATTTGTATCTCACGTTCCTGGTCTGAGGCTACCCGTTGCAGCATACTGTCCAGCTCACCACCGGCTTCTCCACTGGCGATCATCTGGAGCATCATGGGCGGGAACGTTCCGGCCTGTTTCAGCGCGGCACTCATACTGCTCCCTTCAGCCACCTTTTGTGCCGCTTCGTCAACCCGTTCCCGCAGCCATTGATTGGACGGAACCCGGCCGGCGATTTTCATGGCCTCAACCAATGGCACCCCACTATTGAACAAAATATTCAACGCCCGAGTAAAACGGGCACAGTTCAGCCCCAGGCTGAGACGACCGATAACCGGCATCCGCAGTACCAGTCGATGCAGGCTTCGTCGCATCCGTGGTTGTCTGAATATGAAACTGCACGCCGCCATGAACAGCAAAACCACTATCAACAGAAGCAAACCATAGTGACTGATAAACCCACTTAATCCGATGAGCAGCCGGGTCAACAGCGGTAATGCCTGTCCGGTTTCGATGAAAACGGCAATAACGTCAGGCACGACGTAAACCATCAGTCCGGCAACAATCGTGACGGACAAAACAAGCAGGAGCAGCGGGTAAAGCAACGACAGCATGATCCTCTGTCGGGATTCATGCACGTCTTCCGTATGGTCGGCCAGACGATTCAGTACTTCATACAGGTGGCCGGCATGCTCGCCCGCCGCGACGGTGGCCCGGTACACGTCGGGGAATACATGGGCGTATTCTTCAATACCCTCCGACAAGGTATGACCTTCCAGTATCCTGCTGCGTATCGCCAGCAGTATGCCGCAAATCCTGCTGCTGTGGGTTTGCTGAGACACCACGGCCAATCCCTCCTCAACCGGCAGTCCCGCTTGCAGCAAGGTTGCCAGTTGCCGGGTAATCAAAGCCAGCTCGCGGGCGCCCACGCGGGCGAAATACCTGTTTATTTTCCTTTTCCCGAGCCTGTCCTGCGACCCCTCCACAGTCAACGGAGTAAGGCCCTTATCCCGCAGAAATTGCCTGACCTGCCGGGAACTGTCCCCCTCCAGTATACCCTTCAACCTGGAACCGTTTTCATCCAGCGCAATATAATTGAATGCAGCCATGAGTGGGAAAAAGCAAGCCGGAAAACGCTATTCGTCCAGCGTCACCCTAAACACTTCCTCCAGACTGGTCCTGCCGGCAGTTACGCATTGTATGCCACTGTCCCGGATATTGCTGAAGCGTTCCTGAGTGTAATTGATCATATCGACCTCGCCGGCCTGGTCATGGATAAGCCCGCGCAGTGTGTCATCAACCCCGACCACTTCAAAAACACCGGTGCGTCCCAGGAATCCGGTCTGCAGGCAATGTTCACAACCGGCAGAATGATAGACGCCGACTCGCCTGCTACCCAACCCTGACATAGCACGCTCATCCTGGCTGAGTCGATGTTTTTGTTTACATTGCGGACACAACAGCCGTACCAGACGCTGGCCAATGACGCCGAGCAGGCTGGAAGACAACAAAAACGGTTCAATCCCCATATCCTGCAATCGTATCACTGCGCCGATGGCGCTGTTGGTATGCAGGGTGGATAATACAAGGTGTCCCGTCAAACTCGCCCGTATGGCAATTTCCGCCGTTTCCAGGTCGCGAATCTCACCCAGCATTATCACGTCAGGGTCCTGGCGCAGGATCGCGCGCAGACCGCGGGCAAATGTCATGCCGGTTTTATGGTTGACCTGTATCTGGCCGATGCCTTTGAGGTTGTATTCAATCGGTTCTTCCACCGTGATGATGTTACGCGATATCTCGTTCAGGTAACTCAGACCGGCATACAGCGTGGTGGTTTTGCCCGAACCCGTCGGCCCGGTCACCAGGATAATCCCATGGGGCTTGTGTAATAATTCATGCACAAGCGACAACTCCGTGGCATTCATGCCCAACGATGATAAATCAAGACGTTCCGCCTTTTTATCCAGTAACCGCAACACAATCCGTTCACCCTCAATGGCGGGTATGAGAGACACGCGAATATCCGTTTCCCGCCCGGCTACCCGTAATGAAATACGACCGTCCTGGGGGGCGCGTTTTTCCGCGATATCCAGTTTCGCCATCACTTTAATGCGAGATACCAACAGGGGGGCCAAACTCCGTTCCAGTTGCACCACCTGGCGTAAAACGCCGTCAACGCGAAACCGCACGCCCAGGAATCTTTCAAACGTCTCGATATGGATATCCGAAGCATTCTGTTTTATCGCCTCGGTCAACAGCGCATTGATCAAACGAATGACAGGGGCGTCATCCTCCTGTTCCAACAGGTCCGTTGTTTCCGGTATGGCTTGTGCCAGGCTGACCAGGTCCAATTCATCTCCCAATCCCTCGGCTATTTGCATTGCCGTGTCGGAGTCATTTTCAAAGGTAGCGATCAACGCCCGTTGAAAGCGTTCTTCATCAACGCATTCATAGCGGACCGGCACACCCAGGAAACGGCGCGCCTCTGCCAGGGCCAGCAACTCCGCATCCTCCCGATGCAACACCCGTACAACTGTCGCGTCATTGTCTGACAGGGCAACAATACCGTGGCGTTTGGCAAAATTAAACGGCCACCTGTGTACAACGACGGCCCGGTCAGGCTGTACCTGAGTTTGTCCGGCCGGAAACCCCGGGGAATTGCCTGCACTCATCACGATGACTATTCCACGGAACTGTTCTCTTCATCACCCGCGCCATCCGCTCCGGGCAGTACCAGCTCTTCAGTTTGCGCAGGGTTCAACTCAGGCAATAAAGGCAGTTCCTGCGGAATAAAAAACGATTCCACCTTGTTCTCGTTGAATTCCTGCTGGAGAGTCCGGAGCTTATTGTAGCGCCCCAGAGTAAACGTATCCGCCTGCTCCGGGTCCGATAAAATGACCGGGTGGATAAAGACCAGCAGGTTGGTTTTTGTTGCCTGTACACTGGTGCTCCTGAACAACCGGCCGAGAATGGGAATATCACCCAGCAGCGGCACTTTTTGTTGATTCTGGTGCACTTCATCGGAGATCAGCCCGCCCAGTACCAGTACCTGTTCATTATCCAGCCTCACGCTGGTTTTTATGTTGCGCTTGTTGGTAATAATATCCGCCGCGGCAACCGCAGCAGTCGTGATACTCTCAACGGTCTGTTCAATCTCCAGGACCATGGACTTGTGCTTATTGATGCGCGGCTTGACAATGAGGGTGACACCGATATCCTGGCGTTGAATGGTCTGGAACGGACTTGACGTCGAGGAGGCAACGCCGGTAGAAGCGCCCGTAATAAAAGGAATATTGGAACCCACCAGAATTTTGGCTTCTTCATTGTCCAGTGTCACCACGGTCGGGGTGGACAAAATATTGGCATTTGCGTCAGACTGCAAGGCGCGTACCAGAGCCCGTAGAGACGTATTGCGGAGAAAACCCAGGGTAATACCGGGTCCCAGGGTCAGGTCAGCAGCCGTAGGCACACCGCCCGGCAGGGCGCCCGGTAATGCGCTGAAGCCGGAAAAGACACCGTCCTCTCCCGGGCCCGAGCTGCGCCATTCAATGCCCAGGTCGGACGTCAGGTCGGCATTCACTTCCACGATGACCGCTTCCACCAGCACCTGCTGACGGCGAACATCCAATTTCCTGATGACACCGCGTATCGTCTTCATCAATTCCGGGGGAGCCGTAATAATCAATGCGTTGACGGCTTCACTGACCTGGATATTCGCGGATCCCTGCTCAAAAGGCTGGTCTTGTCCAGACTGCTGAACGCCGCTGCCACGCAGCCCCTGCAATATCGGCGCTAATTCCTCTGCCTTCAGGTAATTGACATGGATCACCTGGGTGTCGCCCCCGCTCGGCAACGGTTGATCCAGGCGCTTGACCAGCTTCCGAACCTGTTGGCGCACGATATCACTACCTGTTACCAGTATACTATTCGTGCGTTTATCGGTAGCGAAGGAAAGTTGCCGATTTTCTCCCTGCCCCTGTATGAGCTTGTTGACCACGCCCACCACGTCGGTGATGTCGGCAAATTCAAGGTGGATCATATCTATCTCGAACATCCTGCCCAAGTCAAATTCACTGATAATTTTCACCATCTCGGTAATATTGTCCGCCCGGTCGGCGATGATGAGCGAATTAGTGCGCAGGTAGCTGGCCACGTGCCCGAATTGCGAAACGAATGGCTGGAGTACGGAATTCAACTGCGTCGCGTCTGCGTGGTTGAGCCTGATAATCCGCACCACCAGGTCTTCTATACTCGTTTCTTCCTGCTCCGTTACCACGGCAGCCCCGGTTTGTTTCGCCAGGTTCCGGGGAATAATTTTGAGCACATTCTCCTCTTCAACCACGGCAAACCCATTCACTTGCAGCACCGACAAAAATACCTGGTAGGCCTCGTCCGGAGTAATGGGTTCTCCGGATATGACGGAAACCCTGCCCTGCACCCCCGGATGAATGATAATCGTCTTGTCAAGGTAATCCGACGCCCAGTTGATCAGGTCTGTAATCTCGGCATTTTCCATGGCCAGGGTAACCTGTTGAGATAAGACCTGACCCGGGCCGGCCAACAACAGGCAAACCGGCAGCAGCAACCACCCCAGTCGTTTATACAGACGATCCGGCCAGTTGTTTTCCTGAAATCTTATTGACATTGTTGCTATGCTCGCGTCAGTTTTCTAAATGTCCCGCCGGGCAGCATTCATTCCGGTCTGTCTCTCGGAAAAACCAGCTTTTCCAGGTGTTCTCCCCGTTTCAATATCACGTGATCCGGGTATATGCCATATAATACAGCATTTCCGGGTAAAATTTCATTAATAAAATAACGTTTTGCCAGGCCGTTATTTTGTGCGGCAATCACCGCACTGGCCTCTGCTGGTGTCGTGCCGGTAAATACCGCATTCAATGTTAAGTCCAGTTTTGTCTTCGGTACATTGCTGAACTCGACGGCAGGGGTAATCCCGGTCATTTGCCTGACCTCACCAAACAGGTTAAGTTCCGCCGTGGCCCGAGGCGACAGCGCCTCTATCGACATTGTCGTCATCAGCCCCGGCGCCGTGACAGGGTCTGCCTCAAGCTGCGCAGACGCGGGGCCGACCAACTCGTAAACCCGCAGCCCGTAGCCCGTCAGACAAACAATGAAGAATACGACCATAATGGTCGATTGCGAATATAAATGTCTTTTTAACAATGCTGTCCTCCCACCCCAACGTTAAGCCGTGTTTAAGGTTAATTCACAGAGATAACATATATAAGGAAACTCTGCCTCGAACTCCGCCTGTTGCCAGGTTAAGCTAAGCCATGCTCAATGGGTGATCCGCAAAGAAGATGAAGTGGTCAGCCGTGAGTTCTCCCTCATTGCGGTCATGCAGCCAGAGCTGCCCGCCACCCTGCTCCGCCAAGTCAATGAGCAGGTTACCCTGTCGTTCCTGCATGTCCAGATCATCCACAGAATCAATGGTTTTGAAGGCTGTCAGGTCGATTCGATCAGCGCCGTAGAGGAAATCACTGATATAGTCATTCCCGTCTCCCGGGGCAAAGACAAAGATATCAGCGTCCGGGCCACCGTACATTTCATCGTCATCCTCTCCACTCCTGAGCAGGTCGTTGCCGGGACCGCCTTCCAGCCTGTCGCTGCCGGCGCCGCCGTACAGCCGGTCGTCACCGGCCCCGCCCCGCAACAGGTCATCACCACCGCCGGGGCCACCGTACAGCCGGTCGTCACCGGCGCCGCCTTCCAGCCGGTTATCCCGCAAGTCACCGGCCAGGACATCAGCGTGCGCGGAACCGACCAACTCTTCGATATCCGGCACCTCCTGCTGCTGCGTTTCACCCCGGGCATCCACATGCTCGATAATCACTGTCCCGACAAACCGGTCACCTTCGGCATCACCGCCCCGGGCTATGCCGCTGTGTAAACGTACCGTCACCCCGGCATCCGACCCTTCGTAAGAGGCAACGTCAACCCCGGCGCCGCCCCGGAGCCGGTCGGCGCCGGGGCCGCCGGCGAGCCAGTCGTCCCCCTCTCTGCCGTCCAACTCGTCATCCCCGGCCAGACCAAACAACCAGTTGCCGGCGCCGGTGCCCACCAGGATGTCATCCCAACCGGAACCGACCAGGTGTTCGATATCCGGCGCCTCTGTCTCTATCATCCGACCCTCAGCATCCGTATACTTGATACCTTCCATCCCGACAAACCGGTCGCCTTCGGCGGCACCGCCCCGGACCACACCGCTGTGCAGGTATACTTCCACGCCCGCATCCGATGTCTGGTAACTGGCAAAGTCGTAACCAGCCCCGCCGCGCAACTGGTCTGCGCCGGCGCCGCCTTCCAGCGCATCGTCGCCCATACCGCCATACAGCCGGTCGTCACCGGGGCCGCCCTCAAGCGCATCGTCACCGGCGCCGCCGTACAGCCGGTCGTCACCGGCCCCGCCCCGCAACAGGTCATCACCACCGCCGGGGCCACCGTACAGCCGGTCGTCACCGGCGCCGCCTTCCAGCCGGTTATCCCGCAAGTCACCGGCCAGGACATCAGCGTGCGCGGAACCGACCAGGTCTTCGATATCCGGCACCTCTGTCTCTATTGTCTGACCCTCAGAGTCTGTATCCTCGATGCGCTCCAACCCGACAAACCGGTCACCTTCGGCATCACCGCCCCGGGCTGTGCCGCTGTGTAAACGTACCGTCACCCCGGCATTCGACCCTTCGTAAGAGGCAACGTCAACCCCGGGGCCGCCCCGGAGCCGGTCGGCGCCGGGGCCGCCGGCGAGCCAGTCGTCCCCCTCTCTGCCGTCCAACTCGTCATCCCCGGCCAGACCAAACAACCAGTTGCCGGCGCCGGTGCCCACCAGGATGTCATCCCAACCGGAACCGACCAGGTGTTCGATATCCGGCACCTCTGTCTCTATCATCCGACCCTCAGCATCCGTATACTTGATACGCTCCAGCCCGACAAACCGGTCGCCTTCGGCGTCACCGCCCCGGACCACACCGCTGTGCAGGTACACTTCCACGCCCGCATCCGATGACCGGTAACTGGCAAAGTCGTAACCAGCCCCGCCGCGCAACTGGTCTGCGCCGGCGCCGCCTTCCAGCGCATCACTGCCGGCGCCGCCGAACAGCCGGTCGTCACCGGCCTCGCCCCGCAGCAGGTCCGCGCCGCTGCCCGGACCGCCGTTCAGTGTGTCGTCACCGGCGCCGCCTTCCAGCCGGTTACCCCGCACATCGCCGATCAGGACATCATTGTGCGCCGAGCCGACCAGTGCCTCGATATCCGCCACCACCACTTGCTGTATTTCCCCATCGGCGCCGGCCTGCTCAACGATCTCCGTCCCGATAAACCGGTCGCCTTCGGCGTGGCCCCGCCTGGCTGTGCCGTCATACAGACGGACTATCACACCGGCGTTCGACCCGGCGTAAGAGGCAATATCGATACCGGCGCCGCCTCTCAACAGGTCGGCGCCGACCCCGCCCAACAGGATGTCGGCGCCGGCGCCCCCGACCAGCATATCCGCGCCCGCACCACCCACCAGCCAGTCCGCGCCGCCCCCACCCAGTAGCCGGTCGTCTCCCTCTCTGCCGTCCAATTCGTCATCCCCGGCCAGACCAAACAACCAGTTGCCGGCGCCGGTGCCCACCAGGATATCATCCCAACCGGAACCGACCAGGTGTTCGATATCCGGCACCTCTGTCTCTATCATCCGACCCTCAGCATCCGTATACTTGATACCTTCCATCCCGACAAACCGGTCGCCTGCGGCGTCACCGCCGCGGACCACACCGCTGTGCAGGTACACTTCCACCCCCGCATCCGATGACCGGTAACTCGCAAAATCATCACCGGCGTCGCCCCGGAGCCGATCTGCGCCGGCACCGCCGAGAAGCCAGTCATCCCCCTTCCCGCCGGCCAGTTCGTCATTTCCCCCGCCACCCACAAGCGTATCGTCACTTTCACTGCCGTTGAGCAGGGTACTTTCCTCCTCCGTGTCATACACGACCACCGTGTACGCCCCCCAGGTCTGTTTTTCCGGGTTCCCGCGGTAGCTCTCAACAGCGATGTAGTAGACGCCGGGATCCTCCAGGAAGAACCTCACTCGCGAATTCAAGTTCCCTGCCGCGTGGTCTATATCATCGTTAGCGGCCACCTCCTCCTCTCCCGTACTCTCCACCCTGAGAACCAGGTCCGTCTCGGCGTGGTTGTCCGTACCGGTCAGACTGATTTCATAGCGCTTCCCTTCAACCAGTTCCACCCGAATCCAGTCTTTATCCTTGCGGCCGTCGAGCACACCCTTGAAACTCCCTCCGACAGAGACCACATAGACGGTGCCGCTACCGGCAGCCGCATCCCGTTCCCGTGTTTCTTCCACACTCAGCATTTTTTCTATCCGCTCACTCCGTTATATGTATAAACGCCACCAGCGACCCTTCAATACCTGCCGGGTCCATCACCACAGGCGGTATTAGTCGTCCAGCACCCCAGGCGCGTCCACAGGGTGGATGATCGGCGCCTCACCCGGCATGTCATCCGGTTTGTCGGTGTCCTTTATGGACAATTCCTGCCATACCTGCATCCCGCCGTAGTCACCCCCGCTCGCCGTATGCATCAACACCCGGTCAGCATCGAACATATCCGTATCAGCAGGCGTCGTCACGTCCACGGCCTGCGGCCGCGACCAGTTGTCTGCATCGAAGCGGAGCTGCTGCGGGGCCAACTGCACCCCCGCCGCATCCGTGGTCACCACGACAGTCACATTACCCGTGGGCTGCGTCGCCAGGACGACCGTGTAACGCCCCGTCGTCCCCTCGTCCACCTGCAAGGTCTGCGGCGCCACGCGGATAGCCCGCTCATCATTGTCATAAATCCAGCCCGTCATCGAGTTCCCCCTCCATAACCTTGCATTGACCGGGTCACTGTATCTCACCGTGAAACTCTCCTTATCCTCATCCAGCGCATCATCAATCACTGGCACCCGCACCGTCTTCTCTACCTCTCCCGGGCTGAAGGTCAGGGTCCCCCTGGCCGGCGTGTAATCGGCGCCCGCGGCCGCACTGGCGTCCGCAGTCGCCCAATCCAGCGTCACCGTTTGATCGCTCACCGGCGCCAGTAACACCTTGAACACCATCTGTCCTGCCCCCTCGGCCGCACTGGCATGCCTGGTTAACAGGTAGCGCGTGTCGTTGTCAATAATCCAGCCCGTCGCCGTGGCCCGGTCGAACCCGGCATTTACCGGGTTGCTTAAGGTCAGTATGAAGCTCTCATCCTCCTCTACGCTCTCATCATCCCACACTGGCACCTCAACCCGCTTCTCCGACTCACCCACGTCGAACCGCAACGTACCCGACACATGGCTGTAGTCAAAGCTGCGCCTGGCCGTCCCCGCCCCGGTGGCATAATCCACCGTCACCTCCTCCGCAGCCGCTACACTCAACCTGACGCTGAAGGTCAGCGACCCGGCGTCCTCCGCAACCCTCACGTCAGAAACCGACAACCTCGGTAACTGGTTATTTGCAGTTCTCAATAACACCGTCGTGGGCGTTACCTGTGAACTGACCCCATCCAGCGCTGCCGTCGCCCTGCTCACCAGCCTTTGCGCGTCCAGGTCCGCCTGCGTCACGGTGTACTCGCCGGTACAACTCAACGACGCCCCGGACTCCAGCCCACCGGCCGGCGGCGCATCACAGACGACCCCCGCTACCACGGCATCATCAATCGACGCGGGCCCTGCCAGCGTCTCCGTGCCGTCGTTGGTCACCGTGTAAGTGAAGGTAATGATGTCACCCAACTCAGCGAACCGGGCCGGGCTGGCGCGTACCGCCAGGGCTATCGCCCGCACCGACTCCTGAGTGGATCGATAGCCAACCCGGTGCGGTGAGAAACTCGACGCTATCGCACACACCTTGAGCATGTCCGGGTAGTCCGCGTTGCCTACCTCAGACCAGTGAGAGGGTTGACTGCCGTCGTCCATCCCCGCCGTGTAGATCGTTGCAATATGACCGGCCGGAACGTTCCCGCGCGGCATGCAGAAATGGACTTCCTCGCCCGTCATCAATCCGTTAACGTCTATGTACACCGGCGGGGTGGAAAACACCACGTTCGCCGGTGGCACCTGTGCCTCCATCTGCTCAGCGGACAGGGCATTTACCCCCACGCTGACGTGGGCCGGCCTATGGGTAACGGTTATAATGAATAACTCGCCATGGATTTCGACCTGAATCTGCTCCTCGGCCACCAGCGGGAAGTTAACGGTCGCGCGGCCCGTGTTGCCGGCGTTATCCGTCACCGTCACCGAGGGGTCCTGCGTGGTGTTACCGGCCGTGGTCGGGGCGCCGCTGATGACGCCGCTGGCGGCGTCGATGTCCAGGCCCGGCGGCAGGGCGGCGGCACTGTACGTGGCGATGTCGGTGGCGCTGGTGGTGGGCGCCATGGCGCTGATGGCCGCGCCCACCGTGAGTGAGGCCGGCGCCGTATAACTGACCGCGGGGGCGCTGAGGTCCACGACCAGGCTGCGGTTGACCGCCGTGGCGGCGTCGTGGCCGTTCTTGGCGGCGGTCACCGTCACGGTCACGCCGGCGCCGCTCACGTAGGCCGCGTCGGCCGGTACAGCCACCGACCAGGTGGCGTCGGTCGCCGGCGAAACAATCGCCGAGGTCGCGGTCAGGGTCTCGGTGCCGATCATCACCGTCACTGCCACCCCGGCTGCCGTGCCGGTGTCGCCGCTGATGGCAAACCCGGCCGCCTGCTCGGCAATGTTGATGCTGTCATCGCCGGCAATGATGCCCACGTTCAGCGCCAGGGTGCCGACCGGGTTCACGGTCAGCGTGAAGTCGGCCGTGGCCGCCGCGTAGTTGGCCGTGGCCGCGGCCGTCACGGTCACCTCACAGGCGCCGGCGGTCAGGATGGCCAGGGCGCCGCTGTTCGCGTCCACCTCGCATACCGACAAGTTATTGCTGGCGTAACTCAAGTCCCCCCGGGCGCCGCTCGGCGCAGTCAGGGTCGGGGCGGTAGCGCCGAAGACAATGCTGGTCTGGCTGTAGGCAAACCCGCTCAGGACCTGCTCGCCCCTATCCACCGCCGGGAAGGTGACGGTCACGGGGGTCGGGTTGTCGGCGTTATCCGTCAGTGTCACCGTGGCGGCCTGCTCCGTAGCCCTGGCCGTGTCCGGGGTGCCGCTGATGGCGCCGCTGGCGGCGTTGATGTCCAGGCCCGGCGGCAGGTCGGTGGCCGCGTAGGACTTGATGTCGGTGTCACTGGTGGTGGGCGCCATGGCGCTGATGGCCGTGCCCACCGTCAGGGTGGTCGGCGCGGCGTAGCTCAGCGTCGGCGCCACCAAGTCCACGGTCAGGCTACGGTTGACCGTGGCGGCGGTGTAGCGGGCCTTGCTGGCGCTCACCGTCAGCGCCACCTCGGTGCCGGTCACGTAGGCCGCCGCGGCCGGTACGGCCAGCGACCAGGCGCCGTCGGCGGCGGAGGTCACGGCGGCCAGGGCGGTGCCGCCGAGCGTGACCGCGACACTGGCCCCGGCCACGCTGCCGGTGGCGCCGCTGACGCTGAACCCGGCTGTCCACCTGGCAATGTTAATCGTGTCATCGTCGGCCACCGCGGCCAGCGTCAGCGGCAGCGCCGGGTCGGCGCCCACGGTCAGCGTGAAGCTGGCCGTGGCCGCGTCGTAGTTGGCGTTGGCCGCGGCGCTGACGCTAATGACGCATTCGCCCACCCCGGTGAGTGTCAGGGCGCCGCTGCCGGCGTCGACCGTGCACACCGCGACCGGCGCAGCCGTGTAGGCCAGCGTGGTCAGTGCCCCCGTGGGCGCCGTGAGCGTCGGCGCCGTGGCGCTCAGGGCGACCGAGGTCTCGCTGTAGCCGAAGCCGCTCAGGTCTTGCGCGCCCCGGGCCACGGCCGGGAAGGTGAGGGTGACGCTGGCCGGGTTGCCGGCGCTGTCGGTGACCGTCACCGTGACCCCGGCCGGGTCCGCGGCGACCGTGGTCGGGGTGCCGCTGATGACGCCGCTGCTCGTGTCAATGGTCAAGCCCGCGGGCAACCCCGGCGCGGCGTAGGCGGCGATGTCGGCGCCGCCCGCCGGACTGAGGGCCGTGCTGGCCGTGCCCACCGTCAGCGCGTAGCCCGCCGGCAGCGTGTAGCCCGGTGGCGTCGGTGCGCTGAGGTCCACGGTCAGGCTGCGGCTGAGCGGCGTGGCGTCGTCGTGGCCGTTCTTGACGGCGGTCACCGTCACGGTCACGCCGGCGCCGGTCACGTAGGCCGCATCGGCCGGTACAGCCACCGTCCAGGTGCCGTCACCGGCGGAGGTCGCCGCGGCCAACGTCGCCGTGCCCAGCGTCAGCGTCACCGTTACCCCGGCTACCGTGCCGGTGTCGCCGCTGATGGCAAAGCCGGCCATCTTCTCGGCAATGTTGATGCTGTCATCCCCGGCAATGATGCCCACGTTCAGCGCCAGGGTGCCGACCGGGTTCACGGTCAGCGTGAAGTCGGCCGTGGCCGCCACGTAGTTGGCCGTGGCCGCGGCGGTCACGGTCACCTCACAGGCGCCGGCGGTCAGGATGGCCAGGGCGCCGCTGTTCGCGTCCGCCTCGCATACCGACAAGTTATTGCTGGCGTAACTCAAGCCCCCCCGGGCGCCGCTCGGGGCAGTCAGGGTCGGGGCGGTAGCGCCGAAGACAATGTTGGTCTGGCTGTAGGCAAACCCGCTCAGGACCTGCGCGCCCTTGGTCACCGCCGGGAAGGTGACGGTCACGGGGGTCGGGTTGCCGGCGTTGTCCGTCAGCGTTACCGTGGCGTCCTGCGCGGCGTCCCTGGCCGTGTCCGGGGTGCCGCTGATGGCGCCGCTGGCGGCGTCGATGGTCAGCCCCGGCGGCAGGTCGGTGGCCGCGTAGGACTTGATGTCGGTGTCACTGGTGGTGGGCGCCATGGCGCTGATGGCCGTGCCCACCGTCAGGGTGGTCGGCGCGGCGTAGCTCAGCGTCGGCGCCACCAAGTCCACGGTCAGGCTACGGTTGACCGTGGCGGCGGTGTAGCGGGCCTTGCTGGCGCTCACCGTCAGCGCCACCTCGGTGCCGGTCACGTAGGCCGCCGCGGCCGGTACGGCCACCGACCAGGCGCCGTCGCCGGCGGAGGTCACGGCGGCCAGGGCGGTGCCACCGAGCGTGACCGCGACACTGGCCCCGGCCACATCGCCGGTGGCGCCGCTGACGCTGAACCCGGCTGTCCACCTGGCAATGTTAATCGTGTCATCGTCGGCCACCGCGGCCAGCGTCAGCGGCAGCGCCGGGTCGGCGCCCACGGTCAGCGTGAAGCTGGCCGTGGCCGCGTCGTAGTTGGCGTTGGCCGCGGCGCTGACGCTAATGACGCATTCGCCCACCCCGGTGAGTGTCAGGGCGCCGCTGCCGGCGTCGACCGTGCACACCGCGACCGGCGCAGCCGTGTAGGCCAGCGTGGTCAGTGCCCCCGTGGGCGCCGTGAGCGTCGGCGCCGTGGCGCTCAGGGCGACCGAGGTCTCGCTGTAGCCGAAGCCGCTCAGGTCTTGCGCGCCCCGGGCCACGGCCGGGAAGGTGAGGGTGACGCTGGCCGGGTTGCCGGCGCTGTCGGTGACCGTCACCGTGACCCCGGCCGGGTCCGCGGCGACCGTGGTCGGGGTGCCGCTGATGACGCCGCTGCTCGTGTCAATGGTCAAGCCCGCGGGCAACCCCGGGGCGGCGTAGGCGGCGATGTCGGCGCCGCCCGCCGGACTGAGGGCCGTGCTGGCCGTGCCCACCGTCAGCGCGTAGCCCGCCGGCAGCGTGTAGCCCGGTGGCGTCGGTGCGCTGAGGTCCACGGTCAGGCTGCGGCTGACCGCCGTGGCGTCGTCGTGGCCGTTCTTGACGGCGGTCACCGTCACGGTCACGCCGGCGCCGGTCACGTAGGCCGCATCGGCCGGTACAGCCACCGTCCAGGTGCCGTCACCGGCGGAGGTCGCCGCGGCCAACGTCGCCGTGCCCAGCGTCAGCGTCACCGTTACCCCGGCTACCGTGCCGGTGTCGCCGCTGATGGCAAACCCGGCCATCTTCTCGGCAATGTTGATGCTGTCATCGCCGGCAATGATGCCCACGTTCAGCGCCAGGGTGCCGACCGGGTTCACGGTCAGCGTGAAGTCGGCCGTGGCCGCCGCGTAGTTGGCCGTGGCCGCGGCGGTCACGGTCACCTCACAGGCGCCGGCGGTCAGGATGGCCAGGGCGCCGCTGTTCGCGTCCGCCTCGCATACCGACAAGTTATTGCTGGCGTAACTCAAGCCCCCCCGGGCGCCGCTCGGGGCAGTCAGGGTCGGGGCGGTAGCGCCGAAGACAATGTTGGTCTGGCTGTAGGCAAACCCGCTCAGGACCTGCGCGCCCTTGGTCACCGCCGGGAAGGTGACGGTCACGGGGGTCGGGTTGCCGGCGTTGTCCGTCAGCGTTACCGTGGCGTCCTGCGCGGCGTCCCTGGCCGTGTCCGGGGTGCCGCTGATGGCGCCGCTGGCGGCGTCGATGGTCAGCCCCGGCGGCAGGTCGGTGGCCGCGTAGGACTTGATGTCGGTGTCACTGGTGGTGGGCGCCATGGCGCTGATGGCCGTGCCCACCGTCAGGGTGGTCGGCGCGGCGTAGCTCAGCGTCGGCGCCACCAAGTCCACGGTCAGGCTACGGTTGACCGTGGCGGCGGTGTAGCGGGCCTTGCTGGCGCTCACCGTCAGCGCCACCTCGGTGCCGGTCACGTAGGCCGCCGCGGCCGGTACGGCCACCGACCAGGCGCCGTCGGCGGCGGAGGTCACGGCGGCCAGGGCGGTGCCACCGAGCGTGACCGCGACACTGGCCCCGGCCACATCGCCGGTGGCGCCGCTGACGCTGAACCCGGCTGTCCACCTGGCAATGTTAATCGTGTCATCGTCGGCCACCGCGGCCAGCGTCAGCGGCAGCGCCGGGTCGGCGCCCACGGTCAGCGTGAAGCTGGCCGTGGCCGCGTCGTAGTTGGCGTTGGCCGCGGCGCTGACGCTAATGACGCATTCGCCCACCCCGGTGAGTGTCAGGGCGCCGCTGCCGGCGTCGACCGTGCACACCGCGACCGGCGCAGCCGTGTAGGCCAGCGTGGTCAGTGCCCCCGTGGGCGCCGTGAGCGTCGGCGGCGTGGCGCTCAGGGCGACCGAGGTCTCGCTGTAGCCGAAGCCGCTCAGGTCTTGCGCGCCCCGGGCCACGGCCGGGAAGGTGAGGGTGACGCTGGCCGGGTTGCCGGCGCTGTCGGTGACCGTCACCGTGACCCCGGCCGGGTCCGCGGCGACCGTGGTCGGGGTGCCGCTGATGACGCCGCTGCTCGTGTCAATGGTCAAGCCCGCGGGCAACCCCGGGGCGGCGTAGGCGGCGATGTCGGCGCCGCCCGCCGGACTGAGGGCCGTGCTGGCCGTGCCCACCGTCAGCGCGTAGCCCGCCGGCAGCGTGTAGCCCGGTGGCGTCGGTGCGCTGAGGTCCACGGTCAGGCTGCGGCTGACCGCCGTGGCGTCGTCGTGGCCGTTCTTGACGGCGGTCACCGTCACGGTCACGCCGGCGCCGGTCACGTAGGCCGCATCGGCCGGTACAGCCACCGTCCAGGTGCCGTCACCGGCGGAGGTCGCCGCGGCCAACGTCGCCGTGCCCAGCGTCAGCGTCACCGTTACCCCGGCTACCGTGCCGGTGTCGCCGCTGATGGCAAACCCGGCCATCTTCTCGGCAATGTTGATGCTGTCATCCCCGGCAATGATGCCCACGTTCAGCGCCAGGGTGCCGACCGGGTTCACGGTCAGCGTGAAGTCGGCCGTGGCCGCCGCGTAGTTGGCCGTGGCCGCGGCGGTCACGGTCACCTCACAGGCGCCGGCGGTCAGGATGGCCAGGGCGCCGCTGTTCGCGTCCACCTCGCATACCGACAAGTTATTGCTGGCGTAACTCAAGCCCCCCCGGGCGCCGCTCGGGGCAGTCAGGGTCGGGGCGGTAGCGCCGAAGACAATGTTGGTCTGGCTGTAGGCAAACCCGCTCAGGACCTGCGCGCCCTTGGTCACCGCCGGGAAGGTGACGGTCACGGGGGTCGGGTTGCCGGCGTTGTCCGTCAGCGTTACCGTGGCGTCCTGCGCGGCGTCCCTGGCCGTGTCCGGGGTGCCGCTGATGGCGCCGCTGGCGGCGTCGATGGTCAGCCCCGGCGGCAGGTCGGTGGCCGCGTAGGACTTGATGTCGGTGTCACTGGTGGTGGGCGCCATGGCGCTGATGGCCGTGCCCACCGTCAGGGTGGTCGGCGCGGCGTAGCTCAGCGTCGGCGCCACCAAGTCCACGGTCAGGCTACGGTTGACCGTGGCGGCGGTGTAGCGGGCCTTGCTGGCGCTCACCGTCAGCGCCACCTCGGTGCCGGTCACGTAGGCCGCCGCGGCCGGTACGGCCACCGACCAGGCGCCGTCGCCGGCGGAGGTCACGGCGGCCAGGGCGGTGCCACCGAGCGTGACCGCGACACTGGCCCCGGCCACATCGCCGGTGGCGCCGCTGACGCTGAACCCGGCTGTCCACCTGGCAATGTTAATCGTGTCATCGTCGGCCACCGCGGCCAGCGTCAGCGGCAGCGCCGGGTCGGCGCCCACGGTCAGCGTGAAGCTGGCCGTGGCCGCGTCGTAGTTGGCGTTGGCCGCGGCGCTGACGCTAATGACGCATTCGCCCACCCCGGTGAGTGTCAGGGCGCCGCTGCCGGCGTCGACCGTGCACACCGCGACCGGCGCAGCCGTGTAGGCCAGCGTGGTCAGTGCCCCCGTGGGCGCCGTGAGCGTCGGCGCCGTGGCGCTCAGGGCGACCGAGGTCTCGCTGTAGCCGAAGCCGCTCAGGTCTTGCGCGCCCCGGGCCACGGCCGGGAAGGTGAGGGTGACGCTGGCCGGGTTGCCGGCGCTGTCGGTGACCGTCACCGTGACCCCGGCCGGGTCCGCGGCGACCGTGGTCGGGGTGCCGCTGATGACGCCGCTGCTCGTGTCAATGGTCAAGCCCGCGGGCAACCCCGGGGCGGCGTAGGCGGCGATGTCGGCGCCGCCCGCCGGACTGAGGGCCGTGCTGGCCGTGCCCACCGTCAGCGCGTAGCCCGCCGGCAGCGTGTAGCCCGGTGGCGTCGGCGCGCTGAGGTCCACGACCAGGCTGCGGTTGACCGCCGTGGCGTCGTCGTGGCCGTTCTTGACGGCGGTCACCGTCACGGTCACGCCGGCGCCGGTCACGTAGGCCGCATCGGCCGGTACAGCCACCGTCCAGGTGCCGTCACCGGCGGAGGTCGCCGCGGCCAACGTCGCCGTGCCCAGCGTCAGCGTCACCGTTACCCCGGCTACCGTGCCGGTGTCGCCGCTGATGGCAAAGCCGGCCATCTTCTCGGCAATGTTGATGCTGTCATCGCCGGCAATGATGCCCACGTTCAGCGCCAGGGTGCCGACCGGGTTCACGGTCAGCGTGAAGTCGGCCGTGGCCGCCGCGTAGTTGGCCGTGGCCGCGGCCGTCACGGTCACCTCACAGGCGCCGGCGGTCAGGATGGCCAGGGCGCCGCTGTTCGCGTCCACCTCGCATACCGACAAGTTATTGCTGGCGTAACTCAAGTCCCCCCGGGCGCCGCTCGGCGCAGTCAGGGTCGGGGCGGTAGCGCCGAAGACAATGCTGGTCTGGCTGTAGGCAAACCCGCTCAGGACCTGCTCGCCCCTATCCACCGCCGGGAAGGTGACGGTCACGGGGGTCGGGTTGCCGGCGTTGTCCGTCAGCGTTACCGTGGCGGCCTGCGCGGCGTCCCTGGCCGTGTCCGGGGTGCCGCTGATGGCGCCGCTGGCGGCGTCGATGGTCAGCCCCGGCGGCAGGTCGGTGGCCGCGTAGGACTTGATGTCGGTGTCACTGGTGGTGGGCGCCATGGCGCTGATGGCCGTGCCCACCGTCAGGGTGGTCGGCGCGGCGTAGCTCAGCGTCGGCGCCACCAAGTCCACGGTCAGGCTACGGTTGACCGTGGCGGCGGTGTAGCGGGCCTTGCTGGCGCTCACCGTCAGCGCCACCTCGGTGCCGGTCACGTAGGCCGCCGCGGCCGGTACGGCCACCGACCAGGCGCCGTCGCCGGCGGAGGTCACGGCGGCCAGGGCGGTGCCACCGAGCGTGACCGCGACACTGGCCCCGGCCACATCGCCGGTGGCGCCGCTGACGCTGAACCCGGCTGTCCACCTGGCAATGTTAATCGTGTCATCGTCGGCCACCGCGGCCAGCGTCAGCGGCAGCGCCGGGTCGGCGCCCACGGTCAGCGTGAAGCTGGCCGTGGCCGCGTCGTAGTTGGCGTTGGCCGCGGCGCTGACGCTAATGACGCATTCGCCCACCCCGGTGAGTGTCAGGGCGCCGCTGCCGGCGTCGACCGTGCACACCGCGACCGGCGCAGCCGTGTAGGCCAGCGTGGTCAGTGCCCCCGTGGGCGCCGTGAGCGTCGGCGCCGTGGCGCTCAGGGCGACCGAGGTCTCGCTGTAGCCGAAGCCGCTCAGGTCTTGCGCGCCCCGGGCCACGGCCGGGAAGGTGAGGGTGACGCTGGCCGGGTTGCCGGCGCTGTCGGTGACCGTCACCGTGACCCCGGCCGGGTCCGCGGCGACCGTGGTCGGGGTGCCGCTGATGACGCCGCTGCTCGTGTCAATGGTCAAGCCCGCGGGCAACCCCGGGGCGGCGTAGGCGGCGATGTCGGCGCCGCCCGCCGGACTGAGGGCCGTGCTGGCCGTGCCCACCGTCAGCGCGTAGCCCGCCGGCAGCGTGTAGCCCGGTGGCGTCGGTGCGCTGAGGTCCACGGTCAGGCTGCGGCTGAGCGGCGTGGCGTCGTCGTGGCCGTTCTTGACGGCGGTCACCGTCACGGTCACGCCGGCGCCGGTCACGTAGGCCGCATCGGCCGGTACAGCCACCGTCCAGGTGCCGTCACCGGCGGAGGTCGCCGCGGCCAACGTCGCCGTGCCCAGCGTCAGCGTCACCGTTACCCCGGCTACCGTGCCGGTGTCGCCGCTGATGGCAAAGCCGGCCATCTTCTCGGCAATGTTGATGCTGTCATCGCCGGCAATGATGCCCACGTTCAGCGCCAGGGTGCCGACCGGGTTCACGGTCAGCGTGAAGTCGGCCGTGGCCGCCACGTAGTTGGCCGTGGCCGCGGCGGTCACGGTCACCTCACAGGCGCCGGCGGTCAGGATGGCCAGGGCGCCGCTGTTCGCGTCCGCCTCGCATACCGACAAGTTATTGCTGGCGTAACTCAAGCCCCCCCGGGCGCCGCTCGGGGCAGTCAGGGTCGGGGCGGTAGCGCCGAAGACAATGTTGGTCTGGCTGTAGGCAAACCCGCTCAGGACCTGCGCGCCCTTGGTCACCGCCGGGAAGGTGACGGTCACGGGGGTCGGGTTGCCGGCGTTGTCCGTCAGCGTTACCGTGGCGTCCTGCGCGGCGTCCCTGGCCGTGTCCGGGGTGCCGCTGATGGCGCCGCTGGCGGCGTCGATGGTCAGCCCCGGCGGCAGGTCGGTGGCCGCGTAGGACTTGATGTCGGTGTCACTGGTGGTGGGCGCCATGGCGCTGATGGCCGTGCCCACCGTCAGGGTGGTCGGCGCGGCGTAGCTCAGCGTCGGCGCCACCAAGTCCACGGTCAGGCTACGGTTGACCGTGGCGGCGGTGTAGCGGGCCTTGCTGGCGCTCACCGTCAGCGCCACCTCGGTGCCGGTCACGTAGGCCGCCGCGGCCGGTACGGCCACCGACCAGGCGCCGTCGCCGGCGGAGGTCACGGCGGCCAGGGCGGTGCCACCGAGCGTGACCGCGACACTGGCCCCGGCCACATCGCCGGTGGCGCCGCTGACGCTGAACCCGGCTGTCCACCTGGCAATGTTAATCGTGTCATCGTCGGCCACCGCGGCCAGCGTCAGCGGCAGCGCCGGGTCGGCGCCCACGGTCAGCGTGAAGCTGGCCGTGGCCGCGTCGTAGTTGGCGTTGGCCGCGGCGCTGACGCTAATGACGCATTCGCCCACCCCGGTGAGTGTCAGGGCGCCGCTGCCGGCGTCGACCGTGCACACCGCGACCGGCGCAGCCGTGTAGGCCAGCGTGGTCAGTGCCCCCGTGGGCGCCGTGAGCGTCGGCGCCGTGGCGCTCAGGGCGACCGAGGTCTCGCTGTAGCCGAAGCCGCTCAGGTCTTGCGCGCCCCGGGCCACGGCCGGGAAGGTGAGGGTGACGCTGGCCGGGTTGCCGGCGCTGTCGGTGACCGTCACCGTGACCCCGGCCGGGTCCGCGGCGACCGTGGTCGGGGTGCCGCTGATGACGCCGCTGCTCGTGTCAATGGTCAAGCCCGCGGGCAACCCCGGGGCGGCGTAGGCGGCGATGTCGGCGCCGCCCGCCGGACTGAGGGCCGTGCTGGCCGTGCCCACCGTCAGCGCGTAGCCCGCCGGCAGCGTGTAGCCCGGTGGCGTCGGTGCGCTGAGGTCCACGACCAGGCTGCGGTTGACCGCCGTGGCGTCGTCGTGGCCGTTCTTGACGGCGGTCACCGTCACGGTCACGCCGGTGCCGGTCACGTAGGCCGCATCGGCCGGTACAGCCACCGTCCAGGTGCCGTCACCGGCGGAGGTCGCCGCGGCCAACGTCGCCGTGCCCAGCGTCAGCGTCACCGTTACCCCGGCTACCGTGCCGGTGTCGCCGCTGATGGCAAAGCCGGCCATCTTCTCGGCAATGTTGATGCTGTCATCGCCGGCAATGATGCCCACGTTCAGCGCCAGGGTGCCGACCGGGTTCACGGTCAGCGTGAAGTCGGCCGTGGCCGCCGCGTAGTTGGCCGTGGCCGCGGCCGTCACGGTCACCTCACAGGCGCCGGCGGTCAGGATGGCCAGGGCGCCGCTGTTCGCGTCCACCTCGCATACCGACAAGTTATTGCTGGCGTAACTCAAGTCCCCCCGGGCGCCGCTCGGCGCAGTCAGGGTCGGGGCGGTAGCGCCGAAGACAATGCTGGTCTGGCTGTAGGCAAACCCGCTCAGGACCTGCTCGCCCCTATCCACCGCCGGGAAGGTGACGGTCACGGGGGTCGGGTTGCCGGCGTTGTCCGTCAGCGTTACCGTGGCGGCCTGCGCGGCGTCCCTGGCCGTGTCCGGGGTGCCGCTGATGGCGCCGCTGGCGGCGTCGATGGTCAGCCCCGGCGGCAGGTCGGTGGCCGCGTAGGACTTGATGTCGGTGTCACTGGTGGTGGGCGCCATGGCGCTGATGGCCGTGCCCACCGTCAGGGTGGTCGGCGCGGCGTAGCTCAGCGTCGGCACCACCAGGTCCACGGTCAGGCTGCGGTTGACCGTGGCGGCGGTGTAGCGGGCCTTGCTGGCGCTCACCGTCAGCGCCACCTCGGTGCCGCTCACGTAGGCCGCCGCGCCCGGTACGGCCACCGACCAGGCGCCGTCGCCGGCGGAGGTCACGGCGGCCAGGGCGGTGCCACCGAGCGTGACCGCGACACTGGCCCCGGCCACATCGCCGGTGGCGCCGCTGACGCTGAACCCGGCTGTCCACCTGGCAATGTTAATCGTGTCATCGTCGGCCACCGCGGCCAGCGTCAGCGGCAGCGCCGGGTCGGCGCCCACGGTCAGCGTGAAGCTGGCCGTGGCCGCGTCGTAGTTGGCGTTGGCCGCGGCGCTGACGCTAATGACGCATTCGCCCACCCCGGTGAGTGTCAGGGCACCGCTGCCGGCGTCGACCGTGCACACCGCGACCGGCGCAGCCGTGTAGGCCAGCGTGGTCAGTGCCCCCGTGGGCGCCGTGAGCGTCGGCGCCGTGGCGCTCAGGGCGACCGAGGTCTCGCTGTAGCCGAAGCCGCTCAGGTCTTGCGCGCCCCGGGCCACGGCCGGGAAGGTGAGGGTGACGCTGGCCGGGTTGCCGGCGCTGTCGGTGACCGTCACCGTGACCCCGGCCGGGTCCGCGGCGACCGTGGTCGGGGTGCCGCTGATGACGCCGCTGCTCGTGTCAATGGTCAAGCCCGCGGGCAACCCCGGGGCGGCGTAGGCGGCGATGTCGGCGCCGCCCGCCGGACTGAGGGCCGTGCTGGCCGTGCCCACCGTCAGCGCGTAGCCCGCCGGCAGCGTGTAGCCCGGTGGCGTCGGTGCGCTGAGGTCCACGACCAGGCTGCGGCTGAGCGGCGTGGGCGCGGTGTAGCCGGGCCTAGCCGCGGCCACCGTGAGGTCCACGCCGGCGCCGCTGATGTAGTCCGCGGCGGGCGGCACGGTGACCGACCAGGTGGCGTCGGTCTCCCCCGCGGCAATCGCCGAGGGCGCCGCGGTCAGGGTCTCGCTGCCCAGCGTCACCCTCACCGTGACGTCGGCCACGCTGCCGGTGGCGCCGCTGATACTGAAACCGGCCGCCTGTTCGGCAATGTTGATGGTGTCATCGCCGGTCACCGCGGCAACGCTCAGCGGCAGCGCGCCGGCCAGGTTCACGGTCAGCGTGAAAGTGGCCGTACCCTCATTATAGTTGTCCGTGGCCGCGGCAGTGACGCTGATGGTGCACTTACCCACCGCCTTCAGGGTCAGGGCGCCGCTGCCGGCGTCGACCGTGCATACCGACGAGGTGTCGCTGGCGTAACTCAAGGCGCCCTGGGCGCCGCTCGGCGCGGTCAGGGTCGGGACCGTGCCGAAGGGGGCGCTGGCCGGGCTGTAGGCGAAGCCGCTCAGGGTCTGGTCGGCCTTGGCCACGGTCAGCGTGAAGCTGGCCGTACCCTCATTATAGTTGGCCGTGGCCGCGGCGGTCACGGTCACCTTACAGGTACCGGCGGTCAGGATGGTCGGGTCGCCGTATTCCGCGTCCACCTCGCATACCGACAAGGTGTCACTGGCGTAACTCAAGGCCCCCCGGGCGCCGCTCGGCAGACTTATGGACCGGATACTATCACCGAAGACAATGTTGGCCGGGCCGTAGGCGAAGCCGCTCAGGGTCTGGGCGGCCTTGGTCACGGTCAGCGTGAAGCTGGCCGTGGCCGCATTATAGTTGGCCGTGGCCGCGGCAGTCACGGTCACCTCACAGGTACCGGCGGTCAGGATGGTCAGGGCGCCGCTGTTCGCGTCCGCCTCGCATACCGACAAGTTATTGCTGGCGTAACTCAAGGCGCCCTGGGCGCCGCTCGGCGCAGTCAGGGCCGGAGCGTCAGCATCGAAGGTGATGGTGTCCGGGCTGTAGCCGAAGCCGCTCAGGTCTTGCGCGCCCCTACCCACTGCCGGCAAGGTGAGGGTGACGGTGGCCGGGTTGCCGGCCGCATCCGTCACCGTCACCGTGACACCGGCCGGGTCCGCGGCGACCGTGGTCGGGGTGCCGCTGATGACGCCGCTGGCGGCGTTGATGGTCAGGCCCGCGGGCAACCCCGGGGCGGCGTAGGCGGCGATGTCGGTGCCGCCCGCCGGACTGAGGGCCGTGCTGGCCGTGCCCACCGTCAGCGCGTAGCCCGCCGGCAGCGTGTAGTCCGGCGCCGTCGGCGCGCTGAGGTCGACCGTCAGGCTGCGCGTGAGCGGCGTGGGCGCGGTGTAGAGGGCCTTGCCGGCGGTCACCGTCAGAGCCACCTCGGTGCCGGTCACGTAGGCCGCATCGCCCGGTATGGCCACCGACCAGGCGCCGTCGCCGGCGGAGGTCACGGCGGCCAGGTCGGTGCCGCCGAGCGTGACCGTGACACTGGCCCCGGCCACGCTGCCGGTGGCGCCGCTGATACTGAACCCGGCCGCCTGCTCGGCAATGTTGATGGTGTCATCGCCGGCCACCGCGGCCAGCGTCAGCGGCAAGCCCGACAAGACCGTGTCGTCGTCCACCGTCACCGCCACGTCGTCCACCGTCAGCGCGCCGTAATCGCCGCCCGATGCCGTGTGTTTGAGCGTCGCTTCATCGTCCAGCGTATCCGCATCCGGCGCCGCACTCACCGTCAGCGTCTGCGCCACGTTCCAGGTCTCTGCCGTGAATGTCAACGCAGCCGAGACCGTTACGTCGGGATCGCCGCGCCTGCGCGCCGGCGTCAGCGTCACGTCCCCCGTCGGCTCACTGGTCAGCACGACCGTGTAGGTCCCACTCTCACCCTCGCCAACGGTCAGGGACGTCAGCGAGACCCGCACGCCGCGCTTATCGTCATCGTCTAGCGTCAGCGTGATGGCGGCCGGCGCCGTCACGTCCACGCGGTTGCTCGCCTCACCCGTCACCCTCACCGTCTTGTCGGCCGCGTCCACGGCGTTGTCCACCGCCGTCAGCGTCACCTCCCCCGTGCTTGCCGTGGCGCCCGGCGCAATCGTCAGCGTCGTATTCTCACTCAACGCGATGTCCCGCGCTAGCGCCGGCGGGACCGCCGTCGCCGTCACCACCACCGTCGTCTGCGCACTCGACGCATGATTCAGACGCGCCGTCACCGTGGCGGACCCGCCGGCCTCGCCAATGGCGCTGTCCGACAACGCCAGTGTCAGCGTCGGCGTCGCCTCGTTGTCCACAATCGTCAGCGTAGCGCCGGTCACCGCCAGACCCGCCGTCGTCGTGCCGCCCAGCGTCAGCGTCTCGTCCACCTCGTCAATATCGTCGTCCACCGGCAGCAGCGTGAAGTTCGCACTCGCACTCGCCGCGTTCGCCGGAATAGTAATCGTGAAGTCGGCCAGCGCCGCATAGTCCGTCCCCCCGGTGGCGCCATCGTCCGCTGCGCCCACCGCCACCGTCAGCGCCGTCGGGTTGGCTCGCGTCGCCCCGTTCAACGTCGCCGTCAGCGTCAGCAGCGCCCCGTCGGTCGTGCCCTCACCCACCTCAGCCGGCGCTACCGTCAGCGCCACGGCCGACGAGGCCGTGTCATCGTCGGTCACCGTCACCGCCACGTCGTCCACCGTCACCGATCCGTAATCGCCGCCCGAGACCGTGTGGCCCACTATCGTAGTGTCGGCCAGCGCATCGCCATCCGGCGCCGCACTCACCGTCAGCGTCTGCGCCACGTTCCAGGTCGCCGCCGTGAACGTCAGCGCAGCCGAGACCGTTACGTCGGGATCACCGCGCCTGCGCGCCGGCGTCAGCGTCACGTCCCCGGTCGGCTCCGTGTCCAACACCACCGTGTAAGTCCCATCCTCACCCTCGCCAACGGTCAGGGACGTCAGCGAGACCCGCACGCCGCGCACGTCGTTGTCTTCAAGCGTCAGCGTGATGGCGGCCGGCGCCGTCACGTCCACGCGGTTGCTCGCCTCAGCCGTCACCCTCACCGTCTTGTCGGCCGCATCCACGGCGTTGTCCACCGCCGTCAGCGTCACCTGCCCGCTGCTGGTCCTGGCGCCCGGCGCAATCGTCAGCGTCGTATTCTCACTCAACGCGATGTCCCGCGCCAGCGCCGGCGAGACCGCCCTCGCCGTCACCTCCACCGTCGTCTGCGCACTCGACGCATGATTCAGACGTGCCGTCACCGTGGCGGACCCACCGTTCTCACTGATGGCGCTGTCCGACAGCGCCAGTGTCAGCGTCGGCGTCGCGTCGTTGTCCGTAATCGTCACTTCAGCGCCGGTCACCGCCAGACCCACCGCCGTCGTGCCGCCCAGCGTCAGCGTCTCGTTTGCTTCGTCAATATCGTCGTCCACCGGCGTCAGCGTGAAGTTCGCACTCGCACTCGCCGCGTTTGGTGGAATGGTAATCGTGAAGTCGGCCAGCGCCGTATAGTCCGTTCCTTCAACCGCACTGTCACGCGCGCCGCCCACCACCACCGTCAGCGGCGTCGGGTCGGCTCGCGTCCCGCCGTTCAACGTCGCCGTCAGCGTCAGCCCCGCCCCGTCGGTCGCGCCCTCACCCACCTCAGTCGGCGCCACCGTCAGCGCCACGCCCGACGAGGCCGTGTCATCGTCGGTCACCGTCACCGCCACGTCGTCCACCGTCACCGATCCGTAATCGCCGCCCGATGCCGTGTGGCCCACTATCGCAGTGTCGGCCAGCGCATCGCCATCCGGCGCCGCACTCACCGTCAGCGTCTGCGCCACGTCCCAGGTCTCTGCCGTGAATGTCAACGCAGCCGAGACCGTTACGTCGGGATCACCGCTCCTGCGCGCCGGCGTCAGCGTCACGTCCCCGGTCGGCTCCGTGTCCAACACCACCGTGTAAGTCCCATCCTCACCCTCGTCAACGGTCAGGGACGTCAGCGAGACCCTCACGCCGCGCTTATCGTCATCGTCTAGCGTCAGTATGATGGCGGCCGGCGCCGTCACGCCCACGCGGTTGTTCGCCTCACCCCTCACCCTCACCGTCTTGTCGGCCGCATCCACGGCGTTGTCCACCGCCGTCAGCGTCACCACCCCCGTGCTTGCCGTGGCGCCCGGCGCAATCGTCAGCGTCGTATTCTCACTCAACGCGATGTCCCGCGCCAGCGCCGGCGAGACCGCCGTCGCCGTCACCTCCACCGTCGTCTGCGCACTCGACGCATGATTCAGACGCGCCGTCACCGTGGTAGACCCACCGTTCTCACTGATGGCGCTGTCCGACAGCGCCAGTGTCAGCGTCGGCGTCGCGTCGTTGTCTGTAATCGTCAGCGTAGCGTCGGTCACCGTCAGACCCGCCGCCGTCGTGCCGCCCAGCGTCAGCGTCTCGTCCGCCTCGTCAATATCGTCATCCACCGGCAGCAGCGTGAAGCTCGCACTCGCACTCGCCGCGTTCGCCGGAATGGTAATCGTCAAGTCGGCCACCGCCGCATAGTCCGTCCCCCCGGTGGCGCCATCGTCCGCTGCGCCCACCGCCACCATCACCGGCGTCGGGTTGGCTCGCGTCGCCCCGTTCAACGTCGCCGTCAGCGCCAGCAACGCCCCGTCGGTCGTGCCCTCGCTCACCTCAGCCGGCGCCACCGTCAGCGCCACGACCGACGAGGCCGTGTCATCGTCGGTCACCGTCACCGCCACGTCGTCCACCGTCACCGATCCGTAATCGCCGCCCGATGCCGTGTGGCCCACTATCGCAGTGTCGGCCAGCGCATCGCCATCCGGCGCCGCACTCACCGTCAGCGTCTGCGCCACGTTCCAGGTCGCTGCCGTGAATGTCAACGCAGCCGAGACCGTTACGTCGGGATCGCCGCTCCTGCGCGCCGGCGTCAGCGTCACGTCCCCGGTCGGCTCCGTGTCCAACACCACCGTGTAGGTCCCACTCTCACCCTCGCCAACGGTCAGGGACGTCAGCGAGACCCGCACGCCGCGCTTATCGTCATCGTCTAGCGTCAGCGTGACCGCGGCCGGCGCCGTCACGTCCACGCGGTTGCTCGCCTCACCCGTCACCCTCACCGTCTTGTCGGCCGCGTCCACGGCGTTGTCCACCGCCGTCAGCGTCACCTCCCCGGTGCTGGTCCTGGCGCCCGGCGCAATCGTCAGCGTCGCATTCTCACTCAACGCGATGTCCCGCGCCAGCGCCGGCGAGACCGCCCTCGCCGTCACCTCCACCGTCGTCTGCGCACTCGACGCATGATTCAGACGCGCCGTCACCGTGGTGGACCCGCCGGCCTCACTGATGGTGCTGTCCGACAACGCCAGTGTCAGCGTCGGCGTCGCCTCGTTATCCACAATCGTCAGCGTAGCGTCGGTCACCGTCAGACCCGCCGTCGTCGCGCCGCCCAGCGTCAGCGTCTCGTCCACCTCGTCAATATCGTCGTCCACCGGCGTCAGCCTGAAGCTCGCACTCGCACTCGCCGCGTTCGCCGGAATGGTAATCGTGAAGTCGGCCAGCGCCGCATAGTCCGTCCCCCCGGTGGCGGTGTCGCCCGTTGCGCCCACCGTCACCGTCAGCGGCGTCGGGTCGGCTCGCGTCGCCCCGTTCAACGTCGCCGTCAGCGTCAGCAGCGCCCCGTCGGTCGTGCCCTCACCCACCTCAGCCGGCGCTACCGTCAGCGCCACGGCCGACGAGACCGTTACATCGGGGGCACCGCGCCTGCGCGCCGGCGTCAGCGTCACGTCCCCCGTCGGCTCACTGGTCAGCACGACCGTGTAGGTCCCACTCTCACCCTCGCCAATGTCCAGGGACGTCAGCGAGACCCGCACGCCGCGTTCGTCGTTGTCTTCAAGCGTCAGCGTGATGGCAGCCGGATCCGTCACGTCCACGAAGTTGTCCGCAACACCCGTCACCCTCACCGTCTTGTCGGCCGCGTCCACGGCGTTGTCCACCGCCGTCAGCGTCACCTCCCCGCTGCTTGCCGTGGCGCCCGGCGCAATCGTCAGCGTCGTATTCGCACTCAACGCGATGTCCCGCGCCAGCGCCGGCGAGACCGCCGTCGCCGTCACCTCCAGCGTCGTCTGCGCACTCGACGCATGATTCAGACGCGCCGTCACCGTGGCGGACCCGCCGTTCTCGCTGATGGCGCTGTCCGACAGCGCCAGTGTCAGCGTCGGCGTCGCGTCGTTGTCCGTAATCGTCAGCGCAGCGCCGGTCACCGCCAGACCCGCCGCCGTCGTGCCGCCCAGCGTCAGCGTCTCGTCCGCCTCGTCAGTATCGTCGTCCACCGGCGTCAGCGTGAAGTTCGCACTCGCACTCGCCGTGTTCGCCGGAATGGTAATCGTCAAGTTGTCCAGCGCCACATAGTCCGTCCCCCCGGTGGCGCCGTCGTCCGCTGCGCCTACCGTCACCGTCACCGGCGTCGGGTCGGGTCGCGTCGCACCGTTCAACGTCGCCGTCAGCGTCAGCAGCGCCCCGTCGGTCGCGCCCTCGCCCACCTCAGTCGGCGCCACCGTCAGCGCCACGCCCGACGAGGCCGTGTCATCGTCGGTCACCGTCACCGCCACGTCGTCCACCCTCACCGATCCGTAATCGCCGCCCGATGCCGTGTGTTTGAGCGTCGCTTCATCGTTCAGCGCATCGCCATCCGGCGCCGCACTCACCGTCAGCGTCTGCGCCATCGCCCAGGTCGCCGCCGTGAACTCCAATGAATCATCACCCACCGTCACCTCATCGTTGCTTGACGATACCGCCACCGTCACCGTCCCGGTCGGCCGGCTGTCCAACACCACCGTGTAGGTCCCACTCTCACCCTCGCCAATGGTCAGGGACGTTTTCGAGACCCTCACGCCGCGCTTATCGTCATCGTCTAGCGTCAGCGTGACCGCGGCCGGCGCCGTCACGCCCACGAAGTTGTCCGCAACACCCGTCACCGTCACCGTCTTGTCGGCCGCGTCCACGGCGTTGTCCACCGCCGTCAGCGTCACCTGCCCGCTGCTTGTTCTGGCGCCCGCCGCAATCGTCAGCGTCGTATTCTCACTCAACGCGATGTCCCGCGCCAGCGCCGGCGGGACCGCCGTCGCCGTCACTACCACCTTCGTCTGCGCACTCGACGCATGATTCAGACGTGCCGTCACCGTGGCAGACCCGCCGGCCTCGCCGATGGCACTGTCCGACAGCACCAGTGTCAGCGTCGGCGTCGCCTCGTTGTCCGTAATCGTCAGCGTAGCGCCGGTCACCGCCAGACCCGCCGTCGTCGCGCCGCCCAGTGTCAGCGTCTCGTCCACCTCGTCAATAGCGTCGTCCACCGGCAGCAGCGTGAAGCTCGCACTCGCACTCGCCGCGTTCGCCGGAATGGTAATCGTGAAGTCGGCCAGCGCCGCATAGTCCGTCCCCCCGGTGGCGGTGTCGCCCGTTGCGCCCACCGTCACCGTCACCGGCGTCGGGTCGGCTCGCGTCGCACCGTTCAACGTCGCCGTCAGCGTCAGCAGCGCCCCGTCGGTCGTGCCCTCACCCACCTCAGCCGGCGCTACCGTCAGCGCCACGGCCGACGAGACCGTGTCATCGTCGGTCACCGTCACCGTCACGTCGTCCACCGTCACCGATCCGTAATCGCCGCCCGATGCCGTGTGACCCACTATCGCGACGGCGTTCAGCGCATTCGTATCCTGCACCGCACTCACCGTCAGCGTCTGCGCCACGTTCCAGGTCGCTGCCGTGAATGTCAACGCAGCCGAGACCGTTACGTCGGGATCGCCGCGCCTGCGCGCCGGCGTCAGCGTCACGTCCCCCGTCGGCTCACTGGTCAGCACGACCGTGTAGGTCCCACTCTCACCCTCGCCAATGTCCAGGGACGTCAGCGAGACCCGCACGCCGCGTTCGTCGTTGTCTTCAAGCGTCAGCGTGATGGCAGCCGGATCCGTCACGCCCACGAAGTTGTCCGCAACACCCGTCACCGTCACCGTCTTGTCGGCCGCATCCACGGCGTTGTCCACCGCCGTCAGCGTCACCTCCCCGGTGCTGGTCCTGGCGCCCGGCGCAATCGTCAGCGTCGTATTCTCACTCAACGCGATGTCCCGCGCCAGCGCCGGCGAGACCGCCGTCGCCGTCACTACCACCTTCGTCTGCGCACTCGACGCATGATTCAGACGTGCCGTCACCGTGGTGGACCCGCCGGCCTCACCGATGGCACTGGCCGACAGCGCCAGTGTCAGCGTCGGCGTCGCGTCGTTGTCCGTAATCGTCAGCGTAGCCGGACTCACCGCCAGACCCACCGTCGTCGCGCCGCCCAGTGTCAGCGTCTCGTCCACCTCGTCAATAGCGTCGTCCGCCGGCAACAGCGTGAAGCTCGCACTCGCACTCGTCGCGTTCGCCGGAATGGTAATCGTGAAGTCGGCCAGCGCCGCATAGTCCGTTCCTTCAACCGCACTGTCACTCGTGCCGCCCACCGTCACCGTCAGCGGCGTCGGGTCGGCTCGCGTCGCCCCGTTCAACGTCGCCGTCAGCGTCAGCAGCGCCCCGTCGGTCGCGCCCTCGCTCACCTCAGCCGGCGCTACCGTCAGCGCCACGGCCGATGAGGCCGTGTCATCGTCGGTCACCGTCACCGCCACGTCGTCCACCGTCACCGATCCGTAATCGCCGCCCGAGACCGTGTGGCCCACTATCGCAGTGTCGGCCAGCGCATCGCCATCCGGCGCCGCACTCACCGTCAGCGTCTGCGCCACGTTCCAGGTCGCTGCCGTGAATGTCAGCGCAGCCGAGACCGTTACATCGGGATCGCCGCTCCTGCGCACCGGTGTCAGCGTCACGTCCCCGGTCGGCTCCGTGTCCAACACCACCGTGTAAGTCCCATCCTCACCCTCGCCAACGGTCAGGGATGCCTTCGAGACCCGCACGCCGCGCTTATCGTCATCGTCTAGCGTCAGCGTGATGGCGGCCGGCGCCGTCACGTCCATGCGGTTGCTCGCCTCAGCCGTCACCCTCACCGTCTTGTCGGCCGCGTCCACGGCGTTGTCCACCGCCGTCAGCGTCACCACCCCCGTGCTTGCCGTGGCGCCCGGCGCAATCGTCAGCGTCGTATTCTCACTCAACGCGATGTCCCGCGCCAGCGCCGGCGAGACCGCCGTCGCCGTCACCTCCAGCGTCGTCTGCGCACTCGACGCATGATTCAGACGTGCCGTCACCGTGGCGGACCCGCCGGCCTCGCCGATGGCACTGGCCGACAGCGCCAGTGTCAGCGTCGGCGTCGCGTCGTTGTCCGTAATCGTCACTTCAGCGCCGGTCACCGCCAGACCCGCCGCCGTCGTGCCGCCCAGCGTCAGCGTCTCGTTTGCCTCGTCAATAGCGTCGTCCACCGGCGTCAGCTTGAACGTCCCTGTCTCACTCGCCGCGTTCGCCGGAATGGTAATCGTCAAGTCGGCCACCGCCGTATAGTCCGTCCCCTCGGTGGCGGTGTCGCCCGTTGCGCCCACCGTCACCGTCAGCGGCGTCGGGTCGGTTCGCGTCGCACCGTTCAACGTCGCCGTCAACGTCAGCGGCGTCCCGCCGGTCGTGCCCTCGCTCACCTCAGCCGGCGCCACCGTCAGCGCCACGACCGATGAGGCCTCGTCATCGTCGGTCACCGTCACCGTCACGTCGTCCACCGTCACGTCGTCGTAATCGCCGCCCGAGACCGTGTGGCTGAGCGTCGCTTCATCGTTCAGCGCACCCGTATCCGGCGCCGCACTCACCGTCAGCGTCTGCGCCACGTTCCAGGTCGCCGTCGTGAACTCCAATGAATCATCACCCACCGTCACCTCATCGTTGCTTGACGATACCGCCACCGTCACCGTCCCGGTCGGCTCCGTGTCCAACACCACCGTGTAAGTCCCATCCTCACCCTCGCCAATGTCCAGGGACCTCGTCGAGACCCTCACGCCGCGCTTATCGTCATCGTCTAGCGTCAGCGTGACCGCGGCCGGGGCCGTCACGCCCACGAAGTTGTCCGCAACACCCGTCACCGTCACCGTCTTGTCGGCCGCGTCCACGGCGTTGTCCACCGCCGTCAGCGTCACCACCTCGCTGCTGGTCGTAGCGCCCGGCACAATCGTCAGCGTCGTATTCGCACTCAACGCGATGTCCCGCGCTAGCGCCGGCGAGACCGCCGTCGCCGTCACTACCACCTTCGTCTGCGCACTCGACGCATGATTCAGACGTGCCGTCACCGTGGCGGACCCGCCGGCCTCGCCGATGGCACTGTCCGACAGCACCAGTGTCAGCGTCGGCGTCGCCTCGTTGTCCGTAATCGTCAGCGTAGCCGGACTCACCGCCAGACCCGCCGTCGTCGCGCCGCCCAGTGTCAGCGTCTCGTCCACCTCGTCAATAGCGTCGTCCACCGGCAGCAGCGTGAAGCCCGCACTCGCACTCGCCGCGTTCGCCGGAATGGTAATCGTGAAGTCGGCCAGCGCCGCATAGTCCGTCCCCCCGGTGGCGGTGTCGCCCGTTGCGCCCACCGTCACCGTCAGCGGCGTCGGGTCGGCTCGCGTCGCACCGTTCAACGTCGCCGTCAGCGTCAGCAGCGCCCCGTCGGTCGCGCCCTCGCTCACCTCAGCCGGCGTCACCGTCAGCGCCACGACCGATGAGGCCGTGTCATCGTCGGTCACCGTCACCGTCACGTCGTCCACCGTCACCGATCCGTAATCGCCGCCCGATGCCGTGTGACCCACTATCGCGACGGCGTTCAGCGCATTCGTATCCTGCACCGCACTCACCGTCAGCGTCTGCGCCACGTTCCAGGTCGCTGCCGTGAATGTCAACGCAGCCGAGACCGTTACGTCGGGATCGCCGCGCCTGCGCGCCGGCGTCAGCGTCACGTCCCCCGTCGGCTCACTGGTCAGCACGACCGTGTAGGTCCCACTCTCACCCTCGCCAATGTCCAGGGACGTCAGCGAGACCCGCACGCCGCGTTCGTCGTTGTCTTCAAGCGTCAGCGTGATGGCGGCCGGCGCCGTCACGTCCACGAAGTTGTCCGCAACACCCGTCACCGTCACCGTCTTGTCGGCCGCATCCACGGCGTTGTCCACCGCCGTCAGCGTCACCTCCCCGGTGCTGGTCCTGGCGCCCGGCGCAATCGTCAGCGTCGTATTCTCACTCAACGCGATGTCCCGCGCCAGCGCCGGCGAGACCGCCCTCGCCGTCACTACCACCTTCGTCTGCGCACTCGACGCATGATTCAGACGTGCCGTCACCGTGGCGGACCCGCCGTTCTCGCTGATGGCGCTGTCCGACAGCGCCAGTGTCAGCGTCGGCGTCGCGTCGTTGTCCGTAATCGTCACTTCAGCGCCGGTCACCGCCAGACCCACCGCCGTCGTGCCGCCCAGCGTCAGCGTCTCGTTTGCCTCGTCAATATCGTCGTCCACCGGCGTCAGCGTGAAGTTCGCACTCGCACTCGCCGCGTTTGGTGGAATGGTAATCGTCAAGTCGGCCAGCGCCGTATAGTCCGTTCCTTCAACCGCACTGTCACGCGCGCCGCCCACCGCCACCGTCAGCGGCGTCGGGTCGGGTCGGGTCGCACCGTTCAACGTCGCCGTCAGCGTCAGCAGCGCCCCGTCGATCGTACCCTCGCTCACCTCAGCCGGCGCCACCGTCAGCGCCACGCCCGACGAGGCCTCGTCATCGTCGGTCACCGTCACCGCCACGTCGTCCACCCTCACCGATCCGTAATCGCCGCCCGATGCCGTGTGTTTGAGCGTCGCTTCATCGTTCAGCGCATCGCCATCCGGCGCCGCACTCACCGTCAGCGTCTGCGCCATCGCCCAGGTCGCCGCCGTGAACTCCAATGAATCATCACCCACCGTCACCTCATCGTTGCTTGACGATACCGCCACCGTCACCGTCCCGGTCGGCCGGCTGTCCAACACCACCGTGTAGGTCCCACTCTCACCCTCGCCAATGGTCAGGGACGATTTCGAGACCCTCACGCCGCGCTTATCGTCATCGTCTAGCGTCAGCGTGACCGCGGCCGGCGCCGTCACGCCCACGAAGTTGTCCGCAACACCCGTCACCGTCACCGTCTTGTCGGCCGCGTCCACGGCGTTGTCCACCGCCGTCAGCGTCACCTGCCCGCTGCTTGTTCTGGCGCCCGCCGCAATCGTCAGCGTCGTATTCGCACTCAACGCGATGTCCCGCGCCAGCGCCGGCGGGACCGCCGTCGCCGTCACCACCACCGTCGTCTGCGCACTTGACGCATGATTCAGACGTGCCGTCACCGTGGCGGACCCGCCGGCCTCGCCAATGGTACTGTCCGACAGCGCCAGTGTCAGCGTCGGCGTCGCCTCGTTGTCCGTAATCGTCACTTCAGCGCCGGTCACCGCCAGACCCACCGGCGTCGTGCCGCCCAGTGTCAGCGTCTCGTTTGCCTCGTCAATAGCGTCGTCCACCGGCGTCAGCTTGAACGTCCCTGTCTCGCTCGCCGCGTTCGCCGGAATGGTAATCTTGAAGTCGGCCAGCGTCGCATAGTCCGTTCCTTCAACCGCACTGTCACTCGTGCCGCCCACCGTCACCGTCACCGGCGTCGGGTCGGGTCGGGTCGCACCGTTCAACGTCGCCGTCAGCGTCAGCAGCGCCCCGCCGGTCGTGCCCTCGCTCACCTCAGTCGGCGCCACCGTCAGCGCCACGGCCGATGAGGCCGTGTCATCGTCGGTCACCGTCACCGCCACATCGTCCACCGTCACCGATCCGTAATCGCCGCCCGATGTCGTGTGGCCCACTATCGCAGTGTCGGCCAGCGCACCCGTATCCTGCGCCGCACTCACCGTCAGCGTCTGCGCCATCGCCCAGGTCGCCGTCGTGAACGTCAGCGCAGCCGAGACCGTTACGTCGGGATCGCCGCTCCTGCGCGCCGGCGTCAGCGTCACGTCCCCGGTCGGCTCACTGGTCAGCACCACCGTGTAGGTCTCACTCTCACCCTCGCCAACGGTCAGGGACCTCGGCGAGACCCTCACCCCGCGCACGTCGTCATCGTCTAGCGTCAGCGTGATGGCGGCCGGGGCCGTCACGCCCACGAAGTTGTCCGCAACACCCGTCACCGTCACCGTCTTGTCGGCCGCATCCACGGCGTTGTCCACCGCCGTCAGCGTCACCTCCCCGGTGCTGGTCCTGGCGCCCGGCGCAATCGTCAGCGTCGTATTCTCACTCAACGCGATGTCCCGCGCCAGCGCCGGCGAGACCGCCGTCGCCGTCACCACCAGCGTCGTCGTCGCACCCGACGCACGATTCAGACGCGCCGTCACCGTGGCGGACCCACCGGCCTCACCGATGGCGCTGGCCGACAGCGCCAGTGTCAGCGTCGGCGTCGCGTCGTTGTCCGTAATCGTCACTTCAGCGCCGGTTACCGTCAGACCCGCCGACGTCGCGCCGCCCAGCGTCAGCGTCTCGTCCGCCTCGTCAATAGCGTCGTCCACCGGCGTCAGCGTGAAGTTCGCACTCGCACTCGTCGCGTTCGCCGGAATGGTAATCGTGAAGTCGGCCAGCGCCGCATAGTCCGTTCCTTCAACCGCACTGTCACGCGTGCCGCCCACCGCCACCGTCAGCGGCGTCGGGTCGCGTCGGGTCGCACTGTTCAGTGTCGCCGTCAGCGTCAGCCCCACCCCGCCGGTCGCGGCCTCGCTCACCTCAGCCGGCGCCACCGTCAGCGCCACGACCGACGAGGCCGTGTCATCGTCGGTCACCGTCACCGCCACGTCGTCCACCCTCAGCGCGTCGTAATCGCCGCCCGATGCCGCGTGGCTGAGCGTCGCTTCATCGTTCAGCGCACCCGTATCCGGCGCCGCACTCACCGTCAGCGTCTGCGCCCTCGCCCAGGTCGCCGTCGTGAACTCCAATGAATCATCACCCACCGTCACCTCATCGTTGCTTGACGATACCGCCACCGTCACCGTCCCGGTCGGCCGGCTGTCCAACACCACCGTGTAAGTCCCATCCTCACCCTCGCCAATGTCCAGGGACCTCGGCGAGACCCTCACGCCGCGCTTATCGTCATCATCTAGCGTCAGCGTGATGGCGGCCGGCGCCGTCACGCCCACCTCGTTGCTCGCCTCAGCCGTCACCGTCACCGTCTTGTCGGCCGCGTCCACGGCGTTGTCCACCGCCGTCAGCGTCACCACCCCCGTGCTTGCCGTGGCGCCCGGCGCAATCGTCAGCGTCGTATTCGCACTCAACGCGATGTCCCGCGCCAGCGCCGGCGAGACCGTCGCCGCCGTCACTACCACCCTCGTCTGCGCACTCGACGCATGATTCAGACGTGCCGTCACCGTGGTGGACCCACCGGCCTCACTGATGGCGCTGGCCGACAGCGCCAGTGTCAGCGTCGGCGTCGCCTCGTTGTCCACAATCGTCACCGCAGCGGAGCTCACTGTCAGATTCCCCGTCCTGCCGCCCAGCGTCAGCGTCTCGTCCACCTCGTCAATAGCGTCATCCACCGGCGTCAGCGTGAAGCTCGCACTCGCACTCGCCGTGTTCGCCGGAATGGTAATCCCGAAGTGGCCCACCGTCGCATAGTCCGTTCCTTCAACCGCACTGTCACGCGTTGAACCGACCAAGACGTCCATCGTGGTCACCGTCCTCCGCGTCCCGCCGCCCAACGTTGCCGTCACCGTCAGCGACGTCCCGCCGGTCGCGCCCTCGCTCACCTCAGCCGGCGCCACCGTCAGCGTCACGCCCGGCACGGCCTCATCGTCGGTCACCGTCACCGCCACGTCGTCCACCGTCACCGATCCGTAATCGCCGCCCGCGACCGTGTGACCCACTGTCGCAGTGTCGTCCCGCGCACCCGCATCCTGCGCCGCACTCACCGTCAGCGTCTGCGCCACGTTCCAGGTCGCCGCCGTGAACGTCAGCGCAGCCGAGACCGTTACGTCGGGATCACCGCTCCTGCGCGCCGGCGTCAGCGTCACGTCCCCCGTCGGCTCACTGGTCAGCACCACCGTGTAGGTCTCACTGTCACCCTCGCCAACGGTCAGGGACGTCGGCGAGACCCTCACGCCGCGCTTATCGTCATCGTCTAGCGTCAGCGTGACCGCGGCCGGGGCCGTCACGCCCACGAAGTTGTCCGCAACACCCGTCACCGTCACCGTCTTGTCGGCCGCGTCCACGGCGTTGTCCACCGCCGTCAGCGTCACCTGCCCGCTGCTGGTCCTGGCGCCCGCCGCAATCGTCAGCGTCGTATTCGCACTCAACGCGATGTCCCGCGCCAGCGCCGGCGAGACCGCCGTCGCCGTCACCACCACCGTCGTCGTCGCACCCGACACACGATTCAGACGTGCCGTCACCCTGGCGGACCCGCCGGCCTCGCCGATGGCGCTGGCCGACAGCGCCAGTGTCAGCGTCGGCGTCGCGTCGTTGTCCGTAATCGTCACCGCAGCCGGACTCACCGTCAGACCCGCCGCCGTCGCGCCGCCCAGCGTCAGCGTCTCGTCCGCCTCGTCAATATCGTCGTCCACCGGCAGCAGCGTGAAGCCCGCACTCGCACTCGCCGCGTTCGCCGGAATGGTAATCGTGAAGCCGGCCACCATCACATAGTCCGTTCCTTCAACCGCACTGTCACGCGTGCTGCCCACAAACACCGATACCACCGTCGGGTCGGGTCGGGTCGCACCGTTCAACGTCGCCGTCACCACCAGCGGCGCCCCGCCGGTCGTGCCCTCGCTCACCTCAGCCGGCGCCACCGTCAGCGCCACGTCCAACGAGCCCTGCTCGTCGTCGGTCACCGTCACCGCCACTTCCGTCGGCGGGACCGACCCGTAATCGCCGCCCGATGCCGTGTGGCCCACTGTCGCGGCGTCGTCCAGCGCATCCGTATCCTGCCCCGCACTCACCGTCACCGTTTGCGCCCTCGCCCAGGTCGCCGCCGTGAACGTCAGCGCAGCCGAGACCGTTACGTCGGGATCGCCGCGCTTGCGCGCCGGCGTCAGCGTCACGTCCGCCGTCGGCTCACTGGTCAACGCCACCGTGTAGGGCACGCTCTCACCCTCGGCAACGGTCAGGGACCTCGTCGAGACCCTCACGCCGCGTTCGTCGTCGTCTTCAAGCGTCAGCGTGACGTCGGCCAGATCCACCGCGCCCAGGAGGTTGCTCGCCTCAGCCGTCACCGTCACCGTCTTGTCGGCCGCGTCCACGGCGTTGTCCACCGCCGTCAGCGTCACCACCCCCGTGCTTGCCGTGGCGCCCGGCGCAATCGTCAACGTCGTATTCGCACTCAACGCGATGTCCCGCGCCAGCGCCGGCGAGACCGCCGTCGCCGTCACTACCACCTTCGTCTGCGCACTCGACGCATGATTCAGACGTGCCGTCACCGTGGCGGACCCGCCGGCCTCACCGATGGCGCTGGCCGACAGCGCCAGTGTCAGCGTCGGCGCCGCCTCGTTGTCCGTAATCGTCACTTCAGCGCCGGTTACCGTCAGACCCACCGGCGTCGTGCCGCTCAGCGTCAGCGTCTCGTCCGCCTCGTGCAGCGCATCGTTCACCGGCGTCAGCGTGAAGATCCTACTCGCACTCGTCGTGTTCGGCGGAATGGTAATCGTCAAGTCGACCAGCGTCGCATAGTCCGTTCCTTCAACCGCACTGTCACTCGTGCTGCCCACCTTGACGGCCACCGTGGTCACCGCCGGCCGCGGCCCGTCGTCCAACGTTGCCGTCAGCGTCAGCTGCTCCCCGCCGGTCGCGGCCTCGCTCACCTCAGCCGGCGCCACCGTCAGCGTCACGCCTGCTGAGACATCCTCGTCATCGTCGGTCACCGTCACCGCTACGTCCGCCACCGTCACCGCGTCGTAATCGCCGCCAGAGACCCTGTGACCCACTGTCGCTTCCTCGTCCAGCGTATCCGTATCCGGCGCCGCACTCACCGTCAGCGTCTGCGCCCTCGCCCAGGTCGCCGCCGTGAACGTCAGCGCAGCCGAGACCGTTACCTCGATAGCGCCGCTCCTGCGCGCCGGCGTCAGCGTCACGTCCCCCGTCGGCTCCGTGTCCAGCACCACCGTGTAGGTCTTACTCTCACCCTCCTTAATGCCCAGGGACGTCGGCGAGACCGTCACGCCGCGTTCGTCGTCGTCTTCAAGCGTCAGCGTGACGTCGGCCAGATCCACCGCACCGAAGAGGTCGCTCGCCTCACCCGTCACCGTCACCGTCTTGTCGGCCGCGTCCACGGCGTTGTCCACCGCCGTCAGCGTCACCACCCCGGCGCTGGTCGTGGCGCCCGGCGCAATCGTCAGCGTCGTATTCGCACTCAACGCGAAGTCCCGCGCCAGCGCCGGCGAGACCGCCGTCGCCGTCACCATCACCGTCGTCTGCGCACTCGACACACGATTCAGACGCGCCGTTACCGTGGCGGACCCGCCGGCCTCACTGATGGCGCTGTCCGACAGCGCCAGTGTCACCGTCGGCGTCGTAAGGTCGACGAGCCTAGGTTTTGAATAACGGATATACCACTCACCCAGGTCAGTCCGCCAAATCCCGATATCGGTATAGCCATCGCCGTCAAAATCCCCGGTAAAGTGCTTTCTGTCAGCGGAATGTTCAGCCCAGTTAAATGCGGTTTCATTACTGAACTGCCCATCGCCATTGCCATAACGGATGTACCACTCACCTTCTGGGTTCCAAGCCCCGATATCGGCATTGCCATCGTCGTTAAAATCCCCCGCAAACGGTTTGTTATCCGGATGAGCGGACCAGCCATAGTAGGTTTGACTCCCAAACTGCCCCGCGCCATTACCATAACGGACAACCCAGCTAGCCGAGCCAGCCTCCCAAACCCCGATATCGGCATCGCCGTCACCGTCAAAATCCCCCGTAACCGGTTCGGCAGCCGGATTAGCGCTCCAATGATAGGCGGTTTGACCCCCAAACTGCCCCGCGCCATTACCATAACGGATATACCACTCACCCGAGTCAGTCCGCCAAATCCCGATATCGGTATAGCCATCGCCGTCAAAATCCCCGGTAAAGTGCTTTCTGTCAGCGGAATGTTCCGACCATCCATATGTGGTTTGATTTCTGAACTGCCCCGCGCCATTGCCATAACGGATATACCAATTACCTCCAGGGTCCCAAACCCCGATATCGGCATAGCCATCGCCGTTAAAATCCCCCGTAACCGGTTCGGCATCCGGATTAGCGCGCCAGTGATAGGCGGTTTGACCCTCAAACTGCCCCACCGGCGGCTGCCTCACAATCAAATCCTGTGTCCGGGAGGCGGGAGTAACCTGATAGTCAACACGACCTCCTGATTTCTCCCCCTTGACAATCGTTTTCTTCGGAGCATGTAATTTGAACTTGACATTCCAATTGGTAGGCCACGCATTGAATAACGTAAGCCGGTCGCCGGCTCCCGGATGAAGCAGCATCGCCTGGAAAGCAATTTTACCAATCGCCGGCTTTTCTACACTGGGGTTACCGTCAGGATCCCCATCAGAAAAGGTTGGGAAGCGCCAGCCACTTTTGCTTGGCGCCCCCAGACTTGCTTTCACCATCCTCTTCGCCTCGTCAATCATACCCAGGTAGGCAGCATGGGTCGCATCATGACGCCAGGCCTGTACGCCGTTGTCGGGATATTTCCCCCTCCGATTACGGTAACTGTCTGTCGCAATCTGTATCCCATCCTGGCCATAGCCATACAACCGCATCGGGAAAATCGGATAGAGATTCTGGTTATTCGTTTCTACACCCAATTGTAAATTTTCCCCTGTCTTCAATTTCCCATCGCCAACCGGTATGGCCGGTAATTGTCCTTGTTTCTCAGCCCAGTATGCTCGATCTGCTGCTGTCGTCAGCCTATCGGGTAATGCAAGCAGCCCCGCAAGTATCTTATGCAGCCCACTGATATCTGCCGTCGGATTGATCACGTTCCAATCTCTTTCTCCCGAATAGGCAAAATCCATATTGAGCTCACCATCAGTGTCAACCTGCCAGTGCGTAAAATAAAACTTCACTACCTCCCTGGCGACCGGCTGCAACCGAGTCCTGGCAAACTCTTCGTCCTGCGTATACTCATAATAATCCATCATCATGGCCACCAATTCAGGAGTGCTCGCATAAAGATGACGCGTGGATTTATTCAATATCGGACTGGGTGGGATGTGAGGCTCGGTGACGGTGTTATAATCACTATTTGGAATCCGGTCCCAGCCATAGGAACTAGCAGACACGTTTCCAAACAAACCTACAATTTCCGGCCACATCGCTCCTTCCGTCTCCGGCCCCCACCAGTTAAAAACACGGTCCTTGGCCAACTGCAGACTATTGGCATACAAATCAAAATGGGGTTGCATCAAGTCAAAGTCCCCGGACGGGGGCATACCCCAGAAAGCAAAGCGTTGATTAAAGCCGTGATACGTGTTCCAGGGACGCCAATCCGGATCACGCTCGTCTCCTGGTATTTCGTCCGTAATTTTACCGACCGTGAAGATAGAACCATTAAACCGTAGCGGCATACCCGGCGTACGTCCGGCAATAGCGTGACGATAACGCGCCAGCACATACTTTCGGGTCAGGTCTGTTGCATCCGCATCACCACTGGCAAAAATATAACTCCGATTCCAGAAGTTCGCCCACCACTCCAGGTGCTTTGCCTTTTGGGGCGCAATAGAGGGGCCAAAGGGAACCCGTACTTCGTTAAGGCGACGTTTCCAGGTGGCCACACTGTCCACCACTTCCGAGTGCAACGTGATTGCAATACGGGATGGGCTAATTGCCCTGGTGATTGCAGTACTCCCCGAGGCCGTGAACCGGTGCCCTGCCAGACTCCCGCCATAGGTTCGTCCGCTCAAAATGTTCGAATACCTGCTCACATCATGCCCTTGAAGCTCCAGAATCTCATCAAAATAGGAATCTTCATGTCGCGCATACCACGTCACCACGTTATTCTCACTCGTTATCGTATCCGCCCGCACGACCGGGGACTGATAAGGTGAACCGTCAGACAACTCAGCCTGATTAAGGTAATCATTGGCGGACGTAGGGGTGCTGATGGACTTCATAGTTTGGGTGGGCCGTGAAGAATAAAAGTTCGCGGTCGTCGCAAAGTCCCCGGTCCCGCCGGTGCGACTCGATTCAATATGAATCACGGGGGCGTTCGCATCCGCCCAGATGCGAGTGGTAATCTGCGGATTAGTCCCTGCCGTGATCACAATCTCGCCTTCTCTCAGCTTCAATTCCTGCCGAAAATTCGATGCAAACGGGTTGGTGGAGTATTGGACACGAACCTGACCCGGACGATTCAGGTGAACATTCCCATCCCAGAAATCATTCGCCCCCAGCAGGAGCAACAGCTCACTATCCGAAGCAACCCATACCAATGCGCTATAGGTGCCATTGCCGATAGGCATGCCTTGTCTTGGATTATTATCTCCTCTGCTGGTCCAGACCACATTTTGGCGCGGCAACTCTGTCCTGACTACAGCTTCCGTCGGAACAGTGCCAACCTGAACCGTTACCCCAATGGTCTGGGAGACAGTACTTCCCGACGCGTTTGTCGCTGTCACCGTAATTGAGCCGGCGCCCGCCGCCACCGGGGTAATCGTCACCAGACTACCCACCAGCCTGACCGTGGCTACGGCAGAATTACCGGAGTTGGCCGTATATGTTTCCGCTCCTGAGAAATAGCTCGATACGTCCTCCCGGTACGATGCACCTCCCATTGTTAATGTCACCGGCGCGATACTCCCCCGGGTCTGCGGCGGCGGGGTGACACCCGTATCTAAACCAGGGGCAGGAGTTATAAGAAAGCGGGGTTCCCAACTACCCGTGTCAGTCTGCCAAATCCCGATATCGGTAATGCCATCATCGTCAAAATCCGCGGTAAAGTGCTTTCTGTTATCGGCGTGTTCCAACCAGCTATATGTGGTTTGATTACTGAACTGCCCACTGCCATCACCATAACGGAAATACCAGTTACCGTCAGGTGCCCAAACCCCGATATCGCCAAGCCCATCGCCGTTAAAATCCCCGGCAAACGGTTTGGCGTGGTATGTAGCGGCCCACTTGTAAACGGTCTGACTGCCAAACTGCCCACTGTTATCACCATAGCGGATATGCCAAGTACCCGGGTCCGGCGCCCAGACTCCGATATCGGTTTTGCCATCGCCGTTAAAATCCGCTGCAAACGGTCTGACAGCGCTTTCGTTACCATACCACTCGTACGCGGATTCATTACGAAACTGCCCCGCGCCATCGCCATAGCGGATATACCAGTCACCCCTACCGTTATATTGCCAAATCCCGATATCGTCAAAGCCATCGCCGTTAAAATCTCCGGTAAAGTGCTTTCTGTTACTGCTATGTGGCGACCAGTAATATGTGGTTTCACTACCGGCCTGCCCCGCATCATCACCATAGCGGATAACCCAGTTACCTTCAGGGTTCCAAACCCCGATATCGGCATCGCCATCGTTGTTAAAATCCCCCGCAAACGGTTGGGCAGCCGGATTAGCGCCCCAGTTGTATGTGACCGGACAACCCCCAAACTGCCCCGGCCGTGGCTCCGCCGTGGTCGAGACAAGCTCACCGATGAAGCGCAGTTCCGAGAGGAGGACCTGACCTCCGGACAAAGTATCTCCCGTTCGACTGGCAATATTGCCGGTAACCGTGAGGCACATGTCATTCGCTTCATGGGCCTCGTCAAAGTCCCATCGGACCACTGTGCCAGCGACCTCCTGTCTAGAAACTACTCTTTCATACCCGGTGTAGCTCCCCCCCCCGTCGGACGAGAAATCCAGCTCGAAGTCCGAGCCTTGAGATTTACTACCATCACGACCAGCCGAGTTAAACCACATCAACAGCGAGGTCAATCTGTAGGTCGCGCCCAGCTTCAGGGAAAACTTCGGGTCAGGGAGGTCAGATCGGAGGAAATAATTTCCATTGCGAGTAAAACTAGATAGCCATATGTTATCAAAACTACCGGCATCATGCGTCACCGTGTCCAGGTTGGCCAGCGTCGGCGGCGCCGACAGTCCGCTGCCGTTTATCAGATTGACGGGCCTGGTACGGGGGTTTGTCCTGTCGTATGTAGCGCCAGCAATAAGGGAAATCGCCGCCGGCGCGAAGACATACAGGGTAGGAGCACCGATGAAGCGCAGCTCCGCGAGCTCGACCTTATTTCCGACGGTAGAGATATCCAACCTACTGGCGAAATTGCCGGTAATCGTGATGCGCACGTGATTCGCTTGATGGGCCCGGGAAAAGTCCAATTTGAGCACTTGTTTAGTGGTGGGGAACCCGCTTACACTTAGCGTTTCCCTCTCTGCGGCATAGCTCAGTCCCCCGTCGGTCGAAAATTCCACCATGAAGCTCATGGCCTGAGAATTTCTATAGTGATACCATATCACCAGCGAGGTCAGATCGTAGGCCTTGTCCAGCGACAGGGAAAACTGCGGGTGAGGGAGGTCAGATGTGAGGAAATAATTTCCAGTCGTAACAGATCTGGATACCCACCTGTGATTCCCACTAATATCATGCACCGTGTCCGCATAGTTGAGCAGCGTCGGCGTCAGCGACAGTCCGCTGCCGTTTATCATATTGACGGGATTGCCACCGGAGCCAGTCGTCAGGGAAATGCCCGTCGGCGTGATGAGAACGTCAGATGAAGAGTCTGACTGCGACTGGCGCAACGATATATCCGTACTCCGTACCGAGAATCCGCCGGCGCCCGGGCCGCCGGCCTGGCGCGTCTGAAACTGCGGCCCGGCCCCGCCCGGGGGGTCAGCCTCAGCCTCACGCTCAGCCTGCTCGACGGGGGGCGCCGGGGGCTGTTTGCGGCCTGCCTGCGCGGTGCCCACCAGCACCTCGCGGTAACGGTTGCTGTCGTCGTAATTGGACCCGGCGGAATACAGGCGCAGATAGCGGGCGCTGACCGGCGCAAAGCGCAGGTAGCGACCGTTCCCGGTCTCCTGGTATTCCGTGTCCGTGCTCTCGCCCAGTCCCAGCCCGTGCAGGTCGGCATAGTCGTTGTGAAACACCGTGGTCACGGCGGAGGTAAAATCCGCCGTGGTGGATAACCGGTAGACCACCCCCTTGTAGGTGCGCATGTCCGCATTATCCCGCATCACCACCAGACTGTTGACCTGCCTGGACGCACCCAGGTCAAGCTGGATGTATTGGGCACCGGCCCCGACGTCCGCCAGGGTGGCCGGGTCGTGGTCGATGGCGTTGTCCAGGTCGCGGGCGGCGGCATTGCCGGCGGTGACGCCCCCGGCGTCAATATCCGTGGTGCCGTTCCCGGTGCCGTACAGCTCCACCTCGGTCAGGTGGTTGCCGCTGTTCACCGTGTTGCCGTTCGACCACAGGCGCAGGTAACGCCCCGGCAGCGGGGCAAACAAGACCTGCTTGCCGGCGCTGCTCTCCGGGTACTCCGCATCCTCACCCGCGCCCCGGCCCAGGGAGTTGTCCGTATCGTTGTTGAAGACGATGGTCGAGTTGTTGAAGGCCGCATTGTCCGCCACCTCGAAGACCACGTCATGGTAGCTGCGGCTATCGCCGAAGTAATGCCACACCGTCAGGCCGTTGAGGTAGTACTGCCCACCCAGGTCCAGGGTGGCGCCGGCGCCGGTCAGGGTGACATACGTCCCCGTCCCCGCGGCGATGACCCCGTCGGTGACCCGCGCCGCCGCGCCACTGCCCACCCCGGTTACTGTCGCGCCCGTCGCCAGCGTGGCGGCCTGGTAATGCGGATTAGGACCCAGTACCACAAACTCCGCCAGCCCCGGCGCATCGCCCTCGGAGGCCGTAATGGTGAAACGCACCTGCTTCAGCGTCTTCCAGGCAAAATCAATAATCCCGGGCGAACCGTTACTCGGGAGCCCGGACAGCGTCTGCGTGGTCGTGCTATCATCCGCATGGGTGAACGTCAGCGTGCCGGCGGTCACGTTATGCGCGGACGAGGCCCGGTCGAACAGGATGATGCGCCGGACCTTCTGCGGGCGGTCCCAGGCCAGTTCAATCCACTTGTCCGGCGCGCTGCCGGCGATGGCCCACTCCCCGGCGCCGCTCAGCCCGGGCTCCCCTGCCACATCGCCCACCCCGGTCACCGTGTCCACGGCCAAAGCGCCGCCGTAGGAATTATCCAGCACCCCGGACACCGTGACCTTGGCATCGCGCGCCAGGTTGGTCAACGGAAAGCCGCGCAGTTGCGGCGCCAGGGTGCGGCTGTTGCTGCGGGTGCCCCCCGAATCCCCGGACTTCGCCCAGTCGGACAACTTCCAGGTCGGGCCAAACGCCCGGGGATACACTACCTTGTCCAACTTGAAGTAATCATCCCGCGCCTGCATGACAAACCGGTTCGGCCAGTCAAACGTCCCCGCCAGTTGCGCATTGCGCCAGTTCCGGATCTCCGCCCGCAACGCGGCGTGGTAGCGGCCGGCGTCCGCCACTTCGCCATAGTAAGCAAACCCGGCGTCGAACGCGGCCGCCCTGGCCAGCGCCCAGCGCCACTCGTTGGCATTGTCGATATCAAACCAGCCCAGCGAAGCCGGCAGGTAATTGCGCCGGAAATACACCTGGTCGGCGCGCCGATACGATGCCCGGGCGCGGCTCACGGCGGTGGCGGTCCCGCCCCGGTCGTAGCGCGCATTGAGGTGCCAGGTAAAGGGCAGCGCATTGGCGGCAGCGTGGATGACATCCGTCTTGTCCGCCAGTTCATCGTACACCTTTGCCATCACCAGGTTCTGGCCCAGGGCGCCGTAGCCGTCCCAGGTCAGCCGGTGTGAACCGCCAAAGGTGAACGTGCTCACGCCCTGGTTGAGGCGGTCCGCCAGGCGCGGGGCCAGCAGCTCATGGAGCAGCCGCAACCCGGCCAGGTAGCCGGCCTGGCCGGGCGCTTCGCCCAGCCGCCCCACGCGCGTCCCGGCGGCATGGGTCGCGGCGCGGCTGTCCTCGTGGCCGCGCTGCAGGCCGGCCAGCACCAGACCGCCGTCCGGCGCCGCACTCACGCGCCGGTAAGCGATGAGTTCGGCGCCTATCCGCACTGTCCCTGCGTCATCACCAAAGCCGCGCGGCAACGCCGCCGCGGTCGTGCCGGGATACGGTCTGAGCCGCAGAGAGGCCGCGGTCGCGGTCAACTCAGCGTCCAGTATCGCGTAATGGGTGACCAGCAAATCCGCCACGTGGCGGGTCGCCAGGCTGGCCGGTAGCGTACCGAACAGGGAGTGGGAGCCCAGCCCCACGCGTCGCGCTGACGCACGCTCTGCCGCGGCCCGCAGGCCGGCGTCATTGCCGCCGAAGTCCGGGCTGACGCCCAGGTCGCCGCCGGCGAAGGCGCCCCAGCCACTGTTCCGGTACACGGTCTGCCAACCCAGGTCGTTGGCCAGCGTCAACGCGCGGTCCAGGTTGCCGCCGGCCAAATCGGTAAACACCAGGTAGGGCGCGCCAGCCCGCTCCGACCGTTTCCCCCAGACCCCGGCAAGCACCGGGTGCGGCAACCCCTCACCCACTTCGATGGCGCCAAGCCGCGCCAGCACCTCGGCGTCCAGGATGTCGCGTAGCGAAAGATTACCCGTAACAGCACCGCGCCGGGCCACCCCGAACAGGACCACCTTCGAGCCGACCAGTTGCCCCTGCCCGGCCAACTCGCCGGTCAGCGGCGCCACCGGCAGGGGCGTTGTGGCGCCCCCCGCGGACCAGGGGTCAAACACCCGCGCCACGCCATAGTCCCGGGTATAGGCCTGCAGGATGCTGCCGAAGGCGGTCGGCGCAGCGCCGCACACGGCAAACCCGGCGCGGCACGACCGGGCCGGCGCGCTGCCGGCGCCGGGCGCTACTGCGGCAAACCCCGACTGCGGGTAGTCCTGCGGCCAGCCGCCCAGAGTCCGGGCATTGGCGCCAAGCAGGCCGATGGCAAAGTCCCGGTTGCTCACCACGCCGACCGTGTCGGCGACATGCTCCGTGATGTCCGTGGTCAACGGCCCCCACAGCAGCAGACGGATATCCTTATCGTCCGGGTTGGCGATGGCGGCCACTTCCAGCGTCGCATAACCGCGCTTCTCCAGCGCCAGCACCGTCACGCTGATGTTGTCGGCAAAGCTGAACGTATACTCGCCCCGGGCCGTCTCACCAGCCGCCGCGGTGCCGGCGTTGTAGCTTATACCGGTCGGCTTGTAATGTGGGGTAGCGCCAGAGGAAACTGCTGTAGCCGGTGAGGCCTCCACAATCAGACTGATGAGCGAGGTGGACTGCGCCGCAATGTTATGCTCCATCCCGTCCGGACCCATCAACCCGGTGACCGCCCCCGTGGAGTCCAGCGTCACGGTCAGGTCGCCGGCGCTGATGGTGGTGAGGTTGGCGGTAAATACCCTGGCCGCCAGCGCCAGGCCGACAAGCAGCACTCCCGCCAGCAGATAACCTGCAAACCGGCGATAATGCGCGCCCAGGCAGGCGCAGAGGACGGCCCCGCGCGTGATTATTGGCATCCGCATGGCATCTCTTGCATTATTACAGGGAGGACAAACAGGGCGATACGCCGCCTACATCAGCGGGCAGATAGCGCACCCTATCCCGTGGCAGGATATCGGCTTGTTCAACCTGTTATGCTTCATAATAATCCCCTTACAGGCAGGTACCCGCCTGCGTCTGACAACTGTTAGCACAACTTTGGATAAAGATAGTACATTATAGCATATATGAAAAAATATTTCATACCTAAATTAATATATTTTGTAAGCTACTGTCTTCGCATGGCCAGGCGTTCTTAAAGTACACCCGGTCCGGAGCAAATTCTTGAGGGGAACTGGCAGGTTGGTCCTGTCGTGTGTGGATGGGTTCTTTGTGGCGGTTTGTTTCGGCGTTGGTGGTAAGCTACGGGCTGTTTTGAGCTGTGCGCCTGCGGGTCTGGGGTGGCGGGCGGGCGAGTACGGCGCTAAGAGGAAACTGCTGTAGCCGGTGGGTCCTCCACAACCTGCTTCTAACAACCGTAAACATAGCTACAGTTCCTCGAGAAGTATCGTACTATGAGGGGCTAGCTGGTTAACAGTATATGTATCATCAAAACTTCCCAGTTCTTTTTCAGACCAAACGTCACGTAATTTCGCTCGACGTTGCAATTTGATCGAAACGTCAATGGGAATATCATTTCTGTTAAAGGCAGCATAGTATATTTTTTCCGGCTTTACGATGATTGCTACGTTATTGTCAGCACATTGATAAACCGGAGGGACGCCTGGTGGTTGTAGAAAATCAAGCTTTTCAATTAGTTCCGGTGATAACAAAGTCAGGTCATCCCCGGAAAACAGCATTCCACCGGTAAGGAATATACTCGTCCAGTGAAATAGAAGTTCCGAGGCGGATAATTCACCTTCAAACACGTGTAAACCTGCTTCCCCGGAAAGCAGAACCGAGTCCGGGTCCACGTGCCAAAATCGTGCATTCTGCCAGGCACGAAGAAAGTTTTGATAAGCCGTTAATTTAACCACATCCCAGGTCGGATAGATATCCGCTGAGGTCCTCATCCCATCGATTAAACCCAAAGAGGCCCAATTTACATGGTTTGCAGCTGTTACAAAGCTATCTTCTCCGATACCTCGCCGAATAGCCCGCATACCCTTCCGGTAGGCTTCGATCCTGGTCAGGTTCTCATCATATAAGCAACCACCATGCATTGCCCCCCAAAAAAGCGCGTCCAATTTATAATATTCAATACCCCACTCATGACTCATTGTATAAAACATATTCTCCAGGTGTTCGGGTACGGCAGGATGGGTACAATCAAGCACATACCAGGCGTTACCTCGCCCAAATCCACCGAACGTAACGTGATCAGAACGCAACGGTCGGCCCTTATCGTCCTGGATAAACCAATCAGGGTGATGGCGAAATATATTGGACGTGTCGTCTGCGATAAAAGGCGCCACCCATAAGCCAGGTTCGAATCCGTTGGCCCGAATAGTTTGTGCCAGTTCCTGTATGGTCATGCCAAAACCAGGACGCGTTATCAACCAATCACCCATTTCATCCTGGTAACCGTCATCGATTTGAATAATTTTAATCGAAGTGTCTATTGTCTTGAGTGTTTCGACAACCTGCATTACCTGCCCGGCCGTCACTTCATGTCCGAAAGATACCCAGGAAGACCATCCGACAGGCGGAAAACCTGATAAACGTGGTTTATGTTGCATACAAATAGCCACTGTTAATGATTCCAGAAGCGAATTCCTGTCGGGACCTGTAGCAAACATAAAACCCTCCAGTTTCCATATCTCGTCTGGGGCCATTGATAAACCCTCTGCCTCGAGAACAACAGCAATTTCTCCGGGATGAACGCGAATAATACCTTGAAAGCGGCGACAGGAAGTAAAGGCGAAAAGAGCAGTCTCTGCTCCAGGCGGCGTCAACATCGCCATATTATATATGGTAAGGACGCCTTCAGCTTGCGGCAATTTATAGTGATCTCTATCCGTGTGCTCACCGATATCTACGGGAACGCCTAAGGTACCGCCTGTCTGCGACAGCATGGTAAAGCCTTCACCATACAGCGCGGTCTCCGGGGGCATGTTATGAAAAACACGGAATAAGACTATTTCCTCTATGTTGACTCGCGTGTCAGCCGTATTTTTCAAGGTGGAGCTGACTGTATTTCCCGACCAGGTGCGTTCCAAGACGATTTTTTCCCTGTCAACGAAACCTGTATCTTCCAAAATAATTTCATACTCCGCATTTTTAACCATGCCGAGTGAGATAAAGGCGGAACCGCTTTTCGCCCCTGACGCTGCAACTGTATTTGTCTGATTAGTGTCACTTATCAACATAGTAGTACGTTAATATTATTTTGATGGTTAGGTAACCTGCCCCGTCATTTCAGCTATCGGATTACAACATTCCAGGACGGTGTCTGGAATGTTGTAACTCAGTCGTAAGCTCAACCCGAAATCCGGTCAAACCAACTTTCCTTATAAGATAACAGCAACATACAAATGACGGGGGGCCAACATTTTAACTCATGACTTTAACCCTTGAGTTACGACTGCAAACTTTTTATATACTATCATTGCCGCGGTCAGGGTAATCAGCGTATATATACCGGACATTACCCATTCCTCAAATATGGCATACCCCGATGCAAACAATAATCCGTAGATAAAAAGGGCACTGGCTAACCAAGCGATGGTATTATCCTTGAGGTTGGCGTCCAATGGAGCAATGCCGGTTACTTGACGCACTCTCCTCCAGCCGACTCCCTGGATGCGCATGAGTTTATAGAATTCAGCCGTTTGTGGTGATGGTTCGGCCGGTGTCGTAAGATAAGTGACGATGATGCATACCGCTGTGGTCACAATGAAATTAATCAGCATCCTGACGGCAAACCAATCCTCACCTGGTTGGTCCGGCACCAAGATAAATAACAGGTTCCCAAAGACGGCTGCCGTTACCAATGTGACAATTTCCGACCAGGTGTTAATCCGCCACCAATACCAACGGGCAATCAACACAAAAGATATACCCCCCCAAAAAACAAACAGGTATTTATAGGCATCGAGGAGACCGGTCAACCGGGTACCAATCAGGATCGCAATAAATATCAATCCGAACATGGCATAGCGGGCCGCAGTAACGTAATGCTTCCTGTCGCGTCCAGGCGCCAGGTAAGGCTGGTAGATATCATTAACCATGTAGGATGCCCCCCAGTTCATGTGCGTATCCAGCGTACTCATAAACGCCGCTAACAGGGAGGCAACCATGACCCCTTTCAGGCCTATCGGCAAAAAGGCATCGACCATCTCCGGATAGGCATGTTCCGAATCGATGAGATCGGGAAAATACACCAGGGAGGCAACACCCACGACGATCCAGGGCCAACTGCGTAGTACATAATTACAAAAGCAATACCAATAGATACTCAACATCGCATCGGTTTCTGTACGGGTTGCAAATACACGTTGTAGATAAAACCCGGTCCCCGGTGCGAGGAACAGCCAGCTCACCGTGATAAGAATGAAAAAAGTCGCTGTTTCCAAATCCCAGCCGATTTCCGGAAACATGTTCAATTGATTCAGATGGAAATCTGGTGCGGCCTGTAATTGCGACAACACGCCGCCCCTGGCGGACAGATCAACATACACAATGATCGCCAGAGCAATCGCCCCCACCATGGCCAAAGCAAATTGAATCAGGTCAGTATACACCACGCCGTATAAACCCGATAACATGGTGTAGAGCAAAGCTACGAAGCCCAAGAATACCAAGAGGAGTAAATCAGGGGTAACTGCGCCAACCAGAGGCAGCAGGAATAATGGTTCCCGTGATAGTCCCAGGATGACGACCAGGATCTTTGACATCGCCAGGGTAACGGACGCCATAATAATACAATTGACGAATACTCCATCGAACAACGCCTTAAAGATACGCAGGCCATGCATGGCCCTGTTTGCATCATAACGCTTGCTGATAAATTCTATCTCAGTCAATACCTCTGAGCGTCGCCAAAGGCGCGCAAAGAAAAATACCGTTGCCAGTGTGCCTAATACACTGGCCCACATTATCCAGATCGCATAAATACCCTCCTCCCTCACAGCGCCCGTGACCCATAACGGCGTATCCGATGAGAACGTTGTCGCCACCATGGAAGTACCTGCTATGTACCACGGCAGGGAGCGGCCGGCGACAAAAAAATCAGTCGTGCTGCCGGCCGCCTTTTTTGCGAAATAAAAACCTATCGCCAGGGCAGTGACTAAATAGATTACGACTATCCCCCAGTCGGTCCAGGCCATAGTGATTTATCCGATTGGTTATTTATATCAGGAGAGCGTACAGTATCAGTACCGAATTTCTGTTCAGGCCCTCGATTTACAGGTTCCTGTGGAGGATCTCCACAAAACAGCGGGATAGTGAAACAACACTATCCCGCCTCTCATCAATCACTGAACAAATAGACAGATGAATTCAGAATGAACCGCGCACGCCAAATTCAATACGGGTGCCGACGTATGACAACGACACCGGACGGTCCGGGCTGTCCGAATATATATTCGCGTATTCATCGGTCAGGTTCAATCCGTTGACAAAGATCGTAATATTATCATTGAAGAGATAACTGATTGATGCATCCAACTGACCATAATCGTCAACATACAACGTATTACCGAACACGTCGGACGGGAGTGTCACAAATTCACTCCTGAACGAGTAGGCCAGGCGCGCCTGAAATCCATGGTTTTCATAATAGCCGGTCAGGTTGTAACTGTAGTCAGAGACACCCGTGAACGGTATCTTCTCACCCTCCTTGGCTCCGGAGGTAAATTCCGCTGAGCTGTCAATCACCGTTGCATTGAGTATATAGCCGAAACCATTATCAAAAGCCTGCTGGTAACCGGCTTCAAGACCGATTATTTCCGCTTCACCCTGGTTCAGAGGCTGCGTGACGCTGGCAAAACCCACCCCAAAGAACTCCACACTGCTGCCGAGGCCATCAGGCACCCCGTCACCATCGCCATCTGCCTCAGGATTGCCATGGTTGGGGTCAACGGTAGTACTACCGCCTATAAACTCATCGATTGTCTTCCAGAAAGCCCCTATATATACAGCACTGCTGTCAGCAAAATACCACTCAATTCCCAAGTCATAGTTTACTGCTTCGTAGGCCACGAGCCCCGGATTACCCGCGGTGGCAAACCGGTTGGTCGGATTTGCGATACCGAGACCGGGCGATAATTGCTTGAAAGTCGGGCGAGTGACCGATTTATTCGCGGCAAAACGAAGAAACAGGTCGTCCTGTAATTCGAAACGCAGGTTCAGGCTGGGTAATACATTGATGTAATCACTGCTGATTGTTTCCTCTGAAATATCTTCACTAAGGAACACTGTTTTACCCAGATTCCCGGTATCCTCATCGTTATCGATCCTGAAAGGCTTAAAAAACCCGGTTATGTCCGTATCAGTCCGCACAATTCTCACGCCCACGTTACCGGCGTAGGGGATACTCCCGACCTCACCCTCCAGGTCCAACTGTATATAGCCCGCAAGGGTTCGTTCATCCGTATCATAAGAATCCGAAGGCACATATACCGAGTCAAAACTGGCTCCAGGGTTATTGGCAATAATATGTGCCTTTAGACTTGCAACGTCCGAAAATGCAATCTCTCCAAAAGGAAAGGGCGTATCGCCGTCAACGAAATTACCGACACTGAACGTCTCCGTAACCCCTGCGGCGGAAAAGCTATCCGTATTCACGTTAAACGTAGTCCGATCATGCACGTCTTTTGTCCGGTCACGATAGCGTATACCCGCCTTCAGCCTGCTCGCAAATACGGCGTCCAAACCAATCGCGAGTTCACTGTCGTCATTATAACGATCGACCGCGTCTGCATTTCGAGTCGTGTAGCTGGATACATCAGACAGGTCAGGACCACCGGCCAGGCGTTTAAGATTCAGTTGGTCACCACCGATTTGAAGCTCAAAAGGGACGGCGCCGGTAGTCTGCATGGAAGTCCGCTGGAAATTCAATTTGCCTTCCGCCTCGGAATAAGACACGTCAACATTAAAATCCGCCCAGTCCGATAAGACAAAACCGTAGTTCAAACCAAGACTGAGCAACTCATCATCGATATCCTGCTCATCCGTAGCAGAAATAACCTGTGAACTCATGGTATACGCCGTTGCCGTATTATTATCGTTGACCGCTATGCCCGATGCCTGCAAACTCCCATCGGGATTGGTAACGCCAGCGGCGCCGGAACCAAAATAAAAACCATCAAACCCGAAAGACAGACAACACGTGCCGGCTTCAGCCAACGCACCCAGGTTCTCAATATTCCGTTCCGAATACAGCAAATCCGCCGTTAATTCATGGCCGTTGCCTGACTCCCATTGCAAGGTACTCTGCAGGGTCAGGCGTTCACGATCCTCCTGGTAGACTGCAGGATTAGTGGAAAACGGAAGGATAACTCCCGTCAGGTCACCGCTACCGTCCCCATTGGAATCAATTGAACCGGCAGCATCGAACGGCCAATAACCATAGCTGTCATTATTGTCTTCCCGGATATAACGCTTTGAGTAGGAAACACTACCCAGCCAGCCAAACGATTTATCCTCACTGACCCAGCTGAACAGACCGGAAACGGCAGGTTCAGCGTCCTCGTTAAATACACGGTAGGCGCCTTTGACGGATCCGACAACCTTGTTTCCGAGGTCAAGGGGGCGTTGAGTATGAATGTCGACAACACCACCCAGACCACCTTCAACGTGTTCCGCCGAAGGGGATTTCACCACTTCAAGCGAACTGATGATCTCCGAAGGCAGCACGTCAAAGTTGATCTCACGACCGGTGGAACTATCCACCCCACCGCTGCGTGTGGCATGTCGGGATTCAGTCGCGCTTAACAAAGTGCGTCCATTGAGGGAACTGCGGACAAAGTTGGGTCCCAAGCCGCGGATGGAAACAAAATCACCTTCCCCCCTGTTACGCTGAATCGCAACACCCGTCACCCGTTGCAGGGCCTCTGCAATATTCGAGTCAGGCAATTTACCCACGTCCTCAGCACTGATTGCATCAACAAAATTCGTATTTTCCTGTTTGGCAGTCAATGCCTCCTGAACGGATTTCCTGATGCCCTTAACCACTACTTCCTCAAGCACCTCCTCCTGGCTGAAGACATTGCCGAGGCCAGCAAAAAAACCCGCCGACACCGAAGCTGCGAAAATAAACAATTTTAAAAGTCGCTTAGGATAAAACATTTTTATCGCCTCCTGAATAACTATCAATATATTATGGTCTGATAAGTATTATACAAAATATTTATATATGCAACACTTTTTTAAATATAATATTTCGATATTGGCGCGAAGAAGTAATATTCCCTTTGTCCAAAGCTAAAATATCCCCTTTTCTTTTGGAGAAGGGTGATGATGGAGAGTATATTATTACGCGGTTTGTCCCTGCCGAGACGCGGCAAGCTTACATGGAGGCACTACAAACCTGCTTGAGGAGGCTTACCAGTCTGTTTCACCACTTGAATGAAATGACATGCCGGCAAACCGGAAACGCCGACCTGAAAAACAAACACGTCTCCTGCGTGAGGTTCCTTGCACAGTTTGTCGTCGTCAAGCCCATCTCCCGCTGACGTGATAAACAACAATTCGTGTCCCGGGCCGCCGAATGTCACACAGGTAGGCTGACTCACGGGTAGAGTAAGCACTGCATCCGTTTTTCCCTCCGGTGTGTACCTGACAACCCGTCCCGCGCCCCAGTGCGCGCTCCACAGGCAGCCATTGCTGTCAATTTCGGCCCCATCAGGAAAGGCGCCGCGCCCTGTTTCCACAAAGACCTTGCGATTTTCTATTGCCCCTGAATCCGGGTCAAATTCATAGCTGTAAATTGTTCTCCGGGCTGAATCGGCAAAATACAGGTACTTTGATTCCGGGCTCCAGCAAAGCCCGTTGGAAATACCGATGTCAGTTTCGTGTTTATGCAGTACAAATGAACCATCGAGACTGTACAGACTACCTTCCCGGCGTATTGCGGGATCGCCGTTTTCTACCATGGTACCCGCCCAAAAACGTCCCTGGCGATCTGTTTTTCCGTCGTTGAAACGTATGCCGTGGCTCAATCCCCCAGGGCGACTCAGCCAGGTTATATCCTGTGAGACAGGATTATAGAGAGCAAATCCGCGCGCAAACGCGGCAATGAAATCCGCCTTGTTTTCGACAAAGCCGAATGAACACAATCGTTCCGGCGTTGAGAATTTCGACAATCGGCAAGTAGGTAAGTGATACTGATAGAGCAGACGAGCCTGGATATCCGTCCACCAGAGAGACTCGGTCGCAGCATTCCATTGCACCCCTTCGCCGAGCGTATTACCGACCTCAATGATGTCAAGCAGCCGTGGTTTCACGCCGGCCAGCCTACCACCAGGTGGCATAGAGTGCGATAAGTATCAGAATGTTCATCATAACCGGAGCAATCAATCCAATTAACGGGACAGCATAAATTTATTGATTCAGATTTAGTGTTGCCTGCTCATTATTATATGATATTGTTACTCGGGGCAAACGCATACTTTTTAATTGAGGAACCTCCGTCATTGCGCAGGGGGAACCCCAGAACCTGCTCTACCGAGGCGTCTTCAAAAGTATGCGTTTGCCCTGACGCGTTAGCAATAACTCAAGTTTGCAAGAGGCTGCAGAATGGATAGCAATAATTCAAATATCTCGTTTAATGAACTGTCTCCACAATTCCCTGATCTCAAGGGTCAGACCGTGTTTATCACGGGCGGTGGTTCGGGCATCGGCGCGGCGTTCACCCGTGCCTTTGCGTTACAAGGCGCGCAGGTCGGATTTGTCTCACTACGACAGGAAACGGCTGAACGACTGTGTGATGACGTGGAGCAACTCGCACGTTATCGACCGTTTTACATCCGCTGTGATATCCGTGACATTGACGCACTTCGAGAAGCTATAGAGGAAGTGAGAACTGCATTGGGCCCTATCAGTATATTGATCAACAATGCCGCCAGCGACACGCGCCATAAACTGGAATCAATGACGGTAGAAGAATGGGATAATTCATTAAATACGAACCTGCGACCGTATTTTTTTACGGCCCAGGCGGTGCAACAGGATATGACGGCGTTGGGTTATGGCAGCATCATCAACCTGGGCTCGAATTCTGCTAACCTGGGACTTACCGGCTATCCTGCCTACGTGGCGTCGAAAGCCGCTATTGTCGGTATGACCAAGGCATTAGCGCGGGAATTGGGTACAGGCAATATTCGCGTCAATGCCTTGATCTCCGGTTGGGTACTCACCTCACGACAAAAAGAATTATGGGCCACGGAAGAAGCATTGGCTGAATGTCGTCAACAGCAGTGTCTGAAAACCATGGTGACCGAAGAAAATATTGCTCATGCAGCCTTGTTCCTGGCCTCCAATGCCTCTGCCATGATTACCGGACAATCCATCATCATTGATGGAGGGCGGGTTTAAGAACATGAAGAAAGCGAAGAAAACTTTACGCAGTCGGCAGTGGTTTAATGATCCCGACACACCGGGAATGACCGCGTTGTACCTTGAACGTTATCTTAATTACGGGTTAACCCGTGAAGAACTCCAATCGGACCGCCCGATTATAGGCATTGCTCAAACCGGTTCCGATTTGACTCCGTGTAACCGGCATCATCTTGAACTGGCAACGCGTATCAAGGAAGGAATACGTGACGCCGGGGGCGTGCCCCTTGAGTTTCCAGTTCATCCGATCCAGGAAACCGGGCGGCGCCCGACGGCTGCATTGGATCGGAATTTGCAGTGCCTGACCTTGATCGAAGTACTACACGGTTATCCCCTGGATGGCGTTGTCCTGACGACGGGTTGTGATAAGACGACCGCGGCCCTGCTCATGGGCGCGGCGAGTGTCAACCTGCCGGCCATCGCATTGTCAGTCGGACCGATGCTGAATGGATACTACCTGGGAAGTTGTGTCGGGTCCGGGACGGTAATTTGGGATGCGAGACGTAAATTATCAGGTGGTGAGATTGATAAAGAAGAATTTATGGAATTGGTTGCCAACTCAGCCCCTTCTGTGGGTCACTGCAATACCATGGGTACGGCGCTGACCATGAATTGCCTGGCAGAAGCGCTCGGTATGACTTTGCCGGGTTGTGCTTCTATCCCCGCAGCCTACCGGGAGCGACAGCAAATGGCATACCGAACCGGGAAGCGAAGCGTCGAACTGGTATGGGAAGATTTGACGCCAGCTGAAATCTTAAGTCGGGGAGCGTTCGAGAACGCCATTGTTGTCTGTGCGTCGATTGGCGGTTCAACCAATGCGCCGGTTCATATTAATGCCATTGCCCGCCATGCAGACGTACCTTTGACCATGTCTGACTGGCAGGAAACAGGTCATCCGATACCCCTGCTGGTTAATTGCCAGCCGACAGGTGAGTATCTATCGGAGGATTTTCATCGCGCCGGCGGATTACCTGCGGTTATCAACGAGTTGATCAATGCCGACTTACTGCAGCAGGATCAAATAACCGTAACAGGGCGGACATTGGGTGAAAACTGTTACCAATGTCACATCATCGACCCCAAGGTAATCAGACCCGTGCATGAACCGATGCAGTTGGATTCCGGGTTTATGGTTTTAACCGGCAACCTGTTTGAATCAGCGATAATGAAGGTTTCCGCCATCAATCAATCATTTCAGGATGAGTATTTGTCAGACAATGATGACCCCGGCGCCTTTGAGGCGGAGACCGTGGTGTTTGACGGGCCGGAAGACTATCATGCGCGTATTAATAATCCGGCGCTTAAGATCACGAAAAAAAGTATCCTGGTCATGCGCGGCGCCGGACCGAAGGGCTATCCCGGCTCCGCGGAAGTGGTCAACATGCAGCCGCCGGACACGCTCATCAAACAGGGAATCCCGGCCTTGCCGACCCTCGGCGATGGTCGGCAAAGCGGCACTTCCGCGGCGCCGTCAATATTAAACGCCTCGCCGGAAGCCGCAGTGGGGGGTAATTTATCGATTCTGAAAGACGGTGATAAAATTCGGGTTGATTTAAATACGCGCCGGGTTGACGTCCTGATTAAAGATAGTGAGATTGCCAGGCGGCATAAAAAATTGCAGTTGAATATTCCTGAGAACCAAACCTGGTGGCAGCAGATATACAGACAACACGTATCTTCTCTAAGCGCCGGCGCGGTGTTTGACGATATGGTGACCTATAAAAACATCGCCCAAAAAACCCCGCGACATTCGCATTGATTTTTTCACAATCCGTTCCTGTTTTTGACGAATTTTCGGGGAAGTCTCAACGCAAGTAATTATTCAGAGGTCGGCGACTCGGATCTGCCGGGTTCAACCACGCCTTTTTTCAAAATGATATTGCCATATAAACGCTGCTCGCCGGTGGCAACCAGCGCAAACGCCGTCTTGACCCGGGTGTAAAAATCGAAACGTTCCAACGCGCCAAACGTTATTTCAGCGCCTGCCCAAACCCTGACGATATGACGGAACTCTACCACGATCTCCGGCGCCTCATCCGGGTGACCGACCACCTGCATGGTATGCACCGGACAATCAACATAGGTATCCAACGGCAGCACCGATACCACAGCCTTGAGCGCCCTCGTCGCGGTCACGCCATCCATACGAATTAAGCGTTGTGCATTGGTTTCGGCCGGGTGGTTGGCATCGACGATGACAATCTCATCACCATGCCCCATTGCCCTTAATATTTTAAGTAGCTCCGGGCCAAGTATGGGGTCAATATTTTTCAGCATTCTGATTTCTCCGCAGACAACTTCCACAGATCAAGTTCAGACCACCTGTTTTCCGGTAGCGGATTATTGATTATCCTGGACATCCCAATAACTTATCGCAATCCGTAGCTGTCGAAGCGCTCCCATACGTCAACCATATCCACCACCTTACCCGTCTTGCGGGACTCGTCCAGTTTGATTGCCGTTAAACCCGCCTCTAGCGCATCCAGAATCGATACCGGCAACGAAACGCCTTCCTGGAAATGCTTAGTCAAATCTGCGGCCATTTGTTCTTCCGCCCCGTAGTGCCTGGAAATACTGTTATCATAACTGTACGTTTTATCGATACGTTTCCTGGAGGAGGGAGCATCATGGACGCGATAGTAACCCCGGACAAAATCTCCTTCCGCCATACCCATGGAACCGATGACACAAAAACGTCGAAAATAGTCAGGAACATTCAGGTTGGCATGAAAACACAGGTTGGCGCCGCACGCGTATTCGAGCAACATAGTCTGGTAATCGACCAGGTCAGTATCGTCATCAAAAACGTGGGCGCTTCCATGCCAGCTGGATTTTCTTTCATGGTAAGTGTCCACTGTCTCCAACGCCCTGTTTGCAGGGGTAAAGGTTTTCCGACCACCAAAACTCACCACCCGTTCGGGACGGCAACCAAGCAGACCCTGGTAAAGATCGAAATCATGCACGCATTTTTCCAGGATATATCCGCCTGAATAGGCCGCGTTTCGACGCCAGTCGCGCATAAAAAAGGCGCCATGTTCCGGGGCGATATGCTCAGATGCCTCTATGCTGGTAATCTCACCCAGTTCTCCCGCGTCCAGCGTCGCCTGCAGATCTTTAAAGAGCGGCGAATAGCGCAGCACCATACCGACAATGACTTGATCCGGCCCATATTGTTTTAACAACTCCAGTATCTCAAAAGTCTGTGCCTCAGTCGTTACGACGGGTTTTTCCGTGAAGATTCGAACCCCGGCTTCCAACCCAGCCCGGATTTGCTCAAGGTGCAGGTGATTTGGTGAACCTATCATCAACAAGTCGATGGGCTCGTTGGCCAACATCTCCTGCAAAGCCGCATAAGCCACGGGTTCAAGACCATGTTCCTGCAGATAGGACAGACCTGCCGGCGTCGGGTCGGCATAACTCACGAGATCAAACTCCGGCACGTACTGATGTAACAAACAGGCCAGGTAACTCAGGCGGTTACCCAGGCCGCAAAGACCCACTTTCATAATCTATTATTCACCTCACGTGTCAATACATCACATCCTGCTGAAATCGACTCCCCGGTGGGATTGAACTTCATACCAGGTCAAACAGAGGCATTATTCTACGATATTTATATAAAAAATAGTATTTTTTATATAAATCATTGAGGCATACACGAAGGCGGGTCAGCGGGAAGCGGAGCTGCGTACCTATATTCTGCACGATACATCCTATGTACTATTTCGATAGGCTGAGACAAGTAAACCGGTGTCCCGCCTGATTTCAGACAGTGACTTTCCTCTCTTGTATAGCGTGGAGCCAATGCCAAATCCGTGAATTCCACCGCGTATATAGTCCGGCATGTTTTCGCTGTTAACCCCCCCCACTGCAAACAAACGAAAGCCGGGCGGTAGAACGGCCCGGATTGCTTTGACTGCAATGGGCGAGATAATTTCGGCAGGAAACAACTTCACCGCGTCGGCTCCCGCCGCTATCGCGCCCAGTATCTCCGTCGGGGTACAACTGCCCGGTATGGAGACCATGTTCAATCGCTTCGCGGCGGAAATGACCGCAACGTCCGTATTGGGGGAAACAACCAGCCTGGCGCCCGCCTGTTGAACGGTGGTCACTTCACTGACGTTCAATACCGTACCTGCGCCAATCAACGCTTCGTTGCGATAACGCTTTGCCAGTATTTTGATCGACGTGCAGGCATCCGCTGAATTTAACGGCACCTCAATCACTGCTATTCCCGCTTCCACCAATATTTCCGACACCGAAACAGCCTCATCAGGCGTAATGCCGCGTAATATGGCAATCAGGGGAATGTCTTTGATATAGTTATCGAGCATGAGGCCTGTTAACAAGCTATATAACCTGTCCGCAGACGCCGGCCAGCTTCCATAAACCACTCGCCGCCACCGCCTCCGCCGGAATGGACGCGGTAGAAATATCAAACAGCGAGAATGCCAGGCCATACTGGCGCGCCAATAGCGTGTTCGCTACCAGGGTGATAATGCCGGTATCCGGATAAAGCGTCAGACCGGCGCTGATTTCAGCGCCAATCAACAGGCCGGAGAGGTAACCGGCATGGATGCCGTAAGACGATTCGCCCGTCACCAGACGCGAGCGGATGGAAAATACGTGGTGGGAAAGACCTCCCGGCGCACGACTGATCCTGATGCCTTCTTTAAACGCGTCTTCATCGAAATCTTCATATTTAATCGCCGGCCGGATGGAACCTGAGGTCTTGATCGAGGCATATAATTCGCCGGTCAGGAAAGTGGCAAAATCATTAATCCTGTTGCCGTTCACTGAGACCCATTTACTGTGGGTACCCGGCAGGCAGACTATTCCACCAGGACGGGATTCCGGTGACAAACCGAATATCAGGGTTTCCTCGCCGCGCATCACGTCGGTAAACGCAAACTTGTCAGAGGTTATCCCCGGTGCGATGAAGATCGGATTATCCTGCTCGCCAGGGACATTTACCAGACGTTTACCCAGTTCTTTGACCGTAATCGGGCATTTTAAATATTCCGTCTCGACCCATCCCTCCCGGCTGCCAATCATGCCGCACATGAATACCGGTATTCCCGGCGCGTAGTCAAACCACCTGCCACAGGAGGAATACAGAACATCCTTAAAACTGTCTTCTCTGGTTGTGAATATTCCCCGGTTATGCTCTATTTTTTCAATTATTTTCCCGTTTCCGTCCAACAGGTAGGCCCGGAATTGACTGGAACCCCAATCTACTGCAATGAGAGACGCCTCTTTCAACATCATTTTTCCCAATGTCCTAACGTCTGTCCGCAGCGGAATGATCCTTGTCATATCCTGACGGGTCAGCCTCCCGGGTTAATGAACCCGATCGTGGAATAAAACGCCCCGACCGTATACCGGTTTCTTTTCCCTTCTGCCAGGTACAGCGGCCGTTCACCAGCACGTAGTCTATCCCCGCCGCCGGTTCACACGGATTTTGATAGGTTGCGTTATCCCGAATTTCGTCCGGGTCAAAAACCACCAGGTCGGCAAACGACCCCGGACGTATCATGCCACGCCCGGGTATCCTGAATAATGACGCCGGCAACCCCGTCATCTTATGAATCGCCGCTTCCAATGAGAAAAGCTGCTCAGCGCGAACGTATCGTCCCAACACCCGGGGAAACGTCCCCCATAACCGTGGATGGGGACGGGGATCATTCGGCAAACCATCGGAACCGATCATGCCGGACGGATGTTGCAACACCCTGCGAACGTCATCTTCGTGCATCTGGAAATAACAGGCGCCGCCGGGACGCAAACGTTCAGCCGCTTGCGATTGGGTACATTGCCAATTTTCTGCTATATCTTCCAGGTAACGTCCGCCAAGTTCAGGATATGATTCAGACCAGGTGATCAGTATTTTTATCCTGCCGTCCACGAGTTCAGGGTCCAGAACACTGGAACCGGCGGTATATGGGTAACAATCGACGTTGACAGGCTGAGTCTTACCGACTTCATCAAGCAATTGCAGGGTCTCTCTCGTTCGCCCCCAGTTCTGCACGCCGGCACATTTATGATGAGAAATGATCAAGGGAACCTGTGCCCGGCTCGCGGTATCAAAAGCCTCCTGCATGGCCTCGATAACGTGATCATATTCATCGCGTAAATGGGCCGCATAGACCCCTTGTTTTTCACCCGCGAGTCCCGCCAGGGGGACGAGTTCATCTCTATCCGCCGCTCTTCCCGGAGGATAATACACCCCGCTGCTCAGGCCGGCAGCCCCGGCGTCCAACGCGTCTTCCAGCAACCTCAACATGGCGTCGAGTTCACTCGCTGAAGCTTTTTTATCCAGGTCGGCCATGGTGGCTACGCGTAAGGTTGAGTGGCCCACCAGGGCAACCACGTTGGTAGCGGGCTTTGTCTGCTCTATTGCTTCTATATAACCCCGGAAATCACTAAATTCAAATTCAGCCTCACCCCCCAGCAGGTTCAACGGTTCTACCGGCCTCGAACTGCAAACCAGCGGCGCCAGGCTGAGGCCGCAATTGCCGACGACAACCGTCGTCACTCCCTGGCTGACTTTCGGTTGCATTTCCGGTTTGTCAATGCACTCCCGATCATCATGGCTATGCACGTCAATGAAACCCGGGCAGAGTATCCTGCCGCGGATATCTATTACCCGTTTGGCATATCTCCCGGTCAATTGACCGATATTCATGATTCGGTCAGCGGCCAGCGCAACGTCCGCGGCAAACCGTCCGGCGCCACTACCATCTATCACGTCGCCGCCGCAAAAAATCAGGTCATATAGGTCAGGCATGGCGACTGCTCAGAAAAACGTCCGGATGCCGCCGGTGACGTTATAGTCGTCATCCACCAGCCATAGCAATCGCCACTTGTCAAAGGTGGTGCAGGGATGGGAAATACCCAAGGCAATCATATCGCCTACCGCCAAATTCATCTTTTCAGGAAACCGCAGACAGGCGTGCTGGTCATTGAGTGCGACTATGGCGGTTTCTTCCTCTACCGCTTCCGGTCGTTTCATTAGTCCGGGGCGATACCATTTTTCAACCACGGGAAGATCAATATCATAAGAAACGTCGCGCTTACCCGCGTTGAGAACAGCCAGCCCCGGTTCGGGAACGGACTGGACGTAAGCCCACACCTCCAGGGCCGGTTTGAGGTCACCTCCCGGGACCTGGTCAGCCGCGCATCTTGCCTTTACGTTGCGGAAGTGACGTTCGTAAAACAGCGAATCATGGGTAAGATAACAACCACTCCGCACAATGACCCTGACCGCATCCTGACCCAACCGACCGAGCATCGAGGCTACCATATCAAAATAGGCCGAACCGCCGGCGCTCAACAAAATACAGTTGGGATCGGCAAATAACTGCCTGGACTGACAGCCCCGGTAAACGGTCACCACCTGCTGAAGAAGGCCCTTGACACGGGACTCAGCATCCTTCGAGTCAGTGCCGACGATAATCCCTTCATAGCACTCCACCCCGTACAGGGCAAGATGAGACTGCATGGAGACCCGCTCGGCGACCTTGATTGCTTCATCCACGGTACGACATCCCGTGCGTCCCCCCGGGATACCCATTTCTATCAGTACCCGTAACGGCTTAGCTTTGCCGATACGCGCCAAAACGCGTTGCAGGCGCTCCACGCCTTCAATGGAATCGACCAGGCAATAAAATTCAAACGCGGCATCCCGGGATAATTCTCCCACCACGTATTCGATATCATTGGCCCCGACCAACTGGTTGGCCATCATTACGCGCGGTATGCCAAAACGCCGGCAGACCTTCAATTGTTGAACGGTAGCTACGGTCATTCCCCAGGCGCCGTAACGCAGTTGCAGGTCAAATAACTGTGGGGACATGGTTGTTTTTCCATGGGGCGCCAACAGGACATTTTTCTTCTTCAGAAAATCCCGCAACCATCCCGCGTTACGTTCCAGCACGTTCTGTTTGATGACGGCGCTGGGCAGCGGGAGGCGCTCCTCCAGTAAATTCCAATTCTGTCCGGCAACGTCTGATAACAACAGTCCCGCGCCGTCATGGGGAAGCCCCTTGACGCCGGCTTCCAGGGGCGCTGTCAACAAGGCGTCCAAAGCCAACGCCACCTAAAATTCCTCCAGCGTCAGTTCAGCGGCCATGACGGGGTTGCCTGCTGTCAAGCCGGCATCCACCGGTATGATAGCGCCGGTAATAAAACGGGCATCCTCGGAAGCCAGGAAGCCACAAATGGCCGCCACGTCCCGGGGCTCGGCAAAATTACGCAAGGGGTACCACTTCTTCAACTCCTCAAATATCCCGGGATTCCTGGCAGCCCGTTCATTCCATGCCTGAGTTTTGATAGTGCCCAGGTTCAGAAGATTGGCTCTTATCCCCTTGGGACCATACTCGACCGCCAGCGATTTGGTATAACTGATTAAACCCGCCTTTGCCGCGCTGTAGGCAGGATGTCCCAGAGTAGAGAGCGAGTTGACGGAACCGATATTGATGATCACGCCTTCGTTGCAAGCAAGCATGGCTTGCTTGACCGTCTCAACGCAATGATAAGCGCCGGTTAAATTGAGGTTGAGGTCACGCTGCCAGGATTCCGGGGTCAGGTTGGCTAAGGCTGACGCCGTTGCCGCGCCGGCATTGTTAAGCAGAATATCGACGTTGCCTGTCTTTTCCGTGATGGACCGGACTGCCATTTGTAACGCGGATAAATCCGTCACGTCGGCGACTACGGGAATGTAGTTTTTCCCAAGTTCATCGACCAACTGTTGTAACAAATCCCGGTTTCTTCCAAGCGCCAGCACCGTGGCCCCGCGCTCACAAAAATACCGGCACAGAGCTTCACCCACCCCGCCTGACGCGCCGGTGATGAGTACGACTCTATCTTTACAACAATAATTGTGCATCAATCAACCTCCCGTCAGCGTTTGAGTACTTTTTCCAACCACTTCAAATTAACCGACCGCAGCATGTCATAGTTATAAAAACCAATCTCCCGGATCCCCAGCGCCTGAACGCGGGCGACCGCCTCTATCACTTGCTGCTCGCTCTGCAGATCCGGCCAGCCGGGACGCAGGATTGCGCTGAGACGCCCCACTTCACCCACTCGTTCAATGACGTACTTCCCTTCTGCTTCTATTGCTTCTATCGATGGTTGGTACAGCGGTAGTTCCAGACCATCTGCAACAGTATGCAGTGTCGGTAAATCGTGGCCTTCCAGAACACTGGCACTGTGTGACTTTTGCGTGGTGGTGATAATCTTTATTTTTACCTCGGGTCGAACCTGCGCCCGTATCTCCCTGACAAGGGACGTAACCACGTCGCAGCGCCATTGCAGAAAGGCCTTGAGCTCGTCATTTTCATTTACGACATTCGCCAACCAGGTGGTTGCCGTTTTATCAGGGGATAGCTCAGCGTTGTCCAGGTAATCATCAATGCTGGTCGCTACGTCCCGCCGTAATGCCTTGCCATCAATGCCAACATGACCAGCGCCGATAATGCAATGCTCACAAAAACACAAACCCAACCAGGCTTCCAACCATAAATCGGGCGGGACCTGGGCGAATTCATGATGATAGCCATGGCTGTAGGCCAGGTAACCGGGGGTCTCAAGCAGAAGGTTGGTGATGAGGTAATGTTCCGTCAGGTCTTTGCATAACGTCAGGGCGTATTCGCGCACGTCGGGATGGGCGGGACATAAACCGTAAACGTACCCATCGCCAAAGGCATTCCTGACAATCGTCTCCGGGTATTGCAGCCCAAGCCGACTGTTGTGGAACAATACGGCCCAGGCATTCAGGGCCAGGCCGGCTGTTTTCGTTACGTATTCAAGGACGTCTTCTCGTTCAAGCAGAAGACTGGGAACAGGTTTAATCCGACCATACCGGGCGCGCGGCCTGAAATAAACGACGCCGTCTTCAGGAAAATAAACACGATGACCATTGCCGCGTGGATGAATGAACTTGCCGGCATGATAACTCACCGCCAGGTTCATTCCCTGCAACCCCAGGGCCAGCATTTCATCCACCCGTTGCCGGTAATTATCGGCCGATAAATTCCAGGGATACGCGTAGACCGAATAGTTAATGACCACCTCTGAATTTTGTTTTATTCAACGACAGGCTTGTAGGCGATCACGTCAATCTCCACTTTCGCATCCACCATGATCTGAGAACGTACACAGGACCGCGCCGGCGGATGCTCGCCAAAGTAGTCTGCATAGACGCGATTAAACGCCTGAAAATCCCGGGTGTCATCCAACCAGACGTTGACCTTCACCACGTCGGCCAGGACGCAGTTCGCTTTGGATAGGATCCCGATGATGTTTTCCATGGTTTTATGGGCTTGAGGAACAATACCACCTTCAATGATTTCTCCCTTGTCATCCATCGCTACCTGGCCGGAGACAAAAAGAAAATCTCCTGCTCTCACTGCCTGACAAAACGGTAATGCTTGTCCGCCACTGCCGGTCTTGACCCCGCCAATACGTTTAATACCCATTAAATATTCCCTTGTTGTCTATGTTATAAATCCGGCAGCCAAAAAATATCGGGAACCTGTTCCATAGGTAATATTACACAGCCTGTCAGTCATGGCTTATAACCCAGCGCAGTTGAAATCGATGCGGCCGCGGCTTCCAGGTAACGGCCGGCCTCGTCAAAGTTGACCCGGTGTGAACCATCTATGTGTTCAAGAAACGGGACTACCAGCGCGGCAACTATTTTCCCTGAATAGTCGAATACGGGATAACCAATATCGATAACCCCCTGTACCTGTCCGCTCTCAATGCGCTCAAAGCCCTGCTCGCGGACGCGCCTGACAATTTCATCGACTGTCGCTCCGGTCAACAACTTTTTGTACCGGGAAGCCTGCTCGGCAAGCATTTCCTTACGCTGTTTGGCATCAACGAAGGCTAACAAGACGTGGCCTGAACAGGTATTCGGCAGTGGCGCGGTCGCCCCCAGGCGCACGCTCAAGCCGCGTTCCGTGGGACTGTCCTGCTGAGCGATGACAATGCCGCTGCCATTAAAGTAAATAACCAGGTGACAGGACTGTTCGATAGTGCGAACGAGTTTTCTCATCACCGGTTCGGCGACGGAAGAGAGGCGTTTTACGTGAGAATGCCTATGCGCAAGTTCGAATATTTTCAGGGTAAGCATGTAGGCATCCGAATCGGGCGGCAGGTAGATATAACCCCGCTCTTCCAGAACAACCAGCATACGGAATATCTCACCCTTGGAACGGCCGAGTTTTTCAGCGACCCGGCCCAGGCTGAGACCTTCCGCCTCTGAGGTCATGAGTTCCAGGATATCCAGTCCCTTGGACAAAGCCGGCGCGAAATAGCTCTTTCTTTTACCGGTACCAGGCTTCTTTTCTTTCTCGTTGATCACTTTATTTCCCCCAACACAAATCGCGAGTTAGTAAGTTACCATAAAAAACGCTACGGGAGAAAAATTGACAACTGTTCTCGTTACGTTCATTATTTCATATAGTCAATTATATTTTATATGTTTAATGAAAACAACCGGCCGGCAAACATTACCATGCAGGAAAATCGGCAACACCGATCTTGAAATTGTGACTCTGGGACTGGGTTGCGCCAGCCTGGGTAACTTGTACCGTCTCGTTACCGACCTAACGGCCAGGGAGACGGTGCAGTGTGCCCTGGATTCAGGTCTGCGTTACGTGGATACCGCACCCTATTACGGTTTCGGCCTGAGCGAACGCCGGGTTGGCGACGTGTTACGGCAGGCACCTCGTGACAGCTTTGTCCTGTCAACCAAGGTAGGCCGCCTGCTGCAACCTTGCGGGTTGGTGGATGAGAACGAAGCGCGTCATGGTTTTCGTTCACCCATGCCATTTGAACCTGTTTATGACTATTCCTACGACGGTATCATGCGGTCTTATGAAGACAGCTTGCAGCGCCTTGGCCTGAACCGCATCGATATTCTTTATATCCACGATATCGGCCGGGTTAGCCACGGTGACGACAACGTCCGGTTGTTCAAAATCGCCATGGAAAGCGGCTACAAGGCCCTGGATGAACTGCGGAGTTCGGGACAGATCAACGCCTTCGGTCTTGGCGTGAACGAATACGGGGTCTGCGAAGAAGCCCTGGAATACGGTGATTTTGATTGTTTCCTGCTGGCCGGCCGTTATACCCTGCTCGAACAAGGCGCCCTGGACACTTTCCTGCCCAAGTGCGAGGCGCGTAAGGTCTCTGTTATTATTGGTGGCGTCTACAATTCCGGCATCCTGGCTTTGGGAACCCAATCCAGGCAAACACTTTATTATAATTACGAGCCGGCGGCGCCGGCAATCATGGAACGAGTGCAACGACTGGAAACAGTTTGCGACGAATTCCAGGTATCATTATCCACAGCGGCATTACAGTTTCCCCTGGCCCACCCGGCCGTGACTAACGTCACCGTGGGCATGGGGAATCCGCAACGGATAAAACACACTCTTGAACTATTTACTTGTCCTGTTCCAGTTGATTTCTGGCAGGCGCTCCGAGATAACGAGTTATTACACCCGGCGGCTCCGGTCCCCACGGGAGAGGCGCCAGCCCATGTCTGACCCGGTACGTATTGACAGCCACCAGCACTTCTGGCTGCTCAGGCGAGGGGACTATGGCTGGTTGACAAAAGAGCTCGCGCCATTGTTCCGGAACTTCCTGCCGGATGATTTACGCCCCCACCTGAAGCGGACGGGAATCCATCGAACCGTCCTGATACAAGCGGCGCCTACTCCGGAAGAAACAAATTACTTATTACGACTGGCGGAAGAAACCGATTTTATTGCCGGCGTCATCGGCTGGGTGGACATGGAAAAACCGACTGTTTCCAACGACGTTGAAGCCCTTGCCGAGCATCCGTTTTTCCTCGGTATCCGGCCGATGATCCAGGACATTCCCGACCCGGGCTGGATGTTACGACCGCAACTGCAGCCGGTTTACGACAAGTTGACTGAACTTGGCCTCACCTTCGAGGCCCTGGTAAAACCACAACACCTGCAAAACCTGTACAACTTACTGCAGCGTCACCCACACCTGCCCGTTGTTATCGACCACGGGGCCAAACCTGATATCGCCAACAGGGTCTTTCAACCCTGGGCGGATGACATTGAAACCATTGCAACCAATACCAGCGCCTACTGTAAATTATCGGGCCTGTTAACTGAAGCGGGTAGTAACCCTGTTTATGAAAAAGTACGGCCCTATTTGCAACACCTGCTGGATTGTTTTGGCATCGAACGATTGATGTGGGGCAGCGACTGGCCGGTGCTGGAACTGACTGCCGATTATCAGACATGGGATGATTTCAGTACCCGGTTGCTGCAGGACTTGAGTGCGGACGAACAACTGAGGATACTGGGAGATAATGCGAAAACCTTCTACGGTCTTTGAGGCAAGTCAACAACGCAACAACAGTGAAATCGAAATTTATCCTGTTACACCCGGAAGACAACGTACTGGTATGTTGCCGGCCGGCCAACGCTGATGAAATTATCGTTGTTGACGAAAGGAAAATTGTATTGCCGCAGGATATGGAACTGGGTCATAAGATTGCCCGGCAAGCCTTATCCAGGGGTGATAAGATTATTAAATATGGTGTACCCATCGGCTCCGCGATGCAACATATAAGCCCGGGGGAACATGTACACCTGCACAATATGAAGAGTGATTACATTCCTCCCCATACTCGCGAGCGGTTGCAGGAAATCGGCGATTATAAATAGGAGCACAACATGAAGGGTTTTCTTCGTAAAGACGGCCGCAAGGGCATCCGCAACGTAATCATTGTTGCCTACCTGGTGGAATGCGCACACCACGTGGCGCGTGCTATCGTGAATCGCAGTGATGACCCGGCAGTACAATTAATCGGTTTTCCCGGCTGTTTCCCCAATGACTACGCGTTGAGAATCATGCAGACATTGACAACACACCCGAACACAGGCGGCGTATTGCTCATCTCCCTGGGTTGCGAGGGCTTTAATCGCGAGGCGCTTACCGAGGCAATTCGTGCAAGCGGCCGGCCGGTAGAGACCCTGGTAATACAGCAAGCCGGCGGCACCCGGAAAACCATTGACGCGGGGCTGGCCACCGTCGCGGCTATGAAAGCACGGATTGCCGGAGCCGAGCAGGTCGAAGTGACCCTGGACGAACTGGTTGTAGGAACCATTTGCGGTGGTTCCGACGGCACCAGCGGCATCTCCGCCAACCCGGCCGTGGGCAAATGTTTTGACCGGCTGGTCCGGGACGGCGCTACCTGTATCTTTGAAGAGACCGGTGAACTCATAGGTTGTGAACAGGTAATGATGGAACGGGCCATCACTCCCGAACTGGCGAAGGAAATAGAGCAATCCGTCGTCAAAGCCGTACATTATTACCGGACTATGGGTTACGGCAGTTTTGCGCCGGGCAACGCGGAAGGCGGCCTTACCACCCAGGAGGAAAAATCCATGGGCGCTTATGCGAAATCGGGTTCTTCGCAGATCCACGGCTTGATTAAACCGGGCGATTTTCCTCCCAAAGGCGGACTCTACCTGATGGACGTGGTGCCGGACGGCGAGCCCCGCTTTGGTTTTCCCAACATCGCTGATAACGCCGAGATTGTTGAACTCATTGCCAGTGGTTGTCACCTGATCCTGTTTACCACCGGCCGCGGCTCTGTCGTAGGCTCGGCTATCTCACCGGTCATTAAAATTTGCGCCAACCCGGAGACCTATATAAACATGGCGGACGATATGGATATCAATGCCGGACGTATTATCGAGGGAGAAGCCGACCTTGACGAAATAGGCGACGAAATCTATCAACAGCTACAGGCGATAGCCGCCGGCAGCCAAAGCAAATCCGAGGCGTTGGGGCACCAGGAATTCATCCTGACGTATAAAACGTTTGAACCCACCGGCCCCGCTTGTCTGCCGGCTCATTAACCAGGAAAAAACTTGGATCGTTTAACCGGAAAAACAGCGCTGATCACGGCAGCCGGACAGGGTATCGGCAAAGCCACCGCCGAACTCTTTTCCAGGGAAGGCGCCGAAGTTATTGCCACCGATATTAACGAAGCGGCGTTACAGGACCTGGGCGGTTGCCGGACACGCTGGTTGGATGTGACCGATAAGACGGCCATCGATAAACTGGCCGCAGAACTCGGCGCCGTCGATATCCTGTTCAACTGCGCCGGCTACGTCGCCAATGGCCCCATCCTGGAGTGTGATGAAAAAGACTGGGACTTTTCTTTCGATCTGAACGTCAAGGCAATGTACCGCATGATAAAAGCCCTGCTTCCTGCCATGCTGGAAGCAGGCGGCGGCTCCATTATCAATATGTCCTCCGTGGTCAGTTCCCTGATCGCGGCGCCGAACCGCTTCGTCTATGGCGCCACCAAGGCGGCGGTCATCGGTATGACCAAGTCTGTCGCCCTGGACTACGTCAAACAGGGCATTCGCTGCAACGCTATTTGTCCGGGCACGGTTGATACCCCGTCGTTACAGCAACGCCTGAACGCGTTTGACAATCCGGCCCAGGCGCGTAGGGATTTCGAAAACCGCCAGCCTATGGGACGACTGGGATCAGAAGAAGAGATCGCCAACCTGGCGCTGTACCTGGCAGCGGACGAGTCTTCCTACACAACCGGTGTAATTATCCCCATCGACGGCGGATGGTCTGTCTGAGAGGGAAGGTGAAGAACAGGCGGCGGATAAAAAAACATGATCATGCCGAGGTTGAATCCTCCACGCCATCCGTGGTTAAGGTAATATAAATGAGAGAAAGATGAGGTTATTGCGTTATGGTGAACCAGGACGGGAAAAACCCGGCATCCTGGACGATGAAGGGACGGTACGAGACCTGTCGGAACACGTGACGGATATCAGTGGTGAGGCCCTGACAGCGGAGGGTCTGGACAAACTCCGTCAAGTCGATGTCCAGCAACTGGCTCGAGTCGAAGCGGGAACACGTTACGGCCCCTGCGTCGGCAACGTTGGTAAGTTTCTTTGCATCGGCTTGAATTATGCTGACCATGCCAGGGAGTCCGGGATGACGATACCGGAGGTTCCCGAGCTGTTCACCAAGGCGACCAGCGCCATCTGTGGACCCAACGATAGTGTCATTAAACCCCGTAACAGTAGCAAACTGGATTGGGAGGTTGAACTGGGTCTGGTCATCGGTAGTCACACCACTTATGTGGCAAAGGAAGAGGCAATGAAGCACGTCGCCGGTTATTGCGTCGTTAACGACGTCTCCGAACGCACCTTCCAATTCGACTACGGCACCCAGTGGGATAAAGGTAAAGGTTGTGATAGCTTCGGCCCCATCGGCCCATGGCTGGTGACTCGCGACGAAATCGAAAACATACTTGACCTGGACTTATGGTTGGATGTCAACGGTAAACGTTACCAGGACGGTAATACCAAAACCATGATCTTCGACCCGGCTTATATTGTCAGCTATTTGAGTCGATTCATGAGCCTGCAACCAGGGGACGTGATTTCCACCGGAACGCCCCCAGGGGTCGGATTGGGACAGAACCCGCCTGTCTACCTCGACGTAGGTGACGTAATTACATTGGGAATCAATGGGTTAGGACAGCAAACCCAGACCGTGATTGGTTGCTCTGTTCATGAATAAGATATTATCCGGCTGTCATTCCATAGCTGATTTGCGCCGCGCGGCGAAGCGCCGGTTACCCAGGGCCGTATTCGATTACATGGATGGCGCGGCAGAGGATGAAGTCACGCTTTATCACAACCAGGCTGACTTCGGGCGGTATGAACTGGTCCCGCGCTTCCTGGTGGACGTCAAGAATGTGGATTTATCCACTACTGTGCTGGGTTCCTCCTTGGATGTACCTTTCGTGTTGGCGCCTACGGGCATGTCCCGGTTGTTTCACCATACCGGTGAGAGGGCGGTGGCCAGGATGGCCCGAAAAGCCGGCACCCTGTATTCGCTGTCTTCAATGGCTACAACGTCGATTGAAGATATCGCTGCAATTAATGCCGGACCTAAGATGTTGCAACTCTACGTCTGGCGGGACCGGGGGATATTGAAGGAATTTATTCACCGGGCCAAGGCAAGTGGCTATACGGCGTTGTGTCTGACGATTGATTTCCCTGTGGCGGGACAACGGGAACGAGACCTCAGGAACGGGTTCACGGTGCCGCCTGAGATCAGGCTCTCAAACATCCTTGATACCTTGAGGCGCCCGAACTGGCTTTGGGGCTTCCTGACCAGCCCGCGCATGTCACTGGAAAATGTGCGCGAACATACCACCGCTGCGGAGAACCTGTTTTCCGTCATTGATTACACCACCTCGCAGTTTGATCCGTCGCTGACCTGGGAAGACGTGGACTGGATGATCAAGGAATGGGGCGGGCCCTTTGCGATCAAGGGCATATTGAGTGTTGATGACGCCCGGCGGGTGGCGGAAGCCGGCGCCAGCGCGGTCATCGTCTCCAATCACGGCGGCCGGCAGTTGGACCACTCGCCTTCTCCCATCAGCGTGTTGCCCGACATGGTCGACGCGGTGGGTGACCGGGTGGAAGTTATCCTGGACGGTGGTATCCGCCGGGGCACTGACGTGATCAAGGCCCTCAGTCTTGGCGCCAGGGCCGTCATGATCGGTCGGGCTTATTTATTCGGTCTGGGGGCCGGGGGAGAGGCCGGCGTTGACCGGGCGTTGCAGTTGCTGACTGAGGAGATCAAGCGGAACCTGATGCTGGTCGGCTGTACGTCCGTGCAAGAACTGGACGAAAGATATATACGAACACAGCAAGAGCGAATTACTGATCCTGCTCAACGCGCCAAGATGATTTTGGCCACGGAGGACACAGAGAAAATGGAGCGAAAATAGAGGACAGGCCACATTTTCTTTCGATTCACCAGAATGACGGAGACCTCGGATTCAGGGATGGTGGAGTAAAAATAAATCTGTCCCCTTTTCTTAACTTGTTTTTCTCTGTGTCCTCTGTGGCTAATAATGTGCGGCTGGAAGATCAGCTTTTGAATTCGGCGTGTTGCAGGGTCAGTATTTCTTCTATCAACGGTTCCTTGTCCGGTAAGTTATTCGGGATAACGGTCTTGATTTGATACAGTGTCCCCGGGACCTGCTCAGACAATATGAACTCATAAACCTTAGAGGAAAACTCGGCAAACTGTCTTCTTCTGGGATCATTGAGGTAAGGAGTGATTGAAATTTTCTCCCCGGTCACTTCCGCGCCATTATACTCAAACGTAACAGGCTCTATTTCTGCGTCCTCGGAAAATGCAACCTTAATCCGCCTCTGGAAATAGCGCCAACTGCCACTGGTCAGACGGTTCATTTCATAAACATCGCCCTGCATGAACACCACCAGGACCGGATTGCCAGTGATACCGGTGAGGTTATCGGCACTTGCATTCTGCTGTCTTTCCGCGGTGAAAAATTCCAGGTTGGCGTCCTTGCTGCCATCGTCGTTAAACCTGACAATATCCAGGTAGATGGAGTCGCTGAAACCCTCCTCGTAACTGCCTCGTTTGACAAAATCATAATAAAGACGGCCCGGATTTTTGATATTTTGCAGGTGATCATCCAACCAGAGCTTCGTCTCCGCCTCGGCAAATTCATAAGTATCCGGGTTGACGGCAACCGGGTCGCCCATCCTACCCAGGGTGGCGCCCTTGACTTCTATACTGTCGGTATTGTCTTTACCGGCATCCGGCTCATCATCCGCGTAAGAAACCGACGCTGCCAAAATATAACCGACAAGCAATACAACCTTGCAAATCAATCCGGGGCAAACCGGTCTCAGGCAATCAGTCATCGTCCTGTTTTTCGGACTTTTTCAACGGTAAAAGCGGCACGCCGAAGTCTTCCAGGATGGCGTTGATTTCTGCCTGGTTATCGGCTATCAATTGATTGACCTTGTCCTTCCACTCTTTCTCGCCGTACCTGACCGCCATTGCCACACTGAATTCAAATTTCAACAAAGGTGAAGCAGGATCGCTACGTAACGGCAGAACCACGAGATTTTCACCACCTTTGACGGTTTTAACAAAATAACCTACCGTAGGTCCCCAGATAATCGCTGCATCGATTTTCCCGGAAATTATATCCTTAATCAACTTTTCACCCGGATGCACCCTGGGGTCGCCAGGCTGTCCCTGATATGGCACCATACTTCCCATCAGACCGTGTTTAAATACCCAAAACTGGTCTTGACCGCGATCAGTCACGCCAAATTTTATTTTCAAACCATTTTTGACCAGTTCAGCCAGCATTTCCGGTGAGGTGACAGTATCCATTCCCCGACCCCTGGCTAATACCAAGGCATAGGAACTGGTGTAATAAGGATCTGTTGCTGCAGCCAGTTCGAAATTTTCTGGAGCGCTCATGACCAGATCGCACTTATATCCCGGACCTGACTCGGATTCTGCCTTGAGAGTATTCCGGATAAACCCTATTCTCTGAGGAAAATATTCATACTGCACTTCCACACCGAGTTTCTCCGCGAACAACTCGGCTATTTTGTTCTCAAAGCCCTGCTCCTTGCGATTGGAAAAGGGCAGCATAAAAGGGTCAGCGCATACTTTCAACGCGGTCATTTTCCCGACGTCGGCCTGTACGGACGGCACACCGGATAGCAGCAACAGGCAGACCAGACAAATCCGCCAGGAGCGGATTTGGACGTTCGAAGGACGCCCGTAGGGTGTGTGCCAGGGAAGGCGCACAGCAAAATATTTTTTCATTGTTATCAACCTTTTTTCGCAGCCCGCTGCACTTTGAGGAGCTTACCGATAATTCGCCGGTAAGGGCCCTGAAGGTTGGTTTTCGCATGCTCCATAGCCGCGTCAATATTGACAGGCTCACCCACCACAATCACGCCAACCATCCCGAACCCGATATGGGGGACACATACATAGCCATAGGCGCCCTCTATATCTAATTTCAAGGTGATAGTATTACCCATACCACTTTTCCAATGTTTGCCGCCTTCGGGAATCAGCCCTTCGACAGATACAGTGTCATGAGATGTCATATTAACGAATTTAACGAAATCACCCGGTTGTACATATATGACATCCGGATTGAATATACGCGCTTCTGCGTTAACTATGTGAATCTGTTGTGCAGATACCTCAATGGAGCTTAGGACGAATAAAACAATTACAAGAGTTCTTTTCAAATACATATTCTCTATCCCCTTAAACTAACCCGGATTTCTCACCAGGCCGCTTGTTGCTATCGGATACTTTTTTGCCGTCAGCGGGCACGTGCTCCCTCAACCAGAAGAATAACTATGCTTTCGGTCGCAGGCACCCGCTGACGGCAAAAATCCTGCGCAATCATCGCATCGCCTGGTGAGAAATCCGGGCCATCATATTTTATTGTCATCATAGCATAATCGGCCGCTATGGATATATGGATATGATTAATAATTCTCCAGTAAGTTCCACAAAAAAATCCCCGGTACCATTGATACCGGGGATCCTGATTACAAACTCTGTTAAAAAGTTTGCTTGGCCTACGGCATACTGAACACCATCAACACGCCACTGTTACGTGACGAATTCCATAAGGCGCGATAGCCGCCGACAGCACCCAACGCCGCGTCACCAGACATATCACGCAGAACTGGTATAGCTACAACGGCGCCCGCCCATCCGCCGATTCCAGAAAGAACACCAACGTATTGCTTGTCTTTGTGGGACCAGCTATTGAAGTTGCCGATAACACCTGACGGAGTCTTGAATTTCCAAAGTAACTTGCCGGTATTAGCATCAATCGCTTTGGCGTATGTATCAAGTGTACCGTAGAAAACAACGTCACCGGCGGTTGCCAATGCACCACTCCATACTGACCACGGCTCGGGAATAGACCATTTGATCTTGCCTTCGCTGGCATCCCAGGCAATAAAGTTACCCATGTTCTCGGTCCCGTCTTCCATTACCCTACCGGCCGGATACATCGTCAGTGCGGCATTGACGAACCAGCTACCAGCCGCCTGTTCATATGTAACGCCACCAGCCGCGTAACTGACAGGCTCATAGGTCATACAAACATGGTTTGTAGGCACATAGAACAAGCCGGTACGTGGCGAGTAAGCAGCAGGTTGCTGGTCCTTAGTACCTAATGCAGCGGGACAGACATCCGTAGAGGTTACGTCCTGACCGTTGTAGTGAGTACTGAAGCTGTTTACAACCTGGGGATAACCCGTCTTCATGTCAACGTGAGTAGCCCAGTTAACAGCCGGATCATACTTCTCAGCTACAAGCAATTCACCGGTCTTACGGTTCATGGTATAGCCGAAGCCGTTACGATCGAAGTGAACCAAAACAGGCGTGTCTTTACCCATGACCTGCATATCGGCCAGGATCATTTCATTCACGCCGTCATAGTCCCATTCGTCGTGGGGCGTCATCTGGTAAACCCAACGAGCTACGCCGCTGTCGATGTCACGGGCAAACATGGTCATGGACCACTTGTTATCACCGGGACGAACGACAGGATTCCAAGTACCGGGGTTACCTGAACCGTAGTACACCAGGTTCTCATCGAAGTCAGCCGGCCACCAGCCCCATACGGAACCGCCGCCCAGCTTCCACTGGTCGGAAAGCTCACTACACGCACGGCCCTCCATTGAATTGGCTCGCAGACTATCCATACCCCAGGAACTCTTGCCAGTCTCTTCCGCGGCATCAAAAGCGCACCAGGTGCTTGTGGAAGAATCCGCGCCGACCTTCTGGCCCATGGACGTGGTATTCTCGTCAAACAGGATATCCGCGTCAGGACCCATGCTGAATGCACGCCATGCCAGGCTACCGTCTTTGGCATTGTAAGCGGCTATCCAGCAACGTACGCCAAACTCAGCGCCGGAACAACCGGTAAGGACCTTATCTTTAATCGGATGAGGCGCGTTGGTGTTGGTCATACCCTGTGCCGGACCATAGGGCCCCCCCAACTCAGCAGAGATATCAGCACCGTTTTTTACAGACCAGACCACACTACCATCCTTGGGAGACAAAGCATATAAAGTGCTATCAGCCGCTTGCAGGTAAATCTGGCCCATGCTGTACCCGAGACCACGGTTTACGATGTCACAACACATCTTCGGGACAGTTTCTGCTTCATCCTGCGGTGGGACAAAATCCCAAGAAATTTCCAAAGTATCAAGATTGATAGCAAAAACATCATTCGGGAATGACGCGTGAATGAATAAATGATCACTGTCCAGACCTGTCGCACTTGGCGGCAGGACCAGAGGACCACCCTCATGACCTTGCAGACGTCCGGTTGCAAATGTCCACGCAGCTACCAGGCCACCGGCATTTTCGTTGTTAATCTGATCTAACTCAGAGTAACGCCAGTTCGAATAATTACCTCCCGGATATACCCAGTAGTTTGCGTCCTCCATCAACTCTCTAACGCCATCGTTAGCAAAAGCAGACAGGGACATAAACAGGGCAAGAGAGACAATTATCCACTTATTGAAGGACAATTTACTCATGACCTCCTCCTCTATTATTGATTGATAGTTTTGATCTCGAACTTTATTGACCTCCTCGCTATCTCGAGATCATGGAAGATAGCCGGGAGTTAAAACTATACCGGAGATGCAAACCCGGCAACAAATTAACTTTGTATTTTATACGTTCTTATTTATTTTTCAACTTATCAACTGAATACTACCATAATAACACAGTCATTTGTATATTAAATAATTTTTTTGAAATAAGCAACCCTTTTCCACACATTATATGCTATTCATGAGTAGACATCTACACCTGCAGAGTTCCAGCCTGCCTGTTTTTTATCCTTATGATAAGCATATTAGGCATTTGTACCCTAAATGTCAAGTGCAGTGTGTAGTCAGCAAATACCTTCCATGGGGTCTTGAACCCCATACTTATTCGAGGCCGATAATTCATTTCATGGATGCCGTCACACCACCATCTAATTTTGATCTTAACGTATTGATGTTATACACTCAATACATTAAGCTGGTTTTTTTAATCTATCTTTATACCAAGAACCCGTAAGAGGAATATATGTCAAACACTACTATAAAGGCGCTCATTTATATTATTGGTCTGTTCATACCCTTGTCGGCAGCGCTTGCGGACGTTGCACCTCGCGATTGGCGACAACAATTGTCAGAGCAGGTGTGGCTGGATAATCTTCGTTCCCCAACTTTTCAAGATAGGGAAATAATTGAAGATGCCAGACAAAATGTGCTGGAAGTCAAAGCCCCCTATCGGACGGAAGATGCCACAGTCACCCCCATTTCTATCCAGACTAAAATTCCCCAGACCGATGAACTTTATATACAACGGATCCATGTTTTTATCGATAAGAACCCGGTCCCGTTAGTGGGTATGTTCGATTTCACTCCCGCCAGCGGCAAGGCGGACCTTGCCATGCGTGTCAGGGTGAATGATTATTCTTTTGTCCGTGCTATCGCCGAGTTGAATACAGGTGAGCTTTATATGACAAAGAGTTTCATTCGAGCAAACGGGGGCTGTTCTGCGCCACCACCTAAAAGTATTGACGATTCCATTGCCAACAGAGGCAAGATGAAAATGAAGTTGATTGGTGGTGAGGTCAAGTTTAAGGAACCGAATTTAATGCAACTCAAAATAAAACACCCGAACATCACTGGATTACAACCAATGAAAATCGGTTCCCATGTCCATCCACCCGCCCATTTTGTTAGTCAACTGAACATCAATTATAACGAGGGTTCGATAATGAAAGCCCGACTGACCTTTGCAATCAGCATGGATCCCAGTCTACGTTTTTTCTTCGTTCCGGAGGACAAGGGGACATTAACTGTTGAGGTAACGGATAGCAAAAATGATTCATGGTCTTCAGAACTTATTGTGAATTAAACTTGGCCATCAATCCTTTACCTTCTCCCGTGTGACTTTCCTGACCAGGGGGCAGGCTTCCTGCGCTTTTTGACGGACGGCTTTCAGCCTCTCGGCATATCCCTCGCGTGCTTCACTGTCACGGAACAGGTTGCCCCGTTTACCCGGCATCCCGATGTACCTTTCGTACAAACTGGCCTGCTCGTATTCCGTAAAACCCATTTCCGCTTCGAATATGTCCTGTTTACAGGAACAGGTAATCAGGTTCTCCTCGTTCTGGGCGCCCAGTTCAGCCATACAGGTAGCGACCATCCTGACCGTATCGGCCGTCGGGTATTCGTCAGCCGCCGAAACAAACGACGGAACCAGGGGAACCAGCAGGGCCAATACGGTAATTGTTCTTAACATGTTAATCTCCTATTGGTTTTTGGTTTTTAGTAGTCAGTTTTTAGTTTTTGGTTTTTAGTTCCCGGTTTCTCGAAACTGACTACTGGAAACTAAAAACCAACTACTAAAAACCAGTACCTAAAAACTTATCCAGTAACGCCATAACCGAGTCTATGGCCCCTTGATTCCGGGCTGTCATCCGTTTTCCTCGTTCACCATAGCCTCGTCTCAGGTCGGCGTCCAGTAACAGCCGGACTACCGAAGCTGCCAGTGCGGCGGGATCGGACACTATTATCAGCGCGTCCCCGTCCTTGAACAAACTGATTATTTCCCTGAAATTAAAGGTATGTTTCCCGCTGATTACCGCTATGCCCAACCTGGCTGCTTCCAGCACGTTATGTCCTCCGGCGGGAACCAGGCTGCCTCCTACAAACGCCGCGTCCGCGCTTCCGTAGAACAGGGGGAGTTCACCCATTGTGTCCACCAGGTACACGTCCGTATTGCGTTGGTCATAAAGCCCTTCATCGGTCCGCTTAACGACGACAAATCCCCGGCGCCGGCACAGATTATACACGTTATCGAAGCGTTCGGGGTGGCGCGGGGCAATAATCAACAGACAATCGGCCAGCGTTTCCCGGACGCGCTGAAACGCCTCCAGTACCAACTTCTCCTCGCCTTCGTGGGTGCTTGCCGCGATCCAGACGGGACGGTCTGCGGAGAAAAATCGCCTGAGGGCGCCTGCCTGAGCCGTAACGTTATCTGGTATCTCAACGTCAAATTTCAGGTTACCCGTCACCGACACGTCCCCGGGACGCGCCCCCAGCGCCAGGAACCGACCAGCGTCCTCCTCGCCCTGTGCGGCAATATGGCTTAGTGTTTGTAAGGTATTCGCCGAAAACCGCCGGAACCTCAGGTAGCCACGGTATGACTCAACCGACAGTCGGGCGTTGACCAGGAGCGCAGGCACGCCGTTGCGTTTACAGTAATGCAGCAGGTTCGGCCAGATTTCCGTCTCCATGATGATCAGTAGCCGCGGGTTGACCGTGCGTAGAAACGTCCTGACCCCGCAGGGCAAGTCATAAGGCAGGTAGCGATGGGCTACCTCCCCGGCAAAGAGCTGCCTTACCTGTTCGGCGCCCGTCGGCGTGATGGTCGTCATCAACACCTGGTAGCGGGGGAAAGTCCTGAGCAGACGGTTCACCAGCGCGCCGGACGTCCGCACCTCCCCGACGGACACGGCATGGACCCAGATTACCGGCAGTTCGGAGGTCGGTTTTGACATAAAACCGAACCGCTCCGGAATGCGCTCCAGGTAACCGGGGTTTCCGATCCCGCGCAGGAGGAGTTTCAGCAGGACCAGGGGTACCGACAGGTAAAGGATAAGGCTATATAGAATCCGCATCGGGTTACAGTTCCCGCCAGGCCGGGAAAGGGAATAAGACGATCAATTCAACCAATCCAGGTAGTTGCTGATGCCTTCTTCCAATTCGGTAAACGGCGCCTGGTAGCCGGCTTTCCGCAATGCCGTGATATCCGCTTCGGTAAAACTCTGGTAAGCAGGCAATACATCAGCGGGAAAATCCACGTAATCAATCCTGCCTCTGTCATGCCAGTCGATAACCAGACCGGCGACCTCATTAAAGCTCCTGCTCTTGCCCGTACCGACGTTGAATACGCCCCTGGCCCGGCTGTTATTCATAAACCACAGGTTGACGGCCACCACGTCATCTATATGGATAAAATCCCGGCGCTGTTCCCCGTTTGCGAACCCGCCGCTGGCCTTGTACAAATTGACCGCGCCGTTTGCCAGCAACTGGTTGTTCAGTTGGAAGATCATGCTGGCCATTGCGCCCTTATGCCGTTCCCGGGGGCCGTATGCGTTGAAATATCTTAACCCGGCAATTTGTGCAGTGGCGCTTTGCAGGGTCCTGCGCACATACCGGTCAAACAGCAGTTTGGAGTAACCGTATACATTGACCGGCTTCTCATACTCCGATTTTTCGGCAAAATTCCGGCTGCCGCCGTAAACAGCCGCGCTGGAAGCATAGATAAACGGAATTTTCCCATCGATACAGACCTGTAGCAGGCGCCGGGAGTAGCTGTAGTTATTTTCCAGCATGTACTTGCCGTCCCATTCCCGGGTATCCGTACACGCGCCCTGGTGGAAAACGATGTCCGCGCCGTTAAACCAGTCCGGGTTGCCGGACAGCAGCGACATGAACTCATCCTTGTCCAGGTAATCCAGGAAATCACAATCAACAAGGTTGCGGAACCGGGTCCCATCGGATAAATCATCAACGGCGATAATATCCGAACGTCCCGCCGCGTTCAGCCCCCGCACCAGGTTACTGCCGATAAAACCCGCTGCCCCTGTGACAATGATCATTCCGGACCCCGGTCCGCATTTCTGATTTTATCCACAATATGACTCGTTGAGCAGCCGTCAACCAAAGGCAGTACCCTCACCTCGCCGCCCCGGTTTTTTACATGCCCGGCCCCGGCAATGTCAGTAACGGCATAATCACCGCCTTTAACCAGCAGGTCGGGACTGATTAATTCTATCAACCTCTCCGGAGTATCCTCGGAAAATGCGATCAGCCAGTCAACCGAGGCCAGTCCGGCCAGTACCTTCAGGCGTTTGTCCAGCTCCTGTAACGGTCTTCCCGCGCCTTTCAGTTTACGCACTGACCGGTCATCATTCACCGCGACCACCAGCCTGTCTCCCAGGGCCCTGGCCCGCTCCAGATAGTCAACGTGACCTGCATGCAGGATATCAAAGCAGCCGTTGGTCATGACGATTTTTTCTCCCTTATCCCTGCTGCGGCTGATCTTCTCAAGCAGGCGGTCCATGCCCATGCGTTTACCGGTATCCCCGGTAACAACCTTGTCCGGCGCTGAATTCAATTCACTGATACTGACGGTTGCCGCGCCCAGTTTCTCGACAACGATGCCGGCAGCCGAGTTGGCCAGGCAGACGGCATCCCGGTAAGCATAGCCGGAGGCAATTGCCGCTGAAAAAGTCGCAATCACCGTATCGCCGGCGCCGGTAACGTCAAACACCTCATGAGCTTCCGCCGGGAGACGGATAATTTCATTATTCGTCTTGTCCAGAAAAGTCATGCCGCGCTCGCCCCGGGTAATCAACAAGGCATCCAATGATAACGATTCACAGAGCGCCATGCCTTTTGCGTCGACATCGGCTTCATTCAGGCACCGGCCCACTGCGGTCTCGAATTCCCCGTAGTTCGGCGTTAACACCGTGGCATTTTTATAGCGGGAGAAATCAGCGCATTTCGGGTCAATAATGACGGGCAGCTTATATTCGGCGGCCAGACTGATAAAGCTTTCCACCCGCGCCAGGCTCCCCTTGGCATAATCAGATAAAACGACGAGTGTGGCGCTACGGATTTGATCGGCGTAAACCTGTTCCAACAAGGCCGCCTCGGCCGGCGTAAAGTCAGCCTCGTAATCCATACGCAGCAATTGCTGGTTTTGACTTAAAACCCGAAGTTTGGTTATAGTAGGCGTCCCTGACTGGTGGAAAAAACAGCAAGCGACACCCAACTCCGATAATGCCTCTTTTAAAACCTCGGCTTCTGCATCGTTTCCGGTAATGCCTGCCAATTTTACTCCCACTCCCAGACCCCTGATATTGGCCGCTACGTTAGCGGCGCCGCCCGGTCGTTCTTCAACCCTGTTCACCTTTACCACCGGGACCGGGGCCTCCGGCGAAATCCTGCCGGCGTCACCATAGACGTAGCGGTCAAGCATCACGTCACCGACTACCAGGATATCCGCATGCTCAGAAGGGTAAAATTTCTTACGCGTTATTTGCACGTTCCGATCGTTCCGAATACAGCATGAATCGCATTATAAGTATGAGGCTGAACTATACAGGCGTCGCCCGGCCAGGGTTACTGTTTTTTTCCTGTCTGATGATTATAACCGGCCCGGGGCAAGCACAAAACGTTTCGCCGCCTGCGCCTTTTGAAGTGGAATATTCACTTTACGCAAAAAACGCAAAAGTGGCCAAGATCACCAGGCGCCTGACAAAGCTCGACAATAACAGGTATGAGTACCGTTCAGAAACAAGAACAACCGGCCTGATCTCGTTATTAAAAAAAGTACATATCGTCGAAACCAGCAGTCTAAGTCTTCAGGGATCCCTGCTCCGGCCTGATTACTACAGCTACGTGCGTACCGGCGATAAGAAAAAACGTGACGTTTCAATCGAATTCAACTGGGAGACCCAAAAAATAAAAAATACGATCAATGGGGATTCCTGGCACATGCCGGCGGAGCCGACCGTCATGGACAAGCTGTTATACCAGCTGGCGATCATGCATGACCTGAAAAACGGACGCGTCCCTGTTTCTTACCTGGTTGCCGACGGGGGAGGAATCAAGACTTACAGTTTTGAGAACCTGGGGGAGGAGATCATCGACACGCCGCTTGGCAGTTACAACACCATAAAAATGCTCAGGCATAAACCCGGCAGCAGCCGAAAATCCATTTTCTGGTGCGCCCCCGACCTGGAGTTTTTACCGATACAGGTTGAGCATACCGAAAAAGACGGCAGCAAAACCCGGGCGGTGATCAAATCGGTGCGCAGATAGTCACTTGGGGACGGACTTGAAGTCCGTCCCCGAACGCGGTACGGCAGAGCCTGCCTCCGTTGACCCGGGAACGGTTATCCGGTTAATAGCGGGAACTACTGCTGATGTTCGTTGAGGGCCTGTAATAACGTGTCAGGCGGGATATAGCCGGGCATTTCGTGGCCGCTTTCCAGGTATATGGCGGGCGTTCCCCTCACTCCGAGGGCCTGCCCCAGTTCATACTGCCTTTTCACCGGGTTATCACATTGCGCCGGCGCGACCTCGTTGCCCTGTTTGGCCAGGGTGATGGCCGTATTCCGGTCCGCGGTACACCAGATCGATTCCATGTCCTTGAAGGGCTCCGAGTCAATCCCCGCTCGCGGGTACGCCAGGTATCTCACGGCGACGCCCCTGCTGTTCAACTCCATCACGTCCTGGTGGAAACGCCGGCAATAGCCACAGGTAATATCAGTAAAAACATACACAGTATGCTCCGTTGCGGCGGGAACGAAGTCTATGGTTTCAGTTACAGGGATACTTTGCAGTATTTTCATCCTGGCGGCGGCGCGTTGTTCTTCGCTCAGGTTGATTCTTTTACCCAGGTCAACCAGGTCCCCCTGCAGGATGTAGCGCCCGTCCTCACTCACGTAGAGCACTTCCGTGCCCAGCAAAACCTCGTACAGTCCCGGGACAGGCGCCGGCTCGATCCGGGTAATTTCCGCGTCGGGAAAAGCATCACTGAGCGCCTTGCGCAGCATGCCGTCCCGGTCAGGATCAGCGTTTACGCCGGAAAGAAACAGCGTGGTTGTGAAAAACAATATGACAGAAAGTCGCATGTTCTGTTTTACGTATTTCATAAAGGCGTCACGCATCTTTGTCAGCCTGCTTTTCCAACGTCCCGTGGCGGGCAAAATAAAGCGCATCCCTGACAACCACACCCAGACCAATGATAAATATCAAAAATGCAAGAATGACCATCATTTCGTCCATCAGAGTTCTCCCAGTTTATTAATTTCCCCGTATGCCCGGCGATTAATGGCAATAGTAGCACATGTTATCACCGCCGCCGCGATGACAGTCAACAATTGAATAGTAAATGAGGCCTTGGCAAAATTCTGAGCAATCCAGCCAATCAGTGAAACATCCACGGCAACCAATACGCCAAACAGTATTTTAAGCCAGCCTATTTCTTCTTTGATTTTGTCAATTTCTGACATGTCGGGTATCCTTTCCACTTGGTATTAAAACTACTAACTGTAATATACATCATACTTACGCAACAAATTTCAACCCTTGGAAGATAAGGAGAAGTATATCCGGGGGCAATGCGGAATGAATGTGAGAAAACTCACATTTAACCCGTATAATCCGACAAGATATACTTGGGTGGTCGAATCGTTTCTGAAAAATGCCTGGTAAGTTGCAGCACTGATATGTCGATTACTGAACAGAAAACGTTGTTGCGGGAACACCTGAAACAAAAACGCCGCGCGCTCTCGCAGGAACGACGACTTGAATTTGACCAGACCATTTACACCCGTCTGCTGGAACAGGTTGACCTCGGGCAGGTTCATTCGGTCTTTTGCTACGTGTCGGCAGGCACTGAAGTGAATACCCATCCCCTTATTGACCGATTGCGACAGCTGGGTAAAACAGTGGTCATCCCCAGGATCGTCAACAGTGAAAAAATGACCGCCGCTCTCTTTGAGAACTGGGAAGAGCTCCGGGTCGGCCAGTTAGGTATCTTGACGCCTGACAAGCAGGCCGAGTGGCAATCCGGGGTGGACCTGTGTATTACGCCGGGCCTGGGTTTTACCCCGGACGGGAAACGGATTGGCTTCGGCAAAGGTTATTACGATAAGTGGTTTGCCGACCATCCACACCCCGCAAAAACAGCGTTGTGCTATGAATGCCAACTGGTCGATACCATTCCCACGACAGAGACGGACGTGGCGGTGGACCGGATTATTACGGAGAGACGGGTTATCAGTTGTTAGTTTTTAGTTGTGCCGTTCGCCGGAAAAAAGACACGTTAAGTGTCTTTTTTTTGATCCGGCTCACCCCCGTGGGTGGTGTTTTGCGTGCAGGTTTTTCAGGCGTTCCCTGGCGACGTGGGTGTAAATCTGTGTAGTGGAAATATCGCTGTGGCCCAGTAACATCTGTACCACGCGCAGGTCGGCGCCATGGTTCAGTAAATGTGTGGCAAACGCATGCCGCAGGACGTGCGGGGAAAGCGGCTTGGTAATTCCCGCCTGGACGGCATAACGTCTTAGCGCGTACCAGAAAGTCTGGCGCGTCATCATTCGACCGCGGCGGCTGGGAAACAGCGTCGCCTCAGGCGCTCCCCCGAACAGCTCGGCCCGACCCTGGCGCATGAATTTTTCCAGCCAACTGATCGCCTCTTCTCCCAACGGCGCGAGACGTTCCTTGTTGCCTTTGCCGATTACCCGAACGACGCCCTGTCTTAAATTCACCTGGTTGATCTGCAGGCCGACCAGTTCCGAAACTCTCAGCCCGGTCGCGTATAACACCTCCAGCATCGTCCGGTCGCGCAAACCGATAACCGTTGCCGTGTCCGGCACGGCAAGCAGCGCCTCCACCTCTGCTTCGGTCAGTGTTTTCGGCAGCGGCCGACCGATGCGCGGCGCTGGTATCCGGGCGCTGGGATCATGGTCGATTTGTCCTTCTCTCGCCAGGTGCTGGAAGAACCGGCGCAGGGTGGACAAGCGCCGCGCCGTGGTACGGGAGGAACGGGTATTTAACGTGGCCAGGTAAGCGAGGATATCCGCGGATTGTGATCGGAGCAGGTCCCCGGATAATCCCGCCTGCCAGTCCGAATAAGAGTAGAGGTCGCTCCGATAAGCAGCCAGGGTATTATCACTTAAACCACGCTCCATCCAGAGCGCGTCAAGAAACTGATCGATGATCACCCGAGCCTGCCGAACCCTGGTCTCTTTATCGGACACTGACCACCGTTACAAGAGAGTACAGAGTCATGACAGGTCTGGATAGGCTGTCTTCGCTGACCCTGTACTCACTTCAGCATAATAAATCTGCGCTAATCTGCGTCATCTGCGGACAAATAAAAACTTCAGGCAGACGGCTTGATTTTTTCCTTTATCCGGGCTGCCTTACCGCGCCTGCTGCGCATGTAATACAATTTTGCCCTCCTGACGTCTCCCCGGCGTTTAACGGAAATGTCCGCGATAATCGGGCTGTAAGTCTGGAATACCCGCTCCACGCCTTCGCCATAGGAAATTTTGCGCACGGTGAATGACGAATTGATCCCCCGGTTCTTCTTGGCGATGACGGTGCCCTCAAATGCCTGCAAGCGTTCCCGCTGGCCCTCTATCACCTTAACCTGCACAATAACGGTATCACCGGGATTAAATTCCGGTATCTCCCGGTTGATTTGTTCAGCTTCGAGTTGTTCAATTATATTTGGCATAGCTGCCGACCTCACGTGAGTCATTGTTTATTCAGTCCGGTAGTCCGCTCTTCTGCAATATATTCATCAAGCAGAATCCGTTGTTCAGTATCCGGAGGCAATGCCTCCAGCAAGTCCGGCCGGCGCTTCCAGGTGCGTCCCAGAGCCTGTTTCAGGCGCCATTTCCGGATGGCGGCATGGTCGCCGCTTAATAATACCGCCGGGACAGACCGTCCACCCACCTTCTCCGGCCGGGTATAATGGGGACAGTCCAATATCCCCCGATAAAAGGAATCTTCCGGCGCGGATTCCTCGTTCCCCAGTGCTCCGGGCAAGCATCTTGCCATGGCGTCAATCAACACCATGGCAGGAAGCTCACCGCCACTGAGCACGTAATCACCGATAGACCACTCTTCATCAACTTCCAGGTCAATGACTCTCTCATCAATACCCTCATAACGACCCGCTATAAGGATTATTGAACTCCTGGCGGCAAACGCCATAACGTCCTGTTGTTGCAGTTGCTTTCCCTGGGGCGACAGGTATACCAGCGCGGCCTCGGACAAATCAGCCCTGGCGTTCTGTATGGCGGCCCGCAGCGGCTCCGCCATCATAACCATGCCCGGACCACCGCCATAAGGCCTGTCGTCCACGGTCCGGTGCCGGTCAGTCGTGAAATCCCTTGGATTAACCGTGCGAATCTGCAGTAATCCCGATTTGGTTGCCTTTCCGGTAATTCCGTAATCGCCGACCGCGGCAAACATTTCCGGAAATAATGTAATCACTCCAACTTGCAACATGCGGTCTAATCCCATTGCCAGTCCACTTTGATCACACCATTATCCATATCGACCTGCTTGATAATTTCATCCTTTACGAACGGTATCGAGCAGCGGGTTTTACCCTCGACGATCAATACGTCATTGGCGCCGGTTTCCCGGATACCGATAATTTTTCCCAACTGTTTACCCGACACGCTGACAACCTCCATTTGCAACAGGTCGGTCCAGTAGTATTCACCTGCCGGCGGCGCCGGCAACTGCGCGCGATATACGGCAATCCCGCAGTCAATGAATGCAACCGCACTGTCCCTGTCTTCAACCCCGGCAAATTTCACCACCAGGATTTTGCCTTTTTTCCCGCTGTCGGCAAACTCGACCTCAGTCCACGCTCCGCCTTCTTCTCCGTTTTCTCCCCCGCCTTTTTCAAGCAGCCAGGGTTGATACAAAAAGATATTTTCCCTGGGTTCAGTATAGGAAAACACCTTCAGCCAACCTGTAACCCCGTGTACGCCGGTTATTTTACCGATGATGACCCGCTTGCCGGCAGGCGTCATGGCGGGAATCAGCCCGAGGCGGCTTCGGCCCTGGCGTTATCCTTAATTAATTTAGCCACACGCGCCGAGGTTTGCGCCCCGTGTGACAACCAATAATCAATCCGCTCCTGATCCAGCCGCAGCTTTTGCTGCCGGCCGGCTGCAATCGGATTGAAATAGCCAAGCCTTTCAATATACCTGCCGTCACGCGGACTGCGTGAATCAGTTGCAACCACATGATAAAAAGGCCTTTTCTTTGCGCCTGCTCGCGCTAATCGAATTGTTACCATAGAATTAACCCTGTGCCGGCCAAACGGCAGGCTTATCGTCCACCTGAAAAAACCGTCATTATATGGGATTTTTAATACAAAGTGCAATATCCGGGGCAATAATAATTTGTTTAACGATATATGGGGTCAGAGTAAAAATACGGCTAATCCGGTAGAGGACGCGGACTTATTGTTGAGTATTTTTACTCTGACCCCAACCATGACTCGGCAATCGCCGGGTTGCGCGCCCCCAGTAAGCAGCCAGAATTGAACCGGTGATATTATGCCAGATGCTGAATATGGCTCCGGGCAACGCCGCAATGACCGGAAACTTCGCCAACTCGACCAGGGCGATTGCCAGACCTGAATTCTGCATCCCCACTTCAATAGCCAGGGTACGCCGGACACGTTCGTCATAACCCAGCAACCAGGCCAGGTAATAGCCGCCGGCCAATCCTGATAAATTATGCAGGAAAACCGCCAGCATGACCGACACCGCCAGCATGGGTGACTGTATCCGGGTATTGGCGATGATGATGCCGATAATCAGGATAACGGCCATGACGGATATCCCGGGGAATATGCGTTTGATAACCTGTATCTTCGCGCCGAAGTAGTAGTTGATCAGCGCCCCCAGGGTCACCGGCACAAGTATGATCTGAAAGACGTTCACCATCATGGCAACCACGGGTACCGGGACTGTTTGCCCTATATACAACCAGGTCATCAGCGGCGTCAGGAACACCGCAAGCAGCGTTGATACGGTCGTCAGTGTGATGGACAGGGCAACCTCTCCTTTTGCCAGGTAACAGATAATATTGGACGCGGTCCCGCCCGGACATGATCCCACCAGTACCATGCCCAGCATCAATTCAACCGGCAGCCCCATAAGCAGGCACACTGCCCAGGCCATAAACGGCATCAGGATAAATTGCAGGGAAACGCCGAGAATCACTGGTTTTGGCCGGCGCAAGACGTCCCCGAAGTTGTCCGGGTGCAGGGTCATACCCATGCCCAGCATCACCAGGCCAAGTAACGGAACGATGTATCCCTTGAAAGGGAGTAACAAGTCGGGATACAGCCAGGATAAAATACTGACGGCGATGGCGCCCAGCGGAAAAAACGTTGTTGCTCTCATTCAGTGGATGGGGTCAGGTCGCATATTGCACATTTTGGCACGATACAGTGATTCTCACATATTAGGGAACCTATGATTAAGTCAGAGGTTCCTGCGATACAGGGAGGTATCGCCAAAATCAACGCCAATCAGGCATTGATTTTGAAGGAAAATAAAAACCTGCCCCGTACCCCGTATCAAGTACGGGGTACGGAGCAGGCTTTGATACGGGAATGGACTTGTTCAGAGTTTTCTTAGTAACATCATTGACCGGAGAAAGGTAGAATATGGTGTGCCGATGTGCAATGTGCGGCCCGAACCCATTCACTTTCCAATTGTAAAAATGAACCAGTTTATTGCTCCGAAATACCTGATACTGGCGTTATATTGCCTGTTTTCGCAGCCGGCTGCCGCGGACGTTATCCTGACTGATAACCCACCCTCCGGCGACTGGCCTTTGTACGGGCGTACCTATGACAACCAGCGTTTCAGTCCCCTGTCCCAGGTTAATACCGGCAACGTAAGCCGGTTAGAGCTGGCCTGGCGCTATAATACCGGCAAAATCGGATCGTTCCAGACTTCGCCCATTATCCTGGATGGAGTCATGTACGTGACCACGCCTTACAACGACGTGATTGCCTTGCGCGCAGACACGGGCGCGGTGCTGTGGCGTTACCGGCATGAACTCGAAAAAAAGAAATTTTGCTGTGGTCCCGCCAATCGCGGGCCGGCAATCACCGCTGACAAGGTCTATACCGTTACCATTGACGCCCGACTGCTTGCCCTGGACCGAAAAACAGGCAAGGTACTCTGGGACGTTGCGATCACGGACACCGATGCCGGCAAGGGGGAAGTGCTCAATCCGCTGCTGGGCGTGGATGAACTGAAAGGCGGCATACAATCGGGACAAACCGGATATACCGCCAACCTGGCTCCACAGGTATTTGCCGGCAAGATCCTGGTGGGGATCTCCGGCGCCGGCTACGGTCTCCATATAGACCTGGAACAGGACGGTGAATACGTTTTATCGGTCGGCGGCCTCTCCGGTGGAGGGCACGGGTTAAGGGGTTTTATCGTTGCTTACGATACGGAAACAGGCAAAGAAATATGGCGCTGGTACAGCACGGCGGAAGCGGACTGGCAAGGACGATGGCGTAAGAAAACTGAGTACGGCGTCGCGTTGAACAGGGACATTAAAGCGGAGCGCGCCGCCAATAAAACCTATCCCGATACCTGGCGTTACGGCGGCGGTTCAATCTACACTACGCCGGCCATCGACCCTGAACTCGGCCTGGTATATATCGGCACCGGCAACCCGTCGCCGCAAATGGACGACTCCACCCGACCCGGTGACAACCTGTATACCGTCAGCCTGGTTGCCCTGGAGGCCGGCACGGGCAAGCTGCGCTGGCATTACCAGCAGGTGCCCCACGACCGCTGGGGTTATGACGTCGCCAGTCCCCCGGTGCTGTTTGATTTCGTCGAAAACGGAAAAACCGTCAAGGCCGTCGGACAGGCCAGCAAGCTCGGCTGGTTTTTTATCCACGACCGGCAGACCGGTAGATTGATCCGGCGCAGTGAAGCCTTCATCAAGCAGGAAAACCTGTTCGCCCGGCCCGTGGCGGAAGGCGTGCGTATCACCCCCGGCACCCTGGGCGCGGTCTCCTGGTCACCGGTTGCTTACCACCCCGGTCTCCGGCACGTTTATATCCCCGGCATTTACCAGCCGTCCCTGTTTTTTTCACGCAAGCTGGAACCGAAGCCGGGTGAACCCTGGCAGAGTTATACCTTTTTTAAAAAAGCCGATGAACCGGATTGGGGAGTCCTCAGCGCCATTGACGTCACGTCCGGCAAGCTGAGCTGGCAACAAAAGGTGGCGCAGCCCATGGTCGGCGGCGCACTGGCTACTGCCGGCGACCTGGTGTTCAGTGGCGAGGGAAACGGCAACTTCGCCGCGTATCATGCCCACAACGGCCAACCGTTATGGGATTATCAAAGTCAATACGGCGTTAATGCGCCGGCCGTCAGTTACATGCTGGACGGAAAACAGTACATCACCGTTGCCGCCGGCGGCAATGCGCTGTTCGGCTATAAAACCGGCGATGAGATACTGACTTTCAGCCTGGATGAATGATTACTACCCGCTTGTTAACCGAAATGTGACTCTTTTCCATGTTTTTCAAGTTCTCTATTCAGCGCATCAAAACTAAAATTTCGGATATTATTATTTACGGATAATTCATCAAGCATCTTTCTCAAGGTTCTCCTTCTACGGTCACGAGAAATAATTGTATCGACGGCTTTTATTTGCCTCAGATACGGCTCCTTGTAACTATACTGTTCAATCTCTGCCTTAATATTCTTTAGTGGTTCTCCAAGAACAGTGTTCCAACACACTACAAGCAGGTTTATCGCGTCATGTAATTGCTTAGTCGAAATAGAGATACTTTCCCTGATAGTTACCGTAGAGCGAGATGTATAATGACTGTAAGCGCTGCTGGCCATCCAGGACTACCTTGAGCCTTTGTTTCTTCTTATTTTCGGAGAATCCTGTCGGGGGGTCCGATATTGCCGATTCGCCGAAACGTCGATATTGGATGTCGTTGTAGGTTTCCCACATAAGAACAATTCCAATCGGATAACCCCGAAGGATTGAATCCAGGAGCTTCTGAATTTTTGGTTCGCCCCAAACAAAATTCCGATGTATGGCAGGCAAAACAATTTCACCGGATTTGATTAAGCAAACTGATGATATTCACGTATCCTTTCCCACGCTGAGATTATCTGAAATGATCTTGTTTTCTTAGACATGCTAGAGACTTTACCGAGACATGTCTAATTTAATATTCTTGCCGCCTGCCCCATCAATTTGGGGATATTATTTTAATTGTCTTGAGTGGATTATTTCGGGATAATCTCTTTCATTCATAATCAAAAGTAGACGGTTATTTATCGACACATCCAGGGATGGAGAAAGAAATCCGCGACAACTACCATTCGAGTTTCCCTGATAAGGGAGTGGGGTCACAGACGTGGCTCATCTCGAAACTCAATAACGTATCTTCCGACGTTGCCCGCGCCGCTGTTCGCGAGATAGTTAATAGTGAACGATTTGCTGACACCTTCAGGGGCAGTAGACTTAAGGGGCGCCCGGTAGGCGTATTGCCGGTAGCAATTTCCAAAGCTGTAAAAATAGCCGGTGTTACCACTTCCGCCCAAGTGGTCTTTGACTATGTTCGGCCCGGCAAGTTTCGTAAACACCCGGAGGTGTCGGCTGAGCAGTATCGGCATTTGCAAGATGCGCTGGATTACGGTGAGGTATTGCTTGAACCTCCGGGTCGAGCAAAGCAAGGTAGGAGAAATACCTTGCTGATACATTATCGTGACAGGGGCGATTGGTGGCGCTATGTGGTAACCATTGAAAAAGACAAATTACCTCTCCTCACAGTGTTTCGTGGTAGCAATATTGCCAGGCAGGAAGTATTAAAAAGAATGGGGTTGGTGGTGATAAAAGCTTGGGATGAGAACGTCTGGCAGAAAAAACAAGGAGCCTGAAGGGGCGGCACTCCCCACGTGCTACATATTATGCAGCTTTTACGGTCAGCCTGTAACTCAGGCTCCAATGTAGAATATAGCAGTCATTCGCCATCAAAATCAAGGAGCATTTCGAGTAGAGTGGTTATGACGCATGGTGAAATCTGAAGTATTTTAGATAATGGGAATTTACGAAGTGGATACGATTTATACAAAATTGATTGAATTGCGAAAAAAGCAAGAAGCGTTGGCTTCCGATTATGAGGAGAAGGAGTCCTATGAAATGGCTTATATCTCCCGGTGGTATGTATTGGAAAAAATTCTAAAGATCATAGATACAAAGCTTAAAACGGATGAGCTTCACCACAAGGTTTGCAAATGGTGGGAAGAATATCTTGTAAATTCTGATTCCAATCAACCGGAACCAATCAAGTCGATTAATTTGACAGAAGCACGTAGGATTCCCGTTATTGGAAAAATAGAAGAGCGTCTTGATTGGAAACTACCAATCATTAATGAAATAATGAATTCAAAAGCCAAGTGGCGTCGTAAGAGAAATGCGATCGCGCATAAAGCTGAACCATTTAGCGGAAAAGAAAAACATGATGAATATCGCAATAAAATTCTGGTGGGTATCTCAGAAATAGAACAGGCTTTAAATGGTAAAGACATCTGATATTATCAATGATTGATATGCAATGTTTCGGTATAATTTGATTTGTTTTCCGTAACCTGGAGGATACCAGTGACAATAAAAGAAAATGTAAAAAACCCGGATGTGTGGCTGCGGGGTCTGTTTATCGTCATCTTCGGCGTCATTCTTTATTTTGTCTTTGGCCTTATCTGGTTACTGGTCTTCTTTCAATTTGTCAGCAAGGTCGTGACGGGTAATTTAATCAAGGAGCTGACCGGTTTCAGTACCAGCCTGGTCCGTTACGCATTTCAAATCCTGAACTATATTACTTTCCAGTCGGAAGAACGGCCCTTCCCTTTCAGCCCCTGGCCTTCAGGCGACAGCAATCCCGTAACGGCAAAGCCGGGAACCAGACGGCGCACAACTCGCTCACCTGCCAGGAAAAAAGAAGGCAGTTAAAGTGGTTGCAGGTTTGGATAGGCTTTTGCTGTTCACCTAACCCAGGTGGGTCAACTGGTAGACTTTTCCTATCCAGTTGTTGATGACGGCTTCGGCGCTGTCGTGCCAGGTGTTATCGAGGGAAGGGCTGATCAATTCTTCCGGGAATGCCGGTGGTTCGCTTTTGTTTTTCCTGGCGGTTGATACGCGTTCCCGGTACTCATCCAGTATTGCCTTTGTCTGCACGGTAAAGTAATTCTCGGGAAACGGCGGATAGATATCGGTCTCGCCAAAAATATAACGCCCGACTTCCCGTTTATATTCCTTTAACAGACTGTTCACGTCATACTCGGGATGTCCCTGGAAAAAAACCAGGCGAAAACCATCTTCACTGACGGCAAGATGAACTCCGGCGTCCTCGCTTTCCACCAGGACGTTCAATCCGGCTTCGGCAAACTGCTGCGGGGTCACCGCATTAAAACGGGAATGCGGTACGTCAAAGCGCGTATTTACTCCGGTCACCAGTGGGTGCGACCTGTCTTTCACCCGGTGCGAGTAAACGCCCCAACACTTCCCGGGCAGGGGAACGCGCTGCTGTTTATAACGAAACTGTAACACCGCGTGGGTGGCCAGACAGGAACATAAAATGGAGGTGACGTTGTCACAGGCCCAATCGACCACCTCGATTAACGGCGTCCAGAATTCCTGTTTGTCCAGACCGGGACCTATCACGTTGGCGCCGGTAATAATCAACGCGTCGAGGCCTTCGGATTTTATTTGCTCAAAGCTCTTATAATACCTGTCGACGTGTTCCCGGCCTTCCCGGTCTCGCTGCAACCCCTCCAGGGTAAACGGGTGGAGATAAAACCTGGCAATCTGGTTGCTTTCGCCGACCAGGCGAAAGAACTGTCTCTCTGTTGCCTCCAGGGCCTTGTCCGGCATCATGTTCAACAAACCGATGTGCAGTTCGCGCACCTCCCGGTTTGCGGCGGCATCCCGGGGAATCACGAGACAGCCTTCGTCCTCAAGTCTCTTGAAGCTGGGCAAATCAGTATTGGCTACCAGTGGCATTGGTTATCACACCCGCCTGTCCAGGACATCGGCAATGAGATCGATGAAATCCCCTTCGGATTCCACGGCAAGAATCTCATCAGTGGCAACGGCATAGCCATAGTTGGCGGCTATGTGTTCATAGCGGGGAATGCGGGCGCGAAACAACCTGGGAAATACCCACCTGACAAAATCATCCGGGTCTATCAAGGCGATATAATCCAGCCCCCGCTCCCGCAGGTAAACGGCAAGCTGCTCATCCAGGAAGGTTTCCTGGTAATACAGCGGTTTGAGGTCCTGTTCGGCCCGGGCTATCAATTCTTTTTCATCTTCAGCCGTCGCCTTGATGTATAAAATCACTCCATGCTCCGCCAACAGCCTGATGACGTCGTCATCCATTTCGCACAGGCTGCCGCCGGCGTCATTAACAAAATGTGAATAGCCATACACCTCATGGGCCCTGCGGATAAACTCCGGTACGTCGCTCATTGAGTTAATCTCGGCAACCCGGTGTAATTCCTGGCGCCGTTTGAATTCTTTCAGGTCCAGCCCGCCCAGCTCGGGATTGCCCAGTTTGCCTAAAAAGCTTGAGAGCGGCTTCAGGTTGTCGATACTCAGGTTATTGAGAATATGAACGGAGTCGGAGCGCAACAGGTCCCGCATAAAAGGGATTTGCATGACGTGTTGCTTTATGTTATCCAGGACAGGCTCATCCAGGTAGCGAGTGCCAATACGATAATCACCGGAAAAGTGGAACCAGTTGTGGCGGCGTAATTTCCTTGCCAGGGTGGTCTTGCCCACCCCGGACATGCCCAGCAGCGTGATGGATTTCTGCTTCCAACGCCTGAATTCTTCACCAGTCAGTCTCATATTGTCTGATTTCCTCAGCAAGCCATGAAGGACTGATTTACGGCATGATTTAATCTACCGTCTACTCATTGACCGCTTTCATGCTGAGGCGGACTCTTCCCTGCCGGTCAACCTCCAGCACCTTCACTTTGACAAAATCACCTTCCGACAGTTTATCGCTGACGCTCTGTACGCGTTCTTCCGAAATCTGCGAGATATGCACCAGACCATCCTTGCCCGGCAGGATATTGACAAACGCGCCGAAGTCCATGAGCTTGGCCACTTTGCCGTTATAGATTTTACCCACTTCGACCTCGGCTGTCAGGTCTTCAACCCGCTTACGGGCAGCATCGCTGGCCGTTTTATCACTGGAATATATCTTGACGATGCCGCTGTCATCGATATCAATCGTCGCCCCCGTTTCCTCGGTGATCGCGCGGATCGTGGTTCCGCCCTTGCCGATGACATCCCTGATTTTGTCGGGGTGAATCTTGATGGTTGTAATACGCGGGGCATGCTCGGACATCTCAGTGCGAGATGCGGGCAGCACACTATTCATTCTTTCCAGGATATGTAATCTCCCGTCCCGGGCTTGAGCCAGCGCAACCTCCATGATTTCCCTGGTGATGCCATCCACCTTGATATCCATTTGTAAGGCGCTGATGCCTGTTTCCGTGCCGGCCACTTTAAAATCCATATCGCCGAGATGGTCTTCATCCCCCATGATGTCCGACAACACAACGAATTTTTCATCCTCTTTTATCAGGCCCATGGCAATACCTGCCACCGGCGCTTTTATGCCCACACCGGCATCCATTAATGCCAGGCTGGCGCCGCATACAGAGGCCATGGAACTGGAACCATTCGATTCGGTGATTTCAGAGACGATGCGCATGGCATAAGGAAATTCTTCCAGGTCCGGCATGATCGCCATCAACGCGCGTTTGGCCAGCTTGCCATGACCGATTTCACGGCGTTTGGGGGAACCGGCGCGTCCGGTCTCACCGACACAATAAGGAGGAAAATTATAATGCAGCATGAACGGATCCTTGTACTCGCCTTCTATCGCGTCGATGATTTGCGCGTCCCGGTTGGTGCCCAGGGTGGTGATCACTATGGCCTGTGTTTCCCCGCGGGTAAACAGGGCGGAGCCATGGGCTCGCGGCAGCACGCCCACTTCCACGTTGACCTCTCTTACCGTCGCGGTCTCCCTGCCGTCGATTCTCGGCTCACCCGCCACTATCGCGCCCCTGACGGTACGGCTTTCCAGCTCTTCAATGACGTTGCCGATTTCGCTTTCACTCCAACGCTCGCCATGTTCCGCAACAATGGCGGCAACTGTCTCAGAGTGTATTTCATTCAGCCGTTCCCGCCGGCTGAGTTTATCCCGGATTGAATAGGCTTCCCGAATCAGGTCGGCGCAACTACCTTCAACCTCGGCCTCCAACTCCTCGTCATTATCCGGCGCCTGCCAATCCCAGGGGGTTACCCCGACGTCGGCTACCAGTCCACGGATATTCTCAATGACTGTCTGCATTTGCTCATGGCCGTACATCACCGCGCCCAGCATGACTTCTTCCGACAACAACCCGGCTTCGGATTCCACCATCAGGACGGAAGATGTGGTTCCGGCCACTACCAGATTCAATTTCGACTCGTTCAGGGCGTCATAACTGGGGTTAAGCAGGTACTCCCCATCGCGATATCCTACCCGTGCGGCAGCAATGGGGCCTTTGAAAGGAATTCCGGAAATTGCCAGTGCGGCCGACGCGCCGATCAGCGCGGGGATATCAGCATCGACATCCGGGTCCAGCGACATGACCGTGGCAATGATCTGTACTTCATTTTTAAACCCCTTCGGAAACAGGGGGCGGACCGGCCGATCAATCAGCCTTGAGGTCAGCACTTCCTTTTCCGAGGGGCGGCCCTCCCGCCGGAAAAAACCGCCGGGAATTTTACCGGCTGCATAGGTTTTTTCCTGATAATCCACCGTGAGTGGAAAAAAGCTCTGGTCGGGCCTGGCTTCTTTACTGGCAACGCAGGCAACCAGCACAACCGTCTCCCCCATGCTCACCAATACCGCTCCGGTAGCCTGCCTGGCAATTTTGCCTGTTTCCAGGATTACCGGAATATCCCCATACTGAAATTCTCTTTTTGCTGCATTCATTATTATTTCCTGATTTTATTCACATTTAATATTCGATTGAATTGAGATGACTGAAAATGCCTTGTTTTAACATGGAATGAATCATTCACAGGTGATAACGCCAAGGTCTTCACCGCGTTGCCGGACAAATCGGAGTACACCGGGCAGGTTACTTTCTCAGGGATAAACTACCAATCAGATCCCGGTACCGATTTATATCTTTATTCTTTAAATAATCAAGCAGTTTCCTGCGCTGATTCACCATGCGCAACAAACCCTGCCGTGAATGATGATCTTTGGAATGCAATTTAAAGTGGTCGGATAAATCAGTAATACGCGCGGTCAATAGCGCCACCTGGATTTCAGGCGATCCCGTATCACCGGACGAGCGTTGATACTTATCCAAGATATCAGCTTTCTGCTGCTGATTTAAAGACATTGATATACGGTACTCCCAGTCCTGTCATTAAAAAGTGTGCGTATTGTACCCATGCCTGCAACAACTAACAAGAAAAACATTTATTCGTGTCCGGGGACGGATTTTAAATCCGTCCCCTTTCCATGTTATTGGGTAACCAGTCGCTTAGGCGCTATCCGGCCGTCCGTAAGGACCTCGCCCACCCCTAATAAACGACTGCCCCCGGTATAAATTCTCAACAAACCCCGGGTCGGCGCCTGCGGCACCATGACCGGCTGGCCCAGGCAAAAATAATAGGCAACGGAATCGATCAGGTTTATCGCAGGCATATCCTGCAGGATGGTATCGATATCCAGCAGTTCGTCATCGAGACCGGATAACCCGGTTTCAGCAAGCGTCTCCAGCTCCGGCATTGTCAGCATATTTTCATGGGTATAGGGCCCTACGCCAATACGTTTCAGTGTTTTCACGTGCGCCCCGCAACCCAGTTCCTTGCCGATATCCTCGGCCAGCGTGCGGATATATGTTCCTTTTGAACACAATACATCCAGTTCAATCTCATCATCCCGGTATGCCAGCAGTTTTATGACATGGATGGTTATTTCCCTGGGCTCCCGGTCCACCTCCAGACCCTGGCGGGCCAGTTTATACAACCTCTGCCCTTCGTGTTTGAGTGCGGAAAACATCGGGGGGACTTGCAGAACAGTGCCCTGAAACTTCCTTAATACTGCCTCTATATCCCTGCGCGCCAATTTCGGCGCCGCGCTTTGAAAAATAACTTCGCCCTCCGCGTCGCCGGTGTTCGTCTGAATGCCCAGTTTACATGTTGTGCAGTAATGCTTATCGGCATTGAGCAAAAAACCGGAGAATTTTGTGGCTTCGCCAAAACAGACAGGCAACAATCCCGACGCGCTTTTATCCAGGCTCCCGGTATGACCGGCTTTCTTCGCTCTGTACAGGGACCTCACCTTTTGCAACGCGGCATTGGAGGTAAACCCCACCGGTTTATCCAGCAGCAACACCCCATTGACCGTTCGGCCTTTTGATTTGCCTCTCCCGGCCATTACATCATTTTTTTGATGAGGTCCGGTTGGCAGAATCAATGAGCTCCGATAAACGGTTAGCCCGGCTGACTGAGCGGTCGAAGAGAAAGACCAGCTCCGGCATGACCCGCAACGGCAGGACCTGCGCCAGCAGGTGGCGGAAGTGTCCGGCCTTTTCATTTAATAATTTCACAATGGCCTCTTCGGAAAAAGCGGGCTGCAGACAGGTAAAATAAATCCTGGCATTCCTGAGGTCCGGACTGACGTCGACATATGAAACAGTAATCAATCCCGTTTCCCTGAAAGATACTTCTTTTTGAATAATCGAGGCTATTTCACGTTGCAGCAAGTCCGCAACGCGCTGGTTTCGACCGTATTCTCGCGGCATTTTTTGGTTTTCAGTTTTTAGTGGTTAGTTTTTAGTGGTTAGTTTTTAGTAAAATACGGGAAATGTATAAACAACTACTAAAAACCGATAACTAAAAACTGATAACTAAAAACTATTATTCAGATACTGCGGTTTACTTCAATCCGTTCGAATACTTCAATCTGGTCGCCTGGTTTTACGTCGTTGTAATTTTTTACGCCTATACCGCATTCAACCCCGGATTTGACCTCGTTTACGTCATCCTTGAAGCGGCGTAACGACTCGAGTTCCCCCTCATAGATGACGATGTTTTCCCGTAGCACCCGGATCGGATTGGATTTGCGCACCACGCCGCTTGTTACGATACAACCTGCGATTTCCCCGAAACCCGGAGAACGAAATACGTCTTTTACTTCCGCAATACCGATAATCTGTTCCCTGATTTCCGGCGCCATTAAACCGCTTATCGCCGCTTTCACGTCATCGATGACGTCATAAATGACACTGTAATAACGCAGGTCCACCCCTTCCTCATTCACCAGTTTCCGCGCGCCGCTATCTCCCCGTACATTAAACCCGATGACCTTCCCGTTTGAGGCCATTGCCAGGTTTATGTCCGATTCCGTTATACCGCCGACGCCGGCGCTGATGATATTGACTGACACTTCATCTCCGGAAAGCTTATTCAGCGCCTCCGACAATGCCTCCGCAGAACCCTGGACGTCAGCCTTGATAAGAACGTTTACCGAAACGCCATCGGCATCATCCATTTGTGAGATCGCGTCCTTGATTTTCGATGCCTGTTGTTTTGCCAGCTTGACCTCCCTGTACTTGCCCTGGCGAAACAGCGCAATTTCCCTGGCCTTGCGTTCATCGGGCACGACAATCATGTCATCGCCGGCCTTGGGCGTACCGGACAGCCCTTGCACTTCAACGGGAATCGCAGGACCGGCCGCTTGTGTTTCATTGCCGTTTTCATCATGCATTGCCCGGACCCGGCCAAACTCATGACCCGTGAGGATCATGTCGCCCCGTTTCAACTCGCCGCTTTGCACGAGTACCGTGGCTACGGGCCCTCTCCCCTTGTCCAACCTTGATTCAATAACCGTCCCGGAAGCAGGCCCGGTCGGCGCTGCTATGAGTTCCTGTATTTCAGCCTGCAACAGAATGCCGTCAAGCAGGCTGTCTATGCCTTCTCCGGTTTTGGCGGACACGTTGACAAACATGGTATCTCCGCCCCAGTCTTCGGCAACCACTTCAAATTTTGATAATTCCTGTTTAACGCGATCAGGTTCGGCATCCGGCTTGTCAATTTTATTCAGCGCGACTATCAAGGGCACGGAACCGGCCTTGGCATGTCGTATGGCTTCTTCGGTCTGCGGCATCACGCCGTCATCCGCGGCAATCACGAGGATAACTATATCCGTCACCTTGGCGCCCCGGGCACGCATTGCCGTGAACGCCTCATGCCCCGGTGTATCCAGGAAGGTAATATTTCCTTTGCCGGTGTTGACGTTATAGGCGCCGATATGCTGGGTAACTCCTCCCGCTTCGCCCGCAGCGACCTTGCTGCGCCTGATGAAATCAAGTAATGACGTCTTGCCGTGGTCCACGTGGCCCATGATTGTCACAACGGGCGCACGAGCTATTTCATCTGCCTGGGTGCGACCGGACTGAATGATTTCTTCTTCCAGCGCATTCTCCTTCAGCATTTTTGCCTTATGGCCCATTTCTTCCGCGACCAACGCAGCCGTATCCTGGTCAATCATCTGGTTGATGGTGACTATGCTGCCAAGATTCATCATCACCTTGATGACCTCGGCGCTCTTTATGGACATGCGTTGAGCCAGCTCGGAAATAGTGATGCTTTCCGGAATTTCCACTTCACGAACTATGGGTGCAGTCGGTTTTTCAAAACCATGTTGAACGGGTCTTTTAACTACCTTTCTCGATCTCTTCTTTTTCTTCCTGCGGCCCGACTTGCCGGAAGAAACATGTAACTCTTCGCGCTGAATGCGGGTGGGTTTTTCATTATCGGCCGGTGTCGGCGCAGGTTTGGCATGCGCCGGTTCCGGAGGTAATTGAAGCTCATCGTCAACAGGCGGCTCAGCGACTTCCATACCGGGTGACGGCGCTGCTTCCACCTGCTCTACATCCCGGCCAGGCTCTTCTACAAGGGACGGTTCCGGCTCAGCGTCGGCGTGGTCCTCCTCAACCGGCGCGGCCGCGCTGTCCGGTGTTACTGTCTCCGGGCTCTCGACCCATTCTTTGTCCTGTTCTTCCCGCTTCCCGGCAGCCTCCTGTTCCGCTGCCTGCCTGACCAGTTCCTCCGACTTCGCCCTTGCCTGTTGATCTTCACCGGCGCGTTGCTCTTCGAGTTCCTGCGCTCTTTTTGCCGCCGCTTCTTCAATGACGCTGCGTTTGATATACGTTCGCCGTTTCCTGACTTCCACACTTACGGTTTTTGAGCGGACCTTGTTGCGGATGCCCTGGCCCGACACCGGCATTTTGATTTCACTCATGGTCTTCCTTCTCAGGGTGATTTTCTCCGGGCCTGATTCATTTTCCTTGCCATGCTTGCGCCGCAGGTAGCCAAGCAATTCCGTCTTCTCATTATCGGATATCCTGTCATCCGCGGATTTGCCCGCCAAACCGGCATCTTCAAGTTGCCCAAGCAACTTTTCTACCGGTATCTGAATAACGTCAGCGTATTGTTTTATGGTAACTTCGGGCATCTATCGCACTCTAGCCCGGATTTCTCACCAGGCCGTTTGTTGTCATCAGAAACATATTTTCTGTCAATAAGTCATGATCGTCTTCTCGGTATGACGACATTACACACTGCGCTTGATGCGCCCTCACTTGTCTTTTTTGCGCCACTGGACACGTGCTCCCTCAACCAGAGCTACGGCTATGCTTTCGGTCGCAGGCGCCCAGTGGCGCAAAAAATCCGGCGTGATCATCGCATCACCTGGTAAGATATCCGGGCTAGGCATTGCTCTCTTCCATTTCAAACCAGGGAATGCGGGCGGTCATAATCAGTTGTCCCGCCCTCACTTTATCCAAGCCTTCAATTTCAAGTAATTCATCCACCGATTGTTCGGCCAGATCTTCCATGGTAACCACGCCTCGCCCGGCCAATTCATAAGCCAGCGCCTCATCCATGCCCTCCATGTCCAACAAGTCGTCCGCCGGTTGGGCATCCACCAGTTTTTCCTCGTTGGCGATAGCGCGGGTCAGCATGATATCCCTGGCCCGGTCACGCAGTTCTTTTATCAACCTTTCATCAAATTCGTCTATATCGACCATCTCGTTCTCAGGAACGTAAGCTATCTCTTCGACACTGGAAAACCCTTCCTGCACAAGTATGACGGCGATTTCTTCATCTACGTCCAACTGTTCCATAAACAGGTGTTGCAGTGTCTGGGATTCGGCTTCGGTCTTCTCATCTGCCTGCTCCACCGACATGACGTTGAGTCCCCACCGGGTCAGTTCACTGGCAAGTTTGACGTTTTGACCGCCGCGGCCGATTGCCTGTGACAGGTTTTCTTCCGACACCGCCACGTCCATACTGTGCGCATCCTCATCAACCAGGATCGATACTACCTCCGCCGGCGCCATGGCATTGATGACGAATTGTGCGGGATTCTCATCCCAGGGTATGATATCCACCCGTTCGCCACCCAAGGCATTGGAAACCGCCTGCACCCTGGAACCCCTCATCCCCACGCACGCGCCGATCGGGTCAATCCGGGGGTCGTTGGCCTTTACTGCTATCTTGGCCCTGGAGCCCGGATCACGCGCGCCGTTGATTATCTCGATCAGACCTTCGTTAATCTCCGGCACTTCGATCTTGAACAGTTCCACAAGCAACTCCGGCGCAGTTCGACTCAGGAACAATTGCGGCCCCCGATTCTCAGGCCTCACTTCACGCAGCCAGGCACGGATTTGATCCCGGGGCCTGACCGCTTCCCTGGGGATCATTTCATCCCTTGGGATAAACCCCTCCGCGTTACCACCCAGGTCCATGAGTACGTGACCTCTTTCCACCTTTTTCACAAAACCGATGACCATCTCACCGACACGGTTTATGTACGCGTCGAAAACCTGTTTACGTTCCGCCTCGCGCACCTTTTGCATAATGACCTGTTTTGCGCTTTGTGCGGCTATCCTGCCGAACTCGACTGACCCCAGCGGTTCTTCGGTGAAGTCTCCTACCTGTATATCCTCATCCTTTGCTTTTGCAGCGGACAGGTACACCTGTCGCGAGGGAAACTCCAGGGGCTCGGCACTGTCTTCAACTACTTCCCACTGCCTGAACGTTTCATAGTCGCCCGTCTCTTGATTTATTGCCACGCGCACCTCAACGTCTTCGCGCTGGCGCTTTTTCGTGGCGCTTGCCAACGCAGCTTCGATAGCTTCAAATATGATGCTCTGGGCAACGCCTTTCTCATTGGACACCACGTCCACTACCATCAAAATTTCTTTATTCATCAATATACTGACCTGCCGAAAAAACCAACTAATACTCCCGGGGCACTATTCTTGCCCTGTCTATTTCGTCGACGGAAATATGAAATTCCGTCCCCGCTTCATTTACTACGACCTTGTGAGCGCTTGCTCTTTCTATACGCCCGGTAATGCGTTTGCGATTGTTATGCGACCTGGACAATTTGACCTTTACCGTCTGCCCGATAAACTGCTCATACTGGTCCGGCGTAAATAACAGCCGGTCCAATCCGGGCGATGAAATTTCCAGCCGGTAACTACCGGCGATGGGGTCTTCAACGTCGAGGACACCCGCAATCCGGTTGCTTACCTTTTCACAATCTTCCAGCGTAATACCTGCTTCACTGTCTATATAGATTCGGAGCAGTGAACCCCGGCCTTCTTTCAGGTGTTCAATACCCCAGAAGACGTAGCCCATATCCGCAACCACAGGTCTTAACAACGTATCCAGGTTTGCTTTCTGCTTATCCATACTTCTCACCTGATGCGGAAAAATAACGCTAAACCAAAAAGTGGGCGTAAAGCCCACTTTAAAATAACCCTTTCATACCTTCCGACGGGCTTTACCATTCCCGTCTGGAAAGCCATATCCCCAGCATCCGTCTTCTGTAACTGGTAGCGGGGGCAGGATTTGAACCTGCGACCTTCGGGTTATGAGCCCGACGAGCTGCCAGACTGCTCCACCCCGCAATAGAACTGCGCATGCTACAACAGGTTAACTTCCATTTCAAGCTAATTGTTAATGCTGTCTAGCCTGCTTTATCAATTCAGAATTGGCATTGCGTAGCTCCGGGCGCCTGGCCGATAAAGAGTTCGATTTTTCCGCCAGGGTAATGGCCTGTCGCCAGCGTCGTTGCTGAAACCGTAAAACCGCCAGGCGATGCCATAACCAGGGGTTTTTGGGTTCCAATCTCAGGGCCCGTTCAAGGGAACTGGCGGCGCCGGCCGCATTGCCTTGCTCAGTGTTAAAGTCGGTTTCATCCAACAGGGCAATAACGGCCGGATTGTTACTGGTCTCCAGCGGGCCTTCAACAGTACTGCTCTCCCCGGTCCCGGCTATTACCGGCGGCGCGCTGTCTGCCCCGGGCAACACGACCTCCTCGCCGGCTGAATCGCGCCTTGTTGCCGGCATCGGGAGCGCCTCCATGGCGGGTTGCGGAAGACTGTCCTTACTGGTGTCACCGGTGGCTGTCTTCTCTCTATCCTCCACGGGAGCGCCTCCCTTATGTGTCTGCTGCAGGGTTGAACAGGCGCTGCAAAACAGCAGGCAGAGGAACGCCAACTGTATAAATTTCTGTTTATTCATCATTGTTTGATAGTTGGGGTCAGAGTAAAAATACGGCTAATCTGGTAGAGGACGCGGGCTTATTGTTGAGTATTTTTACTCTGACCCCAACTATGATCTCTGTGTCCTCTGTGGCCAAAATTGTTGCTTAGCATGCATCGATATTCCCGGGCCTGGCTCCAAGCACGTATGGTATGGCCGGAAACGTGATACAGGCGCCGCCAAAAGGCAACTTCACGTTGCTCAACAAACCTGTACCGGGAGGAGGCAATAATTCAATATGCCTGATATCCTGCCGTTTGACTATGTCACCCCAGATCTGCATTGCGCCGGATGCCCCGGTGTGCCGGGTTGGTTGATTATCATCACGTCCAAGCCAGACAACACCTGTCACGTCATCGCCGAAACCGGCAAACCAACTGTCCCGCAGGTCGTTGGTGGTGCCGGTTTTGCCTGCCATCGGCAGCTTGCCGGATATAAGGTTATGCAGACCCCGACCCGTACCATGGTTTATTGTCTGCACCAGCATGAAACTGGTCAGGAAGGCGGCCTCCGTCTGCAAGGCCTGACGCACTTCCAGGGCATAACGCCTCAATGCCCTCCCATCTTTATCCAATACTTCCCTGATGCTGGTGACGGGCACAAAAAATCCACTGTTCGCCAGTGTCTGATATATCTGGGTGACCTGCAAGGGAGTTAATTCAAGAGAGCCGAGCAATACCGACGGAAGCGGCTCAACATCCCCGGCGACCCCGGCTTGTTTGATTGCAGCAATGACTTTTTCCAGGCCAATCTCGCGACCCAGTCTCACGGTTGCCTTGTTGTACGATTTAGCCAGGGCCTCCATCAGACTTACCTGGCCATGGTTCCTTCCATCATAATTATCCGGACGCCAGAACGCGCCATTTGCCAGTCTTATTGATATGTCACCGTCACTCACCTTCGATACAAGGGAATATTGTTGCGGATTTGTCAGGGCGGAGTAATAAACGAACGGCTTAATGAGCGAACCAATGGGACGCTTTGCATTCATCGCCCGGTTAAAGCCGACGTATTCCGCGTTCCTGCCTCCTGCCAGGGATAACACTGCGCCGGTACTGGTTTGCACAAAAATGCTTGCCGCCTGCAAGGTTCCCGCTTTCAGGGACTTTGCTCGTTCCAGCTTCTGCAACTGTCGCGCCAATGCCGTTTCAGTAGCATCCTGCCGGTCCGTATCCAGCGTGGTGAATATTCTCATGCCCCGGGTGCGCAAGTCTTCGATATCATATTCACGCAACAGTTGGCTTTTAACGAGCTGTAAAAATGCCGGGTATTTGCCTGAGACCCAACGCGGCCGGGCACTTAAATCCAGGGGTAATGAACGCACCTCCAGCCGGGTCGATTCATCCAGGTGACCCTGCTGAAACATCAGGTCCAACACCAGGTCACGCCGTTGCTTCGCCCTGTCGGGATGCCGCCTCGGGTTATAAAAAGAAGCGCCTTTAACCATCCCGACCAACAGGGCAACCTGGTCCAGGCGCAGTTCGTCCAGGGGTCTGGCAAAATAGAACTCCGCGGCGGTGCCAAAACCATGAACGCTGCGTTTTCCCTGCTGCCCCAGGTAAACCTCATTGATATAAGCAGCAAGAATTTCCTCCTTGCCATAACGTCGCTCTATGAGCAATGCCATAATAATCTCATTGATTTTCCTGGTAAAAGTCCGTTCCTGGTCCAGGAAAAAGTTCTTGACCAACTGCTGGGTAATCGTGCTGCCGCCCTGTTCGATCCGGCCGCTGAATATATTCCGGTAAAGCGCTCTGAGCATACCCCTGAAATCAATGCCGGAATGACGGAAATAATGGCGATCCTCCACGGCCAGTAAGGCATGGATCAAAGAGGGAGGGACGTCGGCATAGGCAACCAGTATCCGATCTTGAAAATTATCCGGATAAATCCTGCCGATGAGCGCCGGCTCCAGGCGTACCAGCGGTATGGTCCGGCCCTGGTTTAAATCCAGGATTTCTTTAACTTTCCGGTTATTAAACCGGATCCGTATGTGTCGGCTGTCCTGCCGGCCATCCCAGAAATGAAATTCGCGCTGTTTGAATTCAATGTAAGAAGCGGCGCGCAGGTAGTCGCCTGGCTGCTTAACGGCAGCTGTTTTTCCATAACCGGAATTCGATAACAGTTTTTCGGCTTTACCCGGCGTCAGGTCCTGGCCGATGAATATCTCCACCGGACTGGCATATACCCGGGCAGGCAAAGACCATTTCTTGCCCGCGAATTCCGACTGGATACGAAAATCCAGCCAGGCAACGTAACCGGATACGGCGCAAAACAGGATGATCGTAAGATGGAAATACCACGAAATACGAATTTTGCGCCTGGAACGACGTCTAGCCTTCGTTGCTTTGCGTGCTTCCGGCATTACCTGACTGTTATTTTCTCAAGTCCTGATATTATATTTTTTTTGATTTCCCCGACAGCGCCGACCCCGTCGAGACGTAAATACTCAGGCGCTTTCGAGCTGCTGTCGACGTTCCGGTTTTTATAATACCTGACTAATGGAGAGGTCTGCTCATGGTAGACCTGCAGGCGTTTCCTGACCGTCTCTTCCCGGTCATCCTCCCGTTGAATAAGCGCTTCACCGGTCACGTCATCAATACCAGGCCGTTGTGGCGGATTGAAAGTGATATGGTAGGTACGACCCGAGCCGGGATGAACGCGCCGACCACTCATCCGTTTAATAATCTCATCATCATCCACGACGATCTCAATGACGCAATCAATGTCTATTTCTTCCTGCCGCATTGCCTCAGCCTGGCCAAGCGTCCTGGGAAAACCATCGAACAGGTATCCCTGTGTGCAGTCATCCTGCCTGATTCTTTCCTTCACCAGACCCATAATCAGGTCATCTGACACCAGTTCACCGGCATCCATCACCTGTTGCGCCTGCAACCCCAGGGGAGTGCCGGCCCTGACTGCGGCGCGTAACATATCACCGGTCGAAATCTGGGGTATGTTAAACTTATCCCTGATAAAACCGGCCTGCGTTCCCTTGCCGGCGCCAGGCGCGCCTAATAATATAATTCTCATGTTGTTGGTTGTTGGTTTTTAGATGATGGTGAAAAAATAAATCTGTCCTCTTTTACTATTATGAAAATTGAACCGGATATCACCCAGGGTCAACATAAAATTGACGCCTATTCGGCCGGTTCAATTACTATTGCCGGTATAGCATACCGATCAAATGTCATCGTCACGACCGGAACGGTCATTGAAGACTGTCTGCCGGATAGCGTTCACGGCCTGGCGGAGTCGCACATCAGCGCCATGCTTGAGCTCAAACCGGAAGTTGTCCTGTTCGGCACCGGTAAACAGCTTACCTTTCCGGCCGATGAAATCTGTCAACTGCTGTACGTCCGCCAAATCGGATTTGAAATCATGGATACCGGCGCTGCCTGCCGCGCCTTCAACTTTTTATCGGGTGAAGGCCGGCAAATCGTTTCCGCGCTCTTCATGATTGAATAAATTTTAGTGGCTACTGTAACGCATCCAGGGAAAATCCTTCCCGTTTCAGGATTTGCCGGAGGCGTTTGAGCGCTTCTATCTGGATCTGCCTGACCCGCTCTCTCGTTACACCCAATTCATGCCCGACGTCTTCCAGGGTCGCGGCTTCCTTGCCCTGCAGACCAAACCGGCGCTGCACCACGGAGCGCTGTTTTTCCGTCAACTGCTCCAGCCACAAATCGATATGTTCTTGTACGTCATAATTCTGGAGCAACAATGAGGGGTCGATATTATGTTCATCCGGCAGGGTATCAAGCAACGACCGCTCCGCTTCCCGCCCTGAGGGAGCATCGACTGAAGCAGCCCGTTCATTTAACCCGAACATGCGTTTCACGCTTTCCAGTGGCCGGTCCAGCATTTCCGCCACGTCTTCCGAGCTGGGTTCGCGGTCAAGGGTTTGCGCCAGTTTCCGGGCGGCGCGCAGGTAAACATTGATTTCCTTGACGACGTGAATAGGCAACCTTACCGTCCTGGCCTGGTTCATCAAGGCTCGTTCAATAGTTTGCCTTATCCACCAGGTGGCATAAGTTGAAAAACGGAAGCCTTTATCCGGATCAAACTTCTCCACGGCCCGGATCAAACCGAGATTGCCCTCCTCAATCAGGTCCAGTAATGCCAGGCCCTGATTCATATAGCGGCGCGCTATTTTCACCACCAGCCGCAAGTTACTCACGATCATACGTTTGCGCGCCTTCTCATTGCCACCACGAACCTGACGAGCAAAAAATATTTCCTCCTCTGCCGTCAGCAACGGAGAAAAACCGATTTCACTTAAATACAAACGGGTAGCGTCAAGATCACTTTCGGAAATAGAGGCTGAACGAGACGCTGACCTCCTGACGGAAGCAGAATTTTCCCGGGGGGCGGACGCGCGACCCTTGGTTGATGACCCATCCAGGTCCAGGGCTTTTATCTCATCATCTTCTGACATAAGCACTTCCGGTTCTTTTACCCCGCCATTGCAACATGTTACATTCAACTGCGCGGGAGTTGTTGCAACGGGTTTATCGGTTTTCCGTTTCTGCGGATTTCAAAATGCAGGACAGGCGTACCCTTACTGTCCAGACCCATAGTCGATATCTGTTGCCCGACTTTTACTTTTTCACCTTCAGTCACCATCAATTTCTGATTGTGCGCATAAGCGCTCAAGTAAGTGTCATTATGCTTGATAATAACAAGCTTACCATATCCCCGTAACCCACTGCCGCTGTAAACCACCTCGCCGGTGGCCGCAGCGACGACTTTCTGGCCTGTTTTACCGGAGATGCTGATGCCTTTTTGCGCAGTGGGCGAGGCGGATTTCAACAACTTCCCCCGGGCCGGCCATTGCCAGCGCACAGACGCGGCTGTACGGGCGCGCACGGCTTTGCCTGGGCTGCCTGATTCCTGCGTCTTGCGGGCAGGTGGTTTTGTCGCAGTCTTTTTATCACTGCCCGTCCGTTTGGTAATGACAGGGGACGGTTGCGTCAGTCTTTTTGTTGTCCGCCGTTTTAGCGGCTTAAAGTGGATAACCTGGCCCGGATAAATGACAAAAGGGGACCTAATCCGGTTCCAGGCAGCCAGGCTCTTGTGATCATAGCCATAACGCCAGGCAATGGAATACAGGGTATCGCCTTTATTGACGGTATGAGATTTTTGCTTCCTGTCGGATTTCTTCGATATGGAAGATGGCTTGACCCTGGCCGATTCCTTGTCATGACGGGCCGTAACAGGGGCTTCAACGGTCGTGGTACAGGCGTAAATGCCCGCCAGCAGAAAGAACACGACGCCGTGAAGTTTTGTCATAAATCACCCCATCCCGTCAAGCATGGGTACAAAACTGACCCAATCCAGGCGTTTCTCGACAAACCCATCCTCAGTCCGAACTATCGACAGTAATTTCTGTTCACCGCTGCGACCCATGGGAATAATCAAACGACCGCCGGGGGCCAATTGTCCCAGTAATGCCTGTGGAACTTCGACCGGCGCGGCAGAGACCAGGATCCCGTTGTAAAGCGCGTTCTCCGACCAACCCAGAAAACCATCGCCGTATTTCAGCTTGACATTGCGATAGTTCAACTCGTGAAACCGCTCCCTGGCGCCGGTCAATAACGCCTCGATTCGCTCTATGCTGTAAACCTGGCGAGCAAACTGCGCGAGAATGGCTGTCTGATAACCGCAGCCCGTACCGATTTCCAGAACCTTGTCCAGTTCCTCAATTTCCAATAATGCCTCAGTCATACGCGCGACAATATAGGGTTGCGATATGGTCTGGTTATGGCTGATGGGCAGGGCCGTATTGTCATAGGCGCGGCTTGCCAGGGCTTCGTCGACAAAAATATGTCTGGGGGTATTTTGTATAGCCGCCAGGACTCGCTCCGAACGGATACCCATCTCCCGTAACTGCTTTACCAGCCTGTTCCGGGAACGCTGGGAGGTCATGCCGATACCCTGGAATTTACTACTCATTTAACTCGGTATCTACCAGCCAGTCACGTACCCGCTCCAAGGCGTTATAACGGGTTAAATCCACCTGCAGGGGTGTAATGGAAATTTTGTTTGCAGCAACGGCATGGAAATCCGTACCCGGACCGGCATCTTCGCCGGTGCCGACGGGCCCTACCCAGTACACCGTCCGGTTTTTCGGGTCTTTCATTCTGATGGCGGGCTCAGACTTATGCCGGTAGCCCAGGCGGGTCACTTCAAAGCCGTCCATTTGTTCAAACGGCACGTCCGGAATGTTGATATTTAACAGCAAATCGTCATCGATGGGCTCTGCAATCAGCTTATTGATTAAATTTTTGACTACTTGTCCCGCAGCTTCATAGTGGGCCGGATTTTCACCGGCCAAAGACAGAGCAATTGAAGGTCGCCCTAAAAACCGTCCTTCCATAGCCGCCGCCACGGTGCCCGAATAAATGACGTCATCGCCCAGGTTAGAGCCACGATTAATTCCGCTGACAACCATGTCGGGCATGTCATCCAGCAAGCCGGTTACGGCCAGGTGGACACAGTCCGTGGGTGTGCCGTTAACGTAAATAAACCCATTGTCGGCATGTTTTACATAAAGCGGGGCATCCAGGGTCAGTGAATTACTCGCGCCACTCCGATTCCGGTCCGGAGCAACCACGGTAATCTCGCCAAAAGCTGACATCGTCTGCGCCAGAGTTTCCAGGCCAATGGCCTGGTAACCATCGTCATTACTCAACAGGAAATGCATTTAATCCTTAGACGGAGGGCAAAAGCAGTCATCAGTTTTCTTTCCTCCGCCCTCTATTCTAATAGAAATTCCAGCAATGCTTTTTGTGCATGCAGACGATTGCCGGCTTCTTCCCAGACCACGCTCTGGTGGCCGTCAATCACCCCGGCACTCACCTCGGCGCCGCGATAGGCCGGCAAACAATGCATGAAAATCGCATTCGTTGCAGCTTGCGCCATGATCCCTTCGTTCACCTGGAACGGTTTAAATAAGGCCCGCCTCGCTTCCCTCTCGGATTCCTGTCCCATACTCATCCAGGTATCGGTAACTACCAGGTCGGCCTGTTCGGCAGCCTGCGCCGGCTCACCGGTGAGGGTTACGTTATCCCGGGCCGCATTGACGATCTCCGGGTTCGGTCGATACTCCCGGGGACAGGCGATGTTCAATTCGAAATCCAGTATTTTTGCGGCATTTATCCAGGAATGACACATATTGTTCCCATCCCCGAACCAGGCCACCTTGTTACCTTTGATAGCACCTCTTAATTCATAAAAGGTCTGCAAATCCGCAAGTAACTGACAGGGATGGTAACTGTCCGACAAGCCATTGATGACCGGTATTGAAGAATTTTCCGCAAAGCGCACCACCCTGTCATGCTGGTATGTCCGTATCACGATGCAATCGACCATGGTTGATAATACCCTGGCGGTATCCTCAATGGGCTCCCCACGGCCCAACTGGGTATCGTTTGTCGACAGGAAGACCGCATGACCCCCAAGGTGAGCCATGGCAGTTTCAAATGAAACCCGGGTACGCGTGGAAGATTTTTCAAATATCATTGCCAGTACCCTACCGGCGCGGGAACGTTGCAGCGCCCGTTGTTTAAACTCCTTTTTTAAATCAACAGCCCTGTATATCAGTGCCTCAATTTCGGCAAAACTGAGATCTGTCAGTGTTAAAAAATGACGCAGCATCTTAACCCGCATATCTCACCAATTCGCTTGTCATCACCTGATAATTCTTTGCTGTCAATAAGTTACTTATGAGTTTACACTTTGCTGCCACTACAAACTGCGCTGGATGCGCCCCCTGCTTACAACATGCTGGGGCAAGCCTTGTTGCTTGTCTTTTTGTCGCTGATGGGCACATGTTCATTGCGCCCATCCCTGGGCGCAACCCTACGGGCGGCTGGCGCCGTGCAAATCGTCTATCCTGACGATTTGTCCCTCAACCATAGCTACGGCTATGCTTTCGGTCCCCGTATCAAGTACGGGGCAGGCTCCGGCACCCATCAGCGACAAAAATCCGGCGCGATCTTCGCATCCATTGGTGAGATATACGGGTTAACCTAAGCCAGAAAATCCTTTATCAAAAGGCAAACCGTATCAACTATCTTGTGCATTTCGTCATCTGAAATGATTAACGGCGGCAACAGACGCACCACCTTCCCTGCGGTCACGTTTATCAATAACCGTTGTTTCAAGGCCTGACCTACCAGTTCGGTACAGTTTCGAGAAAGCTCGATACCGATCATTAATCCCTTGCCGCGTATTGCAACCACATCATCAAGTCCCCCCAGTTCATCCTCGAATCTTTCCAGCATGATTGTACCTGATCCGGCTGCCTGCGCAGCCAGTTTTTGTTCGGCCATGATATCTATGACGGCAAGCGCCGCAGCCGAAACCAGGGGATTGCCGCCGAAAGTTGTGGCATGACTGCCCGGGGTCAGCAGTTCCGCCACAGACTCCGTGGCCAGACAGGCGCCAATCGGCAAGCCGTTTCCCAGGGATTTTGCCAGGGTAACAACGTCGGGCAGAATGTTTTCATGCTGGTAAGCAAACCAGGCCCCGGTACGACACAGCCCCGTCTGGACTTCATCAAGAACCAGCAGCCACTCGTTCCGGTCGCAAATATCACGCAGGGTCTTCAGGTAACCGGGCGCCGGAACCACCACTCCACCCTCTCCCTGTATGGGTTCCAGCAACACTGCAACAATCTGCCTGCACTCATCATTCAGCCGGTTCAAAGCGGAAATATCATTGTAGGGAATATATCGGAACCCGGGCAGTAATGGAGTAAATCCCGCATGGATTTCAGGTTTCCCGGTTGCGCTCAGCGCAGCCATTGTGCGGCCATGGAAACTGTCGTTCATAACGACAATGACCGGTTCATCCAGCTGTTTGTGATGGGCAAATTTCCGGCATATTTTTATGGCCGTCTCATTGGCTTCGGCGCCCGAGTTACAGAAAAAAACCCGGTCCAACCCGGAAATTCCGGCCAATCGTTGAGCCAGTTCTTCCTGTAAGGGGATCCGGTAAAGATTGGACGTATGAATTAATCGGCCTGCCTGCCGCGCGACCACGCCGGCAATCCCGGGATGGGCATGACCCAGGCCACAGACTGCTATTCCACTCAACGCGTCGAGGTAGCGGTCACCCTGTTCATCGACCAGCCAGGCGCCATGCCCGGACACAAAGCCCACGTCCAGACGCTTATAGGTTGACATTATCGCTTCCGGCATTTGATCCTTAACCCGCATATCTCACCAATTCGCTCCAGTAAAAAAGGGGACGGGGTGATCGTGTTTAATCGCCGCGTCCCCTTTGCCGGAGAACAAAAGACTGAAACAGTTTAAAAAGGCAATCCGTGGCCCTGCCCGACCATGCACATCAGCATGGGTATGGACAGGAAGGTATTGGTGCGTGAAGCCATGGCGGCAACTACCTTGGCCTTTGCCTTCTCTTCATCCGAGGCGGCAACAATCCCCAGGATTTTCTTCTGGTTCGGCCAGATTAACACCCAGACGTTAAACAGCATGATGGTGCCCAACCACGCGCCGGTGCCGATTATGACTGCGCCACTTCCCAGCATGAAGGCATTGGCAATGCCGATACCCATTACTTCCAGCGCCGCGGCACCGGTCAGCCAGGTAAGCAAGGCAGCCCAACGGAACCACAGTAAGGCCAGGGGGGCTACGTATTTACTGATCGCGGCAGGCCCGGGTCCGTCGCTGTCCGCGGTCGCCGTAGCCACTGCCGGCGTCTGGACAAAATTGAAGTAGTACAGCAGGCCTACCCAGATAAGCCCGACGAAGACGTGCAGCCAGACCATCAGTGACCACATGTTAACCTCGCCGATCATACTATCGGTCAGGCATAAGTTAATTAATGCACCGATTACCCCTGCGGTGACAAAACCCAAAATCAACGTACCTTTAACAGTTTTAAGCGGATTCATGATTTCCCTCCATCATATTATTCCGGTAAGTTCGAACTAGTACCGTTTCCATTTAATTATGATCGATTGGGTTATTCTGTTCGGATATTTGGGGTCAGAGTAAAAATACTTAATGACAAAGTACCACCACCTGCCAACCCAACTGTATTTTTACTCTGACCCCAAATATCCAACCCGTCATAATTAAATGGAAACGGTACTAGAATACAGCACCTCCCCTGATTATACTACTACCCTGAGGCACTTTCATCCTGAAGTCCTCAGGAGCAAGTATACAATGGAATTCCATTGAAAGACGTTTTTTGATTCTACGATTTTTTTTGCCTGCTGCGTTTTCCCATATCCACAGTTTCTTTAGTGACCGATGCCCGGCATTGCTGGCCGCAGATACGCAGCTTACGGAATTCGGCCCGTAGCTCTTTGGGCATGCCACCGGGCAACTCAATATATGAATATTGATCATCAAGCCGTATTTTGCCGATGTAGCCGGCGTCTATATCCAACCCATTGGCAACGGCGCCCAGGATGTCCTTCACCGCGACACCATGAGCGAGCCCGGCTTGCAGTCGGTAGATTTCCATTTTGGCAGCGGCGCCGGTTGCACCAGGCCCAGACCTGGATTTGCGCGGCTTCGCCTGTCTGCGCCCTTTATCCCTGTCCTGGCCCCTGTCCTGGCTGAAACCGGCCTCGTCAAGCCTTTTGTCACTGACTACGCGCAGCGGATTCGATCCCTGCACCAGACCGGCTAAGCCTACCGCCAGATCTTCCATACTGGCGCCGGTTTCAGCACTGATGTCTCGAATAAGAGCACGCAGGTCATCCAATGGCTCGTTACCGATGACGGTCATAAGCTTTTCACGAAACTGCAAAACCCGTTGGGCGCCAATCTCTTCGTTGGTGGGCACGGGTCTGTATTCGATGGGCTGACGTGTACTGTGCTCAATCATCTTGAGCAGGCGTTTTTCACGAGGTGTAATAAGCAACAATGCCTTGCCCGCCCGTCCTGCCCGCCCGGTTCGGCCAATACGATGGACATAGGCTTCAGCGTCCTGGGGAATATCGAAGTTCACGACCAGACTGACACGGGACACGTCGATGCCGCGTGCCGCCACATCAGTAGCCACTAAAATGTCGATGCTGCCTTTCTTCAGGTCGGCGATAGTGCTTTCCCGTTGCTTTTGATTGAGATCGCTATTGATGGCTGCGCTGGAAAAACCTCGAGCTTCGAGTTTTTGCGCCAGTTCCGTAGTGGCATTTCTGGTACGCACAAAAACAATCGCGGCGTCGAAACTGTCTGCTTCCAGGATGCGGGTCAAGGCATCCATCTTGCGATTGTTCTGGACCACCATGTAGGTCTGGGCAGTGCATTCAACAGTTTTGGTTTTGGATTTAATCCGGATTTCAACCGGATTGTCGAGGTACTTGCCTGCGATACGCGAAATAGCTTCCGGCATGGTGGCACAGAAAAGCGCGAGCTGCCGCTTTTCGGGTATTTGCTGGAGTATCCATTCAACATCATCAATGAACCCCATGCGCAACATCTCGTCCGCTTCGTCGAGTACAAGCGTTTGCAGTTGACTCAGGTCCAGGCTGTTACGACGTATGTGATCCATAACACGACCGGGTGTGCCCACCACAACGTGTACACCTCGACGCAGTTGGCGCAACTGACCGCCCATTTCCTGTCCGCCGTAGATTGGCAGGACGTGGAAGTCTTTGATGCGCTTGGCGTAGGACTGAAAGGCTTCACTGACCTGAATGGCTAACTCGCGTGTCGGAGCGAGAATAAGCGCTTGCGGCTTTTTGAGGTTACTCTCTATTTTCGTTATCAGTGGCAGCGCGAAGGCTGCGGTTTTGCCGGTACCCGTTTGCGCCAGGCCCAGAATATCCCGACCCTCAAGAAAAGGTTCGATGACCCGGGACTGAATCGCCGATGGCTGCTCATAGCCCAGCTCGGAGAGCGTTGTACACATACTTGCGGGGAGCCCCAATCGGGAAAAATCACGAGGCACAATTTCGTTGCGGGAATCGGTAGTCATCAATGGGACCTATGGTGTGTGTGAGAAGGGCGGCGGCGCTTCAACAACTGGCCGTGGATAAGGGATTATACGCATGTTTGCCCGACACACAAGGAAAAATCCTTTAGTCTCAAGTAAACAAGGTGTACACTGGGCGGATCCTGATGAACGACCTTAAAAGAAGGCAAAGCCCTCTTTTCATTTTAGCCGAGGTATACCAATGAGTGACATAGTTGAGCAACTGAAGAACACCCTTTCGGAACACCCGATCATCCTGTTCATGAAGGGATCCCCGGATTTTCCCCAGTGCGGCTTCTCCAAGCAGACAGTCGAAGCACTGAAGGCCTGCGACGTGGATTTCGTCTACGTCGACGTACTGGCCTCCCCTGAAGTACGCAGCAACCTGCCCCGCGTATCCAACTGGCCGACATTCCCCCAGGTATTCGTCAACGGCGAACTGATCGGCGGTTGTGACATCGTTCTGGAGATGTTTCAAAATGGAGAACTGAAAAGTATCCTGGAAGAGGCCAGGACAGACACAAGTCAGCCCCACTAAAGTCGGAGGCCTGTCTCCTTTATCGGCTTTCGCGCTCGATCAATTCCAGCATCTTGTGGTGCGCCGCCAGTTCCTCCGCGGTCGGTTCCACTACTTTCAGCCTGGTTTGCCGGTTAACCAGGCGGGAGCGACGCTGGTGGGACTGGGGACCTTGCCCCTCTTCTTCAGCCAGCGATAAACTCGACTGGCCACCGGTCATTGCCAGGTAAACGTCCAACAGAATTCGCGCGTCCAGCAGGGCGCCATGCAGGTCTCGTTCCGAATTATCGACCTGGTAGCGCTGGCACAAGGCATCCAGATTGTTTTTCTGTCCCGGGTGTAATTCCCTGGCCATGACCAGCGTATCCGTGATTTTACAAAAATCTTCCAGCTTGCCCCATTCTTCTCCCAAGCGGGACAGTTCAGCATTGATAAAGGCTACGTCAAACGGCGCATTATGGATAATCACCTCACTGTCGCGGATAAATTCGATGAACTGATCAACGATATCCCTGAAAACGGGTTTTCCTTCCAGGTCTTCCCGACTTATGCCGTGTACCTGGTAGGCGCCGACCTCTATCTCCCGTTCGGGATTGATAAAATGATGCCAGGAATGATCTGTTCTGCGACGGTCCAGCAGTTCAACACAACCGATTTCAATAATTCGATGCCCGTCTGCAGGCTCCAATCCGGTTGTCTCAGTATCCAGTATCACCTGACGCATATTCAGAATCCGTTGTACTATTCATTTTTGAGCATGTTGTCGATGGCGATATTTGCCAGCGTGTCCGCCCGTTCGTTTTCTACGTGGCCGCTGTGACCCTTGACCCAGCGCCATTCAATTTCGTGCCGGGCCGCCTGTTCATCCAGGCGTTGCCATAAGTCCCGGTTCTTTACCGGCCGCTTGGACGCGGTGCGCCAACCGCGCAGTTTCCAGTCCTTTATCCATTGTATTATGCCGTTTTTTACGTAGTTCGAATCCGTAGTCAGACAAATTCGGCAAGGTTCGTTCAGGGCCTGCAAGGCCATGATTGCCGCCGTTAATTCCATACGGTTGTTGGTCGTCTGCGCCTCGGAGCCGAATAACTCTTTCTCTACCCCATTGCAGCGCAGCAATGCCCCCCAGCCGCCCGGCCCCGGATTGCCGCGGCAGGCGCCATCCGTAAAGATTTCAACAAACTTGCTCATTCAACGCGCTCGTCTGATGTCGGTCTCAGCCATCGTTGCCGGGTCTGCCGAAGCGCCTGATGGGATTATTTTTCGCCGGTTGCGCCAGTTCATTTTTATCGGGTTTAACGGTACGCGTCGTTTTTTCGCCAGTATGAGGTATGCGGCCCCACAAAACGGCCAACAGAATTTTCCCAGTTTTTCCAGAAATAACAACCGCCGCAGCATATTCCCATGTTGGAGCGGGGGGCGAAATAAAAACCGGTTGATCTCAAGTAATTCAAAATCAAGCGCCGCCAACCAGCTTTTAAGCTTTGGCGTATCGTAGAAACGGCCGTTCCACGGAGGCTGGTGACGCCGTATCGGCAGCAAGCGCCGCAGTCCCCACAAGCTCCACGGGTTAAAGCCGATAATCATCAGGTGCCCTTCGGCAATCAAAACCCGTTCAATCTCCTTCAGCGCTGCGTCGGGGCTCCGGGTAAATTCAAGTACATGGGGCATGATCACGACGTCAATACTGTCCGCGGCGAAAGGCAGGGAATCGGCGCCGGCCAATACGCCGCATTGGGCATTCGCCGGACCGTCTTCTTCCACTTGCAGAACGATTTTATTTCCGATATGGCTGGGTGAATGCAGAGCCTCACCCTGGTAATGACCGATTTGAGCGATGTGGTAGCCGAACAATCCGGGTAACACCCCGCTGACTTTTTCCCGTTCATACTGCGCCAGGATTTTACCCGGCTCACTCGTCAACCAAAGAGAGAAGCCGGCGCGGGCACATTCAGCTAACGTTGTCCGGGGCATTTTTTTCATTGTCTTACAGAGATGACTCCATAGGTGAAATCTTACACTTTTTAGCTGCCAAAGGGGAATGGGGTCAGGTCGCACATTGCACACGCAGAGGTTTGTCACAATTTCGCTCTCATTTCTTTACGTGTGCAATGTGCGACCTGACCCCATTCTCTAGTGATTCATAATTATTTGCAGTGAACTGTAACCAAAATTTAATAAAATGCTTGACCTGACGCGAAGACCAATTTAGCATTCGCTGATGCGGATTACGGGGCTGTTACGAATTATATTGATAAGCGGCACTTTTTTACTGGCCGCATGTGATTCCATGCCTGTCCAAAATTCTTTGGAAACGGCTGAAGCGCCGGAGCCCACCGGTGTCCTGGCAGCCGACGTGGAAGTAACCGAGCCGACCGGCACACAGGTCTGGGCTGAAACAACCACTCCCTTACCCGAACCGTTAACCAGCCTGCCTGCTAACGAGCAACCGGACAGCGCGTCGTCACAACCGGGCGACATCTGGCAGAAACTCAGCGACAACCTTAACCTTCCACGGCACCTGGACCACCGCACTGTCAAGGGAAAACTGGCCTGGTATGCAAAGAACCAGGAATACCTGGACCGGGTGGCCACGCGCAGCAGTCCCTACCTGTTTTATATCATCGGGGAAGTCGAGAAGCGCGGAATGCCCCTGGAACTGGCCTTGCTGCCCGTCGTGGAAAGCGCGTATCACCCCTTTGCCTATTCGCGCAGCCATGCTTCAGGCATCTGGCAATTTATTCCCAGTACCGGGAAGATCTACGGGCTGAAACAAAACTGGTGGTACGACGGCAGAAGAGATATCGTGGCCTCCACCAGGGCCGCTCTCGATTACCTGGAAAAACTGAACAAGGAATTTGACGGTGACTGGCTGCTGGCCCTGGCGGCATATAACTCGGGTGAGAGAAATGTAGCCCGTGCAATTCGGCGCAATAAACGAGCCGGAAAAAAAACGGACTTCTTCTCCCTGCGCCTGCCCAGGGAAACCCGGGGCTACGTGCCCAGTTTACTGGCTGTGTCCGAACTTGTCGCCAACCCGGAACAACACGGCGTTAACTGGACTCCGGTAACTGACCGGCCATATTTTGCCCAGGTCAACACAGGGGAACAAATCGACCTGGCCGTTGCGGCAGAGCTGGCAGACCTGAGTATGGATGAGTTGTATACCCTGAACCCGGGCTTTAATCGCTGGGCAACCGACCCGGCTGGCCCACACCGGTTACTGGTGCCCGTTGCCAGGGAAAAATCATTCCTGCAAAAGCTCACTCAACTGGCTGAGGGTGACCGGATAAACTGGGAAAGGCACGTGATTAACCAGGGTGAGACGCTCGGGCAAATAGCCTCCCGCTATCACACCTCCGTGGCCGCACTGAAAAGCGTCAATAAATTACGCGGCAATTTGATCAGACGGGGGCAGTCTCTGCTGGTTCCGATCCCCAAAGAAGCGACCAAGCATTATTCATTGAGCCTGGACAGCCGGCATCGGCGCGGACTCAAAAGCGCCGACGGCAATAAATATATCTACACCGTAAGACGCGGCGATACGCTCTGGCATATCGGCCGACGCTACGGCGTAAGTACTACCCAGTTAGCGCGCTGGAACGGCATTTCCCAGAAAAGATACCTGCAACCGGGGCAGAAACTGAACCTGTGGCTTGCCGACGCCGACAAGAAACTGCCGAGTACTTCCGCCAACAAGTCCCGGGCCGATAAAGACCCCTTCCATTACATCGTCAAAAAAGGCGATTCTCTCTGGTTGATAGCAAAAAAATTCAACGTGACGGTAAAACAGCTTCTAGCCTGGAATAACCTGCGTAAAAACAAGTACCTGTACCCCAACCAGAAATTGACCGTTTATCAAAACCTCACCCGATCCGTCGGTATTTGACAACCAGGGCAACCGCATACTTTTGGCTCTGTCGCAGAGGACAGGAATTCATATTTGGGGTCAGAGTAAAGATGTTTGGGGTCAGAGTAAAAATACGGCTGATTTGGTGGAGGACGCGGGCTTATTGTTGAGTATTTTTACTCTGACCCCAAACATCTTTACTCTGACCCCAAACATCCCTGCATTGGCATTTGCACTGATTCTTCGTAGAATTACAGTATGATTAAACTGGTGAAATTCCTCCTGCGCTGCCTGTTAAGAGCGCTTTATAAAGTCGAGGTAACCGGCATGGAGCATTACCACCAAGCGGGGAACAGGGTGTTGATTATTGCCAACCACACCTCACTGCTGGATGGCGTCCTGCTCTACGCCTGGCTGCCTGAAACGCCCACGTTTGCGGTTAATACGCAAATCGCCTCCCGCAAACGATACAAACCGTTCCTCATATTCGGGAACCTGTTTACCATGGACCCGACTAGTCCCCTGTCAGTGAAATCCATGGTCAAGTTCCTGAAAGAAGATCAAAAAGCCGTTATTTTCCCGGAAGGCCGCATCACCGTGACCGGCGCCCTGATGAAGATTTATGAAGGGCCGGGACTGATAGCGGACCGCGCCGGGGCCACCATATTGCCCATTGCCATCGAGGGAGCGCAATACAGTTCTTTTGCTTACCTGAGTGACGCTAGAAAAATCATGCGTTTCCCAAAAATCAGTCTGCGCGTACTGCCGCCGGAGAAAATAAATATCGATAAATCGATACAGGGGCGGGAACGGCGCAAAGTGGCGGCAGTGGCACTGCAAAACCTGATGCACAAGCTGGCCTTTGCCTGTTATGACTATGATAAAACCGTATTCGACGCCATCCTGCAAGCGGCGGAATTGTTCGGAAAAACCGAGGTCGTGCTTGAAGATGTCAAGCGGGAGCCGTTGACCTACTCGCAACTGATCACGCGGACTTTTATCCTGGCCGGGGCATTGCGTAAGGATACGGAACCGATGGAACACGTGGGCTTGTTGCTCCCGAACGTCAACGCGGCCGTTGTCTGTTACCTGGCTTTACAATACCTGGGCCGCGTTCCTGCCATGCTCAACTACACGACCGGCGCACAAATACTGATGAAAGCCTGTGATACGGCGTCAATCAAAACGGTTTATACATCAAGACAGTTTATTGAGAACGCCGCGCTTGAACCACTCACCAAAGAACTGGAGCAACGGGTAAACCTGGTATACCTGGAAGATATGCGCACGCGTATCGGATTGTCGGATAAATTATTGGGGCTGCTTCGCAGTCGCTATCCCCGGGCGCATTATCGCAGGGTCAGCCGGGGTGGAAACCCTCATGACCCCGCTACTATCCTGTTCACTTCCGGCTCGGAGGGCACTCCCAAAGGCGTGGTATTGTCCCACCGGAATTTACTGTCGAATTTCTCCCAGGCGCGCAGTATCATCGGTTTTCGAGCCAGTGACATATTCTTCAGTTGCCTCCCCTTGTTTCACTCCTTCGGTCTGAACATCGGCTGCCTGTTGCCTTTGCTGGGTGGCTGCAAGATATTCCTGTACACCACTCCCTTGCATTACCGGGTTATTCCCGAACTGCTGTACGGAACAGACGCTACGATTTTATTCGGCACCAACACGTTCCTTAAAGGTTATGCCCATCACGCCCATCCTTACGACTTCAAATCCCTGCGATACGTGCTTGCCGGAGCCGAAAAGTTACAGGAAGACACCGAAAGACTCTGGATGGAAAAGTTCGGCATACGTATCCTGCAAGGATATGGAGCAACGGAATGCAGCCCCGTGATTGCGGTGAATACCCCGATTAATAACAAGCGCGGCAGCGTGGGAAAACTCCTGCCGGGGATACAGGCATACCTGGCCCCCGTGGCCGGTATCGAGACCGGCGGCCGGTTGGTGGTAAAAGGCGCGAACATTATGCAGGGATACCTGCTGTACGATTCGGACGGAGAAATCCAGCCGCCCGGCACGGAACGGGGTGAGGGCTGGTACGATACCGGTGATATAGCAGCAATTGATGACGAGGGATATATTGAACTGCTTGGGCGGGCAAAACGTTTCGCCAAAATCGGCGGTGAAATGATTTCCCTCACCGCAGTGGAAGAACTGGCGGACAAGACCTGGCCGGATTTCAATCATGCGGCCATCTCCGCTCCGGACGAACGTAAAGGAGAAAGAATCATCCTGGTCACGGATTGCGATCAGGCCGAACGAAAATTCTTCCAGCAAAAGACGCGGGAACTCGGGTACGGGGAACTGTATATTCCCAGGGATGTGGTGCACATCGGGGAGTTGCCGGTACTGGGAACGGGAAAAACCGATTACGTCACCCTGGCGGAAACGATACTAGCGGTACGAAACCAACCGGCAGGATGTCCTTGATTTCAACTTCGCCGGATTCCTGTTTTTCCAGTACCTGTAATGATTGGGACCGGTTTTGCGCGCCGACCGGGATCACCAGGTGTCCGCCTGTTTTTAACTGTTCAATCAAGGGCTGTGGTACCTGCTCCGGAGCAGCCGTCACCATGATCGCATCGTAAGGCGCATGTTCCTGCCAGCCTTTGTAGCCATCCCCGACCGTCAGGGTCACATTATCGTAGCCAATACCCGCCAGTGTTTCTTTTGCCCGCTTGCTCAATGAGTCAATGATCTCAATGGAGTAAACCTGACGAACCAGACGTGACAGGACTGCTGCCTGGTAGCCTGAGCCTGTTCCAACCTCCAATACGACTGCAGTCTCATCAACCGCCATCAGGTGAGTCATCAAGGCTACAATATAAGGCTGTGAAATCGTCTGACCCTCACCGATGGGCAGGGGGCTGTTCAAATAAGCGAATTTACGCATGGGGGCGGGAACGAATTCGTGCCGCGGCACGGTGGCCATGGCCTGCATCACTTGTTCGTCCAGGTCGGCCAAACCGGTATATTCCCGGGTATCGGCCACCATTGAACTGATTTCAGCAACCATTCCCCGGCGCGCCGCTTCGTATCCCTCTTGGGCAAGCAAACCGGCAGATAACGTCAGCAACAGTAGAAAAGGGGTTAAAAGTCTCGACATTCTGCCCCGATTTCTATGTAACTGTTCTGAGAAAAACCCCCATCATGGTCACCAGGAGAACAGTGTTTGCTAAAAAGAAACCAGCCATCCATTTGATGAGATCGACTTTCATTTCGGCCAGGTCTGCCTTAGTAGCTACCTGATACGGTTCCGTTACGTCATTCGCCGCCGAGGTCGCCATGTCTTCATCTACCCCTGCTTTGATGAATGCTTTGTATATGGCTGTACTGCTCATTTTATATTCTCCTGATCAGATCCTTACATTTCCAATTCAAACAGATTATATTCCTTTAAAGAAAAGGAGTCAAAGCCCTTTTACCGTTAAACAACACCGCCTCCCACGTTGAGTACGGCGCCCGTCATATAGGCGGAATCAGCCGAGGCCAGGAATACCGCCGCACGGGCCACGTCATCCGGTACGCCAAACCTTTGCAGGGGAATTTCGGCTATGCGTTCCAGGTAATAATCCTCGTCCATGACCTCCCTGGCGAAAGAGGTGGCGATCCAGCCGGGCGCCAGTACGTTGACCCTGATATCGGGGGCAATGCTTTTGGCCAGAGATTTACTGAATGCCTGAACGCCGGCCTTGACCGCGGAAAACATTTGCGGATTAGTCCCCTGGAAGCCGTGAACTGCCTGATCCCAGGACATATTGATAATCACGCCGCCCCCCTGTTGTTGCATTACGTCCGCAACGGCCCAGCAACATTGAATAGTCCCCTTCAGGTCTACGTCGATCAATGCAGCCAGCTTCTGTTCATCAGTCTGCCCGGCGTTGTTGCCGGTTAAAATATCCGCGCCGGCATTATTCACCCATACGTCGATTCGGCCAAACCCGGTAATTACCGCATCGAGCAAACGGTCGACGGCATCCGGGTCGGCGATATCCGCTTGTATTGCCACTGCCTGTCCGGAAAAACCCTGTATTTCATTGACTGCGTCCTCCGCCCGTTCCTTTGACTTATTGTAATTGACGACCACACAAGCCCCTTCCCGGGCAAAAGCCAATGCAATGGCGCGTCCTATCCCGGAACTCGCTCCGGTTATAACTGTTACTTTATCTTCGAGTCGCGGCATAATCGGAATTGTACATCAGTTTTTAGTTGTTGGTTTCTGGTTGTTGGTTTCTGGTTGTTGGTTTTTGGTTTTTGGTTTTTAGAAACTGACCACTGGTAACTAAAAACCGACAACCAAAAACTGACCACTAAAAACTGACCACTAAAAACTGTATACTATTTCGATTACGTGAACTCTATAAGCGTCATTATCCCCAGCTATAACCGCGCACACCTGTTGCCCAGGTGCCTGGCTTCAGTTATCGGCCAGAATTATACCCCTCTTGAAATTATAGTCGTCGATGACGGTTCCACCGACATAACCGAAAAACTCGTTTCCCGGGACTATCCTCAAATAAAGTTAATCTCACAGGAAAACAAAGGGGTAAGCGCAGCCAGGAACGCGGGAATTCGCGCGGCAGAAGGCGATTGGCTGGCGCTGCTTGATTCCGACGACACCTGGTTCCCCGACAAGCTGGAGCGACAGGCACAGGTTATCGAGAGATCTACCGGCGCCGACGTCGTCCATACTGATGAAATATGGGTACGCAACGGCGTCCGTGTAAATCCGCAGCGCAAACACAAGAAATACGGCGGATCGATCTTTAAATACTGCCTGCCCCTATGTGCCATCTCCCCATCATCCGTTATGATCCACAGGCGCGTTTTCGACCGGGTCGGCTTGTTCGATGAAACGCTGCCCGTCTGTGAGGATTACGATTTATGGTTGCGTATCTGCGCCCGTATGCCGGTACTATTCATCCCTGAAACGCTGATTACAAAATACGGCGGACACACGGACCAGCTCTCAGCCCGGTACTGGGGGATGGACCGTTATAGAATCAGGGCGATTAATAAAATTCTCAATGAGGTGGAACTGGAGGCATCCGACAGGACAGCGGCAATCAAAACGCTGGTCGGTAAAATAAGGATCTACTTAAACGGCGCCAGAAAACATGATAATCCGATATTCGTTCCGGAATGTGAAGAGTTGCTGGCCCGGTACGCGCCGGAGGCAGGCTGATGCTGCATATTATCTGCGCTTTGCAACCTGAGGCCCGGCCGCTCCTGGATCATTTCGACCTGCGGCCACAGCCCGGACGAGTTCAAATCTATCAAAACCCGGACGCGAACATCACGCTCACCCTATCCGGTATCGGCAAATCCGCGGCCGGTTCGGCAACAAAATTCACCCATGAATATTTCAATGCAGATAAATCCCACGCCTGGCTGAACACAGGAATAGCCGGCCATGCCACCTTGCCGGTCGGCCAGGCGGTCATCATCAAAAAGGTAACCGCGGCCGACACCGGGCAAACCTGGTTTCCATCCCGCGTTTTTACGTCCAAACTCCCCGCCAGCGACCTGCTGACCCTGGACGAGCCCTGCAGGGAATACCGGACGGAATTATTTGATATGGAGTGCGCCGGTTTTTTTCAAACCGTGACGGGATTTGCGACACTGGAACTCGTGCAGGCAATAAAGATCATTTCGGATAATGCAGCCCAACCCATGGACGGCATCGATTCGACCCTTATCAGCCGGCTAATCACCCAAAACCTGCCTGAGATTGAAGAAATCATTCAACAACTGCTGACACTCTCGAACCGGCAACAACAGCTTAACCGTCCCGACGAAGACTTTAATACAATCATCCAACGCCGGCATTTTACCGTCAGCCAGCAACACCAACTACAGACCCTGCTCAGGAAATGGCGTGCGCTCCATCCCGGGGAAACAGGACTGGCCGACCGCCTGGTAAAACAAAATACAGCCAAAGGGATAATTGGATTCCTGCAGGACGAACTCTACAGGACTCCCATCAAATTCCATTAAAGCCACAGGGGGCACAGAGTACCCCCGACAGGTTTGCATGGGCTATTCAGGACTATCATCCGCAGGGATAGCGGATGGTAAGCGTACAGGGATGTATTCACAGCGTGTCCTGAATAGCCCATGCAAACCTGTCTCCTTGTCAACTGTGGCCTATAATACAGATCGATGATAGAACAGATTTACATTGAAGAAGCGCTGCTTGAACATCCTCGGGCGCGGGCCGTCATGCGACATTATCCTGACGCGATAGTGACCGAATGTGCGCGTTATACCGAAATTTTCAACCGTAAAGCACAAAACTTCCGTCTGCAGAAAATCAAACCGGCGCTGATCCTGGCAGAAAAGTTCGACCATCACGTGCTGCCCTCCCCACCCGAATACGCCATCGGCGGAGAGCGAAATTATTACTTCTCCCACATGCTGAATTGTATTTATGACTGCCGATACTGTTTTCTGCAAGGCATGTACCGGTCGGCGCATTACGTCATCTTCGTGAATTATGACGACTTTATCCATGCCATCGTCGAAAAGATCAAAGCAGCGGGAGACGCCTCGGTCCATTTCTTTTCCGGATATGACTGCGACAGCCTGGCCCTGGATCCGGTAACGGATTTTGTCGGGGAATTCCTGCCCTTATTCAGACAATATCCTCAGGCCCTGCTGGAGTTACGCACCAAAAGCACGCAGATTCGTTCATTACTCGCGCAAGAACCCATACCCAACTGCATAATTGCCTACAGTTTCACACCGGATGAAATCGCCGGCGCCCTCGAACACAAAACGCCATCGGTAAGCAAAAGAATACGCGCGCTGCAACAGCTACAGGCACAGGGCTGGCAAATCGGGCTGCGCTTTGACCCGCTCATATACCAGGAGGGCGCGCTGGAACAGTATGGAAATCTGTTTGCTGAAATATTTAAATCAATTGACACGACGATGTTGCATTCGGTCAGCCTGGGGAGTTTTCGCCTGCCCAAATCGTTTTATCAAACCCTGTCACGACTGTATCCGGAAGAAATCCTGTTCGCCTCGCCGCTGGAGGAAACGAGCGACGGAATGATCACCTACCGAAAAACCCTGCGCGAGCGTTTAGTGTCTTTTTGTAAAACTTCCCTGCTTTCATATATCCCGGAGAGTAAGTTCTTTCCCTGTGAACCTGTATAAGGAAAACTCTGAACAAGTCCATCCAGGACTTGTCAGAGTACGGAAAAGAAAAAATGTGATTTTTATTTTCCTTCAAATTCAATGCCTTATTGGCATTGAATTTGGCGATACTTCCCTGTATCGCAGGAAACTCTGACTTAATCAGAGGTTCCTAAGGTTTATGTGTTATTCGACAAGTTGAGTGAACGCGGCCCTGACCTGTGCGGTTGTTGCAAGAAATTCTGCCATAAAATCCTCGGTCCGGTCGTCTGCAAACCCCATACCCCTGGACAGGACCACATTTTGTTTGTGGTCTTCCGGAATGGTGCTGCCGGGCTTTAAATCTATCAGGCGCATACAGATCTCCGCCCGCTTCAGGTAGTTATATCCCGTTAATAAATGCTCCTCGGTGTCCGCGTCGATATACCGCAATGCAGACAGGCGGATTAATGCCGTGCGGGTACTCGCCGTTTGCAGTTCCGCGTGGTTTTTCCCGTGACACAATTGCAAAAAGTGCGTAATAAAATCGATATCCATAATCCCGCCCCTGCCCCGCTTGATTTCATGTTTGTGGCGCGGACTGCCCAGCGTCTCCTCTATCAGTTGACGCATTTGCATGATTTCGTCCCGCAATACCTCTGCGTCATAGTCGGCGTAGATGGAACCGGAGATCGCCTGCATAGCCTCATGGCCTATGTTTGCCGGGTCGTAGATGGGCCGGCAGCGCGTCATCATCTGCCTCTCCCATATCGCCCGGTCAGACCGGTGATACTCCACAAAGGATTCCGCAGACGTAATCAAAGAACCCGCAGTGCCGTGGGGGCGCAAACGCATGTCCACTTGATATAACAGGCCGGCGGGGGATATGGTGGCCAGGTGGCGTAATAAACCTTTAAGCTGGTGGGCGATTTGCGTTGTGTCTTTGATCGCTTTTGACCTGTACAAAAATATCAGGTCCAGGTCGGAACCGAATATCATCTCATGTCCTGCCATCCGCCCCATAGCCAACACCGCCACGTTGTCAAATAATTGCTGATTTGCCTTGGCTATTTGCCTGATCATGGCGGTAAAAACGCACTCTGCCAGCAGGGTTAAATATTTTTCCAGGTCGGGAAGAGGCATCTCTCCCTGTAAAAAACGGATGAGCAACAACAACATCCATTGATTTTTGACTGACGACAGAACGTTCAGTCCATGTTTAACGTCCTGTTCGAATGCGTCAACCTGCAAACTCTGTGTTATCGCCTCCGCGCTGATTAGCTTATCCCGATAATTGTCGATCAACTCGGTAATTTCATGTCCCCGGAAAAAAATATAGCGGGTGAAATACCAACTGGCGCCGAAAATATTGGCAATCAGGTTTTTATCAGCAGGTCTGTCACCCCATTTTTCCTTGTCACATAATTCGGTCCAGCGGGTATAACTGAGTTCCGCCTGTACTCTATTCCAGGCGCCGTCAAACGTGACCGGGGGCGTTTTACCCGGTCCGGCGGTATCTTCCCGGGCTTCCGGCAATACTTTTTCAAAATGCTGCTCGGCTATCGCCCGGTTGGTCTTCAGGCATTGTTCAAAATGCGCCAGAATTTCATCATCCGACCGGCCCTTCATATTCAGGGAACGCGCCACTCTGATCCTGCCGGCTGCATCATCCGGGAGCGCATGGACCTGTTTCTCATCCACCATTTGCAACCGGTTTTCCAGGCGTCGCAGGAACAGGTAGGCAGACTTTATCTCCTGCTCTTCTTCCGGGCTTATGAAATTCAGCTTGCGCAAGCTGTCCAGCACCGCCAGGGTATTGGTTGTCTGCAACTCGGCGTGTTTGGCAGCGCTGATCAACTGCAGGATCTGGACAAAAAATTCTATGTCCCTGATGCCGCCCCGACCCAGTTTGACGTGCCATTGACCGGCGCGCGCCCTGACTTTGGCCATTTCCCCTTTTATGGAAATAAACCGCTCCAGGTCCGCCGTACTCATGGAACGTATGAATACAAAGGGGCGCATCCGGGCGAGGAGTTCCTGCCCAAGACTTGCATTACCCGCCACGCACCTGGCGCGTAACCAGGTCAGCCGCTCCCAGGCCTCGGTACTCGCCTGGTAATAATTCTCCGTCTCGTCTACGGACAGAAATAGCGGCCCACTCTTCCCCCAGGGACGGAGTTTCAGGTCGACCCGATATAAAAACCCGGTATGGGTGATCTGCTCCAGATGCCGGGTAAACTGCCTCAGCCCTTTTGTCAACGCGCCCTGTAATTCGTGGGGGTTCATTCCGGTTTCATCGTGATTACTGCCGGCAAATATCAAGTCAACGTCAGAGCTGTAATTCAGCTCGCTTGCTCCCAGCTTGCCCAGGGCAAAAATACTGATGAAATCCGCCAGGTTTTTACTCTCGGAAAAGGACAGGTCAAACGCCTTTTTGAGAATCAAATCCGCCAGCAGGCTCAGGCGGTCCAGGACGATTTCGTAAGGATAAGAACGGGACACGTCCATCCAGGTTATTTTCAGGAGTTGTTCATACTTGAAGCGGCGTAATGCTTCGGCGTCCTGCGCGCCGTCCAGTTGCTCCGGGGTAATTTCACAAGGTGAACCTAACAGGCGAATAGCATGTGGATTACGGCAGATATAATTAAACAGGAAAGTTGAATAGCCGATGATGTTAACAAAATCAGCCGCAATGGATTCGGGCAACGAATCCAGTTCCTTGCGCAGGGAAGCATCCTCCCGCATGCGGTCGAACCTGAGCGCGGCCATCTCAGGATCGGGCGCCGCAGCGATCAATTGTTGGAAGTCTGTCATAACTACTGATATTTGGGGTCAGAGTAAAAATACTTAATGACAAAGTACCACCACCTGCCAACCCAACTGTATTTTTACTCTGACCCCAAATATCTATTGCCGTTGATTCAGACTTCTCGATAAATATCCCCCCCCTGTTGCCTGAATTCACTCGCCATATCATCGAGTCCTTTTGAGATTGCCTCGTTCATATTCTCCAGTCCCTGTTGTCTGGCATAATCACGCACGTCCTGGGTTATTTTCATGGAGCAAAAGTTCGGACCGCACATGGAACAGAAATGAGCAACCTTATGGGAATCCTTAGGCAGGGTCTCGTCGTGGAATTCCCTGGCCTTATCAGGGTCCAGGGACAGGTTGAACTGATCTTCCCAGCGAAACTCAAAGCGCGCCTTGGACAAGGCGTTGTCCCTGATCTGCGCCGCGGGGTGCCCTTTGGCCAGGTCGGCCGCGTGGGCGGCGATCTTATACGCGATGATGCCGTCTTTCACGTCATCCTTATCCGGCAGGCCCAGGTGTTCTTTCGGGGTAACGTAACACAACATGGCTGTACCGTACCAACCGATCATGGCCGCTCCGATTGCCGATGTAATATGATCGTACCCGGGCGCGATATCCGTTGTTAACGGTCCCAGGGTATAAAACGGCGCCTCGGCGCAGCTTTCCAGTTCTTTCTCCATGTTTTCCCGGATCAAGTGCATGGGCACGTGGCCGGGACCTTCTATCATCACCTGCACGTCGTGCTTCCAGGCTATTTGAGTCAACTCACCCAGAGTCTCCAGTTCCGCATACTGGGCGGCGTCACAGGCATCGGCAATGGAACCCGGTCTTAACCCGTCACCCAGTGAGAATGACACATCGTAGGTCTTCATAATCTCACAGATTTCTTCAAAGTGGGTGTAGAGGAAACTTTCCCGGTGATGGGCCAGGCACCATTTCGCCAGTATCGACCCGCCGCGGGAGACAATGCCGGTAACCCGGTTCGCCGTCATCGGCACATACGCCAGACGTACGCCCGCGTGGATGGTAAAATAATCCACTCCCTGTTCAGCCTGTTCTACCAGCGTGTCCCGGTAGATTTCCCAGGTCAATTCTTCCGCCTTGCCATCCACTTTTTCAAGGGACTGGTAAATGGGAACGGTCCCTATGGGAACCGGAGAGTTCCTGATAATCCACTCCCTGGTCTCATGAATGTTCTTGCCGGTGGATAAATCCATGACCGTATCCGCGCCCCAGCGTGTTGCCCAGGTCATCTTTTCCACCTCTTCGCCGATGGAAGAGGTAACCGCCGAATTGCCGATGTTGGCATTGATCTTGACCAGAAAATTCCGGCCTATGATCGTCGGTTCCGTTTCCGGGTGATTGATATTGGCGGGAATGATGGCACGGCCCGCGGCCACCTCGGAACGCACGAACTCGGGGGTGATTTCTGCCGGCATTTGTGCCCCCAGGGGATGACCCGGATGCCGCTTTAACAGGTCCTCATCACGATACTCGGCCAGACGCTGATTTTCCCGGATGGCAATAAACTCCATTTCAGGCGTGATAATGCCTTGTCTTGCATAATGCATTTGCGTCACGTTGCAACCGCTTCTTGCCCGGCGCGGCGCTCTACGATGTTCAAAGCGTAATTCGACCAGCTTCTCGTCACTCATGCGCCGGCGACTGTATGCAGAAGACAACGCGTCAAGTTGTATCGTATCGTCCCTTTCGCTTATCCAGTTTTCCCTGATCCCGGCCAATCCCTGGCGGACGTCGATATCAATGGCCGGGTCCGTGTAAGGTCCGGAGGTGTCATATACCGTGACGGGAGGATTCTTTTCGAGACCGGAAGACGACGGTGTATCGCTGCAGGTGATTTCCCGCATCGGTACCCGGATATCATCACGCGATCCCCGTACATAAATCTTCTCGGAACGGGGGAAAGGTTGGACTACCCGGCTGTCAACCTGCGGCTTTTCCGCATATTGCGCCCGGCCTGTCCCGGAATGCAGTAATTCAGGTTTGCTGGTCATCAATGGAAACTCCTCTGCTATCGAATGGAATAAGGTATAATAGCAAAAAAATGATCTGAATAGGCAGTATGAAAAGCATCACAGTGGAACAATTATCAGCGTTACAGCATAATGATGACGAAGTTGTACTGCTTGACGTGCGCGACCCCTGGGAATATGAAACCTGCCGGCTGGCCGGGTCCTTGAACATTCCCATGGGTGAAATAACGGAAAGAATGAAGGAACTGGACCCGGAAGCCAGGACCATCGTCATCTGTCATTATGGTATGCGCAGTTTCCAGGTGGGCGATTACCTGGAGTCAAGCGGGTTCAAGGATATCGTAAACCTGGAAGGGGGCATTGACGCCTGGGCGGAACGGGTGAATCAAGACATGCCCCGGTATTAAATCCATCAAAGTGAAACGCCAATAGAAAGTACACAGCATGAGAATAGTGTCCCATAGCTTTCTATATTTTATCTTTTTATTGAGTTGTATCAGTCCTGTCTTTGCGGCTGACTTGCTGGAAATTTACGGCTTTGCACAGAACAGTGACCCGCAATACCGTCAGGTGGCCGCAGCGAACCGGGCGACCCTGGAGCAACGCCCGCAGGCCCTGGCGCAACTGTTGCCTTCGCTTTCATTCAGCGCTAACGCCTTCACCAATGAACAGGATATCAGCAGTGCATTCAACCCCATCAACGCGCCGAACACGGTGAGCTATGACAGCCACGGCTACAGCCTGGACCTTATCCAGCCTTTGTTCCGGGGTGACCGGATTATCGGCTACCTGCAAGCGGGGAATCGAATTAAACAGGCAGACGCGGAACTGATTGCGGCGGAACAGGATTTGATGGTGCGCACAACCATGGCCTATTTCGAGGTGTTGGCCGCTCATGACAACCTGGGCTTTGCGGAAGCTGAAAAAAAATCCCTGAGCCGGCAACTGGATCAGGCCAAGCAGCGCTTCGACGTGGGGCTGACTGCCATCACCGACGTACAGGAAGCCCAGGCAGGTCATGATCTGGCTTTTGCCGCGGAAATAGAGGCCAGAAATAACGTTGACAACGCTCAGGAAGCATTGCGCGAGATCATCGGCGCCTATTTTTCCGCGCTGGCCGGCCTGGGAGAAACCATGCCCCTGCTAAGCCCGCAACCTGAGGAAATTGAGACTTGGACCAACGCCGCGCTGGAGTACAACCTGAACGTTCTCGCCGCACAACATGCCGTGGATAGCGCACGCAGAGAGGTGAAACGACAACAGGCAGGCCACCTGCCCACGGTCGACATGGTTGCCCGGCATGGCCTGGATAAAACCGGGGGTCGCTTCGGCTCCTTTGAAACCACGACTTCTTCGGTGGGGGTTCAACTTAACGTTCCGATCTTTCAAGGAGGGTTTGTCAACTCGCGAGTGCGGGAAACCCATGAACGTCTCAATGCGGAGCTGGAGCGGCTGGAGCAGGCGCGCAGGCACGCGCAACGCCTGACGCGGCAGGCTTACCTTGGCGTTATTTCGGGGGTCAGCCGGGTAAAGGCATTGAATCAGGCCGTCGTCTCCAGCGAGACCGCCTTACAAGCCACCGAAGCGGGCTTTGAGGTCGGGACGAGAACCGCGGTGGACGTTGTCGCGGCAGAACGAGTCACCTCCCAGGCCAAGCGGAATTATGCCCGCGCCCGTTATGACTACGTGCTCGATACCCTGCGCTTAAAACAGGCGTCAGGCAGCCTGTCGGCAGAAGACCTGTCTCATGTCAATCGCTGGCTGAACTAAATTAATTTCGATGGCAAGCATGGTAAATACTCGAGAAAATTACGCGTCACTTTGTGACGCAGAAAACTCCGTTTTGCTTATTATTGATATCCAGACGCAGTTAACCGCGGTCATGCCGGTCAAGGTCCTGGCCCGGCTGCAAAGAAATACCGGCCTGCTGATTAATACCGCCCAGAAACTGGGGCTCCCGATATTTATCACGGAAAGGCATCCCAAGGAGATGGGTAATATCGAAATTGAAATTCAGAAGCTGTTGCCGGCGGCGACAAAACAATATGAGAAAACCTGTTTTTCCTGTGCGGACGCCGATAACTTTGCCGAGGACTTGATCTCGACTAACAGGAAGCAGGCCATACTGATTGGCATGGAAGCGCATGTATGTATACTACAAACGGCGCTTGACCTGCATAACCGGGGTTACGTGGTATTTGTCGTGGCGGACGCGGTATGTTCCCGACAAAGGGAAAACTATGAAACCGCGTTACAACGATTACGCAAGGCCGGTATTATCGTATGTGACGCCGAATCCGTCTTGTTTGAATGGCTGCGCGGCGCCGACCAGGCGCTGTCCCGGGAAGTCCAGGCGTTGATTCGGTAGTTGTCAGTTAGTTTCTAGTTTTTGGTTTTTAGTTTCTGGTTTTTAGAGGAGAGATGGAGGCTGTTGTAGGCGAACAAATAAGTTTGTAACTAAATGAGGCTGCAATCAGCATTTTATTGCCTCCTACACGCACATTTCAAAAATTAAGTTTGTAACCAATTCGTCTCTTTGCGTATCCAGCGACGAAATAATAAACAAATAAGTTTGTAACTGGAGATAACAGCACAAGGAAGGGGAGAGGGTCAGAGCCTCCAGGTTTCCCAAGGCGGTTCAAGCACTACGATTTTAATTTGCCTTTCTGGCAGTCCATTGAGTGTTATAACTGAATCTGGTGTTTAGGTGGTTGAAAAAAGGCGGCGTATCTGGTTGATTGGTTATCACCAAACAATCAAGCAACCAAGAGGATACGCCACCATGAACAAGAATAACGTTATTGAACTGAAAGGTCGAGAAGCGAGTACTGACCCATTGTCCGAACTACTATTATCCGGCGCACAGAAACTTATCTACCAGGCGGTAGAGGCGGAATTATATACATGCCTTGAGCAACATATTGACCGCCGAACCCCGTCTGGGAATGCAGGCGTTGTACGCAATGGATATTTACCCGAGCGAGAGCTGCAAACAAGCCTGGGCCCGGTCACAGTCAAGATACCCAAGGTGCGGGCCAAGACTGGCGAACCGGTAACTTTCCACTCGGCGCTGGTTCCGCCCTATGTCCGCAAAACGCGTTCATTGGAGGCGGCGCTGCCCTGGTTGTACTTGAAGGGTATCTCCAGCGGTGAGATGGGTGCGGCACTGGAAGTCCTGGTAGGGCCAAAAGCGAAGGGCCTGTCAGCCAGCACGGTGTCACGACTAAAGCAGGCTTGGGCACAAGAGTACCGGCATTGGCGAGAAGAACGGCTGGACAAAGATCAGTGGGTTTATATTTGGGCCGATGGTGTCTACAGCGGACTGAGAGCCGAGCAGGCAACGCTGTGTGCCCTGGTAATCATTGGCGTGAACGCGCGCGGCGAGAAGCATTTTCTCGCCATTGAGGATGGTGTACGCGAATCGACACAGAGTTGGCGCGAGGTGTTGTTGAGCCTGAAGTCCCGCGGAATGAATGCTCCCAAACTGGCTATCGGTGACGGGGCCATGGGATTCTGGGCGGCCCTGGATGAAGTGTATGGTGAGACACGGCAGCAACGCTGCTGGATGCACAAAACAATGAACGTGCTGAACTGTCTCCCCAAGTCGAGTCAACCGAAGGCGAAGGGTGCCCTGCATGCGATTTGGCAGGCAGAAACAAAGACTGAAGCCGAGAAGGCATTCGCTCTGTTTATTACTACCTATGACGCCAAATACCCGAAGGCGACGCGCTGTTTACAGAAGGATCGTGAGGAACTGATGGCGTTCTATGACTTTCCAGCCAAGCATTGGCAGAGCATTCGGACGAGCAACCCGATTGAGTCCACCTTCGGTACAATCCGGCATCGAACCAAGCGTTCCAAGGGCTGCCTGTCCCGAGATGGCATGCTTCATATGATGTTTAAATTGGGCATGTGTGCTGAGAAAAAATGGCGACGTCTACGCGGGTTTAACTACCTGGCGAAGGTGATTACAGGAATCGAATTTAGAGATGGAATCGAGGTGAAGGAAGTTGACCAGGCCGCCGCTTGATTCATGCGCCGAAACACCAGATTTGACAATAACTCGTCCATTGAGTATGCTCACGAGAAAAAGCATTTTCACTATTAATCACAAACTCTGATATTTCTTTCTCATTTTGAATGGATGCAGCTTCTCCTTTTATCAGTACTATTTCATGTGCGGCTAATGTATAGGATGAGTTTAGTTCATTGTGTTTTTTAGCTTGCAACCAAGTAAGAACGGCTCCTGCAGCAGTGGCAACCACTGCGACAGGAAGACTTATTGTAGGTTCTTTAATTCTATAGAGAAGGAATCCTATAGCTGTAGCATGTAATGCAACCGAAACCCAAAACCATTGCCTAGCTCTTCTTTTATTAAATTGCGATTTCAATGAGTACCATTTCGCCTGGTTATTAATTCTCTGCTCCTTATACAATGACAATCGATCTGCAACGGATAATTTTCTGATTTCTAGCATTGTATTAGAAATCGGATCATTTATTCCTGAACTCGATTGTAGAGAATCCGATAAGCTTTTATTTTGATTTAGTATCGCCTTAAGGTCGTTTATAAACTGTTTTGATACTATCTCAAATTTTTCATTGTGTTCGTAAGGTTCTGCGCGCATAACCCAACGCCATGATCTCGTTTTTACAGATTCAGCAACTGCTCGCCCGTTATACCATTTATCGTCAGGACGCTGTACTCTTAGAAAAATCAGAATACCTAACGTGACCAAAAATAAAAACGCAGAAGCTATAGCAGCAAAAGCGTCGCTCGGCCAGTTATAGGAGACAAACGTAGCAACAATCAAAAGAAATAAATATAAACGAAGCGCACAGAAATACCCTGACTGAGCCAAAAGTGAAGCTTTGTCCGCAGATTGATAAATGCCTGGCAGAGTACTGTCATCAAGGTGTAGTGTATTATTGCTCATGTGTAGTTTCTAACTGCCTGAATAACACTAGCGTGATTCCAACCTACAACAGGACATACCGATGAATTTTGTACAACTAATGGAACACGCTCTTGTCCCCAAGGTTTAACACCGATAATGGTTTTTCCCATCCGTTGCGCTTCTGAAATCTCATATTCAATCCAATCGCTATGTGACGCGTACATGCCTCCAAGAATAATTACAACCTGTGAGGGGCTGATTTGTCTAGTCATACCTCTGCTAAGACCCACAGAAGTCGTATCTGTTAGGCCATCATGACTTGGAACACTACAGTTTCTCCATGAAAAATTAGGAACATCATTAAACCACTTGACAATAGTCCAATAGTGTTCGTTGTATTTCCAAGCATGGCTAATAAAGATCATTCTATTTTTTAATTCTGGCACGTTTTACTCCTTACTTATTGGTGTATAAATTGAAAAAAGCACAGGTATATTGCTTATGCTTGCCATATGTTTATGGCTTAAGCCGTTTAGTGGCTAATCGTAACAACTTATGTTTCAGTCTAACTCTGAAATAGCTGAGGAGAGTTTCGGCCAAGCAACACATTTAATGTTATTAGCTCTAACTTCTTCTGGAAATGACTTCGGTTTTTTATCTTTGGGATATACTCCAATCACATGTTTACCTCTTTGAAGACTGGCATTAATTTCCCACTTTACCCAGTCACTATTAGGTGTATTATCAGACATGAAGACTACGGTTGTGGATGCTCGGTCAATCCGCTCTATTATTTTTTGCTTAATGTAAGGTGCTCGCTCACTATTAATTGGTTCTGAGACTGACCAATCGTTAAATTCGATAGGTAAACCTTCATTTTTAGCATGGGCGCGCAGTAGATTCACAGTGTCGATATCGTCATAAGCAAAGCTTATAAAAACGTTTCGTTTCCCTTCACTTTCAACCTTTTTTAATTCTTCCTTTGCTTTATCAAGCAAGTTTTTAAGATTACCAATACTAGTTGGTCTACTACCGGTTCCACCGCCCATTATCATACCTCCAAATTTAAATATTCACGGCAAGCAATGCATTCCCCACAAGGTGGATCCACTCCTGCATGACACGAATATGTCCCGCTTAATTCCCATTTCTTTGCCGCCATTAATACATCAGCCTTGGAAAAACCCATCAATGGACTAAGAATTCGAATGGGCTTACTCACAGTTGATGAAAGTAACGCTTCCGCCTCTATCAAGAATTTACGTGTTTGATCAGGAAAGATACTGAATGAATCGTCTAATAATCCTATAGCAATAGCAGTCGCGTTTTTTTGATATGCATACGCTGCTCCAATAGTAAGAAAAATTAGATTCCGGCAAGGCAAAAAAGCATCTTCAAATATATCTTTTGATTTATTTGTTAATCCCGACTCTATTATCCCGCCGTACCCACTTAAATCTGCAATTGCTGGTTTGGGTAAAGTATATTTTTCAAAATTAGCAAAACATGCTTCTTTTTCTTTATCAAGATTTAGTTGTCCATAATCAATAAATAAGGGAAATTGGGACATTCCCTCATCCCTTATCATCAGGGCCATAGTAGTGGAGTCCAAACCACCAGATACCAAAGTGACTATACTCATAACCAAAGTTCTCGAGCAGCTTTCATTGTAGCCCATACTGCCCAATCCAAGTAACCGACGGAAAATCCCAAAGTGTTTGCATAAGCGGCAAAACTGTCCTCAATTTGCTCGTAGTATTTAAGATTTCCAATTCGTGCTGAATTTGCAGGTAATTCTAATCTAATGTCCAAAAAACGTAATACATGTGTGTCGATTATTGCGAGATCATAACTTTTGCCGATGTTGCGTAAAAACATGCTAGCCTGCTTTGGGCCAATTCCTGGAATATCTTTAACCAGACATTGCCTAATTTCCTTTGCATTCCCGGTTGAAGAAAGTCTTTCAATTAGAGCTTTTTTAATTAACGAGTCTCTTGCTCCCAGTATCTGTTTAGATTTCGCTTTGGGATAACGGTATGATTGATTTTTTGTGTTTGGAAAAACACTCCCTGATATCACACCACGAACTTTTTTTTCAAAATTAGGAGTTCTTGCTAACCACCATTTGTCTTCAAGTAAATCAGCCTCCTCCAATCTTGATAATGCCAACGACGCCATTTCATGCCTTACTTGACTTCCAAGAATGCAGGCTACTAATTCTCGCCGTAGGTATTTCTCACTCCACTCATTGCTTATGTTCTCTATAATTTTTTGCTCAATTATCGGACATAAAACTCGGACCGTACGATCGATTCTTTCATGTTCGGCGACAATTGTTTTTGTGGTCACCCAAATAATCTCCTATATAATTCATCACCAATATATGGAAGCGTATTCTTGAGTAAGTGCTCAACCTGGCCCGAATGAATCATATCTTGCATTGTCCTGATACAATCCTGATAGTAGTCTAAGTTATAGCTAGCAACTTGCATTGAATAAGGGACCTCATCATCATTTACTAGCTGACGGACAATTGGCAATCGAATCATACTCTCACAATGTTTACGTATAATGTCGAAATGTTGAAAGTGGAACAAATGACCATTTGTATAATCAGCTACCGTCCTACACCATTCTAGACCATCAAATGTATCTGCCCCAACAGCTGCAAGCGATATCATTGTAATTGGATTTCCTGTACCCAGGATATGCAATGGAAAATATGTACCTGTCTTGTTAAGAGCCTTTCGAATCTCCAATACAGTTTCCATTCGAGCTATTAAACCGTCCCCAAGTTCACGCTCAGGAATAGCGAGCATGACCGGTTCTACTTCACTTGCAACAGTTGCCAGTATTTTCGCAGCATTTTTACCAATGTTCGTTTTAGTTAATTTAGATAAATGCGGTGTTTGTCAACATAGTTGTCGCCCGAGCCTACGCAGCCTTATTTAATTCGGGCTGTTCTTTCTCCGGGTTCAACCAGACTTTCTCTGGTAACTCCCAGTTCCTGATATCACCACGCCATCGATTCGGGTGATGCTCTCTTGCTTCTCTATATAGGTGTTTACGATGCGCAAGTATGGCTGTCGCTACACCAGTATGACGCTGCTCTGGTGTTGTGAACTTCAACCCGCTGTGTTTATGCTCCGTGTTATACCAACGACTAAAGGACAACACCCATGCTCTGGCCTCATCGATGCTGGCAAACCCGTTCACCGGATAGTTCGGTCGGTACTTGCAAGTTCGGAACACTGATTCAGCATAGGCATTGTCGTTGCTGACTCGCGGTCGGGAGAACGATGGTGTCACACCCAGCCAGCGCAGGGTCTCCAGCATGCTGGTTCCTTTCATGGGACTACCATTGTCCGAGTGCAATACCAGCGGTTGTGCCACAATACCTTCCGTCAGACACGCTTTGTGAATCAGTTGCGCGGCCAACTCACTGGCCTCACTCTCATGAACCTCCCAGGCCACAATCTTGCGACTGTAGAGATCCAAGACCAGGTAGAGGTAATAAAACAGACCACGGACCGGTCCCGGCAGCCAGGTGATATCCCAACACCACACCTGATTGGGGCCGCTGGCACAGTGGGTACTCAAGGGCTTGTGTTGTGGTGCTTTACTGCGACCTCTGTGGTGTTGCTGCTCTGCCTCCCGCAAGACCCGGTAGAAGGTCGACTCCGAAGCCAGATAACGTCCCTCATCGGCCAGGATGGGCACAATCTGACTCGGTGGCAGACTACGGAATGTCGGGCTGTTACTCAGCGCAAGGATGACCTGTCGTTCCTCGACACTGAGTTTGTTGGACGGTACCGGTCGTTCAGCACTGGGACGAGCATCACTTAGTACCGCCACATCCTGTGTCCAACGTTGGTAGGTGCGAGCACTGAGCTCCAGGATGGCGCAGGCCTGGTGTTGTCGGGCGCCGGCTGTCACGGCTTCGTCTATCAATTCGACCGCATGACGACGATCGAAATGACTGATCATTCGTCCCCTCCTCCCCCCCAGGTCGCCTGGGCTTTTTTTTGGAGAAGCAGTAGGGCAGCCGCTTCGGCCAGCGCTTTTTCCTTACGCCGCAGTTCACCTGCCAGTTGCTTGATCTGTTGACGATCTTGCTTTGTTTGTTCTCGTTGGATTTTGGCCTGGGCGGCGCTACTGGCATTGGCCTGTAGACAGGCTTTCCGCCAGGACGCGACCTGCTCAACGTACAGGCCCTTCTTGCGACAGTACTCGGCCAGTTCAGCCTCATTCAACGAGGCCGCTTCCAGAACAATGGCAAACTTGTCTTGTGATGACCACTCCTCCGGATTCTTTCCAGCGGCTGGCACGGCAATCCCCTCGACCCTGGCTTGTTTGCGCCAACTGTACAACGTGACATCTGAGATGCCCGTCTCCTCTGCTAACCGCGGTATCGGCATATTATGCGGCGGCATCATCTGCTGCATTACGGCCTCTTTTCGTTCTGCTGAATAATGTGACATCTTGTTCTCTCTATCGCCCTCTAACTTTGTTTATAATAACTCAAGTGAGGCGACAACTATCCTGACAGAGGGGGAATGGATAATAGGGCAAATTTTGGAATTGCTATTAGCAAAGTATTTACATTCCTGATGATAACGTTTAATTATTACACTAGCTAACTTCTCTACGCTATATTTTGGGTTTGGGTTAGGATTGTCAAATGAGAAAACTAAATCAGGATTCGTCATTTTCACTACTTCTTGAAATTTCTTATTGCTCCAACCATTCGGATTACTAGTGGGAGACATGCTGTCATTTTTCCGTGATGCTTCGTAATTACCTGAATCTAAATATACAACACACTCACTCTCACGAAGAGTACGCAAACTTTTCATAAAAGACTTATCTTTACGTTTTTCCCAAACATCATACGCTGATAAAAGCCCAACTGAGGGACACAAATAATTCAGTATTTCTAATCCATCCTTAGGTGAAATTTGTGTCTCATATGAAGATAAAGAAAACGCAAACGAGGGTAATTGTAGTGTCTTGGCACCGAATGTAATCTCCGATTTTCGTCCGAGACTCGCATCAGATTTGTTAGTGTATTCTAAGACATCTTTCAACTTTTCTAGCAAATTCTGATAGCCGCTGTGGTTTATTTGACCTGACCACCCCAGTGCATCAGTTCTATTGAGACCACCAAAACCAAACGGTAAATCAGCCTGCTCTATAACAAATGGAAAGATTATGCCGCTGATCTTTTTAGCATAATTCAACTCATCTTTGAAAATATCCTTAGAAACACTATTTGGCGATATGACGGGGATAATTGCTTTAGATACGCTAATTTTTTCCTTAATTGCATGCTCCCAATCCCCGTGTTTAATATCCCCAGCCCACCATACATCCCAATGTTTACGGAGTAATGAAACTAATTTTTTTACAATAGTTTCGTCTCCTGATCCGTAAATAATGCAAATATCCATAACTTTATAATCCCCAGCGTTGAAGTATCACACAATTTCATATGAAAATAACGCGAACACAATCCCACATGATGAAGCAACTAATTGTCGACTAATATTACTGAGTCTACGTCTTTTTTTAATTCAAGTGATCTTTCCCCAGGATCAGGTCCACAGCAGTTGAGGGAAAATAAAGTTGTGAGCCTCACCCCGGAACTAGACACCTGTAAATTCAAGATTTCCGGCTTTTGAGCCTCACCCCGGAACTAGACACCTGTAAATTCAAGATTTCCGGCTTTTTGATGATGCTGGTAAAACGCCTCCGGTGTCAGATCATTCAGCGATGAATGGGATCGATACTGATTATACTCCAACCGCCAGGTTTCTATTTTCTCTTTCGCATCGTCCAGGGACAAGAACCAGTTTGTGTTCAGACATTCATCCCGGAAGCTGCCGTTGAATGATTCGATAAACGGGTTATCCGTGGGTTTTCCGGGCCTGGAGAAGTCCAGCGTCACCCGGTTCTCATAAGCCCATTTATCGAGTGTTTTGGAGATAAACTCACTCCCGTTGTCCACCTGAATTCGTAGGGGAATACGCAGCTCACTCAGTTTAAGCCGCTCCATAATGTCCACCACGTGTTCCCCTCTGATGGACTGCTCCACGTGGATCGCCAGGCATTCCCGGGTAAAATTATCGACTACAGTTAAGGCCCGTATGCGGCGCCCGTTAAACAAACTGTCCGCCACAAAATCCATGCTCCAGCACTGGTTGACCGCACGGCTCTCGGGACGAGCACGGCGATGGGCCGCCGCCCGGCGCCGACGAGGTCGTTTACTGCGTAAATTCAGCCCTTCCTCGCAATAGAGCCGGTATACCTTCTTGTGATTGACCTGCCAGCCCTCACGCCGCAACAGGATACAGAGCCGCTGATACCCGTAGCGTATCCGCACTGCCGCCAGTTCGTTGAGCCGGTGTCGCAATGCCGCGTCCGTGGGACGAGTGGCTTGATAATAATACGTCGAGCGCTGCAACCCGATCACCTCACAAGCCCGCCGGGCGCTCACCCGGTAGGCGGCCTGTAACGCACTCAATTGCCGGCGCTTCTGCACCGGCCTTAAAGCTGTTATTTTGGTATTCGCTTTAACAGCAATGTTTATTATGATGCGTGAGTCATCTACAGTAGCGGATAAATTCGATTTTCAAAATCCATTAGTATTTGAGTTAGATTTATTAGAGCTTGTAAAAGACCCCCTTTTAGCACTTATAACAACAAGTTTTATATTTCTTTATGTTCTTTTTCTGGCAATTTACCGAGTTATGCTCATTTCTGGTGTACAGGTTAAATAAAAAGGCGGTGCCTCTGATGTTGTAAAATTGTTTTCGACGAAGAAGACAAACAACAAAGGAGAACACCACCATGAAAAAAGATAATGTGATTTCACTGGAAAAGCCAGCAGAGAATCGAGATATATTGACCGAGATATTACAAGCATGTTTGACGACAATTAACTTGGCCGGTTAACGACAATTATCCTGGCCGGTTGAAGTGAGACAATCGGACGCTTGTTTTACTCACGGGAGAAGCAAGCATGCCGGGGTCTCGCATAACCAGGAAACAAGAGGAGATATATATGAGAAGTCGTCAAACAGGGCAGTCGCAGGACGTTGCGGCGGCCAAGAGTGGTGTGTCGGTACGTTCCGGCCGACGGATTGAGCGGGGTGAGCGCCTTCATGTGCCGCGCACGTGGCGTACCCGGGAGGACCCGCTGGGTGCGGTCTGGGAAACACATTTGGCGCCGTTGCTGGCGCGGGCGCCGGACCTGACCGGGCTGACGTTATTGGAGTATCTGGAAGACACCTTTCCGGGCGAATACGACGGGCGCATCCTGCGCACCTTACAACGTCGGGTGCAGTACTGGAAGGCGGTGCATGGGCCGGATAAAGCGGTAATATTCCGTCAGCAAGCCGAGCCTGGTCGCCAAGGGCTATCCGACTTCACACACGTAGCGTCGGCTATCACACTGGCCGGCCAACCGTTTGTGCACCTGCTCTATCAGTTTCGGCTGGCCTTTAGCGGTTGGCGCCATGCTCAGGTGGTTCAGGGGGGTGAGAGTTACGCCGCGTTATCTGAGGGGTTGCAGGGCGCCCTGCGGCGGCTGGGCGGGTGTCCTGGGGAACACCGTACCGACAGTCTGAGTGCGGCGTTTGACAATCTCACCGGCGAGCCACGCGTCCGTTACGAGGCACTGTGCCGACACTACGGCATGACGGCGACGCGCAACAATCCGGGTGCGTCCCATGAGAACGGGGCGATTGAGACCGCACATGGATCATTGAAACGCCGGCTGTCCCAGGCCCTTAAAGTCAGGGGGTCGGCGGACTTCGCCAGTGTAGACGCATACCAGCAGTTTATCGACCGGATAGTGGGACGCCTCAATCGGCGCGTGGCGACCCGGCTTGGACAGGTGCATATTCCAGCGAAGTCTGCCACCCAAACCACGTGAAGCCTGCCACCTGAACCAAGGCAAAGCTGCCACCTATCGGAGCGCAGCGACGCAGGGTGTTTTTTACTTTTACTCGCTTTCAGTCCTCATCGTCAACTTAATTTTTGTTTTCGCATGGATTCTCCTTTCAAATTGATTTTGTATGCGTTATGGATCAGTCGGTCCATGATGGCATCTGCCAAGGTGGGGTCGCCGATGATATCGTACCATTTATCGACAGGTAATTGACTGGTGACCAAAGTAGAGCGGGTGCCATGTCGGTCTTCCAGTAGCTCGAGTAAATCACGCTGTTGTTCTGGAATAAGTTTGGCCAGGCCCCAGTCATCCAGTACCACGACGTCGGTTTTGGCCAGTGCGGCCATCCGTTTAGAGTAACTACCATCACCTTTGGCAATGGGGAGTTCCTGCAGTAAGCGTGGCAGGCGCAGGTAGAGCGCCGTATGACCTTCCCGGCAGGCCTTTTGTGCCAGGGCACAGGCCAACCAGGTCTTGCCGACACCGGTCGGACCGGTGATGAGGATATTGAGGCGCTCTTTCACCCACTGGCACTGACTCAAGCGAGTGAAGAGTGATTTATCCAGACCGCGGCGATGGCGGTAGTCAATATCTTCAATGCAGGCCTGTTGTTTTAACCGGGCTTTGCGCAAGCGGGTCTGCAAGCGGCGGTCATACCGCTCGGTGAGTTCCCGGTCAACCAGCAATCCTAACCGCTCCTCAAAGCTCAGTTGCTCAATGTCGGGTAAGGCTGTTTGCTCCGTCAGGGCTTTGACCATGCCGGTGAATTTCAGGGTGGTTAATTTCTCCAGGGTGGGATGGTGTAACATCGCGCTCTCCTTCAGGTTTATTGATAATAATCAGCACCACGGATATTGCCGTGGTCCTGGGGTAGGTTCTGTTCTTGTTGTGCCGGGAGGGGTTGGTTCTCCAGACGGTGTTTCAAGATCGATTCAATACTTCTATAGCGGTAGGTGCCGAGTTGTCCGGCCCGTTGGCAGGCGGCTTCCAATCGTGCCTCACCATAGGCCTTACCCAGACGTAAGATCCCTAAGCAGGCGCGGTAACCCTGTTGCGGGTGTACTCTGGCCGAAAGGATGTGGGTCACCACGTTGACAGTGGCCGGTCCCATCTTCTCTGCCCAGGCAGTCAAACGTTGCGGCGACCAGTCACCATATTGCCGGTGCGTTGTCGGCATATGTTCGTTCACCGTGGTATGCCGCCCTTTTATCCGGGAGCGAGGATGACTGGCCACCCGCTGGCCTTTATGGAAGCATTCAATCGTACAGTGGGTCATACGTGCCTCGAGTTGTTGTTTGATCAGCGTATAAGGTACCGAGTAGTAATGGCCATCGACCTCGACATGGTAGTCAATGTGGACCCGCACCTTTTTCCACTCGGCGTATTGGTAGGGTTTGGTCGGTAGTGGTTTCAGTGCGGGTTTATCCACTGCTTCAAACACGCTTTTTCTACAACCCGGTAATTTCTGGAAGGGCCGTTCATTGAACTCTGTCAGCAGTTGTCCAATACACTGGTTGAGTTCACCGAGTGAGAAGAATGTATGCCGGCGAAGCGCCGCCAGGATCCAACGTTCCACTACCTGTACGGCAACTTCGACCTTGGCTTTGTCCCTGGGCCGCCTGACACGGGCAGGTACCACGGCGACGTTGTAATGCGCAGCCATGTCCTGGTAAGTCGGATTGATGTCCGGCTCGTAACGGTGGGCTTTGGATACCCCGGCGCGTAAATTATCGGGGACCACGACCTCGGTCACGCCCGCAATAAACTGAAAGGCCCGTTGATGGGAAGCTATCCAATCCGGTAATGTCTGCGTCCAGGTCGCTTCCGCATAGGTATAGTTGGAGGCGCCCAGCGTGGCCACAAAGACCTGGGCATCACGGATTTCACCGGTGCTGCTGTCAACCACGCCGATGGTTTGGCCGGCATAGTCCACGAACAACTTCTCACCGGCGCGATGGTGCTGACGCATCACCGGGTCCCGTTTGTTCAACCAGTCGCGATAGTGCTGACAGAACCAACTGTACTGATACCCTTGCGGGTACCCTGCCCGATACTCCTGCCACAACAGGAACAGGGTGACGCTCTTGCCTCTCATGTCTTGATAGACGCCGGGCCAATCCGGCACCCCGCGTGCACTGGCAGGCAGGTTGGGTGTCGCGGGGAATAAGCGTTGTTCCAACTCACCATCATCCAGCTCTGGCGCTAGTGGCCAGCCAAGCTGGGCCGTTTGTGCCCGTAGTAAATATTCAGCCACGGTGGGACGGCTGATACTGCAGATCCTGGCGATCTGGCGGTTACTGCAATGGTTTGCCCATTTCAGGCGAAGTACTTCTTTTATCTTGCGCATGGATAACCTCTTAGCTGGCATCTGAACTCCTCCCCTGGTTGAGAAAAGCTCAGGATACCGTGATGTTATCCTGCGTCGACAGGTCTCCCTAATCCTGCTTTACAGGGTGGCAGACTTGCTCTGGAATGGGTGGCAGCTTTCGCGTGGAATGGGTGGCAGGCTTGCTATGGAATTAGTGGCAGGTTTCATCTGGAATATGCATGCGCTGGAACCGCTGATAGCGGCCGGGGACATACCCACGCTGCGCCAACTGCAAGCCCGTTATCTGCCGTCACAACCAGGTCATGACGTCCCGGTTACGCAGCACGCGCTCGCGGACTACGACCGGTTGTTATCGTCCCGGGAGACCGTGACGCCGGCGGAGGTGCAGCATGACTGAGCACGTAGCGCTGTTGTTGAAGTCTCTGAAGCTGCCCACGTTTGTCCGGCACTACCGGACCCTGCTGGATGAGCAAGCTGACTGGACTCCCCTTGCGTATCTGGCCCAGTTGTGCGAGTACGAACTGGCGGACCGCTATGCACGTCGGGTGCAGAACTGGACCCGGGAGGCCCGGTTGCCGGTCGGCAAGACCTTTGCCAGCCTGGACCTCGACCACTTGGCGCCGTCAGCCAGACCCGCCGTGAGGCAACTGATGGACAACCGCGACTGGTGGCATCGGGCAGAGAATGTCATCCTCGTGGGCGCCAGTGGGGTGGGCAAAACACATCTGGCCGCCGCCCTGGGCCACCAGCTTATCGAACTTGAGGTCCGCTGTAAGCTGTTTCCGGCCATCGCCCTGGTGCAGGAACTGCAGCGGGCCAAACAGCAACTGGAACTGATGAGCTACCTGTCACGCCTGGATAAATACCGGGTCATCATCCTCGATGATATCGGCTATGTCAGAAAGACCGACTCGGAAACCCAGGTGCTGTTTGAGTTCATTGCACACCGTTATGAAAGTGGCAGCCTGATTATCACCTCAAACCAGCCGTTCAGTGAGTGGGATGCCATCTTCCCGGACAATGTGATGACCGTGGCGGCGATCGACCGACTCATTCATCATGCCACCATCATCAAACTGGAAGGAGGAAGTTATCGACAGAAGCAACAAAACAGTGAAACCATGAAACAGAGAAAGCGGCCATCATAATTGACGCCAAGCGGACAAAGTAATTGACGTTAGACACATACCCATGAACCAATTGGGAAAAATAATATGACCATCGTTACCTTCTTGTATTATAACATCCAGTTCAACTAAGCCGCTATTTTGTAATTCCCTACTAAAGATATAGTCTTTGTGATGGCTGTTTTCATTATAAGTGCCTCGTAAAATCGGTCTCCAGCCATCACCATAAAATGGGAAATTTAATTTATACGTTTGTCCAAGAAGGGTACCAGTAAATGTAAGAAAGCTCGACTTGACTTCAGTGTGGTTGTGTAGGTCATTTACATAGATATCACTTGTTGGTAGTGCAGTTATCCGCATACCATATTTATTGTTATGCGTGATTTTCTTGAAAGATTCCACTCTCTCTTCAAATTTATTCTTTTGCTCATTGAAGTGTCCGCTAATCTTGGCCATGCCACGTTCTGTGTGTAGAGTTAGATCTTGTATTTCTCTCATTGTCATTTTTTCAGTCCGGTCCGCTCTCCTGATGTAGCATTCTCGCATTTGCTCATGTCGGTGAGGGGCTAATCTAGATTGTGGAATTTGGATAATCACGACACCGCCTCCCCCTTTATCGGTGACCACTCCGGACGCTTCTAGCAAGGGGATTTGTGGTTCAATACAATCTCTACACTGCAGTTTTAACCGTTCAGCTAATTCTTTGCGTGTTATAACTGAATCTGGTGTTTAGGTGGTTGAAAAAAGGCGGCGTATCTGGTTGATTGGTTATCACCAAACAATCAAGCAACCAAGAGGATACGCCACCATGAACAAGAATAACGTTATTGAACTGAAAGGTCGAGAAGCGAGTACTGACCCATTGTCCGAACTACTATTATCCGGCGCACAGAAACTTATCTACCAGGCGGTAGAGGCGGAATTATATACATGCCTTGAGCAACATATTGACCGCCGAACCCCGTCTGGGAATGCAGGCGTTGTACGCAATGGATATTTACCCGAGCGAGAGCTGCAAACAAGCCTGGGCCCGGTCACAGTCAAGATACCCAAGGTGCGGGCCAAGACTGGCGAACCGGTAACTTTCCACTCGGCGCTGGTTCCGCCCTATGTCCGCAAAACGCGTTCATTGGAGGCGGCGCTGCCCTGGTTGTACTTGAAGGGTATCTCCAGCGGTGAGATGGGTGCGGCACTGGAAGTCCTGGTAGGGCCAAAAGCGAAGGGCCTGTCAGCCAGCACGGTGTCACGACTAAAGCAGGCTTGGGCACAAGAGTACCGGCATTGGCGAGAAGAACGGCTGGACAAAGATCAGTGGGTTTATATTTGGGCCGATGGTGTCTACAGCGGACTGAGAGCCGAGCAGGCAACGCTGTGTGCCCTGGTAATCATTGGCGTGAACGCGCGCGGCGAGAAGCATTTTCTCGCCATTGAGGATGGTGTACGCGAATCGACACAGAGTTGGCGCGAGGTGTTGTTCCTGACTTCGACGGTTTGGCCAGTTTTTCGGTGTCTGATCAAGGGAAAAGTGGTCTACTAACAAAGGGTTAGACGTTTGGAGGCGGGAAAGTTGTTTTGTTGTGCCTAGTTATATTTTATTAGTTGGCATCGGTGAACGCATCGGCTATACTTCACCCATGTTTATTCGAGTCAAAACCACCCCCAACAGCCCCCGGCAGTCGGTCCAAATTGTCGAGGGCGTGCGCGCTGGCGATAAAGTCAGACAACGCATCGTCCGTCATATCGGTATCGCCATGGATGACGATGAGTTGGTCAGACTGAAACACCTGGCCGAAGTAGTCAAAGCCAAACTGCAAGCGCAAACACAACCCGAGCTGTTCACTCCGGAAGACACGGCGCAACAGGTCATTGCCGCCCGGCAACACGCCGCGCAACAACCGCTCAAGGTCGACCTCAAGCAATTACGCGAAACCCAACGGGTGGTGACCGGCATTCATGCGGTCTACGGCACCCTGTATGAAGAGCTGGGGCTGCATCGCCTGTTGCCCCGCTATCGCTATCGTGCCTCACACCGGGCCTTATTCCACAGCGTCATGGCGCGCCTGGCCAATCCGGGCAGCAAACGCCACAGCGTGCGTCGCCTGGAAGAAGACTTCGGCGTACAACTCCCCTTAGAGCAGGTCTACCGGATGATGGACCAGCTTGATGAGAGCAGGATTAAGCGTCTGAACACCCTGGCCGGCCAACAGGCGCAGGCCTTGCTCGGCGGGCCGCTGACCGTGTTGTTCTTCGATTGTACGACCCTGTACTTTGAATCGTTCACGGAAGATGAGTTAAAACAGAAAGGTTACAGCAAAGACGCCAAATTCAACGAGTGCCAGGTATTACTGGCCCTGCTGGTGACCGAGTCCGGCCTGCCGGTGCACTATGAGGTGTTGCCGGGCGCCACCTTTGAAGGTCACAGCCTGATTCCGGTGGTGGAGTCATTACAGGCCAAATACGACGTGCAGCAGGTGGTGTGTGTGGCCGACCGGGGGATGCTCAGTGAGGCCAACCTTAAGGCCCTGGAAGAGGCTGGACTGCATTACATTGTCGGCGCCAAACTCAAGCAACTGCCCAAAACACAGCAGGCCCGAATATTGGATGACACGGCATACCAACCGTTAGGGGACGACGGCGGACGCGTCCTGTCGTTTCCCCATCAATCGCGCCGGGTGCTGGTCAGCTATTCCCCGGTACGGGCCGAGAAAGACCGTCATGACCGCCACACGGCCATCACCAAGCTCCTTAAGAAACTGGCCAAAAGTAAGAACCCCAAGGACTTACTGAACAACTACGGCTACAAGAAATATCTTCAGGTCAAGGGCGAGACCGAACTGGGCATTGACCAGGACAAGGTCGAACAGGCACAACGCTGGGATGGGCTGCACGGCGTCATCACCAACCTGCCCGACCCGGACCCGGCCCGGGTGCTGAGCCAATACCGTGGCCTGTGGCAGGTGGAAGACACCTTCCGGGTAACCAAACACGACCTGAAAGTCCGCCCCATCTATCATTGGACCCCGGCCCGCATCCGCGCCCATATTGCCATTGCCTTCATGACCTTGCTGTGTGTGCGTCACCTGAGCTACCGAATGGCGCTACAATCCCGCCCGGTCTCGCCCGAGGTGATCCGCAATGCCCTGGTTCACGTCCAGCACAGCGTGTTACAGCATCAACGAACAAAACAACGTTACGCCATTCCCTCAACCATCAGTGACATCGCCAGAAAACTCTATGCCGTGATGGGACTGACGCGTTCAACCACGCCTTACGCACTCGAATAACCTGTTCATCAAGCGCGATATAAACCCCCTGAAACCCGACATTTGTTGTGCCTACGGCTAAACTCGACCTCAATGAAATCAATGAGTTAGCGGAATATACCGTCGAAGTCGGGAGGATGGTGTACGCGAATCGACACAGAGTTGGCGCGAGGTGTTGTTGAGCCTGAAGTCCCGCGGAATGAATGCTCCCAAACTGGCTATCGGTGACGGGGCCATGGGATTCTGGGCGGCCCTGGATGAAGTGTATGGTGAGACACGGCAGCAACGCTGCTGGATGCACAAAACAATGAACGTGCTGAACTGTCTCCCCAAGTCGAGTCAACCGAAGGCGAAGGGTGCCCTGCATGCGATTTGGCAGGCAGAAACAAAGACTGAAGCCGAGAAGGCATTCGCTCTGTTTATTACTACCTATGACGCCAAATACCCGAAGGCGACGCGCTGTTTACAGAAGGATCGTGAGGAACTGATGGCGTTCTATGACTTTCCAGCCAAGCATTGGCAGAGCATTCGGACGAGCAACCCGATTGAGTCCACCTTCGGTACAATCCGGCATCGAACCAAGCGTTCCAAGGGCTGCCTGTCCCGAGATGGCATGCTTCATATGATGTTTAAATTGGGCATGTGTGCTGAGAAAAAATGGCGACGTCTACGCGGGTTTAACTACCTGGCGAAGGTGATTACAGGAATCGAATTTAGAGATGGAATCGAGGTGAAGGAAGTTGACCAGGCCGCCGCTTGATTCATGCGCCGAAACACCAGATTTGACAATAACTCAAGGTATTTTCAATAATCGCTACAGCCCATACATCGCTGTTGCTAGAGGTTGAGCCCGTTGGGAAAAATCCTTGTACTGAAAGTAGCCTTAGTATAAATATTGATATGCTATGAAATGATTTCTTATCTCCATACTTAGATATATCTTCGAGAGTTTCAGCTAAGCTTCTGTCCCTATCAACCTCTATCCCGGAAAATTGTTGTAAAATTCGTCTTACTTCTTTTCGAGCATTCTTTTTAGAATTTCCATGCTCATCTAGCTCGAATTCGATTATCGCACTTTCGATCCCGCTCGCAGCTTCAAACTCATCCAAGGCTGTTCTCCGTTGTTCAATCTTTATACTGATTTTGTTGTTAGTATTCTCGAAAGTTGACTTTCCGAGGAATGGTTATTAAATCATATATTCTTAAAGCATTATTTATTGTAATCGCTGGCTAAGTGATACTCTGGAAAAGATCTTTTTCAAAGAATCTTGCACTCGTTGCCGCCGCACCTCGACAGAAATAAACGGAAAATGGCTGTCAAGATAGTTAAGTGTGATTTGACCGTCCGCAAGGTATATAAGAAGACTACAACGTTCATTCACTAGGCGCTCATCGTCATTAAGCCGCAAAACATTGATAGTAGCATTAACAGCTTTTCTAATTTCTTTCGCAATGTTTTGTCCTGGCTTAATCAAACAGCTAGGCATTTCCAATACAAACCAACCCTCACGAACTACAAACGGATCAATCACAGATTCCGACTCGCCTTTCCTCGAATTGATTGCTTGGCGGGCTAGACGGTAGTTATCCCATTCATAGGCCAAGTAGGGATATTTAGTTTTAGGTTTGAAATGATCGACCGAACCCTCTTGGACCAATTCGCGGGTTGTGTAGGCACACAAGCGATCATATGCGGCATGTAATTCGTCAAGTGCTCTATTCCAATAGTTATGTTTCCTAAACATGCTTGAGCTTGGACTAGGGCATGACATTAAAAAACGCTGACCCCTTTGTCTCACCTCTTTGTCAAATTCGGGATATTCTGGTTTCGCTTGGACGCGAATCATATTTCGTCTCCAAGTTTTCTAGCAAAATATATCCAGCGAGACCAAAAGATATCATCTGGAGAAAGAGTCCTCTTAAGTCGCGTTGTAACTTGGCGAACATCGTCCAATGACGGTTTGTCAGAAAGTTGTAAAGATTTTGCATCCTCAATAACGCTCTCTGCAGCTCGTGAACGGGCGTGTGATAATCCAAATACTGGGGACATTAACCACGACGATATGTCGCCATATTTATAGAAATCAAGTTGTTCCAGACTTACAGTGCCATCTACTAATGAAAGATGAGCAAGCAAATCAGACTCCTCAGAGAATTCATCTTCAATAGAAGCAAGAACCATAGGTGAATGTGTCGCGGCAATTACTTGTATCTCAAGTTTCTCACTTAGCAGTTTTCCAATTGACATTAATCCTGGCAATACAAGCCTTTGCCATTTCGGGTGAAGATGGGCTTCCAACTCATCAACTACAATGACCATCTTCTGCTGTGGTGAAACTCTTGACTGCTCTGATGCCAAAAGGTGTTCCTGCCATGACCAGATAATTAGATATGCCAGAAGTAATATCCGCTGAACACCTGCCGACGCAAATAGCACTGGTACGTCACCATAAAGGTTCGTAATAGTTGGTATATTTCGTGGATCGCCTGGGATACGTATCGGGTCACTAGGTATTAATGGCCCTAAATCATCTGGTGATAGATGTTCCAGTACTCGAGATAGCATTGTAAAGGGCCCTGTGTCGGTCGATAGTTGCCAGGTAACCCAATCTCGAATCAGACCTTCAATTTCTCTAGGTTTTCCTTCCCATACCTCACGACTTGTGAACAAACTCAGGGATTTAGGTCCTTCCGCATGCAATTGTCCCCGCGTTTTATCCGCAATTGCGAAGGAGCCATCAGCGCGGGCATAAATGCACAATGCCGCTACTGACGGTCGATTTTTTATATGTCTCCAACTATGATTTTTCCAATCGAATTGACTTTCACTCGCGATATCCTGACCAGTAAAATTCCTTATCGTATATTTTATTCGTGGCTTTGTGGAACGTGCGGGTGCAAAAACGTGAGCGGGATATCCCGCCCACGTACTGGTCAACGCCCACCACGCCGCATCTAGTAAGAATGACTTTCCTAGACCGTTATCTCCTGCGATCAACGTTAGCCTTTCACCAAAATTCAGATAAAATTCCTTGGCTGGACCAACATTTGTGAGACGAATAGATGTAAGTGTTCCTTCGGTTTGGCTTGGCGTATCTGGTGGTAGTGCAAAATAATAAGCAATCGACTTGAGGTCTAGAACTTCTTCACTAGTTATCGCCATTGGGCCCGCAGGTACAATAGAAGTATCAAACAATTCCGCAACTTCATCATCGGACAAATCAAAAGTCTCTCTAAAGCGCTCAACAATCGTTTCTATGTCCGTATTTGGATTCCAGCGTGTATCTTTGCCTATCCATATTGCCATTGCAGCAAGAGATACTGGTCCGTATCCACCTGTTTCCCTGATGCGGCTACTAATCTTATCGATGTATCCTTCAGCTAGTCCCCATCGGCGAGTGTTTCTAGGATGCAAAAATGCATCCTTAAAGGTTTGAGTGTTGATTGCCTGAAGGCCCGACGATGAATAGTTTGCAGCAACCCAATAAGTATTCCTCGTACTCTTAAATGGTTGAAAAAAGAACTCACTTTTTGGATCCAACCGATGATGCTCTTTAAGATGAGATTTCGTAACCGCATCAATACTAATTTCAGTTGATGTGCCGACAGGCAAACCTGAACTCTTGCTGGCCAAAAATGTGATGCCAACAAATGGATGGCAATTCTTTCGTAAAGTTTTAATAGCCCATTGAACAATCTGGGAACTCAAAAACATTGTGTATCCCCTCCCAGGGAATTGGCAGCGTACATACAAAATTCCTGATTAAGATCAATTCCTACTCCTGAAATCTCCATTTCATTTGCGACACGAACGGTTGTTCCGCTTCCAACGAAAGGGTCCAAAACAATGCCGTTTTTCGGGCAACCCACTTCCAGACATCTCTTCACCAACTCGTCTGGAAAGGGAGCCGTATCGAGACCCCCAGATGGTTTCGTTTGCGTAGGAATGGTCCACATATCTTCCTCGATTTTCCTGTCAATTAATGCCTTCTTATTGAAATAATATCGCCTGGATTGAGCAAGGAGAAAAACATATTCGTAGCTTCGTCCGGGGCGGTCCATCACGTATTCAGGAAGCCTGTTCAGACGATGCCATATTATAGAACTTCTCAGCACCCATCCCGACTCCATAAAACTGGTAGCTAATCGCCATGGAATTCCGATCAGAGATTTTCGTTGCAATCCAATTCCCATTCCACCGCTCTTATCAACTGCACGAAGCCCAAAACGACGCTTTTTACTTTTTTCATCTTGTCCATGAGACATTCCTTTTCCTGAATAAAAAGTATCTCCGATATTAAAAAACGCGACACCATCGTCGCGCAGCACTCGCCGTACCTCGTTCATTATCGCAGTAAGTATGTCTATATAATCACTGATAGAATCCTCCATACCAATTTGTCCGTTGACTCTATAGTCTCTGAGCCAGTAGTACGGAGGAGAGGTGACAACACAATTGACAGTTTTTTTTGGTATGGTCCGAAGTACGTCAAGTGCAGAACCATGATAAATTGCCCATGATCTACCGTGTGGAGATTTTCCTTTCCATTTATCTATACGTTTGATATCGGGTAGATCGAATATATCGATTTCTCTCGAACTAGATAATTCCAGTGGATGGTTTGAAATTGTCATCGAACTCACCGATAAATCTCTATTCTTTTCTAATATCCGTTTTTACGCGCACGTAAAGCCATAATAAACTTCGTAAACAACAGTTCCTTTCTTCCTGTCAATCCAAAATAGTCGTTAAAGACAACGGGCCTGCCGACGACCATATCCTAGTGTAACTGTTACTTAAGAGGTCGTCATCCTCAACATGTTAATTGATAGGCCAACTAGCCTCGTATCCAGAAGTGATACACCAAAAACTATTCGACTGTTACGGACTTGGCCAGGTTCCTCGGTTGGTCCACGTCGGCGCCTTTGAGTACGGCCACGTGATAGGAAAGCAATTGCAAAGGCACCGTATATATTATCGGAGCGACGACGTTTTCAACGGAGGGCAATCCTATAATTGTTACGGCCGAACTCACTTCCATATCAATTTCAGTATCTGAAAATACATACAACCTGGCGCCCCGAGACCTGACCTCCTGTAAATTGGAGTTCAACTTCCCCAGCAACCTGTTATTCGGCGCGACGGCGATGACCGGCATATCATCATCTATAAGGGCCAGAGGTCCGTGTTTCAATTCCCCCGCCGCGTAGGCTTCCGCGTGGATATAGGAAATCTCCTTCAGTTTTAACGCACCCTCCATGGCAACCGGCAACATCATTCCCCTGCCTAAAAACAACGTATGCTGTTTGGGCATGAATTCTTCCGCCAGTTTCTCCAGACGGCCGCTCAACTCAAGCACTTGTTTTATTTGGCCGGGTAGTTTCGCCAATAATCCGGCCAATTGAAATTCCGTTGATTCGCCCTGCCCGTTCCGGCGCGCCAGCACCACTGTCAGCATTAACAGGGCAACTAACTGGGTGGTAAACGTCTTGGTCGACGCCACACCGATTTCTATTCCCGCGCGGGTCAGGAAAACCATATCGGCTTCTCGCGTCAATGAGCTTTCAGGAACGTTACAGATGGCCATGCTCGCCAGGTAGGGTTTGGTCCTGGCCAGACGCAAGGCCTCGAGAACGTCCAGGGTCTCGCCCGATTGGGAAATTGTCAGGAACAACGTATTTGCCGGCACCACGGTACTGCGGTAACGGTACTCGCTGGCAATATCGACCCGGCATTGAATACCCGCGCTTGCCTCCAGCCAGTACCGGGCAATCAATCCCGCGTGATAACTGCTGCCACAGGCGATAATATGAACGTTTTCAACCCGGTCAAGAAGGGCGCCTGCTCCCATCCCGAATGCAGACTCGATGATCCTGTCATTTTCAATCCTGCCTTCCAGCGTATCGGCGATGGCAAGCGGCTGGATAAATATTTCCTTGAGCATGTAATGCCGGTAACCGGCTTTGTCGGCGCTGTCGGAAGACAGTGCCGAGGTGATAACGGGGCGCTCCACACGCTTGCCATCCCTGTCGAAGATGACTGCCTTGTCCCTGTGTATCTCAGCCATATCCCCTTCTTCCAGGACAATAAACCGGCGCGTTACCGGTAACAGGGCAAAAATATCAGAGGCAATAAAATACTCGCCGATACCTACGCCGATAACCAGAGGGCTGCCGCGCCTGGCGGCAACCAGTCGTCCCGGCTGATTATTATCCATCACGCCCAGCGCATAAGTACCTTCAATCTCCGCTACGGTCTCTTTTACCGCAGTAAACAGGTCTCCACTCTCTTGCAGGTGGAAGTGAATTTGATTGACAATGACCTCCGTATCCGTCTCGGAGGCAAACGTATAGTCAGCGCCGGTTAGCCTTGCCCGAAGTGTTCCATGATTCTCAATAATACCGTTATGCACCAGGGCAATTTCATCTTTCCAGAGATGGGGATGGGCATTTTTGACGCTGGGCCGGCCATGGGTGGCCCAACGAGTATGGGCGAGACCGGCGCTGCCGTGAACCGGAGAATCGGTAACGGATTGCGTTAACTCGCTGACTTTGCCCAGGACCCGGAGGCGATCAAAACCGGTGTCTTTATTGAGTACAACAATGCCGGCTGAGTCGTAACCGCGATACTCCAGGCGGCGCAACCCTTCCAGGAGAATAGGCGTAACATCCCTTTCCGCAACTGCGCCGACTATGCCGCACATCACATATTGGAGCCGGTTTGTAGCTGGCCGCGAAACAAACTGCCTTCTGAGCCTCGTTCTGCAACTACGGGGTTGGTGATGAATTGTTTTGCCAGGAGCTTGGCATAATCTATCTGGTTTGGACTCAGCACGTTATCTGCCGCCAGGGAATTCATATAACGCTCGGCAGTCGAATTGCCCTGCCGATAGGAGGCATAATACCACTTGAAAGCCGTAACGATGTCCTTTTGCGTGCCGTAAGCGTTATGAAACATCAGGCCATAGTTGAGTTGCGCTTTGGGATCTCCCTGTTTTGCCGCTTTTTCATACCAATACAGGGCCTGGTTCCAATCCCGTCGCACGCCCAGGCCCAGATAATAATGCACTCCCAGGTAATTCTGCGCTTCGCGATCGCCGGCCTCGGCAGTGGGCTTGAACAGGCTATACGCGGTTTCGTAATCCCCGGCGTCGAAAGCCTGTATCGCCGTTTTATCAGTGCCGCAACCCCCGGTGATGAACAGGCTTAGACAGCACAGCAGGACAATGGATGATCTCATTTGGTTGTCAGTTTTTGGTTGTCAGTTGTTAGTAGTCAGTTTAGTAAAGGCAGGAGGATATTTGGGGTCAGAGTAAAAATACAGTTGGGTTGGCAGGTGGTGGTACTTTATGATTAAGTATTTTTACTCTGACCCCAAATATAAAGGTGGGAGTAGTATTAATAACCACCAGAAACCAGAAACTAACAACCAGATTGGTCGGGGCGAGAGGATTCGAACCTCCGACCCCTGCAACCCCATTGCAGTGCGCTACCAGACTGCGCCACGCCCCGGCCACGTTATTCAGGGAAACAGGAAAGTACTCGGATGACAAACGAGATTCTGGTGGAGACTAGCGTCGTAACAACTCCCGGACCTTTTCGAGTTCGATGCATAGCTGGCGGATAATCTGCTGGCTCTGGCTGGAATCTTCTTTTGCCTCGGAACCTGACAGGCGTTGCCTCGCGCCCCCGATAGTAAACCCTTGTTCATACAACAAACCTCTGATCTGTCTGATTAAGATAACGTCATGGCGTTGATAATAACGCCTGTTGCCACGACGTTTCAGGGGGCTTAACTGCGGAAATTCCTGCTCCCAATAGCGTAAGACATGGGGTTTTACCGCACATAACTCACTAACTTCCCCAATGGTGAAATAGCGTTTGCCCGGAATAGCGGGCAATTCATGATTATGTGTCGCTTCCAGCATAGGCTTCTACTCGTGTTTTCAACTTTTGTCCCGGGCGAAACGTCACTACCCGGCGCGCGCTGATGGGAATTTCCTCCCCGGTTTTGGGATTTCGGCCAGGCCGCTGATTTTTATCCCGCAGTTCAAAGTTACCGAAACCGGAGAGCTTGACGTGATTGCCCGTCTCCAGGGCCGAACGTATTTCTTCAAATAACATTTCGACTATTTCCTTTGCCTCCCTTTTATTCAGGCCATCCTGCTCATGAAGCCTCTCTACCATGTCTGCTTTTGTCAGTGCCGCCATATTATTCTCTCAACTGTGCATCAAACTCTCTACGAAGAGAATCCAGAATCAGACTCACCAGATTATCTACTTCCTTATCAGTAAGAGTGTCTGAACTTTGTTGAAACGTCAAGCCCAATGTTACACTTTTTTTTCCCGGAGCTACAGGTTCTCCCTGGTACACGTCAAATAATTCCAGGTTCGTCAATAAGTTGGAAGATGTCAATTTAACGTTTTTCAGCAGGTTTTCTACCGGGATTTCCCCATCGACAAGAACGGACAGATCACGTCTCACTATAGGATATTTAGAGACGTTAGTGAATTTTGAGGGTGATTTTGCTGGAATTCTATCCAAACAGAGTTCAAAGAGATAGACCTCGTCTTCAATGTCCAGGCGCGATTGTATACCCGGGTGTAGTGCCCCGAGCAGACCAATCCGCTGCCCATCGTATATGATCTCCGCGGATTTCCCGTGATGCAGCGCGGCAATGGCAATGGGCCGGTATTCCGGTGAGATTTGACCGCAACAGGCTGCTAAAACAGTTTCCACGTCCGATTTGATATCATGGAAATTGCCGACCCCGGAGGGATTGCCCCATTGCTGCGGCATGACACTTCCATAGCTCAATCCGCCGACCATCCGTACCTGCTGAATTTTATCCGTTCGGGTAAAAACCTTGCCTGTTTCAAACAGGTGCACGCGCTGCTGCTGCCGGTTGATATTACGTCGTAACCCCGTTAACAGGCCCGGCCACAGGCTGACACGCATTCGCTCCATATCGGTGGAGATGGCATTGAGCAACACAATACTTTCGGTCTCGGGAAACAACAGGGATTGCAGGGCATCGCTGACAAAACTGTAAGTGATGGCCTCCTGGTAGCCGCGCTCGACCAGTGCCTGCCGCAAGGCATCAAGACGCTCCCGGGCGCCGGGCTTGCGCATATTCAGGCCGACCGACGGCAGCGCGCCATCGATGTTCCGGTAACCGTAAACACGGGCTATTTCTTCAATCAAATCCGCCTCAAGAGTAATATCGAAACGATGAGACGGGACGTTGAACTGGCGACTCTCTCCCTCGGGCCGCACTTCCTCAAGTCCAAGGCGGGTTAAAATCGCTGCACATTCCTGCATACTGATATCCTCACCCAATAAATCCCCTACCGCCGTTGGCCGCAGACCCACTGTTTGCCGTTTCGGCAGCGCCGAGTCGGCCACCGCCTCGGTCACCGGACCGGGTTGCCCCCCACAAATATTCAGGATTAACTGAGTAGCCCGTTCCATGGCGCGGCGTTGCAACGCAAAATCCACCCCTCGTTCAAAGCGATGTGACGCTTCCGAATGCAACCCGAATTGTCTGGCCCGCCCGGCGACGGCGAGCGCACTGAAATGAGCACTCTCCAGGAAAACGTGCCGGGTATGGTCGCCAACCGCTGAATCCAGACCGCCCATAACGCCGGCCATGGCCACGGCCCGGGTCGCATCGGCAATCACCAGGGTTGATGCCGGCATCACCCGGGTTTCCCCGTCCAGCAGGGTAACCTTTTCACCTTCGCCGGCATAACGCACGGACATGGCGCCGGTTAACCTGTCATTATCGAAGGCATGCATGGGCTGTCCCAGCTCCAGCATGACGTAGTTGGTGATATCAACGACCACATTCAGGCTGCGCAATCCACAACGGCGCAATTTCTCCCGCAACCACAACGGACTGGGACGGGTTATATCAACGTTATTGATGATCCGACCCACGTAACGGGGACAGCCGTCGGCTGCCACCAGTTCAACAGGACGGGTTTGCTCATGCCCGGCAGGGACAGGCCGGCTGTCAACCGGCTTGAAGGGAATTTGATTAATCACTGCAATTTCACGGGCTATCCCGTTAATGCTCAAGCAATCGCCACGATTAGGCGTCAGACCCACGTCAAAGATCCGGTCATCCAGACCCATCAATCCGGTCAGGCCGGTTCCGGGCAAGGCATCATCCGCTAACAAAAATAATTCATCGGCCTCCTCCGACAAACCCAGTTCGGCCGCGGAGCAGAGTATACCGGAGGATTTCACCCCGCGGATTTCAGTTTCCTTGATTTCTATCGAGCCGGGCAACACCGCGCCTACGCCTGTGTACGGATAACAACGTCCCGCCATTACGCCGGGTGCCCCGGTTACCACGGTAACGGGATTTCCTTCATCTTTTTTCACCGTGCAAACAGAAAGCTTGTCCGCATTCGGGTGTTTTTCAATGGCCTCGACCCTGCCCACAACCACACCACCCAGGTCCGGCGCCGCGGCCACTACCTCTTCCACCTCCATCCCCAGCATGGTGAGCTGCTCCGCCAGGGCTTCAGTCGAAACGTCAGGACTTACCCATTCGCGCAACCATTGTTCACTGAATTTCATGTAAACTGCCTTAAAAAGCGCAGGTCGTTTTCAAAAAACAGGCGAATGTCATCAATACCGTATCTCAGCATGGCAATGCGCTCCACCCCCATACCAAAGGCAAACCCGGAATATTTCCGACTATCGATCCCCACGTTATCCAGCACCGCCGGATGCACCATGCCGCAGCCAAGGATCTCCAACCAGCCATTATTGCCGAGAATATCCACCTCCGCCGAAGGTTCGGTAAACGGAAAGTAAGAGGGACGAAACCGGGTACGCACGTCTTCTCCAAAGATATGCCGGATAAAATCTTCCAGGACTCCTTTCAAGTGAGCAAAGGTGACACCTTCATCCACCATAATACCCTCGACCTGATGAAACATGGGAGTGTGCGTCATATCGGAATCACAACGGTACACCCGACCGGGAGCAATTACCCGAATCGGCGGCGGGTTCTCATTCATATAACGGATCTGTACATTCGAGGTGTGGGTGCGCAACAGCAGGCCGGCGTCGAAATAGAAGGTATCGTGCATGGCCCGGGCCGGATGGTGCTCCGGGATATTCAAAGCCGCAAAGTTGTGATAGTCATCCTCGATCTCGGGACCGTCCACCACGGCAAAGCCCGTCTCCACAAACAGGCGCTCAATTTCCTGTAAAGTCAACGTGATCGGATGCAAACCACCGGCGCGCTGGCCGCAAGCCGGCAGCGTTACGTCGATTTTTTCCGCGGCAAGACGCTGTGTTAACTGTTGCTGTTGCAGTTCGGCTTTACGCCGGATGAGGGCATCCTGCACCTGCGCCTTGGCCCGGTTAATAGCCTGGCCCGCGCCCGGCCTCTCTGCCTCGGGCAAGCTGCCCAGTTGTTTCAGACGTTCCGTGACCCGGCCCTTTTTTCCGAGATAACGGATACGCACGTCATCCAGGTTGCGTTCATCCACGGCCCCGGCAACGTCACTTAAGGCTTGTTCAAGCAAATCCTGCAATTCGGACATATCCCTACGCAACCGAAATCCTTTTCACATTTAAATATGTTGTCTGGCCTGCTCCGCCAGTAGGGCAAACGCGTTCTTGTCATTCACGGCAAATTCAGCCAGCACTTTCCGGTCAATTTGTATATCCGCCTTGTGCAGTCCATCAACCAGGCGGCTATAGGACAGGCCGTGCTCTCTTGCCGCCGCGTTGATGCGGGTGATCCACAGGGAGCGAAACTGTCGTTTGCGTTGGCGCCGGTCCCGGTACGCGTATTGACCGGCCTTTGTGACTGCCTGTTTGGCTACCCGGTAGACATTCTTGCGGCGACCCCGGTAGCCCTTGGCCTGCTCGATAACTTTTTTGTGTCTGGCGTGCGCGGTAACGCCCCGCTTTACTCTTGACATGACTCAAAACTCCTTAAATGTATGGCAACAACTGCGCCAGTGATTTCTCATCACTTTTGTCAATCAACTGCATTGAACGCAGTTTCCTGATCCGTTTGGCGCTCTTTTTAGTCAAAATATGACTGCGATGTGATTGTCGATGCTTATATCGACCCGACGCGGTCCTGGTAAAGCGTTTCGCCGCGCCGCGATTTGTTTTCATTTTTGGCATTGTTCTTTGTTAGTTTCCAGTTGTCAGTTTCTAGTTTCTAGTTTCTAGTTTCTAGTTTTTAGTTGTTGATTACGATACTTGACTACTAATAACTAAAAACTGACTACTAAAAACTACTCTATCTTCTAGGCGCTATTATCATGATCATCTGGCGGCCTTCCATTTTAGGTTTCTGCTCCACTTCCGCAAGCTGCTGCATATCTGCTTCTATCCGGTCCAGCATCCTGCTGCCCAGTTCCTGGTGAACCATCTCACGGCCACGAAACCGCAAGGTGACTTTTACCTTATCACCATTATTCAAAAACCGGGTGATATTTCTCAGCTTGACCTGGTAATCACCGGCATCCGTGCCCGGACGGAACTTCACCTCTTTAACCTGAATCTGCTTTTGCTTTTTCCTGGCGGCGTGTTTTTTCTTGTTTTGCTCAAACAGGAATTTGCCGAAGTCCATGACCCGGCAGACGGGAGGTTCCGCATTCGGAACTATCTCGACCAGGTCCAACTCGGCCTCATCCGCCTGTTTCATAGCGTCATCCAGTTTTACGATACCAACCTGTCCGCCCTGCGGACCAATCAACCTGACTTCGATGGCAGTAATTTCACCATTCACACGGTTCTGTTTTTTAAGCGAGATACGTTATTCCTCCTCTTTATAATCAGTTAAGTAATTGCCTGCCATTCCTGGCGCAATTTCAATGCCGTCGATAATCCCCAGCCTCGCCATCCCTGGCTCACCGTTCGCCGGGAATGTCGTCCAGCCGATCAGTGAAATCGGACAATGACATCACTCCCAGGTCTTTACCCTCACGGGTACGAACGGTAACGGTGTTATTTTCCACCTCTCGGGCGCCGATAATCAACTGGTAAGGCACCCGCTGCATTGCGTGTTCACGGATTTTAAGACTGATCGTTTCATTTCTCAAGTCAGTATTCGCCCTGAACCCCCGATTTATCAAGGTTTCCGCCAGAGAATGGGCATAAGCGGCCTGGTGTTCAGTAATCGAAGCCACTACGACCTGCACGGGCGCAAGCCAGACCGGGAACGATCCCGCGTGATGTTCGATGATAATTCCGATAAACCGCTCCAATGAACCCAGTATGGCCCGGTGCAGCATCACTGGCACCTGTTTTTCGCTGTTATCATCCACGTACTGGGCGCCCAGACGCCCGGGCATGGAAAAATCCGCCTGTATGGTACCGCATTGCCACACCCGACCGATACTGTCTTTCAGGGAAAAATCGATTTTGGGTCCATAGAACGCGCCTTCACCCGGCTGTAACTTCCAATTTACCCCTTTGGCAGTGAGCGCCTGCTCCAGGGATTGTTCGGCCTTATCCCAGGCCGCGTCATCGCCCACGCGGTTTTCCGGCCGGGTGGATAATTCCATAATAACGTCGTTGAAACCGAAATCAGCGTATACCTCAAACAATAAATCGATAAAATCAGAGACTTCAGCCTGAATTTGAGCTTCGGTACAAAAGATGTGGGCGTCATCCTGGGTAAACCCCCTGACCCGCATCAGGCCATGCAAGGTCCCGGAGGCCTCATTCCGGTGACAGGAGCCAAACTCCGAAAAGCGCAGGGGCAGGTCCCGGTAGCTTTTCAAGCCCTGGTTAAAGACCTGGATATGGCCGGGACAATTCATGGGTTTGACCGCGTAATCCCGGTTTTCGGAACTGGTGGTAAACATATCCTCATGGAACTTGTCCCAATGACCCGATTTCTCCCACAAACTCCGGTCCAGCACCTGCGGGGTGTTGATCTCCCGGTAACCTTTTCCTGCCAGTTTCTGCCGAATATAATCCCTGACAATAGTATAAATCGTCCAGCCCTTCGGATGCCAGAACACCATACCCGGCGCCTCTTCCTGGAAGTGAAACAGATCCTGTTTACGCGCCAGTTTGCGGTGGTCGCGCTTTTCCGCCTCTGCCAACCGGTGCAGGTATTGCTTCAAGGTCTTTCTGTCCGGCCAGGCAGTCCCATAGATGCGTTGCAACATTTCATTTTTGGGGTCGCCGCGCCAATAAGCCCCGGCCAGTTTAGTCAGCTTGAAGGCAGTCAGTTTACCGGTGCCGGGCACGTGGGGGCCACGACAGAGATCGATGAATTCACCCTGCCGGTAGAGCGACAGCTCCTCATGCGCGGGAATGGATTCAATGATCTGTGCCTTGTACTCCTCGCCCAGGTCCCGAAAAAATGCAACGGCCTCGTCCCGCGGCATGACTGAACGGCTGACCTTGAGGTCCTGGCCGGCCAATTCCGTCATTTTCCGTTCTATCGCGACAAGATCATCCGGTGTAAACGGCCGCGTGTAGGCAAAATCATAATAAAAACCATCTTCAATGACGGGGCCGATAGTCACCTGCGCTGCTGGAAATAATTCCTTCACCGCCTGCGCCATCAGGTGGGCACAGGAGTGGCGCAGCACCTCCAGGCCCTCTTCATCGCGACCGGTGATGATGCGCAGATCAGCGTCAGTGTCGATCAGGTGAGAGGCATCGACCAGCCTGCCATCCAGTTCCGCTGCCAGGGTTGCCCGGGCCAGGCCGGGACCGATGTCCGCGGCAATATCCAGTACGGATAACGGCTGTTCGTATGCGCGCTGACTACCGTCAGGCAAGGTAATAATCGGCATTTAGTACCCTTATCGTCAGTGGTGACCCCCACAACAGGTCACATGTCTAAGAGATTATTGATGTTGTGGTCTTTAACCCGCATTCCCCACCGTGGGTTGCACTCCCTTGTGAGTAATACGGGTAATAATCTGGTAGGCGCGATTGGATTCGAACCAACGACCCCTACCGTGTCGAGGTAGTGCTCTAACCAACTGAGCTACGCGCCTTTAAGCCGCATAGAATACAGGAAATCGAATCAGCGGGCAAACAGAAAATCTGACGCATCAAGGTCTGAGATATTAAGTCCGCGCAACTTGATCCTGCCTCCACCGTGAGAGGCCAGGTCAATCATGCTGTTATCGGAGTCGCCCGATATTATCAAACTGCTGAATGACAAACCGCGGAAATCGGAAAGATCGATACGATCCTCCCCGTTCGCGAAGTCGGCGATTATATCGGTACCGTCATCCCCGGCAAGAAAGATAAATTTATCACTGCCATTGCCGCCTTTTAGTCTGTCTGCGCCCATGCCACCGGTGAGAATATCATCGCCATCACCGCCTCGCAGACTATCGTTGCCACTACCACCATCCAGCGTATCATCGCCGACAGCGCCGATGAGGATATTGATACCGCCGTCGCCAGTAAGGATATCGTCAAAGGCAGTTCCCTGGATATGCTCGAAATTGCTAATGCTGTCACCCTCGGCATGGCCGCCGGCAGCGCTGTTATCAGCCAGATTCACCGTGACCCCCAGATCCGACCCCCTGTAATCCAAGGTGTCCAAACCATCACCGCCATCGATAATATCGGCGCCCTCTCCCCCCCAGACCAGATTATCTCCGACATTGCCGACCAGGGTGTCATCATTCGGGCTGCCATAAATGTCAAAATTCTTATCTCTATGATTTTTGGTCAGGACAATTACCACCGTTACGATGGTAAAACTTATAACCAGCACGTCTATAACAGATATAAGTGGTTTCATGAGATGTTGCCAGTAGAGACGTAATTCATTGCGTCTCCAATTGATTATCAGTTATTAGAAAATAGCAGGTAAAGTCGTATCAACACTGTTTCATCCGGCTTTCAGTTCATCGATTTCCAGGCTGAATTCCTTGATGCGTGCAATCTCGTCGCGGATCTCAGCAGCCTGTTCAAATTCCAGGTCGCGGGCATGTTGATACATCTGTTTTTCCAGTTGTTGGATTTTTTTCATCAACAGGTCGGGGGGAAGGTCCATATAGGCGGGTTTCTCCTCTGCCACCCTGGCATAACGTCGCGTCCGTTTGCGATTATCGCTATAAGCCCCTTCCATAATATCGGTGACCGCCTTATGGATGCCCCGGGGGGTAATGCCATGCCGTTCGTTAAACTGTTGTTGTTTCTCCCGGCGACGGTCGGTTTCCCGGATAGCCCGTTCAATGGAACCGGTCATCACGTCTGCATACATAATGGCCTTGCCGTTAATATTGCGCGCGGCACGGCCGACGGTCTGAACCAGGGTAGTCTCCGAACGCAAAAACCCTTCCTTGTCCGCATCCAGTATCGCCACCAGCGACACCTCCGGCATATCCAGCCCCTCCCGCAACAGGTTAATCCCGACCAGCACGTCAAACTGCCCCAGGCGCAGGTCGCGAATGATCTCCACCCGTTCCACCGTATCTATATCGGAGTGCAGGTAGCGCACCTTGACGTCATGCTCAGCCAGGTAATCGGTCAGGTCTTCCGCCATACGTTTGGTGAGGGTGGTAACCAGCACCCGTTCGTTCTGTTGCTCGCGGAGATGTATTTCCGATAACAAGTCGTCCACCTGCGATGCAACCGGACGCACCTCCACTTCCGGGTCGACCAGTCCCGTGGGACGGACGACCTGCTCAATGATCTCAGCGGAGCGTTCACGTTCATAAGGGCCCGGCGTCGCCGAGACAAAAATCGTTTGCGGCGACAGGTGTTCAAACTCATCAAAGCGTAACGGCCGATTGTCCAGCGCACAGGGCAGGCGAAAGCCGTATTCCACCAGGTTTTCCTTGCGCGAACGGTCGCCGCGATACATGGCGCCCAGTTGGGGTATGGTCACGTGGCTTTCGTCCACCACCAGCATGGCATTGTGGGGCAGGTAATCAAACAGGGTCGGCGGTGGTTCGCCGGGGTTCCTGCCGGACAGGTGCCGGGAATAGTTTTCAATCCCGGTGCAATAACCGATTTCCATCATCATTTCCAGGTCGAACCGGGTGCGCTGTTCCAACCGTTGTAATTCGACCAGCTTGTTGGCCTGGCGGAATTGTTCCAGGCGTTCGACCAGTTCTTCCCTGATGACCTCGATGGCGTCCAGAATGATCTGGCGCCCGGTCACGTAATGGGTCTTGGGATGAATAGTGATGCGCGGAACCTGTTTGAAGATCTCTCCGGTTAACGGATCAAAGATTGAAACGGACTCTATCTCATCATCAAATAACTCAACCCGTATTCCCTCCCGTTCGGATTCAGCCGGATAGATATCGATAATATCTCCCCGAACCCGATAGGTGGCGCGGTGCAGTTCCACCTCATTACGGGTATATTGCATCTCGGCAAGCCGGCGGATTAAAAAACGCTGCTCCATTCTCTCACCCCGGTCCAGGTGCAATACCATTTTCAGGTAGGCCTGGGGGTCGCCCAGGCCATAAATGGCGGAGACGGTAGCCACGATGATGGTATCCGGGCGTTCCAGCAGGGCCTTGGTGGCGGACAGGCGCATCTGTTCTATGTGTTCATTGATGGACGCGTCTTTTTCAATATAGGTGTCAGAGGAAGGGACGTAGGCCTCAGGCTGGTAATAATCGTAGTAAGAAACAAAGTACTCCACGGCATTATCGGGAAAAAATTCCCTCATCTCGCCGTACAACTGCGCCGCCAGGGTCTTGTTCGGCGCCAGTATCAGCGTTGGACGCTGCACTTTCTCAATCAGGTTGGCGATGGTGAAGGTCTTGCCGGAACCGGTCACGCCCAGCAGTGATTGCCGCGCGATGCCGTTCTGAATTGAATGGTATAATTGCGCGATAGCCTCGGGTTGATCCCCCGCAGGAGAAAAATCAGCCTGTAATTTAAAGTCTTTTCTCATTGCCATTGCCGGAATAATGCAATTATTATATTACACTAACCATTATCTCGAAGCAGAGAAACGCCGGCCGTCCCCTGTCGCGTACCCGTAACGTAACCAGATATTTGGGGTCAGAGTAAAAATACTCAACAATAAGCCCGCGTCCTCTGCCAAATCAGCCGTATTTTTACTCTGACCCCAAATATCGTATTTTTACTCTGACCCCAAATATGAGAGAATATTACCTTGGAAACTAAAGTTGCAAATCGTGCTGCAAGCATCAAACCCTCCCCTACCCTCGCCGTTACTGCCAAGGCAGCCGAGTTAAGGGCCGCGGGGCGCGCTATTATCGCCCTCAGCGCGGGTGAGCCGGACTTCGACACGCCTCCGCATATCAAGGAGGCCGCAATCAAGGCCATTCACGACGGCAAGACAAAATACACGGCGGCAGGCGGCCTGCCCGAACTCAAACAAGCGGTTGTGGATAAATTCCGGCGCGAAAATGCCCTCACCTACGCGCCGGAGCAGGTCCTGGTTTCCTGCGGGGCCAAGCACAGCATCTACAACCTGATGCAGGCCTTACTCAACCCGGGGGATGAAGTCATTATTCCGGCGCCTTACTGGGTTTCATACCCGGACATGGTAAAGCTGGCGGGAGCGGAACCCGTAGTGATCAGGGCCGGACTGAAGAGCCGTTTCAAAATCACAAACAAACAACTGCGCGGGGCCATATCCGATAACTCACGCCTGTTCATTATCAACAGCCCTTCAAATCCCACCGGGGTGAGTTATTCCGAGGCGGAATTAAAGGATATTGCATCGGTACTAATGGAACACCCGGAGATTATCATTTTAACGGACGATATTTACGAACACATCCTGTGGGAACAGCCCGAATTTAAAAATATCCTCAACGTTTGCCCGGAACTGTACGACAGGACGATTGTAGTAAACGGGGTCTCCAAGGCCTATTCCATGACCGGTTGGCGTATCGGCTACCTGGGCGGCCCCTTGTCACTGGTTAAAGCGGCACAAAAAATCCAGTCACAAAGCACTTCCAATCCTTCTTCCATCTCGCAATACGCCGCCATCGCCGCGCTGAACGGCGACCAGGCTTATATCGATGAGAGCAGTGAGATCTTTAAACAGCGGCATGATTTTGTCTATGCCGGCTTAAACGGTATCAACGGCGTCGAATGCACTGCCTCCGACGGCACTTTTTACAGCTTTCCCGATATGCAGGGGGCGATTGACAGACTGGACGGTGTTAACAATGACATTGAACTGGGCGAATACCTGCTGGATAAGGCGGAAGTTGCCCTGGTGCCGGGGTCGGCTTTCGGAGCAAAAGGGTACATGCGCCTGTCCTACGCCACCAGTATGGAAAACCTGGAGACGGCGATTGAGCGTTTAAAGAATGTACTGGATTGAAAATGTGTGTATAATTTTAATCGCTATACGGTAAAAAAAGGAAAAGATAAGGAGGTAATATCATGTCAGAGACAATGAAAATCATTCTGGCGATGACCACGATCGGGCTTGCCTTGGCTGGCTTGATAATTAACAGTACGGCCAATCTACGGGCTGACTTGCGCGACATCCGCCAGGAGATACGCGATAATCGCACGGACATTGGGATAAATCGTGTAGAAATAGGCAAGTTAGGACGAGATATGCTCGCGTTCACCAACCGGGTTACGCGCCTCGAGGAACTGGTTCAGAAACTTTTTCTGCCGAACCAGGATGTGGTAGCCAAGAAGGAAGGGGAAACATGATGAGCATGATAAACACGGAATTGTATGATGCTTTACTCAGTGTGAATGTGCCGGAAATGAAGGCCCGCAAAGCCGCTGAATCTATTTTGAGCCATGATCAGGTAGTGACAAAGACCGACTTGTCTGAGTTTAGATCTGAAGTGAAAGCGGAAATTCAGATACTGAAATGGATGGTAGGCGTAAATATGGCGCTGGCTCTGGGCCTGATATGGCAAGCGATGGCCTGACAGGTATTAGTTCAATTTATTCCCCGGTAGCTCAGTCGGTAGAGCGGGTGACTGTTAATCACTAGGTCGGCGGTTCGAGCCCGTCCCGGGGAGCCAATTAAATCATGGATATTGAGCGCTCTACCACATTCATCATCAAGATCAATCCTGGTGGCGCCAGGCGAGCTGTTCAAAAAAATCCGGTTTCTGAAATTACCGGCACAGGTCATAAATCGGTAAATGAAAGTAAGTCGTTCGAGTGGTCAGATCCGACGGGCCGAGTAGTTGTGAAAGCATGGCCCGGCGATGTGCCTCGGGACGTGCGCAACGGTCTTCGTATAATTACAGGCTGGCCGGTTGTCGTTGAGGACCGCCTGGTCGGTCACTATGCCAAGGTACAGCTCGATTCGTCCGGTCAAGGCGCAGTACGGCAGGACCCATACGGTTTGCATCCGCTTTATATCGGTAGTGTTCGTGGTGTCACCTTAGTAGCCAACAGACCCCAATTGGTCGCGGTAGAGATAGAGCGACTTACAGGAAAGCTTGCAGAGCGCGATCATCGCTGCGCGGCCTGGTTGGCATTCTGTGGCTACCCCATCGGCGATCGGACCGGTTACGAAGACGTGCGTTGCGTTCCTTTTGGCGCGACCGTCCGAATTGATCCGGACCACGGCGTAAAGTTTTCCTTCCCGGACGCTCCATGGCTGCTCCCCGCCATGGATATTGACGATTCATGTATAGACCGAATTGAATCTGAATTGATTGCGAATCTCCGGGCTGCAATCAGGGCGATGGGACATACGCCAAGGCTTCAACTTACCGGGGGACGTGACTCACGGCTTGTTCTTGCACTTGCTATTCGGGCTGGATTACTACAGGACGTGGAGGTTGTTACTCTCGGAAAAGCCGATGCGCCGGACGCAATTGTGGCGAAGGATCTGATAACAAGTCTCGGTCTCCGCCACACCTTATCGAGGTGGGATGATGGCGTTGTCGATCGACACCAGTTGTGTCCTCATGTTGGCCGTGTCGCGGGCGCCGTTGGTTGTATCGATAGTAACATTTCTCTTTCAAAAGACGGTCGCGTGAGCTTGTCAGGACTATTCGGTGAAACATTACGAACGAATTTACCTAATAGAGCAGGTTACCAGGATTTGCACTCTGTTGTAACAGGTTATATGGCGGGAACGTCAGGAAAAGCCGGTATCCTGCAACGAGATGCATATACTTCCGCCTTGGCCGACGGTATTCAAAGCCTGCTCGAGCCGGCGCAGCAGATGGCCAGACCGGAAGATTTGTTTGATGCATATTACCTCCAACACAGGGTCCGTAGATGGCTGGGGGCGAGGCCCGAGAGATTTGCGGATGAGTTCTTTCCGCTTTATTATCCGCCAGCCACTGAGCTTGCCTTTCAAATGGACTGGCGCGACCGCGTTGCAGGACGGATTCATAACACGATTATCGAGCGGACCGGTCAGTTGATTTCAGAACCGCCTTACTATAAGCCCGGAGGCCTCTATAAACCGGCGACAACATCCTTGCCTTTGCGGAAGGGGCGACGCAAACGAACAGCCAGTCACCTCCACGATACGGCTGATGAATATCAGCAAAGCCTGGACAAAAAAAACATTGATAAATTAATATTGAAGCACGTTGAAGATACCTTTAATAACACAAAGCCACCAGCAGCAATTGCCGGGGCTTGCACAACTAACCCGTCTCATACCAGGCGGCAGGCGGCGTATCGAGAACTGATCGCCGCTCGGGACGATAATCCGGTATTCAACATTATAGACCGTGACCGTCTCATTGATGCCGTCAACCGTTTACCAACTCTTAACCCTTATGTTGCCTTGCAAATACACGGGGCGATGTCAGGCGTTATCTGGCTCGGTCGACTGGAGGAGGAGTATTGAACGGTCCTGCTTTGGTGGTTCGATAGCGCCCGAAATACGGTGTCCATGTAAAATTGTCCTAATCTGTAACACATAATCTGTTCCTGACAGTTATTGTACATTATAATTGACATTAACATTTATAATGTCTATTATAATAACTATAAATAACATCAAACCCCGTAATCAATATGCCTCAGAAATCAAAGAAAGCATACAGCATGCCTATCCATGTTAAGCGGATATTGCGCGGGGTGGGTGAGGATATTCGCAACGCCAGACTACGCCGACGCCTGCCCATGTCGGTTGTCACCCAGCGCGCGTCAATCAGTCGCACCACGCTGACCAAAATCGAACAAGGGGATGCGGGCGTGGCCCTGGGCAACTACGCAATGGTGCTTTATACACTGGGACTGCTGGAGCGTCTGGGCGAACTGGCTGATCCGACCAATGACCTGGTGGGGCTTGCACTGGAAGAGGAGAGGCTACCGCGCAGGGTGCGCCTGTCCCGGCAGTCACAGACCACATGAACGAAGTATTCGTTTACATCGACCTGGAAGGTGCCCGGCATTTCGTTGGCCGTTTATGGACACGTTCCCGCAAAGGCCGGGAAAATGCATCATTTGAGTACGATAGGTCATGGTTGTCATCAAATCACAGATTTGCCCTTGACCCGGCGCTGTCACTGGGTAAAGGTTCATTCCATACCAGACAATCAGAAGCGTTGTTTGGCGCCATGGGCGACTCTACCCCGGACCGTTGGGGGCGCGCGCTGATGAGACGGGCTGAATACTGGCGTGCGGAAAAAGCGGGTGAGACGCAACGCACGTTGACGGAAAGGGATTTTCTGCTGGGGGTCAATGACATGGCCAGGCAGGGGGCATTGCGCTTTGCAGAAAAAAAGGGTGGTCCGTTTCTGTCGGTATCCGACAGTGCCCCGGGTGTTGACATCCCCCCTCTGGTTTTTCTGCCCCGCCTGCTTTCCGCGTCTGACAACATCATTAACGAATCGGAAAGCGATTATGACCTGAAATTGCTGTTGGCGCCAGGGTCATCATTGGGTGGAGCACGCCCCAAGGCGTCAGTCGTGGACAAAGACGGCCATTTGTCAATCGCCAAGTTCCCCCGCAAAGATGATGAATATAACAAGGTTCTGTGGGAAGCGGTTATGTTGAAACTCGCAGAGAGAGCAGGGATACCTGTCCCCGACTGGCGCCTTGTATATGTTTCCGAACGGCCTGTACTGCTGCTCCGGCGGTTTGACCGGGACGCTGACAATCGAATCCCGTATTTATCTGCGATGAGCCTGCTTGGCGCAAGAGACCTGGAACCTCACAGCTATCTGGAGATGGTTGACGCACTTCGTCAGCACGGTGCTGAACCTCGTACAGACAGGACCGCATTATGGCGCCGGATCGTCTTCAATGTGTTGGCGTCGAATACGGATGATCACCTGCGCAACCATGGTTTTCTCTATCAGAAACAAACCGGTTGGTGCTTGGCGCCCGCGTTTGATCTCAATCCCACGCCAATTGATATCGGGGCTCGAATACTGACAACAGCGATTAATTATGACGATAAGGAAGCCTCTCTGGAACTGGCGTTGAGTGTTGCGGCGTATTTCGAGCTGTCATTGGATGAAGCCAGGGGCATAGCTTATGATGTGGCTCTGGCCGTATCAACATGGAGGGAATCGGCGGCCCAAATAAAATTATCGGAGCGCGAGATTGATCGTATGTCCTCTGCATTTGAACATCAGGAACTGCGCAACGCACTGAACATCACAGTGACATCACACAATCAATCGTTGCCGCCAAAGCCTTAGAAAGACATGGAATTATCAAATTTACCTTGAGGCAGTCGTTTACTCGGGAATTTCGGAGACCCGTTAGTTTGAGTCATGCAGCTTTGCGTGTTCCCCACGTGCGAGGGGATGAGCCGAATTGATTGACTGTTAATCACTAGGTCGGCGGTTCGAGCCCGTCCCGGGGAGCCAATTATTCTGCCTCCTTATCCTCCATCAAATCATTCAGGTATGAGTGAAACTCGGCGCCGATAGTTTTATGTCTCAGCGCGTATTCAACGTTAGCTTTCATATATCCCAGGATTGAGCCGCAATCGCTGCGCCTGCCGGCAAATTCACACAGGTACACGTCTTCTTTTTCAATCAACGCGGCAATGGCATCGGTCAGTTGAATTTCATTACCCGCGCCTCTGGGGGTGGTTTCCAGCAGGGGCATGATCCCCGGCGTGAAGATATAACGCCCTACGACCGCCAGGGTTGACGGCGCGTCCTCGCGGGCGGGCTTTTCCACAACCGATTTCATTGTTTTAACCCCATCGGCGCCAGCGCCGGTCTCAACAATCCCGTAGCGGGAAACCTCTTCAGGAGCGACGTTCTCCACGGCGATGACGCTGGCGTTTTTCTCCTGGAAAATCTCAACCATCTGCTGTAGACATGTCCGCTCATCGTGATAGATCAAATCATCGGACAGGATAACGGCAAACGGTTCGTTTCCAACCAGGGGTTTGGCGCACAGGACGGCATGTCCCAGTCCCAGGGGTTCATGCTGGATGACATAGCGACATTTTGTCCCTTGCGGTGGAATATTCCTGACAATCTCGAGTAATTCCTGTTTTCCCCTCAGCGCCAGCTCTTTTTCCAGCAGCACATTAGGCTCAAAATGCTCCCGGATGATCTTTTTAGTCTCCGCGGTCACGAAAATCAGCTCCCTGATGCCGGTGCTGAGCGCCTCCTCAACGGCATGCTGGATGATGGGACGGTCCACCAGGGGCAGCATCTCCTTTGCAAGGACTTTCGTCGCCGGCAGGGCGCGTGACCCCAGACCCGCTACCGGAAATACGGCTTTGTTAATTTTCACGCACCACCGACATGGGCAACCTTTATAATGTCAAGGTGCTCTTTACCATTGCCATGCGAAACAAGCTCAGCCAGTATTCTTTTTACCTCATCGTCATCCGTACGCGATAGCACCTCCTCCAGACGGGAAACCACCTGCTTAATCCTGTTCCAGTCAGCCGGGACATGTTTTGCCCGAAATACCTTATTATTCCTGGTGTCTTCTTTTCCTTCACTGTCATAAAACAGTTCTTCATACAACTTCTCGCCCGGTCGTAAACCCACGTACTGAATTTCAATATCCTTACCTGGCTCTTTGCCGGACAAACGGATCATCTGTTCGGCCAGGTACCCGATCCTGACAGGGTCTCCCATATCCAACACGAAAATACCACCCTCCCCCTCCACCACACTGGCCTGCAAAATCAACTGACACGCTTCCCTTGACGTCATAAAATAACGGGTAATATCAGGATGGGTTACCGTCAGCGGGCCGCCTGCCCGTATCTGTTCCCTGAATAATGGAACCACGCTGCCGTCCGAACCCAGCACGTTACCAAACCTGACGGTAATAAAACGCGTAGAGGAAATCGCGTTCATACCTTCACAGTAAACCTCACCGGCGCGCTTGGTTGCCCCAAGGATATTGGTGGGGTTGACCGCTTTATCGGTGGAAATAAACACAAATTTGTCGCAATGGAATTTGCTTGCGGCCTCGGCGACAATCCTGGTGCCGATGATATTGTTTTTTGCAGCTTCTCCGGGATGGGCCTGTAAAAGAGAAACATGTTTATATGAAGCAGCATGAAATATCATATCAGGCAGGTACTCTCCAGTAACGTTCTCAACTGCCCGTTGATCACAAACATCACCTAATACCGTAACCAGTTTGACCTGTGGATATTTTCTTTCCAGTTCCTGTTGTATCCGGTACAGGTTAAACTCACTGCGTTCAAAAACAATCAGCGCACCCGGTACAAACTCGGCAACCTGCCGGCAAAGCTCGGTTCCAATGGACCCACCGCCGCCAGTGACCATGATGACCTTGCCGGACAATCCGGCCTGCATCATGTCCCGGTCCAGTTCGATTTTTTCCCTTCCAAGCAGGTCTTCGATGGAGACTTCCTGGATGGCGTTAACGGTCACCTGTCCCGAGATCAAATCCTCGAGTTTAGGCAGGGTTTTAAATGCCGTATTGGCACTCTCACATAAAGCGACCAGTCTTTGCATCCTTTCCGAGGACAATGAAGGAATAGCTATAACAATCAAGTCGACAGCATGTTTTTTTACAACCTCGGGAATTTCATCGAAAACACCCAATACTCGTATTCCTTGAATTTCCCGGCCTGTTTTATCGGGATCATCATCAATCATACCCACCGGCAGGTATTGCGCCCGGTTGTGTCTTAACATATCCCTCAACAATCTCCCTCCGGCCTCGCCGGCGCCGATCACCAAAACCCGCTTACCACTACTGATTTCCACCCGATGATCTTTCAGGTATCGATATATGATCCTGTTTCCACCGAGAAAAACGAATAATAAAATCGCATAAAGCGGTATAACCGTCCTGGGCACCGCTGCCATCCTGGTGAAGAGGAAAACCGCCAATGTTGTGATTAATACCCCAAGAAAAATCGATTTACCTATGCGCACAAGATCGGGCAGGGAGGCAAAGCGCCAGATGCCGCGATACAGCCCGAAAACTACATAACTAAGCGATTGACAGGTAATGATTACCGGCAACACCAGGGTTGCAGTGCGCACAAATTCTTCAGGAATGGTATCCAGGTTGAACCTCAACCAGTAAGCCAGATACCACGCCACCGGGATCATCAATACATCATGCAAGAATATGGTTATGCGCCCATAGGAATGAAACATGAATGATTTTTTTCCTGCTTTATCGTTAATTTACAATTAAACCTGTGCCCGCGGATGCGGGTATCATACTACAGCCAAATGGTGAGTAATAGTGAATGGGATTGGCTTACTCACCCCCATGCCTTATTATCAGCACTTCACACCCGGGAGAAGTTGCAAAAATTATATGGAAAAACATTGGGTTAAAACATCGCGCCAGCGGGTACAACAGTGACCGTTACGTCGAGCAGGCCGGAAAAAGCCGCTTTATTTCGCCATGGCGACCCACTGGAAGGGATCAGCGTGGTCGTGGTCTCATATTGGACCGGTCCTATACTGGCCACGGTCATCGAGTCGGTACTTGCTTCGGACCAGGAAGGCGTAGTCGAACTCATATTGATCGACAACGGCAATCCGCCGGCAATCACCAGGGAGTTTGCGCAGCGGGCAGAGAGGGAACCGCGACTGACACTCGTCAGTGGTCATGGCAACGTCGGGTTCGCACGCGGCTGTAACATCGGCGCCCGCCGGGCCAGGGGCCGCTACCTGTTGTTGTTGAACCCGGACTGCCGCCTCAGCCCCGGCGCGATACCCGCCTTGATGGACGAAGCCACGACGCTGGGCGATAATTGGATGCTCGGCTGCCGCGTGCTCAATCCGGACGGGAGCGACCAGCGCGGGTCGCGGCGGGCCCTGCTCACTCCCGGCACTGCCCTGGTTGAAACATTCCGGCTTGACAGGTTGGCGCCCGGGCTGTTTCGCCGCTACCGGCTCAACCAGCATGACAGCCCGCTCCCTGAGGACACTACCAGTGTACCGGTCATCAGCGGCGCCTGCATGATGTTGCCGACTGCGACTTTCCATGCCGTAGGCGGCATGGACGAGGGTTATTTCCTGCATGTAGACGATCTCGACCTCTGCCTCAGGCTGCACAGGGCCGGAATCCCGGTTTATTACACACCGCACGTGAAAGTAGTCCATCACGCCGGCAGCAGCCGGAGTAACCCGGTGCAGGTGGAGTGGCACAAGATGCGTGGCTTCCTGCGTTACTTCCGCGTACACTTTCACGGTCTCCGCTGGTTGCCTCTGCTTGGACCTCTCAGCGCCGGCATCCTGGTCCGATTTGGGGTAACGGTAATGCAGTTGCTGCTGTATCGGGCGTGGAACAGGCGTCCCGGGACACATGACGCCCGCCGCTGACACCGGGATGAGTGAGGAACGATTCGCCGTCATTCTCGGTGCGACCAGCCTGGTAGGTCGCTTTCTCGCGCAACGTCTGGCCGACAGCAGATTCGAGGGATTATGCCTCAGTCGCCACACCGAACCAACTCCTTATGAAGCGCCTCCGGGCTTTTCCTGGAGCACTGTATCCAAAGGAAAAAACTTGAGCATTCCCGCTTCTGCAACCTTGTTCTCCCTCACTCCGGCCACCGCACTACCGGCTCTCATCAATCGCATCGCCGGAGGAAACCGGTTGATTGCCCTGAGTTCATCCAGTGTCCTTTTCAAAGCGCAAAGTTCCAATCCTGACGAGCGGGATCAGGCACAGGCACAGGGGCGGGCCGAGAAGAAAGTCAGGGCGCTATGTCGGGACAGGGGGATCGCCTGGACGATCTTCCGGCCTACCCTGATTTACGATCCGGGACGCGATCGCAACGTGAGCAGGATCGCAACCTTCGTGCGACATTTCGGGTTTTTCCCTGTAGTGTGGCCGGGTACCGGACACTGCCAGCCGGTCCACGCCGACGACGTGGCGCAGGCCATGGTGGCTGCCTCAAATGCTGCCCGCGCAAGAGACACAACCTTCGACCTGCCCGGTGGCGAAACGCTGAGCTACCGCGAGATGGTCCGCAGGATTTTCGAATCACTGGGGAGACGCCCCGTGCTTGTCTACCTGCCACTCAGTTTTGCCCGGGCTGCGTTTTTCTTATGGCAGGCCCTGACAGGCGAGAGCTACAGCAGCGCGATCCTGGAACGGATGAACATGGAGCTTAATCTTGACCCGGTTCCGGTACGGGAGATCCTTGGCGTCACGAGTCGGCCGTTTCGCCCCGAGTTTCCCGACCTGAAATAACCGTGGCGAATCTCCCGCGGCGAATGGGGACGGATTTAAATCCGTCCCCGGTTGCTGTCCCCGGTTGCTCAAATCCGTCCCCGGTTGCTCGGATCAAGCTCTTCCGCGAGTCGCAACAGGTATTCGCCATAGCCGTTGTTGCGCAGGCCATGGCCGACCGCGACCAGTTCTGCGCGGCTGATCCAGCCGTTCAGAAAGGCGATCTCCTCGGGAACGGCGATGCGCTGGTTCTGGCGTTTCTCGATGGTCTGAACGAAACCGGCGGCTTCCACCAGGCTGTCGTGCGTCCCTGTATCGAACCAGGCAAACCCGCGGCCCAGCAGTTCCACGCGCAGATATCCGCGTTCGAGATAGCGCTCGTTAACGGTAGTGATCTCCAATTCACCCCGCGCGCTCGGCTTGATGTCCGCGGCGATGCTGACGACGTCGTTGTCGTAGAAGTACAGACCCGTCACCGCCCAGTGAGAGCGGGGGTGCGCAGGTTTCTCCTCAATGGAGTTCGCGCGACCGGTATCGTCGAAGGAGACTACGCCATAACGCTCGGGGTCGCGAACCTGGTAGCCGAAGACCGTAGCTCCCGTCTGTTGGGAAGCGGCCCGGTGCAGCTTCTCGGTCAAGCCGTGCCCATAAAAAATGTTGTCGCCCAGCGCCAGGGCGCAAGGGTCACCCCCGATAAATTCCCTGCCTATCAGGAAGGCCTGGGCCAACCCGTCGGGGCTCGGCTGCATGGCGTAGCGCAGGTTGAGACCCCAACGGCTGCCGTCGCCGAGCAGTCGCTGGAAGTCGGGACTTTGTCGCGGCGTGGTGATCACCAGGATGTCCCGGATTCCCGCCAGCATCAGGACGCTTAACGGGTAGTAGATCATCGGCTTATCATAGACGGGCAGGAGTTGCTTGCTCACCGCGCTGGTCACGGGATAGAGCCGCGTGCCTTCTCCTCCGGCGAGGATGATGCCTTTGCGCTTCATGATGCCATCTTCCAGGCGAGTTCCGAGACCAGTCTTTGCACGTGAAACTGCCATGGCGGCAGGTAAACGCCAAACGTGTTGGTCAATTTCCGTGTGTCAAGACGCGAATTTGCCGGACGTTTTGCCGCTGACCGGTACTCGGCGGTCGTAATGGGATGTACGTTCTCCGGACGGAGGCGTAATTCAACGCCGAGGCTCCGCAACCCATCAAGCAGGTACCTCGCGAAGCCGTGCCAGCTTGTCTCGCCGGCAGGCGTCAAGTGATAGGCGCCGACCGCTTGTTCCCCAAACATCTTGTCGCGGGTCACGCGGTGGAGACAGAGGGCTGTCGTATCCGCAATGAGCTCCGCGCTGGTCGGCGCCCCGACCTGGTCGGCCACTACGTCGAGTATGTCCCGTTCCCCGGCAAGCCGCACAATAGTCCTGGCGAAATTAGAGCCGCGGGCCGCATACACCCAACTGGTGCGGAAAACGAGGCGCCGGCACCCGCTTTGTTGTATGGCCTCCTCTCCTCGAAGCTTCGTTCTGCCGTAGACGCTTAGCGGATTCGGTTTATCTGTTTCGACGTATGCGCCTGGTTTCGCGCCGTCAAAAACGTAATCCGTGGAATAGTGAATCAGCCACGCATCGAGACGCCTCACCTCGTTCGCCAACAGCCCAACGGCTTCCGCGTTAATGCGCTCGGCCTTGTCGGGTTCAGACTCGGCCTTGTCCACGGCGGTGTAGGCGGCAGCGTTGACGACAACGTTCGGACAATAGTCGCGAATAGCGGCTTTCAGTACATCCGGGTTCTCGAGATCTGCGGCATTCCGGTCACAAGCCTTCAATTGGCCCAGAGGCGCCAACGAACGCTGCAATTCCCAGCCAACCTGCCCGCTCGAACCGAACAGCAAAATCTTCATTGGTATTGTTTCCTGATCCAGTTACGGTAATCGCCACTGACGATATCGGCTACCCAATCCTGATTTTTTAAATACCATGATACTGTCTTCCGAATCCCTGTTTCAAATGTCTCCGCCGGTTTCCAGCCGAGTTCGCTCTTGATTTTGGAGGCGTTGATAGCGTAACGTCTGTCGTGACCCGGCCGATCTTTGACGAGAGTAATCAGGGATTTATAGGGTCCGCCATTGGTCCTGGGGCGCATTTCGTCGAGGACGTCGCAAAGCATATACACAATTTCCAGGTTGGTTTTTTCGTTCAGGCCACCGATATTGTAGACTTCTCCGGCTTTACCGGCTTCAAGCACCCGGTTGATGGCGCCGCAGTGGTCGCGGACGTAGAGCCAGTCGCGAACCTGCCGGCCATCACCGTAGACCGGTAACGGCTTTTCGGCAAGAGCATTGTGGATGATCAGTGGAATCAGCTTTTCCGGAAACTGAAACGGGCCATAGTTGTTGGAGCAGTTCGTGGTCAGCACGGGCAGCCTATAAGTATGATGGAATGCGCGAACCAGATGATCGGAGGACGCCTTGCTGGCGCTATAGGGGTTGTTGGGTTCGTACCGGTTGTCTTCGGTAAAAGCCGGATCGTTCGGCTCAAGCGCGCCGTAGACCTCGTCTGTGGAAACGTGCAAGAAACGGAATTTGGCTTTTTCCTCCGCCGACAGTTTGCTCCAGTAGCCTAAAACGGCATTCAGAAGCCTGAAGGCGCCTACGACATTGGTCTGGATAAAATTTTCCGCACAATGAATGGAGCGATCGACGTGGGACTCGGCGGCAAAGTTGATGACGGCGCGGGGTTTGTGTCCCGTCAGCAGCCCGGAGATCAATGCAGTGTCGCCAATATCCCCCTGAATGAAAGCATGGCGTCCGTCGTCTTCTACGGAGGCCAGATTCCGCAAATTACCTGCATAGGTGAGCTTATCCAGGTTAACGATACTCTCTCCATGGGATTGCAGCCAATCGATAACAAAATTCGAACCGATAAAACCAGCACCTCCGGTAACAAGGATGGTCATACGTTTGGTAACTCACTTCTATAACTTGTTTGGCAAGATTGCGGCAATCGGTACGACATTGTCCAGGACTGTCCCGACTACCCGAACGGCGTTACGAGTTCCGCGAGCCGCGGCTGTGTGCGATCCTTCTCCGAAAGAATCGCTTCGTCCTCTGCAAGCGGCCAGGCAATGCCAAGGGCCGGATCGTTCCACAGAAGCCCCTTGTCCTGTTCCGGGGAGTAATAGTTGCTGACTTTGTAGATCACCTCGGTATCGGGTTCCAGCGTCATGAAACCGTGGGCGAAGCCGATCGGGACCAGTATCTGGTTCCACGTCTCGGCGGAAAGAACAACACTAACATGCCAGCCGTAAGTCGACGAACCCCGACGCAGGTCCACGACAACGTCAAACACCGACCCGCGCGCCACGCGCACCAGCTTGTCCTGGGTGAAGGGCGGCGTCTGAAAATGCAGTCCGCGAACTGTTCCCTTGTCAGCCGAGCGTGAGTGGTTGTCCTGCACGAAGTCGATGTCGATCCCAACCGCGGCGAGCGCTTTTTTGTTATATGTCTCGGAAAAGAAACCGCGCCGGTCGCCGTGCTTCCCGGGGACAAGCATCCTGACATCCGGGATTTTCAAATGTTCAACCAGCATAGCTAATCCGGCAAAAGCCGGTAGAAGGAGCGCATCCCATATTTTGAAAGATAGAATGGCCGGTAGGCGGTGATATCGTTAAAACCACAGTCGGTAAATAGCCTCAAATAAGATGGTTCAGTATGCCAGAAAGAAGTTCTGTTCACGACAGAAGCCATGGGATTATCCTTTTCAGGGTAAACTATCCCTTCATATCCGTTTAATTGAACCAGTGGGTATTGCCATCCATCCGGAGGAAAACGGACCATCAGATTCGGGTTGCATACCTGGGTATCCACCAGAACTTCCTTACCCTGGCAGCGTCGCAGAAGCTCAATCTGCTCCTCGATTTCAAAGTGGTAAAGCAAACCGAAAATCAGCACGATATCAAAAGCTTCAAGATTGAACTCGCGGGCGTCCTCATAGACAAAGTGAATTCCCAGTTTTTCGATATCTCCGGGCACGCGTTCCTCGCGACTATCTACAGCGAATACCTCAGCGCCAAACTCATTGGCAATGCGGGCAAATGTACATGGGCCCGCACCCAGGTCAGCTACCCACTTGCCCGACACATTAATCTCGCTGTTCAGCAGCCTGCGAAAAATATGCTGGCGCAGTTGTCCTTCGCTTTTACATTCTCCGGAATCCAAGGTGATCCTGATTTTTTTCATGACTACTATTCAATGTGCATTGATTATTCTCTCTTCATTATTTTGTTAAATTCTCACTTTTTCCAATAGAATGTGAGCATCCGCTCCGTTATGGTAGCCGGAGCCATCCCGGGGGAAGGAGACTCCATCTTGAGATCGATACCGTCACCGGCCATCATGTCGACCATGTCTTCTCCAAAATCAGTATACACCAGGGACTTTCCCCCCATGGGCGCACTGTGGTAATGCCTGGGTAATACAAACACATCCTCCGGGCCACTGGTATCCACCCGGAACACGGTTTCGGAAGGCATCGGATGCTGTGGGGGAATACTGAAGATGTGGAAACCGCCCGGTTTAAGGACTCGATTAACCTCCTGGAAGCCGACAAACGGCTTGCGAACATGTTCAAAGATATCCGAAGACAACACCAGGTCGAAAGAATTGTCCTCGTAAGTCAAGTCCATCAGGTCCTGACATTGAATGTCCTCGCGAAATTCACCGGGCTTAACATCTTCCCAGAAGTAGGAGCTACAGTAACCGGGTAACTTATGGAAAAACTTTCGGAAAGGTCCTATTAACCCGGGTTCATAGATATTAATGTTCTGAAACTCAGACTCTTGCGCCAACTCGGCCAGATGTCTGGAATTCTCTCTGGAGAAAATTTTAAGGATCAGGCGCGCCTGTTCCCGGTAACGTAAACTGGCCTCGCAACTCCCACACCGGTATGTCTCTCTGATTGAATTCTCCTCGCGGCGCAAATAGCCGGTATGTCCACATACCGTGCAGCAGTCTGTGTAGCCGTCGCTGTCGTAGGTAACCTTGGCAGGTCCGGCAAGTGTCGATTCGCACCTGGCTAATTCCTTTTGGGTCAGTGTCAATATGCGTGTAACCCGCTCGTTCCATGAGTTGACCTTCAACAAACTCCGGATGCGCTCCACATTGCCGGAAACAGGGTTGTTGTCCAGACAATGGCGGATCCCCCCGATGAACTCCTCCGGCGTGCGGCCGATCTGTACGAACTCTCCAAAATCATCGATGTTCGCAATCGGCGTACTCACAACCGGCACATGCAGAGAAAAATAGACATACAGCTTCAAGGGATTCATATTCCGGGTAAGTTCACTGTCCAGGTGGGGAATCATCGCCACGTCGAAGTGGCGGATGTAGCGGACCGCCTGGTCGTAGACACGGACCCCGAGGAAATGAACGTTTTTGAAATTGTTCAGTTCCATTATCTTCTTACTCTTGTGCATAGAGCCGATAAAGACCAGGTTCCAATCGGGCCGTTCGGTCGCCACGCTTATCAACAGGTCGAGATCGATCCGCGTGATGTCCAGATTCCCGACGTACCCAATCACCGGCCCCTTGATGCGTCTCAATTCCACGGGTTTTTTCCAATGTTGTGCCTCTTCTTCCAGATACTCGGCCGCGTTGGGGAGTAAATGGATATTATCGGTAAACTCCTGCATGCCTTCGAAGACATTGCTACAATTTGCAAAAGTGAGATGACTCCGCGCCAGACACTCTTTATAGTTGAGGTGCAATTTCTCCCTGTATCGGGGAGCGCACGGCCATTTACGCTGATCGTCGATTACGTCAGCCACCACCAGGTCAGGCTTGAACCGATCTGCTAGCGCGGGGAAATCGAAATTATTGGGGCAAACCCAAAACACCGTCCGCCGTTGGCCGACCCGGTGGCGTTTCATTACCCGGCCCAAGTAATCAAGATAGTCCTCTTCAGCGGGCAGCATCCATTTCCGGAAACCGGACGCACGACGTTTGCCCGCGAAAACGAACGTATCGAATCGAACTTTGTCCCTGTCTTTGGGGCGTAATACCCGTCCCAGGGTCTGGTAAAGAACCAGGCGGGCATGGCTGTGACGACCACCTTCACCGGATGTGAGAGCATCTCGACCGGACTTGAAGATATTGACAGGCGCATCGAAATGAAGAATACGGTTGATTCGAGTATCTTTGGCCAGGTACTTCACCAACATATCCTGCCGCCGCCCGTAAATGCCGGTATCGTTCTGTTTCCAAAAAAATACAATGTCTATTTTGTCGTCGATATATGATTTAACCTCCCGGTCGCGTACGACCGGCGCTTGAGCGGGAGTCACTGCCGGACGCGGCACAGGGGCAGATTGAACATCCGTGACGACCTTCGCTGCCACCCGAGGCAAATCTGCCGCGCCGGGGAAAATCCTGCGGTGATAGGCGACCAGTTCGTGGAACACGTTAGGTATTGGAGCCGGATTGTTCAAAAGACGGTCGATGGTATCTTTCAGCCTTGGCAGGTTCGAGCCGTAGCTGTACTCACGCAAAAAAATCTCTCGGTTTTGCATCGCTTTATGTTTGTAAGCGTCATAATCGCTGAAAATTTCATCGATTTTTTGATCTAGTGGCCTGTCGCCCAATAACTCAACCAATCCCTTCTCTGCGAGCTTCGCCAGGGGCGGAACATTGGTCGCCAGTACCGGAATACCCATCGAAAGTCCGTCCGTAAACTTGGCGGGCATTTGAAAATGAGCCGTCACTTGATTCTCGACCTGGAGAAGGCAGATCAGGTCGCCGGCACAAAGGTAGCCGGGCAAATCGCAAAATGGCACGTTGGGAACAACTTTCACTTGTCCGGGATTGATGCTACTGAAGGAACGGCGCGCTTCATTGTCCACCGGGGAACCGACGATCAGCAGTTTGTAGTCCGGACGATTCAGAGTCTCCAAAGCAGTGATAATCTGCTTGAAGCCTTTGTGTACGCGGGGAGTACCGGCGAACAGGATGACTTTATCTTCGCGAGCAAAGCCGAGTTCCGCACGAATTGCATCACGCGGGTAGGCAGCCGGTTCGAAATCGTGTTCGTCGCGTATATGCGGCAAGACCAGGCCGCCGAATTTCTTCCTCAATTCTTCATTGGAGACTGTGACCTGTTCGAACATCGGAATTAGTGATTCGCCGTAACGGGTCCAGGTTTCATCGTGTGGACAGATGAAGTCCAACCTGTGACGCTTGCGTTTCACCTGCTTCAGCGTCAGTGGTTCGCGGTTCTTGAAAAAACCCGGTTCATAGTCGTCCACGTCCAGAATAACCGGCCGGTTCCTGTGCAACTTGGCGAGAATAGCCAACTCCAGGCTGGGTAATCTCGGTTTGGATACATAAATGATATCACCCTCAATCTGTTCGGCAACGTCTTCCATGCGTTTGAAATGCCCGGGAAAGTTGTCTCCGGGAAAACTTTTTATGGCAACCCGGCTACAGTTGCGCAGCGGTTCCCAGAGTTCGTTCCCAAATCGGGGAAAATGGGCGCCGATCAACTCCACGTCGTAATCGTGCCGCAGAACATCGGCCAGCAAATAGGTGCGTCCCAGGGGGTTATGCCCTAAATCCCATGCAATAACCGTGATCCTGGCTTTGGCTTCACCACCGACGGACTTCCCTCGGACAAGCGGTCGAGGCCCTTTCCGGCGCTCCCGGATAAGCTTTGATACCCGGTCCGCAACTGCAAGCTGTCCATCTCCATGGCGCGCAACGGGTTTCCTTTTTGCTTTTGCTCGCACGGAGCGTACAGCCTCCACAGCGCGGGAAAACTGGCCTGTGCTCAACCAGAATAATAATTTGATTGCTCGACGGAAATTCCTCAAGAGCCACCTGACACCTCGCGATAGCACACGCAACGGGGCAGTGATTTTCCAACTGGTTGAGTTATACAGGTCATCGATTGTCTTGTCGCGGGCCTTCAACGTCGCAGTATGTTTCTCCAGGTTGCTCCTCAGCCGCTCCGCCGAAGCCTCCAGGGCTTCGATCCGCTCGTCACGGGCCTTCAGCATCGCGGTGCGCATCTCCAGTTTGCTCTTCAGCCGCTCTGCCGAAGCCTCCAGGGCTTCGATCCGCTCGTCGCGAGCCTTCAGCGTCGCAGCACGCTCCGCCAGGTTGCTCCTCAGCCGCTCCGTCGAAGCCTCCAGGGCTTCGATCCGCTCGTCGCGAGCCTTCAGCGTCGCAGTACGCTCCGCCAGGTTGCTCCTCAGCCGCTCCGCCGAAGCCTCCAGGGCTTCGATCCGCTCGTCACGAGCCTTCAGCGTCGCAGTACGCTCCGCCAGGTTGCTCCTCAGCCGCTCCGCCGAAGCCTCCAGGGCTTCGATCCGCTCGTCACGGGCCTTCAGCATCGCGGTGCGCATCTCCAGTTTGCTCTTCAGCCGCTCCGCCGAAGCCTCCAGGGCTTTGATCCTTTTGTCACGGGCCTTCAGCGTCGCAGTACGCTCCGCCAGGTTGCTCCTCAGCCGCTCCGCCGAAGCCTCCAGAGCTTTGATCCTTTTGTCACGTGCCTTCAGCGTCGCAGTACGCTCCGCCAGGTTGCTCCTCATCCGCTCCGCCGAAGCCTCCATGGCTGCTATCCTCTCGTCGCGAGTCTTCAGCGTCGCAGTACGCTCCTCCAGGTTGCTCCTCATCCGCTCCGCCGAAGCCTCCATGGCTGCTATCCTCTCGTCGCGAGTCTTCAGCGTCGCAGTACGCTCCTCCAGGTTGCTCCTCAACAGACCCGCCGAAGCCTCCATGGCTGCTATCCTCTCGTCGCGAGTCTTCAGCGTCGCAGTACGCTCCGCCAGGTTGCTCCTCATCCGCTCCGCCGAAGCCTCCATGGCTGCTATCCTCTCGTCGCGAGTCTTCAGCGTCGCAGTACGCTCCTCCAGGTTGCTCCTCATCCGCTCCGCCGAAGCCTCCATGGCTGCTATCCTCTCGTCGCGAGTCTTCAGCGTCGCAGTACGCTCCTCCAGGTTGCTCCTCAACAGACCCGCCGAAGCCTCCATGGCTGCTATCCTCTCGTCGCGAGTCTTCAGCGTCGCAGTACGCTCCTCCAGGTTGGTCTTCAACTCATTTGTCTTGTCTTCGCGAAGGTTGAATGAAACCTCTACAGATTCCAGATCAAGCAGGGCTTGTTTAGTCGCTTCCGAAATCGGAATGTTCTTGTAATAATCGAAAACTTCGCCGCTACGAAGTCGTAACCAGAGCGCACGCTGCGACGGCAAAAGGTAATCTTCGGTCTCTTCATCGGTTGCTCTTTGGCGGTAAAGGTCCAGGTTGATGAACCGTTCGATAAGCCCGCTGTCCGGCTTTATCAAATGGTCTGCCGCAAGTCCTTCAAGCTCTTTAACGAGTGCATTCAGCGTTTCCACCGGATGCGACATAAGTGATTCGTAAGAAAGCGAAATGCGCGGCAGACCCTCGGATGCATTCAAGGCGTGGAGATTGTATACCTCCCAGAGAGCGAGTCCCGCGGAGATGCCGAAGCCGTTGCGTGTTTGCAAGGAACGCGCAACTTCGAGAGGATTACGATAGATATGGAGGCAAACAGGGTTCTCTACGTAGTGTCGCAGGACAGGCAGGAGAAGGCAGAGGCGCGGCTCCTTGATGACCCAAGCTTCATATTTGTCCAGAACGGAAACAATCTTTTCAAACTCCTGGCGTTGCTCGGCCAGTACTACGCGAGGGATGGCTTTCGGATCGAAGTTGGCGATCTTCCACCAATCGGCTCCCGCCGAGTGCATCATTCGATCGCAGAGATCGCGCATGTCACGCCTTTCCCAAAACCCCAGGGGATTCTCGACATTCGCGTCCGTGAGTTCCGTTTCTTCGCCCACCCATACACCACTGTGTCGCAGTGCTCCCGTAATAGCGCTAGTGCCGGATCGGTGCATACCGAGCACAAAAAGAGCCGGCCTGGAAGTTCTCTCATCCAGGTTCTGCGAGACGACGTCAGCGGCGTTCATGGGTGTGTCGAGATTCCATAGCAGGTTTATGAATGGGGATTATAAACACGCACGGCCTGGTTTATGCTGCATCGTATCCGAGAAGCCTGGCAACACGAAACAGACGATAACTTCAGCGGGCCTGTTGAAGTTGACGAAACCTTCTTTGGTGGCCGGCGCCGCAACATGCCTGCCGCAAAACGGGCGACCTTGAAAGGCCGCGGCACCGTTAACAAGACGGCGGTGGCAGGCATTAAAGACCGGCCCACCAACCAGGTGCGGGCAAAGATGGTGAAACACACGGATGCGCCAACGCTACAGCGTTTCATTGTCGATAACGTCGATTGGACTGCAAAGGTCTATCCAGACGATGCAACGGCATACGCTTCTCTGCCATTTAATCACGAATCAGTGTGCTACACTGTCGGCGAATACGTCAGAGAGCAAGCCCACACCTACGGCATCGAAATTAATTCAACAGCGGCGCCAGTAGGATTGCCAATATCGTCAGGAGCAATGCCAAGCCGATTCTGACTGACACTTTAAGCTCGGCGATATCGGCTTCAATCTTCTCAAGCCGAGCTGACTGCTCGGTAGCGTCCGCGGCCTGCTTGGCCTGTTCATCCGTGACGTTCGGGATAAGCCGTAATACTTGATACAGGTCAATAGTGCTCATGCCGGATTATTTCCTGACGGGACCTTGTAACTTAACTCCCCCTTGAATGACTGCCCGGGCTAACTTTTCGGGCGTGGCAGGGATACGTAAATCTTCATTACGTTCACGGCGCTGGCGGGTTTTCTTTTTCTGGGTGCTGTTCATAGTTTGCTCCTTCAAATTACTCCATAAGTTTAACGCGTCAATATGATGGTAAACAACATTGGTTCCTGTGTCAACCAGGGTTGAATAGAGATACAGCCATTCTTGGGAAAGCAGGAATTGAACCCCTGCTATCCCCGCGAAGCCGGTTTTACGCCTTCATTTGAGGGTACTACCCATGAATAATCTCACCCCGGAGCTGGCTGAAACCCTGCATCTAGGCCGCCTGCCGGTATTCTCGCAGCACTTCTTGAATCGGTCCGCAGGCCTTGACTTTCCCGGCGTCAAGCAGAACCCCCGTGGTGCAGACTCGCTCCAGCAGGGGGAGGTTTTGCGAGGCGAACACCAAAATCCTGGCGCGGTCCACGAAATCTTCAAGCCGGCGCCTGGCCTTTTCGACAAAAGCCCGGTCACCGACGCTGAGCCACTCGTCCATCAGCAGTATCTCAGGATCGAAGCAGGTGCATACTGCAAAGGCGAGCCGAAGCCTCATGCCGCTCGAGTAGGTATGTACCGGCATCGCCAGGTAGTCACCGAGTTCGGTAAACGCCGCGATCTCGTCCATGCGTTCGCGTACCTGCTCGGGCATAAGCCCCAGGAACAGTCCGCGCATCATGATATTCTCATAACCTGTCGACTCGGGATCGATTCCCAGAGATACATTCAACAGCGAAGCGGTTCGACCGCGCCGCCGTACACGACCGCGCGTCGGTTCATAAGCGCCCGCGAGCACCCGCAACAGTGTCGTCTTGCCCGCGCCGTTACAGCCAACGAGCCCGACGCGCTCACCGTGTTCGAACGCGAGGCTCACATTCTCGAGCGCACGTACGCACAGACGATTACCGGCATCGCGACTGATGCGTCCACCCGTGCCATGATGCAGCAAGCGGTTCTTCAGCGAACGCGTAGTAGTGTTGTAGACCGGAAAAACGACCGTGACCGACTCGAGCTGAAGGTTGACCATGGCGCTCATACCCAGTAAGCGATCCGCCAGCGGTAATAGCAGAACAGTATGAACGTCACGAGCCAGCCACCAAGCGTCATACCTAAAACCGCGAGCCAGGAGGCGGGCTCCGGCGCCTGTCCCAGCAACGGCGTTCGCACTAACTCCAGGATGTGGAAGAACGGATTGAAGTCCAGCAACACGGCGCGGTCGGGCAATAACTCGGGCATCCAGAGGATCGGCGTAACGAAGAAGGCGATCCGCACGATGCTGTCCACGATCGGGGGTACGTCGCGGAAGCGGGCCGACATGAGACCGAACAACAACCCTACCCATACGCCGTTCAGGCAAAGAAGCGCAAGACCCGGAAGGGCGAGCAGCCCCATCCAGCCCGGCCAGATCGAGAAGATGACGGCTACGACCACAAAAATCGCGGCATTATGAAAAAAAATGATGATGTTGCGCCATACCATGCGATAAACATGGACCGACAGGGGCAAGTCTACCTGCTTGATGATGCTCTCGGCGCCGGTGAACGCGGCGCAGCCATCGGTGATCAGGCCGGAAACCAAGGTCCAGACAATGAAGCCGAGCGCAAGGAATGGCACGTAATCGGCGATTTCGACCTTCAACAAAGTACCGTACAACAGGCCCAGCGCCGCCACCAGCGCGCCCATGCTGATGGTAAGCCAGAATGGTCCAATGATGGAACGCCGATAACGCCGGCGAATATCCTGCCAGCCGAGCAGCCCCCACAGGTGGTAGGCGCGCGCGCCTTCGATCACGTCAAGAAGGGCGACTGCGATCTGCGAGGCGCCAGGCGGCGGGGATACGTGCTGTGACCCGAACACGTCGCCGGAGGTATCTATCGTCTCATCGTCCCGGGTCGCAGTTGTGACTTTTTCCTGGATTTGGTGACTCAACATTTGGAAGATTATAACAAGAATAGATATTTGGGGTCAGAGTAAAAATACAGTCAGGTTGACAGATGATGCTGGTTTATTGTTGAGTATTTTTACTCTGACCCCAAATTTTTGCCGGGACAACAGTTGATTTTTTTAGTAACCTGCCGAAATGAATACCATTACTTCAATTGAAGAGTTGCAAATTGTCAGGTTTGCCGTCGCTGGTATTGTTAAACCGACGGCTATCCCGTAGCTCAAACAGTGGAAGCGGTTCTCGTCACCCTGATCGTCGGGCTGCTGTCCGCCTTTATCACCTGGATGCTGGTTCGCGTGGTGCTGAAGTCCCTGGTCGCATATAACATTGTTGACCGGCCTGACAAACGATCCAGCCATGAAGGAGCCGTTCCCACGGGCGGAGGTATCGCAGTTATCGCCGTGGTACTGCCAAGTTGGATATGTCTGGCGCTCATCACCGGTACGCTTGGCGAGATCCGGATCATTGTGGTGGCAGCGGTTGTCCTTGCCGGAATTTCCTTTATTGACGATGTAACAAATGTCCCGCAGTTGGTACGCTTCGCCGCACATGTCGCTGCCGTTGCCCTGGGGCTTACCCTGTTGCCCGATACCGCGCTGCTGTTCGGCGGACTGTTGCCGCACTGGGCGGACCGCCTGGCTACCGGCCTGGCCTGGGTGTGGTTCATCAACCTTTTCAACTTCATGGATGGGATAGATGGGATCACGGGCGTGGAGACCATCGCGGTGGCGGGCGGTCTCGCCATGGCATTGTTGATTATGGCCTCGGGGGCGGGCGGCGACTGGTCGAGAGCGCCACTGGCTGCCGTGCTGGCGGGAGCGGCGTCGGGATTTCTCGTGCTTAACTGGCATCCGGCGCACCTGTTCCTGGGCGATACAGGGAGTGTTCCGCTGGGTTACCTGTTGGGCTGGTTGCTCGTCTGGACCGCCTGCGTAGCCGGCCTCTGGTGGCTGGCGCTGGTATTGCCGTTGTACTATTGGGCCGACGCCACGACGACGCTGCTGGCGCGCGCAGCGGGGGGGGAGAAAATCTGGCGCGCCCATCGCCGGCACGCCTATCAGATCGCAGTACAGGCGGGAGCGAGTCATGCCAGCGTGGCAAGGTATATTGCCTTAATCAACATCACGCTCGTCCTTCTGGCATTGTTGGCGGTGGCGGGAGTAATTCCCGTCTGGTCAACGATTGCCTTGGCCGTCGTCCTGACCTCAATAGCGCTGTGGCGCCTTCATCACTGGCACAGCAGACAAGATGAACACGACCTATGATTCTGTTCGCCGATCAATCCTCACGACCTGCCGGTGGCACCTTGAAGCTCCGCCACTATTTTGAACATGCACTATCGCTGTTTCCGCAGACGACAAAAATTTACATGCCGGAAGATACCCCTTGGACACCTTGCAACCTGTTTGCACCCCATCGAAATAGGGTTATACATAATATCGATTGGCAGACTGTCTCAGTCATGGTTATTTCCGGCTGGGGATGGGAGCGGTTTGTCCCTGAGAATTTCCATACGGCACCTCCGTTCCAGGTAATATATTTAGTACAATCTTTTAACAAGTTTAGACCCCAAGATTCAAGGTTTTCAGGCTTTACAAACCCGGCTATCAGGATTTGCGTAAGCGAACCGCTGTCGACTAAACTGCAGTTTCTGGGGATCGCAAACGGGCCAGTCCATACGATTCCAGCAGGGATAGACGTAGAGCAACTGCAAGGTGCAGGACGACTTTCAGGCTGCCGAGATACTGACGTACTGATTATCGGCCTGAAAAACCCTCAAATTGGAAAACTGATTGCCGAGGAAGCCAAATCGCTTGGCATCAGGGCCCGCTTGTTGATTGAGCTACTTTCAAGGGAAGATTTTCTTCAGCAAATAGCTCATGCCCGCATCGTTATATGCCTGCCGGCAGCTATCGAAGGTTTCTACTTGCCGGCGCTTGAAGCAATGGCTATAGGTTCGTTGGTAATTGTACCTCCGGTCATTGGCAATAGTTACTGCATTGATGGATTTAATTGTATTATCCCTCAATACGACGTGCATGGGATTATTGGTGCTATCAAGCTGGCGATTGGCCTGTCTCCATCGAAGTCTAGAGAGATGATTAGCAATGCAAAAAAGACTGCATTGAAGCATAACCTGCACCGGGAACGTAGTGCATTTCAGGAAATACTCAAAGAAGCAGTAGCAGGCACAACTCTGGAGGGGGCATGGAAAGAATAAACAAGCTGTTTCTTAACCTGTACAGCCCTAGGCCGGCATACCTCGCCAAGGGACGTTATTAACTGACAATATTTACCGGTCATTATAGAGTTTTACCGCTATATATATCCAATAAATCAAACGCTTAAGATACCCTTGACTAAAGATCAAACCACCGCGAATGCCTGTCCCATGACTTCTAGCCCATATTCATCAAAAGAACGTGGTTTTGAAAATAATATCCCTAAAAATCTGTTTATGTATTGGCATCAAGGTTGGAATAACGCACCGGACATGGTCAAACGCTGTGCTGCTACATGGCAAAGGCACAACCCGGCCTGGGATATCAACCTTCTGGATGCGGCGACCGTCGGAGAGAAAGTCAAACTTCCGGCCGCACTGAAATCCATGAACCTGCCGCTTCCTGCGCTTTCAGACGTTATAAGAATGTGCCTGCTCAAAAAGTATGGTGGAGTTTGGGCAGACGCAACACTTTGGTGCGTACGGCCGCTGGATGACTGGATAGAATCTGTATGCGACCAAAGCGGTTTTTTCGCTTTCGATAAACCTGGTCCTGACCGCCCCATCAGCAGTTGGTTCCTGGCAGCCGGCGCGGATTGTCGAATCGTTGATCTTTGGTACTCCGCAGTACGGCATTTATTGGCAAAGACGCAAGCACATGCTCGATTCAGGTGGGTTTTCGACAATGAGGATAAGAATGGGTTGTTGAATGCGATTTCCAACCTGTGCATGGGTTATATATCACTACGCTTTAAATACGAAAATTTATTGATTACGTCGTCTGATGATCCTGGGGATGATAACTATTTCTGGTTCCACTACCTTTTCGGTAAATTACTTGATCAGAACAGTGAGTTCCATCAGCTCTGGACATCAACCCCCAAGATAAGCGCGGACGGCCCCCAGCTATTGCGACGTGGAGGACTCATGGAACCGTCAACGGACCGCACCGATATCATCATAAAAAATAAAGATTCAAACGTGCATAAGCTGACACACCGTGAGATTTTTCCTGATGATATTACCGGGACGGTCCTGGATTCCCTATACCGCTCCGCTAGTTACGGTTAGATACTAACTAACCTCATGCGCATTCACGAATACCTGCTCGATTTCTTTATGACGCTTTTTGCATTGTCTTCGCTGGCGTTGTGGGGAATCATTCTGTCTGGAGGAACGTTCAACGCCTATGCTGTCCTGGTGCTGCTAGTCCCACTGGTTTCCGCTTACCTGGTCTTCATAAATAGTCGAAGGCATGCTCCGCCCGCTCCCGAAAAGACTGCCCCCGAACATTACGCAAATCGATTTGAGATTGAGACCATTGTGATCTTTGCGCTGCTTCTCCTTATTTTCTTTTCTAAATCCGAACCGGTAACGGTTGTCCTGCTTTTGGTCGCATTGTTTCTATTCCTCAGACAGACAATGACTCGACCATGGCTTTTCACTTCACCTTCCGCTCTGGAAAGATCGCGATTCATACCTGGCGCCGCGTTGCTTATCGCCGTCTCCTATACCTTGGTTTCACATCGATACGATCCGGACGACGCTCTCTACCTGTTTTTCGGACTGCTACCTCTGGACCAGCCCATGCAGGCGATCAACCTCCTGCCATTCTACGACACGGCCAGGATGCTGGTCAGTTACCCGACCATCGAAGCGGTAGTTTCATATTGGACCGGCATCAACTTCCTGCAGGTGTATTACCTTGTCGTTCCCGCCCTGGCAGCCATGCTGTGCGTGCTTGCTTATTACGGGTTGTTTAAGCTGCTCGACGGTGGTTATGCGGGCGTGTTGACGCTGATGACCGTCATAATTCTGATATTGTGGGCTGACAAGCACCAGGCTCCCGGCAATGATACATTCGTACGATTGTATCAGGGCAAGTCAATATTTTATGCAGTGATCTGTCCTTATCTCCTCAGTTCGGCAATCGGTGTCCTGACACGTTTCCCTGGAAGTAAATTTCGTTTGGCAATGGCCAGCATCACGGGTATTGGCCTGACTCAGTCCGCAATCATTCTGATTCCCCTGTTTTTTGCAGGCTTGACCGTAACATCATGGATAATTTACCGAGAACCACTCAGACACGCGCGCTATCTGTCTTTTCTGTTGGGCATTGCCTCATTCCTGGCGTTGGCCGTCATTATGATAGCTTGTATAGGAAGTATCCCTACTGCACAGAATCTTAGATTTGACTCTCTCAACGAAGCCCTTAATTTCAGGTACGGCGATGGTCCACGCGGGTATCTCGGTATTGCAAGTCTATGTCTGTTGCCCCTGCTTGCACACAATGCGACCAAACACAAAGCGGCTATTGCAACAAGTGCCGGATTAGCACTTATTGCGTTGAATCCAGTCATCGTCTATCTTGTCGCCCAAATCGCCTGGTCATTAGCCTGGCGCCTGCAATGGCTGCTACCAGTAGCGGGAACAGTGGCTCTGGGAATTTTCCTTGTAGCTGATTTCATCGCGCGCGGCAAACCACCTTTACGGCTGCTGCTTTGCGCCTTGGGTTTGATCGGATTTGCCATGCTCGGCCCAACAACATTTTATAAACATAGCCGTAATTCCATTGGAATTCCGCAGATCAAACCGCCACCCACTGTAAACGGGGTTTTCGAGCGCCACCATAATGGCCGCTACAAGCTCCACGCCGAATACCGCCTGGAAAACGGGCGCATCTGCATAACGAACGGATGCTACTGAACGCGTCGATAAGCATAATCTTGTATGATTTCGGGCAGCAGGACGGTATTGGATTACTGACCCCGCTATCCGGTCCGGCAAGCCGAGGAATGCAAGAAACATTATTTTGGTTGATCAATACTCATGAAAAATAAAGACTGCCTCATTTTCCAAACACATGTCGCCAAGCCTGGGGCACGGCTGGCTTTTTCCAAGCTAAACGAAGAGGTCGGCGGTCGATTCGACCTGAAGTTACTTGTAGATGTGACTCAGGCGCATATTCCAACCGCACTTTTTGGAATGGAACCGCTATGTTTCAACTTAAATGAGACCAACCTGGAACATATATATGCCCAAAAATATGTGCAGCATCCGGGAACACTCTGGCCCCGGAACATTGATCTTCCCCTGCTTTGGTTTTTCAATAACAGTTACGCCAAGTACAGGCGTTATTGGGTCATGGAGTATGACGTCCGCTTCACAGGTAATTGGAATTATTTTTTCGATGCATTCGAGCAAAGTGCATCTGACCTTCTGGCAACAACGTTGTACCGTTACGAATTTCGTCCTGCCTGGAAACACTGGCCTACTCTGAGATCACCAGAACTGATCCCGATGGAAGAACGTGTGCGGGGGCTATTCCCAATCTACCGATTAAGTCATGACGCTATTCGAACCATCGACAGCGCCTATAGGAAAGGTTGGGCGGGACATTATGAAGTTACAATCCCGACAATTCTCGATCAGGCCAGGGTGACTTTGGAAGATATTGGTGGTAATGGCTCGTTTGTGCCTGAAGGCAACGAGAATCGGTTCTATATAAACAGCCCACAACATACAGGATTAGCGCCTGGCACCTTTACTGTGGCGCCGAACGTCATGCCGCAGTCGCCCAGGCCCAACACTCTTTATCACCCTATCAAAGATTAGTCAGTTTGTGGCCGCTGATGTAATGCTCCAAAACCCTGTATCTGATAGGCAATTTCGGTACAAGTATTCAGGTATTAAAACCGCCACCTACAGTAAACGGGATTTTCGAGCGCCACCACACCGGCCGCTATAAGCAGTACGCCGAATATCGTCTGGAAAACGGACGCATCTGCATGTCTAACGGATGCTACTGAACGGAGTTATAGTCATATCTGGTGTATTGTCTCCAGCTTGTAGGCCATGGCAAAAACATATTTTTCTGAATCCAGTATATAAAAGTATGCTGTTGCCCCGGGTGTCGAGGAATTTATGAAAAAAATCGTCTTGACAAACAACCTTTGCAGGACTATATTCAACTTGTGAACATCAAAAGGGTGTAGTTCAGCTACGAGTTCATGCCACCTTTCGGGGTTTCCAGCCAAGTCTGGATATAGCCAAGAGCACCCAGTGAAAAGGCCCCGGTTTTCCGGGGCCTTTCTTTTATCCAGGTGTCTTGATCGGCTTTCCGACTTTGCGATTGTGCGCAATTACGAAGAAATTAATCTTTTTGGTCTTGTGACGGTAGGGTTTGCTGTCCTTGGTTCGCACGTAGGCGCTTTGTACGTACAATTGCATCGGGGAACCTTTTGATATTGGTTTCTTGACGTCAAAGTAAATCTCATATTCAACAGGCTTGTCCTCATCTGTCACTAACTCAACAATGAAAAAGTTGCCTGTACCGCTATGGTTACATTGCTTGGTATGAATATTACGAATAATATCAGGTAGATGGAAAGACAGGCGATACCGATCAAAGCAAAAGGTTCGGCTTTCTCGGTTGTCACTATACTCCAGCCCCGGGTTGTCTTCTTCCTTCATTGCTTTGGAAAAGCAGTGAAGTGAAAAATTGACATTAAAATTATAGGCACGTTCAGGATTGCTGCCTTTGCCAGGTTGACTTAACTCCAGATCGAACGGGTGAAGGTGTGAGAGGTCGTAGGTATTTCCATCATGTTGAAATAGCTTCCATTTCATAGTGATTTGATAGCGTAGTATGGCAGAGCAACATATCCGTTTTTCGATACTTTTCGACAAAAAAGTGAGTTTCTTTTACGTTGTATATAATTGTCAGGTAACAATGGAGCATGTGTCAAATTTGCTGACAAACTAAACGTTAATAAAGCCAGTCAAGTTACGCCAAGTACAGGCGTTATTGGGTCATGGAGTATGACGTCCGCTTCACAGGTAATTGGAATTATTTTTTCGATGCATTCGAGCAAAGTGCATCTGACCTTCTGGCAACAACGTTGTACCGTTACGAATTTCGTCCTGCCTGGAAACACTGGCCTACTCTGAGATCACCAGAACTGATCCCGATGGAAGAACGTGTGCGGGGGCTATTCCCAATCTACCGATTAAGTCATGACGCTATTCGAACCATCGACAGCGCCTATAGGAAAGGTTGGGCGGGACATTATGAAGTTACAATCCCGACAATTCTCGATCAGGCCAGGATGACTTTGGAAGATATTGGTGGTAATGGCTCGTTTGTGCCTGAAGGCAACGAGAATCGGTTCTATATAAACAGCCCACAACATACAGGATTAGCGCCTGGCACCTTTACTGTGGCGCCGAACGTCATGCCGCAGTCGCCCAGGCCCAACACTCTTTATCACCCTATCAAAGGCTAGTCAGTTCGTAGCCGTTGATCTGATGCTCCAAAAACCCGGTATCTGATGGGTGGTTCCGATACGAGTATTCAGGCTTTAATCATGCCTTTCCTGGATTCTGTCACAAATATGGCTGCCTATAGGTTTTGCAGAAGTGGCCGCAGGAGATGCGTTAACCGGTAATACTCACCTCGAAACGGAATGATCCGAAAATCCACGTCAATTCCGTAAGGCTTTTATCTGATCACCACTGCTGCTGCCAATCCTGGAATTCCGCCGGACGCAGACGGTAACGCGCAATGTTGCCTTCGTGCAAACCCAGCAACACGGTCTCGACGACCTCGATAAAACGTTGCCGGTCGGCAAGCGGAACCTGGACTAGGGAAAATGCCTTGATCCGGACTGCCGCCTGGCCCTTGTCCAAACGTGAGCGCACTACCTCCGATACCGCTTCAAACATCAACCCGCGGTAGCGCATACGGAAGGGATCCGGTTCTCCGAGCAACTGGCGCATTGTTGAGTAGCGCCGGCAGGATCGTTCATACCCCCAGACAAAAAGATCCCGCAACAGTTCGAAACGGTTCAATTCATATATACCCAGCAGACCGTCTATGTAAATTCTCTCGGGCACGTCCACGAAGGACAGAGGACTCAGGTTGTTCCGAACAAAGGGAATATTGGCCGCCAGTCGTGACACGCGTTTGTTCACGTCCTCGAATGGTTGCAGGTACGGCAGGTGCGCCATGCTGAAGAATGACTGCTCGAACGGGTCTTGAACCTGTTCCGCTTTATCAAGCAGGGACTGGAAAGTGCTGTCCAGGTGGACCGGATTATCCACAGGTGTGTAGACGCTACCGCCAATTCCTACGGGAATGGCGCGTAACCGTCCTTCGCCCGACAGCTCGGGCAGCAGGTTCTCCGCCAGCAGCGCATGCAGGTTACAGATGGTATAGCGGTTAAAGGCAATCTCGTCCGGCGCTTCCACCAACAGGTCGATGGCGACCTTGTGATTCAGGATCATCTGCGTCTCCCGGGCGTCTTTGCCCTCTGCGGATTGCCCGGCATGCAGGAGTCGGTCCGTTTCCAGCAACGAATAGGTATTCCCTTCAAGACGACTGGAGTTCCAGGTCAGGTCTATCAACAGCCGGTGGTAGAGCTTCTTTGCATAAGTCCCCGCTGCTTGCATCTCATTAACAGGCCGACCCAATTCCTGCAACTGGGAACGGGTGGATCGGTCCAGGTAAAATGTTCGATTGGGTCGATAAGCTGTAAGAAAATCAACGTTGTAACCGACCGGTCGTCGTACCTGAAGTGGTTGTTGAACGTATGCCTGAATTTCCGTTGCCGCATCAGACAGAGGGATAGACGTATCAAAGGCTGTTATTTCACGAATAACAAGGGGAATTGTCCCTGTTGACTTATGGGTGCGGGGGATATGGTAGCGCGCGGCGGGGCCCGCCCCGGACGTTTCCAGGCGACCGTTCTCCACAAGGCGCGCAAGTCGCCGTTGCAATGTGCGACGCGGTAGTTCAACGTCCGGGGATTTGCAAAGATCAGCGATGGCAGCGCCGTTTTGAAAGCGGCCAACCACCTGCAGGACGGCATCCATCTCAGTTCCGGAAATCTGTTTTGGCATGGTCTTTATATGGCGCAAAATGTTTTATTGCGCCATATTAAACCCGACCAGCACACAGATATCAAGTATATTGCGCCAAATAAAGCCACTTTTATGGCGCAATAAAATCATTTACGCCATAAAAACACGCAGGATGATGAAACAGCAGGATAGAGATAACTCCTATTATGAGGTGGCGTCACTATTAACCATTACTTTTCCCATAGTATTTTATGCGCAAATTATTTGCGCCCCGTTCAACACGCTCGTCTTTTTTCTCTACGGCCGCTTTTATGAGTTTTGCAACGTCAGAGTTATTGATTTGTACATCAGCAAGCTTATAGCGTTCCGTCAGGTCCATCCACTCTTTGCGTGGTAGCAAAAAACCGGCTAAGTTATTCAGTATCCTTGCATCCGTTGGTAAGACCTGCTCAAGATAATATCGCCACCTATCAATACTCAGTTTTTTCAGGATATCTGACACAGTCGATGACGCTGCCCGGGAAACGCCATATTCATTCCCCAAACGCACACATAGCAATGCCGTTATGCAAGCTGACAGTGCCGGGATGGGAATTGAAGTTCCCAGACGTTCCAGTTTTCTCACAGGAGCTGCTTCACTATAAAAGTTGTTAAATCCATCATGGGCTTGCAGGATTGCTTCGGACGCCTTGATAAAGGCATCACTGCGCAGATTTTCGGGCACAAAATCAAATCCGTGAACCTTCAAAAGCACTTCTTTCAAGCCCGCAGTTGAGGTCTTTTTACCATCTGAATAAACTTCCGCGTAAGTGCGTCCGACACGCCACTTTTCTGTTTCGTGAAGGTTAGGCCAGAGTTGTGGCAGTAAAGTATTTGTATTTGCGAGGCAATGTTCCAATTTTGCACCTAGAGAATTCTTCGCTGAATTCATCAGAATATTTATCGTCAACTTCCAGTAAAAATAAGGTGAAGCCAGGAGTATCGACACCTTTTCTTCGCCCGAACTGAACGATTCGGTCTCAAGCGCTTCTCGAAACTTAACGAATTTTATTGGAACATCAACATCCGGTCTGGCGAGAATTGTATTAACGCATGTTTTAAGTGCAGCTACTGCCTCTGACTCATCAATGTCTTCACGGTCACGATCTTCAATACTGAGTTGACTGAAATGAGTGATAATTTCATGAGTATGGCGTAATCGCATTGCTTCTGTTGATGAAACAATGCCCAATTCTTCCGCAAGCATAAGCGTATCTCGTACAGTGAGGATATCCTCTATGTCGTCATCTTTATCAACATCGACTTTTCCAAGCATTTCCCCGATCAGAGTAATACCAACCGTAGCAAGCTCCCGTTTCAAGGCCGCCACTGTCTTCAGCCAAAGAAAGTTGAGACCTATTTCATAATGTCCGGACTTGTAAGCAGCAAGAATTTGCCTTCTATCCTTCCTACCCAATTGTATGGCGTGTTCCGCGATGGTTTCCGGTGTTGTTAAGGAACTCAAAATAGGTGCCACCCTTTGGGGTTGCCAAAATGTAATATCATTATTCATCATCTTTACTCCTGAAATCGCTCCATCCGTCTTGAGATTGCATAAAGACTGCTGAAAGACCTTTGCCCAAGTGACGCTGTAAAGCACTGAATGCGCGGCTCCTTGCGCCTCCCACCACTTCTTGTTTCCCAGGCACCTGGATAAAACAACGATAACCGAGTAATCTTCCTTGTTCATCAAAAAGCGTAATTCCATCGGAACTGATCATGCCTTCAAGCAGGTTGGCCTTTCTCTCAAGAAATTCCGGCGTTAACTCCTCGCTCATCAATGCATTGATAATTAAAGGGAAATCAATGGGTTCCTCAAGAAGAACAGCATCCTTAGGTAGAATTTTGGGCGGATTAGACATGTTTGTCACGGCCAGAATACAACCATGTGATTTACGCAACGCAGCCACAATTATCCTGGTCAGAAAACTGTGGACTGCTCCTTTCTCGATTTGTCCAACGCGGCTCGTTATAACATTAATAAGATTTTCCGTGTGTTGAAACGGCGGTGGCGTGTCTTCCTTACTGTGATTGAAGAAAACATGATGACGTGAGCCCTGAGAACTGTGAATTTCAACACAATCCCGCGCAACTTGATGCGCCTTGACAACGCCTGTGTTCTTTTGATCCGTTAATATAATGTCATCAACGTCAACCGAAATCGGGCTGCTCGAACCACGAAAAAGGCCAAATTGCATTCCCATATCAGATTGTTGACTAAACACTCTCCAGTCACCGACTGCCAATGGGGCACATAACTTCAGCATTTCCTCTACTCCGCTTTCATCGAGGGTCGTTTTAGCAAGGTCTATCTTGTCACCGTGCGGTAGCATCCCGGTAATTAAGTCGATATCACCCGTCAAATATACTTGGGGGGTCAGCTTGATACTTTCTTCCTGATATCCAACCAGTCGAACAATCAATCCAACCAGAAAGTCCGGGGTTAACAAAGAAAGTTTACTTTCACTGCAGAAGTCTTCCACACCTTCGAGTAACTGCGTCCTGTAAGTGATGTTAGTCATTTAACAAATTGTCCTTTAGGTCTCATTTTTTGAGCTTGCTAGCAAACTCAAGACGGCGACATGTATTCTAGCCAAAAACCATATCAAAATAAAACTCTTTTATCGGGTTAACGACCCATACAAAAGTAGTCAAATCCCGCCGTGCGCATCAATTCGGGTTCATAGACGTTGCGCAGGTTGATGAATGCGTTACCGCGCATCGTTTTTTTGATCCTGTCCAGGTCCATGCCCCTGTAGGCATTCCATTCCGTCAACAATACGATCGCATCCACCCCGGATATTGCCGCATAGACGTCATTAAAAACACCGTGGATTCAGGTAACAGCGCTTTTGCCTCCGGCATGGCTTGCGGTTCATGCGCCTGAATCCTGGCGCCGTTGTCAATCAACTTCGGCAGGATGGACAAGGCAGGGGCATCCCGCATATCATCGGTTTCCGGTTTGAAGGCCAGACCCAGTACGGCCAGGGTCTTGCCGTTTTCGCTGCCGCCCAGGGCTGTCCTGATCTTGCTGATCATCCTCGCCTTCTGCGCCTCATTCACCTCCATCACGGCTTCAACAATCCGGCTGGTCACGTTGTTTTCCTGCGCTATCCTGACCAGCGCCCGGGTATCCTTGGGGAAACAGGAACCGCCATAGCCGGGGCCCGGGTGCAGTAATTTCCCGCCTATTCGTCCGTCCAGCCCCATACCCCTGGCAACGGCGTGGACATCAGCGTTCACTGCTTCACACAGGGCAGATATTTCATTGATAAAACTGATCTTCGTGGCCAGGAAAACGTTATACCAGTTAATAAATCGCCTTATCCCCTGTTCAAGCGGGACGCGGGCGACAAATTCTAATTCCTCCGCCAACCTGGACGAGTCGGACAAGGTGTTGAGCACGTCACCGGGTTGCGCCCCTACAAACTGAATAACGGCCTTCCTGCCAATCCCGGACTCAAGCATTTTAATATAATCCATGAGGTTTACCGCGTTTTGATTCCCCACGTTATAAATTGGGGCACAGAAGCGGAGAAACTGGTCACACTGTATAAGAAGCTGCTGCATGCCTGAATCGAAGTCTCGGGCAATAATGCTTGTGAGGGTGTATGGATAGTGTGGCAACGATTCGTAGAACAAGCGTCAAGGGGAGCCCCTGTCACCACTGCTGCTGCCAGTCCTGAAATTCCACCGGACGAAGACGGTAACGCGCAATGCTGCCTTAGTGCAAACCCAGCAACTCGGTTTCGACGACTTCAATAAAACGTTGCCGGTCGGCAAGCGAAACCTGGACCAGGGAAAATGCTTTAATTCGGGATGCTGCCTGACCCTTATCCATGCGTGAACGCACTATCTCCGATACCGTTTCAAGTATTAATTCGCGGTAACGCATACGGAAGGGATCCGGCTCTCCGAGCAACTGGCGTACCGTTGGGTAGCGCCGGCAGGATCGTTCATACGCCCAGACAAAAAGATCGCGCAACAGTTCGAAACGGTTCAATTCATATATACCCAGCAGACCGTCTATGTAAATTCTCTCGGGGACGTCCACGAAAGACAGAGGGCTCAGGTTCAAACGAATAAAGGGAATATTGGCTGCCAGTCGTGACACGCGTTTGTTCACGTCCTCGAATGGTTGCAGGTAAGGCAGGTGTACCATGCAGAAGAATGACTGTTCGAACGGGTCTTGAATGTGGATAATCACTTGGGATTAAGTGCGGCGGTCGTCCGAGTGCTGACCGACCCGCGTCGACAGGCCAGTTGTGTGCATGATGGGTTAAGTCTGCTGCGCCAACGTCTGTACGGTTTGGCGCTGGGCTATGAAGATTTGAATGACCATCAAGCCTTACGCGCGGATGTGGCGTTGCAGACGACGGTGGTACGAGCGACGGTGTTGGCGAGCAGTTCGACCTTGTGTTGCAAGGAGAACCGGGCGGGCAGACAGACGGCCCGAACACCAACAGCGGACACCACATCGCTCGCTTATCCCACCGCTCGCTACTACCGGTCAAATTTATACTTCCATTACCCCCTGTTCACAGCAAAATGCCCCTAAAATAGCTTGCTCATGAAATATCTAGGCTAAGCACGTAATAGACCTCGGGCGGCCGGACAGACACTGGATCAGGGCTGATGCAATAACAGAAGCTGTTATTCAGCTATAAATGATGCCTTTCCCGGATTCTGTCACAAATATGGCTGCCTATAGGTATTGCAGAGGTGGCCGCCGGAATGGCGCATTGCACACGTGCAGGCTGCGCGGTCTCTCGGCAAACAGAAAATCATGCACCAGAGTACCGTCGCTTGATACCGCTTGCGCGCGTATGCCGGCGGGATGCGGCAACAGGTCACGCAGCTTCAGTTGCGGACAATTTTTCTGTACCAGTCTGAGATAGCCGCGTTTCCACAAAGAGTTTTTCAGTTCTCGAAGACCGCTGCCCGGATATGCGGCCAATACTTTCCAGAAACCGGGAAACAAGACCATATCACCTGCATCGCGCAGGTTCAGGTTAATTCTCCCATACCCTTCCCGCTTCCAGCCAAGCACGGCATTGGGGGCCTACGATAATGTAGCCATACATCCTGCGAATTATAATGCAGGTTAGCCCGACATCTGCCGTAATGCCTGCCTGATAGCATTGACGATCCCGGTTTGCACCTCCGCCTCCAGGTAGGGATGCATGGGTAGACTCAAAACCAACGACGATAATTGTTCGCTGATAGATAAATCAGGTGCAGACGGATAGCCGTTATAGGCAGTCTGCCGGTGTAGGGGTATCGGGTAATGTACTGCGGTCGGGACTCCTTTCTGCTTCAACTCTTCGGAGATTGCGTCACGTTCGTTTGTTTTGACCGTATATTGCGCCCAGACAGAGGTGCGTCCCTCACGAACTGCCGGAACGTCGACCAGGTTTTCAAGCATTGAGGCGTACCTTTCCGCAACCAGGTTGCGCAGGATGATTTCTTCCGGAAACACAGAGAGCTTCTCAATCAATATCGCAGCCTGAATAGTGTCCAGCCTGCCATTAATACCAATATTCACAGCGTCGTATTGATTCGCCCCCTTCCCATGTACCCGAATGCTTTTCAATTTGTCGGCAATCTCGCCGTCATCCGTAAACACCGCGCCCCCATCGCCGTAACAGCCCAACGGTTTTGCCGGAAAAAAACTGGTGGTGGTAATCTCTGTCAATGTTCCGACCCTTTTACCATTCAATTCCGCACCGAAACTCTGTGCGCCATCAGCTACAACAAACAATCCACGTTCTTCGGCAAACCGGTTTATCTCCGTATAATCGGCCGGCTGTCCGAACAGGTCGACCGGAATAATTCCCCTGGGCATCAGGCCGCGCCGGACCGACTCCGATACGGCGGCTTTCAGGCTTGCCACATCAAGCAAAAAACAGTCTGCGTCAACGTCAACGAATACAGGTGTTGCCCCCAGCAAGGCTACAATCTCCGCCGTTGCAACGAAAGTGAACGAAGGGGCAAAAATGGCATCGCCCGGACCTGTATCATGGGCCATCAATGCCATGAGCAGGGCATCCGTGCCGCTGGCGCAAGTGATAACGTGTCCGGCGCCGGTGAAATCAGCCAGCTTCTCCTCAAGCTCCCGAACTTCCGGACCCATGATGTATTGGCCATGATCCAGTATCTTTTGTATTGCCTGCGGTATCCTCTCACCCAATCGTTGTTGCTGCGCCCTGAGATCAACGATTGCTGTCTCATGGATAAAACAGTCAGTTGTTTTTTGCGGCGCCGGATTTGCATTTTTTATTGACTGGTAAGAATAATTCTCACGGATATCCTGTTCCGAAGCCTGTAACACCTTCAGCACGCGGATTCCTTCATCGCCGTCAGTGCGGCAGCCTGTCTTTCCTGCTATGCAGTCCAGGAAATGGGCCAACTCCTGTCGTAACGGCTCAGCCGGGGCCACGACAACTGCCTCGGCTTCACCCTTATCGGCTCCGGACAGACTGTTTTCCCAGAGATGATTGTGTTTATAAATCAGTAATTTCCGATCCCATTCCCGCGTATCATTAAAAACAGCCATGCCTTCGTCACCCACCACCACCAGTTCCTGCACCTTGTAAGGGTGCAGCCAGGAAACAAAGACATGGGCATTCTCCCCACCTGGGAATGACAGGTAGATCGCAGCCACGTCAGCATACTGAGAATGAAGAAAAAACCCGCCTATAGCAGAAATCCTGTTCGGTTCGTCACCTACCAGCGACAGGATCATGGAAGCGTCATGGGGAACAAAGCTCCAGAGTATATTCTCTTCGCGCCTGTCTTTCCCCAAATTCGAGCGATGTGCATAGATATTGTGCAGACGCCCCAGTTCACCCTGCGCGACCAGTTCCTTCAGCCTGATAAACGCGGGGTGGTATTGCAGGACGTGCCCTACCATTAACACCCGTGCCTGTTTCTTCGACAACCTGTTTAAATCTTCAGCAGTGCTGACATCCATGGCAATGGGCTTCTCAACAAACACGTGTTTTCCTGCCAGCAGTACTTTCCTTACAATTTCTGAATGCGTTTCTACCGGTGTTGCAACGGCCACAGCGTCAATATTCGCATCCCGGATCACCTCTTCGAAAGTGCACGTCCTTACGTTGTACTGTCCACCGAATTGCCGCGCCAGTTCCGGGTTCGCATCGCAGATCGCGGCCAATGCCCCTAGATCGGAAAAATTGCGCACCAGGTTCTTGCCCCAGTAACCGCAGCCGATCACGGCCACGCGCACCGGTGTTTGTTCCGTCATACTCATCAATAGCCCGAATTTAACGCGGAAATATGTCCCGGCCGTAGGTAAAATGCGCTAACGGCCCACACAGTAATAGTCAAATCCTGCCGCTCGCATCGTATCCGGCTCATAAACATTGCGCAGGTCGATGAATACGTTACCGCGCATCGTTTTTTTGATCCGGTCCAGGTCCATGCCCCGGTAGGCATTCCATTCGGTCATCAATATGATCGCATCCACCCCGGATATTGCCGCATAGACGTCATTAAAAAACACCGTGGATTCAGGTAACAGCGCTTTTGCCTCCGGCATGGCTTGCGGATCATGCGCCTGAATCCCGGCGCCGTTGTCAATTAACTTGGGCAGGATGGTCAAGGCGGGGGCATCCCGCATATCATCGGTTTCCGGTTTAAAGGCCAGACCCAAAACGGCCAGGGTTTTGCCGTTTTCGCTGCCGCCCAGGGCGATCCTGATCTTGCTGATCATCCTCGCCTTCTGCGCCTCATTCACCTCCATCACGGCTTCAACGATCCGGCTGGTCACGTTGTTTTCCTGCGCAATCCTGACCAGCGCCCTGGTATCCTTGGGGAAACAGGAACCGCCATAGCCGGGACCCGGGTGCAGAAACTTCCTGCCTATCCGCCCGTCCAGCCCCATACCCCTGGCAACGGCGTGGACATCGGCATTCACTGCTTCACACAGGGCAGATATTTCATTGATAAAACTGATCTTCGTGGCCAGGAAAGCGTTGGCGGCGTACTTGATTAACTCGGCGCTTTCCAGGTCGGTCACCAGCATGGGTGTTTCAATGAGATTGAGGGGGCGATACAGCTCGCGCAGCGCCTGTTCCGCCCGCTTTGTCTCAACGCCGATGACCACGCGGTCCGGTCGCATGAAATCAGCCAGCGCGGCGCCTTCCCGTAAAAACTCGGGATTCGAGGCAACGTCAAATTCGGCTTGCGGATTTTCCTCCCCGATGATTCGCTTTACATTGCGCGCAGTGCCCACGGGCACGGAGTTATTCAACTTTTTTATGGAATGGTGTATAGTTAAAACATGTTTACATTATTTAAAATGTTTAAACTTATTTTGGAATTCTACAATGAGAGGGTTTGGTTATGAAAACAAAAGTTATTATTCACAAGGCAGAGGAGGGTGGTTACTGGGCAGAAGTCCCTTCAATACCTGGTTGTGTAACTCAAGGTGATACCATCGCAGAATTAATTCTTAATTTAAATGAGGCTATTGATGGGTGTTTATATGTTATAGCAGAGGATATAAAAGCCTTATTTGAGAATAATTTACAGGAGACGGTTTTTGAAAACAATAGACGGAAAAGGGTTGTGTTCTCTAGTCCTACAGAAAGGGTGGCGGCTCAGGCGCACTAATGGGAGTCATTATATTTATACAAAACCCGGAGTAAAGGGGGTTATTTCCATACCTGTACATGGTAAAAAATCTTTAAAAATAGGTTTACAAAAAAACATAATGAAGCAGGCAGGTATTAATGAGTTTGAATTATAAAAAAGTGGTTATTCTTACAAAGTAAACCCCCCACCCCTGATCCTTTAACTATTCGTCGATTTAACAGGTATCGTTTTAGTTTTCCATCGAATTCAAACTTTTTGGGTAAGATTGTATATAATTCCCCAAAATAACTGTCAGAGTACCCTGTCTGAATGTGATAACCGTTCTTCCGTAGTAGGCCTGTCAGAAAACTCGGTGTGCGCCCCGAAAAAGCCTTATAGTTACCTCTCTCTCTTTCCAATTCAAATAGCGCAGCCCAGGAATTACGGGTGGGAACATGCTCAGCAAACCCCTTAATCCCAGCATAAATCGTATCATCCAGCATCGACAGATAATCAGCAGCAGGATTTCTGACACCGAGATAGTTTTCCGAAAAAGCAGAATGTGTCAGGGAATCAAACATAATTACATGGATGTTTGTTTTCCTGTCAAGTGAGACCATGTCAGTATCAGCAGAAACTCGTTCGCTGGAGCGTTCAGGTCCGGCAAATATGTCGGCATGACCCAAGAATGACGTGATACAGAGGCTCACCATGAGGACGGACACTCTGCCGATATACAAAACACCGAAACGGTAGTAAACAAACATGGCGGAAATTAACAGAATGGTAATCCACCAGAGTTTATCGGGACGAACTTCCAAAGTTTGCAACCAAAGCCCAAAACACAACGGTAGACTGAACAATATTAAAATAACAGGATCAAATCGCGTCTTACTGAATCGAGCGCTTATTATCAAACACAAACTGAGCAACAGGACCAAGCACACAAGCCAGACACCGTAATACATCGTCAAGTATCCAAAAACGACAAGCTCGGATTTCCAGAACCCGAACGACAGAATGTTGCTGGTAAAATAGACCTGTAAGAGAAGAAAAATGACCAGTGCATTCCCGCGTTTCCTGATGTCCGGCAGATAGCGAGTCCCGATACGAGATTTCCGCATTAATGTATTATCTTGCATACTCATAAATTACTCTTTTCGTCGACCGAATCGTATGCAATATGACGTATGTGCATTCATTTTTCAAAATCTGTTCAAAATTTTCCCGGTTGTAATCATGGAAAATATCTTCACGGTAACGCAAGGGGTTTTCGAGCGCCACCACACCGGCCGCTACAAGCTCCACGCCGAATATCGACTTGAAAACGGGCACATCTGCATGACGAACGGCTGCTACTGAGCGTAGCGATAACCCTGACCCGGATATTGCACGAAAGAGGTAGGCAGAACCCCTATAAATCTTTATAATTCAGTCTGTTAATAATGAATGGCGGAGGGGTCTGCCCATGGCACATTGTACCCAAGCTACCATCTCTTTTCCACCCTTAAAACAGCGTCAGGTCGAAGCCGGATTTCTCGGCAGCCATATAAGTTCTAATGACGGTGTGTTGTTGTTACGTCAAGTGGATAACCGCTTGAGATTAAGTGCAGCGGTCGCCTGGTACGGAGAGAGGAAGCTCTACCTGAACGACGTGCCAGTGGACAGAAGACGGCTCGAATACCAGCAGCAGACACGACATCGTACTCCTTATCCCGCCACTCGCTACTGACAGTCAAATTTATGCTTCCATTACTCCTTATCCACAACAAAATTGCGCTAAAATAACTCGCTCATGCAATATCCGGGCTAAACACGTCCCAATCTACCGCTCGGATTTCCAGGTCAAGATAATGATTGAAACGGTTACCTGTTGGCGCTGCTTGTGCTCAGAGGGTGAATGGTGAATCATAGGGCAGTAGAATTGTCTCAACTTTTGGGTCGTGAAAATATTCCCGTGCCTGCATCTCCTTGAGCAGGTTATTATTTCCGAATGAAATACCAGGGAACCAAGTATGGTATACGATTTGTTGGCGCAGTTCCGACTCCAGGTAGTTTTTGACAAATTTGTATAAGCGCAGGTCAAATGAAACTGCACCTACGTTTTGCCTTTTCGCAATACCAGCGAATTTTTCCGCCAACAGCTTCCTGGCCTTGACGTCTTCACCCATAACAAGCAAGGTTTCCTCAGTGGGCAGATAGTAAGACAGGTGAAATCCGTTATCAGACAAGAGTGAAGGAGACTCTGATTCATTACTGGTCTCTATTATGCTTCTGCTTTTCAGCCCGTATTTTTTATCAAGTTCTATCAGTCTCTTGTTTATTCCTGGAATTGTGGTTTTGCTGGCATTCTTGATATCCAGCCAGATTTTTTCAAAGTCTCGCGGTATCTTTTCCAGAAAGCTTTCCAGGGTCATACCGGTCATCGCTCCGGCATCATGGCCGACTTCAAAGAAGCCGCCTTCCGGGCGGAACAGAACGTCTGTCTCAAAAGAGCGGATTCCGGTAGTTGTAATCTCAAGCATCTTCCCCAGTGTATTGACCCGGTGGGGCAACAGGCGGTTACCAAGTTTGTTTATCTTCACCAAGTCGGCATTGGTTCGCTACCACAGGTAGTAATTATTGTTGTCCTTGATGTCTACCCGCCCGCGCAGGGTTTTCGGCGTCTCAACGCTCTCGAAATCTTCATGTCCCAGGTCATTTTTTGTGTCTATGTGATTGCTCTCCAGTCCCATCAATCCAAGGACAGTTTCGAAAATCAAGTCATTGGTAAATATTTTCTTTCTGTTATTTACAAGCTGCTCCCAATGTTCGGAGAATTCCTTTCTCCATGAGTTCGAAGCAGCAAATACCATTGGAATCTCGGTCATGATGAAATCAAAAAGTGCCGGGTGATGGCCCTTTCTATTGAAAACCTCCTCGGAATGGTCTGCAAAATACAATACAGATGCAGGAACCTCGGATTCTTCCAGGCTTTTAAACACCAAACCCAGTATATGATCATTGTATAGGACACTATTATCGTAACAATTTACCGTCTTAAGGTAAGTGGTTGCAGTGGCTTTTCCAAATGAGGGTAGATCGAGTTCTCCGGTATAAGCATTCCAGGACTCGGGATACCGAAAACAATAATCATAATGACTACCCATCAAATGTACGACGATGAGCTTTTCACCAGGCTCCTGTAATGCATCTCGAAGGCGAGGGATCAAGGCCTCATCCTGTTTAGCCACTTTTTTGCGTCTGCCAATTTTTTTGTTGATGAAAATGACATTCTCAGACTCCTTGGCGAGTAATGCCACTACGTTATCCGGGGCACCGAGCGATTGGTGGTTGCTTATCCAATAAGTTTTGATCCCCGCCTGACGGGCGAAGTTAATTAGTGAGGGCGTGGTGATCCAGCTTTTCTCGTTGTACTGGTTCGCTTCGGTCAGCGAAAGTTGAAGAGAAGGTACAGTTTGAACATGGTTGGAATAGGCGTTTTCAAATACGATGAGCCTCTCCTCATTGTTCCGTTCTACCAGTGTCGGTGTGGTATCGCGTGGATACCCATACAGGGACATATGGTGTTTATTATGTGTTTCCCCAATCACCAGTACAGTCACCCGCTCCCTTGGTGATCGTTCTAATTTATAACTTGCGCTCGTCACCTGTCTTTTTGCGGCGAGGTCGTGAAAGGCCCTCAGCTCCTGGTAATATCTGATTGAGGCATCTCTCCATGTACTGAATGTATGCAGGTCATCGGAAATCTGGTCTGCCAATAAAACAGCAAGGGACAGGAACACAACTCCCAGTCCAGCCAGGGAGGGTGCGGTAACGGCTTTTGTCAGTTTCCAGGCAATCAATCCCGAGCACAAGGCGATTGAACCGAAGACAACAATCAGCCGCAAAGCCGAGTAGTTGCCATCAAGAAATTCCAGGAGTTCGGAAGGATTTGTCTGGAAAATTGCGTGAATTGCATCGATGTCAACGGCATTACCGGTTAGCCAGAAGTTTCCCGTGTTTATCAGGGGGAAGCTGACCAGCGCGAGGGTGACAACAATGAAAAGCGGCGGCGCAAACAGCCGGGTGAAACGCGATATCAACGGCAATAGTACGATGCCCATCCCCGCCAGGCTGAGCAGGCAGGCGAGACCCATGGCAAGCCCCAGTGTTTGCTGGTACAGTGTTTCGCTGTAAATATACAAAGCATGAATGACTGCGCCCCAAAGGCCCAGGTATCCCAGGCGAAAACGCACAAGCAACAGGCCTATTACCATCCAGACTGACAAATAGCTGACCAGTAAAAATAGGGGGGAAGTGTTATTGATTCGGTGCAGGCTGACTATGGCCTGGCCGCACTGCACCTCGACAGGGTTATCAAGCCTTACTCTCAGAGCATCTCCTGCTATAACCTCGATAGTAAATTCGGTGTCCGGCTTGTCGAGGCGTTTTCGGAGTGAGTTAGGAGGGCCGTTGACAGGGACTCATCGTTTCGATATACAGGTTATCGTATTTCAGCTTGTAGCTCGGGTTCGTCCAGTAACTGCCGCGCACCTGGGCCAGTCCTGCAATACCCGGCCTGACCCTGAGACGCTCGGATAATCCGGGCACTTCGCGGTTGAACTGTTCAGCCAGGGCCGGGCGTTCGGATCGTGGCCCCACCAGGCTCATCTCGCCCCTTTCGATATTGATGACCTGTGGTATCTCGTCCAGATGGAACCTGCGCAGGATTTTTCCGACGCGGGTCAGACGGGGGTCATCTTCCGCTGCCCAGACCTGCCCGGTCAGACTCTCGGCATTCTGGATCATCGTGCGAAATTTGAGGACTTTGAAATGCTTTCCTCGCCGACCGATCCGTTCTTTAGCGTAGAAAACCGGCCCCGATCTTCCAACCAAATGGCCAGGGGAACCAGGAGCCAAATAGTCAGCCACACGGGAAACATTAGGACATAGACGATCATTATAAACGCCAACTCGAAGGCGCGTTTTATCCATCTCGCATGACAAGGCTTTCGTCCACGCCTTTTTGACCGGATGATTCAGGTGACAAGACTTCCCACGACCACTACGTAATGAAATACAAAGTATGACTGTTCCAGTATTAATGTCAATAACTCTCCCGGCCTCGTGACAGCCTGTATAGGTTCAGAAACATGAGAGACTTTTTTAGTTAAAAATCGGGGAGTCTGTGTGTGAATTCAGTTCAATGTGTGACACACGAGGACTCCCGATGCAGACCTGTGCTGACGAAAATCAGTATCAAAAACCTGCGAGTAAAATCATATCGTAGTTGGAGAGTTAATGACAACGCCAGTACGCCGGCGCTGGCTCGATTGAAGCAGTTGGAATGGTATGAGCGGTTACGCGAGGAAGGCTGTAGTGAGACGGTAGACAGATGGCCCGAACACCAACAGCGGACACCACATCGCCGCTTATCCCGCCGCTCGCTACTACCGGTCAAATTTATACTTCCATTACCCCCTATTCACAGCAAAATGACGCTAAAATAGATTGCTCATGCAATATCCAGGCTAAGCATGTAATAGACCTCGGGCGGTCGGACAGACACTGGATCAGGGCTGACGCAATAACAGGAACTGTTATTCAAATATTAATGATGCCTTTCCCGGATTCTGTCACAAATATGGCTGCCTATAGGTATTGCAGAGGTGGCTGCCGGGGACGGCGCATTGCACATGTGCAGACTGCGCGGACTTTCTGCAAACAGAAAATCATGCACCAGGGTACCGTCATTTAATACCGCTTGGGCGCGTATGCCGGCAGGATGCGCTAACAGGTCGCGCAGTCTCAGCTGCGGACAATATTTTTGCACCAGTCTGAGATAACCAGGTTTCCACAAAGAGTTTTTCAGTTCTCGAAGACCGCTGCCCGAATTTGCGGCCAACACTTTCCAGAAACCGGGAAACAAGACCATATTACCTGTATCGCGCAGGTCCAGGTTAATCCTCCCATACCCTTCCCGCTTCCAGCCAAGCACGGCATTGGGGCCGACGGTAATACTACCGTCAACCATGCGCGTCAGGTGTACCCCAAGAAAAGGCAATTGCGGATCGGGAATCGGGTAGATCAGATGCCGCAGCAGTCCGTTCAGGTGATGCGTTAACCGGTAATATTCACCTCGAAACGGGAAGTTGGCGGTTTCAACGACGCCTTGTTTGCAGAATTTTGCCTTGAGACTGCCCGGCTGGTAATAAACACCGGCATGTACGACGCCGCTGTTATGTCCGGTCTGGTGACAGGCCACCTGCTCTTCCTTTTCGATTATCAGGATCTTTCGATCAGGCCGGCGCTTTTGTAACTGCCACGCCGCTGACGTACCGATAATACCGCCGCCTACGATGATATAATCATACATCCTGCGAATTTATACTGCGGGTTATCCCGACAACTCCCGTAATGCCTGCCTGATAGCATTGACGACCCCGGTTTGCACCTCCGCCTCCAGGTAGGGATGCATGGGTAAACTCAATACCATCGATGACAATCGTTCGGAAACGGATAAATCAGGTGCAGACGGATAGCCGTTATAGGCAGTCTGCCGGTGCAGGGGTATCGGGTAATGTACTGCGGTCGGGACTCCTTTCTGCTTCAACTCTTCGGAGATTGCGTCACGTTCGTTTGTTTTGACCGTATATTGCGCCCAGACAGAGGTGCGCCCCTCACGAACTGCCGGAACGTCGACCAGGTTTTCAAGCATTGAGGCGTACCTTTCCGCAACCAGGTTGCGCAGGATGATTTCTTCCGGAAACACAGAGAGCTTCTCAATCAATATCGCAGCCTGAATGGTATCCAGCCTGCCATTAATGCCAATATTCACAGCGTCGTATTGATCCGCGCCCTTCCCATGTACCCGCAGGCTTCTCAATTTGTCGGCGATCTCGTCGTCGTCCGTAAACACCGCGCCCCCATCGCCGTAACAGCCCAACGGTTTTGCCGGAAAAAAACTGGTTGTGGTAATCTCTGCCAGTGTTCCGACCTTGTTGCCGTTCAATTCCGCACCGAAACTCTGTGCGCCATCAGCTACAACAAACAATCCACGTTCTTCGGCAAACCGGTTTATCTCCGTATAATCGGCCGGCTGTCCGAACAGGTCGACGGGAATAATTCCCCTGGGCCTCAGGCCGTGCCGGACCGACTCCGACACGGCGGCTTTCAGGCTTGCCACATCAAGCAAAAAACAGTCTGCGTCAACGTCAACGAATACGGGTGTTGCCCCCAGCAAGGCAACAACCTCTGCCGTTGCAACGAAAGTGAACGAGGGGACAAAAATGGCGTCGCCCGGACCTGTATCATGGGCCATCAATGCCATGAGCAGGGCATCCGTGCCGCTGGCGCAAGTGATAACGTGTCCGGCGCCGGTGAAATCAGCCAGCTTCTCCTCAAGCTCCCGAACTTCCGGACCCATGATGTATTGGCCATGATCCAGTATCTTTTGTATTGCCTGCGGTATCCTCTCACCCAATCGTTGTTGCTGCGCCCTGAGATCAACGATTGCTGTCTCATGGATAAAACAGTCAGTTGTTTTTTGCGGCGCCGGATTTGCATTTTTTATTGACTGGTAAGAATGATTCTCACGGATATCCTGTTCCGAAGCCTGTAACACTTTCAACACGCGGATTCCTTCATCGCCGTCAGTGCGGCAGCCTGTCTTTCCTGCTATGCAGTCCAGGAAATGGGCCAACTCCTGTCGTAACGGCTCAGCCGGGGCCACGGCAACTGCCTCGGCTTCACCCTTATCGGGTCCGGACAGACTGTTTTCCCAGAGATGATTGTGTTTATAAATCAGTAATTTCCGATCCCATTCCCGCGTATCATTAAAAACAGCCATGCCTTCGTCACCCACCACCACCAGTTCCTGCACCTTGTAAGGGTGCAGCCAGGAAACAAAGACATGGGCATTCTCCCCACCTGGGAATGACAGGTAGATCGCAGCCACGTCAGCATACTGAGAATGAAGAAAAAACCCGCCTATAGCAGAAATCCTGTTCGGTTCGTCACCTACCAGCGACAGGATCATGGAAGCGTCATGGGGAACAAAGCTCCAGAGTATATTCTCTTCGCGCCTGTCTTTCCCCAAATTCGAGCGATGTGCATAGATATTGTGCAGACGCCCCAGTTCACCCTGCGCGACCAGTTCCTTCAGCCTGATAAACGCGGGGTGGTATTGCAGGACGTGCCCTACCATTAACACCCGTGCCTGTTTCTTCGACAACCTGTTTAAATCTTCAGCAGTGCTGACATCCATGGCAATGGGCTTCTCAACAAACGCGTGTTTTCCTGCCAGCAGTACTTTCCTTACAATTTCTGAATGCGTTTCTACCGGTGTTGCAACGGCCACAGCGTCAATATTCGCATCCCGGATCACCTCTTCGAAAGTGCACGTCCTTACGTTGTACTGTCCACCGAATTGCCGCGCCAGTTCCGGGTTCGCATCGCAGATCGCGGCCAATGCCCCTAGATCGGAAAAATTGCGCACCAGGTTCTTGCCCCAGTAACCGCAGCCGATCACGGCCACGCGCACCGGCGTTTGTTCCGTCATACTCATCAATAGCCCAAATTTAACGCGGAAATATGTCCCGACCGTAGGTAAAATGCGCTAACGGCCCACACAGTAATAGTCAAATCCTGCCGCTCGCATCGTATCCGGCTCATAAACATTGCGCAGGTCGATGAATACGTTACCGCGCATCGTTTTTTTGATCCGGTCCAGGTCCATGCCCCGGTAGGCATTCCATTCGGTCATCAGTATGACCGCATCCGCTCCAGATAAGGCCGCATAGACCTCATTAAAAAACAGGACGGATTCAGGCAAAAGCGATTTTGCCTCAGGCATGGCTTGCGGATCATGCGCATGTATCCTGGCGCCGTTTTCAATCAACTTCGGCAGGATGGACAGTGCGGGAGCATCCCGCATATCATCGGTTTCCGGTTTAAAGGCCAGACCCAATACGGCCAGGGTTTTGCCGTTTTCGCTGCCGCCCAGGGCGGTCCTGATCTTGCTGATCATCCTCGCCTTCTGCGCCTCATTCACCTCCATCACGGCTTCAACGATCCGGCTGGTCACGTTGTTTTCCTGCGCAATCCTGACCAGCGCCCGGGTATCCTTGGGGAAACAGGAACCGCCATAGCCGGGACCCGGGTGCAGAAACTTCCTGCCTATCCGCCCGTCCAGCCCCATACCCCTGGCAACGGCGTGGACATCGGCATTCACTGCTTCACACAGGGCAGATATTTCATTGATAAAACTGATCTTCGTGGCCAGGAAAGCGTTGGCGGCGTACTTGATTAACTCGGCGCTTTCCAGGTCGGTAACCAACATGGGCGTTTCAATGAGATTGAGGGGGCGATACATCTCGCGCAGCGCCTGTTCCGCCCGCTTTGTCTCAACGCCGATGACCACGCGGTCCGGTCGCATGAAATCAGCCAGCGCGGCGCCTTCCCGTAAAAACTCGGGATTCGAGGCAACGTCAAATTCGGCTTGCGGATTTTCCTCCCCGATGATTCGCTTTACATTGCGCGCAGTGCCCACGGGCACGGTGGACTTATCCACTATTACCGTATAGCCTTCGAGATACGCGGCGATGTCCCTCGCCGCCTGGTACACGTATTTCAAATCCGCGTGGCCGTCACCATGGCGGGCAGGGGTTCCGACAGCGATAAAAATCAAGTCACACCCTGCAATTGATGCATCATAACCATCCTGGAAGGATAACCTGCCCTGTTCCCTGTTCTTGTTTATCAGATCCGCCAGTCCCGGCTCATAGATGGGAATGACGCCTTCCCTGAGTTTATCGACCCTGGCGGAATCGGTATCAATACAGGTGACGCCGGCGCCGAATTCGGCAAAACAGGCGCTTGAGACCAGCCCGACGTAGCCGGCGCCCACCATCGCAACGTTCATTCCTGAATGCTCCCGGCCTGCAAAGCCTCAACTACGCAGGTTTGAAAAACACAACTCAAGATTAACTTCATTATGTCGTAATGCCTGATTTCTTATCATGCCACCTTATAGTAACTTTGGGGTCAGAGTAAAAACTCTGTAAGTTTTTACTCTGACCCCAAATATATTCCAGTCAAACAACTTTATAATACCTTTTATACCATTCAATGAATTGTTTTATGCCTTGTTTGAGAGAAACACGAGGGGCAAAATCAATTTCATCCCGCAACCTGGACGAGTCGGACAGCGTGTTGAGCACGTCACCGGGTTGAGCATCCGCAAACTCCAAAACAGCCTTCCTGCCTATCTCCGTCTCAAGCATTTTAATATAATCCATGAGGTTAACCGCGTTTTGATTCCCCACGTTATAAATCCGGCACCTTGCCGGGCCGGTTGCCGGATCAGGCCGGGACGCGTCCCAGTTTACATCCCTGGCGGGGATCCGGTCCGTTATTCTTACCGTTGCCTCCACCACATCGTCGATATAGGTAAAATCTCTCCGGTGCTCGCCCCGGTTGAACACCTGTATCGGTTCACCGGCATATATTTTCCCGGCAAACAGGATAGGTGACATGTCCGGCCTGCCCCAGGGGCCGTAGACGGTAAAATAGCGCAGGCCGGTCATGGGTATGTCATACAGGTGACTGTAGCTGTGCGCCATTAATTCATTGGCGCGCTTCGTTGCGCCGTAGAGTGAGACCGGGTGCACGGCCGGGTCCGATTCCGAAAAAGGCATTTTCTCATTGGCGCCGTAAACCGAGCTTGACGAGGCATACACCAGGTGTTCCACCCCCGCGGCGCGGCAACCTTCCATAATATTCAGGAACCCCGCAATATTTGAATTGATGTAGCTGTGGGGATGGTTGATCGAGTAACGCACGCCGGCCTGCGCGGCCAGGTGCACCACACGCCCGGGGGCAACCTCCCTGAACAGGTTCTCCACCTGTGCCTTGTCCGATATGTCCAGTTTCCTGAAACGGAATTTTGCAAAATCCGCCAGTGTCGCCAACCTGCCCTGCTTCAACCCGGGATCATAATAGTCATTCAGGTTATCGACCCCGATGATTTCATCACCCCGCTCCAGCAGCCGCCTGGTCAATGCCGCGCCGATGAACCCGGCGCAACCCGTAATAAGGATCTCCATACTGACTCAACTAAACAAAATGAAATGTTCTATAGGAAAAAATAGATATATTACAGGAAAACGGGAACGGGTTGATATCTGCCCGCCTTGTATGGGCGAAAACGTTTATGCTATAGTCAGGTTAAGGCAAGTTAGCACAGGGATCGTCAGTTTTGGGGGACGAAAGTGCGCCGGAAAAGCTTGCGGGGAAAAATAATAACATGGCGATCATCAGCGAGAGCAGCGGTGATGCCAGAGCAAACGCCGGGACACAATACACAATATCGGTCGGCTATGATTTCCGAGGCAGGCTATCTTCCGCCGATGATACAGACTGGGTCCGGGTCGAACTGGCTGCCGGTACCATATACGACATAATTCTTGACGGCGTGGAGTCAGCCCGGCTCCTACTGCTGGATACGGAAGGGAACGTTGTTGCTCAAGGTCGCAATTTCGGCTCCTACTCAAAGCTCAAGATCTTCAGCCCGGATATTACCGGCACTTATTACATCAGTATAAGCAGTACGGATAATGACCTCCCGGCTGACTACGAACTTACTCTTGAGAAAAATCCGATCTCAACTGTCAGTTACGACGAGATCGCCGGCTATCTGACAAGCCGCAGGGGTCATGTCCGGGGTTTTGACACAGAGCCCGGTGGTATATTGACAGTCAATATCACTACCCTGAACGAAGCAGGTCAACAACTGGCCCGTTGGGCGCTTGAAGCCTGGACCAACGTGACCGGTATCAGGTTCGAGTTCGTTGACGACGATAACGCCCGTATCACATTCGATGACAATCAGGACAGGCCGGATTTATCGGCCTACGCCAGTCGCTCGATCAGCGATGGATTCATTGTTTCTTCCCACGTCAACATACCGGCGGAACTACTCACCCGCTACGGAACCGGGCTGGACGACCGTAGTTTCTACCTCTATCTCCATGAGATCGGCCATGCCCTCGGCCTCAACCACCCTGGTCCCTATGATGTCAGTTCACCTTCCTCAATCGACAAGATATTCCTGAATGACTCCTGGCAGGCATCGGTAATGTCATACTTTCACCAGGACCGTGATAAATACGTGGATGCAAGCTTTGCCTACCCTGTCACACCGATGATCGCGGACATCATCGCAATCCAGACTATTTACGGCAAACCCGTTGACGTCAACGCGGGCGATACGGTTTATGGTTACGGTTCCAACGTGGACGGCTACCTGGATGAAGTCTTCGCACGCTGGACGGGTGAGGTAGACAATCCCTTCGGGGACCCGGTCACGCTGACGCTTTATGACAGCAGCGGCAACGACACGCTGGACCTGAACACGGACAGCACCAATCAGCAGGTCGACCTGCGCCAGGAAGGGATCTCGAACGTGTACGGTCTGACAGGCAACTTGATTATCGCGCGGGATACGTTGATCGAGAACTTCGTTGCCGGGTCCGGGAACGATATCGTTATCGGCAACGAGGTCGAGAATCATCTGGAGGGACGCGGCGGTGACGATGAACTCCTGGGCAGCGGGGGCGATGACGTTCTGGAAGGAGGCCCCGGTGCAGACAGGATGAACGGCAGCCTTGGCGAAGATACTGCCACTTACGAGTCTTCCGATGCCGGTGTGGTCGTGCGTCTGCACAGCCGGGAGGCACGGGGTGGCCATGCCGAAGGCGACACGTTTATCGGGACAGTTACAGTAGAGGATAAGGAAGTCCCCGATATTGAGCACCTCAGCGGTTCTTCTTACGCTGATATACTGGCCGGCGACCTCAGGGACAACACCCTCAAGGGTGGCGGTGGCAACGACACGCTGTATGGCGGTCCGGATGGGGGCGACGACAAGCTGTACGGTGAGGAAGATAATGACCGAATTTACGGTGGTAAAGGCAATGATACGATTGTAGGTGGCACTGGGGACGACTTACTGAGCGGTGGGCCTGATGATGACACCTTTGTTTTTGCTCCTGGTGTTGGGAATGACACCATTACGGATTTTACTGACGGCGATGATAAGATCGACCTCAGCGCGTTTACTGACATCACTTCCGTAGATGACCTGTCCATGGAACAACAGGAGGGCGATGTTGTCATTGATTTGTCCAAGCAAGGCGGTGGAACTATCATTCTGTCAGACTTTGATATAACTGACTTGAACGCACCGGACTTCATCTTCTGATCAACAGACATCCATGTACGGCAGACACCTGGTTACGCTCCTTATCGCCGCAGTAACAACATCCGGGGCTTTAGGGGACCCGGCGCCGCTCCTGCTCTCTTGTCACGGCGGGACGAGAACCGATACGGCTGTTATTACTTCTCTCTGTGACGCGCTGGCGGCTGAGTTGGGCAAGCGTGAACCGGAGCGCGCGATCCGCCGCAGCGTGCCGTCAGACGCTCTCCCCAAGCGGGCGTGGGACGTGGTTCTTGAGGTCACGCGTACCGAACCCCACCACTGGGAAGGACGTTTGACCTGGAGAATGGCCGGGCGTAAGGACGACGGTGAGCGGACGAAAGGTCCGGCCGTCGAGATCTTCGGGATGGATGCGCCGCTCGGCCCGGGGGCTTACTCACATTTCGTCCGCAGTCTTTTGAAAGTGAGCAAGCCGGCATTTCTGGCGTCCCCTAGGGGAGTCGAACCCCTGTTGCCGCCGTGAAAGGGCGGTGTCCTAGGCCTCTAGACGAAGGGGACAAGTGAAATCGTTAAAAATTCTGGTGGAGCCAGACGGGATCGAACCGACGACCTCTACAATGCCATTGTAGCGCTCTCCCAACTGAGCTATGGCCCCACGAAAAACCTGATCTGAAAAAAGGGGGCTGTCACTGGCGTATCCTCACGAAATCGAAATCCTCTCCCTTTTTTCCCGTTCCACCTCATTGTGAAACGGCGGCAGACTATACGTTACAGGGCGGAAACTGTCAAGCTGACATTGGATATTTGGGCGGAAACTGTCAAGCTGACATTCGCCGGTGTATATATTCCAGGGCGCGTTCCAGGCGGGATAACACCTTATCCCGGCCCAGCAACTGCAAAGTGACATCGATGGAAGGCGAGACGGCGCTGCCCGTCACCGCCACTCTGAGGGGCTGGGCGATCTTGCCGAACTTCATGGCCTGCTGTTCCGCGACGGCATTTATGGCGGCATGAAGCGCTTCCCTGTCCCAGTCTTCCAGTCCGGATAAGGTCTCCCTGACCTGCCGTAGCGCCTCAAAAACGACGGGACGCAGGTGTTTTTTTGCCGCCGTCTCGTCGTATTCTGCGAAGTCTTCATAAAAAAAACGGCTTTGTTCGGCCATTTCCGTTATTGTCTTCACCCGCTCCTTCTGTATCCCGGCCAGCTCCTTGAGATCGGGCGGTCCGGCTACGTCAATACCAAGCTTAATTAATATTTTTTTAAGCAAACAGGCAATCCGTTCCGCTTTGCTTTCCCTCAGATAGTGCTGGTTCAGCCAGGTCAGCTTATCCGGGTTCAGCGCGGCCGCGGCCTTGTTCACCTGCGCTATATCAAACAGTTCAACCATCTCGGCGATGCTGAAAATCTCCTGGTCTCCGTGGGACCAGCCCAGGCGCACCAGGTAATTCAGCAAGGCTTCCGGCAAAAAACCCTGGTCTTTATATTCCAGCACGCTGGCCGCGCCGTGGCGCTTGGACAGCTTTTTGCCGTCGGTGTTCAGGATCAGGGGGATATGCGCGTACCTGGGCGCGGCCATGCCCAGGGCATCGAATATATTGATTTGCCTGGGGGTGTTGTTGAGGTGATCGTCACCGCGAATGACGTGGGAAATGCCCATATCGGCATCGTCCACCACGACGGTCAGGTTGTACGTCGGCGAACCGTCGGCACGCGCGAGGATCAGGTCATCCAGCTCCCCGTTGCTGATCGCCACCCTGCCCTGGATGAGATCGTCAATGATCACTTCCCCATCAAGAGGATTTTTAAACCTGACCACCGGTGAAACGTCCCCTGCAAGCCGTTGGCTTCCATTCCGGCATTTACCGTTGTACCTGGGTTTCTCCCCCTTGCTCACGGCCTCCTCGCGCATGGCTTCCAGTTCTTCCTTGCTGCAATAACAATGATAGGCCCGGTCCTCGTCCAGCAGTTGTGTTATCGCATTTTTATAAATTTCCGTGCGCCGGGACTGGTAGACAATGTCCCCGTCATGGTCCAGTCCCAGCCATTTCATCCCATCCAGGATGACGTTGAGGGCCTCGGTAGTTGATCTCTCACGGTCGGTATCTTCGATTCTCAGGACGAACTCACCCTGATGGTGTCTGGCATACAACCAGGCAAACAAAGCCGTGCGTATCCCGCCCAGGTGGAGATAACCCGTAGGACTGGGCGCAAACCGGGTTTTTACCTTGTCAGGCACTTTTTATCAGGCACTTTTTATGTACTTGTTCGTCTCAAGATAAGCGATGACTTCAGCTACCGATTCCTCGATGGTCTGCTCGCCAGTCTTGAGACATAATTCCGGGTTGTCGGGCGCCTGGTATGGCGCGGAAATACCGGTAAATTCGGGTATTTCCCCCGCGCGCGCCTTTTGGTACAGTCCTTTAACGTCCCTGCTTTCGCACACTTCCAGCGACGCGTCCACGTACACCTCTATAAAGCCTCCCTCCGGGTGCCTGCCGCGAACCAGGTCCCGGTCTGCCTTATAGGGTGAGATAAAAGCTGAAAAAACAATCAGGCCGGCATCGGTAAACAATTTGCACACCTCGCCGATGCGGCGGATATTCTCGGTGCGGTCCTCCGGGGAAAATCCCAGGTTGGAATTCATGCCATGCCGGACGTTATCGCCGTCAAGAATAAACGCCTTGACGCCCCGCTCAACCAGGGCCGCTTCGCTCGCCCTGGCTATGGTGGATTTGCCGGCGCCGGACAAGCCCGTAAACCAGACCGTTACCGGCTGATGCCCCATGATGGCCGCGCGCCGCTGCGCCGTTACCAGGCTGTCACTCCAGACTATATTTTGACTCTTCAATTGTGATTTGGCTGTTTTATTCATATTAATCAATAAAAGGAAGTTATTATACCGATGGCGCTGTTTAGTTTTTAGTTTTTGTGGTTGGGAATGAATAAAGAGAAGCTCGAAAAAAGCAACCAGGGGATACAACTGCTGCCCGTGCATGGCATACCGGAAGTCATGCCCGGAGACAACCTGGCGGAATTACTGCTGGCGCAGTTGCAGGAATATCCTCTTGTTGACGACGATATCCTGGTGATTGCCCAGAAGGTTGTCTCAAAAGCAGAGAACCGTTATGTGGACCTGGCTGGGGTAACGCCCTCAGACCGGGCCAGACAACTGGCCGGGGAAGTCGATAAAGACCCGCGCCTGGTGGAGTTGATACTGGCCCAGTCGAAACGGGTGGTCAGGTACCGGGAGGATATTTTAATCGTTGAGCATCACCTGGGGTTCGTCCACGCCAATGCCGGCATCGACCACTCCAATTTACCGTACGACAGCGGTTCGGAAAGAGTGTTGTTGTTGCCGGAAGACGCCAATGTCAGCGCCGCTGAAATTCACGCACAAATCAGGAAAGCCCGGGGCGCCAACGTCGGCGTAATCATCAACGACAGCGCCGGTCGCGCCTGGCGCAACGGCGTCACCGGTATCGCCATCGGCGCGGCGGGCCTGCCCTGCCTGCTGGACCTGCGCGGTGAAACAGACCTGCACGGGAACCCGTTGAGAACGACCGAGGTAGGTATAGCCGATGAAATCGCCGCCGCCGCCTCCCTGGTCATGGGACAGGCGGCACAGGGAATACCGGCGGTATTGATCAAAGGTCTTGAACTGCGCGGTCCTGTGGAAGACGCTTCAGCCCTGATAAGAGAGCCTGACAAAGACTTGTTCAGGTAAGGGAAACTCTGAACAAGTCCATTCCCGTATCAAAGCCTGCCCCGTACTTGATACGGGGTACGGGACAGGCTCAGGACTTGTTCAGAGTACGGAAAACAAAAATGCGATCCCGTATCAAAGCCTGCCCCGTATTTGATACGGGGTACGGGACACGTTTTTGTTTTCCTCACAAAATCAATGACCTACTGTCATTGATTTTGACGATACCTCCCTGTATCGTTGGAACCTCTGACTTAATCAGAGGTTCCTAAGGAACGTGGAGAATAAAACCATCCTGTCTTTGTGCGGGGGCGTGGGCGGGGCAAAGCTTGCCCACGGGCTCTGCAAGATAGCCGGGCCGGACAGCCTGCTCATCGTCGTTAATACCGGCGACGATTTTCAGCACCTGGGACTGCATATCTCGCCAGACCTGGATACGGTGATGTATACGCTGGCGGAGGTGTCGGACCAGGCCAAAGGCTGGGGCATTGCCGCGGAAACCTGGAACTTCATGGAAACAATTTCCCGTTTCGAGGAACTGGCCTGGTTTAACCTGGGCGACAAAGACCTTGCCACCCATTTATACCGGGCCCAGGCATTGAAGGCAGGTATCGGGCTGGACCCGGTCACCCGGGCGCTCAGCCGTTCCTTTGGCATTGAACACAGGATCATTCCCATGACCCAGGACGCGTTGCGGACGGTCATTGAGACTGACCGGGGGAAACTGTCCTTCCAGGATTATTTCGTTCGCCATGCCTGCCTGCCCATAGTGGAATCAATCGAATTTGCCGGCCGCGACAAGGCCCGTCCCCACCCGGATTTTGCCGGCCTGCTCGCCGGCGAAGACCTGGACGCGATCATCCTGTGCCCGTCGAACCCCTTCCTGAGCATAGACCCGATCCTCTCCCTGAAAACCATACGCCCCGCGTTACGCTCCGTTGCCGCCCCCGTTGTCGCGGTCTCGCCTATCGTCGGCGGAAAGGCGCTGAAAGGCCCCGCGGCCAAGATCATGGAGGAGCTGAACATGCCGGCAAATAACCTGTCAATCGCCGGATATTACCGTGACTTCCTGGACGGATTGATTATTGACAACGCCGATAAGCATGAAATGGATGAAATAGAGAAACTGGGCATCAGGGTGGAGGTAACCGATACTGTTATGCGTTCGATACAGGACAGGATTGAACTGGCCGAGACGACTCTGCGATTTGTTTTTAGTTTTTAGGGGTTGAATGCTCCATATTCAGTAATCCTCACAAAAAAACCAACAACTAAAAACAAATAACTAAAAACTAACAACCCCCAAGGCGTTTTTCCCAGGCCACCTGGTTGCGGCGGGCGTCCTGAATGAACGGTGACAAGCGAATTAATTGAAGTATGACCCGGTTGAGTAGTGAACCGGGAAATTTTAACGGGCGCAGTACGTCAAGGAACAGCACCACCCGGACGCCGTCGGTATTATTTTCCACCCGGTGCTTGTAGGTGTCATCAAAAACAACGCAGCGGCCCTCTTCCCAGGTGGTCGTCTCGTCGCCTACTTCTATCCAGCAGTCTTCCCGCGGCTCCGGCACCAGCAACGCCAGGTGACAACGCAACAGCCCCCGGTAAGGTCCCCGATGCCGGGGGATATGCTTGCCTGGGGCCAGAACGGAAAAAAAAGCCGTAAACATGCCGGGTATTGCTTCGATGACGCGTGTCGTTTCGGGACATTTATTGCAATTTTCGGGCATTTTGTAACCATAGCCGTAAAGAAAATAAGACTTCCATTTATCGTCCCGGGTGATGTTGGCCTGGTCCCGCGAGATATCCTGAAAGTTCGGGATGCGTTCGGGGGTTTCCAGCACCTGGTCCAGTTCCGCGCGAATCGTCTTCCAGTTGGCCTCCAGTAAATCCACCCAGTCAAATGCCGAGGACGGCAGGAAAGGCGTGTCGCCGACCAGGGAATACCTGACCAGGACCTGTTCTATTCGTTTAATAACCCACAATCCCAGCGCCACGCTGAGACGGTGTTTTTTCTTCTTTTCCGACATATGTGATATTTGGATATTTGGGGTCAGAGTAAGATATTTGGGGTCAGAGTAAAAATTCAGTCAATCCGGCAGATGGTATTGTTTATTGTTGAGTATTTTTACTCTGACCCCAAATATCCCGCTTATTCAATGTATTACGCCCCGTTTGATCAATTGCCGGAATACCCGCCAGCCGAATAACAGAGGATGACGGCGGAGCCGGGGCGTAACTTCAACCTTGACGCCGGTATGCCGGTTTATCTTCCAGGCCGCGTAATCGACACTGTTTTTAAACGTCAGGGTCGCCTTCATTAATCTCAGGACAGATAATATGCGTCCCTGCCAGCGGCGCAGGCGCCACCGGAATAAGGCCTTTTTCCTGATCACGTCTTCGCACAGGCACAGGTAGTCATTTTCACTCCGGCGACGAAGCACTTCGTCGAGTTCGGGTAAGGCCGCTTCCAGCAACCCGGCATAGCCGGTCAAATCGGACCTGACCAGGCGGCCAGCCTTGGTCTCGGCTTCAGGCCGGAATTCCGCTGAATAGGACAAGGATAAGGCCCTGGTCCAGATTGCCTCTGCATTGTTGAACTTTTCCGACAGGGTCGGAATCGTTGTTTTAAGCAGGGTCAGCACGGCCTGTGCCAGCAGCCTGTGAAACTCGCGCTGCAATGTTTCATCACGCGCGTAGAGTATCCGCACCGGCTGGGCAAACCGTCCCCACAGGTAGGAATGAAACCAGTTCAGGATACCGTCGGTAAAATCCGCCAGGCTGATGACGGCCAGCTTAACCCGGAGCGGGTCGCCGTTGCCGGAAATTTCCCGGTAAAAGACGTTGGGAGGCAACCACGCGTTTGCATACCCCAGGTAACGTCTGTCATAAATATTCTTATAGTCATCGACGACGGCATAAATATCAGCAATGCCGCTCTCCATGGCCTCACCCCTGGAACAGGAACCGTAAAACAGGATGCCTTGCAGCGCCGCGCCGTAGGATTCCCTGAGCGCTGCGGTGATGGCCGTACAGGATTCGGGCACGTCCCCGCCACATTGCCCCGCCACCACGTCAATCAATGCCTGCGGAACTTCCTGGGCTGGATTTGTACGCTTGTCAGTCATTCAGGTTAGTTTTTTGTTGTTAGTTGTTAGTTTTTAGTTTTTTGTTGTTAGTTTTTTGTTATTTGCTGTTACTTGATATTCCTGCTTCTACCAGAAACCAAAAACCAGAAACCAGAAACTAAAAACTTACATAAATATCTTCACTGCCAGGCCGTTATGCTGCGATTCAGGGCTGATCGCCTTCAGCCAACTCACCAATTGGCCCTGGTTTTGTTTCGTCTTCCAGGCCTTGCCCAGCCTCACGAGCAGGAACAAGGTGGACAGGAGATGCCAGGCGATGACGATAACCAGCCCCGCATCGGGCCGTCCCACAATCAGGCTGGCAGTCAGTACCAGCATATTGGGATTACGGCGGGCAGTAATTAATCGACTCAGGGAATCGACGGGCTGCCACACGAAAATCGAGAAAGGGGCAATCCATACCTGAAACGCGCCTTCACAGAGCCGGCCGCCGATGTATGCCGCAAACATCAGGATGATAAGTGTTGTCAGGGAGGGTAACGCCTGTGCATGAACGGTTAATCCCACGCCCCAGGCAATATACCAAAGGGGCGGATGTATCAAATCCAGACCGTGGTCGAGCAGGTCGCCGAAACGGCTTGAGGTCAGTGTCACCCGGGCCAGCTTGCCGTCCACGGTGTCCAAAAAGGTCATGAACCAGCCCAACAACAAGCCGGCGGCAAACTCACCATACCAGAAGGCAAATCCGGCCAGGATTGCCAGGACCAGGCTGAATAGGGTCACATGGTTCGGCTTCAATTTAAATCCTGCGCAGACTTTTGTCGCCCATCTTGCCGGCCGGGGCCAAACCCACTTGGTGACCAGGTCGGTTACGCCTTTATAAGAGCCGCTGAACAACTCCTGCTCAATAAAATCCCGGTTATCGGACTCGATCCGCCAGACTTTGGCCGGTTCATATTTCTTCAGCCGCTCGTTGTAGGGGTTGACCAGGTCATTTACCGCTATCCTTGTCAACGATCCCGGCTGATGATCGGCATCGAATATATTTGCGTCATGGTTGCCGGTACGCATTGCGACGGCTGCGCGGCCATCCTGTTCGTACAGGACAAACTCACTCTCCCTGCCGAGCACGGCCTGGAGTATTCGACCGTCGAATATATAATCTCCACGGAGAAAAATGACGGCCGTGCCGGGGGCTAATTCAGTCCCTGTGGAAATGATTTTCACAGCGCCGGTATTTTCCAGCATACGAACCAGTCTTTCACGACCGGTCATTCCCCATATTTCCGTCCCGCTGTCACCAACGATTTGAACATAAGTACTCATGGATGCTTTATAATCAGAAACCAAATGAATTTAAGCTTGAAAATAGCACATATTTCCGACCCCCACCTGACGTCGCTTGACCACGTTAAATGGGACGATTTACTGAACAAACGCATTCTCGGTTATCTTTCATGGAGATTGAAACGCCGTCTGTCGCACAACAGGGAAATACTGTCCCATACCCTCGCCGACCTGACAAGGCGGCAACCTGATCACCTGATCATCAGCGGCGACTTCACCCAGTTGGGCACGGCTGCCGAATGCCGGGAAACCGGAACCTGGTTAAACGGCATAGGCGCGCCTGATTATATATCAATCGTGCCGGGGAATCATGATCACTATGTCAGCGCCGATTTTGACGGGACAACGGGCCAGTGGCTTGCCTATATGCAAAGTGACCCGAACGGACCGGGCAATACCTACGACGTTCCCGGCTTCCCCTACCTGCGGGTACGCGGCCCGGTGGCAATCATCGGTCTTTCAACTGCAATACCCAGCGCGCCCTTCTTTGCGACCGGTAAACTGGGCGACGAACAGTTACACCGACTCTACCAGCTGCTTGAAATAACCGCGCAACGGAGTTTATATCGCATCATCGTGTTGCACCACGGCCCACAGCCCGGCGCGTATAGCTACAGGCGCCGGCTGATTGACGCATACAGGTTGCTGCCGATCCTGGAACAACACGGCGCAGAGCTGGTTATTCATGGTCACGGGCACCGGCAGGTACGCGCCATGCTGAGGACCGGCACTCGCTTAATACCGGTCTTCGGCGTCCCTTCCGCATCGGCCTGTTACGCTAATCCGGGAAAAAAAGCAGGCTACAACGTCTACGAGGTGAACAAAACGCCAAGCGGCTGGTTGACTCACGTCGAGTCATCCGTTTTTAACACTGAAGAACAAAAATTTGAAACAAACTTTTCCCGGGTATTCTCATCGCCTGATATTTGGGGTCAGAGTAAAAATACAGTCTGATATTTGGGGTCAGATATTCAGGCAACCCGTTGCAACCATAATCGACCTGTCAGCAACAGGACAAGTCCGGGTGTGAGCGCGACCATCGCATGGTTTAAATTGAGTAATAACCCCGCGTTGGAAAAAATCTGGTCCAGCAGGTAGACGCATATCCCCGTGATCCCCGCCAACACCAGACGAGTTCCGATACCCGATCGTATTGAGCCGAACACAAAGGGCACCGACAACAGCAGCATGGCGAGCATGATCAGGCCCGCGCCGAATTTTCTCCAGAAGGCCAGCGAGATTTCATTATGTTGCTGTCCCGTTTTCTTCAGGTAACTGATATGCCGGTACAAATCCGTCGGCGCCAGACTCTCGGGCGGTCTGGTCAGGGTGGCTACCTGGTCGGAGTTCAAAAAAGGACGCCAGATCATTCGATCCAGGTGTGTCGAATTTACCCCGGAACCCTGAAACTCCTTCTTTGTGACGTCATACAGGTTCCATTGCTCATCATTGATTATTTCCGCATGTTCTGCGTGAATATACCTGGCGAGCAACCCCTGCCCGTCCAGGATAAAAACTTCCACGTCGCGTACGGAGGCCGCCCGGATTAAATCCCCCAGTCTTAAAACATGATTTTCATCACGCGTCCATATCCCCAGGTCCTCACCCAGTTCCGCGCTTTGGTTCAAGGCATCCAAACGATGGGCGATGGCCTTTTGATGCAGCACAGGGGCTGCGAACTGCTCAAGTACCCCCAGCAACAGCAGCAGGCACAGACCCACCTTGAAAGAGGCAAGACTGAGCCTCGCCGGAGACAGTCCCGCGGCGCGCATGGAAATTATTTCCGAATTAACCGCCAGGCGCCCCAATGCAATTACATTGCCGATGAGTGCGATAAACGGGAGCAGTTGAATTAACCGCCTGGGAAGCATCAGCAAAACAATGTAAAACGCATCCCGGGTGCGATAAAAACCTTCACCAACGTCATCCAGTTGTTCAATCAGGTCCAAAAAGCTGAACAGCGGCAACAATACGGCGGCCGATATCAATAACCCCACGCCAATCTGCCGCATCAGGTATGTTTCAATGATATTCATCCAAACACTTTTCTCCTGAATCCGGGAGAAAGGGATATAAGCACAACGACCGCCATCAACAGGTGCAGCCACCAGATCCCGGGGCGTTCATCAACCACGCCTTGCTCCACCCAGGTTTGGGCAACACCGCTGAGATTGTAGTAAACCGCAAATATCAACGCGGCCATGAATGTTTTTTCATTTTTCCCCTGCCTGGGGGATGAACGGCTCAATGGAATGGCAATCAATGCAAGCAACAGCGTCGCTATGGGCCGGGACAAGCGCCACTGGACTTCCGCAATATCCACCGGCTGGTCGGATGTGAGCAGGCTCGACGTCGCCGCGGCTTTACGCTTATAGCCGATACTCACCTCAGGGTCATCGTGGAACCTGACCAGCTTTGTATAATTGACGAGTTCATCGTCCATCGAGCTTCGCTGCAACCGGTACAGGCGCCCGTTTTTCAAATGTACCTGAAGTCTTCCGTCCTCCAGGCCTTCCTGCTGGTCACCGGTCACGGCAACGGTAATTTCGCTGGCCTTGTCATTACGCGTGTAATAAAACACCCCGGACATCCTGCCGGTCGTCTTATCTTTATCATCGATATAAATAACCGTGCCGGACTCGTCATTCCCGTAGAACCGCCCTGCCTGAAACCGGTCGGCATTCAAATCGGCCCTGGCCGTGGCGTCAAGGAGATAACTGCTCTCATAAGCCCAGGGGCGGCCATACAGGGAAAGCGCGCCCACCGCCAGGGCGACCGGTATGGCGACGAGAACTATCGGCCCGATGATATGCTTATTGCCGACGCCGGCGGCATACAGGGCGATTACCTCCTGGTCTCGATGCAACCGCCCCAGTCCGATCACCACGGCCACGTAAAGGGCAATGGGAATTAACACTTCCAGGGCGATAATCGTCTTCAATAAAATCAACTTGAGCATGAAATAGACGCCCAGTGTCTCCGTCACCGCTTCCGCCAGGTATCTTGCACTGCTGAAACAGACAAACAGGGCAACCAGGATGATTAACACGAAGCTGAAGGGCTTAAGTACTTCGCTGATGATGTATCGTTCAATATTTGACATGAAGTTCGGCTGAATTTTACCAATGACGGAAACTGGTGATTTGATTGTATTATAAATTTCATTAAACTGCTCACCCTGACTTCGGGAAGACCCGGCCGACAAAAGGACAAACTTTCATGGTTAATGCAATTATATTAAGCGCTGGACAGGGTAAAAGATTACTGCCCCTGACTGAAACGCGCCCCAAGTGTATGCTTCCCGTTGCGGGCAAGACGATACTGGAGTGGCAGGTTCAGATCTTACTGGCAGCGAATATCGACAAACTGTTTATCATCACCGGGTTTAATACGGAACTGGTTGAAGAGCATATCAATAAACAATTCGGCAATGACCTGGCGCGGATCAATATTGTCTTCAATCCCTTCTACCGGGTGTCCGATAACCTGGCCAGTTGCTGGATGGCCCGTCACGTGATGGATGAGGATTTTCTTTTATTGAATGGGGATACGCTGTTCGAACCTGCATTATTGGACACCGTTCTCGCATCACCCCCGGCGCCGGTCACCTTGACCGTTGACTACAAAGACGATTACGACGATGACGATATGCGGGTCGAACTGCATGACTCCATGGTGAAATCAGTCAGCAAAACATTAACGGACGACCAAACTCAGGCAGAATCCATTGGTCTGTTGTATTTTCGGGAAAACGGCCCGACCCTGTTTCGTGACCTGTTAAATCAGCAAATGAAACAGGGTGAAGGTCTGAGGTCATGGTTTTTAAGCGCGGTGGATGTGCTGGCCAAACAATCATTGGTGCGTTCGTGCAGTATAAACGGCCATCGCTGGTGCGAGATCGATTTCAAAAAAGACCTGGACGATGCGGAAAAAGTTGTTGGTTGTTAGTTTTTAGTTGTTAGTTATCGGTGCAAAGGGAGGAGGTAAGTCTTCACCTGTTTGATTTCTCCCCACTAAAAACTGAAAACTAACTACTAAAAACTGAAATCCAACAACTAACAACCAAAAACTAACCAGCGAGTATCTTCTCCACCAGTTCCTTGTCCTCCGGCGTATCCACGTCGATGCCGGCGTGGGCAAACGGCAACTCAATGAAATCCACCGTGATGCCCGTGGCTTTCAGGATAGATTGGCTGGTTTGCTCAATACTCAGCCGACCACAGAAATATCTCGTCAGCGCGCCGAGGCCAAACAACCTGACGGCCATAAGCCAGGGTTTTTTGCGATTTGTTTCAATCCGACGCCAGAATGAAATAATGTCCCTGCCTCTGGCGCCGGAAACCGCGTACAAATTACAGCCGCAGTAGCCGCCATTGGAAAACCGCAGGACGGTACGCCGGACTTCCGGGTACGTTGCCTTGATCAAGCCGTACCTGACCAGTCCCACGCTGACGTCGGCGCGGCTTTCACCGACCCTGTCCAGAAAATAGCCAAGGGTCCCGGCGTCCAGCAACGCGTGGTCCGCCGTTGTTATCAGGACCAGGGGGGCAGGATCGATCTTTTCCAGGCCTGCCTGCACACTACCGCTGAGGCTTTTCCCGGCGGGGAGCCAGGTGACGTTATCCTGTGCGGTGAACTGTTGCAGTTGCGGGCAGTCATCAAGGGCCGCCTGGGATGGGCCGCATAATACCCAGGAGGCAATTCGCCTGGACGCTTGTAACGCGTTGATCACCCGGATGATCATCGGTATCCCCGCTATCGGCGCCAGCGCCTTGCAGGGGACGCCGGAAACACGCGCAACCGCATCATCATCGGTCCGGTCCCCTGCCAGCAATAAAGCGACGACTCCCTGCCTAATCCGCATAAGTCACCAGGCCTGCCCTGGAATGGTGTGATCCAGGGGAAGTTTGTCCACTGGATTCTGGCATTCGCCAGAATGACGGGGCGTCCTGGAATGTTGTAATCCAGGGTCACTTGTCACTAACGGAAAGTTCTCTGTGATTGATGAGTTATCCATAATTTATCATTGCGGATTTTTTATAACTGTTTCTGATAGATCCGGTAAGTCTTGTACAGTCTGCTGCCTGCCCTTTCCAGCATGCTGCGCATTCCCTGGTTGTCTTCCAGTATCCATGACATATCCACATTTTCCATCCCCCTGGCAACGGCCGACTGTCTGACGGAGTGGATGACAAGAAATGCCAGGGCAACGCCCAACGGCGTGTTTCGCAATTCCTTCCTGACTCCCATCAACGGTACCCTGACCGTCTTGATGCTGCGTTTTTTCAATGCCCGGATGAGTTTGAACAGACCCAACGGGAATAAACTGCCGTCCAGGTCTTTCAGGACTTCGTTCAGGTTGGGCAATACGACAATAAACGCCACCGGCGTCCCTTCGTATTCCGCAATCCAGACAAAATCATCCGGCACGAATAACCGTAAACTGGTTCCCAATTCGGCGAATTCCGCCCGGGTAAAGGGAACAAATCCCCAGTTATCGGACCAGGCGTCATTAAAAATCCCCCGGAGGGTTTCCAGTTCCTGTTTGAATTTTTTCCGATTTAATACTCTTAAGGTGATGGATTTGCCATACCTGTCCACCAGGACCTGCATGGCGCGCGGGGCGGCAAAATCGGTTTTTAGCCAGTAAGCATACAGGTCTTTTGCCGCAGTGTAGCCCTGTTGCTCGAGCAGTTCACCGTACCATTGATGATTATGGGGCGTCATCAACGCCGGCGGGGTATCGAAGCCGTCCACCAGCAGACCGCATTCCTGGTTGATGGAAAAATTGAAGGGACCCGTAATGATCTCGGTCTGTCGTTGCCGCAGCCACTCCTCACTCTCTGCCGTCAGCGCGCTGACGATATCCGGGTTGTTTTCACATTCCAAAAAGCCGAAGTGACCGGATTGCACGCCATGATGGCGGCGATGCAGTTCATCAACCTGGGCGCTGATCCTGCCGACCGGCCGGTCCCCCTGCCAGGCAATCCAGGCCTGCCATTGACTGTGGGCAAAATAAGGATTCAGGGAGGAAAAATGCAGTCTTCGTTCGAGTTTCAGCGGCGGAACCCAGTTGGGGTCCTGCGCGTACAGCCGCCAGGGCAACCGGATAAACGCGGCCAGTTGTCGCCGGGTGCTTACAGGCACAACTCGTATGTCGTCAGACGGCATTTCTTGGCAACTCGCTTGTTATTATTCCGATTAGAACTATACAAATACGCAAACTTATACTGGAAAAATCATTTTAATCGTGTAAAGTGTGATTTTCTATCATCTTGACCGGTAATATAGCAGTGTCTTTTAACATCTTTAACGAAACGATGTTGAAATTCGGGGCCCCCGATACCAGTATTCATTCCTATTCCACCTGGCTTGTGCTACTGCGTCCGGCCCAAGTAACGCTGGGGTCACTGGTGCTGGTTGCCCGTGAACCGGCGACTGCATTTTCACAGCTCAGCCAGGCCGGCTTTACCGAACTGGGCAGGGTAACGCGTGATATTGAGACGGTATTATCACATCTTTTCCATTATGATAAACTGAATTACCTGATGCTGATGATGGTTGATCCTGACGTCCATTTTCATGTTATACCCCGTTATGCGAAAAACCGATCTTATGCCGGCCTGGAATTTTCTGATTCTGCCTGGCCCAGGCCGCCGAATTTGGGACAAAACAACGAGGTTGATGATGTGGTTTTCAATCACCTGCGGGATGATCTGAGGGCCAACTGGCCGACATGAATGTCAGATAACAACAAAAAAAGATGCAAGTTTTTTCAAGGTTGTGTAATATTGAGGACATATACAATTTAAGAGAGTATACAAAAGACCATTTTTATGGTAATTTTTGTGGTAGTTACTTAACTTAATGGAAATAAAGACTTGAGTATTCAATCGCTTTTGCATTGACAATGGTTCTCATGGATAATTAGGTATGCCAAAAATAAATCTGTCGTTGTTAACGGATGTAAAAAAGAACGAAACGGGGGTTTATTAATCGTGAATCGAGAAGCGACGAACACTGATAACACATTAATACAAAATTTAGCCGGCTTCTCCAATTTATCTGAAGCGCTGGAATATGCCTCCGCGGGTGCTACCGGATGTAATTTTTATGATGCACGAGGAAACCTCTCCGCGGTTCTACCCTATAGTGAGTTGCAGCAGCAGGCTAAAATCGCCGCCCGGCGTCTCTTGCAACTCAATTTGCAACGCGGCGACCACGTCGCCCTGGTTGCCGATACTCACCCTGATTTTATTGTCCTGTTCTTTGCCTGCCAGTATATCGGCCTGGTGCCCTTCGCCATGCCGATACCCCTGAACCTCGGCAGCCATGCCGTTTACGTTCAACAGCTCCAGGGTTTGTTGACCAGCGGCAAAGCAAAGGCAGCCATAGCCCATAAGGAATTCATCAGCTTTCTGGAAGAAGCGGCCGCGGACAACGAAACTCTGGAATGGATTGGCACGCCGGAACAACTGGCGGACATTTCACCTTCCGGTCATTCTCTTGACCCAAGCAGACCTGAAGAACCTGCGTACCTGCAATTTACTTCCGGCAGCACCCGGTCTCCCCAGGGAGTCATCATTACCGGCAAAGCGGTAATGAGCAACCTGCAAGGAATCACGAGAAGTGGTCTGAAGGTCCATAATGGTGACCGCTGCGCCTCATGGCTGCCGTTTTATCATGATATGGGCCTGGTCGGATTTGTCCTGGGACCAGTGGCCTCCCAGCTATCGGTGGATTACCTGAGCACCCGTGATTTTGCCATACGGCCCTTGCAGTGGTTGCGTATCATCAGCCGGAATCGCTGTACCATTGCATTCGCGCCGCCTTTTGGTTATGAGCTCTGTGCCCGCAGGATTCGCAATACGGACCTGCAACAGCTTGACCTGGGCAGTTGGCGCATTGCCGGCATCGGCGCCGAGATGCTCCGTTCCGCCACCTTTGAGGATTTCGCGGCAAAGATGGCCGCAACGGGTTTTAACTCCAACGCTTTCCTGCCCTGCTACGGTCTGGCCGAAGCTTCGCTTGCGGCTACATTTTCAGAATTGGACCGCGGCCTGGACGTGATGTACGTTGACGCGCTGACCATGGCTGAACGGGGTGTCGCCGTGCGCGTCAAATCGGACCAACGCAAGGTAAATGAAATCGTCAATTGTGGCCGCGCCATTCCCGACCACGAGATCAGGATCGTCGATAACGATGGCTGTATCCTGCCTGACCTGCGCGTCGGCAGAGTCCTGGTAAAAGGACCCAGCCTGATGAACGGCTATTTAAATGATCAAAAATCAACTGAGCAGGTTTTACTGGATGATGGTTGGCTGGACACCGGGGACCTGGGTTACCTGTTCGAGCATAATCTCTACCTGACCGGACGCCGTAAGGACATCATCATTGTCAACGGCAGGAATATCCGCGCCCAGGACCTTGAAGAGATAGCAGAAGACCTGGATGAGATAAGAATGGGCGAATCCTCGGCATTTGATATGGAAGACGCCAAGGGTCAACAAGTGGTCGTATTGGTGGTGGAATGCCGTCTGACGGAGAGTACGGCCAGGCAGTCATTAATCAAACACCTGCAAATAAAAGTTTACGAGGGTTTCGGAATTTACTGCTACGTGGACCTGGTTTCGCCGCATACGCTGCCGCGCACTTCCTCGGGAAAATTATCCCGTGTTGCCGCGCGTAAAGGCTTCACGGAAAGAGTAGACCTGAAACAGACCTCCGCGTCACAATCAGAAACCGGATAACGCCTTTGTCGGAGCAGGTGGCGCTGACGGGAGCCACAGGCTTCATCGGCAGGAGACTCCTCGTTGCGTTGAGCGAGTCAAAGTTTCAGACCCGGGCATTAACCCGCAGACATCACCCTGATTCTGAGTTTGTCCGTTGGGTCAAAGGCGACCTGAACAACCCATCCGCATTAAATGAACTGGTGGAAGGCTGCGCTGCCGTCATACATTGCGCCGGTGTTGTCAGGGGAAATTCGCTGGAAGACTTTCTGGATGTCAACCTCAGGGGAACCGAAAATCTTCTTAACGAAATCCATAAAATAACGCCGGCGCCGAAGTTTCTTTTCATTTCATCGATCGCCGCAAGGTGCCCGGACTACTCCTGGTATGCCCGGAGTAAATCAATGGCGGAAGCGCTGTTGATGTCGGAAAGACATGCCGGGTTATCCCGCACCATTTACCGTCCAACGGCAGTTTACGGTCCCGGCGACAAGGAAATGCGGCCCCTGTTGCGCCTGATGCGTCATGGTTTTTTGCCGGCGCCAAAAACGCCCGGCGCAAGGATCAGCCTGCTCCACGTTGATGACCTGGTCAACGCCATCCTGACGTGGTTAACGGCAACAAAGGCCGGCGGCCTGTTCGAGTTGGATGACGGGACCCGGGGAGGATATCAATGGAAAGACCTCATGGCTATCGGACGAGATGCCTGGGGTCACCGGATAACACATATCCCGGTTCCCATTCCATTATTAAAAACACTTGCCCATATCAATCTCCTGCTGGCCAGGGTGTTTCGATATCCGGCCATGCTGACCCCGGGCAAGATCAATGAGATTACCCACAAGAACTGGGTATGCGATAATACGCCTTTAACGACTTGCCTGGGATGGCAACCAAAAATCAGTTTAATCGACGCAATAGACGCGGCCTCAATTTGATCGGAGAATGGCGCATGAGTGTGAGTTATGAGGAAATACTGACAAAAATTACGACCGAACTGTCCGGGCTTACCCCGCCGGACGTCGAGTTGCACGAGGATTCCGACCTGGCCACGGAACTGGGACTGGATTCATTCAAGGTCCTGGACCTGTTACTGGATATTGAAGACGAATTTGACATCAGCATGCCCGTCAACCTGCTCGCGGACGTACATACCGTTAAAGACCTGGCGACCAGGGTCCACTCGACAGTCAATTCCTCAACCTGAGACCCTGACATGAGCCTGTTTGCCAAATTTCAGTCCCTGGCCCGGGACCGCGACACCTTGCTGGCGCAGGGCGTTGATCCCTTCGGGGCGCCTATCGAAGAAATCTACTCTCCCACGGAAGCCCGGATAAACGGGAAGCAGACGATTCTTGCCGGCACAAATAACTACCTGGGGCTTACCTTTGATAATAAGTGTCTCGATGCCGCCCATGCCGCGCTGAACGAACAAGGCACGGGAACTACCGGTTCAAGAATGGCCAATGGCAGTTTCTCGGGACATCGCGCACTGGAAGAAGAAATAGCGGCTTTTTACGAATGTGAGAAAGCCATCGTATTCACCACCGGTTACCAGGCAAACCTGGCTGTAATCTCCGGCCTGGCGAATAATGAAGACACTATCATGATTGATGCCGACAGCCATGCCAGTATTTATGATGGCTGCCAACTGAGCGGGGCGGATATCGTCCGGTTCCGGCATAACAATCCCGACGACCTGTATAAACGCCTGAAACGCCTGGGGGAACGCGCGACAAACACCCTGGTGATCATTGAAGGCATATACAGCATGTTGGGGGACAAGGCCCGGATTCGGGAAATTATCGACGTCAAGAACACCTTCGGCGCATTGTTACTGGTCGATGAGGCGCATTCCCTGGGGGTGCTGGGGGCAAAAGGGAGAGGGCTGGTTGAAGATGCCGGCGTCATCAATGACGCGGATTTTATTGTCGGCACTTTCAGTAAAAGCCTGGCCAGCACGGGGGGTTACTGTGTCAGCAATCACCCGCAACTTGACTTCATACGCTACGCCAGCAGACCTTATATTTTCACGGCCTCATCTGCTCCGTCAGTGATTGCGTCCACTCGCGAGGCGCTGAAGCGAGTGGAAAACGGCGCTGATCTCCGCGCTACGCTCTGGCGACATGCCCGGCGCCTGTATAATCACTTGCATGATGCGGGTTATGAGCTGGGACCGGAACCCTGCCCGGTAATCGCGGCGCTGCTGGATACCCGTGAACAGGCGCTGACATTATGGCGAGGCCTGTACGAACACGGTATCTACGTAAACCTGATCTTTCCCCCGGCTACCCCCGGCGGTAAATCTCTGGTCCGCATCAGCGTCAGCGCGGCGCACACCGATGAACAAATCGAAAAAATATGTGCCGCCTTTACTGCGTTGTCTGCAACTATGTGATTATCGAGACAGGCTTTGGCGGCGGCAGCTTAGCATGACATTTTCAGGACACGCTGTGAATACCTCCGCTGCCATTCCCGCGAAAGCGGGAATCCAGTTGATAATGTGTCGCCGAAGGCGACTCTTTATACAGCCGGGGCAGGAGACAGGTTTGGATGAAATTCTCTGTACCCTCTTTAGCTAAAAAATTGACGGCTGACGGGCTGTTTCGTCGTATTTTCAAGAACTCCGCCATGTTGACCGCGGGGAAGGTGTATACGGCCCTGGTTGGGTTGCTTTACCTTGCCCTCGCCACCCGCGCCCTGGGTGCGCATGATTTCGGCGTCCTCATTCTTATCCATGCCTACGCTGTCGCAATGCGCGATTTCATCACGCTGAAGACCTCGCAGTGCGTGGTCAGGTACGGCGCCTTGTGCCTGGACAACAATGCCCGGGAGGATTTTCAGAAACTGATCAAATTTACCATGCTGCTCGACCTCGGCTTTTGTGTCGCGGGCACAGTGGCAGGTATGCTGGCCGTTTCCGTAGTCGGGCCCCGGTTCGGCGTAACCCCGGAACTGGTGCCTGTGGCTACCGTCTATTGCTTCATGATCCTGTTCAACTTCAAGGCAACCTCTCTGGGACTGCTGCGCCTGTTCGACCGCTTCGACCTGGTAGCCCTCATGCTCATGGTCGTTCCGACTATCCGCCTGGCCGGCGCCTGTGCGGCCTACTTCTTTTACCAGCACATCAGCGCATTCCTCCTGTTCTGGTTTCTGGCTGGCGCTGTTCAGTGTCTCGTCACCGTCTGGTTCGGCTGGCGCGAATTCAGGCGCCAGGGGTTCAGCAAGGATATGGACCTCGGTCTCAGACACCTGACCCGACCGCATAAAGGAATCTGGTCTTTTATCTGGACTTCACATATTCACAGAACCTTGCATGTTTCCACCGTACACATTGCAACCCTTATCGTCGGCTTCCTGTCGGGGCCGGTAGGCGCCGGCTTTTTCAAGATTGCCCAGGAATGTGCAACCGTATTGATTAAGCCCGCACAATTATTCAATGAAACGGTTTATCCGGAAATGGCAAAAATAGCGGTTAATAGAAATTCCCCGCGTCTGTGGAACGTCATCACCCACTCGGCGCTGATTGCCGGAGCCATCGCCGGTGTTATCCTGTTGGTTGTTTTCCTGTTCGGACAACCCCTGTTGGGCTTGTTGTTCGGCGCAGAGTTCATCAGCGCCTACGGTGTACTGGTCCTGCTCATGATCGCAGCCGCTGTTACGATGACCACATTCGCCCTTGACCCGGCCCTGTACTCCATAGGCCGACCCGATATATCCATGTATGTCAGGATCTTCACCAGCACCCTGCATATAGCGATTATGTTCCTGTTGTTACCGGAAATCGGCCTGATGGGCGCCGGCATCGCGGCCATCGCCGGCAGCTTTTCAACGGCCCTGCTGCTGCTGTTCTATACCAACCGCCTGATCAAAAATAAATCCGCAGATGACGCAGATTACCGCATATAAGAATTTAAAATTTAAGGGAATTGGAGCCACAGAGCACACAGAGATTATTGAATAATCTGAGAACGCTGCTTGGTGTGCTTTTCCTGTCTTACCCTAGTCTTCTGATAGTCTTGAAAAGTTGACTTGGACCCGTCGTAACTCTGGGTAATATAGGTAGGCAGGTTGACATAGTATTTTGCTGTGCGCCAACGGCTTACTAGGGAACAAGGCGCGCACTGTACGAAGCAAAGTCAGATAGATATCTTTTTCAATTTATCCTGGCCTCTGTTTTACCGGATCGCAAATACTCATATCCTTGAATATTAGATAACTTTTTAGACATCATTCTGATTATAGACGCTCTTGTTGCCCTCGAATCAACTCTGATCCCCATTTCACTGGCAATCTGTTTCAGGAAAATAATTTTATATATGCTCTTATCAGAAAACTTCTTATCCAATTCCTGAGGAGACAACCCCCTGATTTGTTCGGCGATTTCTTTTGCTTTACAACGCTCCGAGTCAGTAATTGCTCGCCTTTTAGATTGTCCACCTATTTTTGCAGACGACAATCCCAAGCTTCTTGAGAGGAAAGGGTCTGAATCTGCTAATTTAACGAAGATTATCAATCTCTCGATAGTTGAAGATATTTCTTTCGCCTCCTCAATAGTCGGGACATTATTCATTCTTTCCCGAAATTCTGACAAAAAATTGATTAATGTATTTAATTCCGCATCGGTTTTATCTTTCGTTTCTTGACTAGGTAGGGACTCAACCAGATCCGACAATTTACTCAGAAAGACCTGTATTTTTTTACTGGTTATTCTATTCGCATCAACCATCACTAAATTTCTCCAGCAACTCTTCAGTAATTTTTGGATACTCCTGTTTTTGTGCGGCTCTTCTTGCATTATCCGTATCGTGCAACCACACCGGTAAACTGTTCTCTGCTGCTTCAGTATAGCCTATTAACTCAGTAGTATGGGTATTAAAACATTTGTCTGTGCCTAACGAGTTTCTAATCTCCTCCATCTTATCCGCATGTGCATTGGTTAACATTGCCCCGCCAATCCTTACCCTCACGAAGAGCACCGCGCCAAAAGATGCAAAAAGCTTATCGCCTTTTTGATTTCCTGCTAAATCAGACGCCACATGCATGAGCTTCTTAATTTTTTTTGCTTTGTCAATGAGGATACTTAATCCTATTGTAGACAGATGGTCAGGAATTGCAGTGATAACATAGTAATCACTTGCAGCAAGTGCATTCTGGGTTATTGGATATAAATTAGGTGGGCAATCAATGAGTATATAATCATATTTTCCTTCTACTTCCCTTATTACTTCCCTTAAAAAATACCTGTCCCGAATAAATTGTCTGGCATTTTTTTGCAACATTTCCATACTTGGATATGATCCGGCTATTTGACCACTTCCAATATCTTCACCAATTAAATCAATGTCACAAGGAATTAAGTCAATCCTTGGATGACGTTGGCCTTCCCTGACGAGTATTGGTTCTTTCCAAATATAGCGTTTAGTATCAACGGGCTTCTTTTCGAGAAACCTTTTATACATTGTGGCGATCGTGCCGCTCTTTGAATTTTGTTTCTTCCAGTCTTCGACTGATGCACAGAGAAATGTCAAATTGGTTTGAGGATCTATATCAATTAAGAGGACTTTTTTCTGTTGAATACCAGCCAGCCAACAGCCTATGTGATAGGTAGAGGTAGTCTTTGCAACGCCACCTTTATAATTTATAAAAGATATTACTTTTGCTTTTTTCATTTGTAATTGCTCCATTTATTACTACTTCCTATATAAGGTCTGATTGAAATAGAAATGATTATTTCAACATCGTTAGTAGTATACAAAAACTGGGTAATGCAGTAAAGCTGGCCATGGGGAATCGACTCAGGATTTGATCGGGCCGCTATTATTATCAGTAGTTTGCCGCCATCACCTAGTACCGGAATTACGCAGTCTGGCGGTGATCTGGGCCATGACGGATATGGCAATTTCGGCCGGTGAGCGGGCGCCTATGGCCAGACCCACCGGCGCGTTGATCCGGGCAATCTCATCCTCCCCGAATCCGGCCTGTTGCAATCGTTTTACCCTGGCAGCCTGGGTTTTTCTACTGCCCAACGCGCCGATATAAAAGGCATCGGAGCGCAAGGCAACGTTCAGGGCCGGGTCATCCAGTTTCGGATCATGGGTCAGGGTGACCAGCGCCGTGCGCGTATCCGGGGCCAAATTCGTCAAGGCAACATCAGGCCAGTCCGTATTCAGCGTCACTCCGGGAAAGCGGGCTTCGCTGGCGAAGGCCTGTCTCGGGTCGACCACGACGACGTTGTAACCGCAGGACAGCGCGCTGTTTGCCAGGTATTGGCCTATGTGTACGGCGCCGATGATGATCAAGCGCAACGGCGGGTTAAACGGCTGGATAAAATGGTCTTGTTCCCGGATTTGTCCGTGGAAACATTGATCTGTGGTCAGGGTGTTCATGGCGATGCTGTGTAATTCGGCGTCCCGCTCGTTCACGTGGATGCCGGGTTCCAGCACGTAGCTGTTATGGGTATCCAGGTTCCTGATCAACACGCAGGGCCTGTTGGCCGCGCGGCATTCGTTTATCCGCTCCAGTAATACTTTTTGCACAGGGTCAACCCGACTGTTCTATCTTTTCAACATACACCTTGATCTGTCCACCGCAGGCCAGGCCGACCTCCCAGGCCATATCATTGGTGACGCCGAACTCCAGCATGCGCGGCTGTCCGGTTTTTATCACATCAAGGGCCTCTCCGATAACGGCGGTTTCGACGCACCCCCCGGATACGGAACCGGCAAAACGGGACTCAGCATCCACCACCAGCTGACTTCCTCTGGGGCACGGCGCCGAACCCCAGGTATCAATCACGGTGGCAAGGGCGACATTGCGACCCTCTTCCATCCAGCGTTGCGCCGTATAAATAATGTCTTCTTCAGCCATGTTTGTTCTGTCGTTAAGTCAATCAAGTATGAATAACAGGTTTGTTAACCAGTTTGTAAAATGTAACTGTAGCATATAACCTGACCGGGTTTACCGGAAGCCAGGCAAAAAATAAAGGGGATAACATGTCCAAATTGAAATATCCGGGTTTTGATACTCTGAGCCTGCATGGCGGTCAACGACCCGACCCCGTCACCGGCGCACGCGCGACGCCCATCTATCAAACTACGTCTTTTGTCTTTCAGGATACCGACCAGGCTTCTTCCATGTTTGACATTGCCAGGTCCGGGCACGTGTACTCGCGCATCTCCAACCCGACTGTGGCGGTGTTGGAAGAACGCATTGCCGGACTGGAAGGCGGAACCGGGGCCGTGGCGACGGCAAGCGGCATGGCCGCAATTCACCTGGCAGTATGCACGCTCATGGACGGCGGCAGTCATATCGTGTCATCCCATGCCCTGTACGGCGGCACCCATAACCTGTTTACCTACACCTTGCCCCGCTTTGGCATCAATACCACTTTTGTGGACCCGAGAGAACCGGACGCGTTCAAACAGGCCATCAGGCCTGAAACCCGGTTGATATATGCCGAAACCATCGGCAATCCCCGCTGCGAAGTGCTCGACATTGAGACGATTGCCGGGATTGCCCACGACGCGGGTATTCCATTGATGCTGGACGCAACCCTGACCACGCCTTACCTGTTAAAACCCTTTGATCACGGCGCGGATATCGCCATTCATTCCCTCACCAAATTTATCGGGGGGCACGGCGTCGCCATCGGCGGTATCGTGGTGGACTCCGGCCGGTTCGACTGGGACGGTTCCGGTAAATTCAAGACCCTTACGGAGCCTTACGCGGGTATATTGAATATCGATTTTACGGAGGATTTCGGGCCGGATGCCTTCCTGCACCGGGCGCGCCGTGAAGGTTTGAGAGACTTCGGCGCCGCGTTAAGCCCCACCAATGCCTTTTATATCCTGCAAGGGGCTGAAACACTTTCGGTGAGAATGGACAAACACGTCGCCAACACGAGAAAAATCGTCGGGTGTCTTGACACTAACGAGGCTGTCGAATACGTCACCTACCCGGAACTGCCTGCCCACCGGGATCACGATCTGGCTAAAAAGCTGCTACCCAGGGGATGCGGGTCGGTGTTCAGTTTTGAACTGAAAGGCGGACGGGAATCGGGACGGAAATTCATTGAGTCTTTGCAGGTTTTCTCTCATCTCGCCAACGTGGGTGACGCTAAATCCCTGGTGATCCATCCGGCCTCAACCACTCACAGCCGCATGGATGACGCTGCTTTGAATGAGGCCGGCATTACCGGGGGTTTGGTGAGGTTGTCCGTCGGCCTGGAAGACCCGGAAGACCTGATCAACGATTTGAACCGGGCACTGTATCGGTCTCAGAAATAGAATGGACAAACTATTTTTTATATCGCCAGGTAAGGTGACAGGTTGGGATGGAAATTAAACTGAGCAATCACATTGCCTTTGCTGCTACCGGCAGGGAAGACTTTGATCCCGGCTTGCCGAGTATTGTCTTCGTACACGGGGCCGGCCTGGACCACACGGTCTGGACCTTGTTTAATCGTTATTACGCGAGGAAAAAAATCAATTCCATAGCCGTTGACCTGCCGGGGCATAATCGGTCGGGGGGAGAGCCGCCGGAGTCCGTTGAAGCAAGCGCCCGCTGGTTGATTGAATTCATCCGCGCCCTGAAAATAGAAAAGACTGCTTTGGTCGGCCACAGCATGGGGGCGCTTGTCACCCTGGAAGCGGCGTACAAGGCTGAGGACATCATCGGCAGACTTGTACTGCTGGGCGCGGCTGCGCCCATGCCGGTGGCTGAACCTCTGTTAAATGCCGCAAAAGAAAACGACCATAGCGCCGTTGATATGATCATGTTGTATGCACACGCTTATGCATCTCAACTGGGCGGCAATCCCGTTGCCGGGATTAATATATTGAACAGCAATATGCGCTTGCTGGAACGCTCTCTGGAAAACGTGTTATATACCGATCTCAAGGCCTGCCATGAATACACAAACGGAATCGAGGCGGCAAAGAACATCCACATACCGGTAAACCTGATCCTGGGGGAAGAAGACCGGATGACTCCACCGGAGATGGCGACCGATCTCATCAATGCGCTGGCCGATGCAGAAGTGGATATCCTGCCGAATTGCGGACACATGATGCTGTCTGAACAACCGGAAGCCATCCACCAGGCATTAGCCCGTATATTTCGAACATAATGACTAATACATTGAACAATTTTGAAAGGTCCCTTAATGCAGGGAAATTCTGTTACACCGCGGAGCTGGTGCCGCCGTTATCAACCGAACCGGGCAGGATATTGGAGCAGGCTGCTTCCATTAAAGACCGGGTTGAAGCAATCAACGTCACCGATGGAGCGGCAGCCAGGACCACCATGTCGAGTTTTGCCGCCGCCGCACTGCTCGCCAACAACGGCATAGAGCCGGTGCTGCAACTGACCTGCCGCGACCGTAATCGTATCGCGTTATGCGCCGACCTGGTTGGATCGGCCGCATTCGGGATATGTAACCTGTTGCCGCTGACGGGAGATGATCCGGCCAACGGCGACCAGCCTGACGCCAAGGCGGTCCATGATATTAACAGCACCGCCCTGATCTCCCTCGCCCGGGATATGTGTGAAAAAGGCGTTTTGCCGAATGGCCGTGAAATTGATGCGCCCCCGCATTTTCACATCGGCTCGGTAGACGTGCCCCAGAGGTTTGCCGACAAGGCAGAACCCCCTGCCCTCATTAAGAAAATAGACGCGGGCGCGCGTTTCATACAAACCCAGTTGTGTTATGACATCGACCTGATCGAAGCGTACATCGGAGGATTGGCTGAGAAAGGCATCCTCGACAGGGTGAAAGTACTCATTGGCCTGGGACCTGTGGCCTCTTCCCGGTCGGCCAGGTGGATGCGGGATAACCTGTGGGGGGTGGCAATGCCGGACTCCTTGATACAACGCCTGGAAGAAAGCAAAGACCCGAAGCAGGAGGGCCGGCGTATCTGTATTGAATTAATCGAGAAGATGCAAAAGATAGACGGTATAGCCGGTGTCCATCTTATGGCGCCGGGCCAATCCATCGGGTCTATCGCAACCTTGTTGTCTGAACTGAACTGATATTTTTTATGCCATAGAGGGCACAGAGTCAAAGGAATAAGTTGTCCACCAGATTCCTGCTTATACAGGAAGGACGAGGGGATACCTGCTATTCCCTCAGAAGCGGGAGTCCAGTGGACAAACTATTCCTTATATTGCGGGAAAAAGGGGTCTGACCCCTTTTCCCCCTTTTTCCCATTTTTTAAGGTTCCTTATTCGTCGCGTTCGGCGCCGAACGAGCCTGCTACAGTGGCGTACTCGAAGATACCACCGACTTCCTCGTGACCCGGGCCGTAGAATCGGCCTTCAATTCGATTCCGCAACTCAAGTGGGTTAGAGAAGTCGTCAGGGTCTTTATCTCCGTGTTCTAATCTTCCAAAAGAGCCATCTGTCAGGTCAAGATCCTCCCACCCTATAGAGGGTACGGTAAAACCACTTACAGACAGAGGATCGCCCGTCCTGAGGTCTCTTATACTATCGAACATGACGTCCACCGTAGGATCCAGGAAATCGGCAATCGAGATCGTCACGTCAGCCGTAAGCAGGCTGCGGTTCTCGAACCTTTCAGCCGCGTTGACGCCGATGGCAACGCCGTTCCATGTGCCGCTGCCGGAATCATCAGGATTGCTGCCGCTCGCATTGCCGAACGTATAACTGAATAAGGCTACCTGGTCAGGGGCCTCAGTGTTCCCATCAAAAGTCGCCTGAACGCCGAAGAAGTGGTGCTCAAGCCAGCCGCCGTAATTGATAACCTCAGTTGTAGCACTAACGCCGATGAAAGGAAGTTCTTCACCTAGCCTGCGCGACTGGGCAAAAGAAATGCCACCGTAGATCATGACGGCCTGGTACTCGTTATCCTCAAAATTGTGATCGGGAATACCGACTGTCTGAAATCCGCCAACGTTACATGTTAATCCTTCACAGTCGGAGTCGGTAAAAACATCACTATCACCTGTCCTGAGCAGGGCCGCGGTGCTGGTAAGATATGAGTTGGTGTCGGGATTATTTGCTATTCCTGTTATAGCCTCCCTTACCTCATCCTCCGTCAGGTCAAGCGCCGTACCGCCAATAGCCGTTTGGGTTTGATCTATGTCCACTGCCCAATCGATATCAGGGAATCTGGCTATGGGTTCCTGTTCAGTATCCATATCTTCGGTGTCCATATCCTCGGTGTCCATATCTTCGGTGTCCATATCTTCGGTGTCCATATCCTCGGTGTCCATATCCTCGGTGTCCATATCCTCAGTGTCCATATCCTCGGTGTCCATATCCTCAGTGTCCATATCCTCGGTGTCCATATCCTCAGTATCCATATCCTCAGTGTCCATATCCTCAGTGTCCATATCCTCAGTGTCCATATCCTCAGTGTCCATATCCTCGGTGTCCATATCCTCGGTGTCCATATCCTCGGTGTCCATATCCTCAGTGTCCATATCTTCGGTGTCCATATCCTCAGGTTCCGGCTCCGGCATCGGCTCCGACGCCATCATGCCTTCTGGTTTTGAGTTACCTACAACGCATCCGGATAATGCAAAAGCTAAAGTAATTACGAGGAAGAAAATTAATTTGTTCATGATTTTTATTTTTCCCGATGAGCTTAATAAAGAATTCAGACAGGCATACAAGGTTAGATTATATCAAAATCGAAGGCAAATTAAAAGTATTACTATATAATCCCTCCCATGAAAAAACTTTATTTAATTATTGTCATTGCATGCCTGTCGGCCACGCCGGCGCTGGCTGATTTTAATGACGGCGTCTATGCCTATTCCAGGGGGGATTATAAGCAAGCCTACAACACCATGCGTTCACTGGCTGAAACCTCGAAGCATGGCCTGGCTCAATATTATGTCGCCATGATGTACTTAAGGGGGGAAGGCGTGGAGCAAAGCTACGATGAGGCGGCGAAATGGTTTCGGAAATCAGCGGAACAGCGCGTCAAGCAGGCCCAATACAGGCTGGCGGAGCTTTATATGAGCGGCAGGGGGGTGCCAAAAGATTACGAGTACGCTTATGCCTGGTACCGGGTAGGCGCCGAGCACAAGCATAAGAACTCGATGGCCACATTGGCGGTGGCAAAAGCGAATCTGTCGGCCGATGAACTGGAGGAAGCAGAAAAACTCTCGCGGAAACTGATAAAACAATTCGGCCCGCTGCCTGATCAGGGAGATAAACCGCAAACAATCGATAATGAATAAATAAAAGGTTGTTTCAGATGCCGGCGCCGGCTGTACTTTGCCAATACGGCAGCAAAACAGGTAGAGGGGATGAAAACCCCGGGCCGGTAACCAATCCACTCATTTTTTGAAACCGGAGACAGGGAGCGTAACCTGATGAGTATGATGATGACGGAACTGTATGATGCACTGACCAACGCCGGCGCAGATGAGTCGAAAGCCCGTGCTGCCGCGACGGCCGTCGCCGCGTGGGAGGAGCGATTTAACCGCCTGGAAGGAAAAGTCAACCTGCTGCAATGGATGGCCGGCTTTAACTTGGCCCTGACTACAGCCATCCTCTGGCAAATTTTCAACTGAGCAAAATAAGGGGGCAGAACCCTTTTTTACATATAATGAAGGTCTTCAGGCCGGTCGATATCACGCCGCCTGGGTAATTCATGTATCTTTAATTTGAGTTGCGCGGCCTTCTCCCTGGTCTGCGCCAGGACCATCTCTGTCCCCCATTCAATATCCGTAAACAGTTGCCGGTATAGCCTGCTCAATCCGATTAAATAATAGCCGTTGTCCCAGGCGGGGCCCAGAACAACGTCACAGCCGTCGGTTAATTGTTCCAGGGCAAGATCAATATCCGACGCTGCCAGGTCAACACAATCGCTCCCGATAAGCAGCGCGTGATCATAGCTTTGCAGGGCCTGTTCCATGGCATAACACATGCGCTCACCCAGGTCATCCCCTGCCTGGGTTTTCAGCGCCAGTGCGAAATTTTCAGCATGGTCGGTCAGCATGCGGTGCCCGATGCTGGGCGCACACCACAACTCCATATCCCGGATGGACGAACGCCGGGCCGTTACGAGGGTCCGCCTCAATAATTCAGTGTGGATAGTAACTGCCTTCGCCTCACCCGCTACCGGGACAAGACGGGTTTTCACGCTCCCCGGGACAGGCGTTTTGGTGAAAATGAGCAATACCGCCTTTTTTCTAGTCATACTCTCTGGCCAGGTAGTGGGGATCAAACCTGGCCGCATAACAGAACCTCAGCTTCCATGAGGTCAGGATTGTCCTGGCTATCCCATGTTTTTCCCAGCGGCGGGACGAACTGGTTACTGTCCGGTCGACACGGACGGGCGGGGAGGTATCTTTCAGTCGTGAGGTGAGTTCCACGTCCTCCATTAGCGGGATGTCCGCATATCCGTTCAACCGCCGGAAAATTTCCCGTCCGGTAAAAATAGCCTGGTCTCCCGTGGCGATACCGGTAAGCCGGGAGCGAACATTCATGAGCCTCTCGATACACCGGTACATGAAGTGCTCGCCTGACAGCCTGATATCAAAGCGCCCCCACGCATTTCCTGAAACGGATCGCTCATCCAGGATCCTGTCAAATTCACTGTTCAACCAGCTATCGGCATGGAGAAAGACATAGACGTCGCCGGTGGCGATTCTCGCGCCATGATTCATCTGCCCCGCCCTGCCCGGTTCGTATTGTAAAACGTGATCTACCTTGTTTTCCGCGAGCCCGCAGGTATTGTCACTACTGCCGCCATCCACAAGAATAACCTCATGGCCCCTGCCGCGCGCGGCCTGGAGCCGCTCCAGGGTTTCACCTATGTAATCCACCTCATTCAGGGTGGGGATAATGACTGAATATTTTTGCATTCAAACGTTCTGCCAATCCTCTTTTCTTATAACCTGGCAATCGGCAGTTTCGCCAAGTGCCGGTCAATAATTTCAATCGCTTTTTTACCCAGCGTCAAGTTTTTCTTCTCCGCAGACCAGCTTTCTTGAAACCGTGTAACCGTTTCCTTTGCGACATCCATAACAGGCTTTCTCGCTAAATGAGATTTCGCTGCCAGATAAGCAAGTTCGTCCGCGGTTAACTCATTCATGCGTTTGGTTCTTGCATACTTGAGGGCAGCATTATCATCTTTCAAATAGACAATGGTTGAAACAAAATCATAAGCCGGCGCGAGGGAGGTAGCGCGCCTGTCCTTATAAATAAGAGACCAGTTTTTAAGGTGCATGTCGGCATTGCCGATCAGTGTATTGAATACGAGCCGTCGTATAAACTCGGCCGCGTCCTCATCGCCGGATTCAAGCGCAAGAACGCCTGCAATATTTCGGCAGGATGCTTTCTTATATTTGACTTCAGGAAAAACACTGAAGACCTGGGCAAAATCTTCAATGTGAAATGGCGCGCCGTCACTGGCGCGATCAAAGCGCCTCACTGCCAATGCCGGCCCTTCCAGGCCATCAATATCCTCAGGCAGACCGATAATGTCAGAGAGGGAGACAAGCCGGGTTTCAGGCACATTAATACCAATCATCCGAGCCAGGCTCATCATGGCATATTCATTTTCAGGAACAGCGTCAAATCTGGTCGAGGGCAACTTGACTATCCAGGACCCGCCAACGCCATTAGCCGGTATCGTGAGACCCCCGGTTGCAGCCAATAGGGCGGAAAATTTGAGCTGCACGCCGGCCAATGAGAAGCGAAGGATATCTTTATAAGGTTCATCATATTCTTCGCTTTCATTATCGTCACGCGACCAGCGGTCACTCCCGACAGGGCGGACAGTGACGGCGCCCGGCAGGTCCTGCCCAAGCGTCCATAGCAGAAAGAATTCCCGTTGCGATTTTACTCCGGCGCGGTCTGCCAGGTATTCGCGCATCCGTCCTTCCGGCAACATATTGGAAAAGAAAGGCATTATGCGGGTCTGTAAAGGACGAAAATCAGTCATCAACTCACCCAGGCTGTTCTTGAACGACAGGCTGAGAGTCGGTCGTTCAGCATCCTCGATATAGCTTTCGTTGAACGCAAATATTGACCTGTCTCCCGGCAGCCACGTCAGGGAACCGATGGGCTCCCCGTAAAGCAAAATTTCAAGAACGGTCACGTCAGGCATCGTCTTCATCCAGTGAATAGGCCGGCCCTAACCCATCCCGCACGACGCGAACATCATCAGAGTCTTTTGTAACGGCGCCGGCGTTAGTGATAATCGAACGTACGGCAGGGAGTTGGTGACGAGGCACAAGTACAGGTTCCAGTTCGAGCGCACGCGCTAATTCAGTTAACGTCGAGAGCTTGATGTCCACGGCGCCCCTTTCTATATTGGAAATGTGGCTCTGTGGTATCCCCGATTTGACGCTGAGCGCGCGTTGGCTTATCTTCTTACCCAAACGGGCGGCTTTCAGGGCGTCCAGAGTATGTCCCGGCTGATAGAAATAAAAAAACATTTGATATACTAGCCTATATAATAAAGAATATAAGATACATTGTAATATATCTGTTTATACAAATATACAATATGAGTTTAAATGTATCAAATATATGGATTGATATATTAGAGTATATCAACCCATGAATTTGCAAGCAACCGCGCATTCGATCAAACTTTATCAGTACGCCCTGATAGCTCAGACGGATAGAGCGTCCGCCTCCTAAGCGGAAGGCCAGAGGTTCGAATCCTCTTCAGGGCGCCATTTATTACTTTTGTCGGTTCCTTTCTTTTCCCGTTTAGACGGCTCAACCTCTACCTCCGGCCGTGTTGTCAGGTTCGCGCCAGGCATGCCAGGTACCATCCCGGCAGGATGACAACAGTGAGGTTATCCCTTGACACACATTATTAATTACTATATATGATAGTTTATGAAAAATAATATACAATCCATTGCAGTTAATAAGGCGTTGGCGCGGTTAGGGCGGGATATTAATATTGCCCGTCGCAAGCGTCGTATGTCACTTGCCGACTTCGCATCCCGAATGCGTATGTCGCAAGGTACCGTGATCCGCCTGGAGAAAGGTGAACCCGGGGTCTCACTTCAGGCGTTGGCCATGGCGTTGCTGGCGCTTGGCGAAATCAGGCGACTGCATGACCTGCTGGATATTGCAACGGACGATACCGGGCTTCTGTTTGATATGGAATCACTGCCTAAGCGGATTCGCCGCGCCGGGAAATTAAAAGGCTCAGGCGTGATGGAGCAGGAACCGTGAGCAAGAGGAGAGTTCATACTCAGGTGGCGCTGGGCCATGATGCCGTCAAGGTGGGCGATCTGGTTTTTGAAAAAGATGGTGACCGCCAGTTCAGCATGTTCCGCTATGCACCGCTATGGCTGGAACGGGAGGAAGCCTTTGCCATCGCCCCGTCCATGCCGTTGCTGGACGCCCCCTTTTTCAGTTCCGGGACGGATTCAAGGCTCTCTCTGCCAGACCCGATTGCTGATGCGTCCCCTGATTCCTGGGGACGGACACTGATTAATGCGACTCTGGGCCAGCGCGCGGACGAGATCGATTACATCATCAAGACGGCTGATGCAACCCGGCAGGGCGCATTGCGCTTCCTTGATGAAAACGGAACTTTCCTGTCGAGTAAAATGCCACCGGCTCCGCGTCTTGTGGACCTGCCGGACCTGCGCCGATTGGCTCACGCCCATGAGACAAACTCACCATTAGGGAAAGAAGTCATTGAGGAATTTCAAGGCTATGTCGGTTCACTGGGCGGGGCGCGCCCCAAGTCCAACCTGGATGATGACGGCATACTGTCCATTATCAAGTTTACATCAAACTATGACAGGGCGCCGGTTGAGCGGGCAGAGGTTGCAACGTTGAAACTGGCCGCCAGGGCCGGCATCATTGCCGCCCGCGTCCGTATCGGGTTGGAAAACACTGACAAGCCGGTCGCAATCATTGCCCGGTTTGACCGAAACGGCCAACAGCGCATTCCCTACATCTCTGCAAGAACATTCATGGGGCGGGAGGCCCCGGATCCTGTCTACTACACTGATATTGCCGACATGATGGTTGCTCATTGCTTTGAGCCGGAGCAGGAACTGCATGAGTTGTACCGCCGGGTGTTGTTTAACATTCTGGTAGCCAACAATGATGATCACCTGCAGAACCATGGTTTTCTCTACGCGGGCAATAACCGCTGGCGGCTATCGCCCGCCTTTGATATCAATCCGCAACCGCAACGACACCCGCACCTTAAAACCGGGATCAGCGAACTTAGCGGCAACCAGGCCTCTATTGAAGCGGCCATCGAAGCCGCGCCGTTTTTCGGGGTGAGCCCGGACCAGGCCGTGGCAACGCTGAAGGGTCTGCTTGATGTAATAGACAGGGAATGGCGCGGCCTGTTCGGGTATACAGGCATGACGGAAAGTGAAATTGATTATTACGGACCGGCCTTCAACCATGACGAGACGCAGGTGGCCAGACGGATTACCGGTGTTGCCGTGTCAACGACAGTCGGAAGTCAAGAACCGCACGGGCAGGATGTTGTATAATTATTTCGAATCCTCTTCAGGGCGCCATTTTTCTCCTAATTCAGGGGACACAATACTTTAATTCAGGGGACACAATACTTAACTAATAATCGCCTTCACAAAAGAACACATCCCGATGGCGGTTCTCCCGTTGCGTCACGTGGTGAGGATACCCAGGTAGAACAATCCTTGCCAGCCTTGACATATCGGCTGAATTCCAGAATTAAGTATTGTGTCCCCAGAACTCGCCCAACAATCCTTGGAGAAAATGCTAGGGCAATGAAAAAGGACCAAAACAGCCACTCGTAGGGTGTTAGAAACGCAAGAAAACCAAGGGCAAAAAAACTTATCATCAAAATATTTCTGAAAATTCCTGTAGGAAAAAGTGGACTCAATAATATTCCTGAGAGGCTAACTATCTGATATTCAGCTGCTTGTTTTTCTTCAGTACTTGAGTTTATGTCGTTTAAAATAACTTCAAAACTATATATCAATCCCTTTATTTCATCCCTTTCTTTTTTGGACATATAGAATCTCATCGGCTTGTGCTCATCCTATCATTTCATCCCATTTATATACGTTCTGTGGGAAAAGCGTGCAAGGGTCAGCCCTGAATGTCAAGTACAACGTCTAGGCTGAGGGCGGCTGAATAAGCCGATATTAATGCATTGATATTAGTGTTTATACCAAGTGGTGATTAGTGTTTGAACAGTCGCGGTAAATATTTACTGGAGAGTATTGAACATCTTTACAATAATTCTGTTACAAGGCAAATAATCATAAAGCGACATTTTTTGCAAACACTTGAAATGTAATGCTACACTGAACTTACCCTGGGAGGGGATGTCAATTAAATTGAAAATATCAAACAGAGGAGGCAGGTTACTCCTGAGCGGGAGGAGATGGCCATGACAAATTCACCCCATATACTCGATGACAACATAAAAACATTTAATAATATGTCTGACGAGTTAAATCAACACCACGCTGGAAAATTTGTCTTAATTTATGATGACGGATTTATTGCGTCTTATGACAACTTTGACAATGCAGCGAGAGAAGCTGTTAAAAGGTTCGGAAGAGGCCCATATTTGATTCGTCAAGTTGGCGCTCCAACTGATATGCCTATGCCTGCATCTGTTGCTTATAGGCCTATCCATGCCCATAATTGAAGCCGGTGTTCCAGATAGTGATGGTAAACTCGGCCGAAATCAGCTAATTCAAGTTGGCCCATCCATTCGGGTTTCTAAAGGTCATTTTAGAGCTGATAAGGTTCTCATATATGGCTGAAAGGCCGGAATACACTAAATTCCCCGCCCTGACTGTTGACCTGATTGTTGGTACGCAATGAATGTTACGGGATAATAGTCAGTATAATCATTTAGTTACATATTAAGTTAGACGCCTCTTCAGGGCGCCATTTTTCTCCGGTTCATACCGGATATATCCAGCAGGATTGGTCGAAAAAATGATGAAATAGCAGACTATGATCAATTTCACGCCGCATGAGATAACAGCTATTACCCGTATTGGATCGTTGGCCCAGGAATGTATCAACGAAGATCGTTTTGGCCAGATTATGACCGCTGAGTTATTGTCATTGCTTAATTCAGTTTCAGGCGTATTTATTGAATTTGAGCAGTGCACAGAGGGGGTTGTGCTGCATACAGGCACGTCTTATATCGCCGATCACAGGTATATGAAGCCCTATATCGACTATTACCATCATCTCGATCCGGTACTTGCGCATTACAAGATCAACCATAAAAACCCGGCAGCGATTTCAACAACGAATCAAGCGGTTCAAAGTAAAAAAGCGTATATGGAATCTGAGTTTTACCAGGATTTTCTAGCCCAGACAGGTGTCCGCCAGGCGATGATTTTTGGCCTTTCTGCAGACGCACATCCATTTGGCCTTATTGGCCTGCACAGGGAAGAATCACAAGGTGTGTACAGTTCAAAGGATTGCTCCATCATCCAACTGATTATGCCGTATTTATCCCTGGCCCTGCAATTTCGACAAGAACAGCGAAAGCACACGCAAAATGCAAAGGTGATGGGCAAATTACTCGCGGAATCAAAAATACGCGGGTATCTCGTGTTGAATAGTGCCTTTATATTACAGGGGTATGCAGGAAAACTGGAAGGGTTAAGTGCTTCCAGCCTGGGAACAAACATTTTGCAGGGGGTTGGTACAAACGTTTTCCGGAACTTAAATAAAGAGTTGAAGCAACAATTGCTGCACGTGCGAGAGTTTCATAATAAAAATGGCAACTACGCTTTGGACGATATCATAGCCTCATCCCCCGGCCAAAACCTGCGAGTGGAAACCATCAGGCACGATGACGGTTCAACACAGTATTTATGTCTGGATATTTCCGGTTCGCACGCCTTGTTATCGACTCTCAGGATGCGCGCCAGTCATTTAACTCCCCGTCAGATGGATGTTGTCAAACTTGTTGCGCTCGGCATGACAAACATCGCTATTGCGGAAGCAATAGGGATCAGCCCGAAAACGGTTGAGAATTATCTTACCGTTATCTATAGCAAGACGGGCGCGACAAATAAGGTGAGCCTGATCTCGTTATTATCCAGCTAGCGCGCCGATGTCGATGAGGAATGTGTCGACCAGGTCGTTAAACTCAACCGGAAATTCCCAAAACATCATGTGCGCGCCCAAACCGTGAACGCGCGCATTGGGCATATTCGCTGCAGTCCATTTTTTTGCGTCTCCGGTATCGTTTTCACCCACGATATGCAAGACCGGAATTTTCTGATCAACCTGCCGGGCAATTCCGGAGTAATCGCATAGATTGCCATCTGCCAGCGATAATGCGGCTGTGGTTGCCGGTGTCTGCATTGACTGTGAGCAGATGAATTCTACAAAATCATCGCCGGCCCTGCCTTTCAGGAAGCTGTGACCGGCATAGTGCCGCATAAATGCCGACTGGTCCGGAGATGTGATGGACGCCTGAATTTTGCGGACATCTTCCACAGATCCGATACCCCATCCTGTGTCATTCAGGCGAACGGGGCGGGGACAGATGTCGATACTGATCAAGGCACGAACCCTGTCACAGCCGAATTGTTCCAAATAGGAATATGCGGTAATGCCGCCGAGAGACCAGCCCGCCAAAATAACATCATCCAGTTCCAGAAAGTTCAGGAAATCATGCAGGTCTCTGCCGTGCTGGTAATAGTTGTTGCCTGTTTCCGTCAATGTAGACCGTCCCTGACTTCTGGGATCGTAGGCAATAATCCGGTAATTGTCAGACAGTCCGCGGATATTTTTGGAAAAAACCCGTGCCGTCATGGTCCATCCGGGGATAAAGACAATCGCCGGGCCCTTACCGCTTTCCTGGTAATGAAAAGTCAGGTCTTCCGATATCCGGGCTATTCCCGATTTTATCCTGATATCACCCACACTTTCCTGATTCAATTCCCGACAACCACATCAAACCCGCATGCAACAACAGGAGTCCGGGTCAGAATTCAAAACCTACCCTGGCGCCCCATGTGAGAGGGGCAGCATAAGTGCGCTCACACTGACGTGTGCCGGCGCCTACCTGGCGAAAATCAAAACATTCCTGGTAGATGGCAACATCCTCGTTCTCCAGATTCTGCCCATACACTTCGGCATACCAGGTTTCGTTTCCGGACCTGTAAAACAAGCTAAGGTCTGTCCTGGTATAAGAGTCCTGCCGCTCAAACGGGCGATCCAGGATCGACAGTGAAACATCGGATTCATAATGGAATTGCAGCCGTGGTTCGAATGTGCCGCCGAATGGGGCTCTCCAGACGAGTGGCGCCAATCTCACGGTCGCGGTAAAGTCCGGCGCGCGAGTCAGCCGATTGCCGGAAGCATCCAGGGATTGGGTGCCGACGATAAGCGAGTCATCAACACCGGTAAAAGAGTCAAACTCGGTGTCCAGGTAACCAAGAGAAACCGATAAGCGTCCGGAATCACCAAGCAGGGTTTCCCCTTCCGCTTCAATACCCCAGACATTCGCCGAAGTCGCGTTAATGGTCTGGTTCGTGATTGTGCCTGCATCATTGACGTATGTTTGAGCCTGTTGCAGGTCTTTGTAATCATAATAAAAGGCCGCCACGTTAAGGCGGGCGCGGTTATCGAACAAGTCTGCTTTCCAACCGATTTCATAAGCGGTCACTGTCTCGGGCTTGAAGACAACAAGGGAGTCGGCTCCCGGATATGCCTGGCTGCCGCGATTATAACCACCGGCTTTAAAGCCGGTGCTGACACTTGCATAAACCAAATGATCTTCGTTGAGCGTAAAGTTCAGTCCTGCTTTCCACGTGGTCTTGTCAAACGAGGGATTGGAAATTTGCGGGGCCAGGAAAAATGTAGGGCCGCCTGCAAAACCGACCGTCTGGAAACTGCCTTCCGCCGTATCTGCCGTTTTCCCGACATCATCAAGCGTGCCGCCTTTATCCTTTTCATCATCGGTATAGCGCACACCCCCCACCAGCTGTAGCTGATCACTGATGTCATAAGTGGCGTGTAAAAAGCCCGCGAGGCTCTCGTTCGTCAGGCCCTGATCCACAAAACGGACACGAAACGGTATACCTGCACCGGCCGGAAATCCAGCCCCCGTCGTCAGGCCAACCAGAAAATCGCCGTCGATTTCCTCATCCAGGTAATAGCCGCCGATAATATATTGAAACGGACCTTCATGGGTTGACGTCAAGCGAACTTCATGGGTCCAGGTTTCCGAATCCGTCGTTTCCTGAACGAAAGATTCAATCTCCGGCAGTGCGGTAAAATCCGCATCAGCCAGAAAATCCCGCTCATGCTTACGAAAAGCGCCAAGATAAGTGATAGCAAAAGCGCCGAAGCTGTGGTTCAGTTCCAACCTGAAATTGGTATCCGAGTTATCCCGGAAACCCTCCGTATCAATGGGATTGACTCCGGCAGGGTCCGGACTCTCCAGACCACTGGTATCTCCGGGGAAGGAATGGAATGACGCAACGCCGCCCACACCCTTGCGCTCATAGTATTCTGCCGTGAACAACAATGACGTGTTTTCAGAGGGTGCAAAAAGGATATGGCCGCGCAAACCTAATTCATCTGCGTCGTCGCCGTCTTTGGCCGGCGCGTTTTCCCTGTAACCATCCCTGTCACTGGTGATAAAGGCGACTCTTGTTGCCAGGTTTCCCGAAATCGGAACGTTCAGCGCGCCCTTCGTCTGGAATAAATCGTATTTCCCCGCCGTGACCTCCAGCGATCCGCCTAAATCGTCAAAATCGGGTTTCCTGGTGACTACATTGACAACGCCTGCCGTACTGTTCCGGCCATACAGCGTCCCCTGCGGACCTCGCAACACTTCAATGCGTTCCAGATCATAAAAATAGGCATTGGAGCCGGACAGGCGGGGCACATAGCTGCCGTCAACGTGAAAGGCTGTAGTCGGGTCAGCGCCGTTCCTCACATCTGTTCCTGACACACCGCGAATCGTTATCTGCATACCGTCACGGTTGGTTTCTTCACCAACATGCAAGTTCGGCACGAGTACTCCAAGCACTTCCGGGTCAACACCACCCGCGCGGTTTATATCATAACCGGCCAATGCCGTGACAGCGATTGCTTCGTTTTGAAGAGAGGCTGTCCGTTTTTGCGCGGTAACTATGATTTCTTCCAAAGTGAATTCATCTGAAGTATCCTGAGCATTCACATGGCTTGCCGGTACGGCGATAAGTGTAGTCATCAAGACACTGCCCAGAAAAGCCGGTTTGGGAATCCAACTGTGATTTGTATTTGTCATTTCAACCCCCACAAAAGGCCACGCGACCGGGGCCAGGTTTCAATATGGTCAGTTGGATGGTAGATTGAGAGAATTGGATATAATAGAGGGATTTCCCCCTATGGCCGGACAAAATAACAATTCTGCGAACGAAACAGACGCCTGGCGCCTGCTTGCAGAACACCAGGGGCAGGCGGCCGACCTGAGCCTGCGCGAGGCTTTTGCACGGGATCCGGGACGGGCGGAGAGATTTTCGCTCGGCCTGGAACGGATATTTGTCGATTTCTCCAAAAACCTCATCACTGCTGAAACCCTGTCCCTGTTGCTGGACCTGGCCGAGCAACGCGGGCTGAAAAACAAGATCCACGAATTATTCACCGGACACGAGGTAAACACCACCGAACGGCGCCCGGCGCTGCACACCCTGCTGAGAGTGCCGGAAGACAAGGGACAGGCTGCGTTATTACTGGATTCCGGCATTCGCCGGAATGACGACGTGGCCGGAAACCTGAGGAATCCTGACCTGTCCGATATAGCCCGGCAGGTATGGGAGGAGTTGAACAGGATGTTCAGTTTCGTCAGCCGGTTACGCGCCGGACAGGTAAAGGGCGCAACGGGAAAACCCATTTCCAGGGTGGTGAATATCGGTATCGGCGGTTCCGACCTGGGTCCGCGCCTGGTGGTTGAGGCGCTGTCCGAATTTCACCGGGACGGAATAGAAATTGATTTTGTCGCTAATATCGATCCCTTTGACATCGAACGCGTCCTCACGCGCGCCGACCCCGAAACAACGCTCTTTATTATTGCCTCCAAATCTTTCACGACGACGGAAACACTGGCAAATGCCGACCACGCGAAAAGCTGGCTGCTGGAAAACGGTTGTAAGGATACCGGCAACCACTTCCTGGCCGTCTCGGAAAACGCCGGCGCGGTCGAACGCTTCGGCATCGGCAAAGACCGTTATTTCAAAATCCGGGACTGGACCGGCGGACGTTATTCGATCTGGTCCTGCATCGGCATGAGCGCGGCGATAAGCATAGGCGAAGACAGTTTCAGACAGTTCCTGGCGGGAGCGCACGCGGTTGATCTACACTTTCACTCCGCCGGGTTCAACGAAAACATCCCGGTCATCCTGGCCCTGCTCAGTATCTGGTACAACAATTTCCTTGACACCGGCGCCCATGCCGTTATCCCTTATGATCAAAGACTGGAAAGATTGCCGGCCTATTTAAGCCAGCTTGTGATGGAGAGTAACGGCAAATCGGTCACCACGGACGGAAACAGGACGAGTGTCAAAACCTCCCAGCTCATCTGGGGCGGAGTCGGCAGCAATTCGCAACACGCTGTTTTTCAGTTCCTGCATCAGGGCGCCCATAAAACGTCCATCGATTTTCTGCTGCCCCTGAACAGCCGCCATGACAGTGAGCAGCACAGGCTGCTGGTTGCCAACTGTCTGGCCCAGGGCGAAGCCTTGATGCAGGGCAAGGAAAATACTGCCGAACCGCACCGGCACTTCGACGGAAACAGGCCAAGCACTACCATCCTGTATGAGCGGCTGGACCCGTACACCCTGGGAATGCTGTTAGCCGTTTATGAACACAAGACCTTTGTCGAAGCCGTCATCTGGGGGATAAACCCCTTCGATCAATGGGGCGTTGAACTTGGCAAGAACCTGGCGGAACGGATAGACGGAGAACTGGCAGACGAAAACGATCATCCGTCCCACGACGCCTCCACGGAACTGTTAATGAACAAATATCGTTCAACCAGCGGATAATGGAGAGAGCGCCATTAAAATCCGCAGATGACGCAGATGAACGCAGATAAGAATATAAAGAGTATTACAACAAGCAGAAACTCAAGACTTATCACGTGTCAAGCCTTATCTGTTACCATCAAGACCTTTTTTCATCTGCGCTAATCTGCGTCATCTGCGGACACAATAAAAAATATGAAGGCGATCATACTCGCGGCAGGCATCGGGCAGCGTCTGGGAGAAGCTGCCGCGGGACGGCCTAAATGCCTGTTGCAATTCGGGGGTAAATCCCTGCTGCAACGGCATATCGAAATCCTTGATGACCTGGGGATTAGCCGGATAATCATCGTGACGGGTTATCGTCATGGTGACATTGAAGCAATGCTTGAAAACATGAAATCCCGGGCGCCCGTGGAGACTATCATCAACACGGGTTATAAAATGGGCAGTGTCGTGAGTTTACATTGCGCATATAATTATTTGACCGCCGGGACAGACAGTATTTTAATGGACGCCGACGTGCTGTATGACCCGGAGGTCCTAACCCGGTTGTTCAAGACAGAATTCAGTAATTGTTTCCTGCTGGATCGTGATTTTGAACCCGGAGATGAACCGGTAAAATTATGCGTGGCAGATAACACGCCGGTGGATTTCAGGAAAAAACCCGATGGGAATTTAAGCTGGGATTACCAGGGAGAATCCGTCGGCTTTTTTCGCTTCGACGCCGCTGTTTCAGTACGATTGGCCGCCCGGACGCAAAAATACATGGATAATGACCGTACAAGCGAACCTTACGAAGAAGCGATCCGCGATTTGCTTATGGAAACACCGCACTTGTTTCACTTTGAAGACATCACCGGGCATCCCTGGATTGAGATTGATTTTCCCGCTGACGTGGAACGCGCTGCGAAGTTAGTTTGTTAGTTTTTAGTAACCTATAACCAGCAACTAAAAACCAGCAACTAAAAACTAAAATGCCGTCAGACAATAGCAAAAGCAGCCGGTTACGCGGCCTGCTCGAATCTCCCGAATTGGAGTTCATCCTGGAAGCCCATAACGGCGTCTCGGCGAAACTCGTGCAACAGGCCGGGTTCAAAGGTATCTGGGCGAGCGGATTGGCCCTGTCGACCCAGTTCGGCGTCAGAGACAGTAACGAGGCAAGCTGGACCCAGGTCGTCGACATGCTGGAATTCATGTCGGACGCCACGGACATCCCGATCCTGCTCGACGGTGACACCGGTTACGGCAACTTCAACAATATGCGCCGCCTGGTCAGAAAGCTTGAACAACGCAGGATTGCCGGGGTCTGCATAGAAGATAAACAGTTCCCGAAAACAAACAGTTTTATCCAGGGCGGGAAACAGGCGCTGGCGGATATTGATGAATTCTGCGGCAAGATCAAGGCGGGCAAGGACAGCCAGAACGACCCGGATTTCTGTATCGTTGCGCGAGTGGAGGCATTGATCGCAGGATGGGGGATGGACGAGGCCCTGAAAAGAGCCGCGGCCTATAGCGCGGCCGGCGCCGATGCCATCCTGATCCACAGCAGCCAATCACGCCCGGACGAAATTGTTGCTTTCGCCGGCCAGTGGGACGGCGCCTGTCCCCTGGTGATTGTGCCCACAAAATATTACAGCACGCCGGTAGACGTTTTCAGGAAAGCAGGGGTCAGCCTGGTTATCTGGGCCAACCACATGATACGCGCTTCGGTCAGGGCCATGGAACACATCAGCAGGGAAATTTATGAGCAGGAATCACTGACCGACGTCGAAGACAGGATCGCCGGAATTGACAGCATCTTCAAGCTGCAGGGCGCGGATGAACTGCTCCGGGCACAGCAGCGTTACCTCAAAAAAACCGGGGAATGTCACGCCCTGGTGCTGGCGGCAAGCCGGGGCAATAACCTGTATGAACTGACCGAAGACAAACCCAAGGCGATGCTGAAAATAGGCGGCAAACCCTTGTTACAAAGGCTGGTCGACGAGTTTAAAAGACAATCCGTCAATGACATCACGGTCGTCGCCGGTTACAAATGGGAAGCGCTGGACGTCAACGGGATCGAGGTATGCCTGAATACTCTGCATGACTCCACGGGCGAATTATATTCACTGGCCTGCGCCAGGGACAAATTCAACGACGATATGGTGATCGTGTACGGCGATCTGCTGTTCAGGTCTTATATATTGCAGGATTTACTGGAAAAAGACGGTGAGATCGTCATCGTTGTCGATTCCCTGATTGATGGCGTGGAATTAGGCGGCACGTTGGATTATGCCTGGTGCGACCGGGCCGATGACCGTTCGATGTTTATGCAGGACGTCTGCCTGGATCATATCTCGGTAGGCATACCGTCGGGGCCGGACAGGCCTTCCGGTCGCTGGACGGGCATGTTGCGGGTCAGGGCACAGGGGAGAATATGGCTGGAAGAGGCGCTGGAGACCCTGGAAAAACAAGCGGACTTTAACCGGTTAACCCTCCCGGACCTGCTCAACTACCTGGCCCGGCAGGGTAAAACCATCACGGTCCACTACATAAACGGCCACTGGCTCGACGTAAATTCCGTCAATGACATAGATCGCGCCGGTGACTTTACTTCTGACTGAGTGATGAAAATAATGAGACAGCTTTGGGTAGGCTTTTCAGGACACGCTGTGCGCACCTCCGTTGTCATTCCTGCCTATACCGTCATTCCCGCGAAAGCGGGAATCCAGTGGATAAAGAGTCGCCGAAGCCTGCCCCAGCATGTCGTAAGCAGGGGGCGACACATTTTTGACTGGACTCCGGGTCAAGCCCGGAGTGACGGTGTTGCCTCCGTTGTCATTCCTGCCTATACCGTCATTCCCGCGAAACTTGCCCCTGTATGGTGTTGAGCAGGGGGCGGGAATCCAGTGGACAAACTATTCCTTATATTGCGGTGTTAGGGAGACAGGTTGGGATATTATATGGATAACTCTGTGCTCTCTGTGTCCTCTGTGGCAAAAAAATGATTAGCGCAGAATCATTTATAGAAGCCGCCCGTTCCCACGGCTTTACCCGTTATACCGGGGTTCCGTGTTCCTACCTGACTTCGTTTATCAACTACGTTATCAACGATCCGGAATTATCCTATATTTCTTCCGCCAATGAAGGTGATGCCATCGCGACCGCGGCCGGCCTGGCGGTGGGCGGGCAACCTTCCATCGCAATGATGCAGAACTCCGGCCTGGGCAACGCGGTCAATCCCCTGACCTCCCTGGCGCATACCTTTGCCATTCCTGTTTTACTCATTGTCACTCATCGCGGCAGGCCGGGCGGCAGGGATGAACCGCAGCATGAACTGATGGGGAAAATAACAACCGATTTGTTCGACCTGATGGAAATACCGTGGGAACCCTTCCCGACGGAAGAACGGGACATAGAGGGGGCGCTGGAGCGGGCTACCCGGTTTATAGCCTCGGAGCAGAGACCCTGCGCATTGCTGATGGATAAGGGTACGGTCGCTCCACATCCGTTGAAATCCGAGTCAATTCCCTCCCGGGCAAACGTGCAATGCGGACGCCATATGTTTGCCGGGGATCCGGCTGATCCGGTCTCCCGGGAACAGGCGTTGAGGGAGATAATCCGTCACACGCCGGTGGAAAATTCCATCGTGATAGGGACAACCGGCTATACCGGCCGGGAGTTGTTCGCACTTGACGACCGCAGCAACCAGGTCTATATCGTCGGCTCAATGGGCTGCGCTTCGTCCTTTGCCCTGGGTGTTTCCCTGGCGCGGCCGGACCTGGAGATTGTCGTCATTGACGGCGACGGCGCCGGTCTCATGCGCATGGGGAATTTTGCCACCATCGGCAGCTACGGACAAAACAACCTGGCGCATATCCTGCTGGACAACGGCGTGCATGATTCGACCGGGGCGCAGGCCACCGTGTCGGCCAACGTCAGCTTTGCCGATATTGCCGCCGCCTGTGGTTACGGCCTGGCCATGAGTGGTACGGACCTGACTGTGATCAGGGAACTGTTTGCCCGGAAAAACACCGACGGCGCGCGCTTTGCCCAATTAAAGATCAAACCGGGAACGCGGGCAGATCTACCCCGCCCCGATATCTCCCCCAGGGACACCCTGCGCCGTTTGACAACCCATTTCAACATCGACTTCTAATGTGTCGCCCCCTGCTTACGACATGCTGGGGCAGGCTTCGGCGACTTTTTGTCTACTGGATTCCCGTTTTCACGGGAATGACGGCGGGGGCAGGAATGACAACGGAGGCACAACCGTCATTCCGGGCTTGACCCGGAATCCAGTCAATAATGTGTCGCCCCCTGCTTACGACATGCTGGGGCAGGCTTCGGCGACTCTTTGTCTACTGGATTCCCGCCCCCTGCTCAACACCATACAGGGGCAAGTTTCACGGGAGTAGCAGTGGGGGCAGGAATGACAACGGAGGCACCTCCGTCACTCCGGGCTTGACCCGGAGTCCAGTTAATAATGTGTCGCCCCCTGCTTACGACATGCTGGGGCAGGCTTCGGCGACTCCTTATTAATAAATTCCAGCAGGCCCTCTTTGGTGAGCTTTGCATCGTTCAGCATGTCCTGTTGTGAGCCGTGCTGGATCAACCGGTCCGGCAGGCCGTAGTTCCTGATAGCCTGGGGTTTTCCCCGGGAGGCAAGGTATTCATTCACCGCGCTGCCGGCGCCTCCCTGTACCACGTTCTCTTCCACCGTCACCAGTAAATCATGCTCGTCCGCCAGGCGTGATATCAATTCCCCGTCAAGCGGTTTCACGAAGCGCATGTTCGCCACCGTGGCGTCAAGCTCTTCGCCTGCCTCCAGCGCCACCTGCAACATGCTCCCGAAGGCCAGCAGCGCTGTTTTCCTGCCCTGGCGGCGTACCTCACCTTTCCCCAGGGGCAATGCCGTCATACCCTCTTCTACCGCCACGCCGGGTCCGCTGCCGCGCGGGTAACGCACCGCCGCCGGCTGATCCAATAAGAATCCCGTATACAACATCTGCCGGCATTCGTTCTCATCCGCCGGCGCCATCACCACCATATTCGGCAGACAACGCAGAAAACTGAAATCATACGCGCCGTTATGCGTGGGCCCGTCGGCGCCCACCAGGCCGGCGCGGTCAATGGCAAATAACACCGGCAAATTCTGGTTCACCACGTCATGCACCACCTGGTCATACGCCCGTTGCAAAAACGTCGAATAAATCGCCACCACCGGCTTCAACCCGTCACACGCCATGCCTGCCGCCACCGTCACACTATGCTGCTCGGCAATGGCCACGTCGAAATAACGCTCCGGGTATTCCTGCTCAAACCTCACCAGTCCGGAACCTTCCCGCATCGCCGGCGTCACCGCCACCAGGCGCGGGTCCTCTGCCGCCATATCACAGACCCAGTCACTGAACACCTGGCTGTAGGTCGGTTTGGCCGGCTTGGCCGGTTTGGGCGACGACACCACGCCTGTTTCCGGGTCGAACGGTTTACTCACCGCATGCCATTTCACCGGGTCGGCCTCCGCCGGACCGTAGCCCTTGCCTTTGCGCGTGATAACGTGCAGAAACTGCGGTCCCTTCAACTGGCTGATGTTGCGAATAGTCGCCAGCAACGTCGGCAGATGGTGACCGTCAATGGGTCCGATATAATTGAAACCGAATTCTTCAAATAACACCCCCGGCACAAACATCCCCTTGATGTGTTCCTCCGCCCGCCGACTTATCTCCAACGCCGGCGGCACCTTGGACAGCGCTTTTCTGCCCTTCTCCAACACGCTGGTATACAACTTCCCGGAGATAATCCGGGCAAACCGGTTGGCCAGCGCACCGACGTTGGGCGAAATCGACATGTTGTTGTCATTTAATATCACCAGCAACTCAGCCCCGGTCGCTCCGGCATGGTTCAGGGCCTCGAAGGCCATGCCCGCCGTCATCCCGCCGTCGCCGATAATGGCCACGGACTTGCGCGCAATACCGCTATTCCTGGCCGCGATCGCCATACCCAGGGCAGCGCTGATGGACGTGCTTGAATGACCGACGCCGAACGTATCATAACTGCTCTCATCACGCTTCGGGAAAGGCGCCAGTCCCTCCCGTTTCCTGATGGTGTGCAACTGGTCGCGGCGGCCGGTCAGAATTTTATGCCCATAAGCCTGGTGGCCCACGTCCCAGACAAGCCGGTCATGGGGTGTATTGAAAATGTAATGCAAGGCGAGCGTCAGCTCGACCGCGCCCAGGCTGGCGGCGAAATGACCACTGTTTCTGCTGGCCCAATGCAACAGGAACGTGCGCAATTCATCCGCCACCAACTCAAGCTGTTCCTCCGGCAAACGCCTTAAATCCTCGGGGGACTCAATCGCATCCAAAATAGGCGTCTGAATTTGCTCTGACATAATAAATTTATTATCTCCTGTGTCTGATCCTGAATTATGAAATGCGCCGTATCATAGTTGGGGTCAGAGTAAAAATACCCAACAACAACTCTCGTCCTCTATCAGATTAGCCGTATTTTTACTCTGACCCCATATATAGCAAAAGTATGCGGTTGCCCTGTACTCTATTATACAAATTACACAATAATCCTGTACTTTTACATACTTATTCGCTATTTTGTTGTCTTCCGGGGCGTATCGGGGAACCGACACCCCTTATTTTTTGAATCGATCACCTGAAAGACTGGATAATTTGATGGCCGTACCGTTAACTCAACAAATTCGCATCTCAAAATACATTCTGGAAAAAAAGCTGCGCGGCGAGCAGCGTATTCCCCTGGTACTGATGCTGGAACCCTTGTTCCGTTGCAACCTGGCCTGCTCCGGTTGTGGAAAAATAGATTATCCGGAGGAGATACTGGACAAACGCCTCAGCGTTGAAGATTGCATGCAGGCCGTTGATGAGTGTGGCGCCCCGGTTGTTTCCATCGCCGGCGGGGAGCCGTTAATCCACCAGGATATGCCGGAAATCGTCCGGGGGTTCACAGCCCGAAAGAAATATGTCTATCTCTGTACCAATGCCCTGCTGCTTGACCGGCGAATGGATGATTATTCACCTTCGCCCTTCCTGACTTTTTCCATTCACCTTGACGGCAACCGGGAACGGCATGACGCTTCCGTCTGTCGCACCGGTGTCTTTGACAAGTGTATTTCAGTCATTGAACGGGCCAGGAGCAAAGGCTTCCGGGTGACAATCAATTGCACCTTGTTTCAGGGTGAAACTGCTGATGAGGTGGCGGAATTCATGGATATGGCCATGGCCCTGGGCGTTGAAGGTGTCACCATATCCCCCGGCTACAGCTACGAACGGGCGCCGCGGCAGGACGTATTCCTGAAACGCAAGGAAAGCAAACAATTGTTCAGGGACATCTTTAAATCCGGGGTCGGAAAAAAATGGCGCTTTAACCAGTCATCCCTGTACCTGGATTTCCTGGCAGGCAACCAGCAATACCAGTGCACCCCCTGGGGCAATCCCACCAGGAACGTTTTCGGCTGGCAGAAACCCTGTTACCTGCTGGTAGGCGAAGGTTATGCTCCGACATTTAAAGCCTTGATGGAAGAAACCGAATGGGATAAGTACGGCAACGGAGTCAATCCGAAATGCGCTAACTGCATGGTACACTGCGGTTACGAGGCATCGGCCGTCGAAGACGCAATCAAACGTCCGTGGAAAGCATTGAAAGCAGCGGTGCTGGGACCAAAAACTTCCGGAGACATGACCCCTGAACTGCCGGTCCTCTATGATGAGAATGAAGTGCTGTCGAAACCCCAACTGGTCGCAGGAATCAAGCCCGCGCCGGTGATAATCCATCACAATCGACCGGATAAACAAAATCAACAAGTAGCTTAACCCGGATATGGAATCAGACTGGCTCGTCATACCGGGAGTGATTATCTGGGCGGGCATTCTTGCCCTGCCCTGGCAACCCTGGCGCATCAGGGAAAAACTGGAAGCGGACGGAGACGAGACCGCGGACCTGTCCGATGTTACCGTATTGATCCCGGCAAGAAATGAAGCCGGCGTCATTGCCCGGACCCTGCTCTCCCTTACCGTCCAGGGAAAAGACCTCAATATCATCCTGGTAGACGATCAATCGACTGACGCAACCCTGGCCGAGGCAACCCGGCTCAATCTCGACAACCTGACGGTCATCAACGGGCGGCCTTTAGAACCCGGGTGGAGCGGTAAATTATGGGCTTTGCAACAGGGACTGTCCCACGTGAGAACGGAAAATATTTTGCTGCTGGATGCCGATATCCGGCTTGAGGCCGGCGTCATCTCATCCCTGAAAACCAGGCTGCGGGAATCCAACCTGCACCTGGTATCCCTGCTGGCTTTCCTGCGCATGCAGTCTTTTTGGGAAAAGCTGCTGATGCCTGCTTTCGTATATTTTTTCAAACTGCTTTATCCGTTCCACCTGTCAAATTCCGGCTCAAGCCTGGTCGCCGCGGCAGCCGGCGGCTGCATCCTGCTGCGCAGGAATTCACTGGCGCAGGCAGGCGGTTTCGAAGCGATCAAAGACCAGCTCATTGATGATTGCGCGCTGGCGCGTCAATTCAGGGACGCCGGTTTTACCACCTGGATCGGACTGTCACATTCCGTGCGCAGCCAGCGCCGCTATGACCGGCTGGCCGACGTCTGGAATATGGTCGCCAGGACGGCGTTTACCCAACTGCGTTATTCCTTCGGCTTGCTGGTCTTGTGCAGCGTCCTGCTCACGGGCGGTTGCCTGCTCCCGGTGATAGGCCTGTTCAGCGCCGACGCCGGCGTTCGGCTACTCGGTATCTCCGCTGTTATCCTGATGATCACCAGTTACCTGCCGACCCTGCGTTACTACGAAATCAATCCCTCCTGGGCTGTTGCATTACCGCTCGCCGGCATGCTTTACCTGTTGATGACCTGGCGCTCCGCCCAACGCTACTGGACCGGGGTCACCGCAGACTGGAAAAACCGCAATTATGCCGGCAATTAAAATAGCCATATTGATCCTCTGGGCATTCTGCTCGATTGCGGCCGCGCCGGCTAAGGAACTGGATGCGCCAAGCAGGGTCGTGGATGAATTACACCTGAAACTGCTCGGCGTCATGCAACGGGCCGACGAGTTGGGATACCAGGGGCGCTACCGCGAGTTGGAGCCCTTCATCAGCGCCCGTTTCGATATCCCCTTAATCACCGACGTCATACTGAGCCGCTACCGGGACGATCTTGACAAGGCGGACAAATCTGAATTCGCAGGGTTATTCTGCCGGCTCAGCACCGCCACGTACGCTTCGCGTTTTAGCGGTTATAATGGCGAGGAGTTCCTGGAAATTTCCCGGGAGCCATTGAAGAGAGGGCGGGTATTGATAAGAACCGAACTGCGCCGGCCTGCCGATGATACGGTATCCCTGGACTACCTGCTGCATGAAAAGGAGGGAGAATGGTATATAATCAGCGTTATTGCCGACGGAGTGAACGACCTCTCGTTAAAAAGAGCTGAATATGCTTCCGTTATCAAAGAAAAAGGATACACTGGACTTGTTGCGGAGATATTGTTTAAAATTCATGATATGGAAAATGACAACGAGTAGAAGAAATCAACACAGCGATTGAATAATACGGAAAAGCTTCCTTAAATTGCCGATGAGGAACAGTAGTAATGAATAAATACATGCTGAAACAGCTGAATTCCATTCTCGCTGTATTACTTGCAGCAGCCCTGCTTACAGGCTGTGCGGGCACGCAAACCATTGACGGTGAGATCAACCCGGACCCTATCGAAGATACCAACAGGGCCTTTTACAAGTTCAATGACACGCTCGACAAGCACATCATGATGCCTGTTTCCAAAAAATACGTGAAGATTACACCGGAACCGGTACGTGACGGCGTAACGAATTTTTTCGATAACCTGGAATATCTGAACGTCATTCTGCACTCATTCCTGCAGGGGAAGATCGGCCAGGGCATCTCCGACACGACCCGGTTTGTAGTCAATTCCACGATTGGGGTCGGCGGATTGTTTGACGTCGCTACGTCGATGGGACTGAAGGAAAATGACGAAGACCTCGGCCAGACGCTGGCAGTGTGGGGTGTCGATCCAGGCGTTTATTTATACCTGCCTTTCCTTGGGCCGTACACCGCACGCAACAGCCCTGATCTGGCCAGCAGTTACTTTACCAGTCCGCTCACGTACGTCTCCACTCTTTTCCTGTTCCCGGTCGCGGCCTTGAATTTAATCAATGACCGGGCAAACCTGCTGACTGCATCGGAGTTTGTGGAGGAGGCATCCATTGATCCCTACGCCTTTACCCGGGAGGCCTACCTGCAACAACGCCGCTACCTCATCCATGACGGCAACCCACCCACCGAAGGCTACGACGATATATTCGACGCGGGCCTCGATGACGATCCACTGCTTGTCATAGAATAAGGAGTCGCCCTCGTCATTCCGGGCCCCAGCTCAACACCATACTGGGGCATGCTTGACCCGGAATCCAGTGAAAAATGTGTCGCCCCCTGCTTACGACATGCTGGGGCAGGCTTCGGCGACTCTTTGTTTACTGGATTCCCGTCCCCTGCTCAACACCATACTGGGGCAAGTTTCACGGGAATGACGGTAGGGGCGGGAATGACAACGGAGGCAACAACGTCATTCCGGGCCCCAGCTCAACACCATACTGGGGCATGCTTGACCCGGAATCCAGTCAAATAACATGTCGCCCCCTGCTTACGACATGCTGGGGCAGGCTTCGGCGACTCCTTAAGCGGAAGGATGCCAGCCGGCGTCCGCCCACAACTGGCCTGATACGATTGAGTTGGATATCATGAAACAAATCGCGTCGGCAATCTCATCCGGCCGGATCAGCCTGCTGATCTGGGTGTCCGGCAGGATATTGTTCTCAATATATTCATCACCGAGCGCCCGTACCATGGGGGTGTCGGTAAATCCGGGATGGATCACGCCGCAACGAATCCCATAAAAAATGGCTTCTTTTGTCAACGTCGACGCCGCGCCTCCCAGACCCGCCTTGGTTGACGCGTAGGAAATCTGGCCTTTTACCCCCTGGGAAGACACTGAACCAATAAATATAATAGTCCCCTGCACGTGTTCATCCGGATGCCATTTCTTCAGGCCGCGCAGGGAGCGATCCTCCGCGACGCGTGAAATCATTTCCATGGCCCAGTAAATCGGGGCTATCAAATTGACATTCACGACAAGCTCAAAATGCTCTTTGGGGTACATGACAGCCTTACCCAGTTCACCGTTGACCTTGACAGCCAGCGCATCGCGAGTAATCCCCGCGGCGGGGATGCAAATACTCACTACTCCATATTTCGCACAGATCTCATCATAGACCCGAATACGGAACGCATCATCGGTAACGTCGCCCCGGTAAGCCACGGCCACGTCCCGGTCCGCTTCGTTATTGACCTGTTCTACGATAACATCCGTCTGTTCCGACTGATCGATGACGGCAATTTTTTTGACGCCACGGCGGGCTAACTCAAGAGAGACGGCGCGGCCGATACCACTGGCCCCACCTGTTACAACGGCGACTTTATCTCGTATCCGCATAGGGTTTTCAACTCACCTCATAATAATGAAGGATGACACTATCACCCGTTTTTGTGCAATGCAAGAATTTCTTTGTGCAATTCAATAATGTCTACAGGATAACCTGTCGCCCCCTGCTTACGACATGCTGGGGCAGGCTTCGGCGACTCTTTGTCTACTGGATTCCCGCCCCTGCTCAACACCATACTGGGGCAAGCTTGCACGGGAATAACGGTAGGGGCAGGAATGGCAACGGAGGCAACACCGTCACCCCGGGCCCCAGCTCAACACCATACTGGGGCATGCTTGACCCGGGGTCCAGTCAAATAACCTGTCGCCCCCTGCTCAACACCACGCTGGGGCAGGCTCCGGCGACTCTTTATAATTTGAACTCCCGGCGGCGAGCGTGCAGTACCCGTTCCGTGTAGCCGTTGGGTTCTTCGCGGCCGGTGAAGACCAGGTCGAGGGCTGCCTGGAAGGGGATACTCTTGTCAAACTCGGGCGCCATGTTGACGTAATTCGGGTCCCCGGAATTTTGATAATCCACCAGGGGCGCCATTTTCCTGAAGGCTTCAACCACCTGCTCCCTGGTGACGATACCGTGATACAGCCAATTCGCAATGTGCTGGCTTGAAATACGTAGTGTGGCCCGGTCCTCCATCAGCATGACGTTATTGACGTCCGGCACCTTGGAACACCCTATCCCCTGCTCAATCCAGCGCACTACGTAACCCAGGATACCCTGGGCGTTATTTTCCAGTTCCACCCTAATCTCAATATCGCTGAGCGCCTGCGGGTCAAGAACGGGTATGGACAGGATCTCATCCAGGCCGGCCCGGGTCAGCCTGATCAGCTCGCGCTGACGGGTACCGACGTTGATCCGGTGGTAGTGCATGGCGTGTAACGTCGCGGCAGTCGGCGACGGTACCCAGGCGCTGGTAGCCCCGGCGCGCGGATGGTTTACCTTGACGTCCATCATGGCCGCCATATTGTCCGGCTCGGGCCACATGCCTTTGCCGATTTGCGCGTGCCTCGGCAGGCCGGTTTCCATACCGATATCCACGTTCCAGTCTTCATACGCCAGCAACCACGGCGCAGTTTTCAACCTGGCCTTGGGCAACATGGGACCGGCTTCCATGCTGGTATGGATTTCATCGGCAGTGCGGTCAAGAAACCCCGTATTGATGAAGATCACCCGGTTTTCAGCCATACGGATACATTCCTTCAGGTTGGCCGTGGTCCTGCGTTCCTCATCCATAATCCCGATCTTGATGGTCAGCCGGTCCAGACCCAGGGCATCTTCCACCCGTTCAAACAACTCAACGGTGGCAGCCACCTCTTCCGGGCCATGCAGCTTTGGTTTGACGATATAGATGGAACCGGTGCGACTGTTCCTGAACCTGCCGTTGCCCAGTAAATCATGCTTGGCGGCCAGCGTCGTCACCATGGCGTCGAGAAAACCCTCCGGTATTTCCCGGCCGTCAGCCGTGGTCACGGCATCGGTATACATGTGCAGGCCGACGTTGCGCAAGAGCATCAAGGCCCGCCCCGGCAGCTTCAAAGACTTGCCGGACGGCGTCTTGTATACCCGGTCGTCTTCCAGGCTGCGTTCAATAACGCCGTCATCTTTTACCACCTTCCGGGTCAGGTTGCCTTTCATCAGACCCAGCCAGTTCCTGTAAACGGCCACCTTGTCGCCGGCGTCCACAGCGGATACCGAATCCTCGCAATCCATGATCGCGCTGACGGCCGCTTCCAACTGTATGTCATATACATCGGCGAGATCATTCCGGCCAATGTAATAACCCTCCCCCAGGCGGAGTTCGATATGTAACGCGTTATGCTTTAGCAGAATACGGCCGGGGGCGTCGGGATTACCGGTATAGCCGGCAAATCGTTCACGCTTACCCAGACCATGCTCACTGCCGTCACCCATGACGCCGATCAACTGGCCGGATTTCACCTTGTACTTCACCACGTAGTCGTGGCTGCCCACGGCCATGGGCGTGGCGCGATCCAGGAACCGGCGCGCATACTCTATGACCCTTCTGCCGCGCACGGGATTATACTTCCTGGCGTGTTTACAGCCTGCGGTCTCGGAGATCACGTCAGTACTGTAAAGCGCGTCATACAGGCTGCCCCAGCGGGCATTGGCGGCATTCAAGGCATACCGGGAATTATCAACGGGCACCACCAGTTGCGGCCCCGCAATCCGGGTGATCTCCGCATCGGCGTTGGCGACCGTCACCTTGAAGCGGTCACCCTCAGGAGCAATGTAGCCGATATCTTTCAGGAAACGCTTATAGTCCTCGCGCTGAAAGTCGGGGGTGTCCAGGTGCCATTGATCGATTTTTGCCTGGAGGTCGTCGCGTTTATTCAACAACGCACGGTTTTTTGGTCCCAGGCCGGCAACGATGCGGGACAGGTGCGCCCAGAACCGGTCCGCGTTGACGCCGGTTGCGGGTATGATCTCATCGCAGACCAGGTCGTATAATTCTTTTGCTATGGATAATCCGTGTAACTCTACTCGTTCATTCATTGGTTGGTTTTTGGTTTTTTAAGAAAAGGGCTTTAAGCCCCTATACAATAATACACATAAAGAACTAACAAACCGACAACTAAAAACTAATAACCAGAAACTGACAAATGAAAAAAATCCTGCATGAGCCGTTGCTGCATTTTTTCCTGGCCGGCGTCTGCATTTTTCTCCTGTATGCCATCATCGGGCCGGATACCCGGACGCCGGATGATAATAACATCATCGTGGATAAGGACCGGATAGACCAACTCAAGGCCATCGGGCAACGCCTGACAAACCGCGAGCCTACACCGGATGAACTGGGCCGGCTGGTTGAAGATTACCTCTTTGAAGAGTTGTACTACCGCGAAGCAAGGTCGCTGGGGTTGGAACAGGATGACCAGATCGTCCGCCGCCGCCTGGTACAGAAAATGACGTTCCTGGTTGAAAGCATAGCCGAACTGTCCCAACCCCCCGCGGCGGAACTCATGGAATGGTATCACGCACATCCCGCCTTATACCGGACGGAACCCACACTCAGCATCAAGCATATTTACTTCAGTCAGGACAGGCGCGGCGAGCAGGCCGGGAAAGACGCTTTATCGGCATTGTCCCGACTCGAAAACATCAGCGAGACCGCGGAACAGGTTAAACTGGGCGATGCTTTCATGCTGGGTCACGAATTTTCAGCGACCAGTCATTCACAACTAAGCAGGCTGTTCGGCTCCGACTTTGCAACAATGCTGTTTACCCTGCCGGAGGGAAACTGGCAAGGGCCTGTCCTGTCCGGTTACGGTTATCACCTGGTCTACGTATTCGACCTGGAAGAAGCAAAACCGATCCCATTCGATCAAAGCAAAACCCAGGTATTGCAGGACTGGCAGAGGGAAAAACTCGAACTTGCAAAAAAAGAGATGCTCGGCGAACTGAAAAACAAGTATGAGATTTCCTATACCCGGGAGGCACAAGCCCTGCTAAAGGGATCAGGCCTTTGATTTTTTTGGTTTTCTAACCCAGCAGCGTCATCGTAGCAGTTACCAGTGTCACGTTTGCGACTACAATACCGATGCCCATCACCCACAGATGCCGATACAATGTCTCAAATTTATCAGCCATTTTTTGTTCCAGGTCGTTCTTTACTTTTTCTATGCTTTTTTCCAGGTCGTTCTTTAACGCCAGGAGGTCTGCTTTTGTTGCAAAATTCTGGCTCATAACGTCGTTCATCGTAGTGACTACCGTTTCAGCCTGCTTGTCATCAAACCCGGCTCCCTTGAACGCCTTGACGGCTTTTTGTGTATCGAATGCAGGGATATTCATGTTTCCTCTCTCCTTTTTTCCATAGCTTATTTTGAGTAAATGCTACTGTTGTCATATTACCAGATCTTTGGTTTTTTGGTTTTCTAACCCAGCAGCGTCATCGTAGCAGTTACCAGTGTCACGTTTGCGACTACAATACCGATGCCCATCACCCAGAGATGCCGATACAATGTCTCAAATTTATCAGCCATTTTTTGTTCCAGGTCGTTCTTTACTTTTTCTATGCTTTTTTCCAGGTCGTTCTTTACTTTTCCTATGCTTTTTTCCAGGTCGTTCTTTAACGCCAGGAGGTCTGCTTTTGTTGCAAAATTCTGGCTCATGACGTCGTTCATCGTAGTGACTACCGTTTCAGCCTGCTTGTCATCAAACCCGGCTCCCTTGAACGCCTTGACGGCTTTTTGTGTATCGAATGCGGGAATATTCATGTTTCCTCTCTCCTTTTTTCCATAGCTTATTTTGAGCAAATGCTACTGTTGTCATATTACCAGATCTTTGGTTTTTTGGTTTTCTAACCCAGCAGCGTCATCGTAGCAGTTACCAGTGTCACGTTTGCGACTACAATACCGATGCCCATCACCCAGAGATGCCGATACAATGTCTCAAATTTATCAGCCATTTTTTGTTCCAGGTCGTTTTTTAACGCCAGGAGGTCTGCTTTTGTTGCAAAATTCTGGCTCATAACGTCGTTCATCGTAGTGACTACCGTTTCAGCCTGCTTGTCATCAAACCCGGCTCCCTTGAACGCCTTGACGGCTTTTTGTGTATCGAATGCGGGAATATTCATGTTTCCTCTCTCCTTTTTTCCATAGCTTATTTTGAGCAAATACTGCCGTTGTCATATTATCAAACAGCATGGACAGAATATAGCACAAAATGAGTATTGCCGGGCGACTCCTTACATCCTTTCGACCACGTCAATCCCGAGTAAGGACAGGCCCAGTTTCAGTCGCTGGGCAACGGCCAGGCTTAAACTCAGGCGGGAAAGCCTGGTGTCGTCGGCTTCGGTCAGGATGGGGCAGTCTTTCCAGAAGCGGCTGTAGAGAACGGATAATTCATACAGGTAGTGGCAGATATTATGGGACGTCAGCTCCTCTTCATAGTCGGAAAAAAGATCGGGAAAGGAAATGACTTGCAGCAGCAGGTCCCTCTCCAGCTCGTGGGAGAGCGTGATTGTGCCGTGATCCTGCACCAGCGCATGCGGTTCAAGGCCGGATTTGTTGATCAGGCTGGCAATACGGACGTAACAATACAAAATGTAGATGCCCGTGTTCCCCTGGTGGGCGAGCACCTGGTCCCAGTTGAACGTGTAGTCCGATTCCGGCCGCTGTTTCAGGTCCGAGTACTTGAGCGCGGCGACGGTCAGTTTTTCCGCTATATCGTTTAATTCCTCCTTCCCGATATCCGGATTTCTCTCCAGCGTGAGGCTTTCGCTCCGCTGCCGGCCCTCTGCAAACAAATCCCTTATTTTTACCGTGCCGCCGCGGCTGGTCTTGAACCTGACTTTTTTAGTCCGGCCATCTTCCGTGATCTCTTTCAGTATCACACCATAACCAAGATGCCTCATCCGCACCCCGTCGTCCAGCCAGCCGGCCTTTTGCGCCAATGCCTGAATCATCCGGAAATGCAATTGCTGGCCCCGGTCGGTCACGATGATGATCTGCTCCGCGTTCAGCCGGTTTACCCGGTGCCTGATTGCGGCCAACTCGGTGGTCGAGTAGTTATACCCCTCATCACTTTTCTGCACTATCACGGGGAGCGGGTCGCCATCGACGTTATAGAACCCGTCCAGGTACGCGCACTTTGCATTATTATCGTCAACCAGCAGCTTTTTCTCAGACAACTCCCAGACGATCCCGGCCAAATTATCCCGGTAGAAACTTTCCGGACAATCATGGGACTCGTCCAGGCTGACGTTAAACGTCCTGTAGATCCCATGACAATTGCGCAAGGTCTTCTCCATCAATATCTCCCAGATTTCAATGGAGCCCGGGTTGCCGGATTGCAGGTTATTCACTTCCTCAGCGGCTTTTGCCGCAAAATCACGACTTACCGCCTTCAACTTGCTGCCCTTGGTGTACAGCCCTTCCACCGCATCGAGAGGCACGACTTTCAATTTATCCAGGTCAGCGCCGTATTGCTGTTTTATCATGGCGACCAGCACGCCGAAATTGGCGCCCCAATCCCCATAATGGTTTTGCCGTAATACGTCATGGCCGAGAAATTCAAGCACCCTGGCAATAGAGTCGCCGATGAGCGTCGAACGCATGGTGCCCACGTGCAAATCCTTCGCCAGGTTGGGACTGGAATAATCTATGACTATCTTTTGCGGGCGCGCAACCTGCTCCACCCCGCACCTCGGATCCGTCAACGCGCCTTTGAACTCCTTAACCAGCGCGGTGTCTCTTATGCGGATATTGATAAATCCCGGCCCTGCAACTTCGACGGATTCGATGACATCGTTTGCAGGTATTGACCCGATAACGTCCTCAGCAACTTTCCTCGGGTTGGTTTTCTCCTGTTTTGCCACCAGGAACGCCAGGTTGGCCTGGTAATCACCGAATTTTTTATCCTGACAGGGCGTCACCTGGTAATTGATCCCCGAATGTGACCCTGCAAAACAGGCCGAAACGGCCTCATTCAATATATCCCCGATCGATTCAATAAATCTCATACAATCGCCCATATTTCTCATCAAACCGCTTATATTGCACTATGAGGATGAATAAACAAAGTACAATCTGTACGCGCCCACAGTTGAAAATTCCCCGAAACGCGACCACAATCCATTATTGCCACGGGATAAATTCCAAACGGGGGAAACTTCCGTATGACATCGAATATCCGCAACGTAAACCTTAATCTTCTGAAGGTATTAGACGCCGTGATGGAAGAAAAAAACAGAGGAGTCAGTCATGCGTACTGAATCAGCTCGTTCTATCCCATTTGCCAGCCGGACACTCCCCGATATTCTCAGGCTCCAGGCGGAGCGCTGCGGGGACAAGTTACTGGTCGCATCGCAGAGTCGTCCGATCACTTATGCCGAAGCGCCGGATCTTGCCGCGCGCAGCGCAGGCCGCCTCGCGGCTGCCGGCGTGGGCGCCGGGGACCGGGTCATCGCATTTCTATCCAACGGCATGGACCTGATCGAATTGTGGTTCGGCGCGGCCTGGCTGGGCGCGGTGCTGGCTCCCATAAACACCGCTTTCCGTGACGAGCAACTGCGCCATGCCCTGACGGTTGCAGACCCGGCGCTGGTAGTCACCGAACGCGAATTGCTTAAACACCTTTACAATCCGGCAATCCAGCTTTCAACCGACACCCGCGTCTGGGTCACCGACATCACCGCCACCGCCAACCTGGAAATCAACCAGCCGGTCAGCCCGCTGCCTCCGCTCGGGGAACCGCTTGCGGCGCATGCAGCGCAACCGGGCGACCCCATCGTGATTCTCTATACCTCCGGCACAACCGGGCCTTCCAAAGGCGTAATCTGTCCTCATGCGCAATTTTTCTGGTGGGGAGTGCTGACCGGCGAGTCGCTGGATGTCAGTTCAGAGGACGTGTTGTTCACTACCCTGCCGTTCTTCCACACCAATGCCCTGAATACCATCTGGCAGGCCTTGCTCACCGGCGCGACGTATGCTTTCGTCGAACGGTTCTCAGCATCGCAATTCTGGGCCCAGGCGAAACAGGCCGGCGCCACGGTAACCTACCTGCTCGGCGCCATGGTGCACATACTGCTCAAGGGTCCGCCGGGACCTGCAGATCGCGATCATCGTATCCGCGTCGGCCTGTCGCCGGCGACGGCGCCGGAACTGGTGGAGCAGTTCCACGAGCGGTTCGGCATTCGTCTTGTCGAAGGTTACGGTTCGACGGAAACAAACCTGGTTATGTCGAACCAGATCGGCGACTATTCGCCCGGAACCATGGGTCGCGTGGTTGAGGGCTTCGAGGTGCGAGTGGTTGACGAGCATGACTGCGAGGTGCCCGCCGGGTCTCCCGGAGAACTGATCATCCGCCATTCCGAACCGTTCAGCGTCGCCAACGGCTATTTCGGCAACCCCAAGGCGACGGCGTCTGCATGGCGCAACCTCTGGTTTCATACCGGCGACCGGGTATTCTGTGATGAGCGCGGCGTCTACCACTTTCTCGACCGCATAAAAGACGCCATCAGGCGCCGCGGCGAGAATATCTCCTCCTGGGAGGTGGAACAGGCGCTACTGACCCATTCCGACGTAAAGAACGCCATCGTCGTAGGGGTCCCGGCGGAGGTTGGCGAGGAAGACGTGATGGCGTTCATCATTCCGCGGGACGGTACCCAACCGGATCCGGTGGACGTGATCCGTTTCCTGGAGAACCGTCTGGCTTACTTCGCCATCCCGCGCTACCTGGAATTCGTAGACGCAGTGCCGGAAACCGGGAACGGAAAAGTAAAAAAGTACATGCTGAAAGAGCGCGGCGTAGGCCCCGCCACCTGGGACCGTGATAAATAAACTATATTTATATAGCCTATTAATGTATTATGGGCTGTATATTTATAGACATTAAAGAGCTAGTAATGATTAACCTAAAGCGAACCGTGCTTAAACAGTACCAGGATAAAGTCAATCAACTTCGTAAATTGACGAAGTTCTCTCGCCCGAAAGAAGGCTGGATTCGTACCGTTCGAAAAGCAATGGGTATGAATGGTCCACAGCTTGGCCGCAGACTCGGTTTGAAAAAAGCACAGGTTTCCCAAATGGAGCGAATGGAAATAGAAGACCGTATCTCAATTAAACAATTGCGGCGCGCTGCAGAGGCGCTCGAGTGTGATCTGGTTTATGCTTTGGTTCCCAAGCAGCCAATCGAAGAAATAGTAATGGAAAGAGCAAAAGTAAAAGCCACAGCGCTGGTAGCAAAAGCAGATGCACAGATGGCCCTGGAAGCACAGCAATTAAATAAGGAGGCCTTAGTTGAGGAAGTCAAATATGAAACAAAACGTTTGCTTGAAACTATGCCGCGAAATTTGTGGGAAGATTAGATAGCAATATGGATTATCCACCTGGCGCTACACCGTTAGACCCGAATGAACTGGAAGGATTGAAATTTCCACATATTGAAACCCGTGAGGAACTTGATCAGTTAGAGCAACAAAATATCCAAGAGGGGCTGAAATGGTTGGCAAAGCAACGCAAGCACAGGGATCTGTTAACGGCTGAATTTACCAAAGAACTCCACAAACGCCTGTTTGGTTTAGTCTGGAAGTGGGCCGGTAGTTTCAGAATGACGGAAAAGAACATTGGCATTGACCCAATAAATATTGGTGTTGAATTACATAAGCTATTGAATGATGCCCGTTACTGGATAGACTATCATACCTATTCACCGGTTGAGTTTGCAGCGCGCTTCCATCATCGTCAGGTCCAAATTCATTTATTTCCTAATGGGAATGGCCGTCACTCAAGAATAATGACGGATGCTCTGATAGAAAAATGCTTAAAGGAAACAGGGATTCAGTGGGACAGTGATACATTTGTAGGAAATACGGAACATCGAGAAGTTTACATTGATGCACTTCGAAGAGCGGATGCGGGTGATTACACTCAGTTAATTAGCTTTCTCACCAGTAGTGTGTGACGAGCGCGGCGTAGGCCCCGCCACCTGGGACCGTGATAAATCAGACATAAAGAGGAAAGCACAAAAATGAACCGGGGGAAATTCGCAAAGTTTATACATTAGAAGGAGTCGCCCCCTGCTTACGACATGCTGGGGCATGCTTCGGCGACACATTACATACTTGTTATGTGCCGGTAACCGGCATATACTAGGCATATACATCTGCTCAAAGAAAGGCGTGATCTTATGAGAACAGCCAAAATATTTAAAAATGGTAAAAATCAGGCGGTCAGGTTGCCCAGGCAATTCGAGTTTGAAGGTATCAATGAGGTAATCATCAGGAAGGAGGGTGATAACGTCTTGCTGATCCCCATCCGGAAAAACTGGGTCTCTTATTCCGGTCTGCCGCTTGCGGACGATGATTTTATGTCATCGAGACCGGCGCTCATGGATGATGATAAGAGGGTAAATTTTTGAGTCTGTATATACTGGATACGGATACTTGCAGTTACATCATAAAAAAAAGGCCTGAATCAGTACTCACATCAATGCAGGCCACTGCGGAGCTGGGTCATCACATCACGATTTCAGCGATTACATATTCCGAGTTGCTGCTGGGAGCAGAACGTTCCGATAATAAGCGCAAGCACCGTAAATTGGTATCGGAGTTTGTTGAACGCCTGGATGAAATATTAGCCTGGGACCGTAAAGCGGCAGAGGCATTCGCAAAACTGCAAACGGGTTTATTTCAAAAAGGGCTGCCCATTGGTCTGAACGATACAATGATTGCAGGGCACGCATTAAGTCAGGGAGGAATTGTGATTACCAATAACATTAAGCATTTTAACAAAGTGCCGCAGCTCGAAGTTGAAAACTGGGTGTCCGGCGAACTTTAATCCACCTGTCTTTTATCATAGCCGCAGGTAATCAGGGAATATCTCCTCCATGCGAATTCTTACACAAATCGGCCTTATTCTCGGGCTGTTGTTGCTGATCGGCCTGCTGGCCTGGCAGGGATTCCTGGACGTTTTGCGGCTGTTGCTGGCGTCAGGCTGGTATTTGTTGTTGCTGCCCCTGGTCTGGTTTCCGGTTCTGTTGCCGGCGACGCAGGGTTGGCGCCAGTTGTTCAAGCCCGGCCAGGCGCCCTCTTTCAGCCACGGGCTGCTGGCGCTGTGGATGGGGCGCGCAGTCAATAATTTATTGCCGGTCGCATCCATAGGCGGGGAAGTCGTAAAAGCAAGGCTGCTTTCGATCTGGGGCGCCAGCGGCGTCCACGCCGCCGCTTCCGTGATGGTGGACAAGGTAGTCCAGGTCCTGGCGCTGGCCTGCTGGGCGATCACGGGCGCCTTGTTGTTATTGCTGTTGCCGGTGGAGGACGATCTTATCCTGTATACGGTCATCGGCTTCGTCTTCCTGCTTATCAGCGCCACCGGCATGATCATTCTCCAGCGGCTGGGTATGCTGGGCGCCCTGGCAAAACTCGGCGGAAAGATAATCAAGCACGAAACCTGGGAAAACGTCGCTTTCTCCGCCAGCGAAGTGGACCAGGTTGTACGGGAAATCTATACGGACAGAGGCAAAATAATACACGCCACGCTGTATCGGTTGGCCTCATTAATGCTGCATACGTGCGAGTTGTGGCTGGCCTGCTACCTGCTGGGAAACCCGATAAGCGTGGTCGAAGCGTTAATGCTGCGCAGCCTGACAGCCACCTTGAGCGATCTTGCTTTTATCATTCCCAACGCTTACGGCATACAGGAAGGAGCGTTTATCATCATCGGCGCGTTAATCGGACTCAGCCCCGAATTTTCACTGGCCTTGTCCCTGGCCCTCAGGATACGCGACCTGATTTTCGATCCTGCCGGCCTGTTAACGCTGCAACAGGTGGAAAGTCATCGATTTTTCAAACGCCGCGGCGCGGACTAGTACCGTTTCCATTTAATTATGATCGATTGGGTCATTCTGTTCGGATATTTGGGGTCAGAGTAAAAATACAGTTGGGTTGGCAGGTGGTAGTACTTTGTCATTAAGTATTTTTACTCTGACCCCAAATATCCAACCCGTCATAATTAAATGGAAATGGTACTAGTTTTTGGTCGTCAGTTTTTAGTTTCTAACAACCGATGGCTAAAAACTGAAAACCAGAAACTGGAAGAAGGCTTGTCATCATTCTCCATACTTGGCATATTAACAACCGTTATGAACGCAGACAGCGCTCGAATGCCGCCGGCAAATGAAGACCTGGCCTACCAGGAGCACATCCTCAAAGGTGTTTCCCGCACTTTTGCGCTGACCATTCCACAACTGCCCTCGCCTCTTTCGCGGGTGGTCAGCAACGCCTACCTGCTGTGCCGGATCGCCGATACCATAGAAGATGACAAACACCTCCCGTACGCCGACAAGCGGGAATTCTCGGAACAATTTATCCGGGTGGTGGGCGGCGAACTGGACGCGAAACCGTTTGCCCTGGTCCTGCATCCCCGCTTATCGCCATCCGCCACCGACAGCGAGCAAGACCTGATCCGACACACCCCCGCAGTCATCAGGATCACCCATGGCTTCAGCGAGCGGCAACAGGCTGCGCTGCATCGTTGTATCAGGATCATGGCCGACGGCATGGCCAGGTACCAGGAAACCAACGTGGAAAACGGGTTGAAAGACCAGCAGGACATGGATAGTTATTGTTATTACGTGGCGGGGGTGGTGGGCGAAATGGTGACCGAGTTGTTTTGTGACTACTCAGCCGCCATCAATCAACACTATGATGAACTGATGCAACTGGCGCTATCCTTCGGCCAGGGCCTGCAGATGACGAATATTCTCAAGGATATATGGGAGGACCAGAAACGCAATATGTGCTGGCTGCCCCAATCCGTACTGGCAGACTACGGCGTGGAACTGAATTCCGTGACGCCGTTGCATAACGGGAAAGAATTCCAGCAGGCACTGGAACACCTGATCGGCGTCGCCCACGCGCACCTGGCCAATGCGCTGCGTTACACGCTTTTGCTGCCGGCAAATGAAGTCGGGCTCAGACGCTTCTGCCTGTGGGCGCTGGGCATGGCGATACTGACGCTACGCAATATCAACAACCACCGGGATTTTCTCTCCGGAGAAGAAGTCAAAATCTCGCGCCGTTACGTCAAAGCCACCATTATTTCCACGAACCTGCTCACAAAACACAACACCCTGCTGAGATGCCTCTTTAATACAGTCTCCAGAAGCCTCCCCGCCGAAGAAGCCCCCCCGTCATTCCCGCAGAAACGGGAATCCGCCATTCCCGCGGAAAAAGCCCGCCCGTCACTCCCGCAAAAGCAGGCATCCGCCATTCCTACGGAAGAAGCCCCTCCGTCATTCCCGCGAAAGCAGGCATCCGCCATTCCTACGGAAGAAGTCCCATCGTCATTCCCGCGAAAGCGGGAATCCAGTCAATAACGTGTCGCCGAAGGCGACTCTTTGTCTACTGGATTCCCGTTTTCACGGGAATGACGATGGGGGCAGGAATGACAACGGAGGCAACACCGCCACCCCGGGCTTGACCCGGGGTCCAGTGAAAAATGTGTCGCCGAAGGCGACTCTTTGTCTACTGGATTCCCGTTTTCACGGGAATGACGATGGGGGCAGGAATGACAACGGAGGTAACCCCGTCATTCCGGGCTTGACCCGGAATCCAGTGAAACAACATGTCGCCGAAGGCGACTCCTTACACAAATGAACCGTATCGGCATCATCTGCGCGCTTTATTTTGAAGCGTCCTGCGTGACGCCGGTGAAGCCGGTCGCGCAACAACCTGTTGAGATTAATGAGCAAACCCTGCTGATCGTGTCCGGTATCGGCAGGCACAACGCGAAACTAGCTGCACAGAAATTAATCGAAGAGGACGTAAGCTGCCTGGTCAGTTTCGGATGCGCCGGCGCATTGTCGCCGGAACTCAAACCGGGAGACCTGATATTGCCGGAAGAAGTATTGAGCATGGAAAAATACAGGTTGCCTGTATCTGACAATACAGGCAACCCGGAGACACTGCCGGAAGAGGTCCATAGCGCAGGAAAAAGCTATAAGGTGGATGCCGGCCTGCACGCGGCGATCAAACAACGGTTATCCCAAAAAAACGTCTCCATCCACACCGGCACCTTAGTGAGCGCGGATAAAACACTCGCAACCGTCAGCGCCAAACAGGAACTGTATGAGCAAACAGGAGCAGCAGCCGTTGACATGGAGACCGCCGGCATACTCGACGCGGCGGAATGCAGCGGTCTGCCGGCCATCGCCCTGCGCGTCATCACTGATCCGGCCGACCAGGCGATACCCGAAACCGTCCTGCGCCGGGTCAATGACTTCGGCGAGACTAATGTCCTTGGTCTGGCCATTGACCTGGTAACGTCACCCGGTAAAATCCCAACTATCCTCCACCTGGGCATGGCCAACGCCCGGGCCGTAAAAATCATGAAACTCGCTGCCGGGGAACTACTAAACTCAGACTTGTCAAAATGGTCGAACTAGTTTATAAGTAGTGACTTTTAATCAGTAAAACCTGAATAGAATGATCACAGAACGACAGGTTAAAGAATTTCAGCGCGACGGATACCTGGTTTACCGGGGGCTGTTTGACGCCGGTAAAATAGCGGAGATAACCCGCTGGGCCGACGAGGTCATGTCCTACCCCGAACAGCCGGGGAAATACATGATGTATTTTGAGGAAAGCAGCCTGACCGGCGAGCGGATCCTGAGCCGCGTAGAAGATATCGAACCGTACCACGGGCAGTTCAGCCGCGTCTTCAACAGTGAAAAATTGAAAGGCTGCTGTACGCAACTGTTCGGTTCTGAGGCTGTGCTGTACAAGGACAAAATCAATTTCAAACTGCGCGGAGGCGCCGGTTTCAAGGCTCACCAGGACGTACAGGCCGGGTGGGATACTTACGCCGGTCTGCATATCACGGCCCTGGTCAGCATCGATGCCTGCACCCTGGAGAACGGCTGCATGGAAATGGCCGCAGGCCAACACGACCGGGGGTTGATCGGCAAGAGATGGATGCCTCTTGAAGAAGACGCCCTGGACTATATCCCCATCCCGACGGAACCCGGCGACACCATTTTCTTCGATTCCTTCGCCCCGCACCGTTCCAAACCAAACGTAGTCGATTCCTCCAGGAGAGTGCTCTACGTCACCTACAACAAACTGTCAGAAGGCGATCACCGGCGACAGTACTACATCGACAAGCGCAAAAACTACCCACCCGATTGTGAGAGAGAACCAGGCAAGGAATACGTCTTCCGGGTTTGATACCAAGGGATGTTTGGGGTCAGAGTAAAAATACCGATGTTTGGGGTCAGAGTAAAAATACCGTGAGCCTGGTAAGCTAAGATGATTTATTGCTGGGTATTTTTACTCTGACCCCAAACATCGGGGCACATTCGCCATTCCGGGTCTGACTCTATAAAATAATGAACTATGCAGCAATTTGCCTTGTCGATACTGACCAAATGGATTCGCTTCGTACAGAAGGCAGGCGTCGTGGTGCTGGCAGTGGTATTCGCCCTTACCTTCCTTGCCTTCCGGTATACGGCGGACAATCTCAAGATGAATACCGACACGGAGGATATGTTGTCCACCGAGCTTGCCTGGCGCAAGTTGGACCGGGAGTACGAAGAACTCTTTCCCCAATACGACGATAATATACTCGTCGTCGTTGAGGCCGATACGCCGGACCAGGCCCTGGACGCCGCCGGGTTACTCTATCGATACCTGCAACCCCAGGCAAACCCGTCACTGTCGGAGTCGGAAAACCGGGACGGCGGCGCATTACTTGATCAGCGTCTGCAACGGGAAGATGCGTTATTCGACAGCGTGTATTATCCGAATGCACTGCCGGTTTTCAGGGAATCGGGATTGCTTTATCTTGATACGGAGGAACTCCAGGACCTGTCCGATAGCCTTGCCGCCATTCAGCCCTTCCTGGCAAAACTGGTCCGGGATCCATCCCTCAGGGGGTTATTTGACGTGCTGTCCGACGCGATCGATGCCTTACAAGAAGGGGAAGAGATCGACATCGAGCCCGTCCTCGCCCAGATCAATACCGCGGTTGCTGCGCTGGAAGACGATGAGCCGTTTCGCGTTTCATGGCAACAACTGATGTCCGGCGAAAACAGTGGCGCCGGAGCTCAGGGTGAGGCTGCACCGGCCAGCGACAGCCACGGGGAAACCACACACCGCGAATTCACTATCTCGCAATCAAAGCTGGATTCCGGCGCCCAGGGCGAAGCTGTACCGACCGGCGACAACCACGGGAAAACCACATACCGCGAATTCATCATCCTGCAGCCGAAGCTGGATTTCGGCGGCTTTTTCCCGGCGACCCAGGCCATCGACAGGATCCATGGGATATATGAAGAATTGAACATCGCCTCATCCCCGGGGGCGGACATTCACCTGACCGGCAACATAGTCCTGGCGCACGAAGAACTCCAGAGCGTGATGAAGGGCACCGAAACGGCCATATTCCTCGCCTTGTGCCTGGTGACGATCATTATGCTGCTCGGCCTCGGTTCCGCCAAACTGGCGCTGGTCACCATCATCAGCCTGGTCACGGGACTGATATTCACCGCGGCGTTCGCCACTGTGACCATCGGCCGGTTGAACCTGATCTCCGTGGCGTTCGCCGTGTTGTACATCGGGCTGGGGGTTGACGCCGCGATTCATTACTGCCTGCGCTACAAGGAATACCTCACGGCGGGGGAAAACAGCCGGACCGCATTGAACAATACCTCAACAAGTATCGGCGGTTCGCTGTTCCTGTGCGCGGCCAGTACCGCCATCGGGTTTTTCGCCTTTATCCCCACCGACTACACGGGCGTTGCGGAACTCGGCTGGATCTCCGGTTTCGGCATGATGATCAGTTTTGTGGTCACCCTGACGGTCATCCCGGCCCTGCTGGCCCTGGCGCCGCTCAAGCTCGGGCCGGATAAGAACAGCCCGCCGGAAGACCGCGCCGGGAGATACAGGCTGATCGACCTGCCCACTGCCCATGCCGGAAAAATCCTCGGGGTCACGGCCATCCTTGTGATTGCCTCTGCCCTGCTGCTCACGAACCTGCGCTTCGACCATAACCCGCTCAACCTCCATGACCAGGACGGCGCGGCGCTGAACACGTTCAGGCGCCTGCTCGCGGACAACGGCCTGTCACCCTGGACCGGCGTCATGATCGCGTCTGACGCCGCGGAGGCAGCCCGCTACGAGGCACTGTTCGCCGGCTCGGACCTGGTTGAGCAGACCCGCTCGGTGGCTGATTTCATCCCCGGCGACCAGGAAGCAAAACTGTCCGTCATCGATGAAATGAGCCTGTTGCTGGGTGATTTATCCGGCGGGAATTCCGCGGATGCAGGGTCAGACACCGCCGCGCGCGCCGCCGCGGTAAGCGCTTTCCGGGGAAAATTGCAGGAGACCCGGCTGGCCGACCCGGTCATCCCTGCCTTGCGTGAGAACCTGGCCCGGCTGCTGGAGGAAAGCGACCCGTCAGTCCGGGCGGATAAACTGGCAAGGCTGGAACATTCCGTACTGGCCTCCCTGCCCGGCCGCCTGGACGCGCTGAACGCATCATTGAATGCCGATTTTATTTCCCTGGAAAACCTGCCGCCCGACCTGAAGCAGCGCTGGGTCAGCGCGGACGGTCAGCGCCGTATCGAGATCTACCCGGGAAAAGACATGCAGGACAACGTCGCATTAAGGGAATTCGTGCGCGGGATCCAGGCCATTTCCCCCCGGGTCGTCGGTTCGCCCGTGCTCAACCTGGAGGCCAGCGACGCGGTGGCTGTTGCGTTCCGGCAGGCCTTCCTGTACGCGTTTATCGCCATCACGCTCATGTTGTCCATACTGCTGACCCGGAAAAGAGACGTGCTCCTGGTATTGATCCCCCTGCTCACGGCGGCGATAATAACGGGAGGGATCAGCGTGCTCGCCGATATCCCGCTCAACTTTGCCAACGTGATTGCCTTACCGTTATTACTGGGGATCGGAGTGGACAGCGGTATCCATATTATCCATCGTTTTCGGACTGACCTGCCCGCGGGAACTAATATCCTGGCGACCAGTTCCGCGCGCGCGGTCATCGTCAGTTGCCTGACTAGCATGGGGGGGATCGGCAATCTCGCTCTCTCCCCGCACGCGGGGATGGCCGGCATGGGGATGCTGCTGACCCTGGGTATCGGTATCACCCTGGTCTGTATGCTTGTGGTGCTGCCCGCGCTGTTGACCCGCGTTAATTATGGCCGATAAAAGACCGCTTGACGCCAGATTGGCCGGTAAACTGGTTTATCCGTTACGGCATACCGCGGTCACGCCCAACCACCTGACGACCCTGCGGCTTCTCTTCGGGATAGCCGCCTGTGTTTGTCTCGCTATGGGAGGCCACGCCTGGAGCAATGCCGGCGCGCTGTGCTTTGTCGTCTCGGTCTTTCTCGACCATGCCGACGGGGAACTGGCCAGGATTACCGGCAATTTCAGTAAAACAGGCCATTACTACGACCTTGCCAGTGACGCCATTTCCGATATCCTGCTGTTTGTCGGTATCGGTATCGGCCTGATGCAAAGCGGCCTGGGCGACTATGCGCTGCCCATGGGAGTCCTCGCCGGGGTGGCAGTGGCCGCTATTTTCCATATACGCCTGCTGATTGAAGACATCGTGGGCCAGAATCAGCACCGGCAACCCAATATCGGGCTGCTGGAAATCGAAGACGTGTTCTACCTGCTGCCGCTGATTACCTGGTTTGACCAGTTGCTGCCGTTCCTCATCCTGGCAAGCGTCGGCGCACCCTTGTTTGCGTTGTGGACCCTGCGCGAATACCTCGCCCTGAAACGCGCATGACTACGCTGATTACCGGCGCCAACGGTTTTGTGGGTTCCGCAGTGGCCCGGCAACTGCTGGAAGAAGGCCATGACGTGAAGGCCCTGGTCCGGGCCGGCAGCGACCGGAGCAACCTGCAGGAACTGGACGTATCCCTGGTTGAGGGGGACCTGACTGATGCCGCGTCGCTGCAGCGGGCGGTTACCGGTTGCCAGTACCTGTTCCACGTCGCCGCGGACTATCGTTTATGGACACCTGACCCGGAGGTCATGTACGCGACCAACGTAGAGGGAACTCGCAATCTGCTGCGCCAGGCCGCGGACGCGGGTGTCGGCAGGATGATCTATACCAGCAGCGTGGCGGCCCTGGGTATCAATCCGGACCGGACCCCCGCCGATGAAACCACACCGGTCACCCTGGAGGACATGGTGGGCCACTACAAGCGCTCCAAGTTCCTGGCTGAGCAGGCCGTCCTGGAACTTGTTCGGAATGAAGGGTTGCCCGTCGTTATTGTCAACCCGTCCACGCCGATCGGCCCGCGCGACGTCAAGCCCACGCCCACGGGCCGGATTATCGTAGATGCGCTCCGAAGAAAAATGCCGGCTTACGTCGACACGGGGCTGAACGTGGCGCACGTAGACGACGTGGCAAGAGGCCACCTGCTGGCATTTGACCGTGGCGAGGCGGGAGAACGTTACATCCTGGGCGGCGAAAATATGTCGCTGAAAATCATCCTGGAGACCGTCTGCAGGATCGCCCAATTACCACCACCGACCCTGAAACTCCCCCACAACCTCATATACCCCATCGCCTGGCTGGCCGACAGATGGGCATCACTCAGCAAAAAAGAACCCTTCGTAACGGTTGACACCGTAAACATGGCAAAAAAATGTATGTATTTTTCCTCCGCCAAAGCAAAGCAGACCCTGAATTACACCCCCCGCCCGGCACACCATGCCATACAAGACGCAATAACCTGGTTCAGGAAAAACGGCTACTGTTAAGGAGTCGCCTGCGGCGACAAGTTGTTTCACTGGATTCCGGGTCAAGCCCGGAATGACGAAGGAGTCGCCCGCGGCGACACGTTATTAACTGGACTCCGGGTCAAGCATGCCCCAGTATGGTGTTGAGCTGGGGCCCGGAGTGACGACGTTGCCTCCGTTGTCATTCCTGCCCCCGCCGTCATTCCCGTGAAAACGGGAATCCAGTAGACAAACCGTCGCGTAGCGACACATTAAGGAGTCGCCCCCGTTACCGTTGTCTCAGCCATTCGTTGATGGCGACAGGGAGGGTAGACTGGGAGTCCGTGCCGACGTAGATGCCTATGTGGCCGCCGGGGAGTTCGAGTTCCGTGTAGTCTTCGCTGCTGATGCAGCCGGCCAGGGCTTTGGATGAATCGCTTGGGACGAGGTGGTCGTTGCTTGCGTAAATGTTGAAAATCGGGATGGTTATTTCCTCCAGGTCAATCGTTTTCCCGCCGATTTGGACCTCCCCCTTGACCAGTTTGTTTTGCTGGTAAAAATCCTTGACGAACTGACGGTATGCCTCCCCGGCCTGGTCGGGGCTGTCGGAGATCCATTTTTCCATGCGCATGAACATTTCCATCTTGTCCTTGTCATCCAGGAAGTCCAGAGCGTCCAGGTATTTCTGCCCGGTCAGGCGGTAAGGTCTGAGGAGCATGAATATCCAGTTCAAAAACTCCCCGGGGATATTGCCCAGGGTGTCCACGCCCTGGTCAACGTCCACGTGCCGGACCAGGTGGCTGAGCAGGTCCGACCGGGTATGAAAATCCACGGGCGTGACGCTGGTCACCAGGTTGGCTATTTTCTGCTGGTGCGTTGCCGTATAACAAAGACTGAACGTGCCGCCCTGGCAAACTCCCAGCATGTTTATCCTGTCCAGACCCTCCTGCTGCCTGATGAAGTCCACCGAATTGTCCAGATAACGGTTGATGTAGTCATCCAGGGTCAGATTTACGTCCTCCTTGTCAGGATAACCCCAGTCGAGCAGGTAAACATCCAGGCCGGCTTTGAGCAATCCCTGTATCAATGAGCGCCCATCCTGTAAATCCATGATGTACGGCCTGTTGACCAGGGCGTAGACGATAAGCACGGGGACGGGATGGCGTTCGGTGGTGAGTGGTTTGTAGCGGTACAGCTTTACCTTATCCTGCTGGTACACCACTTCGCTGGCTGAAACGCTAACGTTAATTTTGGAAAGGTCGGCCAGGGTCGCAAAGCCATGGGGCAGCGGCGACGTGTAATTGGACTGGATACCGACACCCGCCGGAATGGCGGGAGTCATCTCCCGGTTAAAATCGGCTATACCGGCGTCAAACTGTTGCCTGAAGGTCATGAACAGATTGACCATGTCGGCAAAGTTCCGGGAGTATTCTTCGGTAAATGCGAGTTCCGAATAAGCCTTTTCCCCGCTTTCCAGCCACAGGCTATAGAGCTGTTTCAGCGCCTCAATCTTGTCAGCCGACATTCCGGAGTCGAATAACTTGTCAGTGGATGCCTGTGTCATAATGTGTCGCCGAAGCATGCCCCAGCATGTCGTAAGCAGGGGGCGACTCGTTGTCTACTGGACTCCCGCCCCTGCTCAACACCATACAGGGGCAAGCTTTGCGGGAGTGACGGTGGGGGCAGGAATGACAACGGAGGCAACACCGTCATTCCGGGCTTGACCCGGAATCCAGTGAAAAATGTGTCGCCGTAGGCGACTCATTGTCTACTGGATTCCCGCCCCTGCTCAACACCATACAGGGGCAAGCTTTGCGGGAGTGACGGTGGGGGCAGGAATGACAACGGAGGCACAACCGTCATTCCGGGCTTGACCCGGAATCCAGTGAAAAATGTGTCGCCGCAGGCGACTCGTTGTCTACTGGATTCCCGCCCCTGCTCAACACCATACAGGGGCAAGCTTTGCGGGAGTGACGGTGGGGGCAGGAATGACAACGGAGGCACAACCGTCATTCCGGGCTTGACCCGGAATCCAGTCAAATATGTGTCGCCGCAGGCGACTCCATTGTGCATTATTTGTTTACCCGGTTGTTTATCAGGTCGTCTACTACGGCGGGGTCGGCCAGGGTGCTGGTGTCGCCCAGGTTTTCCAGTTCGTTGGCGGCTACCTTGCGGAGGATGCGGCGCATGATTTTTCCGGAGCGGGTCTTGGGCAGGCCGGGGGCCCACTGGATCATGTCCGGGCTGGCTATGGGGCCGATTTCCCGGCGTACGTGCCGGACCAGTTCCTTGCGTAAATCATCGGAGGGAGCAGAGCCCTGCATCAAGGTCACGTAGGCATAGATCCCCTGCCCCTTGATGTCATGGGGGTACCCCACCACGGCCGCTTCGGCTACCGTGTCATGCAGCACCAGGGCGCTTTCCACTTCCGCGGTGCCCATGCGGTGCCCGGAGACGTTAATAACGTCGTCGACCCGGCCGGTGATCCAGTAATAGCCATCCTCGTCCCGCCTGGCGCCGTCGCCGGTAAAATACCTGCCGGGGAAGGTCTTGAAATAGGTATCGATGAAGCGTTGATGATCGCCGTACACGGTGCGCATCTGGCCGGGCCAGGACCGGTTCAGGCACAGGGCGCCCGAGGCCGTGCCTTCCAGTTCGTTGCCCTTGTCGTCTACCAGGCAAGGTTCCACGCCGAAGCAGGGCCGCGTCGCAGAGCCGGGCTTCAACGGCGTCGCGCCGGGGAACGGTGCAATCAGTACGCCCCCGGTCTCGGTCTGCCACCAGGTGTCCGCGATGGGACAGCGGCCGTCGCCGACAACGTGGTAATACCACTCCCAGGCCTCCGGGTTGATGGGTTCGCCGACGCTGCCGAGCACGCGCAGGCTGCCGCGGTCGTGCTTTTTCACGAAATCGTCACCCCGTCCCATCAGGGCGCGCAGCGCGGTGGGCGCGGTATAGAATATATTGACCTGGTGTTTGTCCACCACCTGCCAGAACCGGCCCGCGTCGGGATAAGTCGGGACGCCCTCAAACATCAGGGTGGTCGCGCCGTTGCACAGGGGGCCGTAAATAATATAGGAATGTCCGGTTACCCAGCCGACGTCCGCGGTACACCAGTAAATCTCGCCCTCCTGGTAATCAAACACATATTTGTGGGTCATGGCGGTATAAAGCAGGTAGCCGCCCGTTGTATGCATTACCCCCTTGGGCTTGCCGGTGGAGCCTGATGTGTACAGGATAAACAGCGGGTCTTCCGCGTCCATTTCTTCCGGCGGGCAGTCCGGCGAGGCATTTTCCAGGGCCTCGTGGTACCAGACGTCCCGCGCGTCATTCCATTCGACGTCCGCGCCCGAGCGTTTTACCACAATCGCGGTGTGTACGTTCGGGCATTGCTCCAGGGCCTTGTCGGTATTCGCCTTCAAGGGCGTGTTGCGACCGCCGCGGATGGTCTCGTCCGCAGTGATGACCACCTGGCAGTCGGAATCCAGTATGCGGTCTTTCAGCGCCTCCGGTGAAAATCCGCCGAACACGACCGAGTGGACCGCGCCGATGCGGGTACAGGCCAGCATGGCGACGGCGGCTTCGGGGATCATGGGCATATAGATGGAGACGCGATCTCCCTTATGGACACCCCTGCTTTTCAGGGCGTTGGCGAAGCGGCAGACTTCCCGGTGCAGCTCCCGGTACGTGATCTTCTTGTCGACGGCGGGGTCATCACCTTCCCAGATCACGGCAATGTCATCAGCGCGGGTATCCAGGTGCCGGTCCAGACAGTTGTACGAAACGTTCAGCTTCGCGCCGGAGAACCACTTGATATCCACTTTCTCAAAGTCCCAGTCCTGGACCGTGTCCCATTTTTTAAACCAGTCGACGAACTGCTCCGCCTGTTCCGCCCAGAACGCATCCGGCTCGTTGATCGAGCGCGCATACATAGCGGAATATTGCTCAGCGGTTATATGAGCGGTGGACGCAAGCGCCTCCGGCGCCGGATAGACTTTTACTTCAGCCATGACAGTACCTCATCAGAAAAATCAGGATTCGAAAGGTTGGATTGTACATTAACCGGGGACATAGCTTAATCCGAATGTTATTTTCACTATTCCGGGGCTGACCCGATTTCCGTTCAATAATGTGTCGCCAGAGGCGACTCTTTCTCCACTGGATTCCCGCCCCTGCTCAACACCATACTGGGGCAAGCCCCTGCTCAACACCATACTGGGGCAAGCCCCTGCTCAACACCATACTGGGGCAAGCCCCTGCTCAACACCATACTGGGGCAAGCCCCTGCTCAACACCATACTGGGGCAAGCCCCTGCTCAACACCATACTGGGGCAAGCCCCTGCTCAACACCATACTGGGGCAAGCCCCTGCTCAACACCATACTGGGGCAAGCCCCTGCTCAACACCATACAGGGGCCTGCTTTGCGGGAATGACGGCGGCGGGCACACCGTCACTTGTATGTTGATATTACCTCACAAGCAGGCCAATTTGTGAGGTGGGCGGCGCGAGGGGCGCGTCGGCTGTCATCAGGTGAGGCCAACGGTCGGCACCGTTCCGGAGTCAGACACCCCTCACGCCGGTTTGTCGCTCCGAACAGATACAGGGGGTTATAGCCCCGCATTAACAAGTGTGGAGTACAGTCATAGTATAGCTTGGTGGAGGTAGAGATGGCCAACGAAACAGACAGAGCAGAGAAGCAAGTAGCAGGCATTGATGTGGGGAAGCAGCATAAAAAAGACTTGACTTAAAACACAGATACTCCGGGCTTGACCCGGAGTCCAGTCAAATAACGTGTCGCCGCAGGCGACTCCTTTTTTACGCTTACATGCAAAAATTATCTTTTTTTATAGCACTTTTTAAAATTATATGTGCTATAGTTTCGTTGTGGCTTACCGTAGAATCCATGTCAGGGAGCACGTGGCCACTCGACGGGGGGCCTGCAGTTACCAATAATAACCGTAGGAGGGAAAAATTATGTCGAATAGAGTCATCGTTGGATTAATCGTCCTGGCGGCGATAGTTGAGGGCCTCGCCCCTGGCGTTGTCCCATCAGATATTCTTCCGCTTGCGATCGTCGTTCTCGGCTTGGTTTATGCCGGTATGGCGATTGACCCGGAAGACGCCACCGCTTACCTCGCAGTCGCCATCGCTGTCGGAGCAGCGGCGCAGGCTGATGTGTTAAGCAATATCCAGATGATAGGTTCACAAGTTGATAGCATCCTTGACCAGGTCAGTATGGCTCTTTATGCAGGTGTCGTTACTGTCCTCATCCTGAGGACTGTAAATCGGCTTAAAGGCTGAAGTCTGATCGGACCGGACGGTCCACGGCAGATAGAACTGTCCGGTGGTTAGCTATATTTGAATTATCTGCTTCTACTGTTTGCCTCACCCGCCTAGGGGGCGGGTGAGGCGTTCGCGGTAATTCACCCAAAGCGTTTTTCTATATACTCTTCTACAATTTGCTGGAACTCTCCGGCGATATTATTACCGCGTAAGGTAACCACTTTTTCACCGTCAACAAACACCGGGGCGGAAGGCGCTTCACCGGTTCCGGGCAGACTGATGCCGACGTCGGCATGTTTGCTTTCTCCCGGACCGTTTACCACGCAACCCATCACTGCCAGGTTCAACTCTTCAATTCCCTTGTATTTATCACGCCAGATGGGCATCCGGGTCCTGATGTATGCCTGAATATTGTCTGCCAGTTCCTGGAATACGGTGCTTGTGGTACGGCCACAGCCCGGACAGGCGGTTACCAGCGGGGTAAATGAACGGAACCCCATTGTTTGCAGGATCTCCTGGGCCACGATCACCTCATTGGCCCGGTCGCCGCCCGGTTCGGGGGTCAGGGAAATACGAATCGTATCCCCTATTCCTTCCTGCAGCAGGATACCCAGGGCCGCGGTAGATGCGACAATCCCCTTGGAGCCCATCCCGGCCTCAGTAAGACCGAGATGCAAGGCATAATCACAGCGCCCGGCCAGGTCCCGGTAAACCGAAACCAGCCTCTGCACGCCGCTGACCTTGCATGACAAGATAATCCTGTCCCTGGACAACCCGATTTCCTCGGCCCTGGCTGCGCTGCTCAAGGCGGAAACAATCAATGCCTCCTGCATGACGCTGTCGGCGTCCAGCGGATCGGCCAATTTGGCGTTCTCGTCCATCAACCGTGTGGCGAGTTCCTGGTCCAGGCTGCCCCAGTTCACGCCTATCCGGATCGGCTTGTCATACTCAATCGCCTTTTCAATCAGGGTTGAAAACTGGCTGTCCTTCTTCCTGCCAAACCCCACGTTGCCCGGATTTATCCTGTACTTGGCCAGGGCCTCAGCGCAATCGGGGAATTTTGTCAGCAACTGGTGGCCGTTATAATGAAAATCGCCGATTAACGGAACGCTGCAACCCAATATGTCAAGCCGTTCGCGTATGCGCATGACCTGGCGCGCCGCATCCTCGTTGTTGACGGTGATGCGAACCAGCTCCGACCCGGCGGCGGCCAGTTGCTGTACCTGCTTCACCGTTGAAACGGCGTCTGCAGTATCGGTATTCGTCATTGACTGCACGACAATGGGGGTACCCCCGCCCACCTTTACCGAGCCGATATCCACCCCGACACTTTGCCGTCTCTCTAAAATCCCCTGCTGATTGGTCATGCCAACTTTCTGATCCTGTTTACTTGAGTTATCACAATTCTAATAACAAGACAGGAATAGTCAAGTACATCAATTTATGTGAGCAGGGTAAATGTGTCGCCCCCTGCTTACGACATGCTGGGGCAGGCTTCGGCGACTCCTTAACAAAAACGGGAAAAATAGTGGGTAACATGACATAATGTGCGCCTATGACAATCGGGAAAAGTGAATATTCCAAAGAGGAATTGTTAGCATGTGGCCGGGGAGAACTTTTCGGGGAGGGTAATGCCCAGTTGCCTCTGGATAATATGCTGATGGTTGACCGGATAACGGAAATCAGTAAAAACGGGGGTGATCATAGCAAGGGATATGTCAGAGCGGAAATGGACATTCATCCGGAATTATGGTTTTTTGATTGCCACTTTCAAGGTGACCCGGTCATGCCGGGCTGCCTGGGTCTTGATGCCATGTGGCAACTGGTGGGGTTCTACCTGGGCTGGACCGGCGCTCCCGGGCGCGGCCGTGCCCTGGGAGCGGGTAAAATCAAATTTTCCGGCCAGGTCACACCTGATTGCGAGGTGATACAATACGTAATCAATATGAAAAAAGTAATATCCCGCAACCTGGTGGTAGGAGTCGCTGACGGCTCCATGTATGCTAACGGTAATGAAATATATTCAGCCAAGGACCTGAGGGTGGGGTTATTCCAGTCACTGGGAAAATTTTGATGCGTCATAACCAAACCAACAGCCTCTTTCAGAGAGATCGAATATGAAACGTGCAGTCATCACCGGGCTGGACATTAAATCCAGCACAGGAAACACCCGACAGGAAATGACCGCCTCGTTTAAGTCGGTGGTTATTCCAATCGCCGGGAAAATTTTGATACGTCGTAAACAAACCAGCAATCCCTGTCAGAGAGATCGAATTTGAAACGAGTAGTCGTCACCGGACTGGGTATTAAATCCAGCATAGGGAACACCCAACAGGAAGTAATCGCTTCGTTGAAGTCGGCAACAACCGGCGTGGAGCATTCACAGGAATATGCGGACCTGGGATTCCGGTCGCATGTGCACGCGCCTGTCCGCCTTGACCTCGACGAATTAATCGACAGGAAAAAGAAACGCTTCATGGGCGATGCCGCCGCGTTCGCCTACCTGGCGATGCAGGATGCGATAAGTGACGCAAACCTGGAGGAAGACCAGGTTTCCCACCACCGTATCGGTCTGATTGCCGGCACCGGCGGGTCATCCACCGAGAACATGGTCGCCGCGGCGGACATATTACGCAGCAGAGGCGCCAGGAAAGTCGGGCCGACAATGGTGCCCCGGGTCATGTCCAGCACGGCCAGCGCCTGCCTGGCAGTGGCGTACAAGATCAGGGGAGTCAATTATTCGATCGGCTCCGCCTGCGCCACCAGCGCACACTGCATAGGCAATGCCTGTGAACTAATCCAGTCCGGCAAACAGGACATCATATTTGCCGGCGGCGGCGATGAACTCCATTGGTCCGGCACCTTGTTATTCGACAGCATGGGCGCGCTGTCGTCCCGTTATAATGACAGCCCGGCCATCGCATCCCGTCCTTTTGACGCGGACCGGGACGGGTTTGTCATCTCCGGCGGCGGCGGGATACTCGTCCTGGAAGAGTACGAACATGCCGTGAACCGGAACGCAAAAATCTATGCGGAGGTCATGGGATACGGCGCCACTTCCGATGGCTACGACATGGTGAAACCCTCCGGCGAAGGAGCGGTACGCTGCATGGAGATGGCGTTGTCAACCGCCAACGGCTCAGTAGATTACATCAATGCCCATGCAACCAGCACACCGGCCGGGGACACGGGAGAGCTCGGCGCAATCAGGGAGGTGTTCAAGGACAATATGCCCCGGATCAGCTCAACGAAAGCCCTGTCAGGGCACGGCCTCGGTGCGGCAGGCGTCAATGAGGCCATCTTCTCCCTGCTGATGCTCAAAGAAAATTTCGTCTGCGAATCCGCCAACATACAAAACCTGGACAATGAAGCAGAGGGCCTGCCCATCGCCCGGGAACAAATCGATAACGCCGGCCTGAACACGGTCATGTCAAACAGCTTCGGCTTCGGCGGCACAAACGCCACCCTGGTTTTTACCAAGGTATGAAATAAGGAGTCGCCGAAGCCTGCCCCAGCATGTCGTAAGCAGGGGGCGACACATTATTTGACTGGATTCCGGGTCAAGCATGCCCCAGTATGGTGTTGAGCAGGGGCCCGGAATGACGGGGTTGCCTCCGTTGTCATTTCTGCCCCCACCGTCATTCCCGCGAAAGTATGCCCCTGTATGGTGTTGAGCAGGGGCGGGAATCCAGTGGACAAAGAGTCGCCCCCTGCTTACGACATGCTGGGGCAGGCTTCGGCGATTCCTTATTTTCAGGGGGCCAGTTCCGCCAGGATGCGGAGTAAGGCAATGCGGGTTTCGTCGAGGCGCAGGCGGCTGTCGAGCATATCGAATTCGACGTCCAGGGCGGATTGGCGGGCTTCGATGTGCTGGACGAAGGTGGCGCGACCGACGTCAAGTTTGCTGCCGGTGAGTTCCACTACTTCTTCCATGTCGGTAACGGCGCCCTCAAATTCACGCAGGGAATGGATCAATCCCTGCAGCAAGTCCCAGTTCGACCGCACGTCTATCTCGACCTGATCCCGTTCCGCGGCCAGTTCCCGCCGCGTGGTTTCCACCGCCAGCCTGGCGCTGCGTAACTGTGAGCGTTTGAGGCCGCCTTCATACACCGGCACGGAAAGGTTGACGCCGCCGACGATATCGCGGGTATTGATCTGCCCGACATTACCGGTGCTGGCGTTAACCTCCAGAGTCAGGACCGGCCAGAGCTCGGCCTTGCGAAAAGCCAACTCCCCCTCAGCAGCCTCCAGGCGCATACGCGCCCTGGCCAGGGCGGGAGACCGGCTCTCGGCCTGATTCAGCGCCTCCTCCATGTTGGCCGGAGTCACCAACTCCAGACCGGCCAGGGAGGTGGGCGCAAGGTTGTCATGATCCGCTCCGGTCAAGCGCGCCAACTGCGCGCGCGCCACCCGGTAGCGGGAATTTGCCTCGATGCGTTGCGCCCGCGCCTGGTGCTGGCGGCGCAGGACTTCGTATAATTCGGTACGGTCCATGGTGCCCAGCTCGATACGGCTGTGCGCTATTTGTTCCAGTTCACCAAGCAATTTCTCGAATGCGCCCCGGCTTTCGAAGATGCGTTTCCGGAACAACTGCTCGGAAAAGGCGCGTGCTACCTCTGCCAGTACCTCCTGGCGTACCTCCTCATAGGCGTATTCCGCCTCGGCGATCTCGGCTTCGGCCCGGCGCTGGCGGCCTTGTATGCGGCCAAAGGTATACAGGTCCTGGTTGAACTGCAGCCTGCCCCGAGTTGAGTGTCCCTCATAAACCACCGTATTCCGGGCTTCGCTACGGTTATTTGCGTAGCCGGTGTTGCCGGATAGCGTCAAAGAAGGACGGCGACTGCTGTTGACTTCCTGCAGTCTCTCGCGCGCCTCGGCGACGCGGTTCTCGGCTGCCTGCACCCGGGCATCCCGGGTCTGCGCGTCGAGAAATGCCTGCGACAGGGGGTAGGCGCCCGCTGATTCTTCAGCAAAGGCAGTTTGTCCTGTCAGGAAGAGTGATATGAGTAATATGAATTTTGGGGTCAGAGTAAAAATATCCTGGAATAAATCAACAACGCCCGCCCATGCCTGCATTTTTACTCTGACCCCAATCATTCTTCCACCAAAGCCTTGTCGAGGATGTCGGTCAGGGGATCGGTCAGGTATTCCATGGCGGTGCGTTCGCTGCCGGTGAACATTATGTCTACCGCATGCCCGGGCCGATGATGACGTCTCCCATTTTTGCCAGTTCATCTTCGGGGACCAGGATACGGGCGATATAGTAGGAGGTACCGGTCCCTTCGTCCTGGAAGGCATCGGCGGAGACGCGGTCCACATAGCCGAACACTTGCGGCGTGGTGCGCCAACTGAAGGCAGAAAACCGCAGTCTCGCCTTCTGGCCGGGATACACGTTATCAACGTCGATGGGCCGCACCTGGCCCTCCACCATGAGTTTGTCCTCGGTCGGCACGATGTTCATGATACGGCTTCCCGGCGGGATCACCCCGCCCAGGGTATGAGCGGTGAGGCCGATGACCTTGCCGTCCTGCGGCGACACGATGTGGGTGCGTTGCAATACGTCCCGTACCGCCACGATACGTTCACGGGTCTCAAACCAGGCCTGTTGCGCCGTGTTGATCTGGCCGGAGACCTCCGTGCCCCAGTCGTTTTCGATTTGGAGTATCTCCTGGCGCGTCTCGCCGATGGCCACCCGGGTGGCGGCTACGTCTGCGATAATACTGCCGATCCGGCCGATGCTCTGCTCGTATTCCCGCTGCCGGGCGATAAGATCACCCTCATCGATCAACTGCTGGTCACGCAGGGCAACCAGGCTTTCCAGGTCCTGCTCGATCAGCGCCTGTTCGCGCAGCCCGGCCTCGCGGCTTGCATCCAGGCCGTGAATCTTCTCCTCAAGCTGGCTGATGCGATGGCGCAGGATCTCGATCTGGCCGTGGTATTGACGGCGGCGCACCGCAAACAGGTTCTCCTGCACCGCCAGGATATCGGCTATGAGCGGGGACTCGCGCCGTGCGAGCAACTCATCGGAAAAGGTAATCTCTTCTTTCAACAGGCGTTCGGCATTAAGCCGGTCGATCTCCGCCAACTGCCCGTAGAAACGACTTTCCAGGAGTTCCAACTGAGCGCGGGTCTGGGTTTCGTTCAACTCGATCAGGATATCCCCGGTCTTGACCTCGCTGCCCTCGTGCACGTAGAGCTTCTCTACGATGCCACCCTCCAGGTGCTGGATGGTCTTGTGCTGCGTATCCACCACCACCGCACCCGTGGCGACCACCCCCTCAGTCAGGGGCGCCAGCGTGGCCCAGGCGAAAAAGCCGCCCAGGGCCAGGATGATCACGAGGATACCCCGGTGCAGGATCACGTCGCGGGATAATAGTGCCTGCAATTCCTTTTTTTCATCTGTCGCGTCGGATGTCGATCCGTCTTCCAGCTCCGCCGGTCCCCGAACAAGCGAGGAGGCAAGACGAGACAGACCTTGCAGACATGCCAGGCCTACGGCCTTCACCTTCTGTAACAGTCGCGCCGGGAGATCTTTTCTGTCTTCAATTATCATTTTTACTCATGTTCGTGTGGGCACACTGCCATTCCGGGCTTGACCCGGAATCCAGTTAATAATGTGTCGCCGGAGCCTGCCCCAGCATGTCGTAAGCAGGGGGCGACTCTTTGTCTACTGGATTCCCGCCCCTGCTCAACACCATACAGGGGCAAGCTTCGCGGGAATGACGGTGGGGGCAGGAATGACAACGGAGGCACCTCCGTCATTCCGGGCTTGACCCGGAATCCAGTCAATAATGTGTCGCCGGAGCATGCCCCAGCATGTCGTAAGCAGGGGGCGACTCCTTGTGGAATGTGTCGCCCCCTGCTTACGACATGCTGGGGCAGGCTTCGGCGATTCCTTGTGGGGGGGCATTCGCGGGAATGGCGGGATGCGTGAACAATCATCTCAATTGCCGATTTGTTTCTTTTCTTTATCGCCGGTGGGGGCTGGCTTTGCGGCGGGGGCGGGGCGCATGAAGCGTTGCAACACCTCGTCGCGGGGGCCGGATTCCAGTAGCACGCCTTCTTTCAGGACCAGGACGTGTTCTACTACCCGCAATAAGCGGAAGTTGTGGGTTATCATCAGCGTCGTTATGCCGCGTTCGGCCAGGGTGCGTAGCGTATTGCTCAGGGCCATTTCGCCGTCCGTGTCCAGGTTTGCGTCCGGCTCGTCCAGCACTATCAGCGCCGGGTCGCCGTACAAGGCTCGCGCCAGGGCCACGCGCTGGCGCTGGCCGGCGGACAGGTTAGAGCCTCCGGCAGCCACCGGCGTATTATAATTTTCCGGCAACCGCATGATCATATCGTGGCAATTCGCCAGTTGCGCCGCCGCCAGCACTGCCTCGTTATCCGGCTCGGACAGCCGGGCGACGTTCTCGGCCACGCTGCCCTCAAACAATTCCACCTCCTGCGGCAGGTAGCCGACGTGCCGGAAACGGCTGGTCGCCGGCCATTCACTGATGGCCGCGCCGTCCAGGCGCATCACTCCGCCCTGCGGCGTCCAGACCCCCACCATGATCCGCGCCAGGGTGCTCTTGCCGCTGCCGCTGGGGCCGATGAGGCCCGAGATGGAACCGGGCTGCAAGGTAAATTGCACGCGCTTCAATACCAGATTCGTCGTTCCAGGCGGCGCTGCGGACACGCCCTCCGCCTCGACCAGGCCCTTGGGACGAGGCAGGCTCGCGCCCTCATCGTGTCTGGGTGGAACAGAACCAAGCAGGTTGTTCAAGCGGTGCCAGGAACTACGCGCGGAGATAAACCCCCGCCATGCCGATATCCCCTGCTCAATGGGCGCCAGCGCCCGGCCCAGGATAATGGAGGCGGCGATCATCATGCCGGGGCTAATCTGCTGTTTAAGCACCAGCCAAGCCCCCAGTCCCAGGATGCCCACCTGTACTATCTGCCGGCCCGACTTGGAAGTAGCCAGCAGCATACTCACCCTTGCCCCGCCCCGGGCCTGGAAAGCAACGACCCGGTCGTGCTTGTCCCGCCAGCGCCGGCGGAAACCTTCAAACATGCCCATCGCCTCCAATACGTCCGCATGGCGCAGGCTGCCCTCCACAAAACGATGTGATTCCGCCGCATGTTCCGAGGCGCTACGGTATGGCCCCCGGGAAGTCCACTCCGTCAACAGGGCCAGGGTCAGGATAAACAGTGCGCTGAATATCGCCATCACTCCCAGCCAGGGATGAATCAGGAATATAACGGCAATGAAAACCGGCGCCCAGGGCGCGTCAAAGAAGGCCAGCGCGGGGGGGCTGGAGATGAACTGGCGCACCGTATCCAGGTCGCGCACCGGCTGGTCGGCGCTCTGGCGAAAACGCTGCAAACTGCCCTGGAATACGCCGGCCAACACGTCATCCAGCACCTCGAAGTTCAACAACAGGGCGATACGCGCCATCAACCGCTGGCGTATCCAGTCCAGCAGGCCGAAGCAGGCCAGCAGGAATACCGCCACGAAGGTCAGCGCAATCAGAGTCTCGTAACTGGCGCTGGTCAGCACCCGGTCGTACATTTGCAGCATGTAGACCGGCGCTACCAGCATCAGCACGTTGGCAAACGCGCTGAACACCGTCACTCCCGCGAAGCCGCCACGGCAGCGGGAGAGCGCCGCCTGCAACTGCGTCTTCTGTGACATGCCGGGGGGACCTGGAGATTTTTTCATTGCTGGAATTTACCGGGACGCCTTACCTGATACGGAAGAGTTTAAATTAAAACGGATAATGTAACGGGGCAATATACGCCATTTTTGCCCTTATGAAAAGAACAAAATTACTCGAAGCAATCGTAAGATGATTTATGGCTGTCCTGGATTATGTGCCGCCCCCTGCTTACGACATGCTGGGGCAGGCTTCGGCGGCTCCTTATTTTCGAGGGTATTGATCCGGATCTTCAGCCACGGCTTCATGGACTGGATATCCTTGTGGATTGTCTCATAGCGTTCGGAACACAGGTCTTCATGATGTTCCAGGGACGCCTGCCAATCCGGTTCCCTGTTTTCAGCATCAGTCATGTCATTCTCTCTTTATACCGCTTTAATTCAAGAAAAAATTCTGTAGGTTATGCCAAGAATAAAGGGATAGAGGGTAAACACAGCGAATTTCAAAAGTTTCAATTCAGACCATACCTCTTGAATTTCGGTTTTAACCTCTTGAATATCGGTTTTCACCGCATGAATATCGGTTTTCGTAGCCAACTCCGTTACAACAGGCATAGCGCTTGCTGCGGCTTTCGCTTTTTCTTTGGACGCCCCGGCTTCTATCAAGGCTTCATAAATTTCGGCAATCATTGTGCTCATGTTCTCTCTCCATGTATGTTTATCTAATGAATCTTTTATTAGCAACCGATTGATCATTCTAGTTAAATCACCAAAAAACTCAACCGGATTATGACCGGGTGGATACTATTTTCCAGCATTCCGTGTGACTTTTATCACAAATTGCGACAGATTTTTTATGTTATCGGGGGCACATCCGTCATTCCGGGCTTGACCCGGAATCCAGTAGATTATGTGTCGCCGAAGCCTGCCCCAGCATGTCGTAAGCAGGGGGCGACTCCTTACTTTCGAGGGTATTGATCCGGCTCTTCAGCCACAGCCTCCGCTAAAGCAACCCGCCTGCCACTGATGGCATCACGCAGGCCCTCAAGTAATCCTTCCAGGTGCGCCATGCGTTCCCTCAGACTGTTTATTTCTTCTCGCAAGGCATTTAATTCTTCACGTAAAGCCTTCAGTTCTATCCGATGGATACGTTGACTGTTCAGAATCAGTCCGGCCAACGTAACACCAATGCCGAGCATTGTAATTAATTCCATTGTCATCTCTTTTCCCTCTATCTCAGTATTAAATTACAAGTCCGACCCATGCAAACCATGGGCGTTTCCCTAACCGCAGGTTCATCATGCCCCAAATTCAGACTCTTTTCAAAGGTTTTATCCGGTGTGTTCGATATGGCAGGAAGGGCAACGAAGGCACCCCTCAGTCTGATACTGTGGCGCTATACTACTTTGTCAAGCTTTCGGTCAATATCGGCGATATTCTTACTCAATTCAGCGATGGACCTCTCCTGTTGAGCAAACTGTGCCTGCATGTTTTTGTTGGTTGTGCCGATTTGCCCGTTGAGACAGCCCTCTACCGTATCGATCTTCCCGTTGAGGCGAGTCTCTACCGTATCGATTTTCTCGTTGAGGTGAGTCTCTACCGTATCGATTTTCTCGTTGAGGTGAGTCTCTACCGTATCGATTTTCTCGTTGAGGTGAGTCTCTACCGTATCGATCTTATTGTTGAGGCGGTTTTCCATGGCATGTAAATCGGTTTTAATATCGGCCCTGATATCACTACCGGTTTTCTCCATTGCTCCGACTAACACGTCGCGCATTGCCCTCACCAGAAGGTCAATATTACCATCCAGGGTTGTCGTCTGACTGCTCATTTTGTCTCCCTCCTTATATTTTACGTTTCCAAATAACGGTGTTGATCATTCTATTCAGGCAATCAAAAAAATTCAAACAAAAAAACACCGGAGCTCTGCATTTCGTGTGACTTTTATCACAAATTACGACAGATTTTTTATGTTATCGGGGGTACATTGCCACACCGGGCTTGACCCGGCATCCAGTCAATAATGTGTCGCCGAAGCCTGCCCCAGCATGTCGTAAGCAGGGGGCGACTCCTAATTAAGTATTGTGTCCCCGGAACTCTGCCAGATCTCCTGTCAGAGATTGCGGCAATTTGTGATATTTGTCACAGATCATCGCAAATTCTTCGTTGAAGAAAACAGGGCTTATATAAAATTGATGGGCATTAAAAAACCCGTCCCCGAGGGGACGGGCTATTTCTGCCCAAGTGGTGAAACTGGTAAACACAGGGGATTGTCACTCCCCCGACCTCTGTAGCACAAACTACATGCCTTACGGGTTCGAGCCCCGTCTTGGGCACCAAAGGCTGGATCAATTATCAGAAATTATTGACAGTTTGTCAATGGTTTAATCCGGCGCTGAGATGGCGGGAAAGGCAACACTGCCATGCCGGGGTTGACCCGGAATCCAGTCAATTATGTGTCGCCAGAACTCCTCTAGTTTCCCCAGGGGATCCATCTCAGGGCGGCGATCATCATCGGCGGCCAGGACAGCATGGCGCCGACAATCCAACGCTGGCCTATGCGTATTTCACGTATATCATCCCGCATGGCCTGGTTGTTATTTCCCATCTCATCCCTTATGGCCTGGTTGCTGCTCCTCATCTCATCCCTTATGGCCTGGTTACTGCTTCTCATCTCGTCCCTTATGGACTGGATATCCTTATGGATTGCTTCATAGCGTTTGGAACACAGGTCTTCATGATGTTCCAGGGACGCTTGCCAATCCGGTTTCCTGTTTTCAGCATCAGTCATGACTTTGTCTATATTTTACGTTTCCAAATAACGGCATTGATCATTCTATTCAGGCAATCATAAAAATTCAAACAAAAAAACACTGGAGTTCTGCATTTCGTGTGACTTTTATCACAAATTGCGACAGATTTTTTATGTTATCGGGGGCACATTACCATCCGGGCTTGACAATGTGTCGCCGGAGGCGACTCCTAATTAAGTATTGTGTCCCCAGAACTCCTTGACTTGGTGGAGATCAAAAATCAAAGACCTGACCCCTTGTTATGCTTGTTAAGAACTCGGAGGCGACTCCTTACTTTCGAGGGTATTGATCCGGCTCTTCAGCCACAGCCTCCGCTAACGCAACACGCCTGCCACTGATGGCTTCACGCAAGCCTTCAAGTAATCCTTCCAGGTGCGCCATGCGTTCCCGCAGACTGTTTATTTCTTTCCGCAGACCATTTATCTGTTCCTGCAAGCCCTTTATTTGTTCCAGTATTTCTTCTCGCAAGCTCTTTATTTCTGCCCGCTGGGTGCGTTGTCCGTTCAGAATAAGCCCAGCCAGCGCAGCGCCGACAGCAAAAATCGCAATTAGCTCGGTTGTCATCTCTTTTCCCTCTATCCTGGTATGAAATCAATAATCTCACCCACCAAAGAATGGGTGCTTCCCTAACAGCGGGTTCATCATCTCTCAAATTCAAGCACTTTTCAATAATTTTATCCGGTGTGTCAGAGATGTTGGGAAAGGCACATTGCCATGCCGGGCTTGACCCGAGAAGTGGTAGGGGCACACTGCCAGGCCGGACTTGACCCGGCATCCAGTCAATAATGTGTCGCCGTAGGCAACTCCTAATTAAGTATTGTGTCCCCGGAACTCCTTTGGCCATCAAAAGCGTGTTCTAAGCCTTAAATCAGGCCCATAAACAACCTTTTATCTCATATAATCAATAGGTTATACTGGTCCGACCCCGAAGATAGGTTATACTGGTCCGACCCCGAAGGGGTTTTACGTTTCCAAATAACGGTGTTGGTCATTGTCAAGCTTTCGGTCAATATCGGCGATATTCTTACTCAATTCAGCGATGGACCTCTCCTGTTGAGCAAACTGTGCTTGCATGTTTTTATTGGTCGTGTCTATTTGCCCGTTGAGGCAGCCCTCTACCGTATCGATCTTATTGTTGAGGCGGTTTTCCATGGCATGTAAATCGGTTTTAATATCGGCCCTGATATCACTACCGGTTTTCTCCATTGCTCCGACAAACACGTCGCGCATTGCCCTCACCAGAAGGTCAATATTACCATCCAGGGTTGTCGTCTGACTGCTCATTTTGTCTCCCTCCTTATATTTTACGATCCCAAATAATGGTATTGATCATTCTATTCAGGCAATCAAAAAAATTCAAACAAAAAAACACCGGAGCTCTGCATTTCGTGTGACTATTATCACAAATTACGACAGATTTTTTATGTTATCGGGGGTACATTGCCACACCGGGCTTGACCCGGCATCCAGTCAATAATGTGTCGCCGAAGCCTGCCCCAGCATGTCGTAAGCAGGGGGCGACACCTAATTAAGTATTGTGTCCCCGGAACTCCGCTAAAAAGCGTGTTCTAAGCCTTAAATCAGGCCCATAAACAACCTTTTATCTCATATAATCAATAGGTTATACTGGTCCGACCCCGAAGGGGCCTCAATGGTTTTATCCGGTGTGCAAATTCAAGCACTTTTCAATGGTTTTATCCGGTGTGTCAGAGATTGCGGCAATATGTGATATTTATCACAAATCACCACAGATTCTTCGTTGGAGAAAACAGGTCTTATATAAAATTGATGGGCATTAAAAAACCCGTCCCCCGAGAGGGACGGGTTATTTCTGCCCAAGTGGTGAAACTGGCAAACACAGGGGACTGCCAATCCCCCGGCCTCTGTAGCAAAACCTACATGCCTTACGGGTTCGAGCCCCGTCTTGGGCACCAAAGGCTGAATTAATTATCAGAAATTAATGACAGTTTGTCAATGATTTTATCCGGCGCTGAGGGGGCGGGAAAGGCAACACTGCCATGCCGGGCATGACCCGGCATCCAGTCAATAATGTGTCGCCGTAGGCGACTCCTAATTAAGTATTGTGTCCCCAGAACTCCTTGTGTCCCCAGAACTCCCGCCCAGAACTCCTCGCCGAAGGCCTTTAAGTTCTTAAAGTGATGTTTTTGGCCGTCAAAAGCGTGTTCTAAGCCTTAAATCAGGCCCATAAACAACCTTTTATCTCATATAATCAATAGGTTATACTGGTCCGACCCCGAAGGTCCGAAGGGACCGTAGGCGACTCCTAATTAAGTATTGTGCCCCCGGAACTCCAGGCGACTCCTTTGCCTCTCCTATTGTGAGTTATGTATTAATTTGATTTCAATGTGACAATCCACCGCCTTTGCATATTTTTTGATTGTCGCCAGTGATGGAGAATGTTTACCGCCGACAAGTGAGGACTCAAGCCGGGTAACTGCGGGTGCTATGGTTCCCATGCGGACTGCTATTTCTTCCTGGCTCAGACCGGTTTTTTCCCGAGCCAACAGCATTTCTCTCAGCAACGCATATTCAGGCTCCAAAGCATCGTATTCCGCTTTAACATCCGGGTTGGAAAGTGCTTTAATTTTCATTTGTTCATGCTTCATCATTTAAAACCTCCCGCAATCGCCGTTTGGCAAGTTGAAGTTCCTTCCCGGGTGTCTTTTGTGTCTTTTTAATGAATACATGGAGTATAACGATTCGCTTACGAGCCTCTGTACAAAAGAATGCCCTTGCAACACCTTCTTTGCTTTTGACTCTTAATTCAAACAGGCCGTTCCCCACTGACCGTGAGTGGGGCATACCGAGGTTTGGCCCAAATTCGATCATTAAATCAGTCAGTCTGAAATACCGGGATAAGAAACCGGCGGGTAATTTCAGGATGTTCCCCTCAACTTCAGTGTTGTAATACTCAATGCTCCATGCCATGAATGGAGAATAACATATGTATTACTTTTTTGGGTAACAGGATTATCAGGATTTTATGGGCGCCCTGAATTAGGCTTTTCTATCCGGCGCTGAGGTGGCGGAAAAGGCACACTGCCATGCCGGGCTTGACCAGGCATCCAGTTAAATTACGCGTCACCGGAGGCGACTGCTAATTAAGTATTGTGTCCCCAGAACTCCTGTCAGAGATTGCGGCAATTTGTGATATTTGTCACAAATCACCGCAAATTCTTCGTTGAAGAAAACAGGGCTTATATAAAATTGATGGGCATTAAAAAACCCGTCCCCCGAGAGGGACGGGTTATTTCTGCCCAAGTGGTGAAACTGGTAAACACAGGGGACTGCCACTCCCCCGGCCTCTGTAGCACAAACTACATGCCTTACGGGTTCGAGCCCCGTCTTGGGCACCAAAGGCTGGATCAATTATCAGAAATTATTGACAGTTTGTCAATGGTTTAATCCGGCGCTGAGATGGCGGGAAAGGCAACACTGCCATGCCGGGCTTGACCCGACATCCAGTCAATAATGTGTCGCCGAAGCATGCCCCAGCATGTCGTAAGCAGGGGGCGACTCCTAATTAAGTATTGTGTCCCCAGAACTAAAAGTGATGTTTTTGGCCGTCAAAAGCGTGTTCTAAGCCTTAAATCAGGCCCATAAACAACCTTTTATCTCATATAATCAATAGGTTATACTGGTCCGACCCCGAAGGAGGCCGTCATTCCGGGCTTGACCCGGAATCCAGTCAATAATGTGTCGCCGCAGGCGACTCCTTATTAAGTATTGTGTCCCCAGAGCACCTATCAGAAATTGCAGCAATTTGTGACTTTTGTCACAAATCACCACAGATTCTTCGTTGAAGAAAACGGGGTTTATATAAAATTGATGGGCATTAAAAAACCCGTCCCCCGAGAGGGACGGGTTATTTCTGCCCAAGTGGTGAAACTGGTAAACACAGGGGATTGTCACTCCCCCGGCCTCTGTAGTAATAGCTACACGCCTTACGGGTTCGAGCCCCGTCTTGGGCACCAAAAGCTGAATCAATTATCAGAAATTAATGGCAGTTTGTCAATGGTTTAATCCGGCGCTGAGATGGTGGGAACTCCTAATTAAGTATTGTGTCCCCAGAACTCCCTACTGGATTAGGTGGGATTAGCTGTTATGTTCTTAAAGTGATGTTTTTGGTCGTAAAAAGCGTGTCCTAAGCCTTAAATCAGGCCCATAAACAACCTTTTATCTCATATAATCAATAGGTTATACTGGTCCGACCCCGAAGGACCGCCGAAGGACCGAAGGAGGCCGTCATTCCGGGCTTGACCCGGAATCCAGTCAATAATGTGTCGCCGCAGGCGACTCCTTATTAAGTATTGTGTCCCCAGAGCACCTATCAGAAATTGCAGCAATTTGTGACTTTTGTCACAAATCACCGCAAATTCTTCGTTGAAGAAAACAGGGCTTATATAAAATTTATGGGCATTAAAAAACCCGTCCCCGAGGGGGACGGGCTATTTCTGCCCAAGTGGTGAAACTGGTAAACACAGGGGATTGTCACTCCCCCGGCCTCTGTAGTCAACAGCTACACGCCTTACGGGTTCGAGCCCCGTCTTGGGCACCAAAAGCCGGATCAATTATCAGAAATTAATGACAGTTTGTCAATGGTTTAATCCGGTTCTTAGATGGCGGGAATGGCACATTGCCATTTCGGGCTTGACCCGGCATCCAGTCAGATAATGTGTCGCCGGAGGCGACTCCTAATTAAGTATTGTGTCCCCAGAACTAAAAGTGATGTTTTTGGCCGTCAAAAGCGTGTTCTAAGCCTTAAATCAGGCCCATAAACAACCTTTTATCTCATATAATCAATAGGTTATACTGGTCCGACCCCGAAGGGCGAACTAAAAAGCGTGTTCTAAGCCTTAAATCAGGCCCATAAACAACCTTTTATCTCATATAATCAATAGGTTATACTGGTCCGACCCCGAAGGTGGTTATACTGGTCCGACCCCGAAGGTGCCAGGAATCCATGGGGCAAGTATGACGTACGGGGGTATGAGCGCCGGGTCAGCGCAAAGATTCTGTAAGCAATTACAGAAGTTTAATTAATGTCACTGTCAATGCCAGTGTTGCCAGATGGAGTGACGCCATCCACTTGATTAATCGCACTTCGATTTCTGACATGTCTGCTTTCATTTCAGAGCGTAGTTCTTGCAGATCTGTTTTCGTTGCCAGACTGTCAATGACAGGCACGACACCTGCCGCGGCCTTTGCTTTCTCCTCGGACGCTCCGGCTTCTAGCAGGGCTTCATAGATTTCGGCAATCATCATGCTCATGGCCTCTCTCCTTGTATATTTTTTCGTATGACATGTTTCGTTGTGAAGTCATCAGACGTCCATCTTCCATCAGATTCAAGTAATTTTCAATATATATGTATGTGTTGAACCTGTCCATAATTTTTGACGGAATTTGTGAGTTTTATCACAAATCAGTGCAGATTTTCCGTTGAAGAAAACGGGGCTTATATAAAATCGATGGGCATTAAAAAAACCCGTCCCCCGAGAGGGACGGGTCGTTTTTGCCCGGGTGGTGAAACTGGTAAACACAGGGGACTGTCACTCCCCCGGCCTCTGTAGCCAAACCTACATGCCTTACGGGTTCAAGTCCCGTCCCGGGCACCAAAGATGATGTCATTATTATATCTGGATTGGGTTTTGTCAATCCCATTAAATTTCATGATTTCTTTCTATAAGGAACCGCCGCCAGTCTGCCCTGGAAACGTTGTTGATCCAGGGACATGCTTCAGCAGGAAGACGGGGTACAAATAAAACAGGGGCTGATTTAAGCGGGTGGCCCCGCCTAAAACGCCCCTGTGATCGTTTACTTCCGTGAAATCAGGAAGATCTTTTGCTGCTCAGTTAATCAGAGGATGAAGATACCTGGGTCCAGCGTATCAATCACATCTGCGGTGTCGTCGCCGCCTGTTGCAGAATCCAGGTCATCCAAATCACTGACATCATCAATCGTGATTCTTCCTCCGCCAAAGTCAGTCAGGTTGATTACGACGTAAGCATCGGCTCCAGAGCCTCGCAGGGTTATGGCGCCGATAACCTGCTCTGCATCAAGGTCGAAAGCAGACAGGTCAATTTTATCACCGGTAGAATAATCCAAGATGGCATCGCTGTCGCCGCTGTCCGCGGCGCTGAATACGAAGGTATCAGCGTTGTCGCCACCGCTCAGGTCATCATCACCTGCGCCACCGGTCAGCGTGTCATCGCCGGCATCGCCGTTCAGCGTGTCATCGCCGTCACCGCCGTTCAGCATGTCATCGCCGCCGCCGCCGTTCAGCGTGTCGGCGCCGTCACCGCCGTTCAGGGTGTCATTGTTGCCCACGCCGTATACTGGTCCGACCCCGAAGGTTCCGTCCCCAGAACTAAAAGTGATGTTTTTGGCCGTCAAAAGCGTGTTCTAAGCCTTAAATCAGGCCCATAAACAACCTTTTATCTCATATAATCAATAGGTTATACTGGTCCGACCCCGAAGGTGCCCCTGATGGTAGAGGCATTTGCAGGAATGGCAACGGAGGCAACACCGCCATTCCGGGCTTGACCCGGAATCCAGTCAATAACGTGTCGCCGCAGGCGACTCCTTATTAAGTATTGTATCCCCAGATCACCTGTCAGAGATTGCGGCAATATGTGATATTTATCACAAATTACCACAGATTCTTCGTCGAAGAAAATGGGGCTTATATAAAATTGATGGGCATTAAAAAACCCGTCCCCCGAGAGGGACGGGTTATTTCTGCCCAAGTGGTGAAACTGGTAAACACAGGGGATTGTCACTCCCCCGGCCTCTGTAGCAAACCCTACACGCCTTACGGGTTCGAGCCCCGTCTTGGGCACCAAAGGCTAGATCAATTATCAGAAATTAATGACAGTTTGTCAATTGTTTTATCCGGCGCTGAGATGGCGGGAATGGCAACATTGCCATCCGGGCTTGACCCGGCATCCAGTCAGATAATGTGTCGCCGGAGGCGACTCCTAATTAAGTATTGTGTCCCCAGAACTGCGGTCACCCCAATGGTTTTATCCGGTGTGTCAGAGATTGCGGCAATATGTGATATTTATCACAAATCACCACAGATTCTTCGTTGGAGAAAACAGGTCTTATATAAAATTGATGGGCATTAAAAAAACCCGTCCCCCGAGAGGGACGGGTTATTTCTGCCCAAGTGGTGAAACTGGTAAACACAGGGGACTGCCAATCCCCCGGCCTCTGTAGTAAGAGCTACACGCCTTACGGGTTCGAGCCCCGTCTTGGGCACCAAAGGCTGGATCAATTATCAGAAATTAATGACAGTTTGTCAATGGTTTTAGACTGTGCGCCTGGGATGGGGTGGAGGCACCGGAACCACCCCAGAGAAAAAAATGCGAAAGATTCTTGACACTACATCTTAAAGTGATGTTTTTGGCCGTCAAAAGCGTGTTCTAAGCCTTAAATCAGGCCCATAAACAACCTTTTTTATCGCATAATCAATAGGTTATGCTGGTCCGACCCCGAAGGCTTTATACTGGTCCGACCCCAAAGACCGCTGATGAATTAAGTATCGTGTCCCCAGAACTCCAATGATCGTGTCCCCAGAACTCCACAGAACTCCGAGATTGCGGCAATATGTGATATTTATCACAAATCACCGCAAATTCTTCGTTGAAAAAAACGGGGCTTATATAAAATTGATGGGCATTAAAAAACCCGTCCCCCGAGAGGGACGGGTTATTTTTGCCCAAGTGGTGAAACTGGTAAACACAGGGGATTGTCACTCCCCCGGCCTCTGTAGCACAATCTACATGCCTTACGGGTTCGAGCCCCGTCTTGGGCACCAAAGGCTGAACTAATTATCAAAAATTAATGACAGTTTGTCAATGATTTTATCCGACGCTGAGGGGCGGGAAAGGCACACTGCCATGCCGGGCTTGACCCGGCATCCAGTCAATTATGTGTCGCCCCCTGCTTACGACATGCTGGGGCAGGCTGCGGCGACTCCTTCGCCACCCCGGGCTTGACCCGGGGTCCAGTTAAATTATACGTCGCCGAAGGCGACTCCTAATTAAGTATTGTGTTCCCATAACTGCCCTCTTGGCAACTTCAGAACTATTTGTAGTAAGTGAGAACTACGTCAAATAATTAAGTATCGTGTCCCCAGAACTAAAGTATTGTGTCCCCAGAACTCCGGGCTTGACCCGGAATCCAGTCAATAATGTGTCGCCGTAGGCAACTCCTAATTAAGTATTGTGTCCCCAGAACTAAAAGTGATGTTTTTGGCCGTCAAAAGCGTGTTCTAAGCCTTAAATCAGGCCCATAAACAACCTTTTATCTCATATAATCAATAGGTTATACTGGTCCGACCCCGAAGGGTGGGCGGCCCGCCGTCGGCGATGCTGGACGACATCCTGTGTGAGCAGGTTGCGCGGACCGTCGGCAAGGACAATTGTGTGCGTGTCCCCGGTCTGGTGTTACAGATTCCGGCAGACCGGCATCGCTATCATTACATCAAGGCCAAGGTGAAGGTGTGTCGTCATACCGACGGCACCCTGAGCCTTTTCCATGGCCCCCGGCGCCTGGCGAGATACGATGCGCAGGGACAGTTACTGCAAAATGAATTACCGACCGCGGCGTAATGTCCGCCGCCCGGTCGGCGCTGGGCGATCCCCGTCGGACTCTGTCCTTCGGGGCGGGCTCAGTGTTAAGACAAAAGCGGACAGTTCATTTGTTACAGAAGCGGACAAATCTATTTGTTGACAACATGGTTTTAGACTGTGCGCCTGGGATGGGGTGGAGGCACCGGAACCACCCCAGAGAAAAAAATGCGAAAGATTCTTGACACTACATCTTAAAGTGATGTTTTTGGCCGTCAAAAGCGTGTTCTAAGCCTTAAATCAGGCCCATAAACAACTATTTATCTCATATAATCAATAGGTTATACTGGTCCGACCCCGAAGGGCAGATGGGGTGGAGGCACCGGAACCACCCCAGAGAAAAAAATGCGAAAGATTCTTGACACTACATCTTAAAGTGATGTTTTTGGCCGTCAAAAGCGTGTTCTAAGCCTTAAATCAGGCCCATAAACAACCTTTTTTATCGCATAATCAATAGGTTATGCTGGTCCGACCCCGAAGGCCGACCGTACAGAACTCCCCAGAACTCGTTTTGTCCCCAGAACCCCCTAAGTTCTTAAAGTGATGTTTTTGGCCGTCAAAAGCGTGTTCTAAGCCTTAAATCAGGCCCATAAACAACCTTTTATCTCATATAATCAATAGGTTATACTGGTCCGACCCCGAAGGGGTGATGCGCTGAGGGGGCGGGAAAGGCAACACTGCCATGCCGGCATGACCCGGCATCCAGTCAATAATGTGTCGCCCCCTGCTTACGACATGCTGGGGCAGGCTTCGGCGACTCCTAATTAAGTATTGTGTCCCCAGAACTCATTAAGTATTGTGTCCCCAGAACTCCCTTCGTTGGAGAAAACGGGGTTTATATAAAATTGATGGGCATTAAAAAACCCGTCCCCCGAGAGGGACGGGTTACTTCTGCCCAAGTGGTGAAACTGGTAAACACAGGGGATTGTCACTCCCCCGGCCTCTGTAGTACAAGCTACACGCCTTACGGGTTCGAGCCCCGTCTTGGGCACCAAAGGCTGGATCAATTATCAGAAATTATTGACAGTTTGTCAATGGTTTAATCCGGCGCTGAGATGGCGGGAAAGGCAACACTGCCATGCCGGGCTTGACCCGACATCCAGTCAATAATGTGTCGCCCCCTGCTTACGACATGCTGGGGCAGGCTTCGGCGACTCCTAATTAAGTATTGTGTCCCCAGAACTACGGCATCCAGTCAATAATGTGTCGCCGTAGGCGACTCCTAATTAAGTATTGTGTCCCCAGAACTCATTCCCAGAACTCATTAAGTATTGTGTCCCCAGAACTCCCGCCCAGAACTCCTCGCCGAAGGCCTTTAAGTTCTTAAAGTGATGTTTTTGGCCGTCAAAAGCGTGTTCTAAGCCTTAAATCAGGCCCATAAACAACCTTTTATCTCATATAATCAATAGGTTATACTGGTCCGACCCCGAAGGGGGGGAAGGTGCGGGGGCGGGAGTGGCGGGGGGGTATCCCGCCGGTATGGGGGTGGAAATAAAACAGGGGCTGAATTAAGCGGATGGCTCCGCTTAAAACGCCCCTGTGATCGTTTACTTCCGTGAAATCGGGAAGCTGGTTTTAAAGCTCTGGTTAATCAGAGGATGAAGACGCCGTCGTCCAGTGTATCAATCACATTGTCAGTGGTACCGCCTGTTTCCTCCAGGTCATCCAAATCATTGATATCATCAATTGTGATTCTTCCTCCGCCAAACTCGGTCAGGTTGACTACGAGGTAAGCATCAATGCCCGGGGTGCCTCGCACGGTCAAGGCGCCGATAAGCTGCTCTTCAGTCAGCTCGAAAGCTGAGAGATCAATCATATCACCATCAGTATAATCCAGAATGGCGTCGCTGTCCCCGGCCCCGTCCATCGGGCTGAATACGAAGGTATCATCGCCACCACCACCGCTCAGGTCGTCATCGCCGCCACCGCCGTTCAGCGTGTCATCGCCAGTGCCGCCGGTCAGCGTGTCATCGCCGGCGCCGCCCACCAGCATGTTCTCGCCGCTGGCTGCGCTCAGCATATCATCGCCGTCACCGCCCATCAGCGTGTCATTGCCGCCACCGCCGGCCAGCGTGTCCTTGCCGCCCATGCCCTTGAGGACGTTGGGGTTAGCATCACCGGTCAGCATGTCATCCTCTGCTGACCCGGTCAGGTTCTCGATACTGCCCAGCCTGTCGCCGCGAGCGCCGTTGGTATTGACATTGTCCTCACTTTCATCTTCATCGGGAGTTTCAAGTACAGGTTGGACACCGTTTAGATCCAGATCACCAACTGCGGGGTTATCCCCTGTAAGCCCTGCAGGGAATACATAGGGGCTATCCTCAGTGCCGTCGCCAGTGACAGGTGTTGCTGACGTATTATCAGTATCCAGGCTCACGGTGACCCCCATCTCCGAGGCCTCGTAGGACACGGTATCGCTGCCTGCGTCGCCATGGATTAAGTCGGTTCCGTTGCTGGCTATGAACGTATCATCATGCGTCGAACCCCAGACCAACTCGATATTGACCAGGGTATCGCCGTAGGCTTCACCGCCCATACCCATGCCCGTAGCCAGGTTCACTATGACGCCTTCCATCGCGCCCCTGTAGACCGCCCAGTCGATATGCTGAACATCATCGGTATCGTCATCCGGGGTGTCCGCGCCCTCTGCCAGTGACGATCCGCCGTCAAGCATGTCTGCGCCGGGACCGCCCACAAGGTGATCACCACCAGGAGTCGTAACATCATTCCCATCAGCTACATTTACCTCAGCTCCTCCCCTGAGTGTATCATCTCCGGCGCCACCTATAAGGACGTTCATCCTGTGGTCACCGGTCAATGTGTCATCGTGCATGGACCCCATGACTCTCTCGAAGGTAGCGACTTCAATTTGATCCGTGTCCGAATCGTCATCGTTGTCTCCGTCTGTGGGGACATCCGAATCCGTAGTTTCGTCGCCATCGTGGTCCGTTTCAACAGTCGTAATGGTGTCGCCGCTGGCGTGACCGCCGGAAACCCTGGCGGTAGCCAGGTTCACCGTGACGCCTGCATCGGAACTCGCATAAGACAGGGTATCACCGGCTTCGTTATCGTCAGATTCGGGAACACCACCGTCCAGTTCGTCAGCGCCGGCGCCGCCTTCTATCGTGTCCGCCCCTGTACCACCGGCTATTTCGTCATCGCCGTCACCGCCCATGAGGACGTTGTCGCCAGTGTTGCCCTCAATTTCGTCATCATAGACAGACCCCATGACGTTTTCGAAGTTCGTAGCCATATCGCCCCTGGCGTGTCCCCTCCTGACAACAGCTTCCGCGCCGCCTTCAGCCAACTCGACCGTGACCCTCTCGTCGGAACTGGCATAGGACAGGGTATCGGCACCGCCGGCACCGTTAAGGGTATCTCTGCCCTCGCCGCCTTCAATGACGTTATCCTGAGTATCACCGGTCAGTGTGTCATCATAGTCGGACCCGATAATATTCTCGATGTTATTAATCGTTGCACCACCAGCAAGATCACCGAGTTCCCTTATAACTCCCGTCTCATCCTCATTCTCCACCATCGCGTAAGACAAGGTGTCGACATCCATCGGATCATCGGTGTCGACATTTTGGTCGTTACCGTCATCATCCACGCCGTAACCATCAATGCTGGCATCGTCTGCATCCGCGTAGATCATGTCGCTGCCGGCGCCGCCTCTGAGCACGTCGTTGCCGGCGCCGCCTCTGAGCATGTCGTTGCCGGCGCCACCATCCAGCGTGTCGCTGCCGGAGCCGCCCCAGATCATGTCGTTGCCGCCTTCGCCCATCAGCGTGTCCATGTTAGTGGCATCACCCCTGTTCATTGGATCGAGATCACTTGGATCCGGGCCGCCGTAGATCTTATCGTCGCCGCCGCCGCCCATGATGATGTTATTCCTGAAGTCGCCCGCCAGCACATCGGCGTTGCCCGAACCCGTGAGATTCATGATATCGGGAAGCATTACCTCCTGCTCATCTTCATCCTTATCGGTATACGTGGCAGCGACCATCGCGCCGAAGGTATCGCCTTTGGCGTCGCCGCCCATGAACTTGGAATTATGCAGGCGTACTGTCACGCCCATCATCGAACCCGCGTAGGAGGCGATATCATCGCCATCGCCGCCGGTCAGTACGTCGGCGCCGGAACCGCCTTCCAGCTTGTCATTACCCCTGCCACCGTCCAGGTCGTCGTCACCGCTGCCGCCGAGCAGGGTGTCGTTGCCCCTGAGGCCGTCCAGTTCATCGTTGCCGCTCAGGCCCGAGAGAATGTTGGCAAATCTATTGCCGGTGATCGCGTCATCGTGGGGGGACCCCACAACGTTCTCGACCTGGTCACCGCCCATGTCAACGATGGTATCGCCGTCGGCGTCGCCGCCCCGGGCCGTACCGTCGGTCAGGTTGATGGTGACGCCTGCCGTTGAAACATTGTAGGATATGGTGTCGTTGCCCATGCCGCCCATGAGCGTGTCCGCGCCGGCGCCGCCCACGAGCAAGTCATTGCCCGCACCGCCATCCAGCGTGTCGTCGCCGCCAAAGCCGAACAGCGCGTCGTTGCCGCTAAGTCCGCTGATCATTTCCCCTTTGTCGGTGCCCCGGAGTTTGTCATGCCCGGGCATGAATTCGATCTCTTCCGTGTTGGGGTCTTCCGCGACAACCTCGGTACCTATAATCGGCTCGCCGACAGTCGGGTCCGGCCTGTCCACATCCGTCACCGTAATCGTATAATCGCCGCTGTTGTCCTGGTTCGGGTTGCCGTTATAGGAGCCGGCGCTGATGTAGTAGTAGCCGCTGACCTCCGGGGCGAACTGGAATTCCGAGTTGAGATCACCCTTCGCGCCATCGATATCGTCGTTGGTCTTGATGTGCCCACCCTTGGAATCGAAGAGTTTCAGGACGGTGTCCGGCGACCCGTCAGTCGCAGCGCCTGAAAGGCTGATTGTGTAGAGCAGCCCCGCGGTCAGTTCGATCCTGATCCAGTCTTCGTCGTTCATGGAGCCGAGGTTGCCTTCGAACGTATCGCCAGCAGACATCATGTATGCAGTTCCGACGCTTGCGGACGCATCTTGCATCATCATCTCTTTTACAGTTGCCATAACTTTATTCTCCTGTTATATCAGATAGAAGTAAACGAATTCTTTTGCTTTTTACAATTATTACATATTTTTACGCAAAACATAATCACTGTCCACAAATATCTCACCCAGACGGATATAAGTCAACAGGTAATTCACAAAATCTTATCATAATGTCTGCTTATGGTTTGTCAACCATGTTAATACATATTGAGAACAGTTGCAATATGCCGATATTTAATAAGCATGTCAACAACGTAATAGAAAAAATTTCGCAGGTCTGTCATGAATTTGTCCCGCTATTCTCCCCCGTGTCGTAAAACGGCAGCACTATGTCAGTATTCCACAACTCTGTCAACTACATAGTAGGAAAAATATGGCAGGTCTGTCAAGGCGTTGACCCGGCATTTCCCCCCATGCCGTAATAACGATCGCAGTATGTTTGTATTCAACAGGTATGTCAACAGTAATAGTAGGAAAAATATCGGGGGGTTGTCAAGGGGTAGCCTCTTCCAATACGAGATGATACTGAACGGAGATCGTGTTTCTAACACGAAATGATACTGAAATAGCCTGATTTCTGTTCATGATGGGAGGATGAATACCATTATGAACGACCATCACTTAAAAACACTGGAGCAGGTGCGTGCCTTTCTTGACGGCACCCAGGCTGTCGAGTTCTCCCTGGACACCAAAGCGGAACGCTACGATTTTATTCGTCGCACCCTCATTCGGTTTGCCTATCAGCGCTTGTCAAAGCCCGATAAAGGGCTGCTGCTCAGTTTCATGACACATGTCAGTGGCTATTCGCGGATTCAGGTAAAGCGGTTGACCAAAACCTGGCTCAAACGGGGACAACTACAACCCCGCTCCAGTGCAGGCAATGGCTTTACACGCAAATATACGGATGCGGACCAACGCCTTCTGGTCGAACTGGATGAACTGCATGGCACGCTCTCCGGACCCGCCACCAAAAAGCTTTGTGAACGTGCCTGGCGGTTGTTTAAACTCCCCGGCTATCAACGATTGGCCGGCATCTCCGTATCACACCTCTACAATATGAGGCGTGCCAAAATCTACCAGAGGAATCGTCGCCAGTTCGATAAAACACGGCCAAGAGCGTCCGCTATTGGCGAGCGGCGCAAACCACAGCCCAATGGCCAGCCCGGTTATATTCGAGTGGATACAGTTCATCAAGGCGACCTGGATGGGTTCAAAGGACTCTACCATATCAATGGCGTCGATGAAGTCACCCAATTTGAAATTGTCTGTGCCGTCGAAAAAATATCCGAGCGCTACCTGATCCCTGTGCTCGAACAGCTACTGGAGCAGTTCCCTTTTATGATTCTTGGCTTTCACGCCGACAACGGTTCCGAGTACATCAATCAGCATGTGGTCAAGCTCCTCAAGAAACTCCTGATCGAACTGACCAAATCCCGCGCTCGACACTCCAACGATAACGCGTTGGTCGAATCCAAAAATGGGTCGATCATCAGAAAGCACCTCGGCTACAGCCATATCCGACAGCACCTGGCGCCGCTGGTTAATCAGTTCCATCAAGACTATCTGAACCCCTACATCAATTACCATCGGCCTTGCTTCTTCCCGGTGACAAAAACCAATGCCAAAGGGAAGCAGGTAAAAACCTATCCCTATGAAGCCATGATGACACCGTATGAGAAGTTCAAATCACTCGACCAACCCAGCCAACATTTGAAACCCGACATCACTATGAATAAACTGGATGCAATTGCTTTTTCAATCAATGATAATGAAGCGGCTAAACAGCTCAAGGACGCCAAACAACAACTCTTTAAAACCGTTACTGAACAGAACCATCAGGCTGCATAGCGAGCACATGGATGGCTGCTATCAAGACCCAGAGTTCAGTATCATTTCTCTATTGGAATATACTGGGGTTGATCCGGTATTTTTTCCTGTGCCGGCCTGAGAGTATTATCAGCTGTTTGGTCGCCTCGCACCAGACCAGAAAATCCCCCGCATCCGGTAGGGTCGTGATATCAGCCAGCAGGATAGAGCCCCCGCTGATGTCCGTCAGGTCGATGGTTACGCCATCATCCCCGGATGTGATGTCAAGCTCGTCAGCGCTCTCCAGGTCAAAGGCAGTCAGGTCAAACCGTTGGTCATCATTGTCCGTGCGCAGGTCCAGCGTGTCGTTGCCGCCGTTGTCATTCAGCGTCAGCGTAGTCGGGTTTCTGAATCCTGTGGTAACAAAGTCGGGCTCAGCGTGTGTCCCGTTGTTCTTGAAATAATCGATAACGGTACCGTTACGATGGGCAACGGTAAGGTCTGAATCGCCATCACCGTCCAGGTCGGCGAAGGTGGGTAGACTATAAGGGGCCGTGATGATGTCGGCGATCATCGGGGTGACGGGAACAGCATAGCCGGCATCGACATAGGTGTTTCGATTCTGGTTATATCCTGACATCAATGATGCCTGCCAGGAATGAATCAGAACTATGTCGCCGACCCCGAATTCTTCAGAATAGGCATCTGGTTTCGGATGACCGAGGCCGAGGGCACCCATGAATCCAGGACACCCGTAAAATAATTTTATGGGTGTCCTGGATTGGGCACTGACCACTTAATTGAATACTTTGGGCCGGAAGTCTGGTTGGTTGGTGATGGTAGCGCTGCTGCCGGTGGCGCGGATGACATACAGGCCCTGGCGCTCGGCATATATCGCCACGGTCGAATCTGCCTTCAGGTACGCTACCGCTCCCAGTACCTGTTTCCCTTTGTGTTCCGGCGCCCAGGCCGTGTAGTCTGCCAGCTTCTCCAGAAACCGGGCCACGTCCTCAGGCCGTAGTGTGGTCTTTACTTCCACCACTACCACTTCCTCGCCGTTCACCGCCAGGATATCAAACTCGTAATGGCGGCCGTTCCGGGCGCCCTTCGCGTTGGTCAACGTCCGCTCCACCGTCACTCCCCGCGCCTGCAACAAGGGGACCAGGTCCCCTTCTACCAGACTCTCCATCAACTTGCCCCACTGACTGTTGAAACGTGCATCCGTCTTTTTCAACTGCCGGTTGGTTTCCTGTATCTGCCGGTCGGTTTCCTGCATCTGCCGGTCGGTTTCCTTCATCAGCTTTTTGAGCTCCTCCGTTTCCCGGGATGCTTTTTCCTGCCTCTCTGATACGACGCGCAGGATGTTCCAGATTTCTTCGGGGGTGGCGGGGTCTCGATGTGGCTGGTTTTCCATGATGACTTCCTCCTTTTTTGGTTTGATTTTGGTGAATGATAATAGAGTGACGGGAGGATGTCAAAGTCAATAATGCGTCGCCGGGGGTGACTCCTTAATATAGTGGTAAACTATGGGTAACTTTTCAACAGCAGGGGATGTTCCGTTGATGGCACGCGATTTGGCCGGGGGTGTGGGTTAATGCTGGAGGTGGTATCTCTGACTTTCGGGCTTTATTTACTGGCATTGTCGGCAGCTTTTTTATTGTTGTCCGAGGCTGGTAGCGTTAATGAGGCCGAGCGAGAGAACAGGGTTATTGAGATAGATGCCCTGCTGCCGCAAACACAATGTGGCGATTGCGGTTATCCGGGCTGCCTGCCTTATGCCAGGGGGATTGTTGAGCAGGGGGCTGCGCTGAACCTGTGTCCGCCCGGTGGCGGCATTACGGTGAGGAAGCTGGAAAAGTTGCTGGGGAGGTCGTCTTATCGTCACGTCGCACCGGCTATGCCGGAGAAGACGGTTGCCTTGATTGATGAGGAGACTTGTATAGGTTGCGTGAAATGTATCGTGGCGTGTCCTGTGGATGCGATTGTTGGTAGCGGTAAGCAACTGCACGTGGTGATTCCGGAATATTGTACGGGGTGTGAGTTGTGCGTTCCTCCTTGTCCGGTGGATTGTATTTCGATGACTCCTTATTAATTGCGATATTTCGCTGGAATGTGTCGCCGGAGGCGACTCCTTTTAATTGAATACTCGGGGGTGGAAGTCTGCCTCGTTGATGATGCTGGCGCTGCTGCCGGTGGCACGGATGACATACAGGCCCTGGCGTTGTGCCTGGCGTACTACGTTAGAGTCTGCCTTCAGGTATGCTACGGCGCCCAGTATCTGCTTCCCTTTGTGTTCCGGCGCCCAGGTCGTGTAGTCTGCCAATTTCTCCAGAAAGTAGGCTACGTCCTCAGGCCGGAGCGTGGTCTTCACTTCCACCACCACCACTTGCTCGCCGTTCACCGCCAGGATATCAAACTCGTAATGGTGGCCGTTCCGGGTGCCCTTCGCGTTGGTCAACGTCCGCTCCACCGTTACTCCCCGCTCCTGCAGCAGGGGCACCAGGTCCCCTTCCACCAGACTCTCCATCAGCTTGCCCCACTGGCTGTTGAAACGCGCATCCGTCTTTTTCAACTGCCGGTCGGTTTCTTTCTGCGCCTGGGCGGTTTCCTGAAATAGTCGGTCGGTTTCCTTTTGCCGCTCAGCTATCTCCCGGTTGGTTTCTTTCATCTCCCGGTTGGTTTCCTTCATCTTACGGGATAATTCTTTTTGCTCCTCCGATACTGCGCGCAGGATCTTCCAGATTTCTTCAGGGGTGGCGGAGGCTCGTTGTGGTTGGTTTTCCATGATGACGTTCTCCTTTTTTGGTTTGATGTTGTTGGATAGTAATAGTGTTACGGGGGGGCGTCAAGGAAAAGGAGTCGCCGGAGCCTGCCCCAGTATGGTGTTGAGCAGGGGGCGACATGTTGTTTGACTGGATTCCGGGTCAAGCTCGGAATGGAAGAGTGCTTGTGGCGACGTTTTTATTGCCTGGTGATCTTTGGGCCGATATATACGATGTAAACCGGTTCACCGAACCGGATGGGCCAGGAAAAATGCAACCGTAGTACTCCATGACGCTCCTTGCCATGCCATGGACAGAACAGATCTTTTTTCGGATCGCGCGGGTGAGGGAACGTCAGTGCTTTACGAAATTTGCGTTTCTCTGTGTCCGATGAGTCAGAGAACATCACTGTGTCACTCTCACCGGTGAAGTAATCCTGATAAATTTGTTGACCTTCAGGTGTACGTTCACCAGTTGTATCGAAGGACAGGGCCAACCGTTCCAGAATATCAAACATCACTTGGATACGAATCGCCGCGCTGTTAGAGAAAGGATGTCCTGTAAGAGGCTTGAAACAATCGTCGACAAACGTCAGCCGTTGGAATCGGTTGACCGAAACATTCTGTAAATCGTTCCATGACCGGGCTGGTGGTTGGGTGTTTTTCGGTCCGTGTCAGCGACAAGGTCGGTCGTTAAATCAACTGTCTGAGGACCGAGAATATCCTCGAAAATTTCCCGCGTCATTTTGAACCGGGTTTTGACCCTTCTGGTATCGTTTGTGCCAAAAGAAATTGCTTCGTAAAACTCATCATCCAAAAACAGACTACGTATGGCATCTCGAAGACGTTCAGCGCATGCACTTACCCTTGCTTCAGGGTAACAGGACAAGCCGGTAGACATAACATCCCACAGAGATGCATTGAGAACGCTACGCCGTTGCCGATCCGAAGTGTGCTTCCTGAAGGCGTGTTGTTTGAACAACTTGAAATTATTAGCGAGGCTCCTGCGCAATTTTCCGGATACCCGTGAGAGTTCAAGGTTCTCCATTCTGTTCATACGACGCAGACATTCCGCGAGAAAAACATCCATATCACCACGGTATTCGTCAAGACCAAGAAGCTGAAAGGCGCAGAATCGGTTAACAAATTCCCGATCGCGCATGATTTTTCTATCTAATCCCCTGCCTGTCGCTTTCAGAAAAACTTCGGTTTGTGCCTCCTCTTTCAGGAAGCGAGTCGCCGGCCCCATGAACAAACTGTTGCGCATCTGTTGCGGTTTAAGTGCCACACCACTGTTTACTCTATCGAAGATGTCCAAGCGGGCGCGCTCAGGCACCTTCGAGTCGATGATGTAGAAAATGAGGTTGCAATCCTCGATGCGGTTCTGGAGTTTGGACTCAAGGTCCGAGAACTTTTTACCATTAAGCTCGCCGCGGTCAGGAAGGCGAAGTCTGAGTTTGTCGCCAACGAAGTTCTGAAATGTGGACAGACGCTGTAATCCGTCTACGACTATCATTCGTCCTTCATTATCTTCCGCCAGGTAGAAAACCGGCAGGGGAATCCGCATAAGTACGGATTCAATGAGCTTGCTTTGCTTGTCTTGTGGCCAGATAAAATCGCGCTGGAATTCGGGGTCCATTACGTAGCTGCCCTTATCGATTCGCCGGATAACGTCGTGAATCGTTCGACTTTCATGCCGGATCAAGAGCGCATCAATAGGGTACTCACCCCACGAACCGCCTTGAGAGTCCAGACCTTCGACTTCCTCCGTCTCAGGAGAACTATCTAACCGCTGGGATTCCGTGGGGTTATCGCTCTGTGTTTCTTGCATATCAGCCTGCTCATTCATCAGTATCGTAACTTTATTCACGAAATACCCATGTATTCTAAGCTAATCTTGATTTTGTAACTATAGGAATAGAAAGGTTGTGCCGTTTGATTTCAATCAGTGAAACACCCGGGGCTGAAAGTCCGGTTGGTTAATGATGCTGGCGCTGCTGCCGGTGGCGCGGATGACGTATAGGCCCTGGCGTTGTGCCTGGCGTACTACGTTTGAGTCTGCCTTCAGGTATGCCACGGCGCCTAATATCCTGTTCCCTTTGAAACGCCGCACCCAGCCGGTGAAGCGCTCCAGCTTCGACAGAAAATGGGTCACGTCCTCTGACTTCAACGTGGTCTTTACTTCTACTACTACCACTTCCTCGCCGTTCACGGCCAGGATGTCAAACTCGTAATGCCGGCCCTCCTGCCCGCCCTTTATGTTGGTTGAAGTTTGCTCTACGGCTATGTCTCGCGCCTTTAGCAAGGCTACCAAGTCCCCTTCCACCAGACTCTCCATCAGCTTGCCCCACTGGCTGTTGAAATGTGCATCCGTCTTTTTCAACTGCCGGTTGGTTTCCTGTATCTGCCGGTCGGTTTCCTGCATCTTACGGGACAATTCTTTTTGCTCCTCCGATACGACGCGCAGGATCTTCCAGATTTGTTCGGGGGTGGCGGGTTCTCGATGTGGCTGGTTTTCCATGATGACTTCCTCCTTTTTTGGTTTGATTTTGGTGAATGATAATAGAGTGACGGGAGGATGTCAAAGTCAGTAATGCGTCGCCGGGGGTGACTCCTTATATAGTGGTAAACTATGGGTAACTTTTCAACAGCAGGGGATGTTCCGTTGATGGCGCGTGATTTGGCCGGGGGTGTGGGTTAATGCTGGAGGTGGTATCTCTGACTTTCGGGCTTTATTTACTGGCATTGTCGGCAGCTTTTTTATTGTTGTCCGAGGCTGGTAGCGTTAATGAGGCCGAGCCGGAGAACAGGGTTATTGAGATAGATGCCCTGCTGCCGCAGACGCAATGCGGGGATTGCGGTTATCCGGGCTGCCTGCCTTATGCCAGGGGGATTGTTGAGCAGGGGGCTGCGCTGAACCTGTGTCCGCCCGGTGGCGCCGTTACGGTGAGGAAGCTGGAAAATTGCTGGGGAGGTCGTCTTATGGTCACGTCGCGCCGTCTATGCCGGAGAAGACGGTTGCCTTGATTGATGAGGAGACTTGTATAGGTTGCGTAAAATGTATCGTGGCGTGTCCTGTGGATGCGATTGTCGGTAGTGGCAAGCAACTGCACGTGGTGATCCCGGAATATTGTACGGGGTGTGAGTTGTGCGTTCCTCCTTGTCCTGTGGATTGTATTTCTATGACTCCTTGTATTATTGGATTAACCCCGCATCGCTAAGCTGCTCAGGGCTAAGACCCGTGATTTCACTGACCTCTTTCAGGGGATAGTCCTTCTCCAACATGGCACGGGCACTTTCAATTTTGCCTTCCACCCTGCCTTTTACTTCGCCTTCCACCCTGCCTTTTACTTCGCCTTCTGCCCTGCCTTTTACTTCGCCTTCCACCCTGCCTTTTACTTCGCCTTCTGCCCTGCCTTTTACTTCGCCTTCTGCCTTGCCTTTTGCTTCGCCCTCTACTTTGCCCTCTGCCCTACCCTCTGCTCTGCCTTTTGCTTCGCTCCACTTCATGTTTGTATTGTAGTCCAACTCGGCTTTGCGCTGCATCTCCTCAATACTCAACAACTGCGGGTCTATCGACAGGGTGCGCAGATCCTCCAGGGTCTCCTTCATAATCGGATTCTTGTCTACTATGGTACGCATGGCGGCCTCGTCTAACGATGATGTGTGTTTGATAATATATAACCATAGTCCCAGGTTGTCATCTATTTCTTCCAGCTTCCGGGTAAACTTGGGCAACTCAAAAAACACCATCTGGAACTTGTCCGTCAGTTGTATATCAGGATGGTCTTTCTCCAGTATCAGGAATCTGCTCTGGTAGTCCGGCAGGTCGAGCAGGTTGAAGTTCAGGAAGTTAACGGAATAGGTGTTCTGTAGGGTCGTGTAGTCCTGGCCCTGTCTGAGTTGGCCGGTATACAGTCGCGCCCAGTAGTACAAGGCCCGGGCGCTGTAGAAGTGCTGTTCGAGGGCCTGCATCTCGATATTGAACAGGTCGCCGGCATGGCTCCGGGCCTTGATATCCAATATTACCGATTTGTCGATCAGGTGTTCTTTGAGTATTTCTGTCGGTTGCAGGGTGAGTGCTTCTATCTGTTGTTCTCCCTCAAACCTCAGAGCTGCATTGAGCAGGTCTATCAGGGAAGCGGTGGAGCGCGTAAACAGGGCGCGAAAAACAAAATCATAGGTGAGGGCTAACAGCCTGGGTTGATCCATCATGAGATACCTGTATGTCCTATAAGTATGGGCTGAAGTTCGGCAGCCGGTCCTGAGTTGTGACGAGGGTGTGTTTAACGCCTTTCCATCACCACTGCGAACCAGTTTACCTGCCTGTTTTGCAAAAGTCACTTATTTGTTGACGACTTTTGATAAGGGGTCGCCCCCTGCTCAACACCATGCTGGGGCAGGCTCCGGCGACTCCTTATTATTTTATGGGCATCCCGGAATTACTCTGGAATTACTTCTTTTTCGTTATTGGTTTATCCTGGAACTGTTATTTAGTACACTTTTCACAAATGTTATGAATAGAGTAGTCGGGGGGTCAGGAGGTTTATGAAATTCAATATAACAGTTGACCGGGATGAGGATGGGGTATGGATTGTTGAATGTCCCGCCATTCCGGGTTGTGTCAGCCAAGGCGAGACCAGAGAGCAAGCACTGAATAATATCAAGGAAGCGATTTCTCTCTGTCTTGAAGTACGTGCAGAAAAAGGGTTGCCGTTAACCATTGAGACGCAGCAAATAGAGGTTGCAGCTTAGTGGCGGTATTGCCCTCAGTAAGTGAGCAGGAAGTTGTACGGATTTTCAAAGGTTTTGGCTGGAATGTAGCGCACCGGAGAAGCAGCCACATCATTATGACAAAAGAAGGAGAAATAGCGACGCTTTCTGTGCCTGACCACAAGGAGGTTGCCAAAGGAACTTTGAGGAGCCTGATTCGTTCTGCCGGTCTTACTGTTGATGAGTTTTCCACTAACTGTTAAAAACACAATTTCGGGAAATTCAGGGGAGAAAAGGGGACGGAGGCAACCCCGTCACATCGGGCTTGACCCGGCATCCAGTTAAATAATGTGTCGCCGAAGCCTGCCCCAGCATGTCGTAAGCAGGGGGCGACTCCTTGTCCACTGGATTCCCGCTTTCGCGGGAGTGACGCAGGGGCGGGAATGACAACGGAGGCAACCCCGTCATGCCGGGCTTGACCCGGCATCCAGTCAATAATGTGTCGCCGAAGCCTGCCCCAGCATGTCGTAAGCAGGGGGCGACTCTTTGTCCACTGGATTCCTGCTTTCGCGGGAATGGCAGTATCATGGATGAGAATGAGGTTATTTTTGAGGAAATGGCGTGACGCGTGAATTGTATGATTTCCCGGGGGGGTTGTTGCTTGAGCCTCATAAGGAGATTACGGATCAGAAGATGTCTATGTTGCATCCGTTGCCGAAGCGGATGTACCTGCCCTTGCAGCAGCACGTCGGGCTGCCGGCGGAGCCTGTCGTCAACATCGGCGACAAGGTGTTGAAAGGCCAGACCATCGCCCGGCCCGGCGGTTATGTGAGCGTCCCCATTCATGCCAGCACCTCCGGGAAGATAACGGATATCGGTGATTATCCGACACCTAATCCGGCGGGGGTCAAAGCCCCCTGCATCGTGCTGGAACCGGATGGCAACGATGCCTGGTTCGATATCAGGCCCACCGAAGAATATGATCGGACCGAACCGGCGCAGTTGCTGGAACTGATCCGGGACTGCGGTATCGCCGGCCTGGGCGGCGCCGGGTTTCCGGCCCACGTGAAATTGATGGAAGGGGTGGACAACGCGGTGGACACGTTGATCATCAACGGCGTTGAATGTGAACCGCAGATCACCTGCGATGACCGGTTGATCCAGGAAAAGGCCTCCTACGTCGTATCCGGGGCGCGCATGATCCGTCATGCCGTGCAGGCCAGGCACTGCGTCATTGCCGTCGAGGATGACATGCAACTGGCTTACGACGCCCTGGCCGGCCTGGTGGGTGACGACCTGGAGCTGGTCAAAGTGCCGACCCGTTATCCTGCCGGGGGAGAAAAACAACTGATCAAAGTGTTGACCGGCAAGGAGGTGCCCAGTGGCGGCCTGCCGATCCACATCGGCATCGTCATTCATAACGTTGCCACGGCCGCCGCCGTGTACCGGGCTGTGACCCGGGGGGAACCCATCGTCTCGCGCTACGTCACAGTGACCGGAAGAGTGGACAACCCCGTCAACCTGCAGGTATTGCTCGGCACGCCGGTTGAGGATTGCCTGGAAACCTGCGGGTACACGCACAGCGAGGCAAACAAGGTGATTATCGGCGGCCCCATGATGGGCCTGCGGGTCACCAGCCCCAGCATCATGCCCGTGATTAAAACCACCAACTGCATCATCATTGAGGAGAACATCCAGGCGCGCCCGGAAATGCCCTGCATCCGCTGTGGCGATTGCGTGGACGTCTGCCCGGCTGAACTCCTGCCGCAGCAATTATACTGGTACGCCAGGGCCAATGATTTCGACTCGGCCCGGGAGTACCACCTGTTCGATTGCATTGAGTGCGGTTGTTGCGCCTATGTCTGCCCCAGCCATATCCCGCTGGTGGATTACTACCGTTATGCCAAATCAGAGATTGCCCTTGATGAGGAGCGGAGCCGGGGCGCCGACCTGGCGAGACAGCGCTTCCTGCAAAAAAACGAGCGTATGAAGGCGGAGGAAACCGCCAGGAAAAGCGGCAGCGCAGGCAAGGACACAAAGGACGCCAGGGCGGACAAAAAGTCCTACGTGCAGGCGGCGCTGGCGAGGAGCCGGGCAAAGCGCCGGGACCGAACGGGACAGGATGGGCAGGACGGTTCCGATGATTGACCGGAATACCCCAATACGGGACACCCATGGATTACCCCAATGCGTACCCCAATGCGGGATACCCACGGAATGCCCACCCAATACGGGACACCCAATACGGGACATACCCCAATGCGGGACACCCACGGAATGCCCACCCCAATACGGGACACCCAATACGGGACATACCCCAATGCGGGACACCCACGGAATGCCCACCCCAATACGGGACACCCATGGATTACCCCAATACGGGGATTACCCCAATACGGGACACCCACGGAATGCCTCTGATGGTTGACAGGATGGGTAGCTCGCCCCACTGGCACAACAACCGGACGATCACCGGGGTGATGACGGACGTCTGTATTGCGCTTGTGCCGGGGCTGCTCTGTTATGTCTGGTTGTTTGGCGCCGGGGTATTGATCCAATGTGTCCTGGCCGTGCTGTTTGCGTTCCTGTTCGAGTTTGCCGTGCTGAAGCTGCGGCGCCGCGACCCCTGGCTGTTTCTGCGGGACGGCAGCGCCGCGGTCACTGCCTTGCTGTTTGCCGTCACTATCACCCCGTTGTCGGCCTGGTGGGTCTCCCTTTGCGGCATCGCCTTTGCGATTATCATCAGCAAACACGTCTTCGGCGGTATCGGTTACAACATATTCAACCCGGCCATGGCCGGCTATGTATTCGTACTGGCCTGTTTCCCGGTGCAGATGAACGCCTGGCCCGATGCGGCGCTCGGCGGCCCCGGTGTTGTTGAATACCTGGGCAGCATATTTTCCTCAACCGCGGCGGCGCCGGACATGATCAGTGGCGCAACGCCGTTGTACGAAATGAAGACCCGGCTGGGATTGATGGACATGGTGTCGGAGATAAGGGCCGACGCGATGTTCGGCTACTTCGGGGGAGCCGGCTGGGAATGGATTAACCTGCTGTTCGCGCTGGGGGGTGTCTATTTATTGATCCGCGGCGTCATCAAGTGGCATATTCCAGTGGCGGTTCTGGCCGGTGTCTTTATCGTCAGTGCGCTGTTGCACCTGTACGACACGGACGCTTATGCCTCTCCCCTGTTCCACCTGTTCAGCGGCGGCACGATGCTGTGTGCGTTTTTTATCGCCACGGACCCGGTTACCGCATCGACGACCAACCGCGGCCGCCTCATTTACGGGTGGTTGATCGGGATACTGATTTGCCTGATCCGCTACTGGGGGATATTCCCGGACGGCGTCGCTTTTGCGGTGCTGATCGCCAATGCGTTTGTGCCTTTGATTGACCTGCTGACCCGGCCCAAGGTGTTTGGAGAGGTATAGTGGCTGGGATGAGATCATTGTTTGTTGGCGCCCTGCCGTTGTTGTTTGTGACTGTATCAGGGCCACTGACCCGGCCTGTGGTGTTTGGAGAGGTATAGTGGCTGGGATGAGATCATTGTTTGTTGGCGCCCTGCCGTTGTTGTTTGTGACTGTATCAGGGCTACTGACCCGGCCTGTGGTGTTTGGAGAGGTATAGTGGCTGGGATGAGATCATTGTTTGTTGGCGCCCTGCCGTTGTTGGTTCTGTGTTTTGTGGCAGTGTTGGGCATATATGCTGTCGGGCACTATCTTGAGGATAAGATTGCGCGGAACCAGCATATATCGATCCTTAATATAAGCGAGACGTTGCTGCCGCTTGATTACGACAGTGATTTGGCCGGGGACAGGTTGAACGTCACGATGCCTACTTATTTCGGTACGGAGATGGCTGCCAATGTCTACCGCGCCCGGCTCGGGGGGGAGCCTGTAGGTCTCATATTCAATCCTGTTATCGCCAGGGGTTACAACGGCATTATGGAAATGGCCATCGGCATTAAATACGACGGAACGGTTACCGGGGTCAGAATTCTGCAACACCGCGAAACACCCGGCCTGGGTGATAAGGTCCATCAGGATAATTCCGACTGGATATCCGGTTTTGACGGGCGCTCCCTCGCGGACACGCCGAAAGAAGCATGGGAGGTAGAAATAGACGACGGTGTTTTTGATCATCTCAGCGGCGCTACCGTCAGCCAACGCGCCGTAATCCGCGCCGTGGAGCATACGCTGAATTACTACAAAGCCAACCGGGAACACCTGTTTGATAATAAATAATGTGTCGCCGGAGGCGACTCCTTCGTCACTCCGGGCTTGACCCGGAGTCCAGTAAAACAACATGTCGCCCCCTGCTCAACACCATGCTGGGGCAGGCTCCGGCGACTCCTTATATTATCGGATTAAGCCGGCGTCCCTAAGCTGCTCAGGACTAAGACCCGTGATTTCGCTGACCTCTTCCAGGGGATAGTCCTTCTCCAACATAACGCGGGCGCTTTCAATTTTGCCTTCTGCCTTGCCTTGCTCTCTACTCACCAGCATATTCGTGTTGTAGTCCAGCTCGCCCTTGCGACGCGCTTCCTCAATACCCAACAACTCAGGGTCTATCGACAGGGCGCGCCACTCCCTGAAGGTCTCCTCCATAATCGGATTCTTGTCCACTATGGTACGTATCGCCGCCTCGTCTAATGTTACTCTGCGTTTCATAATATATAACCATAACCCCAAGCTGTCTTCTATTTCTTCTAACCGTCGGTCAAACTTGGGCAACTCAAAGAATACCATCTGGAACTTGTCTGTCAATTGTATCTCAGGATGGTCTTTCTCCAGTATCAGGAAGCTGCTCCGGTAGCCCGGCAGGTCGAGCAGGTTGAAGTTCAGGAAGTTGATGGAATAGGTGTTCTGCAAGGCTCTGTAGTTCTCGCCCTGGCTGAGTTGGCCGGTATACAACCGAGCCCAGTAGTACAAGGCCCGGGCGCTGTAGAAGTGCTGCTCAGTGGCCTGCATCTCAATATTGAACAAATCACCGGCATGGCTTCGGGCTTTGATGTCCAATACGACCGATTTGTCGCTTGCGTGTTCTTTGAGTATTTCAGCCGGCTGCAGGGTGAGTTCTTCTATAAATGTGTCGCTACGCGACGGTTTGTTTACTGGATTCCCACCCCTGCTCAACACCATACTGGGGCATGCTTTCGTGGGAATGACGGTGGACGCAGGAATGACAACGGAGGCAACACCGTCACTCCGGGCTTGACCCGGAGTCCAGTAAAACAGCACGTCGCCGCAGGCGACTCCTTATCGTCACTCCGGGCTTGACCCGGAATTGTGGTAGAGTAAGGCGATGCGATTCTTTCCGGTTTTTCTTGATTTGAACAGGCGGCGTTGTCTTGTGGTCGGCGGCGGTGACGTGGCCGGGAGGAAGGTGCAGCAACTGCTCAGGTCAAATGCTGAGGTGTTGGTCATTGCGCCGGAGGTGGGCGCTGAGATAGCGGCATTAAAGCAGCAGGGTAAGGTCACGCATGAGGCGAGGGAATTTCTGCCGGAAGACGTTGCCGGCTGCGCGCTTGTGATCTCGGCAACGGACGCCAGTGAGGTCAACAGGCAGGTCGCTACCAGCGCCAGGGCAAACAACGTTCCGGTCAACGTCGTTGATAACCCGGCCCTGTGCAGTTTCATCATGCCTTCCGTGGTTGACCGGGACCCGGTGCAGATCGCCGTATCCACGGGCGGCGCCTCTCCGGTGCTGGCCCGCCTGCTGAGAGTTAAACTGGAAACGCTGATACCGGCGGGCTACGGCCGGTTGGCGGCGGTAGTACGCAACTTCCGCGGACGGGTAAAAGAGCGGTTGCCCAACGTGAACCAGCGCCGCCGTTTCTGGGAAAATGTGTTACAGGGACCGGTGGTCGAGATGCTTTTTGCCGGGCGCGAAACCGCAGCCCTGGAGGCCCTGGAGAATGAACTGAGCGGCGCCGCGCCGGCTGATCACAAAACCGGCGAGGTCTACCTGGTCGGCGGCGGCCCCGGTGATCCCGACCTGCTTACGTTCCGCGCCCTGCGCCTGATGCAACAGGCCGACGTGGTGTTATACGACCGGCTGGTTGCCCCTGCCATCGTAGAACTGGTCCGGAAGGACGCGCAGCGACTCTACGTGGGCAAGCAAAGTGACAGCCATACGGTGCCGCAGTCTGAGCTTAATCAAATGCTCGTTACGCTGGCCCAACAGGGAAAGCGCGTGTTGCGCCTGAAAGGGGGCGACCCGTTTATTTTCGGCCGCGGCGGTGAGGAAATCGAGGAACTGGCGGCGGCGGGCATCCCGTTCCAGGTTGTGCCGGGCGTCACTGCTGCCGCCGGTTGCGCATCCTACGCCGGTATTCCGCTTACCCACCGTGACCTCGCCCACTCCTGCCTGTTTGTAACCGGCCACCTGAGGGACGGCAAGCTGGGTTTCAACTGGGAGGCCCTGCTGCAACCAAAGCAGACGATTGCCATTTACATGGGCATCAAGGGAATTGACGTGTTACGGCAAAACCTCATTGAGCGGGGCATGGACCCGGACACGCCGGCGGCCATTGTCCAGCGGGGGACGACGCCGGAACAAAAAGTCTACGTGGGAACGGTGGGCACGCTGGCAAAGATCGTCGCTGACAACGAGATCAAACCACCCTCAATGATCATCATCGGCGACGTGGTGAAACTGCACGAGAAGCTGTCCTGGTACCGGTAACCGGGGGTAGTTCTGGGGGCGGGAGTTCTGGGGAGTTCTGGGGACACAATACTTGGAGTTCTGGGGAGTTCTGGGAGTTCTGAATTAAGTATTGTGTCCCCAGAACTAATTATTCCTTATCGAGGTCAATGGCTACGGAATTGATGCAGTAACGCAGGCCGGTGGGATTCGGGCCGTCGGGGAAGACGTGGCCGAGATGGGCGTCACAGGCGCTGCATGTTACTTCGGTGCGTATCCTGCCGTAGCTGTTGTCGACTTCCTCGCTGACGGCGGACTCATCCCGGGGTTCATAGAAACTCGGCCAGCCCGTGCCGGAATCGAATTTGGCCTCGGAGTTGAACAGGACCTGGCCGCAGCAGACGCAGCGGTACTCGCCCGCATCTTTGCAGTCATTATACTTGCCGGTAAACGGGCGCTCCGTCCCCTTGCGGCGGCACACTTCATACTGTTCCGGGCTCAGTTCTTCTTCCCATTCCTGTTCTGTTTTCATCACTTTACTGGTTTCAGGCATGTTCAATCTCCTCTGGAGTGATAAGGAGTCGCCTCCGGCGACACATTTTTGACTGGATTCCGGGTCAAGCCCGGAATGACGGTTGTGCCTCCGCCGCTATTCCCGCGAAAGCGGGAATCCAGTGAAACAAAGAGTCGCCGTAGGCGACACATTAGCGGGAATGGCGAATGTGTCTTACAGTGCCGGCGACTCAATAATACCATGTTCTGCCAGTTGTCCGATGGGTTCTGTCTCCTCGTAGGTGAGACGTTGCAGCACAGCATAGTATTTGCGGATGTTTTCTACGAATTTGACTGGTTCATAGCCCCTGGCGTAGCCGTGTTTTGTCTGTTCGTACCATTTCATTTTGCTCAACAGGGGCAGGCCGTTTTTCACGTCGGACCAGGTGTCGGGGTTGCGGCCGTTTCTTTGCGTGAGGACGCGGGCGTCTTCGAGATGGCCGAAGCCTACGTTATAGGCGGCCAGGGCGAGCCAGGTGCGGTCCGGGTCGGCTATCCTGTCGGGGACCCTGTCTATCAGGGTGGTCAGGTATTTCGCTCCTCCGTGGATGCTCTGCTGCGGGTCGAGGCGGTTGTCGACGCCGAGTTGCTCTGCCGTCTTTTGTGTCAGCATCATCAGGCCGCGTACGCCGGTGGGTGAACGCGCCTGTTTAAGCCAGTGGGATTCCTGGTAGCTGATGGCGGCGAGCAGGCGCCAGTCAAAACCGAATTCGGTGGCGGCGCTTCTGAAATGGGGCTTCAATCCCGGCAGTCTGCGGTTGTAGCGGTCGATGAATTTGCGCGAGTCCACGTAATCAAACGACTCGTTGTTGTTGTACACCTGTCCGACCAGTTCCGCCAGTTGGCCGTCATTATTAATGTCACCAAAGAACTGCCTGATTTCCCTGATCAGGGAATCATCACCCGGGTTTCTCCTGACAGCCCAGCTCATGGGCCGTGGCGAAGTCAGATCGAACGCGGCCCGCACCTCCGGGTTGAGCATACGTGCGTAGGCCAGGTCGCTGGACCAGGCCGCCGCGTTGAGGATCTCTCCTTCTTCTATCATTCCCAACAGGTCAAGGCGGTTTTTGTCGCCATGCAGGACCTCGGCAAGAGAGGGATGGCGGGTTTGCAGCAGGTCCAGTTCTGCCTTGTCAAAGGTATCAGGGGCGAGATGCAACTTGTCGGGAGGGATATCTTCCGGTGAGGCCGGACGTTTGTAGCCGTTTCGATACATGACCTGTTTGGTTACCCACAGATAGCCGGGGCCGTAATCCAGCGTATCATCCGGGTCGGAAGCCCTGATCAGTCCGGCTGCGGCAATATCCGCTTTTCCCGAGATAAGCCGCTCAATGATTTCCGCCGTGCTGCCGGCGACGGTCAGTTCAACATCAACGCCCAACCTGGAGGCGAACAGGCCGGCCAGCCTGTATTCAAGACCGTTCTCTCCATCATCATCACGGTAATATGTCGTCGGACCGGCCCGTGTGACAACATGCAACACTCCCTGCTGCCGGATTTCTTCAAGCTGGGAGATTTTCTCGGCACACCCCTGTATCAACACATAGCAGCCCAGGGCAATGAGCGCCCGGACCGTATAGCTTGAGAGTATGTGCTTTAGCAACGTTGCGCCAGTAGTAGTGAGTAATACCGGTTATCCGGTTCAAAATGGCGGATGACGTTGAGCCCCTGCTCTGCCAGCATCGTTTCGAGCTTATCGAAATGAAACTTGTAACTCAGTTCGGTCAATATCTTCTCATCCGCTTCCAGGTTGAACTTCATGTTGATTTTGCCGATGGCGACTTCCTGGCGCCTTCTGGATATTAGATACATTTCTATCCTGTTGAGTTCCCTGTTGTAGACGGCTTCATGGGCAAAGTTGCCGGCCTGGAAGTCTGCCGCCAGTTCCCGGTTCAAAACCTGCAACACATTCAGGTTGAACAGGGCGGTGACCCCTTGTGTGTCGTTATAGGCGGCATTCAGCACGGCAGGGCTTTTTACCCTGTCCGCCCCCAACAGCAGGTAATCGCCGGGTTCCATGCGCTCGCTTATGTCTTTGATGAAAGCGCTCGCCTCCGGGGGGGTGAAATTACCGATGGTGCCGCCCAGGAACAGGTACATCTTCACGCCCCGGTAGTGCGGGATATTCCCCAGTCCGGCATGGTAGTCCCCCAGGAGAGGCCGGACGTCCAGCCAGCGATAGTTTTCCTGTAACTTGCCGGCGGCTTCCTTCAGCGCCGGTTCGCAGATGTCAAACGGCGCATAGACGCAGGTGCGCGCCTGCTGTTCGCAGGCATCGAACAGGTTCCTCGTCTTTTTCGAGCTGCCGCTGCCCAGTTCGATCATATAATCGGGGCGGGCTTGCGCAATAATATCGGAGCCGTGTTGCTGCAATAAGGCGTCTTCCGTGCGGGTGGGGTAATATTCGGGGGTCTCGCAGATCCGGTCGAATAAAGCCGCGCCTCTTTCATCATAGAAATACTTGGGGGGCAACGAGCGGGGGCGGTCTGCCAGGCCCGCGCGGGCATCTTCCTCCAGGTCGGGGACATGTCTCGTCGGCGCAATTGCAATACATTGAATATCCGATGAGATCCGGGTAACGTCTACAGTAGTGTCCATAAAGTAAATTTTCTTCTTATTAATCGTGTTCTTTCTATCCTATCAAAACAGTCAATTCCGGGATAGCTATAGAGTAATGTTAAAGAGCAAGGTACGATTACGGTTTTAGATGACAATGCCAACGAACATTTGGTTGCTTATAAGATCAGAGATTTGAAATGAAACTCACTGTGAAAAACTTCGGACCCATCCGTGAGGCCAGGAATATTGATATCAGCCCCATGACGATTTTCGTCGGCCCGAGCAATACTGGGAAGTCTTATCTGGCTATGTTGATCTATTCAATTTTTGAAGTGTTTTCTGATGAAGAATACGCTTGGCAAATATTTCGTTTGATAAGGAAAGAGTATAAAAATTATTCGGAAATATTCAGCAACCGGGAAAAATCACAAAATATCGTGTCCAAACAAATAGAAACTTGTTTTTCTCTGTGGGCGCGTGCTACCAGTGATGCCTGGAAACACCAGCTTGTCTATTGCCTCGGAGAAGAAGGGAAAAATGTGATTGAAGGGAAGAATGGCAGCGAAGATTTTTCCGTTAGAATATCCGACCCTGAAAATCAATTTGTTTTAGATCTGACTTCGCCGGCAAACAGCAAAATAACATTGAAAAAGAGCAGGCAATTATCCGAGTATATAGATCTAAATATTGCGCTGTTGCCATCAGACAAAATTGGGGAATCTACCTACCACGTAGATAAAGCTGACGGGACGCATGAAATCTATGAAAAAGTCATACCCAGACATTATGCTGAAATCATTATTCAACAATTCCAAATGACCTTGCTACCATGGAAGCCGCTAGAATCATTTATTGATGCGTATTACTTGCCTGCCATCCGCGGCGGAATTATGCAAAGCCATCGTGCTCTTGTCAGTGCTTTGATTAAACGTGCGCCTATGGTTGGTTTGGACAGTATCCCGGCTATTCCTCCTTTTAACGGAGTACTCTCTGATTTCGTGACAAAACTAATCAATAGCGGAAGCAGAGAATTTGACAGAATGAGCTTCAAAGGCAGGCAGCTAGCGAGGCGCAGTCGTTATAAGGATCGTGATAGCTTTTCCGATGAACTAGAAAAAATGGAGATAATCAACAAAAGAATAGAACAACATATTTTATGTGGAGAGATAGAGATACAAAGGTCAGAAGCGCAATATCCTGATTTTCGCTATAAGTTCACAAAGGACAATAAAAAATATAACTTACCTTTAATAAGCGCATCTTCGTCAGTCTCGGAATTAGCCCCTGTATCCTTATTTATTCGCCACTACGTATGTCCTGGCGACTTGTTTATCGTTGAAGAACCGGAAGCCCATTTACATCCTGCCGCGCAACGAGATATTTCTGACGTTCTGGCCCGTCTTGTCAATGCAGGTGTGAGAGTATTAGTTACCACACACAGCGACAACATACTGGAACAAATTGGCAATTTCATCTATGCAGCGGAGCTTCCCGACAGCAAACTAACAAAACTTGATGAAGAAAAATGTTCCGTTTACCTGTTTAAACCCGGAAGGGGGGGCAATAAGACTACGGTTAAAAAAATACCTTTTGATCCTGAAACCGGTATTCTTACTCAAGATCACCTGGATGTTTCCTCCGAGTTGTACAATGAAACGGTTAACCTGATGGAGAAGAGGGATAATGCAGGAAGTCAAACGGATATTTCATGAGAAGTATAAAAAATGCGACATTAATCAGCTTCCAGAATACAAACCTGGAAAATACAGGCTGGGAAGGATAGAAAGCCCCAGTGTATATTCCGTAGATTGTATTTTTCTCAATCATCCTGAAAGAGGCGGAAGACGCTGTGATGAATTTATCTTTTATAACTTGCCCCAGGGAGCTACAGGAATTTACCTGATTGAGGTAAAAGACAGCGCTATCATTAATGTAGACGAAGTAAAAGACCAGTTACAAGGTGGAGCTGAATTTATCAAATATTTTCTGGATCATGACCCGGCGACTGATGAAGAACCATTTGACTTTACCCCATTTTGTATTTCAAAAGGGATAAGGCCAAGCGTGCGCACCAAATTAATCAAACGCAAAATTTACATAGGCTCTCGCAATAAATATATAAAACAAATTAACTTCAATCGTACGTTGCGATAGCTGGGACGAATATCCCCTCATAATTATGTGAGAGCGCGAATTCTGGAGTGTTGATGATGATCCCTGGTTATGGGTTTGTATTGTTGTTGCTACTCGGAATCTGGTCGCCTGTTTCTCCGGGACAGGAACAGCCCGGCGCCGCGCAGGAACGATCTATCCGTGAGTATGAGGAGTTGATAGCGGAGCTGGAATCCAGCCAGGGCGCTTACGCCGGGCAGCTTGTCGAGACCCATCTCAGCCTGGGCCTGCTGCACCAGCAGGCGGGGAACCACCCGCAAGCGCTGGTCGCCCTGAAGCGCGCTTTGCAGTCCATGCGCGTCAACGAGGGCCTCAACAGCATGAACCAGGTAACCATCCTGGAAGCCATCATCGACAGTAACGTTGCCCTGGATGCCAGGGATGAACTGCGCCGCAACTATGAGTACCTGTTCTGGCTGTACCGGCGTAACTATGGCAATAACGGCGCCGGCCTCGTGCCCGTGATTAAAAGAATAGGCAAGTGGTACTACGACCTCTACAATTTCAGCCCTCCGTCCACGACGGTGGAACCCCTTATCGCGGCGGACGACCTGTATGCCAGGGCGCTGAAATTAATCCCCGCGGACAGCTCGCCGGAAGAACGTGCAGACATTTTATATAATGTGGCCGTCATCAACTACCACGTCGCCCAGGATGTCATGGACCCGATGTTGTCCCACAGGGAGATCCGCGAAGCCATGATCCCCCATGGCAGGTCCACTCCCTACGTCAACGAAATCGCAGTAAGGCAGTACTATTCCGAGCAGAGTTTTTTCAGGGGCAAGCGCTCGTTGAACGGGATTATAGAGATTTATGAAAAAGACCTGCCGGCCACGATTATGGAATATGCACAGGCCCTGATATTCATGGGTGACTGGTATACCGTGCAACGCCGGGTATGGGACGGCGGCCGGTTTTATCAACGGGCCTGGACCGCCCTGCTTGAACACGACGTGGACCCGGCACAGATAGATGAACTGCTGGGCGCGCCCCAACCCATTGAGCACCTGCCCATACCGGGTGAAGCGGAAGTGCAATCCGATGCTGACAGCTATTACGTAGACGCTCTGCTTGACGTCCCCGCCGGCGGCTGGCCGCAGAACATCAGGATCCAGGCCGTCCACCCACCTGAAGAAACCACCTTGTTCCAACGCGGCAAACGCGGCATTGCCGCCACCCGCTACCGCCCCCGTTTCCACGACGGCAACCCGGTCGCCACCTCCGACGTGGAGTTACGCTTCGTCTTCAAATACAAAAAACAACCCGGCTGGTTCCACCATTAATAATGTGTCGCCGGGGGGCGCCTTCGTCACTTGTATGTTGATATTACCTCACAAGTAGGCCAATTTGTGAGGTGGGCGCGAGGGGCGCGTCGGCTGTCACTCCGGGCTTGACCCGGAGTCCAGTTAAACAATGTGTCGCCCCCTGCTCAACACCATGCTGGGGCAGGCTCCAGCGACTCCTCGTCTACTGGATTCCCGCCCCTGCTCAACACCATGCTGGGGCAGGCTCCAGTGACTCCTTGTTTTACTGGACTCCCGCCCCTGCTCAACACCATACTGGGGCAAGCTTCCGCGGGAATGACGGGGGGGCAGAAATGACAACGGAGGCAACACCGTCACCCCGGGCTTGACCCGGGGTCCAGTTAAATAACATGTCGCCGCAGGCGACTCTTTACCCAGCGCTTATGATAAAAAGGGACAGGAATTGCGAAGATTAAAATGATCGAAAAACATCCGGCAGTCTACATCCTGGCAAGTAAGCGCAACGGCACCCTATACACAGGAGTCACCAGCAATTTGCCCGCTCGGGTATGGCAACACAAAAATAATGTAGTTGACGGATTTACCAAAAAACATAACGTCCACCAGTTAGTTTATTTTGAAATGCACGGAGATATGGCATCTGCATATGGGCGGGAGAAGGAAATAAAAAAATGGAATAGAAGTTGGAAAATGGAACTTATAGAGGGTGAAAACCCAGAGTGGAAAGACTTATATGAGGATATTCTCTAGTTTGAAATAAAGGATATCAGGAGACTGAACCCACACCCATCCCGCTCAAACGGAGAAGCGGTAACGGAGGCACCTCCGTTATTCCGGGCTTGACCCGGGGTCCAGTTGATAATGTGTCGCCCCCTGCTCAACACCATGCTGGGGCAGGAATAACAACGGAGGCACAACCGTCATATAAAGGGATCGCCGTAAATAAGGTATGCTTGAGGTGGGGAGGAGAGATGATGCTGCCACAGGAATGGCATCAATTTTCAGTTAGAAACTTAAATTATCCGGTATTTTTTCACTTTACGACTTAATTTTTACTTAAAACCGGGGACGGGTTTCAGTTTGTCCCCTTTTCTTTTCTGGGTATTCTGGAATTATGTTGCTAGAGGTTGAACCTGTACCAGGTCTTAGAATCCTGAGAAGGCCAGGGAGATGATCCCCAGGGTGATCATTTGTATTGACAGGCCTTTGAACGGGGCGGGCAGATCGGATACTGACAGGCGTATGTTGATGCCGGTGAAGGCCAGCAGGATCAGGGAGAAGCCGATGCCGGCGCCGGCGCCGAAAAATATCGAGCCGAACAGGCCGGTTTCCTGTTGTATGTTGAGCAGCGTGACGCCCAGCAGAGTACAATTCATCATGATGAGCGGATAGAACCCGCCGGCCCGTTCAAACAGACGGGGAGAAAGCCGGGCCAGCAGCTGTTTCGATGCCAGGCAGACGCCGGCGACGGTCATCACCAGGATGATCAGCCGGTAGTTTTCCAGTTGCCAGGGAGAAATAAGGAAAGTGTTGAGCAGGTATGTGATAAAAGCGACCACTGTTGTCACGTAAGTGACTGTCAGCGCCATGTCCGCGGCAATTCCAATTTTTTCCGCAGCCGCCATGATGGGGCTGACCCCCAGCAGGTAGTCGGTAACCAGGTTATTAGCCAGGCAGGCCGCCAGGAAGATAAGGAGCAGGTCTATCATGCTATATATTATAAGGTGTCGGCGCTCTTTTCTGAAATGTGTCGCCGGAGGCGACTCTTTTCCGATGGATGATAGTTAGGGAGGTCCGACCCTATCTTGACAAACCGATGCACGCACCTGATATTTCCGCTGTCTCAGTAATTACGGTTGGTGGATGACCAGATTATAATCTGCCGAACTCAGGCCGCGGTCGCGGAGTCGTCTATGAAAAACACGAAATGCGCGTCCATCAGGTCTGCTTCATTGTAGTCCTGCAGTGCGATTAGAGTATAGGGTCAGACCAGTCCAACGGAGAGTATAGGGTCAGACCAGGAGTATAGGGTCAGACGGAGAGTATAGAGTATAGGGTCAGACCAGTCCAACCTGACAGAAGCTACTGATAATAAAGAGAAACTGCCTCAAAAAACGTGCTATCCAACGCTTAGACTACGCTTTTCATACGTCAAAACAGGACTTTAAGGAGGAAGTATCATGCCACGGCCATCGTTGCAGATATACACTTCTTTGAAAGTGTTACCTGCATTGACCTGAATATGGTCAGGGCGGGTATAGTGCATCATCCCAAAGACTGGTTGCATGGCGGGCGCAGGGACCACAGCGTATCAGGAGCGTAATGCCGTCAAACAGGAATAGAGAGCTTACAACCTCGATTTTGATAGCAAAAAGGGGGTTTTAAGGGGAAATAACAGGCGTATGTGGAACATAAACTGAACTGAAACAAATAGTTAGGGAGGTCCGACCCTGTCTTGAGAACAAATAGTTAGGGAGGTCCGACCCTGTCTTGAGGGCTACTTGTGAGGTAATATCAACATACAAATGACGGTGGGGGCAGGAATGGCGGCGGGGGCAACACCGTCACCCCGGGCTTGACCCGGAATCCAGTTAAATAACATGTCGCCCCCTGCTCAACACCATGCTGGGGCAGGCTCCAGCGGCCCCTTATATGTAGTGGGTTTTATTTTACTTTCATGCCGGGTTGGGCGCCTTGGTCGGGGTTCAGGATGAAAATTTCGTCCTTTCCGGGGCCGGCGGCGAGTACCATGCCTTCGGATACGCCGAAGCGCATTTTTCTTGGGGCGAGGTTGGCTACCATTACGGTCAGTTTGCCTACGAGATCGTCCGGATGGTAGGCGGATTTTATCCCGGCGAAGACGTTTCTGGTTTCACCGTCCAGGTCCAGGGTGAGTTGTAATAATTTGTCCGCGCTGTCGACATGGGATGCTTCAGTTATCCTGGCTACGCGCAAATCTATTTTGGCAAAATCATCGATGGTGATTTCCTCGGCAATGGGGTCGTCGGCAAGGTATTTATTTCCTGCGTTATTCTCCGTTGCGCTCAGGTCTTCTTTGCTGTCTTCAATCACGGCTTCGATCTGGTGTTTTTCCACCCGGGTCAGCAGGGGTTTGAATTTCCTTATCTGCCGGTCGAGCATGGGTGTTGCCAGGTCGCTCCAGGAAAGCGGGTCGATGTCCAGGAAGGCTTCGGACCGTTCCGCCAGGGCGGGCAGGACCGGTTTCAGGTAGATAATGAGTATGCGAAACAGGTTCAGCCCCAGGGAGCAGATCGTTTGTATTTCGGGCGCCTCGGGGTTTTCTTTGGCAATGGCCCAGGGCTTGTGCCGGTCTATGTACTGGTTTGCCTTGTCGGCGAGGGCCATGATCTCGCGCATGGCTTTGGCGTATTCCCTGGCTTCATAGGCCGCGGCGATGGCCTCGCTCGCGCCGGTGAATTCTTCCAGCAGCGGTTCGTCGTGGATGGTCGCGGCCAGCGTCCCGGCATGGTACCTATGGATAAAACCCGCGCACCGGCTGGCGACGTTCACCACCTTGCCGACCAGGTCGGAGTTGACCCGCTGGCGGAAGTCTTCGAGGTTCAGGTCGATGTCATCCACGCCGTTGCCGGATTTTGCCGCAAAATAGTAACGCAGGTACTCCGGGTTCAGGTGCGCCAGGTAAGTCTCAGCGTTAATGAAAGTGCCCCGCGATTTCGACATCTTCTGGCCGTCAACCGTGAGGAAACCGTGTACGAACACGTTGGTGGGCAGGCGGTGTCCGCTGCCGTGCAGGACGGCCGGCCAGAACAGGGTGTGGAAGTACATGATGTCCTTGCCGATAAAATGGTACATCTCGACGGCGCTGCCGGCGTCCGTGAACTCGGTGACGTCCTTCCCTTCCCGGTCGAGCAGGTTTTTCAGGCTGGCGAAGTAGCCGATGGGCGCGTCGACCCAGACGTAGAAATACTTTCCCGATGCGCCGGGTATCTCAAAACCGAAATACGGCGCGTCACGGGAGATGTCCCATTCCTTCAACCCGGCTTCAAACCATTCCTCCAGCTTGTTGGTGACTTCCGGCTGCAAATGTCCGGCCCGGACCCAGTCCTGCAATATGGCTTCAAAGGCAGGCAGGTCAAAGAAATAGTGTTCGGATTCCTTTTCGACCGGTGTTGCGCCGGAAATGGAGGACACCGGATTGACCAGGTCAGTGGGGGTATAGGTTCGATTGCAGGACTCGCAACTGTCGCCGTATTGTTCCGGCGCGCGGCAAAACGGGCACTCGCCGCGGATGAACCGGTCGGGCAGGAACATTTCCTTCACCGGGTCGTAGAATTGTGAGATGGTGCGGCGCTTGATATGACCTGCGGCTTCCAGGCGCTGGTATATCAACTCGGCAAACTCCCGGTTTTCTTCGGAATGAGTGGTGTAGAAGTTGTCGAAGCCGACCTCGAAACCGTCATAATCCCGCCGGTGTTCGGCATGGATCCGGGCGATGAGTGTCTCCGGTGAAATACCTTCCCGGTCGGCGCTCAGCATAATGGGCGTACCGTGGGCGTCGTCGGCGCAGAGATACAGGCAGTCATGGCCCCGGACTTTTTGAAAACGCACCCAGATATCCGTCTGTATGGCCTCCAGCAGGTGGCCGATGTGAATCGACCCGTTTGCATAGGGCAATGCGCTGGTGACAAAGATTTTACGTTGCGGGGACGTCATTAATATTTACCTGATCAATAAGCAAACGAATAGGGTAGAATTCATGTAAAATACTTGTTCAAAAAAGTCACATACCGAGTGTTGTCATGTCAAAAGTAAATCACGAAGCAATCAATGCCGCCCTGGCCGAGGTACGGGATATCAACCTGGAAAAAGATCTTGTCTCCGCCGACATGGTCAAAGATATACAAATTGACGGGGATCATATCAGAATTTCCGTAGGGATGGGTTACCCGGCAAACGGTTATATCGATACGTTGCGGGAAAACATCACGGAGCGGCTACGGCAAATGCCGGAAATCAAGGAAGTTGAAGTGGTGTTCGGCACGAATATCGAGACCCATAGCGTACAACGGGGTGTGAAAACCCTGGACAACATCAAGAATACGATTGCCGTCGCCTCCGGCAAAGGCGGCGTGGGCAAATCGACTACTGCCGTCAACCTGGCCCTGTCCCTGCAGGCGGAGGGGGCAAAGACGGGTATCCTCGATGCCGATATTTACGGCCCCAGCCAGCCGCGTATGCTCGGCTGCCACGCCAAACCGGAAAGTCCCGACGGTAAATCCATCGAGCCGAACATCAGTTACCAGTTGCAATCCATGTCCATCGGCTATCTCGTCAATGAAGAAACGCCGATGATATGGCGCGGGCCGATGGTCACGTCCGCGCTGGAACAACTGCTTGGCGACACCAACTGGTCGGACCTGGATTACCTGATCATAGACTTGCCTCCGGGCACCGGTGACATCCAGTTGACCCTGTGCCAGAAAATCCCGGTTTCGGGGGCAATCATCGTTACCACCCCCCAGGACATCGCCCTGCTCGATGCGCGCAAGGGGCTGAAGATGTTTGAAAAGGTCGAGGTGCCGGTACTCGGGATCGTGGAAAATATGAGCACCCATATTTGCAGTCACTGCGGCCATGAAGAACATATCTTCGGCGCCGGCGGCGGGCAGCAGATGGCCGAACAATACGGGGTCGATTTACTCGGTTCCCTGCCCCTGGATATCAGTATCCGCGAAGGCGCGGACAACGGCCGACCGACCGTAGCGATGGAACCGGACTCGCAGATTACCGCGACTTACCGGGCTATCTCCCGCAAAGCCGCGGCAAAATTATCGTTGCGGGCGAAAGATTACAGCAATAAATTCCCCAGGATCGTGGTGGAGAATGCCTGAGTGCCGGTAAAGAGTGATAAATGGATTCGCCGGATGGCGGAAACGAAGGGGCTGATCGAACCCTTCGCGCGGGATCAGGTCAAACAAAACGGCTCAATGCCACTGGTATCCTACGGCACTTCCAGCTATGGTTATGATATGCGCTGCTCGGACGAATTCAAGATCTTCACCAACATCAATTCCGTCATCGTTGACCCGAAAAATTTCGACGAAAGCAGCTTCGTGGATTTCAAGGGGGATGTTTGTATTATTCCTCCCAATTCCTTTGCCCTGGCCAGGACCGTTGAGTATTTCAGGATACCCCGGGACGTGCTGACGATATGCCTGGGCAAGTCCACTTATGCCCGTTGCGGCATTATCGTGAATGTGACTCCCCTGGAACCGGAATGGGAGGGTCACGTCACGCTTGAATTTTCCAACACTTCGCCCTTGCCGGCGAAGATTTACGCCAACGAGGGCGTCGCCCAGGTGATCTTTTTGCAATCCGATGAGGAGTGTGAAACCTCTTATAAGGATAAACGGGGGAAATACCAGGGCCAGACCGGCGTTACGCTGCCCAGAACCTGAATGTATAACGTGTTTAAATTTATAAAATGTGCCGCCGAAGGCAGGAATGGCAACGGAGGCATCTCCGTCATTCCGGGCTTGACCCGGAATCCAGTCAAATATGTGTCGCCGGAGGCGACTCTTTGTCTACTGGATTCCCGTTTTCACGGGAATGACGGCGGAGACAGGAATGACGGCGGAGGCAGGAATGACGGTGGGGGCAGGAATGACAACGGAGGCATCTCCGTCATTCCGGGCTTGACCCGGAATCCAGTCAAATATGTGTCGCCGGAGCATGCCCCAGCATGTCGTAAGCAGGGGGCGACTCTTTGTCTACTGGATTCCCGTTTTCACGGGAATGACGGCGGAGGCAGGAATGACGGCGGAGGCAGGAATGACGGTGGGGGCAGGAATGACAACGGAGGCATCTCCGTCATTCCGGGCTTGACCCGGAATCCAGTCAATAATGTGTCGCCGGAGCATGCCCCAGCATGTCGTAAGCAGGGGGCGACTCTTTGTTCACTGGATTCCCGTTTTCACGGGAATGACGGCGGAGGCAGGAATGACGGTGGGGGCAGGAATGACGGTGGGGGCGGGAATGACGGTGGGGGCGGGAATGACGGTGGGGGCGGGAATGGCAACGGAGGCACCTCCGTCACTCCGGGCTTGAGCCGGAGTCCAGTCAAATATGTGTCGCCGAAGCATGCCCCAGCATGTCGTAAGCAGGGGGCGACTCTTTGTCTACTGGATTCCCGTTTTCACGGGAATGACGGCGGAGGCAGGAATGACGGTGGGGGCAGGAATGACGGCGGAGGCAGGAATGACGGTGGGGGCGGGAATGGCAACGGAGGCACCTCCGTCATTCCGGGCTTGATCCGGAATCCAGTCAAATATGTGTCGCCGGAGCATGCCCCAGCATGTCGTAAGCAGGGGGCGACTCTTTGTTCACTGGATTCCCGTTTTCACGGGAATGACGGCGGAGGCAGGAATGACGGCGGGGGCAGGAATGACGGTGGGGGCGGGAATGACGGCGGGGGCGGGAATGACGGTGGGGGCAGGAATGGCAACGGAGGCATCTCCGTCATTCCGGGCTTGACCCGGAATCCAGTCAATAATGTGTCGCCGAAGCATGCCCCAGCATGTCGTAAGCAGGGGGCGACTCTTTGTTTGCAGGTTGTTTGCATGTCCGGGTTGTTGCTGGCCGGGGGAAATGCGGGGGCGCGGGATTTGTTTGACTGGCTGGGTGGGGCTTATTGTCCTGCGAGTTTTGAGATTCCTGCGGGGCCGGTGTTTGATACTGAACCTGAGGAGGGTGATATACAGGTCAGCGCTGATTTTATAGACATGACCGAGCGCGGCGCCTCGCACCTGCAGGGGAACGTGGAACTGGTGATGGAAGAGCAGCAGGCGCGTGCGGACGAAGTCTTCTATGACGAGGCTACCAACGATGCCACACTGACCGGGGACGTTAAATTCTGGAGCGAGTCCCTGTTTCTCAACAGCGAATCCGCACACGTCAAATTCGACGACGATACCGGGACATTCACATCAAGCACATATTATCTCCCGGACAGCCAGGGTCGGGGCGGGGCTGAGGACCTGTTCATTGATCCCGGAGAGATCACCGCAGGGGAAAACATGGATTACACCACCTGTGCCGCGGACAACGGCAACGGGGATTTTGAAGTAGACTTCTGGAAGATCACGGCGGACAAGCTGGTGCTCAACCATGAAACCGCTCGCGGGTCGGGAAGGAATATCGTCCTGAAGATAAAGGACATCCCCCTGTTTTATGCGCCGTACATGACCTTCCCGCTCAACAATAAACGGAAATCGGGCTTTCTTACGCCCGGGGTCGGCAAGGCCGGGGGCAACGGGTTTGAAACGCGGCTGCCGTATTACTGGAATATCTCCCCCAACATGGACGCAACCATTACCCCCAGGGTGCTCAGCGACAGCGGCTTTATGGGCATGGTTGAATATCGCTATCTCTTCGATAACAGCGCAGGGAGCGTAAACCTTGAATACCTCCCCGGCGATAACCAGTTCAACGGGCGCGACCGGAGCATGATCGGAATTGAACACAGCCAGACTTTCCTGGACAGGGGGAAACTGTCCCTGGTTTACAACCGGGTCTCGGACCCTGAATACCTGGAGGATTTCGGCGCGCAACTGGCCATAGCCAGTACCCGTTTCCTGCCGCGCCGGGCTGATTTGAGTTACCGGGGAAACAAGTGGAATTTATCGGCCCGGATGCTGAGTTACCAGGTTGTCGACCGGGGTATTGCCGCTGCTTCCCGGCCCTACAAGAACCTGCCGCGGGTATGGTTCAACTATGCGCCTTTTTCGGGCAATAAAAAGATCAACCTCAAACTGACCTCGGAATTTACTTATTTTGATCGAACCGATGAAACCGAGGTTGTCGTTGACGTGACCGGCTTCCGCGCGGATATCTATCCGTCGATCAGCTATCCCATGCGCAGCCAGTCGGCTTTTATAATTCCGAAAGTGGGCGTGCATCACACCCAGTACAGCCTGACCCAGCAAGGCCCTTTCAAGGAAAGCCCGAGCCGGACCATACCGATCATCAGCCTGGACAGCGGCCTGTTCCTGGAACGCGACGCCGCGTTCGGGGGTAGAAATTTCCTGCATACGCTGGAACCCAGGCTGTATTACCTTTACGTACCCCATGAAGATCAGACCGACCTGCCGGTATTTGATTCCTCTATTTTCAACCTGGATTACAACGTCCTGTTCCGGGAGAACCGGTTCACCGGACTCGACCGGGTGGGTGACTCCAACCAGATCACCCTGGCCGTGGGCAGCCGGCTGATCAACCGGGACACCGGGGAACAAGCCGCTTATTTCCGGGTTGCCCAATCCTTTTACCTGACCGACCAGGACGTCATAAGACAGCGGCTGACTGCCGACGGCCGACTCACGGATATCGGTATGCGCAATACGAACCTGCTGTCTCCGGTCGTGGTCGAAGCCGGCGCCAACATATCTGACGATTTGACCCTGGGCGCCGAGATCTACTGGGATCCCAACGACAGCGTCACCCGGAAAATGACGCTTACGGCACAGTACAACCCGGTCGGCAGCAAAGTCATCAACATGGCTTACCGGGTACGGCGGGCGGAATCGGGCCTGGTTCGACGATTGCCGACGGATATTGAACAGTCGGACCTGTCGTTCAGTTGGCCCGTGACCGACAAGTTGAATGCCGTAGGCCGCTGGAATTACGCCGTTAGCGAGGGACGTTCCCTGGACCTGTTCGCCGGGCTGGAGTACGAGGGTTGCTGTTTTGCCTTGAAAGCCGTAGGCCGGCGTTTCCTGACCAACCTCAACGGCGAGTTCAATAACGGGTTTTTCATACAGTTCGAGTTGAAAGGCCTGGGCAGCCTGGGCGGCAGGACGGCAGACTTTTTCTACCAGACGATACCGGGTTACGGAGACGGGTTGCGGATACCATGAAACACGGTTTCGCGCTGATACTCCTGGTCGGCGCCCTTTTGGCCCGGCCCGTTACGGCTGCCGATGAGCTGGACCGGATAGTCGCGATCATCAATGATGACGTCATCATGCTGAGCGAACTGTCGGAGAAGATCAGGACGGTAACCAGCCAGATGCGTGAGCAGGAGATCCCCCTGCCGCCGCCTTCCATCCTGGAAAAGCAGGTGATTGACCGGTTGATCATGACGAAGTTGCAGATCCAGATGGCGCAGAATACCGGGATCCGGGTCGATGATGAAACCCTGAATCGCACCATCAGCAATATTGCCGCGGAAAACAAACTGAACCTGAACCAGTTCCGGGAGATCCTGGAAGAAGACGGTTACAGCTACGCGGCTTTCCGCAAGGACATACGCAACGAAATCCTGATTTCCCGGTTGCAGCAACGGCAGGTTGACAACAGGGTCGTCGTGACCGACAGAGAGATCAACAACTTCCTTTCCAACAAGGAGCACCAGGGGGAAAGTGATCTTGAGTTCCAGATTGCCCATATATTGATTTCAATCCCTGAAGGGGCGTCGGCGCGCCAGGTGACGAAGTCCAGGGAAACCGCTGAAAAAGTATTGGCGGAGCTGGAAGCGGGCGCCGATTTCAGCAGCCTGGCGGCTACCTACTCCGACGGCCAGCAGGCGCTGAGTGGTGGCGACCTGGGTTGGCGCAAGGCGGGACAGGTCCCGACCTTATTTGCCGATTTCATCTCCGATATGGAGATCGGCGATACCAGCGAACTCATCAAGAGCCCCAGCGGCTACCACATCATCAAACTGGCGGACAAGCGCAGTAGCGAGCAAGTGGTCGTTACCCAGACACAGGCCAGGCACATCCTGGTCCGGCCGGATGAGTTGACCACGCCGGAGGATGCCCGGCGCCGGCTGGATCAACTGGTGGTCCGCATCGAGGGAGGGGATGATTTTGCCGAATTGGCCAGGGCCCACTCCGCCGATGCGGTAAGCGCCGCGAATGGCGGCGACCTGGGCTGGGTCAACCCCGGCGATCTCGTCCCTGAATTTGAACAGGTAATGAATTCACTTGAACCCGGCCAGACCAGCCGGCCATTCGGGACCCAGTTCGGCCTTCATGTCGTGCAGGTGCTGGACAGGAGGGAACACGACAGCACCGAGGACATAAAACGGGCGCGGGCCAGGGAAGCAGTCCGCAGGCGCAAACTGGAGGAGGCGCGGACTGACTGGTTGCGGCAGTTGCGCGATGAGGCTTACGTCGAGTATCGACTCGGGTCATGATGTATCCGCAGATGACGCAGATGAACGCAGATAAGAAGAAAATACAGGGGTGGCCCTTGCGGGCGGCCTGAACGTACACGATTAAAATTAGTGAGTCTGTCTCTGATTAACTTAATCCATATAAGATGTAGAGTTCTTTTTATCTGCGTTCATCTGCGGACAAAATGAAGGAATCATCTCTGCCCCGGTTGGCTTTGACCCTGGGTGAGCCTGCGGGCATCGGCCCGGATATAGCCATCAAGAGCGTCCGGTATGAGCACGCGGCGCAAATCGTTGTTATCGGCGACCCTGATTTGCTGGAAGACAGGGCAAGGCAGATCGGCGTGAGTGTCGAGTTGGCGGAATACGACCCGGACGCGGCGGTCAGCCCGCAACGGCCGGGACAGATCCGTTATCTGCGCCAGGTGCTGGCAGAGCCGGTCAAACCCGGAGTCCCGACTTCCCGTAACGCCGACTGTGTGCTGGCGGCCATTGCGCACGCGGTCGATGGTTGCATGGCAGGGCATTTTGACGCCATGGTGACCGGCCCCGTCAGCAAATCCGTGATCGCCGACGCGGGACGGGCATTTACCGGACATACCGAGTACATTGCGCGCATCTGCGGTGATTCGCTGCCGGTGATGATGCTGGCAAACGATTTTGCGCGGGTCGCCCTGGTCACCACCCACCTCCCCTTGAACCAGGTGGCCGGACGCATCACCCGGCAGCGGCTGAGGGATGTCATCAGTGTCGTTGCCGGTGATTTGCAGACAAAATTCAATATTGAAAATCCCCGGTTGCTGGTCTGCGGCATCAATCCCCATGCCGGTGAGCAGGGGCACCTGGGTAGCGAAGAGATTGAAATTGTTATCCCGGTTATCGATGAATTGAAATCAAGCGGTTTAAACCTGGTGGGGCCGGTCCCGGCGGACACTGCTTTTACCGGCCCTTCCCTGGAGAATACGGACGCGGTGATCGCCATGTACCATGACCAGGGCCTGCCTGTTTTGAAATCCCACGGCTTCGGCAAGACCGTCAATATCACGCTGGGACTGCCTGTCATAAGGACGTCGGTTGACCACGGCACGGCCTTCGACCTGGCCGGGACCGGCCACGCGGAGGAAGACAGCCTGGTTGCGGCCATTGACTACGCTATTGATATGGTTATGCGCAGAGGGAGGATGGGTCTTTGTTAATCCGCAGACGGTTTGCCCAGCACTTCCTCATTGACGAGGTAATCGTCGAGAGAATAATCCGGACCATTGATCCGCGCGAAGATGAAAGGATTGTGGAGATCGGTCCCGGGAAAGGCGCGCTTACCATCCCGTTGCTGGCCAGGACCGGCCGGCTCGACGTGGTCGAGGTTGACCGGGACCTGGCTGAGCGTTTAATCGAGAAATGTAAAGATGCAGGGCAACTGAACCTGGTCCGGCAGGACGCGCTGCGAGTGGATTTTGCAACATTCTCTTCCACCGGGCTGAAAGTGGTGGGGAATTTACCCTATAACATTTCCACGCCTATGCTGTTCCACCTGTTACGGTTCGACCAGGTCAGCCGGATGGTGTTCATGCTGCAAAAAGAGGTTGTTGACAGGATCTGCGCCGACAGCGACACACCCGATTACGGCCGGCTCAGTATCATGGTGCAGGCGCGCTGCACCGCTGAAAAGTTATTTGAAGTCGGACCCGAGGCCTTCAAGCCCAGGCCGAAAGTCGATTCGGCCCTGGTCAGGTTGAGCGTCATCCCCCGGGCGACCGAGCGGATCAATAATTACGACCAGTTTGCGGAACTGGTGCGCGTGGCTTTCTCGTCCCGACGCAAGAAGATCAGCAACGGTCTGAAAACATGGTTCGATGCAGGACAACTGGAGGAATTAGGCATCTCCCCCTCCGCAAGACCGGCAGAATTAAGCGTGACCGATTATATCAACCTGTCCAACGCCCTGCCCTGACGGGATACTGGACTCCGAATTTGGGGTCAGAGTAAAAATACAACCACTTGCGGGGGTTGCTTGTTTATTACAGGATATTTTTACTCTCGAATTTGGGGTCAGAGTAAAAATACAACCACTTGCGGGGGTTGCTTGTTTATTACAGGATATTTTTACTCTGACCCCAAATATTCCATTAATGGTAGGCTTTATAAATGCAGGAATTGTCCGAGAGAATAGATCGATTCAGTGAGATGGCCGGGAGGGGGTTAGCCTGGCTCGTGCTGGTCATGGTGTTGCTGGTTTCCTACGACGTTATGATGAGATACTTTTTCCTGAGCGGTTCTATTGCGATCCAGGAACTTGAATGGCATTTGTTTTCCATCATCTTCCTGTTGAGCGCCGCGTATACCTTAAAACATGATGGCCACGTCCGGCTGGATTTGATCTACCGGAGCCGTTTTATGTCGGACTATCGCCGCGCCTGGATTAACCTCACCTGCTCCCTGTTGTTCCTTATTCCGTTCTGTATCCTCATCATAGTGAGCTCCTGGCCCTTCGTGTCCCTGGCTTACCTGTTTTCCGAAGGTTCGCCCGACCCGGGCGGCCTGCCCTTCCGCTGGGTCCTGAAGGCGACGATACCGCTGGGCTTTTTCCTGCTCATCATCCAGGGCGTGGCCGAGAGCCTGAAAAACTTATCCTTTATCATCAGTAAACGTCAATGACTGTCTGGATCGTCCTGATGTTCCTGAGCCTGATGCTCATGCTGATGCTGGGTTATCCGGTGGCGTTTACCCTGGGGGCGATTGCGCTGCTGTTCGGCGGGGTTTTCCTGGGTTTTGATTTTTTCCACCTGCTGCCCCTGAGGATCTGGGGGGTAATGACCAATTTTACCCTGCTGGCCGTTCCCCTGTTTATTTTCATGGGGATCGTCCTGGATAAATCCGGCCTGGCGGAGGATCTACTGGAAACGATGGGGCTGCTGTTCGGCCGCCTGCGCGGCGGGCTGGCCATTTCCGTCGTTATCGTCGGCGCCCTGCTGGCGGCAACCACCGGAGTCGTGGGCGCGACGGTGGTCACCATGGGGATCATTGCGCTGCCGACCATGCTGAGACGCAATTATTCCAAACAGCTTTCGACGGGCACGATCGCCGCGGCGGGTACTCTGGGACAGATCATCCCCCCGAGTATCGTCCTGATCCTGCTGGGCGACGTGATGGGGGTGCCCGTAGGCCGGTTGTTCATCGGCGCCGTCGTGCCGGGGATGCTCTTGGTGTTTTTATTCCTGGTTTACATCAGTGTTTACGCGTGGCGCAGGCCGGAGGCCGCGCCTGCGTTGACCGCCGAGAGCGATGAGAAATTATTGAGGAAAGTCTTCCTGACGTTGCTTCCTCCGTTGATCCTGGTTGTCGGTGTCCTGGGTTCCATTTTCTTTGGCATTGCATCACCTACTGAATCCGCCGCGGTCGGCGCACTGGGCGCACTCATCCTGGCGGCATTGCACGGGCAACTCAGCCTGGACCGGCTGCGCGACGCCATGCAACTGACTACCCGGCTGACCAGCATGGTCTTTATGATCCTGATCGGCGCCACCGCCTTCGGGCTGGTTTTCCGGGGCATGGGCGGCGACAGCCTGGTGCTGGACGTGATGACCAACCTGCCCGGCGGCACACTGGGTTTTCTGATCGCCAGCATGCTTTTGATCTTCATCCTCGGCTTCTTCCTGGACTTTCTCCAGATATGTTTTATCGTCGTCCCTATCCTGGCGCCTATTGCCGCGACGCTGGGGGTCGACCTGCTATGGCTTGCGGTGCTGATAGCCATCAACCTGCAGACGTCTTTCCTGACCCCGCCATTCGGTTTCTCCCTGTTTTACCTGAAAGCGGTGGCTCCGCCGGAGATCCGCATCCAGCATATTTACCAGGGGATTATTCCGTTCATTTCAATCCAGGTCGTTACGATCATCCTGCTGGTGCTGTTCCCTCTCCTGATTACCTGGCTGCCCGACCTGATGGACAGGATCCAGGGATTGTAGTCGGGGCAACGGAGGCAACCCCGTCACGCCGGGCTTGATCCGGAATCCAGTTAATAATGTGTCGCCCCCTGCTTACGACATGCTGGGGCAGGCTTCGGCGACTCTTTGTTTCACTGGATTCCCGCCCCCTGCTCAACACCATACTGGGGCAAGTTTCGCGGGAATGACGGTGGGGGCGGAGGCGACTCCTTATTGTCTTAGGGCAGAAATGACGGGTTTTGTTTCCGGGTGGATGCCGCGCCAGAGGTAGAACGATTCGGCGGCTTGTTCCACCAGCATTCCCAGGCCGTCGTTGGTATTTGCGGCACCGTTGTTTGCGGACCAGTCCAGGAAAAGATCCGCCGCCGGGCCGTAGGCCATGTCATAGCAACAGGCGCCGGGCGCCAGTATGCTATCGGGCAGGGGCAAGGGGCTTCCGGCCAGGCCCGCCGAGGTGCCGTTAATCACCAGGTCGTACGAGCTGCCGGCCAGTTCGTCGAAACCCCGGAAATCGAGCAAACTACCGGCTTCGGGAAATAATTCTATCAATTGCTCCGCCCTGGAGCGGGTGCGGTTCACAATCGTCACGGCGGCCGGTTGTTCGCCCACGAGACTGCCCAGCACGCTTCTGACTGCCCCGCCGGCGCCGATTAACAGCACGCGTTTATTTTTGATTGCCATCCGGTTGTTGGCGAGGTCGCGGATCAACCCTGCCCCGTCGGTGGAATCACCGTGGATCCGGTCGGGGGCGTCAAACCGGATCAGGTTGACGGCTTTTACCCGGTCTGCCCTGGCGGTACTGTGATTCACGTACTGCCAGGCCTGCTCCTTGAAAGGCAGGGTGACGTTCAGCCCCCGGCCGCCGGACTGGCGGAATGCCTCGACGGTGGCCGTAAATTCATCCGGATGGGAGAATATAGCCCGGTAAGTCAACGCCTGCGAGGTCTGCTCGGCGAACAGCCCGTGGATGCGAGGTGACTGACTGTGCGCTATCGGATTACCGATGACGCCGTAATTATCCATTGGTTTTGGTTTCTGGTTTTTAGTTTCTGGTTTTTAGTAACCAACAACCAGAAACTGACAACTGGAAACTAGAACGTGTACCCGCGCTCGTCATGTGATACCAGGTCTAGGCCCTCGATTTCTTCCTCCTGGGTGACGCGTAGCCCAATGATACTGTCAACGACCTTCAACAGGATATAACTGACCACGCCGCACCACAGGACGGTGGCGACCATGCCCGTGGCTTGTGTCAGCAATTGCGGCCCCATCGCATAGCCGTCGTCCGCCGGGCCGCCCAGGCTGTTGGCAAAAAAGACGGCCGTCAACAAGATGCCAAGGGCTCCTCCGACCCCATGCACGGAGAAGACGTCCAGGGAATCGTCGAATTTCAAGCCGCGCTTGATGTATTGGGTGGCAAAATAACAAACGACTCCGGCAGAAATACCGATTACCAGGCCGCCAACAGGCCCGACGAACCCCGAGGCCGGGGTGATCGTGGCCAGTCCCGCTACCATGCCTGTGACGATGCCCAACACGCTGGGTTTGCCGTGTTTAATCCATTCGCAGGCAACCCAGACCAGGGCACCCGCGGCCGCGGAAATATGCGTCACCAGCATGGCCATGCCAGCGTTGCCGTCGGCCGCCAGGGCGCTGCCGGCGTTAAACCCGAACCAGCCTACCCACAGCATTGACGCGCCGGTCACGGTCAGGGTCATATTATGGGGCGGCGTCATCGCCTCAGGAAAACCTCCTCGGTTACCCAGAATTACCACAGCGACAATCGCGGCCACGCCGGCGTTGATATGGACCACTGTCCCGCCGGCAAAATCCATGAAGCCCATGTCAGCCAGCCAGCCACCGCCCCAGACCCAATGACATACGGGGGCGTAGACCAGTAACAACCAAAGCGATGAAAACCACAATACTGCCGAAAATTTTATGCGCTCTGCGAAACCGCCCACGATCAGGGCGGGGGTAATAATGGCAAACGTCATCTGGAACATGAAAAAGACGGATTCAGGAATATCGCCGCTGAGGCTGTCCACCCCTACCCCAGCCAGGAAAAACTTACCCAGGCCGATGAACTGGTTCATGCCGCCGCCATCGCCGAATGCCAGGCCGTAAGCGAGAACCAGCCACAAAACGGAGATGACACAGGCAATGGAAAAACACTGCATGAGTACGGACAAAACGTTCTTGCTGCGCACCAGGCCCGAATAAAATAACGCCAGGCCCGGCAGCGTCATGAACAACACCAGGGCGGTGGATACCAGTATCCAGGCGGTGTTGGCGCCATTCAGTTCAGGCGCGTCCTGGGCAAGACTAATTCCGGGGGCAATGACCCCGGCAAGAAGTAACGACAGGCATAAGGTGAGCTTTCCGAACGGTTTCATAAGGTTCCCCCTGAAATGTCAATAGCCCGTATAATACAGTACACCTGCCCTGGCGCAACCTTAAAGGGCGTCGCTTCCCTTTTCGCCCGTTCTTATGCGAACAACTTCATCCAGTCCAAATACAAAGATTTTGCCGTCACCGATTTTGCCGGTGCCGGCCGCTTTACAAATCCCCTCGATTGCAGCGTCGAGCTGATTATCATCCAGGGCAATTTCTATTTTCACCTTAGGCAGGAAGTCAACGACGTATTCCGCTCCCCGGTAGAGTTCGGTATGGCCTTTTTGCCGGCCGAACCCTTTCACCTCGGTAACGGTCAGGCCTTTAATGCCGATTTCCGATAAAGCATCGCGTACGTCGTCTAGTTTAAATGGTTTAATTATGGCCGTGAGTAATTTCATTGCTTCATGTCCTGTCGTTAAAATTCGTTCTAATTAAAGGTTCTGTCATCCTGTGCGGTTATGCGGGACATAGAGGAGAATGTCCCGCACACCATTGCCAGATTATATAATATAGCCACGTTCGTCGTGTAACACAATATCCAGCCCTTCTATCTCATCGTCCGGTGATACGCGCAAGCCAATCAGCAGGTCCAGCGCCTTGAGTATGATGAAACTGACGATACCCGTATAAATCACCGTTGCGAGCACACCGGTAAACTGTACGCCCAACTGTGCGGCGATGCCTCCCTCTTCCACGCCAAATCCGGCGCCTCCCAGGGATTCCGCACAAAAGACACCCGTCAACATGGCGCCGATGATGCCGCCGACGGCATGGACGCCGAACACGTCCAGGGAATCGTCATAACCCAGCATCCGCTTCAGCTTGACAGCCGCCAGGAAACAGCCGATGCCGGCGGCGGAACCGATGGCTATGGCGCCCATGGGACCCACGGAGCCTGAGGCCGGCGTGATTGCAACCAGGCCGGCAACCGCGCCCGATGCAATCCCCAGTACACTGGGTTTGCCATGGCTGAACCACTCGCATAACATCCAGGCCAGGGCTGCAGACGCCGTGGCGATCTGTGTGACCGCCAAGGCCATTCCGGCGGTTCCATCGGCCGCCAGTTCACTGCCGGCGTTGAAACCGAACCAGCCTACCCAGAGCATGGAGGCGCCGATAACCGTATAAGTCAGGTTGTGAGGCATCATGGGCGTGGTCGGATAACCCTTGCGTTTGCCCAGGACGATGGCGGCAACCAGTCCCGCCATACCTGCGTTGATATGCACAACGGTGCCCCCGGCAAAATCCAGTATGCCCTTGTTTCCGAGCCAACCGCCGTCACCCCAGACCCAATGACAGATGGGGGCATAGACCAGCGGCAACCATAAGGCCATAAACCAGAGCACCGCGCTGAATTTCATGCGCTCGGCGAACGCCCCAACAATCAATGCCGGGGTGATGATCGCAAAGGTCATCTGGAAGGTCATGAAGACGGATTCCGGTATGGTCCCGCTGAGTGAATCCACGGTGACCCCGCTCAGGAACATCTTGTCCAGTCCTCCCCAGTAGAGGCCTTCTCCGCCGAATGCAATGCTGTAGCCGAACAAGACCCAGAGCACGGTCATCAGCGAGGCGATGGCAAAACACTGCATCAGTACGGACAATACATTCTTGCTCCTGACCATCCCCGCGTAGAACAGGGAAAGTCCGGGGATTGTCATGAATAATACCAGGGCCGTCGCGGTCAGCATCCAGGCCGTATCTCCCGCGCTCAGTTCATCAGCCCTGACCTGGAACGGCAGCAGCAACAAAACAGCCAGGGTTGCGGCGCCGCCTTTTCTACTGTTGTTTTTCATCTTTTCCATCATTTGAGTTAGCATTTTTCCACCTGTTAAGTAGTTAAAGCGCATCATTATCTGTTTCTCCCGTGCGTATTCGGACAACCTGGTCCAGATCACTGACAAATACCTTCCCATCACCAATTTTTCCTGTGCTGCAAACGCCTGTGATCATCGTTATCACTTCATCCAGTTGTTCATCATCAACGGCAACGTCAATATTCAGTTTCGGTAAATAGTCCACGACGTATTCGGCACTCCGATAAACTTCGGTATGACCTTTTTGCCGACCAAACCCATTTACTTCCGTTGCCGTCATCCCATGCACGCCGATTTCAGCCAAGCCCTGTTTCAGGTCATTCTGTTTCGACGGCTGGATAATTGCAGAAATGAACTTCACGTACTCTCTCCCTTTCAGAAACTCATGGAAATACTGCCCACGAGCGCCTCGCAAATCTCTCCCCCACAATCGTCATCCGCATCGTTCCAGGACGCGCTCAGGCTCAGGGGGCCTACGCTTTTGCTGATACCGATGCTGTAGTGGGTGTAATTGAAGCCGTCCGGCCCGGATGTTTGATCGCCTTCCACGTCCTGCCAGCCGACGTAAAACGACAGGCCGAACCCATGGGGCAGGGAGAGGTCCAGACCGCCGTTCAAATAGATGGCGTCACCGTCTTCGCCAAAAAAGTCCGGGGAATAGGCAATACCGGCGCTGACGGAGGGCTCAAAGGCGCCGGGAAAGGTGTAGCCGGTGCTGGCGTACGCTTCCACGAAGTTTTCTTCCGGTTGCGCGTCCGAACTGGGATAGATGTAATACAGGCCGCCCACGTCCCAACTCAGGCCGCCGTCCAGCTCACCGGAAATGCCGCCGTAGACGTCAATTTCAAGGTCTTCGGCAAAATCCACGTTGGAGGCCCAGGTGCCCACGTAAAACCCGGAGGCAGCGTGGGCGTAATCCATGCCGCCCTGTACGGCTGCTTTCTCGCTGGTCTGGGAGATACCCCGGTAAAGATAGTCGGTGACCAGCGCTATGTTCCCGCTGAACTGGTGGGGTGAATCCTCCGCAAATACATTTGCGGAGGATATCGCAATAAAGAGGACGCAGATTACTGCAATGGTTTTTCGCATGATTTTTTTACTCCGGTTAAATTTTGGTTAAAAACATATATAGAGTTTTTAATGCATATAACGTGCCAGTTTTTGTTAGTTTTTAGTTTTTTGTTTTTAGTAGTTAGTATTTGGTCATTAGAAACAATTTACAAAAAACTAAAAACCAACAACTAAAAACTAAAAACGCACTCCTAATGTGCAGGATACAAACCGGCTGCACAGTGATAGTGCAAACGGTTGTCCCGGAACGGCAAAATGAATTACTATAAGAACGACTGGATTTCAGACAACGGCAACCATGACTAAACCACGGGAAATAGAGAATTTCGTACAGCAGTTTCTGCGGTTCCTGCCCGAAGACGTCAGCCAGGCCCGACAGGATTTTGAGAAGGCGGCGCAGTCCGCGCTGTCTGCGACGTTGGCCCAAATGAATTTAGTCACCCGGGAGGAATATGACATCCAGACGGAGTTGCTGAGTAATACCCGCGCGGCAATGGATGAGCTGGAGAAAAAAATCACGGCTCTGGAAAAGACGCTTTCTGATAAGGAATAAAGCCGTTATACTGGCGGTGTTAATACTATAAGGAGTCGCCTGCGGCGACACATTTTTGACTGGATTCCGGGTCAAGCCCGGAATGACGATGGTGCCTCCGCCGTCATTCCCGCAAAGCTTGCCCCTGTATGGTGTTGAGCAGGGGCGGGAATCCAGTGGATAAATTGTCGCCGAAGCCTGCCCCAGCATGTCGTAAGCAGGGGGCGACTCCTTATAATCAGCCGGTAATAGGAATATATATGGAACGGAGAGATACAAATGGAACAAATGGAGATTGCGATTATCTATTCTCGTGCGCTGACGGGGATTGATTCAGTTCAAGTTACGGTAGAGGCACACCTGTCCAGGGGGTTGCCGCGTTTTTCCATTGTCGGGTTGCCTGAAACGGCGGTAAAAGAGAGCAAGGATCGCGTCAGGAGCGCGATTTTAACCAATCACTTTCAATTTCCCCTGAAAGTGATCACGGTCAACCTGGCGCCGGCCGATTTGCCCAAAGAAGGCGGCAGGTACGACCTGGCTATCGCGGTCGGGATCCTGGCGGCGTCCGGTCAAATAGCACAAAAATCCCTTCGGCATTATGAATTTATCGGCGAACTGGCCCTGACCGGCGAGTTAAGACCGGTCAGCGGCATATTACCCAGCGCCTACTCCGCCAACAATACAGGCCGCGCATTGATACTGCCTGAGCAAAATGCCGCAGAAGCCGCACTGATCAATCAATTGCCCGTATTGCCGGCCAGGCATTTAATGGCCGTTTGTTCCCATCTCAACGGGTCTGACCCGTTGCCACGGTTCGTTAACGAGAAAAAATACAACGAGAGCAACCGTAAACTCCCGGAAATGGCCGACGTCTACTCACACCATTTTGCCAAACGCGCCCTGGAAATCTGCGCGGCGGGAGCACACAACATATTAATGATCGGCCCGCCCGGCAGCGGTAAAACGATGCTGGCCGAGCGTCTGCCCGGTATCCTGCCGCCCATGACGGAGCAGGAAGCCATGGCTACGGCCGCGATCAATTCCGTCAGCGCGCAAGGATTCAAGCTCCAGGATTGGAAACTGCGCCCGGTACGGATGCCGCACCATTCGGCTTCTTCCGTTGCACTGGTGGGGGGCGGCAGCCATCCCCGTCCGGGGGAGGTGTCGCTGGCGCATAACGGCGTCCTGTTCCTGGACGAGTTGCCGGAGTTCAGCCGCGGGGTGTTGGAAGCCCTGCGGGAGCCGCTTGAAGCAGGCAGGATAATCATATCCCGGGCAGCGAGACAGACGGAGTTTCCGGCCAGGTTTCAACTGGTTGCGGCCATGAACCCCTGCCCTTGCGGATACTACGGCGACAAAACCGACCGATGCCAATGTACTTTTGAGCAAATCAGGCGTTACCGGAGCAGGGTGTCCGGCCCATTGCTGGACCGGATCGATATTCACATTGAAGTGCCGAACGTCTCCCCGGATATCCTGGAGAAATTACAACATGAACAACCGGAATCCAGCGCCCAGGTACGACGCCGGGTAACCGGGGCCTACCGTGAGCAACTGGCGCGTTCCGGCAAACAGAACAATATGTTGAATAACCGGGAACTGACAAAATATTGCCGGCTCGGCCGGCCGCAGACCGCGTTGCTGCACAAGGCCGTAAAGCAGTTGAACTTATCGACGCGGGGCATGTATCGCATCATGCGCGTGGCAAGGACGGTGGCGGACCTGGCAAACTCCGAGGGTATCCTGGACCAGCACCTGAGCGAGGCCATTTCCTACCGCAACAGCTTCTTAGGGTATTGACATGTCCGGCGGCGGATAATATCGTAAAATACATGATGCAGGATCAAGAACGTTACGAATTTACAGTTGAGGTAAAAACTGCCTATTTGCAGGAACATTCCCTTCCTGAAGATAACCGGTTTGTATTCTCCTATACCATTTCCATCACAAACACGGGCAACGTGACCGCCACCCTGCTGCGCCGGCATTGGATCATTACCGATGCGAACAACAAGGTACAGGAAGTCCATGGGGAAGGGGTTGTCGGTGAGCAACCTTGTCTGAACCCGGGCCAGAGCTTTCAATATACCAGCGGCGCCATCCTTGAGACCCCGGTAGGCTGCATGGAAGGCGCTTATGACATGCTGGCGGAAGACGGGGTCGAGTTTGAATCTCCCATCCCGATCTTCAATTTGTCCACGCCGCACACGCTACACTAGCCCGGATATTGTGCCAGTGGATGCGAAGATCGCGCCGGATTTTTCTCGCTGGCGGGTACCTGCGACTGATAGCATAGCCGTAGCTACGGACTGAAAATCCATGTCTACCTTTGCCATCGGGGACCTCCAGGGATGCTACGATGAGCTGATGGACCTGCTCGATAAAATCAATTTTGATTCCAGCCGTGATAGGCTCTGGTTTACCGGCGACCTGGTCAACCGCGGCCCGCAATCACTGGCCTGTTTGCGTTTTGTCAAAGGGCTCGGCAACAGGGCGACCACGGTGCTGGGCAACCATGAGCTGCACCTGCTGGCTATCGGCAACGGCCAGCCGCAGTACATGCACGCGGCAGACACACTGGATGAAATCCTGGCGGCGGACGATTGTGGCGAACTGCTTGACTGGTTGCGGCGGTTGCCGCTTGTTTACCGTGACGAGGAGTGCGCTTTCACGCTGTTGCACGCCGGGTTGCCCCCGCAATGGGAGCTTGGGCAGGCTTCAGGTTACGCGAAGGAAGTGGAGAAGGTTCTGCGGGGACCCGCTTATGAAGACTACTTTGCGAACATGTATGGCAATGAACCGGCTGCCTGGTCTGATCACCTGACCGGCTGGGACCGGCTGCGGTTTATCACCAACTGTTTTTCGCGCATACGTTATTGCACCGAAGACGGCCTTCTGGACCTGGAGGAGAAAGGCGCGCCCGGTTCCCAGCCGCAGTCGGCCCTGCCCTGGTTCGAGATAGCGACGAGAAAAAGCCGGACGGAGAAAATCGTCTTCGGCCACTGGGCCGCCCTCAGGGATTACCGGCAGGACTACGGCAGGTTCAACGTCTATCCTCTGGACATGGGCTGCGTCTGGGGTGGAGAACTGGTGGCGCTGCGCCTGGAGGATGAAACGTATTTCAGTGTGCCGTCCAGATATCACTTTCTTTCCAGTACCTGGAAGCTGTAGGGGTATTCGTTGCGATCATCCGCCGGGTGGTCCCGGCGTTCGAGCTCGTTCCAGGCGTTGTCGTCAAATTGTGGGAACCAGGTGTCGCCGTTGACCTCCGCTTCCACACGGGTCAGGTAAATACGCGTTGCCCGGGGCAGGAACTGTTCATACAAGGCGGCTCCTCCCATGACCATGACTTCTGCATGGTCTGCGCAGGCTTCAAGGACGGCTTCTATTTCATGGAAAACGGCGCAACCTTCCGCCACGTAATCTGTTTGTCCGGTGAGGACGATGTTCTCCCGTCCGGGCAGCGGGCGACCGATGGATTCATGGGTCTTTCTTCCCATGATGAGAGGTTTTCCCATGGTAATCGCCTTGAAATGTTTCAAGTCATCGGACAGGCGCCAGGGTAAGGCGCCGTCGGCGCCGATAACGCCCCGGCGATCCATGGCAACTATGAGTGAAATAATCATTGAGTTCTTAACGTTAATATGAATAGCAGTGTGTGATCGATTTTGACATTCGCTCATCGCGCCTGGCTGCTGCGCACCGTATCAATGCTGATGAACATTCTCAATGGGCGCCCAAGCAACGACCGAAACCCCATGGCAAGGTAAAATGCGCGGCGTTTTTCCATGATATCGGGGCCACCGTCTTCAATTACGTCAAGCACCACGGCCTTCAGCCCGATTTGGTCGGCAGCGGCTACCGCTCGCTTCAATGCGTCTGCAAGCAGGATACGTCCGATGCCGCGGCCCTGATGGCGATAGTTTACGGCAATCATTGAGAGGTAGACGGCCGGGATACTACCAGACCGGGGCGCGTGCTTCGTCAGATTGGCCGGGAGCTCGTCACATTCCAGCGAGTGCGCGTTCAGCGCGTAATAACCGAGAATTCCGGTCCGCCCGCCTTCCGTGGCAACCCAGACCCGCGAGAAGTCCCCCGACTGGTGTTTCCTTGCGCTGCGTTTGAGAAAATTGTCGAGCCGGCTGGTCCCGCAGGAGAATGACGCTCTATCGTGTTTATCCGGGTCAAGCGGTGCGATGGATATCCGCTGTGGGCTCAGCGCGGCCTCAGTCACCCTGCGCCACTCGGGCGTCGTGCATCGCCATGGCTTCGCGCAGCGCGTCGGTCGGCGCCGCAGGTGTATCCAGGGCAGCCAGGATCGCATCACGGTCTTCGGCCGAGAGGATCGTACGTTCATGATCGGCAATCGTTGCCTGGGCGCGCTCCAGCGCTACGCTGGTCACGAAAGTCGTCTCGTCGACACCGAGCAGGGCCGACGCTCGCCGGATCTGCGCTTTGACGTGCGGTTTGGTGCGTTGTTCCATCCGCGCCGTTTTCGGCTCATCAATGGCGGCAGCACAGTCATTGAAATTCAGCATGGTCGTAACTCCGTTGTTTCCCCCTATTGTACGGAAATATGCCGGACATTGCAAGACATGGCTATGGCCTGGTCGGGAGCTACCTGATTATGCCGATCAGGCAGCTGCGGTGAAGCGGCGTCCGGCACCGGAAAACGTAGCGGCGCCGCTCTTCGAATTGGTCTCTCGAATCTAAGGTGGCGTGATCGGACCATCGGGTAATTTTTTACTCGCTCTGGTACCAAAAACGTTATATGCTTACGGCACGACCGACAAGAAGAAATTCTGATCGAACACCCAAAGGTAATGAACTCATCGTTAGATCGAGGTCCAGCGTTTTGACTGGCCGGATATGAACATAGCGATACACATGAAACGATCCGGGAGTGCTTTCTCGGAGTATCCTGCTATCGCAAAAGGCTCCACGGTTTTGCGAACATACAATGAAGTGGCGGAACGCGTATCCCGTCTCGCCTTCGCATTGACCGGGCATTTCAAACTTGAGCAGGGAGATCGTGTCGCCTTGACGATGAGTAATTGTCCGGAGTATCTGGAGATCCTATATGCGTGCTGGCATGCAGGACTGGTCACTGTACCGGTCAATGCCAAATTTCACCAAAACGAATTCGCTTATATCCTGGAAAACAGCCAGGCAAAGATCTGTTTTGCCACGCACGATCTCGTCGAGACCATAGCTCCTCTACTTGCGGGGGAAACGCTCGAAGCTGTCGTTGACGTTTCCGCTCGGGATTATCAGCAGTTACTTGAATGTGATCCTTTACCCATGGTTTCCCGCGAACCACGGGATCCCGCCTGGTTGTTTTATACCAGCGGCACTACGGGCAAACCAAAAGGTGCGGTACTCAGTCATCGCAATCTGCTTGCCATGTCGTTTTGTTATTTTGCAGATGTCGACCAGGAATCTCCCTGGCGGGCAATCCTGCATGCAGCACCCATGAGCCACGGTTCAGGTGTTTATGCGCTCGCCCATGTCATGCAGGCAAGTTGTCACGTGATCCCGGAAACCGGTGGATTTGATGTTGAAGAGATTTATCACTTGATCGAATCCTGGCCTGCCGCAGTATTTTTTGCAGCCCCGACCATGGTGAAACGACTGCTGGATCATCAGGTCGATACCGACACCACCAACCTGAAAACCATTATCTATGGCGGCGGCCCCATGTATCTGGAGGATTGTCTTGCCGGACTGGAACGATACGGACCAAAGCTCGCGCAACTATACGGTCAGGGGGAGAGCCCCATGACCATCACCGCCTTGAGTTCGCGCATACATGCAGAGAAAGATCATCCCCGCTGGCGCCAGAGGCTTTCATCGGTGGGCACGCCACAGAGTGCAGTCCAGGTACGTGTCGCCAACACAGAAGGGGACTGGCTTCCCACAGGGGAAGTGGGAGAGGTGCTGGTGCGAGGAGAAAGCGTTATGAACGGATACTGGCGTAATCCGGAAGCGAGTGAGGAAACCTTACGCAACGGCTGGTTGCACACGGGCGATTACGGATGTTTTGACGAGGAAGGATTCCTGACCCTGAAGGATCGCTCAAAAGACCTGATCATCTCCGGAGGAACAAATATCTATCCACGTGAAGTGGAAGAAGTCCTGATCAAGCATCCTGACGTGTCGGAGGTAGCGGTTATCGGACGACCCGATCGCGAATGGGGTGAGGTTGTCGTTGCCTACGTGGTTACATCGACGGACGAAAAGATTGATGAAAAGTTCTTTGATAATTTCTGCATCGAAAATATCGCGCGCTTCAAGCGCCCCAGGTTTTATCGTACGGTGGACAGTCTACCCAAGAGCAGCTACGGCAAGGTGCTGAAGACAAAACTACGGGAAATGGATCAGTAGTATGAATAACAAAACAATCAGTCGCCAACACTGGAACTTTATGTCTACACCAGCCATGCAAACGAAGCGGCGTGTTCTCACCGATGAGCCTTATTACGAGCCCATAGCAGATGAGATCGCCGTCTTTGCCGCAGCATATCGGAACCAGCTCCCGGTGCTCCTCAAAGGGCCCACCGGCTGCGGTAATTTACGAACTCAGCCGATTTGCGTACAGTAATCCCTCTTCTGCGCAAAGCCCTGTAATTTTCAGCGCTCTCTATCGCTATTTCCCTGCCTAGTATTGCAAAGATAGTGACGCTTTCAAACAACGCTTTTACTGTTTTATAGTCTTTATCGTATCTGAGTGGAAGACATGGAGGGAATGATGGGACAGATCATGTCCCATGATGCCAAGCCGGACAACAGCGAATATCGGGCGCCGACAACCCTGGAGCGGGTTATTCCCTGGTGGTTACGGCGCAAGGCAGCGAAGGCCGGTTAATCACCAGTTAAGCTGATTTTGCTACCCAGCGTATCCCGCACAAAGCGGTAGGCCTCCTTGCGGTCTTGCGGTTGAAAGTCCACAGCCACGTTGCCCGCCACAAAGGCGCGAAGCTGCTCCATTGTGCGTAACCGCCGCGTCTGAATGTCCACAATCATCCCCGAATGATGCAATGGACACCCGTTTCACCATCACTTCGCGTTGGAATCGACCTCCCGCTTCACTATCATATCACATTGGACAAGGCTTCCCCTTTCGCACCCACGGATATAGTGGTATCTTCTCTTCGTTGATGGATAAGGGTGAAAAACATGCCCGCGCATAAGATGGGACGACTCTGGAAGTTCGGCTTGAACGAAATACACGATAGGGTGAAGTCAGGCAAGGCGGACAAATCGGAAGAAAACGGCAAGTAGACGGCTATGGAACTGAAACTTGAGGAACTCTCATATCAGCGCGAGGCTATAGACGCCGTCGTGCGACTGTTTGAGGGACAGCCGCGCAACACATTCGATATGGCTTGCCGCGAAGGTGTTCGGAGCAATGTCCTCACCATCCCCACCGAACAAATACGCGAGAACTTCCTCGCAGCCATCGAAGACAGCGGCATTGACGAAGAAACGGCTTCTCTCGACGAAGCCCTGGACTTCTGCATCGAGATGGAGACGGGCACCGGCAAGACTCTCGTATACCTCAAGACGGCCTACGAACTCTACCGCCAATACGCCTTCACGAAGTTCATCATCCTCGTTCCCTCCGTAGCCGTCAAGGAAGGCGTCCTATCCGCTTTCGACGTGTTCAAACGACAGCTTGCCGACGTGTACGGCTTCACGCCCGCATGTTTCGAGTACGATAGCAAGCGCTTGAATCGCGTGACGGCCTTCGTTGAGGAGCAGCATCCCCAAATCATGGTGATGACGCTCCAGTCCTTCAATGCGGAGGACCGTATTCTAAACCAAGCCCAGCGGGAAGACCTCTTCTTCAATATGCCCTTCATCGAGGCTATTGCGCGCACGCGCCCGATCATTATCATGGATGAGCCGCAGGAGGGCATGGACACAGAGAACGCCGTCGCTCGTATCGACGCCCTCAAGCCCCTATGCAGGCTCCGCTATTCCGCGACACACAAGGTCATGCGGAATCTCGTGTACAGACTGACACCGTTTGACAGCTATCAGCAGGGCCTTGTGAATAAAGATCGAAGTTCTGACCGTTGCAGAGCAAAACCAGGAAGCGACGTTGCGCGTCGAGCTTGTCGAAGTGAAGACGTATCAGGATGGCAAGCCGCCGAGAGCGAAGCTGCACCTCTGGTACGCAAAGCAAGACGGCTCATTCATCTCACGCGAGTCTCCATTTCTCAAGGTCGGCGACGATCTCGAAAAGAAGACGGGCAACGTCAGCTATCGGGGCTATATTATTCGCCGCATCTCGAAGCCACTTCGCGAGAGCACCTACCGCTGTGAATTTGAGAACGGGGCCGTTGTGGTCGAAAAAGAGAAAGCCGCCGACTTGGAGGGCATTTTCGGGGAGCAGCTCTATTGGTTGATCGACAGCCATTTCAGAAAGCGTGACCGACTTGCGCCGCAGGGGATCAAGTGCCTGTCCCTCATCTTCATTGATCGCGTGGACAACTACGTCCGGCCGGACGGCATCATTCGCCGCATCTTCGCCGACAAATATCGACAGGTCTGTCGGGACATGCTGAATTGCGAGCCTTCCGACGAAGAAATAGCTGCCGTGCAGGGCTACTACTTCGCGCAGACCGGGAAGGGCGAGTACACCGACAACGAGCGCTCCATGCGCACGAACAAGGCGCTTTTCGACCTCATCTTGAAACAGAAGGAAGAATTGCTGAGCATTGGGAATCCGGTTGAGTTCATATTCTCGCATTCCGCCCTTGGCGTAGGATGGGACAATCCCAACGTGTTCAACATCGCAACGCTCAACCAGAGCTACAGCGAGATCAAGAAGCGGCAAGAGATCGGTCGCGGACTTCGCATCTCCGTTAACCAGGAGGGCCAGCGCGTCTATGACGCCGACGACTGCCCGGAAGGCAAAGAGATCAACCTTCTGACGATTGTTCCGAACGAGACTTATGAAACGTTCGTGAGTCAGTACCAGAGCGAAATCAAGGAAGTCTACGGAACAACTGCTTCCGGCGCGAAGACAAGGCACAAGAAGAAGGGCGCACACCCACGCAAGCGGCGCGTGAGAAGGAATGATGCGGTCTATGAAAGCGATTCCTTTCGTGAATTCTGGCGGCGTCTGAGTCTGCGCACCGACTACACGGTTGTTATAGATGAAGATGCCGTTGTCATCCGTGCCACCGAGGCCCTGAACGCCCTGAAGATTGAACACTACACCGCTGAAGTCGCCCTCAACCGTGTTGAGCGGCTTGTGGCCGAAGGTGTGACGACACAGCACATGGGCAGCGAACACCGCCGCCTGCGTGCCACGTTCGGGGCTGTGGACCTGGTCGAGGAAATCAGCGAGGGAACGTCACTCGCCTATCCGACAGTGATCCGAATCCTGCACGACCTAACCAACCGTGCTGCCATCGCCGCAAACCCCGCCCGCTTCATTCACGAAGCATCATCGCGAATTCGGGAAATTGAACTTGATGAACTACTTCGTGGCTTGACCTATGCGCCCAGCGGCGAGGAGTTCGACATCTCGCGGCTTGAGCCGAGTATCGTGACCTACGCGGACACCATCGAAACGCCGAACCGGGGCCTATACGACCGGGTTGTGTTCGAAAGCGGTATTGAGCGGGACTTCGCCGGATTCGCCGACCACGACGGCGAAGTTGTGTGTTTTCTCAAGCTCCCGGCCTTCTACCAGATTGCAACCCCCATCGGCCCCTACAATCCTGATTTCGGCGTTGTTCTTCGACGGAAGCGCCTGCGGAACGAAGAAGAGGCGGAGTTCTACTTCGTTGTCGAAACAAAGGGCACGAACGAGCTTGCGGACAAGAAGGCGCTTCGTGAGAGCGAGGTCTACAAGATCAAGTGCGCCATGAAGCACTTCGATGCGCTGGGGGTGGGTGCGCATGTCAACTACGACGCGCCCGTCAAGGAGTACTCCGTCTTCAAGACTCGTGCCAATGGAGTCAGGCATGCCTGACAAAGTTCGGGAGAAGACCCCGAATACCCCGGCTCCAGATGATGCCGCGCTATTCGGTCGAATTGTCGACATTCTCGAAGAAGCACGCAGTCATGTTGCCCGAACGGTCAACAGCGCGATGGTGGTCGCGTATTGGCTGATCGGACGTGAAATCGTTGAGGAGGAGCAGAAGGGGCAGAAACGGGCTGACTACGGCAAGGCCGTAATTGAGGATCTGTCGAGGCGGCTGACAGGACGCTATGGCAAGGGCTACTCCACCGTATCGTTGTGGAATATGCGGAAGTTCTATCAAACGTACATTGGTCGCGCCGCGGCAATTCTTTCCCCGTCGGGGAGAGAATTCAGGCAGCAAAAGATTCTCTCCCCAGTGGGTAGAGAATTGGGCAAGAGCGGAAATCCCCACCCACCGGGCGGAGAATTGACACCAAAACAGCACCCAACGGGCGTTGAATCCGCAACTGGTTTCCATCCCGATCTAAGCTGGTCGCACTATCGCACCCTGATGCGCGTCGAAAACGAGGAGGCGCGGCAGTTCTATGAACAAGAAGCCGCTCGCAACCGCTGGAACAAGCGGCAGCTTGAACGACAGATCAACACCCTGCTCTTTGAACGCCTGCTCAAGATGCATATTCCAGCGAAGTCTGCCACCCAAACCACGTGAAGCCTGCCACCTGAACCAAGGCAAAGCTGCCACCTATCGGAGCGCAGCGACGCAGGGTGTTTTTTACTTTTACTCGCTTTCAGTCCTCATCGTCAACTTAATTTTTGTTTTCGCATGGATTCTCCTTTCAAATTGATTTTGTATGCGTTATGGATCAGTCGGTCCATGATGGCATCTGCCAAGGTGGGGTCGCCGATGATATCGTACCATTTATCGACAGGTAATTGACTGGTGACCAAAGTAGAGCGGGTGCCATGTCGGTCTTCCAGTAGCTCGAGTAAATCACGCTGTTGTTCTGGAATAAGTTTGGCCAGGCCCCAGTCATCCAGTACCACGACGTCGGTTTTGGCCAGTGCGGCCATCCGTTTAGAGTAACTACCATCACCTTTGGCAATGGGGAGTTCCTGCAGTAAGCGTGGCAGGCGCAGGTAGAGCGCCGTATGACCTTCCCGGCAGGCCTTTTGTGCCAGGGCACAGGCCAACCAGGTCTTGCCGACACCGGTCGGACCGGTGATGAGGATATTGAGGCGCTCTTTCACCCACTGGCACTGACTCAAGCGAGTGAAGAGTGATTTATCCAGACCGCGGCGATGGCGGTAGTCAATATCTTCAATGCAGGCCTGTTGTTTTAACCGGGCTTTGCGCAAGCGGGTCTGCAAGCGGCGGTCATACCGCTCGGTGAGTTCCCGGTCAACCAGCAATCCTAACCGCTCCTCAAAGCTCAGTTGCTCAATGTCGGGTAAGGCTGTTTGCTCCGTCAGGGCTTTGACCATGCCGGTGAATTTCAGGGTGGTTAATTTCTCCAGGGTGGGATGGTGTAACATCGCGCTCTCCTTCAGGTTTATTGATAATAATCAGCACCACGGATATTGCCGTGGTCCTGGGGTAGGTTCTGTTCTTGTTGTGCCGGGAGGGGTTGGTTCTCCAGACGGTGTTTCAAGATCGATTCAATACTTCTATAGCGGTAGGTGCCGAGTTGTCCGGCCCGTTGGCAGGCGGCTTCCAATCGTGCCTCACCATAGGCCTTACCCAGACGTAAGATCCCTAAGCAGGCGCGGTAACCCTGTTGCGGGTGTACTCTGGCCGAAAGGATGTGGGTCACCACGTTGACAGTGGCCGGTCCCATCTTCTCTGCCCAGGCAGTCAAACGTTGCGGCGACCAGTCACCATATTGCCGGTGCGTTGTCGGCATATGTTCGTTCACCGTGGTATGCCGCCCTTTTATCCGGGAGCGAGGATGACTGGCCACCCGCTGGCCTTTATGGAAGCATTCAATCGTACAGTGGGTCATACGTGCCTCGAGTTGTTGTTTGATCAGCGTATAAGGTACCGAGTAGTAATGGCCATCGACCTCGACATGGTAGTCAATGTGGACCCGCACCTTTTTCCACTCGGCGTATTGGTAGGGTTTGGTCGGTAGTGGTTTCAGTGCGGGTTTATCCACTGCTTCAAACACGCTTTTTCTACAACCCGGTAATTTCTGGAAGGGCCGTTCATTGAACTCTGTCAGCAGTTGTCCAATACACTGGTTGAGTTCACCGAGTGAGAAGAATGTATGCCGGCGAAGCGCCGCCAGGATCCAACGTTCCACTACCTGTACGGCAACTTCGACCTTGGCTTTGTCCCTGGGCCGCCTGACACGGGCAGGTACCACGGCGACGTTGTAATGCGCAGCCATGTCCTGGTAAGTCGGATTGATGTCCGGCTCGTAACGGTGGGCTTTGGATACCCCGGCGCGTAAATTATCGGGGACCACGACCTCGGTCACGCCCGCAATAAACTGAAAGGCCCGTTGATGGAAAGCTATCCAATCCGGTAATGTCTGCGTCCAGGTCGCTTCCGCATAGGTATAGTTGGAGGCGCCCAGCGTGGCCACAAAGACCTGGGCATCACGGATTTCACCGGTGCTGCTGTCAACCACGCCGATGGTTTGGCCGGCATAGTCCACGAACAACTTCTCACCGGCGCGATGGTGCTGACGCATCACCGGGTCCCGTTTGTTCAACCAGTCGCGATAGTGCTGACAGAACCAACTGTACTGATACCCTTGCGGGTACCCTGCCCGATACTCCTGCCACAACAGGAACAGGGTGACGCTCTTGCCTCTCATGTCTTGATAGACGCCGGGCCAATCCGGCACCCCGCGTGCACTGGCAGGCAGGTTGGGTGTCGCGGGGAATAAGCGTTGTTCCAACTCACCATCATCCAGCTCTGGCGCTAGCCCGCATATCTCACCGATAATTGGAAAAGGGTCTCAATCCCGCGTATAATGTGAGTTTGATCAATAGCTTACATCAAGATGGAGAAGAGACCCTATGACGACACAGTGTACTCCTGAACAATTAGCATTTCAATCGTTTGGCCGCCGCAACGTGGTGGGACGGTTTGACGGTGGTCGGCTCACTTCGGACGCCGGTGGGCTGCTGTTAGGCGAGGTGAACCGGCAACTTGACTTGCTGCCCCGGATAGCGGCGTGCTTCACTGACTATCGCCATACGGGGATGATTGACCACACGCTGGGTGAGTTGTTGGCGCAACGTATTTACGGGTTGGCGTTGGGGTATGAGGATATCAACGACCATGACGAGTTGCGTGCCGACAGTCTGTTGGCGTTATTGGTGGGCAAGCCGGACCTGACCGGGGCGGGACGCCGTCGGGCACGTGACCGGGACTATGCGTTAGCGGGGTCGAGTACCTTGAACCGGCTGGAGTTGGGCACCGCGGCGCAGGCGCCCGCTCATCGTTACCAGAAGATAGTGGCCGACCCGGAGGGGTTGGACCGGTTGCTGGTCGACGTGTTCCTGGACTCGCAGCAGCGGCCACCGGCGGTGTTATGGCTGGACCTGGATGCGACGGATGACCCGTTGCACGGCAATCAGGAAGGGCGCTTCTTTCATGGTTACTACAAGTCATACTGCTATCTGCCCTTATATATTTTCTGTGGGGAGCACCTGCTGTGTGCGCGACTGCGGCCGGCGGACCGTGATGCGGCGGCGGGCAGTGTGACGGAGTTGTCACACATCATCGGTCAGATTCGGCAACGCTGGCCGGCGGTGCGGATTATTATCCGGGGGGATTCGGGCTTTTGCCGGGAGGACATCATGGGTTGGTGCGAAGCCAATGAGGTGGGTTATCTGCTGGGTCTGGCGCGTAACAAGCGGTTGGTGAAGCGGATTGAGCAGGCCTTGCACAAGTCCCAGCGGCGCCAGCTGCAGACGGGTGTGGCCTCACGGCGGTTTCGGGAGTTCCGTTATCGCACTTTACAGACCTGGTCGCGCAGCCGCCGGGTGGTGGCCAAGGCGGAGTACCTGGCCAAGGGCGCCAACCCGCGCTTCGTGGTCACTAACCTGGACTCCAGGACGGCCGGCCCGCAGGCCCTGTATGAGGATTTATATTGCGCCCGGGGTGAGATGGAAAACCGTATCAAGGAGCAGCAACTGGGGTTGTTTGCCGACCGCACCAGCACGGCGACGCTGTGCGCCAACCAGTTGCGCCTGTATTTGTCCTCGTTCGCCTACGTGCTGATGCACGGCCTGCGGCGCTTGGGACTGGCCGGCACCCGCTGGGCCAAGGCGCAATGTACCACCATCCGGGCGAAGCTGCTGAAACTGGCTGCGTCGGTGCGCATCACCACACGCAAGGTGTGGTTATCGTTTGCCTCAGGCTACCCGTACCAGAATGAGTTCGCCGCAGTGCTGGCCAATCTCCATCGATGCCCGGCCCGAGCGCCGCCCGGATAGCCCGCCTCCGCCTTCCCACCAGCCTGGCAACGACGGTGACAGCAGCGTCGATGGCCTCACTCGTCCTGAGAACGACACCGAACCGGAAATACCAGGCTAATACTTGGCTGACTACTGCGTTTGCCCGCTTCACAGGCCCACATCACTGCCTGCCTACCTGCCAGTCCTCTCCGGGGCCGCATCGAAAGGTGTCAATCAACCAAATTGTGACTGTTTGACACCCCGTAGCAAGATTGGTGAGATATGCGGGCTAGTGGCCAGCCAAGCTGGGCCGTTTGTGCCCGTAGTAAATATTCAGCCACGGTGGGACGGCTGATACTGCAGATCCTGGCGATCTGGCGGTTACTGCAATGGTTTGCCCATTTCAGGCGAAGTACTTCTTTTATCTTGCGCATGGATAACCTCTTAGCTGGCATCTGAACTCCTCCCCTGGTTGAGAAAAGCTCAGGATACCGTGATGTTATCCTGCGTCGACAGGTCTCCCTAATCCTGCTTTACAGGGTGGCAGACTTGCTCTGGAATGGGTGGCAGCTTTCGCGTGGAATGGGTGGCAGGCTTGCTATGGAATTAGTGGCAGGTTTCATCTGGAATATGCACTCAAGAGCCGCGACAAGGACGGTGTGCTGCAACTCGCCAATGAAGGACAGGCGACCGAACACCCCATCGACATCATCAAAGACCCTTATGCCTTGGAGTTCCTCGGGCTTCCTGAGTCGCATCGATTGCTCGAAAGCGATCTGGAGACGGCTCTTACGACCCACATGCAGGAGTTTCTGCTGGAATTGGGGGCTGGATTTGCCTTCGTGGCCCGTCAGAAACGACTCACGCTGGTTGGGGACCATTTCTATGCGGACCTGGTCTTCTATCACGTGCGCCTCAAGTGCTACGTGATTATCGACTTGAAAACAGAAAAGCTCACTCATGGTGACATCGGCCAGATGCAGATGTACGTTCACTATTTTGATCGCGAAGTATGTACACAGGAGGACAACCCCACGATTGGCTTGATCCTCTGCACCGACAAGAACGATGCCGTCGTCGAATACGTGCTCGACAAGGGCAACGAACGCATTTTCGCCAGTCGCTATAAGCTGGAACTTCCGCCCAAGGAAGAGCTGCGCAGACTGCTTTTGGAATGGCGCTCCGAGAACGAAGAGGACAACTTATGAACAAGGCCATTATGGATCGAATGCCGACCACGCCGGATGTGAACCAGGAACGTCTGGAACAACTCCGAGCGCTTATGCCGGATCTGTTTACCAACGATGGGGCACTCAACCCGGACGAGCTGAAACGCCTCATCGATCCCGACTTGGTGCCGGAGTCCGAGCGCTTTGAATTCCGTTGGTTTGGGAAGGCCAACGCGAAGCGCAACGCCTTCACGCCGACGCTCGCATCTTTGGAGTACGATTACGAGCGCTCTGTGAATCCAGAGCTTGCCGAGGGGAACGCCATCATTGAAGGAGAGAATCTAGAAGTCTTGAAATGCCTGCTCGCCTCTTACCGCAACCGGATCAAGTGCATCTATATTGATCCACCGTACAACAAGGACAAGGATTTTGTCTATTCAGATACGTGGAAAGAGGGTAAGGATACATACTGGGAGCACATTGGCGTGACTGCAGATGGTGTCAAGATCGACACGAACACCAAGGCTGACGGTCGCTTCCACTCCAATTGGCTCAACATGATCTATCCGCGCCTACTCGCCGCACGCCAGCTTCTGAGCAATGATGGAGTCATTTTCATCTCAATCGACGATAGCGAAGTCCACAACCTTCGGAAAATGTGCGATGAGGTCTTCGGAGAAGAGAATTTCTTCGCCCAAATCATCATCCGCGCAAACAGTCGTGGTCAGACCTACAAGCAGATCGCGAAGACCCACGAGTATCTCGTCGCTTACACCGCCAACCCCGAAACAGATCTCATGGAGCTTGCCAAGGATGGTGATCGAGATGATCTGACAATGAAGGACGATCTCGGGCCGTTCAACACACGTGAATTACGGAACCGAAACCCAAAATTCGGCAAACACAATAGGCCGAATCTGTACTACCCAATCTATGTCGATCCCTCCTCTCCTGACGATGACGGGTTCTTCAATATCTCGCTCGAAGCTGACAGCCGATTCACTCAAACCGTTAAACCAAAGAACTCGCAAGGTGCGGACAGTTGCTGGCGCTGGGGCAGGCCAAAGACGCTTGCAAACATCGGGGAGAGTACGCTTTCCAGCAGCGTAGTCGCCAAGCGCCGAGCCGACGGGACCTTCATGATTTGCGAAAAGTATCGCAAAAGCACATACAAGCCCAAATCCGTTTGGAACGACAATGCATTCCTAACCGAGACCGGGACGGCTGAGCTTCGTACTTTGGGGCTTAGCTCGGCATTCGACTTTCCGAAGCCGGTTGCGATTCCTATGCGATGTGCGGAACTGGCGCTGGAAGACGACGACATCATACTCGATTTCTTTGCTGGCTCGGGGACCACGGGCCATGCCGTAATGGCGCTGAATGCGAGGGATAATGGGTCTCGTCGGTTTATGCTCGTGCAGATTCCAGAGATCATCGACGAGGGTACTCCCGCATACAAAGCGGGCTATCGCCGAATATCGGACATTACCATTGAGCGTAACAAACGGGTTGTCGCGCAGTTGCACGAAACGGTAGATGCGGCGGAACACGAGGCCAAACAACAGTTGCCCGGAATCGCCCCTCAGCAGAGCCCCGCCTATCGCCCAGGTTTCAAGGTCTACAAACTCGCCAAGTCTCGCTTTCCCCGATCCGAGTTCGTGCCAGATCCAGAGAAGACGGATGAGGAGAACTTGGAGGCCCTTGATGCCTACATCCAGGAAAAGGAAGCAGCGTTTCTGATGACATTCGACCACGAGGAAATTCTTCAGGAAATCCTCCTCAAGAACGGTTTCATGCTTGATGTCAAGACGGAAGCCCTTGCCGACTTCACCGAGAACGTGGTCTTCCGCGCGTGGGACTCTCAGAAGGAGGCGACAGTCTGCCTCGACTACGATCTGAAAGAACAAACCATCGCCAAACTCAAAGGCCTGGAAGGCATCTTCATCTGCCTTGAGCAAGCCCTAAATACGACGAAGAAATGGAATCTCCGCGTCGAATTCGGTGAGAGATTGGTGGCTTTCTGAAGATATAAGGATCATGCAACGGCTGAACCACTCTGCCGCGCATGGGAGAACATCGAATGCACATTGCCTTTGTTGAGATACAGAACTTCCGGAAGCTGAAGGCATGCCGCGTCGAGATCGCGCAACAGGAGACGATCTTCGTCGGCGCGAACAACAGCGGCAAGACATCCGCAATGGATGCTTTGATTCTCTTTCTCAAGAAAAGCCGCCGCAAAGACTTTGCGACAACGGATTTCACCCTTTCGAACTGGTCATCTCTTGATCAACTCGGTACACAGTGGGTAGCTTCCACCGACAATAAAAAACCAGATATCGCTGTTGACGCCTGGCTTCCTTTGCTGCCCTCCATCGATGTCTGGCTCACGGCCGACGAAAAAGACCTTCACCGTGTCGCGCATCTTCTTCCCACACTGGATTGGACACCCAAGGAATTGCTGGGAGTCAGGCTTGTGTTTGCACCCAAGAACATGGAGCGACTCTACAAGGACTTCCGAAGTGCCTATATATCGGCACGTGACGCCGAGTCAGCTTCCACCAACGCAAAGTCACCGCCGTCTCTATGGCCAAACTCAATGAGGGACTTTCTGGACAGACGGCTTCACAGCCAGTTCGAAGTCCAGTCCTACATTCTCGACCCCACGCAGCGCCAAGATTCTGTGCAAGGAATCGCCAAGCCTCAGTCGCTTCCGCCCGACAGCGACCCGTTCAAGAAGGATCCATTCGACGGCCTCATCAAGATTGACGTAATCACTGCCCAAAGAGGCTTTTCCGATCCCAAGACAGAAGGTGAATCACACAGTGGCTTTGCAAGCCTTTCGACCCAGCTGCGCCGTTACTTCTCCAAGCACTTGAATCCATCAGAGGCCCCGGAGGCGAGTGATATCGAGGCGCTGGAGGCGATCGAAGCGGCGAAAACGGTATTCAACGAGACGTTAAAGACGAGCTTCAAGCCTGCCATTGGAGAACTTGAGGGTCTCAACTATCCGGGATTCAGTGACCCGAAAATCTCCATAACAAGCAAGATCGATCCACGCGACAGCCTTGATCACGAGGCCGCAGTACAGTTCGACCTGCCTGGATCAGATTCACTGTTCTTGCCCGAAAAATACAACGGACTGGGTTACCAGAATCTGATTTCGATGGTATTCAACCTGATCCGATTCAGGGATGAATGGATGCGGGTTGGGAAAGCGGGCAAGAATCAAGACGCCAAGGATGTTGCTATTGAACCCTTGCACGTCGTACTTGTCGAAGAACCCGAAGCTCATCTGCACGCGCAGATTCAGCAGGTATTCATCAAGAAAGCCTACAAAGTGCTCCGTAGCCACGCTGCGCTTGCGGATTCTTCCTTCAGCACTCAGATGATCGTCAGCACTCACTCATCACATATTGCTCATGAACTGGACTTCTCTTGCCTGCGCTACTTTCGTCGGGAGCCAGCCACGAAGAAGGGGAAGATTCCCACGGCAACGGTCATTAATCTCTCAAAGACGTTCGGCGACAACGATGAGACCTCGAAGTTTGCCACTCGATATTTTCGGACAACCCATTGCGATCTCTTTTTCGCCGATGCGGCCATCCTCGTGGAGGGCTCGGCTGAACGCATGTTGATTCCCCATTTCATCCGGGCGAAGTTTTCTAAGCTGGACCAAAGCTACATCTCGCTTCTTGAGATCGGCGGCGCCCATGCACATCGTTTGAAACCACTATTGGATACTCTTGGGCTTCTGTCTCTGGTCGTTACAGACTTGGACTCGATTCACAAAACTGACACTGCCAAGGCCCGCCCGGAGCGCGGCAAAGGCTACCGAACAGGAAACACCACACTCAAGGAATGGGTACCGAAGAAGGAACCACTTGATGATCTGCTTGATCTGCCGGATGACGCGAAACAGACAGCGGATGGGCTCGTCAGGGTCGCATACCAGTGCCCTATCACTGTGGAATACAAGGAGGGTGAAAGTGAAGGAGAGGCGATACCCTATACGTTTGAGGATTCACTGGCCTTGACAAATTTTGCGCTGTTCCGGGGATATACAGAACCGGTGGGCCTATTGAAGAAGCTCCAAGAGGCTCTCGGAAAGGACACCCTTGAAGATGCCAGCGACGATATGTTCCACAACTTGGAAAAGGGCAGCAAAGCTGAGATGGCCTTGGAGCTACTCTACCTGGGTGAGCCGGACCAGCTAGAACCGCCAGGCTACATCGCCGATGGCCTCAAGTGGCTTGAGAAGAACCTTGAGGCGAGAAAGATTGACGCTATCTCGACAGAGGTGGCAGAGGTAAATGATGCCTGAGGCAGTCGCTCAAGGGGATGAACTCAGAAAGACGATTGCGGCGTGTCTCGACCTGGAGAAGCCCAAGAGTTTCTTCCTCTATGCCAGCGCTGGCACCGGCAAGACAAGGGCGGTCATTGAGGCAATGGAAATCTTCCGGACCCGCTATGGCACACAGTTCCGGCAGTCGGGCCAGAAAGTTGCTGTCATAACCTACACCAACGCCGCATGTGATGAGATTAGGCGCAGAATAGACTTCGATCCCATCTTTGTCGTGTCCACGATCCACAGTTTTGCTTGGGAGCAGACCCGCACATACCACAAAGACATCTCTGCTTGGCTCCGCCTAAGTCTGTCCAACGAAATTACTGAACTTTGTGAGAAGCAAGCGTCCGGGAGGATGGGAACAAAGGCAGCCCGTGAGCGAGAAGTACAAATTGAGTCAAAGCGGAATCGACTTCAGAATCTCGACGTCATCAAGCAGTTCACCTACAACCCAAACGGCGAAAACATCGGCAAGAACTCACTGAACCACGCTGAGGTCATAGCCATCACAGCGGCGTTTCTCGCCGACAAGCCACTCATGCGTCAGATACTGATTCGGAAGCACCCCGTCCTGCTCATCGACGAAAGCCAGGACACACAGAAAGACCTGATTGACGCATTCTTCGCCCTCCAGGCGGAGCATCCAGACCAGTTCTGTCTGTGTCTGTTCGGTGACACGATGCAACGCATCTATGCGGACGGGAAAGTCGGATTGGAGCAGGCTGTCCCGGCAGATTGGGAGAAACCTGCTATTACAGTCAACCACAGGTGCCCCAAACGAATTGTGACGCTTCTCAACCGGATCAGATCGGAAGCGGACGGCGCTCGGCAGGAGCCTAGGCAAGACGCGCAAGAAGGTGTCGTGCGACTGTTTCTGATCAATGATTTTGAGGGTATAGACAAACCGAAAGTCGAAGCGGAAGCGGCCAGGATAATGGCAGAGGTCACTTCCGATGACGAATGGATGAGCGCACAGGCAGTCAAAGTACTTACCCTTGAGCATCACATGGCCGCGCGCAGGGGTGGCTTCGACCGTTTCTTTGAGTCGCTTTACAGCATTGACAAATTCAGGACCGGTCTACTTGATGGAACTTTGAATGGGGTTGCTTTCTTCGCACAGCAGGTTCTTCCCTTGGTTCAAGCTATGCGATCTGAAGACAGGTTTGCTGTGGCTCATGTCGTAAAGGATTACTCCCCGATCATGTCTCCCGAAAGACTAAGCGGAAGCACGACTTCATTAGAGGAAATCCGCAAGGCGGGGAGGTCTGTGGAGTCCATGTTCTCCCTGTGGAACGATGGCGCAGATCCCATCCTGTTGGATATTCTCGAGGTAGTCGATCACGAGGGCCTGTTCGGTATCCCCGATGTATTTGCGCCCATCCTGTCCGACTCTGATGGGCAGGGAGAAAAGGTAGAGTTGGTTCCCGCAGATGCGGAAGACGACAGGAATCCTGAGGTCGATGCTTGGCGGGAAGCGCTTGCTGTCCCGTTCAGTCAGCTCCAAGCGTATGTGGAGTACATCTTAGATAGATCGCATTTCGGAACACATCAGGGCATCAAAGGGCTGCAGTTCCCGCGAGTCATGGTCATCTTGGATGACAACGAAGCCCGCGGTTTCATGTTCAGCTATGAGAAGTTGCTTGGGGCGAAAGCTCTGACGAACACAGATGAGAAGAACCGCCTTGAAGGCAAGGACACGTCCGTAGACAGAACCCGACGTCTCTTCTACGTTACTTGCAGCAGGGCTCAGCGGAGCCTCGCCGTGATTGTGTACACGAAAGAGCTGGAAAAGGTCGCCAGCCATGTGTCCAGTGTTGGCTGGTTCGAGGACCAAGAAGTGGTCCGAATGTGAAACACGCAGCATGCACACGGCTTGAAAGCAATTGATCGAATGAACGCAAGACATGAACAGAAGGCGAAGCAAGCGGACGTGCCAGCCACGCCTCTTGGCCAGTTTCTGTTAAAAAGCTATGCCTCTAAGGACAACACGCCCGCTGTGTTCATGTGAAGGCTGCCAGTCTGCCCGTGCTCCTGACAAACTGACCAAGCGTAGCGGTTTGACCGCGTTAATCATTCGGATATAATTCGAGCATGCCGACCACGCACTCCCATAACTCCCATAGCGCTCCGATCAAAAAGCGCAGCGCAGAGACTCTCGAAGCATTTGAAGCGCTCATCCTTGCCGAGGGGTTCTCGCGGCTCAACGTCTCGGAGATCGCCGCGCGTCTCAGGTGCTCGAAGCGCACCCTCTATGAGCTCGCCCCGAGCAAGAAGACGCTGGTGCTGAAGGCCCTGGACAACTTTTTCAGCCGCATCAGGCAAGAAGCCGACCATGTGACCGATAACACCTTGGATCCGGAACGTCAGGTCTACGAGTATCTTCAGGTTGGGGTGCGTGCCGCCGAGCGGTTGAGCCAGGCTGTGGTCGCCGACATCCACGAATGGGAGCCGGCGCGAACGCTTTGGCGGGAGCACATCAGCCTGCGCATCGACGGCATGTGCCTGATTATCGACAACGGTGTCAAGGCCGGCGTCTTCCGAGAGGTGCCGTCGGTGTTCGTCGCCGAAATCGTGTTCGCCAGCATCAACCGATTGCGCGAACCTGACTTCAGCGATTCCACGGGCCTGACGATCTCGGAGGCATTCCACGAGCTCTACGAAATGCTCCTGCACTCGCTCATGCGTCGTAGCGGGCCGGTTTCTGAATTACCTGCGATCCAACCCTAGCCCGTATTTCTCACCAGGTGGTGCGATGATCGCGCCGGATTTTTTGCGCCAACGGGTGCCTGTGACCGAAAGCATAACCGTAGCTATGGTTGAGGGAGCATGTGCCCGTTGGCGCAAAAAAGACAAGCGAGGGCGCATCAAGCGCAGTCTGTAATGATGACATAGTCAACAGATTACCATAACTTATTGACAGCAAACATGTATCCGACAACAACAAGCGACCTGGTGAGAAATGCGGGCTAGACAGTGTTTGCCGCTTGAATAGCCGACCAGATCTTTGTGGGTGTTGCCGGCATTGAAAGGTCGGTGACACCGAGGGGTTTGAGCGCATCAAAAATGGCGTTCATGACTGCAATCGGTGCACCAATGGTCCCCGCCTCACCGGCACCCTTAGCGCCCAGTGGATTCGATATCGAGACCGCATCTAATTCCGAAACTTCGAATGCTGGTAGATCATCCGCACGTGGCATAGCGTAATCGAGGAAGGACGCGCTCAACGGCTGGCCTGAATCGGCATCGTATACGGCGTTTTCGAGAAGCGCCTGACCAATGCCCTGAGCAAGGCCGCCACGAACCTGACCGTGTACGACCATCGGATTGACCACCACGCCGAAATCATCGCAGACGGTGTAACGATCGACGACTGCCACGCCGGTCTCCGGATCGATTTCGACCTCGCAAATGTGACAGCCGGCAGGAAAAGTGAAGTTCGGTGGGTCGAAGAAGGTGGTTTCTTCAAGCCCAGGCTCGAGCTGTTCCATTGGATAGTTCCCCGGAACATACGCTGCGCGCGCAATCTCTTTGAATGACAAGCTATGAACCGCATCCTTGTGTTTGAAAAACCCGTCGATGAATTCGATGTCGTCTGCCGCACTTTCAAGCATATGTGCCGCGATCTTTTTGCCCTTGGCGATGATTTTCCCGGTGCCTAAGAGCACCGCGCTGCCTCCGGCACTGATTGAGCGTGATGCGAATGTCCCTATGCCGAACGGCAGTTGATTGGTATCACCGTGGATTACTTCGACCTCGTCCAGAGGCAGGCCAAACTGATCTGAAACGATTTGGGCGAACGTCGTCTCGTGACTCTGTCCATGGCTGTGTGCGCCGGTAAGGACGCGCACCGATCCATCCGGATTTACCCGGATGGTCGCAACCTCAAAAAATGCGTGTCCCGAGCCGAAAGCGATCGCCGCCTGGGAAGGCGCCGCGCCGGCTTGCTCGGTATACACGATTACGCCTGATCCACGCAGCTTGCCGGCGGCCTGTGATGCCGCCTTGCGTGCTTCGTACCCTTTCATGTCTGCGTTTTCCAACGCGCCGTCGACGCATTGATCGTACGCGCCTTCGGTATAGACGAGTCCCACGGGCGACTGGTATGGGAAGGCCGACGGCGGAATGAAATTTCGTCGCCTGATCTCGATGCGGTCGATACCCGTCGCCTCGGCAGCGAGATCGACCAGGCGCTCGAGCAAATACGTTGCTTCCGGGCGTCCGGCCCCGCGGTATGCGTCCGTCGGCACCGTATTCGTCATTATGCCGCGCACTCTTACTGCGATAGCCGGGATCTTGTAAACACCCGAAAGCATGGTCGTGTAGAAAATAGTCGGAATGGCGGCACCGTAATTCGATATTGCAGCACCCAGATTGGCGTCAGTATCGACACGCAGAGCCAAAAACTTTCCATCGGAATCCAGCGCCAGGGTTGCATGAGTTACATGATCGCGGGCGTGGGCGTCGGAAACGAACGATTCGCTGCGCTCGGCCACCCATTTCACCGGTCGACCCAGGGCCTTGGCTGCAAACAAAGCAACCAGGTCCTCTGAGTACTGATAAATCTTGGAGCCAAAACCACCGCCAACATCGCCCGAAATGATCCGCAGCCTCGATTCCGGGACCGGCAACGTATGTGCGCAGTTCCAAGTCCGTAGAAGATGTGGATTCTGGCAAGCCACATGAAGCGTATATTCATCGTTGCTCGCATCATGCATGCCGACAACAGCGCGCGGTTCGATCGCATTGGGCACCAGGCGATTTTGAACGATGTCAGCTTCCACAGTTTGAGCTGCCGACGCGAATACCTTGTCTACCGTTTCACTATCGCCGATGACCCACTCGAAGCATTGGTTGGCAGAGATGTGGTCCCAAACCTTCGGGGCATTCGCACCGTTCGCGTCGGCTATGCTGACAACGGCAGGTAATTCCTCAAGATCGGGCTCGATTAGTTCGGCTGCGTCTTTCGCAAGAAGACTGGTTTCAGCGATTACAGCCGCTACCGGCTGCCCGACATAGCGGATGCGCTCACGTGCCAATACTTCACGTGGGGCTTCATGCATTGGAGACCCATCAGGGTTGCAGATGATCCAGCCCGGCTGCATATCTCCTATCCCGCCGGCATGGAGATCCGCGGCAGTGTAGACGGCGACAACACCTTCCGCGGCCCGTGCCGCCGATGTGTCGATGTTACGTATCCGGGCATGTGCAGTTTGCGCACGAACGACATAGAGATACGCCTGGTCGCGAAAGTCGACATTGCTCGTGTATGTTCCCGCACCCGTGATAAGGCGCCGGTCTTCCTTACGCCGTACAGATTTTCCAATCGCAGTCATTGATCTACCCCTGTAATCGGGCGGATGATAATACGAGATGTCTTGCAGCCCGTCCGAGACCCTTAGTATGACATCCTTCGATCCAATCGCCGTTAAGTCACGCTATTCGTCAAGCTCGAACATGAGCAGGACGTTCCCGGGCATCGCGAACTGCGCATAGTCGTTGCCGGATGTCACGAACAACTTATTCTTCACGATGACCGGCCCGCCGTAGCCCAGACCCCCGCCGTAACCCTTGATACCGTTGACGGTTTCATAGTCGCGCGCCGTATCGAAGCTCCACACCAGCTCTCCGGTCGCCTTCTTATAGGCGCGCAACAGGCCGTCGGCGGAGCCCGTGAAAACGACGTCGTTCGCCACGGTACTGGGCAAGCCGAAGGCATTGCTGCACGGCGGTGCCGGCTTACCCTCACAGTCGGGCGTCATTTTCTCGACGCGCCATACGGGTTTTCCGGTCACGAGATCGACCGCCGTGAACGAGCCATCCGCCAACATGTCCGCATCCATATCCTGGACGGGAACGTAAGCATTCTTGCCATCGCTCGCAAAGCCCCACTGGATGCCGCCGACTTCCCCGCCTCTGCCGACGCGGGTCTGCCACAGGATTTTTCCTTTGGCGTCCGGATCCAACGCGTAAAGCATGCCGTCCTTGGATCCGGCCATGAGGACCTCCTTACCGTCCGATCGTTCCACCAGTATCACGGGCGACACGATATCCCGGTCACCCTGTCCCTTCGGGTTCAGGGGCGAGCAGGTTTTCCGCTCGCCATCGACCCACGCTTCGCAGCCCAGGTGGTAGATGTCCTGGCCGCCAAATTGCTCGGGCGCCAGTCCTCTGACCCAACGCTTGGCGCCCGTTTTCATGTCGAACGCGATCACGGAGTCGGATTCGGGAATGACCGGCTCGGTCTGCTGGTTGGCAGTCGGCACGTACAGGAGGCCGCGCTTGTCGTCGACTGTGATCGCCGAGAACACCGTGACGCCTGAGGGGCCGTAGCGATTCACGCCGTTTTGCGTCGTGCCTATAAACTCAGACCTCTGGTCGATGGTATAGGTCTTCCACTTACGCTCACCGGTATGCAGGTCAAAGGCGGAGATTGAGCCGCGCGCCGTACAACACGGGAATTCCAGGGTCCTGCCACCCATGTTGAGCACTTCCTGGTAGTTGGATATGGGCACGTAGACGACGCCGTCGTGCACCGTAATGTTACCCGAAACGCGGGAGGTCGGCGTCCAATCTACTTTTTGGCGCCAGATCAGCTGGCCTGTTTCCGCGTTCACTGCGTAGGCGTTCGCCCCGGTATCGCCGAATACAGCGACACCATCGCGCACGGTGACGTTCGATCGAATCCGAAATTCAGCCTCGAACGCCCAGTGCGCGCATCCGGAGTCCGCATCGAGCGAGTAGACCCAGTGATTGAGACTACCCACGAACACGCGGTCGCCGACGACGGAGACCTTGTGCCCGCCACTAACGAACGAATGGACCTGCGGAAACCCCACGGCCCACTTGAGCTTGAGGTTTTTCACGCTCGCGGCGGTGAACTTCGAATTGGTCGCATTCGCGTGGAAGCGGTTGTCCTTAGACCATCCAGGCCAGTCATGCTCGGCATCGGCCACCAGCGGCGTCTTGTCCTTGCACATTTTGGCGCCGTGGCCACGCGGGTCCCTTTCGCTGTCCTTTTTGAAACTGGTGACGAACTTGGCAAGCTCCCATCGCTCAAAATCGTCCAGGCCATTGGCGAACTCCATCATGACGCCCCACGTCAGCTCTTTGTGCGCCTCTTCCGCGGTCAGGTTCGACATCTGTTGCACGGTCGGCGAAAAAAAGGCGCGCGCGTGGCATTCGGCGCAACGTTCGGCGTATATCCTGGCGGCGATCGGTTCCCCCGATGGTCTGTTAAGCACGTTAAATTTGGTTCCGGGAGGCGGCGGAGGGGCCGCTTCCATATCGGCTGACACCGACGTCGCCGCGCAGAGGATCCCAAACAGGGTTAACAGGTGTAACAGGTGCCGATTGCTCATGGTTCGATCTCCCAGTTGCGTTTTTTTGGATGCCGACCTCAGGGTCGTGCCGTAAGCATATAACGTTTTTGGTACCAGATCGAGTAAAAAATTACCCGTCGGTGTTGTATTCCCGCGGCCGTTTGTGCTATATTTGGATGACTTGGTACTATTTTCTTCGATTTGGTACCAAAAACGTTGGCAGGGACCAAATATATTTTTGCCGTTCGAAACCCATTAGGGGGGTAGCTAACCATGTATCAACAGTCATCCGGGCAAACGCACCCGTATTCCGTACCGCTTATCTCAATCCTTGTAGCGACTTTATTGCTGACCGGCATGAACGCCGGCGCGCAGGTGTTGGAAGAGATCGTCGTCACTGCGCAGAAACGCGCGCAGAACCTGCAGGACGTCGGTATCGCCATCACCGCCTTGTCGGGCAATCAGGTTCGCGAACTCGGCATGGTGGATGCAACGCAGATACCCGACATGGCGCCCGGCGTGCAGCTCGTGCAGCCCAACTCCCGCCAGTCATACGGTTACTCCGTTCGCGGCGTCCTCCAGGTCGATTTCGCCGATCACCAGGAGCACCCGACGGCGGTCTATGTCGACGAGGCGTACATCAGTCAAGCCTCCGCTTCGGGTTTCCAGCTCTTCGATCTGGAGCAGGTCGAAATCCTGCGCGGGCCGCAGGGCACGCTGTGGGGCCGTAACGCCACCGGCGGTGCCATATCGTTCACCACCAACAAGCCGTCACAGGAATTCGATGCGTACGTCGAAGGCAAATATGGTTCACACGATAACATGGGTATGGAGTTCGGGATCGGCGGTGGTCTTACCGACCGTATGTCCGTCCGCTTCTCCGGCAAAGGGAATTGGCACGACGCCTATGCCAAAAACAACGTCGGAACGGACCAGTTCGACGATAACACAGCTTCGTTCCGCGGACAGGTTCTGTACGAGTTCAGCGAAAACGTGAGCCTCCTTCTCAACGGCCGCGGGTCTTCCAGCGAGGTCATCGACGGCGCCGCACACACTCAGCCAGCCAGCTACGATCCGGACACCGGATTCGGTTTCGTGCGAGGACCAAACGAGGTCACCACTAACACCGATGTGGACAATGCGGTAAATTGTCCCGGCTGCGATTTCTTCGGTTGGGCGGAGCCGGACGACGGCAGGCGAACGGTAAGCCACGACTTCATCGGGTTCTCCGACCTGCACACCTGGGGCGGTGGCGCCCGCCTTGATGTGGACGCCGAAAACTTCGATTTCGTCTCGATCACCGACTGGTACCACGTCGATAAAGAGTACATGGAGGACAGCGACAACACGCCGTTTCCTGTCCTGGAAACCTTTCTGGCGAACAACGTCGAGCAATTCTCGCAGGAGATCCGTTTCAGCGGGGAGACGGAGCGCTTTCGCTGGGTGGCGGGGGGCTACTACCTGCGTATCCGTGGCGACTACGGCACGGGTGTCACGTTACGTTCCGACGTAGGGACGATCGGCGCCGAGCCCAGCCCTCAAGATGTAGGTTCCATATCACCGGCTGATTCGCTGATCGGTGAAGTAGGCACCGAAATTCCTTGCTTTGGGGCGGGTGGGTTCGAAGATTTAACCTCGACCTGCGGCCTGCAGCCTACGTCGCATGATGCGGGCATCCTTCTCGCGTCCGGGTACTGGGAACAGGAAACGGATTCGTATTCGATATTCGCCCAGACCGAGTTCGACCTGACGTCTCAGTTGACGCTGACCACCGGCTTCCGCTGGATCGAAGAGGATAAAGAAATCGACTACATCTTTCTGCTCGACATCTGGCCGGACGACGAGCCAAGAGGTTTCTTGAGTCCTGCTGAACCCGCTGCTTTCCTGGTCGTACACAACAAAGATTCGGCCGGCGACCTCGCCGTCTACGATAAGGGCCTTTGGTCGGCCAAGGTGGGGCTTGACTGGCAGGTCAATGATGACCTGCTGACGTACTTCACTTTCAACCGTGGCGCCAAGGGCGGCGGCTTCAATGGGTCAGCGGTGGGCGACGCGTTAAGGCCCGAGCAGGTTCCGATCAAGGAAGAGATACTCAAGGCCTACGAAATCGGCTTCAAGCAAACCCTGTGGGATAACCGCTTACGCGTGAACGGGAGCGCGTTCTACTACGACTACGATGATTTCCAGGCCTTCATTTTCGAGGGCCAGGCGAACCTGATATCCAATCAGGACGCCGAAATATACGGCGCCGAACTCGAGATCGAGGGCTCGCCGGTGGAGGGCCTGAATTTCAAGGGCGGCGTGGGATACTTGCAGGGGGAAGTTTATGACGTCACTTTCCCGTTCACCGACCCAAACACCGGCCGTGAGTTTACCCAGCCGCTTGATGTGGAACTTCCGAGAGCGCCGGAGTGGTCTGTCAACGGCATGGTGCGCTACCAGTGGCCTGTCGCGTTTGAAAACACCGGCCTCGGGGGCCACTTCGCCGTGCAGGCGGATTTCAATTACCGCACCGACCAGAACATGCTCTTATCGGAAGCATCCATCGGAGAGCAGAAGGCCTACGTGGTCGGCAACGCGCGCGCCAGCTATACCAGCGGCAACGGCCGCTGGGAGGCGGCGTTAGCGGTCCACAATATCGGTAATCAGTTCTTCTGCACGCAGATCTTCGATGTCGGGGCGGACTTCAACAGCCGCCAGTGCTTCTTTAATCGCCCGAGGTGGGTCTCCGGAACTCTGCGCATCAACTTCTAGTCAACCGCGGTGTGAGGCCCAATACCGGTAAAATCTCAATGCGTCAGGGCGGGGTCACCGACCCCGCCCTGCGCGTCGATCCGTCAAACTTAATGCGGGAACGATAATTCGGAGGAACCGCCATGCCCAAGGCCGAACAGATTTATCACAAGCGCCCCGACATCGAGAAAAGTATCTACTATGCGCAGGCCTGCAAGGCCGGCAACTTGTTGTTCATCTCGGGCTGCGTCAGCTGGGACGCCGAGGGCAACATCATCGGCGCGGGCGACATGAAGGCACAGGTCACGCAGGTCTACACCGATCTCAAGGAAACGCTCGAGGCAAACGGCGCGACCTTCCAGAACGTGCTCAAGGAAACCGTCTTCACCACCGACATGGACGCGCTGGTGGCGAACAACGACATTCGCACCCGGTTCTACACCGAAGCGGCGTCGGCGCCGCCGGCCGCGACCTGGATCGGCTGCGCCCGCCTGGTCGCGCCGGCGCTGATGCTCGAGATCGAGTGCATCGCTTTGCTCGATTGAGTGCGGGAAAAATCACCACGCCCGGTGCCCGCGGCGTAGCCAAAATCATCATCTTCTTAGTCACAGTCAACGGAGGTCCCATGAACAAAAAGCATGTTCCCGACACGATCGCGGCGCCGATCGCAGCCTACAGCCACGGCATCGAGGTCCCACCGAACTCGCGAGTCCTCTACACCGCGGGGCAGGTAGGCCTGTTGCCCGACGGCACGACGCCCGAAGGAATCGAGGCCCAGACTCAAGCCACCTGGACCAATCTCATGGCCATTCTGGAATCCGCCGGTATGGGGATCGATGATGTCGTCAAAGTAACGACCTACGTGACGAACGGGGACGACTTCTGGCCGATGGCGCAGGCCCGCGCCAGGTTCCTGGGTGATGCGCGGCCCGCTTCCACGGGCATTATCGTCAAGGCGCTGGCGAAGCAGGAATGGCTGGTCGAGGTCGATCTCGTCGCCGCCAAGGCCTGAGTTCGAACCATCTGAAAAGCATCTATTACGGGAGCGTTTGATGAACCGATTCGTACTGATATTGGCAGCTGCAATGCTGTTCGCGACAACCCTCGCGGCGAACGACAATTTCAACAAGGCTGGAGCCGGCGGTGAGGCGATCATAGCCACAAGCCAGGATATGGAGCTCTATGATCAATACCATTTTTCTCCCGCCTACCGTGCGGGCGACTTCGTGTTCTTCTCCGGCGTCGTGGCCGAGCCTCCGGGAGACAATCCCGCCACGCCGGAAGAGTTCCAGGAAGTGCTCCATAAGGCCTTCTCGGCGATCAAGGCGACGCTGGCCGCTGCGGGCGCGAGATTCGATCAGGTCATAAAGCTCACGACCTTCCACGTCTTCGACAGCCCCCATTTCGACGGCGACAAGGGCGCGCACATCGGCGCGTTCATGGCGGTAAAGGATGAATACCTGCCGGCGCCGTACACGGCCTGGACAGCGATCGGCATCAGCGAATTGTTCCCGGACAGAGGCCTGGTAGAGATACAGCTCATCGCGCACGCACCCGCCGACTGAGGCCGGCAGGCCGTCGTCACGACGATGTCCCGCCGCAGGTCATCGAAAACGGTCGCGAGTCCGCCGAGACCGTTGCTCTAGCCCACCGCAGCCACCGCGCGCCTGGCCATCACGTTCACGAGATGGGCGCGATACTCGGCGCTGGCGTGAATATCCTCGTTGAACTCGGCGCCGTCCACCGCAATCGACGCGATGGCGTCCGACGTGAAGTCCTTCCCGAGCGCATCTTCCATCGCCGTCACCCGAAACACGCAGGGCGCGGCCCCGGTGACCGCGACACGGATTCCGTCGGGGGCTTTCGCCACCATGACGCCGACGATGGCGTAGCGCGAGGCGGGATTGGGAAACTTCATGTAGGCGGCGCGTTTGGGAATCGGGAAGCGCACGGCGGTGATGATCTCGTCGTCCTCGAGCGCGGTTTCGAACATGTCGGTGAAGAAATCGTCGGCCGCGATCTCGCGGCGATCGGTGACGACCGTGGCGCCAAGACCGACGAGCCCGGCCGGATAGTCTGCCGCGGGATCGTTGTTGGCGACGGAGCCACCCATCGTGCCGCGGTTTCGCACCTGGGGATCCCCGATTGCCTCCGCCAGGTCTGCGAGACCGGGGATGCGATTCCGTACGAGCTTCGAGGCGGCGACGTCGGCATGACGCGTCATAGCGCCGATCACGATCGCCCCGTCGTTCTCCCCGATTCCGGCGAGCGATCCGATGCGGTTGATGTCGATCAGCACATCGGGACGTGCCAAACGCAGCTTCATTGTCGGCAACAGCGTCATGCCGCCGGCCAGGATCTTCGCCTCGTCATTCTCGCGCAACGCCGCCAGCGCGGCTTCGATCGAGTCGGGTGCCTGATAATCGAACTGGTACATGATTCGTTTCCTCTTGCTTGGCCGTGCGTACGAAGGCGGGGCTTACCGCGATTTCGCCGCTGTTTGTATCGACTTGACGATGTTGTGATAGCCCGTGCACCGGCACAGGTTGCCTTCCAGCCAGTCCCGGATCTCCTTTTCCATCGGATCTGCGTTGTTCTGCAGCAGGTCGATCGCGCTCATGATTATGCCGGGCGTGCAGAACCCGCATTGCAAGCCGTGCTCTTCGCGAAATGCGGCCTGCATGGGATGCAGCGTGTCGCCGTCGGCCAGGCCCTCGATAGTCGTGACCTGCGTGTCCTCGGCCTGTACTGCGAGCAGGGTGCAGCTCTTGATCGAGCGGCCGTCCACGTGAACGACGCAGGCGCCGCACTGGCTGGTGTCACAGCCCACGTGCGTGCCGGTCAGACCGAGGTCGCTACGGAGAAAATCAACCAGCAGGGTGCGCGGTTCCACGTCCCCGCTGACCTCCGTGCCGTTGACTGAAAACGAGACTTTCATTGTTGTTCCTCCCCCCGGCCAAAGGCCCTGCATTCTCACGAATTATGTCCGAATGATTTACGCGGTCGCGTCGTCCGCCGCGGGCGCCGCTCACACCGCTCGTGAATGCCGAGCGGCTGCAATGCGTATCAGCGACAAATGTTAGTGCCTACTAACGTTTTTTGGTACCAATTCTGGTTAAATATTACCTGTTTATAAACAGTATGCAAAGCTTTTTCGTCCATTCGTAAATCAAACGGCAATCGGGGCAGTGACCTTGCACCATAAAACCGGTCCATTTAAAACTTAGCGATTTTGTCCTATGACCAACCAGTTCGAAATCCTCGTAGTGGTGGGAAGTTTTGGGCCAATACTACGGCAGTATAATTAAGTATCGTGTCCCCAGAATTCCCAGAATTCTGCCCAGAATTCCAGAATTCAAGGGAAAAACATAATCGAGCTGGTAAAATGATATCGTATATGATATATTATTGAACAACATGCTTAGATATGTTTTCGATACGGATGTCATTGTTGCAGCTATGCGTAGCCCTTCTGGAGCTTCTGCCGCATTGCTGGGCGAAGCGTTAGACAAGCGGCTCAAAATGCTGGCCAACGTACCGCTGTTCTTTGAGTACGAAGCTAAATGTACTTCCCGGACGCATTGGGTGGCGGCAGGGTTGAATCAGGAACAGGCGCTTGTATTTGTGAACGGACTCACAGCTTTGATTGAACCGGTCAAGACATATTTTTTATGGCGTCCTATACTGAGAGACCCCAACGATGAAATAGTGCTTGAGGTCGCTGTTAACGGCCAGACTGACGCCATTGTGACGTTTAACTTGCGTGATTATGACAAAGTGCGGGATATGTTTAATATTGAAGTTATTAACCCTGCGGAAGCCTTGAGGAGGGTGAGAAATGGCTGATTTATCAACCTATCCACTGAGACTCCCTAGATCATTGAAAGATAAGGTAGCGAAGGTGGCGAAACGGGACGGATCCAGCATCAATCAGTTTATTACGATTGCGGTTGCTGAAAAGGTTTCTGTGCTGGAAGCCGAACAATTTTTTGCGAACAGGATGAAAGAGGCAGATTTGAATACTTTTCGCTCACTTCTGTTTCGGTCCGGTGGAGAACCTCCCCGCGCTGGTGATGAGTTGACCTGAATGTCCAGGAATCCGTTCCAGTAAGCAGAGTTCTGGGGATAGGAGTTAACGGTGGACGATAAATTATTCAACGAACTCGAAGCCAACCTGAAAGAGGCAGTGAACATCGCCAAGGGTCGAGTGGCGCCAAAAACTGCCTATATTGTGATCACGCCGGCGGGGATTAAGACGATACGACGGAAAGTAAAGATGTCGCAAGCCATGTTTGCGCGTTCATTTCATTTGAGCCTGGACACACTGAAAGGGTGGGAACAGGGCAAGCGCACCCCTGACGCGGCTGCCTCAAATTACCTGCGTCTGATCCAGGCTGATCCGGACTTCGTGCGGCAAACCCTTGAGGGATGAGAGATTTATTGAAAGGATTGAGCGAGCGTTGGACCGGTCGCTGAAAAAGAAAAGACCGGGGCCAAAACGACGGCAGGATAATTCAGTATTGTGTACCCAGAATTCGTTCACATTATCAACAATGCGGGTTAAATATGTGTTTGTACTTTCAAGTGCAAGCCCAGCCCCTGGATTACCTTGGTAAAACTGGACAACTTCGGATTACCTGATTCTGAGAGCATTTTGTACATACTTTCACGACCAACATGTGCGCGCGCCGCCAGTCCCGCCATGCCTCCTTCCTGAGCTTCGGCAATATTGCGTAGCGCCATCAACACGATAACGGGGTCGTCTTCTTGTAGGGCCTGGTTTAAATACTCTGCAGCGACTTCAGGGTCGCGCAGATGTTCGCTGTGCGTCGTTCTTACATTACGCGGCATCGCTATTTTCTCCTCTTGTGTTCTTGCCAATAAGCTTTCGCTCGTTTGATATCTTTTGACTGTGTCGATTTATCGCCACCACACAACAGCAAATAGGCATTCTGCGTTTCTTTACCATAGTAAACACGATAACCAGGGCCATAATGAATTTTTAACTCACTCAGACCCTCGCCGATGGGTGCGGAATCACCAAACAAACCTAACTCCATCCGGTCCACCTGCATGATAATCCTGGCCCTGGTCTGTATATCACGCAACGATGCCAGCCACTCGGCATATGGGCTTCTATTCTGTTTATCTGTATATTCATTAATGGTATTGACCATCTCAGACACTACCCTATTGTATCCTAAAGGATACAAATTGTAAATTTTAACTGATGATTACGGGATTTGTTGTCAACACAGAAGTAGAACTCCCCACCAAGGACTACTCCTTTATTACTTATGGTCGGGAGCTACCTGATTATATCGTTCGAGCACATCCGGGGGCGGGATAGGCCCACTGAATTGTTCCGTGACTTGAACGACTTGCTGGCTGTTTTGTTGTTGCGTGGAGAACTGCGGTTTTTTAGCAGGTGCTTTACGCTGCGGACTATGTCTCTGTCTTCCCATGTTCGTATTTCCCTATAGCGGTTTTTATATCATTGCCTATGCGTTGCCAATCATGGTACAGCGCTTCTGAATCGGAGCGTTGCAGAAATACTTCCTTCATCCTCGAAGACGTATCCGGCCATAGTTGGGCCGTGGAGGCTGCGCCCCGCAACCAATTTTTTATTTTTTTGCCCATGATAAACATATCCAGATTACTGGCGTAAATTATAGCAGGTTAATTTTTTAGATTAATGGCAACAATGGGTGAAATAACCATCCTGCCGGTTAAACAGCGATGGGGGCGGGAATGGACGGGTGCGACTGGTATCCGACCAGCTCGAAATCCTCGTAGTGGAAATCAAATATATTGTCCACCTCGGGATTGATCTTCATCTGCGGCAGCGGCAGGGGCTCTCTTTTCAACTGCAAGTCCGCCTGCTCCAGGTGATTCAGATATAAATGAGCGTCGCCCAGCGTATGCACGAACTCGCCCGGTGCAAGACCGGTGACCCGGGCCATCATCAGGGTGAGCAGGGAATAGGAGGCGATGTTGAAGGGCACGCCCAGAAAAATGTCGGCGCTGCGCTGGTAGAGTTGGCAGGACAGGGCGCCGTTATTCACGTAAAACTGGAAGAAGGCATGGCAGGGCGCCAGGGCCATTTTTTCGATCTCTCCCGGGTTCCAGGCGCTGACAATCAAGCGCCGGGAGTTAGGGTTGGTTTTGATTTGCTTTATGACGTCGGCTACCTGGTCGATGACCTCCCCATCTGCGGTACGCCATGATCGCCATTGCACGCCGTAGACGGGACCCAGGTTACCTGCTTCATCGGCCCACTCATCCCAGATCGTGACGTTGTTATCGCGCAGGTATTGAATATTCGACTCTCCCTGCAGGAACCACAGCAACTCATGGATGATGGATTTGAAATGCAGTTTTTTGGTGGTCACCGCGGGGAAGTCCCGGCCCAGGTCGAAGCGCATCTGGTAGCCGAAAACGCTGAGCGTACCGGTGCCGGTGCGGTCGGATTTCTTCACACCCCGGTGGCGGACGTGATGCAACAGGTCCAGATATTGTTTCATGTGAGGCGTTGTTTCAATTCTATTTTATAATGTGTCGCCTATGGCGACTTTTTGTTTCACTGGACTCCCGCCCCCTGCTCAACACCATACTGGGGCAAGTTTCGCGGGAGTGACGGCGGTGGCACATCCGTCATTCCAGGCTTGACCCGGAGTCCAGTCAAATATATGTCGCCTATGGCGACTCCTTACCTGGATCTGCCGGATGCCAAGGCGAATAATACTATACCGGCGAGGATCATGGGGAAGGACAATACCTGCCCCATTGTCAGCCAGTCAAAACCGAGGTAGCCGATGTGGGCGTCGGGCTCCCGGACAAATTCTATGGAAAACCGGAACAGGCCGTAGAACAGCATGAACAGGCCGGATACGGCCATGGCCGGTCTTGGTCGCGAGGAAAACCACCAGAGGATGACAAACAGGCACAGCCCTTCCAGGAACGCCTCATACAGTTGTGACGGGTGTCTTGGCAGGTTGCCGGCATTGGGAAATACCATCCCCCAGGGGACATCCGTCGGTTTTCCCCACAGTTCCGCATTGATAAAATTGGCTATGCGACCGGTGAACAAGCCGATGGGCACGACCGGCGTCAGGAAATCACCGGCTTCGAACAGGGTCTTGTTGATCTTGCGGCCGTATAACCAGATAGCGACGGCAACGCCGATCATCCCGCCGTGGAACGACATGCCGCCCTGCCAGACCTTGAGCACGTCAACCGGGTTATCGAGGTAATACGGCAGGTTGTAAAACAGGACCGAACCCAGCCTGCCGCCGAGAATGACGCCCAGCGTACCGTAGAAAATCAGGTCCGCAACCTGTACGGTATTCCAGCCGAAGCGCCCCGACCTGGCCCGGTAATGCAGCAGCGCCCAGGCGCCCAGGATACCTGCGATATAGCTGAGCCCGTACCAGCGGATCTGGAATAAACCCAGGTCAATGGCTACCGGGTCAATATTCGGGTATGTCAGCATGATGGAAGAGTTTACCGGATACGGGTATGACTATCAGGAAAAAAACGACTCTGCCCTCGTTGCCGAAGGTGTAATTTGTGTCTCCGGTATAAACTGTCAACCATGTGTCCGGTACATACCCAGTGAAACCTGGCGCGCCTGACAGGATTCGAACCTGTGACTTCTGCCTTCGGAGGGCAGCACTCTATCCAACTGAGCTACAGGCGCTTATGTTTATGGGGTCATTTATGGGGTCAGGTCTTTGATTTTTGATATGGATCATTGAAGTTGACAAAAAGCCTATCAAAAATCAAAGACCTGACCCCATAAATGACCCCATAAACATAAAAATCTGTCCCCTTTGCGGATATTAGCGGATAATGCCTGAATGTCGAATCAATCTTTTCCGGCTAATGCCCTGGTCAACGAGACCAGTCCTTATTTATTGCAGCATGCAAACAACCCGGTTGCCTGGCATGCCTGGAATGAAGAGGCATTGGCGCTCGCAAAACAAGAGGGAAAGCCCATCTTGCTGTCCATCGGTTATTCGGCCTGCCACTGGTGTCACGTCATGGCGCACGAATCGTTTGAGGATGAAGAAACCGCGGAGTTGATGAACCGGCATTTTGTCAACATCAAGGTGGACCGGGAAGAGCGGCCCGACCTGGACAAAATCTACCAGACCTCGCAACAACTGTTGACGGGGCGTACCGGCGGCTGGCCTTTGACCATGTTCCTGATGCCTGAAGATCAGACGCCGTTCTTCGGTGGCACTTATTTCCCGCCGGAGCCACGGCATGGCCTGCCGGGGTTCAAGACCCTGCTTACCAGGGTCAGCGAGGTTTACCGGGATGAAAGAACTGCTTTGACAGAACAAAGCAGCGCATTCATCAATGCATTGGATCAAACTCAAAAAACCGAACCTGTCGCCGCGGGAACCAGCCTGGACACCGGCCCGATAGGCCGCTGCGCCGCCGAACTGGCGCGGGCCTTTGACCGGCGCGACGGCGGCTTTGGCGGGGCGCCGAAATTTCCCCATCCGGGCAACATCGAGTTATTGATCAACCAGTTTTTCCTGACCGGCGACACCACTGACACCGAACTCCTGGATATGGCCTGTTTCACCCTGGAAAAAATGGCCCAGGGCGGTATTTATGACCAGGTCGGCGGCGGCTTTTGCCGTTATTCGGTGGATGCCCGTTGGCTTATCCCGCATTTTGAAAAGATGCTGTACGACAACGGGCCTTTGCTGGCGTTATACGCCGATGCCTGGCGCGTCAGCGGGCACGATATTTTCAAACAGGCCGCTCACGGGACGGCTGCCTGGGTGATGCGGGAAATGCAGTCAGAGGAAGGCGGTTATTACTCTTCGCTGGACGCAGATTCAGAGGGTGAGGAAGGGAAGTTTTACGTCTGGGAACCGGGTGAAGCGCAGGCGCTGTTGACCGCCGCCGAATTCGATGATTTTGCGCGCTATTCCGGCTTGAATAAACCTGCCAACTTTGAAGGTCAATGGCATCTTTACGTGGCGGAATCTCCGGAAGAGATTGCCCGCGCAACGGGCCGGGACCTGGGCGAAATCAAACAACACCTGGAAAGCGCCAGGGAAAAATTGTTCCGGGTCAGGGAGAAACGGATATGGCCCGGCCGCGACGACAAAATCCTGACGTCCTGGAATGCCCTGATGATTAAGGGCATGAGCGTAGCGGCAATACGCCTGCGGGAACCCGATTATTACCGGTCGGCACAACGGTGTCTGGCGTTTGTCCATGATCGTCTGTGGGACGGGAAAAGACTGGCGGCCACTTACAAGGACGGCAGGGCGCGCCTGAACGCGTACCTGGATGACTATGCCTTCCTGATCGACGCGATTATCCACCTGCTTTCCTACAGGTGGTCGAGCAAGTGGCTGGTATTTGCCATGCAGTTGGCCGATACCCTGGTTGAACAGTTTTTTGATAATGAAGGCGGCGGTTTCTTTTTCACCTCACACCACCATGAGACCCTGCTGCAACGGCGCAAGGATTTCACGGACGACTCTCTGCCGTCCGGCAACGGCGTGGCGGCTTTGGCGTTGCTCAAGCTCGGACACCTGACCGGACGGCAGGATTACCTGGATGCCGCGGAACGGACCCTGAAAACCGGTTGGAGTACGCTTGAACGTATGCCCCATGCCTGTACCGCACTGCTGATGGCGCTGCTGGAATACGACCGGCCAAGACAGGTGATCATCCTGCGCGGTGAGGAGGAGACCATTACTGATTGGCAACAACGGATTGAACCGCTCCCGGACGTGCGTTCCCTCAGCTTCGCCATCCCGGCGACAGAAAAGGACTTGCCGAACCTGCTCAATGAGAAAAAAACCGACGCGGCGGCAACAGCGTTTGTCTGCACGGGCTTTCAGTGCCTGGAACCGGTTTCCGAGCTGGATGAGTTACGGCAAGTTATCAAGTTATAAGGAGTCGCCGGGGGCGACTCTTTGTCTACTGGATTCCCGTTTTCACGGGAATGACGGGAGGGGCATGAATGGCAACGGAGGCACAACCGTCATTCCGGGCTTGACCCGGAATCCAGTCAAATATGTGTCGCCGGAGCATGCCCCAGTATGGTGTTGAGCAGGGGGCGACTCTTTGTCTACTGGATTCCCGTTTTCACGGGAATGACGGTAGAGGCATGAATGGCAACGGAGGCACAACCGTCATTCCGGGCTTGACCCGGAATCCAGTCAAATATGTGTCGCCGGAGCATGCCCCAGTATGGTGTTGAGCAGGGGGCGACTCTTTGTCTACTGGATTCCCGTTTTCACGGGAATGACAGGAGGGGCAGGAATGACAACGGAGGCAACGCCGTCATTCCGGGCTTGACCCGGAATCCAGTCAAATATGTGTCGCCGGAGCATGCCCCAGTATGGTGTTGAGCAGGGGGCGACTCTTTGTCTACTGGATTCCCGTTTTCACGGGAATGACAGGAGGGGCAGGAATGACAACGGAGGCACAACCGTCATTCCGGGCTTGACCCGGAATCCAGTCAAATATGTGTCGCCGGAGCATGCCCCAGTATGGTGTTGAGCAGGGGGCGACTCTTTGTCTACTGGATTCCCGTTTTCACGGGAATGACAGGAGGGGCAGGAATGACAACGGAGGCAACGCCGTCATTCCGGGCTTGACCCGGAATCCAGTCAAATATGTGTCGCCGGAGCATGCCCCAGTATGGTGTTGAGCAGGGGGCGACTCTTTGTCTACTGGATTCCCGCCCCTGCTCAACACCATACTGGGGCAAGCTTTCACGGGAATGACAGGAGGGGCAGGAATGACAACGGAGGCAACGCCGTCATTCCGGGCTTGACCCGGAATCCAGTCAAATATGTGTCGCCGGAGCATGCCCCAGTATGGTGTTGAGCAGGGGGCGACTCTTTGTCTACTGGATTCCCGTTTTCACGGGAATGACAGGAGGGGCATGAATGGCAACGGAGGCACAACCGTCATTCCGGGCTTGACCCGGAATCCAGTCAAATATGTGTCGCCGGAGCATGCCCCAGTATGGTGTTGAGCAGGGGGCGACTCCTTATTATCCCTGGTAGGTGTGGCCGGCCAGGGAGATGCGTTTGGCGAGGTGCTCAACGGCCATGGTCAGGGAATCCATGAGGCCGGACTTTTCCGAATAGTCCGCTCGTACCAGGTTTGAGACGCGGCCGTCTTCGATAAATCCCCAGGCCCTGCTGCGTTTCTCGCGATCGCCGGAAGCATCGTACACACCGATGGCAATGCCCTGCCCCTGCTTTACCAATGAGAAACAGGGTATGTCCGTATAGCCGTCTCCCACCATGATCATCTGGCTGATGGGCACCCGAATCTTGGACGGGTCTACCTTACGATTTACCTCAAACGGTTTGCCGATGAAATCCGGGCCGAAAATACCCTTCTGGATGTGAAATATATAACGGGTCTTATCGGTAAAACTGATGATCCTTCTGGGAAATTTAATCCGCCCCTGATCATCGTAGGCAAAATCCGACGCCCAGATCTCCTGGAATTCAGCCGCGATGCGAGTATGCTTCAATACCTCTCCTATCCCTGAGCTGATCACGTAGAATTCCAGCGATACCCGGGGATTTACCTCAGCGGCAACCTTCCTCAACTGTTCGAAGATCGATTCAACCCCCGGGTATAACGGCAGTTCAGCACCCCACCGGGCCAGGCTGTCCCGGGTAATGGGTTCGATCTCACCGCTGCCGGACTTCTCGATCATTTTGTAGAGATAGGCGGGGACCGGGTCCCACTCGTCGCTCGCAGTCTCCATCATTGGCTGCACCTCTTCTTTCCAGAAGCGGGGGACATCAATACCGCACTGGTCCAGGTAGCCGGAGGTGCTGTCCGGCGCCAGCGTATCGTCAAAATCAAAAATAATGGCAATGGTTTCGTGCATCGGCATTTCAGCCCGTATAATCAGCGCAAAAAAGGAGTCGCCGAAGCCTGCCCCAGCATGTCGTAAGCAGGGGGCGACACATATTTGACTGGATTCCGGGTCAAGCCCGGAATGGCGGGGTTGCCTCCGCTGCCATTCCCGCGAAGCCTGCCCCTGTATGCTGTTGAGCAGGGGGCGGGAATCCAGTGAACGGGGACAGAATTGAATTCCGTCCCCACGCTCCGGAGGGTAGTGTAACAAAACCCGGAGTATGATGTTGTGACAATCCGGTCATGGCGTTAGGATAAAATAATGAATAGCAAAAACATCCCGAAAGTAGAGCTTCATTGCCATCTTGAAGCCTGTTTTCAAACGCAAACGGTGAAGGATATCGGGCAGACCCTCGGCCTCGATATTCCGGAAGACCCCGAAGTCTTCAGACGGGAGTGGTTAATCACCGAACCGGTGGACAACGTGGAACAGGCGTTGAAAAAATTCGTCAACATACAAACTCTGTGGGGTTCGGAGGAAACGATTGAGCGTCTGGCCTATGAGGCCTGCGAATACGGCGTTGAGCAGAATATCAGAATTTTTGAACTGCGCTACTCGCCGAATTTTATCCGGGGAGCGAACGCAGGTTTAAGTTTTGAAAAAATCCATGAGGCGATTGTCAGGGGTATTGCAAGAGCCGAACATCCGGATATTGCCGTCGGCCTGATCGGGATAGTGCAAAAAATCCTGTCCCCGGAGGACGCCGCATACACCACCGATTTTATCATTGAAAACAAGGCATCGTTTGTCGGTATCGATATGGCCGACATGGATATCGGTTTCGGGATCCGGCGTTTTGCGCCGTTGATGATTAAGGCGAAAAAAGCCGGTTTGCATGTCACGCTTCACTCGGGGGAAGAAAACGTGCCGGAGGCTCCGCAGCACGTCCGGGTCGCGATTGAAGAACTGGGGGCGGAAAGAATAGGCCACGGCATATATATTATTCGCGACCAGGAGGTGATGGATTTTGTAAAGCAGGAAAACGTATTGCTCGAACTCTGCCCCACCAGCAACCGGTTGACCAACTCTGTTCCTTCAATCAGTCAGCACCCGTTGCGCGAACTCATGGAAGCGGGGGTTATGGTGTCCGTGAATTCAGATGATCCGCACTTGTTCGGGATTGACCTGTGTCATGAGTACGATGTTCTTCATGATGAACTTGGTTTGACGGAGGAGGAATTCAATCGTATCAATGATGATGCGGCCGCGTGCAGCTTTTTGCCGTTGGAGGAGAAGCGGAGGGTATGGCCTGGAGGAATTTATACGTAGGGGAATCCGGTTGATAATGTGTCGCCGGAGCATGCCCCAGCATGTCGTAAGCAGGGGGCGACATTTGTTTTACTGGATTCCCGCCCTCTGCTCAACAGCATACAGGGGCAAGTTCCGCGGGAATGACGGGGGGTGGCTTTTGCAGGGATGATATTTGGGGTCAGAGTAAAATATTTTACTCTGACCCCAAATATTGAGCCTGTTGCGATCTGTCGCTGTAAATTGAATGCAGGAATTTTCGGATATCGTCGACAATCATGACGTTAGCCGGGATCATCATCAGGGTGATAGCCGTTGCAAATAAAATACCAAAGCCGAGTGAGATCCCCATGGGTATCAGGAATTGCGCCTGAAGCGATTTCTCGAACATCAGCGGCAACAGGCCGAAGAAGGTTGTTAACGAGGTCAGCAATACCGGCCTGAAGCGGGCGACGCCTGCATTCAATACCGCGTCGAGCAGGGTCATGCCCTGTGCCCTCTTTTGATTTATGTAATCTACCAGCACCAGGCTGTCATTGACGACCACCCCGACCAGCGCCATCAATCCAAGGATACTCGGAAAAGACAGATCACGCCCCATTATCCAATGTCCCCATATCGCGCCGATGACGCCGAAGGGTATCACCGACATAACGATCAATGGCTGGACATAGGACTTGAGGGGCAATGCCAGCAAAACATAAATAGCAAACAACAAAACGATGATGCTATATTGCAGACTGCCGAACGATTCGCGTTGTTGTTTTGCCTCTCCCTCAAAGGTATAGACAACGCCGGGGTAATTGACCAGGAGCGCCTGCAGGTACTCGTTCAGGTCTGCCTGCAATACCGTCATATTCGTCTTGTCCTTATCGACGTCGGCAATGACGGTCATAGTACGATAACGATCAATACGGGTGATCGTTGACGGCCCCTTGCCGGGTGTCAGTGTTGCAACGTGGGAGAGCGGCACTTTTCTGCCGTCCGGCGCCGTTATCAGGTATTCATCCAGCGTTGCCGTTGTGCTTCTTTCCTCTTTTGGCAAACGCACAATGACGCGCACGTCATCGCGCCCCCGTTGTATGCGTTGCGCCTCAAAACCGCGAAATGCCTGGCTCACCTGACTTGCTATTGCCGCACGCGTCAGTCCCAGCACGTAACCTTGCCGGGTCAATTCAACCTGTAACTCTTCCTTGCCGTCAGAGAGGCTGTCGGCTATATCAAATACAGTCGGATAAGTCGTCAATCGTTGTTTTACCCGTTCGCCTATTTCTGCCAGCGTCTCCAGAGACTGGGCACTGAACTGGATGTTAATCGGATCGCCGGTGCGAATGAGTTCGCCGCGATAAGTCAGTGATTCGGCGCCGGGTATCGTGCCGATCATCCGGCGCCATTCCCTGAGCAAATCGTTTGTCTTTATATCGGTGAGACGTTCATCGGAAGGCACTGTTTCAATAACAACCTGGCCATAATGATCGCCTCCCCGGTCACCTGAAGCATTGGGGCCTCTCTCACGTCTTGCCGACCCGATAGTAGATAAAATATTGCGGATTATCGGTTCCCCGCCTTCTCCATTCGTATATTTATCCCGCAGTTCAAAAGCGGCTTCGGTGATGCGTTGCATGTGCCTGTCAGTAACGGGGAAAGGGGTGCCTACGGGCATGGTCAACGTCACGGTGGCAATATCCGATTCTATCCGCGGAAAAAATACAAACTTCGCCCAGCCGCTCAGCACCAGCGACAGCGTCAATGCCAGAACCCCCAGGAACGCGGCAAGGACCGAGTAACGGTGGCTCAGCGAATATCGCAGTACCGGTTGGTAATAGTCGAGAATGAACCGTTCGAACCCGTCGGCAAATCGTTGTTGAAACCGGCTGAGCCCCGCACGCTTTGCCGGGCCATTGTTTACTTTGATGGTTTTCAAATGCGCCGGCAGTACCAGTTTTGATTCAATCAGGGAAAACAGCAGGCACGGAATAACGACGGCCGGTATCGCTCCCATGAAATCTCCCATGCGCCCCTCGATAAAAGCTAACGGGCTGAACGCCGCAATGGTCGTAAGAATACCAAAGGTCACCGGTATGGCGACCTGTCTGGTGCCAAGGATGGAGGCTGCGAGAGGGTCGCCCCCTTCCCGCAAGCGCGAGTAGACGTTTTCCCCGGTGACAATCGCGTCATCGACCACAATTCCGAGTACGATAATAAAGCCGAACAGACTCATCATATTGATACCCACCCCGAGGATGGGCATAAGAATCAGCGCGCCCAGAAAACTGACCGGAACACCCAGAAATACCCAGAACGCCACGGCCGGCCGCAAAAACAGCGCCAGTAAAGCAATCACCAGGATACCGCCCTGTATGCCATTACTGATCAGCGTACCGAGACGCGCTTTCAAATAGGCGGAATTATCATCCCAGTAGCTTAGAACCAGGCCGACCGGCAAGGTATCCTGTCTTGCGACAATATAGTCTTTTACCTTTTGGGCAACGACCAGGGCGTCCTGGTCGCCTATCCGGTATACCTGGACCAGGCCGGCAAAGTTGCCGTTGAAGCCGGTCTTCAACAAGACTTCTTCGAAACCATCGTTGACCTTGGCAATGTCGGCTACGCGGATAATGCTGCCGTCAGCGTTGGTCTTGACTACGATGTCTTCAAATTCCGCGCGCCGATAGGCCTGGCCTTTGGATCGAATGAGAACGTCACCTCCGTCGGTGCGTACGTTGCCGGCAGAGATATCCAGCGAACTGCGCTGTACGGCGCGAGCGATATCCGCCAGGTTAAGTTTGAATTCCCGCAAACGGTCCTGCGAAGCTTCTATACTGATTTCATATTTCCTGACGGCGTCCAGCCTGACCTGCGTGATACCATCTACACGCAATAAATCATCGCGGATTTGCTCCGTGAAACTGCGGATTTCACCTTCGCTGTAATTACCGGAAACGACCACTGAGATAACTTCGCGCGTGCGTTGCGCCAGGCTGACTACCGGTTTCTCCGTATCGGCGGGGAAGGTATTGATGGAATCGACCCGGTTCTTTATATCGTTGAGCAAATCCCGCGGTTCATAGTCGGAATCCACTTCAATGTTGACAGAGGTAGTGCCTTCGACGGAGCGGCTGGCAATCTTATCGATACCTTCAAGGTCCTGTACCGCTTCCTCAATGCGTATGGCGACACCCAATTCGATATCCTCGGGCGTCGCGCCACGCAGGGGTACGGTTACATTGATGATATCGGGTTCGATTTCCGGAAATAATTCCAGGTTTAACCTTGAATTAAGCGAATAGAAACCGCCGACGATGATACTGAGCAGCAATAAGTTCGCTGCTACGTGGTTTCTTGCGAACCAGGCGATCATGATTACATCTTGCCCTTCGTACCACCCGGTGATGCGCCTGACGCGATGGCGCGATCGTCCGGGAGAGATGTTTTCGATATTGCTACGCGTACGCCCGATGTGACCTGTCCAAGCGGGGTTAATACCAGCAAATCACCCTCGACCAGTCCACTGTCAATAACCGCCTCTGTCTGGTTCTGCCAGGCAATACCGATATTGCGTCGCTGCAATACGCCGTCAATAACGACATAGACATAACTTCCCTGGTAAATGGCGCGGTTCGGGATCACCAGGGCATCCTGCACCTGTCTGCCGGCCAATTCCGCCGTAACGTACTGTCCTATCTTCAATGGTGTTTTGCCGCGGGCCTGAGTCCCAAAGGGATTATCAACCTGCGCCACCACGTGCAACTGCCTGGCGCTGTCATCAATCGCGCCTTCAGTTCGCACCACCTTGCCGTGCCATTCCGATCCGCCCGCCAGTTTGGAATGGAGCGTGACCCGTGGTCCCTCAACCCGGTCTTCATCTGCGAATCGATAGTCTTCCGGCAGGTCAATATAGGACAGGTCGCGATTACGCAAGGGCAAGCGGATTTCGACCAGGTCCACGGCATAGATTTCCGCCAGTTGCGAGTTTTTATTGACCACCTGTCCCTGGTCGACCATCTTGGTCATTACCCGCCCGGCATAGGGCGCTACGATGTTGGTGCGTTCCAGTTCAAGTTGGGCCTTGTCCAGCGTGGATTCCGCTGAAATGACTCGGGCTTGGGCTGCGGCCAGTTGCGGTTTACGCAATACCAGCGCCGGCGCTTCGCCTTCATTGCCGAGGCGGTTCCAGTCTTCCAGCGCCTGCGCAGCACGCGCCTCCTGCTCGGCCAGCGCCTGCTTCGCGTCCATTAACGACGCCCCGGCAATTTTTACATTGGCGAGATAATCCCTTTGATCGATGTTGAGCAACACGTCGCCCTTCTCGAAAAAACCGCCTGTCCTCAGGCTGTCATTAATCGCGGTAATCTCACCGAAGACTTGTGCCACCAGCATACTTTGGACGCGCGGCTGCACCGTGCCGTAGCTTTGCAGTTTTACCTGGTACGGCTGCCGTTCCAACCGCATTACGTCCACTGTGAGCTGCGGTCCCGCGGGGGCTTCCCTTCTATCCGTCTGCGGTGGATTACGCAAGACCAGATAGGCCAGACCCACGAGTACGACAAGAATAATGACAGGCGCCAGTTTTTTCATGTTGCGAGCCGATTTTGTACCTTAACCCGCATATTGCACCAGTGGATGCGAAGATCGCGCCGGATTTTTGATGTGCGCCCTCCCTGGCGCACCCCCTCCGGGCGCCCTACGGGCGTCCAAATCTGCTCCTGGCAGATTTGTGCGACTGGCGGGTACCTGCGACCGAAAGCATAGCCGTAGCTATGGTTGAGGGAACACGTGCCCGCCAGCCGCAAAAAGACAAGCGAGGGCGCATCCACTGGTGCAATATGCGGGTTAATGACCACAATTGTTCATGATGGGCCGAAATTGCCTCCCAGGGCCAGGTATAGTCCAATCCTGTTTTGTAGTAGTTGATTGCGTAAATTTATAATGGCTGATTGTATATCAAAAGCCCGGCGTTGGGCTTCCAATACCGTGGTATATGTGACCAATCCGCGCTGATATTGTTCAAATGCCAGCGTTAATCCCGCTACGGCATTTTTTTCCGAGGCGAGGGTTACCTGGTACCGGGCCTGCAGGGACCTGTTGCGGCTGATGGCATTCTCCACCTCGGAAAAGGCCTGGTACAACCTGTCCAGGTATTGATTTTCAGCCTGCGCAACACGGGCCCTGGCCTGTTCTTCCTGCGCTTTCAGCCGGCCTTTATTAAACAGGGGCTGGGTCAGGTTGCTCAGCACGGACCAGGCCAGCGCGCTGCCGTTCAGCAGGCTTCCAAATTCATCGGAGATATCGCTGCCGGCGGCCATCAGTGAAATACGCGGGAAGCGTTGCTTATGCGCAATCGCCACGCCGGCGTCACTGGCCAGCAGGTTCATCCAGGCCTGTTGCAGATCCGGCCGCCGACTGATCAATTCAGACGGCAACCCTGTTGGGATGGGCGCGTCGATGACCGGGAGAGACTTGCTGACCTCCAGCCCGGCATCCGGGAAATCCCCCAGCAACAACTGCAATGCAACCCGGTCTTCTGCCAGCAGTTGCTCCTGCTGCGTCACGCGGGCGCGTTCCTGGTCGACGTTTGTCCGGGCCAGGTAAACGTCCAGCGCGCTGTTCAAACCCTGGTTGTAGGCGCGTTCGATAATCTCCAGGTCTACCTCGAGGTTTGCCAACCTCTCTCGAAACAGCGCCAGTAATTGATTGGCGCTGACCGCGTTGAACCAGACACGCGACACGCCGGCCGCTAACCGGTGTCGGGCGTCTTTATAACGCGCCTCCTCTGACAATAAATTTAAACTGGCCTGTTTCTCCACGTCCTTCAATTTGCCCCATACGTCGATTTCCCAGGACAAATCCACGCCAATCTCAAAGTTATTGGCCGTTACCGTATTCGAGGTCTCGTTGATAACAGCCCGGCGGCGGGACGCGTCAAGCGCCAGGGTTAACTCGGGATAACGGCCTGCCCCGCTGATGATGACAGCCTGTCTTGCCGCATCGACGCCGGCTGCCTGTTGCGCCAGTTGATAATTTTTCTCCATGGCAAGGGTAACCAGATCGGTGAGTTCCCTGTCGGCTAATTCTGTCAGCCAGTCATCCTTTACGGTTGAATGTTCAACAATACCACTCCAGCTCTCAGGCAGATCCTGCTCTGTGATATCCGGCGAAATAGCCGAGATGGAACAGCCCGCAAGCAACAATGCTGCGCCTACGACAGGAAATTGTGAAATGAAATTTCTCAAACTGACACTCGTTGATAAGTGGATGGTGCTTATACCTGACCGGAAAAACGTCGCTGCTGTCAGGGACTATACCAAATCGGGGAGCTCCAGGCACGTTCCTGTATGGTCAGGTCAACGTCATCGAATGGTTTATTTCCTTCTCGTATTGCTTCCCAGGTGCTCCAGCGGCAACTGGGATTTTCCAGTACCCTGACGTAGTAAAAGGCGTGCTGTGCCGCGCTGAAATCCGGGTCCCGCCATAAGGTTTTCAGTTCCGCCGCTCCCTTATCCGCGCTGACGCTGCAATCGCTCAGGGACACTGCCGCGCCATTGTCGGGACAACGGTGTGTCTCCGGATCAGGGGTCAGGCCGTCGGCACAGGCAGCGTCGTACACCTGTTCCCTGTTCTCACCCTGTTCCAGCCATCCTTTGATAACCTGCATCCGTTGCAGGTTGACTCCTTGCGGGTCCTTCATTGCCCACAGGATAAACTCCGGCACTGTGCCATTATCTTGCGCCGGGAGGTCGCCGCCCATGTGCACTCCCCTGGCGTAACCCAGGGCAGCCAGGTCGACGCCTGCATCAACTGCTTCAGGAAAATCCCAGCCGGCGAAAAAGCGTACCGTGAGGCGCGTGCCGCTGGTGGCAAAGGTCTCCCGGCGTTTCAGTGCGGCAAAGATAGCGGCGCGGGTATTCTCTTCCGCCCACACGCCGGCCAGCCCGCCGGAATTTTTCATCCGGCTTGGCGAAAAGGCTTTAATCTCAGGCGTGAGCGCCCGCCTCGCCGGGGTGCCGTCTTCAAACCCGTGATGACCCTGGTAATCGGTCTCATCGGTGGCGCCGGGTGTGCTGTTATGGGTGTCCGTGCTGCCGATAAAGCCCAGCTTGAACGGATTCACATCCAGTTGCCGCTCCAGTTCCAGCCCCAGTTTCAAGGCATTGCGGACATAGTTGTTGGGAGCTATGCAATCCTGCGCGGCCTCATCACCGGCACAGACCCGGATGCAGTCTGTAACGCTGACGCCATCCCCGCATACCGGCCGGCGCTCCAGTTTTTCAAAATTGCACAACTCGTCCTCGGTGCCCACCCCGGTATGGCACTCCGACTCGCCCTTGGCCTGGACGACCTCCACCAGGGGTTCCGTCCTGACGCGCAATAACGCCTGCTCCGCGCTGAGTGGGTTTCCGTCCGAGTCCAGCACCCGGAATTTTTGTCCGTTACTCTGGTTGGAATTGTGCGGGATTGACAGGACTTCGCAGGGAGTGGTGCAGGTGTCCTGCAATTGCCGCCACAATTTTTCCGGCGTGTTCGCCTCAAAATAGCTGATGGGCAATACCGGCACATGATCATTCTTGTAGATAATGTTCCTGTGCAGGTTATTTCCTTTCGTACTCGCGGTCCACTCGTATCCCATCAAGGTGGTAAAGATGCCGGGTCGGTTGAATTCGCGGGCTATATCCTGCAATTCCCGCCAGGTTGATTTTGCCCTTGCCAGGCAATGGGCATTATCTTCGCCACACAGGGCAGGTTCGCGTTGCGGGTCCGGGGACAACACGTCACGGATGATCAGTTCCCTGAAAATCTTGTCTATGCGGGACGGCTCCCCAGATTCATTACGGATATCCCGGCAAAGCGCCGACGGATACCGGGCATCGGTCTCATCCGTGCAAAGCCGCAACTCGCCCAGGTATTCCGCATGCTCCGTCACTGATGCAAAATCAAGGGGGCGGTCTATCTGCACCACCCTGCCGCCCGAGATTACAACGGGCTCGCCCCTGGCAAAACGATAGGCTTCGCGGGGTCCTGTACGATTGAAATTGACGTAACTGTCCAGCGACCAGGCGCTATGCACGTGCAGGTCGCCGAAGTAAGGAAAGCGCTGAACGGATTCCTGGGCCGTGAGAGGAAATGAAAATAAAAAAAATATTATCCGCAGATGACGCAGATGAACGCAGATTATTTTTTTACTGTTACCCATCAGATGGCAGAATACTGAGAATAAGAACTTCATTAATAATCACAGGCCATTTTAAAAAACACAGACATAAATTCTGATGTCTGTTGGTTTGGGAATACAGCCTCGTGAAAAAAAGACTCATCTTTTATCTGCGGTAATCTGCGTCATCTGCGGATTAATAATACTTATCTGTATTCATCTGCGGATTAATCCCCATAATCCGCTTCAAAGTCTTTGAAACGCCGTTCCAGTTCCCATTGCAGGCCGGCTTTTTCGCTGCCGGAGAGGAATTCCATACAAGTTTCCTCTACTGTTTCCGCTCCCGGTTCAGCGCCTTCGCACTGTTTGACGAAGTTACCGGCGACAGTTGACTCCAGCAGACTTTCCCCGGCCAGAAAACTGTACGCCAGGGCATTTCTGGACAGGTATTTGAGATCGTTATAGGTCAGGTCGTAGGTCTCCACCGCGCGCTGGTATTCGTGGGTGAGGTCAATGCGCGATACTCCCTCATCATCCGTCGACAAGGCGATGGGAACGTTGTATTTGCGATAAGCCCTGATGGGATGCCGGTCGCCCTTCACCCCCAGGATGACGTCATTGCTGGTCAGGTTGATCTCGACCAGGATGCCCCGTTCGGCCATCGACTCCATGAGTTGTGTTGCATTCTTATCATAAAAAATGTCGATGCCGTGGCCGATACGCCTGGCGCCGGCAATCTCCAGCGCGGCCCGGATATGCCAGCCCAGGTGGTCAGGAGGCACGAGGCCCATCTCCACTTCACCGGCATGCAAAGTGATACCATCCTGTGCCGCAGGGAAATGGCCGGCAAGTTCGCCGATCATTTGCATTTGCCAGCGGTAGTCTCTCAAGGTGACGGGGTTATCTTCCGGCGCGACGAAGTTGAGGCCCACGTAGCGCGGGTCTGTTTCAATGAGGTGGTAAGCCAGCAGGGTCTGGGCCAATACCTGTTCAGGCGGGAATATACGAATCACCTGGGCCAGGTAGCGGACGGTCACGGCGCAACCCGGGTCAGCGGTTTCCTGCCCGCAGGCAAGGCTGTCGCGCCATTGCCGCTCAATGCCGTCAAGTTTGAGTATCGTATCCTCCGCCAGTTTTTCAATGTCTTTGTGGCGAATCAACTTTGACAGGGGCGTATCGACGTCAAACTCCCGGCCGGCTGCCGCCAGTTGCCGGGCCTCGGCCATGCCCCAGGACTGCAACAGTTCCAGGTAGGGAATATTCTGCCGGGCCGACCTGGCGCTGGATTCCGCCAGCATGTGCCCCTCGTGCCCGATGCCCGCCGGGACGAAGCGGCGGAACGTGGAAAAAAACTGGTCGTGCCCCGACACCGGGCGGCGTTCATAGTTACGCACCGAAAAAGCATCGATAATCAGATTGACCAGGGCGCTGTTATAGCGGACGTCCCGCACGGCGGGCAGACCGGTTGCCGCGTTGCAGGGCGGCGGCGTGATGATGAAACTTTCAAGGTCTATACACTTGCCGTCCTCTGCAGCCCAGCGGATATAGCTCTCTGCATAGACTGCGCCATCCAGGTGATTATGTAAATCACCCCCTTTGGGAAAATCGTACAGGAAGCCGCGCAGCAGGGTCGGTTCATTACGTACCTGTTGGTAGTATGCCTGCGTCTCCGTTTCACCCGCGGTTGTGGCGCCGGCAGTCAAAACCGATATTGACAGGCAGAAAAATCGCAGATATTTCATTTAGATTAACCTCATTACCGATATTATCTTATAATAATATTTGGGGTCAGAGTAAAAATACCTGGTAGAGAACCAACGCTACCGGACGAATCCGGGGACGGAATTTAATTCCGTCCCCTGTTGCTAACGGTATTTTTACTCTGACCCCAAATATTTGATAAATAACTCCAATACGGAACACTTTCATGCAAATACTGATGAGTTTTGTCGGGATGGCGGTCATTCTCGGCCTGGCCCTGCTGCTGTCCGAAAACCGGCGGGCGATCAGGCTTAAGACTGTAGTTGCCGCCTTTCTGACACAGGCAGCCATTGCCGGTCTCATTCTTTATTTTCCGCCAGGCCAGGCTTTTCTCAACACCATGGTGGCGGGTGTTCAAAACGTGATCGATTACGGCGCCGTAGGCAGCGAATTTGTGTTCGGCGAGCTGGGCAGGAAGGACGGAGGATTTTCTATCGCATTTCACCTGTTGCCTGTGATTATCTTCTTTTCCGCGCTGATGTCCACGCTGTATTACCTCGGTATCATGCAGAAGCTGGTAACGATTCTGGGTGGCGGCATACATAAATTGCTCGGCACCAGCAAAACCGAATCCATGTGCGCGGTAGCCAACATATTCATCGGCCACAGTGAGTCGCCGCTGGTCATCAGGCCCTACCTGAAGGACCTGACCCGGTCGGAACTGTTTGCAGTGATGACCAGTGGCATGGCAGCCATTTCCGGCGCCATCATGGCGGCCTATGCCGCGATGGGGATCAACCTGAGTTACCTGATCGCGGCCAGTTTCATGGCCGCGCCCGGTGGTTTGCTCATGGCAAAAATCATCAAGCCGGAAACCGAAAGCTCCAATCTGGACCTGGAGCACGTACAATTCAGCGGCACTGGAAAAGTGGTGAATATCTTTGAAGCCGTGGGCAACGGCACCCTGGACGGATTGAAACTCGCGGCCAACGTGGGCGCCATGCTGATCGCGTTCGTGGCCATGATCGCCCTGGTCAACGGCCTGCTCGGAGGCATCGGCGGCTGGTTCGGCATTGAGGGACTGACGTTGCAGGGGATTCTCGGCAAACTGCTGGCGCCCCTGGCCTTCGTGATAGGCGTACCCTGGTCCGAGGCAGTCGCGGCCGGCAGCCTGATTGGACAGAAATTTGTCCTGAGTGAATTTATCGCCTACCTGAGTTTCAGCGAGATACGGGACACCTTGAGCCCGCACACCCAGGTGGTTATCACCTTTGCCCTGTGTGGTTTCGCCAACCTGACTTCCATCGCGATCCTGATGGGCGGCATAGGCAGCCTGGTACCCGAACGACGCCAGGATATAGCAGGAATGGGCTTAATGTCGGTGTTTGCCGGCAGCCTGTCCAACCTCATGAGCGCCGTGTTGGCGGGCCTGTTCATCTCCTTGCAGGTATAAGGCAAAAATCGCAAAGGATTGATACAGGGGAAAATTTAATATCTTGCGCATAATGTAACCGCTTCTCAATTTCCCGGAGGCCCCGATTCAACACCAGCAGTTCTTGATGTCAACGTGTCGGGGGACATGGAAAAATTACGGGTGAACTCATTTACAGGGTTGCTTTGACGATTATTCGTGTGTATACTTTTTACACATACATATTACCTTTGATGGTGAATTTAATGGCTAGAGTTCAGTTGGTTATTCCGGATGAAGACCGCGCCCGGTTCGTTTACGAGGCTCGTAGAGAGGGTATGTCCTTGAGTGCCTGGCTACGCGCTGCGGCCCATGAACGGCTTGAGCGATGGTCACAAACCCGACGGTTTGAATCCCAGACAGACCTTGAGGCTTTTTTCATTGAGTGCAACGGGTTGGAAGCCTCGGGGACAGAACCTGATTGGGAGCAGCATCTTACTGTTATAAATGAAGCTCGCAGGCGCGGCGCGACAAACACGTGATCTTCATCGATACCAATGTATTTATGTACTCGGTGGGTCGGGCACATCCGTTGCGGGAACCGGCCCGCGAGTTTTTCGTCGACTCGGTCCGTGACCAGTTGCGGTTATACACCTCGGCTGAGGTATTGCAGGAACTGGCCTATTCCTACCTTCCCGTCAATCGCCGGCAAACGCTTGAGGCGGCCATATCCCTCATTATCAGAACCGGGGTTGAAGTCTGGCCCCTGGAGAGCGAAGATGTGTACCTCGCCTGCCAGCTACACGAACAGTTTCCTGCTCTTGGGGCGAGAGATCTTTGTCATTTTGCAAGCTGCCAGCGGCGCGGGGTAACCCGTATCAAAACCTTCGATCAAGCCTTCGCCGCAGCGGCAAATACCATGGGTTCTTGATCCATACAATCAAATCAATATGGCTACACCACATATCAATGCCGAACCCGGCGATTTTGCCGAAACCGTACTTATGCCGGGGGACCCGCTCAGGGCGAAATTCATTGCAGAAAATTACCTGGAGGACCGGCGCCTGGTGAATGACACCAGGAGTATGCTGGGCTTTACCGGTCAATATAAGGGACAACTCCTGTCGGTCATGGGCCACGGCATCGGCATTCCCTCCTGTTCCTTGTATTGTACCGAACTGGTGAACGCATTCGGCGTGAAGCGTATTATCCGGGTGGGCAGTTGCGGCGCTGTCAGCAGATCGGTCAACCTGCGGGATATTATCATTGCCATGGGCGCCTGCACCGACTCGAAAGTGAATCGTATCCGTTTCGGGGACCATGATTTTGCCGCGATTGCGGATTACCGGTTATTGCAGTCCGCGGTAACCGTTGCCGAACAGAGGGAACTTGTTCACCACGTGGGCAATATTTTCTCCTCTGACCTGTTTTATACGCCTGAGCCGGAGATATTCGAGTTGATGGAAAAATACAATGTGCTCGGCGTGGAAATGGAGGCGGCCGGCATTTACGGTCTGGCCGCGGAATTCGGCGCCAGGGCTTTGGCCATCTGCACGGTCAGTGACCATATCACCACGGGTAAAAAGCTGAGTACCGAAGAACGGCAAACCGGTTTCAGGGAAATGATCGAACTGGCCCTGGAGACTGCCGTTGCTGATGAATAAAAGTAGACCCTCATAAAAGTAGACCTTGTGAAACAGGTTGGGATGGCATATTCAAGACGGTCGACAGCCATGGAAGGCTGTCGATCAGCGTACATGGATGTATTCACAGCGGGTCTTGAATATGCCATGCCAACCTGCCGTATATCAGGATACCCTTAATCAAGCGGTAATTTTCAGGCTTGAACTGGTGCCCAGCCGGGTTGCGCCGGCTTCGATCATTTTACAGGCTGTTTCGTAATCCCTGATGCCGCCGCTGGCCTTGACTCCCACGCCTGCTCCAACTGTTGCGCGCATGAGGCGAACGTCTTCCGCGGTGGCGCCGGCGCGGTTGAAGCCGGTGGACGTCTTGACAAAACCGGCGCCTGCGGCAACACATACCTCGCAGGCTCGCACTTTTTCCTCATCGGTCAACAGGCAGGTCTCCAGGATCACCTTGACGATATGTCCGCGGGCGCTTTCTACCACACTTTCCACGTCTGAACCGACTTGAGCCCAGTCCCCCGCTTTTGCCGCGCCCAGGTTCATCACCATATCGATTTCGTCGGCGCCCCGTTCAATTGCCCTGCCCGTTTCATAGGCCTTCACGTCCGGCTCATTCACGCCCGCGGGAAAGCCGACCACCGTACACACTTTGACCGGGGAGCCCGTTAACAATTCATGGGCGAGGGTGACGAAAACAGGCGAGACACAGACGGAATAAAAACCGTTTTCCTTAGCCTCCAGGCAGAGCCGCGCCGCCATCTCCGGCGTTGCCTCCGGTTTCAGCAAAGTATGATCGATGATCGCGGCGATTTGTTTTGTCGAAATGTTCATAGTTTTAGCCACAGAGAGCACCGAGACTGATTCCTGGCGTTCCAAGGCTGGAATGACAAGAGTCTCCAAATTGAAAAGTATACGGCTGCCCTTAACCCGGAGTGGATGTTTTTTTCTCTGTGTACTCTGTGTCCTCTGTGGCTTTAGAGGAAAATATTAAAATATTTTTTGCGTCAGGACCCCGCCGTCGACGACCAGGTCGATGCCCGTTATCCATTTGCCGGCGCCGGAAACCAGGAACAGGCAGGCATTGGCAACGTCTTCCGCCTGCCCAACGCTGTTCAGCGCGGCGGCCTGTTTGTACCTGCTCACCCCTTCCGGCCAGTTTTCATCCAGCCCCTCGCGCCAGATAAGACCTGGCGATACCGCGTTGACGCGGATATTGTGTTCGCCCAGTTCCCTGGCAGAGGCGCGGGTAAACGCTATGACCGCGCTCTTCGCGGCGCAATAATGACTGTGCATATCCAGCACGCCACTGGCGGCAATCGACGCGATGTTGACTACGGCGCCGCCATTTCCCTGCCCGGTAATTCGTCTGGCGACGGCTTGTGTGCATAACATCACGGAACGCACGTTGACATCCATCATCAATTCGTATTCTTCTTCGGTGATGTCGAGAAACGGTGATGCCGGATAGACCCCGGCATTGTTGATCAATATATCCACCCTGCCTGTCTCGGCGGTGATGGTATCAAACAACCTCTCTATATCCGCTTTGCCGGTCACATCGGCAAAAACCGGGGTGGCGCTGCCTCCCGCCTGGTTAATCTGCTGTTTCAGCGCAAAAGCCCCGGCCTCATTGGAATGGTAATGAATGCCGACATGCGCGCCGGCCCGCGCCAGGGCCTGACAAATGGCCGTTCCAATACCCCCTGCTCCGCCCGTGACCACGGCCGTCTTGTTGCTCAGGTTCAATAAATCATTCTGTGTCTCTGACATGTCTGTTCACCCCAGGATTCAAACAAAAATATATTGCAATACGCCTATACTGAATTTAACATCTGACAGATGATTCTGACAACCTCACAAATCCGGTTGGTTCTATGTCAAAATCGGAAGAATTAAAGGAACGCATAAGCTATCTTAAAGGATTTTTGAATGTACTTTTAGGTATAGTGGTACTGACTTCCGGTGGCTTAGCTAACTTGTATCTTAAGAATCAACTAAAACGAAGTTTTTTGGTTTGGGTACGGATGTGTTATTGTTATTTTATTCTGTTGCCTTAAAGTCGCTTCCAAAATTGAAGAACACCTGAAAGAATTAGGGAGGTTATGATGGCTACAGCAGCATTATTCCTGATTGCTGTTTTATTTTGTATTGTGATTGCATACGGCGCTTTTAAAGTAGGTTAAGGTCTTACAGTCTGTGACTTGTGCATGCTAAAGAATACAGGACCGTACCAGCCCAAGGATCAACAGGCGATAACCGTAAAAAAATAACCGCCGAAGTATTGATCAAAGAATTAGGTCTTGAGGTGCTGCCGATTGAAGGGGGACATTTCAGGCAGACCTATAAAGCGGACGAGACCGTTTCCGTTGCGGCACCCGGGCAGCAAGATCCGGTGCTGAAACCGCGTTCGACCGCTATTTATTACCTGCTTTCGCAGGACCGGGATTCTTTCTCGGCAATGCATGCTGTGCCGACGGTCGAAATGTATCATTTCTACCTTGGGGACCCGGTCGAATTGCTCCTGCTCAAGCCAGGCGGTATTAGCGAGGTAATCACCCTGGGGCATGACCTGTTAAACGGAGAACACGTCCAGTTTGCTGTCCCGGCAGGCGTCTGGCAGGGATCCCGCCTCGTCCCCGGAGGCGAGTTTGCCCTCCTCGGCGCGACCATGGCGCCCGGCTATATCGATGAAGATTATACCCCCGGAGACCGGGAGTCACTGATTAAACAATATCCGGACAGGGCTGAGTTTATCATGCCGTTGACCCGGACAGGTCCCACTCCGGATCGCTAACAGTGGATGAGGACGGAATTGAATTCCGTCCTCAAGTTGTGGAATTCCGTCCCCAAGCTGTGATTCAGATGTCCAGGCCGGGATGCGGGGAATTTGGTTTGACCTGTTTTGAAATTAGTGTTATGCTGCAAACATGAATCAACTGAACCCACTTAATCGCACACAATGGTGGTGGCTGGTCATCCTGAGGTGGATACCGGCTTAATCACTGTTATATAAAGTAAAAGTCCAAACCCACCTGTGCATCAGGGGTGGGTTTTTTTATGCCTGTTCCCCTGGTAAGCGGTGGTGAACGTACGAGGGGAACTTATGAAACCGCCTTTTGACATCGCAGCCGACCTGGATACACCGGTATCGGCATTCCTGAAATTAAAGCCGCTGGGCGCGCGCTTCCTGCTGGAAAGTGTGGAGCGCGGCGAACAGGTCGCGCGTTTTTCTTTCCTCGGATTGGGCAGCGCGCTGGACCTCCATTTTGACTCGCAGGGTCTGTCCTTGAACGGCATGAAACGATCCCGGCCTTCAGGTCGCGCCGAAGTACTGGCCGTATTGCGGGAAGGCTTGAAGGCTGCGCCGGAATTAACCCCCCAGGTTGACGATATCCCTTTCCAGGGCGGCCTGGTAGGCTATGCCGATTTTGACCTGATCCACGAGTTCGAACAATTCCCGAACAACACCACTGTTAAGGACTACCACCCACAGGCAGCGTATATTGCCCCGCGCTCCCTGCTTGTTTTTGATCATTTAACCCGGCGAGTGGCCCTGCTTCATGCCGGTCCGGAAGCAGAACGGTTATCGCTGCGTAAAGAGATAATCTCGGCATTACGCGGGTCTGTCCCGGGTTGTAAGCGCCGGAATACCTGCTCAACGGCAGAAGCAAGTCTGAGTAAAGAGGAATACATGAAGCTGGTGAGCGGGGCAAAACACAAAATACGCGACGGGGATATTTTTCAAGTCGTTTTGGCAAACCGGTTTTCCGGGGAGTGCGATATCGACCCGTTCACGGCTTACCGCGCCTTGCGCCTGATTAATCCATCACCCTACATGTACTTTGTCGAAATCGGTGAACGGACCATCGCCGGTTCCTCACCCGAGGCCATGGTGAAATTACAGGATGGCGCGGCGTCCTTGCGGCCCATTGCCGGCACCCGGCCCCGTGGACTTGACCCTGATGAAGATCGGACATTGGAACAGGATCTGCTCAAGGACCCCAAGGAGCTTGCCGAACATGTCATGCTGGTGGACCTGGCCAGAAACGACCTGGGACGTATTGCCGTGCCCCGCTCCATCCGGGTGGACCCTTACATGTCAATCGAGCGTTACAGTCACGTTATGCACATCGTCAGCGGTGTCAGCGGCAGGCCGCAACCGGGGAAAGATGCCTTTGATTTATTTGCGGCGGCATTTCCCGCCGGCACCCTGGTCGGCGCTCCCAAGATCCGCGCCATCGAGCTGATGAACGGGTATGAGCCCGTTCGACGCGGGCTATACGGCGGTACGGTGGGCTATTTCGATCATTACGGCAATATGGACCAGGCCATTGCCATACGCACCATCATCTTCGAAAACAGCAGGTACAGCTATCATGCCGGCGCCGGCATCGTGGCTGACAGCGACCCGGCGGCGGAACATAACGAAGTCCTCGCAAAAAGCGCGGTGATGCGCCAGGCCCTGACGCTGTCAACGGAAGGTTTTTAGTTTTTGGTTTTTAGTTTTTAGTGCTATGGCACCGGTAACTAAAAACCGGCTACTAAAAACTGATAACTAAAAACTGACAACTATTTCAGCCATCGCCTTGTGCGACGTTCTCGTACCACTCTTCCATGGTGATAATGCCGCCTTCTTTTTCCGCGCGTCCCTGGTCTCTTGGCGGCAACACCTCCTGGATCATGTCGATGTGCTTCCAACCTGCCAGGGGCGTATCACATTCGGTGCGGGGAACGTATTTGGACGGATCGACTTTCTGGTATTTATGCACGTAACGCGGGCAGTTCACGAAGATCTCCGACACCTTGACCTTGACGATCAAATCCGCCTCTTTATATAAATCCAGCGCCGGGTCATCGTCATGGATGGTGGCTTCGCCCTGCAATCTCAGCCGGTGCGGATTTTGAAAATCGATAAACAACATGCCAATATTTTTATTGCCTTTGATATTTCCCATGGACAGGAACATTCCATTGCCGTCATAACTGGGGAATACGACTGTGGTGTCATCAACCACCTTGACAAAGCCCGGGTCGCCGCCTTTATGGGACACGGTCGGCCTGCCGTTATGATCGACCGTGCTCAGGAAAAACATGTCGCGGCTTTCGATAAACCCCTTATGTTCGCCTACCACTTCCGTTTCAAGGGCAACGTGCTCAATCGCGTCGGCCATCCTGCGCGTTTCAAACTGTTCCTGTAACTGCCGGTGATTATCACCATAGAGTCGACTCATATTTTATTTCCTCGTTTTGTTAAGGAACCTCTGAGATTAAGTCAGAGGTTCCTGCGATACAGGGAGGTATCGCCAAAATCAATGCCAATTGGGCATTGATTTTGAAGGAAAATAAAAATCACATTTTTTATTTTCCGTACTCTGACAAGTCCGGGATGGACTTGTTCAGAGTTTCCTTAACCAGATTCCGGCATTTGCGAGAATGACGGTTGTAATCGCTTGTCGGGACCTGTACAGACTTTCCTCATCACCCGGTACGCAATCAAACCGGCGATGACATTGCCGGCAGCGGCTCCCGAGAACAGGCCGGTTACCCCCCAATAATGCCCGCCAATATACGCTAGCGGCAGGTACAAGGCAATCAGTCTGATAATTATCAGGAACAAGCCAAGCCGGGGGCGTCTGAGCACGTTCAGTGAGACCATGACCAGGATCACGACGGCGTGGGCGCCATAGGTCAACGGCAAGATGTAAATAAACGTATTGATCGCCTGTATCACCATGGGGTCACTGCTGAACGCGGGGGCAATATAAGGAGAGAGCAGAAGCAGCAACACATAGACTGCGATTTGAAAAACAATGCTGAATTTCAAACAACCGAATAATGCCCGGTAGGCGCGCTCCTCTTTTCCGGCTCCCAGGTTTTGCCCGATAAACATGGGTAAGGTGGCTGACAAGCCAAAAACAACCATCAGGCATAAGGCCTCGATGCGTGCGCCTACTCCGAACCCGGCGACGGCCTCAGTACCATGGCGAGCTATCATCATTGTCATGATGGCTGCCGCAAGCGGGGTCATCGTATTGGCAAGCATTGCCGGGACGGCGATATGTAATAAATCCTTCCAGTTTTCCCTGATATGGCGCAGGCGGGGCATGGTAAAAAGCAGGAGCTTTTCCCGGACTGCCAGGATATATATCGAGACGATAAAAGCGGTGGCCGCGGCGATGACAGTAGCGATGGCGGCGCCTTTTATACCCAGTTCGGGGAAAGGACCCAGACCGAAAATCAATAACGGGTCGAGGCATAGATTCAGTAATGCCATGAGCGTGGATAAAAAAGCTGAAGTCTTGATCGCGCCGATAGCCCGAAAGGTATTCCCGCTGACAACCGTGACCATCATCAGGGGCAGGCCAAAAACCAGGATGAACATATAATTCCTGATATGGGGCAGCACCTTTTCCGTCGCTCCCATTGTTGAAAAAATGCCGGTTATGGAAAAACCGAGCAGGATGGCGAGCAGGATTGAAAAAAGCAGCGCCAGTATTTGTGAGTCAGTTACGTAACGGGCCGCCGTGTCGTGCTTTGCCTCGCCGATTAATCGTGAAGTAATCGAACTGAGCCCCATGCCTATGCCCAGGGCAAGACTGATAAAAATCATATACACGGGAATGATAAAGCCGATAGCCGCCAACTGGTCCGTACCCAGCAAACTGATAAACCAGGTATCGACAAACCCCAGCGTCATCATGGCGACGATGCCCATGATCATGGTAGCAGTCAGCCGCGTCAGTAACGGGCCGATCGGTTCCGAGGTGATTCTTCGGGTGCGTTCTGTAGACTTGGCGTTAATCAGGTTATTCCTTATGAAGAATCATCCCTGACCGAAGTCCTTGTCCTCCCTCCGTCCTTCCTGCGTCAGATTATACTCCTGCTTACGACATGCAGGGCCTGTCCCGGATGTGTTGTAAATCCAGGGCAGGTCCCTGCAAGAATAATGGAATACCGGTTATTCCGGTTGAGGCACTATTCTCAGATAGGGCTTCGGAGCCTTCCAGCCATTCGGAAATTTCTCCTTTGCAGCCTCATCCGACACTGCTGGCACGATGATGACGTCCTCGCCCTGCTGCCAATTCACGGGGGTTGCCACTTTGTGTTTAGCGGTCAATTGGATGGAATCCAAAACCCTGAGCACTTCATCAAAATTCCGTCCGGTGCTCATCGGATAGGTAATGATCAGCTTGATCAGCTTATCCGGGCCTACGATAAAAACGGATCGTATCGTGGCATTATCCGCCGCGGTCCTGGTCTTTGCCGCGCCGCTGGCATTCGGGTGGATCATGTCATAGAGCTTGGCCACTTCCAGTTTGCTGTCCCCGATCAACGGATAATTAACCGCATGACCCTGGGTTTCCTCTATGTCGCTCATCCAGGCATTATGGTCATCAACCGAATCGATACTCAAACCGATAACTTTGCAGTTCCGCTTGTCAAATTCCGGCTTAAGCCCGGCCATATAACCCAGTTCCGTAGTACAAACAGGGGTAAAATCCTTGGGATGGGAAAACAGGATGGCGTAACCGTCGCCAACCCAATCATGGAAGTTGATCGTCCCCTCTGTGGTTTCAACGGTGAAATTCGGTGCTTCATCACCAATTCGTAAAGGCATGTCATTCCTCCTGCGGGTGTTTTTAACTCATTTTCATGGCAATTATAGCAGAGTCTTGAAGGTCTAATCTACCGTTTTTCAGAAGGAATACGGTTCTTGGCGGCTGTCAGATCAGAGTAATACTGCATTCAACTATCTCCCGAAAACTTCATTCAGCTCTTGCCTGATTCTGTGGGAATGGGTTTTTAGAATGCCTGGCACGTCTCGGGTCTGTCTGATCAGGGCAACGATGATGATTTTATTAGTATCCGTTGGCGTATAGATGAGATAATGCTCGCGAACAGGATGAACGCAAAGGCCAGTGTCCCCGGTGAGGTCCTCACGTTCTCGCAGTGAGCGATGATTTTGGGCAATGTATTCTGCACCCTTGTGTAAATCCTCAAAATATTGCCGGGTTAGCTCAGCGCCCCACCGCTTCAGTGACCATGCTTTTGCATCCCGAAAATCCCGTTCTGCCGTTTTCGTTAAAACATAGTGTTTTCGCGATGCCACGAAAGTCAGGATTCGTTAACTATATCGAGAATGGAATTCTCTGACATCTGCCCCCGTTTGATATCGTGAAGCCCGGTCAATACATGATTGAGTGTTTCGCCTGCTTCCATATCATGACGGATCAGGTCGCGGATATATTCACTTGGTGTTGCGTAAACGCTGGCGTCACCTGTTCGACTATCGACGAATTTCCGCAGTTCATTTGTCAATGATAAATTCAAGCTGCTTGCCACTGTCTTTTCTCCCAAGCTATCTGTCTGGTGGTGGACCAAGTATGGACTTAATGTCATATAACGTCAATATTCGACATGATAAGGGTATTCTGAGGTATTCTGGGGACACAATACTTCACGGTTCATCCATCACAAAGGAAGCAAACCGACCCTGGCGCACCATTGCTTGAGCACGGTCAGATAAGCCTGAAAATCGCCGTCACAAAAGAATACATCCTGACGACGGTTGCCCCGTTGGGTCACATGGTGAGGATATCCGGGTAGAATAATCCTTGCCAGCCTTGCCATATTATCAGTATCCCTAAATAAGTATTGTGTCCCCAGAACTATGGGGCGGGCTCAGTGTTAAGACAAAAGCGGACAGTTCATTTATTAAAGAAGCGGATAAATCTATATGTTGACAACACCGGATTTACGATGGAATACGGTTCCTTGCGTGCAATTCGCGCCTGGGGGGCAGGGGGGCAGGGGTCAGACCAATATAACTCAATATAACTTATTGATTAAAATAAATAAAAGGCTGGATATAGGGCTGTTTTGTAGCTTAGAACACGTTTTTGACGGCGAAAAACATTACGTTAAGATCAACGACATTTCTTAGAAGCCCTGTTTTCATAATAAAAAGCGCCCTCTAACGCTGAAAAAAACTCATATATAGACGTATTGTTAAGTAAAATCAAATGGTTATGTAGGTCCGACCCTTGATGTTTGATGTCTTGAGTTGATGTCTTGAAAATCATTCTGAAGCCGAATTCAGTGAAGCCGAATTCAGGACACCCATGAATTGCATTGTAAAAACCGGGAGCGCTCCGATTAGATTATATGGGTGTCCTGAATTAGGTGCCTAGTTCACTGGATCAGGCGCGGTCAGAGTCTTGGCCGCCCGGCGCTTGCGGCACCATTCCTGCATGTATTCCCGATGTCGTTGTCTGGATTGTGGCATGGTTCACGCGTTCACACCCTCGTACTCAACCCCCTCGCCCCCCGCACCGAATTCAGCCCTGGCCGGTGCCATAACGGGGTCAGATCGTTTAGTAACGTGGCAGGTAGACGGGATAGGTTGGATGCCGCCCCAGGCCGGTATTTATGCAAAACTTTGCTCCCTCTTCGTAAAACAGGAAGCGGGTTTTGTAGTCCTTTCCCTGCAATAATTTATTCCATTCCTGGACAACAGCCTCGACGTTATCCTGATTCACTTTCATCATCACATCCACCAGTGCCCTTTTATCTGCTTCACTTTTGTCGGCCCCGGCCTCGACCTTGATAATGTCCTGGTAACAGGGACGCAGTAGCATATGGATGATTTCGTCTCGATAATCCTTGCCTGGTTCAGCTTCACTACAGCTTACTGCGGCCAGCGCCAAGCACAGCAAAACAGGTATTAATCTCATGCTCAACTCACGTAACCTGACCCCGTGACGATGACACAATGTCACCAACCGCACCCGTGACCGATTCAACAGCTTGCTGTCGGTCGGATAACTCACCGCCTTCTCTTGTACCGTCGTGTCCACCGTCACCCGTTTGAAGTCGGCGGGGCAGGGGTCAGACCAATATAACTCAATATAACTTATTGATTAAAATAAATAAAAGGCTGGATATGGAGCTGTTTTGTAGCTTAGAACACGTTTTTGACGGCGAAAAACATTACGTTAAGATCAACGACATTTCTTAGAAGCCCTGTTTTCATGATAAAAAGCGCCCTCTAACGCTAAAAAAAGCTCACATATAGACGTATTGTTAAGTAAAATCAAATGGTTATGTAGGTCCGACCCTTGATGTGATGCTTGATGTGTAGGTCCGCTTGATGTCTTGATGTCTGCGTTTGTCTATTATTTTCTCGGTAAGTGTAGCAGAGATTTTGACGATCAATCTACCGGTTTTCCAGGGGATGTTGTTGCCAGCGCAGGGATAAGATAATACTTGAAAAAACGTACCGTTTATGGTACATTACCGTATGAACAATGAGAAAAGACTACCGGCCAGGTTCTTTGAGACAGATGCAGGTAACGTTCCCGTCCGAGAAGGGCTTTTATCTCTTGATCCAAAAGATTGCAAAGCAATCGGGGACGACATTCGAACAGCCGAGTTTGGGTGGCCGGTCGGTATGCCGCTGTGTCGCCCCCTCATAGGATACAAAGGACTATGGGAAGTTCGAACCAATCTGCCTAACGGACGGATAGCGCGAGTTTTGTTCTGTGCTCATAAAGGCTCGATGGTTCTGCTTCATGGTTTCATCAAGAAGTCACAGAAAACACCAACCCAGGATTTGAACCTGGCAGGCAAACGAATGAGAGGTATGAAATGAACAAAGATATTGAAAAGGGTCAGCCTGGTCAGCTTTTTGAAGATTTTCTGAAAGAGCAAGGCACATACGAAGAAACAACCGAGCAAGCGGTGAAACGTGTTTTGGCTTATCAACTTGCTGAAGCGATGAGGCAGCAAGGTATCAGTAAAGTGGAAATGGCAAGGCGATTGTCAACCAGTCGTTCTCAACTCGATCGGCTACTCGACCCAAAAAATGAGAGTGTTACTCTCAATGTCCTCTCCAAGGCCGCACAGGCGGTTGGACGTTCTTTGAGGTTGGAATTACAGTGAGAAATCGAGCTTGATTAGCTTCTGCTGCAAATCACTATTGCCCGTTTGGGCGCGGGGTAGCCTTCAATGGTCAGGTTGGGGTTTTGCGGATCAAGGAAGTCTGCCAGTGATTGCTCGAACGTCCATTCCGTGGCACGTTGCTCGGCGGGGGTCGTGGCGGATATATCCGCCACTTCGACAGAGCTGAGTCCGGCGGTGGACAGCCAGTCTTTCAGGGTGTTGATGGAAGGAATTGACCATATATTCGCCATTTTGGCGTAACGTCCCCGGGGTTTCAGTACGTCGCCATACTTCTCGTCGATGATCAACGATTCCAGCACCAGTTCACCTCCGGCGCGAAGAAACTTTAACAGATCCCGAATGTGATCGAGGGGGTCGCGCCGGTGATAGATGACTCCCATTGAAAAGACAGTATCAAAGCATGCCCCGTTATGTTGTAAAACGGGGTTTACCCCATCATGTTGTAAGACGGGGCCCGCCCCGGCATGTCGTAAGGCAAGGTTCTCCTCGCTATAAGGTAAGATGGGACCACTCCCGTCATGGGATAACGCGGAAGCTGCCGGGTCTGCGGCCAGGGCCTCCAGCGTAACCGGTAATATATCGAAGGACTCTCCGGGCAAGTATTTTGCTATCGCGCGCTGCTGCATGACGTAGCGGAGTGTGGGGTCGGCGCCCACCACCCGTTTTGCGCCCGCTCCCAACATGCGCCAACCGTAATAACCGTTGCTGCAGCCGACGTCGAGCACGGTCCGACCGGACAGTGGAGAAATTTTATCCTGCAGGCGCCGCCACTTCAGGTCCGAACGCCATTCCGCGTCAATGTTCACGCCGAACAGGTTGAACGGGCCTTTACGCCACGGCAACAGCCGCTTCAGTTGCTCCCGGATGACTTCGCGTTGAGACGCGCTGCAATCCGCCGGCCGGCCGATTTGGATTGTGTCCGCATCAAGCCTGATCGACGTCGGGGTAATCTCAGGCAACCGGTTGACGGCGTCAAGCCAGTCGGGATAATCACCATGCCTGACTGAAGACCCGGGACCGGAGACAGATGACTGAGTGCCGTTGTGCTCCATTGTCAGCCCTCTATCCTCTATTTATTATCCCCCGATGTGTTTTTCACCGCGGTCCTCCGCCAGTTCGACCTGGCGCTGGCGCTCACCGAAACGCTGCCGTTGGTCCGGCGACAAATCATCATGACAACGCGGGCACGACACCCCCGGCTGATATTTTTCCGAAGCCATGTCCTCCTCGGTAATTGGCCGGCGACAGGCGAAACATTGTTCGTAATCACCTTCCGCAAGGTCGTGGTTGATCGCGACCCGGTTATCGAAAACAAAACACTCCCCCTCCCACAGGCTGTCTTGACGGTCGACTTTTTCCAGGTAGTTCAATACTCCCCCCTGTAACTGGACAACTTCCCTGAAACCCCGGGACAACAGGTAAGAAGAGGCTTTTTCACAACGTATACCACCCGTACAGAACATGGCTATCCTGGTGTGATCATCGGGATTCAGGTTTTTTTCCGCGTACTCGGGGAACTCGCGGAACGTTCCGGTTTGCGGCGACACGGCGTTTTTAAAGCCGCCGATATCAGATTCATATTGATTACGAATATCCAGCACCAGTGTATCCGGCCGGTTGATCACCGCGTTCCAGTCCTCCGGCTCGACGTATCTGCCCCTGGTCTTTTCCGGGTCAATGCCCTCCATGCCCAGGGAGACGATTTCCTGCTTGAGTTTTACCTTCATCCGGTGAAAAGGACATTCATCGGCGCGGGATTCCTTATGTTCCAGGTCCGCAAAGCGCGGCTCCGCGCACAGGTAGCGCAATATGCCTTCCACGTCTTCCCTGCTCCCTGCGACAGCGCCATTGATCCCCTCGGGAGCGAGCAGGAAGGTCCCCTTGAGCCGCAGTTCAAGGCAACGCTGCAGCAGGGGTTGCTTCAGCTCCCTGAAGTCCGGCAAACTGACGAACTTGTAAAGCGCAGCGATTACGAACCGGTTATTTATTATATTCATTACTCCTATCCGAAGATAACGCAGATTATCGCAGAGTGATGACAGGTTTGGATAGGCTTTTTAAGACTATCATCCGCATGGATAGCGGATGGTAAGCGTACAGGGATGTATTCACAGCGAGTCTTGAAAAGCCTATCCAAACCTTTCTCCTTACTTCCACATTATCAATGTCGATGCGCTACTCCGGCTCCGCTGGGAATACGAACGTCATCCACCAGCGCCTTGACGTGTTCAGGAGTTTGTGCGGTAAAACGGCTGACCGTAAACGCGACGGCGAAATTGATTACCATGCCCATACTGCCGATACCCTCCGGTGAGATGCCCACCCACCAGTTATCGGGGTTGCTGGCGCCGGGGTTGACGAACTTGAAGTAGACGATATACGCAGCGGTAAACATGAGACCGCTCAACATACCGGCTATGGCGCCCTCACGGTTCATATTACGCACAAAAATGCCCAGGAAAATGGCCGGGAACAGCGATGCGGCAGCCAGTCCGAACGCAAAAGCGATCACCTGGGCGACGAACCCGGGTGGATTGATTCCCAGGTAGCCGGCAAAGCAAACGGCCACCGCGGCCGCAACGCGGGCATAGAATAATTCCTGCTTTTCGCTGATGCCCGGCCTCAGGGTTTTCTTGAGCAGGTCATGGGAGATGGACGTCGATACCACCAGCAATAATCCCGCAGCCGTGGATAACGCCGCAGCCAATCCGCCGGCCGCCACCAGCGCCAGCACCCAGGGCGGCAGTTCAGCGATTTCCGGACTGGCCAGCATCATGATATCGCGGTCGACATAAATTTCGTTAGTGTTGTCCAGCGGCGCGTTGTCGACCAGCTTCTGTCCGTGTTCCCCTGCGCCGTCAATGAAGACCGGCGCTCCCTCGAAGGCATCGCCGGCGGCATATTGAATCCTGCCGTCCTCATTTTTATCCATCCAGGCAATCAAGCCGGTATCCTCCCAGGTCTTCACCCAGGACGGCGCTTCCCGGTAGGTGGTGTTATTCACCGTGTCGATGAAACTCAGCCGTGCAAAGGCGGCAAGGGCAGGCGCAGTCGTGTACAACAAGGCAATAAATATCAGGGCATAACCCGCGGATTTGCGCGCATCGGACACCTTGGGCACGGTAAAGAAACGCACGATGACGTGGGGCAGACCGGCAGTGCCGGCCATGAGCACCAGGGTAATCGCAAACACGTCAACCGTGCTTTTACTCCCTTCCGTGTAAGGGGTAAAACCCAGGTCCACCAGCACCTGGTCCAGTTTTTCCAGCACTCTCAAACCGGATCCGTCCAGCACCTCGGAACCCAGGCCCAATTGCGGCACCGGATTGCCCGTGATCAATAATGAAACGAAAATCGCCGGCACCATGTACGCAAAAATCATGACGCAATACTGCGCCACCTGGGTATAGGTAATGCCTTTCATGCCGCCCAGCACGGCGTAGAAGAAGACCACCGCCATGCCGATAAACACACCGGTAGTAATTTCCACCTCCAGGAAACGGGAGAATACCACCCCCACCCCGCGCATCTGGCCGGCAACATAGGTAAAGCAGATAAAAACCAGGCAGATCACGGCTACTACACGGGCGGAACTGGAATAATAGCGCTCGCCGATGAAGTCCGGCACGGTATACTGGCCGAACTTGCGCAAGTACGGCGCCAGCAACAGCGCCAGCAGGACATAACCGCCGGTCCAGCCCATCAGGTACACCGAGCCGTCATAACCGGCGAAGGCGATCATGCCGGCAATGGAAATGAATGAGCCGGCGCTCATCCAGTCCGCCGCGGTCGCCATACCGTTGGTCAACGGGTGCACGTCGGCGCCCGCCACGTAGAAATCCTTGGTTGAGGACGCCTTGGACCATACGGCGATGCCTATATAAAGGGTAAACGTCAGGCCGACAACGATATAGGTCAGTAACTGGGTCGTCACGATTGCTCTCCCTGCCGCTTGTCCTCAGCGCCGGAGTCATCCACGCCAAACTTGCGATCGATCCGGCCGATAAGCGCCACGTAGATGAAAATCAGCAGCACAAACACGTAGATTGAACCCTGTTGCGCCCACCAGAACCCCAGCTTGAAACCGAACAGGCTGACCTGGTTCAACCAGTCGACCAGCAGTATGCCGAACCCGTAAGAAACGGTGAACCAGACTGCCAGCAACTTAATCAACAGACTGACGTTGGCGCGCCAGTAGGCCGTGACGCGCGCTTCCGTCAATACTTCGTCATCATGTTGGCTGTGCGCCGGCCGGTTCTCCCCCAGGTGATGAAAAACCTCAGTATCGCCATTCCGGTTGTCCGGTGTATTTTGCATTTTTATTTCCAGTTTTTAGTTGGTAGTTGGTAGTTGGTAGTGGCTGGTTTCCGGTAACTAAAAACTAGTAACTAAAAACTAATTCGCCATTTCGGTCAGCAGGATTTTATCTACCTTTCCCACTGCAGTCTTGGGCAGGTTGTCCACAAAACGAAATTCCACCGGAATCTTATAGGGCGCAAGACGCTCTGTACAGTAGTGTTTCAGTGTATCCGCATCCGCGCCGGGCTCTTCCCTGGCAACGATGAATGCGATGGGGAGCTCGCCGCGGTAAGCGTCCGCCCTCGCCGCGACGGCCGCCTCTTCAACCCCCGGGTGCAGGTGCAGGACTTCTTCGATCTCCCGCGGGAAAACGTTATAACCGGAAACAATGATCATTTCCTTTTTTCTGCCGCGGATGAATAAATAACCTTCCTCATCCAGTTCACCTATATCGCCCGTATACAGCCAGCCGTCACGTAACGCCTGCGCCGTTTCCTCGGGGCGGTTTCGATAACCGCGCATCACCTGGGGCCCGGTTACCCGGATTTCTCCCTTTTGCCCGGTTTCCAGGACTTTTGTGCCGGTCTGCAGGTCAACCACCTGGATTTCCGTTGCGGGTACGGGGATACCCACCGAGGTCGGTTTTCTTACCTCATTCAGGGGGTTATACGATATCACCGGGCCTGCCTCCGACTGGCCGTAACCTTCAAGTATCGGCGTGCCGGTAATCTGCTCCCATTCATTCAGGACGTTTTCCGCCAGGGGCGCCGAACCGGAAGAGGATAAACACAGGTGAGAAAAATCGGTCTCGGTAAAACCGGGATAATTCAACAGGCCGGTAAAAATGGTCGGGCTGCCGCCAAACAAGGTGATTTTTTCCCGAACCAGCGCGGCCAGTACTTCCGCAGGGTGGTAACGCGGCAAAATAACCAGAGTCCCGCGCCGGTAAACCATGGTATGCAGGCACATGGCTACCGCGTAACAATGGAACAACGGCATGATGCACAACATTCTCTCCACGTCATCCCGGGTGGGGAAAATGGCCTCGCGCTGACTCAAGTTAACGGACAGTGAATAATGGCTGATACAGGCGCCCTTGGCTCTGCCGGTGGTGCCGCCGGTGAACTGCAAGGTAGCCGGATCTTCTGCGCCGGGCAGGTTGCCGGGCGCGTCGAACTCCTGCCGGGCACGCCATTCGGTCAAGCGCCGCTCCCCGTTTTCGCCGATGGCGATAAGATGTTTGATCCTTAACCCGGCGGCAATGGGTTGAACCACGTCGTCCAGTGCCTCATCGTATATGATCGCTGCGGCTTCAGCATCTTCCAGCATGGGCAGCAACTCGCGGGCCGTATAAACCGGATTTAACGGGACTGCCTCCGCCTGCGCCGCATGGATAGCGAACATCGCGATGCAGATATCAATGGAATTGCCCATCAGCAGCGCCACCCGGCAACCACTGAGGTTGAGTTTTTCGAGTTCCCGGCTGAAGCCGATGACACAGCGCAGGTATTCCCGGTAATCGAGCCGTTCCTCACCCAGCACCAGGGCCTCGCGCCCGGGACTCTTCGCCGCCGCGTCCACCAGTGCGTGGACGACCGTAGGGAATACCCTGGGCAGTTCAGCAACCGTTCGAACCATGATCAGTCTACGCGTAACACCACTGCCATGGCGGTGTCACCAGCCGCGCAGCCGTGAAACAGGCCGTAACCACCGCCTTCCAGTACGAGTTCCTCAATAAGTTCGATCACCGCGCGCATCCCCGTCGGGCCTTGCGGGTGGCCCCAGATCAGGGAGCAGCCGTAATTATTCATTGCCATCACGTCGATACCCATCTCCCTGGCAAAAATGATGTCGTTGACCGCGAACGGATTGTGGGACTTGACGGCTTTGACGTCATTAATCGAAATACCCGCCTGGGCCAGGGCGCGCCGGCTTGCCGGGATCGGCGCAGCCGGCATGTAAGCCATTTCCTCTCTTGCCTGGCCATAGGCGACTATCCTGATCCTGATATCCGGGTCACGGCTTAATGCACGGGCCCTGTCCGCGGTCGTGATGATCATCCCGGCATTGCCGTCGGCCGGGTGGGTCTGGCCGGCAAAAGTAACCGTACCCCCTTCCTGTACCGGTTTCAACCGGGCCATTTTCTCGATGCTGGTTGCCGTAATACCCTCGTCTCCCGTCAGGGTGTTGACTGTTTTTTTATACTTTTTATCCGGCACTTCAAGGGGTAGCAGCATGTATTTCTGCTGGAATGACTCGCCCCCGTTCTTTTCCAGGGCCTGCTGGTATTGCTCATAACGGCGCAAGACGACTTCGTGCTGCTCGGCCATCGACACGTTCCATTTGCTTGCACAGTTCTCCGCCGTGCGAGTCATGTCACATTTCAGGTAAGGGTCCTGTTTGAAATTGCTCATGACCCAGTCTTCCGTAACGCCCGTACCGCCCGGTCCGAGCGGGTCAGGGTAATAGATATGCGGGCCGTTGGAGATACGATCCGTAGTGATGACCAGGACACATTCAGCCAGTTCGGACTGGATCTCCTGGGAGGCAGTCGCCAGCGCCCGGGCGCTGGTCGCACAGGCCTGGCTGACGGTGGGGCCGCCGATATGGTCAATTCCCGCCATAGCAGTCAACCAGGGCAAACCGAAAAAACAGCTTTTTTGCGGGATGGTCATCCCCAGCACGCCGTAATCGAACTGTTTTCCATTTACGCCCCGGTCGGCCAGCGCCAGTCTGGTCACGTGGGCGGCATATTCCATGCTGTGCAGGTGGGCAAGACTGCCCTGCCACTTGGCAAACGGGGTGGTCCAGTAACCACCGTAGGGGATACAGGTTTCCATCTTGATTAATTAATTTCCAGGATGCGGTTAAGCATATCGGCGTATGATAATATCATTTCAATCGCATCGCCAATATGAACCCGCTTTGTGCATCTCCGGCGGTCAATGGAACAGTGGGCTGAGAATATCCCACCGGCCTCATCAGTCGGAAATTAACGAAGATATATGGGGTCAGAGTAAAAATACGGCTAACCTGGTAGAGGACGCGGGCTTATTGTTAAGTATTTTTACTCTGACCCCAACTATGATGTTATGAAAAATTTAAAATATTCTCTAAACATAGACGCCGGCGGTACCATGACCGATGCCGTACTCAGTGGCGCCGGTGACGCAGTTTTGCTCAAAGTCGAATCGACACCGCACGATCTTACCCTGTCACTCATGCAAATCATCGAACGCGCCAGGGAATTGACACATGCGGCCAGTATCGCTGAGTTCCTGAGCAATGTTGCATTCATCCGCTGGTCATCGACCGTTACATCGAACGCGCTTGCCGAACGCAAAGGACCACCTCTCGGGCTCATGGTTTCAACCGGTCATGAATCCAGTCTTTACGGGGCGGAAACCTCTCCTGCGATCGGTACGATTATTGACCCGGATCAAATCATGGCACTTGACGATGCGGCGCCTGACCCGATAGCGATCATGGATAAGGTCCGCCGGCTGCTTGAAAAAGGCGTGCGCCGGATCTGTGTCAGCCTGAGCAGCGCATATTGGGATCGTGCCGTTGAGCAGGATATCAAACGTATCATCAACAGTCAGTATCCAGGTCACTTTCTTGGCAGCGTACCGGTTTTGCTGGGAACGGATATGCTGGAATGGCCCGATGACATGACGCGTACACACTATGCACTGATTAATGCCTATACGCATCCTGCGCTGGCGAAGTCGCTGTTCAAGGCAGAGGATCGGTTGCGCGAAGATTTTAACTGGTTACATCCCTTTTTGGTTGGACATACAAGTGGCGGTGTGGCGCGTATCGGCAAGACCAAGGCTATCGACACGATCGAATCGGGTCCCATCTTCGGTACCTACGGCGCCGCATTCATGGGTGCAAGAGCCGGTGTCGATAACTTATTGTGTCTGGATGTCGGTGGCACAACAACCAAGGCCAGTGCGGTACGCAATGGTCAACCTGTTCGTCAAACATCCGGCGATCTGTTTGGAATCGGGATTAAGATGCCAATGCAGCTACTGCGGTCGATTGCGGTCGGCGGTGGCAGTCACGTCACGCTCGACAGCGGAGGCTCTATCAAAGTCGGGCCCGAGAGCGCCGGTGCATCGCCCGGTCCGGCCTGCTATGGTTTAGGCGGCTACGAACCAACACTTACCGACGCACTACTCACACTCGGTTACCTGAACCCGCCCGATTTTCTTGATGGCAGGCGCGCGCTTGATGTTGCGGCGGCGAAAGCAGCCCTTAAACAGGAAATTGCCGAACCTGCATCAATTTCCGTTACTGCAGCGGCGCTCACTGTCCGCGACCTGGCCGCTGACAGGATCGGGAAGCTGCTCGAAGCGACGGCGGCCACTGCCGGGATGACAGTGTCAGAAAATACGCTGGCTGTCTACGGAGGAAACGGCCCGTTGCTTGGGCCCTTCGTGGCAGATAAAATGGGAATAACGCGGGTGTATGTAGCGTTGCGCTTCGGACCTGTATTCGGCGCCTTTGGTACGGCAACCTGCGATGTCAAGCATGTCTATCATCGCAATGTATCAAACCTGTCCGGTCGTGATGGTATCGATGCCATGCTGGCCACGGCGCGGCGCGAACTTCACAGTGAAGGCTTCGATCATGAGCAGGCTGAATTTCATTTTGAGATTCACAGGCCTGATGTTGAACCGCAAGAGACAGTGCAGTCATGGGAGGTGCATCATGACGCGGATGTCACTGCGATCTCTGATGCCCTTGCTCAAGGCATTGATGATGGCGCCGGGCGCGATCTCCGGATCCTGGAATTACGCGCGACCCTCCCACTGCCACCTCTGGAACTCGACACAATCGAGAGCACGGAATCGACGTCAGCACCATCCGGTGGCGAAGTGAAATTTATCTTTTCAATGGATTCTGAAAGACAACCGCAAGCACTTACCGGAACGCTTTACGATCCTGCCGCACTAAGCCCGGGGCAATCGATACCGGGACCGGCACTCATATCCGGTGGCACAACCTCGTGCATCATCCCCCCTCATTGGGGCGGCCGGATTGACAGTTTCGGCAACTGTTGGCTGGAACGTGACTGATATTAAACTGGAAATATAATCACAGAATGACAAAGATTTACGATAATCTTCGCATTACGGAATCGCTCGATCTCGATTTGGACAAGGAACGCTGGGTATGTAACCGCTGCGGTCATGATCTTGGTTCCGCAAGCGACAACTACAAGAATGGCTGCAAAGTCTACGAGCGTAACCCGACCGAAATCCACGATCCGAAGATTGCCGGCGAATACACTTTCTCACCCGATCCGGACTGGGTTCGGATCATCGAATTTTATTGCCCGTCATGTGCCGTGCAGATCGAGACGGAATACCTCCCACCCGGACATCCCATTACTCACGATATCGAGATTGACATCCAGAGTCTTAAACAGCGTATCGAAAGTGGCGAGCTTGTCATTGTTGACGGTCGCATCATGTATCCCGACGAACAGGGAGCTAGCCCGGATATTGCACCAGTTCGCTTAGAAAATGACTAATACTCTCATACAATCATAGAGTTATATGACTAATTCTCACTTTTGTGCAGCTACTAACAGCGCTGGATGCACCCTCGCTGGTCTTTATGCCGCTGACGGGCACGTGCTCCCTCAACCAGAGTTCCGGCTATGCTTTCGGTCGCAGGCACCCGTCAGCGGCATAAATCCTGCGCGATCATCGCATCCACTGGTGCAATATCCGGGCTAAGCATGAATTCGATAGACGTTGATGTCGGCGGCACGTTCACTGATCTGGTCCTGAACCACGATGGCCGACAGGTCATCGCCAAAGCGCCGACAACGCCACATGATTTATCTGAGTGTTTTATGCAGGCAGTCAGTAAAACAGCACTTGAGATCAACGTCAGCACCGACGAATTACTTGCTCAAATCGATATCATCCGTTATTCGACGACGATAGCCATGAACAGTCTGATTCAACGTGCAGGACCGCGTCTTGGGTTATTAATGACTGAAGGTCATGAAGATGCGCCACTCATTGGCCGTGGTGCCCAATGGATCGATGGTACCCCTATTGCGGAACGCCGCAATGTTGCCATCCAGCACAAGCCCACCCCATTAATCGATCCCGACATGATGCTCGGTGTGCGTGAACGAGTGGACTTCAACGGTGACGTGGTGATTCCACTGGATGAAGTTCAAGTTCGGGATCAGCTCAGACGTCTGGTTGATCGCGGTGCGCGCGGGATAGTCGTATCCCTGCTCTGGTCATTCAAGAACCCGGCACATGAGAACCGTATCAAGGACATCATTCGCGAGGAATATAAAGAATTCCACATTGGCTTCCTTCCCATCGTGCTTGCGCATCAAGTGGTAGGCAAGGTGGTGAATACGAACGCACAATGACCGCTATCCTGGATGGTTATCTGCAGCAGTCACTACAAGCTGAACTGTCCGCAACCTGGGATCGTCTGCGTAAATATGGATACCGCGGTGCATTTCTACTAGTCCACAATTCCGGTGGTAGCGCTGATCTGTTCAAAACCAGCGCAAGCCGGACGTTCAACGCAGGACCGGTTGCAGGTATTATCGGCTCACAGCATCTTGCGGGGCAACTCGGCTTCGATAATGTTGTCGCAACCGACATGGGCGGTACCAGTTTTGACTTGGGTGTTATCGTTGGAGCCGGCGCACGTAATTATGATTTTCGCCCGGTACTGGATCGCTGGATGGTCAATCTGACGATGATACAGAGTCTGTCGATTGGCGCCGGGGGCGGCTCAATTGCCTCGATTACTCGAGGGCTCGGCAATCGTGTAGAGGTAGGTCCACACAGTGCCGGATCTTTCCCGGGCCCCGCGTGTTATGACCTGGGGGGCACTCAACCGACTGTGACAGATGCAGATCTGGTACTCAATTATCTGGATGCCGGCAGTTATTTTGGTGGCAAAATGCAGTTGAATAAAAGTAAAAGTGAAAAAGCAATAAAGCAGCATATTGCTGATCCGCTCGGTATTGACGTTCCGGAGGCCGCGCTGCTTATCCGGGAAGTTATTGATAACAATATGGCCTCCGCGATCCGGCGGGAGATTCATATGCGTGGCCATGACCCGGAGGAGTTTGTCTTGTTTTCGTTCGGTGGCGCGGGCCCGACCCACGTGTCCGGGTATCTTGAAGACATTACGCTTGGCTTGATTTTTAATCAGTCACCCGTGTTTTGTGCTTATGCTCAATCGCTCCTGGATCTAATCCACGTTTATGAGCAGACCAATCGCATGTTATTCATGGAGCCGGTATCCGAGCGGTTCAGTACCAATTATGCACATTTCAACGATACTGTCGAAGCGCTCATCGAACGCGCTAAAAAAGACTTGCGCGGTGAGGGTTTCGATCCGGATACAGCGAAATATATACTTGAACTCGACCTGCTCTACGGGGGACAGGTGCATGAAAAGCGAGTTCAATCACCACTGCATGCAGTACATTCAGAAGCAGACATGCAGACTGTTTACGATGCCTTCGAAAAAGAATTTGCTGAGAGTTTCAGCCCGCTGGTGGTAAATAAACCCGGGGGCGTACTGTTGGAGAATTTCGTGATACGCGTGGTATTGGAGACCAGGAAGCTCCCATTGCCATGTTATACGCTGGGTGATGCCGACCCGGGCGCTACGCAAATAGAGGAACGTGGGGTATATTGGGATACAGAGGTTGGTTATTCCCCCACACCTGTCTATGCACTGGACGCTCTCAAGCCGGGAAACCTGCTGGAGGGCCCGGCTGTGATTCAGGCGGCCTACACAACTATCGTGGTGAAACCGGGACACGTATTTGCCATAGAAAGCCATGGTCTTGGGGTCATCGGAACAGACGGCAGGGTTTGCGCCCTGTTAGAAAAACAAATGCACGAGGCTGTTTCTAATTAACGGAGACAACTATGCCAATACCCACATTAGCAGAGAAACTTGAAGCCCTGAAACCCTCATCGGCAACAGCTTATGAGCGAGAATGTGCCGGCGCCATTACGTCGGGGAAACTCGCAATAGGTACGCAGCGTACGGCGGATATACTTGATGAGGGCATGGATGTGTTTGTGCGTTCCTGTCGCTCTTCAATGGGCGTTGCAGGCGACTCGGTCATTGGCTTGTTTACCGCAGGGGGCGATCTCGTGAATGCATCCTGCGGTACCTACTTACATGTTGTGTTGCCAACCATGATTCTCAAATACATCATCAAGTACTACCAGGATAATCCCGGTATCGAGGATGGTGACCTGTGGTTCGCAAATGATGCCGTCTACGGTGGTATTCACAACCCGGATATGATGGTAGCGATGCCGGTTTTTTATGAAGGTGAACTGGTCGCATGGACGGCCGCGCTTAACCACACGACCGAGACAGGCGCCATTGAACCGGGTGGTATGCCGGTCTCGGCGACCAGTCGCTTCGAAGAGGGTATGAATCTGCCTCCGATAAAGATCGGCAGTAACTTCAGACTGCATGCCGATATCGAAGAAATGTTTGTTGCCTTTGGCATGCGCGCGCCACAAATGGTAACCGTTGATTTAAAGGCGCGTTGCACAACGGCTGACAGGGTGAGAAAACGGCTCGTTGAGATGTGTGAAAAATCCGGGGAAAAATATGTCACTGGTTTATTCAGGCGTATGCTGGATGTAGCGGAGCAAGGCGCACGAGCGCGTATCAGTAAATTTCCGGACGGAATATATCGCTGCGTCAATTTTTCCGACGGCGTCGGTTACACACCGGGACTGATCCGTTCGTGCTTCATGAAGATGACAAAAAAAGGATCGGAGATCGAGATAGATTTAACGGGGACATCACCGGAAAATCCGTCGTCGTTCAATGCTCATGCACAGGCCGTTGTCGCCCATTGTACGAACTATATCTACGAGTACGTGTTTCATGATTTGCCGATCAGCAATGCGACTCTGGCGCCGTTCAATTACATTTTTCCGGAAAACAGTTGTCTGAATCCTGACAAGCGCGCCGCCACGAGTAACGCGGTGATGGCCTGTACCGGGGTCATGAGTGCCTTGCATAATTGCTTTGCAAAAGCACGGTTTGTGACGGATGAATGGCGTCAAGCCGGGGCATCGAATTCAAACTGCGGCAACGGCGTTATTGTTGCCGGGGAGTCGCAATGGGGTTTGCCGTTTGCGGATCTGCTGGCCTATTCATTGAATACGGAAGGCCAGGGCGCCCGCCCGCATGCGGATGGGATGTCCTCTTTCGGTTTCCCCTGGTGTGTATTCGGCCGTGCACCGGATGTGGAGATGATGGAAAATGAAGTGCCCATCGTCATTCCGTTTTCTGAGCACTGGATTGACTCCGGTGGCCATGGCAAATATCGCGGAGGTGTTGGCACAGTACAGCTATGGATTGCCAACACACCGAAAATATATCTCGCCTGCCACGCCGACAACAGTAAACTACAGACACCACAGCCGCTGTTCGGGGGCTACAATCCCTGCACCGTTCCCGGGATACAGATACGCAAAGCGGACCTGATCAGACGTCTGAGTTCGGGCAGCCTCAAGTTACCGTCACGCTTCACTGCCTTTCTCGAACAGGCTGAGTCGCTCGGGGACTGGGAAACCGAGTTCATGGGCCGCAAGGTGCGTGAGTTTGATCAAGGTGATGTCATCACGCTGGCCTTCTCCGCAGGTGGCGCCGGTTATGGTGATCCGCTGGAGCGTGACCCACAGCTTGTTGCCGAGGATGTGCGCAGAGGATTTATCAGTGCGTCCGCTGCTGAAAGTGTGTATCACGTTGCCTGGGAGCCAACACATGAGGACGTTGACATTGAAGCTACCACACGCATGCGTGCTGAAGAACGACAGGCTCGTCTGAAACGCGGGACATCTTTGTCAGGATTCCTGGGGACATGGACTTCCAAACAGCCGCCAAGTGACATAATGGAATGGTATGGTACATGGCCGGATGCACACCCTGAACGTGTCATCGTCCGTCCATGAGTACACTTTCGCACTCATGACCCGCCGCCGTTCGGCACGCGATCGTCTGGAAAGCCTTGCATCCGGCGCGAGACTGGATGAAGAGCCTCTGTTTGCCCCGATTATCTATGCTGCAGCGGCGAACGCGGAATCCTGGGGAGTTGACGAGTTCTTGAGCGATCCCGGACGCCTTACCCGGGGACTCACGATGCTCCAGGGTTCTGTCGGTTGCGATGCCGTATTCAGCTATTGCTTCAATCCGCCCGGGACTCAATCACAAGATACTGACATGATGACTGAAACCAACAGTCAGCACATACCGCTTGATGATCCACGTTTTGCAGCGGCAATAGAGACCACGCGGAGACTTGTCCGGACACTGGCAGATCGTAGTGTCGTCGGGGCGGCCTTGTGTGTGCCGTCAGGGGGTATTCGGGGGGAAGAATTTACCACAGCTGTCCGACAATTGTGTGAGGCCGGGATACTGCTGTTTGTGTTCCACCAACAGTCATTTGTTGCCGGATCAAGGGAGGTTGGTACAGAACGGGATGCTGCTGAGGAAAGAATGACATCTATCGCTAATATTGTACGCTTCTACGGTGGCTGTCCCATTGTTTGTGGTACTACGTCCGGCGCCTGGATCGTCGGAAGAAATGTAGGTGATGTACCGAATGTCCGTCCCGCTGCCGGCATGCTGTCGTCAAACCCCGCGCAATGGACTTCGTTGCAACATCGGTTCGATGTGTTGACGACAAAAGGTGAAGTGGCTGCCGGGACAAATATCCCGGAGCTCAGAACGGCGGCGAGACGACTTGATATCCATAGGATGATATCCTGACATCATGGGTAAAAAGATCAAAATCATCTTTCCGGTGCCGCTGAGCGAACATACCAGGGAGTTAATTGAAACCCAGATCCCGGCGGAATATATTCGCCCGGAATTTGACGTGGAGTTTGTTGGGTCAAAAAAACTGATGTCGCTGGCCGGCAGTTATTACGATACCTATATCATGGATACCATCGTCATTGACGCCGGCCTCAAGGCAGAGGAAGAGGGTTGCGCGGCAGTCTGTATTAATACGGTCAGCGATTCAGGCCTGTACGCGTTTCCCTCTCCCGAAACTATCCAGGATGACAACCTGTTCCCAACCCGGTAATATTTGGGGTCAGAGTAAAAATATTCAGTGAAGAAAAAACAGGAGCAATACGACGAATCCAATTACCGGGCCTGGCACCTGGCCAAATCATCCCATGAAGCCTTCTCCACGGAATTTGAATGGAGCATATTACTTTTTCAACAGGCCTTTGAAAGATGGGTGACACAGCTTGCCGACGTGACCGGCATGGGAGAGTTGAGTTATATCGAGGCCATCATCATCCACATCATCCGTATGCATGACCGCGCCAAGAGCGCCGCGGATATCGCCAGACAATTAAACCGGGATGATATTCCCAATATACAGTATTGCCTGAGAAAACTGGTGAAGATGGGATTATGCGAGAGAATTAAAGACCAGAACAGGAAAACCGCGGTATACCGGGTAACGGCAAAAGGCAGAAAGCTGACCGGGAATTACGCCGAATTAAGAAAGCGAATGTTGATGGACCAATCGAAAAACATCGACCGGGTGGATGAAAAAATCGATGAAACCAACCGGCTGACCAGCCTCATGACCGGTTTATACGATGAAGCCTGCCGGATTACCGCGACTTACAACCCTGTGACGAGGGAAACAGAGGATTGAAGACGGAGGACAGGCCGGAAGTTCAGTCAAACAAGCGGTTAGACAACCAAAGGCTCAAAATCCTTGTTATTCATCGGCTCATGCTTCTCCCAGCGGCCACGCATCTCAATCAGAACGCTCTGCATAGATGGTGCAGACGGGGGATTAACCCGAACTACACGAGCTGAGTATTCAGGAGATTCAGCCATCCCTGCAACTAAGTCTGCCACTAGATAACGCGGCGCCCACCCGAGCATATAGTAGTCTTCCGTCTGGATTTGCACCGCCAGTCCAGTCGCCGGGTTGGTCAATTCCAGCGTCAGATAAAGCTTTTCTCCAGGCTCCAAATGATTGATTCGTTCCTGGGCAGCGTTATTGACACGCCTCCAACCGTGCAGGAAGAACCGACAAGTGAATTGTCCGGTATCGTCCTTCTCGATTTTTGGAAAAACCTCATAAGCGTCCGTTACGCGTTGACCGCCATTTACCGACAGAATCTCAATAGGATCCACCTCCTTGGAAAAGTCAAGACTGCGCAGGTAGTCGGTGAAGTCAGGTCTCTTGTTATTCATCACCCGGTTCTGGAATAGCGGAAACAACTCCGATGATTGATAATCTTCCTCCAGCGAGGGAAACTCAATGAGCAGAGGAAACCCTGCTTTCTCTTGTGCGCGCTTGGCTCCTCCGATATATCGGAATCGATACAAAGAATGTTTGACGTCTGCATCCAGCTGTCCGACCGGGAACCATGCCCTGCTGGGATTGCTGTCCTGCCAAGCGAGAAATAAGGTCTTCATTGTCATGGAAAAAGCTCTTGTAACTGCTGAGAATTATAACACATTAATGCGATAGCAAACTCTCTGGCGGAAGATGACATCCAGTTATCAGGTATGCGGTTTACGATTTCCTCCATCACTCTCTCGTCCAATGTTTTAAGCTTCATCCCAACCGGGTGGAAAAGGCCCGGATAGGACCTGACTGCCTGTCGCACCAATTCCAGCGGGCTCGGGCCACGTTTGCTATTCTCCGACCAATAGATCGCTCCGCGTCCTTTTTCGGCATAGTTACCTAGGCGCTTCTCTGCCAAGCATCTTTCACGCCTCACATCTAGAAGCTCCCGACCCAATGATGAAGCATGATCGTACGAAGGAGCCACGAAGCCCTTCCAGTGATCGTTTACCTGTCTACGAAGTATGCCCCAATTCTCGTGGTGACGATCCGTGTTGCCAATTAACGCGTCCAGCACCACGTACTCTGCGATCCTGCGTTTTGCTTTCAGTACAGCTTCGCTCTTTACAACGTCAAGATCCCTAGCATTTTCACTATCTCCAAAAACACGCTCCATCACTTTCCAGATATTTGCCAGGGTATGACCGGAGTGGTGAAATGTTGCCTCAGGGTCATAATTGTTGATGAATGTCGCCAACATCTGGTTACCATGGACCAATTCCCTGCCAACACCTGTAAAAGCTTTACTAACCGACCCTTGCTCATTTCCGAATGTTGCCAATTCTACTTTGGCGCATTCAATATCTACTAATCCCGCGATCTCGGCAGCAATTTTTTCTGCCCAGTGTTCTCCCGTGTTTGCTTTGGGATATTTGAAAAGCCAGTAGCCCGCCGGTTCCCCTGGAAAGCGAAACCAGAATTTCTTCTTGCTTCCCATATCCTCGGGGTCACGGACCCATTCGTCCCATACTCCAAGGATTTGGTAAGGATCAGTCATGGTGATATTCCGGTATAGTAAGCTTTAACAATACATCATGAGGTCAAGTTCCTGATCGACGAAACTGTATCAGGAATCCTTATTACGTCACACATAAATACAATTCAAGGGAAGATATTTTGAAAACGACTATTTATGTCGATGGTCATAACCTGTTCTATTGTTGCTTGGAACACAGCTTTACCTGATCAAGCGCCGACTCGAAAGAACCTATCAGTAAACCCGAGTACTGGTGACATATTCAAAACGACAACATTTGCCAGTCTGTCGATTGTTCAAAGGCGTGGGTGGCCCGGTAGATGGTCTTTTCGCCGTAGTGCCGGCCGACCAGCATCAGGCCTATGGGCAGGCCGTTGCTCATCCCGCAGGGGATTGATATGGCCGGGTGGCCGGTGGCGTTGAACTGGCAGGTATTCAGCGTATTGCCGAACGCGGTCTGCATTATTTCGGCATCACTCGCGTGTTGTTGTGATGCTGGATTCTCAACGGCTGTGGCCACCGTGGTGGGCAGCAGCAGCAGGTCAAATTCCCGTAACGGTCCGTCGTAGCTTGCGCACAGTTTTCGCACCAGGTTCTTTGCCTTGGCGTAGTAGCGACCTTCATACTTCTCCAGGTGCCGGCCCAGCAGCCAGAGTAATTCAGCGTTGATGGGCGCGTCGCCGATGCGGGCGGTCCAGTCCTGCATTGCCTTAAACAACGCAGGCGAATAAATATCCCCGTGGTTATATCCCACTCCGTTCAGCCTCATGGTCTGCCAGAAACCATCCATGACGACACCTCCCCATATAGCCGGGCCGGACAGGTGATCGGGGATGGATATTTCTTCCACCGTCGCCCCCAGGGTCTCGAAATGAGAGGCTGCCGACATAACGGATTGATCTACGGCCGGGGAGGAAGTATCCCAGCCAAAACCTTCTTTCAAGACCGCGATTTTCAGTCCTGTTACCGGTTCACCCAAAGCCTCGGTATACTTTGGCAGGTGACCGTCTCCGGCATCGGCCAGCACTTCCAGGCACAAGGCATTATCGGCAACGGTATTGGTCAGGGGGCCTATATAGTCTATGGATACCTCTATGGGTACTCCGCCGGTGAAGGGAACCACACCCCGGGTCGCTTTCATTCCCACTACACCGGTCCAGCTTGCCGGGATGCGCACGGAACCGCCCTGGTCCGTGCCTAAAGCCATATCCACTTCGCCGGCGGCGACCAGTGCGGCGCTGCCTGAGGAAGAACCGCCGGTGGAATATCCCGGTTTCCGGGGATTTTGCACGATGCCGCTTGCCGACGTGGCGCTACCGCCGGACAGGCATTGATATTCACAGACGGACTTCCCTGCAATCTCTGCGCCGGCATGGAGCAGCCTGTCCACGACTGTCGCATCGAAATCGGCGACAAAATCAGCCAGTACGTCCGAGCCATCCGTGAGGGGCAGGTCCGCCACAAAGATATTGTCCTTTACCGCGACCTTCCTGCCAAGCAGGGGCCCTGATGCAGCGCCTTTGATAGCGCATTTCACCAGCCAGGCGCCGAAGGGGTTTTCGTTTGCCTCAGGGTAGCGATATTCCCGTCCGTGGTAAGCCGATCTCGGCAGTTCATCTTCGCACTGGTCAATATATTCATAACCTGCGGTAAAAAGCTGCATATATTCAAGCAGTTTTTCTGCTTTATTCTCGTCCAGATCCAGGTTCAGTTCATTTGCCAGCCGTTTCAGTTCCCGGCCGTCGGGAAGTTCAAAAGTCATTGATTCCACCGCCTCTATCGGGTTGCAGTATTTACTTTACAGGTTAATAATACGTATCAGGGAAATAAGCAAGCGCCCGCTTGAAAAAGAATGTGAATAATCACACCAGCCACGTCGATACATTTGTAAAAGACAACCTGCCCCCGCCGGAGCAGTTGCCCGATTTTCTGTTTACTACCGAAGAACTACAGTTCCCGGCGCGGTTGAATTGCGCGGTGGAACTGCTTGATAAGAAAATAGAGCAGGGGTATGGCCCGGATAATGCCGTCCTGACCCCCAATGAAGTCTGGAGTTACCAGGACCTGTACGAAAAGTCCAACCAGGTTGCCCGCGTGCTGGTTGAGGACCTGGGACTGGTGCCCGGCAATCGAGTATTGCTCCGGTCTCCGAACAATCCCATGCTGGTTGCCTGCTGGTTCGGTGTGATAAAAGCCGGCGGCGTGGCTGTCGCCAGCATGCCCCTGCTGCGCAAACTGGAACTGGAACCGATCATTAACAAGGCAGAGGTTCAATTCGCGTTGTGCGACGAGCGTCTTATGGCCGATTTATCCGGCGCGGTTGAATCCGGTTCGCCGGTCAAACGGATCCTGCAGTTCAACGGCTCCGGAGAAAAAGGCGCCGGGGCTGAACTGGAGCAGAGGATGGCCGGCAAGGAAACATCCTTCAACGCCGTTGCGACCGCTGATGATGACCCTGTCCTCATCGCGTTCACCAGCGGCACAACGGGAGTGCCCAAAGGCACGGTGCATTTTCATCGTGAGGTCATGGCCATGTGCGTCTGCGCCGGGACTTATACGGTCAAACCGAGCCCTGGTGATATTTTCATCGGCAGCCCGCCCATTGCCTTTACTTTTGGCCTGGGTATGCTGGTGGGTTTGCCTTTGTATTCCGGCGCCAGCGTGGTTCTCCTGGAAGCAGCCCCGCCCCTGGAACTTGCCAAGGCAATCGACACATTCGGGGCCACCATTTGTGCAACCGCGCCGACCGCATATCGCATCCTGTTGAATCACATTGATGATTTTGACTTGAGCAGCTTGAAAAAAACCACCAGCGCCGGCGAGAAGCTGCCCCTGCCTACGTACCGGGAGTGGCTGGCAGCCACCGGGATCAGGATGCTCGACATCTTCGGCGCGACCGAGATGATCCATATTTTTATTTCCGCCATCGATGATGACATTCGACCGGGCGCAGTCGGCAAGGCCGTTGCCGGCTACCAGGCCTGTATCCTGGGTGACGACAACAATCCCCTGCCGCCCGGCAACCTGGGACGCCTGGCGGTAAAAGGCCCTACCGGTTGTAAATACCTGGCTGATGAGCGGCAGAAAAATTACGTGGTCGATGGCTGGAACCTGACCGGGGACGTCTGCACCATGGATGAAGACGGTTACGTCTGGCACCAGGGGCGCACGGACGACATGATCATCTCTTCGGGTTATAACATCTCCGGAGCGGAAGTGGAGGCGGCCCTGCTGCCGCACGCGGCCGTCAGTGAATGTGGCGTAGTTGGCATTCCGGACGAAAAGCGGAGTATGATCATCAAGGCCTTTATCGTACTCGCCGAGGGTTTTCAGGCATCGGAGGAATTAATTTCCGATCTGCAGGACTTTGCCAAACAATCCATTGCGCCTTACAAGTACCCGCGTGCGATAGAGTTTATTCCGGCCCTGCCGAAGACCCAGACCGGGAAGATCCAAAGACATAAACTACGGGAACAATCCCGCTGAGAGACGCGGGTTAAACAATACTAATGAGGGTGATATAAATGGTCACAGCAATCGTTCTAATCAAAACCCAACACGGCAGGATCAACGAGGTTGCCGAGGCCCTGGCCGACGTGCCGGAATTTTCGGAGGTTTACTCCGTGGGCGACAGCTACGATATAGTCGGCATCCTGCGGGTCCAGACCAATGAGGAAATTGCCGACATGGTGACCAATCGAATGGTTCATGTTGACGGGATTGAAAATACCGAAACGATGATCGAGTTTAAAACTTACTCGCAACACGACCTCGAACAGGTATTTTCCATCGGCATGGGCTCCGTTCAATAAAAACCTGCATGTCTTTCGTTGTAGCAACGGACGTAGGCGGGACCTGTACCGATACGGTCATCGTCGAAGGCGGCAAATCCATTGTCATCGGCAAGTCCTTATCCACCCCGCCCGATTTTGCCGACGGCATCCTGGATTCAATCCAATCCGCTGCTGACGTTATGCAGGTGGGCCTGGGAGACATTTTCCGGCAAACCACCCTGTTTATCCATGGTTGCACCGTGGTTGACAATACCGTGCTGGAGCGCAAGGGCGCCCGCACCGGTTTGATCGCGACGGCAGGATTTGAAGATACCCTGCTGGTCACCCGGGGCGCTTACGGCCGTTGGTCGGGCCTTTCGGAAGAAGGTCTTAAACATCCCGTCGCCACGGACCGGCCGGCTCCGCTGGTGCCGTTCGAGCTGATCCGGGGCGTGACGGAGCGGGTGGATTACAAAGGCGCCGTCATCCGGGAGTTGGACGAGGCCGAGGTTGAGCAGGCCGTCAATTATCTCATCGACGAGCAACAGGTCGAGTCCGTAGCGGTGGCGCTGCTCTGGTCATTTGCCAACCCCGTCCATGAACAACGTATACGCTCGCTCATCAAGGCGCGGGACAAAGCAATCCATGTATCGATATCCAGTGAGATAGCGCCGGTTCCAGGCGAGTATGAACGCACCTCGACCACGGTGATTAATGCCTACGCCGGGCAGGTGGTGAGCAACTACATCAACAACCTGCAAAAGCTGCTGGGCGAATATCATTACCGGGGGCCGGTATTGGTCATGCAAGGCTATGGCGGCCTGCTGCCGGCCGAACAGGCCGCGGAGCGGGCGGTGCAGATGGTGGAATGCGGACCTGTCGCCGGGGTCATAGGCAGCAAGTTTCTCGGCGACGGCATGGGTGATGAAAACATCATCGCCGCGGACATGGGGGGCACCACGTTCAAGGTAGGCATCATACAAAACGGAGAAATCGAGTATGCCAGGGAACCATTGATAGACCGGTTCCACTATTCCGTGCCGAAAATCAACGTGGCGTCCATCGGCGCCGGCGGCGGCAGCCTGGTCACCCTGGAAGACGATACGGGGGCGCCCCTGGTGGGACCGCAAAGCGCCGGGGCAAATCCCGGACCTGTTTGCTACGGTCGCGGCGGTACCCAGCCCACCGTGACCGACGTGTTGTTATTGCTGGGTTATATCGACCCCCGACGGTTCCTCAACGGCGCCATGTCCCTGGACCTCGCAACAACGGTAGAGCAGTTCCGGGAAAAGATTGCAGAGCCCCTGGGTTTATCCGTTGAAGAGGCCGCTATCGGCATATTGCGCGTGGCGAACGCACAGGTCACCGACCTGATACACAAGATCACCGTCGAGCAGGGCCTGGACCCGCGGGATTTCGTCCTGCATGCCTTTGGCGGTTCCTGTCCGATGCTGGCGAGCGCCTTTGCCCGGGAATTGAGCGTGAAGCGGATTATCGTGCCGTATACCGCGTCGGTAAATTGCGCTTTTGGCCTGGCTAACACAGACGTCATGCACGATTACAGCACCACCGTGACCAAATCCGCCCCCTGCCCGGTTGCGGAAATCAACGCCATCTATGCGCCCATGACGAGCGCAGCAAAAGACGCGCTGACCGTGGAAGGGTTCCCGGAGGATAAAATGAGCTTCCGCTGGTCTGTGGGGTTTCGCTACGCCATGCAGGTCCATGAGATCATGACGCCGGTACGCGCCGCCATCCCGCTGGATGAGGGCGGACTGGAGCAATTGGTCAACGATTTTGAAGCCCTGTATGAAAACCGCTACGGCAAAGGTTCCGCCTACCGTGACGCGGGGATTGAAATGACCCGGTTCAGGCTGAGCGCCTCCGGCAGGATAGAACGTCCCGAGTTTTCCGCGGCGCCATTGGGAGACTCCGACCCGGGCGCTGCATTCACGGGGCGCCGCGACATATTCGTCACCGGTCACGACAGTATGACCGAGGCCGACATTTATGATTTTGAAAAACTGCGGCCCGGGAATATTATTGCCGGACCGGCCGTCATACACACACCTATAACGACTATTGTGATCCAGGATAATCAGCAGGGACAAATGGACGGCTATAAGAATATCATTGTCGGGATAACGTAAAAATGATCGATCCCATCACGTTTTCAATCATTCGCCACCGCTTGTTCCGGGTCGTGGACGAGGCCGTCATTACCCTGAAAAACGTATCTGGCAGCGCCATTACCAATGAGGGCCATGATTTGATGGTGTCGCTGTATCGCGCCGACGGTTCCCTGTTGATGGGCGGCGTCGGGTTCCTGCACCACCTGACCAGCGCCGCAGAGGCATGTAAATCCATCATCAGGCGTTTCCGGGGAGATATCCATGCCGGCGACGTGTTCCTGTTGAATGACCCCTATACCGCGGCCCTGCACACCTCCGACGTCTACCTGGTGGCGCCCATCCACTTCCAGGGCGAACTGGTGGCCTGGAGCGCCTGCTTTGTCCACGTGTACGACATCGGCGCGACCAACCCCGGCGGGTTTTGTCCCGATGCCGAAAATATTTACACGGAAGGTTTCAGTTCACCGGGACTGCGGCTCGTGGAAAAAGGCGAGATCAACCGGGCCGTCATGGACACCTTCCTCAACATGGTGCGCTCACCGGACATGGTCGCGCTGGACCTGAATTCCATGATTGCCTGCAACAACGTTGCCCGGGAACGGATGCTGGCCCTTATCGAAAAATACAGGTTCGAGACCGTCGATGAAACCTGCAGGACGCTGATTATACGGTCGGAGGAAAAGCTGCGCGCCCGGTTGAAGGAACTGCCTGACGGGCAATGGCAGTCCCGGCAGTACCTGAGCGTGCAGGATGAAGTCGCCAGGGTCGAACTGACCATGACGAAACAGGATGACACCCTCACCTTTGATTTCACCGGGTCCAGCGAGCAGAGCCGGTACGCGGTCAATTGCACCAAATGGGCCTCTCTGGGAGGGCTGTTCGCGCCGTTGTTCCCCCTGCTCTGTTACGACATCACCTGGAATGAAGGGGTCATCAGACCCATCACCATGATCGCGCCGGAGGGGACCATCGTGAACTGCACGCGGCCGGCGCCGGTTTCCGTGGCTACCGTCGGGGCCATACAGTCCGTCAACAATGCGGCCTGTACTACCATCGGCAAGATGCTCAGCGCCAGTGAAAAATACGCCGACGAGGCCACGGCGGTGTGGCACGCCAACCATTTTGCCGTGTTCCTGTTTGGCCGGAACCAGCATAACAAACAGGCAATCGGTATCCTCACGGAGACCTTCGCCGGCGCCGGCGGCGCCCGGGCCTGGGCGGACGGCATCGAAGTGGGCGGCGAGATCCCGAATCCGATCTCGCGGATGGCCAATGTGGAAACCGTCGAATATACTTTTCCCATCCGTTATCTGTTCCGGCGGCGTCTGAAGGATTCCGGCGGGCCCGGACGTTATCGCGGTGGCGTCGGCATGGAATTGTCTTTCGTGCCGCACGATGCGCCGGACGGCGGGATGCACTACGTGGTCTCCGGCAAAGGCTCCAAATTCCCCATGAGCGACGGCCTGGCCGGCGGCTATCCCGGTTCGCCCAATGCCTATTTCTGGATTAAAAACAATGGGGCAGACAATAGCCGGGACCCGGATCAGCCCGATACGGTAGAGAAAGAAGTTGTGGACTGGGGAGTGTTCCCCTTGATGGGTAAAGACGCCCTGTACGTCAGGTGGAACGGCGGCGGCGGCTATGGGGACCCCCTGCTGCGCCCGGGCGAAGAAGTCTGTCGCGACGTCCGGGGCGGATTGACTTCCCCGGAATTTGCAGAAACCGTCTACGGGGTCATCATCGATCCCGAAACGGGACAACCTGACAAGGACCTGACGGCCAAAAAAAGAACTGAATTACTGGCACAGAGAAAAACCGAAACCGGGGCGCATCAAACGGCGCCTCATGCGAGCTGACCATGCGCCTGTCGCAAACACTTGATATGGACGGGGCCAACGTTACCTGTACACACTGCGGGTACGTCCTGTGCGCCACCGACATTAACTGGAAAGAAACGGCAATATTGAACGAAACACCGATGCAAAGCCTGGGAGATCCCTATTCCACCGGCAACGAAGTGTTGTTGCGTTCTTTCAGTTGCCCGGGTTGCGGCGTGCTACTGGATACCGAGACCGCCATGAAAGGCGACCCGTTCCTGTATGATAAAATTTTTATGTGATAGTTTTATCCGCAGATGACGCAGATTACCGCAGATAAAAAGATAACTTTTTTAACACAGACAAGGCAAACGCATACTCTTTAAATCTATTGCCCATATTTGGGGTCAGAGTAAAAATATTTGGGGTCAGAGTAAAAATACTCGCAAATTTACCGCCACTAATCTACTAGACCACTTTTATTTTTACTCTGACCCCAAATAAGTAAAGGATATCAGATTGGAACCTCCTTACTCAATGAATCAAAATATAATCTGCGGTAATCTGCGTCATCTGCGGATAAAATAATATCTGTGATAATCTGTGTTTTCTGTTGATAACAACACTTTAAAACCATGCACAATATTCAAATAAGCAACGAGATCATCGAGCGGGTTAAAAAACGTCGCGGTCGTTATCATCTGTATGACAGTTTTGACCCGACGAAATGCGCCTTTGTTGTCATCGACATGCAAAATGCGTTTTGCAAGCCGGGCGCGCCGGCTGAGGTTCCGGCCAGCCGCGGCACTATTGCGAATATAAACAGTCTGGCAAAGGAGCTGCGCAGCAGAGGTGGAGATGTGATCTGGATAGTCAGTGAATTTCACTACAGTGGCGGCAAATCCGAATGGGAGAATTTTTTCAACAACATGGTTGCCGGCGAAGTGCGCGAGCGCACCATGAAGTACATGGCTCCCGGGCAGGAAGGCGGCAAACTCTGGCATGAACTTGAAGTTGATGAGAACGACATTCACCTGGTCAAGAACCGATACGGCTGCCTCAGTCCGGGCGCTTCGAAACTGGAACGGGTACTGCGCAGCCGGGCCATCGAGACCCTGCTGATAGCGGGGACAAAAACCAATATCTGTTGTGAGACCGCGGCGCGCAGCGCCTTTGACATGGATTTCAACGTCGTCATGATCGAGGACTGTTGCTCGACCCTGTCCGATCGCGAACACCAGGCCACGCTGGAATCCATCATCCAGCAATTCGGCGACGTGTTGACGGGAGAGGAATTTATTGAACGTTGTAAGTAAAGTCACCTGTTTTATCCGCAGATGACGCAGATTACCGCAGATTAAAAAAACTATTTAATTCTGTGTCCTCTGTGGTTGAACAGACAAATATGAAAGCCACGGAGCACACAGAGGACACGGAGAAAAAACAAAAAGACTGGTTTTTATCTGCGTTCATCTGCGTCATCTGCGGATAAAACACAGGCCCTGGTCAGCAGATGAAAAATATTGATGAGCATTATCTCCGTATTGCCTTCAAGGAAGCGGAACGGGCGCGGGAACGCGGCAACCATGCGTTTGGCGCATTACTGGTCAACGCGGACGGCGACCCCGTACTGGCCGCGGGAAACTCGGTCATTATCGACAAAGACGTCACCGCTCATGCGGAAATCAACCTGATTAGAGCCGCGTCAAGGAAATTTCAACCCGATCAGTTAAAGACGTTCACCCTTTATGCCAGCGGCGAACCCTGCCCCATGTGCGCCGGCGCCATCGTCTGGGCAAACATCCGCCGGGTCGTGTTCGGTCTGGGTATGGAAACGATTTACGAGTTATTTGACGCTGACCCCGATACTCCAGCACTGCCCATGCACGCCGCGGGCGTATTTTCTGAGGCTCCGTGGCCCATGGAGGTCATCGGCCCCATGCTGGAAAACGAAGCTGAAGAGGTTTTTTCATAATGAACGGCAAGCTTAAAAATCTTTATACATATCTCATTTATTACCGTAAACATGAGCTCCAAAACTGGCATGACAGTTATGAAATATTTTACGGTGAAGTTGATAACAGAAGACAGCGTATTAACAACGGCGAGAAACTGAATGGAAATGATAAACCATTTCTCAGGAAACTCTTGTACGACCAAGATAACGGTATTACTAGTCGCGGCCAGTCCGTATTGAGTGATGAAAATTTTGAGATATTTATAAAAAATGAATACTTCTTGTCATCTCTTAGCAATTTTATCGCTGATCCAAGTAAGGAGCTATTTGAGCAATTCCAGAAGGCATGGGATGAGAAAAAATCAAATAATCCTCTTTTAATAAATAGAGTGGCTGCAGCCTGTACTCTTAATGTGTCCACGACTGTTGATTACGGTAGATTTAATCGGGTCTTCAATTGGCTAACCCAAGAAGAAATTATCAATCCTCCAAAAGAAGTCCAAGGTTAGTTTGCAAAAAATCAGTTTCTGATTTCCAAATTCAAAGAGGAATTTAAAGACGATCTCACCTATGGGAAAACAGATTACTTTTACTTGAGTATATTTGTTTGGCAATTATACCTAAATTTATTAGATCCATTCAGCCTAGAGAAACAAATTGTCAAATACGGTCCCCCAGGGACCGGAAAAACATTTCTGGCCCGCCAGCAAACTGAAATGTTTTTTAATATGTGGAAAGATGAATTTGCACAAGGAAGCGAACACAAATATGAAGATCATATGCAGTTGGTTCAGTTTCATCCTTCATTCAGTTACGAAGATTTTATGGAAGGGTTGCGCCCCATCCTAGATGTTAATGGCGAGTCCCACCTCACGTTGCAAAATGGCGTATTCAAAGAATTCTGTCGGAATGCAGGCAAATGGGAAATCGAGATGTACAAACTGCTTGATAAGGATAATGAGGATAAAGAATGGGAAAAACTGACTATAAAAGACCTTTCTCCATATAGGGATGAACTTAAAGTACACCATTGGGAGCATGTTTTAAAAATCCAGGACCCGTCTAGGCGCGTAGCTGACGCGGTTCCTCCGTTCTTTTTCATCATTGACGAAATCAATAGAGCTGATCTGTCTCGTGTATTTGGTGAATTGATGTATTGCCTGGAATACCGCGGTGTACAAGAGGGGTGTATCACAACTCAATATGCCAACTTGGACAACAAAAACACCGGTATGCTTCGTAGTAAAGATCAGAGACTCAAATTTTTTATTCCATCAAATGTTTACCTGATCGGAACTATGAATACTATTGACCGAAGCGTTGAAAGCTTTGATTTTGCACTTCGTAGGAGATTCAGATGGGAAGAGATAACTCCAGATTATGATGTTCTTGAATATCACCTCAGTAAACATCATAAAGAATGGGCGGAATTAGCCGATAATCTTAAAAATCTCAATAAAAAAATTGAGGAAGAAACTCTGCTTGGGATTGATTATAAGATCGGCCATGCTTATTTGATGAATCTGAAATATTCAACCCGTTTGGGACCCAAAAATGTCCGAGCTCAAGTTTGGAATGACAGAATATCACCCTTACTGCAGGAGTATTTGCGAGGAACTGGTCGTAGTGAGGAATTGATGGAGACTTTCAGAAGCGCATTTGAAGTATGAGCACCGCCACTGACTCAGACGTAACCTGCCGTTATACAGTAATTTTCTCAGAAGTATAAACGATGCGGTTATTTCACTTCATAAAAGACGGATGTCTGGTAGATAATCAGCACTACCTGTTTTCTGGGCAAACAGTCCGAAATGCCCGTCTGGATGGTGGAAAAATTAAATTTATTTCATCCCCTGGTAGACGAACGAGACCTGAACATTATGAGGATGAAATTTGGGATTTTATTGCTTCAGTCCCTCGTGACATTGATAAGGCCCTGGAGGATAACAGGTCAGAGGCCCTCGTTTTGTTCAATAATAAAGAGTATGAACATAATACGGACGATAGATTTATCAGTGTAAGTGGTACCGATGCAACGAATTTCACTCTGAACACTGGCAATTTAATAGGTTTAGTAAAAAGAGGAGATTATGCGCTAAAAATAAGCTCGCGTTTCGGAAACCCTTTTTTGCAGTATATCATTGCGGATGCGGATGGTTTTCTTGAGTTGGAAAATATTGGCGGTGAACGAGATACTGATGGGTACGACTGGCTTTTGGCATATCTCTGGAACATAAAACTAAAACGCGCTTTTCGGCTGGGGCTTCCCAAATCCTATGTAACCAAGAATGAATGGATATCAAAAGTAAGGGGCTGTATAGACCCGGTTGATTTCTTTCAGCACAAAACGTCTGGCAAGTACCTATGTTCGTACAGAGAGCACAGCTATGATAACCCAGCGGTTTCCTTATTTATTAAAGCCTATGAAACTATTAAACACTATCCTTTTTCCCGCCAGTCTCGAATCATTTACAATTCATTTCTAACCGCTAATCAGGGTTTCAAAAGATCCAAACAAGAAATTCTGAAGACGTCATATTTTTCCAATCCGTTTTATAGCGATTACAACGTGTTGATTGACCTTTCAAAGCGGGTCATTCAACAACGGGGAGCAGACTTTGGCGCGGAAAATGACTCCAGCGCCTTCTTATTCGATGTCTCCATGCTGTTTGAATATTTCATTCGAAAGCTACTAAAAAGAGGTGGGATACAGTTACTGAGTAAGTCTGAAAAAAAACGTGAGATTCCCACCGGCTCCTTTGGGAAATACACTCGCAAGCTTGAACCCGACGTAGTTTTTGAAAGCAACGACGGCTTATACGTTTTCGATGTCAAATACAAAATCTACAACCGTGATTATGGCGTAAAGCGCGAGGACCTTTTCCAATTGCATACCTACATCGGGCAGTACGCGAATGATGGCCTTATCAAAGGGTGTGGATTCATTTATCCAATGACCGATGATAAGCCGGGCGAATCATGTGAACTGATACGGGATGATCTATATCAGCAGGGCAATCAAATCCCTTTTTATGTCGTATTTTTGCATATCCCAAATAACGCTCAAGAGGGATTCAACAAAGCTATGAAGGGTCGATGTGATAGGTTTTTGAAGAACTTTGAAGACATAATTGACAGAGAAAAAAACTCTGGGGAGCAACTTACTTAATCCTGATAAAATTTGGGATCAGGACATCACGGAGCCGGAATGAAATAAACCTCCCCCGGAATATTACTTAACCTGCAATATTATCCAATTCTTCCGGTAGAGCATCCTGAATTAATTCCTTCACCAGATCATAGGGTTCACGGTATACAGACCCGGACAGGATGGAGAATTGAGAGAGGAGAATTTCAAATGGTTCCTTGTGAATTTTCTTTCCTTGTGCTTCGCATCCACGACCAAGATAGGTAGGGAATATACGATCAAGACGGATTATCGATTCTGGTCTGTTCGGTTTTTTTGGGTCCGGTAAACAGAAAAAACGCGGATACTGGAGCGCTCGAATTCTGGCAACAAGAACCGGGCCGAATGTACCTGGTTTTATCATGGTGCTAACGCTATACATAGGGGCTACCAGATAGCATGGCTTTTTGAGATGTTGAGCTAATCGCTTTTGACTTCCATCCGACAATGTGTCTATATCATCAGATATGATGGATGTAATGATTACAGCCGGCCGTCTTTTCGCCTTGGAAATAATTACTTCCTCAGTCTCGCCAAGAGAAAGGCGTTTAATTGGTGGACGTTCTCTCTTTTTAAAATGATGACTTGCTATTTCCTTAATCTCGAAGCCGGCAAGTTCATATTCATCAGAGGTAGCACGATCAACGTCAAGAATCCGGGGAGTTTCATGTACGGACGGAGTGGGAACCCAAAAAATGTGTCCGGGTTGCGGCTTTGTATCTGCTGATACCTCCTCATAAAAACTGTCGAAGATTTGGAGAATGCCCATCCCTGGTTGTTCCGGTCAATTATGTTTCCAGTTTGATTCTGCCAATTAAGCCTGTTTCCAATGGTTCGCTCTCAAGCATACTGAGTGCCGTATAGTAAACCTCATCAAAAGGTCCTTGCTGTGGCAGTTGACGGGCTTCCCTGGCTTTAATTAATTCACGGAGTTTTTTTCGAGTTTCCCTTATGGCTTCACAACTCAGCTTCCGCATCTCAATTGGCTTGCTGTCTTCCGGGAATATCTTTCCACAGTCGTCGTTAAATTTGGATTTATATTTTATGCCCAATTTGATTCTCTAATCGGAACGAATTACACATGAAATATAACATTATTCATATTTTGCAGCAAATGCGTTTCTAAAAAATGTTGCACATACTGCCGCTTGACGGGATTAATCGATAGTACTACCGTAATACGGTATATTTATCAATGGGGTATCGTTCATGACCACTGTCACTGTATCACCGAAGTATCAGGTTGTGATTCCTAAAGAAATAAGGGAGTCAACGGGAATTGTCCCTGGTCAGGAGATTCAGGTGCTTGGTTACCGAAATCGGATAGAGCTCATTCCGATAAAACCGGTGAAAAATATGAGAGGGTTCCTCAAGGGCATTGATACAGGCATAGAACGCTATCAAGATCGAGTATGAATGTAATCGACTCATCCGGGTGGTTATCCTACTTTGCTATAGTATGGACTCAAGACGCCGATTTCAAAGCTCTGAAAGACGTCAAATTTTATCCGAAATAATCGGTAAAACAGCCCCAAGCCCTCTTTCAATCCGGTTAACCTGCGCTTCCAGGCTCTTACCTTGTAAGAGATATGGTAAGCTAATAAGAAAGATTTAATAAACAAGGAGACACAACGTGGCAACAGCGCCAATATCCCCTGAAGGGGGAAAAATCACTATTGAAAACGGACGACTGCAAGTCCCGGATAATCCGGTGATACCGTTTATTGAAGGGGACGGTATCGGACCTGACGTCTGGCGGGCAACGAGGCAGGTCATTGATGCTGCGGTCGGCAAAGCATACGACGGAAACCGGCAAATTCACTGGCTGGAGGTTTACGCCGGAGAAAAAGCCAATGAACTGGCTGGTTCCTGGCTGCCGGATGAAACTCTTGACCGCTGCCGGGAATACCTGGTTGCCATCAAGGGCCCCCTGACCACGCCCATCGGCGGAGGCATTCGTTCCCTGAACGTGGCTTTGCGACAAATCCTGGACCTGTACGTTTGCCTGCGTCCGGTCAGGTGGTTCGAGGGGGTACCTTCGCCGACGAAAAACCCGCAATACGTGGACATGGTCATATTCCGGGAAAACACCGAGGACATCTATGCCGGTATAGAGTTTGAACAGGGTTCGGAGGACAACCAGAAGTTTCTTGAACTCCTGAAAACAGAGTTTCCCAATTATTATCAAAAAATCCGCTTCCCGGAGACAACCGGTATAGGCATCAAGCCCATATCCCGGGAAGGCACGGGACGCCTGGTCAAAGCCGCAATTCAATATGCGCTGGACAATCAGCGCAAGAGTGTCACTTTTGTGCATAAGGGCAACATCATGAAGTTCACCGAAGGCGCCTTCCGTAACTGGGGCTATGCCCTGGCGGAAGACTCCTTCCCGAACGAGACCTATACCTGGGACCAATGGGAACGCACCCGGGCAAGCAAGGGGTCGGAAGCGGCCAACAAGGAACAGGAAGAGGCGCTGGCCGGCGGTAAAGTCCTCATCAAGGACGCCATTGCCGATATCACGCTGCAACAGGTACTGACCCGTCCGAAGGAATTCGACGTTATCGCCACCATGAACCTGAACGGCGATTACCTTTCCGACGCGCTGGCGGCGCAGGTCGGCGGCATCGGTATCGCGCCGGGGGGGAATATCAATTACGACACCGGACACGCTATTTTCGAAGCGACTCACGGCACCGCGCCCAAGTATGCCAACCAGGATAAAGTCAACCCCGGCTCCCTGGTCCTCTCCGGTGAAATGATGCTGCGTTATCTCGGCTGGACGGAAGCTGCGGACCTCGTTATTTCCAGTATGGATGAAACGATATGCTCCAGGACCGTAACCTATGACTTTGCCCGCTTAATGGAAGGCGCAAATAAAGTCAGTTGCAGCGGCTTCGGCCAGGCAATGATTGCCAACATGTAGCTCAGTCCATGTCACAAAAAAAGACCGTTGCGCAAAACGCGGAATTAATCTTCGAAGGATTCCTCAGGTATAACGAGAGCTTCACCCGAATTACGGAGCGCGCCCGGCGCCGTTTCGAGCAACAGGACTGGGAAGGCCACCAGCAGGACATCGCGGAACGGGTCGACCTGTATGAAAAATCCGTACAGCGTCTCGTTATCGCGTTGCGCAAAGAGCTTGGCCCCAAAGTCAGTGACCGCAAGTTCTGGAATCACATACGCCGGTATTTTGGAGAACGGCTGCATAACGTCCCCGATGCCGGATTTATGAAGACGTTTTTCAACTCCATTACCCGCCGGATTTTCGGTACCGTAGGCATTGACCCCGATCTGGAATTCGTTTCATCCGCGCCGGATGAAGGATTTAATCCGCTGGAAACCCTGACCCTGGACCGTTATCCCCACTGGGGTTCACTGGACATGACGTTCAAAAAAATCCTTGAAGGTTTTTCCTTCAAGGTGCCTTATAAAAACGTTGACCAGGATGCCAGGACCATCAGCCAGGCAATCAGTCGCTACTACCGGGCGCAGTTGGACAGGTTTGGTGAGTTTTTAAGATTTGAATTTATCAATTCCGCCTTTTTCCAATCGGCCCGCGCCTATTTAATAGGCAGAACGATCCAGCATGACCATATTGAACCTATCGTGATTGCCCTGAAAAATTCTGCCGCCGGCATAGAGGTAGACGCAGTATTGTTATCCGAGGAAGAGGTCAGCATCGTTTTCAGTTATACCCGCTCCTACTATTTCGCCAACCCGCATTCCGTCATCGGCGCGGTGCATTTTTTACATTCCATCCTGCCGCGTAAACCTATTGACGAACTGTATACGGTTTTAGGCCGGTTGCGCCAGGGCAAAACCGAACGGTACCGCATCTTTTCTCACCACCTGGACAACACGCAAGACAAGTTTGTGCAGGCAGACGGGGATAAAGGACTGGTAATGCTGGTATTTACCTTACCCTCTTATGACCTGGTATTTAAAATTATCCGGGACAAATTCGGTTATCCGAAGACCACCAACAGGGAGGAGGTGCGGAGCAAATACCGGCTCGTGTCCAAGCATGACCGGGCCGGACGATTAATCGACACCCAGGAATTTCGCAATCTGGAATTCCCGCTGAATCGATTTAATGATGAACTGCTGGATGAATTATTAAGTGAAGCGGCTGACACCGTCCATATTCAAGACGACAAATTAATCATCGACCACGTTTATATCGAGCGGCGGGTGCGACCATTAAACCTGTACCTGAGGGAGGTGAATCAAGCCGATGCCAACGAGGCGATACTGGATTATGGACAAACCATCAAGGACCTCGCCAATACCAATATCTTTACCGGTGACCTGTTACTGAAAAACTTCGGGGTGACCCGGCACCGACGGGTTGTTTTCTATGATTACGATGAAGTGGCGCTGATGACGGAATGCGACTTTCGTGACATACCCGACAGTGATGACGACGATGACCTGATGCGTTCGGATGTATGGTTTCACGTGAACAAGAATGACATGTTCCCGGAAGAATTCATTAAATTTTTATCCATGGACGCAAATTTACGCGCCCTGTTTCTCGAAGTTCACGGTGACCTGCTCACTGCTGATTACTGGAATCGGATTAAAAACAAACATATAAGCGGTGATATCGAACTGGTTATCCCTTATTTCCGGCATTCGATGCCAAGCAGAGGAGAGAAGACGGAGGACAGAGGACGGAGAGAAATCGTTATCTAGCCCGCATATTGCACCAGATCGCTTGTCACAGAAGGAAAGAACTGTATTGTCAACGAGTCACTCACGGTTTTTCACTTTCAAGAATTATGTTTCCACCGGAATTCCATCCTTTGGTCCGTTAACGGCACATACATGTGCCACTACTCGAGCCAGGTCCGGAATGGCGACGGGAGCGTCTGCCGACTCTGAAATGCGCCTGGGTCCCTGTCTTCTATCCCCGGTCCTCTGTTTCCTGTTCTCCACTCTCTGCCTTCTGTCCCTGTCTGCATGCCAGTCAGACACTTCCGGGGGCCTGCATGAGTTCTCCGGTATCACTATGGGTACCACCTATTCCGTTGTGATTAATACTGACCCGTTACCTGTGCCGGAACAGCGATTACAGGCAGAGATCAATGCTATTCTCAACGACATAAACATGAAGATGTCCACGTACCTGCCCGAGTCCGAACTGATGCGGTTGAATGGGGCAGATACCGCTGATTGGGTCCCTGTCAGTCAATCACTCCTGCAGGTGTTGGAGGCGGCCAGGGGGACAAGCCAATTGACGCGGGGGGCGTTTGACGTGACCATCGGTCTCGTGGTCAACCTGTGGGGGTTTGGGACTGAAAAGGGTTCTACCGTTCCAACGGAAGAACAGATAAACAAGGTATTACAGCAGGTCGGTTACGAAAAACTGCAACTGGATCTCGCCGCCTCCGCCGTAAAAAAATCGGATGCCGGCATTTTTATCGACCTTTCCGCCATTGCAAAAGGCTATGGGGTGGATAAAATCGGCGGCTACCTGGACCAATTGGAGCTGGACAACTACCTGGTCGAAATCGGCGGAGAAATACGCGCCCGGGGCGTAAACCGCAAAAACATACCCTGGCAAATCGGGATTGAAAAACCTGTTATCGGGCAACGGGACGTGCGGAAAATCATCAAGCTGGACAATATTGCCATGGCAACGTCCGGTGATTACCGAAATTTTTTCGAGCAGGACGAAATCCGCTATTCACACACGATTGACCCCCGCACGGGCCGCCCGGTGACCCATCATCTCGCCTCGGTAACCGTATTGCACCCCTCAACAATGCAGGCGGACGCCCTGGCAACCGGCCTGCTTGTCCTGGGTCCGGAGGAAGGATTTGCCCTGGCATTAAAAAACCAGCTTGCCGCTTATTTCATCATCCATACCGACACGGGCTTCAGGGAAAAATCCACCCCCGCATTTAAACCCTACTTTGTTGGTGGCAATCTTTAAAAGTCAGTATATTGTTTTACGTGATGAGAGAGCAAGCGTACATGACCGGACAAATTGAAGTGAAAGAGGAATGTGAAGTCTATGAACTGGATGGCGTCATTTATAAGCGCCCTGCTAAACGTCGTATAGAAGACGTGGACACAGAATTTATCCTGCAAGTTCTTGGATATGCCGTAGCCAAAGAGCTAGACAGAAAGCGCCGGCTCGGCTTTGATGCGATCATCGTGGAAAACAATACCATCATGCGGCTTCATCCTGACGGGAGCATGACGGAAATCGGTCCGGCAAAGTGACCAGGCCATCGATTTTTTATTTCAGGCTTTTGAGCAGGATTTTGGAGTTGCGTTGGTAATTATACAGGGTCTGCTTTTCAATGGGCAGGTTCTCCAGTGAGGTTTCGGAAAACCCCCGCTCGAGAAACCAGTGCTCCGCCTGGGTGGTCAACACAAACAGCCGGGTAATATCCTGGCGTTTTGCCTCCTTCTCAACCTCGTCAAGCAACTGGTTGCCGCGGCCGCCATTGTGATAATCCGGATGTACGACCAGGCAGGCAACCTCACCCACCCCGTCATCGGGATAGGGATACAGGCCGACACAACCGATAATGACGCCATCCCGGATCAGGATGGTGAAGTGGTCCGCCTCCAGTTCCAGTTTCTCCCTGGAGCGCTTTACCAGGATCCCCTGTTGTTCATGGGGCTCGATTAAATCCAGTATGCCGCCGATATCATCGGTGGCGGCTTTGCGCGTCACGTCATAAGCAGACGTGGTAATCATCAGACCCGAACCATCCCGGGTGAACAACTCATTCAGTATGGCGCCGTCTTCTTCCCGGTTCAGCAGGTGTACTCGTTCAACACCGTTAACACAGACTTCCAGCGCGTGTTTCAGGTAAAGATAACCATCCGAATGTTCATCTGCCCGGCTCAACAACTCCCGGGCGTCCTCCCGGTTCAACTGGTTGGCCTGGCTGCCTGCCGCCAGTGCGGACAGAGCGTCCTCCTCCATTAAATAAATCAGCTTGTCCGCCTGCAAGGCAACGGCCACGTCCGCCGCCAGCGCGACCGCGGACAAATTATAGGCCTCCCCGGTAACGGAATAACCCAATGGCGGCAATACGATGATTTCACCGTTATTGAGCTTGTCGGTCATGGCCTCCGTATCAATGCAGCGGGTTTTACCGGTCAGTTCATAATCCACCCCGCCGATGATCCCCAGGGGCTTTGCCGACACATAATTACCCGTGTTCACCCTGATCGCAGCATTGGACATGGGCGTATTGCCCAACCCCATGGACAACCTGGCCTGTATCTCCAGCAATAGCCGACCGGCAACTGCCTTGACCGCTTCCATGGTGTCCGTATCGGTAATACGAATGCCGTTATGATAGCGGGAACCCACCTGCTTCTCGTCCAGGTATGCCTCGATGGCAGCGCGCGCGCCAAACGCCAGCACCAACCTGATCCCCAGGCTGGTGAGCAGGGCCACGTCGTGGACCAGGGAGGTAAAGTCCTCGCTGCGCAACGCCTTGTCACTGACCTGGACGACAAAAGTCTTGCCCCGGTGTATATGAATGTAAGGCGAAGCGGAACGAAACCAGTTTACGAATTGTGTTTTGTCCATACCATCATCTCAATATGCAGAAATTACAAATGCCACATAGGACATAGAGTTCCTCATATAATACTCCAACAGGTTTGGATGGACTTTTCAGGACTATCATCCGCAGAGCTTGCCCCAGCATGTCGTAAGCAGGGGGACAGCGGATGGTAAGCGTACAGGGACGTATTCACAGCGTGTCCTGAAAAGTCCATCCAAACCTGTCTCCCTATCCCGCAATATAAGGAATAGTTTGTCTACTGGATTCCCGCTTGCGCGGGAATGACGTCGGAGGTATTCATAGTGAGTCTTGAAAAGCCCACTTCGACCGGTACCGTTATTATGACAGATCATTACATACAGAAATGTGTGATCATTTTTTGTAACAGTTCCTGCATGGGTTGAATGCGCGCCTGTTCGATATATTCATTGGCCTGGTGGGCCTGATCAATATCCCCCGGCCCCAGTATCACCGTATCCATTCCCAGGGAGTTCAGGTAAGGACCTTCCGTACCGAAGCCCACCGTGCCGGTGGGTTCCCCGGTCAGCTTCTCCGCCATCCGGACGATCTCACTCCGGGGATCAGTTTCCATGGGGAGAGTCCCGGGAAAGACTTCGTCAAACTCCAGTTGCAAACCACTCCCGGCGACCGTCTGTGTTATCGTTTGCCGCAACTCTTCACGGATTTCATGGGGTTGCATACGCGGCAACAGCCTGATATCTATCTTCAGTGTACATTCCGCGCAGATCCGATTGGGACTGTCGCCACCATGGATGGAACCAAAATTCATTGTCGGGACCGGCACTTTGAAATTATCGTTGGAAAATGTCTGCTGCAACCGGTCGCGCCATCCCAGCAGGGCCGTCATGACTTCGTGCATACCCTCCATGGCGTTATTGCCCAGGGACGGGTCGCTGGCGTGTCCGGCCTGGCCTTTCAGGATGATGGTCTCAATCATTACACCCTTGTGCATGTTAACGGGTTTTAATCCCGTCGGTTCGCCGATCAGCGCGTGGCGTCCCAACCTCCTGTTCGCATCCACCAGAGCCTTGGCGCCGGCCATAGTGCTTTCTTCATCGCAGGTTGCCAGCAAAATGATGGGACGCCTGATTTTTTTCAGGTCCAGCGACTGTAACGCCTGCATGACGATGGGGAAAAAGCACTTCATGTCCGAGGTGCCCAGACCGTAAAACCGACCGTCTTTTTCCGTCAGCTTAAAGGGGTCCTGGCGCCAGGCGGACTCGGTGAACGGCACCGTATCAGTATGACCGGACAGGACCAGGCCGCCGTCCCCCGTCTCCAGGCCGGCAACCAGGTTGACCTTGCCGGCCGCGTCGTCAACCGGCGCTATCTCAATACTGAAGCCCAGGTCGGCAAACCAGTTTGCCAGTAAATCCACGACGGGACGATTACTCTGATCATGCGCCGGGTCGATGCTGCTTACCGTCGGCGCGCCCACCAGCGCTGCAAAGGCTTCCTTGAATGCAGGTAACGTTGTCATACACTAATCCGCAGATAAAGATGTTGATTATATCCGCAGATGACGCAGATTACCGCTGATTTGTTTATGCCACAGAGGACACTGAGTGATGACGGGACGGAGATATGAAAGGTTTGGATGGGCTTTTCAAGACTATCATCCGCAGAGCTTGCCCCAGCATGTCGTAAGCAGGGGGATAGCGGATGGTAAGCGTACAGGGATGTATTCACAGCGGGTCTTGAAAAGCCCATCCAAACTTGTCTCTATTGTTAAGCGGATAAAAATCAGTTTTTAATCCATGTATAATTGGACAAATGAAAACAACTAACCGACTCAATCGTTACAGCGCAAGAATAACCCAACCGAAATCACAAGGCGCCTCACAGGCCATGCTCTACGGCGTGGGCATGACCGAGCAAGACATGGATAAACCCCAGGTGGGTATCGCCAGCGTCTGGTATGAGGGCAATACCTGTAATATGCACTTGCTCTCGCTGGCCGATAAGGTCAAAGAGGGCGTCGAGGCCCAGGACCTGGTGGGCATGCGCTTTAACACCGTCGGCGTAAGCGACGCCATCTCCATGGGCACGGAAGGCATGAGTTATTCACTGCAATCCCGCGACCTCATCGCGGATTCCATAGAAACGATCATGTGCGCCCAGTGGTACGACGCCAATATCTCTATCCCGGGCTGCGACAAGAATATGCCCGGTTGCGTCATGGCCATGGGCCGTCTCAACCGTCCTTCCCTCATGGTGTACGGCGGCACCATCAAACCCGGCAACCACCAGGGTGAGAAAGTGGACATCATCTCCGCCTTCCAGAGTTACGGTGAATTCATATCGGGCCGGATTGACGAACAAAACCGCAGCAATATCGTGCGTTCTGCCTGTCCGGGCGCCGGCGCCTGCGGCGGCATGTACACGGCCAATACCATGGCGTCGGCTATCGAAGCGCTGGGCATGTCGCTGCCCTACAGCTCATCAACGCCGGCAGTGGACCCGCTAAAGCTGGACGAATGCATCCGGGCGGGAGCGGCCGTTAAAAAACTTCTTGAACTGGACCTGAAGCCCCGGGACATCATGACCCGCGAGGCCTTTGAAAATGCCCTTGTTATCGTCACGGTTCTCGGTGGTTCCACCAACGCGGTACTGCACTTGATCGCCATGGCCCGGTCCGTGGGCGTGAGGCTGGATATTGACGACTTCCAGGACGTCAGCGACCGCACGCCGTTCCTGGCGGACCTGAAACCCAGCGGTCGTTACGTGATGGAGGACCTGCACAAAGTCGGCGGCGTGCCGGCCGTCATGAAATTCCTGCTGGAACACGACATGATAAATGGCGATTGTATGACCGTCACGGGAAAAACCATCGGTGAAAACCTGGCCGACGCGCCGGCCTTGAGTGAGGGACAGGACGTTATCCGACCACTGGACAAGCCCATCAAGGCGACCGGCCATATTTGCATCCTGAAAGGCAACCTGGCGCCGGGCGGGGCCGTGGCAAAGATCACCGGCAAGGAAGGGGAAACCTTCAGTGGACCGGCCAGGGTATTCGACTCAGAAGAAGACATGCTGACGGCGCTGGAACAGGAACAAATTGAAAAAGGCGACGTGATCGTGATCCGTTACGAGGGTCCCAAGGGAGGGCCCGGTATGCCGGAAATGCTTACCCCGACCTCCGCCATCGTGGGCGCAGGACTGAGCGACGACGTCGCCCTGATTACCGATGGCCGTTTTTCCGGCGGCTCCCATGGCTTCATTATCGGCCACGTCGCGCCCGAAGCCCAGGAAGGCGGCCCCATTGCCCTGGTTAAAACAGGCGATTTGATCACGATCAACGCCGAGCGCAACCAGATAAACATGGACATCACCGACGATGAACTGGCACAACGCAAGGCTGACTGGATCATGCCCGCATACAAGGCAAAACGCGGCACCTTGTACAAGTACATCAAGAACGTGAAATCCGCATCGGTGGGCTGCGTTACCGATGAATAAAACCGTGCAGTGTCGGTCTCAACTTAACCTTAGCGAGACACATACCAGGCGTCAATGGTTTGAGTTACATAACGTATTAGTCTTGTGATGCTATCACGTACTCCGCGACCTGCCTATGAGTTGCAAACCACACACCTTCGTGCTTTTTCATGTGTTTAATTAACTTGTCATAGATACCAATTCTTGATGGACGGCCTGAGACATGAGGATGAAGAACGAACAACATCATGGTGCCCTCCTTATATAAGGTATCGAAACCGTCTTTGTAAGATTGAAGCATCACACTGGGATCGGTAATTCCGGCAGTAAAGGTATTCATCGGGTCCAGAACGGAATCCTCGAAATTAACATTGGCCGGTAGCTCAATTAAACGTAGCCGCTTTCCATCGGCCATAAGTGCATAGGGACTGTCATCGGCTGCCAGTCCACTGTCATAAAGAAAATCCAACTCTTCCAGAATAGAGTGGGTATTCTCACTGTAAATTCCAAAGGGAGCACGATACCCAACCGGTCTTTGACCTGTCTGCCTTTCAAGAAAATCTCTGGCTTTTAGTATTATACTTTTTTCTTGTTCTCTTGTTAGTCCGGTGACACTTTCATGGATCCAACCATGCACAGCGAATTCATGCCGACCGGATTGTTTGATCAAGGCAGCCATTTCGGGAGCAAGCTGCAGACTCACGCCGGGTATAAAAAAGGTTGCTGGAATCTCATGGTGGTCCAGTAAAGCAAGGATACGCTGCAGGCCCTTCCTTGCGCCATATTGTTCCATCGACAGAAGTAAGGGATCCGGTGTGCCGCCTTTCGATAAGGTATTCGTTTCATTATCGACATCAAAGGAAAATAGGACTGCGACTTTATTACCATCAGGCCATTGTGCAGGTTGTAAATCCTGCCCGGCTCTTATTTTGTTGACCTGTGCCTTGATTTTTTCAGCCGACCATTGCCACGCCGGTTGACCTTGATTGTCATCTGCCTGAACAGATATAGATAATACGCTGATACAAAATAACAAATATAATATTTTCATCGTTCAGATCATCCCGTTTGTAAAAAATAATTGTTTCATTGAATTGTCATTAGATCCGATAAGCCCGTGACGCTTTCATAGGATTCTATATCTAAAACTAATTCTTTCAATATTTGTGCTTTTTCGACGCCTGTAACAGGAATCGCCATATCAAAATACTTCTTTATTATTTCTTCCTCCGACACAGGAAACATCGGTGTACCCCTGGGCGCGGGCGCGGTTTCCTCGAAGCAAGCGCCACCGGTAGTTGTAATGACAACCCGCGCAGAAATACGCCGGTCTTCTGTATGAAAAATATCATCACATGTGCTGTCCGGATGGATTTTCACCCGCGAACCAATAGACAATACCTTTTTATCGTGGAACAAGTCCTTGTTGAACCATCCCGGACCCGGTTGAATTCCTAAAAGTACCAGCGCGACACAATAGGGAAGGCTGAACTGGGCATCCACCAGTTCTTCCGGTTCAATTATATTGAACATCTCGCTGAGATCCGTCAGTGACCAGACATCGATTTGCGCGATATCCTGCTGAACCAGGCCGTGTCGCGTAACAATTTTTTTTATGGCATCCAGTGTAGGATGGATAAACCAGCAACAGGAATAGGTCTTGATACTGGCATTCATAATAAAAAATTCAGCGCCGAGTCCGCGCGTCATTAAATCAAAATCACACTGGTCGGAAGCTGCCATTCTCCAAAACCCTTGCGAGCCGTCCAGTATGTCCTTACAACCAAGAAACCCCGCTTTAGCCAGCGTAGTCGAAATGATCCCTACTTGCGCCGGCATTGCCACGGCATCTTTGATCCAGGTGAGCGGCCTGTTATCCCAACCCCACTTTTGACCAGATGGGACCGGCGCACTAGCGCCGGCGATGCCCAGCGCGTTCAGGGTTTGTGATTTATTCAACTTTCTCATCTTCGCTGCCGCAGCCACCGCACCAAATGTTTGATTCGTTCCCAGTCCCCACACTTCCGCAAATCGTTCCACCGATGGCTGTCCCGCCTTCGCTACCCGTGCGCCAACCTCGTACCCTGTTACAAAACTCAGGAGCAAATCACGCCCGCTCACATCTATTTGCTCATTCATTGCCAGCAAGGTTCCAACCAAGGTTGAAGACAAATGGCCGGCAGCGCTACAGTCGTCATAATCCAGCGCGTTGATCAGCATTGCATTCAAGAATGCCGATGTCCCAACGCTCACTTTTTGACTGCAACCCAACACCGTGGCATTGCCGGATGAGATTTTTGAAAGTGCTTTGACGGCTGTTTGCCCGAGTACGGATTGAACACCCCCGAAACCGCAACCGATCGAATCAAGCAACCAGAATTTCGCTTTTCTGACAACCTCATCGGATAAATCCGAAAACGACGCCCGGGTTATATAATCTGCAATTATTTCAGTCGCTGAATTCGACATGCTCCGGTTATCCCGTTGTTTCAGATGGTTTGCTTAGAAATATTTTATATGTGGCAATAAACAGAACAGGTAAAACGAATACGAACAGAAAACCCCAGGCAATCGTGCCATAACCCTTGGCAATTAAAGTTATGACACCTAACTGCCCGAATACCGCACTCATCAGTAATCCACCGATTGCCACACCGGAATGCGCAGCCGGCGACAAAACTCTCCCAAGCTTTTCCATCGACCAGACGTCCAACCGCTCATTAAGCGCCTGGATAAATCCGGAACCCGTGCCTATAAATGTTCCCAACATCGCCATCAGATAAATCGATAAAAGCACCTCATTATTTAATTCAGTAATCATCCAATGAACAGGTACTTTTTGAGTGGTTACTTCCGGTAATGCACCCAAAAACGAGATATGAAATAACAAGCCTGGCAACATAAGAAATACCCCACAAAGCGCACCACTTAGAAGGGCCTCTGTTCGTGTCTTGATACCGTGGGTCGCGAATAGAACAAAGGCCGCTGCAGTAGAGGAGTACAAGGTAAACTTGGACGCTGATATCAGCCAGTCTATCTGCGATGGTGAGGAGGATATCCTCAACTCAGATAATATTTGCTCCCAGCTATTAAAATAAACAAATATAAAATAAAGTAAAAACGCGCTGAATAAAAACAGAGTGAGAAACACCATTACTTTCTCTACCAATTCACGACCATAAAATATTAAGACCACGACAACGCCCAGCATTAGTAGAAGTCCAATTTTCTCCGGTATAGCAGTGTGTTCCGCAATCATCGCTCCTGCGGCCGAACCTACTACCCCCAGCACCAGCACTAATAAACACAAATAGAGTATTTCGAAGACTATCCAGAACGGACCTATCAATGCTTTGATAAATGTTGCATAGTCATAGGCTCTTATCTGACGTGCAAATTCGAAAGTCAAAGCGCTAAGAACCGCAATACCTATCACCGTGAGAAGCAGGCCATATAATCCCCCGTAGGCCCCGTGACGCGTATAAAATTCCACCACTTCCCTGCCTGTGCCATACCCTCCGGCGATGGAAACGGAAAGGTAGACTCCAACGGGGATGACATAGGCCTGAACCACTCGTGAATTAAACATAAGTGATAACGTAAATTATTTCATTCGAAGTTCAACGGCAGACTCAATGCCTGCAATAAAAATCCTGTGCCCCAAATCGCGCCAAATGCTGCTATCGCCAGTCTCATATCGGGCGAAAGTATTTTCATTTTGCAAATTTACTTATCTGTACCTGATTCAGACGCCATGTGTCGGTACGGAGAAAAGCGCGAAATATTCTTTACGCTACCATATTATACTACGCTACGTAGGAATGTGAATTTAACACCATATACTATCCAATCAGAATAATAAAATTCACCCTTTGTGAGTGATTATGTCAAACGATTCAAAAGTTAACGGCCACTCTGGTTCATTGCCTTATTTCGGTTTCGGTATTGCCGGTCTGGGAACTGGATTGGTTGTTCAAGCACCTACCTTAATACTATTAATCTACATGACCGACTCTCTGGCCATACCCGCTGCGCTGGCCGGGTTTGCCATGTTCTTCCCAAAGCTATTTGATGTAATTACTGACCCCATCATGGGAATAATATCGGATCGCACCAAGAGCCGCTGGGGTAGACGACGCCCCTATTTGTTACTGGGTGGTTTGATCACAGGGATCGCGATGATCTTCCTGTTCTCGACACCGATGTATGACACCGTCAATGCCAGGCTAACCTATGTCATTGTCTTGTTTATTACCATGCAGACCGGAGTCACTATTTTCATGGTGCCATATTATTCCATGCCGGCGGAAATGACGAATGACTCCCACGAACACACCAAATTAATGTCTTATCGGGCGTTTTTTTCCTTAACAGGGGTGCTTATTGGTGGTGTGTTTGCACCTTGGCTGGTGATAAAGGCAGGAGGAGGACATAGCGGTTATGCCACCATGTCGCTCGTAGTTGGCCTGATTATTGGTACCGCCATGGTAGCTTCATTTTTCGGCACAAGAAAAGTCCAGCTCATCGAAAGAGATGAAGTCATGCCACCATTGGCAACTCAGTTAAAGATTGTGATTAGCAGCCGTGCGTATGTGATTTTTGTCTTCAGCTATTTGTTATTTACGATCGGCTTTGGTTGCTTTGCGGGATCGGTTCCTTATTTCGCCCGCTATATCCTGGACAATCCGTATCTATTATCAAAAATATGGCTGTATCTTCAAATCCCGGCTATTCTTGCCATCCCAGTGTGGGCACTATGGTCAAAAAACTGGGAAAAACATAAATGCTTTATCACCGCTTTGGGCATACTGATGGTTAGTGCAAGCAGTTTTATGTTAATAGAAGCAGGCAATGTTTCCATGCCCTTACTTTATATAATATCCTCTTTATTGGGGTTCGGTTTCGGCGGCATACAGGTAACGGCCTGGGCGATATTACCGGACCTAATCCGCTGGGATACCCTTTGTCACAATATGCATCGAGGTGGTATTTTTGCCGGGTTTATGACTGGCTTTGAAAAAATGGGATTTGCCTTTGGCGGTTTACTTGCCGGCGGGATTCTCGGTGTTATGGGATACATCGAATCGTCAGGCGAAGTCCTCACACAACCTGCCGGCGCCCTGCAAGGTATTAAATTGGCTACCGGAGCAATGGGGGCATTCTTGTTTTTTATCGCAATCGTATTGATGTCTTTCTACCCCCTGTCTCATCGCATATTAAAAGAAAAAGCCCTATTATCTTCAAAGACAATTAATTCATCCGTAAATCCAGACTATAAACCTTCTTAAGTTATTATTAAGGAGCGCATTATGAAAGCAGTTGTAGTAGAAGAACCTGGCGACATTGAACAATTAAAAATCCGGGAGCTGCCTGATCCCGTTCCAGGAAAAGGTGAGGTACTCATTGAAACAGCTTATGCTGCTTGCAATTGGATGGACACCCAAAAGCGCAGAGGGGTATACCCGGATCCGTCATTGACGTACCCACTGATCCTGGGCAATGAAGCATCAGGGAGAATTACTTCATTAGGCGACGGTGTGACTGATTTTGCTGTGGGTGATCGCGTTGCAGCGATTATGCCATCAGGTGGCTATGCAGAAAAATGTGTGACATCTGACAAATTGGTAATCCCACTACCCGATGAGATACCCGATAAACTTGCAGCTGCTATGCCAATCGTCTCACTCACTGCTTATCACTTATTACACACTGCTTCCCGGACCAAGGCAGGAGACATCGTGCTTATTCATGCTATTGGGGGAGGTGTTGGTTTAATGACAACACAAACTGCTGTCAGTATGGGCGCCAGCGTCATTGGTACAGTGAGTTCAAATGGTAAAGGTGATCTTGCTAAGGAGTATGGCGCATCGTTAATCATTAATCGCAGCAAGGAGGATTTTGTCGAAGCGGCACTCAATTTCAGCAATGATCAAGGTGTGGATTTAGTAATCGACTCTTTGGGGGGCAAAACGGGTATGAAAAGCTTTGATGCCCTGCGTTATTATGGACGTCTGATTAATATCGGCGAGGCTGAAAACTGGCCGGATATGAATTTACGCGACAAGCTCTATGAACGTTCTACCTCATTTGCCGGTTTTGAGACCATCCATGCACTTAACAATCACCATAGCTGGCAGGCCGGTATCGATTTTGTCGTGAGTAAATTTGCAAAGAATGAATTGCAACTACCCGTTGTCGGTGAATTTCCCCTGGAACGATGTCAAGACATGCATCGGAAAATAGAATCAAGAACAGTTTCAGGAAAGCTGGTGTTAAAAACTCAGTAGTAATCAAAACCGGACTCTACCAATAAATACACAACTAAAAAATGATCACATTACAGGTTATGGGCAATTATTAACACTACCTGCCTGAATCTTTTTTGTCATCGATATACAGTTTAACTATAAAGGTGAGACGTGACGGACACTGTATTAATGGGCGAGATGAGTTGGGTTCAATACCAACAAAAACTTGATGAAGAGAACGCACCAGTATTAATACAGATCGGTGCGACTGAGCAACATGGCCCACACCTCCCGTTGGGGACAGACTGGATGATTGCCTTTGCAGTGGCGAAGGAAGCCGCTAAACAAACTGGTGGCATTGTGGCATCACATCTGACTTATGGATATAAATCAGCAGTGCACACCGGTGGCGGGAATCATTTTTGCGGCACGACCAGTCTGGATGGCATAACCCTGATTCGCCTGCTAGCCGATATCATCAAGGAAATCGCGCGTCACGGTGCAAAAAAGGTCGTATTGATCGATATCCACTATGAAAACCACTGGTTCGTCACAGAAGGTTGTGCCATTGCTTCGCGGGAACTCCATTACACAGGTATCAATGATGTGCGAATTATTAAGCCTCGATTAGACGCTGTCTGCGATATAAGCGTGGTGACAGCTTATTATGACGACGGTGCGTTCCCGGGCATGGCACTGGAACATGCCGGTAAATTAGAAACCTCTTGCATGTTGTATTTGCACCCCGAATTAGTGCAGGTTGATGCCTACCCAGCGGTCATTGGTAGAGTAATCACTGCCGATGCTGTTTGCTGCTAATCCAGTAACTGAAATTTAGCTTCTTTTACAATGTTACCCGTATTACAACCCAAGATGTCCTGGGGACAGGTGGAAAATACCATGTAACAATCAATCAAGGCTTTCATTACAACATAGTCACCTGGTTTTGAGACGGGATCCTGAACAGAGATATTAAACTTCTTATCATCCAAAACAAAGTTTGTGAAAAGATTAAAGGAACCGCCGATTTTAATCGGGCAATTCACGCCATTAAGGGCCAGTCCCTCAATCATATTATCCTGACAATTGCGATGATAGCCCTCACAGTCAAGATTTTCATAACGCTCGCGATCACAGGCCGGCATCAAAGTATCGTGTATTCCTGGCGATGCATCTTCCACAAATTCGACGATCGGCCTCCTGTTGTTGGTTAAAAGAACATCTCCCTGAATGGGCCACAGATGAGCACTGTGCGCACGGCTACAAGCCACATCCATGTATTCATAAAGGTCATAGGCATTAAGCGCCCAATAGTCGAGGGCTTGGGTCCCGTGTGTATTGATCACTTTTACTTTTTGTTCTATCTCTACACGCACGGCACGGCCGTGGCCGGCTGGTATTATTGTTGAATTTTCATCCATTATAAAAGATGGAGGCATTTACAGGTCGTAATTTCAATCTAGTAATTCACAGAAAAACTCACACCCGCGGTTCGCTGTCTATTTGCCATAAGCTGATTCGCCGCCGCGATGCTAAAGCCTTCAACAACATAAAGTTTGTCTGTAAAATTATTTACATAACCAGCAATTTCGTAACGGTCAGAGGGGCCTCCTCGCCAGGCAACTCGAGCATTCCAGATGGTATAATCCCCACCAATGGCGGTGATGTTGTTGTCAGAATCATAAAAGTAATCGTCGGAGTAACTGAATGACACGCGTGCTGATGTTTCACCACCAAACATCGAATAAAAAACACGCATTAGACCATTTGCAGTCCACTTAGGAGCGAAAACCATCTTTGTCCCGGATAGATTGACTGTTGTTGTACCGCCCATGCCATCCGCTTCAGTGCTGAAAAAGTCAGAAGTCTCGGTATCCAGGTATCCCACACCAAATTGTGCTTCAAAAAAGTTCAACGGCTGTATATAAATTTCCATTTCAAACCCCGTTATTTCAGCATTACCTGCATTTTGTAAGCGGCTAACTGGCAGGCCATTGATATCTGCCTGGGTAAAGGCCTGGAAATCCTCATAGTCATAATAAAAACCAGTAGCGTTTACCCGTAACCGTCCATCCATTAAGGTAGTTTTAAACCCTGCCTCATATGTCGTTACATTCTCGTCATCAAAAGGGTCAAGTTGGGAAATGTCCGATATCAAACCGCCGCTGTTCCATCCACCACTTTTGAAACCCCGAGCAATATTTGCAAATAACAGGGTATTCTCATGTAACTGCCAATCTAAACCTACATTCCAAGAGACGTTATCGGTCTCGAAGGTATCTTCAAATACAAAGGAGGGGGCCGGGAAAAACAATAATCCAGTATCAACGGTGTCGAGAAGAGTTTTATCTTCAGTGGTATACCGAATTCCCAACTCTAGGTTCCAGTCCGGGGCAAAGCTCCAGTCAGTATGAGCAAAAAACGCCAAGGCCTCAGTATCCTGATCATGAAATATGTCGTAGTTTAACGGAAATGCTGCAGGATCAAACGGGGGTGTGAGTTTGTTCCCCCCTAACTTCTCGTCATTAAAATAGTAGAAGCCAAGTAATCCCTTGAAATCATCCGTAGTATAAGACAAGCGAATTTCCTGGGTAACCTGGGTCGCGTCTACCGTAAATATGGGCTGTAAAACAAGTGGCAAAAACGACCCGGTTGTATCCTGATGGAATTTGTCGACGGTTTCTACTGCTGTAATTGAAACCAACCCCCATTCGTCCCGCTGCCAATCAATCTTTGCAGACCCACCGAAGACATCAACATCCAGTGGAGTTTTGCCACGCCCCTGGGTAAAGGGTTCATCCAGATTTGGGTTAGGATCCTGGTTGCCAAATGCATTGACGCAAGCAAATGACTCCATCTGTTCCAGATTACATGGTGTAAAAGTAGCGGGATCCAGTTGCCCGCGAAACTTGTAAAGTTGTGCAGTATTTCGAATAAATCCCGCATGAAAGTTCAGTAACATACTGAGTTCATCAGTCACATCGATGTCTAACTGTGCCCGCACCGCATCCATATCCCGGGCGTTGCCTTTTGCCCCGCTTCCAGGATCACGCTCCTGTAATCCATCATTCTCATCATGAAAAACTGAGAGACGTCCTCTGACACGATCACTCAATGGTCCGCTAACAGCGCCTTCAAACTTAATGCGGCCATGAGTACCTACGGTAACCTCACCAAAAGCCTCGACATCATCGGTTGGTTTATTGGTGACAAAGTGAGCAAGACCGCCAGTGGTATTTCGTCCATACAATGTACCCTGGGGGCCACGCAAGATTTCCACCCGCTGTAGATCAAAAAGAGAGGTAGTCTGGCCCGCAAGTGATCCCAGATATACTTCATCGATATACATGGCTACCGGGCCTTCATTGGAATCGGCAAAATCATTTAAACCCACTCCACGAATAGACAAGGCGGGGTTACTACCATCACCGGCGGGATGCGCAAAACTAAAATTTGGCACCTGGCTGGCGACGTCACCAACAGTATCAAAGCCCAATTCACGAAACTGGAGACCACTGATAGCAGTCACCGACCCGCCGACATCCTGGACACTCTGTTCGCGCTTGGTTGCAGTAACTACAACTTCCTCCAATAAGCCCTGTGCATTAACAGGCACGAAGATATTTAATAAAAACAGCGCCAGAAAGCCTCTTTGAAAAACGTTTGCCGGATAGCACATGGCATCCCCCCAATTTATGTTAATCAACAATATAAGTATTAAGTTATCACATCAAAACAACAGGGTTCTACGCTAATAGTATACTACACTACGTAGGTTAATTTTTAAAATAAAACGACAAAAATTCTTATCTACACTTATTTATCAAACAAAATGATGCTTACAAGCCAGCTGTATGACGTGACTTATCAATAATGCCGAAGCCGACAACGCTCGATACCTGCAAAAAGCGTTTGTAGCAGGAAGCGCTATTTTATATTGATAAATACTTATCACGCGGGATTGGGTAAACTTAACAGATGTAACACATTCAGATTGATATCCCCGACAATGAATACTTTTTCAAACCTGTTTGCAATATGACTATAAAACGCAAGAAAAAACTGAATGTAAAAACCAGAACACGCGATCTCATCATCAATGAAGCGGAACACATAATTGCAGAGCAAGGGATTGATGGTTTGAAGCTTGATGATATTGCACATACATTGGGAGTCCAACGCCCTTCTCTGTATACGCATTTCAAGGGTAGGGACGGTATCTTGACTGCCGTCGCCGAACGCGCGTTTATACAACTCTCGCATCAGTTCCAGGATGATGAAAACCCCGACCCGGTTGTCACTTTAAGTAAGGGCGTAAATGAATTAGTAAATTTTTTGGTTCAACATAAGGCATATGCACGATTATTGGCGCGCGATTTTTCCACTCCTGGTGGATTGCCAGCCGTTAATACAGTTTTGGGGCCGCCGGAATCCATTGTCATCCCGACATTATTACAGCCGCTCTACGACAGGCTCAATAAAATTATCATACGTGGTTATAAACTGGGTAAGTTCAGGAAGGTAAATCCATTTGTCTTCCTGACAGCGCTATTGGGAGGCATCATGGCATGTCTGCTACAACACAGACAACAACTAAAGAACCTGAACAAAATAATGACCAGGTTGGCAATTGGCTTCCTTGCAGAGCAGAATTGATCAGGGCCAGGTCTATGTAATAATGGTATTCAGACCACTCCTGCAAGTTCACTCATAGCATGTAATAACACATTGGCGCCGGCAGCCGCATCAAATGAAGACGCAAATTCAGCTTCACTATGACTGATACCATTTTTACAGGGTATAAATATCATTGCAGTTGGTACCAATTCACCTATGTTCATTGCATCGTGTCCCGCCCCGCTTAGCATCCGTTTATAAGGATATGTGAGGTTTATTGTTACTTGTTCGATGAGTGATATAATGTTTTGGTCAAATGTTACCGGATGCTTCTCCAACAAGATCCTGAATTCAAATCCAAGGTTTCGTTTACGGGCTATTTCGGCAAGCCCCCTCTCAACTTCAGTCTGCAATAACTTCAGGACTGCCGAATCCGGATGTCGACAATCAACTGTAAAATATGCCTGACCGGGTATGGTGCTTATGGAATTCGGGCTGATTTTCAAGGTGCCGACAGTCATTTTCACCAATTCGTCTGTGTCCATTGCCAACTGGTTCAAAAAGATAATCATCTCTGCAGCACCCAGGCAGGCATCCCGTCGCATGTTCAAATGAACCGTACCGGCGTGGCCATCTTCGCCGGTAACAAACACTTCAGCGGCAAAAGCACCCTGGACACGATCGACAACACCTATCGTTTTTGCCTCATTTTCCAGTATGGGACCTTGCTCAATGTGCGCTTCTATAAACGAATCCAGCTTCCGTGTCCCGGGTATTTCGCTACCGTAATAACCTATGTTCCTGAGATCATCAATAACCGTCGTACCATCATTGGTCCTGATGCGGTGTGCATCTTCTGTTTTTAGTTTCCCGGCAAATACTTGTGAACCTGTCAATGGGGGCGAAAAACGGGCCGCTTCCTCATTGGTCCAGACAATCACATCAATTGGTTTTTGTGTCTTGATATTGCTGTCGTTCAGTGCCCGAATTACTTCCAATCCTGCGAGCACACCAAAAATCCCATCGAACTTACCTCCATGGGGTTGGGTGTCCAGGTGACTGCCGGTTGCAACCGTTGGCAAATTGGGATCCTGTCCATTACGTCTGGCATAAATATTTCCAACTTCGTCAACCGATACTATACATCCGGCTTCTTTAGCCCATTTAACAAATAAGTCCCGTCCTATTTGATCCTCCTTGCTCAGAGCCAATCGACAACAGCCACCATTGGGTAATTCACCACAACGACCCATTTCCATAATGCTATCCCACAGCCTGCCCTCATTAACCTTGATGGAATTGAATTCGCTCATGGCTCACAGACGTATCAGTGGCTGATGTGCACATCGAAAAGAGCCTCCACAATGATATACATAGCCATACGGAAGACGAATAACCTCAAATTTACGTTTTTTAAGTTCCCTCTCCATCAAATCATGCTCTTCTTCCGCAGGTACAATCACGGTATGATCATTAATGACCAAATGATTCGTACCCAAGGCGTCATTACAGTATTCCTTGCTGACATCGATGATATCCCAGTCTTTAATATACTCAGGTAAGCCGCCAGGAAAGGCTTCAGCGCAAGCAATAGCAACACCTTCACGGGGCGTGCAAAGCACACAATCCAGGTGTTGAAAGCAGGAAGGATCCACATCGACCGTTTCCACGCTGTACTCGTCGCCCAGTACATGTTGTAACCAGCGGGCACCTTCCGGGTTACTGCAATGCCCGGAATGGCCGACGAGGATCTTTTTGTCGAGGACAAACACATCGCCGCCTTCCAGGTAACCCCATCCCTGTGCATCAACACTTTGATCAGCGCCGCAATCCGGTTGGGCGAAGTATCTGGCGCCGCGTTCCATAGTCTGTACCAGGATATGCCGTGTAGCATATCGCTGCCGGCGGTGAAACATCGTACGAGGGGCGAATTCAATGACGTTGTCGCCTATAGTTGCGAAGCCATCACGGTGCCAACCCGTGGGTGATCCCCAATTATCACCGTCCGGAAACTTACGGTTGGCTTCACTGATCGATGCGCCGCGGTGAACCTTTATTCCGGATGTCTCCAGAAAATTAACTACCCCCTCAATTTGTGCCTTCCAATTCCTGAAATAATCAGGATTAACATTCTCAAGACTTCGTCCCGGGTTGGATTGCCACATCCGTCTGAATTCCCCAACCGGGCGTAAATCCGAATCCACATTCCATTTAGGAAAGATAAATTCGTGAGATGAACCATAGATACATTCCTTCAGTTCACCCCATTCGGCACGTACAAATATATTTTCACTCATTAAACGCGTCCTACTTGTGAATTAACGATAAAGCGTCGTCAGATGTATAAAATGCGACAACCGGTATGCAATTTCTCTGGATATTTTATCCTACACTACGTAGTAATGCCAGGGCAAGATCATACTTTTTTTCATAAGAGAGGGGTTTTATAGTCCAAAAGGTTATAGATAAGCGGGGAACTCATCGATTTGGCGGGGATCACAGTACTATTCCCCCGATAAAGGAGACTGATGATGAGTTTTATTGACCATTTTGCGATGATAGAGGACCCGCGTAGCCACATCAATATGAAACATGACTTTCTGGACATCCTGTTGTTGACGGTAAGTGCGGTGATGTCCGGGGCGGAGGGCTGGAAAGATATCAAGGAGTTTGGTGATGAGAAGCTGGCTTGGTTGCGTGAATATCGGTCGTTCAGCAATGGGGTGCCGGTGGATGACACGATTGCGCGGGTGGTGCGGGCGATAGACCCGGTACAGTTCAACGGGGCGTTCATTAACTGGGTGAATGAGATACGCGGTGAGCACGGTCGGGAGCAGATTGCGTTGGACGGTAAGACCTTGCGTCGTTCCCATGATGGGGAGCGGCAGCCGGCCTTGCACAGTATTACGGCCTGGGGTCATGAATGCGGGTTGGTGCTGGCGCAGCTGAAATCGGCGGGCAAGAAGAACGAGCAGGCATCGGTATTGGAGATGCTGGACATACTGAACATCAAGGGGGCGCATATCACCGCTGATGCGATGAATACGCAAAAGAAGATAGCGCGGAAGATTGCGGCTAAAGGGGGTGATTACACATTATGTCTCAAGGCCAACCATAAGACCCTGCAACAGGAGATAAAGGCGTATTTTCATAAGGTTAAGCGTGATGATGGGGCTCAGTTGGCGGTGTATGAGGAGGTGGATGCGGGTCATGGTCGGGTGGAGAAGCGCACCTGTCGGCAGTTGCCGGTGACGGCGTGGATTAGTGAGGCAGAGAAGTGGTCGGGGCTGCAAACCATCATTGAGATGGAACGGGAGCGACACCTGCCGGGGGAGGAGGTTGAGACCGAGACACAGTACTATATCAGTTCCCTGGGGTTGGATGCGGTCCGGGTGGCGCAGGGGATACGCCGCCATTGGGAGGTGGAGAATAAGGCGCATTGGGTGCTGGACGTGGCATTCAAGGAGGATGACTGCCGGATTCGCAGCGGCGATGGGGCGGAGAACGTGGGGATTATCCGGCGCTTCTGTCTGAACCTGGCGCGGCTGCATCCTATGAGACCAGTATGCGGGGAAAACTCAAGCAGGCCGGGTGGAGCGATGCGAGACGGGCTGAAATCCTGTTTGGACAGGCTACTTAAAAGTATGCGGTTGCCCTGGTAGTAATGCTATGCTTGCATGAGCAAAGCGTATATGTAAAAGTATTTGATGCTCGCAAATGTTATACTGTCCTGTAGACCAAGAGAGGGAGGTTTATCCTTAACCATCCGATAATACTCGTCTGTGATTGTCAACCACAACTTAAACTGTCCCACCCTCTCCTCAAAACCGGCTACTTTAATAGAATATCATCATGTCTGAATTAAAAAGTTATCACATGTCGGTGGAGGATTTCCGCCGCCATGGCAAGGAGATGATCGACTGGATTGCCGATTATTATGAAAAGGTAGACCGCTATCCCGTTCTATCCCAGGTAAAACCCGGTGAGATCAGGGATTCCCTTGCCGGTAATGCACCCTCCCAGGGTGAGGATTTCGGTGAAATTATCAAGGATATGGAAGATAAAATCCTGCCCGGGATCACTCACTGGCAATCCCCTCACTTCCATGCTTATTTTCCGGCGAATACCTCGGGCCCGGCCATATTGGGAGACCTGCTGTCTTCCGGCCTTGGGGTGCAGGGCATGTTATGGTCAACCAGTCCCGCCTGTACCGAGGTTGAAACCCGGGTGCTGGACTGGCTGGTAGACCTGTTGGGACTGCCGGAAACGTACCGTTCAACCGGCAGCGGGGGCGGCGTGCTCCAGGACTCTGCCTCCAGCGCCATCCTGTGCGCCCTGCTCGCGGCGCGGGAGAGAGACTCCGGTTTGCGCACAAACCGGGAAGGTTGTGACGGCAGACAAGTGGCTTATTGCTCCACACAAACCCATTCCTCCCTGGAAAAAGCCATGGGTATTGCCGGCCTGGGACGCGCCAACCTGCGGCAGATTGCAGTCAATGAGGACTTTGCCCTGGATGCGGACAAACTGGCGGCGCAAATTAACGCTGACAAGGCTGACGGGCTGCGACCCATATTTGTTTGCGCCACTTTAGGCACGACGTCATCCAATGCAACGGATCCTATTGCTGCAATCGGTAGAATCTGCGCTGCTGAAGGCTTGTGGTTCCACGTGGACGCGGCCATGTCAGGCACCGCGGTGATATGTCCTGAATATCGTTATCTCCATGACGGCGTCGAATACGCCGACAGTTATTGCTTCAATCCCCATAAATGGATGTTTACCAACTTCGATTGCAGTTGTTTCTGGGTGGCTGATCGCGCTGCATTGATCAACGCCTTGTCCATCCTGCCCGAATACCTGCTCAACGAGGCGACGGAGAGTGGCGCGGTGTTTGATTACCGGGACTGGCAGGTGCCGCTGGGACGCCGGTTCCGGGCGCTCAAGCTCTGGTTCGTGTTGCGTTATTACGGTGTGGATGGTCTGCAATATCACATACGCCGGCATATCGAATTAACCCGGCAACTGGCGGAGTGGATCGAAGCCGATGAGCATTTCGAAATCGTCGCGCCGGTTCCGTTCAATTTGGTCTGTTTTCGCCACCGGGGCAGCGATGAACTGAACAAAAAGATCCTCGACGAACTCAACGACAGCGGCGACATATTCCTCACCCATACGAAGCTGAACGACCGGTTTGTCATCCGCTTTTGTATCGGCCAGTCCCGGACTGAGTTGAAGCACGTCAAACAGGCATGGAAATTGATTACGACAACGGCAAGTCGGTTACGAGCTGATGGAAGATAAGGGTGACTGCTATTACGCGGTAATTTTTACCGCTGAAATGGCGGCTGACGTAACCGGTTACGCCGATATGGCGCAGAGGATGAATGAGCTGGTTCAGACACAACCCGGTTATATCGGCAAGTACCACAGTATGGAAGGAAACCGGGAGCTCACTATCTCTTACTGGGAAAATCTCGAGTCAGTCAAAGCCTGGAAATCACACCCGGAGCACCAGGCCGCCCAGGAACTGGGTCGCTCAAAATGGTACACCAGCTACCGGGTGGAACTGGCCGGGATAGACAAGTTTTACAAGTCCGGATATTTGGGGTCAGAGTAAAAATACTCATAAATTACTGACGGCACCTACCAACCCAAGTGTATTTTTACTCTGACCCCATATGTTAAAAAATGAGCAGTTACGCCAGAATCTATGAGTGGGTGAGGCAGGTTCCGGAGGGGAAAGTCGCCACCTACGGCCAGGTAGCCGGGATGATCGAGGGGAAATGCTCGGCAAGGCAAGTGGGCTATGCCATGGCGGCCTTGTCCGAGCAGAGCGGAGTCCCCTGGCACAGGATTATCAACAGCCAGGGCAGGATCAGCCCGCGCGTCGGTTCGGAAGGACATCGGTTGCAACGGATATTGCTGGAAGCCGAGGGCATTGTTTTCTCCCCGGACGGTAAAATCGACCTGGCAGAATATCGTTGGGTCGCCTCGTCAAATTATTCCGATTTTTTATCATGACGGAGCATGATATTCTTCGATATTTGGGGTCACGATATTTGGATATTTGGGGTCAGAGTAAAAATACACATGGGTTGGTCGGTGTTGCCGGTTTTTATGAGTATTTTTACTCTGACCCCAAATATCCTAGGGAGAAAACAGTCATGCGCAGTTTAATCAGTTTTTTATTATTGTCGGTAACGTTTGCAGGTTGTGCCGATCAACAGGGTGATGCACTTGAACAAGCCATTGCCTCCGGACACCGGGATGCCAAAAATGTTGCCAGGGACGTCTATCGCCATCCCAAAGAAACCCTGTCGTTGTTCGGGATCAAACCGGATATGCACGTTCTCGAAATTCTGCCGGGCGGGGGTTGGTATACGGAGATACTGGCGCCTTACCTGAAGGCAAACGGCCAACTCGCCGTCGCCAGTTTCGGCGAGGAGCATCCTGTCGAATACCTGCGCAACATACATATCGGGTTGATGAAAAATTTTGACGACCAGCCGGAAATTTACGCTGACGTCATACGCGGTGTGTTTAAGCGAGAGGGTTATCTTGATGATTTTGAGGATGCCTCACTCGACATGGTGGTAACGTTTCGCAACACCCACAACTGGATTCGTTTCGGCGGGGTGGAAGATATATACCAGTCATTTTACCGGGTGCTTAAACCCGGCGGTATTTTAGGCGTTGTCCAACACCGGGCCGAAGCAGGGAGCGACGCAAAGGAGACTGCCGAACGTGGCTACGTTCCGGAAAGCTACCTGATCGGGCTCCTGGAAAGCATCGGGTTTGAACTGGTGGATAAATCGGAAGTCAATGCCAACCCGAAAGACACCAAGGATTATGCAGAAGGCGTCTGGACCCTGCCGCCGGCGTATCGAATGGGCGATAAAGACAAAGCGAAATACACCGCCATAGGCGAAAGCGACCGGATGACAATGAAGTTTGTCAAATTTTAGTTTGTTAGTTTTTAACAACTAAAAACTATTACAACCTGAACAGTGGTTCCAGGTTGCCGCGGGTCCGGGTTGTTTCAGCACCGGTGGTTTTGCTTTCCAGTAAAAATGCCTGCCATAGTGGTTCGCCCTGCCAAGCGTCCGCCGAACGGGAATAAAGCCGGCGCGATAAATTACGGATTTCACCTGCCAGTTTCCCGCTGCTGAGTATTTCCAGGTCGCCCAGACTGGAAACCGGCGCGCCGTCCCGGCGCACCTTTGCCCACTGCAGCAACGCCACTTTTGCCCGCTGGGGATCGTTATCCCGGCAGGCCCGTTTGAGGTTTTTTAGCGCCTCATTAAGACCCCCTGTTTCCACCTGTTTGGTCCCAGGCCGGTGACCATTGCGATTCTTGAGTATATAAACGAGGGTAATAACCCAGGTTACGGCAAGGATGAAGGTAAGCCACTGCCAGATCGTGGAAACGGGTGAGACGATGACATCTTCGGCGCCAGTTTCCGTATCAACCGGGACTGTCAGCGCTGTGTCTTCTTCACTCGTATCAATCCCCGGCGCGGGCAAATCAGGCAACCCGATGCCGGTCTCCGGCGCGGTCGCCGCTATCTGCACCCGGCGTTCCGGCAAAACCGCATATTCTATGGTCTGCGTTTCCGTATTCCACCAGGGCAGAGTGATTTCCGGCAGTGTGTATTCGCCGGCGCGCGCCGGAATAATGGCACTCTTTTGCTGTCTTATTCCCGTTGTCCCGCCGGCAGACTGTCGGTCTTCCAGCACCGGTTTATCAGGATATTGCCTGAAGTCCGCGGGGACCTGTTCCGGCAGTTCCGGCAGTTGGCTTGCGGTCAAACCCTCTGCTGTGATCGTAACGGTGCGGGTCACCGGTTCATCGGATGATAGTGCGGTCGGATCTTTTGACCACTTCTCGGTTATCTTTACGTCCGTGGCCGGCAACCAGTGTTCGGCCTGGTAGTTCGCGGGGATCGGCTTGATCTCCACCCGCAGGGGCTCCGACTGTCTGACTACGGTTTTTGTCCTGGACCCGAACAGATCGAACCTGGGGGATGAATGTGCCGATACCTGTCCCTGAAAACGGACGGGCCTGAATAACAGGGTACCGCTGACCTGGGGGTAGATCGCATAGTTCCTTTCAAATACCGTAAAACGTCTGCCTTGAAGGGTAGTCTCATAACTCCTGTCAGCATCCAGTTGTTCGATAATCGCATTACCCTGGCTTAATTCCGGTTCGGATAAGGACTCATTGGAGGTGGTAATGGAGCGATACAGCTTTATGGTATATATCATTTCGGCCTGGACATAAGCCGATTCGGGCGTCAGCTTGACGTCTATGAAAATATCCTGACGATCCGGGGTTGCCGAACCGGTTGCGTTCGTTATTACCGTCAGCAAGGATTGAGGGCTGTTATCCTTGCCGAAAGAAATGGCAGGGATGATCAACTTGCCGGCTTTTAGCGGCAGCAAGGTCAGGCGCCATTGTTTGGTACTGGCGATTTTTGCATTGACGATGCTCATATTGGTACTGGTACTGGTGGACAGCACCTGAAAGTCCTTGTCCAGCGGTGAAAAATCAGGGTCATCATCCACCTTTCCATCAGCCTCGAATATCAGTTGAAATGATTCCTGCAGGACAACCGGGTTCCGATCCGTTTTGACCGTGATGGTCGCCGCGCCGGAGAAACCGGCATACGTCGATATCACCAGGGACAGGACAAAGGCCGGAATGTATTTACAGATGTCCATGATTGTCACCAGGTTTGTTCATCCTTATCGGTCTCATAATTACGTTGCTGGTACTGGTAGCGAAACTTTCTCTTGAGCAGTCCTGAGGGATCATCGGGAATACGGCGCAGCCATTGCTCCGTGGCCTGTTGCTCCTCGTTAGCCCGCAACTCTTCTCCTCGGGCAAGCTGCCGCTCCTCCAATTCTTTATCCCGTTGCCGTTGTTCGTTCTTATCCTGTGGTTGATCCTGTCCCTCACTACCCTGCTCCGCCGGTTCACTCCGGTCTGCCTGTTCCCGGTCCCGGGCTTGTTGCTGGTCCTGCCCTTGCCGGGATTGCCGATCTTCCCGTTGTTGATCCTGCCCTGCCTGTTGTCCGTCCTGTTGCTGTTCTTGATCCTGTCGCTGGTCATCCCGTTGCTGTGCTTGGTCCTGCTGCTGGTCCTGTCGCTGGTCATCCCGTTGCTGTGCTTGGTCCTGCTGTTGGTCCTGCTGCTGTCCGTCCTGTTGTTCTCCCTGCCCTTGTTGCTGAGCCTGCTGCTGCTCCAGTTCTTTTTTCACCAGTTCCCGGTTGAATGTTGCATCGGCATGCTCGGGCAGTTCAACCAGGGCCCTGTCATAAGCCGCGATGGCTTCCGGGTAACGTCCCAGCCGAGCCAGCGCGTTGCCCTTATTATAATCACTTTCCGCGTCATCGAGTTTTTCCAGGAGATCGATGGCCGCCTGATAATTCCCGGCGTGGTGTTGCGCGGCGGCCTTCCAGCCGGGGTCATCGAATAACTCGGCCGCTTTTGCATAATCCCGGGCATCCATCGCGCGCTGGCCCCGCTGGTCATCCCGCAGCCACAAACCTTCCCAATCCAACGCGTAAACCGGGCTCGGGGGGGGCAGTAACAGGAACGCCAGAACAAAAATATACCCCCGGCGGAACAACAAGGCAGTCAGGGGCAGGAGACACAACACCAGCCAGGGCCCTTGCTCGCGCCAGACATCCGTAGCCAGTTCGGCGCCGGCCTGCTCACTGTCAAGCCGTGAAGCAGATAAATAGCCGGTCAATAACGCGACGTCGCTGTCATCTTTTGTCAACCGGATATATTTGCCTCCGCCTGATAATGCAAGCCGGCGTAACTCGCCTTCATCCAGAACGGGGATCACTATCTCACCGTCCCTCCCTTTCAAAAAACCGCCATCAGGCAAGGGCACAGGCACACCGTGTTGCGTGCCCACACCCAGTATGGAAAGACGATAACCCCGGCTGCGCAGTTGCGAGACACTTTCTCCCGCCGCGTCTTCATCCACTTCATCGGTGATCAACAATACGTGGCCGCGCCTCATACCCGCCTGCTTGAGTAAATCCAGCGCCTTTGTTACCGCCTTGTCGGTACGATTGCCGAATACCGGCATGATGTCGGTATTGAGCGCGTTCAACTGCGACTTGATGGTGTCGTTATCGTCGGTCAGCGGGGTGACGGTGAACGCTTCTCCCGCGTAAACCAGTAATGCAGTTTGTCCCTCATGCCGCTGGTCCAGGATATCCCTGATCTTGAACCGGGCCCGTTCCAGGCGACTGGGCGACACGTCGCCGGCATCCATGGAACGGGTGAGGTCCAGGGCAATAACCAGGGCGTCCTGCGCAGTGAAAACGGGTTGCGGCAGTTTCTCCCAGACCGGGCCTGCCAGCGCAATAATACCCAGCAATCCGCCTATTGCAGCCAGTATCATTGAAACCTTGCGCGTCCTGCCCGATCCCCTGATCAATATATGCGGCAGCAACCTCTCGTCGCAAATCGCCTCCCAGTTGCTCTCTCCCGTTCTTCTGAAGAACATCCACCAGATAAGGAGCAGTAACGGGATCAATGCAAAGAACCACAGCGGCCGTAAAAAATGGAATACTTCAAAGTCGATCATGACGGACGACCACGTATCTTCAGCAGCGCCAGGAGTAACAACGCCGCGGCGAGGGGCCAGTAATAGAGTGATTTCCTTGGCCTGAACTTTTTCATGTCCTGTTCTATGGGTTCCAGTTCATCGATGAGCGCGTATATTTTCTCCAACTCGTCCAGGTCCCGGGCGCGGAAATAGGCGCCGCCGGTCAGGCTGGCGATTTCGCTTAAGGTCTCCTCATCGAGGTCCGCCGACGGATTGATGCTCCTGGTCCCGAACAGGCTCCGTTCCCTCAGTTCAGTGGCTCCGACGCCGATGGTATAAATCTTCAGGCCTTCCCTGCGCGCCAGTTCAGCCGCGGCAACCGGCTCGACAACGCCGGCCGTATTTGCCCCATCGGTCAGCAGTACCAGGACACGATTGCTTTCATCCCGTTCGCGTAACCGTTTTACCGCAAGGCCGATGGCATCGCCAATGGCGGTCGCCTTGCCGGCAAGCCCGATCGCGGACTCATACAGCAGGGTCCTGACCGTTTCCCGGTCAAACGTCAGGGGCGCCTGCAAATAGGCTTGCTCACCAAATAATATCAGCCCGATCCGATCGCCGATGCGGCGTTCGATAAAATCACCGGCAACCTGTTTTGTCGCCGTCAGCCGGTCGACCTTTCTGCCCCTCAAGACAAAGTCCTGCTGTTCCATGCTGCCGGACAGGTCGACCGCCAGCATGAGTTCCCGGCCGCTGACCGGGACTTCGACCAGTTCACCCGACCACTGGGGCCGCATGGCGGAGAGGATCAGCAGGAGCCAGGCAAGCAGCGCAATCCACAAGGGCCAGGATCGGGCTTTACCGCCCGCGTCGGGTTCCGCCTCGATAAAGTCATCCAGGAACGGCACCCGCAAGGCGGAGTTCAGGGCAACGTTATACGGCTGCGCGAAGCGGTATACAAAGTACGGTAACGGCAACAACAGGACCAACCAGGGCCACTCGAAGCTAACCCACATATTGCACCAGTTCGCTTATCATCAATGGAAAGTCCAGTATTGTTAATGAGTTGCCCATGTCATATCACTGTATTGCCATTCCCAATAGCGCTGGATGCGCCCTCGCTTGTCTTTTTGCGACTGGCGGGCACGTGTTCATTGCGCCCATCCCTGGGCGCAACCCTTCGGGCGGCTGTCGCCGTGCAAATCGTCTGTCCTGACGATTTGTCCCTCAACCAGAGCTACGGTTATGCTTTCGGTCGCAGGCACCCGCCAGTCGCAAAAATCCGGCGCGATCATCACATCCACTGGTGCAATATGTGGGTTAATCATTTCTTTGTCCCGGCCAGTGTTTCAATCCAGTCCGAACAGAAGGCTACCAGGGGTTCGACCTCTTCCGCCTCGACGTGTTTGCGGTAGGGCGCTTCAAGCAGCACCCTGCCGGCGTTGTCGGCAAAACCCTTGCCCGGAGCGGCATGATCCAAAAATGCCAGCCATTCTGCGCCGGTCAATCCGGCTGTCTCAGCCCTGGGGAAAACGCTGATGCACAGGCGTCTTAACAAGCTGGAAACGGAGCGGATACAATGCCTGGCGTCCCGGTCTGCGGCATAGCGGGACCTGATCCCGACCAGTTCCTGTCTTGCCAGGTTGACGGCGGAATACATGCGCCGTTTGTGCCGCCGGTATAAATACCACGCCACTGCCGCAATCAGCAGGACTACTCCGGGTAATATCCACCATCCTGGCGCCGGCGGCCACCAGCCCGTACTTGCCGGCAGGTGAATTTCCCTGAGGGGTAACGCCGCGGGGTCCGGAATCAAGGGAGCAACCTCCACAAAACCGAAGTACCGCCCCTGAACGATCTCCCGACCTTCTCAAAAGGGATTGTCCAGCAAAAACTTGTCACTCTCATCCGCCCCCTGCTTCCGCCACCTGTCTTTTGTGGCCTGATTTTAATCCATTGAGCAACACCGGGAGGGGTTCGGCATCAGTCCTGCAGGGGAGCAGAAGCATCCGGTTTGACCTGGACAGGTGATGTAATCGATCCGAGCGCGTTTGAAATTGCTGCAGGTATTGCCTGACAAGGTGATTATCGGACGTGTCCACCAGGAACTCCCGACTGCCGTCGCTGACCTTGTAACGTCCCGGCGGCGGCAAAGCCTGCTCCAATCGGTCGTAAACAAACAGCATGACGACCTCATTGTGCCGGCTCAACCGGCTTAGTTGTATCTCCGCCTGGGCATCCAGGTAGCGGAAATCACTGATTAAAAAAATCAGGCTGCCCGGCCTGGCTACGCGCCGCAGTCGCAATAAGGCATGTTCGAGTGATTGTTTACCGGTTCCTTCCGGTATCTGGCCCGCCCAGGTCGCGTCATTGACAATCCTGTTGATCAGGCGCAATACCGCGGTTTTGCCGCGTTGTGGTTTTAGTTCATGATGTTCGTTGTCGGAAAAGATCACGCCGCCTATCCGGTCGCCGTTGTTCAGGGCGCTCCAGGCAATCATTGCCGCCAGCTCCGCGGCGAGGACCGATTTATATTTGCCCCGGGTCGCAAAATGCATGGATGCGCGCAAATCGAGCCAGACGAATACCGGACGTTCCCGTTCTTCCCGAAACAGCTTCGTATGGGGCTTACCAGTCCTTGCGGTCACGCGCCAGTCTATGTTGCGGATGTCATCTCCCGGCTGATACAACCTTGATTCATCAAACTCCATACCCCGCCCGCGGAAAGGAGACTGGTAATCACCGCTTTGCCTGGAGAGGATCCTGCCGCTACCCAGCCTGATTGAAGCCGCCGCCCGATTCAACCCGACCAGCCCCGGTATGGATACCCTGACGGGATCATCAACCAGGGCGCCGGAACCCATCATGGCACCGCGATACGTGTGATCAGTTCGCTGATCACCCGGTCGGTCGTGACACCTTCGGCCTCCGCTTCATAATTTAATATCAACCGGTGACGGAGCACGTCGTATACCACCGCTTGTACGTCCTCAGGGCCGACGAAATCCCGGTCATTCAGCCAGGCGTGGGCGCGGGCGCAACGGTCCAGGGCAATGGTTGCCCGGGGGCTTGCCCCGTATTGAATCCATTGGGCCAGATCTTCACCATAAGCGCCCGGGCTGCGGGTCGCCAGCACAAGCTGGATCAGGTACTGCTCCAGGTTTTCGGCCATGTAAACGTCCAGCACCTCGTCACGGGCGGCGAAAATGGCTTCCCGGGTAACCGGTGATGAATTGGCCTGTTCCTCCCGCTGGCGGGCCTCCTGCCTGGCCAGTTTCAGGATTTCCAGCTCCTCGTCCGCTTCCGGATAGGTTATTTCAACGTGCAACAGGAACCGGTCAAGCTGCGCTTCGGGCAAAGGATAGGTGCCTTCCTGCTCAATGGGGTTTTGCGTTGCCATCACCAGGTATAACTCCGGCAACCGGTAGGTCTCCCGGCCCACGGTAATTTGCCTCTCGGCCATTGCCTCGAGCAATGCCGATTGGACTTTTGCGGGCGCCCTGTTCACTTCATCCGCCAGGATTAAATTATGGAACAACGGTCCTCGTTGAAAATGAAACGAACCGTCCTGGGGGCGATAGATCTCCGTACCGGTCAGATCGGAGGGCAGCAGGTCGGGCGTGAACTGGACGCGGTGAAAATCGGCTTCGATTCCGTCACCCAGGACTTTGATGGCCCGGGTCTTGGCCAGGCCCGGGGCGCCTTCAACCAGTAAATGCCCGTCAGCCAGCAATGCAATCAGAAGCCTGTCCACCAGCTTGTGCTGGCCGATGATGTGCCCGGCTATAAATGACTTAAGACGAAGAATCTCAGCTTTTTGCGACATTTACCTGTTCCTTTACCGACAAATTAATATTGACCCTTACTTTGCCGCAAAATTCATTGACGTACCAGCTATATCCGGTTGAATTCCCCAGTTCGAGAGCAGTTGGGACACATTACTCCGAGGACTGACGGCCTTTAAGTTCGCCGGAAAAAAGACACGTTAAGGAACCTCTGATTTAATCAGAGGTTCCTGCGATACAGGGACGTATCGTCAAAATCAATGACAATAAGTCATTGATTTTGTGAGGAAAACAAAAACCTGTCCCATACCCCGTATCAAAGCCTGCCCCGTACTTGATACGGGGTACGGGGCAGGCTTTGATACGGGATCGCATTTTTGTTTTCCGTACTCTGACAAGTCCTGGATGGACTTGTTCAGAGTTTCCTTAAGTGAAGTGTCTTTTTCCGGCTCAAGCTCATCCTTTAATTGACCTGGATCTTCCTGAGCTGGGTTTCCGCGGCTTTTGGCAGCACCAGTGTCAGCACGCCATTCGCAACACTGGCTTTTATACCGTCCGTGTCGATCTCGCTGGACAGGGTAAAATTGCGGCTGAAGTGGCCGACATTGTATTCCGTGTAGGCCGGTTTGAATTTCTCATAGTTATCGAACTTGATATGTCCCTGTATCGAGAGTTGCCGCTTCTCCAGTTTGATATCTATATCGTCCTTACTCACGCCGGGCATCTCCATTGCCATGGTGATGGCTTCCCGGGATTCAAGGACATCCGTGCTGGGCACATAAAATGTCCCGGCAATCGTCTTCTCTTCTTTTGCTTCCAATGCTTTCTTCTCCTGTGGGGTTAAATTCTGATTATCTGACATGACAACCTCCTGATAAGCATTATTAGAGTAATAGAAATCCTGATTAAATCAGGGTTGCAAGGCTCAGGAAATATTGATTGAGCGAGGTTTATCCTGCTCGGCCCGCGGCAATGACAAGGCCAGGATACCGTCACTGTATTCCGCCTTGACCTGCTCCGCGTCTATTTCAAAAGGCGTGGCAAAGGTCCGATCGAACGCGCCCGTCTGCCTCTCACGGCGGTGTACGCTTACCTCATCGCCATAATCCACCTGCTTTTTGCCGGAAATCCTGACGCGGTTGCGCTGGACGTCGACATCGATAGCGTCACGGTTGACGCCGGGCAGTTCGGCAATAATGGTGTATTCGTCGTCCACCTGGAATATATTGATCGGTGGAAATCCGCCGCGGCTGCTGAGTCCTGAGCCAAACCAGTCGCTTGTCATCGTATCTGACAGCGCTTTTTGTAAAGACAAAATACTGTCCATCGGATTTGCAAATAATCTTACCATCTCGACACCTCCAATCATTTGAACATGGGTTAAGTTAATACGGTCACTTCAAAACAGCGCCCAGACTCTCTTTTAAGCCTGTTAGCGGGAACTGTTGAAATTAATATGTGCAACTGGTACAAAAAATGGGGATAGGATAGAATTTTTCAAGTGCGGAAACGCTATTTCAGTGAGCAGACCCTACGGTGATTAAAAAACTTATGAACCCGGCTACGATCAGAACGATCTTGAATTCCGCGCCCATGGTTATTCAAGGTGCTGGAAAATTAATCAATTTAATCAAGGAACGAAAAGAGGAAGCGTCCGGCGAGAACGTGACCGAACCGATTACCACGGACAACGTGGGAGAGGCCATCGGCAGGTTGGAGGCGCGCCTTGACGCAACGGATGACGCCAACGTTGAACAGGTCAAGCTGATTGAACAATTGGCCAGACAAAATGAAACACTGGCCGGCTCCCTGCAACGAGCCCTGCAACGTTCAACTTTTGCGTTCGTCCTGGCCTTGATCGCGTTACTGCTTGCGATACTGGGCCTGACAGTAAATTAACCCTGCCGCATGGATTATTTTTCCGAGGCGACCGGCGCTGCACTGGCGCTGATATTCGGTTTTGACCGGGAAGTTTACGTTGTAGTCTGGACTTCATTACGCATCTCTTTCGTCGCGGTGGCGCTGGCCGCGCTGCTCGGCGTGCCCCTGGGCATCCTGGTGGTATTGAGGGACTTTCCCGGCAAACGCCTCCTGCAGCAGGTGCTTAATACCCTGATGGCCCTGCCGACAGTGGTGGTGGGCCTGCTGTTATACGGCCTGCTGACCCGGCAGGGACCCTTGGGCGACCTGGGTCTGCTATACACGACCACCGCCATCATCATCGGTGAGATGGTATTGATATTGCCTATTATCTGGAATCTCTCTATTGCCGCAGCTGCCGGGGCCGACCCGCGCCTGCTGCCCACCAGCCAGGCCCTGGGAGCGTCCACCCTGCAGCAGGGGGTAATCTATGTAAACGAAGTGAAGTTTGCCCTGGCTGCCGCCCTGGTCGCCGGTTTTGGCCGAGCCATAGGCGAGGTGGGAATCGCCATGATGCTGGGAGGTAATATCGAAGGTTTTACCCGCACCATGACCACCGCGATCGCTTTGGAGACCAGCAAGGGTGAGTTCGAATTTGCCCTGGCCCTGGGAATATTATTGCTGGTGGCGGCCTTCCTGGTGAATTTCATCGTACAGTGGTTCCAGGCCGGCCCCCGGATCAAAAACGTTTCCGGAGACCGCCCTGGAAATACTTCCGGTCCGGGAGCAGGTCCCGGAATGCAGTAATCCGGGGATATGCGCTGATGAAGCCCCTCTATGAAATCTCCGGACTGGCTTATTCATATACCGGGCGGAAAGTGCTGGACCTGGAAGAACTTCATATAGATCGAAACCGGGTGACGGCGGTGGTCGGTCCCAACGGATCCGGCAAAAGCACGCTGTTCGACCTGCTGTCCTTCCTGCGAAAACCCGATAAAGGCAGCATACTGTTCCGGGGCAAGCCGACGGCGGGGATGAATGCCGCCCTGTTGCGGCGTCAGGTGGGTTACGTACAGCAAAAACCCTACCTGATGAAAATGTCGGTCAGGGACAACATCGGACTGGGTCTTAAATTCCGGGGCGCCGCCCGCGCCGCCATTAACACTGCCGTTGACGACGTTGCCGATGAACTGGGGCTGGGAGCGCTGCTCAATCGCGACGCCGGCGCCTTATCGGGCGGTGAAGTGCAAAAAGTGGCGCTGGCCAGGGCATTGGCGCCGCACCCTGAGGTGGTTATCATGGATGAACCTTTCACCTATCTCGATGAGGTCACCGTCCATGAAATTGAGGAGTGGATTGCGGCGCAACGGGCCGGCCAATCGAAAACCATCATCTTCAGCACCCATGACAAACTCCGGGCGCAATCGTTGTCCGATGATATCCTCAGCCTGATCAGCGGCCGCACCTACCCGATTTCCTCCGGCAACCTGTTCAGCGGAACAGTAGACGGTGACACCGGCACGTTCATCAGCGGCGGCGCCCGGTTTGCAGTGCCGGAAAGTGTCAAATCAGGCCATAAATTGTTTATCGATCCGAAACATCTCGTCATCTCCAGGGAGAGGCTGTCTTCCAGCATGCGGAACAACTTTCCCGGCACAATCGTATCAATGAGTTCTGTGAATGGAGAGATACACCTTAAAGTCAAATCGGACGTTACGTTTACCGTCGTGATCACGCGGAAATCGCTGGAAGAGTTAAGCCTGCAACTTGGAGACCCTGTATGGGTGAGTTGTAAATCCAGCCAGATTACCGTGATTTGAGAGGACTTTTTTGTCATATCGCTCATTTTCATTTAGCTCCATTCGGTTCCTTCCTTTGTTACGGTCAGAAAGATAAATGCGTTTGCTTCCTGGTCAATAGAACTTGCGGTCGCGTAGCTTCTGGCAGCAATCCTGCGATCGTCGTTGCCGGCACGTTGCCCAGTTCTTTCGGTTCCAGCTTGTGAAGCCCGCCGCCGTATACTCTGCCTTCATTGAGCATAGCCAGTGGGCAAATGTTGTTCAAAAACTCCCAAACCTGTCTTTTTAAAGTCGGGCTGTTCATCATGGCGCGCTCAACAGGCCCCCTCGGATATAGCATCAAATACACATTCGGCGCCGTCGCCCGCGAATTGTTCAATATGAAGCGAAACGGCCGTTTGCTCTTTGCGTCGCTTCGGCCAAGATAAGTACATACGAATGGCGCCGGCGGCCGGCTTTCCTGCTTGTACCAGAGTGTCCGGTGCCGACAAATATAGCGTTCGGCTATGCCTTGTGCCTTGCCTTCTTCAAAATAAGCCCACAGCTTCGGGTAATGTCGCCTGACCTCCTCTTCCTCTAATTGGCAGTCCAGCAAGAACAATCGCCGATCCAATACAGGATTTCCCTTCTTATCCGCAACGACCTCGTCATCCGGTAAATAGCGCGGACTCGGTAATATCGGACGAAACACCTCCCCCGGCAGGTCATGTCGCTCAATGTCTTCAGTCGATAAAATAAAATAGCGATTGTTACCCGTCGCCAGCCCACGTTTGATCCTGAAGAAATCGTCCAAAACCGGGGTATCAACCTCGTCAAAGTGCTTTTTCATCGGGTATCGCGTCCATTTCGGGTCCCGATGCAACGTCTCGACAGGTACCAGACGCTCCTGTTTCGGTTGCTCCAATGAACCGCCATAGGTAAAACGAACTTCGTGTCCCGCTGGAGAAACTTCCTTACGGAACCACACCACGGCCGACGACACCAGCGCGTCACCAAACTGTATATCATTCGGGTCGAAGCGATGAATATGTAACAGCTTCACCTTGTCAAGCAAGTAGCGTTTCACTGAAGCGCCATAGTTCACGTCCATGAACTCGCTTGGGATCAACCAGCCCGCCAGACCGCCGTTCGTCATCCACGCATGACTCAAACCGAGGAAATAGCAATACAGCCCGGCCAAGCCATTGATCTCCAACCCGCAGACTTCTTGCGTGCGCGCCTTCAGGCGTTTTTTCTCGCTGCTGGCAATATGGTGATGTCGTACGTATGGAGGATTACAAACCAGCAGGTTAAACCTTTCAGAATTCTTCGGCTTCTCAGCTTGCGTGAAGTCCTCCAGGTACATATTCAATCCCGTTTCTCGCCACAATCCTGCCGCAGGCACTCCGTAATGTGAGTCAACCTCGTAACCGACAGCAACACGGATACGGCTTTTCGGAAATACGTCAAGCAAGGCTGAATAGAACGACCCGGTTCCGATAGCCGGATCAATGAAGCATACTTTCTCGCTTTTTCCGAGATACGCTTCAGCATAGCGTAGTATGTCAACGGCCAGCCCGGTTGGTGTGGCAAACTGCCCCATCCGATTCCGCTCCGCCTGCCCCTTCCTGGCATCGAGATCACCTTGCAAGGCCAGCCGACGTAGTTCAAATCCTGCAATCGTTTCCCTCGTCATCACAGCCCAAACTCCCTGAGATCGTCAATACGGTGCTCCCATACCCAATCAATACGTTCTGCGGCCTCATAACCGAGATAACCGCTGTCGAAATATCCGCACAGAAATAAGATAAAACGCACGTCCTGACCATAGGTCCGTTGCAACTGGTTCATCTTGGTAGCCTCTTCCTTGCGCCGCTTGTTGACGTTGGTGAAATCGCCGGATGATTTTGCCTCGATAAGCAATGGCAATTCTCCGGCTTTGGCGTTTTTCGGCATTACTACAGCATCTACAGGGATATTGATTGACTTGCCAGCGCCATCCTGCTTGACCGGGACGTTCAACCGGAACGAGAACGTCCCTGGCCGCATCTCGTCGTGTTTCGAACCATCTCCTGTCGGCTGATTGTGATAACCTGAAGTGGTTAGCCAATGGCTGATCGCGGCAAGCTGACGCTTCTCCTGTGCATTCCGGATGATCGGGTTCGCAACCGCACCACAGAGACGGTCGGCCACAATCGTCGCTGCACGGTACAGTTCCTGTTCGGACGGGTTATTGCCACTCTCCAACCATACAAAGATATCCGGGTCCGCCATCTTCTTGATGGTACAACCGACCTTCTCCAGGTCGTTGTCTAATTTACTCTGCGGCATCCGCGGCGGGAGTTTACCCTTTTTCTCCATCACCATAACCAGATTCTTCGAAATACCAGCCAGCCCTATTAGTCGATCCATCGCGAGCGGTGGGCAGGTGGACATGCGTAGTGTCGGCAGCACGGTGGGGTTCCTTTTCAGCAACGCCACACCGATATCCGTCAGATTTTGTGTCGCTTTCAGCGTCGCCTCGACATCCTTCGTTGTCTGCACCCGTGTTGTCCTGTAAGCCTCCGGCGCAAAGCGCATGAACCAGTCGTTGTACATGTCCACCGACTGTGCAGCATCCTGTTTCCAGTGATCCGGCTTATCCCTGTTGACTGCCATCACTCGTTTTTCTTTGTCTGATCTTCTCGTTTTACCCTGTGGTAGGGCCTGACTCTAATAATAAATATTTCAGAGTATAGCGCAGAGTATAGCGTAACTTCCTGGATGTTATAAAACCAGACAGTTTTATTTGCTATTAACAAGGATAACGACGTGTCTTTGCAAATTGGCAGCGATCGATAATAATGACAAAGATGAGAGGAACGTATACAAAACTGGCGGCAATGGAGACCTGATTTTTATGAAACCCGATAACACGATTATTGAATTCGGCGAGCTTTCCGCGGAAAAGACACAATTCCTCGCGCGTAACCCGCTTGGTTTCTGGGTTGCCGCGATGATGGCCGGGGCCTATGTCGGCATGGGGATACTGTTGATCTTTTCGGTCGGGCAGACGGCCGACCCGGCGGCGCGCAACCTGGTTATGGGCGTCAGTTTCGGCATCGCCCTGACGCTGGTTATCTTTGCCGGACCGGAATTGTTCACCGGCCACGCGATGTACATGACCATCGGTCGCTTGACCGGCAGGATCAGGACCAGTGACCTTGCGCGGTCCTGGGGTACGACCTAGCCCGCATATCTCACCAATCTTGCTACGGGGTGTCAAACAGTCACAATTTGGTTGATTGACACCTTTCGATGCGGCCCCGGAGAGGACTGGCAGGTAGGCAGGCAGTGATGTGGGCCTGTGAAGCGGGCAAACGCAGTAGTCAGCCAAGTATTAGCCTGGTATTTCCGGTTCGGTGTCGTTCTCAGGACGAGTGAGGCCATCGACGCTGCTGTCACCGTCGTTGCCAGGCTGGTGGGAAGGCGGAGGCGGGCTATCCGGGCGGCGCTCGGGCCGGGCATTGATGGAGATTGGCCAGCACTGCGGCGAACTCATTCTGGTACGGGTAGCCTGAGGCAAACGATAACCACACCTTGCGTGTGGTGATGCGCACCGACGCAGCCAGTTTCAGCAGCTTCGCCCGGATGGTGGTACATTGCGCCTTGGCCCAGCGGGTGCCGGCCAGTCCCAAGCGCCGCAGGCCGTGCATCAGCACGTAGGCGAACGAGGACAAATACAGGCGCAACTGATTGGCGCACAGCGTCGCCGTACTGGTGCGGTCGGCAAACAACCCCAGTTGCTGCTCCTTGATACGGTTTTCCATCTCACCCCGGGCGCAATATAAATCCTCATACAGGGCCTGCGGGCCGGCCGTCCTGGAGTCCAGGTTAGTGACCACGAAGCGCGGGTTGGCGCCCTTGGCCAGGTATTCCGCCTTGGCCACCACCCGGCGGCTGCGCGACCAGGTCTGTAAAGTGCGATAACGGAACTCCCGAAACCGCCGTGAGGCCACACCCGTCTGCATCTGGCGCCGCTGGGACTTGTGCAAGGCCTGCTCAATCCGCTTCACCAACCGCTTGTTACGCGCCAGACCCAGCAGATAACCCACCTCATTGGCTTCGCACCAACCCATGATGTCCTCCCGGCAAAAGCCCGAATCCCCCCGGATAATAATCCGCACCGCCGGCCAGCGTTGCCGAATCTGACCGATGATGTGTGACAACTCCGTCACACTGCCCGCCGCCGCATCACGGTCCGCCGGCCGCAGTCGCGCACACAGCAGGTGCTCCCCACAGAAAATATATAAGGGCAGATAGCAGTATGACTTGTAGTAACCATGAAAGAAGCGCCCTTCCTGATTGCCGTGCAACGGGTCATCCGTCGCATCCAGGTCCAGCCATAACACCGCCGGTGGCCGCTGCTGCGAGTCCAGGAACACGTCGACCAGCAACCGGTCCAACCCCTCCGGGTCGGCCACTATCTTCTGGTAACGATGAGCGGGCGCCTGCGCCGCGGTGCCCAACTCCAGCCGGTTCAAGGTACTCGACCCCGCTAACGCATAGTCCCGGTCACGTGCCCGACGGCGTCCCGCCCCGGTCAGGTCCGGCTTGCCCACCAATAACGCCAACAGACTGTCGGCACGCAACTCGTCATGGTCGTTGATATCCTCATACCCCAACGCCAACCCGTAAATACGTTGCGCCAACAACTCACCCAGCGTGTGGTCAATCATCCCCGTATGGCGATAGTCAGTGAAGCACGCCGCTATCCGGGGCAGCAAGTCAAGTTGCCGGTTCACCTCGCCTAACAGCAGCCCACCGGCGTCCGAAGTGAGCCGACCACCGTCAAACCGTCCCACCACGTTGCGGCGGCCAAACGATTGAAATGCTAATTGTTCAGGAGTACACTGTGTCGTCATAGGGTCTCTTCTCCATCTTGATGTAAGCTATTGATCAAACTCACATTATACGCGGGATTGAGACCCTTTTCCAATTATCGGTGAGATATGCGGGCTAGCTCGGCACCCGGGTCGGGTCGGCGCTGCTTGGGATGCTGTTTGTCCTCGGCGGCGGCGGGGTGGCGCTTCAAGACGGTGGACAATATCTGATACACGCGGTGGCAACGAAGAAGATGACGGCGCCGGGCACGGAATTGTTTGTTCGCGCGGTGTTGTGCAACTGGCTGGTTTGTCTCACGATCTGGGGCTCGGCGCGAACCACCAATGACGCCGCGAAGTGCATCATTATCTTCTGGTGTCTGTTTGCCTTCATTGCCGCCGGTTTCGAGCATTCCGTCGCCAATATGACCTTGTTCTCCGTCGCCCTGTTCTCCGAGCATCCCGAGAGCATCTCGGTTCTCGGGGCGATCCGCAACCTGGTCTGGGTGACACTTGGCAACGCCTTCGCCGGCGCTATCTTGATGGGGTTCGGTTACTGGCTGGTCGCTGGCAGGCCAGTGAAGGTCTGAAACGTGCAAAAATGACTATGCTCAGGCAAGAAGCCAAGCGTTATACAGCAATCTCAAGGCAAAGAACGTCATGACGATCCTGAATATCAGCCTGAATTTTTCCTCGGGGATTCGATGCAGCACTTTTTTCCCCAGAAATGCGCCGGGGATGGCCGCCAGGATAGCGGCCAGGATAACGGTATAATAGCGGCTGTAATCGAACCCATAATAGCCGTATGCGCTTAATTTAAGCAGGTTCATCAGCAACAGCCCCGCTGACAGCGTACCGACAATTTGCAGCTTCGATAACGCGGCGCGTAACATCAATGGCTGAAACAGCCCGCCAAATGAAAACAGGGTTGATAAAAATGAGTGAATAATGCCCACCCAGAAAAACGGCGTCGGAAGTCTGGCCCCCCACTTTAATTTCGGCATCCAGACGGCAGCCAGGATCAGCACGCCGATGACTAGACTCAGCAGAAATTCCGACAAATCAAAATAGACCCGGCCACCGAAGAACACGCCGATACAGCAACCCAGTAGAAACGGCGCAACAATCTGCCAGCGTACTTCTTTGCGGAAATACCAGAACCTGCTCAATGATAATCCCAGCATCATCGTGCTGTGCAGCGGCACTGCCGAGGTGATCGGCAAGACGCTCGAAATAATCGCGAGCATGATAAACCCGCCGCCTACCGCGAAGGCGGAGCTGATAATCGATGATACAAACGATCCGAGTACGATCAAAATTGCAACTGGCTCAAACAGGGACATATTGATTTGTCTTTATCGGGACAACAAGCTGAAATTAACAGGATGTAATACTTTCTGAAGCGCAGTATACACTACTGGATGCTTCATCCGACATGCTGGCATTATGACGACCAGGTGTCCTGGTTGCGAACAGCCGGATTCCGGCACGTCAGCACGGGCTGGCGGGAAGGCTGGTGGGTTAATCTTATCGCAGGGAAATAACTATTGTGACTGTCCCGCGGATTGCTTCTGCTTTATCTTCTCGTGGATATTATTCTTTCTGAAGCTCAAACCGGGGGTCAACTCCAACAACTCGAATGAGATGGCCAAAGGTCTTTCGTTATACAGTGCGGCCAGATACTCAACCAGGGTATTGAATATTTTCTCCGCAACCTCTTGCCTGACGTCAGGGTCCCGTCTGTAGCCTATCTTTGCCGTCAGGTGCACAAAAGCGTTTTCCGGGTCGGCGTCGGCAATCAGGTAATCATCACAACAGACCGCACGAAAGCGAATCCCGCCCAGGGCAAAGACACCCGTTCCCAGGGCGGTCTCCTGCAAGGCCTTGAATAACCCGTCCAGGTTCAACTCGTCTTTGACGTTGGCTGAATGTTCCAGGATAAAATGGGGCATATCACTCTCCGGTCTTTTTCATAAAGATATTTGGGGTCAGTGTAAAAACTCGTAATTGCTTTTACCGCCACCAGACAGACCAAATATAAGTTTTTACACTGACCCCAAATATCTCTTCAGTTTACAGGAAATTCCGCATTGATCTGGCCGGTGCCGGAACTGGGGAAATAATCACTGATAATTTCAACCGGCCTGTCATAAGCATCCCATCCCAGCATACCCAGCAACATCGCAGTATCATGCATCCAGCCCTCACCATGACACCGGTAAGCATACTCGTGGAACATCTCCGTAAACGTCTTGAAATCACCCTGCTTCCACAAATCAACGACGCGCAGGTCCGCCTGCCGGTAAAACTCATCGCTGATCTGGAATATCTTATCGCCGGCATTGGAATTGTCATTGAAACGATGGGATAAGGAACCACTGGCCAGCACCATGACCTTGCAGTCGCTTTTTTCGATGGCGGTTCTCACGGCCTCGCCAAAAATCCTGGAATCGTTCAAATCGTGCCAGGCGCACCAGGCCGCGACCGATACCACCTTGAAATGCCTGTCTTCATTCATGTAACGCATCGGCACCAGGGTGCCGTACTCAAGGGCCAGACTCTCAATATGGTGAGAGCGTGTATTGATCCCCCGGGCATTGGCACATTCCGCAATCAAGTCGCCTAATTCGGGATTACCGTCATACTCATAAGCCATATCCTTGATGAAGTGAGGCAATTCATGGCTGGTATAAACACCTTTGAAATGCTCACCGCTGTTGATGTGAAAACCGCTGTTCACCAACCAGTGCACATCGAACACAACGGCTGTATCCGCGCCCCGCTCACGCGCACGCCGACTGATCTCCCGGTGACCGTTGATGGCGTCATCCCGGCAACCATGGTGCGGTCCGGGCAATTCCGACAGGTACATGGACGGCACATGCGTTATCTTCGCCGCTAATACGATTTCACCCATACTATCACTCTCCAGAAATCAATCAGGAACGACCATTAAACATCCCGACAGGTTGGGATGACATTTTCAAGAACGTCACCAGCCATGGATGGCTGGCGATGAGCGTACAGGGACGTATTCACAGCGTGTCTTGAAAATGTCATGCCAACCTGTCTCCTTACACCGCAATATAAGGAATAGTTTGTCCACTGGATTCCCGCTTTCGCGGGAATGACGATGGTGGTTCTCACGGCGTGTCCTGAAAAGCCCATGCAAACCTGTCTCCTTACTTACCCAAAACAGGAACCCTGTGCGTCCCATGAGCAATGCATACGTTTTTGGTTTCCATGTAAAAATCGAAGCTGTAGTCACCACCATCACGGCCGATGCCGCTTTGCTTCATACCGCCGAAGGGCGAAGGCAGGTTGCGGTTGTTCTCCGAATTTACCCAGACCATGCCGGCCTCCAGGGCCTCCGCCATACGGATGCCCCGGCCACCGTCGTTGGTCCAGACATAGCCCGTTAAACCGTAATCAGTGTCATTGGCCAGAGCAACGGCCTCCTCCTCCGAGTCGAAAGGAATCGCCGTCAGCACCGGCCCGAAGATCTCCTCACGCGCGATCTTCATGCTGTTTGTTGCGTCGGTAAACAAGGTGGGTCTGAAATAATTTCCAGCACCGAACTCACTCACCAGTTCACCGCCCGCGGCAATCGACGCGTTCTCATCCCGGGCCGCGTCCACGTAACTCATGACCTTGTCCAGGTGAGTCTGATGGATCAGCGGCCCTATTTCCGTGGCCGGGTCCAGGGGATGCCCCACCTTCAGGCTGTTCACCCGTTGTACCAAAGCGGCAAGAAACCGGTCTGCGATGGCACGCTGCACCAGCAGACGGCTGCTCGAGGTACAGCGTTGCCCGTTCAGGCTGTAAATCATGAATACAACGGCATCCAGGGCGCGGTCAAAATCAGCGTCATCGAACACGATGACGGGGTTCTTGCCGCCTAGTTCAACGTGTACCCTTTTCAGGGTGGCCGCCCCCTGGCGCATGATATGTGAACCGGTAACAGTCTCACCCACAAAACCGATCGCCTTGACGGCGGGATGTTCGGTCAATGATTTTCCGGCAACCTCACCGAAACCATTGACGGTGTTCCATACCCCGTCCGGCAACCCGGCCTCCTTGCTTGCCTCCGCCAGGATCATGGCCGACAAGGGGCTGAATTCCGCCGGCTTGTGCACCACGGTGCAACCGGCCGCCAGAGCCGGCGAGATCTTCCAGGTGGATAACATGAACGGCGTGTTCCATGGCGTGATCACGCCCACGGGGCCAATCGGCGTCCGTTTCGTGTAGTTCAGGTGCTCAGCCTGGTGTAATGACTGCCCATTGCCCGCCTCCGGGGCCTTGTCGGCAAAGAAACGAAAATTCTCGGCGCCACGCGCCGCAGCCGCGCGCATGAACCGGATCGGCTGGCCACAATCCATGCTTTCCACCAGGGCAATCTCCTCTGCCCGTTGTTCGATCTGGTCGGCAAAACGGTTGAGAATTTTCTTGCGCTCTTTCCCGGAAGTGCGGGACCAGTCGGGGAATGCATTCCGGGCTGCCCGGCAGGCAAGATCGATATCATTGGCCGAGCCTTCGGCAATATTCCCGATTGGCGTATTGTCCGTCGGCGTCAGGTTTTCAAAGGTCTTGCCTGAATCGCCCCGGCAGGCTTCACCGTTGATATAATGAGCCGTCACGTTATCCTTAAAACGCCTTAAATAACTCTCCGCCTTTTTGACGTTTTCTGTAAATTGTCCACTCATGGTTTGTTTTTGGTTTTTAGTTTCCGGTTTTTAGTTAATACTACTTCAAGCTTTTACTGAAAACTAAAAACTGACAACTAAAAACTATAATACTCCTGCTCGCTGATTACATAATTGATCAATCGACCTACTTGTTCAACTTCTATCACCACCTCATCTCCCGGTTGCACGTCTGAAAGTCCTTTTGGCGTGCCGGTCGAGATCATGTCGTCCGGTTGCAGGGTCATGAATGCTGAAAGGTACTCAATTAAAAAAGGAATCCTGAATATCATGTCCCGCGTAGTCCCCTCCTGGCGTACCTCTCCGTTGACCCGGGTGCATAGTCTTAAATCATGGGGGTCGCCCACGTCGTCCCGGTCGATGATATACGGCCCCAACGGGGACAAGGAGTCACGGCACTTGACCCGCAGGTTCGGGCGATAATAATTTTCCAGGTGGTCCCTGACCGCGTAATCGTTACACAGGGTATACCCGCCCACGTAATCCATGGCGTCCCGCTGGTTTACCTTGCAGGCGGTTTTCCCTATCACCACGACCAGTTCCGCTTCATAGTGCATATAATCCACGCGTTCAGGCCGGTAGCTGGACTGCTTGTGCCCGACAAAGGTGTTGGGTGTTTTCAAGAAGATCAAGGGTTCCTGCGGCGCCTTGAATGCCAGTTCGGTCGCATGGCCGGCATAATTCAACCCCAGCGCGATGACAATACCGTGTTCGGGCGGCAGCCACGTCACTTCGTCCTCCGACCAGGTCTTGCCATCCGCCGTAACGACGCTGTTATCGTCATTCACGCTGACCTGTTCTATCCGGTTATCGATTCTTACTTGTGCTTTTTTCATTTTGTTTGTAAGGAGACAGGTTGGCATGGCCTTTTTAAGACCGTCGCCAGCCAGGGATGGCGATGACAAATCGTCAGGATGGACGATTTGCACGGCGTAGGCCGCCCGAAGGGTTGCGCCCAGAGATGGGCGCAATGAACGTACAGGGACGTATTCACAGCGGTCTTAATAATATCTCCGCAGGTTTGCATGAGCTTTTCAAGACTATCATCCGCAGGGACAGCGGATGGTAAGCGTACAGGGATGTATTCACAGCGGGTCTTGAAAAGCTCATGCAAACCTGCCTCCTTATCCGACAATATCGGGTCAACGCCATATCAACAATAATACTCCGCTTCGGTGACGACGTGGTTTACCAGTGAGCCGATTTGTTCGATCTCAACCGTGACTTCGTCCCCCGGTTTTACCGCAACCCGGCCGGCGGGAAATCCGCTCACCACAACCATGCCTGCCGGCAGGGTCATAAATTCAGTCAGGGCCTCGATAATGCCGGGGATATCGAGTCTCATGTCCGCGCTGGATGCTGATTGTCTTACCTCCCCGTTCACAACGGTTTTTATCATCAGGGCATGGGGGTCGGTGATTTCTTCCCGGGCAACGATGAAAGGTCCTGTCGGGCCGGACCCGTCAAGACACTTGGTTTTGACGGGCGGCCTGAAATAACTGTCTTCAGCAAGGGTGAAATCGTTGAAGATGGTATAGCCGGTGACATAATCGTATCCCTCTTCCCGACTGACGCGGGAGGCCGGCCGGCCGATGACAAAAGCAAGGCCGGCTCCGGTGTATATATTGTCCGCGCAGTCCGGAGCCGGCACGTTGCTCAGGTGCCCGGCCAGCGTATTCGGAGGTTTGATAAAAAATACGGGTTGTTGCGGCGGTTTTTTGTACGGGGGGTGATGAAAATCCTCTTCAACCCGGGCGTAATGCCCGGCGTAATTCAGGGCCGTACAGATTACCGGTTGATCGGTCACCGGCAGCAGGTTGATTTCCTCCGGCGCGATGGTTTTGCCGTCAAGGTGGATGCGATCCTGCTCATCGATCGCGGCGTCCTGTAACGCTCCATCCATGTTAATCCTGATTTTCTTCATCGAGCAGACCAATAGCCAGGGCAGGCATACTGGCGAATGCCAGCATCCAGTTCGAAAACAAGGCTTATACAATAAGGAAGGTTGCATAACTGGATTCTGGCTTGCGCCAGAATGCTTGCCCTGGAATGTAGTAATCCAGGGACGGGCGACCGACACTGCATGGTTATTTCATCAATCAATATATAAGTTGTCAAACTACCGGTCGGGGGCTTTCCCGCCCTTAACACTGTTGGCGAGTTGTTCCGCGCCGTTGGCGAGGAGCAACGTATCCGAGCCGACGCCGATAATGTTTGCGCCGTTGTCCCGGTAACCCTGCACGAGCGCCGGGTCGATGGCAAGTATTCCCGCGGCTTTGCCTGCGGCGCGGGATTTCTGCAGGACGTCCAGAATCACCTCGACCACGTCAGGGTGGCCGGCATTGCCGATGTGCCCCATGGAAGCGGACAAATCAGACGGGCCGATAAATATGCCATCGACACCCTCGACTTCCAGTATGGCGGGTAATTCCCGCACGGCCCGGATCGTTTCCACCTGGATGATCAGACAAATCTGCTCATTTGCTTTATGCAGGTAATCGGGTATCCGGTTCCAGCGCGCCGCTCTTGCCATGGCAGGACCCAGACCGCGCACTCCGGCCGGTGGGTAGCGTACCGACCTCACGAGTTCTGCGGCCTGTTCGGCCGATTCGATCATCGGCACCAACAGGGTTTGCACACCCGCGTCCAGGAATTGCTTCAGTAAATTGCGCTCGTCCGATACCGGGCGCACGATCGCCGACACGTCATAAGCTGCAATAGTCTGTAAATGGGTGAGCGTCGAATGCAGGCCGAAAGGCCCGTGCTCCGCGTCGATGACCAGCCAGTCAAAACCGGCGCCGGCGCAGATCTCGGCACAGGTGGTATCCGGCAGGCCCAGCCACAGGCCATATTGTGGCTGGCCTCCAGCCAGGGATTGTTTGAAGCGGTTAATCGGTAGTTCCATTTTCACCTCCTGAAGCACTACTTGAAATGACAGCTTATACTCCCCAGGGACCCATAATCGGCATAAAAGGTATCACCCGTCCGGGCAATCACGGGGCGGGTAAAAGACCCTGCCAGCAATACCTGCCCGGGCTCCAGCGCGATACTGTGGGGCGCAAAGCGTTTTGCAATCCAGGCTATCCCGTTGGCCGGATGATCCAGCACGCCCGCGGCCAGGCCGGTCTCTTCCACCACGCCGTTACGATAAAGCAAGGCGCCGCACCAGCGTAAATCCACGCTTCCCGGTTCCATGGTCTGTTCTCCCATGATGACGCCGGCGCCGGCGGCGTTATCGGCAATGGTGTCCTGGATCCTGCGCACGTAACCGGTATCGGGATCAACCCGAAAAGTCCGGGCTGCGATCAGTTCAAGTGCGGGAACCACGTAATCGGTTGCATTCAATACGTCAGCAACAGTTACGTCTTCACCGGCCAGCCTGTCTTTCAGGACAAACGCCAACTCAACTTCTATCCTGGGGTCGGTAAAATCCGTGGCTACTATCTCGGCGCCGTTTGCAAAAAACATGTCATCCAGCAAGGTCCCGTAATCAGGCTCATCGATCTGCATGGTTATTTGCATCGCACGCGAGGTCAGGCCGATCTTGTACCCTCTTATTTCACGTCCTTCAGCTTGTTTGATTGCCATCCATTTTGCTTGAATCCCGTAGGCGTCATCCACACTCATATCAGGATGATCAACCGTTATCGCCCGTCTCTGCTTGCGATTTTGTTCCGCAGCGTGGATGGCTTGCGCGGCTTTTGTGATCTGTACGTCGTTCAGCATGTCGTAACATCCGGCAAGGCGGTTATGAAGTGAAATATGATTCCAGGGTTTTCTTGTTTCCTGAAGATAGTAAGGAAGATCAGTACCCTTTTCAAGGAATAATCTTCATGTTTGAAATTGTTCGCAGGTCTGACTATGGTGACTGGCTACTCTACTATTTTAATGGTATCGTAATTTCATATAGCAGTTGTCACAGGTGACAAATACGGAAAAAGCAGATGTCGGATTTATCAGTGGATTATACGAAATACCGGGTGCCGGAAGACGGTTCATTTTCGCTGGCTGACATTGACCCGGGCGATACCCAGGGACTTGTTAAAGAGCGGGATAAACCGGAAACGGAGAAGCAGTTGGTAAAGCTTCGGGAGCGCCTTGACGAGTTGCAGCAGCGTCTCTATGCCGAGTCGAAGCAATCGCTGTTACTGGTGTTGCAGGCGATGGATACCGCCGGAAAGGACAGCGTCATCCGCCACGTGATGGCCCCGCTGAATCCCCAGGGCTGTCGGGTAACGAACTTCAAGGGGCCGAACAGCGCGGAACAGGCGCGGGACTTTCTCTGGCGCATCCACTCGCACGCGCCTCGAAAAGGAAGCATTGGCGTCTTCAACCGCTCCCACTACGAAGATGTGTTGATCGTGCGAGTCTACGGCTGGGTGCCGCCTGAACTCATCGAAAAACGTTACGGGCATATCAATGACTTCGAAAAAATGCTGTCCGACCACGGTACGCGTATCGTCAAGGTGATGCTGCACGTGTCGAAAGACTACCAGCGCAAGCGTCTGAGACGACGGCTCAGCCGGCCTGATAAACACTGGAAATTTGTCCCGGACGACTTGCGGGACCGGGAGCGCTGGGATGATTATATGCAGGCTTACAATCAGGTGCTGCGGCGTTGCTCAACCCCCTATGCGCCATGGTACGTCGTCCCATCGGAAAACCGGTGGTTTCGCAACCTGGTGATCAGCCGGTTGCTGGTCGATACCCTGGATGAAATGAACCCCCGGTTCCCCGACCCGGACTTTGACCCGGCCGACTACCCTCCCGAAGCGATCACTTAGCAGCCGCTGTTCTATGTCGGAACAAATTCGGTGCCGACGCCGGTATCGGTCAGTATCTCATTGATAAAGGAATCGGCTTCTCCTTTAATGATGTGGGATTTATGTACACCGGACTCCAAAGGAGCGAGACAGGCCTGCACCTTGGGGATCATGCCGCTATGAATAACGCCTGATTCGATCAAGGCTTCGGCCTGTTCCCGCGTGAGCGTCGGCAGCAAATTACCGCGGCTGTCCTTTACGCCGTCCTCATCGGTCATCAGGATCAGTTTTTCCGCCTTGATTTCCCTGGCGATGGCGCTGGCTACTTCATCGGCATTCACGTTGTAGCCGGCGTCCTGCGGGTTCGCTCCCGCCGTGATTGCAGTGACGATGGGTATTGCATCATCGGGGAGTTCTTCAAGCAGCGACGTATTCACGCTAACCGGTTCGCCGACGTAACCGAGTTCAACCCGTTTCCTCCTGGAGTGAACCAAGCCGGTGGACCGGTCGAATATGATGCCCCGGTAACCCTTTGCCGCAATGCCTTCCCTGATTTTATTGCTGATCTCCAGGAAAACCTCGTTGGCCAGTTCCAGGATTTCTTTCGAAGTGACCCTGAGACCGTCCAGCTTGTCCGGTTCCAGGCCGAGGGACTGCATGCGCCGGTCCAGTTGCCCCGCGCCGCCATGTACGATAATGACATTTATTTCCAGACGTTTGAGAAAAACAACGTCGCTGACCAGTTGGGGTATCAGGCGTTCATCTTTGAGCACTGAACCGCCGATCTTGAGGACAAATTTTTTCCCTTGAAAAGCTTCCAGGTAGGGAATGGCTTCCCTTAACGCAGGCCCGTCAAAATTGTGCTGCTCGGCAAGTTTCCTGGCCGTTTCCAGTAAGGAGAGCTTGTATGGCATATCGACATGAAAAGAGGGTCAGAAAAAAGTCAGCTTGATCAACAAACCGACCGTGAGGGGGCCGTACACATAATTGAGGATAACCAAGTTGAGTTTTACGTTGTTAATGGATTCCTCAATATGGATTAACCGGGTTTCAATCTTGCTTAACGAAGTTTCAATCATGTTTTTTGGTAAAAGCACTGAGGCTGCCGCCTTCGCCTTCCCTTCTGATACACCGGCATCAATAAACGCTTCATAAACTTCCGATATGATCATGCCCATAACAGGTATTCCTCCTTGAGAGTTGACGATGTAAATATACTGCGGGAATTATATTATTGAACGAGCCTGATTACAAACCGAAAAATGGTAATATGATCTGATGTATAAATCTCTGATCGTTGTATTAATCCTGGGTATCGCTGCCGTCCTGGGGTATTTTATTGCCATGCCCGGAAAGTCGGTAGTGAGTGATGTAGCGGAAGTCGGGCAACCACAGGCAAGCTGTGTAAACCCCGCGGAATATACCGGTATGGTCTGGGTCGAAGGCGGTAGTTTCACCCAGGGCGCAACCGAATTCTATCCTGAAGAAGGACCGCTACGGGATATCCGGGTTGACGGGTTCTGGATCGACAGGTTCGAGATGACCAACGCCAGATTCAGCGAATTCGTCGATACGACCGGTTACGTCACCGTCGCGGAACAACGACCGGACCCGGAAGACTTCCCGGGTATCGATCCGGCCCTGCTGCAGCCCGGTTCCGCCGTATTTATCAAGCCGACGGAGGCTGCCGGCAGCCCGGTACAGTGGTGGCGCTTCGTGCCCGGAGCGAACTGGCGGGAACCGACTGGACCCGGCAGTTCAATCAAGGGCAAGGAAGATTATCCCGTTGTGCACATTGCACATCAAGACGCTTTGGCTTATGCGGACTGGCTGGGGCATACTCTCCCGACTGAGGCGCAGTGGGAATACGCTGCCAGGGGCGGCCTGGATAAAGCCCATTTCGCCTGGGGGAATGAGTACCTGGTTGACGGAAAACACCAGGCCAATACCTGGCAAGGGGTATTTCCCGTCATGAACGCCAATGAAGATGATTTTCCCGCTACGGCGCCGATAGGCTGTTTCCCCGCTAACGGCTATGGCCTGCATGATATGATCGGCAACGTGTGGGAATGGGTTGACGACTGGTATTACCCGACCCACAAACCGCAAGTACCCATTAATGAGAAAGGCTATGATCCGCGCCAGCCCGGGATGCCGGTAAAAGTAATCAAGGGCGGTTCCTATTTATGCGCTGAGAATTACTGCAAGCGTTACCGTCCCGCCGCCAGACACCCACAGGAAAGCACGCTGGGCGCGGCGCACATCGGCTTTCGAACCGTAAAAAACAAAAGCTGAAATGCGTTTCCTGTCTTATTTACATCACGACACACCGGGCTGGGGCATGATCGCCGATGGGGTCATACTGGATTTGACCCGGCACGAGCCGTCCTTAAAAGCCGCCATCAGCAACCGGAATTTACCGACTTCCCTTGACGCTGCTGCTTCAGGCAAGGAAGTGCCGTTGGATGAAATTGTTTATCTCTCCCCTATCCCGGACCCGTCCCGCATCCTCTGTGTCGGCCAGAATTACGTTGCGCACCGGGATGAGATGGGGGGGGGAACAACAAAATATCCGCTTATCTTTACCCGGTTTCCTTCCTCGATTTCAGGTCATAACCGGACCCTGCAAAAACCCGTGGAAAGTGACAAGTATGATTATGAGGGCGAACTTGCGGTCATTATCGGCAAGCCGGGCAGACGCATTCGTCCCGAACAGGCATTTGATCACATTGCGGGTTACAGTTGCTTCATGGATGGCACGGCCCGCGATTACCAGGAACATACCACGCAATATATCCCCGGCAAGAATTTTGATGCTTCCGGCTCCTGCGGCCCCTGGATGATCCCCGCCGGAGATATGCCCGACCCCAATGCCGGCTATCAACTTGAAACCCGGCTTAACGGGAAAACCGTGCAGAGTACGACAACGGATCTGATGATCTTTACCATCCCCGTACTGTTAGCCTATCTTTCCACCTTCACCACCCTGGAACCCGGCGATATTATCGCCACCGGCACGCCCGGCGGCGTCGGCTATAAGCGGAAACCGCAACTTTTCATGTATCCGGGCGACGAGGTAGAAGTCGAACTGCAAGGCATCGGCACACTGGGCAATACGATCAAAGCAGGCTGAATTGAGGACTGTTTTGAGTCGACCAGAGCTTATGTTTATCCGCAGATGACGCAGATGAACGCAGATAAAAAACAAAAGAATGTCTTTAATCGGGCAATTCCGTAATTCCACTGCCGACGGGCTTGCCCCTGCCTTGCCAACTTCACAGGCAGGTGTTCATCAACCATAATGTAGAGAGTGTACTCGTCCTCCGGCAGCGAAATTACCCATATAACGCAAAGTAAAGACGGTTTTCTCATCTGCGTTCAGCTGCGTCATCTGCGGATAAAATACCTTATTGTTATTGCTCAACCCGGTTCGAGTTGGGGGGCGCGCAAGAAGTATATCGCGACGCAGGACAGGGCGAGCGGGATGGCGAAGATGATGAAATTCACGTTTATCGGGTAACCCAGGTTGATAAATACGCCCCCCAGGTACGGGCCTATGATCGCGCCGGTGCGACCCGCGCCGATACTCCAGCCCACGCCGGTCGCGCGAATCTCCGTGTGGTACAGACGGGCAGATGAGATATAAAAACCGACAAACCCGCCCAATACGCAAAAGCCGATCAGGAAGGCTAATACCAGCAGCAATTCCACTTTTGCCGGTGAAAACCCGAATAGCACCATGGAAATGATGCCACCAATAAAAAACCAGATAATCAACGGCCGTACCCCAAACCGATCAGATAGATAACCCAGGAGTGTGCCGCCCAGGAACGCACCGAAATTCAACGCCGTACCGATGTAGATCCCTTTATCCACCGGTAGCCCCGCGTCAACGGTAATCTTGGGCACCCAACTGAATAAAAAATACAGTGTCAGAAAGGACATGAAAAAACCGCACCAGAGCAGCAAGGTCCATCTACGATAATCGGGAGTCAATAAGCGCTTGACCGAGGGTTTTACTGCGCTTGCCAGCGCCTCAGGCATGGCCTGAATATGCGGCCAGCCCATCCGGGTGAGGATCCGGTTTATCTTGCGCAAGGCACCCGCGGGTTGCCGGCTGGAAAGAAACTCCAGGGATTCCGGCAGGAAAAAATAAGTGCAGAAAACCGCGAGCAAAGACAGGGCGCTGCCAAAATAAAATACCGCCTGCCAACCGGATAGTCCCAGCAGCCAGACGGCGATAAACCCGCCGAAACTCGCTCCCAGGGGATAGCCCACCTGCATGAAACCCACTCCCAGGTTGCGCTTTCTGGACGGGGTATATTCGGCAACCAGGCTGGTAAGGCTGGCAAGAATGCTGCCGATGCCCAGCCCGGTAATAACCCGCATGATAATCATCTGGGTCGCGTTTGTGGTCATACCGGTCAGGGCCATGCTGACGCTGATGGCGCACAGGGATAGCAATATCATCGCCCGCCGGCCTATGACGTCGGTAAACGGAGCAATAAATGCCGCGCCCAGGGTCATTCCGATGAGGCCCGCGCTGAAAATAATGCCAAGCGCATAAGGTGTCAGTTGCCATTCCTGGGAGATGGTGGGCGCGGTGAAGGCAATGGCCAGCACGTCAAACCCGTCCAGCATATTCAGGGCGAAACAGGCAAAGATTACCTGTAGCTGCAAACTGCTGACGGGTTTCTCATCAATGAGTTGCCGGATATTGGCAGTCTCGGACATGGTATTGTTATTCTTATGATTGTCGGGGCATTATACATGCTACAGGGCAACCGCATACTTTTGCTTCAAGGCCAGGGATATTTGGGGTCAGAGTAAAAATACAGCTAATTTGGTAGAGGACGCGGGCTTATTGTTGAGTATTTTTACTCTGACCCCAAATATGATGAGATACTCTTTTGCATAAACATATAATGAAGTCTGAGATGAACAATACACGTATTGTGACTGCTTTTGCCGTAATGCTGTTTTGCAACAGCGCGTTGACGGACGAATCGATAGGGATTGATGACGATTCCGTACGCGCGGCGCAGCCGGTCACAGTGGGCGGGGAAGCGGGAGAAGACGACCTCCCCGCGCTCAGCGCCGAGCGGGCCATGGAACTGGCCCGCGAGTGGACCGCGGCAGGAAAACCGGAACAGGCCTTTCGATTACTACGCCTCGTCATGCAGGCCGCGCGGGATGAGGGCGACATTGATACTACCGATATCAGGTTCCTGGCGGCGCAAGCCTTGTTGAAAATGCGTCGACCCGCCCATGCGGCGGTCATCCTTGGGCAACTGGCCGAGGAGCGACCGGAGTTGAATCGGGTGCGACTGGACTACGCCGCCGCGTTATTTACACTCGGGCGCGACGAGCGGGCCGAGGACATCTTTCGGGGCCTGCGACGCCAGGAAAACCTGCCGGCGCCGGTACGACGCAACGTGGAGCGCTTCCTGGAACGGATCCGGGCGCGGCAGAAATTCCAGGTCAACTTCGACTTCGGTTTTTGGCGGGATAATAACGTGAACCACGCGCCGGAGCGGGACAGCGTCGAGGTGCCGGTGTTCGGCGGCCTGGAGTTCGAACTGGATGAACAGGCAGTCAGCGCCTGGGTGGCGCGCACCGGTCTGAACCTGCGCTGGCGGCATACCCCCCTGATGGGCGGCCGCCTCTACTTCGAGACGCGTGCGGCCGCTACCCGCAACACGGCCATTAACGCCAGTGAGCATAATCGTACCTGGCTGAACCTGTCATCCGGGGCTCGCTGGCGCTACGCCATGACCCTGGCGGGCCAACGACAGCCCGGTATCGTGCGCGCGGACCTCGGCGGAGAACGACGCTGGCGCGGCGGCGATTCTTATGCCGTCAGCGGCTGGGCGCGGCTGGGATTGGAGCAGGCACTCAACAGAAACTGGCGCGTCAATGCCGCAGCCCGCGTCTGGGACACGCGCTACGATCACCTGCACAACGACCTGGACCCGTTCGGACAATCCCTTGAGTTGCGCCTGACCCGGAACATCGGCATCGGCTACCTGACGGCCGGCGCAGAGATTGCCAGAGAGTCCACGGAGAGTCCGAACCTGCGCTGGCAATCCTGGGGAACGTCACTCGCCTACACAACGATCATCAGGCAGAACTGGAACCTGTCGGCAAAGGCATCCCGACATGAGCGGTATTACAAAGGGAAAAATCCGTTGTTCAGAAAACGCCGCAAGGACCAAACTCTCGCCGCCACCCTGACTGTCTCCAACCGGGCCATCGCCTGGGCGGGTTACATGCCTGAACTCACGTTGGGCTGGATCCAGACAAATTCAACCATCCCGTTGTATGACAGGAAAAACCGCATCGTACTGCTCGGCCTGCGGAGGCTGTTTTAATGGAATATGCGAAGCCCGCATATCTCATCAATGGATGCGATATGCGGGCTAGTCTCGCACCGGGAGGCCCGTGAGAGCATCCCGGATCGTACTTGGCCTGAGGTCGCGGCCGACGTTGCCGGGAACATAGTAGTCCACGTTCGGGCCAAAATAAGCCCGCACACGCCGCTGAGTTCCGGCGGGTCTGCAACCTGACGGGTTGGCGCTGGTTGAGACAAGCATACCGGTTTCAGCACAAAGCTGTTGCACAACGGGATGCGCCGACACCCGTACAGCCAGGGTTTCGTGTTGCCCCGTAAGCCAGCGAGGAGTAACGGAGCGCGCCTGTATCAGCCAGGTAACGGGACCCGGCCATGACCTGGTGATCTCTTCCCATTCCTTCACCTTCGAAAAATCCACCAGACCGGCCAACTGATCCGGACTCGAGGCTACGACAATCAGACCTTTGCCGGGGGGGCGCCGCTTCATTTGTAAAATCCTGGAAACCGCAGTTTCATCCCAGGGCGAGCAACCCAGGCCCATCACTGCCTCCGTGGGATAGGCAATAACGCCGCCGTTTTCCAGGACTCGTCGTACGCATTTGACGCGCCAGTTCTTCAATGCGAACCACCCGGTAAATCAGTGGGGTCAGAGTAAAAGTTTATCGGGATTTTACAGATAACACACATAACAAATAAATTTTTACTCTGACCCCGTGTTTTATATCAGCCGGCTAGTTGCTCCTGTAATGCCGCGTCTTTTTTTAACACGTCCCGGACCATCTGGCTGCGTTCCGAGGCTATCATTCCGGCTAACTTTTCATCCTGCAAAGCCAGGATTTGAGCTGCCATGTAACCCGCGTTTTTTGCTCCGGCCTTGCCGATGGCGACACAACCGACCGGAATGCCACCCGGCATCTGTACGGTCGCCAGGAGCGCGTCCATGCCACTCAAAGGGCCGGCGTCCAGGGGTACGCCGATGACCGGTTTCGTTGTTATTGCGGCCACGGATCCGGCCAGGTGCGCGGCCAGACCGGCGGCGGCAATAAACACGACACAACCTCGCTCCTCTGCATCTTTTACATAGGCGCGGGTCGCCTCGGGAGTGCGGTGCGCGGAGGTGATTTTCATCTCTCTTGGGATGGAAAACTTATCCAGCACTTCCAGCGTTGCGCGCATGACGGGCAGGTCGGAATCCGAACCCATTAAAACCGCTACAAATGGTGGTTGTTTATTCATGGTGGTCTTCTTTCTCAAAATAACATTATCATAGTTGGGGTCAGAGTAAAAATACTCAACAATAAGCCCGCGTCCTCTACCAAATCAACCGTATTTTTACTCTGACCCCAAATATCCCTCTGTGGCAAATCATTTACGCCGCCGGCGCCGGTCCGGGGCGGCGGCAATCAAGGCCTGACAATCTTCCAGGGTCAAATCAGCCGGTTCGCGGCCCTTGGGAATTTTCGCGTTTTTCTTCCCATCGGTAATATAGGGACCATAGCGTCCTTTCAAAACGGATATGCCCTCTTTCTCAAAAACCCTGATCTGTTTTCCGGCATCCGCTTCTTTCTTCTCCTTTACGAGTTGCAGCGCTCGCCCCAGATCTATGGTGTAGGGATCATCCTCTTTTTTCAATGATACGAACTTGCCCCCATAACGCACGTAAGGGCCAAACCGGCCGACGTTAACGCTGATCTTTTCACCGTCTTCGGATACACCCAACTCTCTCGGCAGCCCGAATAGCTCCAGGGCCTCTTCCAGTCCAATGGAATCCATGCGCTGGTCGGGACGCAGGCTCGCGAATTTCGGTTTTTCCTTGTCGTCTTTGGTACCGATTTGGATATATGGCCCGTAACGTCCCATCCTGACCGTAACGGGCAGGCCGGTTTCAGGCTCATCGCCCAGGCTCCGCGCCGGCGCCGCCTCATCGCGGCTCACCGCGTCTTCCTTGTCCTTTATCTTTTCAGAGAACGCTTCCCAGAAATTTTTCATGAGGGGAAGCCATTCTTTCTCACCTCTGGATACGGCATCGAGTTCATCTTCCAGCTTGGCAGTAAAATCATAGTCAACGTAACTGCTGAAATGCTCGGTTAAAAAATTATTTACGATGCGTCCTACGTCAGTCGGAACGAACCGTTTATTTTCCATCTCCACGTATTCACGATTCCGCAACGTTGAGATAATGGATGCATACGTTGAGGGCCTGCCGATACCATATTCCTCCAGCGTTTTGACCAGGGTCGCCTCGGAATAACGCGGAGGAGGCTCGGTGAAATGCTGCTCGGGGCGTATTTTTACCAGGGCCACTGCAGCGCCTGCCTCCATGGCGGGTAATTTCCTGTCGCCAGCCTCCCGTTCCGTATCCCGCTTTTTATCGTCCTCCCCTTCCATGTAAAGAAGCATAAAACCTTTTTTCACCACCGTGGCGCCGTTGGCGCGAAACGTGGCGCCAGGGCCACAGCCCAGATCCACCGCGACCGTGTCGATAACCGCATGGGCCATCTGGCTGGCCACTGCCCGTTTCCAGATTAAATCATACAGTTTGAATTGTTCCACGGATAATTTTGACCTGATATCCTGCGGCGCCCGGTACACGGATGTCGGGCGAATCGCCTCATGCGCCTCCTGCGCGTTTTTCGATCTTGTCCTGAACCGGCGGGGCTGTTCGGGCAGATATTCAGCGCCGTACCTGTTGCGTATGAAACTGCGCATTTCATTAATTGCTTCGGCGGCCAGGTTGACCGAGTCCGTCCGCATGTAGGTAATCAGGCCAACCGCCCCGCCGCCGGTGTCAATACCCTCATATAACTGTTGCGCAATCCGCATGGTTCTTTGCGCCGTGAGACCCAGCTTTCTTATGGCCTCCTGTTGCAGTGTTGAGGTAATGAACGGGGGGACGGGGTGGCGCTTGCGTTGTTTCCTGTCAACCTTGCTTACAATCAGGATGCCCTTGTTTCCAGGGGCGCCGGAGATCTGTTCCACGCGGTGGAGCTGGTCGGCGGCACTGTTTTCCAGGTCGCCGACAACCTGACTCGCCCGCTGTTCATCCGTAATGCTGAACTGCCCGACCTTTTCATCATCATACCGGTTCAACCGGGCCGTAAAATCCATCCCGGTGCGGTTAAGATCGGCCTCAATGGTCCAGTATTCACGGGTTTTGAACTGCTCTATTTCCAGCTCACGTTCAGCTATCATCCTGAGCGCCGGACTCTGTACCCGCCCGGCTGACAATCCCCTCCGTATTTTTTTCCATAATAACGGGGACAGGTTGAAACCCACCAGGTAATCCAAAGCCCGTCTTGCCTGTTGCGCATTGATTAAATCCCATGACAGATCCCCGGGACTGTTCATTGCCCTCAATACCGCGTCCTTGGTGACTTCGTGGAATACGACACGTTTTACCTCTTTGCTGTTCAATTCGCCCCGGTCTTTGAGCAGTTCATACAGGTGCCAGGATATTGCCTCACCCTCCCTGTCGGGGTCGGTGGCCAGGTACAAAACGTCTGATTTTCTGAGCGCCCTGGTAATGGCGTCGACGGCCCTGGTATTTTTGTCAATGATTTCATAATGCATGGCAAAATCCTTGTCCGGGTCAACCGCACCGGATTTCGGCAACAGGTCCCGCACGTGGCCATTGGAGGCCAGCACCTTATATCCACTACCCAGATAACGATTCAAGGTTTTGGCTTTTGCAGGGGATTCAACAATTACTAATGCTGTGCTCATATTTTTTTTATTCTTTTATACATTGCCGGTTACCACGGATATACAATCCCGGGGAAACTGCCGTGATCAAACCTTCCAGTTCCAGTTTCAGCAGATTACCCATGACATCCTCGATACTGACCTTTGTCATAAAAACAATTTCATCCAGGTTTGTCGGTTCATATCCTATACTATCAAGCAGTACTTTTTCCTGTTCGTCAAGTCCATTTATATTTTCAGGTTGTGACGGCGCTATGGCGGGGGCGGCTTGACCGGTCTCCCTGAACAAGGCAATCTGCGCAAAAATATCCTCGACGCATTCCACCAATGCGGCGCCATCCCGGAGTAACCCATGGCAGCCTTTCTTCAGTGGATTCCTGATGGATCCAGGCACGGCGAATACCTCGCGGTTCTGTTCCAGGGCATGTTTTGCCGTGATCAACGAACCGCTCCTGTGCGCCGCTTCAATAACCAGCACACCGGTACTGAGGCCGCTGATAATACGATTGCGCCGGGGGAAATTACCGGCAAACGGCCGCCAGGATAACGGAAATTCAGATACAAGCGCCCCCTCTTCACTGATTTTATCGGCCAGTCCGGTGTTGGTTTTCGGGTAAATGCAATTTAATCCGCTGCCTAAAACCGCGACGGTTTTACCCCCCTGCGACAAGGCGCCCCTGTGGGCTTCGGTATCTATCCCGTACGCCATTCCGCTGGTCACGGTAATCCCCTGCTTTGCCAGTTCCCCGGCAAAATACACGGCGTCTTTGCGTCCGTCTACGGTCGGCTTTCGACTCCCGACTATGGCAACCTGGGGGCTGGCCAGAACCTCCGGGTCGCCGCGCACAAACAAACCTGCAGGCGGTGATGAAATCTGTCTTAATAAAGCCGGATAACGTTGACTGGTTAACGTGATCAAATGGTGGCCGGCGCGTTCCAGCCACTCGATGTCCCGGTCAATCTCTTTCCTATCGGGATTTTGCAGACATTCGAGGACTTTTTCCGGCAAGTGGGAGCGGTTGATCAACCCGGAGGCGGCGGCACTGACAACGGCCTCGGCAGTTCCAAAACTTTCCAGTAACTGCGACAGGCTGTGATCGGCCAAAGCCCCCGCATGCATTAAGGTTAACCAGGAATGAAGCTGATCTTTATCAGTGTGCTCATCCATGAACTTATCAATCCTGATTTTATGGTTTCGATTTGATGAAATAACTACTGCAAGTCCTGCAAAGCCGTTCCTTGCGGAATAATGGCAAGTATGCGTCAGGATCAGTCCCCAGGTCAACTGAATATACCTGGATGAACAGGATATATGGGGTCAGAGTAAAAATACGGCTAATCTGGTAGAGGACGCGGGCTTATTGTTAAGTATTTTTACTCTGACCCCAACTATGTGTGATCTCTGTGCCCTCTGTGGCAAAAAAAGTAAACGTATGCGGTTGCCCTGTGTGCCGGGAACTGACTGAGGACATTTCTGCTTTGAGTTGAGTGCGTTTTTAATGGATAATCGGGATTATTTTTACTTCGCCGGTAGCCCGGCATGACAATGGAGTCAACATTTGATGTCAAGATTAACCGTACTGCATTTTCCTGATCCCCGATTACGTAAAAAAGCGCAGCCCGTGGAAACCGTTGACGGGGAGATTGAGCAACTGTCCCGGGACATGCTGGAAACCATGTACGCGGAAAATGGCATTGGTCTCGCCGCTACCCAAGTGAACGTACAGAAACGAGTCATCGTCATGGACCTGGCGGCGGAGAAAAACTCCCCCATGGCCCTGGTCAACCCGGAAATTACGGAAAAAGCCGGTAGCGAGGAAATGGAAGAAGGTTGCCTGTCGGTGCCCGGGTTTTCCGATACCGTCAGGCGGGCCGAAAAAATAGCGTTTCACTACCTCAGTCTTGACGGGAGTAAAATGGAAGATACGGCCGACGGATTGCTCGCCGTGTGTATCCAGCATGAAATCGATCATCTTGACGGAAAACTGTTTATCGATTACTTATCCCCCATTAAAAAACAGCGAATACGCAAGAAGATTGAGAAGCAGAACAAAGTCCGGGCCTTGTGAACCTCGCTTTTGCCGGCACGCCCGATATTGCGGCAGTCGTTCTCACCGCGTTACTGGAAAATTCACAGCATAAAATCAGTCACGTCTATACCCAACCCGACCGGCGGGCGGGACGCGGCAGGAAAACAGCTCAGGGGCCGGTCAAACTGGTTGCGCAACAATACGGAATCCCCGTTAAACAGCCGGCATCGCCGGACGAACTTGGCCGGGATGATGATTTAAGCAATATCGACGCGCTTATCGTTGTGGCCTATGGTTTAATTCTGCCGGCGGACGTCCTGTCCTGTCCCGGGTACGGCTGTATCAACGTACATGCCTCCTTATTGCCCAGATGGCGCGGGGCAGCCCCCATACAACGGGCGATCCAGGCGGGAGATAAACAAACGGGGATTTCAATCATGCTTATGGACAGCGGCATTGACACCGGGCAGGTCATGTTGCAAAAACCCTGTATTATCAGTGGCGAAGATACCACCGCATCCCTGTCGGACCGGCTGGCGTCCCTTGGCGGCGAATGCCTGCTTGAGGCCCTGGCGGATGTTGCAACAGGCTCGGCAAAACTTGTGGAGCAGGATGACGGATTTGCAACCTATGCCGGCAAAGTCAGCAAGCGGGAGGCTGAAATCGATTGGAACGCGACCGCGGAACAGGTGGAGAGAAACGTGCGCGCATTCAACCCGGCGCCGGTCGCATTCACTATCCTGAATAACGTAAAAATACGCGTCTGGAAAGCCCGTACACTGAATACCGACGGCGCCCGCGCCGGCCCCGGGGAAATCATCTCCTACACCCCGGAAGGACTGGACGTCTCAACAAAACACCAGGACCTGCGGATACTCGCCCTGCAGTTGGAGGGAAAGAAAAAACAGTCCGTCAGGGAATTCTATAACGGTTATCCTGGCCTGTTTGTACGATGAAAACTGATATAATCTCGATAGTCGGTCCGGGGACGGACTTAAGTCCGTCCCCGATATTTGGGGTCAGAGTAAAAATACTCAACAATAAGCCCGCGTCCTCTACCAAATTAGCCGTATTTTTACTCTGACCCCAAATATGACAAGCGAATTGATGAGATATGCGGACTTAATGAACCCCAGGGCGATTTCGGCGAAAGTCATTTCCGGGGTTGTCGAATCCGGTTTGACCCTGGATGCTGCCATGGCGGGTTATCTGCCCGCGCTGCAACGCCGGGATGACCGGGGATTTGTCAAGGAACTGTGTTTCGGGACACTCCGCTGGTTCGATCAACTGGCATTTATTCTTGACCGGTATCTAAACAGGCCCATTAAACGGAGAGATACCGACATCAGGATGCTCATGCTGGTCGGTCTCTACCAACTGCACCATCTCGATACGCCCGACCATGCGGCAATCTCGGAAACGGTAAATGCGACAGTTGAACTGGATAAGGCATGGGCAAAATCGCTGGTAAACGCGGTGTTGAGACGGTCTCAACGCGAGTTTCACCGGGTTGAACCGGAGTTGAACCGGTATGCCGGCGCGCGCTATTCACACCCGGACTGGTTGATTGACAGGATAAAACCGGACTGGCCCGACTTGTGGGAAGCCATTCTACGGGCCAATAATCAACGTCCACCCCAGCATCTACGGGTAAACGTCTTAAAGACCTCCCGGGAAAATTACCTGGATGACCTGCGCGGGATCGGCATCCGGGCGGAAAAAATAGAATTGGCGCCCTGCGCGATACACGTGTTGGACCCTGTTGACGTCAGTCGACTGCCCGGGTTCAACAACGGTTATGTATCCGTCCAGGACGCCGGCGCCCAGTTGGCCGCAACGCTGCTGGACCCGCGGCCGGGAGACAGGGTCCTTGATACCTGCGCGGCGCCCGGAGGGAAAACGGCCCATATCTGCGAAAATCAGCCGTTGATCGGCGAAATAACCGCCATAGACGTCGATGAAAAGCGCTTACACCGGCTGCGCAACACCCTGTCCAGGCTGAACCTGGAGGCAACCATTATCCAGGCAGACGCCCCCAGGACAGACTCCTGGTGGGATGGACGCTTGTTTGACCGTATCCTGCTGGACGCGCCTTGCAGCGCCACCGGGGTAATCCGCCGGCATCCTGACGTTAAACGCCTGAAAACCCCCGAACAGGTTGCCGCCCTGCAAAATACCCAGACTGAGCTGCTGACAGCCGCCTGGCCGCTGCTGAAACAGGGAGGAAAACTGGTCTATTCAACCTGTTCCCTGCTGCGTGACGAAAACGATCGGGTAATCGAAAAATTCCTGGCCGGCCACCCTTCGGCAAACCTCGAAACCATCCGGACGGAATGGGGAACAGCCACGGTCTACGGCCGGCAACTGTTGCCTTGCCTTGACGATTCGGACGGATTCTACTATACCTTATTAAACAGGGGGGCTTGAGAAGCACAACTAATTCGCCGGTCCGGGGACTCCGGGAACGGACTTAAGTCCGTCCCCTGTTGAGTCCGCCGATATTTGGGGTCAGAGTAAAAATACGGCTAATTTGGTAGAGGACGCGGGCTTATTGTTGAGTATTTTTACTCTGACCCCAAATATCTGCTGTATTTACCAGGGCGAGTTGAGGAGTAACATTGATCAACGAATACCTTGCCTGGATAGAATAAACCAGAAATTTACCCTTTCTGCAATCAAACTTCATGGTTTCAGAAAACGCACCCAGCCAAACCGCGGGCATCCGCTACGAGCCCGAAGAACGACCGTCATATCCTCTCTCCATTGGCCTGGGTTTCCAGGCGGCCCTGCTAGTCTTACCGGGGATAGTGCTGATACTCACCATTATAATCGTAGTGGGCGACCAGGGTGAGGGCTACCTGTCATGGGCGCTCTTTGCCGCATTGTTTGTCAACGGGCTAATCACGGCATTGCAGGCCTCTCGATTCGGACGCATCGGCGCCGGACATATTCTCATATCGGTTTCTGCGTACTCGTTTATCGCAGTTTGCATTGCGGCGCTGGCGCAAGGGGGAGTTGCATTGATGTCATCTCTCATCATTGTCTCATCACTGTTTCAGTTTGCGCTGTCAACGCAGTTGTCGTTATTGCGACGCATTATCACACCGGTCGTATCCGGCACGGTGCTGATGTTGATTGCCGCCACCATTATGCCCATCGCTTTTGCCATGCTGGCAGACGTGCCTGAAGGCGCGTCGTCTGCTGCCGCCCCGGGTATTGCGGCTGTGACCCTGGGCGCGTTTGTGGCGCTGCTTCTCGCCGTCCCAAAACCCGTAATCGCTGCTTACCTGATCGTGAACCTGGGGTTGGTTTTTGTACAAGGCATAAAGATTATCGTTCAGGATGGCATTGACTACCGCAAGGCTGCGGTGGTCGGGTTGGCATTCTGGATTGGAACAGGCTTCCATCAGCAGGCTATTTTCGCGGATCAGTTGGGCGAGACGTGGGGTAGTTTGTTGGGCAACGGCATAACTACCGGCGGTCTTGTCGCTATCGTGTTGACCGTGCTCATGGAACTGACCGGCCCGCGCCGCCGTCGTATTGAAACGGTATTGGACATCAGGGTTCTGCCCCGACTCAAGGCTTTCCTGCGCGAGCAGGCAGAGATTCTCAGCTGGGACGCGGCAGCGACCGAGCGTCTGTTTCTGGTCGGCGAGGAGACTCTGTCGAGTCTTGCGCAACGCCATGAGGAGGCAGCGTCGGATCAGCTTCGACGTCTGCGTGTAGTGGCAAGTGGCGATGGCGGCGTCATGGAACTTGAGTTTGTGGCCGCTATCGGCGAGGGGAATCTCGAAGACCAGATAGCGTTGCAGAGAGAACAAACCGAGGCCCCGGATGGGCATGAAATCTCCCTGCGTTTACTGCGTCACTTTGCCTCCTCCGTGCACCACCAACAATATCATGGTATGGACGTTGTGACGGTGCGCGTCAAGAAAAGCGACGATTGAAAATATCCTCCAGGAGTGTCTCTGGATAACCTACTCGAAACACCAGACAATGAAATTGGTGAAACTGAAGTATTGAAAACGACCCTGGACGGCAAGCTCGTCTATGCAAGGCCATAGACTTTAATCTCAATTCCATTTCAGAGACGATGCGCCTGCCGGAGGGGGAAACGCCTGGTCAATTTCTTCCAGGTCTGCGCTTGTTAATGAGATTTCACACGCGCCGTGATTTTCCTCGATATGGTCCCGCTTTGCACTCTTGGGAATGACTATCACGTTGTCCTGGTGAAGCAGCCAGGCCAGCGCGACCTGGTAAGGGCTGACATTGTGCCTTTGCGCCACGCCTTTCAGAGCCGTGACATCCAGCCTCCCCTGGTTCAACGGAGAATACGCCATTAACGGCACGTTTCGCTGCCGGCAACAGGCAAACAGCTCCCATTCAACTTCCCGGCACTCCAGATTGTATAACACCTGGTTGGTCGCAATAGCCGGTCCGCCCGGATATTCCCAGGCCTCTTCCATCTCAGAAACATCGAAATTGCTCACCCCGTAAGCCGCGATTTTCCCCTGTTCCCGGAGCCGTATAAAGGCGTCCAGTGTCTCCTGAACCGGATAACTGCCCGGCCAGTGAAGCAGGTACAAGTCCATACACTCTATCCTCATCCGTTTCAGGCTTTTCTCGCAGGCTTTAATCGTACCCTGGAAAGACGCGTTGCCGGGCAACACTTTGCTCACTATGTAGGCATCTTCACGCCGGCTTTTCAAGACCTTGCCAACCACAATCTCCGCATCATGGTACATTTCTGCGGTATCGATCAGCGTCATGTCCAAATCCAGCCCAAGACGTATCGCATCCGCTTCGGAATTGCGTTTCAGGGGGTTTTTGCCCATACACCACGTGCCCTGTCCCAGCGCCGGAACGGACACTCCATCAGGGAAAAAAACAGGTCTGTTCATTGTGGTTTTGACCATAAACATGAAAGCGCCCATACTGTAATGGATGGGAATGACATTAACAAGTCGTGCAGGGTCGGGGGTTTTATTTTTATTGCTTTCCGCCAATGTGTTCGCTGCGGAAAAGATCAACGTGGAGCACGTTTCCAGTCAATTGGTCGACAACGGTTATTATCTCGACGCGCGCATTAACTTTGAATTGCATGACGACGTCCTGGACGCGCTTGACCACGGGGTAGACCTGAATATTGATATCATTATCAAGGTAAAGGAGAAACGTAAATGGTTTCGGGACAGGCTGTACAAACAGGACAGGGTTAAATTTAAACTTGGCCATCGCCCCCTGTCGGACGTTTACATTGTTACCAACATCGGCAGGTCCGAACAGCGCCAATTCGACAGGCTGGAAAATGCACTAAACTACCTGGGTACGATCGATCATTATTTTATATTGAATAACGAGAATTTAGACGATGGGCAACAACTCACCGGCTCGCTCAAGGCTGAAGTGAACGTGGGAAACCTGCCTCCGCCATTAAAACCCATTGCCTTCATAGCAAACAAATGGCAATCGGACAGTAAATGGCGCCGCTGGGCAATCAGGTAGTCATGCAGCGCGGCGGACAAACAATACTTCTGATCGGCGTACTGCTTTTCTCCTGTATGCTGGTGTCGCTATTGGGCATGAGTAAGGCACTGCAAAACTCGGGGCAGTTCGCTCAGCTTTATTCCGAGTTGCTGGTCTTCAATGCCCTGGGGTTGCTGACCCTGATCGTTTTGATTGGCCTTAATATCCGCAGCCTGATCAAACAGGCCCGTAACCGGGTGGCCGGCGCCCGGTTGACCGTGCGAATGGTAACTATGTTTGTCATCCTCTCGGTCACACCGGTACTCATTCTTTACTCCTTTTCCCTGGATTTCCTGTACCGGGGCATCGATAGCTGGTTCGACCTGCGCGTAGAACACGCCCTGGAGGACTCACTCGAGTTGAGTCAGCTTGCCCTGGATATCCGTATGAAGGAAATTCTCAGGCAATCCGAGAAGGTTGCGGAAGAAATTTCCGTGACCGACGATACCCTGATCCCGTTTGAAGTTGACCAGTTTCGCGCCAGAAGCGGCGCTGATGAGTTTACCGTAATGACAAGACAGGGAATTATAATCGGTGCCAGTTCGATCAATCCCGACAACCTGGTGCCCGACTCCCCCGATGATACCGTCCTGCTCCAGGTGCGGCAGGGCAACAGTTATATCGGCCTGGACATGATCAGAAACGCCGGTTTATCCATTCGGGTCGTAGTCAACGTGCCCAACCCCGGCATTAATACCGAAGCCAGGATTATCCAGGCCTTATATCCGGTAACCGAACGTGTTAACGAACTGGCCGACAGCGTTCAATCGGCGTTCGTCCAGTACAAGGAATTGTCTTACCTGAGAGAACAACTCAAGTTGAGTTTGATCCTGATCCTGACGATGGTGCTGTTGTTCAGTATATTATCCGCGGTGTGGGCTGCGTTTTACTTCGCCGGGAAGCTGGCCGCGCCGATCCGCGACCTCGCTGAGGGGACAAAATCGGTGGCAAGAGGTGATTATCATACCCATCTGCCGATACCCAGCAATGACGAGCTGGGGTTTCTGGTCGCCTCGTTTAACGCCATGACCCGCAAGATAGCCAGTGCCAGGGACGCAGCCAGGCGTAGCCAGGATGAAGCGGAGACCCAGCACAAATACCTGGAAGCCGTGCTGGAACGGTTGTCATCCGGTGTGCTGGTCCTGGATTCGGAAGAATGTCTGCGCACCGCCAATATCAGCGGCGGCAGGATCCTGGGTATTGAAATAAAGGAAATTATCGGTCGTTCATTCAGTCGGATATGCGCGCGGTATAATCACATTGAACAACTGCATTACTTGTTTCACGCGCATATAGACGAGGGCGACACGGACTGGTATGAACAGATGACCCTGTTTGGCGCAAGCGGACGGCAAGTCCTCATGTGCAGGGGAACGTCCATTGTCCCGGCGCGGGAAAAAACCCTGGTCCATATCATCGTTTTCGACGACATTACCGCACTGTTACAGGGACAGCGCGACGCGGCCTGGAGCGAAATGGCCCGGCGTCTTGCCCATGAGATCAAAAATCCGTTGACGCCGATACAATTGGCCGCGGAGAGATTGCGCCACAAGTATCTACACTCATCCCCACCGGAGAAGACGGAAACGCTGGACCGGCTTACCACAACGATCATCAACCAGGTTGAAACCATGAAAGACATGGTTAATGCCTTTTCCGAGTATGCCAAGACTCCGGTCATGTCTCCCCGGCACGTGGACCTGAACCTGCTGGTAGAGGAAGTGGCAGACCTGTACAGGAATATGGGCGATGGCGCAACAATCACGCTCAATCTTACGGAAAATCTGCCCGTCATCAGCGCAGACCCGGGCCGACTGCGCCAGGTATTCAATAATGTAATCAATAATGCGTTTGATGCCGGCAAGCATGGGGATGCCCTGAAATTATCCATTACCACCTCTTACGTCAAGCAACCTGCCATGGATTACATAGAAACCCGAATCAGGGATACAGGCAGCGGCGTAAATGAGGATATAATGGCGACAATATTTGAACCTTATGTGACCACCAAACAGAAAGGTACGGGCCTGGGACTGGCAATCGTGAAAAAGATAGTCGAAGAACATGGCGGGTTGGTCTGGATCAGGAATAATGCGGACGGGTCGGGGGCCTGTGTCATCATAAGGCTGCCGGCAAATGCAAATGAATACGTAACGAATTTCGATATAATCCAAAACAGAGACGCAGTGTGACTACTGAAAAAATCCTTGTTGTTGACGACGAAATTGAAATCAGGAGCCTGATAAGGGAAATCCTGGTTGATGAGGGCTTCGACGTGGCTACGGCCGAAAACGGTAAAACCGCCCGGGACCTGCTGGAACAATTTCATCCCCGTCTGGTTCTTCTGGATATCTGGATGCCCGACATTGACGGCATTACCCTGTTGAAGGAATGGAAGGAATCAGGCCGATTATCAAACCCGGTTATCATGATGTCCGGGCATGGGAATATAGGAACCGCGGTCGAAGCAACCCGGTTGGGCGCTTATGATTACCTGGAAAAACCGCTCTCCCTGGCCAAGCTTATACTCACGATAAAAAATGCCCTGGATGCTTCCCGGTTACAAAATGAAAACCTGAGGTTGAGGCAGTCCTCACAGTCACCGGCAAAGATCATCGGGAAAAGCAAGTTGATGATGAATTTACGCCGGCAACTGGAGAAAATAGCCGGGCGCAGCGCCCCGGTATTAATCAACGGTGAGCCGGGAACGGATAAAGAGACGATTGCGCGCTACCTGCATGCGGAAAGTAATCGAAGAGACAAACCCTTTGTCACCATGAGCGTATCCGCCCTCTCCCCGAACACCATCGTTAATGAATTATACGGTGAGGAGAAAAACGGTGAGATACGTAACGGCTTACTGGATAAGGCTGACGGAGGCGTTTTGTTCATCAAGGATATTGCCGATATGGACCTCGCGACCCAGGCACAACTCCAGAACACGCTGAAAAACCAGACCTATACAAGAGCCAACGGAACAACATCCATTGACCTGAATGCCAAGGTAATCGCCGCCACCCGCCACCGCCTTGCCGGCCGGGTTAAAGACGCTTCTTTTATGGACGACCTTTACTTCCAGTTAAACGTCGTACCGATAAAAATACCGCCGCTCAGGGAACATTACGAAGACGTGCCTGATATCCTGGAATACTACGTCAATTTCTTTGTTGAACGGGAAGGCCTGCCATACAGGCATTTTACTACTGCGGCGCAAAACAGGCTGCGCCGATACGCCTGGCCCGGAAATTCGCGGGAATTAAAAAATCTTGTGCAACGGATGTTGATAATGGGAAGCGACGCTGCCATTGACCTGGATGAAGTTGAGATTGTACTGGGTGAACAGCCCATGAAAAAAGAGGCGGACAAGACGGACAACTTTGATCTGCCGTTGCGACAGGCCCGGGAAAACTTTGAGCGCGCCTACCTGGAGTATCAGCTTAAACAGGCAAACGGCAGCGTCAGCAAAATGGCCAGGAGCGTTCACATGGAACGCACCCATCTTTACCGGAAGTTGAAGTCTCTCAGTATTGATATAAAAGGCTGATGAAGATAATCATTCTGGGAGCGGGCCAGGTAGGCTCATCAGTGGCCGCCAATCTTTGCGGTGAAGCAAACGACGTCACCATCGTCGATCGCAACCCGGCCGTTTTACGCTCACTGCAGGAGAAGTATGACCTGCAAACCATAAATGGACAGGCATCGCATCCCTCGGTGCTGGAAAAAGCGGGAGCAAACGACGCGGATATGATCATCGCCGTCACCAACAGTGATGAAACCAATATGGTGGCGTGTCAGGTTGCTTACACGGTTTTTCACACGCCCATGAAAATCGCCCGGGTGCGTAATAACGAATACCTGAAAAGCACGGCTTTATTTGACCAGGAAGCAATGCCCGTCGACGTTTTGATCAGCCCGGAGCAACTTGTTACCGAGTACATTGCACGCTTAATCAGCTTTCCGGGAGCTCTTCAGGTGCTCGATTTTGCCGCCGGACGCGTGCAGATGGTCGCAGTAAAAATCACCGGACAGAGTACGATAATCGGCAAAAAAATAGGCGAGCTTGCCGAACATCTGCCGAATACCGACTTTCGGATCGCGTCTATCTTCCGCGGGGGACAGGCAATTATTCCCGATGGCGATACGGAAATACAACGGGATGACGAAGTATTCATCATCGGCGCGCCCAAACGCATCAAGACACTGTTAAAAGCGATCAAGCAGACAGACAAGCCGGTAAAGCGCATCATCATTGCAAGTGGCGGCAATATCGGCAGACGTCTGGCGAAATTGCTGGAAAACAAATACCACGTCAAGGTCATTGAATTATCCCTGCCACAGGCAAAGAAGGCTTCTGAAGAGTTGAATAAGGCCATCGTCCTGAACGGAGACGCAGCGGATGAAGAGTTGCTGCATGAAGAGAACATAGACGATACCGACGTATTTTGCGCCTTAACCAATGCCGATGAGGCAAATATCATTTCCTGTATGCTGGCAAAACGCCTGGGGGCCCGTAAGGTCATGGCACTGATAAACCGGGCGGCTTACGTTGATCTTGTGCAAAGTGACGTGATTGATATCGCCATATCACCGCAGCAGACTACCATCGGCAGCCTGCTTGCGCATATCCGCAAAGGGGACGTAGTCGTCGTACATTCATTGCGGCGCGGCGCGGCGGAAGCTATCGAGGCCATTGCCCACGGCGACAAAACATCGTCCAACGTCGTCGGCAGGTCAATCGAAGAAATACCCCTGCCGCCAAGTACCAGTATCGGCGCCATAGTTCGTGATGACAAGGTTATCATCCCCCATCATGATACGGTCATCGCCCCCGAGGACCACGTTATCCTCCTGGTGGCCGATAAAAAACGCGTGCCCGAGGTGGAAAGGTTGTTCCAGGTCAACATCACATTCCTATAGCCCGCGTTGCCTGGCCCGCATTTCTCACCAGGTCGCTTGTTGCTATTGAATACATGTTTGTTGTCAATGAGTTATGGTAATCTGCTGACTATGTCGTCATTACAGACTGCGCTTGATGCGCCCTCGCTTGTCTTTTTTGCGCCAACGGGCACATGCTCCCTCAACCAGAGCTACGGTTATGCTTTCGGTCGCAGGCACCCGTTAGCGCAAAAAATCCTGCGCGATCATCGCATCACCTGGTGAGAAACACGGGCTAGACATGCAACTTACCATTATCCAGAAAATCCTGGGGCTGCTGCTGATGTTATTCAGTATCACCATGCTGCCACCGCTGGCCATCGCGCTGATCGTTGAAGATGAAACCGTAACGGTATTTTTGCTTGCCTTTCTTCTTATTCTTTCCATCGGCATGTTCCTGTGGCTGCCGGTGTATAAGGTGGAAAAGGATTTACGCCTGCGTGACGGTTTTATTGTCGTGGTGCTGTTCTGGGCGGGGCTGGGGTTGACCGGCGCGGCCCCTTTTCTGTTGTCGGCCTGGCCTGACATGTCTTTTACCGACTCGGTATTCGAATCCGTTTCCGGTTTGACCACAACCGGCGCCACGGTAATAACGGGGATCGATCACCTGCCGAAATCCATTCTGTTCTACCGGCAGGAACTGCAATGGCTGGGAGGAATGGGGATCATCGTCCTGGCAGTGGCCATCCTGCCCATGCTGGGCATCGGAGGAATGCAGCTTTACCGCGCCGAGACACCGGGGCCGATTAAAGACTCAAAATTAACGCCCAGGATCACCGAGACTGCCAAGGCGCTCTGGTATATCTACCTGTCCCTTACGATTGCCTGCGCGCTCATGTACTGGTTTGCCGGCATGTCACTGTTTGACGCCGTCAGTCACAGTTTCTCCACGGTATCCATCGGCGGCTTCTCGACCCACGACCAGAGTATCGGTTATTTCAACAACAAGATGATCAACACCGTGGCGGTGGTATTCATGCTGATTGCCGGCATCAACTTCACGCTGCATTTTGTCAGTTGGAGATCATTGAGCCTGAATCCTTATCGCAAGGACTCCGAGGTAAGAACTTTTATCGTCGCCCTGGTTGTCTTGTGCGCGATAACCTGCATCTATCTCGTCTGGCTGGGAAACTACGACGATAACCTGAGCGCGCTCAGCCACGGAATTTTTCAATCCGTATCCATTGCAACAACGGCGGGCTTTACCACAACCGCTTACCAGAACTGGCCGACGTTTCTGCCGGTCCTCCTGATCTTTGCCAGTTTCATGGGTGGCTGCGCCGGCTCAACGAGCGGCGGCCTGAAAGTCATCAGGGTGTTACTCCTGTACAAGCAGGGCAAGAGAGAGATCAGGCGACTGGTCCATCCAAATGCCGTCATCCCCATTAAACTCGGGGACAAACCGGTTGAGGAATCTGTCATCAATGCAGTGTGGGGATTCTTTGCCTCTTACGTGGCAATCTTTGCCCTGTTGATGTTATTGCTCATGGCTACCGGCCTGGACCAGGTTACGGCTTTTTCCGCGGTAGCCGCGTGTCTTAACAACCTGGGACCGGGGATGGGCGAGGTCAGCACCCATTATGCCGGTATTAACGATACGTCCAAATGGTTGCTGTGCTTTGCCATGTTGCTGGGCCGACTGGAAATCTTCACCCTTCTGGTCCTGTTGACGCCTACCTTCTGGCGTAAATAATGAGTGAAGCAGACAAGCTGAAATGGGATCATGTCTATACGGATAATGACAAGGAAACCGGGAAACCCTGCCGGGTCCTGTCCTCCCACTCACATTTGCTACCGCCCGCAGGCGAGGCCCTGGACCTTGCCTGCGGGCGGGGCGCCAATGCGCTTTATCTTGCGCGCAAGGGCTTTACAACCTGTGCCTGGGATGTATCCGATGTGGCAATACAACGCCTGGCAGACCAGGCAAGGCAGGTCGGGCTTCCGCTCAAGGCGGAACAGCGTGACGTAACGACCAACCCGTCGGCGCCGGCGTCCTTCGACGTCATCGTGGTCAGCCGTTTCCTGGACAGAACCCTGGTTCCCGATATTGTTGCTGCTTTAAGAAACGACGGATTACTTTTCTACCAAACCTTCATCCGGGAAAAAGCGTCGGATTTCGGCCCGCGTAACCCGGCTTATCGTTTGCAGGCCAATGAACTCCTGCACCTGTTTCGATCCTTGCATATTATTTATTACCATGAGGAGGGGGCCGTGGGCAACACTGACCAGGGGTTCAGGAATGAAGCCATGTTGATCGCACAGAAGCGCAGCTATTTGGGGTCAGAGTAAAAATACCAAGAATAAACCAGAAACGCCTGCCAGTGACTGTATTTTTACTCTGACCCCAAATATCTGACCCCAAATATCATGGATACGGCAAAACTCGAAGACATGCTGGCGCGTGGCGCAGATAACGCGTTGCTGCGCTTCACCCTGGGCAACGCCCTGTATCAACAAAAGAAATTGGCAGAAGCCGAACTGCACCTGGGCAAAGCCGTCGAACTCGACCCGAAATACTCGGCCGCATGGAAAATATACGGACGGACGCTAAGCGCGGCCGGGAAAATACACGAGGCGGCAGCGGCGTTTAAACAAGGCATTGAGATCGCCTCGGAACGGGGTGATATACAGGCGGCAAAAGAAATGAACGTTTTTTTGAGGCGGCTCGAAAAAAACAATCCGCATGATTTATCCACAGATTACGCAGATTAACGCAGATTTTTGGATATTTGGGGTCAGAGTAAAAATACCCAAGAATAAACCAGTAATACGTGTCACTGATTGTATTTTTACTCTGACCCCAAATATAAAGGACATCCGCCTGAATTACGGTAGGCGGGGAGAAGCATGATGCTCCGGAATGATGCCGTCAACGTAATAAATCAACATATCATCTGCGTTTATCTGCGTAATCTGCGGATAAATCAGGTTCTTATCTTCAAGGCTCCCACCAGTTCCGTCACGTGTCCAAGTTGGTGATTGTCAAGGTATTGCAGGATGCCCGCGTTGATTTTTTTGCAAACCAGGGGGTCGTAAAACAGCGCGGTGCCAATCCCTATGGTCGTTGCCCCTGCCATGAAAAATTCCAGGGCGTCGTTTACGGACGTGACCCCGCCCTGCCCGATGATGGGAACGCGCTTGTCCTTGCATACCTGGTAAACCCGGTGGGTATCAAACAATGCTATCGGTTTGATGGCGGGGCCGGATAATCCGCCCTGGTTACTGCCGATCACGGGCTCGCGCTTCTCCACGTCAACAGCCATGCCCATGACCGTGTTAATCACCGCCAGGGCGTCACTGCCGGCTTCAATGCACAGGCGCGCATTTTCCACGATATCCGTCTGGTTTGGCGACAGTTTGGTAATGAGCGGCTTGGCGGTCTCGCGCCGGCACGCCGCCACCACCTGCGCGGACATTTCCGGATAATTGCCGAAACTGACGCCGCCTTCCTTGATATTCGGACAGGAAATATTGATCTCTATGGCGTCAATCGCGGAGTCGTCGAATATACGGGTCACCGCCGCGTATTCCTCAATGGTGGAACCACAGATATTGGCAATGAACCGGGTCTCGGTAAAATCCAGCCTGGGCAGGTACTCATCCACGACCTGTCTCGCTCCCGGATTCTGCAGGCCGATGGAGTTCAACATGCCCATATATGTTTCCGCAACCCGGTGCGGGGAATTGCCGAGGCGCGGCGCCAGCGTGGTTCCTTTCAGGCAAACACCGCCGGCATCCCGGTTGGAAAAACCCTTTACCCGGGTGTACTCCTCACCAAAACCGACACAGCCGGATAATAGAACCAGCGGCGTATTAAACTGCATCCCGCAGAAGTCGATGGCCAGTTTTTCACTTGTTCCAGGCACAGAAGTTATGTTCTCGTATATTTAGTATCATCACATTCGTATTCATTCTGCTTCAGGCTTGGGTTCCCGGGCAAGCAGCTCCAGGACGGCATTGGCAGGGGTGATTTCACCGTTGATTACGCTCAAAACCTGCCTGCTGATGGGCATGTCCACAGCGTAATTCGTGGCTAACTTACACACGACCCTGGTGGTATGCAGACCCTCGATGGCCTGGCCGATTTCCGCTTTTGCCTGATCCGGGGTCCTGCCCTGCGCCAGTGCCAGACCAAACCGCCTGTTCCGGGATTGATCATCGGTGCAGGTCAGCGTCAGGTCGCCAAGACCGGCAAGGCCCATGAAGGTATCGGCCCTGCCGCCCATCGCCAGACCCAGCCGCATAATCTCAGCCAAACCCCTGGCTATCAGCGCAGCCCGAGTGTTGGCGCCGTAGTGCAGTCCATCGACAATCCCCGCGGCGATTGCCATCACGTTTTTCACCGCGCCGCCGATTTGTACACCGACCATGTCATCGTGGGTATAGGTCCTGAACACGTCACAGTGGAATAATCCGGAAAATTCAGCCGCAGTTGACGGATCTTGCGCGGCAATCGTAACGGCAGTGGGCAAGCCCTCTGCCACCTCCCGCGCAAATGACGGGCCGGATAATACCGCGACGGGGACGCCGGGGAGATATTTCTCCACCACAAGATGATTCAATTCCAACGTGTTCGGTTCGATACCTTTACAGGCCAGGCATATCTTGAAATTTTTATCCGGCAAGGCTTGCAATTCCTGCAATACGTCACCTAGCCCGGCACACGGTACCGCGATTAAAATATACCGCACCCCTTCCGGCAACGGCGTGAATTCGGCAACTGCCGTCAACGTGTCAGGAAAAGGATGGCCGGGGAGATGATGGTTGTTGCATTTTTCCTCTATGAGCTTTTCCACGTGCCCGGTCACGCAGTCCCACAGGTAAGTCCGCTGCCAGTTACGCGCGAGCACCAGAGCCAGCGCAGTACCCCACGAACCGGCGCCGGCAACCATTATGGAGTTAGCCCGCATAAGGCACCAGATCGCTTATCATCATCTGCGGGTTGTCACTCAATGTTGAGTATCCTTGCCGGCGGCGACCTTTTGTTGGTGCTGTAAATACAGCGCATCGAAATTTACCGGCGCCAGCAACAGTTGGGGAAATCCGGCGCGGGTCACCAGGTCAGACACCATTTCACGGGCAAACGGAAATAAAATGTTCGGACATACCGTTGCAATTGTACGGCCAATGATCTCCCGGGGGAGATCGGCAATAAGAAATATTCCGGCCTGTTGCACCTCCACCAGGTAGATCGTCTTGTCTCCGTCTGCGTCGCTGACAGTCGCCGTTACGGATAAGGTCACTTCGTATAAATTCTCGCCCAGGTCATCGACCGAGTTGGCAATGTCCATCTGTACGGACGGTTTCCATTGTTCCCGGAAAACCTGCGGCGTGTTCGGCGTTTCCAGCGATATGTTCTTCACGTATATCTTCTGTATTTCAAACTGTCCCTGCCGATTCGAACCTTCGGTTGTCGCTTGATTATTTTCCTGCTCGTCTGCCATTAGTTTTCCTCCTGGCGTTAGTCACTTCAATATTTGGGGTCAGAGTAAAAATTCATCTGATATGTGTGCCATGAGTAAAAATCCTGATGAATTTTTACTCTGACCCCAAATATCCTTTCAGCCCGGTTAGCAGGCGCTGCCACCATTTATTCAATCACGGGTGACCGGCAGGTTTGCAGTACGCCAGGATTCCAGGCCACCTTTTAATGAATAAATCTTTTCATATCCGGCATATTTTAAGATACGTCCTGCCTTGATGCCGTCGGCATCCCGGCCACAGCATAAAATCACGGGACTCTTTTTGTGTTTTTGCAGTTCTTTTTGTCTGTTTTCCAACTCGGTCGCGGGAATATTGCGCGCATTCAAAATATGCCCCGCAGAAAAGTCAGCAGTTGCCCGCAAATCGACCAGCACCGCTTTTTCGTGGTTCAGTAAGCGCGTCACTTCCGCCGGGCCGACCGGGCTGAGACCGGACATCGAGGAACCGAAAATATTCCACAGCAGCAAGGCCAGTATGGAAACAAATAAAGCCACCAACCACAGGTTGTTGGCTATGAATTCAGGTAATCTTTCCACGTTATCGTTAACTCCTGTATTTTTTATGTTTTCCGGGGACAGATTTATTTTCTGTTGCCACAGAGGACACAGAGTTCACAGAGTGGATCGAGAATCTTTTTAATGCCTGGGTAACCTGCATGTTGATTAATTCATCTTACACGTTATTCAAGATTGACAGGGGACAGATTTAAATCTGTCCCCGTTTACTGATACGAAGTCTGTTAATGACTTGATTTTACCGTACTACACGAAGGCATTAAACCCTTATCTCTGTGCTCTCTGTGTCCTCTGTGGCAAAAGAAAATCTGCCCCCTTTTCATGCTGTTGCCTGTTTCTGGTAGAATATTGTTCTTACCTGTGTCCTGCTCACTATATGAAAACCGATATTAATTCTCCGGCAGCCATGCAATTAACTCACCGCCCGATGATATTGATTATACTTGATGGCTGGGGCTATTCGGACAATACTGCCTACAATGCGATCCACAGCGCAAGAAAACCGGTCTGGGACAAGCTCTGGAATAACTACCCGCATACCCTGTTAAACGCCTCAGGGCTGGACGTGGGGTTGCCCTCCCGGCAAATGGGCAACTCGGAAGTAGGCCACATGAATATCGGCTCAGGCCGGATTGTCGGTCAGGAATTCACCCGGATTACAAAGGCCATCGAAGACGAGTCATTTTTTCAGAATCAGGTCTTGAAAGACGCGTTTGCAACCGCCGCGGCGAATAACCGCGCAATTCATCTCATGGGATTGCTGTCTCCCGGCGGGGTGCATAACCACCAGGAACATATGTTTGCGCTGATGGAATTTGCCGCCGATTATGACGTCAGGGATATCTACCTGCACGCCTTTCTCGATGGGAGGGATACACCACCCAAAAGCGCAGAAGAGTATCTGGATGACGCCTATTTAAAGATGCTGGAACTCGGCAAGGGCCGGTTTGCCAGTATCGTCGGTCGTTATTATGCCATGGACCGCAATAATCACTGGGACAGAACTCAACTCGCTTATAACCTGATTACGGCTGCTGAGGCTGAATTTCAATCGGTTGACGCATTTATCGCCGTTGATATGGCGTACTCCCGCGGGGAGACGGATGAATTCATCAAGCCTACCAGTATCGTCCAGCGTGATGGAACGGCCGTCCGGGTTGAACAAGGTGACGTGGTTATCTTCAGCAACTACCGCGCCGACCGGGCGAGACAGTTGACCGGGGCATTTACGGCTGCGGAATTTACCGGTTTTCCACGGGGTAACCCCATTGATCTGGCCGCGTTCATCAGTATGACCGAATACAAGTCGGACTTCGATTTCCCGGTACTGTTCCCTCCCGCTCATTTAAAAAACGTGTTTGGGGAATACCTGGCGAATTCAGGCATGAAACAATTGCGTATTGCGGAAACGGAAAAATACGCCCACGTTACTTTTTTCTTCAATGGTGGTGAAGAACAGGTATTCAGGGACGAAGACAGGATACTGGTGCCGTCACCCCGTGTGGCGACCTATGACCTGTGCCCGGAGATGAGTGCCGTAGAGATAACGAAGCACCTGCAGGCAGTCATTTCCGCAGAAAAATATGACGTGATCATCTGTAATTTTGCCAATGCCGACATGGTGGGGCATACCGGAAATTTCGATGCGGCGGTAAAGGCGATTGAAACAATTGATAAGTGCCTCGGTAAAATTGTCGAGCAGACCTCGCGGGTCGGCGGTGAAATACTTATTACCGCTGATCACGGCAATGCCGAACAAATGCGTTCGTTCATTACGGAAAAAGTGAGGGAGCACGCACATACAGCCCATACCGGCAATCCCGTGCCACTCATCTATATAGGTCGTCCCGCAGAGGTGGCGCCCAGCACCACCGCGGCGCTGTGTGACGTTATCCCGACAATGTTACATATCATGGGCCTGGAAAAACCGGAAGAAATGACCGGCAACGCCCTGTTCAAGCTGTGCTAGGCCATTACTTCACGGTCGCTGTTGTGGTTTGCCTGGCGCTCTCCGGCACGGGCATGGCCGCTGAGACTGTGGTCAAGGAAAAAGAATTCGAGTCCGTCAGGTCACAAATCAAGACCGTTCAGACCAGAATCAAATCTGCGGAAGATGACATTGAACAAATGCTGGCGGAATTGCAGAAATATGAAATTGCAGCCAGTAACGCAACAAAAGCATTAACGAAGATCAACCGTTCCATCACCGATAAACAAAACAGGCTGGCGACCCTGAACAACGAGTTCAAGCAACTCGATAAAAACCTTCAGGGGGAGAAAGAGAAACTGTCTGAGCAAATTCGAATGATGTATAAAACCGGCAGGAATGATTACATCAAGTTACTCCTGAACCAGGAAGATCCGGCAATCGTAGGAAGAACCCTGGCATACCATGACTATTACAACCGGGCAAGAACAAAAAGAATTAATAATATCAGGATAGCCCTGGAACAAATGACAGCCCTGCAGGATAAAATTAACGGAGAAACGCAAGAATTGATTTCCCTGCGCTCGAACCAGGAAAGTAAATTAGGAGAATTGGCTTCCTCCCGGCAGGACCGGGAGAAACTGCTGGTCCGGTCAAGACGTTTTGTCGATGACCAGGACAGGCAGTTACAGGCTTTGCAGAAAACGGAGCGGGAACTGGCGTCCTTACTTGCCAAACTGAAAAGCCGGGACGTGATTATGGAAGAATATGAAGATGAACCGCCATTCGCGAGTCTTAAAGGAAAATTAACCTGGCCTGTACGTGGTAAAATAAGAACCCGGTATGGAGATTTCAAAAAGGGCGGGAAACTGAAATCCCAGGGCATTACGTTTGCATCTGAAGCCGGAACCGAAGTATACGCAATCAGTTCCGGGAAAGTTATCTACGCAGACTGGTTCAGGAACCTGGGCTTGTTGCTGATACTGGACCACGGCGACGGATTCATGAGTTTATACGGATATAATCAAGTATTGCTGAAAAAACCCGGAGATTGGGTTGGAAAAAATAAACCCATAGCAAAAACCGGGGATACCGGAGGTCAGGCATTTTCCGGTCTTTACTTTGAGATCAGGCGGGGTGGAAATCCGTTGAATCCCTCTTTATGGTGTAGAAGCTGATACACGGATAATCAAACAGTATGAATATTATAAGAGCAGTCGTTACCACGTTATTTTTAATTTGCCAATCCGGCCAGTTCGTCCACGCTGAAAGCCCGGCGCAAACTGCGGCGGGAGAATTGCCCATAGAGCAGATCAGGACTTTTGCGGAAGTATTTGGAAAGGTACAGAAAGACTACGTGGAAGACGTGGAGGACACCACTCTCCTTGAAAACGCAATCAAAGGGATGCTGGAGGGTCTGGACCCGCATTCAACCTACCTGGATGAAGATGCCTACCTGGAGTTGCAGGAAGGCACATCCGGAAAGTTTGGCGGCCTGGGTATTGAAGTCGGCATGGAGGACGGGTTTATTAAAGTGATCTCACCCATTGACGATACCCCGGCGGAGAAGGCGGGGATCCAGGCCGGTGACCTGATTATTCGCCTGGATGAAACGCCGGTGAAAGGATTGTCATTGAACGACGCGGTGTCCCGTATGCGGGGAGAACCCGGCACCGACATCATCCTTACCATAATCAGGGAAAGCGAGGAAAAACCGTTGAAGCTCACGATTACCAGGGACATAATCAAAGTGAAAAGCGTAAAGAGCCATACCCTGGAACCGGGCTTCGGCTACCTGCGCATCTCACATTTTCAAATCCGCACCGCGGAAGAGGCAAGAACCAGCCTGCAAAAACTAAAGCAGGACAACAATGGCGAGCTGGATGGTCTTATCCTGGACCTGAGAAATAATCCCGGTGGCATACTGAGCGCCGCGGTGGGTGTTTCCGACCTGTTCCTGGACAAGGGTCTGATCGTTTACACGGAAGGTCGTATTGAGGATTCAAAATTAAAATTCAGCGCAAAACCGTCAGACCTGCTGGATAACGCCCCCATCGTGGTCCTGGTGAACGCCGGTTCAGCCTCTGCTTCTGAAATCGTAGCCGGCGCCCTGCAGGACCATAAACGCGGGGTCATCATGGGACAAAAAACATTCGGCAAGGGTTCCGTACAGACGATATTGCCTATATCCAATAATTCAGCCTTAAAACTGACTACCGCGCGTTATTACACGCCCACCGGCCGTTCCATCCAGGTTTCCGGAATAGAACCTGACGTTGTCATTGCCCGGGTCAGGATTGAAACGCTGGAGGAAGAAACGGGTATTATCACCGAAGAAGACCTGAACAGGCGCCTGGATAATAATACGGACAATGGCGAGACGGAGGAGAAGCAGGACGAGGCCGAAGAGGAAGCGGGAACAGACCGGGAAATCAAAGCGCAGTTCTCAGAGGATTATGCCCTGCAACAAGCCTTGAACGTTCTGAAAGGCTTGCAGATTTTGACTCATTAGTTTTTTGTTGTTAGTTTTTGGTTGTTAGTTGATATTGCCCCATATTTGGGGTCAGAGTAAAAATACAGTCGCTGGCAGGCGTTTCTGGTTCAATCTTAAGTATTCTTACTCTGACCCCAAATATCCAAATATCTTACAGTTCACTCAAGACTCTTATGACCAACCAGCCGCCGGCCGCGCCCAGCAGCAATGGCAACAAGGGAATATCTCCAATCAGCCAGGTGGGGGAGCCCGACACATAGAAAACAGTCCCGGCCAATATCAGCGCGCAACCGCTAATCATGCGGATGTTATTCCTGTTATTCCTGCGTATTTCCCTGCGGAGTTCATCGACTCCGCCGGATTTCAACTCCACCTGGATTTTGCCGTCCTTTATCCGTTCCATCAGGTTCATGGCCTTATCCGGTAGTTGGGGCAACCGGTTCAACCAATAAGGAAGATTGTCCCTGGTGCCTTTCAACAGGCCTCTTACGCCCAGGCGACTGCTCATCCATCGATCCATGACAGGTTTGGCAGTGTGCCAGAGATCCAAATCAGGGTGTAACTGCCGGCCAAGTCCCTCAATACTGACAAGCGTTTTCTGTAACAGGAGCAGTTGCGGCAAAATAACCATGTTAAACCGCCGGGCAGTTTGAAACAGCCGTAACAACAGTGTGCCGATCGAGATTTCGCGCAAGGGCCGGTCGAACAACGGTTCACATACCGTGCGTATGGCAAACTCGAATTCATCCACTCTTGTCTCGGACGGAACCCAGCCCGATTCGATGTGCAGTTGAGCAACCTGCTGATAATCACGATTCAGAAAAGCCAGAAAGTTTTCCGCCAGGTAGCGTTGATCGAATTCACTCAGGGAACTCATAATGCCGAAATCAACCATCGTGATGCGCGCGCGGCCATCACGCTCAGGGTGGACAAAGATATTTCCCGGATGCATATCCGCATGAAAAAAGCCGTCTCTGAATACCTGCGTGAAAAAAATCTCCACACCGGACTCGGCCAGCCATTTTAAATCCACTCCCTCCCGTTCCAGGGCCTGTACGTCACTGATGGGGATGCCGGACACGCGTTCCATCACCATCACGTCCCGAACCGTTAATTCCCAGACTATCTCAGGGATATACAAAACCTCCGAATCGGAAAAGTTACGCCGTAACTCTGACGCGCAGGCTGCTTCCCTCATTAAATCCAGTTCGTCATACAATGTTTTCTCAAATTCCTCTACGACCGACGTCGGTTTTAAGCGTCTTGCGTCGGCAGAATACTTTTCCAGCATCTCCGCGAGGATATGGATGAGACCAAGATCGCGGCCTATTACTTTTTTTATCTCCGGCCGGATGACTTTGACAATCATTGCGCGGCCATCATGGAGCGTGGCGGCGTGGACCTGGGCTACCGAAGCAGACGCCAACGGAGTTTCATCAAACTCAAGAAATACCTCATCGGTATTGTTACCCAGCGCCCGTTCTATGATTTGCCTGGCGATAGCGCCGGAAAACGGCGGGACTTTATCCTGCAATCTTGTCAGCTCCACCGCGATATCATCCGGCAGCATATCGCGCCGGGTTGACAACAATTGGCCAAACTTGACGTATATTGGCCCCAGTTCTTCCAGCGCCAGCCGGAGCCTGGCCCCCCTGGACTCCTCTACCCTCCTGAACCAGTTCCAGGGCAACAGGCGCTGCAACCACCGGACCGGCCGAAAAAGACGCATGGTGAAGACCAGATCATCCAGACCGTGTTTCAACAACACGCGCTGGATGACCAGCAATCTCAGAACCTGACCGATACCGAACATTTATCCGACGCCATTCATTAATGCTTTATCCGCAGATGACGCAGATGAGCGCAGATAACCCCATGCAATTCCCGCTTGCGCAGGAATGGCAGAGTCCGGATTCGAGAGTATGCGATTGCCCCGATCTGCGCTCATCTGCGTCATCTGCGGATTAATCTCTCCAGCCGTTGTTTGATACGTTCCAGATCGTCGCGTAAAACGTCTATGGAACTATTAAAGCTCTCGATTTCATCCCGATCCGGCAATGCCTCCGTTTCATACAAGGCGTATTCACTGAGGTCCATAAGAACTTTACTTTTCAGTTGCCGCAAAAAATCAACGCCGTTGTTAACGGCATTATTCGTTTTCCTGGCCAGTGTGTCACCAACCACCCGGGACAAGTGTTCTTCCCAATCAATCTCAAGCCTGTGCAGCAATCGCTGAAAATCCTGTGCAAGACCCAGGTCTCCCTTGATCTCCATCTTCCCTGTTACGGCTGTCCTGCCCTCCCTGGAAGAATTCATATAAGCCAGCAGGTTAAGGGGCGTACCCCTGATCAGGACGTCCCCTGTTCCTTGATAATCCATGTCAAATTGAATGCCATGCACATTGGGCAGCAGGCTTATAACCGGCTGTGCCGTATTGATTAATTCAACCTGGATCACTTTTCCCGATAACCCGGCCAACTCATCAAGCGTATCCCGGTCCTGGGACAACAGTTGATTAACGAGACGTTCCAGGGATTTCATAATACATTTGGGGTTACATTTGGGGTCAGAGTAAAAATACAGTCACTGACAGGCGTTGCTGGTTTATTCTTGAGTATTTTTACTCTGACCCCAAATATCCAAATATACATCCTGATCATAATTTATACCCTTTGTGCAAGGCGACAATGCCGCCGGACAAATTCAGGTAATCAACCCTTGAAAAACCGGCGTCTTCCATCATTTTTTTGAGGCTTTCCTGGTCCGGGTGCATCCTGATTGACTCAACCAGGTATTGATAACTGTCAGGGTCCCCCGCGACCAATTTCCCCAGGACGGGGATCACTTGAAACGAATAATGATCATACAGGCGTCTTAACAGTGGTGAGATTACCCGCGAGAACTCAAGGATGATGATTGTACTGCCGTATTTCAGTTTTCCGTGTATGGAGCGGAGGGCAGCCATCTTATCGGCCACATTGCGTAACCCGAATGCAATGGTGACACAATCGAAGCAGTTGTCCGCAAAGGGTAAATTCTCCGCGTTGGCGCGTACGTAGTCTATGCCGTTGATCAGGCCTTTATCACTGAGTTTGTCCCTGCCGCTTTTCAACATGGACTCGTTAAGGTCGCACATAACGATGTGACAGTCCGCCGCTGAAGTCTGCTTCATCAAGGCCGCCAAATCGCCTGTCCCACAGGCCAGGTCAAGAATCACGGAACCGGGTTTCAATTGCGCGAGATGGACACAAAACCGTTTCCAGAGACGGTGGACACCGAATGACATGAGATCATTCATCAGGTCATAGCGGAACGCCACCGAGCTGAAGACCTCGTCAACGCGCCGGGTTTTCTCTTCCGGTGAGACTCTCTGGTAACCAAAATCGACCGGCGGGTTCATTGCAGCTTGCGTTTATAACCGGCTTTTTCCAGAGCCGCCAGATAATCCCGCCAGCATTTTTCCCGGGTCTCACCCAGTTGATAAAGATAATCCCAGGTATAAATACCCGAAGCATGGCCGTCATCAAAACATAACTTGACCGCGTAACTTCCTACCGGTTCAACCGCGTCGATATTTACGTTTTCCTTGCCTGTTTGCAATATCTCCTGCCCCGGACCATGCCCGCGCACCTCGGCGGATGGGGAATAAACCCGCAGCAACTCACAGCTCAGGCTGAAACTCCTGCCGTCATCATACTCAAGCACCAGTTGCCGTGACTTTTGCTTCAGGTTGATTGAAACCGGCCGCATCGGTCACAGAATATACCGGGTTAAATCCTCATCCTTGATCAGCTCATCCAGGTGTTCGGCCACGTATGCGGCGTCGATCCTGATGGACCTTTCCGTGTGGTCCGGCACTTCAAAGGACAAGGTTTCAAGTAAACGTTCCATGACCGTATGCAGGCGACGAGCGCCTATATTCTCCGTGGACTCATTAACCTGCCAGGCTATCTCGGCAATTCGCGCAATACCGTCTTCTGAAAATGACAGGTCCACCTGTTCGGTTTGCATGAGCGCGCTATATTGTTGTGTCAGTGACGCATCGGGTTCCACCAGTATCCGGCTGAACTCAGCCACGCCCAGGGCATCGAGTTCCACCCGTATCGGCAACCGGCCCTGCAATTCCGGTATCAGGTCGGAGGGTTTGGAAAAATGAAACGCACCGGAGGCGATAAACAGGATATGATCCGTTTTTACCATGCCATACCTGGTAGTCACCGTGGAGCCTTCCACCAGCGGCAGTAAATCACGCTGTACGCCTTCCCTTGACACATCCGCGCCACTGTGTTCCGCGCGCCGCGTCACCTTGTCGATTTCATCCAGGAAAACCAGGCCGTTCTGTTCCATATTTTCCAATGCCCTGACTTTGATTTCATCCTCATTCACCAGTTTCGCGGCTTCTTCCTCGGCAAGGATTTTAAGCGCCTCCTTTACCCTGAGCTTTCTCGTCCGCTTTTTCTCGCTCCCCATACTCTGAAACAAACCTTGCAACTGGCTGGTCATCTCTTCCATACCCGGCGGCGCCATGATTTCAACGCCAATCGCAGGCATATTCACTTCCACCTCAATTTCCTTGTCATTCAGGTCACCATTTTTCAGCATTGTCCGGAATTTTTCCCGGGTAGCATTACCCTGTTCGTCGTCAGGTCCCATCCTGGCGCTTGGCAACATGATTTCAAGCACCCGGTTTTCCGCGGCCAGTTCGGCCCGGTCCCGCACTTTTTCCACCTCTTCTTCACGGGTCATCTTCACTGCGACGTCCGCCAGGTCCCGCACGATTGATTCAACGTCCCTGCCGACGTAGCCGACTTCGGTAAATTTCGTTGCTTCTATCTTGATGAAGGGGGCATTCGCCAGTTTGGCAAGACGCCTTGCTATTTCCGTTTTTCCTACCCCGGTAGGGCCGATCATCAGGATATTCTTGGGTGTGATTTCGTTGCGTAGCTCTTCGCTCACCTGGGCGCGTCGCCAGCGATTACGCAATGCTATCGCCACCGCGCGCTTTGCCGCATCCTGGCCGATGATATGCTTGTCCAGTTCGGCGACGATTTGCTTCGGTGTGAGTTCTTCCATTAATTTTTTACTCCTCCGGACGACAGTTCTTCAATTATGATCTTCTCATTTGTATAAATACAGATCTCTCCGGCTATGTGCAATGCACTCTCAACTATCCGGCGCGCATCCAACTCAGTGTTTTCCAACAGTGCCTGCGCAGCCGCCCTGGCATAGCCACCCCCGGAGCCGATAGCCATGATACCAGTTTCAGGCTCTATCACGTCGCCATTCCCGGAAATGACAAGCGAATTGGATTTGTCGACGACGCAGAGCATGGCCTCCAGGCGCCTCAACATTCGATCCGTACGCCAGTCTTTAGCCAACTCGACAGCCGAGCGCACCAGGTGACCCTGGTACGATTCCAGCTTGGCCTCGAAGCGCTCAAACAGTGTAAACGCATCCGCGGTACCACCGGCAAATCCCGCCAGCACCTGATCACGATAGAGTTTCCTGATCTTGCTGGCATTGCCTTTCATGACGGTATCGCCAAATGATACCTGACCATCCCCGCCTATGACGACTTTATCGTCTCGCCGCACTGACAGGATTGTTGTTCCTCTGAATTGCTCCAATTACTCTCTCCGGGGTTAAACTTTGCATTTTATCAGGATATATGGGGTCAGAGTAAAAATACCGCTAATCTGGTAGAGGACGCGGGTTTATTGTTGAGTATTTTTACTCTGACCCCAACTATGGAGTTCCTGCCTGTGCGGAAATAGCGGGAGCGCCTGCTCTGTCTTATGGTTCAGAGAGCACGGAGAAAATACTGTCGGCCGCCTCTTTAAGGTTTTCACTGATGCAGGATATACTGTCTCCGGTCACGATCACAGTCAGGATCGGGTGACCTTGTTTTATTTCAGTGCCTTGTGCCGGAACATCCGCGGTACGGAAAAAACTCACCCCATCCACCGCTCTCCGTACTCCGATGCCTTTAAAGGTTAAATCCCCAGGCGCAAATAATATGGCCTTGCCAACCAACCGGCGTGGCGTCCGTTCCTCAATACTGACTGACTGATTACTACAGGCGTCGCAGTGGAGTTTCACAGCCTGGTAACCCAGGGCCAACTCCAGCACCTCAACCGATGCGGTATACCTGGGGTTGACTTCAACGGGATAAATTTTGTCCTCCTGCCTTATCGCGTCAATACCAAACAGTCCTGTCAGTTTGAATTCATTGCTGATCACCTCCCCGATACGCCGCCATTGCCTGTTATCGGCAGCGGTCAGATCTACGGGCCCTATACTGCCGCAATAACCAAATTCTCTTGCATGGAACGCCGGCAGGCCGACCCATTGCCGGGTCACGCCCAACAGCCGGCAATATCCCCGACCGCTGACGTAGACTGCCGAATAACTGTCGCCCTGCAGGTATTCCTGCAGGTAATAACGTTCGTCAACAGGCTGATCTTCGTAATGTTCGATGCCGATGCCGCCGGCGCTGCGCGTGGGTTTAATCAACCAGCCTTGGCGGGTCGCTTCACTGCTTCCGGCAATCCGGATTGCCGGGCAGGGGATCCGGTTACGCTGAAATACCTGATACAGCCCGGACGGGTCCCGCACCTTCAGACAAACCGGCTTCGAGTTGCCCAGCAAAGTCCGTTGCCGGGACAACCCTTCAAGAACGCCCGGATGATTTTCCAGCGCGCCGGTGAAAATGAAGGGCGCGGCGGGCGCCTGCCCCATCAGATCTACCGTGTCTTCGGGGTAGTCGGATATAATTTGTCCGCGGAATCTCTCCCGCAGGTCTTCGTCGCCAAACTGGTCCAGCCAATAGGGCGTGTAACCCGACCGGTACGCTGAAAAAGCCGCAGCCCTGGCGCTGGCGCCAACAATGATAAGAGGTTTATCGCTCATTAATACCCGGGGGTCAGAGTAATAATTATTTTAATCTCAAACATCCTGATCATCGCAAGTTATTTTTTACTCTGACCCCAAATATCTATACTGTGGCAACCTGATTACAGAGAAAGTGGATGAAAGAGATCGTAATATTCTCCGAGAATGACGGTTGGCACGAGCAACGGCTGGCAAGCGCGTTCAACCGGTACGGAGTCAGTACACATGTTGTCTCCTTGAGGGATTGCCGTATCGGTTTTGGGCAGAACGTGACGGGGCTTCATATTCCCGGTTTTGTCGATACCCTGCCGGACGCCGTTTTTGTTCGGGCCGTTGCCGCGGGAAGTTTTGAGGAGGTGACGTTCAGGCTGGATATCCTGCACGCGTTGAAACAATCCGGTGTCGTTGTCTATAACGACGCCGGCAGCATCGAGCGTACAGTGGACAAAGGCATGACCAGTTTCCTGCTGATCAAAAACCGGGTTACGGCGCCGCCCGTATGGGTCTGTGAAACCGCGGAAGCAGCCCATCAAGTTATTCAGGCAGAATTGAAAAAAGGGTATTCCATCGTACAAAAACCCCTGTTCGGCAACTGCGGGCGGGGGTTGCAACTGATTGACTCCGGGGATTATCAGTTGGACGCGGACCTGATCAACGGGGTTTATTACCTGCAACGGTTTATCGACCAGGATGATCATAATGGCCGCGACTGGCGGATATTCGTCATCAATCACCGGGCGGTCGTCGCCATGGAGCGTATCTCCGACCACTGGGTCACCAACCGCGCCCGTGGCGGCCAATGCCTGCCGGCTGTTCTCACGCCGGAGTTACGACGGCTGGCTGAAAACGCAGCCAGGGCAACAGGCATCCTGTATGGCGGCGTTGACATCATCCGCGACACGCACGGCAACCACCTGGTGCTGGAAGTCAACAGCGTACCGGCGTGGCGCGGCCTGCAATCAGTTTGTTCAATCGATATCGCCGACTTGCTGGCTAAAGATCTCCTTTATCGCCAGTTTAATTGGGGTCAGAGTAAAAATACTCAACGATAGATGAACTCCACCTTCGAAACTGACTGTATTTTTACTCTGACCCCAACTCAGATACCATGACGCAAAACTTATCTTGTTCACAAACCGGCACCAACACTTCCGGCTACCGGATTTATACCGGCGATTGTATTGATATACTGCCGGAATTGCCGGAAAAATCGGTCAAGCTCATCTTTGCCGACCCTCCTTACAACCTGCAACTCAAGCAAGAATTATACAGGCCCAATCAAACCCGGGTGGACGGCGTCGATGATGAGTGGGATCAATTTTCATCTTTCAAAAGTTATGACGAATTTACCAGACAATGGCTGGACGCCTGTCGAAGAGTGCTGGCGGACGACGGCACGATCTGGGTGATAGGCTCTTATCACAATATCTTCCGGGTGGGCAGGATCATGATGGACCTGGGTTACTGGATACTCAACGACGTGCAGTGGTACAAGGCCAATCCCATGCCCAACTTCAGGGGGGTGCGGTTTACCAATGCAACGGAGACCCTGATCTGGGCAAAAAAGTCAGAGAAACAGAAAAAATACACTTTCAACCACCAGGTAATGAAGCAACTGAATGACGGCAAACAGATGACCTCGGTCTGGCAGATACCGCTTTGTACCGGGAAAGAGCGCATCAAGGATGAGCATGGGAAAAAAGCCCATTCAACACAGAAGCCTGAGGCCTTGTTGGAACGGGTGATCCTGTCCAGCAGCAACGAGGGAGACCTGGTGCTGGACCCGTTCCTGGGCAGCGGTACAACTTGCGCAGTTGCACGAAAACTGAACCGGAGCAGTATCGGGATAGAACGGGAACCCGGCTATGTGGAAATAGCAAGACACAGACTGGAAGCCGGCGACTAATCCGGCAACACCTCTGGATATTTGGGGTCAGATTAAAGGGGTCAGAGTAAAGATATTTTTACTCTGACCCCATTAATCGCTCTGACCCCTTTAATCGGGTAAGACTTCTGCAGCGACTGCCCCGTCCGGGTTTCCGGTCAGTAGTTTGCGCAGGTCAAATACCAGGCTCAGCATAGCGGGGACGATGAACAGGGTAAACACGGTGGAAACCAGCAGGCCGCCGACCACTACGCCGCCTATGCCCCGGTATAATTCCGAACCGGCGCCCGGGGCCAGGATCAGGGGCAACATGGCAAACGTTGAGGTGCCGGCGCTCATGAAAATAGGACGAATCCGGTTTCGTACCGCTTCCCGGATCGCCTCGTGGGATTCCATCCCTGCTTTCCTGATATGGTTCAGGGACTGGTGTACTATGAGGATGGGGTTGTTGACCACCGTACCCAGGAGGACGATGAATCCAAGCATCGTCAACACGTCCAACGGTTGATAAGCGATAGCCACATTGACCAGGGCCAGACCAAGAAACCCTCCCAGCACAGCCAGGGGCACGCTGAACATGATGACAAAAGGATAAAGAAAACTCTCGAACAGGGCGGACATGAGCAGGAACGTGATGATGACCGCCAGCAACAGGTTCCACTTCAGTGCGCTACCCGCTGCCACCAGCTTATCGGCGCTGCCTGTGAGTTCCACCTTGTAGAGGCCGCCCAGATCCCCTCTCTCTTGCATGGGATCAATAATCCCTTCCTGTATGATTTCCACTGCCGTTTCGGTGGGCATTTCCTCCGCGGGCAGGATACGGATGGTAATGGTCCGTTCCCTTTCCCGGTGGTTGATTTGCACCGGGCCGTACGTCAGCGATACGTCAGCGATGGCGCCAAGCGTCACCAGTCGACCGTCCGGCGTGGCTATGGGCATCTGTTCCAGTGTATGGGTACTCTGGACAAAACTATCTTCGGCCTTCAGCCGTATGTCGATCTCCCTGCCCTCATACTGGTAATCACTGACCTTGGCGCCGTCCACCAGGGCATTCACCGAGAAACCCAGGTCGCGATTGCTTATGCCCAGTTGCGCCGCCCGCCGCCGGTCCGTAACCACCTGAATCTCCGGATTTCCCAGGTCCAGGCCGGGTATGGGAAACGGCTGGGCGCCGGGTAACACCTCGAAGGACCTCTGGAAGACCTCTCCGCCCAGGGCAATCAGTCTTTCCAGTTCCGGCCCTTTGATTTCCACGTCAATCGCGCGGCCCTCGCTGCCTTCATCTTCAAAGATGCTCCATTGTTGCAGTATGGGAATAGCGCCGGGGACCTTGACCATAGCCTGGTGAAAGATAGGGGCCAATTCGCTTGTCCGCAGGGGATTATTGGACGTTACTCCCATGAAGATCGCGCCGCCCTGGAAACCGTAGAAGAACGCATCCAGCCCGCCGCCGGGCAAGGCCTCCGCCTCAGGCGACCCGGCAGGATGTTCTATCAGGTCTTCCATGTCTGCGATGAATACGTCATGAATCCTGAGCTGTTCCTCCACCGTATAGCCCGGTGGCGGCAGCAGCAGGCCAAACAGGAAATCGGTATCCCCCGTGGGTAAATACTCCGTCTTGGGCATAATAACGAGGCTGATAACCACGGCCAGGGTGACGGACACGCCGACAACGAGCAGGCGCCGCAGTACCGAGGCATTGATCCGGTGGGACAATGTGACAATACGATCCCTGGCCAGTGAAGCCAGACGCACGCCACCCCAGAGAACGCGAAAACCACCGGCAGCTGAGGTCCCGTCCGCGACGTTAAGGAGCCGGGCCGACAGGGTTGGAATCACCGTAATGGCGATAACCAGGCTCAGCCCCACGGCACAACTGATGGCGACCGCGATATCAGCCAGCAATTTTCCGATATCCTCTTCAATCAACACCACCGGGGCAAATACGGCAATGGTGGTCAGGGTGCTGGCCAGCACCGCCCCCCATACCTCGGCGGCGCCGTTGTATGCCGCATTAAAGAAAGATTGACCCAGCTGCCGATGCCGGTAGATATTCTCCAGGACCACGATGGAATTATCCACCACCATACCGGTTGCAAACGCCAGGCCGGCCAGGCTGATGACGTTGATGGTCCGGTTGAACGCGGCCATCATCAAAAACGTGCCGACAATGCTGATGGGAATGGCAAGGGCAAGGATCAGGGTGCTGCTGGCGCTGCGTAGAAATATCAACAGGACGATAATGGCCAGGGTACCGCCGATTAACAGGTTATTTCGCACCAGCCCTATGGCGCTGTTGATGTAGCCGGTCTGGTCCCAGGCATGTTCCAGTTTCAACCCGCGGGGAGCAAGTAACTCCCGGTTGATCTTTTCCACCTTCTTCTTTACCGCATCCATCACGTCCAGTTCATTGGCCCCCGTCTGACGCTGTATATTCAGTGCGATACTTTCATTATGCATACTGTATATCGCGCCTGTTCGTTTTTCGTGGGTCAACTCGACCCGGGCCACGTCACGCAGGTAGACCGGCACATTATTACGGTTGGCGATGACGATGTTTTCCAGGTCTTGTGGGGATTGATATTCGCCCACGGTGCGGACGATATAACGCCGCTTGCCTTCGTCAAAATCACCGCCGCTGTAATTACGGTTTTCCCGTTCAATGACGTCGGCGAGTTCCGTCAGCGTCACCTGGCGCAACGCCAGTTTTGCCGGGTCAACGATGACGTGGAGCTCGGCTTCGCGGCCGCCGTAAACGTTAGCTGCGGAGACACCTTCCACCCGCTCCAGTTCGGGTATGATGTAATCATCGACGAAATCAAACAGGGTGGACATATCACCCTCGAAGCCATTTTCCCCGGCAGGGTCCAGGTGAAACCAAGCTATCGCGCCCGACACACCGCTTTGACCTGAAATCACCGGTTTCTCAACGTTATTGGGATAGGATTCCACCTGGTCCAAACGGTTCGACACCTTGAGCCTGGCGGCATCCTTGTCGGTGCCTGTCTGAAAACGCAGCGTGATTGTGCCGCTACCGTCACGGCTTTCGCTACGCATTCTCACCAGTCCTTCCAGGGATTTAAGTTCTTCTTCCTGTTCATCGATAATGTCCCGCTCAATCTCCAGGGGACTCGCGCCGGGCCAGTAGGTGGTCACTGTAATTTCCGGCTTATCGACGTCCGGCGTCAACTGTACGGGCAAGCGCAGAAATGAAATCACTCCGAACAAAATCAGCAGGATAACGCCGACCGCAGTTGAAACGGGGTAATGGATACAGGTTCTGATCAGGTTCATGGGGACGGGTATCGGAGCAGTTCGCCCTGGACGGGTTGGCCGGGCTGCAACCTTTCATTGCCGCGGGTAATTACCTTATCTCCCGGAGAAACATCGCCGTCTACTACCGTCCATAACCCCATAGCGGCCCCGGGCGTTACCGGCGCCGGAACGGCGCTGTGTCCGTTGATCAGGTATACCACGGTCATCCGACCCTGCCGAACGATGGCGTCCTTGGGAACCAGCGTCCCTGTCCTGGGTTGCCCCAGGGGAAACGTTGCCCGTGCGAGCATCCCGGCGCTGATATTTTCACTGGAATTTCTTAAGCGCAGTTTCACCGGAAAAGTATGCGAGCCGGTATCCGCCCGGGGAATGAGCGCGCGGATATAGGCCGCATAAGTCTGGTCGGGGAGGGAGTCAAAAGTAACGTTGAGATCGACCCCGACTTCCAGGTCATTAAAATATTTCTCCGGGACGTCCACGTGGATTTCCTGGGTATCCGTTGATAGAATTTCCAATACGCTCTCACCGGTGTCACTCCATTGCCCTACTTCGGTATGGCGGGAAACCACTATGCCGTTAAACGGCGCGCGGATCGTACTTCGTTTTATATCAAATTGAATACTCGCTATCTCCGCGCGCAGTGTTTCGATACGACCCTGCCAGGCGTCATATTCATATCGGGATTCATCCAGTTGCTGGCGCGATATGGTCTTTGCTTCAACCAGTTGCCTGAATCGTTCCAGGCTTTTTTCAGCCAGCTTTTCCCGCGCCCGCGCTTCTTTCAGGCGGGCTTGGGCGGCTTGCAATTTCAATTCCAGCGGTGTGGTACGCAGCATCACCAGGGCCTGGCCGCGGGCCACGCGATCCCCTTCCCTTACCCTGAGCTCCGTGACCAATCCATCTGTTTCACTGGCAAGCATACTGACGTTGGGCGCTTCGACGTAACCCGGTAATTGCACCGTCCGTTCAACCGCTGCCTCGATTGCTTCCGTATATTTCACCAAGGCTGGCTGTTGCCCGTTCTCCTGGGCGTAACCGAGCGTGACAAAACAAATAACCAATAATTTAATAATCCTTTTCATAAACGTATTATCCGCAGATTACGCAGATATGCACAGATAAAAATGAAGCACCTCGCGTAGCCTGTGGTATTGCCCAAGCAGACAATTTTTTATCAGGAAACCTCGTTGAGACGACCCGTGGCGCAGTCGTAGATAAAGCCGCGCACGCCATCCTTGTGAGGGATGAACGGGCTGGCGTGGATGCGGGACGTGGACTGGCGTACATCCTGCTCCGGGTCTCTGAAGGCATCCAGCGCGAACGCCGGGCGCAGACCGGTATCGGCTTCGATCCCGTCCTTGACCTCGTCGTCGCGAAAGGTCAGCATGCCGCAGTCCGTGTGGTGGATCAACACGATTTCCCGGGTGCCCAGCAAGCGCTGGGAGATCACCAGTGAGCGGATCACGTCGTCGCTGACCACGCCGCCGGCGTTGCGTATCATGTGCGCATCACCTTCTTCCAGACCCAGGACCCGGTGGGGGTCCAGGCGGGCATCCATACAGGCTACGACTGCCAGCTTACGCGCCGGGGGTATGGGCAGGTCGCCTTTATCGAAGCCTTCAGTATAGCGGGCATTGTTGAGGAGAAGTTCTTCTATCATGGTTATCAAGTTATTCCCGTCCGATCTACAAACTGCACAGGCTACCACAAACAGCAGAAAAAAGGGGGGTTACCCAGGACGGACTTAATTCCAGAACCTGCGTCGTCAGTTTAATAATTCCAGCACTTCGCCGTGTAACTTTTTGCTGGCCGCGGCAATGATCAACCCGCCATTTATCGCCGTGTTGCCCTGCCAGTCGGTCACAATCCCGCCGGCGCCCTCAACAATAGGGATCAGGGGCATAATGTCATAAGCCGACAGTCCTCCTTCAATGACCAGGTCAACATAACCTCCGGCCAGCATCCCGTAGCCCAGGCACTCTGTCCCAAAGCGGGAAAACCGGCATTTGGAAATCACATGCATAAACTTTTCCCGGGTTTCGTCCGTCGGGTACATACCGGGGTGGGTACAGCAGATAATGGACTCATCCAGGTTTTCACACCGGCGCACTTGTATCCGGGTGCGTTTTCCCTCCCGGATAAAATAAGCTGTCTTGCCATCGCCCACGTAGGTCTCTTTAAGGCAGGGTTGACGCATGGCGCCGACCAGGCACTCATCGGCCTGCTTCAGTCCTATCAACACTCCCCACATGGGCGAGCCTGAGATAAACCCCCGGGTGCCGTCAATGGGATCAATCAACCAGGTAGGCGAACCGGCGTTGCCTGTTGCGCCAAATTCCTCACCGATAATGGCGTGGTCCGGGTATTCTTCGGCGATCCTTTTCCGGATAAACTCCTCTGTTTCCCGGTCCGCCTGGGTGACGGGATCATAAGCTTTGCCCTTAAGACGCTTATCGGTCACCGTCAGGTCACCGCGGAAATGTTTCAGCGAAACCTCACCGGCCTGTTCAATCAAGGTCTCCAGGAAAGCGATATATTCAGCGGATGCCGGGGTTTGATTCATTGGTTTGACGTCTCCATCAGATATTTGGGGTCAGAGTAAAAATATGGGCAGGTTGCCGGGTAATGTCGAATTACTATCGTATATTTTTACTCTGACCCCAAATATCAATTCATTTGATATCAGGAAACCGGTTAAACGGTCTCCACGTCCTGGCCCTTGATATAATCCGGCTTATCCCTTCTCTCGACGATCTTCTGGCGTTCCGCGTCTGCTCGTTTGACCAGTTCTCCAATGTCGCCCAGGTCACACACTTTTCGGGCAAGCTCAACCAGCGGACCATCAATCGCGTATTCGACACGCTGCATCGTAAGCAGCTTGATTAAAAATACGGGAGTCCCGTTAAAGCGCTCAAAGATTTCATGCCGGGCGCCGGCTTCGGAATAAAACCGATCCCGGATGACTTTGACAATCTTCATTTTATCCCGGGCGCTGATATGGGGACCTCGCAGGGCATTGGCCAGTTGCGGCCCGATATATTCGTCATCGAGATCGGCTTCCGTAGGCTGCATCATGATACTGCGGCCACAGAGGTCGGTCAGCGTTTCAATATGCTTATTCACGTTTTCAATATAAAAGGCGCGCGCCAGGTCAACAAAAATGTTATTCGGTTTATACAAGCCGCTCGGGGTGGTATTGCCGGTTTCTTCGGACGCGATGGTAAATGCGCGACAGGTTTCACGAAAACGAATCATGTCGGCAAGTTGAGATGCCACAACCGGATGCTTGGAGGTCCCTAACGATTCCGTTAACAAAAGACCCAATCCGGCAATCAGTTCGGCATTAACCACCTGGCGAATTTGTGTTTCCACGTGGATCCAGTCAAAAATTCGTTGCGGATAAAGTTTTGCATGATCTTCGTTACCCAGGTGGAACACGTTCTCCCAGGGCACGATGACGTTGTCAAAATAAGCCATGGAATCCAGTTCATCTCCCTGGGAAGAAAAGCGGTAATCATAGTCACTCGCCTCTGTCTTTGCGTAGGATTCGCGAGCAACATGGGTCACGCCTTCCTGGTCGGTCGGGACGCGGGCGAAAATAATCTGATCAGGCTGGGTGCCAAGGTGCCAGAGTATGCCGATATTCATCCAGTTGCTGAACACCACTCCGGTTCCCACCGCCTTCCAGCCTTCAACCAGGATACCCTCAGCGCGCTCTTCAACCACGCGCAGCATGGGCACTCTTTCGCTGCCATCCTGGGCCCGGTTAAACTGTAAATCGATAAAAGAAGGCGCCGCATACAGGTCTCCGTCACGTATTTCTTTCCAGGCGTTACGGATATTCTGCGCCATGGGTTGCCCTTTGCCGAATACCGTTTGCTCTTCCCAGGGTTCCGGGTCGTCAACCAGGGTATAGAGCGTCGTGTTGTTACTGCACGGGAGACGAGTAAGCATACCGGCGTCAAAATTGCGGAAGATATAATCATAGTATTTGCGTTTATCTGCCGCGTCTTCTTTGCTGCGTGGCAATTTCCATTGTTTCGACCGGCGTATGCCGCCCTCATCCACAAAGGTCAGGTGTTCCCGGTGCCCCGGGTCAAGGTGAAAATCATAAAAGGTCGCTACCCGCTGAGTATAACCACGGGTCTTGGGATGGGTGGTAATATCATCAATCCACTCGCCTCCACAGATGATGCGCCGCCCGTCACGTACTGATTCAAGATACTCTTTACCTGTCCTGAGCATGGATTCCCCCCCTCATCTCATAGCGTATTAACTGTTATTACAGTACCATAACGTTAAAGGCCAAGCGAAACGTTCCGTCGACTGGGGAGAGACCGGCGGTTTAAATTTTCACGCTGATCATTGATAATCAGGTGAGGTAATTAAGGGAAACTCTGAACAAGTCCATCCAGGACTTGTCAGAGTACGGAAAACAAAAATGCGTCCCGTATCAAAGCCTGCCCCGTACTTGATACGGGGTACGGGGCAAGCTTTGATACGGGGTGCGGGACAGGTTTTGTTTTCCTCACAAAATCAATGACTTATTGTCATTGATTTCGACGATACGTCCCTGTATCGTTGGAACCTCTGATTTAATCAGAGGTTCCTAAGTTAATACGGCACATGAAAAAATTTCTTCGGGATACCAATATCGACGCTGATCGATTTCGTGCCGGCATGGCGCAACTGACCGGCGCGGTGAATATTATCGCCACCCGTAATGGCGAGTTCAGGTCGGGACTGACCGCAAGCGCGGTTTGTTCTTTTTCCGCGGAACCTCCGCGCCTGCTGGCCTGCGTGAACTTCAACGGCAACAGCTTTCGGCATATAGCAGAGAGCCGTTGCATGAGCGTTAACGTGCTCGCGCAAACTCAGGAAGAGTTGGCCAAACGCTTTGCCGAAATGCTCGGAGGCCAATCTGAAGATCATTTTGAATACGGCAAATGGACAGAACTGGTAACCGGCGCGCCGGTACTGCAGGAAGCCCTGGCCGGTTTTGATTGCACCGTTGAGGAAATGCTGGTCGCCCATACTCACGCGGTCATTATCGGCGAGATCAAGGATGTGATCGTCAATGACGGCTTGAAGCCCCTGCTCTACTCAAAACGGGCCTTTACCACCACCATGGGACACTATGATGACCTGCCTTTGGATTACAGCATGTACCCCTGGTACTAAGCTCCCTTGTTCCGGCGCTTGTGACGGGTTCAGGTGGGCTTTTCAAGACTATCATCCGCAGGGATAGCGGATGGTAAGTGTACAGGGATGTATTTACAGCGAGTCTTGAAAAGCCCACCTGAACCCGTATTTATAAACTACGGAGATTTCCTCTTTTGAATGAGAAATAAACACCGATAAAACAAAGCAGTGAGGTAACGATAAAGCAGGTGTTGATGCTGGCAAGCAATTTCCCGTGTTGTTCCGGTGAGATTTGCACGGGGCCTAACATCAGGGCAAACACCAATGTCACAATGCCCATGCTGAACACCTGTCCGATAACGCGCATGGTCGATACTGTCCCGGCGGCCGTACCCAGGTGTTTCTTCTCCACCGAACTCATGATGGCATTGGCATTCGGTGAGGAGAACAAAGAAAATCCAAGGCCGACGGCACTCAAAGTGGCAACGATAAACACGGTGGTTGTCAACATGTTTGCCGTAGCGAGTAAAGCCAGGCCGATTGCCGTTAACCCCATTCCCAGAGAAGCGATGAGGCGTGGTTCATACCGGTCCGACATCCTGCCGGCCAGAGGGGAAAACAAGGTCATCACCAGGGGTTGGGAGATCATGATTAACCCGGCAGCCTGCGGGGCAAACCCCTTGATATTCTGCAAATACAGGCTCATTAAAAATGTGATCGAGAATGTGGAGGAATACATGATTAACGCGGCCATGGAAGAATAGGTGAACACCTGGTTGCTGAAAAAAATATTGACGTTGAACAGGGGGTGTTCCAATTTCTTTTGATACCTGAAAAAAACAGACAAACCGGCGCCGCTCAGCATGATCAGAATAAAGCCGAACAGGGTGGGCAGGACAGAGAAACCGTACATCAAGGCAATAATCGACGCACCATAGATGATCGTGCCGAAGAAATCGAATTTCTGCCCGGACGGGCCGCGCCACTCTCCTTTTAACTTCAGCAGCGCCAGCGCGATGACCAGAATAACCACCGGGAGATGGAAAATAAACACGCTGCGCCAACCGAATTGCTCGGTGACCCAACCACCCACAAACGGTCCGCAGGTCAAACCCAGGTAAACGAACGAGACGGACAGTCCCAGGACGCTCCCGCGTTTTTCCGGAGGATAGACGGAAGACAGGATGGCAATACCGGTGCCGAATAACATCGCCGCGCCCATTCCCTGCAACACCCGGCACAGGATCAGCAACAGGGCCGATTGGGCAGTAGACGCAAGAATGGAACCAATGGCCACCGTTGTCATACCCGACAGAAACATTTTCTTGCGACCATGCATGTCGCCCAGGCGGCCAAACGGCAATAAAAATACGGCGCTGGACAACAGGTATGCCAGTGGAATCCAGCTTGCTGTAATCGCATCGATTTGCAACCCTTCCACAATAGTGGGAATAGCCACATTGACTGACGATAACATCAGCGGGGTGATAAAAGCGCCCATGCAGACCACAATGAGCGCCGTTCTTTGCAGGGTTTGCTCAGACTGGATACTATTCAAGGTAATCGTCCACCAGGCTGAATACCAGTTCAATGACCATGGGCGTCATTTCCCTTGCGGTCTCCGTTTCGGAACGGGTATGCATCCAACCGAGATAAGTAGTTGCCCGCGCCATGTAGATGATCGGCAGCCAGCTGAGGTGTTCATCCGTCAGGGGCCTGTTTTTCCTGTAACCAGTAATCAACGCTTCTTTGGCCAGGTCAAAATGTTCGGAGCCTTGCAGGAAAAAGATCGAGGTGGCGAGATCAAACAAATGCCAGCCATAGCCGCAATCATCGAAATCGATAACCCGCACGCCATCTTCGCCCACCAGGATGTTTTCAAATAGCAGATCAGCATGGATTAAGCCGTATCGGTCCGGTCCCGTAGCTAATGCAGTCAGATCAGCGCGTAATTTGTCTCTCACCTGCAGCATCCTGTCCTTTTGCCATGCGCTGAGGGCGGGCAATTCCCAGAAGCGTCCCCAGAAAGGCTGCTCGCCGGTGAAACCGTCAGCGTCCCAGCTGTGGCGGGTGAAGCCTGCCGGTTCCCGCCAGCCTTCGGCATGGTTGTGCATCTGCGCGGTAATGCTGCCAAGGGTTTCAAACCGTTCGCGTATCTCGTGCGGGGCGCCGTCCAGTCCCGCTTCAAGATCGCCCAACTGCTCACCTTCTATCCAGTCGACAATATCCACCTGGCGCGGTTCCGGAACCCCGGTCGACTCCACGATTTCGAACATGTTGCCCTGGTTTGAATAGCGCAGGGTGGGCGTTAACACACCGTATTCTCTCAAGCTGTCCATCCATTGCAGTTCGGACCGGAGTTCGGCGTCACTGTGGTAACCGGCCCGGTGGACGCGGACAACGTATTTTTTGGCCGTGGCCTGGTCCAGCACACGGTAAATCCCGTTCTCGCGGATCTTGAGCAGCGCCAAAGGGGAGTTACCGTCAATTCCCCATAGTGGCAACGCGTTACGCGCCAAGGCTACGTAACGTTTTTCCAATTCGGCTATGGGGAGTTGATAGAATTCGTTCATTGCTTCTCTGTGTGGGGACGGAATTCAATTCCGTCCCCGTTGGTACGCGTCCCCGGATTACAACGTTCCAGGCCGCGGCAAGTAGCCTATCTTATCCTGCAGGGCCTTGCCGATGGCCAGTAATTTCCGGTCTGATCCTGCCGGACCTTCCAGGCAGACACCGACGGGCAAGCCGTTGGCCGCCAGCCCCGCGGCCACGGACAGGCTGGGTATGCCGACGTTGCTTGAGGGGTCGGTATTACGAATTATCGTCGGCATGGTGGGGAGTTGCCGGCCGTTCAGTTCGATGGTCTCGTCATGCCCGATGGGGGGCGCGGTCAACGGTATCGTGGGAATGACCAGCGCATCCAGGTTGTTGTCCGTAAAATAATCGGAAAACAGCGCCTGCATTTCCGGACGATGAATATTCAGCGCGTCCCGGTATGCCGCTTCGGTAACAACGGCGCCGGATACCACTGCAGTATAGACTTCTTTCACGTCCGGGCTGGCTATCTGCTCAAGTACGACTTCGATAGACACGCCGGGGACGGAGGTAGCGAGGTAGCGCATCATGTCGCGCCCGGCCTCATACAGTGCAACGGGAAAACCCACCCTGTCGTTTAATTCTCCCACTGGTCCCAGGTCAACTTCCACCAGATCTTTGCATGACGCGGCAAGCAGGTCGAGGGTGGCTTCGATGACGTTTTCCATACCTGCTTCCAGGTTCTCATAATAGTATGCGCGGGGCACACCCAGCCTGATATCGGCTAAGTCAACTGTCTCAACAGGGCCCGCTTCATCGGCCATGACCCGGTCCAGCAACTGTAAATCCTCAACCGCCCTGGCCATGGGTCCCGGTGTATCGCGGGTAGTGGAAATCGGGATCACACCACCGGCCGGATAGCGCCCGATTGTTGGCCTGAACCCGCAGATCCCGCAAAAGGCGGCAGGCAACCGCGTCGACCCGCCCGTATCCGTGCCAAGCCCGGCGGGCAGGATCCCCGCGGCAATGGCAACCGCAGTACCACCACTGCTGCCTCCCGGGATCAGGTCCGGATTATACGGATTCCTGGCAGGCCCGAACGTGGGATTGTTATTGGTGATGCCAAAGGCCAGTTCGTGCATGTTTGCCTTGCCGAAGATAACGGCGCCGGCATTGAGCAAGTCCTGGACAACAGGGGCATTTGCCGGCGGTGCATGACCTTTCAGCGCCGGTGTACAGCCTGAGGTGGGCAGGTCCGCGCTGTTGATATTGTCTTTAAGCAACAGAGGAGCACCGAGCAGCGCCGGGTTGCCGTTATCCTGTCGTTGCCGGTCCCGTTGTGCTGCGGAATCCAGCACAGACTGTTCATCCAGGCATATTACTGCGTTTAAATGAGCCGCCTCCTTGTTACGCTCAAGCATGGCCTGAACATACTCGACCGCGCTGAACTCCCTGGCCTGCATTCGTTCAAGCGCCTTGACCAGCGTCAATTCAAGAATGTTCACGCCATGCTATTTCCAATCCGGTTTAACCTTTAGAAAAACCGCGTTTTCTTTGTTTTTACCACTCATTCAAAACTCGAAGCTGCCTTGTACATACCATTGCCGGCCGCGATCGAAGGTTTGTTGAGTAAAACCAAAACCGTCCTGGTAGTTAGCGAATGTGGTGTATTCCTCATCGGTCAGGTTGTCCACTCCGGCGGAAAAGGACAAGTCGGTATTGCGCACGTCCCAGCGCACACTGGCGTTGAGCAGGTGTAAATCATCCTCAACCAGTGTCGGGTTGGGCACGCCGAAACTCAACGGCACGCCGGCAAACGGCCCGCCGGGCAGGACGTCATCGCCCAGCCGCGGCACGTTGTTTGAGTTGGTGCCCCAGTCCGTGCGATAAGACCATTCAAACCGGGGGGTCAGGTAACCCCATTCACCCAGGGCGAATTCCCTGTAGATTTGCGCATTGGCCGTCCACTTGGAAATGTGCTGGAACGGGCTGTCCAGGGTCAAACCCTGTACACCGCCTCCCAAAGCTGTGCGGTCAATATCGGTCATTCCCGCGCTGCCGGTGATATACCACCCTTCCGCCGGGTTTAACAGCATTTCCAGTTCCACCCCGATGACTTCGGCGTCACCGGCGTTACTGACAAACGGCCCGAGGCGGGACGGGTCCGCCACTAGCAATTGCAGGTCGGTGTAATCGGTAAAAAAGACGGCGACGTTAAAGCGCAACCGGTCATTCCAGCCGTCAAACTTGAAACCACCCTCGTAGGATTTAACAAACTCTGGATCAAAGCTCGGCGTACTGGCCTCAGGGGGGAAGATGCGTTGCGTGTAACCGCCGGACTTGAAGCCTTCGGAATAAGTGAAATAAGTCATCAGGCTTTCATTCCAGCGGTAGGAGAGGTTCACCATGGGTACCAGTTCCGAGGTTTTACTGGAGGTCCATTCATACGGCAGCGGCCGATCACCAATGTTGGTCCCCGGTATGGGCAAAGGTCCCGTCGGCAACACTTCAATGAACTGGTCCGGCAGGTAATCACGGCTATCCTCGGTGTAACGCAGGCCGAAGGTCAGGTCCAGCTTGTCATTAAAGTGCCAGGTGCCCTGGGCAAACACAGCCCAGGAATCCGCGTCATAATGTCCGCCTGATTGCAGGTCTACCTGGGAAAAACGCACCGGGTTGATGTTCTTGCCAGTCTCTTCAAAGTAATAGGCGCCCAGTATCCAGTCCAGGCGATCGGCAAAACTGGTGCCCAACAGTTGCAGTTCCTGGCTGAATTGTTCGTGCTGGTAGATATCGATGAGATAGGAAACCCTGATAGGGGAGCCATCCTGGTCGCCTTCAAAGTGGCCTTCAAAACCCCGCAGGGAACTGATCGACTTGACCTTGAGCTTGTCGTTGATCTGCCATTCAGCCGTCAGGCCCGTACCCCAGACGTCCAGTTCCTGGGAACTGGGGTCACCGCTGTAATTCAATTTTTTATCGCCATTGTCTATGTACTGTTGGTTGAAACAGACGGGATTATTGGCGTTCTCCGGGGAAAAACAGGCCAGGAACTGGAACGGGAAACCGCTGGGGTGAATCACGTTAAAAAATTCACCTCCCGGGAATGTAGCCGGGCCGCCGCTGGCCAGTTGTGCGGCTAAGGTATTGGCTGCCAGGGTCATGGACGGGCCGCCACCGGTCAGTATGCCGACGTTAAGCGGTTGTATGCCGACCAGGACGAAAGGATTCCCGTTCTCGCGTTCACGGCTGTAATCCACAGACCAGGAAATATCAAGATTGTCGGTCGGCAGCCAGCGCAGCGCGCCGCGCAGGGCTACTACGTCCTGGTCGCCCAGGTCCTTGCCATCAACCACACGGGTGACATAACCGTCCTGCAGGAAGGTAGCCGCCGACAAACGGGCAAAGAACTTATCGCCGAAAGGAATATTGACGGAACCTCTGACGTTGAAGCGGTCATCGGTGCCGTACTTGACATCCACCTTTCCGCCGAACTCGCCGTCAGGCTTTTTGCTGTTGAGGCTGATGGCGCCGCCGATAGTGTTGCGTCCAAATAAGGTTCCTTGCGGGCCGCGCAGCACCTCGATCCGTTCCACGTCAACGATATCCAATACCGCGCCGACGGAACGGCCCAGGTAGACGCCATCCACGTAAATGCCCACGCCGGGATCGATCACCGGAGTAAAGTCATTCTGCCCGATGCCGCGGATGTACACGGCGGCATTGGAGACATTGGAATAGGTAGTCGATTCATTCAAGACCAGGTTGGGCACAAACTGGTCCAACTTGCCGATATCCGTCACGCCGCGAAAGTCCAGGGCGTCACCGCTAAACGCAGATACCGCAATAGGAGCATCCTGCAGGTTTTCTTCACGTTTGCGCGCCGTGACTACGATTTCCTCTATAAGCGCGCCGCTCCTGCCCTGTGCGTGGGCTGGTTTGAAGATTGCCGCAGAATCCGTAAATAGTATTGTCGCAACCACAATCGCGACGACATAAGGTGTTTGTAGAGTTCGATTATTCATTCCGGGTACCTGTATAAATCATGCAAATCAATGTTTTAGTTTTTGGTTGTTAGTTTTTAGTAATAAGCGGGGCAGTATCAACTAAAAACCATCAACTGACAACTAAAAACCAACAATTAGTGATATTTGGGGTCAGAGTAAAAACTATTTTAATAACTCAAATATCCCAAGCATCGCAAATAGTTTTTACTCTGACCCCAAATATTTTTACCTGTTCTCGCTCCATTCCTGGAAAGTGCGGCCTTCGCCGGCCAGTTGTTCCAGTAACGGGGCGGGGGTCCACCATAAATCGCCGTAGCGGGCGCGGTACTTGCTGACGGCAGCGTAAACTTTCTCGAGACCCACGGTGTCGGCATATTTCATGGGGCCGCCGCGGTACCGCGGCATGCCGTAACCGTTAACGAAGATCACGTCGATATCGCTCGGCCGTATGGCGATCCCCTCTTCCAGTACCCGCGCGCCTTCATTGATCATGGAAAAGAGCATGCGCTCAATGATCTCCTCATCACTGACCTCAACTTGCTTCACCCCCAACGCCTGCGCTTCCCGCCGGGCGATGTCCATGACCTCGGGATCAGGCAGGGCTTTTCTACCCTCGTAGCGGTAGGTGCCGGCGCCGGTTTTCTGGCCGAGACGTCCCATCTCACAGAGCACTCTGCACATGCGGTAATATACCTGGTCGTCGGGCCGGTCCTTCCACTCGGTATTCAACTTGTTGAACACGTCGAGACCGGACAAGTCCATGACCGCATGGGGACCCATAGCCATACCCCAGTCAAACGCAACCCGGTCAACCCGCTCCGGCGGGATGCCTTCCAGCATCATCAATTGCGCTTCCCTGACGTAAGGAAAAAACATGCGATTAGCGACGAAACCGAAACAGACACCGACCAGGACGCCCACTTTTCGAATCGTCCTGGCGCTGGCCATGGCCGTGGCAATCACGTCTTTGGCGGTTTTCTCGCCGCGGACAATTTCCAGGAGTTTCATGACGTTGGCCGGGGCGAAGAAGTGCAGGCCGATGACGTCTTCCGGCCGGTTGGTCACGGCGGCTATTTCATTCAAATCCAGGCTGGACGTATTGCTTGCCAGAATGGCGCCTTGTTTACAGACCTGATCCAGCTTTGTGAATACGTCTTTTTTCACCTCCATGGTTTCAAAAACGGCCTCAATAACCAGATCGGCGCCGGCTACGTCGGCATAGTCGGTGGTCGGCGCGATCATTCCCATGGCTTGTTCCAGTTGCGCTTCCGTCATGCGTTCCTTGTTAACGGCAACCTCGTAATTTTTTCGGATTATCCCCAGACCGCGTTCCAGACCGGCCTGCTCCGATTCCAATACCGTAACTGGCACACCGGCATTAATAAAGTTCATCGCAATGCCGCCGCCCATGGTGCCGGCGCCGATGATCGCGACATTTTTTATTTCCCTCACGGGTGTAATTTTGGGAACGTCAGGGACCTTGGTCACTTCCCTTTCCGCAAAAAACAAGTGCCGCTGCGCCTGGGAATGAGTGGACGCCTTGCATTCATCAAACAGCCGCCGTTCCGTTTTCAGCGCGTCCCGGTAGGATTCATTCATGGCCGCCTGTACGCATTTCACGATCTGCGCCGGCGCGAAGAAACCACGAGCCGTCCTGGCCAGTTTTTGCAGGTACTCGGTAAAAAAAGTTTCATCAATACCTTCAGCCGCAACCTCCAGTTGACTGACCCGTTTGATCGGGGCGCCGGTTTCGAGTAACTCCCTGGCGTAGGCGATAGCGCCTTCACGTAAATCACCGTCAACCAGTTTTTCGATAACACCGGCCTCCAAACCTTCCGCAGCACCGACGGGCCGGCCTGAGATCATCATGTCCAAGGCTTTCCTCGCACCGGCCAATCTCGGCAAACGCTGCGTTCCCGTGGCGCCGGGCAAGAGACCGAGGTTGACTTCAGGCAGACCTATTCTTGCCGATGGAAGCGCGCAGCGGTAGTGACAGCCCATGGCCGTTTCCAGCCCCCCGCCAAGGGCGGTGCCGTGGATGGCGGCAACGATCAGTTTTTCCGATGCCTCAAATTTCTCAACCAGGTCAGGCAACCAGGGATCCTCAAGGGGTTTATCAAATTCGGTAATATCGGCGCCGGCGATAAAAGTTCTGCCCGCGCATATCAGCACTGCGGCCCTGGCTGAAGCGTCGGCAGCCAGTTTGTCCAGGGCGTCCCAGCAGCTTTTTCTCACTGCCGTGGACATGGCGTTGACCGGGGGGTTGTCTATGGTAATGACGGCAATGCCGTCTACGACTTCGTAGCTTGTTTTATCAGACATGGTTTTATTGGTTGTTGGTTACTGTAAATTCGGCATTATAACAGCAGGGCAGTAATTCAAACAATTTGGGGTCAGGGTAAGAATAATTTGGGGTCAGAGTAAAAAAAACAGACACAGGCAGGCGTTGATGTCTATTCCTGGCTATTTTTACTCTGACCCCAAATTATTTTTACTCTGACCCCAAATATAAATATCAGGCCGGGATGGGTAATTCCGTGCTTTTCGTCACTGCCCGCAGGGCGAAGCTCGACCTGACCCGGGCCACGCCGGGTAATGTGGTCAGTTGTTCGTGGTGAATCCGCTCATAATCACCGGCATCGGCCACGACGACTCTCAGCAGGTAGTCATAATCCCCGGACATCAGGTAACACTCCATGACTTCGGGCACCCGCGCCACACTGGCTTCAAAGGCGTCCAGGTCCTCCCGTTGCTGGCGATTTAACGTGATTTCAACGAAGACGTTGCCGGACAGACCCACCGCAGCCTGGTTGATCAACATGACGTAACCGCCGATGATGTCGGCCTCCTCCAACAGCTTGACCCTGCGCAGGCAGGCCGACTCCGATAAATTAACCTGCTCCGCCAGTTTGACGTTACTGATACGGCCATCCAGTTGTAGTTCATGCAATATAGCACGATCCGTTCTATCCAGAGATACCATAGATATTTAATTTTGTTTATTTATAAAATATCAGAAGAATATTCGAATTATATATCACTTTAATTAATAATTTGCAAAGAAATTCGATCCTTTTTTCATTAACCTTATGCCGTTGCCGTCGAAACCCTGAACAAACAGAGAACAACATGCAGATTGGAGTACCGAAAGAAACCAAAAACCACGAATATCGCGTGGGCTTGACGCCGGGTAGCGTGCGTGAACTGGTGAAGGCAGGCCACCGGGTGATGATCCAGAGCAATGCCGGCGACGGCATTGGCATGACAGATTCCGATTACGTTACGGCCGGTGCTGAGATAGCGCCTGGCGCCCCGGAAATCTTTACCGCGGCCGAGTTGATCATAAAGGTAAAAGAGCCGCAACCTGACGAATGCCGGCTGTTGCGCGCGGGACAGGTATTATTTACCTACCTGCACCTGGCTCCCGATCTGAAACAAACAGAATTGCTCCTGGCCTCCGGCGCGACGGCTATTGCTTATGAAACGGTCACCGCGGCAGACCGCTCATTACCCTTGCTTGCCCCCATGAGTGAAGTGGCGGGGCGTTTGTCCGTACAGGCAGGGGCGCACTGCCTGGAAAAGGCCCAGGGCGGGTCCGGTGTTTTGCTGGGAGGCGTGCCCGGAGTGGCGCCGGCCAAGGTGCTGGTTATTGGTGGCGGCGTGGTAGGCGATAATGCCGCAGCCATGGCTTTGGGGATGGGCGCGGACGTCACGTTGCTGGACTGCTCCCTGCCGCGTTTGCGACAGGTTGACGCAGAGTACGGCGGGCGGGTCAAGTGTGTTTATTCAACCGGAGATACCATTAAGGAATACGCGTTACAGTCCGATCTGGTCATCGGCGCTGTCCTCATACCCGGCGCCAAAGCGCCCAAATTATTAAGCAAGGACATGGTTGCCCGTATGAAGCCCGGCTCGGTCCTGGTTGACGTGGCCATTGACCAGGGGGGTTGTTTCGAGACTTCCCGTGCAACCACACACCAGGAACCTGCATATATCGTCGACGGCGTAGTGCATTACTGCGTTGCGAACATGCCCGGGGCAGTCCCGCGTACTTCCACGTTCGCCCTCAACAATGCCACCCTGCCCTTCATCCTGGCTCTCGCCAATAAGGGGGCCAAACAGGCATTGCTGAGCGATCCTGGTTTACGTAACGGCTTGAATGTGTATCAAAGCCGCGTGACCTGCGAGGCCGTGGCAAATGATCTTCACTACGACTATCTGCCGGCCGTGGAGGCCCTTGCGGCCTGAATAAATTTTTTTGCCTCTCACGGAACTTGTCACAACAGGAATAGTCAAACAAAGTAATTGGAAACAAGTGGGCACTCCGGTCCTCCTCCCCTCTTGTTGTTCCCCCCAAACAGGAGTGCCCATTTTATCTCGGTAGCCCCCTGTTTCTCCCTCCTGTTCCCCCCAACAGAGGGAGATGAAGGGGAGCTACCATCTATCCCGCATTTCTCAGTACATGTGTTGGCCGCCGTTGATACTCATGGTTGACCCGGTAATAAAGCCGGCATCATCATGGACCAGGAACAATACCCCGCGAGCGATCTCCTCGGCTTTTCCCAAGCGACCTACGGGAACCCTGGCAATGATTTTTTCCAATACGTTTTCCGGTACGGCCCGGACCATATCCGTATCGATGTAACCCGGCGCTATTGCGTTGACCGTCACTCCTTTGGCCGCGCCTTCCTGGGCCAGAGCCTTGGTAAACCCGTGTATCCCCGATTTGGCCGCAGCATAATTCACCTGGCCGTATTGTCCGGCCTGACCGTTAATCGAACCGATATTCACGATCCGTCCAAAACTGCGCCGGCGCATTCCATCAATAACACAACGGGACATATTGAAACAGGAGCCCAGGTTGGTCTGGATTACTTTGTTCCACTGCTCGAAATCCATCTTGTGCATGGTGCCGTCCCGGGTAACGCCGGCATTGTTGACCAACACGTCCACCGGTCCCAGGTCTTCCTCAATCTGCATAATGGCATTCTGACATTCCTCAAAATCACCCACGTCGAATTTATACACGGCAATGTGCGTTACTTCATTAAACTTAGCAGCGGCCTCGTCATTGCCTACATAATTCGCCGCAACCTTGTAGCCTACCTCCTTCAAACCAATTGAAATGGCCCCGCCGATACCCCGCGTGCCGCCCGTTACTACTGCTACTCTTCCCATATCATTAATCTCCGGTTATGTGTACAATAAAAGCAATTCCCATACATAGTGAGTTTTAAGGCAGATTTTCGGAATTCTGATAAGAAATACGGACTGCACACTCTAAAACAACCTACAAACTTTCTTTCAGTCCTGTTTGGGGAACTGCTTGTGGTCTTCATAGTTTACATGACTCTGCCGGAATTTAGAACCTCTTTGTGTCCCTTTAGTAGTGCTATACTTTAATCATGAACTATAATGGGAAATTCCGGGTCATAATGATTACCTGAGTTATGTGACAATGTGATGAAACCTGACTTATTTCAAATCGGGATGGCGGTTGCCTCTTTCTCCCTTGCCTGCTTGCCATATACCCATGCCCAGGAAAATCCCGCAGATGTCGATTCAACTTTTGCTGATACTCAAGCACAGGTTAATCTTCCCCGGTCCATAGCGGAATACGAGCAGCAGATCCGGGAACGCGAAATTGAACATGGTGTTTACGACCCCGCTACGGGTGAGTATCTGTTATCCGTCGGCCTGGTTTACCAAAAGGACGGAAAGCACGAAGAAGCCGTTGATGCATTCAACCGCGCCCTGCAGATCAAACGGGTGAACGAGGGCCTGCAGAGCACCGGCCAACTGCTTATTTTAGAGCAACTGGTCAAAAGCAATATCGCCAATGCCGACTGGGAGGAAGTGGATCAAAACTACCAGCAACTGCTATGGATTCATAAGCGTAATTATGACGTCGGCGACCCCAGGTTATTACCTGTTGTCGATAAGGTCGGACGTTGGAAACTGAAGGCTTACAAGGAAAACCTGCTGGAGAGCAGTGCAATCAGGACTATCGGCGAATCCGAAAAACTTTTCCGTGACACTATTACTATCCTGGAGAGACAGTACGGAGAGAACGATCCGAGATTAATCAATCCGCTGTACGGCAGGGCGTTGACGAATTATCAATATGCCATCGAAGTCGCCAATACGCCGCAGGGTGATTTTCACGGTACGGGCAGTCCAACCCGGACCCAGGTAATGTGTCGCACCGTTCCCACGGCAAACGGCGGTGCCAGGCGTATCTGCAACACCATCAGAGTGCCGGACCCGAGTTATTATGCCAGCCAGTCAAGCAGCAAGGACTTTGCCCTGGGACAACGTATAGTCGCCGTCGGCAAGGCACTGAAACACATCGTGCAAATCCATGAGGCTCACCCTGAACTGTCGAAGGATTCGCACGCCCGGGCCCTGGTACACCTGGGCGACTGGAACCTCCTGCGGGGCAAGAAAACGACGGCATACAAGAACTACAAGTCCGCCTACCAGGTCCTGACCGATACCGGTGAGTACCAGGAAGTGATCGAAGAATTATTCGGCAAACCGCAGAACCTGCCGGCATTGCGGCTGCCCTTGCCCGAAGTTGACAAAAAACTGGAGGAAGAGAAAACCACCACTGTCCTGGCGTCTTTCGACGTATCCAGTACAGGGCGGGCCAAAAACGTGGAGATCATTGAATCCGAACCGGCGGACGCGACCTCCGCTCGCAGAAAAGCCAAGAAAACGATCCGGGGGCGCATCTACCGGCCGCGTTTTGAAAACGGCGAACCGGTGAACACAGTAGGCAATAAAATCCGTATAATCGATTAACCTGCGTACTGCGTCACATACCGATACCGAGTAGCAGGCCTCCGAATACAGCGAACAGGATTGCGCCCAGCATAGACAAAATAATAAATGCCGGAATTGCCGCTATCGCCCATTTGATCATAAAAATAACCATTGAACTGAACGGCATCTGAACATCAGTAACAACAACTTTAGAATCTTGTTGAGAACTCATTTTTGCACCTTTTTATTGGTGGACTGCGAGAGTGTAGGATATTTGGGGTCAGAGTAAAAATACTTAATGACAAAGTACCACCACCTGCCAACCCAACTGTATTTTTACTCTGACCCCAAATATGAGACTATTATTGAAGTGTAAAAATCCTGTTTTTATCTGTCTTGTATTGTTCTGCTCCTTTGTCGCCGGAACGGTATTTCCATTGCAGGACGATGCCGGCGGAAAAATATTCGCCGCTTCCTCGTCTCTGCAAAGTTCTGACCTGCCCCTTGAAACAAAAGAGTCGGAAGCCGTTCCCGATTTCAACCCGGGAAACTCCCAGGCAAGGGGAATTATTCTCGGGTTTTACCATTGGCCCGATGAAGAGGAAAAAACCTTAATTCTTGAAAAAACAGCAGCAGCGGGCCTGAAAAAGACAATAGAACTTCCCCTGTTCAAGAGCTGGATTTTTGAATGGTCCGAATTGGAAATGGGAATAAAAGCGATTGAAGTATGCGACAGCCTCCCGGATATTCCATCCCTGGAATACTGTGAACCGGATTACCTGCTTGACCCTGCCACCGACCTTACGCGTTAGACCCGGCAATCGACAACAGAAAAGGGGACAGATTTAAAATCTGTCCCCTTTTCCTTGCTTCCTTTTCTTAGTCCTGCCTTAGTTCTTCAATGTCGTCCATGTCCGGCATAAGCACGAACTCGGGGTAGGATTCGATCCCGAGTTCTGCCGAATCCTGGCCGATTTCTTCAACCGCACGCGTTACCCGGACTCCCACGGTCTTTTCGATGGCGAACCACAGCACATAGGAAGTCAGGAAGACAAAAGCCCCAACCGCAAGTATGCCGGTAAGTTGTACCATAATGTCACCGCCGGCTGCGATGCAGACTGCGAGGGTGCCCCAGACACCGGCAAACAAGTGCGCCGGAATCGCGCCGACCACGTCATCCACTTTCAATCTTTCCAGGAACATAATCCCGACTACAACGAGAGCGCCTCCGACCGACCCGATGAAAACCGCCCAGTAGTGTGTGACGATATCCGGTCCGGCCGTAATTGAGACAAGTCCCGCAATGGCGCCGTTCAGTCCGGCGAGCAGGTCGATCCGCCCCAGGAGAGGTCGCGATACGATCAGCGCCGCCATGACTCCGGCCGCCGCCGCCAGGTTGGTATTAACCAGCACGTTACTCATTGCCACCGCGTCGGCTGCGCCGCCCAGGGCAAGTTGCGATCCACCGTTGAAACCGAACCAGCCCAGCCACAGGATAAAAACACCCAGGGTTACGATAGGAACATTCGAGGGAATCGTAGGTCTGACACTGCCGTCGGCGCGGAATTTGCCCAGCCTCGGTCCCACTACCAGTGCGCCGGCAAGCGCCGCCCAGCCACCGGTCGAATGGACAATGGTGGAACCGGCGAAATCCTGAAAACCCATTTCACTGAGCCAGCCGCCGCCCCAGGTCCAGGCGCCGACTATGGGATAAATGACAGCAGTGAGAAAGACGATAAAGAGGAAGAACGACCACAGCTTCACCCGTTCAGCCAGCGTGCCGGAAACGATGGACGCAGTAGTCGCCACGAACACCATCTGGAAGAACCAGTCAGACATCACGGAATAACCGTTCTCGATCACCGCGGCTTTTGCTTCCTCATCACCGGACAATAACGCAAGTTCATCCGCCGACGGGCCGTACAGGAAGGTGAAGGAGCCCATCCACCCGGACACGTCCGTATACATGAGATTATAGCCCATGAAGTAGTACATGAGCCCGGCGATGGAATAAAGCCCGATGTTCTTCAGGCAGATGACCGAGGCGTTCTTGGTGCGCACCGATCCCGCTTCCAGCATGGTGAAACCGGCACACATCCACATCACCAGTGCGCCCCAGACAAGGAATGAAAAGGTATTGAATACGAACTGTATTTCCTGTTCCACAACAGCGCTCGCACCTGTTGAGATAAGCAGAAGGATAAATCCTGTAAGGAGTTTTCCGGGAAGCGTAAAGTGTTGGAGTGATAGATTGAGACAGTTACGGTTCATTGCCCTCCCCCCTGTTTTTATTCTTGAGCAGTGGCGAGTGGCGGGTTTTACCACAAAAGGCAGTCCTGGGCAATGGAATTCGTCAGGCTGCCCACTCTCAAATGATGAGTATATCTCCCTTGCCGTCAGGCTGAACTAACCGACATTTGCTGAAATAACAGTTCGTCAATCTTTGCCTGTGTCTTGGCATGTTCTATAGTCATGCCAACCAGGTTTCCATTTGCAGCAATGTCTATATAAATATTTTCATTAATTTCTTTGGTTTCATGGACTGATTGTTCAGAAAACTCTATCAATGCAGTATCAGTATCTTCAAAATATTTAATTTTCATCTTCCGACCCCTTAAAACTTCTATGGCCGCTTCACAAAGTACACTATTCTTTCTTTTGACGTTTCTTTGTGCCTGAACGAACTGCGGCGGCAAAGGCTTTTTCAGCCCAAGTAAGCATGTCTCCGGAATTATCCAATGCCTCTTCCGGGGCTTCATAATAGGTCATATACGTGGGTTTATCCTTTTTGTAATAGACAAACCGCTCCAGCCCGCGCGCCTCAAAATCGGCCCTGTTTCCATCATCCGCCTTCAGGTACAGCGTCTCGTCGTCGACCAATCCAAACATCAACCCGTCTTTAAATATGCCATGGCCGCCAAACATCTTTTTGGCGCTGACGTTCCCGAAAGGCTCCAACAATTCCAGCAGGTAATTTATAAACTCGGTTGACACTTTGATGATTATCCGCTTAATAGCGTATTCACAATGGAGAGCATGAAGCCAATTATCGGATGCAGAATTTTTCCCAGGACTCCGGTAAAGATCAGGACAACCAGGATCGGCAGGCCCCAGCGTTCCAGGCCGTTATACTTTTGCGCCGCTGCGGGGGAAAGGAAAGCCGTTACGATCCGGCTGCCGTCCAGGGGAGGTAGCGGCAACAGGTTCAGGGCGATCAATACAATATTGATAATGATCCCGATCTTCGCCATTTCAATCAATAACGCTGACAGGTAAGAAATGGTGTTGCCCGTTGCAAACAAGGCCGACAGCAGCAGCGTCCACAAGACCAGCATAACGATATTGGCTCCCGGCCCCGCCGCCGCAACCAGCGCCATGTCACGCCTGGGATGATTCAGGTTACGCCAATTCACGGGCACCGGCTTCGCCCAGCCGAAGGCAAAAGGCGTCAAGGCAATCATGATGAGGGGGACGGCAATCGTTCCCACCGGGTCGATATGTTTCACCGGGTTCAGAGTCAACCTGCCGGCCAGCTTCGCGGTCGGGTCCCCCAGTTTGCCGGCGACCCAACCGTGGGCGACTTCATGCACGGTGATGGCAAAGATAATGGGGACGGCGGCAATGAATACTTTTTCTATCAGAGAGAGTTCATACATGGAAATTCAACTTGAAAACGGATCAAAAAGAGGAATCGGGTTGTTGCAGGAATTCAATTTCTGCCTGGGTCGAGGCCCGGTCCAAAATCTCATTTCGATGCGGGAAGCGTCTAAATCGTTTCACGATATCTGCATGTTTTACGGCAAAATCCAGGTAACCGACAAACTTTACTTTGTCCGCGTCCGCCACTTCGCCAAGGAGTCCATGATACAAATTGACAGATCTTTCCTGCATTACCACACATTCGGAATGCTCAAACGGCATATAAAAAAATACCCGTTCAACGGGCGTCAATTTTTTATCAACACCGGAAGCCGTCCCGCGCATGGCCAGGTCCAGAACCTGCTCATCCTGGCTGAATGCGCGGGGAGAATTCCGGTAGATATTTCTGGAAAACTGGTCCATCAAAATAATCATGGCCAAGTTGCCTCGTGGTTCATTCAACCAGGTACCGAGTACACCCCGGACTGCACGAGCAAGGAAATCTGAATAATGCGTTCTGATATAGGCATCGGTCTTTTCGTCCTTACCCCACCACAGGGAAGATTTTTCCTCAATCACTTCACTGTCCAGCTCTTTTCGGCCAAACCAGAATTCAAGTAAAGTTGAATAGTTCGATAAGTGTACTGTATGGTTTGACATGAACTGCCGTTCGACGATCAATTCCGGGCAAGGATGATCAAAAATACGATGAACAGGACCACTATGCCAATGGGTATAAGCGCGCTTGACCAATCCGGATTCTCGGCTTCCCGACTTTTTCTCAGCGCGGCTTTCGCCCCGGGCCAGAAAAAGAACAGGACGCCGACGGCTAAAACTCCTACCAATATCTGCTCAAATAACCCCATGTCCGTTATCTTACTCCATACGGGGTAGTGCGGGAAACTCTGATTTATTCAGAGTTTCCTACGGTACAAGGATGTACCGTCAAAATCGATGACGCCAAGTCATTGATTTTGAGAGTAAAGCAAAAACCTGTCCCGGACCCCGTATCAAGTACGGGGCAGGCTTTGATCCAGGAATGTAATTAATCAGGGCTTACAATAAATAAAACCCCGCAATTGCGGGGTTTTATCAGACGACAACAACCGGTTCAGTTGATGACAACCACCTCGGTGGCATGAAAACCTTTTGGCCCCTGTTCGGCGGTATAGGTAACTCTCTGTCCCTCATTCAAGGTCTTATATCCCTCGGATTTAATGGATGAATAATGAACAAAAATGTCATCCCCCCCTTCGGACGGTTCAATAAAACCAAAACCTTTGGCATTGTTGAACCACTTTACAGTACCACTCATACTCATACGACACTCCCCCCTTTTATTTTTATGGATTATGGAATTCAACTATCCAATGTACGGCAGAAACAAAAGGAAACTTCTGATACTACCCACATCTGTGACAGTGCTATTGACTAGCATAGTCAATTTTTACCCTGTTGCCAAATTTAATTCAATACTCCTGGAAGCTCCCCCCATAGTCGGGGTCAGAGTAAAAATACTCAACAATAAGCCCGCGTCCTCTACCGGATTAGCAATATTTTTACTCTGACCCCATCTATCCTTTATCCTCTGTCAGATCGCTGCTGACTCGCTTACTTCTATGGCGACGGATCAGGACCAGGGTCAGCAAGGGGCCGGAAACAGCATAGGCCAGGGCCAGCAAAAACAGCACAAGGGACGGTCTGACGGCAACCAGTGCAATGATGAGGACGATAGCCGAGATGCTGAAAAACGGCACCTTGTCGCGTAAATCGAACTGTTTAAAACTGTGATAACGAATGTTGCTTACCATCAGGAGACCGACCAGGATTGTCAGTGAAAAAGCAAAGACAATCATGGTAGCCTCGTAAACCGGTTGGCCGACGGTGTCGAACCAGACCAGACCGGCGATCACTGCGGCTGCCGCCGGGCAGGGTAATCCCTGGAAGTACCGCTTATCCGCGCTGCCGGCCTGGGTGTTAAACCTGGCCAATCGCAGCGCCGCGGCCGCGGCGAAAATAAAGGAGGCCAGCCAGCCCAGCTTGCCGAAGCCGTGCAATGACCATTGATAGACTACCAGGGCCGGCGCCAACCCGAATGACACCATGTCCGACAGGCTATCGAATTCAACGCCAAAATCACTTTCGGTCTTCGTCATCCTGGCGATGCGGCCGTCCATGCCATCCAGGATCATAGCGATAAAAATGGCAATGGCGGCGGGTTCATAGCGTGCGTTAATCGCGGCTACAATGGCATAAAACCCCGCAAACAACGCCGACGTGGTAAACAGGTTGGGCAGCAGGTAAATTCCTCTGCGGCGTTTTATCATGTCCGGTCTCAGTTCTTTTCATGGTCGACCAGTTTGTTCTCCTTAATCCAGGGCATCATTGAACGCAGTCGCTCACCTACCTGTTCTATCTGGTGTCCCCTGCTGGTTCTTCTCATTGCTTTCATCTTCGGCGTGCCTGCCTGGTTTTCCGTAATAAATTCGCGGGCGAAATCACCTTGCTGGATTTCCTGCAAAATCTCTTTCATCGCAGCTTTCGACTCCGGGCCGATAACCCTTGGCCCGCGGGTAAAATCACCGTATTCTGCCGTGTTGGAAATGGAGTAGCGCATGTTAGCGATACCTCCTTCGTAGATCAGGTCAACGATTAATTTCGTCTCGTGCAGGCATTCAAAATAGGCCATTTCCGGCGCATAACCTGCTTCAACCAATGTTTCAAATCCAGCCTGGATTAACGCCGTTACCCCGCCACATAACACTGTCTGCTCACCAAACAGGTCCGTTTCCGTCTCCTCGCGGAAATTGGTTTCAATTACACCGGCGCGACCGCCGCCGTTGGCGGAAGCATACGAAAGCGCAATATCCCTGGCCTGACCGGAGGCATCCTGGTGAATGGCAATAAGCGAAGGCACCCCGCCGCCTTCCAGGTAGGTGGAACGTACCAGGTGTCCGGGTCCTTTCGGCGCGATCATGATGACGTCCAGGTCCGGACGGGGCTCTATCTGCTGAAAATGAATGTTAAAACCATGGGCAAACGCCAGCACCGCGCCCTGGTTGAGGTTTGGCTCAATCTGCGCGCGGTACAGCACGGCCTGGTGTTCATCCGGAGTGAGGATCATCACCACGTCAGCCCAGCCTACTGCGTCCTCAATGGACTTCACGGTCAGACCGGCTGCTTTTGCTTTTGCTTCGGAGCCGGAGCCCTGGCGCAGACCGACACACACCTCCACACCGGAGTCATGGAGGTTATTGGAATGGGCGTGGCCCTGTGACCCATACCCTACGATAGCGACTCTTTTGCTTTTTATAACGGACAGGTCCGCGTCTTTGTCATAATATATATTCATCTTTGTTTCTCATGTAAATAGGGGACAGAGTAAGGGGTTTTTGGTTTTTAGTTTTTGATGGTTGGTTTTTACTAGAAACAAGAAACCAACCCTCAAACCCCTATCGCCTTATCCCCCCGGGCGATGCCGGAGACACCGGTTCTGACGGTTTCCAGGATCAATTCCGGCTTCAATGTTTTCAGGAAGGCATCCAGCTTGTCGCCGTTACCGGTGATTTCTATTGTATAAGAATTTTCATTCACGTCTATGATGCGCCCCCTGAATATGTCGCTTAACCGCATCAGTTCTTCCCGGGAAGAATCAAGCGCCATGACTTTCACCAGCATCAATTCCCTTTCTATGTGCTCACTTTCATGTAAATCCACAACCTTTATCACGTCAATCAGTTTGTTCAGGTGTTTGGTTATCTGTTCGATAATCGCATCGGAACCGGAGGTCACTATGGTCATTCTCGAAACAGTGCCATCTTCCGTCGGGGCAACAGTCAGTGATTCTATATTGAAACCCCGGGCGGAAAACAAGCCGGAGATTCTGGATAAGGCCCCGGCCTCGTTTTCAACCAGGAGGGATAATATATGACGCATCAGGCCAGTTCCCGTTCTTCTGAGCCGGGCGCCAGGTGCATCTCATGTTGTCCTTTCCCGGCGGCGATCATCGGGTACACGTTCTCGGTCTGGTCGGTAATAAAATCCATCAATACCAGCCTGTCCTGCATTGCCAGTGCCTCTTCCAGCGCCGGGTCAACGTCAGCGGCCTTCTCGATACGCATCCCCACGTGACCAAAACTCTCGGCCAGTTTGACAAAATCAGGCAAGGCTTCCATGTAAGAATGGGAATAACGCTTTTCATAAAAAAACTCCTGCCACTGCCTTACCATGCCCATATAGCGATTATTCAAATTAATGATCTTTATGGGTGTCCGGTATTGCAGACAGGTTGAGAGTTCCTGGATACACATGACCAGGCTGGCCTCACCGGTGATACAGACCACCGTTTCATCCGGGTACGCTATCTTGGCGCCCATCGCGGCCGGCAAGCCAAACCCCATGGTACCGAGACCGCCTGAATTCAACCAGCGCCGGGGTTTGTCGAATTTATAAAACTGGGCGGCCCACATCTGGTGCTGGCCGACGTCCGAAGAGACGTATGCCTCGCCCCCGGTCAATTCATACAGCTTTTCTATGACCCGTTGCGGTTTGATGAGGCTGGAATTTCGGTCAAAGCGCAGACAATCCATGGACTGCCAGTCTTTAATCTGCCGCCACCAGTTATCCAGCGCAGCCTGGTCGGGCCGGGTGCTGTTGTTCTTCAACCCGATGTTGATCTCCTGCAACACGTTCTTAACGTCGCCTACGATAGGAACATCCACCGGTACGTTCTTGGCGATAGAGGACGGGTCTACGTCGATATGAATGATTTTTGCGTAGGGACAGAATTTTTCCAGGTCGCCCGTCACGCGATCATCGAAGCGTGCGCCGATAGCAATTAACAAGTCACACTGGTGCATGGCCATATTGGCTTCGTAAGTGCCGTGCATTCCCAACATGCCGATAAATTGCCCGTCGGTGGCAGGGTACGCGCCCAGACCCATCAATGTATTGGTAATAGGAAAACCCAACTCCCGGGTAAACTCGACCAGCTCCGCACTGGCTTCGGAGAGAACAACGCCGCCGCCCGTGTAGATCATGGGTTTATGCGCCATCATCATGAGCTTGATCGCCCGCTTGATTTGACCCGGATGACCTTTGACGGTCGGCCGGTAGGAACGCATATCGACTTCTTCCGGGTATTCATACTCACAGGAGTTTGCCGTGACATCTTTTGGAATATCTACCAAAACAGGCCCCGGGCGGCCGCTGGTGGCTACGTAAAACGCTTTCTTGATGACGCCTGCCAGGTCTTTCACATCGCTAACGAGAAAGTTGTGCTTGACGCAGGGCCTGGAGATGCCGATGGCATCAACTTCCTGGAAGGCGTCGTTGCCTATGACGGAAGTGGGAACCTGACCGCTGAATACAACCAGGGGTATGGAATCCATGTGCGCCGTTGCAATTCCCGTAATGGCATTGGTAATGCCCGGCCCGGAGGTGACCAGCACCACACCGGGTAGTCCCGTCGCCCTGGCGTAGCCGTCGGCCGCGTGGGCGGCCCCCTGTTCGTGGCGGACGAGGATATGCTCTACGTCTGTCTGCTTGTAAAGTTCGTCGTAAATATGCAATACGGCGCCGCCGGGATAACCGAATACATGCTTTACCCCTTCATCTTTCAGCGCCCTGACGAAGATTTCCGCGCCGCGCAAGACTGGTTTTGACTTATTCACCCAACCGTTTCACATATTTATCAATAAGAAGATATGGAAAGTTACTGATATTCTTCGCAAGCGTCAAGTTGTGCTTTGCACAAAAATATATAAATATTTGAATATTTGGGGTCAGAGTAAAAATATGGCCAATCTGGCAGGTGGTGTTGGCTTATCGATGTATTTTTACTCTGACCCCAAATATGACCCCAAATATCTTATTTCACCAAAATGTGACTTTTCTCACATTTCTGCTGATTCTCCGCTTTTCAACTCACTCCGATCCGATAAAATTAATATCGCTGTATGGAAACACGGCAGCGGCCAGTCCGGTGTTCATGGAAAACAGCCTCTGCCGAGGTTGGACAGACCGGTCGAATGGAACTGCAAAGTTTGTCCGTATTATTGTTTGTTGGTTACCTCTATGCCCAAGGGCGGCCAGGTTTGTGTTCGCCCGGCCAGGGATCAGGGACAGCCTGAGGGCGCGAGGGGGGGAGCGGTCATCCATACTCATGAACTCCGCCGCTCCCCCTGGCAGGGGGTTGCAAACAACCTGTTCCCTGTATCTCATGGTATGATATTTGGGGTCAGAGTAAAAATACGATCAATCCGGCAAGTGGTGTTGGTTTATCGATATATATTTTTACTCTGACCCCAAATATCAACTTTAAACCATCCAAAAAATCAACATGCGAACCACGAAAACCTTGCTGGCCACCCTGCGCGAGGCCCCGGCGGATGCCGAGGTCATCAGTCATCAATTGATGTTGCGGGCCGGCATGATCCGGAAAACGGCCGCGGGGATATACAACTGGCTGCCGCTCGGGTTACGGGTATTGCGCAAGGTGGAGGCCATCGTTCGTGAAGAAATGAATTCTTCGGGCGCCCAGGAGGTGTTGTTATCCGGGGTGCAACCGGCCGAATTGTGGCGGGAATCCGGGCGCTGGGAGGAATACGGCCCGGAATTGTTACGTTTCAAGGACCGGCATGAACGGGATTTCTGTCTGGGTCCAACCCATGAAGAAGTCATCACTGATTTGATCCGGCATGAAATCCGCAGTTACAAACAACTGCCGGCCAATTTCTACCAGGTTCAAACCAAATTCAGGGATGAGATTCGGCCTCGGTTCGGAATTATGCGCGCCCGGGAGTTCTTGATGAAAGACGGCTACTCCTTTCATCTCAATCAGGAGTCCCTGGAAGAAACTTACCAACTGATGTACCGGGCCTATTCCCGTATTTTTAACAGGCTTGGACTGGAGTTTCGACCCGTTCTGGCAGACAGCGGCAACATCGGCGGCAAGGTATCCCATGAGTTCCACGTGCTGGCCGACTCAGGTGAAGACAGCATCGCTTTTTCGAAAGACTCCGAATTCGCAACCAACGTGGAGCTCATTGCGGCGCCCGTGCCCGTTGAAGAAAGACCGGAACCGGGTAAACCGTTGGAAAAGGTGGCAACACCGGATCAACATACTATTGACGAGATCAGCCGTTTTTTTGACGTCAGTGCGGCGCGCTGCCTGAAAACGCTGATCGTCACGGGCAGTAACGATGACCTGGTCGCTCTGGTATTGCGGGGGGACCACGACCTGAATCGTCTGAAGGCGGAAAGATTGCCGGAAGTGGCAAAGCCCTTAACTTTTGCCTCCCAGGAACAAATCAGCAAGCAGGCAGGTTGTGACGTCGGTTCGCTGGGGCCGGTCGGATTAAACATGCCCGTCATCGCAGACAATGATGCCCTGGCCCTGGCGGATTTTATCTGTGGGGCAAATGAGACCGGCTATCACCTCACAGGGGTGAACTGGCAGCGTGACCTGGACGAAGCGAAATCTGCAGACTTGCGTAACGTCGTTGACGGCGACCCGGCGCCGGATAATTCCGGGACGTTGAAAATCGCCCGGGGCATTGAAGTAGGTCATATTTTTCAACTGGGGACAAAATACAGCGAAGCCATGAAGGCCAACTGCCTTGATGAAACCGGCGAGGCCGTGACGTTGTTCATGGGTTGTTACGGTATTGGCGTTTCTCGTATCGTTGCCGCGGCCGTTGAACAAAATCACGATGAACGCGGCATTATCTGGCCGGGCGCACTGGCTCCGTATCAACTTGCTATAATTCCCATCCATCTGCACAAATCACAACGTTTGCGCGCAGCTGTTGAGGACTTGTATCAACGGCTTGTCGAAAGCGGGATCGAAGTCCTGCTGGACGACAGGAAGGAAAGACCGGGGGTCATGTTTGCCGACATGGAATTAATCGGCATACCTCATCGTTTCGTATTCAGTGAGCGAGGGTTGGATAATCATACCCTTGAGTATAAAGGCAGGCGCGACTCGCAAAGTACGGACATCCCGCTGGATGACGCCGTTGAATTTGTACGAGAAAAAAGTGACGTCCACGGCAGGCCGTGATCAAAAATACCGGCTAAAGATATAATTCACATATAGGTTACGACCAGAAACGCAACGAGTTCACCATGTCCGATATTTCTTATCGCGTGCTTTACATCAGCCTGGTAGTGGGCAGAATCATTTTTTTTCAGCGTACATACATTATTTTCTGATCTCACCTGGGCGGTACCTTTCTGGATCGTAATAAACTCGCGAGTGCCTTGGTAATGTGCCGAACTATCCAACTCGCTACCTGAGGCAAGGCGGAGTTCGTATACCTCAATATCCTTTTCCATTTGTAAAGGCGAAAGCGTACGTATATGGCAGTTGTCATCCGACCGGTAAAGATACGCCGGATCCTTGCCTCGGATTATCTCTATTGCTGAGCTGATGCCCGGATCTTCAACCAGTTCTCCGAGTGATATATTGAAGGCCTTGGCTATGCGAAAAGCAACCACCAGCGTAGGGTTAGCTTTACCACGTTCAATTTGGCTAAGCATTGAGCGGCTAACACCACTGTCACCAGACAATTGCTCCAATGTCTTGTGACTCTTTTTACGCAATTCACGTACCCGATTGCAAAGTGCCTGTTGGATTGGATCCTTGTTTTCAATTGATTCCTTATGCTGATTGTACCCCATAAATAATCCTATATATTGGAAAAATATCTTGCAATTAGGAAAATAATTTTCTAATATAATAGAAATATTTCTATTATACAACATTAATTGGCTTAAGAGCTTGCTATTATGTCTGACACGATGCATGCGCTGGTAAAGAACAAGGCGCAAACAGGCCTGTGTTTGGAACAGATCCCGTTACCACAAATCGGTGTCAACGATGTGCTTATCAGGGTAATGCGTACTGCTATTTGCGGTACGGATGTACACATCTACCGGTGGGATGAATGGGCACAAAATACTATTCCCGTACCTATGGTTGTCGGACATGAGTTCGTAGGAGAAATTGTTGATGTTGGTACTAATGTTAATGATTACAAGCCTGGGATGATTGTTTCCGGTGAAGGGCATGTAGTGTGTGGCCGTTGTCGTAACTGCATGGCCGGACGCCGGCACTTATGCCAACATTCCAGCGGTATTGGTGTTAACCGACCAGGGGCGTTTGCTGAATATATTGCAATTCCAAACGCCAATGTCTGGCATCATCATAATGATATCGATCTGGATATCGCCGCTCTATTTGATCCTTTTGGCAACGCGACGCATACCGCCTTACAATGGAATTTACTCGGAGAAGATGTTTTGATCACAGGTGCCGGCCCAATCGGTATGATGGCATGTGCTATCGTCAAACATGCAGGCGCTCGGCACATTGTTATTACCGATCTGAATGATTATCGACTTGAACTGGCAAAGACTCTGGGAGCAACTCGCACGGTCAATGTTAAACAGGAGAATTTACGGGATGTACAAGAGGAACTGGAAATGGATGAGGGTTTTGATGTGGGGCTGGAGATGTCGGGTAACGGACAGGCCTTTCGCGATATGCTGGAAAACATGTGCCACGGTGCGAAGATTTCCATACTCGGCATTCCTTCTGAAAACATGGCCATCGACTGGCGACTTGTTGTATTCAATATGCTGACCATTAAAGGGATATACGGAAGGGAGATTTTCGAAAGCTGGTACAAAATGACAGTGATGATCCAGTCGGGCCTGGATATTTCACCCGTGATCACACATCGTCTTCACTACACTGATTATCGTAAGGGATTCGATATGATGTTGTCAGGGAGATCAGGTAAAGTGGTACTTAACTGGCAGAACTAATCCTACCTGTTGATAAGAATATATTGCTATGTTTGGTGAATTTAAACAACACATTAATAATGAATTGATCGCACTTAGTGAGGCGCGACTGTACAAGCCAGAGCGTGTCATTACCACCTCTCAGGGCTCATGGATAGGTGTGCCCCACAATCCCAAGGTCCTGAATATGTGTGCAAACAACTACCTGGGACTTGCGCAACACCCGGATCTCCGCGATGCCGCGATACAGGGACTGCATGAATGGGGTTACGGCATGGCCTCAGTGCGTTTTATATGTGGAACACAAACAATCCACAAACAGTTGGAACAAAAACTCAGTGAATTTCTCAGTACCGAAGAGACTATTCTCTACCCGTCCTGTTTTGACGCCAATGGTGGTCTTTTTGAGGCGTTGTTTGACCAACATGACGCCATTATTTCTGATGAATTAAACCATGCCTCCATTATTGATGGTATCCGCTTATCGAAAGCGTCGCGCTATCGTTATAAAAATAACGATATGGATGATTTGGAGGAAAAACTCAAACAGGCAAATCGCGACGGCACACGTTTTAAGATTATTACCACAGATGGCGTGTTTTCTATGGACGGTTATATCTCTCGACTGAATACTATCTGCAATCTGGCAGAGCAGTATAATGCATTGGTGCATTTCGACGATTGCCATGCGACAGGGGTAATAGGGAAAACTGGCCGTGGCACTCATGAATATCATGATTGTATTAATCGTGTTGATATTATAACAGGTACATTGGGCAAGGCATTAGGTGGTGCGTCGGGAGGTTACACCAGCGGCAGAAAAGAGATCATAGAACTGCTACGACAACGTTCCCGGCCTTATTTATTTTCCAATACAGTTGCCCCCGCCGTCGTTGCGGGAGCAATAAAAGCCATTGAAATATTGCAACAATCCCGTGAGTATCAGGAACGACTGATCGCCAATACGAAATACTTCCGTGATGGCATAACACAATTGGGATTTGATCTTTTATCAGGTATACATCCAATTATCGTCATAATGTTTTATGATGCGGATAAGGCTGTTAATCTAGCAAACTTACTGCTACAAGAAGGTGTATATGTAATCGCCTTTTCCTATCCCGTGGTCCCAAAAAATAAAGCCCGGATTCGCGTTCAGATGAGTTATGCTCATTTCTGGTGTACAGGTTAAATAAAAAGGCGGTGCCTCTGATGTTGTAAAATTGTTTTCGACGAAGAAGACAAACAACAAAGGAGAACACCACCATGAAAAAAGATAATGTGATTTCACTGGAAAAGCCAGCAGAGAATCGAGATATATTGACCGAGATATTACAAGCAGGGGCAACAGAATTGTTAACCAAAGCGGTTCAGGCTGAAGTGAGTGAGTTTGTCTCGCTGTATCAAGCTGTGACGGATGAGCAGGGACGCCAATGTGTGGTCCGTAATGGCTATCTACCGGCGCGGCAAATCATGACCGGCCTGGGAGAGGTGGATATCCGGGTACCCAAGACCCGGGACAGAAGCGGTGACGGTAGGCATTTTCGCTCAGCCCTGTTGCCACCGTATATCAAACGGACCAAGAGTGTGGAGAATGTCTTGCCCTGGCTGTACCTGAAGGGAATATCCACCGGTGATTTCTCAGAGGCACTGGCGGCACTACTGGGGGAAGATGCCAATGGCCTGTCTGCCGGCACCATCAGTCGGCTCAAACAGAGCTGGCATCAAGAACACGATGTATGGCGCCAACGGGACCTGAGTAAACACCAATATGTGTACATCTGGGCCGACGGGATCCACTTTAATACCCGCAGCGATGAAGCCAGGCAATGTATTCTGGTGCTCATTGGCGTAACAGCACAGGGTGACAAGGAATTTCTGGCGCTTGAAGATGGTTACCGGGAATCGGAGCAAAGCTGGAAAGAATTGTTGCTGGATTTGAAGAACAGAGGCTTCAAGGCGCCCCAGCTCGCAGTGGGAGACGGTGCCCTGGGTTTCTGGGCGGCCTTGGCCAAAGTGTTTACCGAGACCCGTACACAACGTTGCTGGGTCCATAAAACGGGAAATGTATTGAACAAGCTACCCAACGGGGCACAGGGCAAAGCGAAACAACAACTGCAGGACATCTGGATGGCCCAGACCCGGAGAGATGCCGATCGCGCGTTTGATGACTTTATCCAGACGTATCAGGATAAATATCCGAAGGCGGTCGATTGCCTGGTGAAAGATCGGGAAGCTTTGTTAACGTTCTATGATTTCCCGGCGACACACTGGCAGCATATACGGACAACGAATCCGATTGAATCCACCTTTGCCACCGTCAGGTTACGCACCGCCAAGACGCGGGGATGTGTCAGCCGCAGTACGATACTGACCATGGTATTCAAGCTGGGTTTGAGTGCGGAAAAAGGTTGGCGAAAACTAAGAGGCTTTCGTCAACTTGCAGACGTCATTAATAATGTAAAGTTCATTGATGGCATTGATGAGAAGACAGTTCAACAACAAAAGCGGGCCGCCTGACTATGCTGCCATACACCAGATTTGACTATAACTCCGTTCAGATATCTGCTGCTCATACTGAAGAAGAGTTGGATCATGCGTTAATCGTTTTTGAACGGGCAAAGCAAAAACTCAAATTATAATGTCGCGGTAAAATCGGTAATGATCTGCTCTAAGGCTTGATTAAACTCCGCCGGTTTCTCTTGGGCAACAAAATGACCCGTGCCCGGTATAATAAGAACAGAATCGTGTCCCGGCTTTTCTCCTCCCAGCGCGGTACTGTTTATATGTCGAAGCTTTCCGGCATAGCGTTGTAAGTATTGCTGCCCACTTGTAAGATGCCAATTAAATATTTCAGATAAGGCATTGAGCGCAATTTGCCGATCGACCGCCGTCATCTGAGAAACAATGGAATCGATCAGGCTGTGTTCTACATGCGTTGCAAACAAAGAGCGGATGTATTTTATCTGACTGGTTTTATAATCGTCCTTAAACCCGTCTACGATCTTGTTGATGCTTTCTCTCGATGAAGGGTACTCGAAAGGGGTGTGGAATGTGTCTACTGCTACCAGTCCTATAACTTGATCGCCCAACAGGGCAGCGGCCTCAAGCACAACCGGAGCCCCCATAGAATGCCCCACCAATATGACCTGCCTAGTGTCAACCGCATTCACTACCGTAGCGACATCTTCACCAAACGCTGTCATTGAATATTGTTCACGGTCTTTAGAAGACAAGCCGTGACCAGCCAGATCCAGTACAATAACTCGATGATTTTTTGAAAAGTGTGCGATCTGTGCTGCCCAAAAAGTTTGGTTACAGGTCCAGCAGTGCACAAATACAATGCTGGGTTCACCTGTACCGTATACCATATAAGAAATGGTATTACCGTCAACGGAATCGGTCATCGCCGAACTGCCCGTTTCGGAATCCGGATTAAGCGCGGAACCGCTCAATAAACAGACATTGAACAATATGACGACTACCGTTGCAGCCAGCCTTAATCTTATCATTGGATTTAGAAACAAGCGTGATTAAGACTACATATCAGCAGGCGAAAACGTCATTGCTTATGCTTATAAACAATGCCGTCTTTCATAACAAAGGCTACCTCCTTCAACAAGGAAATATCCTGCAAAGGATCGCTGTGCACGGCGATAATATCAGCGAAGAACCCTGCCTTTATCTGTCCCAGCTCAGCTTCAACACGTAACAGCTTTGCCGCATCCACGGTTGCTGCTTGAATAGCTTCCATGGGTGGCATACCGGCTTCAACCATGAAACCAAATTCCATAGCATTCAAACCATGGGGAAAGACGCCCGCATCGGAGCCAAATGCAATCCTCACACCATTTTTATAAGCTCTACTAAAATTCTCCTGCATCAGCGGGCCAATGGCCCTCGCTTTAGGCCGTATTATATCCGGATAATAATTGTCCTTTTCTGCCATTTTTGTCACCCATTTACCAGCCGAAATTGTCGGTACCAGATAAGTGCCATGTTTTTTCATCAAACGGATCGCTTCATCGTCCATGTAAGTCCCGTGTTCGATGGAATCCACACCAGCCCGGATAGCGCGTTTGATGCCATCCAGTCCGTGGGCATGTACGGCCACTGAAAACCGGTAGTCCTTGGCGGTAGCGACAATGGCTGCCAGTTCGTCATCCTGAAATTGCGGGATGTCACCACTCTTGGCCAAGCTAAGAACCCCACCGGTTGCAGCAATCTTAATCAGGTCTGCGCCTTCTTTATAACGTAATCGCACAACCTTTCTCGCCTCTTCAGGGCCGTTTATCACACCTTGTTCGGGTCCCGGTTCGTCCAATAAACCCCGGCGTAGACCGTTGGTCGGATCGAAATGACCGCCAGTGGTCTGTATCCCGCGACTGGCGGTATAGATTCGTGGGCCTTTTATGTAACCTGCTCTAATGGCTTTTCGCAAAGCGATACTGCCACCATCATTCTGGTCACCGAGATCACGAATAGTAGTAAAACCCGCCATGAGTGTATTTTCCGTATAGACCGTTGCCCGTAATGCCCAGTCGGCCGGACCCAATGTGTATTGTTCGGAATAAAATTCCGGTGTAATCACATTGGTGACGTGGGTATGCATATCGATTAACCCAGGCAGAACAACATACCGGCTCAAATCTATCACTTTTTGTCTTGACTTAGCCTGTACAAACCCTTCCTGCACAGCAATGATTTGATTACCACTGGTAGTGATAGACATATTTTCCAGTACTTTACCCGCGGCTACATCGACAAGTCGTCCGGCATGTATCACATGATCGGTGCCGAGTGCCGAACCAACAAATAAAAGTAGCGACAGGGCAATACTGTTCCTACCCATCATTCCGTGCCTCTGGTTTTTGTGCGGTTAAGAGAATCGACCCGCCACGACGTATGGCAACCATGTTGAAGGCTCGTTCCAAGGCAAAGATGAAAGACTCCATGTCATTGATATAAAATACACCGGTAATTAATTGCTCCTGTACCGATACTTCCTGAAGAATGATTTTTTCACTGCTATAGCGGTTATATTCATTGATCGCATCAATGAGCTTGTCACTGTTGAAATAGATCTTTCGATCACGCCAAGCAGATATCCGCTCCAGATCAGCCGTAACAACCTCATTCAAGGATCCGTCAGTGCGGTATTTTATGACTTGGCCAAGTTCTACTTCGGCCAGAATTTGTGCAGTATTCGTCTCTTTATCTTCCATTTCTATGATAACAGCGCCCTTGGCTACAGTGACTGAGATAGCTTCGTTTTGAATGGCTATATTAAACTCCGTGCTAACAGCGCGGACGATACTATTGTTCACATGCACCTCGAAGGGCCTGTTCGCATCCGGTTTTACCTCAAAATAGGCTTCACCCTTTTGCAAGACAATACGGCGGGAATAATCATTATACCCCGTAAGCAAACTGGTATCGGTATTCAACATGGCTGTTGAACCGTCAGGCAACATCAACAAGCGTTGTTCCCCGACATTAGTATGATATTCATCCGGTTGAACAACTGTTGCCATGTAAAAGAAACCCAATAACAGTATTGATACTACGGCGGCAAGCTTAGCTGAATTTACCTTCCAGGTCCGGAACAGCGCGGAGGACCAACTATGATTAAACCGTGAATTTAACTTCTTACGTGCCTGGACGATTTCTGACTGAACATCCGCGTCTCTATCCAGTTCTTTTGACAGTGTCCAGGCAGTCTTGCATTGTTCATAAGCAAGCGCATGCAGTAGATCTTCATCCAGCCACGCCTTGAATTCATTTTCCAAATCTACTGATTTAACGGGATCTCGTAATCTGGAAAACCAGATTGCGGCCGCGTCTTTTATTTCTAGCTGTCGTTTTTGTAAATCGTTTTCTGCATCGTTCATATTAAATCTCCCAGAACATGTTGCATCCGTTTAATGGCGTTATGCATATGTCGTTCTACGGTACGTGTGTGAATCTGGAGTGCCTTTGAAATCTCTGGATATGTCATCTGCTCAAACCGGTGCAGGATGAAGATTTCTCGGGTTAACGGTGGCAGGCTTAATAATACCTGCTTGAGTGCTGCAAATGTTTCCTCCCAAGAGGCCATTTCATCGGCCGAAGGGGAATTAACTTCAACTTGAAACTCATCAAATGAAATATGTTTATTATGATGCTGTCTTGTGCGTTTTCGCAGACAGTCTCGCACTAAATTGGTAGCAACGGTAAATAAATACGCCTTGGCGTTGGCTTCAAACTTATCGAGACTCTCCTGTTTCAATAAACGGATGTAAGTTTCGTGCAGAATTTCGTCGGCTTCCTGTCCATCAGGCAAAATACGTTTCAAATATCGCAGGAGATTGCTATGGTGTTTATTATAGAGATCCCTGACATACTCATCTCGATTTTCCGGGCCGACTGATGTCTGATTCGCTGAGGTATTGATATGGGAATCCTGTAATAGCTTACCCATAGTATCAGTGCTATCGGTATTCGCTCCCCCGGTACCGTCAATGACTTTGAGTTTCCGCATCATATGAGTTGAAAAAGAATTCAGCAGTTGGCAATAGCCAGACTACTATAGTTAATTAAACGTAATAACACGACTATCCCGACAGCTATTTTAATCCCGTATGATAACTGTCGGGAAAATTATTCATTCGTCGTTCTATAAATAATAGTCAATAAATTGACGGTTAATTATGGGGGAGAATGATGATCCAACCGAATAACAAATCCAGTGGCAGAAAACTAAGCTCCTCTATCATCAGCGTTATCCTGCTATTGTCACTACAACGTCCTGGGATAGTCCATGCCCAGGAATTAATTGAATACTCCATTCCTGCTCAGACTTTGTCAAGGGCACTAAAGGAATATGCCAGCCAGTCCAATATGCAGCTCCTTTTCCGGAGTGCAGAGTTGCCGGCTATTCAAACGCCGTCACTGGAAGGAAATTATACAACCACCGATGCCATTATACGCTTGCTTGATAAGACGGGGTTGGAATACATATTCGGCGGTAATAATACGATAGTGGTACGTAAAAAAGAGAACACCTCTATGAATATCGATGATCAAGGAATGGTGTCTGACGCCGAAAAGAACATCCTTGCACAAAATACGACCAACAAGGAAACAGCTCCCCTTAAAGGTCAAGACAGATCACAAAATACATCTCGTCAGGGCACAAAGAATATCGACCCCAACCCTGGAACCCTGGAAGAAGTGATCGTAACGGCGCAAAAACGGGCACAGGATCTACAGGATGTACCCATCGCGATTTCCACTTTAAGCGAGCAACAGTTAAAAAGTTTACAGTTATATGATAGTTTTGATCTGGCCAACTACACCCCGGGGTTGGCCTGGGGCGGCACTGCCAATAAAACCAGACCGCAGATATTTCTGCGAGGTGTCGGTAATTCGGATTTCCAAGTCGGTTCAACCAGCCCGGTAGCGATTTACATGGATGGCGTCTATCAAGGCTCTAACTTCGGGCTCGCTAACCTGCTGATGGATCTTGAACGCGTTGAAGTCCTCAAAGGTCCACAAGGTACATTATGGGGCAGAAATACCACGGCAGGCCTGATAAACTTTGTACCTAACAAGGCACAGGTCGATGAACCATTAAACGGTTATGCCCGGGTGAGTTACGGCGAATTCGATGATATCAACATTGAAGGGGCGGTAGGGATACCCTTAAGTAAGCAACTTGCCGTTCGGCTGGCGTTGAATTACAACTCGCAAGGCGGTATTTTTGATGCGATCGGCACTACTGGTTTTCAAGATGATAACTATGGAGGTTGGGATTGGTATGCTGTCCGCGGCAGTCTCACCTACGAACCTGATGAACAACTAAGCGTTATCGCCACTATTGACTACAACGAGATGGATGGCACTTATGGATCGAATAAATCATTAGGCACAATTGGCGCTGGTTGCAGGGACCCAGGTAAGCTTGGTACGACCTGTGGAGATATCCTTGGATTTGTCGACACACCCGATATATATGAAGTTCAACCGGAAGCCGAAGCCTTTGAAGATACTGAGGGTTTCGGTATCAACCTACAGATCAATTATGATTTCGGCTCAACCGAATTAACCTCTGTCTCTGCCTTTTCTTCAGCCAACCGACAGGCTTTTGATGATACGGACAACTCGCCCTCACCCTTCCTGGAAAACAGTTACGATGATGAATATGAAGCCTTTAGTCAGGAACTACGGATTGCCTCAGATTACGAAGGTCCCCTGAACTGGATTGGTGGTTTGTACTATTACACTAATACACTGGACTACTATATCGGTGCGACCATCAGATTATTCGGTCCTGGTGGAGACCAGTTCAGGACACAGAGTGTTGAAACCGATACTGTCGGGGTATTCGGTGAGTTTACCTACGAGCTCACGGACAGGCTCCAGGCAACAGGCGGCATTCGATACACCTACGATAAACGGACGGTTAACCAAGCAATGTTTGGCGGGTTTAACATCGCTTTCTTAACCTTTAACTCGAAGGAATTCGCCCTGAACAATATCGATCCCGGTGGACTGTCGTTGAATGTTCGAGATGAGGATAAATCCTTCGAGGAACCCAGTGGTCGGCTCTCTTTAGTCTACCAACTGAACGAAGACAGCAACTTATGGATAACAGCGGCACGCGGGTTCAAGGGTGGTGACCCGAATAGCGGAGCGATGACACCAGCTGATTTCAATATTTCCGAACCCGAATTCGTCACCAGCGTCGAGACGGGCATTAAAGCGCGTTTGCTTGACGATACACTGCAAATCGACCTGTCGGGTTATTACTATGATTATAAGGATAAACAGGTATTTACCGAGATTTCTACTTTGACGGGAAATTTAAATATACTTGGCAATGCGGCGGCACTGACCATCACCGGGATTGATGCAAAGGTCAAGTGGCTGGTGGCCGATAATCTGACCCTGGATCTTGGGCTTGCTTATACCGACTCGGAGTTTGATTCCTTTATCGATGCAACTGGTTCTGATCAATCGGGTAATACAACCGCCTACACCCCGGAAATACATTCTAATGCTGTCGTTAATTATCAATGGCCACTACCGGATAACATGGGCTTGTTCAGTATCCAGGGGGATGCGGTTTATACAGACGATACTTTCTTTACCAACGACAACAACCCGAATCTCATGCGCGATTCACTTTGGCTGCTCGGGGGTAATATCGGTTATACCACTGCAGATGAACGCTGGGATGTTCGTTTATGGGTAAAAAACTTGACGGATGAGGAGTATTTCGTTGGCGGTTTTGATTTTACGTTTCTCGGGCCTTTCTTCCTATACCCCGGTAATCCTCGTATCTTTGGTGGTTCTGTCAGCTATCAATTTTAGAATATAAGGAGACAGGTTTAAATCTGTCCCCTTTTCTTCAGGGTGTTTCAGCATCACATGACTGCTTCTGCGTCTCGCGACTTCGAATCCTTCCTTCCGCAAAAATTGAATTACTTGCTCGCCCGTAAGACGAGGCATTCTGGTCATACGGCTAATCTTTGTATGCCGACCAACTCTAGCGGGCTGTGGTCGGAGGCCTTCTCGACTTCAAGCCACAGTGCGATGGCCTCTTCCATTCTCTCCATCAACAGGTCAACCGATCTGGCCTGAGTGTGACATCCCGGTAACGCGGGGATGCTACCGATATAGTATCCATCTTCATCTTTCTCGATGATAATCGTATATACATCTTTCATTTTCGTTCTCATTTTATAAAACGTTGCAGGTGAAGTATATCAAACCTTGCCTCGGTCAAACTACAATAACGAAGGGTATTTAATATCCAGGACAGTCTACCCCTGCACCCCATTCAATAACAAATAAGGAAGTCGTCAAAAACTTGTAATTCCGTCTCTTCCCATTCCAGCTTCAACACTGTCGCTGTTCCCGGACCGTGTTTCAACCATTCATGGAATGTATCAAGCATAGCCTCATCCCCTGTAGCGCGACCCTCAACGCGACCGTCAGGTGAATTCCTTACCCATCCCGTTATACCTAATAACATGGCCTGTTGCAGGGTCGAATGGCGAAAAAATACTTCCTGGACAAGGCCGCTTACTCTGAAAGAAAAGGTTTTTTTCATATTGTTAATGTAATATGGAATAGGGGCTAAAAGCCCTTTTTACTGACTTTGATCAATGAGGATATTATCGCTTTTGTAAGAAAAAAAGGGCACAGAAAAATGACCGTAACGATTTATCATAACCCCCGCTGTTCCAAATCAAGACAGACACTGGAGTTGCTTCGCCGGCAGGGACAGGAACCAAAAATCATCGAATACCTGAAAAGCCCGCCGGGGAAAGACGAACTGAACGAAATACTGACGTTACTCGGACTGGAACCCCGGGAACTGATGCGCAAAAAAGAGGACCCTTATAAAGCCAACCAACTGGACGCCCCGGATTTATCCAGCGATCAGCTGGTTGCCGCAATGATTGAGTATCCTGTCCTCATCGAAAGGCCGATAGTCCTGGCAAACGGGAAAGCTGCCATAGGCCGGCCGCCGGAAAATGTGCTTAATATCATCTGAACCGTGGCTGACATACTAATCCTGTACTACAGCCGTTACGGCAACGTGGCGGAAATGGCCAAACACGTTGCTCGTGGTGTTGAATCCGTAAAGTCATGCAACGCGGTAATCCGCACCGTTCCGGCCGTATCGACGGTCTGTGAAACCGTTGCAGAGGACATCCCTGCAAGCGGTCCGCCGTTTGTCAGCAAAGACGATTTAACTCGATGCGCCGGCCTGGCCCTGGGAAGCCCGACCCGTTTCGGCAACATGGCGGCGCCGTTAAAATATTTTCTTGACAGTACCGGTGATACCTGGCTGTCCGGTAACCTTACCGGTAAACCAGCCGCCGTATTTACGTCAACCAGCAGCATGCATGGCGGTCAGGAAAGCACCCTCCTGTCAATGATGCTGCCCCTACTGCATCACGGGATGATCATTATGGGTGTGCCTTACACGGAGCCGGCCCTGTTTTCCACCCAGGCCGGCGGTACGCCTTACGGCGCGAGCCACGTTGCCGGCATGGAAAGCGACCGGGAAATCACCCGGGATGAAAAAAAGATCTGTATGACAATGGGAACCAGGCTGGCTGAACTGTCCCTGAAGTTGTCAAGTCAGTTATAACCGGCCCTGCATTGTAACCAGTCTTGCAGGAACAGAAAGAGAGTTTGGGGGCTGTTTTGGAGTGACTAGCGCCAGGGATGGACGAGGGACGGGCCAGGGATGGCCCACGGAACGGAAAAACAGCCGCCAAACTCTCTGTTAGCGGAGGCACCTGTAACCGGCCCAAAAGATCTATCCTGTATCTCCTGACTGCTTCTCTTCCAGAATTTGTTTGACGAACGGCACTGTCAGCTTTCTTTGAGCGATCAAGCTGTGCCGGTCCAGCCGGTCCAGCCAGCGGAATAAATTATGGGTGTCCCGGTTGACCCTTTTAATCAGGTAGTCTGTTACTCCGTCAGTCAGTTCAAATCCGCGGGCCCGGGCGCGCTGTTTTAACGCCGCGCTCTTCATTGCCTCATCCAGCGGTTGCAGGCGGAAGGTAAGGTCCCAGGACAACCTGGATTTGAGGTCAGGTAGCCGGATCAAACTGCCCTTGGGGCTTCGGCCTGAACTCACCACCAAGGGTGTTTTTGCGTCCCTTAACCGATTGAACAGGTTGAATATGGCGATTTCCCAGTCATCCTTACCTGCCACCTCATCTATATCGTCCACGCAGACAAGGCTGAGTTCTTCCAGGGAAGATAACATCTCCGGCGTAAAATCATTAAATTGGCTTAACGGAATATAAGCACAAGGTCGTTCGGCTTGCGCGGCAGAATCACAAGCAGCCTGGAGTAAATGACTCTTTCCGACCCCCGGTTCTCCCCATAGATAGATATTCCTGTCGCCGTGCCCCTCTGCCGTATTCAGCAAACAGTCAACCACGCCCTTGTTTATCCCTGTTGTATACGTTTCAAAAGCATATATATCACACCGGTTAAACGCCAACGGGAGTTGCGACGGAGCGCCCCCGTCCGTGCTCCCCGGCTGGTATTTAAGGTCTCGGCTGAATGATAATGGAAGTTGCCGCTTGTGGTCTGATAACGACATTTTCTTATGGTATCAGGCGATAGTAATGATCGCCGATGTTCTCAACCGGTTCCAGGGTTCTGCCGAGGCTGATGGTTTGAACTACTACCAGTTCACCGCCATGTGCCGTCAACGCCAGTTTCACTTGTCCTGCCCTAACCTCCTTCACCTGGATTTCACTGACCGAGCTCAAGGATTTCAGGTAGTTTATTACCCGTGCATATTGCGCAACGGTATTAATGTCACCGACCGTTATTTCGACGCCTCCCAGCCGGGTGTAAACGCTGGTCCGGGAAAACTCGGCAGCCAGGGTGTCTATGACACCATCAATCCCTTCCTCCAGGGCGGCTTCCAGCAGGTCGGTTTCAGTCATCCATTCGTTATTTATCCTGTCACCCCCGTAACTCCTCCACCTGCCTTCCCAAATACCTGCTATGGGCGACATCACGCTTGCCGTGAGGATAACGTCAGCCTTATACCTGGAGGATGCCTCCATAACCGGTTCCCGGAAGCCGCCCCATACGTCACTTGGTTGTATCCGTGCGTTATCTTCGAGGTCCATCAGTGGAAACAGGATTAAGATCCCGCGCTGCCCCGCGCGTTTATACAAAAGTTCCAGCAATCCGGGGGTCTCCTCCAGGCTGGCAAACAACCTCCTGTTCTCCCGTTCGATTACCAGCCAGATCAATACGGACGGCCGTTCCTTGTCCCATACCGGTATCCCCGACTCGCGCAGTGATCTATTCAGGGTATCTTCATCGAATTTAACGGCAAGACGCAATTCCGTCGCGGGAGGCGCGCCGGGTTCGGGTTCGTCAATTTGAATTTCCCTGTAACGGTATTGCTGAACAAATTTTCCCGCCCGGTCCAGCATAGGCAACAGCGCGGTTTTACCTGACACGTTGCGCTCACCGGTCAACTTCACCAGAACCATACCCAAACATGTCCGGGTGGCCGCCTTTCTGCTCTCGGCCGATTGATCCGTAATCGCGGTTTCCGCCTCATATAATCCCGGCACTTTAACCGCGTTGACGAATACCGGGTAAAAAAGAGAGAGACAACAAAATATCCCAAGTGCTTTTTTCATATCCTCTTATGACAAGCGAACTGGTGCAATATCCGGGTTAGCTCTATAGTATTGTACTTTATGACTGAAATACCATCCAATCAATCCGACTATGAAACCGCCGGAGTCAGCATCGACCGGGGGAACGAGTTCGTATCCCGCATTAAATCCCTGGTGAGAGAGACGCACCGCCCTGAAGTTTTGACTGAGCTGGGCGGTTTCGGCGCGTTATTTGACTTGTCCGCAACGAAATATCAGCAGCCTGTACTGGTTTCCGGCGCCGACGGCGTGGGAACAAAAATAAAGCTGGCCTGTGAACTTGACAGACACGACTCAATCGGCATTGACCTGGTTGCCATGTGTGTCAACGATATCCTGGTACAGGGCGCCGAACCCCTCTTCTTTCTTGATTATTTTGCCTGTTCGAAACTGGACGTTGCCACCGCCACGGACGTTGTCAAAGGAATTGCCCGGGGTTGTCAACTCTCCGGTTGCGCCTTGATTGGAGGAGAGACAGCGGAAATGCCGGGAATGTATCAACCCGGAGAATACGACCTGGCCGGTTTTTGTGTAGGCGTGGTGGAGAAAAACGAAATAATCACGGGTGATAACGTCGAGCCGGGGGATATTATAATTGCCTTGCCCTCCAGCGGCCCGCATTCAAACGGTTTTTCATTAATCCGTAAAATTCTGACAGATTCGGAAACTGCATTAACCGATAAACTGGAGGACGTTCGATTTTCCGACCTGTTGCTGGAACCAACGCGTATTTACAAGGAGATCGTCTCCAGGTTGCTCCCGCAGGTAAACCTGAAAGCAATTGCCCATATAACGGGGGGTGGATTAACTGAAAACATTCCCCGGGTCATGCCCGGACATCTGGCAGCCGAGATTGACCAAAGCAGTTGGCAATGGCCGAAACTATTTCAGTGGTTGCGGGCGACAGGGAATGTTACCATGGAAGAGATGTGTCGGACCTTTAATTGCGGGGTCGGTATGACGCTTACAGTCGACCGTAATGAGGCGGAAAAAACCATTCAACTGTTGCGGGAAGCGGGTGAAACAGCATGGCGTATCGGCTCAGTCCGGGAGCATGACGGCAAAGCCGAACGGGTACGTTATTGCGGATAACGACTTCCAGAGCGTGGGGACGGAATTGAATTCCGTCCCCTTTTACTTTTTGGCGGCCGCGTTTTGGATTGCCGTCAAAATGCCTCGCAGAATATTATACTCATTGCTGTCTGGTTGGGCGCGATTGAACAGGCGTTTGATACGGCGCATCAGGCGGCGGGGTTTGTCGGGGTCGAAATAGCCTATGTCGGTCAACGCTTGCTGGATGTGTTGATATAAATATTCCATCTGCTCGGCGGTGGCAAGGGGCGCCGGAGCATCACGCGCAGTCATATTTTCGTCTTTGGCGAGATACTGTTTGCTGATTTCATAACAGATAATTTGTACCGCCGAAGCAATATTCAGTGAAGAAAAATCCACATTGGTCGGTACCCGGATCATGGCGTGACACATGTCCAGCTGCTCATTCGACAGGCCGGCACTCTCACAACCAAATACGATTGCCGTCCTGGTATTCGCGCTGTCGCGGGCAATAATCTGCGCTGCCGCCGCCTCGGGCGTTACCTCCGGCCAGGTTATGCTCCTTGAGCGCGCGCTGGTGGCAAACACAAGTTCACAGTCTGCAACTGCGTCTTCAAGACGCGTAAATACACGGGCGCGAGCAAGAATATCGTCCGCTCCCGCGGCCCTGGCGGAACATTCCGCGCTGGGAAAGCGTTTGGGGGCCACCAGCACCAACTGTTCCAGCCCCATGGTTTTCATCGCCCGCGCCGCGGCGCCGATATTTCCGGGATGTGTTGTATTTACCAGGACGATCTTTACATTTTCCAGCATTTAACGAATTTCCATGGTGTAAATGATTTAAGATAGTACATAAGCGCAGACAGGAAGAAAAAAATGCACCCCATGCTTAATATAGGAATTCGGGCAGTCCGTTCCGCAGCCGATTTAATTATCCGTTGCGTGGACCAGATGCAGGGTATCGTGGTCACCGAGAAAAGCCGTAATGATTTTGTCAGTGAGGTCGATAGACGCGCCGAGCAGATCATTGTCGAGAGCATACACAAAGCCTACCCCGATCATGCCATTTTAGCCGAGGAAAGTGGTGAGCAGGGAGACAGTGATTATCAATGGATCATTGACCCGCTTGACGGTACGACGAATTTTCTGCACGGCTTTCCCCAATTTGCGATCTCGGTTGCATTAAAACACAAAGGCATTCTTGATCAAGCCATTGTCTATGATCCGTTGCGTCAGGAGTTGTTCACTGCAAGCAGGGGTGACGGCGCCCACCTGAATGATCGGCGCATCCGTGTCTCCCGGCAAAATTCGCTGGAGGGCGCATTGATTGGCACCGGCTTCCCCTTTCGGACGCTGGACAAACTCGATACTTATATTGAAATATTCAGGAAATTAACTGCCGTCACTGCCGGCATAAGGCGACCCGGCGCAGCCTCCCTGGATCTTGCCTACGTTGCCTGCGGCAGGCTCGATGGATTTTGGGAATTCGGGTTGGAGCCATGGGACATAGCCGGCGGCGCGTTACTTATCAGGGAAGCCGGGGGCTTCATCAGCGACATCAACAGTGGCGACCCACAGTTGGACTCCGGTGACGTTGTGGCGGGCAATCTGATTATCCATAATCTGCTGTTGGACGTAATCCGCAGTGCCAATAGCGGTCCGGATTAAAAATCAGTACCGGTCATCCACTCCGCCGGATTCCGTTTCCATCTCAGTACCGGCTTTTATTTCCATCGAGGCAGTTTCGTCACCTGTTTCGCCTCCACCCCTGTTAAGCTTCATGTAGGCAAAAGCCACAATGCCGATCATTGCGATTACGATCAGCCACTCGAGCATTGTGAGGCCCCGGGTCTTGTTTCTCGTTAACACGTGCTATCTCCTCATGAAAAAGGTTGTATGATTACGGCGCATCATCGTCAGCCTCTGAATTCACATGCTCAGCACAGCAATAATAACGTGAAGCATGTTTTATCGCAGAGGTATCGGGAAGATACAATTTGCAATAATCGCATTGAACCATTTTTGCGACCCGGTTTGCACGGGTTTTGTCCAAGCTGCGGTTTTTTTCAGTGAAAAACCGTTTAAGCAGGGTGAACAGCAAAACAAGTAATGTTATTATGATTAAAAGACGTAACACTTTTTCAAAGACGTTTAGCCCACATATCTCAAGTAATTTTCTCGCCGAGTAACGCAATATATTAACCGCATTCATTATGAATCTACACGAATACCAGGCAAAAATTCTTTTTTCGGAATATGACATTCCAGTGCCCAACGCGAAACCTGCCCATTCAGTAAAAGACGCGCTCAGTATCGCCGCGGAACTGGGCGGCAACAGTTGGGTGGTGAAGGCCCAGGTACACGCCGGCGGGCGCGGCAAGGCCGGCGGAGTAAGGCTCGTTACCGGTAAAGAGGAGCTGGAAAACTATTTAAAAAAACTGCTGGATTCGGTATTGGTTACCAAACAATCCGGGGCCGGAGGAAACCCGGTGAATTGTGTACTGGTCTCGACCGTGTCGGAAATAGCTTCCGAGCTTTACCTGGGAATGCTGGTTGACAGGAGCAAGCGCCGGGTTGCGGTAATGGCCTCAACTGCCGGAGGGATGGATATAGAAGAAGTTGCCTCTACGGAGCCTGAGAAAATCTTTACGTTTAGCATTGACCCGGTTATGGGATTGCAACAATACCAATGCCGCGCCCTGGGAATTTCACTGGGGTTGGGCAACGCACAAAGGAAACAATTGACAAAAATTTTAGCTGACCTGTATCGACTCTTTATTGATAAAGATCTCAGCCTGGTTGAAATCAATCCCCTGATCATTACCGAAGGTGGTGATTTGGAGGCCCTGGATGCAAAAGTAGCTGTCGATGACAATGCCTTGTACCGTCAAGCGAAACTGGAAAGCTGGCGTGACCCCAGCCAGGAAGACGAGAAAGAAAACAAGGCTAAATTGTTTGACCTGAATTACGTCGCCCTGGACGGCAATATCGCTTGTATGGTAAACGGCGCGGGCCTGGCCATGGCGACCATGGACATCATCAAGCTTCATGGAGGTGAGCCCGCCAATTTCCTGGACGTGGGCGGCGGAGCAACTACGGAACGCGTTGCCGAGGCCTTTAAACTGATCATGTCGGACGTGAAAGTAGAAGCAATCCTGGTCAATATTTTTGGCGGAATAGTGCGTTGCGATCTTATTGCAGAAGGTATTATGAAGGCAGTTAAAGAAGTAGGGGTTGAAATTCCCGTCGTGGTCAGGCTTGAAGGGACCAACGTTGAGGAAGGCAAAAAATTACTGGATGAAAGCGGATTGAAAATCATATCGGCCGATGGCCTGACCGATGCCGCGAAAAAAGTCGTTGCGGCAACAACAGGAGGAAACTGATGGCTATCCTGGTAGATAAGAATACAAAGGTAATCGTACAAGGATTTACCGGGCGCCAGGGTACTTTTCATGCCGGACAGGCTATTGAATACGGTACGCAAATTATCGGCGGCGTTACCCCGGGACGCGGCGGGCAGACTCACCTCGACAAGCCCGTGTTCGATACCGTTAAAGAGGCGGTCGTGGAAACCGGTGCGGAAGCCAGCATGATCATGGTGCCCGCCGTATATGCGGCAGAGGCAATTACCGAAGCGGCAGAGGCCGGAATTAAAACGATTGTCTGCATCACCGAAGGAATTCCGATAATCGATATGGTCAAGGCCCGCGCCTGTATCGATCAATACCCTTGGGTAAGACTGATTGGCCCCAATTGTCCCGGCATCATAACACCGGGGGAATGTAAAATAGGCATCATGCCGGGCCGTATCCACAAACCCGGTTGTATTGGAATCGTTTCCCGGTCAGGCACTTTAACTTATGAAGCGGTACATCAGACGACCTTGACCGGCCTGGGTCAGAGCACCTGTGTCGGCATTGGCGGTGACCCCGTTCACGGCATGAATTTTATTGACTGTCTTGAATTATTCCAACAAGACGAGGCTACAACCGGGATCATCATGGTGGGTGAGATAGGAGGCAGCGCCGAGGAAGAAGCGGCGGAATTCATCGGACAATACGTCAGTAAACCTGTCGTGGGTTATATCGCCGGCGTTACCGCGCCGCCGGGGAGACGTATGGGACATGCCGGCGCGATCATTTCAGGCGGAAAAGGTACTGCTCAAGACAAATTCTCCGCACTCGATTCAGCCGGTGTCACGACCGTTAAATCACCCGCCGAACTGGGTGAGGCAATATTGGAAAGTTTCTAGTTGTTGGTTGTTAGTGTTTAGTTTTTGGTTATTAGTTTTTAGTTGTGTGAAACACATCCTAATAACAAACAACTAACAACAAGAAACTAAAAACTAATAACTGAAAACTGAAAACCAATGAAGCGTATTGCTATCGCACAAGTTGATTTATGTGTCGGTGATATTAACGGGAATACGGAACTGGTTCTCCGGTATATTTCCAGGGCCAGGGACGCGGCACGCGCAGATACCATTATATTTCCCGAGTTGGCCCTGACCGGTTACCCGCCGGAAGACCTGTTATTACGCCCTGATTTTCATGCCCAGGTGGAGCGGGCCTTAAGCCGGGTTATCCGGGCATCGGACGGCATAAGTGTCATCCTTGGTTATCCGGCTGAAAAAGAAACCCGATTGTATAATGCCTGTAGTCTTATCAGAGATCGGGAAATCGTCACAACCTACCATAAAAGAAACCTGCCCAATTACGGCGTATTCGACGAAAAGCGCTATTTTACCGAGGGAAAAGAGTTGAACCTGGTTGAAACACCGGGCTTGAAGGTCGCGTTGAGCGTGTGTGAAGACTTATGGACGGAAGAACACGCCAGTGAAGCGGCCGGCGCCGGAGCAGATTTACTGGTCAACATCAACGCATCTCCATATCACACTGACAAGGCCGCGGTCAGGGAGGAACTGCTGGCGCGCCGCGTCGCGGATCACAAGATTGCGATTATTTACGTGAACCTGGTTGGCGGCCAGGATGAACTGGTATTCGACGGCGGTTCCCTGGTCATCGACAGTCTTGGGCAATTCGTCTTCAAAGCACCGCAATTTGAGCAGGGTTTGTATCTTGTGGAACTTGAAAAGGAGAATGGAAACATCTGCCTGAGCTCCAAATCAAAACAAGCCCCGCCATTGGCCTTTGAGGAGAGCGTCTATGGGGCATTGGTGCTGGGCGTTAAGGATTACGTGGCAAAAAATGGTTTCAAAGGTGCGGTCATCGGTTTATCAGGCGGCATCGACTCCGCCCTAACCCTGGCAATAGCCGTGGACGCGCTTGGTCCGGAAAACGTTGAAGTACTGATCATGCCATCACGATACACCGCCGATATGAGTACTGAAGACGCGGAAATCATGGCAAAAACCCTGGGCGTCTCCTGCCATACGGTGAGTATCGAGAAACCTTTTTCCGCGTTCTCGGAAATTTTGTCGCCGGTTTTCAAAGACCTCCCCGTCGATACGACAGAAGAAAACATCCAGGCCCGATGCCGGGGTCTTTTATTGATGGCCGTATCGAACAAAACCGGGAAACTGGTTTTAACGACAGGCAACAAAAGTGAAATGGCGGTGGGTTATGCAACCCTGTATGGGGATATGGCCGGTGGGTTCGCTCCATTAAAAGACGTGCCGAAAACACTGGTCTACCAACTGTCCCGCTGGCGCAATCAAACCAGGGAAATCATTCCTCAACGGATAATTGAACGCCCGCCGACCGCAGAATTACGTTTTGACCAAAAAGACGAAGACTCCCTGCCAAGCTACGACGTGCTTGACCCTATACTGGAGAAATACATTGAACTGGACCTCAGCCCGGGCGAGATCATCGATGCCGGTTATGACAGGGATATGGTTTACCAGGTAACCAAACTGGTCGACAAAAATGAATACAAGCGCCGTCAGGCTGCCCCGGGCGTCAGGATTACCGAACGCGCCTTCGGCCGGGACCGGCGTTACCCGATCACATCCCACTACCAGGAAATTTAATCCGCACTGATATTTGGGGTCAGAGTAAAAATAAAGTTGGATTGGCAGGGGGGTACTTTGTCATTAAGTATTTTTACTCTGACCCCAAATATCTTTTTACTCTGACCCCAAATATCTGCGTTAATCTGCGTCATCTGCGGATTTTATCTGCGGACCTGCTTCACTGAACGACTGTTTCTTTTACTTCATATACGCCGGGATGATTCGGGTAGTTCAATTCCAGGACGCGCACGGTATCATCGGACAGGTCATGCATGTCTAAAATTTTATACGCCTTGGCCATCAGGACCAGGGCGTCGGCGACGGAAGGGGTACGGGGATAGCTCTCCACCACGGTCCTGGCCCGGTTGGCCGCCGCCAGGTACGCGCCTCTTTCCATATAATAGTTTGCAATGTGTACTTCGTGTTTTGCCAGCCTGTTGCGCAGGAACACCATTCTCTTTTTTGTGTCTTCGGCATATTCACTCTGGGGGTATTTTTCCAGGAGTTCGGTAAAAGCCTGAAATGCGGTCATCGCCGCACCCTGGTCGCGCTGGCTCGAATCTATCGGTAAAAATCGTTCCGTCAATCCTTTGCCCCGGTTAAAGTTAATCAACCCCTTTAAATAGTAGGCATAATCCACGTGGGTGTTCTGGGGGTACAAACGGATGAATCGGTCACAGGCTGATATAGCCGACTCGAATTCTTCGGTTTTATAATAGGCGTAGGCCAGATCCAGGAGTGACTGCTGTCCGTAAACGCCAAACGGAAAACGGGTTTCGAGAAACTCGTAATATTCAACCGCTTTGGAGTAATAGCCGGAATCAAGCGCCCCTTTGGCTTCGGAATACAGGCGTTCCACCGTCCAGTTTTTGGCTGCGTCATCACCCTTGTCACCAAACCATGCACAGCCGCCGAGCAGCAGGATAAACAGATAAATACAGGGGCTAAATCTACTGGTAAGCATCTTAAATTCAATTAATGACGGTCTGCCCGAGCATAATCGCATACAACAAACACTATTATCAATATTTGTTTTTTCTGCCAAAGAGGGCATAGAGATCACAGAGTTTGCTTCCTGCCATTCCCATTATCTCTGCAAAGATATATGGGGTCAGAGTAAAAATACGGCTAATCTGGTAGCGGACGCGGGCTTATTGTTGAGTATTTTTACTCTGACCCCAACTATGTGTCCTCTGTGGCTTATACTGGTATAAATATGCACCAGGAAAACTTTACCGTAATCATACCGGAGCAGCATGGCGGCAAACGACTGGACCAGGTCCTGGCCTTGTTGTGCCCGCAACACTCCCGTTCCCGCTTACAGGTGTGGATAAGGAACGGCTTCGTCACCGTGGACGGCGCGTCCTTGAAACAGAAAGAGACCGTATACGTCGGCCAGTCAATTACGGTAAAGGCGCCGGTTGAAAACCGGAATGAAAAATGGATTAAACAGGAAATTCCCGTCGACGTCATCTATGAAGACGAAGCTATTATTATAGTCAATAAGACCCCGGGAATTGTTGTTCATCCCGGCGCGGGCAACCCGGATCGCACCCTGGTCAACGCCTTATTGTTTTATTGCCCTGAATTGGCGCAGGTCCCGAGGGCGGGCATAGTGCAAAGACTGGACAAGGAAACCTCCGGGATCATGGTGGTCGCGAAATCACTGGAAGCCCATACGAAACTGGTGAAGGATTTACAGGACAGGAAAATCACCAGGGAATACCGGGCCGTTATCCATGGGCATTTAATCAGCGGTGGAACCATAAACGCTGCCATCGGCAGGCATCCGACGCTACGAACCCGTATGGCCGTCACCGAAAAGGGTAAAACCGCAACGACCCATTACCGTATCGTTAAGAAATATTCCGTCTGCACGGATGTCAAATTAAGGCTGGAGACGGGGCGTACCCATCAAATCCGGGTCCACCTGGCGCACCTCGGTTATCCCATTATTGGCGATCCCGTATATGGGGGAAGGAATCGCCCGCCTAAAAACGTATCCGACACACTCAGGGAGAAGATTGCCGCTTTTCCGAGACAGGCACTCCATGCGGTTCGGCTGGAATTGCTCCATCCGCTAAACAAGAAGCGACTGGAATGGTCGGCGCCCATAGCCGCTGACATTGAAGACCTGCTCGCCGCCATCAGGCATGAATACAACGGATAAAACCTGGATACCTGCTGACTGGCCTGCGCCAGGGCATATCCGTGCCGGGACGACAACCCGGCTGGGCGGCGTCAGCCGGGCCCCATTCGATGGCTTTAACCTGGCGGGTCACGTCGGCGACGACCCGGAGGCCGTTGCCGGGAACCGCTCGCTATTGCAAAGCCAATTAAACCTGCCGGAGGCGCCAAACTGGTTGGAACAACGTCACAGTTGCAGGGTTGTTAAAGTAAATGCAGACAAAACTACGGAGGCGGATGGCGCTTATACCGGTAGTGCGGGCAAGGTGTGTGCAGTGCTGACAGCCGATTGCATTCCCCTGTTGCTCTGTAACAGGACCGGTACTGAAATCGCCGCGCTGCACATCGGCTGGCGCGGCCTGTGCAAAAGGATTATAAAAAACGCTCTGACCATGTTTCATGATGACCAGTTACTGGCCTGGCTGGGACCGTATATCAGTCAAAAAAATTATGAAGTCGGCGCCGATGTCGTCTCCGCCTGCTCATCCATACAGGCAGAAACGGGGAACGCTATCATTGAGGGTCGTGAGAATCACTGGTACCTGGACCTGGGGCAACTGGTAAAAACCGAATTGCAACAACAGGGAGTGGCAAACATATATGACTGCAACCAGTGTACCTACGGTAGAAAAGACCTGTTTTATTCCTATCGCAGGGACGGGGTGACGGGACGCATGGCAAGCATGATCTGGAAAGATACTGAATAAAACAAAACCTGAAAAACACTCCTGCAACCTTGAATCAGGTCGAAATGCCCATATTTTTTATAGTGTCTGACATTATTGGAATTCACAGATGCGTACAGATCGATTAACCAGCAAGTTTCAACAAGCCCTGGCGGATGCCCAGAGCCGGGCGCTCGGGCGCGATAACCAGTTTATTGAACCGGTGCACCTCATGGCCGCTCTGTTGGACCAGGAAAGCGGTTCGACCATGCATTTATTGGGTCTGGCCGGGGTGGACGTGGAGCGCTTGCATAAACAGGTGACGCGGAGCATGGAGATTTTACCCCAGGTACAGGGACATAACGGGGAAATATATGTGTCCAAAGACCTGGATCGGCTGCTCAACCTCACCGATAAAGACGCGCAGAATCGCAAGGATCAATATATTTCCAGCGAATTGTTCTCCCTTGCCGCGGCCGGTGATAAGTCAGTACTGGGGAAACTCATGCGGGAGTGCGGCGCCGACAAACACAAAATCGAGGCAGCGATAAATAATATCCGCGGCGGGGAAAGCGTCAATGATCCTCACAGTGAAGATAACCGGGGCGCATTGGATAAGTACACGATTGATTTAACCGACAGGGCCAACCAGGGGAAACTGGACCCCGTTATCGGCAGGGATGAAGAGATACGCCGCACCATCCAGGTCTTGCAGAGACGAACGAAAAACAATCCCGTACTGATCGGTGAGCCGGGTGTCGGTAAGACGGCTATTGTCGAGGGCCTGGCCCAACGAATTGTCAACGGCGAGGTACCCGACTCCCTTAAAGGGAAGCAATTGCTGGCATTGGACATGGGTTCACTCATTGCAGGGGCAAAGTTTCGCGGCGAATTTGAAGAGCGGCTGAAAGCGGTCCTGAACGATCTCGATAAGCAACAGGGCCGGATCATCCTGTTTATTGATGAAGTGCATACCATGGTCGGCGCCGGTAAGGCAGAGGGGTCGATGGATGCCGGCAATATGCTGAAACCAGCCCTGGCCAGGGGTGAGTTACACTGTATCGGCGCCACGACGCTGGATGAATACCGGGAAAATGTCGAAAAAGACGCGGCGCTGGAGCGGCGTTTTCAGAAAGTACTGATTGACGAACCGGGCGTGGACGACACCATTGCCATTCTAAGGGGCTTGAAGGAACGTTATGAAGTACACCACAACGTGCGGATTACCGACCCGGCGATTATTTCCGCGGCCACGCTCGGGCAACGTTACATTACTGACAGGCAATTACCCGACAAGGCCATTGACTTGATCGATGAGGCTGCCAGCAGGATCAGCATCGAGATCGATTCCAAACCGGAGGCCATGGATCGCCTGGAAAGACGCCTCATTCAAATGAAGATCGAGCGCGAGGCCCTCAAGAAGGAAGCCGATGAAGCATCAAGGAAACGCCTGGGCGACCTGGAGAAAGAGATAAAAAAGGTTGAGTTGGAGTTTGCCGACCTGGAAGAGATATGGAAATCTGAAAAAGCGGCCTTACAGGGCGCTCACGATATCAAGGAAAAGCTGGAACAATACCGCCTGGAATTTGAAACGGCGCAAAGGGCCGGCGATCTCAACCGGATGTCGGAATTGCAATACGGCATTATTCCCGATCTTGAAAAACAACTCGAAAACGCCGACCGGACTGAAGCCAAGCCAATGCAACTGTTACGCAACAGGGTAACGGAAAATGAGATCGCAGAAGTGGTTTCCAAGTGGACGGGAATCCCGGTTGCAAAGATGTTGCAGGGAGAAAGAGACAAGTTGCTGCAGATGGAAGAGGCATTACATCGCCGGGTTATCGGCCAGGATGAGGCAATCGTTGCAGTGGCGGATGCCATCCGTCGCGCCCGCGCCGGCCTTTCCGACCCGGACAAGCCAAATGGCTCGTTTCTTTTTCTTGGCCCGACCGGTGTGGGCAAGACGGAACTGTGTAAATCCCTGGCTGATTTTTTATTTGACAGCGAACAAGCCATCGTCCGCATCGATATGTCCGAGTATATGGAAAAGCACTCGGTAGCCAGGCTGATTGGCGCGCCGCCGGGCTACATCGGTTATGACGAAGGCGGTCAACTGACCGAACAGGTCAGGCGCAGACCCTACAGCCTGGTCCTGCTGGATGAAGTGGAAAAAGCTCACCCTGACGTTTTCAACGTCTTATTACAGGTATTGGACGACGGCCGTTTGACGGATGGTCAGGGCAGGACCGTTGATTTTCGCAACACCGTTATTATCATGACCTCGAACCTGGGTTCGGACCGAATACGGGAACTGTCCAATGAGGCAGATTATGGGGCCATGAAAGCGACGGTGCTGGAAATCGTATCCGCTTATTTCCGGCCGGAATTCCTGAACCGGATAGATGACCTGGTGGTTTTTCATACATTAAAGCAGGCACAACTTAACGCCATAGCCGAGATCCAGGTTGACAGGCTGAAACAGCGTCTGGCCGAACAGGGTATCACCATCGCCCTCTCAGATGAGGCGAAAGATACGTTGGCGCGTATCGGATTTGACCCCGTATACGGCGCACGACCTCTGAAGCGGGCTGTGCAGACCCATCTGGAAACCCCCCTGGCAAAAGAGTTGCTGGCCGGGAATTTTCACGCTGCCGATACCATTTATGTGGATGCGGCAGAGGGCGCCCTGACGTTCTCCACCGTGTAAGAAATATTTGGAATATTTGGGGTCAGAGTAAAAACTCGATGAGTTTTTACTCTGACCCCAAATCTGCCTCGGAACGCAAAAACAGCCGCCAAACTCTCTGTTAACGGGAACACATGCTATTATCAGGGACACTCCGAATGAAAAGTCCGGCATGTAATGAATATACTCCTGCAAATACCGCTCTCTTTTTTTTATGCCCTGAGCGCAGTGTTTGGTTTGATCATCGGGAGTTTCCTGAACGTGCTTATCCAACGGCTGCCCGGTATGATGGAGTTTGTCTGGCGGGAAGATTGTCGTGAATTTCTCAAGATACAAAACGAAGTCAGCCCCGACACGGAGCCTTATAATTTATTCAAGCCCGGTTCCAGGTGCCCGCAATGCGGTCACAGGATTACCGCCCTGGAAAACATTCCCGTATTGAGTTTTCTTTTGCTCAGGGGAAGATGCGCGGGCTGTGGCAACCGGATTTCATTACGTTATCCTCTCGTCGAAATTCTGACCGCAGTCCTGACGTTGGTCGTCGCAGCAAAATTCGGCGTTAACGCCCAGATGTTGTTTGCCTGTTTATTCACCTGGGCGCTGATTTCATTAACTTTTATTGATGTTGACCATCAACTTCTCCCGGACAATATCACCTTGCCTTTTCTGTGGCTGGGCCTGCTTTGTAATTATTTCGGATTATTCACCGACCTTTATTCCAGTCTGATGGGAGCCGTATTGGGTTATGGTATCCTTTGGATCATTTACCGGTTGTTTAAACTTATCACCGGAAAGGAGGGAATGGGCCTGGGCGATTTAAAGCTGCTCGCCATGCTGGGAGCATGGACAGGATGGCAGGCCCTGGCAACGATCATTCTGGTTTCTTCGTTGCTCGGTTCAGTGGTCGGTCTGTACCTGATTTTTTTTCGTCGCCGACAGAGATCGACGCCTATCCCTTTCGGACCATACCTGGCCCTGGCCGGATGGCTCTGCCTGGTATGTGGGCTGAATCTTTTTGATTACTACCACGTGCTGCAGGGGGAGGTAGCATGAGCGCCCCCCTGCGGGTCGGTTTAACCGGCGGCATAGGCAGCGGCAAATCAACGGTCAAAAAATACTTTGACGAGCTTGATGTGCCCACTGTAGATGCGGATGAGATTTCTCACCGGATTACCAGACCGGGTGAGGCAGCCTTTGATGAGATAGTCACCCTGTTCGGGGAAGAGAGCCTGGATAATTCAGGCAAGTTGCGTCGGCAACGCCTGCGGGAACTGATCTTTGCAGATCCTTCGTTGAAAAAAAAACTGGAATCCATCATTCACCCGCGGGTTCGTCAAGAAATTAAAGAGTTCATAAATCAGGTAAACTATCCGTATTGCATCATTTGCATCCCCCTGTTGCTGGAAACCGGCGGACAGGCAACCATGGACAGGATACTGGTAGTTGACGCGCCCGAGGAGTTACAGGTGTTGCGGGTAAGCCGGCGGGATGAGGCGAATGAAAACCAGACAAGGAGTATAATCAAGACCCAAATCAGTCGGGCGGAGAGACTCCGCGCCGCTGATGATATCATTGTTAATAACGGCAATTTTGAAAATTTAAAAATACAGGTCGGGCGCCTGCATGACATATATATTGAATTAGCCCGTTAGAAAAATAATAATTAACCAAACAACCTGACTTGACTGCTATGAACGACCCCCTGATATACGAACAACCCCTGAATGAGCGCGTCAGGACTTTACTCAGAATTGAATATTTATTCAACCGGATTGATCATCACTCAGTATCGTCCGATGCCTGGGATACGCGGTTAACCGTCTCCTTGTTAATTGAACTGAATGAGTTGCTCAAACGGTCCGACATCAAGGCCGAGTTGACAAAGGAACTGGAACGCCACCAGTCTATTTTAAACGCCTTGCAGAGTGACCCGAGGGTGGATAAGGTCCGGCTCAAGAAAGTGCTTGGTGGTGTCAGTGAAGCCCTCTCGGCCTTACGGGATGAAGATTTTCAGCCGGGGGCGCTATTGAACTCGGACGAGTTGATCACATCCATAAAACAAAGGAATTCCGTAGCGGGAGGCGCTTGTAATTTTGATCTCCCCGGTTACCATCATTGGTTGAACAAACCTGCGAAAACAACACAACGACACCTGCGGGAATGGCAGGAAGATTTTTTGAGTGTCCGCACAGGTACCATCCTGGCATTGAACATAATCAGGAGCAATGCCAATCCCTCAAAAGAAACCGCAACGGGAGGGGCTTTTCAAAAATCCATTGAAACAACAGCGACCAGCCAGTTGATCAGGATTATATTACCCCGGGACTCAGACTGTTTCCCTGAAATAAGCGGCGGGAAACACCGTTTTTCTGTTCGTTTCATGCAGCAAACCCTGACTGCAGACAGGCCGGTTCAAAGTGAGGAAGACATAGAATTTGAATTACATTTTTGTGTCTTATGAATGTATAAGCGCTTATATGGCACCGCCTCCGGAACGGCTCGGCTCAAATGCCCGGATTAACACCACCCACAAAGCTTCTACCGGTTGACGGCGTCCTGGCTGCCGCCTGTTCGGCAGGTATTTATGGCAAGCCCCGGGATGACCTGGCGCTTTTTTCCATAAACGAAGGCGCCGCGGTCAGCGCGGTATTTACCGGCAACCGGTTTTACGCGGCGCCGGTTGCCGTCGCCAGAAAACACCTGCAAAAAGGCAACGTGAAATACCTGCTGGTCAATGCCGGCAATGCTAATGCGGGTACGGGCGCCAGGGGGATCGAAGATGCGGCACAGGTCTGTCAGGCACTGGCGAACCGGGGCAATTGCAATGTTGAATCAGTATTGCCGTTTTCCACCGGAGTGATAGGGGAATACCTGCCGGTTGACAAAATCCGGGACGCATTGCCGGGACTGTACGACGGTTTGACCAGCGCTGCCTGGCTTGACTGCGCCCGGGCGATAATGACTACGGATACGTTGGCAAAAGGCTTCTCTGCACGGTTTGCCGTCGATACCGGGTTGATTACCGTGACCGGCATAGCCAAAGGCGCCGGCATGATAAAGCCGGATATGGCGACCATGCTCGCTTTCATCGCCACGGATGCCGACGTGGAACAGTCCCTGCTCGACCGGTTGCTACGCTCTACCGTGGAGCAATCTTTCAACAGGATATGTGTCGATGGCGACACGTCGACAAATGATGCGTGTGTTTTAATCGCCACAGGTAAAAGCCCCCTCAACCGGATCGTCGACGAAGATAGCGCAGCTTACCGCCTGCTTGAAGCAAACGTCAGGGAGTTATGTATCCGTTTAGCCCAGGCAATTGTCAGGGACGCGGAGGGTGCAACAAAATTCGTGACCATCCGGGTCGATAATGCCGGCAGCGAAGCGGAATGCGCCGGTATAGCGGAAGCAGTTTCAACGTCTCCACTGGTGAAAACCGCCTTGTTTGCCGCGGACCCGAATTGGGGCAGGATATTAGCCGCTATCGGGCGCAGCAAGGTTGACAAGTTGCAAATTGACAGGGTTTCGGTGTACCTGAATGAGGTATGCATTGTTGAAAATGGCGCCAGGGCAAAAGACTACACCGAGGAAAAAGGAGTAGCTGCCATGCAGGATGAGGAAATTGTAATACGTATAGATCTAAACAGGGGTGAGATGAGCGGCCAATACTGGACCTGCGACCTCTCCCATGAATACGTCACGATCAACGCGGAGTACCGGACTTGATATTTGGTTTTTGGTTATTTGTTTTTAGTAGTCAGTTTTTAGTTTTCAGTAAAAGCTTGAACTAGTATTTACTAAATGATAAGTGCCAATACATCGTGGACAGAAATCAGTGCCAAGACATCGTGGACATGACGCTGTCACACTCGATTAACCAAGTCAATTGTGTACACTGACGGCATTTTAACTGATTGGAGGCAATGATGAAAAAAAACACTGGAACAGGTGCGGCAGGCGGCTGTTCAGAGGTACCATGCAGGCGAACGTCCGGCCAGCATTTGTCTCTCTTTAGGTCGCCCCCGGTCCTGGCTGTACAAGTGGCTGGGTCGCTACGACCCATCAGACCCGGCCTGGTATCGGGACAAGTCAAGACGGCCCCTGGCGAGTCCCCGGCGAACGGTCAGGGAGGTCGAGGAGCAGGTGAAGCTGGTGCGCCTCAAGCTGGACCGGCAAGCCCTGTTCTGTGGCGCTCAAGCGATTCTGTGGGAGTTGGAAGACCAGCACCTGCAGCCGTTACCCTCTGCTCGAACGGTCAACCGGATTCTGCGTCGGCATGACCTGACTCAGCGGCGTACGGGCCGTTATGAAGCCAAAGGCACGCCCTATCCGCACTTGCCGGCAGTCGCTCCCAATGACCGCCACCAGGCCGATTTCGTGGGGCCGCGTCATCTCAAAGGGACGTGTGGACCCGTGCGCTTCTACAGCATGAATGTCGTCGACTTGAGCACCCGCCGCTGTGCTACTCACCCCCTGTCCGGGCGTCACGGCAATGCCGTCTATGCAGCGTTTTGGGCGATTTGGCAGCGGCTGGGGATGCCCTGTCACTTGCAGGTCGATAATGCCATGGCCTTCTATGGCAGTCCCGCCCATCCCCGCGGCATGGGACCGCTCATCCGCTTGTGCCTGCATTATGGCATCACACTCTGGTTCATCCCGCCGGCCGAACCCTGGCGTAATGGCGTGGTTGAACAGTTCAATCGCCACTACCAACAAAAGTTCCTCGACCGGGTATCTATGCAGACCGCAGCCGAATTACGCACCGGCGCACTCACCTTCGAGCACAAACATAACAGTCGCTATCGCTACAGCCATCTGAACGGCAAAACACCCCTGACCATGCTCGCCCAAGCAGACCATACAACACTGCGTTGGCCGCCCCATGAACCCGTCCCTGAGACCCCCTTGAAAAAACCTGAATCAGGCTGTTATCACTTAATCCGATTGATCCGCAGTGACTGCCAACTCGACATATTCAGTGAGCGCTTCCCGGTTTCCCCCACGCTTCAGTACGAGTATGTGGTGGCCACCATTGACGTGACAGAGCAAAAACTCAAACTGTTCCATGAGCAACGTCAAGTGGATGAGTTTGAATACATATTACGTTGATGTTCCCGCTGAGAGCAGACATCACAACCTCAATCCTGATAAACTGTCCACGATGTCTTGGCACTGATTTCTGTCCACGATGTATTGGCACTTATCAACTAAAAACTAAAAACCAGAAACTAAAAACAATGTCAGGGGAAAGAAGTCACATCGTTATAGGTATAGTCCATAACGATGCGAAGGATAAGGTACTGGTAGCCCGGCGCCCGCGTCATTCTCATCTTGGTGGGTTATGGGAATTTCCCGGCGGCAAGGTCAGGCATGATGAAACTCCCGACCAGGCCCTGAAGAGGGAACTGTTCGAGGAAATAAATATAGAAGCCAGAGAGGTTTCACCGTTAATCTCGTTTGATTACGACTACCCGGATAAATCATTGAGGTTCAGCGCCTGGAATATAGACAACTGGGTTGGGGAGGTAAGGGGGCAGGAAGGACAGGAAACGAAATGGGTTGATCTATCTTCTCTGGCAAAGCAGGATTTCCCCGCGGCCAATAAAGGGATCATTGCCGCTTGCAAACTTCCTGCCATTTACCTTATCACACCGGACCTGGATGGTTACCCCCCGGCTTTCGTGAATGAATTAATGGAATACATATCGGCGGGGGTGAGACTGGTGCAATTCAGGAGCAAAAAATCAAATAATCACAAACAAACCGTCGTTGAAATGATCGCTGGATGCAACCGCCTGGGCGCGGAATTAATCGTTAATTCCACTCCTGAATTTGCCATGGAAGTCGGCGCAGCCGGCGTCCACCTGACCGGTAACAGGTTGATGCAATTAACCGAACGCCCGTTGCCCCGCGACTCCTTGGTTGCCGCTTCCTGTCATGACGCCCATGAACTGGAACATGCCGTAAAGACGGGTGTCGACTTCTGTGTTTTATCTCAGGTCCGAAAAAAGGGGGCAGGCACTTCTTCGGGGAATATCCTGGGGTGGGACGGATTTTCTGAAATGGCCAATAAAATACCGATCCCCGTTTACGCCCTCGGCGGGATGAAACTCACTGATCTGGGTCTCGCCAGAAAGAAGGGCGCCCAGGGCATTGCCCTGATAGGCGACGTGTGGAACAAACCGGATTCCGCCGCGAGGATAAAAAGGGTCAACGACTGAGCTACCCCATTACCCGTTAGTCACAGAAGACAGGTTTGGATGTGCTTTTCAGGACTATCTTCCGCATGGACAGCGGAAGGTAAGTGTACAGAGCCCGCCCCCGCATGTCGTAAGCGGGGGGACGTATTCACAGCGAGTCCTGAAAAGCACATCCAAACCTGTCTCCGCGGTGTCAACTGAGTTTGCCGTGGCAGTGTTTGTATTTTTTCCCGGAACCGCAGGGGCACGGTTCGTTCCGACCAATTTTTCTTTCGTTGCGGATATAGGGTTGTTGTTTATCGGCTTGATCCCCCCCCATGGCGCTGGGCGCGTTCGGGTGATTGAACTGCATCTCCGCGGGCGGGGAGCGATCCTGTAATATCCGTATATCCTGTTCCTCTCTCACGTGTATTTTCGTCAGCATGACGATGACGTCATACTTGATGTTTTCCAGCATTGTGGCAAACATCGCGAACCCTTCCTTCTTATACTCCTGCTTGGGGTTCCTGGCCGCATATCCCCGGAGCCCAATGCCCTGCCTCAGGTGATCCATCACAACCAGTTGTTCTTTCCAGTGCCGGTCCAGCGTGTCCAGCATCAGACTCTTTTCAACCCTGCCGGCTAATCCCTCAGGCAAACCGGCACTTCTTTCTTCCGCATCGTTAGCAACACCCTCAATAATTTTTTCAACCAGTGTCTCCTCGTGCAGAGAAGCATTCTCATTCAACCACTGACCTACCGGCAAGCGAACGTTTAATTCATTGGCCAGGGCGTCCGTCAGGCCGGCTATATCCCAGGTTTCATCAAGGCTGCCGGGAGGAACGTAGGTTGCAAAAATACCTCTCACAATATCTGAACGCATTGACTGGATATCAGCAGAGATATCATCCCCGCCCAGCAGGTCATTCCGCCACTCATAAATTACCTTGCGCTGATCATTCGCTACGTCATCGTAATCCAGTAAATGTTTACGAATATCAAAATTATGTGCCTCGACTTTCCTTTGTGCGTTTTCGATAGCCTTGGTTACCAGGTTTGATTCGATCGCCTCACCCTCTTCCATGCCCAGCCGCTGCATGATGGCAGCGACCCGTTCCGACGCAAAGATCCGCATTAAATCGTCTTCAAGAGAAATATAAAACCGACTTGAACCGGGATCGCCCTGACGGCCCGAACGCCCCCTTAATTGATTATCAACTCGCCTGGATTCATGCCGTTCAGTGCCGATTATCCGTAATCCGCCGTTATTAATGACATCCTCATGTCTGACCTGCCAGGCGTTGCGGGTTTTACTCAGCGTTGCATCATCGGGGCCATCCAGCGCCTTGATTTCCGCGTCAAGATTCCCACCGAGAACAATATCGGTGCCGCGACCAGCCATATTCGTGGCTATGGTAACCGCCCCCGGCCGGCCGGCCTGGGCAATAATTTCGGCTTCCCTTTCGTGATATTTGGCGTTCAACACCTGGTGTTTTATTTTATCCTTCTTCAGTTTATCAGACAGGTATTCCGATACTTCTATTGAAACAGTGCCGACCAGAACCGGCTGGCCCCGTTCCCGGCAGGACTTTATATCGGTGGTAATTGCATCAAATTTTTCTCTTGCAGACAGGTATATCATGTCAGCCTCGTCATCCCTGATCATCGTCAAATGGGTGGGGACAACGAGCACCTCCAGGCCATATATCTGCTGAAATTCATAGGCTTCGGTATCAGCCGTACCCGTCATCCCGGCCAAAATGTCGTACAGGCGGAAGTAATTCTGGTACGTTATCGTTGCCAGGGTCTGGTTTTCATTCTGGATAGGCACGTTTTCCTTGGCCTCCAGGGCCTGGTGTAAACCATCCGACCAGCGTCTGCCGGGCATGGTCCTGCCGGTAAATTCATCAACGATAACCACTTCATTGTTCTGGACAATATAATCGACGTTATTATGAAACAGCGAATGGGCGCGCAACGCGGAATTCAGGTGATGCAGGATGGGGATATTCACCGGATCATACAAACTCATGCCCTCCTGCATGATATGATTTTCCAGCAACAGGTTTTCCACCCGTTCATGCCCCGTTTCCGTAAGGTATGCCTGTTTGCTTTTCTCATCCAGTAGATAATCGCCGCCGTCATCTTCCTCTTTTTGCGGCGTTAACCGGGGCACGAGCTTGTTCATGCCGACATACAGGTCGGACCTGTCGTCTACCATTCCTGAAATAATCAGCGGAGTACGAGCCTCGTCGATCAGGATTGAATCGACTTCGTCCACAATAGCGTACTTCAGACTACGTTGAACCAGTTCGTCCCTGTGAAACTTCATATTGTCCCGCAGGTAGTCAAAACCGAATTCGTTATTGGTCCCGTAGGTGATGTCGGCGGCGTAGGCCCGATTACGCTCGTCATTCCTGAGGTTGGATACAATCACTCCGGTAGTCATCCCCAGGAATGAATAGATCGCTCCCATCCATTCGGCGTCCCGCTGCGCCAGATAATCGTTTACCGTAATGATATGCACCCCTGCTCCGGTCAAGGCATTCAGGTAAGCCGGCAAAGTCGCTACCAGTGTTTTACCTTCGCCGGTGCGCATTTCGGCAATATTACCCCGGTGCAAAACGATTCCGCCCAGCAGTTGTACGTCAAAGTGGCGCATATTCAGGGTTCTCTTGCCCGCTTCGCGGACCAGGGCAAAAGCCTCCGGCAGAAGATCTTCCAGGGTTTCTCCCCGGGAAAGCCTGGATTTTAATTCCTCGGTTTTTTGGGGGAAATCGGTATCCCGGAGACTGGAAACACCTTCTTCAAGCTCATTGATCCTGTCAATGGCCTTCTGCATCTTCTTCAGGACGCGCGCGTTTCTGCTGCCGAAGATTTTTGTGAAGAAATTTCTAATCACAAGCGAAGTTCTGCCTCATAAGCCACAGAGAGCACAGAGAGCACAGAGTGAAACGAGAATCTTTTTAATGCAGGGGTAATCTGTATGGTTATCAATTCATCTTGCTCCTTATTCATGTTGTCTTTTCTCTGTGTACTCTGTGGCTTAAATCAATAGAGTAAACGAAAAAACCATTCAAGGATTTCAGTGAGGCAAGTGGCCCCGGCAAAAAATGCGGGCTGATTAGAACAGGGCTATATATAAAAATGACAGGGAATGGATTACTGCAGGGAAATATGTTTGCTCGGATTGACATGTTTACCGTTTCTGACAACCTCGAAATGGACGTGGGTGCCGGTACTGCGTCCTGAACTGCCCATTATTGCAATGACTTCACCTTTCTCAACTTTTTCCCCAACGGTAACAAGGTTTTCTCTGTTGTGCGCATATCGGGTAACGTAACCGTTGCCATGACTGATTTCAATCAGGTTGCCATAACCCTGGTTGGGGCCTGACCAAATTACAATGCCCGAGGCAACGGACGTAACAGGCAGCCCGGCCTTGCCGGTCAAATCAACCCCCTGGTGAAACTCTCTTTTCCCGGATATCGGATCTGAGCGATATCCGAATACTGACGATATCCAGCCGTCTTCGGCAGGGTTGCCCAGCGGGCGCGCCTGGTCCTGCAAACTTCTGCCCATCAGCATGGATTCCATCGCTGATAATTTATCCCGGCGATCCTGCAGAGACTGCTCCAACCGGTTAAGAGAAATGAGAAAATCAAAATCCGACAGTTCTCGTGAACTGTTATCAAGCATGGTTTGAGGCCCGCCAATACCTGGCGGATTCTCAACGCCGAATTCAATATCATCCAGTTTCGCCATGCTTGCAAGCCTGGACCCCAGTGCATCCAGTCGCATAATGTGACTCTGTAATACGCTCAATCGACTTGCCATTGCGTTCATTGATGTTTCAGTACCCGTCTTCAACTCCTGCAAGGCATAGAGTTCTTCCGCAACCAAACGCTTTTCCACGTGTCGATAACCGGTAATCGAAATAACGGCAACAAGCGTGGCAATCAATATCGCCGCGACAACACAGCCCGGAGTACTCAAAGACAGCCTCGGGCCCTTCTCTCTTTTACGCAAGAAGAATATAATGTTCATTCAGGATTACTCACTTTGCCTTGTTAGCTAATGACTACCCATACCACCCCGGAATTTAATAAACTCACGGATTTTCTTGCTTCTTCCGATACACTCTCGAATTTGTGTAACCATATAGAAAAACTCAGTAAACTACAAATCAAACTGTGTTCGCAGCTTGATACTCCCCTCAATCAACACGTCACTGTCGCCGATTATCAGCAGAAAACCCTCGTTTTACATACCGACAGTCCTTCCTGGGCGGCAAAATTGCGCTTCAAAACCCCTGATATCCTCGTTGTTCTCAAAAACGACCTGACTGATATTCAAACCATTCGCATAAAAGTCATTCCCGTCAACCCGGCAACGACAAAGCCGCGCCCTTCCACGAAAATATCTCCGGGCACCGCAAATCTTATTCGCCAGGTAGCCGACAATATTTCAGACACTGCCCTGCGTTCCGTTTTATACAATATAGCAAAAAATTCCGAATAAAGGTACTTAAACAACAGACGCGAGGGGCTGTATATAAGAAACCGAAGGCGCGACTTCCTCACCGAAATTGACAATTTCCCAGGCATCCTTGGTGAGGATTAATTTGCGCAATAACCGGTTATTCAATTCATGCCCGGACTTATATCCCTGGTATGAACCAATAACACTATGGCCAAGCAGATATAAATCACCAATTGCGTCTAAAATTTTATGCTTGACGCACTCATCCTGGTAGCGTAATCCGTCTTCATTGATGACCTGGTCAGCATCAACCACAATCGCGTTATCCAGGCTTCCACCCAGGATAAGATTCCTCTCCCGCAAAAAATCAACGTCTTTCATGAAACCGAAGGTCCTGGCCCGGCTGACTTCCTTGACAAACGACGTGGTAGAAAAATCAATTTCCGAACGGCAATATTTTTCCAGGAAAGCCGGATGATCAAACTGGATGGTAAAACCGACCTTAAACCCTTCATAAGGTTCAAGCATGGCCCATTTATCCCCATCTTCAACGCGCAAAACCTTTTTTATCCTGAGAAAACACTTCTCCTCATCCTGTTCTTTCACCCCGGCCGACTGGATCAAAAAAACAAACGGACCGGCGCTGCCATCCATGATCGGCACCTCATCTTCACTAACGTCAATATAGGCATTATCGATACTGAATCCGGCCAGGGCAGACAACAAGTGCTCAACCGTGGAAATTCTGACCCCGTCCTTTACCAGCGTAGTGGATAATCGGGTATTTCCCACGTTAGCCATACAGGCAGGGATGTCCGTGGGCGGATCCTGGTCGACCCGGCGGAAGATAATACCCGTATTTGCCGTTGCCGGACGTATGGTAATGTGCGCTTTTCTACCCGTATGCAGGCCGATGCCTTTTGCCCGGATGACGTTTTTCAGTGTGCGTTGTTTTATCACTATTAATCAACCTGCCGTCTCAGAAACGCAGGAATATCAAGATAGTCAGGATTCTCTTCAGCGTCGGTTATATCAGAATTCGCAGCTTTGTTACGAATTACCGTGGGACGCTCAAGTATACCATAATCCAGGTCGCCGGCTCCACTACTCGCTGGAACCAGTTTCGGTCGCGACACTGTCTCTGCCCGGCCGAGCCCGGTCACGACGATGGTGACCCACATTTCTCCGCTCAACTCAGACTCAATAACGGTACCGACGACCACCGTGGCGTTTTCAGAAGCAAAGTCTTTTATGATGTCCCCGACTTCATGAAATTCCCCGATACTGAAATCCATACCGGCGGTAATATTGACCAGTATGCCTTTGGCGCCGGTCAGGTCGATGTCTTCCAGTAACGGACTGCTTATGGCTGCTTCCGTTGCAACTCTGGCCCGATCCTCGCCCGTGGCTTTGGCAGACCCCATCATTGCCATACCCATTTCTGCCATCACGGTTTTGACATCGGCAAAGTCGACGTTGATCAAGCCCCGACACGTTATTAACCGGGCAATACCCTGTACCGCGCCCTGGAGAACGTCATCTGCGGCCGCAAAAGCATTCAACAAGGGCACGTCTTGACCTAAAACACCCGACAATTTGTCATTCGGGATGGTAATCAACGAATCAACGTACTGGCCCAGGTCCTTGATACCGGCATCCGCGACCTCGGCGCGCTTTCTACCTTCAAAAGAAAACGGCCTGGTAACGACGGCTACAGTCAGTATCCCCATTTCTTTTGCCACCTGCGCGACGATGGGCGCCGCGCCGGTGCCCGTACCTCCCCCCATTCCGGCAGTAATAAATATCATATCCGATCCCTCCAACACGTCCATAATCCTGTCCCTGTCTTCCAATGCCGATTGACGCCCTATTTCCGGGTCAGCGCCGGCGCCCAGACCCTGAGTAATACCGCCTCCCAATTGTAAGATGGTTCGCGCAGTCGAGCTCTTCAGCGCCTGGGCATCCGTATTGGCACAGATGAACTCAACCCCATCGATATCGTTTCTGAGCATGTGCTCAACGGCATTGCCGCCGCCGCCGCCCACCCCGATTACCTTGATAACAGCCGCTTGATTGTCGGCATTAACCAGTTCAAACATTTCACCAATCCTCCCGTATTTTGCAAATTAGAAACCTGTTATGTACACCCTGATGATGACACCCTAAAAATTACCTTGAAACCAACTCTTCATTCGTTTCCAGACGCTACCAACCCCCTTATCAATACGGCGCGCCGGCCTGCTGTCCTGTAATTGACGCTGACCATATAACAACAGGCCCACGCCGGTGGCGTAGATCGGATTTTTGACGATATCAGCCAGGCCGCTTACCAGCTGTGGCGCTCCCACCCTGACCGGCGTGTGAAAAATTTCCTCGGCCAGTTCGATAACGCCTTCCATATTCGAGCTCCCTCCCGTCAACACTATGCCGGCTGCAATCAGGCTCTCATAACCGCTGCGCCTCAACTCGGATTGCACCAGGCTGAATAATTCCTCATAACGGGGCTCGACAACTTCCGCCAGCGTTTGTCTGGACAGCCTGCGCGCAGGTCGATTACCTACGCTGGGAACTTCTATCGTATCTTCGGGATTTGCCAGTTGCGTTAACGCGCATGCATATCGCACCTTGATATCTTCAGCGCTCTGCGTAGGTGTGCGCAAGGCAATAGCTATGTCATTCGTCACCTGGTCACCGGCTATGGGTATGACCGCGGTATGACTGATTGCGCCGCTGGTAAAAACAGCAATATCGGTCGTGCCGCCGCCTACATCCACCAGGCAGACTCCCAGGTCTTTTTCATCATCCGTCAATACCGAATAACTCGACGCCAATTGTTCCAGGACAATGTCGTCCACCTCCAGACCGCAATGACGGACGCACTTGATGATATTTTGTGCGGCGCTGACCGCGCCGGTAACCATGTGTACCTTTGCCTCCAGCCTTACGCCGGACATCCCAATGGGTTCCCTGATGCCCCCCTGGTTGTCGATGGCGAAATCCTGTGGGAGGATGTGTAATATTTTCTGGTCTGCCGGTATCGCAACGGCCCGCGCCGCGTCAATGACCCTGTCAATATCACCTGCCGTGACTTCTTTGTCGCGAATCGCCACAATTCCATGGGAATTCAGACTGCGGATGTGATTACCTGCAATTCCCGTGTATACCGCGTGTATTTCACAACCCGCCATTAACTCGGCTTCCTGGATTGCGCTCTGGATTGTCTGGATCGTCGACTCTATATTCACCACCACGCCTTTTTTCAACCCGCGGGAACGACTTGACCCCAGACCGATAATTTCAATCTTCTTATCCGGAGATACCTCCCCGACGATCGCTACGACTTTGGAGGTTCCAATATCCAATCCTACAATTAAATTTGTCATGTTCTCTCACCTGTTCTGGGATTTGCCCATTTGATTGCAAATCCGTTTGTGTATCTCATGTCAATCGATATTGCCTGCAACAGGTTTTCGGCGTGGTGCGGCAGTACAAAACGGAAAAATCGATCTAATCTTTCAACCACGTTTTTTCTTCCCAGCATGACAGCCGTACCATTTGTCAGACGGAACTGCCAGGCGCGTCTTTCGGTTAACGTAAGTGTGGCAATTTCCATGTTTTGCCCCGTTAATCTTGCTTTAATGAATTCATATTTCTCCAATACCATTCTGTGGCTGCCACGGGGCCCGGTTAAAATCGGCAGCCCCGTCGGAAAGGAATCTTCCGTCGGAGAAAATATTTTCACCTCATTGCTGAGCAGGGCCTTGTTGTCCCATACGGCAACGGGTTCATGTTCCTTGATATAAATCACCAGGCTGTCCGGCCATACCCGCCTGACAGCAACGTAGTCGATCCATTCTTCTTGCTGTAACTCCCGTTTTACGCCGTCCACGTTCACAGTAAAAAATCCGCCCCGGATTATATTCGCTGCCCTTTCTTCCAATTCAACCGGAGACAGGTATACGAAATTGCCGGCAACCTGTACGCGTTTAATCGGCAGGATTTCAGGCCATGGAATTCTCGGCCAGAAAAACAACGCCAGTGAAAAACACAGGACTGCCGTCAATATCCCGGTCATGTATTTATACACCGGAGCAAAATCGGGACCGGCCTGGATATTGCCGTCAATTTGCGCAAACGACCTGTTCATGTCGCAACCACCTCGCTCCCGACGGTGAGGTTTGTCGCCGACATACTGGTATCAAGTATTTGTAATACCAGACTATCGAAATCAATTCCCGCCTGCCGCGCGGCCATGGGCGTCAGGCTGTGACCGGTCATGCCCGGAATAGTGTTGACGTCGATCAGGTAGGGCCGGTTGTTTTCATCCAACAGCATGTCAACCCTGCCCCAGCCGCTTGCACCTATCGAATTGAACGCCCGTGACGAAATATCGGCTATCTCTGTTTCGATCTCTTCCGCTAAACCACAGGGGCAGATATACCGGGTATCGTCATCAAGGTACTTTGCCTGGTAGTCATAAAATTCACGGTCCGTTTCTATTTTGATCGCGGGCAGAGCAACACCGTTCAATATGGTTACGGTGTAATCACCGCCTGTTATCCACCGTTCACACATAACGCGGTCGTCGTATTCAGCGGCATTACGCCAGGCCTCCAACAAGCCCTCCTTTGAGGTCACCTTGCCGGCGCCGCAACTGGAACCTTCATGTACCGGTTTTACCATGACCGGGAAACCCAACTCCTCCGGTATTGCCTTCAAGTCTTCCGCGGAATGAATCTGCCTGAATTCAGGGGTCGGTAACCCATGACACTGCCATATCCATTTACATCTCACCTTGTCCATGGACAAGGCCGAACCCAACACGCGGCTCCCCGTATAAGGAAGGTTCAGGGTTTCAAGGGCGCCCTGAATAACCCCGTCTTCGCCGCCACGCCCGTGCAGCGCCACAAATGCACGATCGAAATTGCCATCAACCAGTTTGATTATCACTTTTTCATCCACATCGATTTCCCGCGCGTCAATACCCTGCCGACGCAGCGCAGCAAGGATTGCCGCGCCTGTTTGCAGGGATATTTCCCGCTCGGCAGAACTGCCGCCCAGCAATACGGCGACCTTGCCATAACGACATGTTCCCGGTTTTTTTGCGTGGTCGCTCACTTGTTCAATACCTTAGATAACCCTGCCCCTGATTAATCCGAGTTCCGTCATGACGGTTCCCCGATGACTCTTACTTCCATGCCCAGCTTAATGCCGGTTGTTTTCTCGACGGTTGTCTGCACGTGTAAAATCAGGGCTTCGATATCCCCGGCGCTTGCCCTGCCGGCGTTGATGATGAAGTTCGCATGTTTTTCCGAAACGTAGGCATCGCCAATGGCGAAGCCTTTCAAGCCGCATTTCTCCACCAGGCGTCCGGCAAAATCACCCGCGGGATTTTTAAATACGGAACCGCAACTGAACCGGCCTGTGGGCTGGGTCTCAGCTCTCCTGGCCAGCAATTCTCTGATACGTTTTTCAGCCTGCCTGTTCGTATCTTTTTTGAGTTGAAACACGGCGCTGACAAACCATTCATCATCCGGCAGACTGACGTGGCGGTAACCGGTCGCAAAGTCGGCGCCTGCTCTTTTCATTCGTATGCCTTTGCGCGTCAATGTTTCCACCTGCTTTACAATGCTCCACGTCTCTGTGCCGAATGCGCCGGCGTTCATGGCAAGCGCGCCGCCGATGGAACCCGGTATGCCCGCCAAAAATTCGGCGCCGGTCAGACCTGACCTGGCACTGAACCTGGCCACTTTTGCACAGGCCACACCGGAACCCGCCAGCAATGTCTCAGCTGATACCAGTTCAAGCTTTTCTTTCATACTGCCGGAGGAAATAACCGTACCCCTGATACCCCCGTCCCGTACCAACACGTTACTGCCCAGGCCAATCCAGGTAACGGGCTCGTTGTCCGGCAGGGTCGATAGAAAAACAGCCAGGTCCTGCTCGTCATGGGGGAGGTAAAACCGATCTGCCGGACCTCCGACTTTCCATGAAGTATGTTTTGCCATCGTTTCCCTTGTTTTCAAACGGCCGCGCAATACCGGTTTCACCATCCGGGCTTTCCCGTAGTTCAAGGTGGACTGAGTTGTTTGAGAATTTTCCACGGGCGCCTCAGCAGACCTTTTGACCGTAGCTGTTGAGCAGCCGGTTTCCGAGAGCGCTGATATCACCGGCGCCCAGCAGCAACAGGATGTCGTTGTGTTCAGTGACGTTTTCAAGCACTGCCAGCAAATCCGACTCATTACTGACAAGAACAGGCTCCACCTTGCCCCTGATCCTGAGCGCCCGGCTTAATGAACGGCTGTCAGCGCCCTTAATCGGCTTTTCTCCGGCCGGATAAACATCCAGTAAAATCAGTGTGCCGAGTTCTGACAACACCTGACAGAATTCTTCAAAAAGGTCCCGGGTGCGGGTAAACCGGTGAGGTTGAAATACGACAACGATTTTTCTCCCGGGCCAACCGTCGGCGACCGCATTGATGATGGCGGATATTTCACTGGGATGATGGGCATAATCATCGATAAGCAACACGGTCTTCCCGCCGATGTGAATATCGCCCAGGATAGAACTCCTGCGGGCTATGCCCTGGAAATTCGATAGCCCGGCGCCGATTGCCTGCTTCGATACCCCCAGTTCGGTTGCCAGCGCCACTGCCGCCAAGGCATTGAGAACGTTATGCCGGCCCGGCAGGTTTACCCTGACCTCCAACTTGTCACCCTGGTTGCGGCGCAATACGCTGAACCGGGTGAGCGGCCCGGCATATTCAATTTCATCTGCCCGGTAATCGGCATCGGATTCGATTCCATAGGTGACGTAAGGCCGGTTAATGCGCGTGACAATATCCCGGACTCCGGCGTCATCGCCACAGATGACCGCCAGGCCGTAAAAAGGCAGGCAATGCAGGAAGTCAATGAAGTTATTTTGCAGTGCGTCGTAATTGCCGCCGCAACTTTCCAGGTGATCGACGTCAATATTCGTCAGGACCGCATATACGGGTTGCAGGTGCAGAAAGGAGGCATCGCTCTCATCTGCCTCCGCCACCAGGTATTTACCCTTGCCGAGCCTGGCATGAGAACCCGTAATATTTAACCGGCCGCCGATGATCCAGGTAGGATCAAGTACGCCTTCAGCCAGCAATCCGGCAATCAGGCTGGTTGTTGTCGTCTTCCCATGAGTGCCGGCCACGGCAATCCCCACCCTGAAACGCATCAGCTCTGATAACATCTGCGCGCGTGGAATGATGGGAATACGCTTCTGCTGCGCGGCCGACAACTCCGGATTGTCAGCGGGAATGGCGCTGGAATAAACGACCACGTCGCTGCCGTTCACGTATTTTTCATGGTGTCCAAAACTGATGTCAACGCCCAGGGCTTCAAGCCGTTCGGTGGTGTTGCCCCGCTTGATGTCCGTACCTGAGACCGTATAGCCCAGGTTATGCAGGACTTCGGCGATACCGCTCATGCCGGCCCCGCCGATACCGACGAAATGGATATGCCTGACTCGTCGCATGTCGTGGCCTTCAGGCATGTGCTTCCTCCAGACACAGCAACCCTACCGTTTCCGCGGCATCCGGTCTCGCCCGCTGCCGGGTCTTCTCCGCGAGTTCATGCAGGCTGTTTCTCGCATCGCAAAGTTGCCACAACAGGGTTTCCATTTTTTCTTCGGTTAATTCGCTTTCCGGGAGCAATAACGCGGCATCCGAATCACTCAGGTAACGGGCATTGGCCGTTTGATGATCATCTATGGCGTAAGGAAACGGGATTAATATCGAGGCCAGTCCCGCGGCGCACAATTCCGCTATCGTCAGGGCGCCGGCGCGGCAGACCGCAACGTCCGCCCAGGCATAGGCCGCAGCCATATCGGTGATAAACGGTTCAACCCTGACCTCGTTCAGGCCCAGACGCTCGTAAAGTTGTATTGTCTCAGCATGATTTTTTTGCCCGCATTGATGCCGGACGCTGATTTTTAATTTCTGCTGCAACCTGTTTAAGGCCAGGGGCACTACCCGGTTTAATTGTTGCGCGCCCTGGCTGCCGCCGAGGACCAGGACGTTTACCTTGTCTGAAGTTTTACCACTACGGCGGGTTTTCGGTTCGGGCAAGTCCGCGATTTCACGGCGCACGGGATTCCCCGTAGTAACGACCTTGTTGCCGGGTTTGAACGTATCCGGGAAGCCCTGCATAACCTTCACGGCAAAACGGGCCAGGATTCTGTTAGTGGTGCCCGCAATCCTGTTTTGCTCATGGATTAATAACGGAATGCGCAACAACCATGCTGCAATACCTCCAGGTCCGCTTGCGAATCCTCCCATGCCGAGCACGACCGCCGGCCGACGGCGAAAGCAAATACAAATCGCCTGCACCGTAGCAAACATTATTTTCACGGGCGCAACCAGCATATTGATCATTCCCTTGCCGCGCACCCCGCTTACCCTGATGGTCAACAACTCTATCCCCTTTTCAGGGACAACCCGCGTCTCGATTCCACGGGGCGTTCCCAACCAGAACAAGGGAATGCCCTTTGACCGGAAATAATCGGCAACTGCCAGGGCCGGATATACATGCCCACCGGTACCTCCCGCCATGATCATGATTGGTCTAGCCCGCATATTGCACCAGTTCGCCTGTCATTAATGCGACGTCTCGTATTGTCAATGAGTTATCCATATAGTCCGTCACCGGGTTGAGGAATTCCATGGCAGCTCCTGCTGGAAAGGAGTCTGGAGGCCGCTTTTCCAGTCAGTGGGTGGCGCCGGTACTTCCAGTCCGAACGGATGCCGGTTTTCAAAATCAATCCGCAACAGGATTGCGATCAACGCGCAACTGGTGACAATGCTGCTGCTGCCATAGCTGAACAGGGGCAGGGTCAAACCCTTGGTAGGTAATAAACCCACGTTTACGCCCATGTGGATAAATGCCTGTATCCCAAGGACCAGACCGATGCCATAGGCCATGAATGCGGCGAAGTCATACCCCGACTCGTACGCTGTCCGGGCAATGGTGAACGCCCGCCGGACGATGAAGAAAAACATCAGGATGACCAGTAATGTAAATACCAGGCCTAATTCCTCAGCTGAAATGGCAAAAATAAAGTCCGTGTGCGCCTGGGTCAGATAAAACAGTTTCTGTACGCTGCTGCCTAAGCCGACGCCGAACCACTCACCACGGCCAAATGCAATTAATGACTGGATAAGCTGGTAGCCTGAATTAAACGGGTCCTGCCACGGGTCGATAAATGCCTTCAGCCTTTCCAAACGATACGAGGGAAATACCGCCAGCGCTCCCAATGCAAAAACCACTACCGGTATCCAGACAAAAAACCTCCTTAACGGAATACCGGCCATGAACAACATGCCGAGCGTCGTCAGAAAAATAATGATGACTGAGCCGTAATCCGGTTCAAGCAACAATAATCCCGAGATGAGTGTCACGATCCCGACGGGCCGTATAAACCCGGTGAAAGTCAGGTTTAATTGTTCGGCATGGCGTACCAGGTACGCGGCCATATAGGTAATAATAAAAATTTTGGCTGGTTCCGAGCATTGGAAATTAACGGGTCCCAGCCTGATCCAGCGCACGCTGCCGTTAACCTCCCGGCCTATGCCCGGTATCAATACCAGGATGAGTAACACAAACGCCAGGAACAGGAGGTGTGTACTGAATTTTTCCCACAACGATAACGGGATCTTCAGGATAAAACCGCCGCATACCACACCCACCAGGACGGCGTATAACTGTCTCTGGAAATAATAAAACGGGGTATCGAACACGCGCTCGGCAAGGGTAATGGATGCTGACGCGACCATTACCATGCCCGTTGCCAGCAGGGACAGTGCAACCACGAGCAGCCAGGGATCATACTTGTACCCGGCTCCCGTGTTTGTATCGTCCTTCCTGGTTGCGTGCATCTTCCGCATTATTTTCCAACTCCGGCCGACACTTCGGTAACACAACGTTTGAACGTGTTGCCCCTGTCTGCATAATCCTTGAACATATCGAAACTTGCACAGGCGGGAGACAACAAGACGATATCTCCGGGGAGAGCAAGTCGGAGCGCCGTATTGACGGCTGCCGACATGCTCGTCGCGTAAAAAACGGTTTCCTTGTCCGGTACGATTTCAGCAATTTTATTTGCGCTCCTGCCAATCAGTATGGTTGACCTGACGCTCATCTTCATGGCGTTCGTCAGCGCCGAAAAGTCCGCTCCCTTGCCGTCGCCGCCGGCAATGAGATGGATGTTTCTATTGTTATTCGACAGACCCTGCAACGCCGCCAGGGTGGCGCCGACGTTGGTCCCTTTTGAATCATTAAACCAGTTGACGCCGTTATGCTCGACTACCCACTCACAACGATGAGGCAACCCGGTAAAATCGCGCAACGCATCCAGCATGGCGGGCATGGGCAGGTCCACAGCCTTGCCCAGTGCAAGGCACGCCAGGATATTTGCGAGGTTATGTAAACCATGGACCTTGAGCTCGGATTGTTTGATCAACCTGGTCTGTCCGTCCATGAGCCAGTTTTCACCGTCGCAATTCCTGACGGTAAAATCAGCATCCGCTTGCACCAGGGAATATGTCATTACCTTGCGACCTGCCCGCAACATGTCGGACACAATTTCATCATCCCGGTTAATAATCATCGTTCCGCCGCCGGCATAGATATTTTCCTTGGTTTTCGCGTAGTCCCGTAAATCTTCATAGCGATCCAGGTGATCGGCTGAAACATTGAGAACCACCGCGGCCACAGGCCTGTGAGAACGTAAGGTCTCCAGTTGGAAGCTGGATAATTCCAATACATAATAATCCGGTTCAGGCTGCAACAATAAATCCAGCGCGGGAGTCCCGATGTTCCCGCCCAGTCCGACCCGATGACCTGAACGCCTGAGCATATCCGCAAGCAAACTCACTACTGTGCTTTTGCCGTTGGAGCCGGTTACCGCAATGAGCGGCGTGTTTATATTCCGGCAAAAGATGTCTATATCACCGCTGAGTTCCACTCCTGCGTTCAGTGCAGCCTGAATTGCCGGGTGAGTCGGAGATATGCCGGGACTGATTATCAACCGACGCGCTCTGCTGAGCAGCGTAGCGTCAAACTCGCCCGGGTAAAACGGCGTCAACGGGTATTGATCTTTCAGGGTTTGCAGTTCCGGCGGCTTCTTTGTCGAGTCCGCGACCGCCACGTTCTCCCCCTTATCCGCCAGGTACCTGACACATGACATGCCGGTCTTGCCCAACCCCAATACCAGCGAGTCAAACTGTCCGGCCGTTTCACGCATCCCGGTCTCAGCCAAGTTATTCCCAACCCACATATTTCACCAGAGCCTGTATTATCAATTCAGTCATCTGTCCACTGTTACCTGATCTTCAAACTTGCCAACCCGATTAAAACCAGGATTACGGTGATGATCCAGAACCGGACAATCACTCTTGGTTCAGGCCAGCCTTTTAATTCGTAGTGATGATGTAACGGCGCCATGCGGAATATTCTCTTGCCGGTTAATTTGTATGACGCCACCTGCAAAATAACGGAAATCGTTTCGATAACAAATACGCCGCCCATAATGAACAGGACGAGTTCCTGCCTGATCACGATTGCAATGGTCCCCAGGGCAGCACCCAGCGACAGTGCGCCGATGTCCCCCATAAATACCTGGGCGGGATAGGTGTTAAACCACAAAAAACCCAAACCGGCGCCGGCAATGGCAGCGCAGACAATACAGATCTCCCCAACGCCGGGGACATAAGGGACGCCGAGATAATCGGCAAAACGGACGTTACCGGCAACGTAGGCAAATGCAGCCAGACCACCGACAACCATGACGGTCGGTAGAATCGCCAGGCCATCCAGGCCATCCGTGAGATTAACGGCATTGCTGGAACCTACGATAACGAAATAGCTCGACACGATAAACAACAGGCCCATCTCATAATTCACCGACTTGATGAACGGCAGAATCAGGCGGGTCTCGGCGGGAACTTCCGCGCTGAGGTACAGGAATACGGCCGCACACAATGCAAATACCGACTGCCAGAAGTATTTCCAGCCGGCGCTGAGTCCCTTGGGGTTTTTGCGAACGATTTTCCGATAGTCATCCACCCAACCGAGCAATCCAAATGCCAGGATGACCATGAAAACAACCCAGACAAACCGGTTGGAGAGATCGGCCCAGCACAGGATGCTGAATGCGATGGAGAACAGGATCAGCAAGCCACCCATAGTGGGAGTCCCGGCTTTTTGCAGGTGAGTTTCCGGGCCATCGTCTCGAACTTCCTGGCCTATCTGGTATTTATTCAGGTAGGCAATCAGCCCCGGGCCGACCAGCAAGGCAACGAAGAGCGCCGTCAACGCGCCCAGGATAGTGCGGGTTATGATGTACTGGAACACGTTAAACCCGCTGTAATACTGGGTCAGATATTCAGTCAGCCACAGTAGCATTACACGTCCTCCCCTGACAGGGCATTCACCACGCGTTCCATGGCCATGGACCTGGAGCCTTTGACCAGCAAATTGACGTCGGGGCGCGTGTCCCGGCGCAGTGTTTCAACCAGTTCATCGATGTGGCTGAAACTTTGTGCGCCGGCACCAAAACCCCTGACTGAATGCCCGGCAAGTTCTCCAATCCCATATAAACGTTCTATACCGAGAGCTCGGGCCTGTTCGCCGGCCTCTTCGTGAAATCGAGCTGAGGCATTACCCAATTCACCCATATCACCCAGGACCAGCCATGAGCTGCCCGGCAATTCACGCACCACTTTGAGCGCCGCGTTTAATGAAGCCGGGTTTGCATTGTAGGTGTCATCAACGATGCGGATGTCCCGGAGCCCGCGTTTCACGGACATCCGGCCCTTGATCGGTTGCACTTTTTCAAGGCCGACTTTTACCTGCTCCAGCGGGATTTCAACGGCAACACAACAGGCAGTAGCAGCCAACGCGTTAAAGACATTATGTCTGCCCAACAAATTTAATCCTGTACTGATCTTTCTATCTCCGAATTCCAGGTCAAACCGAGTTCGCCCCCGGGTCGCGTCCATGTTGATATTTTTTACGGACACGTCGGCTTTTGCGATCATGCCGAACGTGAGCTGCCGGCTTGACCGGCTGCGCTCAAGCCATAACCCTGAATAGTTATCGTCGATATTGATTACCGCTGCGCCGTCGGGAGCAAGTCCTTCGTAGATCTCGGCCTTCGCGTCGGCGACGCCCTCAATGGAACCGAAGCCTTCCAGATGCGCGGGAGCGCACTGGGTAATCAGCGCCACCGTCGGCCTGGTAATCCGGCTTAACCAGCGTATCTCTCCCGCGTGATTTGCGCCCATTTCTATCACGGCAAACCGGTGCCTATGGTCTAAATTGAACAGGGTCAGAGGCACCCCGATATCATTATTTAAATTCCCCTGTGTGGACAAGACGTCCGTGTCCACCGACAGGATGGCATTAATCATTTCCTTGACCGTCGTCTTGCCGTTACTGCCCGTCACGGCAATGATGGGAACATTGAATTTATCGCGCCAGCATCCGGCCAATGAGCCCACTTGTTTCCTTGCGTCATCCACCCTGAGCGCGGGTAAGCTGTAATCGGAATCCCTGTCCACCAGAGCTGCGGCAGCGCCTTTTGCAAGGGCGTCGTCGACATAATCATGTCCGTCGCGAACAGCGCCGCGCAAAGCAATAAAAAGTTCGCCGGGCTTCAATGTCCGACTGTCAATACTACAGCCGGTAAACAACCGATCCTGCCCGATCAGTTTCCCGTTTGTCGCAGCGCCGGCTTCCGATAATCGCATTTTAATCACCCTGTATTCCCCAGGAGGCTCCTGACTTGCTGCCTGTCATTGAACGGATAACGGGTACCCGTTATTTCCTGAGAGGTTTCATGTCCCTTGCCGGCAATGAATATCACGTCATCGGGCCCGGCCATGTCGAACGCCATTTCGATGGCCCTGGAACGGTTCCGCTCGATAACGGCGCATTCCTTGTTACTGATACCGGACAGGATGGCATTGATAATGTCATCCGCAGTTTCGTTTCTTGGATTGTCGTCAGTTAAAATCACTTCATCCGAGAGTTTTTCCGCCAATTTCCCCATCTGTGGCCGCTTTGCTTTATCCCGTTCCCCGCCGCAACCAAAAACACAAATCAACTTGCCGTCGCAAAATTCTCTGAGACTGGCCAGGGCCTGTTCCATGGCGGCGGGAGAATGGGCGTAATCAACGATGATTGTCGCTCCATCATCCCGGCTGAAACTTTCCATTCGGCCCGGTACCGGACCAATGCCGTGCATCTTTTCCAGGATTTCGTCCAGGGGGAAGCCAGCCTGGCCCAGCACCGAAACCACTGCCAGTAAATTGGCGCCGTTGAATCTTCCCGTTACCCCGGTCTGTACCCGGCCGCTCCCCCAGGGACTGACAATATCCAGGGAGACGGCGCCGCTTGTGGTTATCGCCAAATCGGCCTTGACGACGGGATGAATTGAGTCTGGAGACCGCCCGCGATTGCCTGATATGCTGTAACTGATTGTCTCAACATTTGCCGGGAGACGGCGTATTATTTCCCGGCCGTACTCATCATCGTAATTAACCACAGCCGCTTGCAATGACGTGAATGAAAATAGTTTTTGCTTGGCCTGGAAGTAATCCTGTACATCTTTGTGGTAGTCCAGGTGATCCCGGCTGAGGTTGGTAAATACGGCTACGTCAAAATCAGCCCCGTTGACGCGCCCTTGCGCCAGGGCATGGGACGATACCTCCATAAACACCGTGTCCACGTCTTCTTCGACCAGGTCGGCAAACAAACTCTGTAACGCGATTGAACCGGGTGTTGTATTAATCCCCGGTTTCAAGGCCGGATAACGCCCGTATCCCAAGGTCCCGATTAAACCTGGTTGTCTGTCCGTGAGTAGCGAATAAATTTTCCCCAACCAATACGTCACCGATGTTTTTCCGTTAGTCCCCGTTACGCCGGTGAGGCGCAGTCTGCTTGAGGGTTCGCCGTAAAACCGGCCGGCTATCAAACCCAACTTTTTCTGTAAATCCTGTACCGGGAAAACCAGCGGACGGCGCCGGTCAAGGTCGATCACCAGTTTCTCATCTATTGCGACTGCCGTCGCCCCGGCCTTGATGGCATCCCGCACGAACAGGCCGCCGTGGGTATTCGGCCCCCGGCAGGCGAGAAACAAATCATCCTCCTTCACGACACGGCTGTCCGAACTGATCCCTCTCACTGAAATATCGCCTCCGATGGTAGCGTCCGTCATCCCTTCCATCAGTGTGTTCAGCGGAAATCCGAATGGGTGCTTGTTCACGGGCATCATCGTCACATCCCTGCCATGGTATTTTTTGAAAGTGCGTGTGACGTGCGAGCCAGTATTGTCTGTTGTTTAAATCCGATCAGGTTATCGGGCGGAACGTTTAATATCCGTAAGGCGCCTTGCATCACGTTGGCAAACACCGGCGCTGCAACCTGGCCTCCGAAATGCCGGCCGGCCCGAGGGTCATCAATCACGACGACCAGGACCAACTCAGGGTCCGTTGCCGGGGCAAATCCCGCAAACAGGGAAACATAGTTGTCCTCATCGTAACCGTAGGCCGCAGTCTTATGCACGGTGCCTGTTTTACCGGCAACGTGGTAACCCTTCACAGCCGCCCTCCAACCACTCCCTCCCGGTCCGACTACCGCCCGCATCATCCTGTTCATTTCAAACGCGACCGCTTCCGGCATTACCCGCCGCAGCGGTTTAACCGTGGTCGTTTTCTGAAAGTTGATCGGGTACACCAGGCCACCGGACGCGATCACCGAATAGGCCTGCGCCAGTTGCAGCGTGGTAACTGACATCCCGTATCCGTACGAAACCGTAGCCAGTTCCGCCTCGGACCAGTCGGCATAATCATTGAGCGACCCGGTGACTTCTCCTGGATATCCACTTGTAGTCAGGCTGCCGAAACCAATTTGATTGTGCAGCTTCCAAAGCCGTTCCGGACCTAGTGACAGCGCCACTTTCGTGGCGCCGATATTGCTGGATTTCTTGATGATATCCCTCACACTCAAGACACCGTAATTGTTCATGTCACTGATAGAATAGCGGCCAATTTTCATACTGCCCGACCCGGTGTCTATCATGGTTCCCGGCTGATACAATCCCGATATCAGGGCCGCGGCAATGGTAAACGGTTTTATGGTGGAACCCGGCTCGAATACGTCCGTGACTACCCGGTTCCTGTACTGATTACCTTTAAGATCGGCGCGGTTATTGGGGTTAAACGGAGGCTGTACCGCCAGGGCAAGCACCTCACCGGACCTGACTCCGAGCAACAATAACATCCCCCCACTGGCTTTGTTATTGACCACTGCCGATTTCAACTCCCGGTACGCCAGGAATTGAATGCGCTGATCGATACTCAGGCTTATGGATTTGCCGGGGATAGGTTGTCTGATATTTTCGATATCCTTGACAACGGAACCGTACAGGTCTTTTAACACCCGCTTTTTGCCCGGGGCGCCCCGCAACCAGTCGTCATAAGCCAGTTCAATACCTTCCTGCCCTTCCTCATCTACGTTGGTAAACCCGACTAAATGTGAAGCCACCTCACCGGCCGGATAATATCTTTTGTATTCTTTACGAACATGAATACCCGGAATTTTCAAGGCCTGAACGCGTCGCGCCGCCTCAGGTTGCGCGTGTCTCTTCAAATAAACAAACTCCCTGTTTTGCCGGACAGACAAATGCCGGCGCAACTGTTCCACTGAAACACCAAGCAGGTCTGCCAGCTCACTCAGGTCAACCGTCGCTTCCAGAACTGTTCCCGGCATTGCCCAGATTGACGCGACCGGGGTACTGACGGCCAGCGGTTCATTATTCCTGTCAGTAATCATGCCCCTGTACGCAGGGATGGTAACGGTGCGAACGGACCTGGCGTTGCCTTCGTTAATCAGGAAGTCCTTGTTCAAAATCTGCAAATAAAAAACCCGGCAGGCAATTGCCGCCGCGGCAATGCCAAACAAGGCCAGGAGGCACCATTCGCGTACCGTATAATCGGGTCTGTCGACGTATTTGCTCACGGTACTAAATAGACCAATGATCCGTTGTCCGGTTCAAACATGTCCAATTTATCTCCGGCCATGTGTTCAATTCTGTCATCCACCGCCCAGGTACTCTGTTCAAGCTGTAGTCTTCCCCACTCTTCATTCAACTGATCACGGCCTTTTTTCAACTGCTCTATTTCCATAAAGACCTCGCGGGACGCGTGCTGGGTCCTGACTACGCAAACAGCCGAGATAAAGACGGCAAAGACAAGGAACAGGATCATCGCAGTTTTCATGCCGATAACCTCTCTGCAATCCTCAACACGGCACTCCTGCATCTTGGGTTATTTTCAATCTCTTCTTTTCCCGGTTTGATCGCCCGACCAACCGCTTGCATTTTCGGCTTGATTTCGCCACTGGAAACAGGCAGGTATTTCGGGTAGGGGTCCGCGTCGGACTGTTCCCTGATAAACCTTTTAACAATCCGGTCCTCTCCGGAATGAAAGCTGATCACCGCCAATCTTCCCCCGCCTCGCAAAATGTCGGTCACTTGCGTCAGGGCCGCTTTTAATTCACCCGGTTCATTATTTACGTGGGCCCTGATAGCCTGGAATGAGCGAGTGGCAGGATGCTTGTCTCTTTCCCTGGTCGGCGCTACCGTTTTAACCAGTTCCGCCAGTTGCCGGGTTGACGTAACAGGAGCGTTCGGACGCGATTCAACAATGGTCCGGGCAATTCGCCCGGCATATCTCTCTTCACCAAGATGACGCAAAACGACCTTCAATTCCGCTTCGCTCACCTGGTTGAGCCAATCCGCCGCGCTGCATCCTTCATTGGGATTCATCCTCATGTCGAGCGGGCCATCCTTGAGAAAACTGAACCCACGCGACGCGTCGTCCAACTGCGGCGAAGAAACGCCGAGGTCAAACAACAAACCATCGATTGCGCCCAGCAAATCATTTTGCCTGATAACGTTGCCGATACCTGTGAAAGAACCATGAAAGCAGTTGAACCTTCCGTCATCCGCAAACTCATTTTGCGCAAACCTGATTGCTTCGGGGTCCTTGTCGATAGCAAACAAACGACCTCTGACGCCAAGCCGTTGCAGTATTGCCCTGCTATGTCCGCCGCGGCCAAACGTACAGTCCACGTAACATCCATCCGGTCGTAATCTAAGACCATCTAATACCTCATTCAGAAGTACGGGCTTATGTACGTATTCATTCAACTTTTTGAAAATGCACTACATAATTAAACCGGTATCATAACGACAATGATTGCAATGCCCCGGACGGCATCCCTTCTTCATCACCCACCAGGTCCAGCCAGTGATCGCGCTGCTCTTCCCAACTCGCCTTGTTCCAGACCTCAAACTTGTTGCCCTGCCCCAGGACCACGGCCTGTTTATCCAGCCGCGCATAATCACGCAGTTCGGCGGGGACCAGGATTCGTCCGTGTGTATCCAGTTGGCAATCGGTCGCATAACCGCGCATCATCTGCTTGGCTCTGCGACTTTGTTTGTCAAAATCTGACAAACCTGCCAATTTAGCTTCAATGAGTTCCCATTCAGATAATGGGTACAACCACAGAGATCGATCCAACGGATTAAGGGTCTGCACCAGGCAGCCGGCCGCGACCCCCTTGAGCCGTTCGCGAAAACGACTGGGTATGGCCAACCGACCCTTACTGTCAAGACTTACGGCGCTGAATCCCCGAAACATTTGAAAATCTCTATTTTGACCATTTATACCACTTTGACCCACTTTGACCCACAATTATCAAACTATAAGAACTCGAGGGCTACTGTGTCAAGTAAATCTTGCAATTTTCCGACAAAAATCTGCCTGTCTTACAAACACTTACGGGATAAATAATGGGAAACAAACTGAGAGATGGGAAATAATTAGAATATAAAGTCTTTTATATTATGGAGTTGTAAAATCTTATTAATAAAAGACTGTAACTAGACGGGGTTTTTCATGCCCCCACCGTCATTCCTGCGAAGCATGCCCCGGAATGTTGTAATCCGGATATAAGTTTGGGGTCAGAGTAAAAATACAGGCATAAGTTTGGGGTCAGAGTAAAAATACAGGCAGGTCGGCAGGTAATACCGAATTACTATCGTGTATTTTTACTCTGACCCCAAACTTATGTATTTTTACTCTGACCCCAAACTTGACCCCAAACTTGAGAAAGAAAAGGGAGTCAGCCTGTAAGCCGGGTTCTGTCCAGGACAATCATTCATCTTGGATGTACGTCACCGTACACCTCCAGCAGCCTACCCGGGGGCAATGCGGGCCACATTATCGCCCCTCTATTTGGCCTTGCTCCGAGCGGGGTTTGCCATGCCGTGACTGTTGCCAGTCACGCGGTGCGCTCTTACCGCACCATTTCACCCTTACCATAATGGCGGTATACTTTCTGTTGCACTTTCCGTCGGCTCACGCCGCCCAGGAATTACCTGGCGCTCTGCCCGTATGGAGCCCGGACTTTCCTCTGCCAATGGGATTGACTAAATCAACCCTGTTTCAACAGCGATTGCCCGGCTGACTCCCATTAATGATATTAATCTAACGCGTAACAGGGGTCAAAGCCTCTTGCCTCCCACCAGACGCTCCCGCTAATTGGGCAGAAAGAGTTTGGGAACTGTTCTCGAGTGGCCAGACCTGAAAACCTCCGAAAGCGGGATCTACTGCCTTACTGCGCTAACGAGATTATAACGAGTGTTAACCTCAATCAGCGAGCGGGCGAAAATAGTCGGGAAGGACAGAATGCAGGTAGTTCATTACCAGGGCTTTGGCCTGGTTACGATTGACTTCTTTGGGCATCAACAGCATATCCAGCCACAGACCATCGATAATTGCGTCCAGTGTTGTTGCCAGAATTTGCGGATCAAGCCGTTGGCCATTACCGTCGCGCAGCATTTCAGCAAAGAGTTCTCCTTCAACCTGTACATAATGACGGTCGTATTCCGCACAAGTCTTCATATAAACGGGGCGCGACCGGGTTTCTCCCCAGAAAGCAAACCACACAGCGAGTTTTTTGTGGTCACAGATCGCTTTGCTGAAATCCAGGTCTACCAGGGCGGCAAGTTTGTCCGCCGGCCCGGGTCCTGCCTTTTCCAGCGCCATTTCCCAATGATGACGGTATTCCTCAGACAGGTATTTGAGTGTTTCCAGTAACAGTTTCTCCTTACTCTTGAAATGCAGGTTGACGATGCCCAGGCTTAATCCCGCTTCTGTCGTAATGTCCGCCATAGTCGTTGCCGAAAATCCGCGTTTGGCAACGCAGTTTATGGTTGCTTTGATAAGTTGCTCCCGGCGGCGCTCTTTTGCCAGGACCCTGCCGTCAGGAACCTTACCGGGGTTTGTATGCTTTGTGTTGAAATTGTGCATTGCAGCGATTGATTTTAAAAAACAAGTCTATTATACTCCCTGCCGTTGCCCGTTGCCGTAGATAAAAACAACGCCTGAACGGCCCGGTCCAGGGCAAACACAAACAAACAAAAATACGCTTCTCAAACAGGAGTCGCGCCAGGTGAGTAACTATTTAAAATCGCCGAATAAAAATGCTGTACCAAACAGGATTGCGCTGCTGCAAGCAGCGCTCGCGTTATGTATTGCCGCCGTTTTGTTTCCCGCGCTGGGAGGCGTTGCCGCCTGTTCGGCAATCCTGGCGGGTAGTATCAGCGCCTTATCAACGTGGTATACGGGCAGGAAGGTATTTAACAGCAGAGCAACGAGCGCCGAGCAGTTCGTGCAGAATATCTACCTGGCGCAGTTTATGAAGTTGCTTTTGGTTATTGCATTGTTCAGTGTTGTTTTCGCATCCGTGCGAGTAAATTTCCCGGTGTTTGTGATCACTTATATCGCAACACTGGCGGTTTACGGATTTGCGCTGATTTCATCAGAGCAGGCTGCCGGCGGATAACTTCTACAGGAAAACAGGAAGAACGGAATAATGGCAGCAGGCACCCCGGCGGGGTATATCGAGCATCATTTGCGTAACCTGACCTTCGGTCGGCATCCTGACGGCAGTTGGGGTTTTGCTCACTCGGGAAAGGAGGCAATGGACATGGGTTTCATGGCCATCAACGTCGATACCATGTTCTGGTCAATTTCATTAGGCATATTATTTTTGTGGTTTTTTCGCAGGATTGCCGCCTCCATCTCAGTTGAAAATCCCGGTCACCTGCAATCCTGCGTGGAATCTATCGTTGAATTGGTGGACACCTCCGTCAAGGAGACTTTCCATGGTAAAAATCCACTGATCGCGCCTCTCGCACTGACCCTGTTTGTCTGGATTTTCCTCATGAATTTCATGGACTTAATCCCAGTTGACTTTATTCCACATGCGACCTACCTGATGGGCATCAGCTATATGAAGGTTGTTCCTACCGCCGACGTGAACGCGACATTCGGCATGGCATTCGCGGTATTCTTCCTGATGATCTATTACTCTATCAAAGTCAAGGGGCTGGGCGGCTTTCTCGGAGAATTGGCCTTTCAACCATTTGGCAAGGCATTGCTGCCGGTCAACCTGGTGCTGGAACTGGTCTCACTGTTTGCCAAACCACTCTCGCTGTCTTTACGATTGTTCGGCAACCTGTTCGCCGGTGAACTCATATTTATTTTAATTGCTGCCCTGTTACCTTTCTGGGCGCAATGGACCCTGTCCGTGCCGTGGGCGATTTTCCATATTCTCATTATCACGTTACAAGCTTATATTTTTATGATGTTGACTATTGTTTATCTCAGTATGTCGCACGAAACCCATTAACTTTACTTCGACAGGAGACGTTCTATGGAATCAATTATCAGTTTTTCAGCCTTGGCAGCCGGCATCATGATCGGTCTGGGAGCTTTGGGCGCCGGCGTGGGTATCGGCATTCTGGGGAGTAAATTCCTGGAAGGCCTGGCCCGTCAACCCGAATTAGCAGGTGTGTTGACACCCAGGATGTTCCTGATGCTCGGCCTGACGGACGCGGTGCCGATTATCGCTATCGCATTTGCCGCGTTTCTCATGTTTGCCAATCCGTTCGTGGTCCAGTATGAAGCCACCGACCATGCAGCCATGGTCAGTGAAGTCGACCCAGGGTAATTTGAATGAATATTAACCTCACTCTGTTCGGCCAGGCGATTTCATTATTTATATTTGTCTGGTTTTGCATGAAGTATATATGGCCGCCGATTATCAATGCATTGCAGGAGCGAGAGAAACGAGTTGCCGATGGGCTGGCCGCCGCGGCAGCGGGCCAGAACAAACTGACGGAAGCCGATCAGCGTTTATCAGAACTGGTTAATGAAGGGAAGCAAACGGCCGGTGAGATCATCGCCCAGGCGCAAAAACGCGGGGATGAGATCCTGGAAGAAGCGAAAAACGCGGCAAGAACGGAAGGCGAACGATTGATTGAAGCGGCCCGTTCCGAAATTGAGCGGGAGCGGATGCAAGCCAGGGACCAGTTGAGACAGGAAGTGGCCGTACTGGCATTGAGCGGCGCCGAAAGGATACTCATGCGTGAAGTCGACAAAAATGCGCACGATGAAGTTCTGGCCAGGATAGGCGCAGAGTTATAACACCGCGATAACCGGCAAGATGCTTGAGAATACTACCATTGCCAGGCCTTACGCTACGGCGGTCTTTGAGTTGGCGCGGGAAACGGAACAGGTAGGGCAATGGTCGGACATGTTGGCGTTACTGGGTTTGCTTACCTCTGATCCCGATATGCGCCGGCTGATCGCCAATCCCAAGGTCAGCCGACAGCAACTCCAGGAACTGGTTTTTGACGTGTGCGGCGATGGTCTTTCCGACCACGGACGGAACCTTATAAAGACCCTGGTCCAGGCGGAACGCTTGCAATACGCGCCCTATATCAAAGAGTTGTATGAACAGATGCGGGCAGACGCGGAGGGAAAAGTGGACGTGGAGGTCGTGACGGCATATCAATTGGACCGACAACAGCAGGATAACATTGCCGAGGCAATGGCAGAACGGCTGGGCAAACAGGTGGACATCATCACTTCAATTGACGAGGCGTTGATTGGAGGGGCCATTATCCGGGCGGGCGATTCGATCATTGACGCGTCCCTGCGCGGCCGGCTGACCGAATTGCGTAACGAACTTGTCCGCAGATGACGCAGATAAAATAATATAAAAAGCCACAGAGAACACAGAGTTTAAATATCAGGCTTGTTTTTCTCTGTGTACTCTGTGCCCCTGTGGCATAACAAAATAAATCTGCGGCAATCTGCGTCATCTGCGGACATAACTAAAAAAATGAGGAACAGCGATGTCAATCAGTGCAACAGAAATCAGTGAACTGATCAAAAAGAAGATACAGGACTTCGACCTGGATACCGAAGCGCGTACGGAGGGGACCGTAGTCAGCCTGTCCGACGGGATTGCCAGGATTCATGGTCTGAGCGACGCGATGCAGGGGGAAATGATCGAATTTCCAGGCAATACCTTCGGACTCGCTCTCAACCTTGAGCGTGATTCGGTGGGCGCCGTGGTCCTGGGGAACTATGAACACATTTCCGAAGGCGATACCGCCAAGTGTACCCAACGGATCCTGGAGGTCCCGGTGGGAGAGGCATTGCTGGGGCGCGTAGTAAACTCACTGGGGAACCCGATTGACGGCAAAGGTGATATAAATGCCGACGAATCCTCCCCCATCGAAAAGATTGCCCCCGGTGTCATCCAGAGACAATCCGTCTCTCAACCGGTACAGACCGGTTTAAAATCCATCGACTCGATGGTGCCTATCGGCCGCGGCCAGCGCGAATTGATCATCGGCGACCGGCAGACCGGTAAAACCGCGGTGGCGATAGATACCATCATCAACCAGAAAGGTACCGGGGTGAAATGTATTTACGTAGCCATCGGACAGAAAGCGTCTTCCGTTAACGTTGTGATACGTAAACTGGAAGAACATGGGGCCATGGAACACACCATTGTCGTTGCTGCAACAGCATCGAATTCGGCGGCCATGCAATATATCGCGCCCTACGCCGGTTGCGCCATGGGCGAGTTTTTCCGTGATCGCGGCGAGGACGCCTTGATTATTTATGACGATTTGACCAAACAAGCCTGGGCTTATCGCCAGGTATCACTGTTGTTAAGACGACCGCCAGGACGCGAAGCTTATCCCGGTGACGTTTTCTACCTGCATTCACGTTTGCTGGAACGAGCCTCGCGCATCAATGCGGAAGCCGTCGAGAAGTTGACCGACGGCAAAGTCAAGGGGAAGACCGGGTCACTCACGGCCTTGCCCATTATCGAAACCCAGGCAGGCGACGTGTCCGCATTCATTCCCACCAACGTGATTTCGATCACCGACGGTCAGATTTACCTGGAAACGGACCTGTTCAATTCCGGCTTTCGGCCGGCGATTAACGCCGGATTATCGGTATCACGGGTAGGCGGCGCGGCCCAGACCAAGATCATCAAGAAACTGGGCGGAGGTATCCGGCTTGCACTGGCCCAGTATCGTGAACTGGCGGCTTTTGCGCAATTCGCCTCGGACCTGGATGAAGCAACCCGCAAACAGTTGGAACGCGGCCAGCGGGTGATGGAGTTGATGAAACAAAAACAATATTCACCGTTGAGCGTAGCGGGGATAGCGGTAAGCCTTTATGCGGTTGAAAACGGTTTCCTGGATGACGTTGAACTGGAAAAGATCGGTGATTTCGAAGCGGCATTGCACGACTACATGAGCAGCGAAAAGAAAGACCTCATGGCGGAAATTCAGGAAAAAGCGGAATACACGGAGGCAGTCGAAACCGCATTGAAAAACAGCCTTGAAGACTTCAAGCAGAATCATACCTGGTAAAACGGTGGACAGGATCACATTCTCTGTGTCCTCTGTGGCTAAAACAAATAATAGTTGTGAGTTGAGGAAAACAGGTGGCAGTAGGTAAAGAAATTCGGACCAAGATCGCCAGTGTGAGAAACACGCAGAAGATCACCAAGGCCATGGAAATGGTGGCCGCCAGCAAAATGCGCAAAGCGCAGGAGCGTATGCGCGCCGCCAGACCCTACGCCGATAAAATACGTAACGTAATCTCCCACCTCGGCGCGGCCAATCCTGAATATAAACACCCCTACCTCATTGCCCGCCCGGAAATCAAACGAATCGGGTTGGTGATCATCTCCACCGATCGCGGCCTCTGTGGCGGACTTAACTCAAACCTGTTCCGGGAAGTGCTTGGGAAAATGAAGGAGTGGGATGATGCCGGGATTGGTATTGATATGAGCATCGTCGGCAACAAAGCGGTGGGTTATTTCCGTCGACTTGGCGTGAATATTGTCGCCCAGACAACTCATGTTGGTGATTCCCCCGGTCTTGATATCTTGATAGGCGCCATCAAAGTGATGCTGGATGCCTACCTGGAAGAGAAAATCGATGAGTTGTACATCGTGTCCAATGGTTTCATCAATTCAATGACACAAAGACCGGGAGTCGAACAATTACTCCCGATTCACTCCCTGGACGACGGGCAGACAAAACACTACTGGGATTATATCTATGAACCCGATGCGAAAGAGGTGCTCGACCAGTTGCTGCGACGTTATATCGAATCCCTGATTTACCAGGCAGTGGTCGAAAATATTGCCTGTGAACAGGCAGCGCGTATGGTTGCCATGAAAAGCGCTTCCGATAACGCCGGCACTTTGATCGAAGAATTGCAACTGATTTACAACAAAGCGCGCCAGGCTGCGATCACCCAGGAAATCTCAGAAATCGTCGGCGGCGCAGCGGCAGTATGATTCAATCCACAGATGACGCAGATTTACGCAGATGAAAAGATAAAGGACAAAGAGACTTATGCCATTATCAGCGCGGCGACACAAATCAGCTTCAATACAAAAGATCTGTCTTTTATCTGCGTAAATCTGCGTCATCTGTGGATATATAACAAGAACATATCAAAACTGAGGATAAACAGATGAATGCCGGAAACATTGTACAAATTATCGGCGCCGTGGTTGACGTGGAATTCCCCGGCCACGCCATTCCAAAAGTCTATAACGCCCTGCGCGTGGATGCCGAAGGCGTGGAAACCACTCTTGAAGTACAGCAACAACTGGGCGACGGAGTCGTGCGGACGATTGCATTGGGTTCCACGGACGGGTTGCGGCGCGGTCTTAAGGTCGATAACTCAGGCGCACCGATCTCCATACCCGTGGGCGATAAGACCCTGGGGCGCATCATGAACGTGCTTGGCGAGCCGATTGATGAGCGCGGCGAGATCAACGCCGATGAAAAATGGAGTATCCATCGCGACGCACCCACGTTTACGGAACTGAGCCCCACAACGGAATTACTCGAAACCGGAATCAAGGTGATCGACCTGGTCTGCCCCTTCGCCAAGGGCGGCAAGGTTGGCCTGTTTGGCGGCGCCGGTGTGGGCAAGACAGTAACCATGATGGAGCTCATCAACAACATCGCCACCCAGCATTCAGGTTTGTCCGTGTTTGCCGGCGTCGGCGAACGCACCCGTGAAGGGAATGACTTTTACCATGAAATGCAGGAAGCGGGAGTCGTCAATATCGACAACCTTGAAGAATCGAAAGTGTCCATGGTGTACGGACAGATGAATGAACCGCCGGGCAACCGGCTTCGGGTTGGATTGACGGGGCTGACCCTGGCGGAAAAATTCCGCGACGAGGGCCGGGACGTCCTGTTCTTTGTTGACAACATTTATCGTTTTACCCTGGCTGGGACCGAAGTATCGGCCCTGCTGGGACGGATGCCCTCCGCGGTGGGTTACCAGCCGACCCTGGCCGAAGAGATGGGTCGATTGCAGGAACGCATTACCTCTACCAGGACCGGTTCCATCACTTCCATCCAGGCCGTGTACGTACCGGCCGATGACTTGACTGACCCGTCCCCGGCCACCACCTTCGCTCACCTTGACGCAACGGTGGTGTTGTCCAGGCAGATCGCCGAGCTGGGTATCTATCCTGCCGTGGACCCCCTGGATTCCACTTCCCGCCAACTGGACCCGCTGGTTGTCGGGCAGGATCATTACGATACGGCGCGGGCAGTGCAAAATACCCTGCAGCGTTACAAGGAATTACGTGACATAATCGCTATTCTGGGTATGGATGAATTATCGGAGGAAGACAAACTGGCGGTGACGCGGGCCCGTAAGATCCAACGCTTCCTGTCGCAGCCGTTCAGTGTGGCGGAAGTATTCACCGGTACCCCGGGCAAATACGTTTCTCTAAAAGATAACATCAGCGGTTTTAAGGCTATCGTGAACGGTGAATATGATCACCTGCCTGAACAGGCCTTTTATATGGTAGGCACCATTGAAGAAGCAGTGGAAAAAAGCGAAACGGTTTAAACGGTAAACATGGCTAGCCCGCATATCTCATCAATGCATGCGAAGATCGCGCCGGATTTTTGCGACTGGCGGGTGCCTGCGACCGAAAGCATAACCATAGCTCTGGTTGAGGGAGCACGTGCCCGCCAGTCGCAAAAAGACAAGCGAGGGTGCATCCAGCGCAGTCTGTGATGGCAACACAGTGATATAATTTTGGTAAGTTATTGACAGCAAAGAATTATCAGATGATGACTAGCGAATTGGTGAGATATGCGGGCTAGCATACACGTTGATATCGTCAGCGCGGAAAAAGAAATTTTTTCCGGTGAAGCGCAGATGGTTTTTGCGCCGGCAATACTGGGCGAGGTTGGAATCGCACCAGGCCATACCCCGCTGGTTACACAGCTTGCCCCGGGGGAAGTCCGGGTTAAACAGGTTGATGGCGATGAGGAAGGATTTTATGTCTCCGGAGGTATGCTGGAGGTTCAACCGGACGTAGTGACGGTGCTGTCAGATACGGCTATGCGGGCCGAGGATCTGGATGAGGCGGCGGTACTCAAGGCCAGGGAGGAAGCGGAACGGCAACTGCACGATCGCGAAGCGGAAATGGATTATGCAACGGCCCTGGCAAAGAACGCGGAAGTCGCAGCGCAATTACAGGCTATCCGCAGGCTGCGTAAACGAACCGGACGCAGTTAGCCCGGGTATCACCGGAAACTCAATATCATGTCCCTGAGCGTCGTTATCCTCGCCGCCGGAAAGGGCAACCGCATGCATTCCTCCCTGCCGAAGGTCATGCACACGCTGGCGGGCAAATCCCTGCTGGAACATGTATTTCTCGCCGCCTCCATGCTGCCGGATCATGAAATCTACGTGGTTTACGGTCACGGGGGGGATAAATTGCGGCAGTCTCATGCCGCGCTGGACATCCGGTGGGTGGAGCAGGCACGGCAACTGGGGACAGGTCACGCCGTAGTACAGGTCATAGAAGCCATTCCTGACGACGATCACGTTCTCGTGTTATACGGCGACGTCCCGTTGATTACGGAACAAACCTTGAAAAAACTCGTTGCCGCCGCCGATGAAACCGGTTTCAGCCTTCTCACTTCGCATATTGAAGACCCGACCGGTTATGGCCGGATAATCCGGGACGACGCAGGTAATATCCTGAGAATCGTTGAAGAGAAAGACACCGACGACCGGGAAAAATCCATCTGCGAAATCAATACGGGCATGATGGTAGTACGCGCCGTACAGATGAAAAAATGGCTGGGTATGCTGGTTGACGACAACGCGCAGAAAGAATACCTGTTAACGGATATTGTCCGTCATGCCGTCAATGAAAAAATCGGCGTTCGTTCGGTCAGTCCCGCTTCGGTCATGGAAATCAAAGGAGTGAATGACCGGGTTCAGTTGTCCGAACTGGAAAGACACTATCAACTCACCCGTGCCACGGAACTGATGAGGCAGGGAGTCACCCTGGCCGACCCAACCCGGTTCGACCTGCGCGGGAGCCTGGAGACGGGGAAAGATGTCTTCATGGACGTAAACGTGGTCATCGAAGGTGAGGTGAGCATCGGCAATAACGTTTCAATCGGGCCTAATTGCGTCATCAGGGATACGCGTATCGGTGCTGATGTTTCAATATCGGCCAATTGTGTTATCGATAACGCCGTCGTCGGCGAAAGAAACAAAATAGGGCCTTTTGCCAGGATCCGCCCCGGGTCGAGACTGGCCGAGGACGTGCATATCGGCAATTTTGTTGAAATAAAAGCGACGGAGATGGGTCAAGGCTCCAAGGCCAATCACCTGAGCTATATCGGCGACAGCGAGGTCGGCGAGCGAGTCAACGTCGGTGCCGGCGCGATCACCTGTAACTATGATGGCGTTAACAAGCATAAAACGATCATCGGCAACGACGTGTTTATCGGTTCCAATACCGAACTGATTGCCCCCCTCAAAATAAATGACGGCGCGACCATTGCCGCCGGCGCCACCGTGTCCAAAGACGTTGAAGCCGATTCACTGGCAATGAACAAACGGGAGAGCAAAATCGTGAAAGGGTGGAAGCGCAGCAGGAAGAAAAAGGGGTCAGAGTAAAAATATACGGTAATAAACAAGCAACGCCTGTTAACGATTGTATTTTTACTCTGACCCCAAATATGACCCCAAATATGACCCCAACTAAATGAAAGATATGACATTTTCAACGGCGGATCTTTACGACGAGCATGAAGGGAAAGTACAGGTTGTTAATGCCCTCATGCAGAGTTTCGGACAAAAGACAAAGTTCTCCGGTCCCATCTCAACGGTAAAGTGTTTCGAGGATAATTCCCTGGTCAGGGCAGCCCTGGAAGAGGCCGGCAAGGGGCGCGTGCTGGTGGTTGACGGCGGCGCGTCTATCCGTTGCGCCCTGGTAGGCGACAATCTGGCAGAAATGGGCATGAACAACGGCTGGGAAGGTCTGATCGTCTACGGATGCATACGAGATTCCGCGGTCATCTCATCATTGGACATCGGTATAAAAGCCCTCGGCACAAACCCCAGGAGAAGCGTCAAAAAGGGAACCGGCGAGCGGGACATCACAATCAATTTTGCCGACGCAACGTTCACCCCGGGAGAGTATGCCTACATCGATGCAGACGGCATCCTGCTCAGCCCTGTAAAGCTGTTTTAATTTTTCAGTTCCTGATAGCAAGATTCGGGTGGATAGGGATATTGAGTGTCTTATACTTGTCCCATGAAAACCGCTTCCCATGTTACTGAGACAGGTGATTACGAGCGTATTGCAAAGGCAATCGCCTATATTCGGGATAACGTCAGGCAACAACCCTCTCTTGAGCAGATCGCATCCCGGGTTGGGTTGAGTCCTTATCATTTTCAGAGAAAATTCAAGGCCTGGGTGGGGGTCAGTCCCAAGCGTTTCCTGGAGTTCCTGACCGTAGAACACGCCAAGGAGTTGATCGACAAATCAACCAGTATCCTTGACGCCTCTCTTGACCTGGGGTTATCCGGACCGGGCCGTTTGCATGAGCAGTTCATTTCTATCGAAGCCGTGACTCCCGGCCAATACAAACAGCATGGCAGCGACATAAAGATCTATCATGGCATCCATCCCAGTCCGTTTGGAATGATGTTTCTTGCGCTGACAGATAAAGGCATCTGTGAACTGGCCTTTGGTTCAACTGAGCAGCTCAGCGAGGAAGCTGAAAACCTGGAGATAAACTGGTCTGCCGCGGAGATTTTTCATAATCCGGCACGCACGGCGGTGACCGCCAACAGGATATTCAGCCCTTGTACCGATGCGCAGGTTGAGTGTAAAACCCCAGCTGAATTCCACCTGTCGGTGAAGGGGACAAATTTCCAGGTCAATGTCTGGCGGGCGTTACTCAGAATCCCGGTGGGTTGCGCTGTATCATACAAACAATTGGCGCAATTAACCGGTAATCCAAAGGCCATAAGAGCAACGGCCTCCGCGGTGGCGGCCAATCCCGTTGCTTACCTGATACCCTGTCATCGCATTCTCCGCTCGACGGGAGAACTGGGTGGCTACCATTGGGGAATTGAACGCAAAAGAGCATTAATCGCCTGGGATTCGGCGCTCGCTGAATCCACAAGTAGCAGTCCTTGATCGGTCACCATTTTCCTGAGACCAGCCCGACTGTTTCCGTACTGCGAATTGATCAGATAGAATGCTTAGATATTTGGGGTGATATTTGGGGTCAGAGTAAAAATACTATCGTTGCCGGGCATTGCCTGTTTATTCCTTTATATTTTTACTCTGACCCCAAATATCACCCCAAATATACAAATATAGAGGAAAAAACAGACTTGAAACTGACATTTGTACTGGTGCATGGTTCCATGCACGATGGTTCCTGCTGGGACCAGGTTATCGCGGAACTCAACAGGCAGGGTCACGTCGCTTATGCGCCGACCATGGCCGGCCATGGTGAGGATGGCGGCAATTTTTTCACCCAGGCGGATTGTGTGAAGTCCGTGGTTGACTACATCCTGGAGAGAGACATCCACGACTTCATCCTGGCGGGTCACAGCTTCGCCGGGATCGTTATCCCGAATGTTGCCGAGCGATTATCGGATCGAATTACCCGCGTGGTTTTTCAAAATGCCATGGTGATGGAGGATGGTGAATGTATCTATGAAGTCATCCCATCGGGGTATCAGCAAATGTTTGATACGCTTGTAAAAAAGGAAGGTGAGAGGGCCAACTGGTTATTGCCGTTTGAGGTCTTTCGGGAAAGGTTTATCAATGATGCCGATATGGAAACAGCCAAACAGGTCTATGCCGGACTACGTCCGGTTTGCGTTTATTCACAAAAGGAAAAAATCCACATGCAGGGATTTCAAAAACTCCCGGTCTCCAGGAGCTACATCAACTTCACCGATGACACTGCCCTGCCCCATGGTGACCTTGCCTGGTATCCCAGGATGGCGGACCGCCTTGGTTTATGCAGGGTAATTCAAAAGCCCGGCAGCCACGAAGTCTGTTATACCAACCCGAAAATCCTGGCCGAAGCCCTGATTGAGGCGGGGAGACCATGACAAAAGTCCTGTCGCATCATCAGTCTGTAGTAGTAATGCTTATAGAAACACATCTGTGCTAGACTTCAGCTTGTGAAGTCTTTCAAATGGAATTTGTAGAAAAACCAACGCTCTCCGAAAAAAAGGGTTATGTCGAGAGACTATAGAAAAAACACGGATAAATCCAAGCGGGAACAGTCTTCCGTGTTGGGAAGCATATTATCCTTTCTTTCGGGGTTGTCCGTCGGCTTATTAGTCGCATTTTTTGTCTTCCTCCGTTACCAGTTGCCTGAGACTGCTCCGACTGACACCATCGGTTCCGGCAAGGACAGTCAGGCACAGGCGCCGACGGCCAAGCAGCAATCGGAACTCACTTTTGATTTTTACGACGTACTGCGCGACAGGAAGATCAATATTTCCGAGTGGATGGCCGAAGGGAAACCCGGTGAAAAAGAGAAGGACAAAGATGAGGTTCAAACCCAGGATCAGGACCAGAGCCAGGACGAGGTTCAGGTAAAGGATAACGTGCTTGCCTACGTCCTGCAGGTGGGTTCATTTAAAGAGTTCAATTCCGCGGATCAAATCAAAGCCCAGCTTGCGTTACTGGGTATTTTCGCTGATATCCAGCGCGTGATGATCAATGGGCAGGACATTCACCATCGGGTCCGGCTCGGCCCCTACAGAAGCGTTGACGAGATGAAAGACGTCCGGCAAACACTGGAAGATAACCGGATTGAATTCATGCTGCTGGAACTGCGACTGGAAGAGGAGGCCGGTTTGTAGTACTTGGTATCTGAAACCCGGTAACTGACTACAAAGATATTTGGGGTCAGAGTAAAAACTCATGTCTGCCCTGTTGAGGTAATTTAAACCTGTCATAAGTTTTTACTCTGACCCCAAATATCTACAACATGTCCTGTGGGTCAATATCCAGGGACCATCTTGTCTTGCCTGCTCCCGGTATGGATTCTAGTAATCGACACCAGGGTGTTATCACCTTTCTCAAGAGTTTCCTGCTGTTGGACTGGATTAGTAATTGATTCCGATATCGCCCTCTTCTTTTCTCTATCGGCGCGGCAATGGGTCCGAAGATACCCAGGTTGGCATTGAATTTCTCCAGGTGAAGGCGCGCGTCCTGCAGGAAGCGTTCTGCGGTTTCCCGGTTGGTTGCTTCCGCCCCGAGTAAGGCAAGGTAGGAATAAGGCGGCAGTTGCGCATTTTTTCTTTCGGCAAGCAATAAGTCGGCAAACTCGTTATAACCTTGTCTCACCAGGGTCTGCAGTAACGGATGCCCGGGGAAATGGGTCTGGATAAACACGGCGCCGGGCTTATCCTCGCGCCCTGCCCTGCCGCTCACTTGAACGATCAGTTGGGCCATGCGTTCGCTGGCGCGAAAATCCGTGCTCAGGAGACCCGCGTCCGCGTCGATAATTCCCACCAGCGTTAATTTCGGGAAATGGTGGCCTTTGGCGAGCATCTGGGTGCCGACCAGTATATCTGCGTCACCTGTCGCCACCTCCCTGAGCATCTTCTCCATCGAGCCTTTGCGTCGGGTGCTGTCACGATCGATTCGAAGAATCCGGGCATCCGGGAAATGCCCGGAAAGGGTCTGGTCCAGGTGCTGGGTGCCATGCCCGACTTCAACCAGTTCGGCCTCGTCACAATCCGGGCACTTTACCGGCAATGTCCGACGGGCGTCACAGTGATGACAAATCAACCTGTTTTGTTCTTTATGAAAGGTCATCTTGACACTGCAACGCCTGCATTCGGCGTACCAACCGCAACTGTGGCAGAGAATGACCGGCGCATAACCTCTCCGGTTCAAAAACAGCAGAACCTGGTTGTTTTTTTCCAGAGTGACAGCGATCTCATCAAGCAACGTTTTCGATATGGCGCCGGAAACAGGTTCATTGCGCAGGTTTATAAAGCGGATTCCCGGCGAGGATGCTCCGGATGCCCGCGCCGGCAGGCGCAGTCGTGAATATTTCCGGCTTCTTATATTTTGTATAGTCTCCAGTGAGGGAGTGGCAGAACCCAGCACCACCGGCGTCTGGTCAAATTTTCCCCGGACAACGGCGATGTCCTTGGCCGAATAACGGAAACCGCCTTCCTGTTTATAAGATGGATCATGCTCCTCATCAACGACGTATATCCCGGGCGATTTGAGCGGAGTCCATATCGCAGAGCGAGTCCCGATGACCACCGCGGCCTCGCCGTTTCTTGCTGCCAGCCAGTTCTGCAACCGTTCAGTTTCATTCAACGCAGAGTGTTGTATCCTGATATCTACCGGTAATCTCTGTTTTAACCGATTGATAAACTGAGTCGTTAAACCTATTTCCGGCACCAGGATTAAGGCCTGCTTGTTGCAATCCAGGACCCGTCGCACGGCTTCAATATACACTTCGGTCTTGCCGCTGCCGGTAATCCCCTCCAGTACATGGGTGCGATGAACGTCAGTCCCGGCGGTAATTGAATTTATCGCTTTGATTTGTTGCTGGTTTAATTCGAACCCTCTGTTTTCCATCTCGTGTCCGGCCCGGCCGCCGAGTCCGGCCGTTGTGCGCGTAACCAGTCCTTTTTCAAGCAATGCCTTTAACGGTTTGGCGTATTGAACCTGCTTGAGCCTCAGTTCCTCCCGGGTTAATCCGCCCGGACAGGCGCGCAGTATCCGCAGTAATGATTTTTGCGCAGGCGCCCTGTCCAGCTTTTCCAGTTCATTGTTTTTTTCCTCTTCACCGGCTGTGAATATTTCCTCATAGTCTCTTTCCGCCGCTTTTCCCTTGCGCAGTAACCCCGGGAGAGTGCTGAACAGCACCTCGCCAATGGGATGGTGGTAGTAGTCGGCGGCCCAATGCAACAACTCAAGATGGCCGGGTGAAAAGAGCGGTTCGGTATCGATGACATTGTTGATGGATTTAAGTCGGTTGGGTTCCAATGCGGTGTTATCGACGACCTCAAGCACCACGCCAACCTGGCTGTTACGGTGTCCAAACGGCACGCTCACCCTGGTTCCAGGCAAGAATTCCACCTGTCTGAATTTCTCACCGATTTTATAATCGTAGAGTCGGCGTAACGGCACCGGCAGCGCCACCCGGAGGAAACACTGTGTCATAACAATGGCCGGGAAGACTTTATTCTTTCACCGTCATTCCCGCGCACGCGGGAATCCAGTTGGATAACGTGCCGCCGAAGGCGGCGCATTGTTTCACTGGATTCCAGCCCCCTGCTCAACACCATACAGGGGCAAGTTTCGCGGGGGCGGGAAACAATTCCTTGAAAGAACCATTCAGAAAAGTCGCTCGGGTATGTCGGTTGCTTCGCTGTTTTCATCGTAGGGAATATCCATCTCGGCACAATTGGCGGCATCGGGTAACCGGTTTGCCATAAACACTTCAAATTCCGCGTTGGTATCGCCGGCGCCAGCCGGACAGCCGGTATCCCTGTTGATCCTGATATTGACGATGTCGGCGGGCCGTTCAGGCAGAGAAACGGGAACGCCCTGCAATGCGGTTCGCATATATTCAATCCATATCGAGAGGGCGGTTCTCCCCCCTACTTCACCTTTTCCCATCGGCGCAAAGCTGTCAAAGCCCACCCAGGTAACGGCTACGACAGAAGGATTAAAGCCGGCGAACCAGGCATCGCGCTGTTCGTTGGTGGTGCCTGTCTTACCTGAAAGATCATCTCTTTTCAGTTCCCGGTATGCTCTTGCGCCTGTGCCCCGCCTGACCACGTCCCGGATAAGATCATTTATGATCCAGATGTTTTGCGGGCTGACCACCCGTTCTGCAATTTTTTTCTCAACGGAGGTCGTTTCCGGGACTTCGGTTTCCGCCGGGGTCTGTTCATCCACCGTTGTATTTTCCGTTTCCTCCCCCGGAGCCTGATCGTCCCCGGTTGTTTTTTCCGCTTCCTCCCCAACGTTGGCAGGGCATTCGGCACACACAGTGACTGGGTTGGCTTGAAATAATAATTCGCCCGAATAGGTCTCAATGCGCTCGATGAAGAACGGTTCCACCCGGTAGCCGCCATTGGCAAAAACCGTGTAAGAACTGGCGAGTTGCCAGGGGGTAATGGCGCCGCTGCCCAGTGCCAGGGAAAGGTTTTTCGGCAGGTTGTCCGTATCAAAGCCGAATTCAGCTACGTGTCTGAGTGCATTCCGTACACCCATGGCATGCAGCAAACGGATGGACACGAGGTTTCTTGAACGGCGCAGCGCCACCCTTAACCGGGTTGGGCCAAACGTTCTGCCACTATAATTTTCGGGCCGCCACTGCTCTTCAATGCTTGGATCATCATAAACAATGGGGGCGTCATTGATAATACTGGCCGGGGTATAACCGTTTTCCAGGGCGGCCGAGTAAATAAACGGTTTAAAACTTGACCCGGGTTGGCGCTCGGCCTGGGTAATCCGGTTGAATTTACTGCGATAAAAATCAAACCCGCCGACCAACGCCAGTGTGGCGCCGTTGTCCGGGTCCAATGAAACCAGCCCACCTTCGATAATGGGTATTTGTGTCAGTCGCCATCCTCCGCCGGCGTCTTCCCTTACCCTGACAATATCACCGACTTTGACTATATCGGCGGTATTCCGGGGCGCGGGGCCGCGCCGATTTTCAGTGATATAGCGGCGCGCCCAACTCATGCCGTCCCACTTGATATCGATTATACCGATGCCGGGAAGCCAGGCTGACGCGGCGTATCCCGGTACCTCGGTAATCAATGCGGGATATATGTCACCGACCGGCGCGTAACCGTCAAGCAGTTGCTCCCATTCCTCTTCAGTGCCTGCCGGGTCCAGTTCAAAATGATGCTCAGGGCCGCGATAACCATGTCTGTCATCGTATTGCAGCAAGGCTATTCTGAGGGCATTGTTTGCCGCAACCTGGAGTTTGTCGCGGATGGTTGTCACCACCTTATATCCTTCGCTGTAGACCATTTCGCCAAACTCTTCAGTCAGGCGCTTGCGCACCATCTCGGCAAGATAAGACGCTTCCAGTTCAACAATCGGACTGTACAGCGACGCACTGACGGGGGTGCTGTCAGCCGTTTCGAAATCGGCGCGATCGATGAAGTCGAGTTCGAGCATGCGCCGTAAAACATAAGTCCTGCGTTTTACCGCCTGTTCAGGGCTGCTTACCGGATTTGTTCTTGACGGGGCTTTGGGCAATCCGGCCAGCATCGCGTACTGCGCCAGGTTCAGGTCAGAGACATTCATGCCGTAATAAACCTGGGCCGCGGCGCCGACGCCGTAGGCGCGCTGGCCCAGGTAGATTTTGTTCAGGTAGAGTTCCAGTATCTCATCCTTGGTCAATTCGCCCTCGATCTTGAACGCCAGGAAGATTTCGTTCAGTTTTCTCATGTAGGATTTTTCCCGTGACAGGAAAAAATTTCGGGCAACCTGCATGGTAATGGTGCTGCCTCCCTGCCTCTTCTCTCCGGTCCTGATCAAGGAGACGGCAGCTCGCACCAGGCCTTGCCAGTCCACCCCGGGATGCTTGAAAAACCGATCGTCCTCAGCCGCAATAAAGGCCTGGATTAACTGCTCGGGAACGTCGTCGATGAACACCGGGGAGCGCCGTTTCTCGCCGAATTTCGCGATCAATGAGCCATCCTGGCTGTACACCCGAAGAGGAATTTGCATGCGCACGTCACGCAGCATATCGATGTCCGGCAGGTTGGAAACGATATAGAATATTGCCAGGACAACAACCAGAACCCCGGAGATAAAAACCCCCAGGAGACGCTTGAATAAAGAACTAGCCCGCATATTATGTAGTGTAATCGATTTATATCCGGGACATAATATTGTTTTGCTCTTCGTGTTGCCTGTAGCTCTGACTATTCATAATTGTAAAAATGAAGCAGACTGATAATATCTTTCTCATCGGCCTGATGGGCGCGGGCAAATCCACCATCGGCAGGCAATTGGCCAAAGAATTAGGCAAGAACTTCCATGATTCGGATATTGAAATTGAAAAAAGAACCGGGGTTGGCATTGATGTTATTTTTGACATCGAAGGCGAAGAAGGGTTCCGGCGGCGGGAAACCGGCATGCTCAGAGAATTAGTGGAAAAACGCGGAATCGTACTGGCAACCGGCGGCGGAGTCGTACTGGCTCCTGAAAATCAGCAATTGCTCAAGGATAACGGCCTTGTCGTATACCTGCGGGCAACGGCGGAACACCTGGCTGGCAGGGTCAGGCAGGACGGGAAACGTCCGTTACTCCAGTCCGGTGATAAGCTCACGAAAATCAGCGAATTGTTGACCCAAAGAGAACCGGTTTACAGCAAACTGGCAGACATGGTTGTCGAGACCAATGATAAAAACGTGTATCGCGTTGTAAGAGAAATCAGCAGGATGGTGAAGCAGGAATGAAACAGGTTTCAGTTGAACTGGGCAACCGGTCTTATCCCATTTATATCGGCAGCGGGCTGTTAAAACGGGCAGCAGAGTTGATAGGCGAGCAACTGGCCGGGCAAACCCTGGTCGTCACGAATACCGTGGTTGAACCTTTGTACCTGGAAAAATTGCTGGAAGGCATACCCGGCATCCAGGCCCGTACCCTTGTCCTCGAAGACGGCGAGCATCATAAAACCATCGATACTATGGACAGGATTATCACCCGGTTACTGGAAGAACAGTTCAGCCGTACCTGCACCCTGGTTGCCCTCGGCGGTGGCGTTATCGGCGATGTGACCGGATTTGCCGCGGCCTGTTACCAGCGCGGCGTCCGTTACGTCCAGGTCCCTACCACGCTGCTTGCCCAGGTCGATTCAGCCGTGGGCGGCAAGACCGCGGTGAACCACAGTATGGGGAAAAACATGATCGGCGCGTTCCATCAACCGGCCGCAGTACTCAGTGACACGGACGTACTGGCGTCCTTACCGCCGCGGGAATTTCGCGCCGGCCTTGCAGAGGTCATTAAATACGGACTGATCAATGATGCTCAATTCTTCTGCTGGCTGGAAGAAAACATGGATGGCCTCCTGCAGCGGGAACCGGCCTGCCTCGTCCATGCAATCGAGGTTTCCTGCCGGAACAAGGCAGGGATCGTGGCCCGGGATGAACGCGAATCCGGTTTACGCGCCATTCTTAACCTGGGACACACCTTCGGCCATGCCATAGAGACGGCCTTGAATTACACGACCTGGCTGCACGGCGAGGCGGTGGCTACGGGCATGTCCATGGCCGCCCACCTGTCCGTAAAAACTACCGGCTTAGCCCAGGCCGACGTCAAACGAGTCAATGCGTTACTGGGAAAAGCGGGATTGCCCATCAGCCTGCCGGGGACAGTACAACAAACGCAACTCAGGGAATTGATGTCCGTGGACAAAAAAACCAGACACGGCCAACTGCACCTGGTGTTGCTGCAGGAGATAGGCAAAGCCGTGGTAACCCCGGAGTTCGACGAGGCCGACCTGGAGGAAACGCTGGGATATTATTCGGGGTAATGTGAGGGTGCGCCTGTAGAGCTTCTCCCCCTTGACAAGCTGTCCTGCCGAATAATATACCTTACCGGTCTGGCGCGTTTTTCCAAAACATCTTCTGCAACGAGTCGCTTCAACCACTCTTCAGCTTGATGCTTCGTGACATTCAGTTCCGTAGCAACTTCCGCAGCTTTTTTGGGTTTTACGAGGATATGGATAATCAACGAGCGTACCGTTTGATATAGTTCCTCAGCGAGGTTAAGAGTCGGATCGTCTGCTATTTGTAACTCTGGTGTTACACCTGCCTGCAACCCCGGTTTCACGGGTTCCTGCTGAGCATCGAACGGCAGATTGCTTTGGGCCGGGGGGATTGGCGTGTTGCAGGTACCGGGCTGAAAAACGACATCAAGGTCATCTTCATCTACCGGATTCGGCCATGGAATAGCGCCCATGTTTTTCAGTGCTTCAAGACTTTTGGAGACTCCACCAGTCGAACGTACATAAACAGGCACTAGGTGCAGTTTTTCCAATTGCTCTGTCGCCCCAGCCCAGGTACCGCCTTTGTTTATATCCGCGTTCACTACCAGGGCCACATCCGCCAAAGCATAGATCACTTTATTACGTTGCATCGCGTGCCCTGCGTTGAATCCCGCGTTCGGATCGTAGGCTGAGATTAATACAAACCGTCCTTCCAGCAGTCGGTCCCGATTCTCACGCTTCATCACCGTCCTTTCGAGGCTATCCGCGAGAACGCCTGTGACTTTGCCACCCGCCTCTAATGCGCCGGACATGGCCGCTTGATCAATACCCCTTGCCGCACCAGAGACGATAGTCCGTCGAGCCTTTGCCGCCAGACGCCCGACTTCCTGAGTATACTCAACCAGTGAGTCATTCGCGTTGCGTGAACCGACAACCGCCAACCCTCCACTATTAAGAATCTCCCAGTCTCCGCAACCATATAGCAAGCTTGGTGAGTCCTTCTTAAGCCGTGCTTTGAGCTTTTGTGGATAACCGTCATCAGCGCGGCTCATTACCCAAATTGCCCTTGTCTGCCAGCGCTCGACCGCCTGACTCAACAGAAAACCTCGATCCAGCAGACGCCTAAGCCGGTCCTTGTCAAGTATGTGATGGAAATCCCGGAGAAGTTGATCCGCATCAGATCCCAGTAAATCAGCGGGCTGTCTTCCGGCTTCCTGAAGATACAAAGCGAGTTTCGCGTATTCACCCGGCGAAAGCTGGTCTGCCGATTCTTTGCCTTTGCCACGTCCAACGATCAAAGGCGCGGTCAATAACAAAATCGCTTTAGTGTTCAGAGAAAGTGTCTCATTCATGGTTAGCTTCTCACCCGAGCAAGCGCCAACGGCCACACTTCACCGCTCCCATTTGAGCGAAGCAACCAGGCTGCAATGGTAAAAGTCCAGCGCGAGTCTACCATGTCGTCTATGAGCAGCAATGGCCCATCAGACAATGCTTCATCGGTCAGTGCCAGCGAACCGTCAATATTACGTGCCTGCTGAGTGCTGTTCGCCATTTTCTTCTGCTCCGGGCGGTCCTCCGTCTTGATTAATACCTGCTTGAATGGAAGGTCAAGGGATTCAGCCAAGCGTCGGGCAAAATCAGGTACCAGATCCGGATGTCGCCATGAAGGAACGCAAGTTACCCATTTCGGGACCGGTTGTGGATTCCATTTTTTAATCAATTCCTGGCAGGCGTCTACCAGTTCATCGGAAAAATACTCATCATGATACTTCCCCTGGCGCACCAAACCACCCCACCCGGCATCGTCCCAGACACATAGTGCCATACCAGGTTGAGCCTGGAGATCGGAAGCTATTCGCCCAAATAGATTATAATGCTGTAGCCCTCCAGATGGCCATTGCTTTCGCGGTTCGATCGGCAAACTCGTGCGACGCAGGAAAGCAATCGCCTCCCGAACCAGAGACGAATCCGGTTCCGTCGCCAGCGGTGGTAAGCCTTGGGCAGAGGTTTTACCCGGTTCTCCATCCAGCGCTTGAATAAGGAACTCCATGTGATTGGAGGTCAGCCCTACGTATTCCTGCATTTGTTCCTGCTCCACTCTGCGTAACTCCGTGAGACGCTCCGCCCGTTCCCAGAAGGTGGGACTCAGCGTTTCAGGGGTCAGTTGCCACTTGCTTCCTTGTTTGACAATAGGCGCTGGCGATTCCAACGAAAGGAGCTGTATGGTCTTCTGGATACGGCCATTACTGATATTAACTGCTACTTCAATCTTAGGGACTGACAACCCGTCAGGTTCCTCCTCCAGCGCGTTCAGTATTTCTTGCACTTCTGCGCGGGTCGGAAACGCACTCTTGATAAAGTAGTCGATGATCTCGGTCTCCTCCTGACCGCTCAACAACACTCCGTAGGCTGCATCAAGCGCTCTCCCGGCGCGACCGACCTGCTGATAGTACGCCACTGCAGACCCCGGCGTCTGGTAGTGAATAACAAACGCCAGGTCCGGTTTGTCGAAGCCCATGCCCAAAGCTGTTGTTGCCACCAGTGCTTTTACCTCATTTTGCAGAAGCGCATCTTCCAACTCCGGCCGCATATCGCCCGTCTCACCCGTGTAGGCCGCAACGTTCAACCCGCGGGATTTGAGCCATTCGCTTACCAGTCTCGCATCACGGACTGTGAGCGTATAAATGATCCCGTGACCCGATAGTGCAGGCAATTGCTCCGCTAACCATGCAAGCCGTTCAGCCTGGCTCGGCAAGCTGACCGTCTGTAGGGTAAGGGAAGGCCGGTTGAGATCACCACGAGATATTTCCAGGTTTGGACCAAGCACTTCTGTCAAATCGTCAATTACCCGGTCATTCGCTGTCGCCGTCGTCGCCAGCAAACGGAGATTCGGCGGCAAAATACGAATAATGCGTTCAGTCAGCCGGTAGTGTGGGCGAAAGTCGTGGCCCCAGTCAGAAATGCAATGCGCCTCATCGATCACAAGAAGGGCTATCCGGTCGGCAATCTTTGCCAGTACCTCGCCGCGGAAACGTTCATTGGCCAGCCTTTCGGGGGAGATGAGCAGGATGTCTACCTCGTTACGACTTACCGCGTTTTCAACCTCTTCCCAGTGGTCTTGATTATCAGAGTTGATTGTCTCAGCGTGAACGCCCATCCGCTCCGCCGCGGCAATCTGGTTGCGCATAAGCGCCAGTAATGGGCTGATAAGAAGTGCAGGACCCATACCTGCTTCGCGCAGTAGTTTCGTTGCAATGAAGTAAACAAAGCTCTTGCCCCAGCCGGTCTTCTGCACGACCAAGAACCGACTATCCCCCTTCACGATATCTCGGATAGCTTCTTCCTGACCTTCACGGAATTCTGCATCGAGTTGGCCGGAACCCACTCGCAATAATTCCAGTGCACGTTCTGGTTTGTACATTATTTCTCAATCTCCTACGCGCCATTTCCAGGCAGATCGTACAATTCGCTCATTTGTGCTAAAAATTGTGTCTGCCCACCATAGCTGGGGTGCCGTACTTCAATGACTCTGCGCTGATCGCATAAACGACGTGCTGTTTGCGCCGCATCATTGCCGATTGCAACCAGTCGGCATGGCTTCAGAAGAAGGATGAGTTGCGAGAGAAATTCCTCTCCGGTCCTGCGCTCACAAGAATTGTGAGACCGATTGCTGAAAGGATTACCGGGTTCGTGCGGGTGTAATGGGAAGACATTCCAGAGAAAAACAGATACGTTGATCCGTGAAAGAACGCGCCAGATAACAGCCGCAGTCCGCTCCGCGACTACCTCACCTCTCGTTGGCCGATCAAACGACAACTCCCAGCGTTCGGCGTGAGCTTGAACATGCAGATCGTCTGTTAAGGCAAGCCCCGTCCGCCTGCCGCCACGATAACCAAGATCGCGTCCAATCCATAAGGAATCAATTTCCCTTTCTGTTGCCGCCTTAAGCATAGACTGCAACGTTTGTGACCGACATCGCGGCGCGTCATCCAGGTCGTGAACATCACATCGATTTGAATACGGGTTAAACGTATTCTCAAATTTCAGCTTACTCAATTCCTTTACAAACTGAACCGGTGTCATGCTCTATTCTCTATCAATTGGTTTATATTCAATGGTACGAGTATCCCGGTCCCCAATCACGATCCCACCATTGTTATCCCGCACCTGTCTAAAGACTTCATATCCTTTCAGAATAGCTTGCTCCCATAGCTTAAGAGGACAATTTTCCACTTCGTATCCCTGCACGAACTGCTGCACGGTCTTGAGCAAATCAAAGGAGACGCTATTCTGTCCCTCAAAAAAATTGAGATGCTTAGCACGCGAAAATATCCACGCGGTAAGTCCTTCCTCAATGACAATCGCCCTGCCACCGTCCTCAGCCTCACGTAACTTCGGCTCACTCTTGCGTTTCTGCTTTATCAGGCCGCGAAAGGTAGGAGACCAGTGAAGGATGGAAGCATGTGCAAAATGAAACACATCATGGAATCGATAGCCGTCCGGGTCAAGAATGCTGTCCGTGAGCGGGGCTCCAATAAATACACCATTCCATTGCATATAACTTTGCCCGCTTCCCCCTCTGTCAGGATAGTTGTCGCCTCACTTGAGTTATTATAAACAAAGTTAGAGGGCGATAGAGAGAACAAGATGTCACATTATTCAGCAGAACGAAAAGAGGCCGTAATGCAGCAGATGATGCCGCCGCATAATATGCCGATACCGCGGTTAGCAGAGGAGACGGGCATCTCAGATGTCACGTTGTACAGTTGGCGCAAACAAGCCAGGGTCGAGGGGATTGCCGTGCCAGCCGCTGGAAAGAATCCGGAGGAGTGGTCATCACAAGACAAGTTTGCCATTGTTCTGGAAGCGGCCTCGTTGAATGAGGCTGAACTGGCCGAGTACTGTCGCAAGAAGGGCCTGTACGTTGAGCAGGTCGCGTCCTGGCGGAAAGCCTGTCTACAGGCCAATGCCAGTAGCGCCGCCCAGGCCAAAATCCAACGAGAACAAACAAAGCAAGATCGTCAACAGATCAAGCAACTGGCAGGTGAACTGCGGCGTAAGGAAAAAGCGCTGGCCGAAGCGGCTGCCCTACTGCTTCTCCAAAAAAAAGCCCAGGCGACCTGGGGGGGAGGAGGGGACGAATGATCAGTCATTTCGATCGTCGTCATGCGGTCGAATTGATAGACGAAGCCGTGACAGCCGGCGCCCGACAACACCAGGCCTGCGCCATCCTGGAGCTCAGTGCTCGCACCTACCAACGTTGGACACAGGATGTGGCGGTACTAAGTGATGCTCGTCCCAGTGCTGAACGACCGGTACCGTCCAACAAACTCAGTGTCGAGGAACGACAGGTCATCCTTGCGCTGAGTAACAGCCCGACATTCCGTAGTCTGCCACCGAGTCAGATTGTGCCCATCCTGGCCGATGAGGGACGTTATCTGGCTTCGGAGTCGACCTTCTACCGGGTCTTGCGGGAGGCAGAGCAGCAACACCACAGAGGTCGCAGTAAAGCACCACAACACAAGCCCTTGAGTACCCACTGTGCCAGCGGCCCCAATCAGGTGTGGTGTTGGGATATCACCTGGCTGCCGGGACCGGTCCGTGGTCTGTTTTATTACCTCTACCTGGTCTTGGATCTCTACAGTCGCAAGATTGTGGCCTGGGAGGTTCATGAGAGTGAGGCCAGTGAGTTGGCCGCGCAACTGATTCACAAAGCGTGTCTGACGGAAGGTATTGTGGCACAACCGCTGGTATTGCACTCGGACAATGGTAGTCCCATGAAAGGAACCAGCATGCTGGAGACCCTGCGCTGGCTGGGTGTGACACCATCGTTCTCCCGACCGCGAGTCAGCAACGACAATGCCTATGCTGAATCAGTGTTCCGAACTTGCAAGTACCGACCGAACTATCCGGTGAACGGGTTTGCCAGCATCGATGAGGCCAGAGCATGGGTGTTGTCCTTTAGTCGTTGGTATAACACGGAGCATAAACACAGCGGGTTGAAGTTCACAACACCAGAGCAGCGTCATACTGGTGTAGCGACAGCCATACTTGCGCATCGTAAACACCTATATAGAGAAGCAAGAGAGCATCACCCGAATCGATGGCGTGGTGATATCAGGAACTGGGAGTTACCAGAGAAAGTCTGGTTGAACCCGGAGAAAGAACAGCCCGAATTAAATAAGGCTGCGTAGGCTCGGGCGACAACTATGTTGACAAACACCGGCTTTTTCGTTGTGTAATTTTGATCTCGAAATGCTGAGGAAGCCTTTCCTCATCTGGAAAGTCAGTGTCAAAGGTTGGTAAAGTTGATATATCAGGGTCGAGAAAGCGTCCACGCGTTTTCTCGATATTCATTTGGGCAATTTTTGAAAAGCTTACCTTTGCCGCTTGAAGCGCCTGCAGATAGTGATCCGAAAATGTGCTCAGCAAATCATGCGTTTTTTCGTTTAAGTTCTTTATCCCAAGCAATGCCGTCATCGCCTCGCCTAGATGCAGCAACGTCTCATCAAGCGCGGGTAATTGACTGACCGACGAGATATGAGAAACCGGACCATCTGGTAGATCGCTTGCTGCGATACTCTTGCTGTATCTGTCTTGATTTGCCACTTCGGAAAAAATGCTGTCAACACCTATACCAAGGCGCCGACACAATGTAGTGAGGTACCAAAGCGCATCTCCGAACTCCTCCTCCACCGCTTGCTGATATCCAGCGTATGCCGCATCTTCCCTAGTGTACTTCTTGGTGGTTGCCATAATACTGCCGACCTCACCGAACAGCCCCATAAGGACCGGGTGTAGATTATCTTGGGGAAGTTTATCTGTCGGCTCGATCTCTCGCATATAGTCGCGCAGAAGCATTGTACCCTCAGATGTGAGCTTGTTTAGCTGGCCTTTTGTAGTCGGTTCGATAGTCATGGTGTCTTCGGCCAGTCTAACGGTGCACCAAGATAACCGTTTGCGTCTAGTGTGTGGAACCAAACAAGAAAGTCATTGACCAGTTCTTTTGGAAACCGACTCTTGTGATTTCGTATAGCGCAAATATCAAATCCGTTGTAGTTGCTAAATTGTTGAGGTATTTCAGGTCCTGAACCGCCCCAATACACATATTCCGTACTGAGCAGGACTCTATTCGTCTGTGTATCGTTTTTAACGTTATGTGGATTAGGCATACCGTCCCGGTAACTGTGATGAGAATCCTGCTGCTGCCATTGACCAGCATCGTTTTGAAAATAGATGTTGTCGCCAAACGCCTGCTTCATGCTTCCTCTCAGGTTCGGTTTTTTTCGTCGGAACCATTCTTTTTCCCAATATTCATTAAACGTCATTGTTTCCGTTACACGCATGACATAAACGAGGCATCTTTGGCGATCTTTTTGTTTGCTGCCAGTACCGATGATCCAATCTCCTATGGAGGCCTTCTTTCGAATTCTCGGTTTGCAGGTGGCTAATGTACATATTCCAAAAAAAGGGTTGGGTGCAAAACCATAGTCGCGAGCGACAACATAAGAGAATAGCTTCACATTGGCGTTCCTAACCGCAGCTATACCGCACGATGTCACGCGGCGCGTATTTTGTGCCGTCTGGATTCTCCCAATCGTCGATTTTCCCATTTATCGCGTCAATGATGCGATTACCCGTCCAACTAACTATAGCGTCGGCATAGTTGTTCAATGCCTCCGGGACTTCGCACCCGTTTTCTCCATGCGCCCAAACTCCCACAATTTGTTTGTCTTGTTTGTTGGCATACTCGATTTCCCAGTTGACATACTCACTGTCTTTGGTTTCGGGGGAAATGTAAACGACCAACGTACTGGATTGTTGAATGCGTGGTGCAAGAATTTGGGACTTGATGTAATCCTCTGAATGGGCGTTGTTAGGATTATCCGCGTTGATTGAATAGTCCCGGGGGGTCATTCCGTTGTCCTTCAGGAGACTCTTGAGTTTGTCGAGACCCTCATCATCCTCATGAATATGACTTATGAAGATGTTTTTCGTTTCGTTAGCCATGGTGTCAGGCTCCTTTTTCTACCCGTTTCCGTCACTCGGGCGTTGTTAGTTCCAAATCAGTTAAATCTTCCACGTCGGCAATCTTTGCTAACATGGAATTATAGTTTCGTAATTCACTTTGCAAGATTTCCAGTTCTTCAAGGAGATTTAGGAGTTAACAATGGCCAAATTCAGCCGTATTTTAGTTAGTCCAAATCTATTCAGATAATCTCTTAATTTCATATTTTAACTCCTTCTACGATTTACCTTCCCTTTCCTTCTCCATCGCCATTATATCAGTCTGGATTTCGACTAGCGAGCGTATAGGCCGGAGCTTGTACATAAGGTGGGGCTGAAGACAAGCGATGCTAGACATCACGTCACCTCGGTTCCTTCGTTGAGGATGGAAAGATACCGGTCGTAGACGAACAGCCGGTCACGGCGCTTCCCGGTGATTTCCCGCGCAATCTTGTGTTCGACAAGTACTTCCATCGCCGAAGAAGCAGTGGGAAAGGAAAGTTTGGAGCGGCGTCTTGCTGCTGACAACGACAGTATCGGTTGCGTCTTTATCGCCTCATATATACGCAAGGCCGAGCCGGCGCGACGTCCGGTCGTCTCGATGAGGCTGTGGTCATCCTGAAACATCCGGGAGAGGCGTTGGGCGGTTGAAACCGCACCCTCGGCTGTCAGTTTCACTCCTTCAAGAAAGAAGTTGAGCCATGCCTCCCAATCGCCAGTGAGGCGTACATGATTCAGTAACTCGTAGTAGTCGTCCCTGTGTTCTTTGAGATAGAGGCTCAGGTACAGGAGTGGTTCGTGTAATGTTCCGGCATGACATAACAGGAGTGTCACGAGCAACCGTCCCACGCGCCCGTTGCCGTCAAGAAAAGGATGTATGGTCTCGAACTGCACGTGTGCAAGTCCTGCCCGAAGCAGTGTCGGCAATCCGTCATTTTCGGCATGAAGGAAGCGCTCCAATGCTGCCATGCAGCCGGGCACGGCAGTGTGTGGCGGCGGAACGAAGACGGCATTGCCCGGTCGAGACCCGCCGACCCAGTTCTGCGAGCGACGAAACTCACCGGGGTCTTTACCGCTACCACGTCCGCTTGATAACAACACCCCATGAATCTCGCGGATTAGCCGATTGGACAGCGGGAAGCCCTCATTCAGACGACGCAGGCCGTGTTCAAGCGCGGTCACGTAGTTCGAGACTTCACGCACATCGTCAAGCGGAACTCCGGGCACTTCATCCAGTTCAAAGAGCAAGAGGTCGGACAACGACGACTGCGTTCCCTCGATCTGGGAGGAAAGCACTGCTTCCTTGCGTACATATGTATACAGAAAAAGTGTTTTGTCCGGCAGGAGTGTCGTGACGCCGTCGAGTCGACCCAAGGCAAGCACGGCCGCTTCGAATACCTGTTGTAATGAACCGTCTAGAACCAGGGTAGGTTTTGGTGGTAGTGGCGCTGGCACAAAGGCGCGAATCCGCTCATCTCCAACGCTTGTGGTCTCGTACCTGCCGATTTCTCTGCGTTGCATAACGAGTGTCTCTTATTAAAAGTTTCTGAATAGCCGGGACTGTTATTAAATTTTAACTGGCTAAGTTTAAATAAGGAGCCAAGGGAATGCAAGAAAATCAGAACATTAATGGACTATTTTACCCTGTGCTGATGATGTCACTGAGCAACCCTTCCGTCTCCTTCTCCAGCGCCAGGATGTCGGCGCGGATTTCGTCCAGTGTGCGCTGGCTATTGCTCTTGCGCTGAAAGGCTAACTGTCCGGTATGATTATTCAGTATGTTTACGCCGGTTGCAAACCTTCCTCGGTTCGGTGGAGGACGGTGGAACTGCATTCAAATGTGTTGACCCTTTCAGGTGTAGCAAGTACCTTTGGTTATCCATAGGGAGTATACGGGAGGTTTCCAGATCATGAGGTTTAAGAATAACGCGCCGGGATTCATCTGGCTTTTTCTGGCCTGCATTATCACATTTTTGCTGGCAGGTATCCTGACGGCCCGGACACAGGACGCTTCCGTTCACCCGATCTATGATAATGGGCAGCAACGCCCACCCAATATAGTTCTTATCCTGTTTGACTGGGCCAGGCGTGACGCCCTGGGTGTCTACTCGGAAAAAAACGTTTCAACACCTAATATTGACGGGCTTGCCGCGCAGGGCGTCAGGTTTGACAACGCCTATACGCCGGCCACGCTATGCAGTCCGGCTCGCGCTTCGATTATTACCGGCCTCTACCCTCATGCCCACGGGGTGCGGAAAACCATGTACCCGCCCGGCATTACCGGCAACCTCCCCACTATGTACCAGGATCCGATCGCCAACCCCTTTGGCGATGAACGTTTCAACCTGGCAATTAATTTTCCGAAATATATTACCAATTCAGGGTTCGCATCGGCCCATATCGGGAAATGGCATTTAGGCACGGGTAATCCCGGGTTTTTCGATTTGTTCAAATCATATAATTCACTGATGCCGCACTGGGTCGGCGCGCCCGAACAATCCGCTTACCGCGAGGATATTCAAACTAACGAGGGTATTCGCTTTATACAGGAGAATGCGGATCGGCCTTTTTTTCTCTACCAGTCTTATTACACCCCGCATGCTCCTTTCCAGCCGCCGCACAAGTACGCCGAACTCTATAAAGAGAGGGCAGTTGACCATAAAAACTACTATGCATCCGTGACCAGCCTTGACCATAACGTGGGGCGTATCGTACAGACCCTGGAAGAACAGGGGATACTGGATAACACGCTGATTATTATATCCACGGATCACGGCGGTTCATTTCAGGACCGGCCGGGCTCTTACCGTGGCATGGGGATCGCATTCGATGAAGCGGCAAGGATACCCATGATCATGCACTGGCCCGGGGGCTTGCCCAAAGCGATCACCTGGAAGTCCGGCGTCAGCCTGGTTGATCTTGCGCCAACGATACTTTCCGCCGCCAATATCAATACTAAAAGCCGGATCATGGAAATCATTACCGGCCGCGAAGGTTCTCCCTTTCATGGCAGGGACCTGATTGCCGAAATCGCTTCCGGTGAGGATAGCTGGCCCGCCCCGGTATTCATGCAGAACGTACCGGAAGCCGCCATTGAAAACTCCTGGTATGACGAGCGTGCAATGCGCTCGGAAAAGTGGAAACTGATATTACGCGATTTTACCGCGGACCCCAGAGCGCGCAGCAATGCCCTGTTTGATATGGTCAACGACCCGGGTGAAACCGCCAACCTCTACTACCAGGCTGAATACCGTGAACAACTCAAGCAACAGCTCAGCCTGATGCTGGAGCACGCGACAGACTTGCGGGATACACTGGCGCAGAAACTGGCCAACAAGGAACTGGCGATCATCGACGACCCGGATTACAAATTCAAACTCTACTGATCTTTTTTGTGTTTGGTCGGCGGAGCGTATGCGGCTGCCTCTACAAGTGGTGAAAAATCTTGCACGATTTTTTGACACCTGTATAAAAATCTGGAATTATATCAGGGTATGAAACGTTATCTTGAGTCTCAGGTGCGTCAGGACCTGCGGCGTAAAATGGTATTTGTCGGTGGCCCCCGTCAGGTCGGGAAAACAACGCTCGCCCGGAAGATCCTGGGAAGGTCCAGGACGGGTTACCTGAACTGGGACGTCCCCGACCAACGTGATCTTATCTTGCGCCAGACGTTCCCCAAATCAAAACTCTGGGTCTTTGATGAAATCCATAAGTTCCGGCGTTGGCGCAACTACTTAAAAGGGATCTACGATGCCCGTGGAGCGGGCCAGCAGATTCTCATTACCGGCAGCGCACGGCTTGACTATTATCGCTTCGGCGGCGACTCCCTGCAGGGACGGTACCATTACCTGCGGCTTCATCCGTTGAGCGTCGCCGAACTCAAGCTGGCCTCAGCGGGAGATTTTACCTCATTGCTTACCCTGGGAGGTTTCCCGGAACCGTTTCTTGGCGGCTCGGAAAGAGAGGCGCGCCGCTGGTCCAATGAATACCGCAGCCGTCTGGTACGCGAAGAACTCATAGATTTGGAACAGGTACAGGACCTGGGCAGCATTGAATTGTTGATGACCCGGTTACCCGATCTCACCGGTAGCCCGCTCTCGGTCAACGGCATCGCCGAACAAATGCGGGTCAGCCACAAGACGATCAGTAAGTGGCTCGATATCCTGGAAAGGCTCTATGCGATCTTCTTCGTGTTGCCGTTCGGTTCCCCGAAAATCAAGGCGGTGAAAAAGGCTCGCAAACATTATCATTTTGACTGGTCCTTAATCCCGGATGAGGCATTCCGGTTCGAGAATCTCGTCGCGTCCCATTTGTTGAAGTGGGTGCATTTCCGTGCAGACACGGAAGGTTTTCCGACCGAGTTGCGCTATTTCCGCGACATTGAAGGACGGGAAGTCGATTTTGTAGTGGTTGAAAACGACAGACCGACGTTGTTGGTCGAATGCAAATCGTCGGATCGCGCTGTCAGTCTGCCGTTGAGATACCTGAAACAGCGGTTCCCGGATACGGAGGCCTGGCAGGTATCGGCCTACGGAGAGAAGGACTACGTATCAGGCGAAGGCATTCGCGTAGCGCCGGCTCTGGCGTTGCTTGCAACATTGACATGACGGATTTACATTCTGCAATATCGAATCATTTGAGCTTATACAACGACAATGACTGAAGAAAACCTGAACAACCCGGAATACGAGACATTCATCGATATCATTCGGAAACGGCGCAGTGTGCGCCGGTTTGAGAAAGGGCGTTCCATCTCCCGGGAAATACTCGAACGTATCGCCGAGGCCGGACGCTGGGCTCCCAGCGGAGCGAACGTGCAACCCTGGGATTTTATTGTTGTGGAAGACCCTGAAATGCGGGATCGGGTTGTGGAGGTGTTTCTCCGGCAGGCCGACCGATTAAAGAAATACGCAAAGGGGTTTCCTTCCGTCTACAAGAGTTACCTCAATAACACGGTGGCCATCTTCATCGTACTGGGAGACCGGCGCTGGAATATCAATTTTCCCCATGGCGTGACTCCGGAAAGTGAGGCGGATTACCAGCAGAACAATGAGAATATCTTTTATTGTTCCATTGGCGCGGCAATACAGAACATACAACTTGCAGTCACGGCCAACGGATTAACCTCGGCCTGGTTGTCCGGTGGCGGTGAACAACAGACCAACGTGGAGTTGAGCGAATTGTTGGGATACCCCTCGTTTCTCAGTGCCTACGGCACCATCCCCATCGGCTTTCCGGCAAAAGACGTGTCTTCAAGGTATCGCCGGCCCTTGCAGCAAGTGGTCCACTGGAACCGGTACGAGGCGAAAAAATTCAGGACCGATGACCAGGTACAATTTTATTTTGAAAGCCTTCGTCCTTTCGCCATGTACAGGAATAAGACCGAATTAAGCGATTGGGAAGATTATGAGGAACGACTGGGCGAATGGAAGGCAGCGTTTACCACGGACCGGGCCAACCCCTCGGACAAACTGCCATAGCAGGGGGCGCCCCTGGGAGGTATGACTGAAAGTGTGGTCAAAATCGGTATGTGTATAAAACGCCGTCATTCCGGGCTTGACCCGGAATCCAGTCAAACAACCCTTCCTTATAAGGAATGTTTAATCGACTGGATTCCGGCGTTCGCCGGAATGACGGTGGGAAGCATGACCACACTTTCAGTCACACTCCCCGCACTTATGCTTTGTCCTTATACTGCGATAAGGTAAAATTATATCGGTCAACATCTGGGATGTTTTATTCTTGCTTAAAACAAAACACAACTTCAATCGAATACTCATCTCCAACAGGGGTGAGATTGCTATTCGGGTCATACGGGCGGCGAAAGAACTGGGCATTGGCACGGTTGGAATCTTCTCTGAGGAAGATCGTCTTTCCCTGCACCGGTTCAAGCCGGATCAATCTTACCAGGTAGGCATTGGCGCCGGGCCCGTTGAGGCATACCTGAACGGCAGGGATATATTGCGGGTTGCCGTTGAAGCCGAGTGTGACGCCCTCCACCCGGGCTATGGTTTTTTAGCCGAGAATGCTGATTTTGCCGAACAATGTGAACAGCAAGGCATTATATTTATCGGCCCTGAATCCGGCGTGCTGAGGGATTTGGGCAATAAGGTAAAAGCAAGAGAACTAGCCGTCAAAGCCGGTATAGCCGTTATGCCGGCATCCGCTCCCCTGCCCCGCAATAAAAAAGAAACAGAAGAAATCGCCGAGGCAATCGGCTTCCCGTTGATGCTGAAAGCCAGTTGGGGCGGCGGCGGTCGGGGCATGAGGGTTATCAGGGATCGCTCAGAAATCCACGACGCGGTAAAGCGCGCGCGCCAGGAAGCTAAAACCTCTTTTGGTAATGATGAGGTATTTTTTGAGAAGCTGGTTGAGGATGCGCTGCATATCGAAGTACAAATCCTCGGCGATAACCACGGCAATATCGTGCATTTATACGAACGGGACTGTTCATTACAACGTCGGCATCAAAAAGTCATCGAACGCGCCCCGGCTATTTATTTATCCCAAAAAAAACGTGCGGAGATTTGTCAGGCTGCGGTTAAACTCGCTCGCAAGGCAAAGCTCAATAACGCGGCAACCGTCGAGTTTCTCTACAATAAGGCCGACAAGGAATTCTATTTCATCGAGGTCAATCCGAGGATCCAGGTCGAGCATACCGTGACCGAAGAGATCACGGGCATCGATATCGTCAAGGCGCAAATCAGGATTGCAGAAGGTGAAAAAATCTGTAAACCAGGCTCAATAATCCCCCCGCAGTCTGGAATCAGTATCTCCGGAACGGCCATTCAATGCCGGGTTACCGCCGAAGATCCGCACAATAACTTTATCCCTGATTACGGCAACATCATTGCATACCGGAGTCCTTCAGGCCCCGGCATCAGGCTTGACGGCGGTATGGCCTATACCGGCGCCTGGATATCCCGCGCCTATGACAGCCTGCTGGTAAAAGTCACTGCAAGAGGCAGTGACGGCAATGAGAGCATCAGCCGGATGAGAAGGGCCTTAATGGAATTTCGCGTACGTGGCGTAGCGACCAATTTATCGTTTCTACTACAGCTTTTAACCCATCCGAAATTTCAATCCGGCGATTACAACACGCGCTTCATCGACGAGACGCTCGAATTATTCGAAGCCGGCGGTGGTCAAGGCCAGGTTGAAAGATTACTCAAGTTTATCGCCGACGTGATCGTGAACGGCAACCCGGACGTGAAGGAGAGACCCTGTCCGGTATCTTTACGTGACCCCGTGGCGCCGGCAGACCCTGAGAAACAGGTGAAAACAGGGGCGAAAGATATTTTCGATGAAAAGGGGGCAAGAGGACTGGTTAACTGGATCAGGGAGCAAAAACAGCCTCTCGTCACGGACACCACATTTCGTGACGCGCACCAGTCACTTTTGGCGACCCGGCTTCGAACGAAAGACCTGATCGCAATTGCCCCCTATTACTCCCGTAATATGTCCGGGCTATTTTCCGTCGAGTCCTGGGGCGGCGCCACTTTCGACGTGGCGCTCCGCTTCCTGCATGAAGACCCGTGGCAAAGACTGTTTGAATTGAGCGGGGCCATGCCAAACCTCATGCAACAAATGTTGCTGCGTGCGTCGAATGCAGTGGGCTATAAAAACTACCCGGACAACGTGGTTCGATTTTTTATCCACCAGGCGGCAGAAGCGGGTATCGATATATTCAGGATATTCGATAGTCTTAACTGGCCTGAAAACATGCGGGTAGCCATTGATGCCGTCGGTGAAACTGGCAAAGTCATTGAAGCTGCAATCTGTTATACCGGCGATATCCAAAATCCGTTAAAACAAAAGTACAACCTCGACTATTACCTGGACCTGGCGCGTCAATACGAGCGCCTGGGCGCGCATATACTGGGTATAAAAGACATGGCAGGATTGCTGAAACCGGCGGCGGCGAGGCAATTGATTACCGCCTTGAAACAGGAGGTTGACCTGCCCATCCATTTACATACGCATGATACCAGTGGCATATCCGCGGCCACCGTGTTAGCCGCAGTGGAAGCCGGCGTGGATATTTTTGACGCGGCGATTGACAGTATGAGCGGACTGACGTCGCAACCGAACATGGGCGCGCTGGTCGCATCCCTGGAACATACCGAGAAGAGCACCGGTCTGGATACGAGCGCTATCCGCGTCATCAGCAATTACTGGGAGCAGGTAAGAGAACAGTATTCGGCCTTTGAGCCCGCTATACGATCCGGCGCCTCGGAAGTCTACATACATGAGATGCCGGGGGGTCAATACACCAATTTAAGGGAGCAGGCGCGCGCTTTGGGCATTGATAAACGCTGGCCTGAAATTGCCCAGGCTTACACTGATGTCAATGAACTTTTCGGGGATATTATCAAGGTAACGCCAACCTCCAAAGTGGTCGGCGATATGGCATTGGCAATGGTGACTGCCGGTTTATCGAAACAGGATATTGTCGATCCCAACAAGGAAATCGCTTTTCCGGAATCGGTAGTCCAGTTTTTTCTGGGAGAAATGGGCCAGCCTGCAGGCGGGTTCCCGCGAGCCTTACAGGCTAAAGTATTAAATGGTAAAGCACCCATAGATGGTCGTCCCGGTGAATCATTACCGCCCGTTGACCTGGAGCAGACGCGGACAACGCTTTCCAGTCAGCTGAAGGAAGAGATATCCGATTTTGATTTGGCGTCCTACTTAATGTACCCGGATGTATTTCTGGATTACGCCGAAAAGGAAAAAACTTACGGTGACGTCAGTATCTTGCCGACCCATATTTTTTTCTACGGATTAACGAGCGGCGAGGAAACGGTTCTATCCTTTGAGGATCAACGACAGGCAATTCTTCATTTTCTTGCAACGTCTGAGCCCGGTGAAGATGGAATGCGACGGGTATTTTTTGAACTGAACGGCCAGCCACAGACTGTTATCGTCAGGGATAACAGCCTGGCCCACGAAATTCACCAGAATGAAAAAGCAGAACCTGCCAACCCCGGCCACCTGGCCGCGCCGATGCCCGGACTGGTCATCGCGGTTGAAGTAACCGTGGGTGAACGAATCAAACAGGGCGACACGGTGGTAGTGCTGGAGGCAATGAAAATGCAATCCTCCATCCCTGCGGAAAAAGAGGGTCTCGTCAAGCGTGTCGTCGTGAGTCCCGACTACGTCGTTGACACCGGCGACCTGTTAGTTGTGATTGAGTAAAATTGTATTCAGGAGCAATATGAAAGTACAACTTGCAATTTACCCCCAACTAAGTTACAGTCCTGATTATGATTCCCCGTACATTGGAGATTGTTTTGAAAGATCTGGCCACTCAATATCCGGTGGTTACGATCACTGGGCCGCGCCAGAGCGGTAAAACAACTCTTTGTCGCACTGCCTTCCCCGAAAAACCATACATCAACCTGGAAAGCCCGGACGTTCGCGAGTTCGCCCGTAGCGACCCGCGAGGTTTTCTTGCCTTGTATGACGGCGGGGCAATTCTGGATGAAATCCAACGGGTGCCGGAACTGCCCTCTTACCTGCAACCCATCATTGACGAAAACGATAAACCTGGACGGTTTATCCTGACCGGCAGTCAACAATTCGAGGTAATGACCAACATCGGGCAATCGCTCGCCGGTCGCACCGCGCTATTGAAATTGCTTCCCCTGAGCATTGAAGAACTGTCCGGCGCCGACATCAACCTGAAAATTGACGAACTGCTGTTGACCGGTTTCTACCCTCGTATCTATGACGCCGGACTCAATCCCACCCAGGCGCTTGGCGATTATATTGAAACTTACGTAGAGCGGGATATCCGACAACTCATCTCCATTAAAGACCTTGCATTATTCGAGAAATTCGTCCGCGTTTGTGCCGGCCGGGTCGGTCAATTGCTCAACCTCCAAAGCCTTGGCAACGACGTGGGAGTTTCCCACACTACCGCAAGAAGCTGGCTCACCTTGCTGCAAGCCAGTTACGTGGTATTTCTGTTACAACCGTGGCACGTCAATATCGCCAAACGACAAATCAAATCTCCCAAACTCTACTTCTATGACGTGGGTCTCGCAACCTGGCTGCTCGGCGTCGAAAACGAGCAGCACGTCAACTATCACCCGCTCAGGGGCAACCTGTTTGAGAACCTGATAATCATCGAAGCCCTGAAGTACCGATATAATCGAGGCAAGCGCAGCAACCTGTACTTCTGGCGCGACGCTAAAGGCAACGAGGTGGATTTACTGGTAGAAAATGGCCCCGACATCGTACCCGTGGAAATCAAAGTCGGCGCCACAATAAACAACGATTACTTCAAAGGACTGCGGACGTTTGCCAACAAATTATCCCGTCCACCCAAAACCTGCGCGCTGGTTTATGGCGGTACGGAACAACAAAAGCGGAGCGATGCCACGGTCTGGCGAGCGCCAGACGTGGCGGCAATGATGGAGTATATCCGGAACGGGTCTATGGTTGATTAGTTCGAGCAGACCCGCGCCTCGCGGCAAGGACCTTGGCCTCTGACGCCAGAGCATCCGATATTCCATAAAAGTCATTGACATGAGGACTCGGACTACCTAATATGTGTATAAGTGTATAAACATATAAAAGAGACTATCAATGACCCGATGGAATATCGTCATCTCCGATGACACTGACCGAACAGTCCGGGGTTATCTGGCCAGGACTGGCGGCAAGAAAGGTGACTTGTCACGCTTTGTCGACCGCTCAGTCCGTCAGGCAGTTTTCTGGGAAACCGTGGAATCAATTTGGGAGCGAAACAAGCACCTTTCAACTGATGAAGCCCAAGCCCTCGCCGATGAAGCAGTAGCTCAGGTCCGTGCGAATCGTTCTTGATACCAATGTCCTTGTAAGCGCTTTGATCTCAAGGGAAGGTCCACCCGGTCGTTTGCTGGCTGCCGTCAAACGTGCTGACTTGACTCTGGTCACGTCCACATACCAACTTGAGGAACTACGGGAAGTGCTTGGCCGCGATCACCTGAAACCTTATATCCGACCTGCGGAAGCCAATGACCTGCTTTACAACCTGGAGTCAGTCGGGACCGTTGTTACTGACCTGCCGCAAATAGACTTATCACCCGACCCGAAGGATAATCCGATCCTCGCTACAGGGGTCGCAGGTCAAGCAGATCTGATTGTTTCTGGGGACAAAAACGATATGCTTGCCCTCGGTCAAGCCGAAGGCATTCCGATCATCACACCCGGTGAGGCGATTGAACGGCTACACCTTGAAACCTATTAAGAACAACAATACGGGTGGAAGGTGACGGGGACAGGTCTTTGATTTTTGATATGGATCATTGAAGCTGACAAAAAGCCTTTCATAAATCAAAAGCCTTACCCCTTGACCCTCTTTGACCACTTTCTAATTCATCAGCAACCGGTTTACGGGAAATGAGCTATGCTTTTTCACTTTACTGCTTCAATCAAGTCGATATCTTTTTTCAGTATCTCATTAATCAATTCATTCACCTCAACGCCTTTTGCTACGGCTCGCTCGTTAAGGTACGCCAGTACGCCATCGTCCAAGTAGACAGGCAGGTTAAATTCAGCCTCGGGTCGGTAAAATTTCCCGCGCTCGCCTTTGGAAAAATCATATTCGTCTCTCATTATGTTATTTCATTGTGTTTATCCCGACGATGTTAACATAAAGCAAATCAGGACAATAGGGCAAGGAAGATTGGCAATATTATTGACACCAGTCATCACGCCCGGATCGCGTCGCGCAATCTCGTCGTGACTCAGACGCTCATCAAAATAATCGCCGATCCGCGCTCTGAGACGGTCGAGATCGGAAAGCTCGCGCTCCTCGTCTACCGCCATTCCAGCAAAACCGTTATAGGGCGGATTGCCCAAAATCACCAAGATCGGCGTCTCCTGTTTCACCCGCTCGGCGCGGTCGCGTTCTTCCTCCAGTTCGGGGAACGGCAATGGCTTCGCCGTGCGCGGTTCCCAGCCAATTAACGCATTGGTAAGGAAGACCTGGGCGCGTTCCTTCCCGTCATCGGCCAGCGCCGCATCGAGTTCCTGCATGGTCAGCCCGACTTGCAAATGGGCGACGACAAAAGGTGCAGGCATAATCTCAAAGCCGAAAACACGCTCGGTCGCCGCCTGCTTGACCCGTGCTCCGGCGAGGGCGCCAAACCCCCGATTTTTGAGATTGGTGGCAATGCGGCGCAGCACTTCCGCCAAATAAGCCCCGGTGCCGCAACATGGATCGAGCACATAGACGTTTTCCGCGGCCAGCCCGTCGGTGATGCCAAGGTCGTCCCTGAGCGCTTTGCGCGGTCTTCCAGGCATCGTCATCGGCGGACTTTACCTCGACAACGCCGCGTTCGGGAATCTGTCCTTCCTTTGGGCGTCCTTTCTGGACCTGTTTTGCCGCGTAGAGACCAAAATCGGGATGACCCGCGGCCCTGGTCGGCCAACTCGCCGACGCAGAACGTTTTCGGTTTGAGTGTCGCGCCGACTGCATTCAGCAGGTTGCCTAACGGCCCATAGCTGGACCGCTCACCGGTCGCGCCACCCGAGGCCCGCGCCCGTTGCAATCCGGTGAGATAGTCCTCAACCGCGATCGTCAGCCGGGTCATCTTCCCCGCGCTATCTTTCCTGTTGTCATCAGTTGTCTTGAACTCATAGAAACGATAAGCATATTAATCCTTCGGTAGGTGTTTGTCAGTGTCCTGCGCACGCAAAACGGACATGATTTCTACAGTGTCCCCATCAATCCGATAATAGACAGAATGTACACCACACACACTACGACGATAACCAGGCCGGATATGCCCAACAGCAGGGTAGAGCAACGGGTTTCCAGCGAGAAAAGTAAAATGCGCTTTGAGGTCGTCACGATACTGATTTGATCGTTTAACGCCGTGGTGTTCATCGCCCCAGCGGGCAATCGCGAGTAAATCCTCTTTCGCTATATTATTAAGACGATATCCGGCCATTCCGTCTGGCTTCTTCCCATATCTCATCCATTGTCATATCGGTAAAACCGCCATTTTCAGCCGCAATTAAACGCGTGCGTATAGCTTCTATTTCACGGATTTTGCACAAGGCATCATTCACCACTTCGGTGTGATTGCGAAACTCCCTGCTGTCGACTTTAGCCTGTACCCAAGCATGGTTGGGGTCGCTGAACGTGATCGTTTGTTTCGGCATGGTTTGGCCTTCAAAATAGTCGTTTCTGATACATTATCGCACGCCGCCGGAAATTACGCGAGTCTTAATCAATTGTCGCTTTAACCTGTATTACAAAAAATCCGTTTGCAGCCGGGTTTGTATTACCCCCCAATCAGCACGCATATTCCTTGTCATTTTTCTCTATGCTCTCTGTGTCCTCTGTGGCTATAATGAAAAGATGAAAACCGGTATTATCGGTCTTGGCACCATGGGTAGCGGCATGGCTTTGAACCTGCATAGAGCGGGGCATTTACATGGGCTTTGGAACCGTACCCGCAGTAAAGCTGAACGGTTTGCCGGGCAAACGGGCGCGATCCTGTTTGCAACGCCGGGCAACCTGGCCGCGGAGTGTGAACTCATACTCCTGTGCGTCTCCCGGGATGCTGACGTCCTGGAAATGGTGGAACAGGTTGCCGCAACTGCAAAAGCCGGTGCGATTGTCGCGGACACTTCCACGGTCAGCAGCAACACGGCAAAACTCGCGCAGGCGATGCTGGCGAAAAAAGACGTGGCTTTCCTGGATTGCCCCGTAACCGGTGGTGTCGAAGGGGCCAAAAACGGAACCCTGGCCATGATGGCAGGAGGAGATCCTGAGGTGCTGGCCCGGGCACGAGAGGCCCTGGGGTCGTTTGCATCGACCATTACCCTGATAGGCCCCACCGGCAGCGGCCAGGCTTGTAAGGCAGTGAACCAGGTTATGTGTGCAGGTATTAACCAGGCCGTAACCGAGGCCCTGGCCTTTGGTGAGGCCATGGGGCTCGATATGGAAAAAGTCGTGGACATGGCGGCGAAGGGGGCCGCAGGGAATTGGTTCCTGGACCACCGCGGCAAGACCATGCTGGTCAATGATAACAAGACCGGCTTCAAGTTGAACCTGCACCACAAGGACCTGACCATCTGCCAAGCCATGCTGAAGGAACTGGACAATGTCTCGTTGCCGCTGGTCGAGACAACCCTGGGACAATACGAGCAATTGATGAAACAGGGCTACGGCGATGAAGACATCTCCGCCTTGTACCGGCTGAAAAGACCTGCGCCTCCCATAGAATGACAGTCGGCCACAGAGGGCACAGAGTTCACAGAGTGGGCCGAAAACCTTTTTGTGTATGGGTAACCTGCGCTTATGATAAGGAATAGGTTTACCTACTGGATGCCGCATTCGCCGGCATGACGGGAAAGCAGACAATTTTATACTTTCTGTTTTCTTTGTAACTTAAAGGTTGACGACTGTTGATAAATGTGCAGAATACGCACTTCACGGGTATTCTGCCCGGTCAGTAACAAATCCCGATAATTGGAAAATCAACTGAAAATTGATGATGACTGTCGATAACCGGACACCAGCCATTGAGGTCAAGGACCTGGACAAACGCTTTGGGCCCATTCACGCGGTGCGGAATGTTTCCTTCTCCGTGCGCCATGGCGAGGTATTGGGATTCCTGGGGCCTAACGGCGCCGGTAAATCTACTACCATGAAAATGATCACCGGTTTTCTTGAACCGACCGGCGGTACGGTGTTAGTCAACGGACATGACGTCACGACAGACCCTATCAACGTGAAGGCCTCTATCGGCTACCTGCCGGAAGGCGCTCCAGCCTATGGAGAGATGACGGTAATCCGCTTTTTAGACTTTATCGCGGAGATACGCGGTCTGGACGGCGCGGAAAAACAACAGCGTATTGATAAAATCATCGCACAGATTAATTTGGATTCCGTCGTCAACCAGACTGTCGAGACCTTGTCGAAGGGATTCAAACGGCGCGTCGGGGTAGCCCAGGCCCTGTTGCATGATCCCGACGTGCTGATCATGGACGAACCCACTGATGGCCTGGACCCTAACCAGAAACATGAAGTCAGGAGTTTGATCAAGGAGATGGCGGAAAAAAAGGCCATCGTCATATCGACCCACGTGCTGGAGGAGGTTGATGCCGTCTGCAGCCGGGCGATTATCTTTGCCGCCGGCCAGATCCTGTTTGACGGCACCCCGGCGGAACTGCGGGCACAATCCGAACTCAATGACTATGATGATGCGTTTCGTCGCATTACCACCCGGTTTTACGCCAGCCAGGGAGAAGCGGGCCAGTCATGAATAATAACGTTAACCCACATATCTTGCCAATGGATGCGATGATCACGCCGGATTTTTGTCGTTGGCGGGCGCCTGCAACTGAAAGCATAGCGGTAGCTATGGTTGAGGGAGCACGTGCCCGCCAACGACAAAAAGACCAGTGAGGGCGCATCCAGCGTAGTCCGTTATGGCAACCAGGTTATATACTTTCAGTAACTCATTGACAGCAGAGAACTTTCCATTGATAACCAGCGAATTGGTGAGATATGCGGGTTAAAGCCATATTAAAGCGGGAACTGTATGGGTATTTCCACACTCCTGTGGCGTATGTCTTTATTATCATCTTCCTGTTTCTGACCGGCATCTTCAGTTTTTACCTTGGGGCTTTTTACGAACGGGGACAGGCTGACCTGGAACCATTTTTCCGGTTTCATCCGTGGCTGTACCTGTTCCTGATACCGGCCATTGCCATGCGGCTCTGGTCTGAAGAACGTAAGACCGGCACCATCGAATTGTTGATGACGTTGCCGATTTCGATCGCGGACGCGGTGCTGGGAAAATTTCTTGCCGCCTGGTGCTTCACCGCCATCGCCCTGTTCCTGACGTTCCCGATGTGGATTACCGTAAATTATCTCGGCGAACCGGACAATACCGTTATCCTTGCCAGCTATATCGGCAGCCTGTTAATGGCGGGTGGTTTTCTTGCCATCGGTTCCTGTATCTCCGCCCTGTCAAAAAGCCAGGTCATTGCGTTCGTGATCAGTGTTGTGATCTGTTTCCTGTTTATCCTCAGCGGCTTTCCCCTGGTGCTGGATTTTTTCCAGGGTTGGGCGCCGCAAGCCCTGGTGGAAGTGATTTCATCACTCAGTTTTCTGACCCATTTTGATTCCATCAAAAAAGGCGTGATCGATTTGCGCGACGTGATTTATTACCTTGCGTTTATCTCCTTCTGGCTGTATGCCAACGTCGTGGTCATCGATTCCCGTAAAGCCGATTGATTAACGCGAACGACCAGCATGAAATATAAACGTCTCATATCAGGTTCGGGCATCCTGTTGGCGGCCGTGCTCGCGGTGAGCCTTATCATTATCAGCAACAACCTGCTTACCGGTGTCCGGCTTGACCTGACGGAAAACAAACTGTTCACGTTATCCCCGGGCACCATCAACATCATCACCGCGCTGGAAGAGCCTGTTTCCCTGGATTTTTACCTGTCCCGGAAAACCATGGCGGATTTCCCGCAGTTGGTGAATTACGCCAACCGCGTGCGTGACCTGTTGGAAGAGTACGCGGCAAAATCGGCCGGTAAAATTGAATTGTCGATCATCGAACCGGAGCCTTTCTCGGAAGAGGAAGACCAGGCCGTGGCCAGTGGCTTGAACGGGATCTCCGTGAATGCCGCCGGTGATCGCGCCTACTTTGGCCTGGTCGGAGTCAGTTCCACTGATGATGAAGCCAATATCCCCTTCTTCCAGGCAAGCCGGGAGGCGGCGCTGGAATACGATATCACCAAACTTATCTATAACCTGGCCAACCCGGAAAAACGCGTGGTCGGCGTGCTGTCGGGTTTAGCGTTGTTTGGCGACCCTGCGCGCGGCATCAACGAGCGCTGGGCCATCATCAACATCGTGGACGAGTTCTTTGAAGTGCGCGATCTCGGCGCTGACCTGGACCAGGTTGATGAAGACGTCGACGTGCTGATGGTCGTGCATCCCAAGGGTTTTACCGAGCGTACCCTGTACGCCATTGACCAGTATTTGCTCAAGGGCGGCAATGCCATGCTGTTCGTTGACCCCTTGGCCGAGGGGGATAACGCTGAGCCGGACCCGGCCAACCCCTACGTGATGCCTGATATGTCTTCCAACCTGCAAATTATGCTGGACGGTTGGGGCGTGGAGGTCGACACGAGTAAAATCGCCGCTGATATCAACCTGGCCATGCGTGTGCAGACTCAAGGTCCCCGCGGTCCCCAGGAAAGTAATTACCTGCCCTGGCTGCAACTTGGAGAAAACAACCTGGACCGGCAGGATTTCAGCACCAGTGAATTGAAGTTGATTCACGTTGGTACCGCCGGAATTATCGAGAAAATGGAAGAGGCAGCGGTTGATTTTACACCGCTAATCCAGACTACTTCAGACTCGATGAAAATGGAGAGAGATCTGATTTTCTTTCAGCGGGACCCCAACGTCATGCTGGCCAATTTCAAATCGGAAAACAAACCCCTGGTTCTCGCGGCAAGAATCAGTGGCAACGTACCCAGTGCCTACCCTGACGGGCTGCCGGAAGAAGAAGGGGAGGAAGGAGCATCCCACACGGATAATCCGGTCAAGGAGGGCAGAATCGACGTCGTCCTGGTGGGTGACACCGATATCCTGGCGGATCATTTCTGGATGAGAACGCAGAATTTCTTCGGGGTACAAATCCCTCAGAGTATCGCCAACAACGGCGACTTCGTCATCAATACGCTGGATAACCTGGCGGGTAATACCGACCTGATCAGCCTGCGCAGCCGGGGTGAGTTTTCCCGGCCGTTTACCGTGGTTGAGCAGATACGTCGGGACGCGGAAGCCCGGTTTCGAGCGCGGGAGCAGGAATTACAGGCGCGGCTGGAAGAAACGGAACAGAAAATCATCCAGTTACAACAGGAAAGCGGTGAAAGCGAGTTATTGCTGACCCAGGAACAGGCCGATGAAATCGAAAAATTCCGGCTTGAACAAATTAAGACCCGTAAGGAATTACGCGCCGTTCAACATGAACTGCAAAAGAACATCGAGCGCCTGGGCACCCAGCTCAAATTTATCAATATCGGCCTGATTCCCCTGATTATCGCCCTGCTTGCCCTTATTGCAGGGATTCACAGGGCGCGCCGCAAAGTCTGATGAAGTACAGGCATATCACAGTTGCAGTCATAACGATTATCATCGTAGTCGCGGCAGTCATCGTCAGCCAGCAACGCGCGCCGCAAACGAGTAGGGAAAAAACCAGACTTTTCCCGGAACTTGCGGGGAAAATTAACGACGTGAGTGAAGTCAGTATCAATGACGGCCAGACTACATTGACTATTCATCGGGCTTCGGGCAAATGGAGTCTCGCCGATGCCGACAATTATCCCGCCTTGGTTGATAAAGTGAAACAAACCGTGCTGGCCGCCTCAGATCTTCACGTCATTGCCGAGAAGACGACTAACCCCGACCTGTACAAACGACTGGGTGTTGAAGCCCCGAACGACAAGGGCGCCACCTCTCACTTGCTCACGATAAAGAGTAACGGGGACGAACTGGCAAGCCTCATTGTCGGCAATCCCAGGAGAAGCAAATCTCCGTCCGGCGCTCCCGGCCTGTATGTACGTCTCCCCGGGCAGGAACAGGCGTTACTGGTGGAAGGCAAATTGACCGCCAGCGCAGATATTATTCAATGGATCAAACGTGACGTTATCAATATAGAAGCAGACCGGGTCAGCGCTATTCATATCCGCCCCAAAGACGAGCCTGCGGTACATCTCAAAAGAGACAATCCCGGCGACGACCTGGTATTACAAAACATACCGGATGGTAAAGAACAACAATCCGAATACCTCATCAGCCGAATGGCCTCCTTACTCGAGAACGTCTACGCGGACGGTGTCAGAAGTGAGGACAACATCGACTATTCCCCGGCGGATGCCACCATCAGCGTCGAAACGTTTGACGGATTAACTGCAAACGCAGAGGTCAGTAATGACGGTGAGCATACCTTCGCCCGGTTTTCCTTTGCCGCGGCGCCGGTCGAGACAGCTACCGAAGAGGATACGGATGAAACTTCCGAGCAGGACGGCGCAGAAGAAGAACTCACAGTAACCCCCGAGCGGGAAGCTGAAAACCTCAACAGCCTGGTGGAAGGCTGGGCTTATCAATTATCCGAATCAAAAGCGGAGTTGTTTAACCGGTCTCTTTCTGACCTGGCGCGTGATCCTGAGTGAAGCGATAGCCACAGAGGACACAGAGATCACAGAGTGGACCGAGAAGGCTGATAATGCCGGTCTGACCCCGAATTCTGTGGGAATGAATGTATCGGATTATTGAGAAGTTACTGTTTTTCCCTGTGTTATCTGTATTTGAATCTCTGTTATCTCTGTGTCCTCTGTGGCTTTTTTTCACTTTTTTTAATACGTAACTATCTGTTTTATATATATATAGTAAAAAAGTTATAATTTTTCTGAAAAAAATTGCAATTTTTTGTTGCATTGCACAATCCATTCGATTATGATGCACCGCAACATCAATAACACAGGAGACAACCACCGTGAACTTACAAACCGATAAATACTTTGAACCCGTCAGAGAGATTAATGCCCTGGCCCTGGAAAACGTGGAGAAGTTGCTGAACCTTCAGTTGAAGGCCATCAATGACACCGCCAAGATCAGCGTTGAGCAATTAAAGTCTGCGGCAGACATCAAGGATGCCGACAGCTTGAAAAAGTACTTCACCGACCAGGCTGAAGTGGTAAAAACCCTCAGCGAGCGTTTTGTCAAAGACACCCAGGCCGCCCTGGAACTTGGCACAAGCTATACCGATAAGGTCCAGCAAGTCATGACGGCTACTGTCAAGACGGAAGCAACCAGTAAAGCAGCGCCGAAAACTAAAACTGCTTAAAAGTAAATAAACATATACCTCCTCCCTCCTTACCGCTTGCTCTCCCCCCAGAGCTTGCGGTTGGTCAGCCGCCCGAAAGGGCGGCTTTTTTATTTCCACCCTGTTAAAATACTGCCAACCGAAATTCATAGATACTACTGACTTTAATGACGTTCCAGGAACTGATTGTCGCCCTGCAACAGTTTTGGGCAGGGCAAGGTTGCGTGATACAACAACCTTATGATATGGAAGTGGGCGCCGGCACCTTTCATCCGGCCACCTTCCTGCGCGCAATCGGTCCGGAGCCCTGGAATGCCGCCTATGTACAACCTTCCAGGCGTCCTGCTGACGGGCGTTATGGCGACAATCCGAACCGCCTGCAACGCTATTATCAATTCCAGGTAATATTGAAACCCTCACCGGCAGACATTCAGGAAATCTACTTGAGATCACTGCAACACCTGGGTATCGACCTGCTCACCCACGACGTTCGATTTATTGAAGATAACTGGGAATCACCCACCCTGGGCGCCTGGGGGTTAGGCTGGGAAGTCTGGCTGAACGGTATGGAGATCAGCCAGTTCACGTATTTTCAACAGGTCGGGGGACTGGAATGTAAACCGGTGTCCGGTGAGATCACTTATGGCCTGGAACGGATAGCCGTATACCTGCAAAACATTGACAACGTATACGACCTGCTCTGGACTAACACAGACAACGGCCCGGTCACTTACGGCGATATCCATCACCAGGATGAGGTGGAGATGTCAACCTATAACTTCGAGAAGGCCGACACCGGGAGCCTGTTCCGCTGGTTTGATGAATGTGAACCGCAGAGCATAAAACTGGTTGAGGACGACCTGCCGTTACCTGCTTATGAACTGGTATTGAAAGCATCGCACATCTTCAACCTGCTGGATGCAAGACACGCCATCAGCGTTACCGAACGGCAACGCTTCATTTTAAGGGTGAGAACCGCAGCGCGGGCGGTAGCCAAGGCTTATTATGACAAACGGGAAAAACTGGGCTTTCCATTATGCAAATAAAAGACAAGTTTTTTATCTGCGTCATCTGCAGATGAAAACTACCTGTTTTTCTCTGTGATCTCTGTGTCCTCTGTGGCTAATAAGGCCGATATATGACTGACAAAAAAGATTTATTGATCGAAATAGGCGCTGAAGAGCTGCCGCCGAAGTCTTTAAAGCGGCTGGCGGCTGCTTTTGCCGACGGCATTCACAACGGCTTGCAGGAAAAGGCCCTTGAGCACGGGGATTATGCCTGGTATGCCACCCCGCGCCGGCTTGCAGTCATTGTCCGTGACCTGGTGGTCTCCCAGGCAGACAAGCAGGTGGAAAAACGCGGCCCGGCGATATCGGCGGCTTATGACCAGGCAGGCAGACCCACCAGGGCAGCGGAGGGCTTTGCCCGGTCCTGTGGCATAACCGTGGCGGACCTGGACACCCTGGAAACGGACAAAGGCAGTTGGTTGTCCTATAAGTCCCTCGCGCAAGGCGCCCGCACCGCCGACCTGGCGCCGGAGATCATCAATCGGTCACTTGCCGGGTTGCCCGTATCGAAACGCATGCGTTGGGGCGATAAGGATATCGAATTTGTCCGACCCGTACACTGGGTGGTATTGCTGTTCGGCGAAGACGTCATTCATACGACTGTCCTGGGCATAGAAACAGGCCGGGAAACCCGTGGTCATCGCTTTCATCACCCCGGCGCCATAAAATTATCCACTGCCGACGAATATTTAAACAAATTAACCACCGAAGGATACGTTATCGCCGACTTTGGCGAGAGAAGAAACCGGATCAGGCAGGCCGTCATCGAATCGGCAAATACATGTAACGGACGGGCGCTGCTTGATGATGATTTACTGGATGAGACAACCGCACTGGTGGAATGGCCCGTTGCCATCACCGGAACGTTTGATGATGAGTTTCTTAAACTCCCCAAAGAAGTACTCATCGCTACCATGCAGGTACACCAGAAGTATTTTCCCGTCATGGGGTCAAACGACGATGAATTAACCGCCGATTTTATTACCATAGCAAACATTGCCAGTTCATCCCCCGACCAGGTCAAACAGGGCAATGAACGGGTCATCCGACCGCGTTTAAGTGACGCCGCTTTCTTCTGGCAACGCGACGTTAAGCAGCCATTGGAGCATTACGGCTCACAGTTGAGCAAAGTTGTCTTCCAGCAAAAACTCGGCACACTCGAAGACAGAACGGAACGAATCAAACACCTTGGCGTTTATATCGCGGAGCAACTGGGCCTGAATTCAGCGCTGGTTGAGCGCGCGTCCCGGTTGGCTAAATGTGACCTGCTGACCGATATGGTCGGCGAATTGCCGGAGTTACAGGGAATTATGGGGCGCTATTATGCAATAGAGGGTGATGAAGACCCAGAAGTCGCCCGGGCGCTGGATGAACAATATATGCCCAGGTATGCCGGCGCCGATCTGCCGAAAACCGGTACCGGTAAAATACTGGCGTTGGCCGATAAACTGGATACCCTGGTGGGAATATTTGCCATCGGCCGGGCGCCCACCGGCGATAAAGACCCTTTTGGCCTGCGCCGCGCCGGTCTGGGATGTTTGCGGATCATGATTGAATGTGAACTGCCCCTGGACCTGGAAGCCTGTATCGAATGTTCGGCCGGCGCGTTTCCCGACGACATCAACGCCCGGACGGTAGCGCCTGACGTATTTGATTTTATGCTGGAGAGACTGCGGCGGTACTACATTGACAACGGGGTCAGCCCTGCCGTATTTGACTCGGTACAGGCATGTCGGCCGACAAAACCCCATGATTTCAACCTGAGGATACAGGCTGTAAGAAAATTCCTGCAATTTCCCGAAGCAACCAGCCTCGCGTCGGCTAACAAACGTATCGGGAACATCCTTAGACAGGCGACACAAGGTGCCGGCGACGCGGGGCCGGATGAAAAGTTGTTCACAGAACAAACGGAAATAGAACTCTATAAACAGATGCAGGCTTGTGGGGCCAGGGAACATATTGAACGTGGTGATTACGTCGCGACACTATCAGCTCTTGCCAACCTCAGAGACAGTGTTGACGCCTTTTTTGATGAAGTGATGGTCTTATGTGATGATACGGCATTGAGGAACAACCGCCTGGCTTTATTAAGCGAGTTGAGAAAACTGTTCCTGACCACCGCGGATGTTTCTAAACTAGTGATAAAAATTCAAAAGGTCTTTGAATAGCCAATAGAAACTCTATAGGCCCTTTAAATAATGTGAACTAACACTGATTTCTCTAAAAGTACGGGGTTAACGCTGATGAAACTGATCATCCTCGACATGGATGGCGTAATCAACCAGGATTCGAATGACTATATCAAGACGGAGCAGGAATGGCAGGCCATCCCCGGCAGCTTGCAGGCAATCGCGCGGCTTAATCATCACGGATATCATATCGTTACCGCAACCAACCAGTCAGGGCTGGCCAGGGGCAAGCTGACATTGAAAGAGTTGAACCGGATACACAAGAAAATGCATACCCACCTTGCTCAGTATGGTGGCGTTATCGAAGCTGTTTTCTTCTGTCCGCATGGCCCCGACGATGGTTGTGACTGCCGAAAACCCAATCCCGGCCTGTTCAGGGATATCGGGAAAAGACTGCACACTCCCTTAAATGGCGTACCCGTCATAGGCGACAGGTTAAGTGACATCCAGGCGGCGCTGGCCGTGGACGCCAAACCCATACTGGTCAGAACCGGCAAAGGACAAAAACAAATAGATGAAGGCGTTATCCCGGCTGATATTCCGGTCTATGATGATCTGGCGCGGGCAACGTCGGCGCTGCTTGCCGAGAGTTGAATAACTGTTCCCGGCTTGCGAGATGCTCTTTATCAGGTCGTCCCTCTTTTCTCTGGGATTAATCATATCCACCGCCATCGCGGTTCCCATCACGTTCATACTGCTTGCAGTCCCCTTCCCCACCAGGTTTCGCCTGGTATCAAACTGGGCCAGGTTCAACCTGTGGTGGCTGCGCGTCACTTGTAAGATAACAGCGGAGATAGAAGGGCTGGAAAACATAATCGATCAACCTGCCATCATCATGTGTAAACACCAGTCCACCTGGGAGACCCTGGTTATTCAGTTATTGTTCCCCCCCCAGGTGTGGCTATTAAAACGGGAATTGTTGTGGATCCCGATTTACGGCTGGGGACTGGCAACCATGCGACCCATCGCCATTGATCGATCCTCAGGGGTGCGCTCACTGAGTCAGTTCATACGCCAGGGCGTAGAACGACTAAACGCAGGCTTATGGGTGGTGGTTTTCCCGGAAGGCACACGGATAGCGCCGGGCAAACGGCAAAAATATCACCCGGGCGGTGGCATGCTGGCGGAACATTCCGGTTGTCCCGTCATCCCCATCGCGCACAACGCCGGTAACCTATGGCCCCGTAACAGCTTTCTCAAATGGCCCGGCGCCATACGGATGGTTATTGGCGCTCCCATTCAATCCCAGGGAAAAAAGGCCGGTCAAATCACTCGTGAAGTAGAAGAATGGATTGAAACCACCGTTGCTGCCTTGCCCAAACCGACAGGTCAGTAACGACAGAAGTCAGTCCCGGTACTCGACACTCTTCTCTGCAGCGAACCACAGGTCGTGAGCGACCGGATTGTTCATTTCCTCAAATAAGTGTCCCACCAGACCGGCGCAGCGTGCGGTCAGCACAATGCCGCGCATCAGAGGCGCAGGCACTCCGGCTTCACCAAGAACGGCCGCGATAGCGGCGCTGACGTTGATAACGAGCGGTCTGTCTATCACCTCCTGTAGACCGGCCTCGAGGATTTCGAGCGCGCCGATATACTCGCCGTTCACTCCCGCCTCTCTCGCGATTTCCAAAAGCTTCCCAACTCGCGGGTCGCCCCCATAAGGCCGCTTCGGTCTAAGCGCATGGCATCGAAGCTGCCATTCCCGGCAGGTTCTCTCGCAACACCCTGATATGCTCAGGCCCGATGCCGCAACAGCCGCCGATCACCCGCACGCCTTGATTAATCCATTGTCCGGCATAGTCAAGATAATCCTGCGGAGAAATAATATCCTCAAACTTCCAGCTCGGTGGAACGAAATGGCCGCTTTCCGCGTAGGCAAACACAGGACCATCCCACAGCTCATTCAACTCCGTTAACGCCGGTCCGGTGTGGTGGACGCTGGAGCACGTGGGGGGCGCTACCAAACGTATTGGCGATAATCACATCGGCGCCGGCATGGATGTAACTTTCATGGACTTGACGCACCACCCCGGGCTGTTCCATGTGAGCAATGCCGCACCAGGCCACGTCGTTCATCCTGACGCCCTGCCGTTCTATCTCAGAACCGGTGCCCCCATCCAGCAGGATTACTTCCCCACTATCGATCTTGCCTTTTATAATTCTGTAGCTCATTTATCAATTTTTATCAGGCTTGTTGTTCAGTCGAAAACAAGGAGATCGGCTGGATTTGTCTGGTTAGTTGTTACTTCTATCAAACTCCAGCCGGCCTGCCTGTTGATAGAGTTCGGCCAAGGCATCTTCGGCTTTTTCATACATGCCTTGCAGTGTTCTGTCTTTCCTTACAAGCGGATGGCTGCCAAGAAATTGATAGATGTAATCCAATGCGACAGACGCTCGGTCCATGAGTTCGAAATAATGGCCATCATTTATTGCACCACCCGTATCATCAGGAAAAAGGGTTGAGCCTTCGTCTGTTTCTTTTTCTTCAAGTATCGGACAACGGAACGCACGGAGAAAATACCTTATATCTTCTCTCAGTTCCTCAACCGCTTCACCCATGGGCGCGACTGGTTCTTGTGTCCAACTTTCTATGCTGCCGTCCTCCCGGTAATAAACTTCGTGGACGTGATATGTCACCGAGTCTGTTTCGACGTGATGCTTCCTGATTACCCTGTAATTCCAGTGTGACATTTCTTCTCAGCTAACGCCAAACTCAGCGACGACACTAGCAATCCGCTGAAGTACCTTGTTGTGCGATGTGACACTTTAATCTCACAAGTGCGAATATCAACTCTTAGAGCCACCTGCTAGATTTTTCTGCACTACTTCGTCCGCCAGATCAATTAGCATACGTAAAGCTCTATTGACAGATGCAGAATCACAGAACACTCGAGCCACCTCGGGATCTAGTAGAACTACATTTGTGTCTTCCTGGTACGTTTCGTGATGTTTACCATGCACACCCCCGGAAAAATCGTACTCCGGTCTCATGTCATTAGTATCAGCCTTCTGATTCATATCGCTTCACCTCTGCCGCAGTAGCCGGCCTTGCGTTGATAATTCGGATCTGGTTTTCCTCGCGTTCGGTGTAGGAAACCACAAGCAAGCCCCTGCTTGAATGACGCGTGATGTAACCTTATACAGCGATAGGCGTGAGGCTGAACACGCGCGAATATTTTGCAGCAGTCTTAACATCACCTCGACGAAGAGCCTCCCGTACATCATCGAGACGATACGCGTCTTCAAGAGAAAGATATGGTGACCATCCTTCAGGTTCCTCCAGTAACTCTACGTCTACTTCTGCAACAAAGTCCCCTTCGTGAATGAATTTCGTCTGTTTTCTCTTACTCATTTGCGTCTCCGCTTGAACACCGGTTCCCATTTTTGGGGATCGGGTAAGTATGCTGTAATCAGCACTGCCGGACTTGTATGGCCGGCGGGAAGTCCCCACACAGCGTGGATCAAACGCTCATCCTTCGTTCGTTGGAGCAGTAGAACGTCTGGTCCTTTAGGATAGTCCGGATAGTCTTCAATCACTTCTGCGGCTTCCACACCTTCGACAAGCTCCCTTGCAAGTAATCCGTCAACGGCAAGCTCGTCGTATCCGTGCTCCGAAATCCAGACATTGCCCTCGGAAATCAGCGCCCGAACGCTGTCAAACATACTACTCACAATACTCGTCGCCGTCAGATATGTCTATGATCATCTCATGAGACCGCATAACGCCACCATGAGCGGAGGCTTGCCTGGAGATGTTTTACAACAGTCGGCAGCTACATTCGTATTTGGGGTACTTGAGCCCCAACGAATTCGAGGCGCTGGCAATACAGAAAGTTGCTTAACAAAGTGTCCATTTTTACTTGACCACTACACGGCTAAGACGGCCTGTTGGTGTGGTTGAACAGTCTCCTCTCTCACGCCATCAATAAACCTCACATTGCGGGCCACGTCCGCCGGTTGCCAGAATCCCCTCAACCTGTGCCAGTTCTTCTCCGCTGTCAATATGGATATTCAGAAGCAAAAAATAATCGCAATAGTCCCATTTTAGGACTATTATTCAAAATATGAGAATTATTGCCCTATCAACACTGAAAGCGTTTTGGGAAGAGAATCCTGATTATTCTGATGCGATAGACCCAACGCTTGCTTGGTATCAGCACGCTTTAAAAGCTGATTGGGCAACACCTGCAGATGTAAAGCAGTATTTTAGAAACGCCAGTATCCTGAAGGACGGCAGAGTTGTTTTTAATATTGCCGGTAATAAATATTGGCTGGTGGTATGGATTAATTATGCTTACCGAGTGGTCTATATCCGCTTCATTGGCACCCATGCCCAATACGACAAAATTGATGTACAAACTATTTAATGCCGGAGGTAAAGCTATGGACATCAAACCCATTAAAACTGATGCCGACTACCGCGCTACGCTTAAAGAAATTGAAGCCCTGATGACGGCCGCACCTGAATCACCAGAAGGTGAAAAACTGGATGTGCTGGTGACGCTGGTTGAAGCCCACGAGGCAAAGCGCTACCCACTTGATCTACCAGACCCGGTGGAAGCCATTAAATTTGAGATGGACAGGAAAGGACTTACCGTGAAAGACCTCGAACCCATGATTGGTAAAAGCAATCGCGTATACGAAATTCTTAACTATAATCGTTCGCTGACACTAAAAATGATTTGGAGGCTTCACAAAGGGCTTGGCATACCTGCTGAGTCGCTAATAAAGCAGCCCCAAGCGCAAGCTTGACCAAACCCCACGGGCACGGGCTAGGGACGCTCCGGTAATTCGGACGGCTCGATTACATCGCATCCTGTCACGCCGACATGCGACGCCGCGGCAAGCAGACGCTTGTCATTGCTGTAGATTTCCGTGAATCCACACACCTTGGCAGAGATCAGGTGCACGGCGTCACCGGTTCGCAGGAATACGCGCCGAGACAAGCCTGTGAATGTGTTGGTTACCGCGGTTATGATGGCTGACGATAACGGCAGCCACTCCCAGAGTCTGGTCGACTCGTCCACGCTCAGTTGTCGCAAGATGATGTTCAGTTGCTGCTCGGTGAGCTCACCTTCACGCAGTTTACGGTGGAGAGCGGCATAAAGCTCCAGACGGCCATAGACAGAGCAGGCGATGCGATCGCGACCGCGGGCGAACGCCCGCACTTCTTCCCAGCCATACTCCTTAACGTAGCACTTCAGGACGTACGCCGTATCGAAATAGGTCATCAACGATCGCGGTCTTCGGATATATATACCGTCGCATCGCCGGAGACCACTGGCAAAGCGTCGAACTCGGGCAGCAGCTGGCGTTCGCGGAACGATCGACCTGGATCGTCCTCGCAAAACGGTATCAAAGAAGCCACGGGATGACCTCGTTCGGTGATGACTATGCCTTCGCCGCGCGCTGCCCGGCGCACCCATTCGCCAGTCTTGATGTGAAGATCACGAATCTTGATTTGTTCCATGTGCACAAATGTGTCACATTTATCCGGGTGCGTCAAGCGTTGTTAGGAACAAACAAAAAACAGGCTTGTTTTCGATAAAGGAGAATTACTTGCTCTTCAAGTATCAGACAACGGAACGCACGGAGAAAATACCTTGTATCTTCCCTCAGTTCCTCAGCCGTTTCACCCATGGGCGCGACTGGTTCTTGTGTCCAACTTTCCATGCTGTCGTCTTCCCGGTAATAAACTTCGTGGACGTGATATGTCACCGAGTCTGTTTCGACGTGATGCTTCCTGATTACCCTGTAATTCCAGTGTGACATTTCTTCTCCGCTGTCAATATGGATATTCAGAAGCAAAAAATAATCGCAATAGTCCCATTTTAGGACTATTATTCAAAATATGAGAATTATCGCCCTATCAACACGGAAAGCGTTTTGGGAAGAGAATCCTGATTATTCTGATGCGATAGACCCAACGCTTGCTTGGTATCAACACGCTTTAAAAGCTGATTGGGCAACACCTGCAGATGTAAAGCAGTATTTTAGAAACGCCAGTATCCTGAAGGACGGCAGAGTTGTTTTTAATATTGCCGGTAATAAATATCGGCTGGTGGTATGGATTAATTATGCTTACCGAGTGGTCTATATCCGCTTCATTGGCACCCATGCCCAATACGACAAAATTGATGTACAAACTATTTAATGCCGGAGGTAAAGCTATGGACATCAAACCCATTAAAACTGATGCCGACTACCGCGCTACGCTTAAAGAAATTGAAGCCCTGATGACGGCCACACCTGAATCACCAGAAGGTGAAAAACTGGATGTGCTGGTGACGCTGGTTGAAGCCCACGAGGCAAAGCGCTACCCACTTGATCTACCGGACGCGGTGGAAGCCATTAAATTTGAGATGGACAGGAAAGGACTTACCGTGAAAGACCTCGAACCCATGATTGGTAAAAGCAATCGCGTATACGAAATTCTTAACTATAATCGTTCGCTGACACTAAAAATGATTTGGAGGCTTCACAAAGGGCTTGGCATACCTGCTGAATCGCTAATAAAGCAGCCCCAAGCGCAAGCTTGACCATACCCCACGGGCATGCCATTAAGGATATTTGGGGTCAGTGTAAAAATTCACAGAGTTTTTACACTGACCCCTGACCTGACCCCTGACCTGAATACAGGTGCGTTGCTTAATCAATTCGTCAAGTCTGGTATCATTCCCCATACGCATAGCTTGATTGAGACTTTATGATCAGGTAAATCTGTCCTTTCAATGACTGGTTCATTTTAAACTATTCCGAGAATACACGTATAAAGGAGCATATTATGAAGGCGATTGTATTAGAAGAAATTGGCGGTCCGGATAACCTGAAGATAAAGGAGGTGGAAACGCCCGAACCGGGGGCAGGTGAAGTACGGGTAAAGCTGCAAAATTCCGCATTGAACCGGCGTGATTACTGGATCACTATCGGGAGATATCCGCGCACGAATCTCCCCTGTATCGCCGGTTCCGATGGCGCCGGAACGATTGACGCCGTCGGTGACGGCGTTGATGGTGGCAGGGTGGGCAATGAAGTGGTGGTCTATCCGGCCAGGGAATGGGGTGATAGTGAAGCCGTATCCGGACCGAATTTCCGCGTGCTGGGTATGCCTGATCAAGGCACGTTTGCCGGGTATATCTGCTGCCCGGCCACGGACGTGCACGACAGACCCGCTCACCTGAATTGGGAGCAGGCAGCCGCGGTTCCGCTGGCCGGTCTGACGGCCTGGCGGGCCGTTGTGACACAGGCTGAGGTAAAGGCGGGACAGACCGTGCTGGTCACAGGCGCCGGCAGTGGTGTTTCGACTTTTGCCGTCCAGTGGGCCAGCGCGCTCGGCGCAGAGGTATACGTGACCAGTGGGTCGGAGGAAAAAATTGACAAGGCCAAGTCTATCGGCGCCGCCGGTGGCGTCAGCTATAAGCAGGAAGACTATCACAAGATCTTAAAAAAACAGGCTGGGGGGTTCAATGCCATTATCGACAGCGCCGGTGGGGACGACGTAAATAATCTCCTCAGCACATTGAAACCTGCCGGACGTTTTGTCTTCTTCGGAGCCACCCTGGGCAGTCCCTCAACCGGCCTGGAAATACCGAGACTGTTTTTCAACCAGACACGCATACAGGGGACGATGATGGGATCCAATGCCGAATTCGGGGCAATGCTTGATTTTGTCAATGAGAAAAAAATTGAGCCTGTCGTGGACCGGGTCCTGCCCATGAGTGAGGCAATCGCCGCGCACAAGCTGCTGGAATCATTCAGCCAGATGGGAAAGATAGTTTTGCAAAACAGTTAACGTCAACCTGTTATCAGCAGGATTATCCCGATGGCGATGATTGCAACCAATAGATACAGGCAGCTCAGGTAAGGGCGTCTTTTCAGCGCTCCTTCCCTGGCTGCCTTTAATTCCTCTCCAAGAGTCCCATACCTGCCTGGTAAAAATGTACCGAGGTATTCGATCAAAAAGTTACTTGTACGTTGAGTTGGCATGCCCATGTCACGCATCAGCTCGTCAACGTAATGAGAGATATATGGCCCCGTAAATACGCCATCTTCAGACTCCGGCACCCTTTCTTTCGCCCAGTTTTCCAGCCGATCAATTTGCCGGTCCATCTCTTCGAACGGCGGCAGGGTCATGTTTCCTTTAAAACTTTGTACCGCCCAGTGAGCTCCTATTTCAGAAGACAACGGACATGTAAGGGTCGGAAAAAATCCCAGAAATGCCAGTCTCGGCTGCCTGGGGGGTAATATCCGCCGGAATAAATGGAAACGACCGTTTTTGTACACCTGTGCTCTCAGCTCCTCGCTCAGGAACGACATATCACGTTGCCATCCTGTGGCAAGGATAACCAGGTCTGCCTCTAATTGCGTTCCATTGTCGAGTTCAAGCCCTGTTTCATAAAATCCGTTGACGCCGGCCCGTTTGGCGGTAATACGGCCGGTATTCAACAAGTCAAAGAAATCGTCGACCTGCCCCACGCTTTCGAAGCCGTTTGGTAATTTTTGTTCGGGAACCATAAGCGTCGGCATGCCCAGAACACGGGGTACAATGGCACTCAGCAGGGTCCACCAGAGCCACACGATCGGTTTACCCGGGCCATGCAAAACCACTTCATTCCACGGACGGACAGGATAATTCACAAACAACTCGGTAAACCGTGAGATAAACCGTAAATCACTACGGGCGCCGCCAGGCAAATAGCGTGGCACCATCCAGTGCGGTTTACGAAAGACAATGGTAGAGGATTTTCCTTCACGGGCTGCCCATGCGGCACAATCGAGTGCAGATTTGCCGGCGCCTATGACGACCACCCGCTCAGCGTCTGCGACAGTGGGATCAGTGCATTGACTCGAGTGGCGTACCATACCCTTGAAAGCCTCCTTTCCGGGAAAGTCCGGCATCAACGGCAGAGAAAAGGCCCCCGAGCAAATGACGACAAAAGAGAACTCATAGTCGTTTTTGTTGTCGTGAGCAGCTGTTGAGCGAACTGTCAGATTGAAGCCTCGCTTTCCATTATTATTGATATCAGCAAGGTGAGCTACCTCACAATTAAATTTGATATGACGGTATAAACCAAATTGCTCTGCATAGGATTCCAGGTACTCACGGACTTCCTCGGCATCAGGATAACCACTGGTGGTTTCCGGATAGGGATAGTCAGTATATCCATACGTTTCTTTTGCAGTATTCGCACGCAAACCGGGATAGGCGCGCGAAACAGCCCAAACCCCGCCCAAGGTAGCCTCCTTTTCGAAGACAAGAACATCGAACCCGTTTTCCAGAAAGATTTTAGCCGTAGAGAGACCGGCAATACCGGCGCCTATGATGCCGACCCGTAGCACCGGATCAGTGCCTTTAGCATCCCTTTCAGTAGTCACTGGTATTGCACCTGTATTTTCGCTCATATTTTCTCCTGCTGTCTGTGGTGATTTACTGCGAACGACTGAATTAATAAATCGGCGCTCGCAATTTAGATGATATTGAAATATTCTAATTTCGACAATCTTCCATCTGTTTAAGCAGAAGCTAATGCGTGATGTAGCGCCCCGCGTTACGCGCAGTTCAGCCACGAGTTGATACCTGTGTCGGACTTTGTAAAACAGATTGTCGTACCGATCGACCAGATGGGCAAAGTCGTACTACCGAATAATTAACCATAGGAAAGGGGAAATGAATCAAGCAATTATCTATGACGGGGCCCGTTCCCCATTCGGCCGTTATGGAGGAGGTCTGTCTGTGAAACGGCCGGACGACCTGGCGGCGGCCGTGATCAGAGCCTTGCTGGAAAGAAGCAGTATTGAAAGCAGCCTGGTGGAAGACGTTGTCTTCGGCAATACCAACCAGGCGGGTGAAGATTGCCGGAACGTGGCGCGCAATGCCGTCCTGTTGGCCGGTATGCATACCTCTACAGGCGGAGTGACCATCAATCGATTGTGCGGCAGTGGCGCGGCGGCAACACTGGACGCGGCTCGCGCAATCAGTTGTGGTCAGGGGCAGTTGTTCATCTCCGGTGGGGTAGAAAGCATGAGCCGCGCCCCCTGGGTACTGGGCAAGGCGGAAACCGGCTTTGATCGCAACCAGCAGATGTATGACTCCATTCTCGGCTGGCGTTTCCCCAATAAACTGCTCCTTAAGCAGTACGGTGACGACACCATGCCGCAGACGGCGGACAACGTATCCAAGGATCTGAGTATCAGCAGGGAAGACAGCGATACGTTCGCGTTTGCCTCCCAGCAAAAATACGAGGCGGCAAAGAATGCCGGTTTTTACACGGATGAACTGGTCGAAATCGAAGTGCCGGCAAAACGACGCAAAGAGCCTCCCGTTAAGGTGACGGCAGACGAACACCCCCGACCCGGCACGACATTGGAGAAATTATCCACCCTGCCCACCTTGTTTGAAGACGGCGTGGTCACCGCCGGCAATGCCTCCGGCCTCAACGATGGCGCCGCCGCGCTGCTGCTGGGGAACGAAGACATCGGTAAAAAGCTGGGTTTGACGCCACGCGCGCGCATCCTGTCCGGGGCGGTCGCCGGAGTTGACCCCCGGGTGATGGGAATAGGCCCAGTCCCCGCATCACAAAAAGCCCTGCAACGCGCCGGTTTGTCATTGTCCGACATAGACGTAATTGAGATAAACGAGGCATTTGCCACCCAGGTGCTCGGCTGTTTGAAACAACTGCAAATTGATTTTCAGGATGACCGTGTCAATCCGAACGGGGGCGCCATCAGTATCGGGCATCCGCTGGGGGCATCCGGAGCGCGGCTGATCCTGACGGCATTACGGCAACTGGAAAATACCGGAGGTCGTTATGCCTTGATTACCATGTGCATCGGCATCGGCCAGGGAATCGCCGTTGTTATCGAAAGGGCATAACTCACCTTTGCTTGAAACGGATTCGACTACATGAGGATACTTGCTGTTGGCGATATACACCTGGGTCGAACACCGTCCAGGTTGCCGGGGGAACTAGTTGGTAGTGCCCGAGACTTGGGTCCGATCCGTGCCTGGCGGCGTACAGTGGAAGTTGCCATTGAAGTTAGTGTCAAGGCTATTCTGCTTGCCGGTGACGTTGTCGAGCAGGAGAATGACTTTTTTGAGGCTTACCGGGAACTGGAGCAGGGCGTGCAACGCCTTTCCAAGTCCGGTATCGACGTCATTGGTGTCGCCGGCAACCACGATGTCAAAGTCCTGCCTCGCCTGGCAAAACACATTCCTGAATTTCGACTCCTGGGGGCAGATGGTCAATGGGAGTCCTGCCGGATCGTTGACGGCGCTGACTCAATCACCCTCTGGGGATGGTCGTTTCCACGGAAAGAAGTGCGAACAAGCCCCCTGTCCGATCAACCTTTCAAGAGAGAGGCTGGTATCAACTTGGGACTTTTGCACTGTGACCGGGATGGGGGTTCCAGTCCCTATGCCCCGGTCACCAGCCAGGAATTACAAGGAGTGGACATCGACGGGTGGTTGCTTGGGCATATTCACAAGCCTGATGCGTTGTCTGCCGCATCTCTGAACGGCTATCTCGGCAGCCTGACCGGACTGGACCGTAGCGAAGCAGGACCCCATGGGCCCTGGCTTATAGACGTATCCCAGGGACGCATCAATGATGTTGCACAACTGCCTTTGGCGCCGCTGCGTTGGGAATCTGTTGACGTTGACCTGAGCGGCATCGATGAACCGGCGGAAGCAAAAGATCGCGTTCTGATTGCATTGAGTGAACTTGACCGTCAAATCACTGAGTCCCCCGTTGCGCTGAACCTGCCTGCCGTACCGGACGCGGTCGGGGTACATGTCATGTTCGGAGGGCGCACCCGTTTCGGGGCTGCTGTGCGTGACGAATTTTCCAGAAGTCAGGATGAAATTATCTATACCGGTTCAGGCAATCGGCACTATTTTATTGAACGAATCAGCGCCAATACGCTACCTGAAATAGACCTTAAGGAACTCGCCTCGCAACCGACCATTCCGGGGTTGCTGGCAAAACGCCTGCTTTTGCTGGATGAACCTGAGGGTCATCCCGGCCGTGACGACCTGGTCGCAAGGGCTCGCAAACGTTTGCGCAAACAGGGGAAAGTGCCTGTCTGGAACGGACTGGACGCAGATGACCCGGATCCGGTGGCGTGGTTGCGAAGCGCTGGATTGCGCGCTCTGGATCAACTGCTGGCGCAGACCGCAGACACAGGCTGATGCGCCTCAAGCGACTCAAAATCAAGACCTTGCCCGGTATTGAACCCGGATTTACATTCGAGCCGCGCGGCGCCGGTATCAATATCGTCACCGGGCCCAATGCCATAGGCAAAAGCAGCCTGGCGCGCGCCCTGGGCTATCTCCTGCGCGGCGGACAGAGAGACGACCCGCCCGCGCTCTCTCTCGAGGCCGAGTTCGAAAGCAACGTGACCGTCTGGCGCGCACTGCGCAACGGCAGCCAGGTGGCCTGGTATCGGGACGGCAACCCTGCATCACCGCCCGCTTTGCCCGGCGCTGATCAAACGGGCTTGTATCGCCTGTCCATGGAACACCTGCTGGCTGACGATAAGCACGACAGCAGTCTTGCGCATGAATTGCGTAACAGGTTGCGCGGCGGCTTCAACCTCGATGCGCCCCACATTGAATTAAGTTCACGCTTTGCGCAAAACGAAGAAAAAAATTTCCGTAAAGCGGAGAGGACTCTGCGGCAGGCGGAAGGGGAATACGATGCCTTAGAGCGGCAGGAACAGGAGGAATTGCCACAGCTGAACAGTAAAATCAAGGTTGCCGAGGAGGCACAAAGCCGTCGGGAACGTTTGCAACAGGGATTGGAACTGCACGACGCCATCAACGCGAGGAAGTCATGCGCAGAGGAACTGAAGGCCTATCCTCCCGGCATGGATCGACTGCGGGATGATGAACATAAACGTCTTGCTGACCTGGAAGAAAAGTCGGAAGCACTACAGGACAAGTTGCGGGAGCAGGAGCGCAGGCTACATGCCGCAGAAACAGCGCTCGAAGAGACCGGATTGCAACACTCAGGACCGGATCCGGAGCGCATGGAAGCAATTGAATTGCAGTTGCAGGGTGTCAGAGGAAAAGTGGGAGATCGCAGCAACGCAAGGAATGTCTTGGCCCGGGCTGATGCCGGTCTGAAAAGATCGCAGGAGTATTTCAATGATGCCGGTCAACCACCCGGACTCGATGCGCAAAGTCTTAAACAAGCCAAAGCGATAGCTGCTCCGCTGATCAAGGCACAAACCAGGCGTGATGAACTGCAACTGAAACTCGTCCAGGCTGGCGACACTCCGGATGAGGCCGAAATCGACAAGCTGTATGACGCAGGCAGCGCCCTGCGAGAATGGTTGGCGGCAACAGCTGGCGAGTCCAAGTCACTGCCTGCGTCGCCGGACCGTCTCATGCGCCTCACGCTATGGATCATCCTGGCGGCCAGCGGCCTTGCCGCCCTGCTGGCGGGGATACAACAGGCCCTGCCTGCAGTTGTGGCCGCGCTGGCATCGCTCGGCGCTGCGGTATGGGGCCTGTTTATCCTGCGCCGGCGCCGTCCTGCCGCCGGATCATCTGGTGACGGGGCAAAACAGCGCTACATCCGAACCGGTCTGGCCGGGCCGCCGGACTGGAGCGTTTCCGCGGTGGAAGGGTATCTGCGCTCGGAGATCGATAAGCGCCACAGCACCCTGATCCTGCAAAGGGAACGGGCGGCTCAGGCTGTGAGCATCCGCGCTGAACTTGAGAATGTCGAGGCGGAAATCGCAAGGCTGCAAGCCCGGAAACAGGAGGCGGCCGCAGACCTGGGCTTTGACCCCGAGTTGCCGAGCGTCAGTCCTGATATTTTCATACAAAACTGTCGGCAACTGGCCGAGGCGGACAACAGTTATGAGCAGGCAAAAGCCGGACTTGACTCAGTGGAGCGAGACATAGTCGAAGATGCCGCTGTGATTCGTGACTTTCTTGCCCCTTGGCGCAGCGCCGATGCGCCTGCGCTTGAAGATGCTGATATGGAGCAGGACTTCAACCTTTTGCAGGCGTCGTTTCAACACCTGAAGCGGCGCTCGGGTGAGGCGAAAGACGCTCGAAAGGATATAACAAGCAGTCAGGAAAACATTGAGTCAATAGAGCAGGAAATCAAGGAAAACAAGGCTGATATCGAGAGTCTCTTCACGGGATGCGGACTTGAACCCGACGCCCGTATTGAACTTGACAGGCGGCTTGGCCTGTTGGATGAGTGGAAAGCGAAACAGGCGGCACTGCAGAAAGTGGAGTTTGAGGAGGAAAGCATTCGATCCCGGCTTGAGGCATACCCCGAAATCATCAATGCTGTCGAAGAGGGCAGGAAAGCGGAGTTACAAAGTGATTTTGATGCCACCGAACAGCTTGCCGCCGAACTCAGGAGGCTGATCGAACAGCGCGCAGAAATCGCTACCCGGCTCACTGATGCCGGTAAAGACCACAAGTTAAGCCAGGCCCGCGCCGCCGCTGACTCCACCAGGGCCGCCTTGCATGACAAGCGCGAGCAGGCTTGGCTGCACGAGGCGACTGAACTGCTTCTTGGCGAAGTGGAGCAGGCGTTCCATACCGAAAACGAACCGGAAGTGCTCAGCCGCGCCCGGGCGCTGTTCCGGGAAATCACCGCCAATGCTTTCGACCTGCAGCTGGATAAGGACGGTACATTTATCGCCCGGGACCTGGAACAACAGGCATCGAGAAAACTCGATGAACTCTCATCGGGCACCCGGATGCAACTGCTGCTGGCGCTGCGCCTGGCCTGGATCGAAGTCCAGGAACAAGGCAGGGAAACCCTGCCGCTGTTTCTCGACGAAGCGCTGACTACCAGCGATGAAGATCGTTTCACCGTGATGGCCAACAGTCTCGAGCGACTGGCCGCCACTGAGGGCCGCCAGATATTTTACCTGTCTGCCCGGCGTCACGAATGCGCGCTATGGAAGCAGGCTACTGGATGCGAGCCGCCAATCATCGACCTTGCCATGACGCGTTTTCCCCAGGAGGCGCATCCTCCGCAGGACTACAATATTGCGCTGCCTCCTTCCCTGCCGTGCCCGGAGGACCGGGAGCCTGAAACCTACGCCTCCGTTCTTGGCGTGCCGTTTCTGAACCCGCGCCTGGAAGCGGGCATGGTCCACCCGTTCTACATTTTGCGTGATGATCTGGATACTCTGTACCAGCTCATGGACACCTGGCGCATCAGCAGTCTCGGCCAGCTTGAAGCCTTGCTCGACAGTGATGCAGCGGCTGCCGCCGTCTCCGATAGCAAACTTCAGGACAGGTTCCAGCAGAGGTGCCGCGTTGTGCGCGTCTGGACGACGCTCTGGTGCCGGGGTCGGGGCCAGCCTGTGGATCGTATCGCCCTGGAGCGATCCGGCATCGTATCAGAGACGTTCATTGACCGCGTCGCAGACCTCGCCGAAACCGTCCAGCAGGACGGTAAGGCGCTGATGCAGGCATTACGCGCGGGACAGGTATCAGGTTTCCGCACCAGCAAGATCGAAGAACTGGAACGCTGGCTGGCTGATGAAGGTTACACGGACGAGGAAGAAATCCTGTCGATGGAAGAGCGGCGACGCCTGACGCTGCAACAGGCCATGTCCAATACGGGCGCCGACATTGCAGACGTCAACCAGGTTGTAAGCTGGCTGGAGTCAGCAAGCCGTTCCCGATAATATCATTAACGACCTTGGTCAGAGCTGTCAGGCAGCAACACTTCAAACTGGGCATCCACGTCCAGTAACTCTTCGTCATCGCTGCTGCCGTCACACCACATCAGGATTGCCATTTCAGCCGACTCATCAAGCACGGTCATATCGTGATGCCAGAGTCCGCGACGATAGGTAATACCTTGTCTGCCGTTTGCCAGGAAACATCTGACCTCATCCAGGTCCGGACTGCCGTCAGGTTTATCCGGGGCTACTATGACCAGATATCTTGCTACCCTGATCGGAATGAACGTCTGGCTGGAATAAGGATGTCTTTCCAGTGTTTTCGCCCACATGGGTAGTTTGTCCAGGGGGCTGATGGTGGAGATTGAAAAATCAACCACGGCATTTACCCTGGCGTTTTCCAGGATCTCGTTGAAGTATTTACGCCCAGGTTCAGATGGAGCTTCAAATACTTGTCCAAACGGGCGAAACGCCTCAGCATTCAAGGGTTCGGCGATGACTTGGGGAAGTCTGGTCACGCAGGTTTACTGATGGATGAACTCCAATGTTATATCAATACTGCGATTCCGGCGTATTCACTACCATGCCGTCCAGTTCTGCGGTCACTTTTATCTGGCAGCTCAGCCGGCTGGTCGGTTGGGGACTCATGACAAAGTCCAGCATTTCTTTCTCCATGGCTTGCGCTTCGGGCAGCTTATCAAACCATTCCGGATCCACGTATACATGACAGGTGGCGCAACTGCACGCACCGCCGCATTCGGCAACAATACCGTCAACCCCGTTATTAACGGCGGTTTGCATGACGCTCATGCCTTCTTTGGCAGCTACTGTGGTTTCCGTCCCATCGAATGCGATATAGGTGATTTTCGGCATTTCCTGAACTCCAGATATATTGTTTTGTATTCTGCTCCGAGTAGGCCGCATTATAAAGAAATCAAGAGAAAAGGGGACAGATTTATTTTATTGAAAAATAAATCTGTCCTCTTTTCTCTATTGATAATTTTCTGCTTAATCCGGGACCCGCAGCATGATTTTTCCGATGTGCCGGCTCGATTCCATCAACCTATGACCTTCGTTGGCCTTGCTCAACGGCAGAACCGTATGAATAATAGGTTTGACCTGGCCGGACTCAAGCAGGGGCCAGACCTGTTGTTTTAATCCGGCTGCTATCGCCGCCTTGAACTCGACCGGCCTGGGTCGCAGCGTAGACCCGGTTATGACCAGGCGTTTCAACATGATGGAGCGGATGGACACCTCGGCTGAAAACCCTCGCAAACCCGCGATAATGACATAACGCCCTTCTACAGCAGCCGCGGCAATGTTGCGATTGGTATAATCTCCCGCCACCATATCCAGGATGACGTCCACGCCTTTACCATCAGTGGCGTTCCTGCATGCATCAACAAAATCCTCTTCGTTGTAATTTATCGCCAGATCCGCGCCCAATTCACGGCACACCCTGCATTTCTCCTCGTTACCGGCCGTAGTAAGCACGGTTGCGCCAAACGCTTTTGCCAGTTGGATGGCGGTTGTGCCGATACCGCTGCTGCCACCGTGAATTAAGACTGACTCCCCTGCCTTAAGTCCGGCGCGCTCGAACAGGTTACTCCAAACGGTGAAAAAGGTTTCCGGCAGCGCGGCGGCTTCTATGGGTGACAGTCCTTGAGGTACGGGTAAACATAAAGATGCATCGGCGACGGCGAGCTCGGCATAACCGCCACCGGTAACCAGCGCACATACCTGTTCTCCCGGCGTCGGCCAAGTCACGCCAGAACCGGTTTTGATGATCTTACCTGCTATTTCCAGGCCGGGAATAGCCGACGCGCCCGGCGGTGGAGGGTACTTCCCCTGCCTTTGCATGATATCGGGACGATTGATGCCCGCCGCTACGACCCTGATCAGCACTTGGCTTTCACCCGGCGCGGGCGCGTCCCCTTCTGTGATTTGCAACATGTCGGGATCGCCGAATTCCCTGATTTCGATATGTTTCATAGAAAACTTCAACCAGTAATATTTGGGTGGATTTTAGCAGTATCTCCCGTTGAACACGATGCAGCTTCGGAAAAGGAGTAGATAAACTATTTTAAACAAAAACATTTGCGGTTGAATATGCTTGCTATGTCGTCACTTTTCGTCTATTTTTGACGACATGATATACCAACGTATCACTCGACTACCAAGCCGCAGTTTCTTCCTGTTCGGCGTACGGGGTGTGGGTAAGAGTTCATGGGCGCGGATAACTCTGCCTGATGCACTGCGCCTGGACCTGCTGGATGAGGTGTTGTTTCACGATCTCTTGGCTGACCCGTCGTTGTTTCGGGAATTGGTCTCCACTGCCGCACAGGGCGATTGGGTTGTTATCGATGAGGTACAGCGCATTCCCTCTCTACTGAATGAGGTACACCGGCTGATCGAAGAGCGCGACCTTCGCTTTGCCTTGCTCGGCTCCAGCGCACGCAAACTCAAAACCGCGGGTACGAACCTGCTGGCCGGGCGCGCAAGCCGCAAGGCCATGTATCCACTTGTTCCACAGGAACTTGGTACCGATTTCAAGCTGGATGACGTGCTCAGGTACGGCAGCATCCCCCTGGTGTGGACGGCAGATAACCGCCGTGAAGTTCTCGAAAGCTATACTCAACTGTACTTGCGGGAAGAGATTCGCGCAGAAGCCGTGGTCCGTAACCTGCCTGGTTTCGTGCGTTTCCTGCCTATTGCCGCGTTGCTGCACGGACAAACCCTGAACGTAGCGGGCATCGCCCGGGACTCCGGCGTAGCGCGCACCACCGTCACCGGCTACCTGGACGTGCTTGAAGACACTCTGCTTACTTGGCGTCTGTCTGCTTTTGAGGCCAAACTGCGGGTACGGGAACGGCGACGTCCAAAACTCTACTGGGTTGACCCTGGCCTGGTGCGAGCCGTAAAACGCCAGTCCGGACCCGTTTCAGCAGAGGAACGCGGCGCCCTGTTCGAGGGCTGGATTCTCAGCCTGTTGCGCGCCCATGCGGAAGAACAGCCGGTATTTAACAATATCCATTACTGGGCGCCGGCAGAATCGAATACAGAGGTTGACTTCCTGCTCAGCCGGAATACCGAATACCTCGCCATTGAGGCCAAAGCAACAAAACGGTATAACACTGTCTTGCTTAAGGGTTTGCGGGCCATCAACGACTTGCCACACCTCGTACGCCGCGTTCTTATTTATGACGGCACACGCGCCTTCCGCACTGAAGACGGCATTGACGTGTGGTCGGTGAAACAATTTCTGGAAGCGTTACAAACGGATAAGCTTTGGCCCTGAAGTCAGGTGGTCTAGTAATTCAACCGCACTGACAAGCCACCGTAGACGTTCAGCGTCGGCGCCGGCTCAAATACTCTACCGCCAAATCCGTTGAGCCGCAGGTTGGACATGTATTTCTTGTCAAACAGGTTGTTGACGCCGATGAACGGAGAGACCTCAAACCCCGCTAACTGCAAGCGGTGCCCTGCCCTGAGGTTTGATACTTCATAAGAATCGGAAATGACCGTATTGGCATTATTAACCGCCAGGTCGTCAACCGCGAGGATATCCCAACTCAGGTAGAAACCGGAATCGTGGCGATACGCCAGTTCCGCAAAAAACTGGTTCTCCGGTAAGCCGGGCAATTTATTGCCTTCTGCCGCCATATTTGTGGGAAAGCGGTCAAACTCGAAATCGGAATAAGTATAGGACGCGGTAAGCTGCAATCCATCCATGATGTCCACGACGATGGCAGCCTCAAGGCCGTTCCGGTCAGTATCGGCATTCTCAAAAAATGAGCGATTCCCGATATTGGTCACACTCACCACCTCATCTTTCACGTCCATGGTAAATCCGGCGATGTCAAAATAAATACGACCACCGATAAGACCCCGGGCGCCAATCTCAAAACTGTCGGCATTCTGGGCATCCACCGAGGCAAACCCACCGAGATTGACATTCAGGTTTCTCGCGGGATTGGCCAGTTCCGTAAACGTGGGCGTTTCGAACGCGGTTGCATAGTTGAAATAAAAACTGACCGAGTCCGTAGCTGTCCAGGTCAAACCGACACTTGGGCTGAATTCATCGAAATCCAGCTTGCCGGACTGGTCGGCGTTAGCCAGGAACCGATCATCAACTGAGAGGCCCACAATGTCGTAACGGCCGCCCAGCGTAAGTTGCAGGGAATCGGTAAAGGTGATGCTGTTGCGAAAATAAAACCCATAGGACTCCGCTTCTTCCAACTGGTCGAAGGCCAAAGCCCCCTGTATACCGGCATCATTGAAATAACGTTGTCGGTCATCTTCCTGGATGTCAATATCAAAACCCGCGGTGAACTGGTTGGGACGTCCAAACAATTCCCCCGTATAGGTATATTGAGCGCCACCACCAAAAAAGAACCGGTCAAATTCAACCACCCCGTCATCCGCAACAAACCGGATATGGGAACCAATGGGTAAAAAGGCCTGAAAATCCCGCCACAAGTAGTAATTGCGTACCCTGATCTCATGTTGCTCGCCGAACTGGTGACGATAGATCCACCCGAACTTTTGTTGTGACAATTCTTCGCCGGCGTTGGAACTCAGGTTTCTTGCCTGTGCCTGGCGCCGGTCCGCTTCCACGTCTGCCGCATTGATGCCACCCGAATCATCCGCCTGCGGTGAATCCACCAGGTTGAAGATCACGGTCAGGTCGGAACTGTCGTCAAATTCATAACGAAACTTGCTGTTCACCAGTCCATGTTCAACTCTTGAGTTAGCGCGATAACCGTCGCTGGCCAGGTAGGAACCATTTACCAGGTAATTCAACTTACCTGTCTGTCCGCCAAACTTGACCTGATATTTTTGCTGGTCGTATTCACCAACCGTCACCCTGCCCTCAGCAAACGGAGTATCGGCGCCGTCCTCCGTGTAAAGACTCATAACGCCACCGGCTGAACTGCCATACAACGCAGAAGATGGGCCGCGGATAATTTCGATACGGCCTACCGAACCGATATCGATGTCATCAACCCCGCTCTGACCATCGGCCAGTGTTGCGGGAAGATCATCGACGAATACCTTGATGCCGCGAATACCAAAGTTTGCCCGGGAGCCGAAGCCCCGGATTGCAACACGCAGGTCCTGGCTGAAGTTATAGCGATTTTGAAAGAAGATGCCGGGTACCCGGTTCAGCGATTCATCCAGCCCCAACTGCTGGCGACCCGTCTGAATAGCTTCCTGCTCAACTATGCTGACCGCGCTTGAGATATCCGCCAGCGTCTGGTCCGTCCGCGTCGCGGTAACGGTTATTTCGTCGAGATCGGTAACGCCATGGCTCGCCGAAGCCGAGATCAGAATGCTTGCGGCAACTACCCACCTGCCAAAGTGAAAATTCCCCATTGTATGCTCCCCGAAATGCGATGCTTCTTTGGTTTTAGTTAAATGATAGAAAGCAGCAGGAAACGCGCCAATCAGGAGGGAAAATATTTATTGTTGCAAAATCAAAAGGTTATTGATTTCTTTCCGACACTACCCGCAACCTGCTATGGATATTATTAACCATAATGGCCTAAATGAACCAATCGGCGCTTCGATACCTTTGGCACTTGACCACATCATCTATTGAATATAACCTATGTGTAACTCAATGTGTGAATGGTGACACAATGGCAACGAATCTTTCGATAGACCCCAAATTGCTCGACAAAGCATTGGAACTCAGCGGCGAGAAAACGAAGAAAGCAACTGTAAACAAGGCGTTGCGCGAATTCGTCGCGCGCCGAGAGCAGGAACGACTGCTGGATCTTTTTGGAGAAGTCGATTGGGACGACAAGTTCGACTATAAGCGTGAACGGACCCGTTAGTGGCCCTTTTCGTGGACACCAGCATTTGGTCGCTGGCCTTGCGACGGGATGGGGTACCCGAAGGACCCGAGGTACGGCGACTACGGGATGCCTTGAGTGGCGGCGAATCAATTTACACGACCGGAATCGTCCTCCAGGAATTATTGCAAGGTAGTCGGGGACCAAGGGCCAGGGGGCGGATTGTCGAGCGATTCAAGGCGCTCCCTATACTGATCCCCAACCGCGATGACTATATCGAAGCTGCTCAATTGCGTAACGAGTGTCGTAATCACGGTATTCAGGTCGGAACTATTGATGCATTACTCGCCCAGCTTTGCATCAGCCGTAATTTGATTATGTTATCGACCGACCGTGATTTCAGTCACATCGCGGATTGGACATCGCTTCAACTCTGGCGTACATTATGACATTCGACAAAGCCTCCCCTGCCACTCCTGCAAAAGCCTCCACTGCCCGCGAAAGCGGAGAAGTGGCACAGGGATGTGCCGTTTATGGACCTAAGGATGGAAATCCAGTAGACAAGGAGTCGCCTTCAACTAGATTAATTCCTCTTTTTTTCTATATGTGTTAAAGTTATAAATATATTCTTTTTAGTTCTATATAATGCGCCTTGAGTGAGTCAAGTCTCTGACAGACTGTTTGAATCCCCTGTCGTTTCAGATGAGGTCAAGACTTCCACCTGTTATATGTGTGCGTGCCGTTGCGGGATTCGTGTTTATCTCAAGGATGGAACAGTCCGTTACATCGAAGGGAACCCGGATCACCCGGTCAATCGCGGCGTTCTGTGCGCAAAAGGCGCCGCCGGTATCATGCAACACTACTCTCCCGCCCGGTTAACCCGGCCTTTGCTACGGGTTGGCGAACGAGGCAGCGGCGAATTCAAGGAAATAGAATGGGATGAGGCCTTAGACCTTGCCACCGGCTGGTTATCCAGGATACGCGCCACCGATCCGAAACAACTGGCTTTCTTCACCGGTCACGATCAAAGCCAATCCTTAACCGGATGGTGGGCGCAACAGTTCGGCACCCTCAACTATGCCGCCCACGGGGGATTCTGCTCCGTCAACATGGCGGCAGCCGGATTTTATACGATTGGTGGCTCTTTTTGGGAGTTTGGTGAACCCGACTGGAAGCATACTAAGTATTTTATGATGTTCGGAGTAGCAGAGGACCATGCTTCGAATCCCATAAAAATCGGTTTAGGCAAACTTAAAAGCCGGGAAGACACAAAATTTATTTCCATTAACCCGATCCGCACAGGCTACTCCGCGATAGCGGATGAATGGGTCGGGATCCGCCCCGGTACGGACGGTTTGTTCATCTTTTCCCTAATTCACGAATTATTGAGGGCAGAAAAAATCGATTGGGAGTACCTGGTAAGGTATACCAACTCACACTGGCTCGTGGTCCAGGCACCCGGAACGGGTGGACACGGTCTGTTTGCCCGTGATGCGGAAACCGACAAGCCGGCCGACGATACGGGGAAAACCGACACTCCCTTGGGAGGAATGCCGCTTGGCTTCCCAACCGCGCCGGGTGACCTGCTCACCATGGAAGACGGTTCACCCCAACGAATCGACAAGGCTTTCAGTTGGGAATATCCGTTGGCCATACATGGCATGATGCATACGGTGATCCACAATGCCTGGAAAGCCGATCCCTATAAAATCGATACATTATTCCTGTATATGGCAAACATGGCCTGGAATTCTTCAATGAACACGCGGGAAACCCTTGAGTACCTCACCGACAAAAACGAAGAAACGGGCGAATACAAGATCCCGCATGTCATATACAGTGACGCCTACTATTCCGAAACGGTTCCGTGTGCAGACCTGGTGCTACCGGACACCACTTACCTGGAACGTTGGGATTGCATTTCCTTACTGGATCGACCCATCGGTGAAGCAGACGCGGTCGCCGATTCTATCCGCCAGCCCGTACTCCAGCCTGATCGGGACGTCCGACCTTTCCAGGATGTTCTGTTGGAACTGGGCCGGCGACTTGGTTTGCCGGGCATGGCAAAAGCGGACGGCACGGCAAAACATCCGGGAGGTTATGCGGACTATATCGTGAATCACATGCGCACCGATCGCATTGGCCCCTTGGCCGGCTGGCGTGGAAAAGATGGAGATAAAGATTGTACCGGGCCACCCAACCCGGATCAGCTGAAACGTTATATCGACAATGGTTGTTTTTGGCGACACGAATTCGCCCCGGAACAGCGTTATTATAAATTCGCCAACAAAGCCTACCTGAATTTTGCCCATAACGCCGGCTGGATACACAATGCTCAGCCCATCGTCATACAACTTTATAATGAATCGTTGCAGCGTTTCCGTCTGGCTGCAGACGGACATGGATATTATCTCCCGCCCGAACAACACCGGGATCGTATCCGCGCCGGGTTCGACCCCCTGCCTGCATGGTATGAACCCTTTGAACATAACCAGATAAATACCGATAATTATCCGTTGCACGCGCTGACCCAACGGCCGATGCACATGTATCATTCATGGGGGTCGCAAAATGCCTGGTTGAGACAAATCACTTCTTTCAATCGGCTGCACCTGCACTACCGCACAGCGCAAAAGCTGGGTGTCACAGATGACGACTGGGTTTGGGTGGAAAGCCCGCACGGCAGAGTAAAAGCACAGGTAAAGTGCATGAATGGAGTCAATCCGGATACCGTCTGGACCTGGAATGCCATCGGCAAACGCAGCGACGCCTGGAATTTGGACGAAAATGCGCCGGAAGTCGAAAAAGGATTTTTACTCAACCACATCATTTCAGAATTACTGCCTGAAAACAAAGACGGCTACCGTTACGTCAATGCCGACCCCGTCACCGGACAAGCCGCATGGTTTGACCTGCGAGTACGGATCGAAAAATGTAAGCCGCAAGAAATCACTGTCCACGAACCCCGTTTTTCCGCGCTGCCCCAGCGCCTGAACGGCACTGTCAAGCCTGACGTCTTAAAGTTTGGGAATAACTTAACAGGGGAAACCAACGGTGTCGCGCTGGATAATCATACTGAATATATTGGTAACTTTGACGAAGCGAATAAAAAGCCCGGGGGGAACCAGCGCGGGAGCGACAACCCGCAGGGCCAGGACAGGGACCTCCCGTGACCGCCCTGCCTGCGAATACCCGAAAAAAACTCGGGCTTGTGACCGACCTGGATATTTGTGTCGGTTGTCATGCCTGCGCCACCAGCTGTAAGGAATGGAATACCAGTGGCTACTCGGCTCCGTTAACCGACATGGACCCTTATGGAGTTGAACCATCCGGCGTCTGGTTTAACCGGGTTCACAGTTACGAGACGACGAACGATTTGGGAGAATCGATGACGGTCAATTTTCCCAAGTCCTGCCTGCACTGTGACGACGCCCCCTGCGTAACAGTCTGCCCGACAGGCGCTTCGTATAAGCGGGAAAAAGACGGCATCGTCCTGGTGAACCCGGATACTTGCATCGGCTGCAAGCTGTGTTCCTGGGCCTGCCCTTACGGCGCCAGGGAATACGACGCCGATGGAGGCATCATGAAAAAGTGTACTTTGTGCGTCGATAAAATTTATAACCCCAACTTGCCGGAACACAGCCGCGTCCCGGCATGTGTGACGGCCTGCCCTACCGGCGCCAGGAGTTTCGGGGACCTGGGCGACCCGGACTCGGGGATTTCGAAACTCGTCGCGTCCCGGCAGGGCTTTGACCTGATGCCGGAACAAGGATGCTCCCCCGTCAATAAATATTTACCCGCGCGCCCCAAAAGCCAGGATCAGGACAAGCGTCCGGCTCAACTCAGCCCACAGGTTGCCGACAGCGAGAGCGCCATTATGAAGTGGTTGGATAAAGCGCTCAGTCGTTAAGATGCACCCTGCACCCACAGTGATTTTCTTTACTACCGCATCCGGCGCCGGTTACGGATTATGACGCTGGCCGCCCTGTTTATGTTAGGCGGTATCCTGATCGAACGCTGGCTGTTCTTTGCCGAAGCGAAACATACCGTCATGCTATATTACTAACCCGCATTTTTACCAGGGTAACTCATAGCAGGCGAACAACCGTCCCACAATGTCAAATAACGAGAAACCATTTTATCTACGCATACCGGAGCTGACCCTGCTGGTTTCCCTGACGTTGATTTCCTATATCGTCATTGCCATCTTCTCCAACATAGCCGACACGAACGAGATGGACGGCAACCTGATTATACTCATCATGCTCGGTTCGTTTTTTTTGAGTGTTCTGATTGCCGTCATTGCCGTGCTTACCGGGGTCGGCGGCGGTGTGATTTTCACCCCTCTTATCCTGGGTTTCACGTCCATTGATACGCTCATCGTCCGGGCCACGGGCCTGGTTGTGGCAATGTTCAGTGGCTTGATATCAGCGGGGCCCCTGATACGCCGTGGCCTGGTGGATATCAAACTGGTCTTTTTCGGTTCCGTTCCCATCATCTCAGGTTCAATACTGGGAGCATACGGCGCCATACAGATGGCTCATCGCTTCGGCGAGGCCGGTGATACCCTGGTGAGACTGGCGCTGGGACTACTGACACTGGGCATTGCAACCTTGTTCATGATCAAGGGTAAACGCTACGAGTTCCCGGACAATGAAAGAGCCGGCCCCCTGGCCCAAAGTATCGGTTTGACGGGTTCCTACTGGGACCAGTCGGTAAACCGGGAAGTACCGTATAAAATCAGGCGTGGACGTTATGGACTGCCGTTACTCGTGATAGTTGGCTTCCTGGGCGGGTTTTTTGGTCTGGGTGGCGGCTGGGCCGTCGTACCTGTCTTCAACCTGTTGATGTTCGTGCCGCTGAAACTGTCCGCCGGTTGCAGTGGCGTGTTGCTTGCTCTTGGCAATGCTGCCGCCATCTGGCCGTATATTGCCGTTGGCGCGCTCATTCCCTTGTTCGCGGCGCCCTGGATGCTGGGCCAGGTCATCGGCGGGATAATCGGCGCCCACGTACTGACGAATATCAGCGCCGGCTTTGTCCGCAAGCTATTGATCATCCTGCTTGTATTGATGAGCCTGAAACTGATTGTCCGGGGTCTTGAAGGAATATCAGGTATCAACGTGTTGTAACGATGGAAATACCTGCATGAGCCATTCTCACCAAACGACAAGCCGGCAATCACTCGTCAACAGGCTCTATGGCGAGATTGTATACTGGGGCACGATAGCGGCTTCGATAGTGGTAATCGCCGGCGCGACACTCGCATTTACAATGATGAGCAACGTGATTGATCCGGCTTACCTGTTCAGTTCCATCTGGTCCGGGAAAAGCGCCGGCGAAATCTGGATAGGGGCAACAGGTCATCTGCCGGAACCTTACTGGTACCTGGAACAATTCAGGAACAGCGATTCCCTCGTCATGTCCGGGATTGCTCTGGGGATCTTTTCCGTTATACCCGCCTCATTTGCCGCCGCGATCATCTTCCTGAAGCAGGGCCGGAAATTTTTCAGCGCAATGGGCTTCATCACCGGCATACTGATTCTGCTACCCTGCCTTGACTTGATTTAACCTTCGACTGACCATCCTGCCATCCCCAGCCCGGACAGAATTATCTATCCCTCATCATGGGTACGCTATAATGGTTGCGTCGTGTGGCTAAAACATAGAAATCCCTACCCCCCGTTTAAGGCAGGATCACAATATGTCAGTCGAAAAGAATAAAGAAATCGTAATAGGCTATTTCGCAGAGGTCGTTGATAAACTTGATATAGATCTACTGGGTCAATACTACACCGATGACTGTATTATCCATCGACCGGAAGTATCGAAACCCATTATCGGTATTGAAAATTTCAAGGTCGGTCTGGCAAGGGTCATTGACAGCTACAGTTCAATAAAAACGACCATCCACGATATATTCGGCGCTGGTGATCGCGTCTCCTGCCGATTAAATCACCTGGCCGTTCACCGCGATAACTGGAAAAGCCGCATCGGTTATCACGAGGTGGCCGGAAAAACAGTAGGCTGGGCCGCCATCGCAAACTTCAGGATCGAAGAGGGTAAAATCGCAGAGGAATGGGTCTGCCGCGATGAACTGGGCATGCTGATCGAACTCGGCGTCATCAATATCAAATAACCGGAATTATTGCTACACGCCTCGGGACGAAAAGGCCGTACCGGGTCATCAAGCATGTTTACCGATGTTCCACTTCGTCGCGTCGAGGTGTTGCTCCGCATATTCACGGGGATGCGGCTCGAGAGTTGTCGCCAGGGAGGAGTTCCACCGGTTCCACCAGCCGTAATACGCGATGATGCCCATGATCTCGACTATTTCAGTATCACTGAAATAACGCTTGAGGTCGGCGACGAGAGTGTCGTCAACAGCATTGGGTACTGAGGCTGCGGCTGCGGCAAAACGTAACGCCGCGCGTTCCTCCGTGCTGAACAATTCGCTGGTTTCGAACTCCCATAAGCATTCAATTTTTTCATCCGTAACGCCGTAACGTTCCGAGTTGGCTGCCGTATGAGCAAGACAATACTGGCAGCCGTGTACTTTACTGGCCATCTGCCCCACCAGTCCCCGGATATCCGGTGGCAGGCTGCAATCGTTGTGCACGGCTTCGGAAAGTTGCGCCAACGCCTGCACCAATTTTGGTTTACGCGCCATGGTCATCAATGCATTCGGCAGGTAACCCATACGTTCGTCCCACACCGCGAAATGGTCTTCCAGTTCGGGCGCTTGTTCGCGTTTCAACGGTTCGATGATTGCCATGAGAGACCTCCCGAAGGTTTTATTGTTGATACTGCGAAATTCTAAACGTATTTATTACCATGACAAGCGAATTGGTGAACTCTGCGGGTTAGCCCTGTTAAACAAACGCAAGTGTGAAGCGCTCAATAAACCAAACGGCCGAGATGATACCAAGAGCATAACTGAAGCCCAGGCGCAACGGCCGGTTGTCAAAAGCAGGCAACAACGAGCGGTTCAGGCGTGAGACTGACCACAGGCTGATGAACACCAACGCGATAATCATCAGTTGACCGGCTTCCACACCCAGGTTAAAGAATAATAATGCGCTTATCTTTTCCGTCTGCGGCAACCCTGTTTCTGCCAGGGCTGCGGCAAAACCGGCCCCATGCACAAGCCCGAAACCACAGGCAACCAGGACTGGCCGGCGCCAGGTGAGCGTAGTGCGATTGTTGCGGGCAATTTCACTGGCAAGCATCACGATCGACAAGGCAATCACCGTTTCGACGGCCGGAACCGACACACGGATCAGATCCAGCGCCACCAGGAAGAGGGTGATGGAGTGGGCCAGGGTAAAACCGGTGACAGTGATCAGGATGCGTCGTAGCGTACGGGCTATATAGAGCAGCCCGGCAAGAAAAAGCAGGTGATCTATTCCACCGGATATATGTTCAACACCCAGCGCGAAATAATCTCTGACTACGCCGGCAAAGGTTGTCGGCTCCGGAACGCGCCATTCGGTTTGGCTGGGGTCAAGAATAGCGGTGTGTGTTTCCCCGTTTTGAAACTCGATACGTAACAAAGATGCTATGGACGGATTATAGAGCGGATAATCAATGACCAGGGAGTTGCCTGATACGCCGTTTTCACACGAATAAATATCCGCGCCCGCCAGGCGCTGCGGCCTGGTTTTCTGCACGGAAACATCACAAGTCGTTAATGCAATACGCGGCGCATTATTCAGATCCACGGAAGGAGGTGTCTTCCAGCTTACAATCACGGCGCCGACACTGCTTTCGGTAATATTGATAAAAAGAGGCCGGCTGTCATGGGCAAACACAGCAGGGCCGCTTATGAAGCTCACCGTGATAAAGATTGCGAGGATTGTCGAACGAACCATCACTGTTTTAACTGCATCTGATGCAGTATATCACTACGGGTTATTTCATGGTGTATACCAGATGGGTGACGTATACGCCCGTTCCTGGAGCACCTCCGGATACCCTTCGGGAGGAGTGACCTGCAGAGCGATAGAATCATAAAGCGAGTTCCGTGGCGTGGGGATCTGCAGCACACGCAGGTAGTAAAGTGCAGGGCTATCGGGGTCGAATTCCGGATCGGTCCACAGCGCAGCCAGTTCCGGCGTCCCTATGCTGTTTGTGTATCGCGCGGTACGGCGATCGACAGTGTCACCCACGGGCGGTAGTTTTCCGTCCGGACCCGGTGTACGGTCACCGGACCAGGCCACGTCAAAGATTGTTTCCCGTGATGCACCCCCGGCGTCCAGCCAGGATTTAACCACCTGTATGCGATCGAGATTAGCTCCTGTCGGATCCTTCATGGCATGCACCAGGAAGCTCGGTGCATTGTCCGAAGAAGCTAAATCACCACCCATAGGCACGCCCTTGTTATAACCCACTGTCGCCGGGTCGCTTGCATTTAAATCTCCTTCTGTAAAACCGTAACCGGCAAAAAATCGTACCGCAATACGCGGACCGGTGGTGCCGTAGACTTCCCGGCGCCGGATTGCCGCAAAGATTTCTTCGCGGGTGTTGTCCACTGCCCAGACCGCGGCCAGTCCTGACCCCGACTGCAACCAGCCGGGATAACCGTAAAAGCCCTCTTCCTTGTTTTCCGGAATTGAATCGATGGCAAATTTACCCATGAAATTATCTTCTTCTGCCGTAGCGAGCCCGGTATGGCCGTCCGTGGAGCCGATCATGCCGAATTTATAGGGGTTTACACCCAAGTTCCGTTCGAGCTCCAGACCTGTCTTGAGAGCAGAGCGAACGTAATCACCCTCGGTGAAAGTCGGCAGGCTGGTGCCGGGCAGCCCCTTTTTATAAATCTCAAAATCGGCTAATTCGTCCTCAGGAGAGAGCAAGGGATGGGTCTCGGAAGTTCCTTTAATCTGGGTCACCTCCACTGCGGTCTCCCAGCGTGACCGCAGACGGGCATAGCCGGCATCTATGGGATCGCCGGCTGTCGTCGTGCGCGCGAACATGGCCCCCTTGGACAGGTTTGAATTATGAGGGATGGCGATGAAGTCAATCCCTGTTTGTTCCCGGGTCTTTGCCAGCCAGGCCCAGAAATCTTCGGGGTTTTCACTGTCATTGGAACTGTAGGGAAATATTTGTTTAGCGGTTGTACCGTCAACAGGTGTGAGCACCACACGATGGAGGTTTTTGCCACTGGGCTGGGGGCTATATTCCCAACCGATCAACGTAGTGAATTCTCCCGGCGCATTGTGCCTGTCTGCGGCATCGATGAGCCGTTCCCAGTTGCTCTGGAAGACCTGTTCAACCTGCATTTCAGCAACAGATTCAAAATTGTTTGCTGCAAACCACATGTTGCCAAGACCGAAGTCCAGCATGGGCATGTCCGGGTTACCCTGGGTTTCCCCGGTTGAAAAGAACCTGTTATAAAGCATCTTCAATATGCCCGGCGGGCTGAAGTCCGGGCGCTGTTCGGGCGGCATGCGATTCAACGTCACCGCCATCATGTAGATCAGACCGGCGCCTGTTTCATCGCCTTCCTCTTTCACTTTGAGCATGCGCTTCCCAAACAGGGTATCGGCAAGCCTTTCGTCTTCCAGTTGAAGAATGCTGAAAAGTTGTCCCAAAAATTCTGCATGGTCCGTGACTGCCAGGAAATCAAGTGGCGTTTGCAACCGGACCCTGGCCCGGTGGTAGGGATGTATCACCGGTTCACCTTTGGCAAAGCGGTAGGCCGTATCGGGATCAGCGGACTTATTGCCCAGCAGGTAGGCATCATTGGACAGGTTGCTATGCACGTGCGTGTCGCCCCAGAGCAGCCTGTTGGGATAATCGTCTGCCAGAACAGGCGCAAAAGCGATGATCATTAAGGCAAACATGCCTGTTACCAGTTTCATAATGTTTGCACAAGCTACCTCACTGAGACCATTACGTCAGCCGCCGGTTGAATGTGTCCGCTGACTTTGGCTGCCAGCGCCTTGGCATCACTGACATCCCGGCCGCGAAATGCCACAACCTGATCCGGCCTGATCAAAGCCAGGTCGGCCGCGTAAATATCGCGTGCCGCTTCGCTTGCGAGATCCAGAACCTTGAGTTCGAGTCCGGCCTCATCGAAAGCTGCTTTGATTCCCGTGGCCGATGGCGGTTTTAGTCCAAGACGCAGGAGTGTCCATTCAAAACCGAATTCATCGTAAAGTGAATGATCTTCACCGAGCCACAGGTGAGGCGCACGACCACCGGGGCAGGAGGTCGGTATATACACATTGGCCTGGTCCGGCGGCGGTTCGCCGTCAGCGACGATAATCGGCGAACCGTCATAGCGGCACCCAAACGTAATCCCGGGAATGTTGAACTCCTCACGTGCGTGACGATTGAAGTACTCTCCTGCCTTTGCGCGAGCTTCTGCGCCCTCGGGTGAGTCTTCCTCCAACTCCGGTGGAGCGACGTTCGCGCCAAGAGAATCGGCGAACTGCCGGGCAAAGTTCGTATTGCGCACAGCCGCCGGGCGACGCTCCTGTTCGTAGGTATCCAAAAGAGACAGGGGAGCAGCACAGCGGATCACAGCCGCAAGCTTCCACCCCAGGTTCACAGCATCCTCAATAGCGGTATTGTAACCGAGCCCGCCGGCCGGCGTGAACAGGTGGGCGGCATCGCCGCCAAGAAATATACGACCGCTTTGCATGCGTTCGACAACCAGGGCAAAGCCGGCTCGCCAGGTTCCTCGAGAGAGGATTTCGACGTCGACCGGCGCGCCCATTGCGGTCTGGAACATATCGATGGCAGCCGCGTCACTCAGTGTTTTTTCGTCTTCAGCCGCGCGTAGCTGCGTGTGAAATGCAAACTCGCTTTTGCCGTCAACGGCGGCCATAAAAGCGCGCCGATCACGGTTGAAAGTCACGTTCATCCAAGCGGGCGCATGACCGGTTACCGAATAAAAATCGGGCACACGGATATACATGGCATGCATCCGACCACCCATGAAATCCCTGACCGCCCCGCTTTCGCCGGCATAATGGTAACCGAGTGATTGGCGCACGAGGCTGTGCGCGCCATCGGCGCCGACAAGATAATCGGCGTACGCTGTAAACGTTGTCCCGTTCCCCATATTTTCTATTGTTGCAGTAACTCCGTCGGGCTGTTGTTCAAAACAGAGCAGGCGGTGACTGAAACGAATTGTATTACTCGCACAAGCAAGAGCATGTCTATGCAACACCTTCTCCACCCATTTCTGAGAGACTCGATGGGGTAGTTCAGCAGCACTCCAGGACCCGGTCAAGGTCTGTATGTGTGACTTGGCAACGCCGGACGACGGCAACGAAAACCGTGCGAGTTCATAGCGGGCAAAACGGGTGAAGTAGGCTATATCGGTCGGATAGTCCGAAGGCAGGCCAAGCGCACGCACCTCGTCGGCAAAACCGAGCCGCCGGAAGTGCTCCATTGTGCGCGCCTGCGTGGCATTAGCCTGCGGGTTGAATGCGGTGGACGATTTCTCGTCTACGAGTAAAACACTGATACTACGCCGCCCAAGTTCGTTGGCCAGCATCAGGCCAAATGGCCCTCCTCCAACTATCAGCACCGAATATCGGTTCTGCTTCAAAATACCACCTCACATCAGCTTGTAGCAACTCAATGACCAGTATAGAAATAGGTTTGAATACAGGGCAAATCGTATTGTCAGCGACTTGCACTGTCAATACCTGGCTAGGGTAAACACACACTCTCGAATCGAGGCCCTGTCATTCCCGCGCAAGGTCAATCCCAATACCCGCCCGTTGACCGCCACCAACGCCTTGATACCGACCTCGTTCCTGCCCAAGCGCCGCAGCTAATCTCCGACACCATAGCATAGCTATCCGTCGCCTGAAGGCGAGGGGTTTACTGACCCCCTATGAGGGACTCTAAATCGGGATTTGGGAGTAATTAAAAGATGATTTTTTTCAGGACTGAAGGGTAGGGATCAGAAAATAAGCAAGCAGGCCAATCATGATCATGCCAATGATGATTGCTGCCCACTTTGTGAGTGGACAGTTTGCTTTTTGTATAACGTTCCCGACACGAACGGATTGCAGTTTGTGCTCATCGGCAACAACCGGTTCCGTCCCGTAATCGGCCTCAGGCGTGTAAAGCAAAACCGTGGCATTGTCCTGATTAGGCAAAGCAACCTCCTCAACAGCCTTGAGCAACGCGACAGTGTTTTCTTCCAAAGAAGCACCTTGCATTTTTTGCAGGATATTTACTATCTCCTTCTCACCCAGTGTCATAATTCCATCGCTTGCCAGTAACAAGAGATCGTCCTTTTTCAAATCTCGTGGCTGGGAGGAGACATCGATCAGAGAGATTTCATCCCCTGTCACCGCTGAGCGCAGCATGTGCCGATTGGAGTCTTCCGCCATTTCATCTTCAGTCATGCGCCCGGCGACGACCATGTCTGCCAGCACCGGCGCCATGGAATGATCCGAATTTATACGTATCAGATGACCATCCCGGCATAACCAAAGGGGGGAATCACCAATGCTGACCCATTCCAATCCTCGCTGTGAAACGACAACGGCCAACAGAGTGGAACCCATACCATCCAGTTCCGGTTTTTTTTCAATTGCTGCCACAATGGCTTGATTCGCCGCGTCAAGGCACTCCCTGAGGCGGTCTGTGACAGGTCCTGATGCGCGTGGGTAGGTTTCGATGAAAGTCCTGTTGATAAGTCGGCTGGCTGTGTCACCGCTGACGTGACCGCCCATACCATCCGCCACCAGCAGCAGGGTGTGTTCACCGCCGTCTATACCAAGATCGGCGCGCCCATCCAGCACGCCGTAGTCATCCTCCTGGTAATCGCGCTTTCCAGAAATTTGTCCCGCCGCGAAACGACCGCCAAAATCATCCATTATGCTTCGTCATTTTCGGTACTTTGCCAGTCAAAATCCTCGCCACAGAAGGGCACAAACCGGACCACCGTATTACCCAGTTTTATGTCGTTCCGTGGGGATAGTTCAATGGGCATAAGCACAGGCTGATCATCGAGATAGGTCAGGTTCGTACCGCTTCCCTGCTGGACATAAAATTTCTTGCCTCTTGGATCATAGGTGACTGTGGTGTGTTGCTCACGCGAGATTTGGTCATCACCAAAATTGAGGCTGATTCGATTGGTCTCTCCTCGACCAATGGAGTTCGCTCCATAGCCCAGTTTCAGCGAGCGGCCTTTACCCGGTCCCTGTATGATAACCAGCCAGCCTACTACCGGATCATCCATGGCATCGGTTTTATCAGCCTGTTCCTGCAACCGGTCACGGTCTGCCTGTTTGCGACGGCCGCCCACCAGCCGGGTTTTTTCATCACCGGCAGAGGATACCAGACGGCTTTCCCCCATTTTCCTGGTGGGAGCCTCCAAGCGGTCCTTGCCGGTTGCCTGCCGGCCAGCGGAGGGTGGAGCCGGTGGCAGGTCACCATCCTTACTGGTCGGTCCGGTCTTCCCGCTGGACTTGTCAGTTTTTTCCTCGACGATCTTGCCGTCAGCATCTCGATAAACAGGCATGGTTGTTACCCCTTATTTTTCATAAAGTCGATTGATCAAATTATCAAGGCAATACTGCCCTGATTGGTTCAGGGACATCTCTTCGCGCCCCTGTGCAATTTGCAATGCAAATACTAATAATGCCGACTGGATCAAGGCGAGCAGGGTTGTGTAAAACGCAACCCCCAGACGGCCGATCACTTCGGCCAGCATAGTTGGGTCCTGCGGATTATCAACGTTGGCAGCATAATCCAGTGCAAAAACGATACCTACAACCGTGCCAATGAATCCCAAGGTTGGAATCAGCCAAACCAGATAACGCAGCATATTGTATTTAAGTTCCAGTTCGTGTTGAAAGAGTTCCAGGGATGAATTCAACAACGAGTTGGTCTGACCCACTGACCGGCTTGCCTGAAATTGCAAAATACAGCGCTTGATGAGTCGCTGTAAAAAGAAAATCGGTTCGCCTTCGGCAGGTAATACTTTCTTGTATAAGGGACCAAGGTCCTGTGCGCGCAACACGGTTTCATCGTTTTCGGGAAGATATTTTCTTGATACCAGTTCCAGTTCAAGGTTTGATTGCCTGAAACGCACCCACAATTCGCCGCAGCCGATACTAAACATGAGCCACATCACGTTTTGTATGGTAAAGGGGTAGGGAAAATTTTCCGTATGGCGGTCCAGCAGAAAAGCCCCCACCTGTGAATTAAGATGTTCAAACAGGCTGCTCATGACCGCAATAAAAATAATCCCCAGCGCCAGGCTGATGCTGACTACTATCAGACGTTGATTGATTTCTACGGTTTGGTCATTTCCCATATCCACTAATCCTCATCACTGATGATCTCGCCCGTTTCAATATTCCGGCGGACCGGGCCTGTCGGTAAATAATCGACAGGTGATGGTATTTGTTCGGCGCTGTTACGCTGACGGTCTTTCAGCATGGAAACAAGCTGTTGTGCGGTTGTCTGATAGCGACCAAGCAATATGTTGTCGGTGGCGCCGATGTATTGTTGCTGTACGGGCGCCCATTCCCCGTCACGGGCAATAAAACTACCACCACCGCTGCCACAGTCAGTGAGATAATACGAACCATTCCGGGTAACGATCAACTCGGCATGAATACGGGAAACCGAACTATCGCTAATTTGAATATCTGCTGTAGAGCTGCGACCGATTCGGTAGAGAGAATAGCCAGACACCGCGTTTTTCCTGTTCTGATTTATATCCGTGTGATTATAAACAGATATTCGGGTTATTGGAAAAAACCCCTTCTCGATTTCTTCCAGGAATTATTCTGGGGTTACAATACTTAGTTCTGGCACGCGGCGGGAAAGAAAAGTCAGGGTCGAAACAACAGCAGAATAATCAGCTATTGTGTCCCTGGAATTAGTGTCGTTCAGATCCGATAAACCCTTTGCAAAATTCAGGGTTACCGGCTTTGAGGGAAGTGCAAACTTTCAATCATAACCGTAAAGAGGTAACCCTGATGTTATATACCAGATAACGCAATTACTGCCGCAAATTCATCAAGACAAACACCTTCTAACCGTTTGCTTATGAATTCTATCGAACCGTTGTCTACCCATGCAGACCATTTGTTCTGTATCGCGCCGCGTGCATTAGCAATCAGGCTATCCGGGTCCGGGTGAATGATTACGAGTCGCCGCCCTCGCTTATTGTAATACCATTTAATTATCTCGGAGTTGATCCCTTTGTCTCCGAAACTATAGCCACAAATTACCATTTGATCAGCCGTGTTGATTGTTGAGCGAAACCGATGGCGAAGCTCCAGAAATATCCCTCTGCTGTAATCTGAGATCTTGTTGAGCGTGCCAATCAGCAACAAGGGCCGATCATCTGGAGATCTCTGGTAAACTCCGTCTTCCGTCTGCGTATGATTGTAATCGCCATTATGAGGGATACCGATTCTTTCGTCGTGCCAACCACCATCGTCAGGACGAAAACGAAACCAGTCGACCGAACCATGTAGTTTGATGAATGGTGTCTTCTTATCCGAAGTAAAATCGCCGTTCCAATAACGAACGCCTGTTTTAGGTTCGGAGAATCCATCGGAAAGTGCGATACCCTGTTGTATCAGAAATTTCTCGACGTGAGTATCGTGACAAAGCGTTCCAATGCTTGTGACATCTACATTCTTACAGGCGTGGACGAACAAATTCAGATGACTTAGGCGCTCTGGTTCAGGTTCACGGGAGAGACTTCGCCAAACTATGTCAGCGATGTAGTTAGATGTTTCCGTCAGTAGAGAATCAAGGTCACTACAGTGTGAGTTTTCTACAGATTCTAAAAATAATCGTGGGTCGGTTCTCGGTTCATGTACTCGCATCGACTCAAGAGCACATACCCTGCAAGCTTCAACGATTGATAACATGTCGGTTCTTAGTTCATTCACGAACGGACGAATAGCCGGATTTTCCATTTCGCCTGACAGGTCATAAGATGCTTGCTTAGCGAGATAGAATATATCTTCATGGTTGGCCCGTCTCCCAACATGTTCTGAGTAGTAACGTTCAGCCTTTTCATAAAGTCGTCGCGCCATGCAGTTGGCAATCAGCGCTGTCCCACCTGGTAACTCAGCGCCCTCAATGAAGTATGATGCGTCGGTATGCCTCTTGACTCCTTCACCGGATAAAACCCGATCTGTCAGTTCTTTTGTGGACGGGAAGCCAGCAGCTACAGACGAACCGGCTCCCAACAAAATTGCGGTATTCATAGTAAAGGCAGATCGAATAGTAAATTATTTATGATTAGGTCGGTGTATCATAGACCCCAACCCGTTGAAGCAAGCATGGGACATTATTGAGAAAAAGCTGCATCGAAGTCCCGCAGGATAGATGGACGGCAGGGGTCTGAAAGTCTTCCCCTGAAAAAGCAAAAGGCCCCGAGTAATCCCAGAACCAAGCGCATTGAAGAGAGATTGATTGTCTCACTGTACGAGGAATCCGCCGACGTAAAGGATACGCAGCCAGCCGACCAGGGCTTCAAGGGTTCTGCAAAGCTTTCTAATTGGTATCATCCTTATTGTGTCGCAATTCATATTCTGAATCTGTCAACATCCACTTGTCTCTCCCATATGGGCTGGAGTTATCTCTGCCGTTGAAAACCTGCTTCTGCTTCTCTAGTTTTTCAATTAAGGCCTGTACTATGCCATCCTTGTAGCGGTCCCTCTTATTTCTATACAACCCGGCCCTGATGCTGATTTCTTTATTCAAAAGAAATCCTTCCTTCCGTCTCCTTGCACGCGTTAATATCTCAAGAATAACCTCCTCCAATAAATCCTCCGCCATCTGAGCAATTTTTTTCATTTTCATGTATTTAAATCTCACATTTATAGTTACACCAACCACGCCTATCAGCACATAATGACAGGCCGTGAAATTCAAGTTGTTCTATACTACAGTCCGTGTTCATAAGGTCACCTGCTGTGTTTGTATAACTTGTTGATTACACTTAAATTATACTATCAGACTCGGTCTTTTTTTCAATTCTGAGAAATCCAGTCTAATCCGTATTTACAAAAAACGCGGCCCGGAGCGATAGCGCCGGGCAGAAAAGGGAAAAAGTGAACAGCTAAAAGGGAATCCCGTCATAGAGTATCGGTCTGACTGCATGGTATCGTGCCTTCGGTCTACTTGTCCTGGGCCAAACGGAAGCCGATGCGGTAGTCGCGGGCCGCGCGGGCGCCCCAGTCGCGGAGGGCGGAACGCCGGGACCACGCATTGCCGTGCCAGGCACCGCCCCGACCCACGCGCAGGCCACAGTCCCCACTCTCCCAGGCACTGCCGTCACCCGGCGCGCCCCGATAACTGTCATTCCAGCAATCCTGTACCCACTCGAACACGTTGCCGTGCATGTCATGCAAACCCCAGGCATTGGCCGGAAACGAACCCACCGGGGCCGTGAACTCGTAACTGTCGCCACATTCAGCACAGTTCGCCCGGTTGCGACCGAAAATGTCATCCCCCCAACTGTACTTCGTCGTGCTCCCGGCCCGCGCCGCATACTCCCATTCCGCCTCACTCGGCAAGCGGTAATTCCCGCCGGTCCTGCTATTCAGCCAAGTTATGAATGACTGCACGTCGTCCCAGGAGACATTGATAACCGGGCGGTTGCCGCGACCCCAGCCCTCATTATCCGGGGAGTGACCGTTACAACCCCCGTCCGCCACGCAGGCGTCCCACTGGGCAAACGTCACCTCGTACTTCCCTAACTTGAAGGGCGGCACTGTCACACTGTGGACCGGTTTCTCGTAATCACGACCCTCACCGCTCAAGTCCCCCATGCGGAAGCGACCAGCCGGAATATCCACCATCTCCCCAACCAACGCCCGCGCTTGCTCCGCCGCCTCTGCCTGACGCCGCCGCTCCTCTTCCGCCAAGCGCTCAGTACGCGCCTGTCTGGCTGCTTCAAGACGCTCCTCTCCTTCCTCCAGCACCGGCGAGTCCGGGTGTAACTCGCGAATGCGCTCTATATAACCGGCAGCCTTATCAAACTCCTCCTGCTCCACCGCAGACCCGAACAACTCCAGGTAACTCCCTATCACCCGCTCCATCCCCGCTATCGCCTCGGGATGCGCCGGCGCCAGCTCCAAGACCCGCTGATACTTCTCCCAAGCATTGTTACCAACAGGACTCGTCAAGCGCCGCGCCGCGATGTCCGCCTCAGCCGCCGCCAGTAACCGGGGCACCTCGTCTTTTTCCTCAGCAGGTGGGGATGCCCCCGGTTCCGCTGCCGGTTGCCCCACCCCTGTATCAGCCGTCCCCGGCGCAGTCTCCACCTCATTACCCGCCACTGTGTCCAACGTTACATCTGCCTGTGAACCGGTCTGAGTGTCTGCCTGTTGCTCCGCCACCGCTACCGTCTCACCTGCACCATCACCAGGCGCCCCCCGGTATAAGCGCCACCCCTGCCAGGCGCTCGCCGCCAACAACACCACTATTACCGCCACCAACGCCATGTCTGTCCAACTTATCCCGTTATGTGTCGTGGCTGAACCCTTGACAGTTACAGGTTTGTCTACTGATTCAGTGGTGCGTTTCCCGCTGTTGCCACCATTCGCCAGTTCCTCCCGCCACTCCGCAATCGTCTGCGGTCGCTCTCCCTCGTCCACCCGCAGCGCCCGGTCAATGGCGCCAAGCAATGATGCGCTGGCCTTGCCCTGATACCGCTTGGCGGCAGGCACCAACGGGTCCTCCCGTAACCGCTCCGTCGCATCATTAGGTGCCTCCCCGGTCAAACACCGGTAACACACCGCGCCCAAACCATAAATATCTGTCCAGGGACCTTGATGTCCTTTGCCGGAATACTGCTCAATCGGCGCATAACCGGGCGTCACAATCGCCGTGACACTGCGACTCTTGCCGGCCACTGCCTGCCGGGCCGACCCAAAGTCAATCAACACCGGACTGCCATCATCCCGAATGACAATATTGCCCGGCTTGATATCCCGGTGCAGGAAGTCAGCCCGGTGCACGGCTTCCAGCCCGTCCAGAATGGGGAACAGTATTGGTTTCAACTCCGCCTCCGTGAGGGTCCCTTTGCGTTGCAACAGCGCCGACAGGGTTTCTCCCTCCGCATACTCCATCACGCTATACCCGGTGCCATGCGCCCGGAAGAAACGATGGATTTTTATGATGTGTCGGTGGTCAAAGCGGGCCAGGGTCTGCGCTTCATTGAGAAAACGCTCCAACCCCCATTCATAATCGGCCTTGTCCTGTGTGGATTTGGGCAGCACGGACTTATTATCACCTCGTACTGCCAGGTCGTTTGGCAGGTACTCCTTGATGGCGACGGCCTTGTCAAGATTATGATCATAGCCCAGGTAGGTAATCCCGAAGCCGCCACTGCCCAGGACACGCACCAGCTCATATTCCTGGATACGGTAGCCTTGGGGCAAGGCATGAAGGTAGTCAGTCATGAATGATAATTACTTCATGTCAGGAAGTTGTTTGTTCAAGTGTCTTTCGCCAATGCCCGCTCCTTCAGTCTCATTTCACATTGGAAAACACTGCTAGATCATAAACTTCAAACGGTTGAAAAAACATGTACACCATGATTATAAAGTATATGGATATACAAATATGTGCTTCTAAAATTCTGCTGGATTAATCTGGGTAATACTGAGATTTCCATCTGAAACACGATATAAGATAATTGTATATCCACTTATTTGCTGACCCTCATAGCGGAAGTGAAATATTCGATCTGCTTTGTTGTAGCTGCCTTCTGGCCCAAAGTTGTACTGATACCCATACCAGATTTCACCCGACGCATATTTAATCAGATAGCTTCCTAGTGGAACCTCAATTTCAACTGTATTGCCACCATGCACAAAAACATCTATCACATTTTGCTTGCTTGAGACATCCTCCAACTTAACCAGATAGTTACTGCCAAGACTGGTTTTTATTTCTAAAGGAGCTACCCGGCTTGCAGATGTGTGGTTCCGTATAGCTCCATTCCAAGGTAATGGTAGCGCAGGTTTGTTGAAAGTTGGTTGGGATGAGACGACGGCGGGTCTATTCATTGTATTAGATGTACTGACATCATCAGATACGTCCAAAACCCAAATAACGCCCGCAAAAAATGCAATAACCGCAACAAGCCAAAGTAACCTCGCAAAAAAACCCGTGATTGAATTTTTAACCTTTATCTGTCTGTTAACCGCTTTTACCTTTCTTAGTAGGCCTTCATATTTTGAGTGTGGTTCTATTGAATCCTGTGTGTAGTTGATTGCTTCTGGCCCCTGCCAGTTATCAGTATGATTCAGCCCTAAACAAGCTCGTAAATATCCAATATCCTCAAGGACAGAATGAATCCGATCATAGGAGCGACGACGGTCTGGTATCAGCAATACTTCTTGTGCGTCCTCCCGTAAAGATACATTTGTACATACAGAAATAGCTTGACGGATTCGTTGTGCGGAAGCTGTGGGGTCAATACCGAGTCTAGAATATAAATTATGCATGCATTACCAAATAATCATATGCTTCTTTTATGCGTCGAAACGTGCTGGTTGCTGCCGCCACAGACTCTTCGCCAAGTGACGAGAATCTATCTGGATGATGTGCCTGCACCAGCCTGTAATATGCATTATCTATTTCCTTTCTCGTTGCACCATATTCCAACCCCAGCAGGGCATATGCTTTTAGAATTCTTTCGTTTTGTGGGGATGTCTGGTGTTGATCTTGGGATGGCCGCAGTTGGGAACTTCCTTCTTTTCCTCTGGCCCGCCAATAACTCGCTGAACTGGGGTTAGATGGCTTTGGCATTTCTCGGCCAGTTACTTCAACAAAAAGCTTGTTGAGCCCAGCGCGAGTTATCCCCAACAAATCTGAAAGATAGCGCAAGATATGATTTTCGGTTGGACGCAGATAGCCATCAGCTATACTGATACCAATTGCCATCCCGAGGAAAAGATGTGCTTTTTCTCCATAAAAACGTTCTCTGATAATCTCAGAAGCCAGTTGCAGGGCATCCTTATCCCGCTTTTCTGCCAACTCCAACAACGGTTGAAGATCATGATCATGCTTCAAAACCGCTGAGATTTCGGTAATTTGCCCTACTTCGGATTTATCAATTGTACCATCACTCACAGCAATCCAAGCAAGCATGAGCAAAACAGAGGTTCCCAATTCATTTTCACTGCACAAAAGCAATAATTCGAATTGGGAAAAATTCCGGGGTTTTAGAATTTCTGCATTACCCTGTTTGGCCGTCTTCCGCAGGCGATCAGTTCCAGAAGGTTGCGAAGGTTCTGCTGTCACTTTCCCCAGTGTTGCCCGCCAAGACTTGACCGTATGCGGTCGCTCCCCCTTGTTCACCCGAAGCGCCCGGTCAATGGCGCCAAGCAACGATGCACTTGCCTTGCCCTCGCATCGCTTGGCGGCAGGGACCAAGGGGTCATCCCTCAACCTCTCCGTCGCATCGTCCGGTTGCTCCCCGGTCAGACACCGGTAACACACCGCTCCCAAACCATAAATATCCGTCCAAGGGCCTTGATGTCCTTTGGCGGAATACTGCTCAATCGGTGCATAACCGGGCGTGACAATCGCCGTTACACTGCGACTCTTACCTGCCACTGCCTGCCGGGCCGAACCAAAGTCAATCAACACCGGACTGCCATCATCCCGAATGATAATATTACCCGGCTTGATATCCCGGTGCAGAAAGTCAGCCTGATGCACGGCTTCCAGCCCGTCCAGAATGGGGAACAGTATTGGTTTCAACTCTGCCTCCGTGAGTGTCCCTTTGCGTTGCAACACCGCCGACAGTGTTTCTCCCTCCGCATACTCCATCACGATATACCCCGTGCCATGAGTCCGGAAGAAACGATGGATTTTTATGATATGCCGGTGGTCAAAGCGGGCCAGGGTCTGCGCTTCACTGAGAAAGCGCTCCAACCCCCATACGTAATCGGCCTTGTCCTGTGTGGATTTGGGCAGCACGGAATTATTATCAGCGCGTACTGCCAGGTCGTTGGGCAGGTACTCCTTGATGGCGACGGCCTTATCGAGGTTATGATCATAGCCCAAGTAGGTAATCCCGAAGCCGCCACTGCCCAGGATACGCACCAGTTCATATTCCTGGATGCGGCAGCCCGAGGGCAGGGCATGAAGGTAGTCAGTCATGAATGATAATTACTTCATGTCAGAAAGGCGTTGATGATAGTATGCAAATCCAGTGTCCATGTCTGTTTGATTAGCATAAGGAGTGATTTTGTTCGGCCCCCCGGCAAGTACGCTTCCCTGATTTCATAGAGGAGAAGCTGTTCTTCAGACCTTTTTATCGTTGAACCAAAAGTGTAATCGTTTGTCACTGAGCTCCCCTAACCCAAGTTTAACACTCACCCCCCGAATTTTGGCTGATTTTGGCTGATTTTTGCCTGTCGCTGCTTCTAACTGATTGATTTTCTTTGATTGGGCAGGGGGTTCAGTTAATGTAGTGCCATAATATGATATTTGTCCTTGACAGCCCCCCTCCCGCACGCTATCCTGTCCCCCATGTTTATCCGTCGCACCCGTACCCGTCGCACCGACACCGGTCAGGATTATTTCACCTACCGCCTGGTGCGCGCCGAACGCGTGGGGGAGAAAGTCCGCCAACGCACCCTGCTCAACCTCGGCAGCCACTACGCCATCGAGCGGGCGTATTGGCCGACGTTATGTGCCCGCATAGAGCAATTACTGTCCGGCCAGGCCGAGCTGCTGGACCCGGACTGTCCGGCGGCGCTGGAGCGCGAAGCGCAACGCATCGCCGCGCAACTGCTGGCCCGCGCCCCGGCGCCGGCCGCGGCGGCCTCCCCGGCCGAGGACGTACACAGTGTGGTCGCCGCTTCGCTGGCGCTGCTGCGGCCGCGCGCGGTGGGGGTGGAAGCGGTGGGCCTGTGGGCACTGCAACAACTGGGCGTGCCGGTGTTACTGGCACGGCTGGGGTTGACCGGACCGCAACAGGCGGCGGCGCTGGGATCGATTATCGGGCGCCTGGCGGCGCCGGGGTCGGAACGGGCTGCCCATGCCTGGCTGGGTCAACGCAGCGCCCTGGGCGAGTTGCTGGGGGTGGACTTTGAAGCGCTGAGCGCCATGCAACTGTATCGCGCCTCGGACGTCTTGCTGGCGCACCGGGACGACCTCGAACACCACCTGTTCCGGCAGGTGAGTGACCTGTTCGGGTTAGCCCCCACCGTCACGCTGTATGACCTGACCAACACCTATTTTGAGGGTGAGGCCGGGGCGCAGCCCAAGGCGCGCCGGGGACACTCGAAGGAGAAGCGCAGTGACTGTCCATTGCTGACCCTGGGCCTGGTGCTGGACGGCAGTGGCTTTGTGCGCCGTTCCCAGGTGTTTGCCGGCAATGTGCGGGAAGACAGCACATTGGCAGACATGCTGACGGCGCTGGGCGCGCCGGCGGGGCGCTGGTGGTGATGGACCGCGGGATAGCGACCGAGGCCAATATAGCCTGGCTGCGTGAACACGGCTACCGTTACCTGGTGGTGAGCCGCGCCCGCCATCGACAGTTCGACCTGGAGCAGGCCGTGAGCCTGGACAGCGCGTCCGGGCAGCCGGTGCAGCTGCACCTGGAACAGGACGAGGGTGAGACCCGCTTGTACTGTTATTCGGCCGCCCGGGCCGAGAAAGAGAAAGGCATCGCGGCACGTTTGCAACAGCGTTTCGAGACCGGACTGCAACGCCTGGCCGACGGCCTGTCCCGACCCCGCACGCGCAAGAGTCTGAGCCGCATCCACCAACGCCTCGGTCGGCTGCGCGAACAAAGCCGCGGTATCGCCCAGCATTATGTTATTGCAGTCACCGCGGATGCCAGCGCTAAGCAGGCCGCGTCCCTCAGCTGGCAATGCCGGCCCCATAGCGGTTCCCGGCTGACCCATCCGGGCGTGTATTGCCTGCGTAGTAATCTCACCGACTGGGATGCCGAGCAGCTCTGGCGCACCTATACCCTGCTGACCGACCTGGAGGCCGTGTTCCGCTCACTCAAATCGGAGTTGGGTTTGCGTCCGGTGTTCCACCAGACCCCGACGCGCGCCGAGGGTCACCTGTTTATCACCGTGCTGGCCTATCAGGCGGTGCAACTCATCCGTCGCCGTCTGCGGGCGCACGGGGAGCGGGCCAGCTGGTCTACCTTGCGCCGTATCCTGGGGGGACAGCAACGGGTGACCGCCACCTTCCGTTGTGCCGACCAACGTACCCTGCATATCCGTAAAGCCACGCGCCCGGAGGCGGAACAGCAGGCTCTCTATCAGGTGTTGGGTATAAACGAGAACCCCGGCGGCACGCAGAAGACGGTCGTGTGATACACAGACAGGCGAAAAAAGGCACTTTGTAGTGCCTTACACCGAATTTATCAATTCTAACTGATTGAATATTAAGAACTTATAAATATGAGTGTTAAACTTGGGCTAAGAGTTGGAAAGCAGTGCAATATGGGCATAGATAATTCAACTTTTTTCTTGACACTGGTTAATGTGTTTTTGCAAATACTTGACAAGTAATGCTACAGTAGAACTGCCCCGGAAGAGGAACATTCACAAAAAACAGAAATCAATATATTTTACGGAGGCAAATCACCCCTGATAATAGGAGATTAACATGACCAAAGCAACTCATATAAATATTGGCGATGATCATCTTGCAGCTCTGGATGGCCTGCGAGTTCTTATATCAGAAGAACCTGACGGTTGGGTCGCACAGGGTGTTGAGATAGATTATTTTGCTTGTGGAGAAACTCTGGAAGAAGTACAGAGAAATTTTGAAATAGGACTTAATTTGACCATACAGGAACATGTAAAACGATATGGCAATATTGAGAAGTTTTTACGCTGGGCACCACTGAATGTAATTGCAGATCTGCTTGATTCTAGTAGATACAGATTTACAAACCTTAATGTGTTTGAAATCCAAGAGCAAGAACACCTGCCGTTCGGCAATCTCTGGTTTCTGAAACAGGAATTAAAAGAAGCCGCATGAAAATAGGGGGCCAACCCAAATCTGATAAAGGTTTATACACACTCACAAGGGGCGCCGTTCTAGAAGTTCTAACCAGAAACTACGTTGTTGTAGAAAAGTATAATGATGCCGATAATTACTATAAGCTTACGAAGGATGATATTTCTATATCCTTTGTCCTTCCTCCTATCATTCCTGCAAAAATAGTATTTCGGCTTGCCAATTACTTTTTAATTCAATCCGAAGAATTCTACACAAGTAATCCGGATTTACATTGACCCCCTCCCCGTAAATTGGTCCACCCACCGCTATAGTCATGTTAGCCAGTCAGCCAATGGTTAGGATGGTTCAGTCTGCAGGTTCTGATCTTTAGTCTGGTCGCCCTGTGTGCCTTTCAGGTAATTGCGGTACAACAACCCATCGGATTTCAGGTGACCGATGACCGACTCAATCGCCTGGCGGCGATTGAGTGAGCGTTTTAACCGTAGCGTCTTGATGCCGCGCTGCTGCCCGGAGACGTACACCTGGGTGTACGTCTCATCATGTCCCCGGGGGACTTTGCGCCGGCGTCAGCTTGTCTGGGGGTCATGGTTGCCTCCGAAATTGCCAGAAAATAGAGGTTAATGATACCAAATCTGGCGATTTCAGAAGAAATTACAAGTTACACAAATATAATCAACAGGTTAGAGTGACTTTCCGGGTTGTTCAGGGACGACCAGCTCGTCCTATGCCATCAAAGTTTGACCTTCAGGTTGCCCCTATTGTTCCATCCCAAGACGCGTCTCGTTTGCAAATCAATCCTTACGAGGCTGCGCCCGAACCGCCAGTTTTCGTAGCTTGAGGACTGGGTGAGAGTTGATGGTGTTCCTTGCAATCTCAGTACATCATCCTCGTGAGAACCTCGCGTGAAGTAAGTCTCTGAAGTGACCTGTTTACCGGGCAAGAGGCGCACGTTCAGGTCGCCGCCGATATTGATCCATCCCCAAACGCGTCTCGTTTGCAAATCGATCCATACTAAGCTGCGCCCAAAGTTCAAGAATTCGTAGTCCGCCGACTTACGGTGCCCGAGAACTGATGGTGTTCCTTGCAGTCTCAGCACATCATCCTCGTGAGAACCTCGCGTGAAGTAGGTCCCTGAAGTGACCTGTTTGCCGGGCAAGAGGCGCACGTTCAGGTCGCCGCCGATATTGATCCATCCCCAAACGCGTCTCGTTTGCAAATCGACCTCTACCATGCTGGACCCGAAGTGCCACCTTTCGTAGCCCGACGACTCATACCGATCGATACTTGATGGTGTTCCTTGCAATCTCAGCACATCATCCTCGTGAGAACCTCGTGTGAAATATTCTTCTTGTGATCCCGTAAGATTTGACGGGCTTTTTTGTGTTGCTGACGTTGTATCTGTTATTCTGACTTTCTCACTCTGACGGACTATCAACGCTTGTCGTAGAGTGTGTAATAGCTGTGGGTTCATTTGCCCGTCAACAGGGTAGCCAATGTTTTGTTGAAACGCCTCAATGGCTGCCTTGGTTCTCTCACCATAAATTCCATCGGCAGTACCAGGATTGTATCCCAACGTAGTAAGAATGTTCTGGATATCCAAGGTCAACTGTGACCATTGGACTAAGGCCGGAGCTTTCGCTGGCAACTCTGCTTCTTCATGTGGCACCGGCGTATGTGCCGAAGGTCCCATCTCTTGGAGCTCTACTTCCCCAGGTTTTTGGACTGCCTGTTGGCCAGTGGCCGAGGCGTCGCGCGCCAGTGCCACGTCCGACCCGTGCTCATCCGGGAACAGCTCGTTCTGTCGCCACCAATATACCCCAACGCCCACCAGCGCCAGTACCACCCCGGCCAGCAGGAGTTTAGACAACAGACCATCCCTGCTGCCTTGAGAGGGAGGTGAGGATGGCCGGGTAGTCGGCTTCGCAGTATCCTTTCTCCAGCGATATGCCGGCGCTTCCGCCTTATCCGACAGTGTCTGCCGCCACTCCGCAATCGTCTGTGGTCGCTCCCCCGCATCCACCCGAAGTGCTCGGTCAATGGCGCCAAGCAATGATGCACTTGCCTTGCCCTCGCATCGCTTGGTGGCAGGGACCAAGGGGTCCTCCCGCAATCTCTCCGTCGCATCGTCCGGTTGCTCCCCGGTCAAACACCGGTAACATACCGCTCCCAAACCATAAATATCCGTCCAAGGGCCTTGATGTCCTTTGGCGGAATACTGCTCAATCGGCGCATAACCGGGTGTGACAATCGCCATCACACTGCGACTCTTGCCGGCCACTGCCTGTCGGGCCGACCCAAAGTCAATCAACACCGGGCTGCCATCATCCCGAATGACAATATTACCCGGCTTGATGTCCCGATGCAGAAAGTCAGCCTCATGCACTGCTTCCAGCCCGTCCAGAATAGGGAACAGTATTCGTTTCAACTCTGCCTCCGTGAGTGTCCCTTTGCGTTGCAACACCGCTGACAGTGTTTCTCCCTCCGCATACTCCATCACGATATACCCCGTGCCATGAGTCCGGAAGAAACGATGGATTTTTATGATATGCCGGTGGTCAAAGCGGGCCAGGGTCTGCGCTTCACTGAGAAAACGCTCCAACCCCCATACGTAATCGGCCTTGTCCTGTGTGGATTTGGGTAGCACGGACTTATTATCAGCGCGTACTGCCAGTTCACTGGGCAGGTACTCCTTGATGGCGACGGCCTTATCAAGGTTATGATCATAGCCCAGGTAGGTAATCCCGAAGCCGCCACTGCCCAGGACACGCACCAGTTCATATTCCTGGATGCGGTAGCCCGGGGGCAGGGCATGAAGGTAGTCAGTCATGAGTGATAATTACTTCATATCAGGAAGGCGCTGATGATAGTATCTAAATCCGGCGTCCACATCTGTTTGATCAGTATAAGGATTGATTTTGTTCGTCCCCCTGGCAAGCACGCTTCCTTGTACCGCGACGCTATTTCAGGTGCTTAATACTGGCTCTGAATGACCAAGCTATTTGCCATAAGATAAAATAATGGCACGAACCGAGTTGTTTTAGTTTTTAGAGTGCCCTCTGTTTCATCTGGTAATTTTGCAACCTGACATTGCAAGAAAATCATGTAATTTTTGTATATAACGATATACATCTTATTGTACGTCGTTATTGTGAGATCTAAACGCTGTCCATCACCGTTAAATTCCAGCATTGCCCCCGGCCAGTTATCCAGCACCATTCTTTTTGTACTTATATTACGGACATTAAGCATGCCCGTATCTTTTGCCATCTCTCTAAGATTTTTTTCTGAAAACATTTCTGATGCCAATTCCCTGCTTTCCTCAAGTGTATTAAGAGTTTGGATATCCCTTCGTGTTAATTCTCCCTGTGCTTCATCTACAAGGTCCCGTATCATTATTAAGGCAATAGCAGGACCTCTTCCATTGTTGCTCCTGAAAAACTGAATTATGTTAGGCCTCTTCCCTTCACGTAGTGACCAGCTTTTAGCATACTCGATTTGCAGATCCAGCCCCTTGGCTTTAGGGTGACCATTTGTCCGGTATATTGTTTTGAATCCACGAATTAACTCTTCAGCAGGTCTTTCTTCAAACTGATAATGCAAAAGAGTTTCAAGCATTGGAGAAGGTATTTTTCCCTTGGCTCTTAACTCTACTTCATCAAGAAACTGTACGGCAATGTCCCGGTTTATTTGTTGAAGCTTGGAAATGGATTTAATTTCCTCTTCTATTGTTGCAATGTACTCAGGATATTCATCCATCAAGATATTTCTCAGTGACTTTTCAATATTTTTTTCTGCAACTCCAAAAGTAAGATTGAATTCGCGCTCTGCTTTTATAGCGCGCAGGGATAATGCAGGGTATTCGTTCGCGATGTGATTTAATGAGGTTCGTTGACCAATGATAAATCCCGAAGTTTTACCAAGATCAACATAAAGCGGCTCTTTAGGAGCTTCTGTCTCATCATCCTTATATGCGTCAAAAGCTGTTGTGGCCATTGTTGTCACGCTCGGCTCTTCAGGAGCTTGGGTAGTAGTGCCGGCACGAAGCTTTTCAGCTACATTCGGACGACTTAAGTTGTCCTCACTTGGATTATCCTCCCACGATATATCAGCAAAGATGTCGTCAGGTCTGATCCTATTACCTACATCCGTAAAGATGCCGCCATTAAAGATTGCAATAGTTGTAACAATAACTACGAGTACTCCTAATATCCAGACGAATGCGGAGATATGTGGTAGGGCCGATTCAGACTTGTCGGAAGCCTTGGAGGCAATCTTGCCGACGGTATTATTGACAACGATGGTGCCGGCAAGGTAGTCATGTAGACAACGCCGTTGCTTTCTGAAGATGAAAAATGGGTCGAGCAACGCTACTACCGATAATATTGGTAATAGCGCGATTATTATCCAAACAAGCCAGCGCAAAACGAATACCCGCCAAAATGAAACAATTTCCTTTGACTCAGCATCGACGATCCTGATACGTAACAGCATTTTCCCGAGAGTCTGCCCACGTTTCACGAGAAAATATCCGTTCAACAGGGCATAGGTGCCAAACACTGTTATTGTCCCTGTTATTTCCCCTAGCACGAATGCTTCCGAGGGACTTAAAATTGCCAATCCAAGTACCCCCGCCAATGCTATATACACCAGCATGTACACTGGCACGGCGAATATACTGACTAAAAAAGCATCAACAAGCCACGCCCCAAGCCGAATACTCCTGCTGGCGAGATATTTTTTTCTTTCTTCGTCAAGGCTTATCTCAGCAGAGGTGTCCCCTCCAAGGTCTTCACACTTTTTATGGATCTTTGCTACTGTTATATCATCATCTTTTGAAGGACACCCGGTATCAGCATTATCAGCCCTGTCCAGTTCTTTACGCCAAACCTTGATACTTTGTGGTCGCTCCCCCTCATTTACCCGAAGCGCCCGGTCAATGGTACCAAGCAATGATGCACTTGCCTTGCCCTCGCACCGCTTGGCGGCAGGGACCAAGGGGTCCTTCCGCAACCTCTCCGTCGCATCGTCCGGTTGCTCCCCGGTCAAACACCGGTAACACACCGCTCCCAAACCATAAATATCCGTCCAAGGGCCTTGATGTCCTTTGGCGGAATACTGCTCAATCGGTGCATAACCGGGCGTGACAATCGCCGTTACACTGCGACTCTTACCTGCCACTGCCTGCCGGGCCGAACCAAAGTCAATCAACACCGGGCTGCCATCATCCCGAATGACAATATTACCCGGCTTGATATCCCGGTGCAGGAAGTCAGCCTGATGCACGGCTTCCAGCCCGTCCAGAATGGGGAACAGTATTGGTTTCAACTCCGCCTCCGTGAGGGTCCCTTTGCGTTGCAGCAACTCCGACAGTGTTTCTCCCTCCGCATACTCCATCACGATATACCCCGTGCCATGAGCCCGGAAGAAACGGTGGATTTTTATGATATGCCGGTGGTCAAAGCGGGCCAGGGTCTGCGCTTCACTGATAAAGCGCTCCAACCCCCATACGTAATCGGCCTTGTCCTGTGTGGATTTGGGCAGCACGGAATTATTATCAGCTCGTACTGCCAGGTCGTTGGGCAGGTACTCCTTGATGGCTACGGCCTTATCAAGGTTATGATCATAGCCCAGGTAGGTAATCCCGAAGCCGCCACTGCCCAGGATGCGTACCAGCTCATATTCCTGGATGCGGTAGCCTTGCGGCAGGGCATGGAGATAGTCAGTCATGCCTCAGGTATCGGCCAGGGCAAGTAATATCGTGGCGGTGAATGATCCGCCACCGCCTATGAACTGCCCTTTGCCTGCTTTTGCCAGCCGTTCCAGAAATTCGGGGCTTTTTGCTATACCGAGTGCATGTCTCCATGTTGGCACGTGAACAGTCGAGACACGATTGCCTTCCCGCGAGGCTGCAAACCGGCTTGCTTGCTGCAAAACGGAGGCCTGTGTTTCAGGATAGGCAGGATTATCAGAAATGATGACAATGATCCTGACTTTTGCTTGACGACGCCAAGGCATTGCGACCGCTCTGTCAAGCGCTAGGTTAACGGCTTCTTCGTGGTCTCTATTGCAGCGCGTATAATTACCTCGTTTTATGCTCCTGGTAAACTCGGACAAGCTGCGGATACTCACATCATTCATTTCAACCAGCGGGAAGGTCTTTAAAGCCCTCCGGCCTTCGCAACGATCCTTGAAATCTATGACACCAATTCCAACGCTTGGCGCAAACTTCAGGAGCAGGCTCGCTATTTGTTCAATCTCGTTTTTCAGACCCTTAACCTGCTTGTGCATACTGTCGGTGGTATCCAGCGCAATGACCAGATCAAGTGGAGGAAATGCCAGCTTGGGCGGTGTTTTCTCTTTTTTCGGCTGATCGGTTGCAGCTTTTATTTTATCCTGCAACTCCTGTTCCCTGGCATTGCTTTCTGCCAACCGGGCCTGAAGTACTTTGGCTTCTGCCGCCGCTGCATCCAGTCCCGCCTGCGTCTTTTCCAGCTTCTCTTGTATAGGGGTGGGATCAAGATTAGGGAAAAAGGGCAACAGGATAAGCGTTATCAATATGAAGGCGCCCAATGCCGAGGCAAACAGGTCCAGGGCGGACATATTAAAAATATTAATTTCGCGATTGCGTTGTTTCATGGCGCTGATAATCCACTCACAATTTTGATGCCATCAATTCCAGAGACCCCAGCCTGATTGAGGCGCCATATTCCAATCGCGCAATACTAAAAGGGGACAGTCTACGCTCATTGAGAAATGTTCCATTCATGGAATTCAGATCTTCCAGATAAAACCTGCCATCCCGGGTGGATATCCGCACATGACGCTTTGAGACTCTATCATCATCGATCACTGTATCGACCAGTTCCGGGTGACGGCCTAATGCGACCCCCAGCCGTTTGCCGGCAAACATGTCTGGCGCCAAAACTATAAGGACTCGAGCGCCGTCGCTGTTGAAACCTGCCAATACCAGACCATGTTGTGGAAGTTTGTTTTTTGTCCGTTTTTTACTGCGCCTGGCCCCTGCTTTTTTATTGGCGCCCTGACTGATTTGTTCAACAACACGGATAACCCGTTGACGGGGTTTTCTCAGGGCCAGGAGCAAGGCAAACAGCGTTAATACACCAAGCGCAGTGACCCATACAGAATTTCCGGTCTTGCCAATCGGCGCGCAGTCAGTATCCTGGGATTGAAATGGAATTGAATCGTTTCGTAAAATCTGCGCCAACTCCACAATATGTGACGACCAGTAAATCCCTGCTGCATGGGGAACTCTTGTGAGGCCCAGCGAGGGGCTATTGATTACCACCAGGGAGGCGAGAGTATTCACGCCGATAACATTGCCGCAATCATCCAGCAAAGGCCCGCCGCTGTTACCGGGATTCATGGGTGCATTGTGTTGAATAATCACAAATTCCGTACTGCGCCACGCGCCAGTAAAGATCCGGCCAATAACGCCATCCTGCACAGTCGGATCATCAGCCAGTTGTTCAAAGTCAGCGCTCTCAGGATAACCGATTGCCCAGACTTTCTGACCCTTGTCGGGAGTGGAGAGTAACAGTCTTACGGGTGGTAGATCAAGATCATGGGCTCTCAGGATTGCCAAGTCCAGTTCCGGGAATGATTTGACAACCTCTGCATCATACAAAGTATGCGAATTGACGGGAACAACCCGAATCTTCTTACCGTTATCTATAACGTGAGAATTTGTTGCAATATAGCCCGCATCGTTAATAATAAAACCGGTGCCTGTTCCTATTCCATCATTCATATATGTCACAATACGAACGACACTCTTCTCAAGAGCGGCAAAATCCGGCGCTGCCAGGATACAGGTGGACATACACAGAAATATTATCCCCAGGCAACTGCGCAATCTGGGCCATGAAGTGATTTGCACTTTTATCCCGGCGAATTTTCTATACCAGGCGTAAGGTCAAAATGAGCGGCCCCATCTGCAGTCGATCCTTATCCTGCAACAGTACTTTTTCCCGAGGTTGTAGCAGATGGCCGTTAACCGTTGTTCCGTTCAGTGTGTCGAGGTCCTCTGCATAGAGTCTGTCATTGGTATACGTCAGGCGTGTGTGTTCGCGGGAGATTTCATCGTGGTCAATAATGAATTCTGAATCGGCCGGATTTCTTCCAAGGACCACGCCGGCAGGATCACCTAACGCCAATGCCGGGATACTTAACGTAAACTGTTTACCGGTGTTGTCCTGACCTTCCAAGATGCATTTGAAAGGCGCTGGTTTCGGTGCATTGGCGGCTACTTGCCTGGCTTCTTCTGCTTCCTGTTCCGCTGTGCTCAAGCGGGCAGCGGCGGATTGTAACTTTTTTCTTTTTATACGCGCCGATATGAACCAGCCGAGGAGCGCCAAAAGTATCAATATCGTTCCTGTTGTGACGGCCCACAACAGTTGTTGTTCTTTTTTTGCCTGCTCCCGTTGCAGTCTCTCCGCTTCTTCCTGTTTAAGTCTGGCGGTTTCTTCCGCTGCCAGACGAGCAGCCTCGGCGGCCTCAGCCGCCTGTTTTTTCATGGCAGCATCTTCTTCAGCAGCTACTTTTGCAGTTTCAGCAGCCGCTTTTGCAGCTTCTGCCTGTTGTTGGGCTTTTTCGGCTTCCTGTTTTGCCGCCGCGGCTGCCATGGCCGCCTTTTGTTGTTGCATGGCCGTTCGTTGTGCGCGCTCTACTGCACTTAGACAAACATCCGTGACAGCGGTGTGGGTAATTCCTTTGTCCTTTAAGGCAACTATTATATCGCTGCTGCGCAAAGCAAGAACTTTTCCCTCTGGTTCGGTAATCCGCCCGGTTAACCAATGACCCGCGTCCGGCTCAGGCGTGTTCATGGCGACAACCTGCCCACATTCATTAAACAGAGGCATTCCAAACTCCCTGGAAGTTATCATGGCGTTATGCTGTAGCATGTGTACCGTTGGATCATCTGTTGTAATGCCCGGGATATCCTGATATACACCAATGGTTCCTTGAGACAACTGTACGGTCTCATCCGTCGCATACTTCAGTGTTTGCACGATCCTGCCTACGTCTGCCCCCTGTTCGGACAGATTTAACGGCGGCAAACCCAAACCCTGGACATGCAACAGGGCCAGATTCATATCCTCATTGGCGAAGGTTTGTTGTGACAGGATTTCAGCACCGGTTTTCAGGGATAAAACGGTTAATTGATCTGCCTGTTCTATAAGGTGAGCATTGGTAAGTACATGGCCTTCATCATTAACCACAAAGCCCGCTCCTTCAGTCACGATCCGGTTATTATCGTAGGCGCGCACCCGTACCAGACTCTCACGTACCAGCTCAGGGTCAATTTCAGCGGAAACAGGGAAGCCAGCAAAAAATAACGACAATAGCCAGTATTGACAGATATATTTCAGCATCATCCTGTTTCTCCTACCGCAATGCCTCCACAGTTGTTTGATTCTCAAATCCCAATTTAGAGCTCTGAAAAGGGTGTTCAGGGTACTCAATACCCCTGTCTGATGCAATACCTCGGCCTGACGGGGCGTGATATGCCACCCAGCACGTGGCGTGCGCATCGTGGGCCTCACCGTCTATCCGCAACGGACGCCGGATGTTCGGCAATCAGCGTCGACACTACCAGCGACGGCACATACCCCCGGTTGCTGCACGGCGCCGGAATGTACTCGTCCACCAGCGCACAAACGCCTTTCTGCTGCAATGACTGCGCAAAACTGATTAAGCCGTGGCTGGTCAGTAGCTCTTTGGTGTTTCTATCTGATAGGGTAGTATCTGCATAAGCCTTGTCTGTGCACCTATCGGGTAATAATTATCGTTACGGCAACTTATTATACAGACAAGGCTATTTGCTTTCCGCTGCTTTCTAAATCGGGATTTGGAAGTTATCTATGTATCCCCCTCATTGTATAATTATGGTGCAGGAGTCAAAAATTGTCAGAGACGATGACCGCCTGTAGTGTTAACGTAGAAGCTTGTGTAGCAACAGGCCGGGACATGCTTGGGACAGACTGTCAAATTATTGTAAAGTACACTGCAGACGGGAGGTTGAGCAAAGTCGCGCAGGTCGATACCTACCCAGGATATATACAGTGATAAAAGAACAGATTTATTGCGTCAAGCAGACAATTCGCTGGGCTGGCATACCGCCAGGCATAATATCCTCCTGGATGAACCCACCATGCCTGGTGGCGACAGCGGGTTCTTCTTTTAACCCGGACAACCGGAGTAAGCCATGCGCAAGCCCGGTTACATTCTGTTAGGGCTCGCGGTACTGGTCGTTTTCTGGCTGTTCTGGCAGCAGGGGCGCGCGCCGAAATTTATTGTTTCAGGTTTTATCGAAGCGGATCAAATACGCGTGGGCTCACAAATCGGCGGTCGCGTCGCAGAAGTGTTTGTGGAGGAAGGCACGCGGGTGCGGCCTGGTGACTTGCTGTTTCGTCTCGAACCCTTCGACCTGGAAGCGACATTAGCCCGGGCGAGCAGTAAACTGGCAGTGGCGCAAGCGGAATATGCCCGTCTCAAAGCCGGTTATCGTACTGAGGAAGTGCAACAGGCGCAGGCGCGTTGGGAACGCGCCAAAGCAATATTGGAAAAAGCGGTCGCCGGACCACGCCGGCAGGAAATTGCAGCGGCGCGGGAACAGGTCAGGATTGCGCGCGCCACACTGGCTCTGGCCGAAGCCGAATTCAACCGCCTGGGAGCCCTGGTGAAAAAAGACCAGGTTTCCAAAGAAGCTTATGATGTAGTGGTCCGCGAGCGCGAAGCGGCACAGGCGGGGCTGGTGGTGGCGGAACAATCATTGGCGTTGTTGGAGGAAGGCACCAGAAAAGAAGATATCGCCGCGGTAAGAGCCGACTTCGTTGAAGCGGAGCAGGCGCTCGAGTTAATGCGCTCCGGCTATCGCAGGGAAGACATTGACGAGGCAGCAGCCGAGCTGGCCTCAGCCGAAGCCGACCTGGCAGCCGTTCAGGCCCGAGTTAAGGAACTGGACGTGATCTCCCCCTGTGATTGCATATTGGAAACGATTGAATTGCAGCCTGGCGACCTGGTATCTGCCAACGCGCCTTCAGTCTCCCTGCTTGACATTGACCGGCTCTGGGTTCGCACCTATATTCCGGAAGCACGTTTAAGCCAGGCGCCTTTGGGCCAGATAGTGCCAATTCGTGTCGATGGGCTTGAAGACGAACGATTCAAGACACGGATTACCTTTATCGCGCAGGAGGGCGAGTTCATACCACGCAACATACAGACTCCGGAAGAGCGCAGCAAACAGGTATTTCGCGCCAAGTTGATGCTGGAGGAAGGTCTGGGTCGACTGCGCGCCGGTATGACAGTGGATGTTTTATTTGAAGAGGCGCACACGCCTTGAATGAAACAGTAATCCGCGCTGAGGGCCTTACCCGGCGCTTCGGTGATTTCACCGCAGTCGACGACGTCAGCTTATCTGTTGAGAAAGCGGCAATTTTCGGCCTGTTAGGGCCAAACGGTTCCGGTAAATCCACAATTATCAGGATGCTTTGCGGAGTATTGTCTCCAAGTTCCGGCACCGGTTCCGTGCTTGGCATGGATATCCGCGAAAACCCGGAAGAGATCAAACACCATATCGGCTATATGTCGCAACGCTTCAGCCTGTATAGCGATCTTACCGTCACTGAGAATCTTGATTTCTATGGTCGCATATATGGCCTGTCCGCCCGGAAACTGAGGGACAGACTCAATGCCGTGGTGGAACTGACGAATATCGAACCGTATATGGACCGACTGAGTGGGGCATTATCGGGGGGGTGGAAACAACGTCTGGCCTTGGCCTGTGCAATGATCCATGAACCCAGAATCTTGTTTTTGGATGAACCCACCGCCGGGATTGATCCGGTGGCCAGACGTGAACTGTGGAATTTATTGTTTCACCTCGCCAATCAGGGCATCACCATGTTTGTGACGACTCATTACATGGATGAGGCAGAACGCTGCACCAACGTGGGTTATATTTATCTATCTCGACTGGTTGTGTCCGGTGAGCCGGACGCATTGAAATCCAGCCCTGAGATGACGCCCGAAGGCACACGGCGCTATGCCGTTGTCTGTCGCAATCCGGCTGCCGCATTGGCTGAGGCAAAGCGTCTTACGGATGTCAAAGATGCGACCCTGTTTGGCGATACGCTGCATATTCTTGTTGATGAAGCATTACGGCCGGCACAACTACTCCCCTTGATTGCAACGGATGATCAGGCAGCGACTTGCCGGGAGATTGCACCGTCACTGGAGGACGTGTTTGTATTACTGAGCAGGGCGGAAGCAAAAACCCGGGGTATGTGACGATGAACGGCTTCCAGGCAATTTTCATCAAAGAATTTGTGCATATCCGTCGTCAGCGCAGCACGATTGTATTCAGCCTGGTAATGCCTGCATTGCTGCTGACAATCTTTGGTTACGCAATAGACGTCACCATTGAAAATATTCCCACCGTTGTCCTGAACCTCGACGGGAGCGAAGAGAGCCGCCGCTTTATCGAAGCAGTAGAGAATACGGATACTTTTGCAGTGGTTGAGCACGTTCGGGATTTACAATCATATCATCGTGCGCTTGAAGCGGGTCAGGCCAAAACGGGTATATTGATACCCGCCAGTTATTCGGAAAGAATCCTGCGTCGGGAACAGGCCCACATACAGGTCTTGATAGACGGCAGTGATTCACAAGTAGCGACCACCGCGCTGAACACTGTAAATTTACTGGCTATCAACCTGTCTTTGCGTCAGGCACGCGCCCTGGGTGAACAGGCCGGCACAGGGCCGGCGCGCACGGCGGCCGGCGCCATTGATTTGCCCCTCGAGGTAAGGTCACGATTGCTCTATAACCCGGACCTGGAAAGTTCACATTTCTTTGTGCCGGGTCTGGTAGCCATTATTCTGCAACTCGTTTTGTTGTTTCTGACAAGTACGACTATTGTGCGGGAACGGGAACTGGGCACACTGGAACAAATCCTGGTAACGCCGGTAAGCCGTAGCGGATTCTTATTGGGCAAGCTGCTGCCATACGCCATCATGGCTTTCGGCACATTGTTGGTCGTACTGTTGTTGATGACCACATTATTCGGGGTGCGTATCAATGGCAGCCTCTTTCTTCTGATTATATTGGCCTCCGTGTTCATACTGACGGCACTGGGTCTTGGGTTGCTTATCTCGACAATTTCCCGGGTACAGGTACAGGCAATGCAGTTTTCATTCATGATTATGTTGCCGTCGGTTTTGTTATCCGGGTTCATGTTTCCCCGCGCGGAGATGCCCATGATCATTTATTTGCTCAGTTGTATACTGCCGGTGACTTATTTCGTTGAAATTCTACGCGGCATTGTTCTTCGAGGCGCCGAATTACGTGCATTGCTGCCAGATGTTTTCGGCTTAATAAGTTGTCTGGCGGTGGTTCTCAGCTTGAGCCTGACACGATTTAAGAAACAGCTCGACTGAGTGAAGACATCAGTACGTTCAGCAAGAACAATATACTTTTACACGCCCCGTTTTTAACAAAAAAGGAACGCTACCATGCTTGATAAAGTCCGTACCCTGCAACCTGAAAACATCCGTAATCAATTATTCATCAACGGTGAGTTTATTGATGCTGAAGATGGCAGCACCATAGACGTCATTAATCCCCATGACGGCAGTAAAATTACTGCTATCGCCGAGGCAAAACCTGCGGACGTTGATAAGGCGGTCGCTGCTGCCCGCGCCGCATTTCACGACTGGAGCCATACTTTTGCATCTGCGCGCGGTCAACTCATTATGAAACTGGCCGATAAACTGGAAGCGCATTTTGATGAGTTTACGGAACTGGAAAGCCTGGACACCGGCCATCCCCTGAAAGACACCCGGCGCCTGGACCTGCCGCGTACTTTGCTCAACTTGCGTTACTTCGGCGGCATCGCCGACAAGATAGACGGGCGGGAAGTACCGGTAGAACCGGGTTTCCTGAGCATCGTCAAGCGGAAACCTGTCGGCGTAGTAGGGCAAATCGTTCCCTGGAACTTCCCCATCATGTTTTGCAGTTGGAAGTTGGGGCCTGCCCTTGCCGCCGGCAATACCGTCGTGATGAAACCATCCGAGATCACACCCTTGTCAACACTCAGACTGGTTGACCTCATGAATGAAGTGGGTTTCCCCCCCGGCGTTGTTAATATTGTCCCTGGTTATGGCCATACTACCGGCCAGCACCTGGCCGAACATCCTGACGTTGACAAGATCGCCTTTACCGGCTCCACTGCGACCGGTCGCAAGATCGTTCAGGCTTCTGCGGGGAACCTGAAGCGCGTATCGTTGGAGATGGGGGGTAAAGGTCCGAACATCGTATTCGAAGACGCGACTCTGCCCGCCGCCATCGGTGGGTCTGCTTTTGCCATCTTTCACAACCAGGGCCAGGCCTGTATTGCCGGTTCCCGCCTGTTATTACATGAGTCCATCGCCGATGAGTTCCTGGAAAAATTTATCGGTCTTGCAGAATCCATAAAATTAGGGAATCCACTGGATGATGAAACCGAGATGGGGCCGCTCACGTCGAAGTTGCACCTGGACCGGGTGCTTAATTACATCGATGTATGTAAAAAGGAAGACAATAAAATACTGACCGGCGGCGAACAGCCCGACCAGGATGATTTGAAAAAAGGTTATTACCTGAAACCGACCATAGTCGAGGCGAAACCCGGCGACAGCGTTTTTCAGCAGGAGGTGTTTGGTCCGTTCGTATCGGTGACCCGCTTCAAGGATGACGCCGAAGCGCTGGAGTTGGCGAACGCCACCGATTACGGATTAGGCAGTGGACTGTGGACCAACAACCTGCAACGCGCCCACAAGTTCTCCGACGGCATCAAAGCCGGCATGGTCTGGGTGAACTGTTACAAACGAGTCCATCCCGGCTCCCCATTTGGCGGCGTGGGTGAATCCGGCTACGGCAGCGATATGGGCATTGAATGTCTGCAGGAATATACCTCGCCCAAAGCAGTATGGATCAACTACGATGCAAAAATCCCACCTTTTTATCCCCGCTGAAAACAAGAACATGGAAACAGGTTAATTTTCTCAATTTTCACGATGAATAAAGGGGACGGATTAAATCTGCCCTCTTTTCTAAGGAAAGGATGAAAAATCGTGTGCCACTTTTTACTATTGAACGTCAGGACGAAATGGTGCCTTCGCAAATGATCCTTAGGCGGTATTAGTCGTCCAGCACCCCAGGCGCGTCCACAGGGTGGATGATCGGCGCCTCACCCGGCATGTCATCCGGTTTGTCGGTGTCCTTTATGGACAATTCCTGCCATACCTGCATCCCGCCGTAGTCACCCCCGCTCGCCGTATGCATCAACACCCGGTCAGCATCGAACATATCCGTATCAGCAGGCGTCGTCACGTCCACGGCCTGCGGCCGCGACCAGTTGTCTGCATCGAAGCGGAGCTGCTGCGGGGCCAACTGCACCCCCGCCGCATCCGTGGTCACCACGACAGTCACATTACCCGTGGGCTGCGTCGCCAGGACGACCGTGTAACGCCCCGTCGTCCCCTCGTCCACCTGCAAGGTCTGCGGCGCCACGCGGATAGCCCGCTCATCATTGTCATAAATCCAGCCCGTCATCGAGTTCCCCCTCCATAACCTTGCATTGACCGGGTCACTGTATCTCACCGTGAAACTCTCCTTATCCTCATCCAGCGCATCATCAATCACTGGCACCCGCACCGTCTTCTCTACCTCTCCCGGGCTGAAGGTCAGGGTCCCCCTGGCCGGCGTGTAATCGGCGCCCGCGGCCGCACTGGCGTCCGCAGTCGCCCAATCCAGCGTCACCGTTTGATCGCTCACCGGCGCCAGTAACACCTTGAACACCATCTCTCCTGCCCCCTCGGCCGCACTGGCATGCCTGGTTAACAGGTAGCGCGTGTCGTTGTCAATAATCCAGCCCGTCGCCGTGGCCCGGTCGAACCCGGCATTTACCGGGTTGCTTAAGGTCAGTATGAAGCTCTCATCCTCCTCTACGCTCTCATCATCCCACACTGGCACCTCAACCCGCTTCTCCGACTCACCCACGTCGAACCGCAACGTACCCGACACATGGCTGTAGTCAAAGCTGCGCCTGGCCGTCCCCGCCCCGGTGGCATAATCCACCGTCACCTCCTCCGCAGCCGCTACACTCAACCTGACGCTGAAGGTCAGCGACCCGGCGTCCTCCGCAACCCTCACGTCAGAAACCGACAACCTCGGTAACTGGTTATTTGCAGTTCTCAATAACACCGTCGTGGGCGTTACCTGTGAACTGACCCCATCCAGCGCTGCCGTCGCCCTGCTCACCAGCCTTTGCGCGTCCAGGTCCGCCTGCGTCACGGTGTACTCGCCGGTACAACTCAACGACGCCCCGGACTCCAGCCCACCGGCCGGCGGCGCATCACAGACGACCCCCGCTACCACGGCATCATCAATCGACGCGGGCCCTGCCAGCGTCTCCGTGCCGTCGTTGGTCACCGTGTAAGTGAAGGTAATGATGTCACCCAACTCAGCGAACCGGGCCGGGCTGGCGCGTACCGCCAGGGCTATCGCCCGCACCGACTCCTGAGTGGATCGATAGCCAACCCGGTGCGGTGAGAAACTCGACGCTATCGCACACACCTTGAGCATGTCCGGGTAGTCCGCGTTGCCTACCTCAGACCAGTGAGAGGGTTGACTGCCGTCGTCCATCCCCGCCGTGTAGATCGTTGCAATATGACCGGCCGGAACGTTCCCGCGCGGCATGCAGAAATGGACTTCCTCGCCCGTCATCAATCCGTTAACGTCTATGTACACCGGCGGGGTGGAAAACACCACGTTCGCCGGTGGCACCTGTGCCTCCATCTGCTCAGCGGACAGGGCATTTACCCCCACGCTGACGTGGGCCGGCCTATGGGTAACGGTTATAATGAATAACTCGCCATGGATTTCGACCTGAATCTGCTCCTCGGCCACCAGCGGGAAGTTAACGGTCGCGCGGCCCGTGTTGCCGGCGTTATCCGTCACCCTCACCGAGGGTCCCTGCGTGGTGTTACCGGCCGTGGTCGGGGCACCGCTGATGACGCCGCTGGCGGCGTCGATGACCAGCCCCGGTGGCAGGGCGGCGGCACTGTACGTGGCGATGTCGGTGGCGCCGGTGACCGGACTCATGGCGCTGATGGCCGCGCCCACCGTGAGTGAGGCCGGCGCCGTATAACTGACCGCGGGGGCGCTGAGGTCCACGACCAGGCTGCGGTTGACCGCCGTGGCGGCGTCGTAGCCGTTCTTGGCGGCGGTCACCGTCACGGTCACGCCGGCGCCGCTCACGTAGGCCGCGTCGGCCGGTACAGTCATCGTCCAGGTGGCGTCGGTCGCCTGAGAAACAATCGCCGAGGTCGCGGCCAGGGTCTCGGTGCCGATCACCACCGTCACCGCCACCCCGGCTTCCGTGCCGGTGTCGCCGCTGATGGCAAAGCCGGCCGCCTGCTCGGCAATGTTGATGCTGTCATCCCCGGCAATGATGTCCACGTTCAGCGCCAGGGTGCCGACCGGGTTCACGGTCAGCGTGAAGTCGGCCGTGGCCGCGTGGTAGTTGTCGTTGGCCGCGGCGGTGACGGTAATGATGCAACTGCCCGGTCCTACCAGGATCAGCGCTCCCGTGCCGCTGTCCACCGTGCACACGCCGGCCGGGGCCGCCGAGTAGCTCAGCGTGGCCTGTGCCCCCGTGGGCGCAGTGAGCGTCGGCGCGGCGTCGCCGAAGACCACCGAGGTGGCGCTATACTCGAAGCCCGTCAGGGTCTGCGTGCCCCTACCCACCGCCGGGAAGGTGACGCTGGCGGCGGTCGCATTGCCGGCGTTGTCCGTCAGTGTCACCGTGGCGGCCTGCGTGGTGCCCTTGGCCGTGTCCGGGGTGCCGCTGATGACGCCGCTGCCGGTGTCGATGTCCAAGCCCGACGGCAGGTCGGTGGCCGCGTAGGACTTGATGTCGGTGTCACTGGTGGTGGGCGCCATGGCGCTGATGGCCGTGCCCACCGTCAGGGTGGTCGGCGCGGCGTAGCTCAGCGTCGGCGCAGCCAGGTCCACGGTCAGGCTACGGTTGACCGTGGCGGCGGTGTAGCGGGCCTTGCTGGCGCTCACCGTCAGCGCCACCTCGGTGCCGGTCACGTAGGCCGCCGCGGCCGGTACGGCCACCGACCAGGCGCCATCGCCGGCGGAGGTCACGGCGGCCAGGGCGGTGCCGCCGAGCGTGACCGTGACACTGGCCCCGGCCACGCTGCCGGTGGCGCCGCTGACGCTGAACCCGTTCTTCTGTTCGGTAATATTGATGGTGTTATCCCCGGCCACGGCGGCCAGCGTCAGCGGCAGCGCCGGGTCGGCGCCCACGGTCAGCGTGAAGCTGGCCGTGGCCGCGTCGTAGTTGGCGTTGGCCGCGGCGGTGACGGTTATGATGCAACTGCCCGGCCCCACCAGGATCAGCGCTCCCGTGCCGCTGTCCACCGTGCACACGCCGGCCGGGGTCGCCGAGTAGCTCAGCGTAGCCTGTGCCCCCGTGGGCGCAGTGAGCGTCGGCGCGGCGTCGCCGAAGACCACCGAGGTGGCGCTATACTCGAAGCCCGTCAGGGTCTGCGCGCCCCTATCCACCGCCGGGAAGGTGACGGTCACGGGGGTCGCGTTGTCGGCGTTATCCGTCAGTGTCACCGTGGCGGCCTGCGTGGTGCCCTTGGCCGTGTCCGGGGTGCCGCTGATGACGCCGCTGCCGGTGTCGATGTCCAGGCCCGGCGGCAGGTCGGTGGCCGCGTAGGCGGCGATGTCGGTGCTGCTGGTGGTGGGCGCCATGGCGCTGATGGCCGCGCCCACCGTGAGGCTGGCCGGCGGCGTGTAGCTCAGCGTCGGCGCCACCAGGTCCACGGCCAGGCTGCGGTTGACCGTGGCGGCGGTGTAGCGGGCCTTGCTGGCGGTCACCGTCAGCGCCACCTCGGTGCCGGTCACGTAGGCCGCCGCGCCCGGTACGGCCACCGACCAGGCGCCGTCGCCGGCGGAGGTCACGGCGGCCAGGGCGGTGCCGCCGAGCGTGACCGCGACACTGGCCCCGGCCACGCGGCCGGTGGCGCCGCTGACGCTGAACCCGGCTGTCCACCTGGCAATGTTAATCGTGTCATCGTCGGCCACCGCGGCCACGGAGAGCGGCAGCGCCGGGTCGGCGCCCACGGTCAGCGTGAAGCTGGCCGTGGCCGCGTCGTAGTTGGCGTTGGCCGCGGCGCTGACGCTAATCACGCACTCGCCCACCCCGGTGAGTGTCAGGGCGCCGCTGCCGGCGTCGACCGTGCACACCGCGGCCGGCGCAGCCGTGTAGGCCAGCGTGGTTACTGCCCCCGTGGGCGCCGTGAGCGTCGGCGCCGTGGCGCTCAGGGCGACCGAGGTCTCGCTGTAGCCGAAGCCGCTGAGGACCTGCGCGCCCTTAGCCACCGCCGGGAAGGTGAGGTCCACCGTGGCGCTGTTGCCCGCCGTGTCGGACACCGTCACCGTGGCGGCCTGCGTGGTGTCCCTGGCCCGGTCCGGGGTGCCGCTGATGACGCCGCTGGCGGCGTCGATGTCCAGGCCCGGCGGCAAGGCGGCGGCACTGTACGTGGCGATGTCGGTGGCGCTGGTGACCGGACTCATGGCGCTGATGGCCGCGCCCACCGTGAGTGAGTCCGGCGCCGTATAACTGACCGCGGGGGCGCTGAGGTCCACGACCAGGCTGCGGTTGACCGCCGTGGCGTCGTCGTGGCCGTTCTTGACGGCGGTCACCGCCACGGTCACGCCGGCGCCGCTCACGTAGGCCGCGTCGGCCGGTACAGTCACCGTCCAGGTGGCGTCGGTCGCCGGCGAAACAATCGCCGAGGTCGCGGCCAGGGTCTCGGTGCCGATCACCACCGTCACCGCCACCCCGGCTACCGTGCCGGTGTCGCCGCTGATGGCAAAGCCGGCCGCCTGCTCGGCAATGTTGATGCTGTTGTCCCCGGCAATGATGCCCACGTTCAGCGCCAGGGTGCCGACCGGGTTCACGGTCAGCGTGAAGTCGGCCGTGGCCACCGCGTAGTTGGCCGTGGCCGCGGCCGTCACGGTCACCTCACAGGCGCCGGCGGTCAGGATGGCCAGGGCGCCGCTGTTCGCGTCCACCTCGCATACCGACAAGTTATTGCTGGCGTAACTCAAGCCCCCCCGGGCGCTGCTCGGTGCAGTCAGGGTCGGGGCGGTAGCGCCGAAGACAATGTTGGTCTGGCTGTAGGCAAACCCGCTCAGGACCTGTGTGCCCTTGGCCACCGCCGGGAAGGTGAGGCTGGCGGCGGTGGCGTTGGCGGCGCCGTCGGTGGCCGTCAGCGTGGCGGCCCGGGTGCTGGTCCTGGCCGTGTCCGGGGTGCCGCTGATGGCGCCGCTGGCGGCGTTGATGGTCAGCCCCGGCGGCAGGTCCGCGGCCGCGTAGGAGGCGATGTCGGTGCTGCTGCTGGTGGGCGTCAGGGCGCTGATGGGCGCGCCCACCGTGAGGCTGGCCGGCGGCGTGTAGCTCAGCGTCGGCGCAGCCAGGTCCACGCCCAGGTCGCGGTCCAGCGTGGTGGCGCTGTAGCCGCCCTTGCTGGCGCTCACCGTCAGCGCCACGCCGGTGCCGCTGACGTAGGCCGCCGCGGCCGGCACCGGCACCGACCAGGCGCCGCCGGCGGCGCTGGTCACGGCGGCCAGGGCGGTGCCGCCGAGCGTGACCGCGACACGGGCCCCGGCCACGCTGCCGGTGGCGCCGCGGATACTGAAGCCGGCCGCTTTTTCGGTAATGTTGATGGTGTTATCGCCGGCCACCGCGGCCAGCGTCAGCGGCAGCGCCGGGTCGGCGCCCACGGTCAGCGTAAAGCTGGCCGTGGCCGCGTGGTAGTTGGCATTGGCCGCGGCGGTCACGCTAATCACGCACTCGCCCAGCGCCACCAGGGTCAACGCGCCGCTGCCGCCGGCGACCGTGCACACCGCGGCCGGCGCGGCCGTGTAGCTCGGCGTGACCTGCGCCACCGTGGGCGCGCTCAAGGTCGGCGGCGTGGCGCTCAGGGCGACCGCGCTGGCGCTGTATTTAAACCCGCTGAGGTCCTGTGTGCCCTTGGCCACCGCCGGGAAGGTGAGGCTGGCGGCGGTGGCGTTGGCGGCGCCGTCGGTGGCCGTCAGCGTGGCCTCCCGGGTGCTGGTCCTGGCCGTGTCCGGGGTGCCGCTGATGGCGCCGCTGGCGGCGTTGATGGTCAGCCCCGGCGGCAGGTCCGCGGCCGCGTAGGAGGCGATGTCGGTGCTGCTGCTGGTGGGCGTCAGGGCGCTGATGGGCGCGCCCACCGTGAGGCTGGCCGGCGGCGTGTAGCTCAGCGTCGGCGCAGCCAGGTCCACGCCCAGGTCGCGGTCCAGCGTGGTGGCGCTGTAGCCGCCCTTGCTGGCGCTCACCGTCAGCGCCACGCCGGTGCCGCTGACGTAGGCCGCCGCGGCCGGCACCGGCACCGACCAGGCGCCGCCGGCGGCGCTGGTCACGGCGGCCAGGGCGGTGCCGCCGAGCGTGACCGCGACACGGGCCCCGGCCACGCTGCCGGTGGCGCCGCGGATACTGAAGCCGGCCGCTTTTTCGGTAATGTTGATGGTGTTATCGCCGGCCACCGCGGCCAGCGTCAGCGGCAGCGCCGGGTCGGCGCCCACGGTCAGCGTAAAGCTGGCCGTGGCCGCGTGGTAGTTGGCATTGGCCGCGGCGGTCACGCTAATCACGCACTCGCCCAGCGCCACCAGGGTCAACGCGCCGCTGCCGCCGGCGACCGTGCACACCGCGGCCGGCGCGGCCGTGTAGCTCGGCGTGACCTGCGCCACCGTGGGCGCGCTCAAGGTCGGCGGCGTGGCGCTCAGGGCGACCGCGCTGGCGCTGTATTTAAACCCGCTGAGGTCCTGTGTGCCCTTGGCCACCGCCGGGAAGGTGAGGCTGGCGGCGGTGGCGTTGGCGGCGCCGTCGGTGGCCGTCAGCGTGGCCTCCCGGGTGCTGGTCCTGGCCGTGTCCGGGGTGCCGCTGATGGCGCCGCTGGCGGCGTTGATGGTCAGCCCCGGCGGCAGGTCCGCGGCCGCGTAGGAGGCGATGTCGGTGCTGCTGCTGGTGGGCGTCAGGGCGCTGATGGGCGCGCCCACCGTGAGGCTGGCCGGCGGCGTGTAGCTCAGCGTCGGCGCAGCCAGGTCCACGCCCAGGTCGCGGTCCAGCGTGGTGGCGCTGTAGCCGCCCTTGCTGGCGCTCACCGTCAGCGCCACGCCGGTGCCGCTGACGTAGGCCGCCGCGGCCGGCACCGGCACCGACCAGGCGCCGCCGGCGGCGCTGGTCACGGCGGCCAGGGCGGTGCCGCCGAGCGTGACCGCGACACGGGCCCCGGCCACGCTGCCGGTGGCGCCGCGGATACTGAAGCCGGCCGCTTTTTCGGTAATGTTGATGGTGTTATCGCCGGCCACCGCGGCCAGCGTCAGCGGCAGCGCCGGGTCGGCGCCCACGGTCAGCGTAAAGCTGGCCGTGGCCGCGTGGTAGTTGGCATTGGCCGCGGCGGTCACGCTAATCACGCACTCGCCCAGCGCCACCAGGGTCAACGCGCCGCTGCCGCCGGCGACCGTGCACACCGCGGCCGGCGCGGCCGTGTAGCTCGGCGTGACCTGCGCCACCGTGGGCGCGCTCAAGGTCGGCGGCGTGGCGCTCAGGGCGACCGCGCTGGCGCTGTATTTAAACCCGCTGAGGTCCTGTGTGCCCTGGGCCACCGCCGGGAAGGTGAGGCTGGCGGCGGTGGCGTTGGCGGCGCCGTCGGTGGCCGTCAGCGTGGCCTCCCGGGTGCTGGTCCTGGCCGTGTCCGGGGTGCCGCTGATGGCGCCGCTGGCGGCGTTGATGGTCAGCCCCGGCGGCAGGTCCGCGGCCGCGTAGGAGGCGATGTCGGTGCTGCTGCTGGTGGGCGTCAGGGCGCTGATGGGCGCGCCCACCGTGAGGCTGGCCGGCGGCGTGTAGCTCAGCGTCGGCGCAGCCAGGTCCACGCCCAGGTCGCGGTCCAGCGTGGTGGCGCTGTAGCCGCCCTTGCTGGCGCTCACCGTCAGCGCCACGCCGGTGCCGCTGACGTAGGCCGCCGCGGCCGGCACCGGCACCGACCAGGCGCCGCCGGCGGCGCTGGTCACGGCGGCCAGGGCGGTGCCGCCGAGCGTGACCGCGACACGGGCCCCGGCCACGCTGCCGGTGGCGCCGCGGATACTGAAGCCGGCCGCTTTTTCGGTAATGTTGATGGTGTTATCGCCGGCCACCGCGGCCAGCGTCAGCGGCAGCGCCGGGTCGGCGCCCACGGTCAGCGTAAAGCTGGCCGTGGCCGCGTGGTAGTTGGCATTGGCCGCGGCGGTCACGCTAATCACGCACTCGCCCAGCGCCACCAGGGTCAACGCGCCGCTGCCGCCGGCGACCGTGCACACCGCGGCCGGCGCGGCCGTGTAGCTCGGCGTGACCTGCGCCACCGTGGGCGCGCTCAAGGTCGGCGGCGTGGCGCTCAGGGCGACCGCGCTGGCGCTGTATTTAAACCCGCTGAGGTCCTGCCTGCCCTTGGCCACCGCCGGGAAGGTGACGCTGGCGGCGGTGGCGTTGTCGGCGTTGTCCGTCGCCGTCACCGTGGCGCCTTGGGTGCTGGTCTTGGCCGTGTCCGGGGTGCCGCTGATGGCGCCGCTGGCGGCGTTGATGGTCAGCCCCGGCGGCAGGTCGGCGGCCGCGTAGGAGGCGATGTCGGTGCTGCTGCTGGTGGGCGTCAGGGCGCTGATGGGCGCGCCCACCGTGAGGCTGGCCGGCGGCGTGTAGCTCAGCGTCGGCGCAGCCAGGTCCACGCCCAGGTCGCGGTCCAGCGTGGTGGCGCTGTAGCCGCCCTTGCTGGCGCTCACCGTCAGCGCCACGCCGGTGCCGCTGACGTAGGCCGCCGCGGCCGGCACCGGCACCGACCAGGCGCCGCCGGCGGCGCTGGTCACGGCGGCCAGGGCGGTGCCGCCGAGCGTGACCGCGACACGGGCCCCGGCCACGCTGCCGGTGGCGCCGCGGATACTGAAGCCGGCCGCTTTTTCGGTAATGTTGATGGTGTTATCGCCGGCCACCGCGGCCAGCGTCAGCGGCAGCGCCGGGTCGGCGCCCACGGTCAGCGTAAAGCTGGCCGTGGCCGCGTGGTAGTTGGCATTGGCCGCGGCGGTCACGCTAATCACGCACTCGCCCAGCGCCACCAGGGTCAACGCGCCGCTGCCGCCGGCGACCGTGCACACCGCGGCCGGCGCGGCCGTGTAGCTCGGCGTGACCTGCGCCACCGTGGGCGCGCTCAAGGTCGGCGGCGTGGCGCTCAGGGCGACCGCGCTGGCGCTGTATTTAAACCCGCTGAGGTCCTGTGTGCCCTTGGCCACCGCCGGGAAGGTGAGGCTGGCGGCGGTGGCGTTGGCGGCGCCGTCGGTGGCCGTCAGCGTGGCCTCCCGGGTGCTGGTCCTGGCCGTGTCCGGGGTGCCGCTGATGGCGCCGCTGGCGGCGTTGATGGTCAGCCCCGGCGGCAGGTCCGCGGCCGCGTAGGAGGCGATGTCGGTGCTGCTGCTGGTGGGCGTCAGGGCGCTGATGGGCGCGCCCACCGTGAGGCTGGCCGGCGGCGTGTAGCTCAGCGTCGGCGCAGCCAGGTCCACGCCCAGGTCGCGGTCCAGCGTGGTGGCGCTGTAGCCGCCCTTGCTGGCGCTCACCGTCAGCGCCACGCCGGTGCCGCTGACGTAGGCCGCCGCGGCCGGCACCGGCACCGACCAGGCGCCGCCGGCGGCGCTGGTCACGGCGGCCAGGGCGGTGCCGCCGAGCGTGACCGCGACACTGGCCCCGGCCACGCTGCCGGTGGCGCCGCGGATACTGAAGCCGGCCGCTTTTTCGGTAATGTTGATGGTGTTATCGCCGGCCACCGCGGCCAGCGTCAGCGGCAGCGCCGGGTCGGCGCCCACGGTCAGCGTAAAGCTGGCCGTGGCCGCGTGGTAGTTGGCATTGGCCGCGGCGCTGACGCTAATCACGCACTCGCCCAGCGCCACCAGGGTCAACGCGCCGCCGCCGCCGGCGACCGTGCACACCGCGGCCGGCGCGGCCGTGTAGCTCGGCGTGACCTGCGCCACCGTGGGCGCGCTCAAGGTCGGCGGCGTGGCGCTCAGGGCGACCGCGCTGGCGCTGTATTTAAACCCGCTGAGGTCCTGTGTGCCCTGGGCCACCGCCGGGAAGGTGACGGTGACGCTGGCCGGGTTGGCGGCGCCGTCGGTGGCCGTCAGCGTGGCGGCCCGGGTGCTGGTCCTGGCCGTGTCCGGGGTGCCGCTGATGGCGCCGCTGGCGCTATCGATGGTCAGCCCCGGCGGCAGCTCCGCGGCCGCGTAGGAGGCGATGTCGGTGCTGCTGCTGGTGGGCGTCAGGGCGCTGATGGGCGCGCCCACCGTGAGGCTGGCCGGCGGCGTGTAGCTCAGCGTCGGCGCCACCAGGTCCACGGTCAGGCTGCGGTTGACCGTGGCGGCGCTGTAGCCGCCCTTGCTGGCGCTCACCGTCAGCGCCACCCCGGTGCCGCTCACGTAGGCCGCCGCGGCCGGTACGGCCAGCGACCAGGTGGCGTCGGTCTCCCCCGTGGCAATCGCCGAGCTGACGGCGCGCGGCGCCTGGCTGCCCAGCGTCACCCTCACCGTGACGTCGGCCACGCTGCCGGTGGCGCCGCGGATACTGAAGCCGGCCGCTTTTTCGGTAATGTTGATGGTGTTATCGCCGGTCACCGCGGCGACGGACAGGGCCAGCGCCCCGGCCGGGCTGACGCTGACGCTGGCCGTGGCCGTGGCCGCGGCGTAGTTGGCGCTGGCCGCGGCGGTCACGGTAATGCTGCAGGTGCCCACCTCGGTGGGGAGCAGCGCGCCCGTGGCGGCGTTGACCGTGCATACCGACGAGGTGTCGCTGGTATAACTCAAGGCCCCCTGGGCGCCGCTCGGCGCGGTCAGCGTCGGCGCGGGCACGCCGAAGACAATGCTGGCCGGGCTGTAGGCGAAACCGCTCAGGACCTGCCTGCCCTTGGCCACCGCCGGGAAGGTGACGGTCACGACGGTCGGGTTGCCGGCGTTATCCGTCAGCGTTACCGTGGCGTCCTGCGTGGCGGCGCTGGCCGTGTCCGGGGTGCCGCTGATGACGCCGCTGGCGGCGTTGATGGCCAGGCCCGGCGGCAGGTCGGTGGCCGCGTAGGACTTGATGTCGGTGGCGCTGGTGACCGGACTCATGGTGGTAATGGCCGTGCCCACCGTGAGTGAGTCCGGCGCCGTATAACTGACCGCGGGGGCGCTGAGGTCCACGGTCAGGCTGCGGTTGACCGTGGCGGCGCTGTAGCGGGCCTTGCTGGCGCTCACCGTCAGCGCCACCTCGGTGCCGGTCACGTAGGCCGCCGCGGCCGGTACCGCCACCGACCAGGCGCCGTCGCCGGCGGAGGTCACGGCGGCCAGGGCGGTGCCGCCGAGCGTGACCGCGACACGGGCCGCGGCCACGCGGCCGGTGGCGCCGCGGATACTGAAGCCGGCCGCTTTTTCGGTAATGTTGATGGTGTTATCGCCGGCCACCGCGGCCAGCGTCAGCGGCAGCGCCGGGTCGGCGCCCACGGTCAGCGTAAAGCTGGCCGTGGCCGCGTCGTAGTTGGCGTTGGCCGCGGCGCTGACGCTAATCACGCACTCGCCCACCCCCTTGAGTGTCAGGGCGCCGCTGCCGGCGTCGACCGTGCACACCGCGGCCGGCGCGGCCGTGTAGGCCAGCGTGGTTACTGCCCCCGTGGGCGCGCTGAGCGTCGGCGGCGTGGCGCTCAGGGCGACCGAGGTCTGGCTGTAGCCGAACCCGCTGAGGGCCTGCGCGCCCTTACCCACCGCCGGGAAGGTGACGGTCACAGTGGTCGGGTTGCCGGCGTTATCCGTCAGCGTTACCGTGGCGTCCTGCGTGGCGGCCCTGGCCGTGTCCGGGGTGCCGCTGATGACGCCGCTGGCGGCGTTGATGGCCAGGCCCGACGGCAGGTCGGCGGCCGCGTAGGCGCCGGCGTCGGCGCTGGCAGTGGGCGCCATGGCGCTGATGGCCGCGGCCACCGTCAGGCTGGCCGGTGCGGTGTAGCTCAGCGTCGGCGCCACCAGGTCCACGGTCAGGGTGCGTTTGACCGGCGTGGCCGAGGTGTAGCCGTTCTTGGCCGCGGCCACCGTGAGCGCCACCTCGGTGGCGCTGATGTAATCCGCAGCGGCCGGCACCGGCACCGACCAGGTGGCGGCGGTCTTCCCCGCGGCAATCGCCGAGGGCGCCGCGGTCAGGGTCTCGCTGCCCAGCGTCAGCGTCACCGTCACCCCGGCCTCGGTGCCGGTGCTGCCGCTGATACTGAAGCCGGCCGCTTGTTCCGCAATGTTGATGGTGTCATCGCCGCTGACGGCGGCGACGCTGAGGTCCAGGGTGCCGGCCGGGTTCACGGTCAGCGTGACACTGGCCGTGGCCGCATTGTAGTTGGTCGTGGCCGCGGCCGTGACCGTCACTTGGCAGGCGCCGTCCCTGAGGAGGGTCAGGGCCCCCGTAGCGCGGTCCACCGTGCACACGCTCGCGCTGCTGCCGGTGTAACTCAGCGCCGCGCGCTCGGTCACCGTGGGCGCGCTCAGCGTCGGCGCGGGCGCGCCGAAGTTGAGGCTGGCCGGGCTGTAGCCGAAGCCGCTCAGGTCCTGCGCACCCCGGGCCACCACCGGGAAGGTGACGGTCACAGTGGTCGGGTTGCCGGCGCTGTCCGTCGCCGTCACCGTGGCGGCCTGCGTGGCGGCCCTGGCCGTGTCCGGCGTGCCGCTGATGACGCCGCTGGCGGCGTCGATGTCCAGGCCCGACGGCAGGTCGGCGGCCGCGTAGGCGCCGGCGTCGGCGCTGGCAGTGGGAGTCATGGCGCTGCTGGCCGCGGCCACCGTCAGGGTGGCCGGCGCGGTGTAGCTCAGCGTCGGCGCCACCAGGTCCACGGCCAGGGTGCGTCTGACCACGGAGTTGGAGTAGGTGGCCTTGGCAGCGGTCACCACCAGGTCCACGCCGGTGCCGCTGATGTAGGCCGCGTCGGGCGGCACGGTCACCGACCAGGCGGCTTCGATCTCCGGTGGAACAGCCGCTATGCTCGCGGTAGTCAGGGTCTCGGTGCCGATAACGACCGTGACGCTCGCCCCGGCCACGTTACCGGTGGCGCCGCTGATACTGAAGCCGGTCGCCTGCTCGGCAATGTTGATGGCGCCATCCCCGGCCACGGCGACCACGTTCAACGGCAGGGGGGGTGGCAGGCTCACGGTCAGCGTGAAGCTGGCCGTGGCCGCATCGTAGTTAGCGGTGGCCGCGGCCGTGACCGTCACGCTGCAGGTGCCCACGCCGGTGAGGGTCAGCGCGCCGCCGGCGCTGTCGACCGTGCATACCGACGAGGTGTCGCTGGTATAACTCAAGGCCCCCTGGGCGCCGCTCGGCGCAGTCAGGGTCGGGGCGGTAGCGCCGAAGACAATGCTGGTCTGGCTGTAGGCGAAACCGCTCAGGGTCTGGGCGGCCTTGGTCACGGTCAGCGTGAAGCTGGCCGTACCCTCATTATAGTTGGCCGTGGCCGCGGCGGTCACGGTAATGCTGCAGGTACCCACCCCGGTGTGGGTCAGGGCGCCGCCGGCGCTGTCGACCGTGCATACCGACGCGGTGTCGCTGGCGTAACTCAAGGCGCCCTGGGCGCCGCTCGGCGCGGTCAGGGTCGGGACCGTGCCGAAGGGGGCGCTGGCCGGGCTGTAGGCGAAGCCGCTCAGGGTCTGGTCGGCCTTGGTCACGGTCAGCGTGAAGCTGGCAGTGGCCTCATTATAGCTGGCCGTGGCCGCAGCGGTCACGGTAATGCTGCAGGTACCCACCCCGGTGTGGGTCAGGGCGCCGCCGGCGCTGTCGACCGTGCATACCGACGCGGTGTCGCTGGTATAACTCAAGGCGCCCTGGGCGCCGCTCGGCGCGGTCAGGGTCGGGACCGTGCCGAAGGGGGCGCTGGCCGGGCTGTAGGCGAAGCCGCTCAGGGTCTGGGCGGCCTTGGCCACGGTCAGCGTGAAGCTGGCCGTACCTTCATTATAGTTGGCCGTGGCCGCGGCGGTCACGGTCACCTTACAGGTACCGGCGGTCAGGATGGTCGGGTCGCCGTATTCCGCGTCCACCTCACATACCGACAGGGTGTCACTGGCGTAACTCAAGGCCCCCCGGGCGCCGCTCGGCAGACTTATGGACCGGATACTATCACCGAAGACAATGTTGGCCGGGCCGTAGGCGAAACCGCTCAGGGTCTGGGCGGCCTTGGTCACGGTCAGCGTGAAGCTGGCCGTGGCCGCATTATAGTTGGCCGTGGCCGCGGCCGTGACCGTCACCTCACAGGCGCCGGCGGTCAGGATGGTCAGGGCGCCGCTGTTCGCGTCCACCTCGCATACCGACAAGTTATTGCTGGCGTAACTCAAGTCCCCCCGGGCGCCGCTCGGCGCAGTCAGGGGCGGGACCGTGCCGAAGGAGGCGCTGGCCGGGCCGTAGGCGAAGCCGCTCAGGACCTGCGCGCCCTTGGCCACCGCCGGGAAGGTGACGGTCACGACGGTCGGGTTGCCGGCGTTATCCGTCAGCGTTACCGTGGCGTCCTGCGTGGCGGCCCTGGCCGTGTCCGGGGTGCCGCTGATGACGCCGCTGGCGGCGTCGATGTCCAGGCCCGGCGGCAGGTCGGTGGCCGCGTAGGACTTGATGTCGGTGGCGCTGGTGACCGGACTCATGGTGGTAATGGCCGTGCCCACCGTGAGTGAGTCCGGCGCCGTATAACTGACCGCGGGGGCGCTGAGGTCCACGACCAGGCTGCGGTTGACCGGCGTGGCCGCGGTGTAGCCGGGCTTGGCCGCGGCCACGCTGAGGGTCGGCGTGGCGCCGTCGCTCAGGTAGTCCGCCGCGGCCGGCACCGGCACCGACCAGGTGGCGGCGCTGTCCCCCTCGGCCAGCGCCGAGGTGGCACTGGCCAGGGTCTCGGTGCCGACCACCACCGTCACCGTGACCCCGGCCTCGGCGCCGGTGGCGCCGCTGATACTGAAGCCGGCCGCCTGTTCCGCAATGTTGATGGTGTCATCGCCGCTGACGGCGGCCACGCTGAGGGTCAGCGCCCCGGCCGGGCTGACGCTCACGGCGACGCTGGCCGTGGCCGCATTGTAGTTATCAGTGGCCGCGGCCGTGACCGTCACGCTGCAGGCGCCCATGTCCTTGATGGTCAGCGCCCCGCCGGCGGCGTCCACCATGCACACGCCGGTCGTGCTGCTGGCGTAACTCAACGCCGCGCTCTCGGCCACCGTCGGCGCAGTAAGCGTCGGGGTGGTAGCGCCGAAGTTGAGGCTGGCCGGGCTGTAGCCGAAGCCGCTCAGGTCCTGCGCGCCCCTGGCCACCACCGGCAGGGTGAGGGTTACGCTGGCCGGGTTGCCGGCCGCATCCGTCACCGTCACCGTGACGCCGGCCGTGTTGGTGTCGGTCTTGGTCGGCGTGCCGTTGATGACGCCGCTGCTCGTGTCGATGTCCAGGCCCGCGGGCAACCCGGTAGCAGCGTAGGCGTCAATGTCGGTCCCGTCCGACGGACTGATGGCCGTGATGGCCGTCCCCACCGTGAGCGAGGCCGGCACCGTGTAGCCCGGCGCCGTCGGTGCGCCGAGGTCGACGTTGAGGCGGCGGCTGAGCGGCGTGGGCGCGGTGTAGCCGGGCCGGGCCGCGGCCACCGTCAGGTCCAGCGCGGCGCCGCTCACGTAGTCCGCATTGGCCGGCACCGGCACCGACCAGGTGGCGTCGGTCTCCCCCGCGGCAATCGCCGAGGTCGCACTGGGCAGGGTCTCGGCGCCGATCACAACCGTCACCGCCACCCCGGCTTCCGAGCCGGTATCGCCGCTGACGGCAAACCCGGCCGTCTGCTCGGCAATGTTGACGGTGTTATCCCCGGCAATGGCGTCCACGTTCAGCGCCAGGGTGCCGACCGGGTTCACGATCAGCGTGAAGTCGGCCGTGGCCTCGTCGTAGTTGGCGTTGGCCGCGGCGGTGACGGTAATGACGCACTCGCCCACCTCTACCAGGGTCAGGGCGCCGTGGGCGCCGTCGACCGTGCACACGGCGGCCGGCGCGGCCGTGTAGACCGGCGTGGTCACCGTCGCCGCGGGCGCCGTGAGCGTCGGCGGCGCGTCGCCATAGGTGACCGAGGTCTTGCTGTAGGTAAACCCGCTCAGGTCCTGGGCGGCCTTGGCCACCGCCGGGAAGGTGACGGTCACGGTGGTCGGGTTGCCGGCGTCATCCGTCGCCGTCACCCTAGCGTCCTGCGCGGCGGCCCTGGCCGTGTCCGGGGTGCCGCTGATGGCGCCGCTGACGGGGTCGAAGACCAGACCCGGCGGCAGGTCGGAGGCCACGTAGGACTTGATGTCGGTGTCACCGGTGGCGGGCGTCACGGCGGTAATAGGCGTGCCCACCGTGAGTGAGTCCGGCGGCGAGTAGCTCAACTTGGGCGCGTCAAGGTCTACGGTCAGGGAGCGGCTGACCTTGGAGTCGGTGTAGCGGGCCTTGCCGGCGGTCACCACCAGGTCCACGCCGGCGCCGCTGATGTAGGCCGCGTCGGGTGGTACGGTCACCGACCAGCTAGCTTCGATCTCCGGCGGAACAGCCGCTATGCTCCTGGTGGTCAGGGTCCCGGCGCCGATAACGACCGTGACGTCGGCCCCGGCCACGTTGCCGGTGCCGCCGCTGACGCTGAACCCGGCCGCCTTCTCCGCAATGTTGATGGTGTTATCCCCGGCAGTGTCGACCACGTTCAGCGGCATGGAGGGCGGCGGGTATACAGTCAGCGTGAAGCTGGCCGCGGCCGCCGCGTAGTTGGCCGTGGCCGCGGCAGTCACGGTCACATTACAGGTACCGACGGTCAGGATGGTCAGGGCGCCGCTGTTCGCGTCCGCCTCGCATACCGACGAGGTGTCGCTGGTGTAACTCAAGGCCCCCCGGGCTCTGCCCGGCACGGTCAGGGGCGGGGCGGCATCACCTATGATAATGTTGGCCAGGCTGTAGGCGAAGCCGCTGAGGTCCTGCGCGCCCTTGGCCACCGCCGGGAAGGTGATGCGCACATTATTGGTGAGGAAGTTGCCGGCATAATCCGTTATCGTGATCAGGATGGCCTGCGTGGAGGCCCTGGCCGTGTCCGGGGTGCCGCTGATGACGCCGCTGCTGGCGTTGATGCTCAGCCCCGGCGGCAGGTCGGCGGCCGCGTAGGACCTGATGTCGGTGTGAAGGGCGGTGGGCCTCAGCGCGGTGATGGGCACGCCCACCGTGAGTGAGGTCGGCGACATGTAACTGGCAGAGGGATAGACCCTGTCCACCCCCAGGATCCGGCTGACCTCGGCGGGGATGTGGCCGGGCTTGGTCGCCGTCACCGTGACCACCACGCTGGAGGTGAGATAGGAGACGCTCTTCGGCACGGCTACCGACCAGGCCCCGGCGTAGGAGGAAGTGACCAGGGTATCCGTACCGATGTTGACCACGACCAACACCCCGGACTTACTGCCGGTGTCGCCGCTGATAGCAAAGCCTCCATTCCAGTCTCGCACGTTGACGATGTTATCCCCGGCAATGGTGTAGAGGTTCAGTACCAGGACGCCATCGTCGTCGGTGATGATGCCCGTCGCCGTGAGGCTGACGGCAGCGCCGGGGAACGCCGCGTTCACCGGGTTGCTCAACGTCACCGTGAAGGTCTCATCCTGCTCGTCCAGACTGTCTTCCAGGATGGGGACGCTGATGGTCTGCGTCGTCTCCCCCGGCGCAAACGTCAGCGTGCCGCGCGCCGTGGTATAGTCGCTGTCCGCCCTCGCAGCGCCGTCGGTTGTCTGGTAGTCCACCGCGACATCCCCGGCGCTCCCCCCACTCAGGTCCACCGTAAAGGCCATGGACGCGTCGGCCTCTTCCAGGCGTGCATTCCCTAGCGTCAGCTGCCCCACCGTATCGTCGTTGGTGATGGTCCCACTCACCGTGAGGCTGCTGCCACCGCCGGGGAACACCGCGTTCACCGGGTTGCCCAGTGACACATCGAAAACTTCATCCTCCTCGTCCAGACTGTCTTCCAGGATGGACACGCTGATGGGCTGTTCGATGACGCCCGGCAGAAACGTCAGCGTGCCGCTTGCCATGCTGTAGTCGGATCCCGCTCCGGCCGTAACGTCGAACGTAGTGTACGCCAGCGTGACGGTCCTAAAACCCGGCTCGCTCAACCTCACCGTGAACGTCATGTCCGCCGCTGCCTCAAAGAGACTCTGAGGCGCCACGCTCAACACCGGGAGATCGTCGTCGATGATGGTGCCCGTCGCGAACACAGTACCCGCCGTACCGTCCAGACTGTACACGCCCACCAGAAAGGTCTCGTCCTCTTCTACTGCGCTGTCCTCCAGGATGGAGATGCTGAAGGGCTGTTGGGTGACGCCCGGCAGAAACGTCAGCCCGGGACTCGCTGCCCTGTAGTCTGCGCCCTTCTGCGCCGTTTGGGAAAAGGTAAGCACTCCGAATCTTACCGTCTGCTCTCTCGGCTCGTCCAGAATCGCCGTGAACGTCATATCCGTGGCGTCCTCGATGATGGCCTGATTGGCCATTGTCATCCCCTCCCCCTGCGAATCGTCGTCGTCGTAGATGATGCCCGTCGCCGTGAGGCTGGCGGCACCACCGGGGAACGCCGAGTTCACCGGGTTGCGCAACGTCACCGTGAAGGTTTCATCCTTCTCATCACGACTGTCTTCCAGGATGGGGACGCTGATGGTCCGCGTCGTCTCCCCCGCCGCAAATGTCAGCGCGCCGCGCGTCGTGGTGTAGTCACTGCCCGCCGCGGCTGTACCGTTTGTCGTCTCATACGCCAGCGTGATGACCTTTACGGACGCCACACTCAGGGCTACCGTAAAGGTCAGGTCCGTATCGGCCTCGGTGAGGCTCTCATCGGCTATCGTCAGTTCTGACCTGTACGCCGTCACCAGCGGGAAGGTGACGGTCACGGTGGCCGGGTTGCCGGCGTCATCCGTCGCCGTCACCGTGGCGGCCTGCGTGGCGATGTTGACCGTAACCGGGGCGCCGCTGATGGCGCCGCTGGTGGGATCGATGCTCAGCCCCGGGGGCAGCCCGGCGGCACTGTAAGTGGCGATGTCGGTGTCACTGGTGACCGGTCTCATGGTGGTGATGGGCGAGCCCGCCACGAGGGTGTCCGGCGGCGTGTAGCTCACCTGGGGCGCGACGAGGTCCACGGTCAGGGTGCGGGAGATCGTCCCGGAACGATCGTAGCGGGATATGGCATCGGCGTGTATTTGTAATACCACGCTGGTACCGGTCACGAAGGCCGCGTTGGCCGGCACTGTTATCCCGAATTCGCCGTGGCGGTACGAGCTCACATTGCGACGATAGCTGGAGGAGGGGATCGAGAACTGGACACTCATGCCCTCCAGTCCTCTGACGCCGACATCGGTCACGCAGCCGGTATTGCCTCGGACGGCAAACCCGGCGGCCTTCTCGGCAATGTTTATCGTGTCATCCCCGGTAATGGGGTCCACGATCAGCGGCACCTTCGAGCCGATGAGCGTAACGGTGGCGGTGGCGGTGGTAGTGTAACCATAGCCGCCTGTCTCATAGCTGTCTGTCACCGTATAGTCAAAAGCCTCGCAAGTGTAATTACCACCCGGCCTGTAGATGGCTGTTCCACCCGTATCAGACTCCAGAGATACGCTGCCCTGAGACGGTGTCCCCAAACTGTATTGCAATTGCAGCCTGTCTCCATCAGGGTCGGACGCGTGGTCCTGCAATTGAATCCTGGCTTCAGTATCATCATTCCCAAGGATTACGGTAAAATCATTTGCGATCGGACGCCGTTTCACTAATACATCAACAAAGCCAGTGGAGGTTTCGGTTGGGTCGACATAGTTTGTCGCCGTGAAGGAGAAGCTGTCATTACCGTGATAGTCGGCCTCCGGCGTGTAGGTCACCACGGAACCGCTCAGGCTGACACTGCCATGGGACGGACCAGCCACCGTGTACCTGACGGCGACACCATCTGGTTTTTCCACCAGCGTCGACAAGTCCAACGTGCCCGCCGTATACACCGGCGTGACCAACGAGCCCAACATCGTCCTGATGCCCTGAGGTATCGACGGACCCTGCCCCACCATGATTTCGGCATAATGGTTGCCGCTGCCCTTCGTGTGCCCATTGGAATACAGGCGCACGTAGCGGGCCTGCACCGGCGCGAAGTGCACGATCTTGCCCGTCACCGTCTCATTGTATTCGCCATCCGTCCCGGCGCCCAGCCCCGCCGAATTATCCAGGTCGTTGTTGAATACCGTGGTCACACGGCGGCCGAACGTCGCGTCGTCCGACAACTGAAAGATCACGTCGTGATAGCGCCGCTTGTCGGCGAAGTAGTGCCAGACCCGCAGACTGTCCACCCAACGACTCCACCCCAGATCGATCTGGGCGTATTTCTTACCCGTGCCCACGTTCCAGGCGCTCCCGCCGCTGCCGTGCGCGCCGTCCGTCGCCCAGCCTATTCCCGAGTCTGAATTGTCACTCCCATTGGTCGTCGGTGTAATGCCGCGCGCCAGGTTCTTCATCCCGTACACTTCGACTTCCGTGTAGTGGTTGCCGCTGTTTACCGTGTTGCCGTTCGACCATAAGCGTACGTAACGCGCCTTGACCGGAGGAAAATAGACGGGCCTGCCTGCCGCCGATTCTTGAAATTCCAGGTCGCTCCCCGTCCCCTGGCCGGCGGAATTGTCGTGGTCGGTGCTGTACACCGTGGTCACGTCACGGCTGAAATCCGCCACCGGCGATAACTGGTAGATCACGTCGCGATAGTTCCTCAGGCTGTTCTCGTCGTAGTAACGCCACACGTTCAGCCCGTCCACCCATACTTTGTCGTCCTCCAGGTCGATCACGAGAGCCTGCCTGCCGTTACCCAAGCCAATAAAGTTGCTGACACCCAGGTTGCCGTCGAAGAGCTTGTTATCATCGCTCCCGGTGTACCCGGACTCGACGTTCGCGCGACCGGTAAGGTCTCCCTTAAACTGCGGGTCGTCGGCAATCACCACGATCTCGGCCAAGCCCGGATTACTGCCTTCAAAGCTGTCGATCGTGACTTTGAGCGAGGTGGATTCCCTGGGAACGAAGTGATGCTCTTGGTATTTGCCTCGTTTGGGCAACCAGGCGCCGGTGACCGGCGAACCGGAACTGAACTCGAGGCGATACCCGGTCACGTTATTGGCGGGAAGGCAGCGGTCCGACAGCAGCACCGCGCGTATCCGTTGCGGACTGTCCCAGGTCAACTCGATCCAGCGCTCGGAGTCGTCTGAGTTCGTATGCCACTCACTGACCTCCGATGTCTTGTAATTCGAGTACTTGGCATTAACGTGGATGCCGATATAGCCATCCACGACGTTGTCGCCCTGCAAGCTGGGGTCTCTCTCCGACGAGGCGCTCACCAGCGCATCGCCGGCCACATTGCGGGTGGAAAACCCGGCCCAGGGACGCGACACATAGAACGGGTTCGTCTTCTCCGAAGGCGCGCCGCCCACGGCCTCATAGCTGACCCCGGTCACCTTGTTGTTGGTGTCGTCATTATCAAAGGTCAGCCTCATTCCCTGTTCCCAAAGCCGCCAACGCCCACCGGCGACCACTTCGTCCAGCGCAAACGCTCTCTCCCAGGGCTGTAGCCGCGCCCGCTGCCAGTCGGAAAAAGCACCGGCCTCGGCGGCCTCGTTCCAGCGCTTCAGGGCCGCCTTCTCTTCGTTGTCGAATTCCTCGCTGCGTATCAGCGTGCCGGCATCCAGGGCGGCTATCTTGGACCCCGCCCACTCGAAATCTCTCCTTTCGTTATGCGCGCCGTAGAATCCCCCCGTGTGGTCGGGAAAAAAGTTTCGAACGCGCATCACGTTACTGGCGAACTGGAGGTCGTACGTGCCCTGAAGCATCTGGTTGGCTGTCTCGCCCCACATAAAGCGGTCGTGAAAATGCCAGTTGTAATGCGACAGGCGGCTGCCCTCGGAACTCAACTCTTTGCTGTCCAGGTTGTCGAACAGCGTCTTGTAGAAAACATTCGCCCCCAACTCGCCGTACACGTCATACCAATAACTCTCAACCCCGTCCAAGCTGATGAAGTCCATGCCGGTAGCGTTGACGGACTGGGCCAGGGCCCGTCCCATCTCCACGACCCCGTTACTTTTCCAGGCAAATGCGTTATATAACGTTAATATAGCCTGTCAGCGCACGAATAACGGTCCCGGCGGGATGGGACACGGCAGTGGTTCCGTAGATGCCGCGCACCACGCCTGTGTAGCGGGTGTTGCCGTTGGCCGCGTCTTCATAACCGGCGAAGGCAATGATCTCATTGTTAAGTTCCGCAAATCCGGACACAGTGTCTCCTCCATATTCCGTACGCAATTTTCTAAGCCTGTCGTCGCGGCCCACAAGCGTAATCGTGCTGGTGGACGTTGTCAGGGGATTTACGATGGTCGAGCGCTGCGAAGCCACCAAATCCCTGGCGCGGGTGCTGATATCCCCGTTTATCGGCGTCGAGTCGAATGCGGGGTATGGATTAAAGGGACTCCCGAAATGGGCGAACCCGGGCAGGATATGGTTACCCCAGCGTACCCCGGCGTTCTGGACCACCTCGATTGATCTCTTCAGACTCGAGTAGTTGCCATATTTTGGGGTGTAGCTGAAACCGTTATGTCGGAACACGCCAGCAGGGTCAAGCCAGATGTACTGCGAGTTCAGGCCCGCGGCCAGCACCGCCGCCGAATGGTCGCCATTGCCGTAGAAATGCAGAATCTTCGCCTTCCTGTCCTCGGCAAACTTGCCCCACACCCCGCCGTTCCCGGTGATGTAGGGCAACCCTTCGCCGAGTTCAATGGCACGAATCACTCCCAGTATTTCCTGCTTGAACACCTGGCGCCGATTCAGACCGCCGCCCTCCCGGCCCCGTCTCTGCACCCCGAACAAGGCAATCTTGGAACCCGGTAACTCGCGGTGGGTATACAATGGATGGAGCTGGGAGATTGCCTGGACCAGCCGCTCTTTCCTCAAATGGTCAATCTCTGCCACTTTAATCACCCTGTCCCGCGTGTAGTCCCGCGAATAGGCCTGCACCACCGAGCCGAACCTGGTCAGGCGCGCCGCACTCGACCAGTACTTATTCAGCGCGTTACGCTGCCCGTGTATCCCACCCCCCCTTGTGGGGTGAAGGGAAAAGGTCGAACGGTCAAAGGGAGACACATGGGATGAATTGGTAAATTCATACGGCGCGCCGGCGAAGGTCTTCTCGTTGGCCGTCTGAATGCCGATGGCGAAATCCCGCGAATAGGCCACGCCCACCACGTCCGCCACCTGCTCGTCGATGGTCAACTCATAAGGCCCCCACATCGCCACGCGAATGTCCTTGTTCAATGGATTCTCGAAGGACAACAACTCCAGCGACGTATAGGACTCGTGCACGGTTGTCAGAACCCGCGCCGAGATATGGTCGTCGTAGACCAAGATATACTGCCAAACGTTGTCGGGATCTCGATTGACGGCGATCGGCAACAGCTCTCGCGCCGTGCTGGGTGCCGCCTCAGGCGAATCCGCCACAATAAACTTCAACAGCGCCGGGGTATAACCGGACGGGAGGTAATCAACGTTGTCCGTTCCGAACAACGCGACAATCCTCGCTTGCCCATTCAGTGAGATGTCCAAATCGCCGGCATTGATACTGTACGCCTCTCCCTGCACCGGTTGCCTGAGTAGCAGCTCACCGGTGAAGCGCAGCTCCGCGAGCTCGACCTCATTTCCGACGGTAGAGACATCCAACCTACTGGCGAAATTGCCGGTAATCGTGATGCGCACGTGATTCGCTGTATGGGCCTGGGAAAAGTCCAATTTGAGCACTTGTTTAGTGGTGGGGAACCCGCTTACACTTAGCGTTTCCCTCTCTGCGGCATAGCTCAGTCCCCCGTCGGTCGAAAATTCCACCATGAAGCTCATGGCCTGAGAATTTCTATAGTGATACCATATCACCAGCGAGGTCAGATCGTAGGCCTTGTCCAGCGACAGGGAAAACTGCGGGTGAGGGAGGTCAGATGTGAGGAAATAATTTCCAGTCGTAACAGATCTGGATACCCACCTGTGATTCCCACTAATATCATGCACCGTGTCCGCATAGTTGAGCAGCGTCGGCGTCAGCGACAGTCCGCTGCCGTTTATCATATTGACGGGATTGCCACCGGAGCCAGTCGTCAGGGAAATGCCCGTCGGCGTGATGAGAACGTCAGATGAAGAGTCTGACTGCGACTGGCGCAACGATATATCCGTACTCCGTACCGAGAATCCGCCGGCGCCCGGGCCGCCGGCCTGGCGCGTCTGAAACTGCGGCCCGGCCCCGCCCGGGGGGTCAGCCTCAGCCTCACGCTCAGCCTGCTCGACGGGGGGCGCCGGGGGCTGTTTGCGGCCTGCCTGCGCGGTGCCCACCAGCACCTCGCGGTAACGGTTGCTGTCGTCGTAATTGGACCCGGCGGAATACAGGCGCAGATAGCGGGCGCTGACCGGCGCAAAGCGCAGGTAGCGACCGTTCCCGGTCTCCTGGTATTCCGTGTCCGTGCTCTCGCCCAGTCCCAGCCCGTGCAGGTCGGCATAGTCGTTGTGAAACACCGTGGTCACGGCGGAGGTAAAATCCGCCGTGGTGGATAACCGGTAGACCACCCCCTTGTAGGTGCGCATGTCCGCATTATCCCGCATCACCACCAGACTGTTGACCTGCCTGGACGCACCCAGGTCAAGCTGGATGTATTGGGCACCGGCCCCGACGTCCGCCAGGGTGGCCGGGTCGTGGTCGATGGCGTTGTCCAGGTCGCGGGCGGCGGCATTGCCGGCGGTGACGCCCCCGGCGTCAATATCCGTGGTGCCGTTCCCGGTGCCGTACAGCTCCACCTCGGTCAGGTGGTTGCCGCTGTTCACCGTGTTGCCGTTCGACCACAGGCGCAGGTAACGCCCCGGCAGCGGGGCAAACAAGACCTGCTTGCCGGCGCTGCTCTCCGGGTACTCCGCATCCTCACCCGCGCCCCGGCCCAGGGAGTTGTCCGTATCGTTGTTGAAGACGATGGTCGAGTTGTTGAAGGCCGCATTGTCCGCCACCTCGAAGACCACGTCATGGTAGCTGCGGCTATCGCCGAAGTAATGCCACACCGTCAGGCCGTTGAGGTAGTACTGCCCACCCAGGTCCAGGGTGGCGCCGGCGCCGGTCAGGGTGACATACGTCCCCGTCCCCGCGGCGATGACCCCGTCGGTGACCCGCGCCGCCGCGCCACTGCCCACCCCGGTTACTGTCGCGCCCGTCGCCAGCGTGGCGGCCTGGTAATGCGGATTAGGACCCAGTACCACAAACTCCGCCAGCCCCGGCGCATCGCCCTCGGAGGCCGTAATGGTGAAACGCACCTGCTTCAGCGTCTTCCAGGCAAAATCAATAATCCCGGGCGAACCGTTACTCGGGAGCCCGGACAGCGTCTGCGTGGTCGTGCTATCATCCGCATGGGTGAACGTCAGCGTGCCGGCGGTCACGTTATGCGCGGACGAGGCCCGGTCGAACAGGATGATGCGCCGGACCTTCTGCGGGCGGTCCCAGGCCAGTTCAATCCACTTGTCCGGCGCGCTGCCGGCGATGGCCCACTCCCCGGCGCCGCTCAGCCCGGGCTCCCCTGCCACATCGCCCACCCCGGTCACCGTGTCCACGGCCAAAGCGCCGCCGTAGGAATTATCCAGCACCCCGGACACCGTGACCTTGGCATCGCGCGCCAGGTTGGTCAACGGAAAGCCGCGCAGTTGCGGCGCCAGGGTGCGGCTGTTGCTGCGGGTGCCCCCCGAATCCCCGGACTTCGCCCAGTCGGACAACTTCCAGGTCGGGCCAAACGCCCGGGGATACACTACCTTGTCCAACTTGAAGTAATCATCCCGCGCCTGCATGACAAACCGGTTCGGCCAGTCAAACGTCCCCGCCAGTTGCGCATTGCGCCAGTTCCGGATCTCCGCCCGCAACGCGGCGTGGTAGCGGCCGGCGTCCGCCACTTCGCCATAGTAAGCAAACCCGGCGTCGAACGCGGCCGCCCTGGCCAGCGCCCAGCGCCACTCGTTGGCATTGTCGATATCAAACCAGCCCAGCGAAGCCGGCAGGTAATTGCGCCGGAAATACACCTGGTCGGCGCGCCGATACGATGCCCGGGCGCGGCTCACGGCGGTGGCGGTCCCGCCCCGGTCGTAGCGCGCATTGAGGTGCCAGGTAAAGGGCAGCGCATTGGCGGCAGCGTGGATGACATCCGTCTTGTCCGCCAGTTCATCGTACACCTTTGCCATCACCAGGTTCTGGCCCAGGGCGCCGTAGCCGTCCCAGGTCAGCCGGTGTGAGCCGCCAAAGGTGAACGTGCTCACGCCCTGGTTGAGGCGGTCCGCCAGGCGCGGGGCCAGCAACTCATGGAGCAGCCGCAACCCGGCCAGGTAGCCGGCCTGGCCGGGCGCTTCGCCCAGCCGCCCCACGCGCGTCCCGGCGGCATGGGTCGCGGCGCGGCTGTCCTCGTGGCCGCGCTGCAGGCCGGCCAGCACCAGACCGCCGTCCGGCGCCGCACTCACGCGCCGGTAAGCGATGAGTTCGGCGCCTATCCGCACTGTCCCTGCGTCATCACCAAAGCCGCGCGGCAACGCCGCCGCGGTCGTGCCGGGATACGGTCTGAGCCGCAGAGAGGCCGCGGTCGCGGTCAACTCAGCGTCCAGTATCGCGTAATGGGTGACCAGCAAATTCGCCACGTGGCGGGTCGCAAGGCTGGCCGGTAGCGTACCGAACAGGGAGTGGGAGCCCAGCCCCACGCGTCGCGCTGACGCACGCTCTGCCGCGGCCCGCAGGCCGGCGTCATTGCCGCCGAAGTCCGGGCTGACGCCCAGGTCGCCGCCGGCGAAGGCGCCCCAGCCACTGTTCCGGTACACGGTCTGCCAACCCAGGTCGTTGGCCAGCGTCAACGCGCGGTCCAGGTTGCCGCCGGCCAAATCGGTAAACACCAGGTAGGGCGCGCCAGCCCGCTCCGACCGTTTCCCCCAGACCCCGGCAAGCACCGGGTGCGGCAACCCCTCACCCACTTCGATGGCGCCAAGCCGCGCCAGCACCTCGGCGTCCAGGATGTCGCGTAGCGAAAGATTACCCGTAACAGCACCGCGCCGGGCCACCCCGAACAGGACCACCTTCGAGCCGACCAGTTGCCCCTGCCCGGCCAACTCGCCGGTCAGCGGCGCCACCGGCAGGGGCGTTGTGGCGCCCCCCGCGGACCAGGGGTCAAACACCCGCGCCACGCCATAGTCCCGGGTATAGGCCTGCAGGATGCTGCCGAAGGCGGTCGGCGCAGCGCCGCACACGGCAAACCCGGCGCGGCACGACCGGGCCGGCGCGCTGCCGGCGCCGGGCGCTACTGCGGCAAACCCCGACTGCGGGTAGTCCTGCGGCCAGCCGCCCAGAGTCCGGGCATTGGCGCCAAGCAGGCCGATGGCAAAGTCCCGGTTGCTCACCACGCCGACCGTGTCGGCGACATGCTCCGTGATGTCCGTGGTCAACGGCCCCCACAGCAGCAGACGGATATCCTTATCGTCCGGGTTGGCGATGGCGGCCACTTCCAGCGTCGCATAACCGCGCTTCTCCAGCGCCAGCACCGTCACGCTGATGTTGTCGGCAAAGCTGAACGTATACTCGCCCCGGGCCGTCTCACCAGCCGCCGCGGTGCCGGCGTTGTAGCTTATACCGGTCGGCTTGTAATGGGGGGCAGTGCCGGAGGAAACTGCTGTAGCCGGTGAGGCCTCCACAACCAGACTGATGAGCGAGGTGGACTGCGCCGCAATGTTATGCTCCATCCCGTCCGGACCCATCAACCCGGTGACCGCCCCCGTGGAGTCCAGCGTCACGGTCAGGTCGCCGGCGCTGATGGTGGTGAGGTTGGCGGTAAATACCCTGGCCGCCAGCGCCAGGCCGACAAGCAGCACTCCCGCCAGCAGATAACCTGCAAACCGGCGATAATGCGCGCCCAGGCAGGCGCAGAGGACGGCCCCGCGCGTGATTATTGGCATCCGCATGGCATCTCTTGCATTATTACAGGGAGGACAAACAGGGCGATACGCCGCCTACATCAGCGGGCAGATAGCGCACCCTATCCCGTGGCAGGATATCGGCTTGTTCAACCTGTTATGCTTCATAATAATCCCCTTACAGGCAGGTACCCGCCTGCGTCTGACAACTGTTAGCACAACTTTGGATAAAGATAGTACATTATAGCATATATGAAAAAATATTTCATACCTAAATTAATATATTTTGTAAGCTACTGTCTTCGCATGGCCAGGCGTTCTTAAAGTACACCCGGTCCGGAGCAAATTCTTGAGGGGAACTGGCCCTACGACGGATTTGTGGCTATTGAGCATGTTCAATCCATAGATCAGTTGAAAACGTTTTGGCAGTCCGATCAATTTCAGGAAATCAAAAAACTTCGTGAAGGTAAGATTGAAATCGACTTTGTTGTCGCGATCGATACTTTTTCGAGGGATACGGGCCGATGAGCCGCGGATGACGACGGCATAGTCTGCAAACTGTAGTAGGACCAATCGTAATTAGCGCCCTCTGAACAGCGACCAAGGAGATTGAATTTCCTATCCCTCAACAGGTTAGAGTGGCTTTGGAAGGGTATTCAGGGACGACTGGATCGAATTTGAGACATTTCCCGCGCCGGAAGTGGTAACTTTGGGGGTAACTGCCTATTTTTGTTGACTCAAAGTTTACCACACGATAACCTAATTTTTGCTCGACATATTATACTAAATAACGTACAACCCAAAAACCTGGTATTTGCACAACGTAATAACCTAAAAATAAATAAAGTGGCCAAACCAGCAGAAAAATTAGCAGCGTCTTTAGGAGTGCTCCAGGAGATCCGAGATCAGGGTATTGCTGCGATACGTACTAAGCATTTAGGACGCACTCACCGAGAACGCTTGCTTGAAAACGGTTTTATCAAAGAAGTGATGAAAGGTTGGTATATTCCGTCGCGCCCGGATGTTTTTCACAGTACCCAATTGATTCACGGGCGGCTTTATCTATAGTGAAAGACGCATCAGATGTACTGAAACATCTCCTGGATGGAGGGCATAATCGGGCAGCAGGAAGGTTAGCAGGCGGATTTCGCAATATCGGTCGTGCCCGCATTGCTAACGACATCATAAAAACAATGAAAGCTGCTGACTATGATGTCCGTGAGGTTGACCCATTTGATACAAACCTATCAATTAGTTTTTCAAATCGTGAAACCTCTCCTCACGTAAACCGCATTCGATTAATGTGGCAACGAATGCGAGAGCCTATAATTGAGTCTTATCCCGCTACGAAGCCACGAATATTAGCTGTAGACGAATATCTAAAACAAGTTGAGGATATCTATGTAACCGATGCTTATAATTCATTATCCATCGAAGGGTATCAGGTATCGCGAGAGTTAATAGAGAAAGTCAGAGAAGGGAACTGGCGTCCCGATACGGGCGAAACAGACAGAGAACATCGTAATGCTTTAGCCGCAAGAGGTTATTGGCAAGCATTCCAGATAGTCAAAGAAAGTATTACTAAGGTATTAGGTGGAGGTAACCAAGGTGATGTAATTCAAAATGACCATGGTGATTGGTATAGGGAGATGTTTGCTCCCAGTGTGACTGCAGGTATTTTGAATCCGGGTGATTTGGCGGGCTACCGCAACCAGCTTGTTTATATACGTCGCTCACAACATGTCCCTCCCAATTACGAAGCAGTTCGGGAGTTAATGCCCGCTTTTTTTGAATTAGTCAAAGCTGAAGAGTCCCCTGTTGTTCGTATAGTCTTGGGTCATTTTGTTTTTGTTTTTATACATCCGTATGTAGATGGTAATGGGCGCATGGGCCGGTTTATCATGAATATCATGCGTGCCGCAGGCGGTTATCCCTGGTTAGTTATTCCCGTGGAAGAGCGAGATAACTATATGAGTGCTTTGGAAGAAGCTAGTGTTAAGCAAAATATCATGCCTTTCGCTCAGTTTCTAATTCGTTTAACCAATTTGGAAAACGGCACAGCGTCCCGGACATTGCCTGATTAACCGGATAACAACTCCGCTCGCCTCAAATCGCGTCAGTTTACCCAGATTACTACAATCATCAACAGCACACCACCCAGAACCCGGGACCGGCATGGAAAATCACTGTTGTAGAGGCAAACTCTCAGGTGAATCCGCAAACAGTAGTAGGATCAATCGTAATTAGCACCCTCTGAACAGCGACCAAGGGGATTGAATTTCCTATCCCTCGGTTGTTGCTGAACCCCTATGATAAAAAACACAGAACTAAATACAGCTTTGAGGAGGCCGGTCTCAGAGTAAGGTATGAGGTGTCTTAACTTACGGTCTCGGCGCCGGTGGCCTCGTCCAGGATGAATATTAGCTCTTGAAAGGTCTTTAAACAGCTGCTATTTTGGGTACTGATAAAAGCTCTTTGTGGAGGCGGTAATGACTATCAAATTTTCCGAGGATTTGGTTCCCTTAACTGATCTGAAGGTGAATCCGACTCGTGTGGTGAAACATACGACTGAGGTGCACCGACCGGTGCTGCTTACCAGCCGCGGCCGGGGCGTGGCCGTGGTCCAATCGGTTGGCGATTACGAGAAGGCGGAGGAAGAGCGGGACTTCATGCGAGCGGTAGTCGCGGGTCTGTCGGACCTGGAGGCAGGACATGAGGTATCACTCGACAATGCCAGGACACGGCTTGGCCTGAAATAGCGTCGTGCCCCGGGTGGTCATCGGCTTCGCCGAATCCGCACTCCGCGATCTTGAGGAGGTGCAGACCTGGTACGCGGAGCAAGGAGTGCCCGGCGTTGGGGTGAGGTTGGTAGAGGAAGTGTTCCAACGCGTTCAGGCCTTGGTCGACCATCCCGATATGGGCCGGGTGGTACCCGAATTCGATCAACCCTTCTTGCGCGAACTCATCCATCCGCCATTCCGCATAGTGTATCGGCGTGATCCCCAACGGGTGAGGATTGTCCGCGTCTGGCGTAGCGAACGCCTGCTGCTGCTTCCCACGGATGGTGATGAAGGATCGTCAAAGGCGTGAGGACTGCGGGCCAGGGATGGCTACTCAAACTGAACGTATTCTCAACAAAACACCGTCAATACACCCGTATATCCGTACAGCCTGTTGTGGAAAATCTCCCCGTTGGCAAAAAAGCCGGCCAGAGGCAGGTCGCCCCCGGTTCTGTGCGGATTAGATTCAGTTCTTCAGAGTTGGGACCGAACTGGTAACGTCCACGGCCAGTACAGGAATAAATGTCCAGCGAAACTGTCTAGAGCACACTCCGGGCTTGCCGGGAGCGGTCCGTACCTCGATCCCCAGTTTTTCTTTCAGGTGCTGATAGAGGACGTAGGTGGTATGGTAATGAAGATCATCAATAATCACATTGTCACTCGCTTGCATGTTCAAAGCCCGCGTGACGATGTTTTCACCATCACTGGTCGCATAGAGCAGTCCAATCTCTTCCGGTGCTGCCCAGCAAAGCGGATGCAGCCGACACTGCGCCTAAAAATGCACGTCGGGTAAACAGCATTTAAATATCTCCAGGGCCGTGTTTACGTAAGGGAAAGAATCTTACATGGAAAATTACTGTTGTACAGGCAAATTCTCAGGTGAATCCGCAAACTGTAGTAGCATCAATCGTAATCAGCGCCCGCTGAACAGCGACCAGGGGGATTGAATTTCCCATCCCTCCAGGACCTACCCTTTTACGTGCGCGGGCCGTTACTGGGCATTTGTCGCAGATATATTGAACCTGGACAGACCCTTGTTAATATGTAATATTCGTGAGAAACTCACGAATATGACTGACAAAAAAAGAAACCTTTATCCCAAGTGTCTGAATCTACTGGCTTGGTTCCCGGCAGTAGTTATCCTGGGCGCAAGACAGGTTGGGAAAACTACTCTCGCTAAGGCACTGGGAAAAGACTGGACCTATGTGGACCTGGAACGACCCGAAGACCTGGACCGCCTGAGTTATGACCCGACATTTTTTTTCAGCCAGCACCCCGCTTCACTTATCCTTGATGAAGCACAGGAATATCCTGAGGTCTTTAAAGTCCTGCGCGGCGTGATTGATGCTGATAGGAAGATAAACGGACGTTTTATTCTTACGGGTTCAAGCAGCCCGGCCTTGATCACTGAAATATCGGAAACTCTGGCTGGGCGCGTAGCCATAGTGGAGCTCGGTACACTCAAGGGAAATGAGTTTTATGATCTGCTGTTAAGCTCGTTCTATTCCCTGTTTGAATCCAAATTGTGTAAGGCATTACCCGTTGCAGGGGCGCCTCCGCTCGCAAGGGATAAAATACAACAACTCTGGTTTTATGGAGGATATCCGGAACCAGCCCTCAGCAATGACCCTGAACGCCATGCGGTCTGGATGGACAATTATAGAGACACCTATATCAATCGTGATATAGCAAGGTTATTTCCAAAACTCAATCGTCAGGCCTACAGGCGATTTCTCACGATGTTGTGCAAATTATCCGGAACAATTATCAATAAAAGTCAGGTAGGAAGAGCGGTTGAAGCGAGTGAATCGAGTATCCGTGATTATTTTGACATTGCTCATGGAACTTATATCTGGCGCAGGTTAAGCAGCTTTGAAGGGTCTGTAGCCAAATCCATAACGAAAATGCCTAAAGGTTACATAAGAGATTCTGGTTTACTTCATTACCTGCTTGGGATACACAACCTGGAGGAACTAATGATGGACCCGGTGGTTGGCGCTTCTTTTGAAGCTTATGCATGTGATGAACTGATTAAGGGGCTTGGAGCGACAAAGGTTACAAACTGGTCTGTACACTATTACCGAACACGGGGCGGCGCTGAAATTGATTTGATCGTTAAAGGCCCCTTTGGTGTCTTACCTGTTGAAATCAAATACGGCAGTTCAGTTAAACGAAGCAGTTTGAAGTCCCTGACAACCTTCATAAAAGATAACCAATTACCAATGGGCTTGCTTATTAACCAAGGTGAAGAAATTGAATGGATAACGCCGGAAATTGTTCAAGTCCCAGTCGGATGGTTATAGCATTACACAGAAATCAGCGTGGTTAGAATCGGTTGACCTTGCCGGAAATCTCTAGTTTAGAGTGGTCCAATTTTATGGGAAGTGGTCACCCAAATCACCCGAATATCTATCCGGGCTTGTTTACTGCTTTACATTTCCCACCGGCTGGGCGAATGCGTCGGCGATGAGTTCGTCCACGTTACTGCCTGTCAGTGAATTTAAAAATGCGATGAGTGAATTTATTTCGTTGTCGTTCAATTTTAACGGTTGAATCAAGGGGTCGAGGATCTCATTTTTTATTCCACCCTGATGATAAAATTCAACGACCTGTCTCAATGTCCTCAGTGAGCCATTGTGCATGTAGGGCGCGGTGAGACTGACATTGCGCAAGGTGGGCGTCTTATACTTCCAACGGTCATCAGGATTGCCGGTTATTTCATAATAACCCAGGTCATTGGGTTCAGGCTCCGATGCCTCCGCGACGGCAGCCCTGTCTATTGTAAGCCGGACGCCGGGCGCTACAGTGATCTGTTGTTTATCGTCTGGACTGCCGATGGCATCAAGATAACCGATACCGGTATTGTGTAACTTATGATCCATAAACAGGGCATAGTCCTTATTGATGGTGTGGCATGATACACAGCGCGCCTTGCCGGTAAATAATTCAAAACCGGTTATCGCCTGCTCATCCATGGCCTTGCTGTCCCGTCCGTAATACCATCGATCAAAAGGACTGTTTGCCGAATTCAATGTCCTTTGGTAGCTGGCAAGCGCCATTCCGATGGTCTCCATGCCTGGTCCCTTTCCATGAAACACCTGTTCAAATTTATTCGCATAATCCTTTATGGATTTTAACTTCTCGACCACAAACCCCACGGATGGATTGGCCATTTCATTATGCGTCAATAATGGGGTCCAGACTTGTTGTTCCAACAGGTTTTCCCTGGCGTCATGAAACAGGTTCCGCATAAACCCGACGTTATATATTGTCGGCGCGTTTCGGCGTACCGTACGGCCTTCAACGCCAATTGCAGTTGCCAACTCGTGACTGGTGAACCCTTGTTCCGGTATATGACACATCGCACAGGAAAACGTATTGTTGTATGACAATCGTCTGTCAAAAAACAGTTGTTTGCCCAGCTCGATTTTTTTCCGCGTTATCGGGTTATTTTCAGGGATGGTGATTTCAGGCAAACCCAACGGAGGTTGCTCCACCGTTTTTATCAGGTCAGCGGGCGCGCCTCGTCGTGATAATAAACTTTTGGCATTGGTTCGATAGCTTTTCGTTTCATATCCTCTTTTATCATCACCAGGGCCGTGTTTTTTCAAGCTGCCCCCAACACCGGTAACACGGTCTCGATCGACTTTATCCTCCATCACCAGCGTTTTAATATCATTGATTACAGTGTCCGCGTGCAGGAATGAAACACTGTAGATATTGCGGATCCGTCTTTTTTTATCAATCAAAAACACCCGCAGGATATGGGAAATGACGCCGGCATATTCGCCTGTTTCGTTATATTCTTTTTGGACCGGTTGATTGAATGCCCGGAGAACAGGTTGTAATTGTTGAGTCGACGCCGTGGTGAAAAACCGCCAGTCAAAATTATTCCGGTTGAACTGCCTGCCGTATCTGGTCATTACCGAGGGGGAATCAACGTCAGGGTCAAAGCTGAGACTGATCATCCGAACGTGATCTTTAAGATAGGTATCGTCTGCCAACCGTTGTGGCAGTTGTCCGAGTACGAAGGTGGCTAAAGGACACCCGTTGACGTCGCTACAGCTTGTATAAATAAAACTGAGTACCACATATTTATCACCGAAAAAGTCGTGCAGTGGCTGTTCACGACCCTGTTCATCCAGGATTAACCCATCTTCCGGTATGCCCAATGGGGGTAGTTTATATGTGCCCGGTTCAGGCGCGGCATATTCCAGAACACGGTAACCTGGCGCCAGTATCTGGGCTGAGGTGTCATGCTCATGTTGCTGTTGAGCAAATACTGCTTCGGCCGAACCAAAATAAAAGACGCCGGCCGCCAATAAGACGGCTGGCGTCAATTTATTCGGTATAAGACAGCGAATGATAGGCAGGTCAGCGATTGGCCGCTACCGAAATATTCGCCTCGGCAGGACGGGTTTTCGCATACAGCGCATAGGAACCGAAGCGCATCTGGTGGGGCATGCCCAGGTTGGCTTTAATGAAATCGATGGAGAATTGCATTGTCAATTTCTCTCCATCCCAGGTATAGGCCTTGAAATATTGCAGATCTGCGTCATCTGCCTGTTGTTTATCCCAGTTAGACAACAGGGAAGACGTAAAGTAGACGCGTTTACCATCCCAACTCTGGGACAACATGTTGACCTGCGCGCCGATCTGTTCCGTATAGATCTCTTTTGCATTATGCGGGTCACTGATATCAAACACGCGGGTCATACCGTCATTCCAGGTATCCACCCATAGCAGTGAATCATCCGCCGCAATGGAGATATCCACAGGTAATGGAATTTTCTCCGCTTCGCCGATATCTCCCACCGGCTTCGCGTGCCAATCGCCGCTGTCATCTTCATAGATCAGCCAGATTTTGGAAGTGAGGGCGGTGGTGGTAAAACAATAATTATTCTGTGACCCCCACGCGCAACGAACTTCAAGGGGAGCGCCTGGTACGTCCAACACTTTTTTGGGCTGGCGTTTGTGCAAGTCCCAGATAACCACGGTATTGCCGAATCGTTTCATGGCTTCGGGATCCGCCATCATCTTACCCAGGTTCATCATGTAATTATTCCAGCCGGTAAACGATGAGGTAACCATGACGTTACGGCGCGGTAATACACGTATGTCATAACCATAGCCATCGGCGAAACTGCCGGCTTTTTCCGCGCCTTGCAGATCTTCGTCAGTAGGCATCCAATAAGTCGCGACGTATTCTCCTTCGTTAGTGTATTCCACCATCCCGGTCCGCCCACCATGGTCCTTGTCATTGGAGAGTCCGGTAACGAGCATTCTGCCGGGCATGGCATAAGTCGTATGAGGACCGACCACGCCGCCGCTCACCGAGACAAAATTGGTGATGGTTTTATGCAGCTGCGGTTTGGCGGGGTCCGTATGTATGTCAAAAATAAAAATTTTGCTGGTGTCAAGACCGGCCGCCCAGAGATAACGCCGGTCATCCGTCAGGCCGGAATGATGGGCTTCGTTACGCCCGCCGACTGACAATGAGTTTATGATCTTGCCATAATTCTCCGATTTGGGATTCACGTCGACTGTAACCAGTTTATCCTGCTGGTCACCGATACCTTCCAAACCAAGGGTCCAGACATAGACAAAATCTTCCTGACCGACAATTTTTGCCATATAAGGCGACATACAGGTTTCATCAGAAGATACTATCGGGGCGATTGCCAGCAGAAAAATAAACCCCATGAGGCAGGCAAGTTTAGATAATTGTTTCATTGTTACCCTCGGCTTATTAACATTCGTCACAGGTATTATAGGAAAAAAATGCCGAAATGACCAAAATTGAATTACTCTCGACATGCAGGGATATATGGGGTCAGAGTAAAAATACAGCTAATCTGGTAGAGAACGCGGACTTATTGTTGCGTATTTTTACTCTGACCCCAACTATGAGAGAGAGGTACAAGTGACATGAAAGGAAAAATTGCTTTCGAAGAACACATGGCTGTAGAAGAAACCGTTAACCACGCCAGGGCCGTTGCCGTCGGGTCGGGGAGATGGAATGAGTTTACCCTGGAGCTTCTTGATCTTGATGAGAAACGACTTGGGGCAATGGACAAAAACGGAATCGAACTTGCGCTTCTGTCACTCAACGCTCCCGGTTTGCAGGGAATGCCGGATACCGAAGAAGCGGTCGGGATTGCCGGAAAAGCCAACGATCGGATAGCCCAGGCGGTTACCCGGCACCCGGGCCGGTATGCCGGATTAGCCGCGCTGCCCATGCAGGAACCGGAAGCGGCTTCGGCAGAACTGGAACGCTGTATCAAGGAACTTGGCTTCAGGGGCGCCCTGGTGAACGGATTTACCCAGAAGGACGACCCGGATTCGGCGATCTATTATGACTCCCCGGAGTACCGGGATTTCTGGGCGACGGTGTCTGAACTCGACGTTCCGTTTTACCTTCACCCGCGTATGCAGATTCCTTCACAGGCCAGGAACTATGAAGGACACCCCTGGCTGTTGGGCTCACCCTGGGGGTTCGCAGTCGAAACTTCGATCCATGCGCTTCGTCTGTGCGGCTCCGGCATGTTTGACGATTTTCCCAACCTGAGGATCGTACTGGGTCACCTGGGGGAAAATATTCCTTTTGCCTTGTGGCGGATTGATGCGCGTATGCGTTTTTCACCCCGCGGTTATCGTGGCAAACGTCCCCTGGGCGAATACTTTTTAAAACACTTCCATATTACAACAAGCGGCAGCTTCAACGATCCTGCATTCAGGTGTACGCTGGATGTTATGGGCAAGGATCGTGTTTGCTTTTCCATCGACTATCCCTTCGAACGGATGGAAGACGCTGCCGGCTGGTATGATGCCACCTCTGTCATCTCCGCTGAAGATCGCCTGCAAATCGGTCGGACCAATGCAATTAACCTGTTCAACCTTGACCTGGATTAAATATCAGTCACCCAATGACAGGTTCCAGACCCAACACGAAACCGAACGAATCCTGTGCCTGTCCCGGACATATAACAGTAGGGGTATTGGGACACGTCGATCATGGCAAAACCAGCCTGGTCAGGGCGCTTACAGGTATGGAAACAGACCGCCTCAAAGAGGAAAAAGAAAGAGGTCTGTCGATTGTGCCCGGATACGCCTACCTCAAGTCGGAAAAAGGCGTCATTGATTTCATAGACGTACCCGGTCATGAAGATTTCATTCGCATGATGATATCCGGTTCGACCGGAATAGATTACGTGCTACTGACAGTTGCCGCCAATGAAGGAGTAAAACCGCAGACGGAAGAACATTTCAATATCGCACGATTTCTCGGTATAAATGACGGCCTCGTGGTCATTACCAAATCGGACCTGGTACCTGCTTCACGATGTGACCGGGTCAGGAATGAGATAAAGGATTTCAGCGGAGGTACGTTCATGCAGAACGCACAAATCATAGAGACTGCCGCAAGCGACGAACACAGCATAAGCAATTTACGTAAGATACTTGAGCGGCAACTGCTCAATCCCGCCGAGAGAAAAAATACCGGGCAGAGCTACCTGCCGTTGGACCGCGTATTTACCATGACCGGCTTCGGCACCATAGCAACCGGCACCCTGAGGAATGGGAACCTGGTAAATGGCCAGGAAGTCGAGATTATGCCACGCGGGAAACGAGCCCATATTCGTCAGTTGCAGGTGCATAACCGGCCTGAAGAAACAGCGTATCCCGGGCAACGGGTCGCCGTTAACCTGCGCAACATTGACAGGGAAAATATAGCGAGAGGAGATGCATTGGTGTCTCCGGGATACCTGAGAACGACCCGCTTGCTGGACGTCGAGTTGCAATTAATCGATCACGCAGACCGCCTTCCAAAGTACGGTGAAGTAGTCCGGGTCTTGTACGGAACCTGTGAAACATTGGCGGTGATGCGCATACTGGAGAACAGGCAACTGGAACCGGGTTCGACCCGCATGGCGCAATTTGCCTGCCTGCATGACGTGGTGGCGCCGGTTGGAGAACGATTTATCGTACGCGCCATGTCCCCCGTAACAACCATTGGTGGCGGGCGTATTCTTGATAACGCACCGGTTAAGCACCGCCGGTCCGATCAACGCGCCGTGAACCGGCTGCTGAATCTGGCGAGTGGGAAGATGGCCGATGTCATTTATGAACAGGTCGATGCGAGAGGAACTCAGGGAATAAGTATTACGGAACTCGCCACGGCAACAAATTTATCAAAGGATGAGCTGGATAGACTGCTGGCCGGCCCTGGCCCGGGAATCGTTTTCGTGCACCCCAGGCAGGTAATGTCAAAATCTTCATTTGATTCTTTATGTGCTGAGGCATTGAATGAGATTGGACGTTTTCATAAGAAAAACCCGAGCAGGAGGGGACAGCCGTTGGGTGAACTGCGATCATATTTCCGCGGAGACGTGGGCGATGATGTATTCAGGTATCTTGTTGAATACCTGGATGACCATGATCTTATCCGGACAGATAAAGGTATCGTTCGCCTCCCGGATTTCGATCCTCTCCGTACACTGAATACAAAAGAGCGGAAGATCATCGAGGAAATTGTTGAGTCATTTAAATCAGTCGGATTAAAACCACCGGAACTCGGCGAAGTATTACAGGGCAACCCTGAGAGGAAGCGCCTGTATCATCTTCTGACGGAAACAGGCGAACTCGTCCCGATACATAGCAGGGATCTAAATCGATTTATTGTCTTCCACCGTCTCGCGGTCGAGGGGATGGTGCGCAAGCTGGAAGAAACATACCCCGATTCCAGAACGTTTAGCGTGGCGGAAGTGCGTAAACTGGTGGATACTTCAAGAAAATTTGCCATACCGTTACTGGAATATCTTGACAGTATGCGGGTAACCATCCGGGTTGGAGATAAACGCAATTTGCGACCTGACCCCACTGGAGGTGATTGAAGTCTGGTGACTTCCCTGGTCTTCAAAACCAGTGACTTGCCAAACGCGAGTGGTGGGTTCGATTCCCATCCACCTCCGCCAATTGAAATTTATAATATGTTGATATTAAAAGGAATTATTGATAATAGCAGGATTAGTTATCACTTTACCTATTATTTTGGGAATTATATATAATAGTGCCAAGATTATACGGGCTGATTAGATCGCGCCAAATAGCTACTATTAAGCGCTCTTGCTGAAAGATTTTTTAGTTTGAACCTGGCGGCTGGCACCACCTTTGACAACAATATCTACCAGTTTGTCAGGGGTTGTAGGTATGCTCAGGTCTTTATGCTGTTGACGCTGAGCCGCTGTTTTCTTGATCATGATGATGTCCTCCCAGTAAAGCCTTCAAATAGCCCTTCCAATCTAGCCATGCGCTCGCGTAAATCGGCTATATGGTTGTCGATCTTAGATAATCTTGGCATAATAAGGCCGGTTATAGCCGCACCAGTTCCTACAATGGTCACTATGATGGTGATGAGTTCATAGTTCATGGCCTCCTCCTGTCACAATGTCGATAAATTTTTTGACTGTTGTTTTAATCGCCTCATTTCTCAGTAATATAAATAACGTCGTTATCGCGAGCAGTAACCATTTTTTGGTGACTAACAGCTTATTTGTTCGAGCGACAATCTTAAGGCTCGCAGACGGGGAGCCAAGTGAACCGCCGCCTAATAAGACCTCAACCGGAGTAGGAATATTATTCATCGTAGTCAATAACTTTCCTGCAAATATACTACAGTGCACTACAAATATCCAATTTTTCTTTGACTATTACTGCATTCTCACTATGCTTTCAGTTGCAATTCTTACATGGGAGCCCGTTGTCGGGTTACCTGCTGAATAAAATAGCCTATCAAGGGTGGAACTAGCTATCTCGCTCAGGTGAACAGGTGGGAATCATACCTATCTTCCATGTGTGAATTGCAATGGCCCGGCACCTTTTTGTCGGCAACTCACACATGGGAGATAGGTCATGAAATACCTCGTCTTATTCCTTGCTGCTGTCTTGGCCGTTACCGCGTACTCCAAAACCCCTTATGAGAGTATGGCAGGGGTTAATCTTATTGTGCGCAACAGTATGATACAGGTTGCTATTCTTACCGGAACCGCCGACGGGGTATATTGCGACAAAGTCACCCACTCCTTCATCCAGGGAGTAGATTCTCAAGACAATCTGTTTATAAGCGTCCGCTGTGCTCGGCCAGATAATGACTTTTTGTTCATTGAGAGGCCTGGAGGGACTGCAACAATACTCGAATGCGGTCGGGCCGAACAACTGTTCAATGACCTGAACGTATCAGGAAAGTGCTGGATGCCGTTAAGCGACCCAACACCATATTCTAAGTATTGACATGGGGATATGGCATGAAATCCTTTATTGTTGCCGTCCTTGGAAAAATTCTGGGGGAAAAATTCTGGGGACACAATACTTAATTATCCTACCGTTGAAAAATTCTGGGGACACAATACTTAATTATCCTACCGTTGTTTTGGCCCCGATTTTTTCTTTTTCAGAATTGACAGTATTCCAGAATTAAGTACTTTGTCCCCAGAACTCGTTTCCCAGAACTCGTAGCACGGTTGGCATTCAGGCCTCCTGCTTCGGCAGGCCCGTTCTTAGCCGCCAAGCCTATCAATAATTTGGTGAAAAACCGAAAATAAGGTTTGATATTATATGATATTAAGATATAATTAACATAATTTTGTTATTTTTGTCTTATAGTATCCAAATTAGGTGCGATCATGATCCATAATTACCGGTTCAAAAACTTTTTTTCGTTTGCTGAGGAAACAGAAGTTTCCTTTGTGCTCAATCGCCAAGTTCCAGCCTCGGATCTGGTGTTCGAGAGCCCGGGCGGCACACGTCTGTCGAAAATACTGGCGGCCATCGGTCCCAATGCCTCGGGTAAAACTAATGTATTGAAGCCACTGCCATTCCTGAGATGGTTTGTTGCTCATTCGTTTACTACCAGCAAGCCGGAGGAGGAAATTCCGGTTCAGTCCCACTTTTTCTCTGACAAAGCAGACTGCGAGTTCGAGATTGATTTCGAGGACAGGGGTCAACAATACCGCTATTCGCTGGTTATCAACCCGGAACGGGTAATGCATGAATCCTTGCATCTCAAGACCAGCAAGTTCTTCAGTTTTATTTTCCGGCGTGACTGGTCTGAGTCGGTTTCTGCTTATGAGATCCGTCAGCAGAATTTCGGATTTGCAGCGCGTGAGGCCGAAAAAGTCCGCCCGAACGCATCGTTGATCGCGACAGCAGCCCAGTACAACGTGCCACGCGCACGGGACCTGGTCAGCTATTTTGAGCGGTGTTATTCCAATGTGGACTATAGTGGTCGGGATCATTTCGAGACAAGCGATGTGTTCGACACAGCGGAATTCTTTCATGGCCGTCCGGCTCTGCGTGCGCAGATGTCCGATATTCTGAGCCATCTTGATCTGGGTTTGGCCGAGGTCATCATTGAATCACATAAAATCGTGGAAAAGGAATCCGGTAAGAGGGAAGAGACCAAAATTCCCTTTGGCATCCACCGTAAGGGTAAGCGGGAGCATAAGCTACTGTTCTGGCATGAATCCAGTGGCACCCAGGCCGCATTTGTTCTGCTGGAGAAGATTCTGCCGGCCCTCGAGCATGGCGGTATCGTCATCATCGATGAGATGGAAGCCGACCTGCATCCGGATATGATCACCGCGATGCTTAATCTGTTCATTGATCGTGAACTCAATCCTCACAATGCACAGATTATCTTTACTTGCCATGCGCATGAGGTTCTCAATGATTTGCAGAAGGATCAGGTCCTTCTCATCGAGAAAGACCCCGATGGCAATAGCGATGCATGGCGACTGGGAGATATGAAGGGTATTCGGCGGGATGACAATTTGTACGCCAAATACCGTGCCGGTGCCTACGGTGCTGTTCCAAACTTTTAATGGGTTGGCGTATGCCTTCCCGAGTAACGCGCTCTGCCCGCCATACCATCCTGTTGGTCGGTGAGGGCACTACTGACTGGGCGTTTCTCAAGCATATAAAGTCCCTCTACATCAGCCGGGGCTATGGTGTGAGCGCCACAATTCGTAATGCCCATGGTAAAGGGCCTGATCATGTAAATTCTGGGGACACAATACTTAATTATCCTGCTGTTGTTTTGGCCCCGATTTTTTCTTTTTCAGAATCGACAGTATTCCAGAATTAAGTATTGTGTCCCCATAACTCCAGAATTAAGTATTGTGTCCCCATAACTCCTAGTGTCCCCATAACTCCCATAACTCATAATTTCGAACACACATCAACCAAGCAGGCGGGGTCGAAATCTTTGTTGGTATAATGCCAGTTTGCATCATCCCAATTCCAGCGTTGAAGATTCCAAGGCGTTATTGCCGCTTCCATGTAGAATAACTCATCAAGCCAACTAGGCTGGTTTGGTAACAGTTCTACGAGACATTCTCCGATTTCCACACAGCTTGTCAGGGCAAAGTGGTTATTTTCTAATACCAAAACTGTTCGAGATCCCAAACGTTTTCTATAAGTTAGCTTTTCCTCCTTTTTATCGATAGCGATTTTAATGCGGTTACATTGTTCGTCTTTCATATTCTCCGGAGGGGGACGACTAGGAAACAAATATCCATCATATTTTTCAGGGTCATTCCAACGAACACTCCGCTCTAACGTTATATCATATGGAAAGCCGTCTAGTCTGACAGTCTTTTCGTCATAGTGGCCCGCAGGACAAATGTCTCGGCTAAGTCGCTCTGGATGCTTTGTATGCAATTCTTGAGCTGTATTACGGACCCACCGAATAAGCGATGATTGCAACTCTCTCAACCGGTTTGCTTTAGCGTCCACATGAACATCACGCGGCAAGCGTAAATAGTATTGCCCAGGTTTTGGAAGGCCAAAATTCCTGATTTTATCTAAAACGGGCTGAATAAACTGACAAAAGTGGACGTCAAATTTTATCTGATTGGAGAAAGGTTCGATCTTTGTGTGTTCAAGAGCGTATTGATTGTCTTCCAGGTTGAAGAGGAGTTCTACGCCTCCAGGGCCTCCTTCTAGTTCCGGGCGTCTGAGATTAGTACGATTGTGTCCTGTATTTTCTTCAATGAAACGAACAACCGCATCACAGATGAGTCCTTCATAGTCATCCACATATCCTGTCATTCTATTCTTGTATCGCTTTGATTTGGTATATAACAATTGGTGTCCTCGGATTCTTGTCGCTGTGATGCCGGCAACCATCGATATAGCGTCGGGATAGAAACGTCCAAGTCTTTTGCTACTTCCCGCGCTGGCTTGCCGTCATGCATTAATCGTTTCGCAACGCTGATTTTGGAATTGGTCATCTTACGTTTTCGACCCCCTGTACGTCCTTGTCTCCGTGCTGCATCCAACCCGGCCCTGGTTCGTTCCACGGTCAGGTCCCTTTCCATTTGCGCCAGACTGGCCATGACATGGAAAAAGAAGCGGCCGGCCGTCGTGGATGTGTCGATCTGATCCGTCAGGGATTTGAAATGCACGCCACGCTGCTCCAGATCGCACACGATGTTAACCAGATCTTGCACACTACGTCCCAGCCGGTCGAGCTTCCAAACGACCAAGCTGTCGTTTTCACGCAGGACATCAAGAGCGAGCTTCAGGCCTTCCCGTGAGGCCTTGGCGCCGCTGGCTTTGTCTTCATATATTTTGTCGCACTGGGCTGGCGAAGCGCTTCATACTGCAAGCGCAGGTCCTGGTCTTGGGTGGATACCCGGGCATAGCCGATTTGCATTTTTTACCGGATTCTGAAAGTTATCGAAACCCGTCAAAGAGTAGCAAATCGAGAAAATGCAATCAAGAATAAGTTTTGAGAATGAAAAAAGGCTTGTTTCCGGGATTTTTAGCGTCTCCCCTTGCGTATTCAGGTGGACAACGGGAGTGAGTTCGCCTCCAAAGCGCTCGAGCAATGAGCCTGTGAGAATCAGGTGACCCCGGACATCTCAAGACCCGGGAAACCCGCGGATAACCCGTTTATTGAATCGTTCAACGGCAGCTTTCGTGATGAATGTCCGAACACGAATTGGTGCTTGTCATTGGAGGATGCAAAAGAGATAATTGAAGTGTCAACGAATAGTAAACAAAAAATTTATAACCAGGGACAACCAATGGCGCCGCATCGTCACGCTCCGCACGTCTTCGGGACTGGGGCAATTCCCACATTGAGCCACGCATGATCGAACTGTTCGGCGGAATCATTGGCGGGCTCGGCCTCTTCATCGTGGGGATGTGGCTCCTCACAGAGAATCTGAAAACATTGGCAAGCCGGCGGCTTCGCACGGCCGCGAGTCGTTGGACCGCGAACCGATTTTCGGCGGTGCTCTGGGGAGCCCTTGCCGGCGCCATTACCCAGAGCATGTCTGCGTTGACCCTCATCGTGGTAGGCATCTTGCGGTCGGGGCTCATCGCTACCAAGGGAGCGCTTGCCCTGATTCTTGGCGGATGTGTCGGCGTTACGATCCTGGTCTTGATCGTCACCTTCGATATCAAGGCGTTTTCGCTCTACGTTCTCGGTGTCGCCGGTGCGGTCATGGTCAGTGACAGGTTGTCGAGATACAGACCCATTGCAGCGTCTTTCCTTGGTGGAGCCATGATTATCCTTGGCCTGGTCCTTCTCAAGGAGGCCGCGGCGCCATTGGCTCAAGAGCCCTGGTTCCGGGACATGTTGCAAGGAACCGGGGATTCGCTGTTTTTCGCCTTTCTGGTCGCCGCGTTGCTTACGTCCATCGTGCAATCGTCGAGTGCTGTCTGTGTCTTCGGCATCAGCATGGCGACTGTCGGTGTCCTCTCCATCGACCAGGCCATCATGGTCATCTATGGAAGCTGCATCGGTTCGGGCGTGATCCTCTATCTGCTGTCGGCCAACCTGACGGGCCGGTCCCGTCAGGTCGCCATGTACATGGTATTCTACAACGTGCTGATTTGTACGTTATTGGTGCCGCTGTTCTATTTCGAGCTCTATTTCGATATCCCGTTGATGAAGGCATTGGTTCTCGCCATCGACGTGGATCTGGATCAACAACTGGCCCTTGTCTTTGTCTTTCTTGGCGTGTTCCCGCTACCGTTCATGCTCGCCGGCCTGGAATTGTCGGCCTCGGTTCTCGAGAGATTGTGGCCAAGTTCGCAGACCGACGAACTGTCACAACCAAAGTTCATTCACAATCACGCGTCTGTAGACGTCGAAACCGCGCTGATGCTGGCCGATCTCGAGCAGAGACGTGCTTTGGAGAACCTGTCGCAATACTTCGATATGGCGCGACAGGGGAGGAACGTCGAGCCGCTTCGCAATGCGTCGCGAAAGCTGCTCTCGGACATCACCGATTTCCTGGAGGAGTTGCATACGTATCACCCCATGCAGGCGATCGAAGACCGTAATACCATGGTAAATCGTCAGAAGCTCCTCGTCTGGCTGGAGGAAGCACTGGGGGTCCTGTGTGAGACGCTGATCGAACGTGCCGATCGACCCGCCCTCAGTCAATTCCAGTCGAACATTTGCGAAAGTGTCGACACCGTGCTCCTGGCCCTGGTCGACGCAATGGAGACCGACGACAGCATGTCGTGGGAAATCGCGAAGCAGCTCACCGGCGACCGCGGTGCAATGATGCGCAAACTGCGAATCCAGTATCTGGAAATGGATCCACCATTGCGGAAAACCGAATTGATCAATGTCCTCCTGATTACCAATGCAGTGGAGGAGGCATTTTTCCTGTTGTCGAGAATCGAGGGAGAATTCAATGCCTATTCCGGCATGGTGGAACACGTTCCCCACGACTGACAGGAGTTCAGTTTCGGTTTCCTCGCGTTTGGAACGCCTCAGGGAGTGTCAAGACCCCCGGGTCAAGCCCGGAGTGGTGAGAGTCTTATAACGCATTGCCGATATGCTATCCTTTTAATCATGTCAACCGCACTTCGTAAACAGCCCCGGACATTATTCATCGCTTGCGCCGCGCTGGGGCGGGAGGTTAAGACAATCATCAAAAAGCATGGTTGGAATGCCGAGTTTGAAGCCATTAACGCCAAACTGCACCTTCAACCGAACAAGATAGGTCCCGCCGTAGAGGAACGGTTGAAAAAAACTCAGGGGAAATACAGCCGTACAGTCGTAGTCTATGGTCACTGCGGCGCATTCGACCTTGATGACATTCTCAGGAAATACGGCGCCGTACGGCCGTTGGGCCCACACTGTTACGAGATGTTTGGCGGTGACGAATTCTCCGACGCGCTCAAGCAGGAAGTCGGCACGTTTATTCTTACCGATTTCCTGGTTCATGCCTGGCAGAAATTCGTTGTGCAAGGTCTCAAGATAGACAAACATCCCGAGCTGCAAAACCTCATGTTCGCACACTACAAGCGTCTCGTCTATTTTACCCAGGAGGAAAATAATGCTGCGCTGGTCGATCGCGCCGGGGAAATTGCCGATTCCCTCGGTCTTGAACTGGAGGTCAGGCACGTGGGTTATGGGGACCTGGAAAGAAGACTCGTTGCCATTATGGAAGACCGGGAACAACCTGTTACCGACATGACCCATGACGGCTTTACTTCAACGGCTTATCCCGTTCTCTCTACTGCCGACGGGTAACACCAATATTCTTATTTGCCACAGAGACCACAGAGGAAGGCGAACCAATCATACTTACGGAGAATTTTTAGGAAACTCTGAACAAGTCCATTCCCGTATCAAAGCCTGCCCCGTACTTGATACGGGGTACGGGACAGGCTCAAGACTTGTCTTCGTTAAGGAAAACAAAAATGCGATTTTTGTTTTCCTCACAAAATCAATGACCTACTGTCATTGATTTTGACGATACATCCCTGTATCGTTGGAACCTATGACTTAATCAGAGGTTCCTTTATTATTAATACAGCGAAACACCTGGCGTTGATCGGTGGTGTAACGTTACTCATCGCCAGTTGCGGAGGAGGAGGTAATAATGGTACAGTAAGACCCCAACCGCCACCGGCAATGCCTGAGCCGCCACCGGTCGCGCCCGATCCCGTCGAGTCTGAAAGTGAACTTCGGCAGGAGTATGCCGCACACCCGGAGTTCCAGAACCAGCCCGCCCTGGCCCAGGTCAATGCCCACTACGCATATGCACGCGGCGCTACGGGTGAAGGTGTCACCATCGGCATCATTGACGGTGGGATTGACGCCAGCCACCCGAAGTTCGAAGGAAAACTGCTCCCTGAATCCTACAATGCCACCGGTTACGACCCGGACTACAGCTTTTGCGCAAGCCGCGAACCGGACGGTTCCTGCTCGCTGGAGGCAGGGCCGCCGTTACATGGGACACTGGTAGGCGGGGTTATAGCCGCAAACCGACAGGCAAACCCCGACGCAGGAACCGAGAGCGAGGTTTCCATTCATGGGATCGCATTCGACGCCAGACTGTTCTCTGTGGGTATTCCCGTCGGCGAGTCTCCGGACTTCTACGATCCCATAGATCTGAGTCTGCCCGGAGCACTGGGATCAACAGACCAGGAGTTTGCCGGGATTTCCAACCGGTTAAACCCGAGCGTCACTGCCATCAACCTGAGCATTGGCTTTTTTGGGAGCATTGAAGATTACAGTGAAGCAGAAATCCGCGGCGCTTTTCCTCGCACTATTGAGGCTATCGCCCAAACGGCGACCCCGGCAGGTGAACGCGCCATCTACGTATGGGCAGCCGGCAATGCTCGCGGTGAGATACACCTTGATGGCGCCGTTGAAACTGCTACCTCAGTCGAGATCATGGCAGGACTCCCCGTCCGGATTCCCGAACTGCGCAGCCACTCCCTGACCGTGGTAGCGACGGACCAGAACGGTGATATCGCGGGCTTCTCCAACCGCTGCGGCATTGCCAGGGATTTCTGCCTGGCAGCACCGGGTGTAGATCTGACAGGCCCCATTTCCAACACGTTCTGCCCAACCGGGTCCGGGGACTGTTACGCCGGCGCTTCCGGCACCTCTCTTGCCACTCCGATCGTCACTGGCGGAATCGCCTTGCTCGCCCAATACTACCGCGGCCAACTCGGTAACGATGAGATTGTCGAACGCATGCTTGAAACCGCCAACAAGGACGGGATTTACGCGGATTCAGACGTCTATGGTCAGGGGTTCCTGGACCTCGACACCGCCACGCGGCCTGTTGGTGAGACGCGGATGCTTACCGGCCAATCGCTCTCCGGGTCGGCTGCTTTGGGCAGGCTTAGCGCCATATCTCTGGCACCTGCCTTCGGCGATGCGCTCGCGCGCGGGCTTGCATTAAGCGAGATCGCGAGCTTCGATGAACTCGATGCGCCGTTCTTCCGTCCACTCAGCGACTACATTTACCCGAACGCGTTCGTCGATACCCGCCTTGAAGAACGTCTCTGGATGCTGGGCAATTACTCGCGCGGCGCTTTATGGAGCAGGGAAGGTCTTGAACTCCGAACGCGCCTTGACCAGACGGCAACCAAACATTATCCCGGCTTATCCTCCTCAGGACGCCAGTCAGGCAATAACGATATGTTCACCGGCTTCCACAACTATCCTGGTGGACGCTTTGGGCACTCAGTCACCGAGTACCGGCTCGGCTCATTGTCCCTGACAGGCCGGACCGGAGGCAACGAATTCTTTTTCGGGCTCCGCAGCCATCCGGGCTGGCGTTTCGGGCTTCACGCCGCCGGCGCTCCAACAGGCTCAGCCGCCGGCTTGATTGCCCCCGGGACATTCACCGACGACGCAGCCTTTACCAACCCCTTTCTTACGCTCGCCCGCAACGGCGCGGTCGCGGGAATCTCCATACATACAGGTAAAGGCGCCCTCAGTGTCGCGGCATTTCACGGCGCCGCCCAATACGGTGAACGACGCGATGCAGACAGCAGTCAGGCTACAGGCGCATTGGCCGAATACCGGTTCACTCAAACTATGCAGTCCGGCCTGACCATCCAGGCAGGTTGGCTGATGGAGCCGGACCGCCTGGCCGGTAGTCGTCCAAGCGGCGCATTCGGTACACTGGCCACCGATACCGTATTTACAGGACTCTCAGCGCATCATCGCATCGGTGATCGCTGGACCGTGCTTGGCAGCGTCCATGCGGGTCTCAGCCAAATTGGGATGCAAAACCATGGAATGCTGCATGACCCATCCGCGCTGTGGACCAGCACCTTTGGTATCGGCATTATCGGCGAAGACATCGAATATACGGAAGATCGACTCGCGTTCAGATTGTCTCAACCGCTGCGCGTCGAGTCGGGAAACGCCCGCCTCCGCTGGGCCTCGGGACGCACCCGGGACAGGCAAGTCAGGATTGAGGAAACCACTCTCAACCTTGAGCCTTCGGGTCGCCAGCTTGATCTTGAACTGACCTATTCCCGTCCCTGGGAAGGTGGACAAGCCCACCTGGCAACCTTCGTCACGCGCCACGCAAGGCACACTCGCGGGCAAGATGATTTTGCCTTGCTCATGAGTTACAGCCGCAACTTCTAGCCCACACGACGCACACCGATGCATACGGTTGCCTTCCCTGCAAGCGGCGTAACCTCAATGCGACGTGGTTTTTACCATGAAAAAGCTTGTTAGTCAGGAAGGAGTATAATATACTACCAAGTAGGGAAATTTCCCCTACCCTTTGAGAGACAAAAAAATGTCAATGGTTAAAAAAAGTATATCGGTGACGGCACAACAAGACGGTTGGATCAAGGCACAAATCGAAACCGGACATTACGGCAATGAGAGCGAAGTTGTCCGCGACCTTATCCGCGAGCGACAAATTCGAGAGCAGGAAAGCCCTGCCGAAATCGAAGCCATCCGAGCCGCATTAATCGAAGGCGAAAAAAGCGGTTTTAGTGACCATAGCGTTGATCAAATCCGAAACTTATCGAAACTCGAAGCGTTACGACGCACTATTCAGGTTGCGGCAATGGAATGGGACTCAAGTAACGGTACCACGCTCGACGCGCTCGACCAATTGCAAACTTCCTTGCGTGAACACAATATCGACGCTGCACAGTGGGAACAAGACCTGAAGGCCGAGCGCCAAGCAGCTGACCAACGGCTGTCTTCCAAGTCCCAATGATCCACCTGGACACGAGCTTTTTGATTCGGGCGCTGGAACCAAGGTCGCCTGAAGATCGAAAACTACGGAGCTGGATAGGAGAAGGCGAAACACTGAGAATGAGCACAGTCGCTTGGACAGAGTTCCTGTGCGGCCCAATCACCCCATCTGAGATAGCATTAGCTACCAGGATCGTTGGACTGTTTCGTGACTTTACACCGGAACACGCTACGATTGCTGCCCAGTTATTCAATGAGTCGGGAAGGCGGCGTGGATCCTTGATCGATTGCATGATTGCAGCGACAGCACTCGCCGACGATGCATCCATTGCGACCGTGAATGCAGCAGACTTTCGCCGGTTCGAAGGTTTCGGCCTGACGATGGTATAAGGCAACTTTTTTAAGCTACATTTCTGCCTTTCAATAACGATTTACGTGATGCTAATTTTTCTTGTTGCTATCTTAGTTGTGTTTTCCCCAAAAAAGTTAGTATTTGATCAAGAAGCTCATCTCACAGTATTACGAGAAAAACTTGGTGATAATGAATTATCTACGCTATACGAGCCTGGAGTATTACCAAACGTGGCTGCAACACTCCCCATTACCCATAAGGAGAATAAGCAATGATTCTCCTAATCTCTTATGACCTTAACAAGCCTGGGCAAGATTATCCCAGCCTTTATAAAGAAATAAAAAAGGCTGGCACTTGGTGGCATTATTTGGATTCAACTTGGATTATAAGTACTGATTCTGGTCCAGATGAATGGCAAAGGCAGCTTAAAAAGCATATGGACGATAATGACAGCCTTCTAGTAATAGAAGTATGTAACAATTATAGCGGCTGGCTACCAGAAAAAGCATGGGAGTGGCTGCAGAAACGGAACTTCAGGCTCTAATTCAACAACAAGGTAAATTCATTTGAATAGTCAAAAGCTTAAAAATATCAATATCCGGGGTCGGACTAACGTAATCTATTGAATGTGTTAGGTAAAAGGTTGAAAAACGGCCCTGTGTAGATGGATTAACTGTGAGAATCAAATACCCCGCCTATTGAATCAAGCGTCTGCGCACCAGCACGACTGCCCAATAAAAGCTGACCAGGGCAAAGGCAAGCAACACGCCCAGGTGAACTATAACCTGGGATAATTCCTGGCCTGTAGCCAGGGGTCTGATCAGGGCAATTGCATGACTGAGCGGCAACAAAGTGACCAGGGATTGAGCAAAATCAGGCAGTGACGCAACCGGATAGAAGACTCCGCAAAATATGAACATCGGCGTCAATACCAGGGTAACGTAATAATTGAAGAAATCATAAGATCGGGAAAATGAAGCAACCACGATGGCCGGACCGGCAAAACACAAGCCGATTATAAAAAACAGAGGAATGCATAGCAAGGCCTGCCAGTGGGAAATCGCGCCCAACAGGGAGGCCACCAGCAAAATGGCCGAACTGCTGAATAAGCCCTTGGTCGCGCACCACAGCATTTCACCGGCAACGATATCGTCAACTTCCAGGGGCGTGGCAAGCATAGCCTCATAAGTCTGCTGCGGAACCATGCGCGTATAAACCGAAAACAGACCTTCAAACGTTGCGGTGTTCATGGAGGATGAGGCAATGAGGCCGCTGGCAAGAAAAGTCAGGTACGGCAGCCCGCCCAGTTCACCGACAAACCGACCCAGTCCCAGGCCAAGCCCCAGCAGGTATAAAAAAGGTTCGCCAAAGTTCAATAATAAGCTGGGAATCATTAATTTTCGCCAGACCAAAAGGTTCCGACGCCATACCAGTAGCATGCCGTAACGCATCTGGGGCAGGCGCCAGTCGATCACCAGCCCGGATTTCCCATCAGGTACTGCGCCCTTGCTTGTCTTTTTGCCTTCAGCGGGCACGTGCTTCCTCAACCATAAGAACCACTATGCTTTCGGTCGCAGGCACCCGCTGAAGGCAAAAATCCTGTGCAATCATCGCATCACCTGATGGGAAATCCGGGCTAATCTCTCAACTCCCTGCCGGTCAGACGCAGGAATACGTCTTCCAGGTTGGCGGGACGATGCAGATAATGAACATCCGGTTTATTTTCGACCCGGCTGATTATTTCCTGAGGGTTATCGGTGAAATAATAAATCGTCTCTCCCACGATCTCCGCCCTGTGGAAGTCCGTATGGGTCATTATACCCGGGAGGGTATCCACCTTACCGTGGATTTCCACCACTTCGGGTTCCACGTGCTTTTTGATTAACTGTTTCGGGTGGCCCTGGCTGAGAATCACACCGTGATCCATGATAACGATGTCATCACAGAGGCGTTCCGCCTCTTCCATAAAATGTGTCGTAAGTAATAATGTGGTACCCGAATTTTTTAATTCTCTCAACCTGGCCCAGATCAGGTGTCTGACCTGGGGATCGAGCCCGGTGGTCGGTTCATCCAATACCAGCAACCTGGGTTCATTTACCAGGGCACGGGCAATGCTGAGACGTCGTTTCATGCCGCCGGATAATTGGTTGATCCGGGTGTCTGCTTTTTCACTCAACTCAACAAATTCCAGTAACTCCCCGATCCGTTTTTTCAGGGCCGGACCTTTGAGATTAAAATATCCGGCATACACTTTCAGGTTTTCCGCAACGGTAAAATCCGGATCAAGATTATCCAACTGTGGAACGACACCTACGTCTATTCGTACTCGACGGGCTTGTTTCGGCACTTCCCGTCCCAGGACTTCCAGGCTTCCGTCCGTCAGGGGGGATTGGCCAAGTATCATCCTCAACGTGGTTGTCTTGCCGGCGCCGTTGGGACCCAGCAGGCCAAAACAACCGCCGAAAGGAACCCGCAGATCTATTCCCTTTACGACTAACTCACCATTAAAGGATTTTTTCAGGTTTTCGGCTTTGATGATGAAATTGCTCATACCGTAATATTGCCTTTCATGTCCAACATATTGATGAAATACCGGACAACTGGCAAGCCGTTTCTATTGTCACCGTTCCTGCGAAGCCTGCCCCAGTATGGTGTTGAGCAGGGGCTTGCCCCAGTATGGTGTTGAGCAGGGGCTTGCCCCAGTATGGTGTTGAGCAGGGGCTTGCCCCAGTATGGTGTTGAGCAGGGGCGGGAATCCAGTGGACAAAGAGTCGCCCCCTGCTTACGACATGCTGGGGCAGGCTTCGGCGACACATTGAGTTGAATAGTTTTATTCTCGGTGTACTCTGTATACCCTGTGGCTTTAAGCGGGTTGATAGAGACCATGAAGATAAAAAACATTCGTTCTGCGGTCATCGCCGGCAGCGGTATGGTCGCAACCAGCCATCCTGTTGCGACTGACGTCGGCCTGAGCATTCTGAAAAAAGGCGGCAGCGCGGTGGACGCGGCCATCGCGGCTAATGCGGCCCTGGGCCTGATGGAACCGCACATGTGCGGCATGGGCGGCGATCTGTTCGCCGTCGTCTGGGATGAGAAGGAACAAAACCTGCACGGACTCAATGCCAGCGGCCGTTCTCCCAAATCACTTGATCACAAGGAATTGTCAAGACGGTTACGAGAACTCGGCTCGCGCCATATTCCATACAACAACATCCTGTCAGTATCCGTCCCCGGCGCGGTACACGGATGGATTACGCTGCATGACAGGTTTGGCAAGTTACCGTTTACCGAATTAATGGCGCCGGCAATCCATTACGCGGAAGACGGATTTCCGGTCTCACCCATCATTGCCGGCCAGTGGCAGGGCGCGGCAGCCGAAATATCGGGGGCCGTGCCGGGCGCGTTCCATTCCGTGTATGCGCCGGGCGGTCAGGCGCCGGCAGTCGGTGATATTTTTACAAATAAGGACCTGGCCCGTTCCTACCGGCTGATAGCTGACGCCGGCAACAAGGCCTTTTACCAGGGTGAGTTAGCCGACCGGATTGTCGGATTCATGAAGAAAAACGGCGGTTATATCGATCGTTCTGACCTGCAGGCACACCGCTCAGACTGGATCACGCCGGTAGCCGTGAATTACCGTGGTTTTGACGTGTTTGAACTACCACCCAGCGGCCAGGGCATCGCTGCCTTGCAGATGTTGAAGATGCTTGAAGACGATGACCTTGCCGGCCTGGGGTTTATGAACGTGGATTGCCTGCACCTGATGCTGGAGGTAAAAAAACTGGTATTCGAAGACCGGGCAAAATTTTACGCGGACCCGGATTTTACCGAAACGCAGATAGAACGCCTGCTCAGCGGGAAATACAATAAAAGAAGACGCTCCCTGATTAAAGACAGCGCCGCGCTCAGAGTCAGGGCCGGAGAGGGAATTTTACGGGATGGCGACACCATCTATTTAACGACGGCGGATTCCGCAGGTAACATGGTATCGTTGATTCAAAGTGTCTTTCACTATTTCGGTTCCGGCATCGTCATACCTGAAACCGGCTTTGCCCTGCAAAACCGCGGGTTGTTGTTTTCCATGGACCCATCCCATGCCAACGCCTATGCGCCCGGCAAACGGCCATTCCACACCATTATTCCCGCTTTCGTTATGAAAAACGACAAGCCTTTCATGAGTTTCGGAGTCATGGGTGGTGATATGCAGCCTCAGGGGCACGTACAGGTATTGACCAATATGATTGATTTTGGGATGAATATACAGTTGGCGGGTGATGCGCCGCGCTGGCGGCATAACGGTTCAACCGAACCGACCGCGGACGTGAGCGAACACCTCACGGACGGCGGAGTGGTCCTGCTGGAGAGAGGGTTTCCCGACCAGGTTGTGAAAGACCTGGCAAAGCGCGGTCATCACGTACAGCGGGCCCCGGACGGTTTCGGCGGGTACCAGGCAATTATGAGGGCGGACAACGGCGTTTATCACGGCGCTTCCGAATCCCGCAAGGACGGGCAGGCCGCGGGGTATTAAGCAAAGCTGTTCAGAAACCGGCGGCGGAGCCTCTCGACCCGCCTGCGATTCACGCCGAAGTCGTATGACGCGTAGGGCGCTCGCGACGCGGAACGTACGTGGATCACGCGGTCCGCGCGGCAAAGACGGCACTCCAGGTCATCGATAAAGCCGAGACGGGTCCGGCAGACCGCATGCAGATAGTCGTCCGTCGCGTTGACGATGGTAGTGCGTACAGCGCCGGCCAACAAGTTCTTCAGTCGATCAAACGCGGTGGTGGGATCACCCGATACGGGGAACGGTTCAACGCGATGACGCCTCGCTGGGTCATCTCGACTGCAAACACAGGTGAAACGATACGGGCAGGGCGCAAGTTGTTCGCACATGGCTTGTGTTGCTAACACTATATATTGTCTATATATGATAGTTATACTACAATATATAGTGTATATTTACTGAAAATTGTTATCTTCAACTCAAATCAGGTTCCAGGGCCAGAACGCTGGTAGCATGAATATTTTATTACCCAGGTCAAATAAAACGAATTCACCTTTCCGGTATCCCGGAGGCAAATTTTATGCGCGTCATATCATCCTTCGATATATCCCCGAACATACCCGTTACTGTGAGCCATTTGCTGGTGGCGCCTCAATATTCTTCGCCAAAAAACACCTGTCATATTCGATTCTTAATGATTTGGATGGGGAATTGATGAATTGCTATGTTCAAATCAGGGACAATGTTGAAGGGTTAATAGAATTGTTAGATGGTATTCCAGCCGAAAAGGGACTTCATCATCATTACAAGAATAATTTTAACCCGGGCAACGATTTGGAGCGGGCACTGAGATGGTATTACCTGAACCGTACTTCATATAGCGGTATAATGAAGGACGAGAATTGCTATTGGGGGTACGGTTCCAAGTACTCCATGCGACCTGAAAACTGGCCGCCTCACCTGCGGACAGTTTCTGATCGACTGCAGGGAGTAGAGTTACTCCAAGTAGATTTTGAAAGTCTGATAGACAGATTACCAGACGGGTTTTTCCTGTTTGTTGATCCGCCATATTTCGGGGCGGACCAGAAAAAGTTTTACAAGTGTAATTTTGACTATAAAGATCACATCAGGCTATCGAATTGTTTGCGGCGTAACTCTGACAGACTGAAGTTTTTAATTACCTATGATAATCATCCGAGCGTCAGGAACTTATATAATTGGGCTTACTCAATTGACAGCGAAGAATGGAATTACACCATTAACCGTACAGATGACCAGCGAAACGGGCTTAAACTGGAAGATGGCTACAAAAATAAAAGATACAAGGGTAGGGAGATATTGATCCGCAATTACGAAAATCATACTGATATGCCTCATATACCACTACAGTCGCCGCATCAGTTAGCAGCGTTATGAAAACAGAAGAACAATTGAGGATATATCATAGTATCAAAGAGTATTGTGATAAATATAACATCCCCATAAATAACTTACTCGACATCCTTGAAGATCAAAAAGTGTTGCCAATGATTCGCGGCAAGGCTACGGAATATATCGCGGCAGTGGTGATTACAAAAGCGTTGAATCCTCGAGAATGGCATGTTCAGAAGTTAAATTTGAATCCCCAAGCTAACCAGGATGATGAAGATATCAGTATAACCTTTTCAAGAACGGGGAAACGATTGAAAGTTGAGGCAAAGAGCGCTGTACGCGGAAGTTTTAAACAGGGAACGTCAAGAACAAAAATCCAAGAACCTCACTTCAAAGTAAAATGTCACAAATCAAGAAGCAATATCAGCAAAAGCGATACGACCAATGACAGGTATATGGCCGATGAATTTGACCTGATTATTTGTAATATTTCCAATGCATTATTCAAGGGAAAATCAATGAGGCCTGAGTTGGAGTTAATTGAAGCAGGAGAGGCTGTGAGTTGGCTGAAATGCTTTTATGATGTTGAAACTGATAAAGAATTGATCAGAAGAGCCTATGACGACTGGATGTTTTGTTTTCCGAAAACGATAGCAATGGAAGACGGTTCCCTACCACGTACGCCGACTGTGAAAATTGAGAATGACGAGAATTGGTTTCGTGTATCGGAGTTGGAAACTAAATTATTAGAGGGAATTGAACAGTCAGTAATTTGAATAAACTGACGGCGTTCTTCTCATCAGGTGAGACAACTCTCTCCCCCAGTACATAATTACGGTGAGAAACCCGGTTCGCGGCTCCCGACCCTCATGGCATTCACTTTTCCAAAGCAAGCGCGAGGCAAACTTGCAGGTACGGTTTTGCAATGAGTTACAAAACCCTGGTTCAAGCTGATCGGTCGATAATCTGGCACCCTTATGCGTCCATGGTGGATCCGCCGCCGGTATTTGCCGTTGCCTCGGCCCGGGGCGTGAAGCTGACACTGGTGGACGGACGGGAACTCATTGACGGGATGGCGTCCTGGTGGTGCGCCATCCACGGTTACAACCATCCGGTTTTGAATGAGGCCGTTACCGCGCAGCTGCAGGATATGGCCCACGTGATGTTTGGCGGTCTGACCCATGAACCGGCAGTCAGGCTGGCGGAAAAACTGATCGGGATCACCCCTCGGGAATTGCAATCGGTCTTCTTTGCCGATTCAGGTTCGGTGTCCGTTGAAGTGGCTATCAAGATGGCGATTCAATACTGGGCGGCTAAAGGACGGACGGACAAACAAAAGCTGTTGACCGTGCGACGGGGCTACCATGGGGATACGTTCGGCGCCATGGCCGTTTGTGACCCCGTCACCGGTATGCACTCACTGTTTAACTCCGTGTTGCCCGGCCATTTCTTTGCCGACGCTCCAGCGACGCGCTTCGACGGTGAATGGCGTGATGCCGATTGCGCGTCCCTGAAAGCCCTGGCGGAAAAACACCATGATGAAATTGCCGCCGTTATATTGGAGCCTGTCGTACAGGGAGCCGGGGGCATGTGGTTTTACTCACCCCTGTACCTGGACAAGGTCAGGGAAATCTGCGATCAATTTGACCTGCTGCTGATTTTCGATGAGATTGCCACGGGATTCGGCAGGACCGGCAAACTGTTTGCCTGTGAACACAGCAAAGTCAGTCCTGATATTATGTGCCTGGGCAAAGCGCTAACCGGCGGTTATATGACCCTGGCGGCCACCCTGGCGTCCGCAGGAGTTGCCGATACCATCTCTGCCGGAGGTAAGGGTGTGTTCATGCACGGCCCTACTTTTATGGCAAATCCGCTGGCCTGCTCCGTGGCACTGGCCAGCATTCATTTACTGGAAGAAACCGGATGGCAGGAGCGTGTCAACAGCATACAAACCCAGCTACTTACTGAACTGGCCGCTTGCCGGAAGTTGGATAACGTCGTTGACGTAAGAGTGCTGGGCGCCATTGGCGTGGTGGAAGTCGACCAGCCCGTGGACATGCACGTTGTGCCCCACTGGTTTGTGGAACAAGGGGTCTGGGTCAGGCCATTCGGTCGGTTGATTTACATCATGCCGCCATACATCATAAACCCGGCCGAGTTAACTGAATTAACGGATGCAATTTATCACGTTGTGAGTAAACTATCCCGCTGAATAAGGCGCCGCCTTCGGCGGCATGTTATTTGACTGGATTCCCGCCCCCTGCTCAACACCATGCAGGGGCAAGCTTCGCGGGAATGGCAGATGTAGCCTCCGCACCATTTGCGAAAGCGAGAACGGTGGGATTCTGGAATTGCGAAAAGAGTACCGGTGACAGATTTAAAGCTGTCGGTAATTAAGATGAGGAAGAACAATGAGTGAGAGCTTTGTAATCGCCGGCGCCAGCCATGCCGCGGCTATGCTGGCGCCGGGTTTGCGCCAGCAGGGTTGGCAGGGAAGGATAATCGTCATCGGCGCCGAGGCCTCTATACCCTATCACCGCCCCCCCTTGTCAAAAGACTTCCTGGCGGGAGAGAAATCGCTGGACGAAATACTGATCCGCCCGGCCAACGTGTATGAAAAGACAGAAGTGGAATTTATTCTCGATACCAGGGTCGAATCCATAAACAGGAACAGCAAGACGGTGCAGTTGAGTAATGACGAAACCTTGTCCTACGATAAGCTGGCGTTAACCGTAGGGTCAAAGGTCAGAAAGGTGAATTTGCCGGGGGTGGACCTTGACGGTGTTTTTTACCTGCGTGACCTGAAAGACGTTGAGCAAATTAAATCACTTATTACCCCGGGAGCAAGCGCCGTTATCGTGGGTGGTGGATATATCGGTCTTGAGACCGCGGCAGTGTTGAATAAAAAAGGCATGAACGTCACTGTCCTGGAAATGATGGAGCGGGTACTACAGCGGGTGACGGCGCCCGTGGTGTCGGAATTTTATACTTGGATACATGAGGAAGAAGGCGTCAGTATTCGTTGCGGTATCGGCGTAACCGGTTTTAAAGGCAACGGCAGGGTTGAGAAAGTTCTGTGCAATGATGGCAGTGAATTTGACGCCAGCCTGGTAATTATAGGTGTCGGCATACTGCCGAACACGGGATTGGCGGAGACGGCGGACCTGCAGGTCGATAACGGCATTGTCGTGAACGCGCAGGCGCAAACGTCGGACCCCGATATTTATGCCGCCGGGGATTGCACCTACCACCACAACCCGCTTTATGATCGCTGGGTCCGGCTCGAGTCGGTACAGAATGCCACGGACCAGTCCAGGGTTATTGCCGGCGCTGCCTGTGGTAAGGAAACAAGCTATAACGCGGTGCCGTGGTTCTGGTCCGAACAGTATGACCTGATGCTGCAGATCGCCGGCCTGTCCCAGGGTTACGATGAAATCATCACTCGCGGTGATGCGCAAAACAGCCGGAACTTCGCGGCGTTTTACCTGAAAGCCGGCAGGGTGATTGCGGTTGACGCAGTCAATAAGCCGCAGGAATTCATGTTCACTAAAAAGCTGATCACCCAGGAACGGGAAATAGATAAAGGAAAATTGGCCGATGCGGATGTGCCTGTCAAAGAATTATTATAAACCTGTGGCTTGCCGGCAATGGCCCTGCGTGCAGGCGCTCCTGGCATGTTTGCTCCTTGTTATTCCGCTCATGACGGGTGCCCAGAATGTCGCCTCGGTGAAAACGGCACGGCTTGCTGACGTTGCCGTCTACCCCTGGAAAACCGCGCCGGCTACCGTCGTCAGCCTGAATAACACATCTCTCTCCGCACAGATCAAAGCGCGCATAGATGAAATTTCCGTCAGGGTCGGTGAGATAGTCGATGCAGGCAGTGTGCTGATCAGACTGGATTGTTCAGACTATCAACTGGCTGAACAGCAAGCCGAGGCGACGATTGCATCCCTGGAGGCCCGCATGGAACTGGCCGAGCGCCGGCTGGAAAGAACCCGGAAGCTGATACTGAATCAAACTGTGCCTGAAGAGTTATTGGACCAGAGAGAAGCTGACCTGGCTGTCTTGCGCGCGGACCACCGAGGCGCCTTGTCAGTACTGGACAAGGCGCAGATAGATGTTTCCCGCTGTGTTATCAAGAGCCCGTACAGAGCCGTCATTACCAGCCGTATCGGTTCGGTGGGAGAATTCGCCGACGTGGGAAAAAAACTGATTGAAATCGTGGATATTGAACGACTGGAAATATCAGCGCAGGTTCCGACCCGGGATATCAAACAGGTTGAAAATGTCACCGCGCTTTATTTCGAGCATTCTGCCAACCGTTATCCGGTAAAACTACGCGCGGTAACACCGACGGTCAATACGCAAACCCGCAACCGCGAAGTAAGACTCCTGTTCAGTGACGAACCGGCACTGCCTGGCGCCGCCGGCAAACTCATCTGGCAGGATAACCGGCCACATATCTCCGCCAAATTACTGGTTCGGCGTAATAACGACTTCGGTATCTTTGTTAATGACAACGGTAAAGCCAGGTTCAATATCATCCCTGACGCCCAACAAGGCAGGACAACGCTGGTAGAATTGCCACTGGACACCGTGGTAGTGACTGAAGGTCATTACGGTTTGCAGAATGCACAGACAATTATTCCATATAATCCGCGCTAGGTTTCCAGTAACTGATAATTGAAAACCAATAATCAAAACAATGGATTTTATCAAGCGGTTTTTATCCAACCACGTTTTGGCAAACCTGACTTTCGGCCTGGTAATCGCTCTGGGAGCCGTTGCCTATTCTCAAATGCCCAGGGCCAAAGACCCGGAAATCAACTTCAATTGGGTTATTATCGTGACCGTTTTTCCGGGCGCCGCCGCAGTGGATGTAGAAAAACGTATTACCGTTCCCATCGAAACCGCCTTGCGCCGCAGCGTCAGGGATATGAAATTCGTACGCAGTACGAGCCGGGACAATATCTCCAACATCCTGGTACGGTTCAACAAAATCGATCAAAGGGTATTTGACAAACGACTGATTGATTTAAGACGGGAAGTGCAAAACACTTATACCGATCAGTTGCCGGAAGACGCTGAAGACCCGGTAATCTATGAGATCGGCACGTCCAACGCGTTCCCCAGCGCCATGGTGGTGGTAACAAGCGCCGGGGATGATGAAAATTTCAGGCGGCAAGCCCGCGGTGTAAAAAAAGACCTGGAACGGATCAAAGGCGTGGATCGCGTGAATCGGATTGGGCTGTCAGACCCGGAACTGCACGTTTCATTTATTCCGGAACGCCTTGAAGGGCTGGGTATCACCCCTGCGGATATTTCAGATACCATTCGCGCCTATTTTCGTGATATATCCGCCGGCGACCTTGAGACTTCAGATGGAAAATGGATTGTACGTCTGCAAGGCACCAGCCCCGACCCTTCGGTGATGAGGGATTTCCCCATTGTTACCGCTGCCGGTGTCGTACCCCTGGGAACTATCGCGGAGTTGACCCGCTCCCGGGAGGAGGAGGGACAGATTGTCACATTTCGCGGCAGACCCGCGACCACCCTGACCGTCACCAAACAACCTGACGCGAACGTGCTGGAGTTGGTGGATCGCATCAACAGTTACCTGGAAGACCGTAATCGGCTCAAGAGTGTAACCGGAGTAGAACTCTTCCTGGCAGACGACCAGACTGTCAGCACCCGGGAGGCGCTGACCCTGATGCAGAACAACGCCATGATCGGCCTTATCTTTGTGATGCTGGTCACCTGGGTATTTTTAGGCACGCGTATTGCCTTCCTGACCAGCATCGGGATTCCTTTTACCCTTGCCATCACTTTCCTTGTTATTAACGCCAGTGGCTTCACCCTGAATAATTCCGTACTGCTTGGCATTGTGATTACCCTGGGCATGATTGTCGACGACGCCGTGGTGGTGATCGAATCCGTTTATTACCATCTGCAACGAGGAATGGACGGCATGGCTTCTATTATCACTTCATTCAAGGAAGTATTCGCCCCGGTGACGACTTCTGTGATGACCACTATTGCCGCGTTTCTTCCGCTGGTGTTGCTGCCCGGCATACTCGGCGATTTTATGAAGGTCATCCCATTGGTGGTAACCATTGCCCTGGTGGCCAGTTTGTTCGAAGCATACTGGATCCTGCCGGCCCACGTGCTGGCGCTGAAAGTCAATTTTGCCAAATCCGGCAGAATACAAAAGAAAAGAACGGCATTTACCCACTGGCTGCGTGTGCGTTATACAAAGGCACTGGTTGACTCATTCCGCCATCCGATAATTACCCTGGTTAGCATCCTCCTGGTCGTTGCCCTGGCGCTGGGCACATTAATCAGCGGCCAGATCCGCTTCAATTTTTTTGAGTCCGATGCTATTCGAATGTTTTACGTGAATGTAGAAATGCCGCAAGGCTCGGCCCTCGAAGATACCAGTAGAACCCTGGTAAGGGCTGAGGCAGCGGCATTAAATGAATTTCTTCCCGGCGAACTGCGCGCCTCCGTCAGTTTCGCGGGACAGCAATTTACCGACGCGGAGTCTATATACGGCGACACCATCGGCCAGGTAATGTTCAGTCTAAACCCGCAATCCCATGATGGCCGCCATGTTTCCCGGGTTGCCGATGCAGTCAGGGAGCGCGTAAAAAACATACCGGGACCTATCGATGTCTCCATCCTGGAGTTGAATGACGGCCCACCGGCGCGCAAAGCCGTCAGCGCCAAAGTGCTGGGCAGTGAATACCCGGTCATGCTGCAGGCAGCCAACGAGCTGCGTGATTTTCTCGAGTCGCAGCCGGAGTACAAAAACATCACCCTGGATTACCGCCCGGGAAACCCGGAATTGGTATTGCGTCTTGACGGAGAGGCCATCCAGAGGACCGGCGTGAATCCCGCGATCATAGGCCGGGTGTTGCAGGCCCACGTGGATGGGGAAATCGTAACGGACTTTCAGGATGAGGGAGAGGAAGTGAAAGTCCGGGTATTATCGAAAAAGGACAGTCGCAATGATTTGGATAACCTGATGCGGCAAACGATCTCACTGCCAAACGGCCAATCCATCGCCCTGAGCGAACTGGTAATCAGCGCTCCGGGGAGAGGCCGGCAAAACATTCGACACTATAATTTCCGCCGGGCGATTACCCTGGAAGGCGATATAGACAAGGATAAAATCGATACCCTGCAGGCCAATAATCTTATCAAGGAGAAATGGCGCGACATTCAGTTAAAATATCCCGAAGTGTCCCTGGATCAATCCGGTGAACTCGATGATATCCAGGAAAGTCTGGATGCTATCTGGCTGCTGTTATTGCTGGGCCTGAGCATTATCTATATTATTTTGGGGACACAGTTCCGCAGTTATTTTCAGCCTTTTATGATTATCGTTACCGTACCGCTGGCATTCACCGGTGTCACCCTGGGCCTGCTGGTAACACAAAACCCAATGAGTTTATTTACGCTGTACGGCGTGGTAGCCTTGTCCGGTATTTCAGTCAACTCCGCCATCGTTTTGATATCTGCCGCAAATGCCCGTCTGCAAAATGGCATGAGCCTGTTGCATGCGACCGTCTATGCCGCCAGGAGACGGATCATCCCTATAATTATCACCTCGTTAACCACTATCGCCGGGATATTTTCACTGGCTGCGGGACTTGCGGGAAAATCACTCGTCTGGGGCCCCGTGGCTACCGCGATCGTATGGGGCCTGGCGTTTTCAACGCTCCTGACGCTATTCGTCATTCCGGCAATCTATCGCACTTTTATGGCTTACAGTCCAAGGGTAAGAGGATCATGAACGGAGCGGAAAGTCTTTTAAGAACACTGGTCAACAATAATATCACCACCTGTTTCACCAACCCGGGCACATCGGAGATGCAGTTTGTCGCCGCGGCGGATCGGGTTGACGGGATGCATTGTGTGTTATGCCTGTTCGAGGGCGTCGTCTCCGGCGCGGCGGATGGTTACTCCAGGATGTCTGATAACCCGCCGGCAACTCTCCTGCATCTCGGTCCCGGCCTGGGGAATGCCCTGGCGAATTTCCATAACGCCATGCGGGCCGGCGCGCCCATCGTCAATATCGTGGGGGATCATGCAATAAGCCACAAACAATATGACGCGCCGCTGGCATCGGACGTTGCCGCCTATGCCAAACCCGTCTCTGCCTGGATAAAAGAGAGCGAGACGGCCGCTCAAATCGAGGCGGATACCCTGGAGGCGATAACGGCCGCGCAGCAACCTCCGGGACAGGTTGCAACCCTGATCATTCCTGCGGATTGTTCCTGGAACCAGGCCCCCGTTGTTGCCAGTCAAAAAGCCGTAAAACCGACCCGCCCCAAGGTTAGTGATGAGGTGGTGAAAAACGTGGCAAAGGCCCTGCGCAGACAGGAACCGGCAGCGCTGTTGCTGGGCAATCACGCGTTACTGGAAGAGGGGGGGAAACTGGCCGGCGTGATCAGCAATCACACGAAAGCCCGGGTTTTTTCCGATACGTTTACCGCGCGCATAACCCGCGGCGCCGGCCGCGCAAATATCGAACGACTGCCTTATTTTCCCGAAGCAATCATTGAAACGTTAACGGGCCTCAAGCACCTTGTCATCGCCGGCACGAAGCCGCCGATAAGCTTTTTCGCCTACCCGGATTTGCCCAGTTACCTGGTTCCCGCAGACTGCCAGGTGCATTACCTGGCCGGCGCGGGTGACGACCTGATCGATGCCCTGGCCAGGGTTGTGGACGAACTTGGCGCCGGCGGCGTCTCCCCCACCCTGCTTCCCCTGAAAAAACCACCTTTGCCCGACGGCGATCTGACTCCCGAAACCATCGGCGTGAGTGTTGCCGCCCTGTTGCCGGAAAATGCCGTCGTGGCAGAAGAGGCGATCAGTTCAGGCGGGAACCTGATACCGGCTACCGCCACGGCCGAACCCCATGACTGGTTATTCACGACAGGCGGCGCCATCGGCCAGGGACTGCCCAACGCCACCGGGGCGGCGCTGGCTTGTCCCGAGCGCAAGGTTCTCTGCCTGCAAGCGGACGGCAGCGGTATGTATACCCTGCAGGCGCTCTGGACCCAGGCCAGGGAATCGTTGAACGTGACCACGGTGGTCCTTGCCAATCGCAAATACAGGATCCTGGGAATTGAATTTCAACGGGTCGGCGCCGGCTCACCGGGCGCCAGGGCCAGGGCCATGATGGATATAGATAACCCGGAAATCAACTGGGTTCAACTGGCAGCGGGTATGGGGGTCAAGGCCTGCCGGGTAACAACCCTGGATCAATTCAACAAACAACTGGGCCAATATATCGCCGAACCCGGCCCGAACCTGATCGAGGCCCTGTTCTGATCTGAACTGTTGTCAATAATCCCAGTTTGCGTGAGCGAGAGGTGCGCGGTTCAATTCGTCCCGGAGCCTGCGCCACTCGGGTATATGCCTGCTCATCAGGTCGCGAAACCGATCGTTATGCCTGCGCTCGATGATATGTACCAGTTCATGGACAACGACGTACTCAAGGCAGGACGCCGGTTTCTTCATCAGTTCAAGATTCAGCCAGATGCGGCGGGCGCGCCTGCTGCACGTCCCCCAGCGGGTCTTCATCTTCTTGATGCGCACCTCGGCGACCCGCACACCGACTTTCGGTTCCCATTTGGCGACAAGCGCAGGCAAGCGGTCACTGAGTTGACTGCGATACCACCGATCAAGCGTCCCCTCCCGCTTATCCCGGTCTGCCCCCGGACGCACGCTTAACGCAATCGTGGTATTGTTGAGCAGCCGGACGGCAGGCGTGGTGTTTTGCTCGATTACGTCCAGCCGATAGCGCCGCCCTTCGAGGTAATGGCTCTCCCCGGTCACAAATTCCCGCTCGGTCTGGCGCTCCTGACGTTCGAGTTGCGCCTGCTTCCGGCGTATCCACCCCAGGCGGGAAATGACTGCGAGCCGAACCTCGTCTTTATCAAGGCGCAACGGCGCGGATACCCGCACTTGACCATACGGCGGATAAACACCCACATAGAGATGCTTGATCTTCTTGCGCACCACTTCCACGGCAATACCGCAGACATCAATATAACGTTGGTCAGCAGTCACGCCGGGCCTTGCTCCACACTATTCGGCTTAGCCCGTGGAAAATGACATCTTTGCGGAAAAGGCGGCCGGCTCAGGGGGATCACAAGTGCTCCGTCTTGCTTACGTACCCGTGCCGCACGATGTAAATACCGCTGCTGACAATGATCAGGATCCCTATCCAGGTATATTGATCCGGAATTTCCTGCCAGATGACGTAACCGACGATGAGGGTCCAGATCATACGAACATAATCCAGCGGCGCAATAACGGCGGGGCGCGCCAGCCGCAGGGCTTCTATATATGAAGCCAGGGCGGCTGTCTGAGACAGCCCCAGAACGATAAACATCAGCCAGTGCGTCCGGGTCGGGATCATCCAGTAACTTAGCGCCCAGTAGCCGAATAGAATGATGCCGGCAACGGGCAAATAAAAATTGAGTGACCACCTGTTCTCACTGGTGGACAAATACCTCGCGCTGGTGATTACCAGGCTGGCTACAAACGCCATCAGCAGGCTGGTAACGTGGGCAATATGAAAATGGTCGGGGGTCGGTCTCAATATAAACAGAACTCCTACAAACCCGACTACTATCGCTACCCAGGACTGCTTCGTGACTTTTTCCTTTAAAAACCAGGGGGAAAACAGGGCAATGAAAAAAGGAATCGAAAACGTCAGCGATACAAATTCAGCCAATGGAATGTTCTTTAAACCATAAAAAATACACCACACCATAAAGGCGCTGGCCACGCTTCGCATGCCATGCCATAGCGGGCGTCGGGTTTTCAGTTTATTCAGGTTGGACGTTGCGGCAGTGATGAAAAACAGGAAGGTTATGCCGAAAGCACTTCTCAACCAGATCACCTGCGTCAGCGGGTAGACCTCGGTCAACCACTTTCCCAACACGTCGGACAGACAGAAAAAAACCGTCGCCATGAGCATAAATACTGCCGCCAGGTAGGGATGATGTTGACGCGTCATTTCAAGTCAATTTAAGCCGGATATTGTATCAGTGGGTGCGTTGCACACGCGGACCTGCTACGGTTATTGTGCACTAAGCCGGATATTGTATCAGTGGTGCGTTGCACGCGCGGACCTGCAACGATTATTGCGCATCCATCAATACTGAGTTGTCGGAGACTGTCAGTCCAGGTCGTCCAGTGCGGCGGAAAATTGCGGCAGGGCCTGGAACAAGTCTGCAACCAGGCCGTAATCGGCGACTTCAAAGATGGGAGCCTCCTCATCTTTGTTAATGGCAACGATCACTTTGCTCTCTTTCATGCCGGCCAGGTGTTGTATGGCGCCGGATATACCCACAGCAATATACAACTCAGGCGCGACAATCTTGCCGGTCTGACCCACCTGGTAGTCATTGGGCACATAGCCGGCATCAACCGCTGCCCGGGAAGCGCCTATGGCCGCGCCCAGTTTGTCAGCTATGTCGTCCAGCAATTTAAAATTTTCTCCACTGCCAAAACCACGACCGCCGGACAGGATGATCCTGGCGCTGGTGAGTTCCGGCCGTTCCGATTCAACGCTCTCCTGTCTGACAAATTCAGACAGGCCGACGGGGACGGGGACGCTGACGGCTTCCACCTCGGCCGTTCCGCCCTCGGCGGCAGCCGCGTCAAAATTCGTGGTACGAACACTAAGGACTTTGACGGGGTCATTGCTCCTGACCGTGGCCATAGCGTTACCGGCATAAATAGGGCGCACGAAGGTATCGCCGGATTCAATGCTGACGACGTCCGCTACCATCCCCACGTCAAGCAGCGCTGCCACCCTCGGCAACAGGTTTTTACCAAACGTATTCGCCGGTGCCAGAATGTGGTTCACACCATCTGAGCAGGCGACCACCAGGGGCGCCAGCTCTTCAGCCAGGTCATGGCCAAAATGTTCGGCATCGGCATGTAACACCTTGCTGATACCCGCAATCTTTGCGCCGGCATCGGCAACAGACGCGCTGTTACTGCCCATAACAAGCAGGGTCACGTTTTCTCCCAACTGCACGGCCGCGCTGACGGTATTCAGGGTAGATGGCCTGATGGTGGTGTTGTCGTGCTCCGCGATAACCAGAATGCTCATATCAGATCACCTTTGCTTCATTGTGCAGTTTATCAACCAGATCTTCCACGTCAGCCACTTTTACACCGGCGGACCGGGCCGGCGGCTCGGCAACGCTGAGAATATCTATGCTCGGAGTGACGTCAATGCCCAGTTCAGCAGGGGTCATCACGTCAAGCGGCTTTTTCTTGGCTTTCATGATATTTGGCAGTTTCACGTAACGGGGTTCATTCAAACGCAGGTCGGTGGTAACGACGGCGGGCAACTTGATAGCTATTGTCTCCAGGCCCCCATCCACTTCCCGGGTAACCCGTAACCCCGCGTCGGTAAATTCAATATTCGATGCAAACGTGGCCTGGGACCAGCCCAACAGGGCGGACAGCATCTGCCCCGTCTGGTTGTTATCATCGTCAATGGCCTGTTTCCCGGTAATGACCAGTTCCGGTGTTTCTTTTTCAATCGTCGCTTTCAGTAATTTCGCTATGGCCAGCGGCTGCACTGCGACGTCCGTCTCGATCAATATTGCCCGGTCGGCGCCCATCGCCAGGGCGGTGCGCAGGATATCCTGGCACTGTCTCCCACCGATGGTAACAACGATGATCTCATCGACCCCGCCGGCTTCTTTAATCCGCACTGCCTCTTCCACTGCAATTTCACAGAACGGATTCATGGACATCTTCACATTGGCCGTTTCAACGCCGCTTCCGTCTTTTTTAACCCGGATACGGACGTTGTAGTCGATAACGCGCTTTATGGGAACCAGAATTTTCATGCTGTCTATTTACTGAAAGTTGTCATATTTGTCTATTTATTACAATGAACATATCAAAAAAGTCCATATTTGATGGTTCAAAGGGCGACAAGGATACACGGAATTCCGTCAATGAAGCAATTTTCCTGCAAAAAAGAAGACAAACCATTTTTTAATCCGCAGATGACGCAGATTTGTTATGCCACAGAGAGCACAGAGTTTGCTTCCTGCCATCCCTGCTATTCCCGCGAAAGCAGGAATGGCGGGTGGTTTAGGGTAGAATGCGGCCTGAAAGTTGATGAATCCAAAACAAGGCAATAAAAAATGACCATTGTATTCGGTATCTTTGACCACCTGGATATGCGCGCTGAGCCGTTGAGTAAAACCTACGTCGAGAGGATTGCACTGATTCAGGCGGCGGAAGCCGCCGGCTTCCGCGGATATCACCTGGCAGAGCATCACGGCACGCCGTTGGGCGCCGCGCCGTCTCCCGGGATTTTTCTGGCGGCGCTGGCGCAGGCGACGTCAAGCATACGCATTGGTCCGCTGGTGTACCTGGTTCCTTTGTATATCCCGTTACGTTTAATTGAAGAAATCTGCATGTTGGATAATCTCAGTCACGGACGTTTGGAGGTAGGCCTGGGGCGCGGCGTGTCACCGATAGAAGTCGCTTTCTTCGGCGTTGATCCGGATGAAGCCATGAGCATGTTTATCGAAGGCGTGGACCTGATCATACAAGGGTTGAATTGTGAAAGATTGACCTTTAAAGGCAAGCACTATCAATATGAAGACGTGCCCATGACCCTGCGTACTGCTCAATCACCGTTGCCCCTGTGGAGCGCGTCCATGTCGCCCGGGGGCCAGACCGAGGCGGCGCGGCGCGGCATGCATACGATTTCCCTGGGTCCGACTGAACTCATCCGGCAGGCCAGTGAAAACTACCGGGCCGAATGGGACGCGAGTAAAGATCATGCGTTACGACCTGCCGCAGGGTCCGCGCAACCTTTTATCGGCGCCTGGCGCCTGTTTTACGTCAACGAGGATGAACGAAAAGCAGAGGCGGTTGCGCGCCAGGCCTATAACGACTGGTTTGCAAAACTGCACAAGTTATGGGTCGAAAACAATGTTGAAGCCCCGCACCTCGGTCCTATATCAAAATTCGAAACAGCCGTGGAAATAGGCATGGTCGTTCATGGCGGCGCAAACAAAGTAGCGGATGATCTGGCTCGGCAAATAGAAATAACAGGCGTGAATTACCTGGCATTGCAACCTGCCTTTGGAGATATAGGACACAATGAAGAAATGCGCTCCCTGGATCGATTTGTCACCAACGTCATGCCGCAATTGAAAACCACCTGAGTTGATTAACACTGAACGGATTGAAATATGAAAATTCTAGTATTGAAATTCACCGGATTTATTTTTATTGTGGCTCTGGTTTATGTTGCCGGCTGTTCTGAAAATAACCAGGCAGACGCAGTTTATACCAACGGGTTCATCTATACGGTAAACCCCGAGCAGGCTACGGCACAAGCCCTGGCCGTCAGGGACGGCTTGATCGTGGCAGTGGGCGATAACCGGGAAATTGAAGCGCTGGTTTCGGACCAGACCCGGGTAGTCGACCTCAACGGCAGGATGCTGATGCCGGGGATTCACGATATGCACTCCCACCCCAAGGAAGCGGGAGAGAAATTTAACTTTCAGTGCGGGTTTCCTTTTACTTTCACCGTGGATGAAATCGTCGCCAAGCTAACGGACTGCGCCGCCAACACTCCGAAGGGTGAGTGGATACGCGGCGGCCAGTGGGCCATGGAACTGATGGCGTCCGACACCGTTCCAAATAAAAAAATCCTGGATGCGATCACCCGGGAACACCCGATTTACCTGGGCGATTCTACCGTACACGGGGCCTGGCTTAATTCCCGTGGGCTTGAGGTGCTGGGAATTGACCAGGACACCCCTGACCCCCAGGGTGGCGTGATCGTCAGAGAGCCGGGTGGTACGGAACCGACCGGCGTTCTTATTGATAACGCCGCTTATGACGTCCTGAAAGAAATACCCGCCTACACCGACTCGCAATACGAAACCGCGCTGGCCTGGGCGATGCACGAAATGAATAAGGTGGGCGTGACCACGATCAAGGACGCCCTGGCTGACAGTTATGCGCTTAAAGCTTACCGAAGCCTGGACCAATCCGGCCGATTGACCATGAAAGTCTGTACCAGCATCGGCGCCGTTGCCGGAAAGCTGGCGGATAAAACCGGCAGTATCGAAGTCGGCAAATCCGCCGACTTTATTATCCTGGACAGAAACATTTTCCAGGTACCGGAAGAAGACATCAGCGAGACAAAGGTGTTATCAACCGTGATATCCGGCAAAGAAGTTTACAATTCCGAACTATGAAACTCCCTCATGCATACAACGCCGCACAAACAAGTGAATAACATCATGTACAGGACATTTATCCTTTTTTTATATCTCGTCGTCGCCACCGGTTGTTCCGGTAATGGCGATGACGGTTTAACACCCGGCGCGGGCGCCGCAACAAATAGACCGAATGTATTGCTCGTTGTCGTGGATGACATGGCGTTCAACGACCTGGGTATTTTCGGTGGGGAGATCAATACGCCAAATATAGACTCCCTGGCCCGGGAAGGCGTCGTCCTGACCAACTTCCATGTCGCGCCGAATTGTTCTCCGACCCGCGCCATGCTGCTCTCCGGCACAACCAGCCATACTGCCGGTCTCGGCAATATGTTTGAAGAGTTGCCGGATAACCAGAGAGGCCAGCCGGGTTATGAAGGTTATCTCAACTTTCGCGTGGCCGCGCTTCCCGAGTTGTTTCAGGATGCCGGTTACCACACTTATATGACGGGCAAGTGGCATCTTGGGCTGGAGGATTTCAATGGTCCCGATGATCGCGGTTTTGAACGCTCGTTCTCCCTGGTGCAAGGCGGGGCCGGCGCCTTTTCCAATATGCTGGCCATTTTCGGTAAGAACAAAGCCCTTTACCGGGAAGACGGCGAACTGCTGGATTCTCTGCCTGATGATTATTATTCGACCCGGCACCAGGCCGAAAAGATGATCGAATATATCGACGGCAATCACGGTGACGGCAAACCGTTTTTCTCCTACCTGGCATTTACTTCTCCCCATTGGCCCCTGCAGGCGCCGGAGGAGTCTGTTGCAAAGTACAAGGGCAAATATGACGAAGGTTACGACGTACTGAAAGCGAGGCGTTTACAGGCGCTGCAAGACCGGGGACTGGCGCCGGCCGGTATTGAGCCGTTTCCCCGTTTCCCCGGGGAGAAGCCCTGGGATGAATTGACGGAGGAGGAAAAACGTTACCAGGCGAAGTTAATGGAAATCTATGCGGCCATGGTTGATGACGTGGATATCTACCTGGGCAAGGTTATCGCCCACCTGAAACAGATCGGAGAATATGAAAATACGTTTATCTTCTTCATGTCGGACAACGGTCCGGAAGCCCATAACCTGACCGCAGGCTGGCATGGACTGGCAGACTATATTGAGGAATGTTGCGACAACAGTTATGACAATATCGGCAAGCCGAATTCCTACGTTTATTACGGACAAAACTGGGGCCAGGCCGGGAATACGCCATTGCGCATGTACAAGGGCTATCCCTCCCAGGGAGGGGTGCGCGTGCCCGCGTTCGCGCATTATCCTGAAGGAATTAAAACGGGCTCGCAGGACAACCAGGTATTAACGGTCATGGACGTGATGCCGACCTTGCTGGAACTTGCCGGTATCGAACATCCGGGTAACCGCTACAAGGACCGCGAGGTCGTTGCAATGAAGGGAAGCTCCATGCTGCCGGTACTGACAGGAGACGCGCAACCCGTTCATGCGGATGATTACGTGATCGTCTGGGAGCTGTTCGGCAAGCGGGCCATCAGAAAAGGCAACTGGAAAATCAATTTTACGCCTTATCACGAAGTACGGGAGCCGCGCCACGCAGGGATCAAGACAGACGTCTGGCAACTCTACAACCTGGCGCAAGACCCGGCGGAGATGAACGACCTGTCAGCAGAACAACCGGAGAAACTGGCGGAGATGGTCGCCCATTGGGATGAATACGTAGAGGAAAACGGCGTCATTCTCCCGGATAAATCCAGCGGTTATTAGACATAACATCCACGCCTGTCCCGCTCATCCCCGACATCCGGGGCTTAGGGCAGTTATCGTTGCTGCTCGGCAGATAGTCTCTTTTAACCTGTTACTTGTGAACCCGTGATTCAGCCTGTTATTCCTTTTTTACATCCAGGTCCTGATTTAACCTGACAAGTACCGTCATCAACTGGTCTAGCTCAGGGATCAATTTTTTCAGGGCGGCCTGCTCTTTTTTCACCAGTTTTCTGGCCACCTCATGTCGTATTACTCCTGCATCCGATGGAAAGATTTCTATAATACGCCTGTCTTCATGGTGTGGTTTCCTGTAAACCAGGTTGTCATTGACCATACGGTCTATAAGCTTCGTAGCGGTAGCAAGGTTCAAAACCAGTGAATCTGCAATCTCCCCCATTGACCTGCCGCCTTCTGTCACCAGTATGTTCAACACCAGCCAGGCATCCAGACTCAATCCCACACGGCGTAGCTCAGCAGTCAGCCGGTTGTTCACTTTACGACCGGTCCGGGCCATCAAACTGGCCAGGTGATTATCTAAAATACGTTTATCCAAAGGGTTTTTCCCTGATTTCGCCTACACGCCTTAGAAGAAGCATAATACCCGGGCAGACGCGCCATTCCAAAATACAGATACAGGTATTAGGCAGGCTTGTACAAGTCTTCCAGACGTTATACGCTAATATTACGAATTATCACTTAAAACTGAACTCGACGTCATATCAAATGGATGGTTTAACCGTCAGTGTACTCGTAGCCATGAGCGGCGCTTCGGGAATATTTGGCCCGTCCACCAGGGACTGCGCATTATTGGCCGCTGAAGAAATCAACCAAAGCATAGGCGGTCTGCTTGGTTCAAGAATAAACCTGGAATTTATCGATGTGGGGCAGGACAGTCCTGTGTTTATGGAAAAACTGGACCGGCTACTGGCAGACAATTGTAAAGCATTTATAGGCGCACATGACAGCGCTGTGAGAAACATTGTATCCCGACATATCCAGGGACGTATCCCTTATATCTATACCCCCCCTTATGAGGGAGACGAAACAGGCAAAGGTTTGTTTGTCCTCGGCGAGACACCTTACCAGCAGTTGTCCCCTGTCATACCCTGGTTTATGCAGGAAAAACAAGTAAATACCTGGTATATGGTAGGCAACGCGTATCAATGGCCCTGCACCACAAACTGGTTGGCCAAGCAATTCATCGGGCTGATCGGAGGTGAGGTGCTCGGTGAAGAATACGTGCCAATAGGCAGCGAAAACTTTGATCACGCACTCAGACAAATTGAAGAACTAAGCCCGGATGCCGTTTTGATTACCCTGGTTGGCAGTGATTCCGTTGATTTTAATCGCGCCTTCGCCCGAAAGGGACTGGCAGACAACATACTGCGTTATGGCCCTTTGATTGAAGAAAATACCTTATTAGGGGTCGGCGTTGAGTGCTCCAAAGGAATTTTTTCCTCCAGTGGCTACTTCACATGCCTGGACACGATTGAGAATAGAAATTTCATGGATCGTTATACGGCAAAATTCGGTAATAACGCACCGATGCTGAACGTTATCGGACAATCCTGTTACGATGGCTTACATTTCCTCGCCAAGTTAACAGCCAAAGCAAAATCATTGGATGTCCGTAAACTGACTTCCGTTACAGAAGACTTTACTTTCGAGAGCCCAAGAGGATCGATGGTCATACATAACAGGCACAGTACCAAGACCATTTACCTGGCTGAAGCAGAAGGTATCGACTTCAAAATTATCAAAAGCTTTACAAGTATACCTGCCAACGCTCCTGGTCATTAAATAAGCAACCGTTCCTTATCCCTGGTCACTTCCATAGACAAACGGGAACGAAATCGAATTTAATTTTCAGTCACCATTTGTCTGCTGTTCCGGCGAATACACCCAAGCGTTATATTGGTGCGGTAAGCAATGTGGAAACCAATATCGCAGGCAATCCAAACTCGTATTAACTTTACTTATAAAATAATATTCTTATTGAGAATTTAAGGATTATTATTTATTATATATAAATATTATTATTAAAATCATATAGTTATAAAAATATAAACATCTTAATTTTGTCTATCAAAAATATTTGAATTTATTTTACTTTTCAAGTAATATCTCTGTGCTATTTCGCACACGCTAAATTTACCTTCGGGGGAGATAGACAATGACGTTATTAAGAAGCTTGATGATTGCATCGTTGTTACTGACAAGTTTTCCCAACATTCAGGCAGAACAACGTGACAGCCAGCTGGAAGAGATAACCGTTGTTGCACAACGTCGCGCCGAAAATTTACAGGACGTGCCTATTGCCATCTCGGCTTTGAGTGAGGCGGCGATAGAAAAAGCTGACATTCACGATTTGGCCGATATTGCCACCCGTGTCCCAAGCCTGACTTATTCGCCGTTTTCACCTGGACAAAACATCGTCGCTCTGCGTGGCGTGTCTTCCAATGATGACGGTGCAGGGACGGATAATTCAGTTGCCATATTCGTGGATGAGGTCTATCTCGGACGGGTATCCAACATCAACCCCGAGATGTTCGACATTGAGCGTGTAGAAGTATTACGCGGACCCCAGGGCACCTTGTACGGCAAAAACACCATTGGAGGGGCAATTAATATTGTGTCAACCAAACCGGATACGGAACGGTTTTCAGCCAAATTAAGAGCGAATTTCGGAAATTATGAGCGCACCGACTTTGCCGGATTATTAACCGGTCCCATTAGTGAGAATATTGCCGGCAAATTTTCTTTTTCGTACCGTAATCGGGACGGTTGGGTAGACAACGTTGTTTTAGGTAAAAAACAAAAAGATGACGACGTACAGGCTTACCGCGGCCAACTCCTCTACACCACTGGAGATACGGAAGTTATGATTACTGCGGACTACAACAGGCTGGATGTTGAGGACATGGCCAGAATTCCCCAGACGCAGATTGTCGGCGGATTAGGCCCGATTGTCGATCAGTATCACGCACTTTGTGGCAACAGGGGACCGCGTTGTTCGACGAATCCGAGTGACGGCTTTGCCAAACGTGATGCCTGGGGTGTCAGTCTGCACGTTACCCATGATTTTGGGATAGGCGAACTGAAATCAATTAGTGCTTACCGGGAAAATGAAGTGGATTGGGAGATGGATTCAGTTGGCGTTTCTATTCCACTTACGGATGACATCTTCGATAAAACCGATCAATTTACCCAGGAGATCCGTTGGAGTGGTGATACGGATACGTTGAATTACGTACTCGGGTTCTGGTACCTGAATGAGCAAACCAACCGGTTTGAAGTGTTTGATATTCTCGCTGACAAAAACATTAATGGGAGTGACCGTTATCGACAAATCAATGAAACTGACAGTTACGCCGGGTTCGGCCAGGTTGACTGGTTATTGACGGAGAATGTCACCTTGACTGTCGGAGGTCGTTACATTTATGAGAGCAAAGAAATCGTCAACGATGCCGTGGCCGGTGATTTTGTCGTGATCAACCAGACGTTTGCTAATACCAGGGAAGAAACCTGGACTTCATTCATTCCAAAAATTTCTCTCACCTGGCAACCACGGGAAATCATGACCGTATACGGAACGATTGCGAAAGGTTTTAAAAGCGGTGGGTTTCCGGCGGCCCCAACGACAATTATCGATACCGAACCGTTAGCCCAGGAGGAGGCCTTGAACTATGAAATTGGCCTGAAAGCTGATCTGCTCAATAATGTAAGGCTCAATACAGCCTTTTTCTATACTGAATATAAAGACCTGCAGATCCAGAGTTTTGGTCCCAGGTTAGGCTGTGTCGAAGATACGACGACACAACAACTCGAATGTTTCGGTGTTTTCCAGACCTTTAATGCAAGTGATGCGGAAGCCAAGGGAGTCGAACTGGAGTTGACCTGGATTCCCGTGGAGAACCTGACTCTATCCGGTTTTTATTCATTTCTGGATTCGGAATTTACCGATACCAATGTCCCAGGCTCCGTCTTCGAGGGACAAACCGGCAATGATCTGATCCGTGCGCCACGCCATAAATATAATATCAATGCGGAATACGTGTTACCTCTTCAGGGAAGAGGAGAACTGACGGCTAATGTCAGTTACCGGTTCACCGATGATCAACGCGGCGAACTTGAACCCTATGCCATACAACCTTCATTCGACCTGTTCGATGCTCGTTTGGCCTGGAACAGCCCCAACGATAAACTGGAAATCGCCGTCTGGGGCAAGAACCTGTTTGACGAAGAACACGTTACTCACCTTTACACCATAGCGGGTGAAGTCATTTCCGTCTTCGGCGATCCCCAAATGTACGGTGTGTCATTGACATATCGTTATCACTGAACGGACAACGTACCGGAAGCTGACAGGATAAGATCCCGCAGGATTTGTCTTACTCTGTGCTGAACTTGCTAAAGCATTCATTTCGAAATCGGTCCGTGATAAAGAAAAAGCCGATCCGAAGATCGGCTTTTTATTAATTATAAGGAATAAGTCTCCCATCGGATTCCCGTCTCTTTAAAATTGGTTCACTTTTTATTCGATATAAATAGTGAACATCTCCCATTTTTTCCTCTATATTCACTTATGTTTTGAAATATAAAGTGAATACGCTACAATAACGACATGGCAACCACACAACCAATAAGAGATCGCATCCAGGCTCTGAAACGAGAGTACGATATCTTGCGCCAGGGCAAGGTATCGCTGCTGTCGATGATCGACGAAGTGGAAATACCCGAGAGCGTGTACAACTCGAACGCCATCGAAAATTCAACTCTCACCTTGGAGGAGACGGAGAGAATCCTGTTGGAACAGGCGCTATCCCGGAATGTGTCTGTGCGGGAAGTCTTCGAGGCAAAAAACCTTGATCGTGTTATGGATTACAAGCGTGCTGGAGTTAAAGACAGCGAATTGAACAAAGATCTGATACTACGATTGCACCAGATGCTTATCGGCGGCATTGATGATGCCATCGCAGGCCGCTTTCGCCGGCAAGGGGAGTATGTGCGGGTGGGTACTCATATCGCACCGGCGCCCGAACACGTGGAACGCATGATGGATGACATCCTCATTGAGTATTCCAGCGACCTCAGCTCCTACTTCCTGGACAAGATTGCCCGATTTCACCTGGATTTTGAGACTATTCATCCCTTTTGTGACGGCAATGGCCGCCTGGGGCGGGTCATCATCAATTTTCAACTCCTGCAAGTCGGTTTACCGCGCCTTATCGTCCGCAATTCGGAGAAAGAGAGATACTATCAAGCGTTCAGGGATTATGAGGGCAACAAAACAACCAGGACGATGGAAAGCATTCTGTCACTGGCCCTTATGGAGTCGCTACACAAGAGATTGAGCTATTTGAAGGCTCAGGTAATCATCAGGCTGTCGGACTATATCAAGCAGAATGAACTATCGGCGCCTGCCGTTACCAACGCCGCGCGCCGCCAGACCATTCCTGCTTTTCGTGAAAAAGGGGTATGGAAGATTGGGCAGGAATTTGTCTATCAGGTCTTTAATTGACAGATTTGAAAAGCTCCATGAGTAGCAGCAATAAAGGAGGAAACCGGCGTCATTCTTCCGGATAAAGCCAGCGGTTACTAAAAGAAAAGCCGATCCGAAGATCGGCTTTTCGGTCAACAGACTGAATGAAGCTACCGGACAAGTTTTTTGTAAGTCAGCATTGAATCAATCGTTTTGACGATGCAACCCAGGTTGCTCCGTACCAACGCATCTTCAAGGCTTTCGTTCTTATCAACCTTACTGCTCTTGCGAGTAGTATTGCCAGTCTTATCGTAAGCACGATAAACGATTTGTGGCTTTACTTCCGTTAAGGTGCATTTGAGCATCACGTCTCTTGCCTCTGCCAGAAAAGGACTGGCTACGGCGTGACTGCCCACGATAAAAAGTAAAAAAACAATTACCAGATATTTCAACTTTATCTTCATCGTATTTCTCCTGTGGTTGGAACCTCAAGGGGAATACGCCCAAGGGCGTATTTCAACCCTTGGGTCAGTTGCTGTTGTCATGTCCACGAAGGACACGATCACCCCGCGTAGCGGGTATGATTCATTTTAACTACACTGCTATTCTTCAAACTTACGCTAAACCTACCTCCAAACAACCAATCGTTCATTACGATTGTTCGCTGTATCCAGCAGTTGTCGGATTCCCTGGAACAAGTGATCACCGGGTTGGATACGTATTCAGGGCAGGTTGGCATAGCAATCTTCTCTTCTTACATAAATTCCGGCAGGAAGGCTATAAGTATCACCAGAGCATCTTCTGTACATTATCCACAAAGTACCCATTAGCGCTCCTGTGGTTTGCATTACACAACGATAATTACAACTGGGCGCACAAGTTCTTGTGCCGCTGACGATGCGGCTGGCGCTGCTGCAATCAGCCAATGTCCGGGTCTGGGTCAGACTCTCCCCGGCGCATACCGTGCGGCTGGCCGGGGACCAGTCAGTGGCCGGGCAGGTTGGCGGGCATGACCTGGTCCCACTCACCGTGCGACTGTCAGTATTACAATTCGTCAATGTTCGGGTCTGGGTCAGGCGCTCCCCGGCACACACTGTGCTGCTGGCCGGGGACCAGGCGGTGACTGAGCAGGTTTGTGAGCATGACCTGGTTCCGGTGACAGTCCGACTATCGGTGCTGCAATCGGCCAAGGTTCGGGTCTGGGTCAGGCGCTCTCCGGTACACACCGTGTTCCTGTTCGGCGACCAGACGGTGAGCGAACAGGTTTGTGAGCATGACCTGGTCCCACTTACCGTCTGGCTTTCGCTACTGCAATCAGCCAGAGTCCGGGTCTGGGTCAGGCGCTCCCCGGCACACACTGTGCTGCTGGCCGGGGACCAGGCGGTGCTTGGACAGGTTTGCGAGCATGAGCGGGTGCCGCTTACCGTCTGACTTTCGCTACTGCAATTAGCCAGAGTCCGAGTTTGCGTCAGGCGTTCCCCGGCACACACAGTGTTGCTGGCCGGGGACCAGGCAGTGACTGTGCAGGTTTGCTGGGGAGGACACTCCCCGTTGTCAATTGTTGAAGTTGTTTGTCCTGGTTGAGTTCCGTTACAATTTTCTGTTTCGGAACATGTCCCGGCACTGGTATCACACACGGTTTCTTTTAATGTAACTGTGTGTACTCCACATTGAGTAGGTCTCTCGCCTATAATCTCGTAGCCTTTCCAGGGATCATCAACCCAGACGCATGAATCTTTTTCAGGGCTGTTTTCCACGTGTTCCAGAAATTGATTGAACCCTTCTTCAGTTTTAAGATTTATTGGAAACCCGGCTTCTCCCCCGGTGTAGGCGGGGGTCAGCCATAATCTATAACTCAGGCCGGACCCGGGGCCACCGGGTCTGTAGCGCCGCACAAAATTGTTTTTCTTTCCAGGCCAGAGAATCATGGCGTTAGTATTATCGGGATTATTGCTGGAAAAATATCCTTGATCCCCGTGGATGCTGGTGCGTTGGTCGTGTTTATTAACTGCCTGTGTTATAGCAGTTAATAAAATTCCGGCAAAGAGCATGAACAAAGTAATGTATTTGATTTGGCTTTTCATGGGAATTCCCTTTTACGGATTGATCAAAATGTCATCAAAAGTGGCTGTTCTACTGATCAATATGTCGGTTTTTATGATGCCGGTGCCACCATCTTCGACGGTTATTTCATTAGCTTCGAGCGTTTCTGTTTCAACTCTTTCTGCGCCAACAAGATTATTTCCTCCGAGTTCAACGGCATTACCTATACCGGAATTAAAGCTGAGTGTTCCCTGCATGCTCTTGCTTCCATCCAGCGGCAGAAAGAGGTCTAACAGAGCCAGATCCAGTGGATCGGCAAAGCCAACCGTGACGTTGTCGCCGCTTACGGTAGCGGTGGAGCCTATCCGGGCAGCGACACGTCCCGCTTCAGCTTGATTTTCTGCTTCGTAGGTAATTTGAAGTCCGGGGATGACTGTCATAGTGTATTTGGGAGGAATTTCATCTTCCCATATCGGAAGGTGGCCACCACTTTTTAAGGTGGCAAAATCTCCTGCATAGTTACCACCGGAAACAGCGATATCGGAGATATAACGGTATTGTGCCAGGGCAATCTGGGTTATGCCGTTTTGTACCCTGTCCGGGACAATGGAACGGGCTCGTTCTTGTATTTTAAGGTGCAGCCCGGCCGATAGCATACTGAATATGAGCATGAAGTAGATGGCGGGAAGTACGTTCATATTATTTTCTCAAAGTGAATAACTTGGTTTCAGTATGTTAAAAGCCCGCGAATGATATTCCAGGGTATTGGAGGTGTTGCAGAAGGCGAGCAACTGAATTTGCGCCCGTCAAAAGCCAGCAATTGATAGCCCGGGTTACTGGCGCTGTAGAAGGTGAGGTCAGCGTTCGGAACGAAAGAATAAGAACCGTCAGCTTCAATTTGCCCATGCCGGTTTAATGCCAGAAAGCGGAGATATTCTCGTCCCGGTGCGCCCCGGGCATTCCAATGAATACCCGGGTGGCCAGCAAGATGCAGAACAAAGTCTGTTCCGTGATTATCAAAGCCGGGGGATAAATCGTTGCTGCTTCCCAAGTCATCATGAGTTACTGTTCCACTAAGCGATCCATCACACTTTTTTCCTGTATAGCTATTAACAGCCCACTCAAGGTCTTGCAACGTTTGTTGATATTTCCCCTGGTTTTGGTAAGAAATGATCAATGTACCAATCCCCGCTGTGAAAACAACAGCCAGCACAAAGTTATATAAGACAACCTGCATCGATTATTCAATATTAACGGTGATTGTCTGGGTAGCACAGATACTGTCGGTATCCGGGTCAACGTTGGCCCACTTGCCGGTATTTGCTCTATCCAGTAACCATTGGCAACTTGCCGCATCGCCGGCATCGTAGGTGATGGTTGGCGGAGTCGCACCGGGACTTGCTGTGATGTCTGTTTCAATCACGCTTTCGTCGGTACCGTCATCATATAGTTCCGAGTCCAGATAGCCGTTATCTATCAGGGCTTCAAAGTTGGCGGCAGCAAGAGTAGCTTCACCGCGATTCACCCAGCGATATTCCGATGTCGCATTAATTACGTTAATAATTTCGGCCTCCATGTTCCGGTTTTCTGACTGGGCAACCAGCGGCGCCAGCGCGGTGTACGCGCCGAAGCCGATAACGGTGGTGATGATTAAGCCGAATACAATAGCAACCTGGTTCATGGTATTTCCCTCCTCTGGTTATATGTCAATTCCCATGCCCATGGAAACAAAGGCAAAGGGAATGGTGATGGCGATGCTGATGGATAAAAACAGCATTGTGTAGAAAACCTGCCAGGTCTTGATGGTCTTTTTCAAGCGGATCCGCAACATGCGTTCAGCCATGCTGAAGCCCTTGGCGATTTCGTCCGGGGTCTGGTTTGGCGTACAGGAAAGTACGTGGTTATAGGTGGATGGAGACAGTACGTCCCGGAGCACATGCAGCAGCGAGGCTTCCTTGAGCCCGGTTCTGCCTTTCTGCAAGGTCTGTCTGAATGAGTTGTTTTTGGCAAAGGTTGTCTCCATCAATTGCAGAAACTCATTGGAAGGCAGGCGGGCGGAGACCAGTGCGCGGCTGATTTTCAGGAAACGTTGTTCAACCAGCATGGCATGTACCCGAAAAAACCCGAGGCCCGTCAAAAAAGTCCGCGCCGGTCCGGTCAGACGGTACAAACACCAGCGGTAGAGAATGATAAAGCCCGCCAGCAGGCCGAGTGTGTGCGGCCACCAGGTTTTGATGAAAATTACATAGTCGAAAAACAACGTATAACCACTGGTGTAATTTTGCAGGTAAGGCAGGGTGTAGATGGACATGGCAGTAATCACCAGTGTCATGAATATCCATTGAATGCTGCTTGAGAGGATTTGCAGGATGGCCGGGGCCTGGTAATCCTGGTCCAGCAGCAGGCCCGTGATAGTGTCCAGGCAATCATAGCGTTCTCCGAGAGTCAGCAGGCTGCATTCCTGGTCGGTAAACAGGCCGGACTGGTAGTAGCAGGCGGCAAAGGGCTGGTTGTCGCGTAGCGCTTTTTTACTGAGTTTGGCGATTTCCTGCACGGCCGGATTGTTGCTTTGCTGCTGGAGGTGATTGAATACCTGCAACAAGGGAAAGCGGCTCCTGACATATTCCTGTAGTGTTGAATAAAAGTACACACGGGTATCGTTATTGAACAAAAGCGCGCGCAGGTAAGCGGATTTCAAGCCATGCAGTTGTGTATTAATCGTGCCAGGCATCGTAAAGATTCCCCTTGTTGAAATTACCAATTTTTCGTTGTGCCAGCAGCGGGTCCAGTTCGCCATTGATAATTTTTGTGTAGGCGTGCTGATGAATGTTCAGCACCCCGTTGTCTTGCATCCAGTCACGCATGACCTGGGGGTTGGTGGTATTCATCAGCAGGTGTCGATTGGCTTCGACAATCGGGATACATTCGGCGACCAGGGTCAGTGTCCGGATTCCCGAATGCCGGCAACTGCCACAACCACGGTGATTGTGGTAGCGGACGTTTTGGCAGGCAGCAGCGCCAAACCCGGCCTGGTAGTATTGCCGCCAGAACGGGTCGGTGTGAGTTTTCAGCCTGCATTTCTCGCACAGCACGCCAATCAGTGATTGCACTATGATTAAACTCAGGAAAGATTCGGAAAACAGAATGTCCGCGCTGACCCCCAGATCGGTCTGCGAGATCAACCGGTTGATGGCGTCGACCCAGCCGGAACCGTGAATGGATGCGATCCCGGTGGTGCCTTGCAGCATCATGGAGGAGGCCATGGCCGCAGTCTCCTTGTCGCGTATTTCGTTAATGGCGATGAAGTCCACATCATGCCGGGTGGAGATGCGGCGGAGTTTTTCCTTGTTTTCCCGGATCACTTCCCTGGTGCCCTCAATCGGTAACTGGAGTTGCACAAAATTGTCCAGTTCAACCTCGATTTGATCGGAGATTTCCAGGTTTTTTTCCAGCGCGGGCCGGGACTTCATGATGGCGGTTTGGGTGGTGGATTTGCCGGAGTTGACCGCGCCGACGATCAAGGCAATGCCTTTGTTGCCTGAAATTTGTTTGAGTGTTTTCAGTTGGGTCTCGTGGTAGCCCAGGGTGGTGATATCCGGGATATGTTTCATATCCCGCAGGCGAATAGCCAAAGAGCGTTCATCTGTTACCTTTGAATAACCATAAGAGACCCGGCACAGCCATTTTTGCCCCTTGTAATCAAAGTTGAAGCGTCCGTCCTTGGCCACGTCGCCATTGCTGAACGACTGGTTGGCATAGATGTTCCAGATGGCGGCGATAATTTTAATCCCCTGGCTCTTGTCAAAGGATTGGCTGGTTGAGAGCTGGCCATAGATACGCTGGTAGACGATGGTCTTGTTGTTGTTAATTTCCAGGTGGATATCCGTGGCGTTGTTGTCGATGGCCCGGGAGAGTAACTCGTTGACCTGGTTGGAGCTTTCACGGGTTTGTTGTTGTAATGAAATCTCTTTGTTTTTATTGATGAAAGATTCGAATACCGAGCGCGTGGTCTGGTGGATGACCGGTTCTTTGTGGTGTACCTCCCTGCTGAGGTTAATCAGTTGATTCAGCGCCAGGGCTTCATGTTTGTCGAGATCGCTGCGATCAATACAGTACAGTTGCGCGTCTTCAGCGATAAAGCCGGGAAAGGCCCCGTTCATCTTTTGTGTTTCGGTGAGGATGTCGGCATTCGTCGTAAGCTGAATGTTTTCCAGTTCTTCATAGTTGGTGATCAGCGGGGTCACCGGAACTGACGTGTCCGCCGGCGCTTGTTTGAACGTCGGCAGAGGAAAGTCTGCTTTTTGTTTTCTCAATGCTTTAAACATTATTTCCACGGCACTTGATGGATTTTTTTACTGGTTTGCTCTTGCAGGTACACCTCGTGCCGATTACCCTTTTTCATGTCTTCAACGTGTCGGACTTCGAGTACCTTATAACTGCGTTGGTTATGTTTGATGACACCGCCTACATTCAGGGATCGCGGTCGCCCGTTACTCACCAGCACCACACTGGCCTTGATCCCCAATTCGTCATTTTCTTCATTGACGTGGCCGACGATCAGACCTTCAATGCCTTGCCTGGGCGCCGGTTTTTTCACAGTCACGACCGGCTTTTTCGCAGGTTTCTTTACTTTTACTACGGGTGGGGGCGGGGGCGTTGGAGCTTCGGGCTTTGTTTTTAACAAGGTCTCCAACTCCGGCCAAGTTTCAATCAGTACGGCATGAACCGACTGCAGGAGTCCGGGGTTGATTTTGTTTCGTTGCTGGTCAATTTGTTCGAGGATATTGAGTACCTGTTTGTAATAATTCAGGTCGACGATCAGCCGTTCGGCCGGGGTGCAGTCGGGACAGGACGCGTTTTCGCTCGCCACTGCTGCTTCGTCCGGCGTTTCGTTACCGGCAGGGGAAATATCGTCACCGGCTTTGTCCTGTGCGACAACCTGGCAGGTACAGACTGAAAAGAGCAGTAAGAAAGCGATTGGTTTCATATCAGGTTCCGATAATTTCAATGGTGACGGTCAGGTTTTTCCAGGCGGCATTCAGTTGGGTCTGAATATCGACTTTTTGTATGTGGCCATGCAGCCCCGCCTGCTGTAGTTGCCGAACGGATTGCCGTAAGTTGGGGCGATTCGGATAATCGATGGACAGTTCAATCACACCCTGCACCGAATGCTGCTTTTGACTGGTCCCGATAATGGAAAATCGGGCATCGACGGCGCCGGCAAATTGCCGGTATTGCTCAAAACTGCGCGGTAGCGGCAGTAATTCCCCGGACTCTCCGGCCGGTGGCCTGAACAGGGAGGAATGGAGTGTCCAGATGTTTTTCTGAACAGTGACCCGGCCGTCCAACCGGTGGGCAATTTCGTTTAACCGGGCCAGTGAGAACGCCTGGTCATATTGGCCGGTTGCGGTGGTGTTATACCCTTTCGAGGTCTTCTGTATTTGAATATTGTCCAGGTTATAGGCCAGTAACACGGCAAACTCACTGAGCAAAGTATCGACGGCGTCCAGGTCCGTATCAATTTGAATTGTGCTTTTGGGTTTGGTTACCGCAATTTTCGGGATTGTTTCCTTTATTTTTTCAACGCTGCTTGTTGAGAAGAGCATGAAAATTAAGCTCGCCCCGATGAACGGGACGATTGTGAAGATGGAAAGTTCCAACAGGTTGTGACCGCGTCTTAGAAGATACGGATTGTTTTTCCCCGGGTCGAGGTTGATATACAGGTCTTTAAGGGCAATGTTGTGCTGTGTGAAGGCGTGACTGAGTTGGCCTAATTCGGCCACCTGACATTCCAGTGGATTATTCCTGATTAACTGCATACTGTCCTCGAATGACAACAAATCTTCCTTTTCCACCAGGATATAATCTTCTTGTACCCGGATGGTTGCCATGTAGACAATGTTATCGAACGGCAAAAAAATGCAGTGTCTGCCGGGTTGGATGTCCGTATGAATCCACTGGACGATCTGCGCGGCGATGGAGATGGCCTTTCCTTCATCGTAAAAAATGAAGCCCTCGGATTCCAGGTAATATTTTTTCTTTAACGCGGTAAGCTGTTTATTGACGAATAACCAGGGCCGGCGCTCTTCGGACAGGGTCTGACTCTTGGCATTGATGCAAAGATCAATGTCTCGCCCGCCAATGTTGATTGTCTCAATCATCGTTTGAAAGTCCCCTGGATTAAGAACAGCGTTTGGGTCAGGCGTTTGCCGCCGGACGCGGAGTTCCCCGTTAACTGGTTAAACGGCCACACGGGCAATAAACCGGAACGATCCGTCTTTACCTCGACTTCTTCGCGCTGGGTGGAGGCCAGCAGCACTGTTTCACCGTCTTCTATGGTGACGTCGAAAATATTGTCATTTCCGGAACTGGTCGGCAGCACGCCGGAGGTGCCGGCGATTTCATAGGTTTCCAGCGAGTCTATTTTGGCCTCGTTGATCACGACGTGCAGCGCAATCAAATCATCAGTCAGGGTGGGCAGGATGTTAATGGCCTGACCGGTTTCCAGTTCGCCGATTTTCACGGTGGGCGTAGACAGGCTGGTGCCGCCGGCATCGGTCTGTTGAATGCTGGTTTCGGCGACATAACGGTGGATACGGTAATTACGCAGTGTTACCAGACGGTTGTTGTAAACCAGTATTTCTTTGGTGTCATCGACGGAAACATTGCCGATCTGCGCCAGCGCCTGGAGTATGATTTCGGACGTGTTCCACGGACTTCCCGGATCATCGACCTTAAGGCTGATCACGCCACCGCCGACGTTGAGTTCGCTGCCGGTCAGATCCTGGGTAATATTGCTGATATTGGCGGCAATGCTCGCATTGCGGATCACGGAGAGATCGACGTGCTGTTGCGCAAGATCAGTCACGTCGAGGCGAATGATGGTGATTTTAATATTGGCCTGGCGGGTAACCGTTTGCAGCCATTTCCGGTAGGCTCCATCGAACAGAACAATCCGGTGCGGGCGGGCGGTGATCGACAGCAGGTTGCCGACGGAACTGAGACTGTAGCATTCCCGGTCGTTATAGGTGTACGTGTCTATAACGCCACGCGTGTCTTCTTCCTCGTCCCCGCTTTGTTCACAATATTGAATCCCCAGGACCGTGTTGACGAGCTGGTGAACGTCGTTCTCGGCGGACAACTGGCTGGTGATGTTGTTTTCAAACCCACCGGCTTTGTTCTGCTCCCTTCCAAGGTTATTGCTGCTGACGTTGATAATGTTGTTCCCTCCGCCGTACAGCGGAACTTCATATTTTTTCGTGACCATCGGCGTGATCAACAATACGCCCTGGTGAAACCCGTAACCGACGTTGGCTTGCAGGGTAATGGCATTCAAGTGGTCTTCCACGGTCATGGCACCAGGGGTGGAACTGATTTTGGGGTTATAGTTTTTCGGCAAGGCATAAGTGATGGGAAAACCCGGCGCCAGGCGTTCCAGGGTTTCCCGTAATCCCTGGTTTTTGTAGGTAGCCCGGTAAGACTGGTAAAACCAGGCTTTTTCCTTTGGCACGTCGATCCGTCTGGCCCGGGAGCGGATAGCTTCGGCGGTTTTTTGTTCGGCCAGGATTTGCCGGTGGCGTTCCTGAACTTCACTGAAATCCTGCTCACGCTGCTTGATGTTTTCACTACAGGCCACCAGGAACAGCGCGGGCAACAGGTTCAGTATGTTATAGCAGGTTTTTTTCATCGTAGAATTCGACCCGGTTGTTATCATGAATGACGGTTTTGACGCCGAAACGGGTTTGCAAGAGTTTGATCAAGTCTTCATGACCCTTGGGCAAGGGAATACTCATGTTCCGGAGGAGCCGGTAATCAGCGTATCTCCCCGGATCACCAAGCCGCCAGTAAACGTCGTCAAAGCCACACCTCAGGAAATAATCCTGGACTATCCCGGACAGCATGGCTTTGTTTTTGAATTGAATGGAATAGCAAAATTCCCGGTTTTCCGCGGGCATTTCCCCGTCTTCCGTCCGGGTGAGCCGGGTAACGTTGTCGCGCAGCGCTTCCTCTTCAACGAGAAAACGTTTCTCCGGGATATCTTGAACAGAGCGGTCGGGTTGCTCTTGAGGCGGCGCGGTCGTCTGGTCCTTCTCACTGGCGCCGTGTTGCAGCGCAGGGGTCATCTGCAACCGGCCTTCTTGAGACGACGCGGTCTGATCCCCAACTCCACTTGCCGCGACGGGCGTAGTCGTTAAATCGGTAAAAACAACGCTCGATTCGTCTGGTTTTTTTGTCTGAAACGTATATAACTTCCTGTTCCGGTCCAGTAAGACCTGGCCGTCTTCCCCTATCAGACGTTGCATTGCAACGTTTAATGACACAGGATCAACGGTGTGGTTATTGATGAACGTTCTTTCTGCAATCGCCTCACCCGCGCCGGCACGATATGCCCGCCGGTATGAATGTGGCTCCAGCATATAGCCTATGGCGTCACCAACAGTCTTTGTTTCATCCGGATAGATCATCCTTACCCGTACCTGCATGACAGGTACGACCGTCGCCGGCGCTGCAGGACGTTTGAGCGACAACCTGAAATTCTCCGGGAATGCTTGTATCCACGAACACCCGCTGAACAGGACCAGTAAGGCACAGGCAGGAGGAAACAGGCAACGGGGAACGGGCGGCAGTATCAGTATTATCTTTTTCATTGCGGCCTTCTTACCGTTGACTTACCAGGCGTTGATATACGTCCCTCCAGGGGGAGATATACATGTCTTCGGAGACAAACAGCCTTAACTTCTGTCCGTAATTCAAAGTCTGCGTCGGAACCAGGCCGGCGTACGGCGCGGCCAGGTCAGCGCCGCCTTCACGCAGGGCCTGACCCACGTCCGAATCAAACGTCGCGCCGGAACCGCCACTGCTGAAATCCGCTCTTGAGGTTTCACTGGATAACAGGGCAAAGGCCGCGGCGCCACCGAAACGCGCGAGGAAGTGATAGTTGGTTTTACCTTTTATGGCGCCTATGCCCTCGTGGTCCAGGGCCTGACTGAGGAACTTGATCTTGGTTCCGTCCGGCCTGACTATCCAGCGGACGGACAGGGCCATCCTGTTATTGATAATACGGTTGGGATGACCGGAGCCGGTCTGTATGACCTGTCCCGTACACAGGGAACCGGCCGGGACCAGTACGAATTTTTGCGTGACGTCCATGACGTTCTGTTCGATCCTGCAGCGGTAAGGGCCGGCGTAATCGGATATGACTTTCTGATCCAGCTTGGCCTGCATGATCGAACCGACAGACAATAGTTTGAACTCATTCCCCGGCGGTTCGGACAGGTCTGATTCCGGGTGGCCGACCAGGTTGAAATGACGTGACGTGCCGAGTGCGTGACTATCCGGACCTGTCTCGGCCGTCCGGGCCGGCAGCTCAGACAAGGAGCCGGTCTGTGACGTGTTCCCGGTTGAAGCAAACGGCAACGGCGGATTCAGGTTGACCCGTTGTTGTAAACCGGCCAGGGTTGCCTGCTCCTGTTGCAGGAACCGGTCCAGGCGGTCCTCCGGCCCGTTCATGGCAACCTGCGCCGCGTCCGGCGCGCCGGCAAAAAACTCAAAGTTGAACTCAGCCCGTCTTGATTGACGCACCCTGATAGTCTCGTTTTCATTCCAGGCCTCTACCGGCGACTTGGCGCTGGTTAACAAGTCCTGCAATACCTGTTCGTTGGTTTGCAGGAGTTCATCGGTTTTTTCATCTATGTATTCCCTTTGTTCGGAGATATCCTGCGCCCTTTGTTTTTGCAGGCGCCGTTCCCGGCTTTTGATCTGCTCGCGAAATTCCTGCTCAGGGTCGGAGAGGGTTTGTCTTACGATTTCCCGTTGCACTTGTTCTTCAATCCCCGGTCCTCCCGAACTTGAGCGGAACAATGACGCGTAGACCATCACAAGTACTACCAACACAAGCCCCGCGATCAACGCCATCTGAAAATTCCTGTTGTAAGTCGCCGGTTGTTCTTCGACCTGGTTGATATTGCTGTCCTCAGCCGCCATGTTTTATAAATCTCGTTGGGTTTGAGAGCTGCCGCGTCGAGTGATGGTTATCCGCGTCTTTTCGTCTGATTTCATGTAGATCCTGTTGTAAATACCAATCACGATGTAGATACGTTTGTTTTCATCATATTTATAATCGATGAACTGATCCTGGCCGTTGCTGTCCGCAAACAGTGACATGGCGCCGTCCAGGTTGTGGCGCACGCGGATATAGGTAAACCTGCCGTCATCGTAAACGTCGGTAACCAGGTTTTTACCGTAGGGCGCCCGTCCGCCCTTCCAACTGTAGTCGGTAAACAATTGTGTCCGGTATTCATCTATGGCAGCGCTCACTTTTTCTGAGGCAGCCTGCTCCTCTTCCTCAAGCTGTCTTTGCAGCGCGGTAAGCTGCTGCTGATAAAATACCGCCTGCTCGCCGTCGCGCCGGGCAAAACCGGAGAAGGCATTCTCAGGCAGGAATTCGCCGTCATGGGTGATAACCACACACAGGTCGAAGTCATTGTCCGAACGTTCCACGAGAAAATGATAGGCATGATTGTTTTGTGAAACCGCGGTCACGGTGGTGCTGCCACCCTCTTTTGTACCGGGGTCATTGGGTTTGACAAAGATATGCCTGTTCCCGCCTTCCACGTCCCACAGGTCCCGGTTCCCCGTAACGGGTTTGGCAACCAGGACTTCGGGTAATTCAATGTGGGTGCCGTGGTGCAGCCTGGACTTGATCCTGACGAATTTGTGCTTCTCGTAGTTGATGACGCGACATTGCTCGCCCTCGGCATGACAGTTCATTGCGACGACTACAAGCAACAGCAGAAAAAATCTAAGCGGGATCATCCAACACTTTCTCCTCAATAATTTTCAGTCCTATCGGGTTGGCCATCAGCACTTTTCTTTCCCGGGAGATTGCCGCCTTGGGTGTAAGTCGCCAGCGTAACGTGATGATGGCCCTCTTTCGGCTGACTACGGTATTATCCGCCGCCGACCGAACCACCTCATTGACGTACACATTGGTCCTGTAGGCGGTGTCATCGGGATTGCCCCCGGCCAGTCGGTCTATATCGAAATGATAGATATTCCTGACTTCCACCTCTTTGATATCGCAGCTTGCGCAGGCCCTGATTTCCGCCGCCTTGCCCGCGGCGTTAAAGCCCGACTGCGATTTAAAGAACTGCGCCAGTTTCGCATCCATCAATATCAGAGCGTAACCGTAATCGTTTCTTATGGTGGCGGGGTCTTCGCGGAAACGGCGCACGACATAGCTGCTCAGCAGGTGATCAATGGTGGCAGGGAAAAAATCCGTTTCATTCTTATGCACGAATCGGGTATCTATAAACCAGGTGCCGTCCGGCGCCAGTTTTACGTATATGAGTTTCTCGTTGTCCTTTGCCGCGTAAGTCACAACAACGCCGTAGGCAAGCGCGCCGACAAACGCCAGCAATAAAACCAGGTTGCTGACCAACAACCTGTTGTTGGTAACCACCAGCCCGGGAATGTTATCCGGGTTCAGTTGTTTCGCCATGCCTGCGGGCACCGTCCCTATGGTTTTTGCCGTCACTTCCATGGAATCACCTCACCATTCTCATGGATAGCATGGAAGCCGCGTTACTGATTGCGCCGGATGCGCTCGCGCCACCCTGCATTAAATCGTTCACCACCCGGTCGGTCCTGAACATTGCAAACACCGCCACGAGCAACAGGCCCGAATAGTTGAGTAATCGAATAAAATCGTCAGGCGCCAGCGTTAATACCTGCCCGGCGATAATAACGGAATTAAACAACTCGAGAATGATCAAGGTGGTAAAGGCAACATTGAGCTGCGCAACAATGAAATACGCTACGGACCCCAGCATAAAGTTCAACCAACCGTCGAAATACGGGTTGCCGCGTTTAAAAATCAGGAAGGGTATAAAAATCGGCCCCAGTACTTTACCAAGTAAAAGACTCCATAACCCAACCACCGATATGATCCAGGATACGGCGAAAACGGCAAACAGTACGATAAAAAACAGCCCCAGGAACAGGCTGTCCCGAATATTGATGGCGATATTGGTGAATATGGAAAAAAACCCGGATTCACCAGACTCGGGTTCAAAGGTAATACGCTCCATTACATGATTGATCATATCCAGCAGGAAGACGCCGGTAGATTCAATTCCCGTTGCTTCCAGGTTCAATGCCCGGTAGGTGTTCAAGTTGATGTCATCGGTCAGAACTGTGGTAATTTGCCAGAAAACGGCCAGGACATAGTCGTAAGACTGTATTAACGATTGCGCGATGAGGATCATCAGGACGACAAAGATTACGTCTTTTACCGCCGCCGCGCCTATGGTCCACTTTACCAGGACAATCACCAGGGCAAATACCGTAAACGCGGTCCATTCAAGCTCGGAGAAACGGTACAACTCCGTTGACGCGCCGATCAATTCGTCGGTCAACCTGCTTGCCTTGTTAAAAAACTCTCCCAGGAAGCCGGCAGGGTCAACCGGCGCAGCCAGGACCCGAGGCGCAAGGAATGATAAAACTGCGCCTGCTGCAAAACGAGATAACATCATGTTTTAATCCTCTTAAAAAATTCCACTTTTATTCCGTTGTCGTTCCGTATTCCGATCCCCTGACCGTCATTCCATATTCGTTACCTCATCTGCCGAATTTCGGCTTGCCGGCTTCGAGCACGTTCAAATCGCTCCAGCGAAAGGAACGGGCCGGTTTATTTTCATTGACTACCCTTTCCAGCCGCGCAACTTCGGCTTGTCGTTGCGCTTCCGCCGCGGACAGCGCCTGCATATACTCATGGTTTGCATGCAGCAGGCGCTGGCTCTGAATTTTGTTCAGGGCCTGTAATTCATCGATGATATGGAAATTACTTGTTACCCCCGTCTGCAAGGCATTCAGGTCGCTTTTATCGGCCAGGTTAAAATTGTCTTTTGTGATCCTGATCTTACGGTAACGCTCCAGCAACTCCCGGTTACTGTCTTTTGCAATCTCCAGTTGATCCCTGTAGGCCTCATAGCGCGCCCGTTGTTTTTCCGCGTGGATAACCCAGGGTTCAGAATCCAGGCTGACAGCCTCGATTTGCCGGCGCACATCAGGGATTTTCGCCGGCACGTTGTAAAGCGTACCAACCTGCGCGTCGATTTCCTGCCGTCCTGCCTCCCCGCCCGTATTCATCACGGCGACCCGGGAATAGGCACTGACTCCATATTGATTCCTGAGGGCCTGGAACAGGTCGTTCCAGTCTTTACGCGAGATTACGTGGTGCAGCCCTTTTACCTGTTGGAGATAATCATTGTATTCCCTGATCGTCTGGCTGAACTGTTTGTTCAGCACAGTCAACTGTTCGCTGTTGATACCCACCTGTTCCAGTTGAGTTTCAAAGTCTCTCAATTGCTGTTGGTAGGAGCGGATTTGTTGCGCTATGACGCCCACGTCAACCGTAGGGATCCCCGCGGAATAGACCTCGGCAGCCAGTAAAAAACCAAGCGCCGGCACCAGCATATCAAACCGCATAAGCCCCCCCTCTTCTGTCAAGTGTTTCCATTGTTTTCCTCACACCCACGTCAAAACCGAAGCGTTCAACATTATCGAAATATACGGATTGCTCCGCCGGTCTGGACGTCGACAAAACATATTGTTCCGGTTCGACGGACAGGACACATTTTTTCGAGACATTCAGGTCCCGCTGGATCAGGTAAAATTCCTTTTTTGGAATCAGTCCCTTGATAGTTTCCATTTCACCTTCTTTCAGGTTGAAAATCGACCGGTAGGCATCCATGTTCAGCTCAGGATCAGCAGTAAAGATAAAGGTCGACGCGGCGCTTCTGAACGCTTCCCAGTTTTCGACGTTACCCAGTTCAATACCTGATTGCGTCCACATCCCGATACCGGCCAGCAACTTGCCCCACGTGCGGATCCTGTCAAGCAATAAAGTCTTTGTCAGCCGGGGGTTGGCCAGGATATGGTGGCATTCATCCACGTCCAGCCACTTCGGGCAGGTACGATAGTCCGGGTTTTCGTAGAAACGCAACACCCGGTAGGCTATCTCGGTCATCACCAGCGGTTTAGCAACCGCGTCGTCGTTAATGCCCGCCAGGTTATATATCGCTATCTTCTTGTCGATAGCACCTATGGCGTCTTCCTTTGCGTCGAACAGCCAGGAATAGGGGCCCGCGCCGACAAAACGCGCTAATTTCTGCTGTACCTGTCCCGGACAATGTTTCACCAGCGTCGTTAAGGTTTGCAGGTGTTGCGGCAGTCTTAATACCTGACCTACCGCCCGGTCCAGGGACAATTGGTCCGCGGCGGACAGGTGACGTAATTCCTCCGAGTCGTTACTGTCGATCATTGCCGTGATCTGCTGGTTCAGGTGTGCAACAAAATGACTGTCTTCAGCGGCGCGCGCCTGCGAGAATAAATTGAATCCCCGGTCATTCACCCCGTCAAAACGGACAATACCGGCATCAGCGCCAAACGCATGGGCAATGGGTTCGGAACCCGGATCAATATCGATTGCCCGGTAGAAGCCGCCGTATTTGAGCCAGTGGATCCCCGTACTGGTACGTAAAAAAGACTTTCCACTACGCACCGGTCCAACACCTATCAAAAACCCCCGGCCGCCGGTGAATGGCGAAAAGTAATAAGGTGTGTCATCCGCCGACAGGAAAACGTATTGCGCTTCTTCGTTGCCCAGGTCCTCGATAATCGGCGAGCCATGAGCGGATTTAAAAAACAGTGACAAGGTGGAAAACTGCGAGGTGTTCAACGGTATGTCCCGGAAAAACTTATTCCGGTGGTCGGCGCATGGCTGTATATCAAAGAACACGTCAACCTGACCCACCGTTTCCCACAGGATACTCATTTGATTTTGCTGCAAGGCAGACTGCATACGTTCCGTAGTACTCTCCAACTCTTCGACGTCGGTATCAAAAACAATGGCATGCGTGGCTACCAGCCCCAGGTTGTCATTCAAGGACGATGCTTCATCCAGTTCCTGGAATTTCCGGATCAGCGATGGCTGAAAAACCCGCATCTCCCGATCTTTTTCCGTACCTCCGTCGAGCCCTTTGATAAAGTCCGTAAACGTGATTGTTTCTCTTTCCAGTTCTTTTTTGCGATTGAAAAAAAACAGGGATTTTGACGCTTCACTCATCCCCTTGTAACGGGTGAACAACACGTAATTACCCTGTGTTTTTATAGGGGCACAGGCGCCTCTTGCAAACAGTCCGGAGGCAAAACGGGCGAAGTTGAATTGCTTTACCGACATGACGCGAACGTAGGTGTTGTTGAGGTTGTACAGCCGCAATAAATCCATGCCGTTCTTCGTTATGGGCAACACTTGTCCGTCGGACAGGTCGGTATCAATGACTTCCGGGCATTTGAGGCTGGAATGCAGGTACTTCACCTCCATCGTCGCCAGGAATTTCATTACCCGGTAAGTTTCATCAAGATCGAGCCGCCGGGCATTAAACAGACCGCCGCAGTAATTGATGATGTCCTTTATCTTTATCTCCAACGCGACGGTCAGTTTTTCCAGGGCGTTTTTTGAGGCGACCTGAGTGTGGCCGTACATGATAAAGCGCTTGACATACTCCCTGGAGGTTCTGCTTTGCAGGCACCTGAGCAAATGACGGACAAACAATGACAAGCTGGACCGACCCTGGCTTTCGGGATACAACTCGACGAACAAGACACATTTCGCCCCTGACAGACGCATACCATTCAAATGCCTTGAACGATATTCGTTTAACGCGTTACACACCGGATTCGCCCTGGGGGCGAACGTAATCCGAAGGTCGCGGTAGTGGATATAGTATTGTTGCAGTATGACCGACTGGGGCAGGATATTGAGCAGATTTCTTATGACAATGGAAAACGCTTCCACGTCCTGCTGCGACATCCCGTCAGGGTCAATACCGTCTATTTCTATGGCGCCAAGCAAAGAGCCCGTATACGACAATACAAACTCGTTATGAGGTTTGAAAGCGCCGTGATAGCTGTTTACCGATTCTCCATTCATAAATTCCTTTCCCTTTGCTGTCCGTAACGGTGATGATTGCGTTATCGCCCCGGCATTGCCGGATTCATGGCGATGTCCTGCTGTTTCTTATTCTACGCCTCTAAACCAGAATTTCAAATCCTTTTTTGAAAAATAAACTGGGCAACCGCATACTTTCGAAGCCTGCTGCGGTGTCCTGTTAACTGAGGTCACTTGAGATTATTAACAACCAAAGTCAGGTTAAAAATAATTAACAACACCATGATCGCCCTGAAAACAATACCAAGGGCGCCACTCTTGGGCGCGTAAGCCCACATCACGCCACCCACGACAATGGAACCGACCAGGAAGGCCAGCGCCGCCGGCCCTGTCAAAAAATCCACTGCCGTTTGAAATGCCGTAGTGATGAAATCCAATGGACCTCCCGTCGTACCGATATCAAATTCGGCGCGCACGCCCCGGGGTAAATACAACAACACTAACAAATAAATACAGCCGCGCATCGTTCCTTCTCCTGTTGCAACTTTATTCGGTAAATTGGAATGGCCTGTCAGCGACCAACTCCGCCGACAAATGAGTAATCCGTTTGAGCAGTCTTCGTTTAATAACGTGCAACCATACGGCTATGCCGTTCGGGTCATCCCGGCAAACGAAGCTCAAGACAAACAGGCTGAAACTGAGGGATAACGCAAACAATAGTAAAGAGTGCAACTGCACCCCAAGCAGGGCAGATACGGCAAAGAAGAATAAAACCGGGTTGGCGGGATAACCGAAATACCGCTTGTTCGCGGTGAGCGATGACCTGTTACTGTATGCATCTTCCCTGATATCCATAATCTTCCCTCAAAATAAACGATGTTTAAGTCTCCCTGTGTCCAACTGTACAGGTCCGTCACATATATATAGACAACTTAAAACCGGAAGTCAAATATAAAATTATTGTTGCGGGTCTGGGGGCAGGGCAACCGCATACTTTTTCTTCAAGGCCAGGATAGTTGGGGTCAGAGTAAAAATACGGCTAATCTGGTAGAGGATGCGGGCTTATTGTTGAGTATTTTTACTCTGACCCCAAGCTTTATTTCTTCCTGATCCTGGTCAGAATGCCATCCAGTTGATCCAGTGAGCTGTATGCTATCCGGAGTGCGCCTTTGCCTCCCTTTTGCTGTTGTATGGTGACAGCAGCGCCCAGTTGTTCCGATAACTCGGACTCCAGTAGTTTGACGTCGGGGTCAGTCCGGTCTTGTTCGATTTTCTGTGATATTTTAGCTCCCTGGAGACGGCGGGCCAATGCTTCGGCGCCACGTACCGACAAACCTGATTTGATGATCTGTTGCGCCGCCTCTTTTTGCTTTTGTTCAGGCAAGGTCAACAAAGCCCGGGCGTGGCCCATTTCCAACTGCCGGCTTTCCAGCAGGCGCTTTACCTCATCAGTCAACTCCAGTAATCGCAATAAATTTGTCACCGCTGAGCGCGACCGCCCGACCGCCTCGGCAATGCCTTCATGGGTCATGCCGAATTCATCCAGCAACCGTGATAATCCCTGGGCCTGTTCCAGCGGATTGAGATCCTCTCTCTGGATATTCTCTATGAGCGCGATACACATTACCGCTTGATCGTCCAGCTCTCTCACCACTGCGGGGATCTCAAGCAACCCCGCCAGCTGCGTCGCGCGCCAGCGCCGCTCGCCGGCAATGATCTCAAATTTTTCGGCGCCGGCCAGGGGCCTGACCATGATGGGTTGGAGTACGCCCTGTGCCTTGATGGAATCCGCCAATTCCTGCAGGGCGGTCTTGTCAAAATCCGTGCGCGGCTGGAAGGCGCTCCGTTGCAACAGGTCAACCGGCAACATACGCAGTTCGTCCGAGTCGCCCAATGCGGCAACGTCAGCTATTGATACGGAGCCTAACAGGGCATCCAGCCCTCTGCCCAACCCTTTTTTTCTTGCGCTCATTTGTGTTTGGTTTTCAGTTTTTCGTTTCTGGTTTTTTGTTGTCAGACCTGAGAGCTAAGCGACCTTCTCCTCCCGTTTCAGCATTTCGCCCGCCAACGTAAGATAAGCGATCGCGCCACGGGAGGTTCTGTCATATTTAATGGCAGGCAGACCGTGGCTGGGCGCCTCCGCCAGGCGGACGTTGCGGGGGATGATCGTACTGTAGACCTTGTCGCCGAAGTGTTTCAATAATTGTGCTGACACCTGGTTGGACAGGTTGTTACGCCCATCATACATGGTGCGTAACAGCCCGCCGACCTTGAGGCGTGGGTTGGCAACCAGGCGAATTTTTTCAATGGTTTCCAACATGGCGGTCAACCCTTCCAGGGCGTAATATTCGCACTGTATGGGGACGATGACTGCATCGGCGGCTACCAGGGCATTCACCGTCAGCATGTTCAGTGATGGTGGACAGTCAATAAAGATAAAATGATAACCTGCCCTTATTTTATTCACGGCCTCTCGCAACCGGGCCTCCCTGCCAGGTTTACTCAGCAGCGCCACTTCCGCGCCGGTCAGGTCCGAGTTGCCCGGTAACAGGTCGTAGCCGCATTCCGTCGCCTGCACCAGCACGTCCGCCATTTTCTTGTTGCCCAGCAATACGTCATAACTGGTAAATTCCACCTGGTATTTATCGATACCGCTACCCATGGTGGCATTACCCTGGGGGTCAAGGTCGATAAGCAATACCTTCCGTTTGACCGACGCTAATGAAGCAGCGAGGTTGACGCTGGTAGTGGTTTTCCCCACCCCGCCCTTCTGGTTTGTAATGGCTATGACCCTAGCCCGCATGTCTCTGATTTATCCTCATAAAATCGAGGTCCAGTCATAGGTCCAAAATCACCAGGCTCCTGTCTGAACCGATACCGGGGACCGTCAGTTTTTGTATTGAGATAGTTTTGTTCATATCAGCAACTGCCTGTAATTCTTTGTCCGGCACTGCACCTTTCATTGCCAATACCCGGGTTCCCGGACGGAATAAATGACCCACGGCTCCATAGAAGGCATCCAGCGGGCCAAATGCCCTTGAAATAATGGATGAATATGCAAGGGATGACAAGAACTTCTCTGCGCGGGAATGGATGATCTCCACGTTTTCAGTCCTCATCTCAAACAAAAGCTGCTGTAAAAACCGGATTTTCTTGCCGTTGCCGTCCAACAAGGTCCACTTCTGCTCCGGTCGCGCCAACGCCAGGATAAAACCGGGCAACCCCGCGCCGGTACCGACGTCAAGACAACGCGCTCCTCTGATATAGGGCAGAACGGCAAGACTGTCGAGTACGTGGGTATGGATCATCTGCCCCCTGTCACGCACCCCCGTCAGGTTATAGGCCCGATTCCATCTGGCCAGCAGGGCAGTATATTTAAGGTAGGCATCACAGGGACAGGCCCGCGGGTCAAGACCCAGGTCGGACAAGCCCTGTTGTAACTGTCGTAATTGTTGTTCTTCTTGCAATGGGCAAAAGGGGACGGAATTGAATTCCGTCCCACGCTACGAGGCGTTTTTTAACAGGGTACGTTTCTTTAAGTAAACCCGTAACAACGAAACGGCAGCCGGAGTCACCCCCGGGATACGGGAAGCCTGACCCAGGGTATCCGGTCTTTGTGTCGACAGCCTTTGCGCTACCTCGGTAGACAAGCCGGTAACCGACAGAAAATCGACGTTATCGGGAAAACGGGTATTTTCATCCCGTTTGTTGCGGGCAATGTCCTGCTCCTGGCGTTCGATGTAGCCGTGATACTTGGCCTGCACTTCGACCTGCTCGGCAACCGGTTGCGGGACACCGGCAGGGTCGAAACCGGACAGCCTGGCCACGTCCCCGTAACTGACACCGGGACGGCGCAGCAACTGCAACAAACTGGCGTCCTTCTGCAACGGCTGGCCGAGCACGTCCGTTGCAAGGTCCGCCGCCAGGGTATCCGCCGCTACCCAGGTGGACTCCAGGCGTTGTTGCTCCCTGGCAATGGCCTCACTTTTTTCCCTGAAGTGACGCCAGCGCGTTTCACCGACCAGGCCGAGTTGACGGCCGATTTCCGTCAACCGCAGGTCGGCATTGTCTTCCCTTAACAACAGGCGGTACTCCGCCCGGCTGGTAAACATTCGATAAGGTTCCGTAACGCCCCGGGTCACCAGGTCGTCGATGAGCACGCCGATATAAGCCTGGTCCCGCCGGGGACTCCAGGGCTCGAGTTGCTTAATCCTCAATGCCGCGTTGATACCGGCAATGAGACCCTGGCACGCCGCTTCTTCATAGCCTGTCGTGCCGTTTATCTGTCCGGCAAAAAACAACCCGGAAATGAATTTGGTTTCCAGCCACGGATGCAGGTCGCGGGGATCAAAAAAATCATATTCGATGGCGTACCCGGGGCGGGTGATATGAGCCTGTTCAAACCCCTTGATCGAGCGCACCAGGTCGTATTGCACATCATAAGGCAGACTGGTGGATATACCGTTGGGATAGACTTCCGTTGTTGTCAGTCCTTCCGGCTCAATAAAGATCTGGTGGGACGTCCTGTCGGCAAACCGGACCACTTTGTCCTCCACCGAGGGGCAATAGCGCGGACCGACGCTTTCAATGCTCCCGTTATACATGGGTGAACGATCCAGGGCCGCGCGGATGATGTCATGAGTACGCTCATTAGTATGGGTTATGTGACATGAAACCTGCCTTGGGTGTTGCTCCGGTGTTCCCATGAAGGAGAAAACAGGCGTAGGGTCATCGCCCGGCTGCACGGCAAGTCGGCTGTAATCGATTGTACTGCCGTCAATACGGGGTGGGGTGCCGGTTTTCAACCGGCCTGCCCTGACAGGCAACTCGCGTAAACGATTTGCCAGAGTGTTTGCCGGGGGGTCACCGGCGCGACCACCCTGGTAACCCGTTTCGCCCACATGGATCTTCCCGGCCAGAAAGGTCCCCGCCGTCAGTACCACGCAGGGGGCGATAAAACGTAAACCCATTTGAGTCACCACGCCCTTGACGCTGTCACCTTCAATAATCAGGTCATCTACGGCCTGTTGGAAGAGATGAAGATTATCCGCACTTTCCAATAGAGGGCGGATCGCTCCTTTATACAAACTGCGATCAATCTGCGCCCGGGTGGCTCGGACAGCGGGACCTTTGCGCGCATTCAGGATACGAAACTGGATCCCGCTCTGGTCCGCCGCCTGCGCCATGACCCCACCCAGGGCATCTATTTCCTTGACCAGGTGGCCTTTGCCGATGCCGCCAATAGCAGGATTACAAGACATCTGCCCCAGGGTATCGATGCTGTGGGTCAACAATAAGGTACGCGCGCCAAGACGGGCGGCAGCCAGGGCAGCCTCGGCGCCGGCATGGCCCCCGCCGACGATAATTACGTCATATTCCTGCGCATGGGTATTCATAAGGCACACATTGTAGTAAAAAAGGGAACGGAATTGAACTCCTTCGTTATTACTGTCGTCGCCATTCATTCCTATCCCGCGTTCGCCACTTATATGTTGATATTACCTCACAAATAGGTCAATTTGTGAGGTGGGTGCGAGGGGCGCGTCGGGCGCCATTGGGCGAGGCCACTGGTCTGCACCGAGCAGGAGTAAGACACCTCTCACGCCGGTTTGTCGCTCCGAACAGATACACGGGGTTCAGCCCCGCATTTACAAGTGTGGAGAACAGCAATATTGTGATATGGCGGAGGCAGAGATGACTAGCTTAGCAGAGACAGTAATGAAGCAGGTTGCCGGCATAGACGTGGGGAAACAGTATTTGGAGATGACGCGTGTCACGAATCATTAAACGACATTATGTAACCATAGGTAACCGGCGGGTTCATTTTCGGTCCGTGGGCGTCGGTCCTGTTGTACTCCTGTTGCATCAATCACCGCAATCGTCCGTAGCCATGATGCCGCTGGCGGAAAAACTGATGTTCCGGTATTGCGTGATAGCGCCTGATAGTCCCGGCTTCGGTTTATCCGACCCGCTACCGATGAAAGTACCGACGATTGAAGCCATGGCGGATGCACTGGACGAGTTCACCGATGCCGTTCAACTCCCACCGGCAACGGTCATCGGCGTCCATACCGGCGCTGAAATCGCTCTTGAATTCGGTTTGCGTTACCCGGAAAGAGTGAATTTTCTCATACTCGACGGTCTGGCCCTGTTTAGCGAAGAGGAAAGTGAAGACATCCTGCAACATTACCTGCCCCCGTTTACCCCGCGTTGGGACGGCAGCCACTTGACCTGGTTATGGGCGCGCCTGCGGGAGCAGGTGATCTTTTTTCCCTGGTATAAGAAAGATCCGGCCGCGCGGATGAGTTACGACATGCCCGACGCCGACTATCTTCATGGCTGGTTCATGAACTTCATGTATGCCGGCGACAGTTATCGGGGAGGTTATGGCGCCGCGTTCCGTTATCGGAACAGCGCATCTATCAAGGATATCATACCGCCCACGGCGGCCTTGTATCGCACCGGCGACGTTCTGCAGGCACATCAACAACGATTGCCGCCCCTGCCGGAACACGCATGGACGGAAACCATAGCGCCTGGACCTGACGAACTGGATAATCGAATTATCGAGTTGCTTGATGAACGAGTGCTAGGGAAACAGGCTGCGCGGCGTTATCAGCACGCGACAGCCGGCGTAGCCGGCAAGCAGGAAACGAATTACGTCGATATCGGCGACCGTCAGGTTGCCGTGGTAACGGCAGGCGACCCATCCCAACTGCTGCTCATGGTCCTGCACGACCTGGCCGGCTCAGCGGATTCGGCCAGTGAATTGATCGCTGCGGCAGCGAAGGATCATTACGTGATATGTCCCGACCTGCCGGGACATGGCGAAAACGCTGCTATCACCCAAAGCCGGTTCTCCATCGATAAAACGGTAGACGTCTTAAGCGGACTCCTGGAGTGGGCCGGCGTGGACCGTTGCCGACTGTTGAGCCTGGGCGCCGGTTGCGTCTTCATTCCGGCGTTAATCAAAGGCAACCCCGAGATAAGTATCAGTGCAGGTATGCACAACCCGTTGCTGCTGGACCCGGAACCCCGGGCCGCGCTAAAAGACAACTTCGCCTTAGCGATTGTGCCGGATAACTACGGCACATTCATCACAAAACTCTGGTATGCCTTGCGGGATGGCCGGTTATTCTGGCCCTGGTATGGACCTGTTGCGACTAATATCCGGCGGCATCCGCCCAGCCTGAGCGCAAAGGATGTTCACCAATCACTGTTCGATGCCCTGAGATGCGGCAATAATTATCATCTTATCTGGCAGGCGTTTTTCGAAACCGACGTAACAGACCAGGTAAAATCACTCCCTGCGCCATTAACGATAACCATAAGTAAAACCCATCCCTGCCATGAAAGCGTGCTGGCATTGACAGCACAGCTACCGGCGGCTGACTGCCGTGAAACATCCGATGACTGGTCGGACGTGACCGGCGTTCATTCATAAAATACCGGCCAATCGTCATTCCAAGTGAGCAAAGGAGCAAAGGGGTCAGGTCTTTGATTTATGATAAGCTTTTTTCAGTTTCAAGGGTTGATACACAAAAACAACAACTGCCTGTCATTCTGCTGGTCGTGGCCAGTGCATTCTCTCCCTTTGCCATGACCTCGTGTATACCTGCGCTGCCTGCAATCGACCAGGAGTTTGGTCTGTCCCTTTCTACGGTGCAGTTCGCCATTTCGATCTACCTGTTGGGTCTGGCAATGGCGCAACCCATTCATGGCATACTGGCTGACCGCTATGGCCGACGCCCGGTACTACTGTGGGGTTTCGGCGTATTTACCCTGGCGAGTCTGGCCTGTGCCCTGAGCAGCACAATGCTGTGGTTCGGTGTTTTCCGACTTCTACAAGCCATCGGTATTGCCACCGCCACCGTGGTGACCCGAGCGATGTTCCGGGATACGTTCAGCGCCGATGATTCTGCTCATTATACCGCTTATCTTAGCGGGGGGATGGGAGTTGCAATAATGCTCGCACCTGGTTTATCCGGTTACCTGATCGAAACCTCGGGGTGGCGTATGATCTTTGTTGTCGTAACCGGACTGGCCTTTCCGTATTGGCCTACCTGTTATTGATTATCGGCAGGAATTAAGGAGTCGCCTTCGGCGACACGTTGTTAGTCACTCGCGCCAAAATCAATAATTATGGGTGTCCTGTTTTACTTTATAATCACGGGTGTCCTTTTTTATTGATATTAACGGAAAATGAATAATAATAACTACATAGACGAACACCTGGATGAGATCCGCGCTGAATACAAGCTGCTGGACCACTGGGTTTACCTGAATGCGGCCGACCAGATGATACCGGGCAATTACTGGCTAAGCGCGGTCCGTGACTTTTATAATTTCGTTGAATACGGCCGTATGGAAGACATTCCCGCCGCGGACGTGGCGACGCACCCGTTTCTCCTGGCTATGTGGGATGAAAGCATCCGCCGGGGCGCGCAATTCATCAATGCCGACAAAGACGAAGTAACGAATACTTATCGACCGGTCATTACGGCAAACCTCATTCTCTATAACATGCTGGAATGGGCGGCAGGCGATAACGTGGTGATCACGGACCTGTCCTACCCTTCCATTCCCTATATCCTGCAGGATTTGAGACGCCGTTACGGGATTGAGATCAGGGTTGCCCGCAACGTCAGAGGCGAAATCCTCATGGAGGACCTGGAAAAACTGGTGGACGGCAATACCAGGATGGTAATCGTTGATCGCACTACCGCTTTTTGCGGTTTTACCTTTGACATGAAGGAGGTATCCCGCATTGCCCACGCCCAGGGGGCGCTGGTGCTTGATGACGCCATGCAGGCCCTGGGCGCGGTGGACATAGACGTAAAAGACGATGACGTTGATTTCCTGGTATCGGGGGCTTACAAGTGGCAGTGCGGCCCGGAAGGCGCGGGTATTTTCTACATCAAGCGTTCCATCATGGATCAAATCGACGCCCGCTTTCGCAATTACATCTGGGCGGACGTTCCCGGCTCTATCCCGTTCGCGAATAAAGACCACGATACACTGGAAAGCTGGACCTATCCACCCGTGAACAACGCCAACCAGTTTTCACAGGACGTCACCATCGGGCCGTCCCTGTTCGGTTGGGTGGCAACGCTGAAGTTTTATGAAAAGATCGGCATTAAAAACGTGGAGGAACGGGTACGACGTATGGGCGCCTATACCATCGACAGACTCCAGGAAATCGGCTGCCGGGTAACCTGTCCCACGGACCCGAAAAAACGCCACGGACTGATCACTTATACGACGGGGGATTACGACAAGGACATGGCGTTCTTCCATCGTTGCGCGGCCCCGGGACGATGTATGAAACCGCTCAAGATCTCCATGCGCTCCCTGGGCGGGATCGGCAACCTGCGCATCAGCGCGCATTTCTTCAACACCGAAGAGGATATTGATTATCTCATTGAGCTGCAGAAGCAGATGATGTGAAGGTTGGGGGCTTATAATTTCCCCAACAAGCGACTGACTACCCTGAGAAAAAATATCCAATACCAAATCCGCTTTGACCTTTTCCGTCTATTCTCCCAATGGCATTAAAATTGACTTTTATAAAGATTAAAAGGGTCCTGGACTTGAATACCTCTATCATTGATCAAGCTATCGAAGACGGTATCTATAGGCAAGGAAACTACGTGATAATCACTGTAGCCTGTAGGAACCACACGCGAGACGATGTCCTGGTAGTACGGGTCTGACTTACGTCGCATTATCTCTTCCAGCGCACTGAACTCATTAGAAAAATAGGAATAACGAGTGATTTCCAACAGTAGTTCCTGCTAAAAGAGAATTTGGGAGCTGTTTTTCCGTTCTCTTTGAAATTATAGCTATGTTGATCGGTAGTGAGGCCTATACCCAGCTTCTGATTTTGCTCCCCAATTGTCGACAGGTCTTCCTTTTGCTCCGCGATCAGCATAAGGCGAAGAAATGCCACCCTCAGGTGAACCTTTTTTGGTACTCGGCTTATCTATCTTTTTGTTTTTGATCTCTTTTTTATCAAGATGTGGGTTTAAATCAAAAAGTTCGTCTAAATCTATTTCATTCATGTTCCGGTCTCCGGTTACCAATACTAAAATGATTTAAATGAATTATTGCTGTGAAGTATGCTCCTGAAACGCATCTTACCCATATAGTCAGCTAAAAGCTTATGATAGTTCCTGATATTTCGCAAAATTTCTTTGTCGGCCCCAAAATCATCAATTTTTAACTTTAAATCCTGCTGAATTTGACTCATATTTATTCCTATCCCGTGCGAATTCCATTTTTTTACATCATTAAGCTTTGTTGCTATCTCCTTTGCCCGTTTCCTCTTCATCGCGGGGGTGACAGGGTTATTTTTCGTTTCTGTGTTTTTCCAATCTTTAAATTTGTATTTACATAACCATTCTTGAAGCAAGGCTTTAGATAAATCCCTAGCCTGTTCGTATGAATAAAGTTGTCCTTTTTTCCCCATCTTAAATGTTTTTAATACGCTCTTAACAGTCAGATGATTATGCTTAATTCCTGACAAAATGTACACGGTTGGACGCGTGGGATTCTTTCGCTATATTTCTGAACTTGTACCCTCACTGTCCTATACCATTTATCAACTGCTGGCGCATGTTCCGCCCGTTAACGCTTTTCTCAACAACAATGAATATGCCTCTGCCGTTGCTTTTGCGTTGCCACAGTTCGCCGATGGTACGTTTCTCAGCGGTATCCGGCCCATCGGCAATATGCGCGCCCTTGTACTCAACGACAAGCAGGCGTCCGTCTTCCAACTGCGCGACGAAATCCGGGTAGAATTTATCCGCGGCGGTGGGTAGCCAGAATGAAGCCGGGTCTCGCGCCACATTACGAATCCAGTATTTCAGCCCCGGCAGGCTGTCAATGACCTGGGCGCACTGCTCCTCCTCGCCTCCGGGTTTTCCGTCAAAAGCCGGCACGCGATCAGGTCCCAGGAAATGTTTACCCGGCTTCCACTGCCCCCGATAACGACGCTGGTCCTGGTACATGCCGTCCCGGAACGCAAAAACATGATCGAAAGATACCCCAACTTTCGCTCCGGGCGCAAAGAGCTGTTTCTGATAAACATGGTTGCGCTCCTGCCGACGCATCCAGTCAATTTTGTCGCGTATCTTTCGGGCCAGAATGAATTTGCAACGCATCAACGCGGCGATACGCAAATTGCGAGTATTGATCAGGTAGGCGATCAGGTCAGATAACCACTTGAGCAGTTCGGTCTGACGAATGTCAGGTTGACGCACCTGCCGGTCAAACCACAGGACAAGCGCCTCTTGCGTCCATCCGTCCACGTCAACATCCAACCACAATTGCTCCTGCTCGCGGGTGAACTGGTAGGTCACGCGATTGCCGTCAAGATCTATCTCGAAACTGCGGGCGGTCTCATGGATGGCGAACTCATGTTCCTCTAACCTGGCCGGGTGATCCAGCAATGACCAGTCGTGAAACTCCATGAGCATGTCCGTATCGGCAAACTGCAACTCACCCTGGATTTCCATGCTGAGACCCGGAACCTTGAATGCCTCACCGCGCCTGGCCGGTGACAACTGACGCTGTATGTCGTTTTGATAGGACTTAATCGCTTCGGCAACCCCATCGCGTTCTGCCGCTGGAACAGCATCAAAAATCAGCTGCTCCAGAGCCGCATCTATCGGGCTGGCAACCTCAATCTCAATCCGGTCGGTTTCGGCCTCACGCACGGCGATGCCATGCGCGTCCTGCAAAGCTGCCAGCGTTCCAGGTGTTTTGGGCAGGGTGTACTTGAATATCGGGTCGGGCGCCTCCGCCGCTTCCGGTAAGTCATCTCCCTCGTTAAATTCAAATCCGGGCTGTACGTATTCAATGTTGTCACTCGCTTCGTCTTCCTCAAAGCCCATTGCAACCAGCTTATCCACCAGTGTCCGGGCGGCTTCACCAAAGTCGGCTTCGGACAGGAAGGCATACGCCCGGTTCAACTCCGCGGCCTTGCGCCGCACGGCATAAGGCATCCGCAACACGCGACCAAGAAGTTGTTCCACGTCTACCGCGCTTCGAACACGGGATACCGAGCAAAAGATATAGGCAAAAGAGCAGTCCCAGCCTTCCTTGAGCGCCTCAACGGTAATGACGTACTCGACCGGGCAGCGCGGATCAAACAGGTCAACACCGTCCAGTTCTCGCTGAACGCCGGTGGCAACGACGATCTTGTTTTCCGGGACTTGTTCGACGTCCACCAGGTGTTGCTTCAGTGCTTTGACCGTGACCTCCTGGTTTTTCGGTTGCGCCTGAAAGAGGACGAGAGGCCGGATATGGCCGGGGTCGTCCCTGGCCTTCTCAGCCAGGGAGGCGCGGGCGGCAATCGCGCCATGCACCGCGTTCTGCCAGGTATCATGCTCGGACAGTATGATCGGTAGCTTGATCATCTGTTCGCGTTTGAGTTCCTGCGCGGTCACGCTGTACAGGATATTCGAGTTGGAACGAGGGGTGGCGCTGAACTCGATGATCGCAACGGGGTTGACCCGTTTTTGCATTTCACGCGTCAGGCCGGTCACCGCGTTGTGGGCTTCATCCACGATCATCAACGGACGGTGAAGGTGCATCAGGTTGGCAAAAGAGAACTTGACGCCACCTTCCGCCAGTGTTTCCAGTCCCGGCACGTATTCAGACAGGGCCGTGAAATGGGGTTCCAACTCTTCGTTATGGGCATATACCTTGCGACCCTCTGTATTTGATATGCGCAAGGTCTGAATCGTACCCACCACAATGCAACATTGATCACGGAGGTCATGCGGCCGAAGTTGCGTGAAGTCAGTGATATCAAACACCCGTACCCGCCCGGCAAAGGCATCGTTAAGCGCCTGCCGATAGGGATGGCTGTTGTTCTTCAATGTTTCGACAGTCTGATGCCGAATGGTCTTTGACGGCACAAGCCAGAGGACCAACGGATGATCTTTCTCGATCCAGGTGTCGCGGGTAACAGCGACGGCATGAGCTGCAAGCAGAGTCTCCCCACCCCCGGTTGGCAGACGCAAGCAGACGTAAGGCACTTCCGGCAATTCCTTCAGCGGCGAGTATGGGCCGGTGTATTGACCAAGCCGCGTCATTTGATCCGGTTCGCTGACAATCACCTGGTAGGCTGCCATCGGTCCGGCGATGCGGGCTTCCTCAAAGAAGCGCCGCAGGATAGTCAGCGTGTCCGTCTGATACCGTTTAAGTTGCATACGGATAGTTGCTCAAGTCTATGCCTTCAAGTCGTAGGGCATCTGCTTGAAAACAATGCCTTCTCGTTCAAGTGTTGCCGGCGCCAGGCGTGACTGTTCGCCGTAGACTGTCAACGGGCCGTCAAAACCAGCCTGTAACCGAGTACTCTCATCACGAATTCGAGCTAGTGTCGCCCGAGTGAGCACATTGCCTCCAGCCGGTCGCTTGTCACCCAGGATACCGTTATACAACAAGGCATAAGCCCGGCCGTCGTGCAGGCCAAGCAACGGCGAGTCGCCTTTTCCGTTCCACGGACGTTTTGTCTCACTGAACCAGACATGGGCAGCCAGTACCTTAAAGTCGATGTCCCGCGTGACCTGCCCCGCTTCGTCGAACACGGTAGTCCCAAGACGGTAGAACCGGAAACCCCCGCCGCCCTCCCAACCCAGTGACTTGGAAATGCCGCCCTGCTCGCCGTCAATCACTTTTTGCAGGCGGGGTCGGCAATGGGTAACGGCGTGATCACCCATTTCGATACCGATGTAACGACGGCCCATTTTGTGGGCCACGGCTGCTGTGGTGCCGGAACCGAGGAAGGAGTCCAGAACGAGGTCGCCGGGTTGAGTGGCAATGTCAAAAATGCGCTGAATGAGGCGTTCAGGCTTGGGGGTGTCAAAAACCTCCGATTTTCCAAATAACTCAATTATTTCCCGCTTTGCCTCTTGGGTATTACCCACTTCTTCATTTGGCCACCATGTCCACGATTGCCTACCTATCGCTTCTGATAAATAATTCTTTCTGCGAGGTACACCTTTCCCGTCCTTACCAAACCAGAATCTTCCTTCTTCAGTTTGATTTAGGAAAACGCTTTCTATATTTTTCCAACAAGAACCTTCCGGCGGGAGTAGTACTCTGCTCCACTTGGCGTTACGATTTTGTACATTTGATTTGGTCTGTAGCCCTGCGCGCTGAAATCCCTGGAAACCCACGGGCCACGTGGGTCCTTATCAGGATTTTTATATTCCCTTCTTTGACGTTCACTAAGCGGGAGCAAATTTGCTTTTTCACAGAATAGAGAAGCATTTTTTGAACAAACAAGAAGGTTTTCATGCCCATCACCAAGGACTGCTCGAAAATCGGGTGAAGTCCTTTTTTGCCAAACAACATTTGCGACAAAATTTCTTCTCCCGACTATCTCATCCATAACAACCTTCAAATAATGCGCCTCATTATCATCAATGGATACCCAGATTGAGCCATCTTCAACCAGTAATTCGCGCAGGAGTTCCAACCGCGGCCACATCAGAGCCAGCCATTGAGTATGCTCCAGGTTGTCATCGTAATGCTCAAAGGCCGAACGCGTGTTATACGGCGGGTCAATATAAATGCACTTCACCTGCCCCGCATAGAACGGCAACAGCGCCTTCAAGGCTTCCAGGTTATCACCCTGAATCAGCATATTACCCGCATCCGACTTGCCCGCCGACAACCCGGACGCTTCTTCCAACAACCGGTACGGCACGCTTGATGCAGCGCGAATATCTTTATCTCGCGTCAGCCAGTGCAGGGTCGGCATCAGTTATCGTTCTCCTCCGGGACCTCTGACATGGCTTCCTCGTATTCGGCAATCCATTGTTCTGCTTCTACTTCGGTGTATGGTTCAGTAATAGCACCGCTGTTTCCCGGCAATTGATGACTTACCGGCTGATTGATATGCTGTTCCAATAACTCTCGTAGCTCCTGTGCTCTCTTATCTGATAAGCCTTTTACAATGGAGTTTACGTATTCGCGGCTTAAGCCACCGGCGAATGTCACCCCGGATAGATCGTTTTCTTTACCTATTCTATCCCTCATACGATACGCAAAATTGCCTGATACTTCATCACCAAAACTCTTAACTCCCTGTATCTGTGCAGGCTCAGGATTGATTCCCTGATGAAGTGTCTCGTTAAAATGTTGCAGGTTTTGTAGCGAACTAAATTCAGCCCCTTGCATCTGGACCGCTCTGAGGAAAGCCCCTTGCATTTGGGTATTTCTCAGGATCGCACCATGCAACTTGGCCTGGTGAAGAAAAGCTCCTGAGTTATTGTCAAATCTGGTATATGGCAGCTTAGTCAGGCGGCCCGCTTTTGCTGTTGAACTGTCTTCTCATCAATGCCATCAATGAACTTTACATTGTTGATAACATCTGCCAATTGACGAAAGCCTCTCAGTTTTCGCCAGCCTTTTTCCGCACTCAAACCCAGCTTGAATACCATGGTCAGTATCGTACTGCGGCTGACACATCCCCGCGTCTTGGCGGTGCGTAACCTGACGGTGGCAAAGGTGGATTCAATCGGATTCGTTGTCCGTATATGCTGCCAGTGTGTTGCCGGGAAATCATAGAACGTTAACAAAGCTTCCCGATCTTTCACCAGGCAATCGACCGCCTTCGGATATTTATCCTGATACGTCTGGATAAAGTCATCAAACGCGCGATCGGCATCTCCCCGGGTCTGGGCCATCCAGATGTCCTGCAGTTGTTGTTTCGCTTTGCCCTGTGCCCCGTTGGGTAGCTTGTTCAATACATTTCCCGTTTTATGGACCCAGCAACGTTGTGTACGGGTCTCGGTAAACACGTTGGCCAAGGCCGCCCAGAAACCCAGGGCACCGTCTCCCACTGCGAGCTGGGGCGCCTTGAAGCCTCTGTTCTTCAAATCCAGCAACAACTCTTTCCAGCTTTGCGCCGACTCCCGGTAACCATCTTCAAGCGCCAGAAACTCCTTGTCACCCTGTGCTGTTACGCCAATGATCACCAGAATACATTGCCTGGCTTCATCGCTGCGGATATTAAAGTGGATCCCGTCGGCCCAGATGTACACATAGTGGTGTTTACTCAGATCCCGTTGGCGCCATACATCGTGTTCTTGATGCCAGCTCTGTTTGAGCCGACTGATGGTGCCGGCAGACAGGCCATTGGCATCTTCTCCCAGTAGTGCCGCCAGTGCCTCTGAGAAATCACCGGTGGATATTCCCTTCAGGTACAGCCAGGGCAAGACAGTCTCCACACTCTTGGTCCGTTTGATATACGGTGGCAACAGGGCTGAGCGAAAATGCCTACCGTCACCGCTTCTGTCTCGGGTCTTGGGTACCCGGATATCCACCTCTCCCAGGCCGGTCATGATTTGCCGCCCCGGTAGATAGCCATTACGAACCACACACTGTCGACCCTCAGCATCTACGCCATCCTGATACTGTAGTAGAAACTCTGTCAATTCAGCCTGCACCGCTTTTGTCAGCAGTTCTTTTGCTCCAGCTTGTAACATCTCGGTCAATATGTCTGGATTCTCTGCTGGCTTTTCCAGTGAAATCACATTATCTTTTTTCATGGTGGTGTTCTCCTTTGTTGTTTGTCTTCTTCGTCGAAAACAATTTTACAACATCAGAGGCACCGCCTTTTTATTTAACCTGTACACCAGAAATGAGCATAACTCATCATGGGCGGGTGGAGAAGCGTAGTTGCCGGCAGTTGCGGGTGACGGAGTGGATTAGTGAAGCAGAGAAGTGGTCGGGGCTGCAAACCATCATTGAGATGGAACGGGAGCGACACCTGCCGGGGGAGCAGGTCAAGACCGAGACACAGTACTATATCAGTTCTCTGGGGTTGGCTGCGGCCCGGGTGGCGCAGGGGATACGCCGTCATTGGGAAGTGGAGAATAAGGCGCATTGGGTGCTGGATGTGGCATTTAAGGAGGATGACTGCCGGATTCGCATCGGGGATGGCGCTGAGAACGTGGGGATTATCCGCCGCTTCTGCCTGAACCTGGCGCGTTTGCATCCGCAGAAGAACAGTATGCGGGGAAAACTCAAACAGGCTGGGTGGAGTGATGCGAGGCGGGCTGAAATCCTGTTTGGACAGGCTGCTTAAAAGTATGCGGTTGCCCTGGATCAGGTATCAGTTGAGTTGTTTCATTCGGGGGTTCAGGTACCATACTGACTATTTTCGGGGTTTTAAGTACCGTTGTCAAGATTCGGGGTTTTAAGTACCACGATTGGGGTTTTAAGTACCGAGATTCGGGGTTTTAAGTACCGAGATTCGGGGTTTTAAGTACCGAGATTCGGGGTTTTAAGTACCAGCCTTTTTTTATTTCTCTTATATTTCAGTATGTTATAAGATTTCTTTGTGTCTGTAACCCAATGTTTAACTCGTGTTTAACTTTATTTAACACTCAAGAACGAGACTGTGGATAACTCATTCGGTGTTTGTCAACATAGTTGTCGCCCGAGCCTACGCAGCCTTATTTAATTCGGGCTGTTCTTTCTCCGGGTTCAACCAGACTTTCTCTGGTAACTCCCAGTTCCTGATATCACCACGCCATCGATTCGGGTGATGCTCTCTTGCTTCTCTATATAGGTGTTTACGATGCGCAAGTATGGCTGTCGCTACACCAGTATGACGCTGCTCTGGTGTTGTGAACTTCAACCCGCTGTGTTTATGCTCCGTGTTATACCAACGACTAAAGGACAACACCCATGCTCTGGCCTCATCGATGCTGGCAAACCCGTTCACCGGATAGTTCGGTCGGTACTTGCAAGTTCGGAACACTGATTCAGCATAGGCATTGTCGTTGCTGACTCGCGGTCGGGAGAACGATGGTGTCACACCCAGCCAGCGCAGGGTCTCCAGCATGCTGGTTCCTTTCATGGGACTACCATTGTCCGAGTGCAATACCAGCGGTTGTGCCACAATACCTTCCGTCAGACACGCTTTGTGAATCAGTTGCGCGGCCAACTCACTGGCCTCACTCTCATGAACCTCCCAGGCCACAATCTTGCGACTGTAGAGATCCAAGACCAGGTAGAGGTAATAAAACAGACCACGGACCGGTCCCGGCAGCCAGGTGATATCCCAACACCACACCTGATTGGGGCCGCTGGCACAGTGGGTACTCAAGGGCTTGTGTTGTGGTGCTTTACTGCGACCTCTGTGGTGTTGCTGCTCTGCCTCCCGCAAGACCCGGTAGAAGGTCGACTCCGAAGCCAGATAACGTCCCTCATCGGCCAGGATGGGCACAATCTGACTCGGTGGCAGACTACGGAATGTCGGGCTGTTACTCAGCGCAAGGATGACCTGTCGTTCCTCGACACTGAGTTTGTTGGACGGTACCGGTCGTTCAGCACTGGGACGAGCATCACTTAGTACCGCCACATCCTGTGTCCAACGTTGGTAGGTGCGAGCACTGAGCTCCAGGATGGCGCAGGCCTGGTGTTGTCGGGCGCCGGCTGTCACGGCTTCGTCTATCAATTCGACCGCATGACGACGATCGAAATGACTGATCATTCGTCCCCTCCTCCCCCCCAGGTCGCCTGGGCTTTTTTTTGGAGAAGCAGTAGGGCAGCCGCTTCGGCCAGCGCTTTTTCCTTACGCCGCAGTTCACCTGCCAGTTGCTTGATCTGTTGACGATCTTGCTTTGTTTGTTCTCGTTGGATTTTGGCCTGGGCGGCGCTACTGGCATTGGCCTGTAGACAGGCTTTCCGCCAGGACGCGACCTGCTCAACGTACAGGCCCTTCTTGCGACAGTACTCGGCCAGTTCAGCCTCATTCAACGAGGCCGCTTCCAGAACAATGGCAAACTTGTCTTGTGATGACCACTCCTCCGGATTCTTTCCAGCGGCTGGCACGGCAATCCCCTCGACCCTGGCTTGTTTGCGCCAACTGTACAACGTGACATCTGAGATGCCCGTCTCCTCTGCTAACCGCGGTATCGGCATATTATGCGGCGGCATCATCTGCTGCATTACGGCCTCTTTTCGTTCTGCTGAATAATGTGACATCTTGTTCTCTCTATCGCCCTCTAACTTTGTTTATAATAACTCAAGTGAGGCGACAACTATCCTGACAGAGGGGGCATTCGCCAATTCTTAGTTCATTACATTGAGTCTATCGGGGGGGATACACTACCCCCCCCGAACCCCCCCATAAAGGAGTTCGCTACGCTCACAAGTCAATTAATCGGCCTTCCCTGGCCGGAGCTCCCTATGGGCAGCCGTCCATCCAGGACGGCTTTGTATCCGTCATCCCTGACGGCACTTCATCCAGACCGGCAAGACTGGAGCCAACATCCGGATATCGACCTCGATAAGCACTGATTCGGTTTATAAGGATAAAATACAGAGGCTTTGCTAGCAAAATGACGGATATCGACCTAGCCAATCTGGTCGGATCGGCCAGCAAGCGACCACACGGGAGCTGATTATGCTATCATTTAACCTCTTTTCATTACCAGGTAACGAAGCATGGCCATAAAATCAACCCTCACCCTGCGGCTCGATGCCGAACAACAGGCGGCGGTCGCCGGCCTTCAAGACTTAACCCGGGAGGCAACAGCGAGCAAGGCCATCTTGACGGCGGTCCGGCGCTTTCCGGACGAGCTCCACCGGTCGCACGACCTCGATGACCAACTTCGGGAGACCCAGGGCGCGCTTGCCGGCGCCCAGGAAGAAGTCGCCCGGTTAAATGCCCGCCTCGATGCGGTCCGGACCGCCCTCGAAGATTCGCCAGAAACGCCAGAAACGAGCCTGCCGGCGTAATCGCGCGGTTTCAGGCCATAGCTTGGGTAGGGTTCGGTCGGTTAAAACGCTTAGACGGCGATTCTCGGCCTCGGATTTTTCCAAAATCGAGAAATCGGCCGGTTCCGGGCCAATGCTGGGAAAATCGCTCATTCTGCCATTTTCCAAATCCAGTCTCGATATGTGCGCCAGGACGTTGGATCTATTCCTAACACGGTATTCGCAAGGTCATCGACAATAATCTGGAAGTCATCCATTATCGACTGGATCAAGTCATTGGTGTCTATCCAGCCATACATGTAGACAGAACGTCCCTGGCCGCGACGCGTCACAAAGTCACGGAACAACAGATCGACTGTTGCCCGCCGATGATTGGCTACGAAATAAGGCGCTGGTAGATCAACCCAGTGATTTCTGGTTAAACACCATTCATCCAGTGAGTCATAATCCGGATACGTGAGAATGTCCTTTTCACCCAGCCAGGGCAGGGTATTGACCGCACAATTCCTGCCGGCATAAGCGAGATTTTCAGGCAGCAGATTTACCGGATGCCAGTCACCACTGTTCCCGTTGGGATCAATCACATTCAAGGCTGACCAAAAGGAGATGTATTTTGAAATGGTCATACCGGTTAATCACTAATCACCAGGTACCCGTCCTCCGGACGTCCGGCCCTGGGTCTGGGCCAGCTTCTGGTCGTCGCGATCCTTCCCCCGGACCTGTTTTTCTTCCCTTTTCCAGTATCCCATGGCCATCATGCCCTGCTTGACGACTTCCTTTGCCTTCCTTGGCCCGTCTTCCTTGAACAGATTTATCAGATCGATCCAGGTCTTGGCGATCGTCATCAGGTTTTTGTACTTGACCAACAGGCCGTTGTACTTTTCCACCAGGCCGCTATTCTTTTTCAACACCTCGCCGTGGTCTTTCACCAGAGAGTTGTAAGTCTTTCTCAGTTCCTCTTTTTCGTTGTATGACGCGGTCCAGCCTGCGTGATTCTCATCGCGCTTGGTCCTGGCGGTATCTCTCTCGGCGCTGATCGTCGTGATGGTTGTCTTGTGGACCTCCACCTGGTTCTCGGCGATGTCGGCCCTGGTCTTCTCCAGGTCGGCCCGATCCCGTTGCCGGTCACGCTCGGCCTGGGCCGTATTCCGCTCTGCGATCGCCGTGGCGCGGACCTGCTCCGCGGCGGTGGCCCTGGCTTGCAGGTCAGCAACGACTTTCTGCATCTCGGCCATGCGCTGTTCGTGGCTACTTTTTTCGTTTTCCCTCGCCTGCTTCAGAGCCGAGTATTCCTCCTTCGTGGCCATGCCCTGCATCTGCTCGCGCAGCGTCTGGTTGAGATCCTTGATTTCTTGAAACTCCTGCGCCGCTTTCTCCTTGTCGGCCCGTTCCCGTTGCCGGTCACGCTCAGCCTCGGCCGCAGTGGCCCGTTCCTCGGCGGTTGCCGTCCTGGACTGCAGTCTCTCCAGGTCCTCGTTCTGCTGCTCGATGAAGTTCCGGACAACGTCGGACAACGTCGGGACCGGCTCCGGGGCCGGCACGCTCATTGACATAAATCTGTGCTATCGGAGGGTTACTTAGTCGTCCCTGAATAACCCCAAAAGCCGCTCTAACCTGTTGATTATATTTATGTAAGTGTCATTTATTGCTGGACTGGAATTGCCGGATTTGGTATCATGGGGCTTCGATTTCTGGCAATTTCGGAGACAAAAATGACCCCCAGACAAGCTGACGCCGACACCAAGTCCCCATCCGACCTGTTCCGCGAACGACTGGACAATATGCTGAACCAACGCCATGCGTTGTATCGCTTGGCCGACCGGGTGGATTGGTCGGTGTTTGATAAGGCGTTTGGCGCCCTGTACTGCCCGGATAACGGTTGTCCAGGGAAACCGACCCGGTTGCTGGTGGGGTTGCACTATCTGAAGCATTGTTACGGGTTATCGGACGAGGCGGTGGTGTCGGGCTGGGTGGAGAATCCCTACTGGCAGTATGTTTGTGGGGAGACCTATTTTCAACATCAGGCGCCGCTGGACCCAAGCAGTCTGACGCGCTTTCGCCAACGGATTGGGGAGGCGGGTTGCGGGCGGCTGTTACAGGTGACGGTCGTGGCGGGTGTGCAGAGCAAGACGGTGAAGCCGGCAGACTTCAAACGAGTGACGGTGGACACGACAGTACAGGAGAAGGCGGTGAGTTATCCGACCGACAGCAAGCTGTTGAATCGGTCACGCGAGCGCTTGGTGCGGTTATGCCGTCACCAGGGCGTGGTGTTACGCCAGAGTTATGCCCGCAAGGGGCCGCAGGCGCTACAACAGGCGAACCGCTATGGTCATGCCCGGCAGTATCGGCGGCTGCGGCGCCAGGTGAAGCGGTTGCGCACGTACCTGGGACGGGTGGTGCGTGACATCGAACGTAAAATCACTGACAACCCGGCACAGCAGGCGGTGTTTGCCGCGGAGTTGGCCTTGGCCAAGCGGCTGTTGGCGCAAGGTAAGCAGGATAAACGTAAACTGTACAGTCTGCACGCCCCGGAGGTGGAATGTATCAGCAAGGGCAAAGTGCATAAGCGTTATGAGTTCGGGGTGAAGGCGAGTATTGCCGTGACCAATAAGAGCAACTTTGTGGTCGGGGGGATGGCCTTGCCAGGCAGCCCGTATGACGGCCACACGTTGAAGAAAGCCCTGGAGCAAGTACGTCAGGTGACCGGGAAGGCGATTGCCGAAGCGTTTGTGGACCGCGGCTATCGGGGGCATGATGAAACCGAGGCCACGGTGTACATCTCCGGGCAGAAGCGCGGCATTAAGACGCAACGGTTGAAACGGTCACTCAAGCGCCGCCAGGCGATTGAGCCGGTCATCGGTCATTTGAAATCCGACGGGTTGTTGGACCGCAATTATCTGAAAGGCACCCAGGGCGACCAGTTCAATGTGCTGTTGAGTTGTGCCGGACACAACCTGCGCTTGGTCCTGAGGCGACTCAGGCTTTTTTGTCTCAAAAAAGGGTCTCGCCTGGTGGCCTGGATACGTCTGTGTGCTGCCTCAGGGCGTCTCTGTGGATTGTCAGGCGTCAATGCATCGTGGTGGAACCGGAAGCCGGTTGGCCTGACCCCGCTACCGGCGCCCTCAATGGCAGCCTGAAACAGAGTTTTTCAGGGACGACTACTTACTTCCTTCGGCTTTGGTACAGGGTTCGTTATTATCGGCTTCGCGACATTCGTACAGACATAGCTGGTAAGCGTGGTCGCTATTGCTTGCTCGATCATAGTATTTGTTTGTTTGACGACAATTAACTTGGCCGGTTGGCGCCAATTATCCTGGCCGGTTGAAGTGAGAGAATCGGTGACTTGTTTTACTCACAGGAAAAGCAAGCATGCCGGGGTCTCGCATTACCAAAAAGCAAGAGGAGATATATATGAGAAGTCGTCAAACAGGGCTGTCGCAGGAGGTAGCGGCGGCCAAGAGTGGTGTGTCGGTGCGTTCCGGCCGACGGATTGAACGGGGTGAGCGAAGCCCGGTCCTGCGCGCAATGCGGACAGCGCCGGGCCTCGTCCACAGCGAGTTCGATCGCCGCCTTCGACGCCTCGCCCGTACTCCGGCCGGACAGCACCGCCAGTGCCTCGCGCCGCTGTGCCCGCGTCAGCCCGCGCGCCGCCGAAAGCCAGCCCTGAAAATCCTGACTATCCATGACCAAACCTCCTGAGATTCAGGCCATTCTCCCAACGATGCGTACGATTTGCGAATTGAGCCTTGTTATAGGTGCGGATTTCCGTTAGTATGCATGTGTTGAGGGCGACAGTACCATCGGTACCGGCCGCCCCCAGACACCATACCGCACCAGGATGCACGCCGCGGGGGGATCACCACCTGCTCCTATACTTGAGATCGGCCGGGTTTGGCGTCACGCCCGGCGTGGTCAGTTCATACATCGACCGCGGAACAAGCGGGTCTCCCCGACCGAGCGGCCGAGGAACTCCAATGGAGGAAGAGTATCCCCATGCAAAATATCAAAGAGGAAGAGAAGCCCCATGCAAAAAATCAAAGAGGAAGAGTAGCCCCATGCAAAATATCAAAGAGGAAGAGAAGCCCCATGCAAAATATCAAAGAGGAAGAGAAGCCCCATGCAAAAAATCAAAGAGGAAGAGAAGCCCCATGCAAAAAATCAAAGTGGCAATTGCCGGCATCGGTAACTGCGCTAGCGCCCTGGTCCAAGGGCTCGAGTACTACAGAAGCCGTAGCAACAGCGAGCTCGCCGGTCTCATGCATCCAAGAATCGGTGACTGGAGCGTTAGCGACATCGAAGTGGTTGCTGCCTTTGATATCGACCGCCGCAAGGTCGGCCGGCCGCTGGAGGAAGCTGTTTTTGCCAAGCCCAACTGCACCACGGTATTCAAGAGCGTGCTGCCCGTCTCGGGGGTCATGGTGCAGATGGGGCCGATTCTCGATGGCGTGGCGCCACACATGTCGGACTATGCCGATGACGAGGCCTTCAGGCCGGCCGACGCCGAGCCGGTCGATGTGATTCAGGTGGTCCGGGAAGCGCAGGCCGAGATCCTGATCTGCTATCTGCCGGTGGGCTCGGAGGGGGCGGTGCGCCATTACGCCCAGGTGTGCCTCGATGCCGGGTTGGCGATGGTCAACTGTGTGCCCGTATTCATCGCATCCGATCCCGGCTGGGCACGGAGGTTTCACGAAGCGGGCTTGCCCATCGTCGGCGACGACATCAAGAGTCAGGTCGGTGCCACCATCGTGCACCGAGTGCTCGCACGATTGTTCGGCGATCGGGGCGTGCGCCTGGATCGGACCTATCAGCTCAACACCGGCGGCAATACGGACTTCCTCAACATGCTGGCACTTGGGCGTCTGAAGTCCAAGAAACTCTCCAAGACAGAGTCCGTCCAGTCGCAGCTCGACGAACGGTTGGCCAATGCGGACATCCATATCGGGCCCTCCGACTACGTGGCGTGGCAGGACGACAACAAGGTGTGTTTCATCCGCATGGAGGGACACGGCTTCGGCGATGTGCCGATGGAGATCGAGTTGCGGCTTTCTGTCGAAGATTCACCGAACAGCGCCGGCGTGGTCATCGATGCGGTGCGCTGCGCAAAGCTCGGACTGGTGCGGGGCATGGGTGGCCCGCTGGTGGCGGCCAGCGCCTACTACATGAAGAGTCCGAGTAAACAGATGCGCGATTCCGTTGCCCGTGAGCTGACCGATGCATTTATCGAGGGGATGGATGGGACCGTCGGCGGGCTTGAGCGAGTCGGTGAAGCAGGTGCTCTTGACTCATAACCCCACCGTTCAGCGGTTAACGAGGTGAGCGGGCGGCGTCATGGACCTGAGTCGTGGCGCGGCACCAGCCTTCGAGCGCCCATGGACGCGGCGGTTGATCGCGCTCCACCGCGTGGTACGCCGCGCGGTGTGGGAAACTGGCCGGGAAGGCGCTGGGATCACCAATGCGAAAGGTGACGCGGTCAAGGTATTCGACCTCGCCGCCAACGATGCCGCGCTCGAGTTTCTGGCGGAGCTCTCCGTGCCGCTCAGAGTTGAATCCGAAGAAGCAGAGCCGCTCGAATTCGGCGTTGGGACGCCTCGTCACCGACTAGTCCTCGATCCCGTGGATGGGTCGGACAACTGGGCCCGGGGACTTCCGCTCTCTGCTTTGGCTTGCGCGGTGCTGCCAATCGATGCACCGTTGCATCCCGCGTCCGTGGAATCGGCGATGGTCAGTCCGCTCGATAAGCCGGTCCCCCTGGTGGCGGAGCAGAGCGCGGGGGCTTGGCGCGGTGCCGCACGACTCGCAACCTCGAGAGTTCGTTGCATCGCGGACGCGGTGATTTCGGTGGAGCTCAACCACTTCGCGCCCTCGCGTAACCTCGGACGAATGATGGCCGACGCGAGGGGGGTTCGCAGTTACGGCTGCGCATCGCGGGCCGTTTCCTTGGTTGCCGCCGGCGCGTTGGACGCGCATATCGATGTGCGTGAAAGGCTGACTCCGGAGAGCTATCTCGCCGCCGCACGCCTGTTGATCGAGGCCGGAGGGTGCGTGGTGGGGCGCGATGGGGCGCCGCTCATAGTAGCGCGTGGATTGACCGATGGTATCGCCTTGGTCGCGGCATCGAACCGGGCGCTCTCCACTCAAATCGTGGATCGATTGAGCGGTGACGAGCGCTAAGCGGACAGCGGCCCCGGAGGTCGCGGTTGTTCTCGCCGCCGGCGAAGGTACGCGGCTTTACCCGAGCACGAACACGCCGAAGCCGTTGACGAAGGTGCTCGGGTTGACGCTCGCCGAGCGGGTCATCTGTGCGCTGCGCGAGGCCACGGACATCCGGCGTTTCATCATCACCCTTGGCTTTGAAGCCGAGACGGTGAGGGCGCATTTCACCGACATTGCCCGGCGTCGGGGGGTCGAGGTCGAGTTTGTTGAAGCCACAGACTGGCAACGAGGTAACGGCGCGAGCGCGCTCTCTGCAAAGGGCCGCACCGGCGATGCGCCCTTTTTCCTGGTCATGAGCGACCATCTTTTCGATGTGGAGATTCCCCAGGCCCTCGCGCTCGACCCACCGGCGCCCGGGGAGCTCTGCCTCGCCGTAGACCGTGACAAGGGAAGTATCTTCGACGTCGACGACGTAACCCGGGTGCAGGTCGATAGCGAGCGCATTGAGGCAATCGGGAAGCACCTCGAAGTGTGGCAGGCAGGTGACACCGGCGTCATGCTTTGCACCTCGGGGCTGTTCGAAGGGCTCGAGCAGGCTGCAGCGAAGGGTCAGGGTGGATTGTCCGACGGTCTGCGGGCGCTCGCGCAGAAGAGACAGGCGAGAGCCGTCGACGTGACCGGTCGATCATGGCTCGATATTGACACGCCCGAGGCTTGGCGCGAGGCCGAGCGCCGGCTGCTGCGCGAGCAGGCGGGCAAGACCAGAGACGGTCCGGTCTCGCGTCACCTCAACCGGCCGGTCTCTCGTTGGCTGACGCGCTACCTGGTGCGCACACCGATGACCCCGAACCAGATTTCCGCGGTTTCCTGCGGCCTGTCTTGCTTGGGCGCCGCATTGTTCGCGGCCGGTGGCTACCCGGTGCTTGCGGCCGGTGGGGTGATCGCGCAACTCGCCTCGATCATCGATGGCTGCGACGGCGAGGTCGCACGGCTCAAACGAACGCAAAGCGATTTTGGCGGTTGGTTCGACGCGATCCTCGACCGCTACGCCGACGCCTTTCTATTGTTCGGTCTCATGTGGCACGAACTCTCGACCAGCGGCGCACACCCGGTGCCGGTAGTGATCGGTTTCGCTGCCATCGTCGGTGCGTACATGAACAGCTACACCGCGGACAAGTACGACGGGTGGATGGCGCGCAAGCTTGCGGGCGCACCTTATTTTCGGCTGGGCCGCGATGTCCGGGTGTTCATCATCTTTCTCGGCGCGCTTCTCAACCAGCCGCTGCTCATCCTGATCGTGATCGCGCTGGTGACGAACTTCGAGGTGATCCGGCGGGTTATCCTGTGCGCGCGACGGGAGGCGGCCTGAAGACGGCCCCCCAATCGCCGATACCATCCTCGACCGCCTCGTCCATGCCGCCTCCCGTCGCGCGCACAGGATAACCCGCCGGATCACCTGAAGCGAAATCGGTGGACGATCTAACGCGCATTCGCGGAATTGGCATAGTGACGAAAAACCGTCTCTATAAAGCAGGTATCAAGTCGTACGCAGCTTTGGGCCGCGCCACGCCAGAGGATTTGCAAAACATATTGGGGAAGCCGAGGGCAGATGCAAACTTTGAAGCATGGATCGCCGAAGCACGACATCTGGCAGGAAGGGAGTAACTTGCTATCAAAAACGGGTCGCGCCAACGGTCCGGAACAAGCGAGACGAGCTGTCCTGCCCCCCTAAACTTGATCCGATCTTGGGTGTAAAACTCTCATAACAGGTTTAGTGTTAAAAGAGTCTCAGACACTGTATCAGGCAACTTTGGCTTTGCCCAAACCTGGAGCAGTGCTACCCTTGGCACTCATGCCAATGATGCGGGATATATATTAAATTCCGTATCCCGATATGTAGACCTTTTTCTTGTTGAATTTCTGCGCGTGAATGAATTTACGTGTGGAGAGTCGCTTTAATTCACAATAATAAGACCTTATTACTTAGTCGTCCCTGAATAACCCCAAAAGCCGCTCTAACCTATTGATTATATTTATGTAAGTGTCATTTATTGCTGGACTGGAATTGCCGGATTTGGTATCATGGGGCTTCGATTTCTGGCAATTTCGGAGACAAAAATGACCCCCAGACAAGCTGACGCCGACACCAAGTCCCCATCCGACCTGTTCCGCGAACGACTGGACAATATGCTGAACCAACGCCATGCGTTGTATCGCTTGGCCGACCGGGTGGATTGGTCGGTGTTTGATAAGGCGTTTGGCGCCCTGTACTGCCCGGATAACGGTTGTCCGGGGAAACCGACCCGGTTGCTGGTGGGGTTGCACTATCTCAAACATGTGTATGGGTTATCGGACGAGGCGGTGGTGTCGGGCTGGGTGGAGAATCCGTACTGGCAGTATGTTTGTGGGGAGACCTATTTTCAACATCAGGCGCCGCTGGACCCAAGCAGTCTGACGCGCTTTCGCCAACGGATTGGGGAGGCGGGTTGCGGGCGGCTGTTACAGGTGACGGTCGTGGCGGGTGTGCAGAGCAAGACGGTGAAGCCGGCAGACTTCAAACGAGTGACGGTGGACACGACAGTACAGGAGAAGGCGGTGAGTTATCCGACCGACAGCAAGCTGTTGAATCGGTCACGCGAGCGCTTGGTGCGGTTATGCCGTCACCAGGGCGTGGTGTTACGCCAGAGTTATGCCCGCAAGGGGCCGCAGGCGCTACAACAGGCGAACCGCTATGGTCATGCCCGGCAGTATCGGCGGCTGCGGCGCCAGGTGAAGCGGTTGCGCACGTACCTGGGACGGGTGGTGCGTGACATCGAACGTAAAATCACTGACAACCCGGCACAGCAGGCGGTGTTTGCCGCGGAGTTGGCCTTGGCCAAGCGGCTGTTGGCGCAAGGTAAGCAGGATAAACGTAAACTGTACAGTCTGCACGCCCCGGAGGTGGAATGTATCAGCAAGGGCAAAGTGCATAAGCGTTATGAGTTCGGGGTGAAGGCGAGTATTGCCGTGACCAATAAGAGCAACTTTGTGGTCGGGGGGATGGCCTTGCCAGGCAGCCCGTATGACGGCCACACGTTGAAGAAAGCCCTGGAGCAAGTACGTCAGGTGACCGGGAAGGCGATTGCCGAAGCGTTTGTGGACCGCGGCTATCGGGGGCATGATGAAACCGAGGCCACGGTGTACATCTCCGGGCAGAAGCGCGGCATTAAGACGCAACGGTTGAAACGGTCACTCAAGCGCCGCCAGGCGATTGAGCCGGTCATCGGTCATTTGAAATCCGACGGGTTGTTGGACCGCAATTATCTGAAAGGCACCCAGGGCGACCAGTTCAATGTGCTGTTGAGTTGTGCCGGACACAACCTGCGCTTGGTCCTGAGGCGACTCAGGCTTTTTTGTCTCAAAAAAGGGTCTCGCCTGGTGGCCTGGATACGTCTGTGTGCTGCCTCAGGGCGTCTCTGTGGATCGTCAGGCGTCAATGCACCGTGGTGGAACCGGAAGCTGGTTGGCCTGACCCCGCTACCGGCGCCCTCAATGGCAGCCTGAAACAGAGTTTTTCAGGGACGACTACTTAATTCCGATATGAGAAGAGATCGAGACCTTGAGAGAGAAATCAAATTCTTTAAGATGATTCAAGACGAGCTCGCTGATAAATATCCAGGCAAGTTTGTCCTTATTCACAATGAGGCAGTGGATAGTATCCGTGACACAAACAACCAAGCTTATAATGCGGCAGAAGGCAGGTTTGCTCGTGGTGAATATACCATTGAATTTTGTGTCCCAAGAAAAAAAGACACTTGAAACTAGGAAATTCCGAAACGACAAAACAATGCTTGTCTCATGGCCGTTGTGATGCCGGCATCCAGCGGTAAAGCGTCGGCACAGACACCTCCAGACTCCGGGCCACCTCTCGAGGCGGGATGCCGTCCTGCAGTAACTGTTTTGCGGCTGCGATTTTGGAGTCGTCCATCTTACGTTTACGACCACCAGTGCGGCCTTGCCGACGGGCCGCGTCCAGTCCGGCCCGGGTGCGCTCCGCGGTCAGGTCCCGCTCCATCTGGGCCAGACTGGCCATCACATGGAAAAAGAAGCGTCCGGACGGGGTGGACGTATCAATCTGGTCGGTCAGGGATTTGAAATGGACGCCGCGCTGCTCCAGGTCGCAGACGATAGCCACCAGGTCTTTCACGCTGCGCCCCAGCCGGTCGAGTTTCCACACGACCAGGCTGTCGTTTTCCCGCAGGACCTCCAGTGCGAGTTTCAGGCCTTCCCGTGACGCAGTAACGCCGCTGGCTTTGTCGTCATAGATTTTATCGCAACGAGCTTCCTGCAAGGCAGCATGTTGCAGGCTGAGGTCCTGGTCCTGGGTGGATACCCGAGCATAGCCAATTTGCATAATTTGTCTGTTCTCCGGAGCTTCTCGATACTCGTAACAAAGTAACAAATCGAGAATTAACATTCAAGAATGAGTTTTGAGAACGAAAAATAGCCTGTTTTGGGGGTTTTTGGTGCCTTGTAAAAACCTTCTCACAAACGATCGTTTGTGAGAATCGTTCCGCTGAAGTTTATACAACCTTCATTAAGTCAATTATAAAAAGGTTTTACTGTCTTATATTCTAATATCTGAAGTATTCTGAAAGATGGATTCTTAATATCAGTGGCCATAACATTAGCACGAGATTTTAATTTCTCAATACATTGAGCGTACTCTTCGTTTACAATCAATGTAAGCCCATCTACCCCTTTTAATCGCATTTTTATATTTTTAGAAACTTTCGGACACCAAAACATATATTTGGGTTCAAAACTACTTAGTTGATAAGTGCCAATACATCGTGGACAGAAATCAGTGCCAAGACATCGTGGACATGACGCTGTCACACTCGATTAACCAAGTCAATTGTGTACACTGACGGCATTTTAACTGATTGGAGGCAATGATGAAAAAAAACACTGGAACAGGTGCGGCAGGCGGCTGTTCAGAGGTACCATGCAGGCGAACGTCCGGCCAGCATTTGTCTCTCTTTAGGTCGCCCCCGGTCCTGGCTGTACAAGTGGCTGGGTCGCTACGACCCATCAGACCCGGCCTGGTATCGGGACAAGTCAAGACGGCCCCTGGCGAGTCCCCGGCGAACGGTCAGGGAGGTCGAGGAGCAGGTGAAGCTGGTGCGCCTCAAGCTGGACCGGCAAGCCCTGTTCTGTGGCGCTCAAGCGATTCTGTGGGAGTTGGAAGACCAGCACCTGCAGCCGTTACCCTCTGCTCGAACGGTCAACCGGATTCTGCGTCGGCATGACCTGACTCAGCGGCGTACGGGCCGTTATGAAGCCAAAGGCACGCCCTATCCGCACTTGCCGGCAGTCGCTCCCAATGACCGCCACCAGGCCGATTTCGTGGGGCCGCGTCATCTCAAAGGGACGTGTGGACCCGTGCGCTTCTACAGCATGAATGTCGTCGACTTGAGCACCCGCCGCTGTGCTACTCACCCCCTGTCCGGGCGTCACGGCAATGCCGTCTATGCAGCGTTTTGGGCGATTTGGCAGCGGCTGGGGATGCCCTGTCACTTGCAGGTCGATAATGCCATGGCCTTCTATGGCAGTCCCGCCCATCCCCGCGGCATGGGACCGCTCATCCGCTTGTGCCTGCATTATGGCATCACACTCTGGTTCATCCCGCCGGCCGAACCCTGGCGTAATGGCGTGGTTGAACAGTTCAATCGCCACTACCAACAAAAGTTCCTCGACCGGGTATCTATGCAGACCGCAGCCGAATTACGCACCGGCGCACTCACCTTCGAGCACAAACATAACAGTCGCTATCGCTACAGCCATCTGAACGGCAAAACACCCCTGACCATGCTCGCCCAAGCAGACCATACAACACTGCGTTGGCCGCCCCATGAACCCGTCCCTGAGACCCCCTTGAAAAAACCTGAATCAGGCTGTTATCACTTAATCCGATTGATCCGCAGTGACTGCCAACTCGACATATTCAGTGAGCGCTTCCCGGTTTCCCCCACGCTTCAGTACGAGTATGTGGTGGCCACCATTGACGTGACAGAGCAAAAACTCAAACTGTTCCATGAGCAACGTCAAGTGGATGAGTTTGAATACATATTACGTTGATGTTCCCGCTGAGAGCAGACATCACAACCTCAATCCTGATAAACTGTCCACGATGTCTTGGCACTGATTTCTGTCCACGATGTATTGGCACTTATCACTTAGTATATTTTTAGCATACCTTTTTTGACATTCGTATTTCTTTTTTACTTGTTCTATCGAATGATTAACACTTGTACCATAGTTCAACCCATCAAGATGAGCTGAATCTTCGCACAGATAAGCAATATTGGAACCAAAATTAAGACCAATGACATCTAATTCCTCTTGTTTATTATGATTATTTTTAAGTGGACGAACATTATAACTTACGATGTCGCATTCTTTAATAAGCTGAAGGTATGCGCCGATAAGATATTCAGTCGGAGTTGTGGCCATGCGTTTAATCCCCATCAACCAATGTGATATATGTTTATAATTGACCGCGTTGACAATCGTTGTCACAGCTTCAATCCTAGGATTCTAGACTTTCCCGTATTTGCTCTCCAGCAATTCCAGCCCCTCAGCTAACAGTTCTGGAATTTTCTTTCTCGTCTTAATTGAAAGAATTTCGTACCCATCTACAGTGCTCCGGGTCACGCGCTTATTAAATTGCACCTTGTCAGCTTCCGCCAGTTGATCGAATTTGACATTTATCCGTTCTGACCGACCAGGTGTTTCCCTGGTCTTTTCTGCCTGTGCGCCTGTTTCGGGCTTGTCCTGGCTTTTGGTTTTACGGGGGGGGGGGTCGATATTTAGGCCTTGTGTTGCCATAGCTATTACCTGATCTGGTTGAGTTTGTCTGCAACGGCCTGAGCCAGCGGCAGAGTTTTTGATTTGATCGAAGGATACGGTACTTCACTGGCCGCCCTGCCCATGTTATGCGCTTGCCGGATGGACGGCCGCTCGGGGAACACAGGTTCAAGCACATTAACGCGGGCTTTTCTCAGGTATGCGCGGGCCGCGGCATCCTCCGATGCCGATCCTTCTGTTCGGCAAAATACAAACACTATCCGGTCAGAATTAATCCCGTTGTCTTCCAATTCATAGACGGTTTCGATTTGTGGTTCCATGTCATCGAGACTGTAGCTGGTCGGCATAATGATCAGTTCAGATGCTCTTGCCATGGACAGACCGCGGCGCTCCGCAAACGCCGGTCCGTCCAGGAGCATCAGATCATAGTGCTCGGCATCCCTGATCGCGCGCTCTACAGTAGCATATTTTTCGACGGGTATCTCCGGTTCAATGCCGTGCTGGTCGCGCCGGGCTTTCCATTTCGCGGTTGAGCCCTGGCCGGTATCCAGGTCGCCGATTTTGACTGACCATCCAGCTTTCACATATTCAACGGCTATCAATCGGGCCAAGGCCGATTTGCCAACACCACCCTTTTGCGATATTAAGGATATGATCATACGTTAATATCCTAGCATACTAGGACACTATGATGCTATATATATAGTATCCTAGGATATTAGGAATGAAGTTAAACAGCTTATTGCTTGTATGAACCCCCTGCACGAGCACGATTTTTGCAGAAGGCGTAAAAAAGGCCATCGGGATTTTCTGGAGTAATATTTTTACTCTCGATCCAATCCCGCCATTCCTGTTCCAGTATATATTTGTCGACTCTTAAATTCAGTTTGCCGACCCTCTCCATCACCGTGGTTGATAAGGTTCCGTCCCAGGCTCTATGTCCCTCAATCTTCATAGTATTGCGATTGATAAACGTGATTATATCCGTATCAGTCTCATAGACCACACGATAATCAGGCAAATGGTCGTGCAGAACAACATTTTTTAACATCTGCCGAAATTTTTTCTCGGAGCTTTGGGAGCCGGATTTTTTTAGCCCAAGTTTAACACCCATATTTATAAGTTCTTATTATTCAATCAGTTAGAATTGATAAATTCGGCGTCTGGCACTACAAAGTGCCTTTTATCCGTCGTTTAACCTATTACACGACCGTCTTCTGCGTGCCGCCGGGGTTCTCGTCCAGGCCTAACGCCGCATAGAGGGCCTGCTGTTGCGCCTCCGGGCGCGTGGCTTTACGGATATGCAGGGTACGTTGGTCGGCACAACGGAAGGTAGCGGTCACCCGCTGCTGTCCCCCCAGGATACGGCGCAACGTCGTCCAGCTGGCCGTCTCCCCGTGCGCCCGCAGACGGCGACGGATGAACTGCACGGCCTGATAGGCCAGTACGGTGATGAACAGGTGCCCCTCGGCGCGCGTCGGGGTCTGGTGAAACACCGGACGCAGCCCCAACTCCGATTTGAGTGCGCGGAACACGGCCTCCAGATCGGTCAGCAGGGTATAGGTGCGCCAGAGCTTTTCCGCATCCCAGTCGGTGAGATTACTGCGCAGGCAATACACGCCCGGATGCGTCAGCAGGGAGCCGCTATGGGGCCGGCATTGCCAGCTGAGGGACGCGGCCTGCTTGCCGCTGGCATCCGCGGTGACGTCAACAACATAATGTTGGGCAATACCGCGGCTTTGTTCGCGCAGCCGACCGATGCGTTGGTGGATACTGTTCAAACTCTTGCGCGTGCGGGGCCGCGACAAGCCGTCGGCCAGGCGTTGCAGCCCGGTCTCGAAACGCTGTTGCAGGCGTGCCGCGATGCCTTTCTCTTTCTCGGCCCGGGCCGCCGAATAACAGTACAGGCGGGCCTCGCCCTCGCCCTGCTCCAGGTGCAGTTGCACCGGCTGCCCGGAGGCGGTGTCTATCGTTATGGCCTGCTCCAGGTCGAACTGTCGGTGTCGGGCACGGCTCACCACCAGGTAACGGTAGCCCTGTTCACGCAGCCAGGCGATGTTGGCCTCGGTCGCTATCCCCCGGTCCAGCACCACCAGCGCCGCCGCCGGCGCGCCCAGCGCCGTCAGCATGTCTGCCAATGTGCTGTCTTCCCGCACATTGCCGGCAAACACCTGCGAACGGCGCACAAAGCCGCTGCCGTCCAGTACCAGACCCAACGTCAGCAACGGACAGTCACTGCGTTTCTCCTTCGAGTGTCCCCGGCGCGCCTTGGGTTGTACCCCGGCCTCACCCTCAAAATAGGTGTTGGTCAGGTCGTACAGCGTCACGGTGGGGGACAGGTCGAATAAATCACTCACCTGCCGGAACAGGTGGTGTTCGAGGTCGTCCCGGTGCGCCAGCAAGACGTCCGAGGCGCGATACAGTTGCATGGCGCTCAGCGCTTCAAAGTCCACCCCCAGCAACTCGCCCAGGGCGCTGCGTTGACCCAGCCAGGCATGGGTGGCGCGTTCCGACCCCGGCGCCGCCAGGCGCCCGATAATCGATCCCAGCGCCGCCGCCTGTTGCGGTCCGGTCAACCCCAGCCGTGCCAGTAACACCGGCACGCCCAGTTGTTGCAGTGCCCACAGGCCCACCGCTTCCACCCCCACCGCGCGCGGCCGCAGCAGCGCCAGCGAAGCGGCGACCACACTGTGTACGTCCTCGGCCGGGGAGGCCGCCGCGGCCGGCGCCGGGGCGCGGGCCAGCAGTTGCGCGGCGATGCGTTGCGCTTCGGTTTCCAGCGCCGCCGGACAATCCGGATCAAGCAGCTCGGTCTGGCCGGACAGCAAGTGTTCGATGCGGGCACATAACGTCGGCCACTGCGTCCGCTCGATGGCGTAGTGGCTGCCGAGGTTGAGCAGGGTGCGTTGGCGGACTTTCTCCCCCACGCGTTCGGCGCGCACCAGGCGGTAGGTGAAATAATCCTGACCGGTGTCGGTGCGACGGGTACGGGTGCGACGGATAAACATGGGGGACAGGATAGCGTGTCGGAAGAGGGCTGTCAAGAAGAAATATCACTTTATGGCACTACATTCATAAAATCCCTCATCCAACTATGAAAAATCAATTACTTAGAGGTGACTACAAGCGAAAATCAGCCAAAATCAGCCAAAATTCGGGGTTCGAGTGTTAAACTTGGGTTAGCAATACTTGAAGCGAAATCTCCCAGCGGGGTTGTTGTCCGCAGTGCTTGCGGGCCAGTTCGTAGATGCGGCGCTCTAACGGCTTTCTAAGGCGGAAGTAGTCACGGTGAAGGGTTAACACCTCATTGGCCTCTATGGCGTTAAACACCCAGTCTGATAGGGTGATGTCACACCACACAGCTGAGTTATGCTCATTTCTGGTGTATGAGCTGAGTAGTGAGGTGGTGCACCCGGTGTTGTAGAATTGTTCTTTATCGAAGACAACAAGCCACATGAGAGGAGTACACCACCATGAAGAAAGATACTGTAGTTTCCCTGAAAAAGCCAGTAGCGGAATCCGATCCGTTGACAAGTTTGTTACGCGCAGGCGCGCAACAGTTATTGTATGAGGCGGTGGACGCGGAGTTGGCAGCTTATTTGTCCCAGTACCAGGACGACCGGGACGCTGGCGGTCGCTGGCGCATCGTCAGGAACGGTTATTTGCCGGCGCGCACAGTGATGACGGGGCTGGGCGAGGTGCGTATTCAGGTGCCGAAGACGCGGGACCGGTGCGGTCAGGGTCGGCATTTCACGTCGGCCTTGTTGCCGCCGTATATCAAGCGGACGACAAGTGTGGAGAGTGTGTTGCCGTGGCTGTTGTCAATACCGGTTGAAAACTCCCCAAAAGTGCCGGTTGAAAATTCCCCAGTTGTGGATAACTTAAATACATCATAAATCCGTCATCGCGTGTTGGCGTTGTCGTGGTCGACCGGGTTTACGTTTCGGTTTCTCCGTGGTTTGTGCGGTCTGGCCCTTGAGGGTATCGGGGACCAGGCTGGCGTGTTCCCGCAGGCGATAGGAGTGGCCCTCGATATCGATGACAATGGCATGGTGCAGCAAGCGGTCAAGCAGGGCGGCGGCCACGACGTTGTCGCCGAAGATGGTTCCCCAGTCCCTGAAGCCGCGATTGGAGGTAAGGACGGTAGCGCCCTTCTCGTAACGGGCATTGACGAGTTGGAAGAACAGGTTGGCGCCGCCGGCTTCGATGGGCAGGTAGCCGACCTCATCGACGATAAGCAGGGCGACCCGGTTAATATAGCGCAGGCGCGCGGTGAGGGAGCCGGCGCGTTCGGCCTGGGTCAGGGAGGCGATGAGTTCGGTCAAGGTGGTAAAGTAGACGCTTTTATGGGCCTTGACGGCGTTTACCCCGAGGGCGATGGCGAGGTGGCTTTTACCGACCCCGGGCGGGCCGAGCAGGTGGACGGCGGGTCATCGTCGTTGTCGCGTGTCAGAGCGCTGGGTTTGAGCTGGGGCTTGGCCGGGCGCCGTTGCAGACGCGCCAGCTCGGCTTGCAGTTGTTCAATCCGTTCGGTGAGGGTGGTGAGGGTGTTCTGCTGTGTCTCGGTGAGGGCCAGTAACAGGTCGACGAGGGGCGTTCGGTCCTCGGGCGGGATGGGGGGCAGTAACCAATCGCGGCGGCTCATGAGGCGCGGTCTCCCCGGCCCAGGTGGGTACGAAAGTGGCGCTGCAAGGGATACAGCCAGACGGTCTTGCGCGGCACCCGCGCCCGCCCGGGGCGGTCGTTACGGCTGCGCCCGCTGGTCTCGCCGACGTGAATCCAGTTGGCCGCCCGGTAGCAGACGCCCTGGAAACGGTTGCTGTCCACAAAGGTTTCCAGCAGTGCGATGGGATGACCGTAGTGCCGTTGCCAGTCCTGGGAGAGGCGTCGGCTGACCTGTCCCAGCAGGTGGCTGGCCAAGTGCGGCACCCGCACCCAAGGCAGAATCAGGAAGCGTTGGTTGTTGGCGATACGCGCCAGGCCCTGCTCACGAGACGTACTGTCCCAGCCGATGAACCGGTCGCGACAGGCCAGCCGCCAGGCCGCGGCGCCGAACAGCAGGCCGCCTAACGGCCGGTCATGCCGGTCCCAGGCCAGGTAACGCAGGTTCTCCCCCACCGGCCCGGTATAACCCAGGTAGTGGTGGGTCTGCATCAGCCCCCGAAACAACCGGGCCTGTGCCGTCGTGGTCACGGGCGCAACCCGAACCGGCGTCAACTCACTCAACCTGCCGGTAATGGGTGTCTGCTCGACCCCCGGGGCCACCGACCGACGATACCGATAAGCATTGTTGGCGGAGTGTCGCGGTGGCGGCAGTGCGATGCAGCCCCGCAGAGCCAGCTTGCGCAACAGCGACCGGGCCGCCATGTCTTTGTACACGCCCCTGGTGTTGGTCCAATCCCAGTGGCGACACAGCTCCTGCGACAGCCGGGTTCGATGCCAATCGGGGCGCGCGGCAATCAGTTGACGGATGAACCGGAGGTCCTGCGGGGTGACAATGCGGCCTTGAATAATGGTGTCTGACTCCATAGACTGGATGATAGTGCATTCAACTCCGGGAGTCCAGCGAAAAATACCGTTTGCACGGGGTTATTGAGAAGTTACTGATTTTACAACGTCTAATTTACTATTATTTCATTATTAAATCGAACCTATTGGCCCCTCACTCCACCAATGGAATGGCACAGAAAAACCGATTTAGACTGAACGCTACCCTTCCTCACTACTTTTACGCACCAGGCTATGCCGCTCGCGCGGAAGGAAACACGCCGGCTCGTGTGACCATGGCCGGCATTGACGTTCCCAGTGGACCTTCCAGCCACTTTGCCGTTTCGATGATTTTGTCGATATCGATGCCTGTCTTCAGACCCATGCGGTGGATCATGTACAGCAGGTCTTCCGTTGCGACATTGCCCGTTGCCGCCGGGGCAAACGGACAACCGCCAACGCCTCCGCAGCTTGCATCAAAAGAGGTGACGCCCTCCTGGATTGCCGCGTAAGTATTTGCCACCGCCGTGTTACGCGTGTTATGAAAATGGCAACTCAACTGCAGCCCGGGTTCCAGGGCATTGATGCGTTTCAGCATGGCCGCCACGTCGGAAGGCCCGGCCGAGCCGATGGTATCCGCCAGAGAAATGTGGGTATAGCCCATAGCAGCCAGACGTTGGACCAGGCGGACTACCTTTTCCATCGGCATTTCGCCCTCGAAGGGGCAACCGAAGGCGGCGCTGACGGTAACTCCCATCTTAATGCCTGCGGCCTGGATCTCCCGGGTAATCTCCTTGATAACCGCCATGGTCCCTTCCGTGGTAGTTCCCTGGTTACGCTGATTAAATGTATCCGAGGCCACCACCGCACAGTTTATTTCATCGATATTGCAGGCCACGGCCCGTTCAAAGCCGCGCAGGTTCAATACCAGCCCGATAAACGTCACGTCATCCCGCTGAGGCAGGCCGCGGACTACCTCTTCCGCGTCCGCCATCTGCGGGACCCGCTTGGGATTGACGAAACTGACCGCCTCCATACGCCGTATGCCAGCGTCGATCAGGCGGTTGATCAGTTCCAGTTTATTATCGACGCTGAGCAACGTCGGCTGGCTTTGCAAGCCGTCCCGCGGGCTGACGTCAACGATTTCAATAAAGTCTGACATGGTAGTTTCTTAATTTGTGGACAAACCCCTATAATATACGAATAGTGAGCAGACTGTCATTCTCTCACTCAATTTTTTAAGGAATAGATTGTCTACTGGATTCCTGCTTTCACAGGAATGGCAGGTCGTGGTTTTCAGGCTGGATTCCTGCCCTTTGCAATAGTATCCGAAAGCATGCGGTTGCCCTGATTGCAGGCACCTTAAATAACAGGTATGTTACGGTTTTATTGAGGAATATTATGTTCGACAAAAAACTGTCTCGACGGCGATTTTCAATTCTGCTCGGTAAATTATTTGCCGCTCTTGCGGCTGTTTTCCCGTTTCCGGGCCGGGCTCGCCTCCAGTCTTCCCCCCGTAGTGAATTACTCAATGAATTACAGGAGAAAATCAGCGGGGACATGTTTACAAAAGATCATGAATATTATGCCGTTCAACAGCGCAACATGACGTGGCAACTGCGCAAGACGGAACGACAACCTGATGTCATGATACAGGCAAAAACCGTGGATGACGTGAGCAATACCGTGAAATTTGCCGCTCAGAACGGGATGAAAGTGGGCATCCGCTCGGGTGGCCACAGTTGGGTATCTTCCCCGGTTCGGGATGGCGGTATGTTGCTGGATCTCAGGTTTTTTCGCGATCTTGACATTGATGTCGAGAACAAAACGGCTGTTGTCGGCCCGGCTATATACGCGCGTGAACTCGCAACTGTGCTGGGACGAAGCGGTCTGGCATTTCCGGTGGCTCATTGCAGTACGGTTCCCATGGGAGGATACCTGCTTGGGGGCGGCCAGGCCTGGAATTGGGGTTCATGGGGTGGCGTTGCCTGCAACAGCGTCACGGGACTCGACCTGGTCACGGCAGAAGGGGAATTATTACGCGTAGACGAAAACCATTACCCCGACCTGCTCTGGGCTGCGCGTGGTTCCGGCCCCGGTTTTCCCGCAGTCGTAACGAACTACCACCTGAAACTGTACCCGTTGCCTCAGGCGATCCATTTATGCAATTATATATGGCCGCTGAAAGATACCCTGGCCGTAGCGGAGTGGTTGCCGGAAGTTGTTTCGATTTTGTCCGATAAGGTCGAGACGCTCATGTTCCTGTTGACTTTGCCGGAGCCGATTAACGGCGTGAGCAAGGTTGTCAACGTAACCGGCGTGGCATTTACAGATACGCAAGACGAGGCGCGCAACCTCCTGTCACCCCTGCGGACGGCCCAATCCGTATCGAAACCCATCGTTTCGGAAGAGGCCAAACCGGTGACGTTTGATGATCTGTTCCATCTCGTCAACCTTTCATTTCCGGTATGCCGGGCGGCTGCCGATACGTTTTACTTCGATATGTCCATGCAGGCAGTCATGGAAAAATACGTTGACCACTTCGCTGCCGCGCCGTCGCCGATGTCTAATGTATTGTGTGAAGTAAAACCCAAACCCGCCAGCTTTCCCGACGCGGCATACTCCATGCGTCGTCGGACGTTCCTGTCCCCCTACTCTTTCTGGATGGATGAACAAGAGGACGAGCAGAATATCGCCTGGATGAAGCGTACACAGGAGATATTGGCGCCGTTATCCGTGGGTCATTTCGTTAGTGAGGCTGATCTCGAAGCAAGTCCGGACCGGTCGGAACGTTCCTACAGCAAAGCCAGCTGGCAAAAAATAAAGGCAGTAAAAAACAAATATGATCCCAATGGGGTGTTTCACACATACCTCGGTCATCATTGAAAGGGCCAGGCCTTTGTTTGACTCCCAAAGCCCGAAATGAAGATCTGTGTAATCATACTGGCCCGGAAGTTCGGGGGGGCGGAAAGGTTTTATGTGGATTTAACCACGGCGCTGGCGCGGCGTGGTCACGATATCCTCGCCGTAAGCCACGCCGGTTCCGTAGTGGGACGCCGTCTTGAAAATATAAAAAACCTGCAATGTCGATCGATCCGGGTCCTGGGTCCCTGGGACCCCCTGGCCCCAGGGAAAATATTCAGGCTGGTCCAGGCTCACGGTTCACAGGTTATTCAAACGTCCCTGGGCCGCGCCGCGCATCTCGCGGGGCGGGCTGCCTGTAAGCTCAAGGTCCCTTTGATCGCCCATACCCATGATTTCGTCGACCTGAAATATTTTAAACGCGCAACCGCGTTCACTCCCACGACGGCGGCTCAGCGCGATTACCTGATAAGCCGGGGCATTCCCGCAAACAGGATACGGCTGATAACCAACTTTTCCACCTTTGAACCCGTTTCAGAGGTTCAGTCTAATAATGAAGTGACAAAAATAGTGGCTCACGGCAGGCTTGTGCATAAAAAAGGATTTGACCTGCTGCTGCGGGCTTTCAGTCACCTGGCCGGCGACAATATCCACCTGTATCTTGCGGGTGACGGCCGCGAGCGACAACGACTTGTGCACCTTGCGGCATCATTGAACCTCGATAACAAGGTTCGTTTTGTCGGCTGGCAGGACGATATCCGCCGTTTTCTGCTGCAAGGCGACCTGTTTGTCCTGCCCTCCAGGTATGAACCATTCGGCATTGCATTATTGGAGGCGATGGCTTGCGGCATACCCGTTGTCGCGACCAAATGCCACGGTCCGCTGGAAATCGTGGATGATAACAGCGCCTGGCTTAGTGACGTCGATAATGAGGAGGCATTGACCGATGCGATGAGGGCGGCAATCAATGACCCGGAAGGCCGGCGGCGGCGTGCGCAAACGGCATGGACACTGTTTCAAGACCGCTATGCCACAGACAAAGTGATCACAAAATTTGAGAGTCTCTACGAAAGTATCCGGTTAAGCTGACGGTTCATACAGATGCCTCTGGATACTGGTATTCGCCAGTATGACGGCAACGCGGGAGGCATGACTTGTCTCCACAGGAAAGATTGTCTGTGTTATTCCCCCTGTCGGGATAAAACCACCGCGAGGGTGCAGGCAATAAGCAACCACAGGAAGCCGCTCCAATAAGAACCGTAAAACGCCATGTGCGCATTTAACGGGAATGAGGCCGCAAGTAGTGCGGAAGTCCAGGCGCCGATGTCCGTGGCGCGTCTTCCCCGCCACCAGTAACGGAGTATGGTGAAATAGAACAGGAAGAACCCGGCAAGTCCTATTACTCCGGTTTCAACGGCCACCTCCAGGAAAACCAGGTGGGGGTGGGTTTGACCATCATACCCCTCCCGGACAAAGAGGTTGTCCTCATCCGCGTAGTTTTTGTAAACGTAACGAAACCCCCTGGGGCCGACCCCGTTTATCCAGTTGTCGCCAAGCATGTTATAGGCCGTTTCCCAGATTGGCGTTCGTTTGGACGTCGCGCGCTCAGCCTGGTATTCACTGCTGAAAATACCCGTCAATGACGCGATCCGGCGATTAATATCGGGGCTGTTGAAATAAGTCCAGGACACCAGCAGCATGGAGACACACAAAGCGCCGGTTGCGATGTATCGCGCCCTGACGGACAAAGTGAGAAAAACCACGGGAAGGTAAGCCGATAAAGCCACTATCAACATTATCCATGCGCTTCTGCGGCCACTCAGCAGTACCACTACGACAAACGGTATCAATATCAACCAGGATAATACGTTTTCCCTGTTGATATTCCTTAATGCCTCCACGGCGATGGGGATAAAAACCGCCAGCACGATACCCAGCCTCAGCTTTGGGTAAAACATTCCGCTGAGTCCGTCGGCCTGGTATGGATAACCCAACAGGTTTGCCCCCGTTGCATACTGGAATAACGCATCGACGCACCAGAATACGGCGATCAGTAAAAATGCCAGGGATAATCGGGAAAGGTTGTCGGCCCGGGCCAGTTCCCGCAGGATGAATATCCCGCAAAACAGGTAAAGCGGGTACAGCATCACGATTTTTGCAGAACGCGCAAGGTTGACCGCGTCGATAAGAGAGATCAACTGCGGCAACCACAGGCATAAAAACAAAAACAACAGCGCCCGTAATGACTTGTCCCGGTAAATCATCCCCGGGTTTCGGCCGACCTGGTAAATCCCCAGTGCCGCCATGATGCCCAACGGGACCAGGGACAAGGTGCCGGTGGACAACAAAAGCAACGCGGATGCAACCAGCATCCAGGCGTAATTATTGCTGAGAAACCAGCCGATGGAACCGGTTGTGTTAATTGACTTTGTCATTGTTTTTATAACAGATTGTCTTTCTTCATCTTTACAGGAAAATACGCGATACTCCGACCCCTTTTATTCCTGTATTTCTCTGTGTCCTCTGTGCTCTCTGTGGCAAAATTAAATCATTCCTCGTTTAGCGCGAAAATCGGCCGCAAAAGCTGCCAGATGCCGGTTTTCTATGGCGGCTCGGAGATCACGCATCAGCCCGTGATAATAATACAGGTTGTGCCAGGTGTTCAGGCGGCACCCCAGGATTTCGTTGGTCTTGTCCAGGTGGTACAGGTAGGCGCGGCTGTAGTTTTTACAGGTGTAGCAATCACATTCTTCATCCAGCGGTTTTTCACTGTTGCGGTGCTCGGCATTACGGATGCGTATATCGCCCGTAGCGGTGAATAAATGTCCGTTGCGCGCATTGCGCGTAGGCATGACACAATCAAACATGTCGATACCGAGGAGGACGGCCGCAACGATATCCTCCGGTGTGCCCACCCCCATCAGGTAACGCGGTTTATCCACTGGCATAAACGACGTCGTATATTCCAGGGTCTCCATCATCATATCTACAGGTTCGCCCACGGATAAACCGCCGACGGCATAACCGTCAAATTCCATCTCAACCAGGGCTTTTGCCGACTGTTCCCGTAATCCTGTAAACATGCCGCCCTGGATGATACCGAACAGGGCAGCGGGATGATCCCCGTGGACTTCCTTACATCGCTTTGCCCAGTTCAGGGATAATTCCATGGAGGCCAGGGCCTGTTCCTGCGTTGCGGGATACGGCGTGCAATCATCGAAGATCATAATGATGTCGGAATTCAGACTGTGCTGGACTCGTATTGATTGCTCCGGCCCAAGAAAGACCTTGTCGCCGTTCACCGGTGAGCGAAAATGCACACCCTCCGGGGTGATCTTGCGCGCCTCGGCCAGGCTGAAAACCTGGAAACCGCCGGAATCAGTCAGGATGGGTTTCTGCCAGTGCATAAACCCGTGCAGGCCACCGTGTTGTTCGATAATCTCCGTGCCCGGTCGCAACATCAGGTGAAACGCGTTGCCGAGAATGATCTCACTGCCCAGAAGCTGCAACTCTTCCGGCGTCATGCCTTTGACCGTACCATAAGTGCCGACCGGCATGAATACCGGGGTTTCGACGGTGCCGCGCGCGCAGGTGATCCAGCCGCGCCGGGCGCCATTGTCCTGTGCCAGCAGTTCAAATTTCATATCAGCACCCTGCAGCAAAGGGGACAGATTTCAAATCTGTCCCCAATCTACACCGGGAAAGGAACATAGCGTCGCCATAACTGAAAAACCGGTATTTTACCTCAACGGCATGTTGATAGGCCCTCATAATATTCTCGCGACCGGCAAACGCGCACACCAGGAGCAATAGCGTTGAACCGGGCAGGTGAAAGTTGGTGATCATCGCATCCACGGTTTGAAAATGAAACCCGGGATAGATAAAAATATCCGTTTCCCCCTGAAACGGCTGAACCCGGCCGGCGGTCGTGGCCGACTCCAGGCACCTGACTGAGGTCGTCCCCACCGCGATGACCCGGTTGCCTGCTTTTTTCGTATTGCGTACCTGTTCACAAACCTTTTCTTCCACCTGGTACCACTCACTGTGCATCTTGTGGTTTTCTATGACGTCGCCCCGGATCGGTTGAAACGTGCCGGCGCCCACGTGTAACGTAACATAAGTACAAACGGCTCCTTTCCTTTCCAGGTCATCGATCCGCGCCCGGGTAAAATGCAGGCCGGCCGTCGGCGCCGCTACCGCGCCGGGTCGCCTGGCGTACACGGTCTGATATCGATCCGCGTCAATCGGTTCATCCGCGCGCCGTATATAAGGCGGCAACGGCGTATGCCCTACCGTTTGCAACAGATCCGTCAGTGATTGTCCGCCCGGGAGCTTCAAAACAAACAAATCCTCCCGGCGACCGCTGACCTGTAGTTCAAAATTATCGGCCAGTACGATACGATTGCCCTCTCTGGGCGTTTTACTTGCCCGTACCTGGGCCAGGCAGCTTGACCCATCCAGTAACCGCTCAATTAAAATCTCAACCCGGCCACCCGTTGATTTCCGTCCGTACAACCTTGCCGGGATGACCCGGGTATCGTTAAATACAAGCAGGTCTCCGGGGTCAACCAATGCAACAAGGTCAGTAAAATCCTTGTCGGAATACGCCCCGGTTAAGCCGTCAAGCAGCAACAACCTGCCGGCATCCCGCTCGGGCGCAGGATACTGGGCTATTAATTCGTTCGGCAACTCAAAGTCAAAATCCTGGCGCAACATAGTCGGTGAGTGTAACAAATACAACGAAACTGTTTAACAAACCCGCCGGTTTCTTTATACTTGACGGTCCTTCATTCCCTTATCGAAAGCCGGGGTGGCGGAACTGGTAGACGCGCCGGACTCAAAATCCGGTTCTGGCAACAGAGTGAGAGTTCGAGTCTCTCTCCCGGCACCAATACCGGATTACGCATATACACTATGAGCGTACAGCCCGGAAACACTCTGCAAGGACAGGATAGCTATATGGCGGAAAATATATCAAAAGAGGCAGTGGAAACTTCCGGGCCCAGCAAATCAAATACCGAACCGCTCCATTCCCGCGCCGGTTTATACGCCTGTCTGATACTTACGCTTGCCGTGTTTTCCTTTGCCATTGTCCACGTGGTGGGGCGTGGTGTTCGGGCTGAAGTCCCTCCTGTGGGCCTGTCGTTCTGGCGCTGGCTGCTGGGCGCCTTGGTTCTGTTGCCGTTCATCTATCCGAACCTGAAAGTCAATGCGCCGGTTATCCGAGAGCATATCCGGCCACTCTCTATGCTGGGGTGCATGATGATGGCAAGTACGACGCTCATGCTCATCAGCCTGAATTTTACGACGGCGATCAATGCATCCATCATCAATGCCACGCAGCCCGTATTCACCGTGTTACTGGCCATGCTGTTCCTGAGTGACAGGTTGCGATTGTCACAGATCAGTGGTGTCGCGCTGGGGCTTATCGGCGTTATCGCAATGATTACAAGATTGGACCTGGACGTACTGCTCCAATTGCAGTTTAACGGGGGCGATCTACTGGTATTACTGGGCTCAGTGGGTTACGCACTGTATGCAATCAACGTAAGGAAAATCCCACTGGCGTTGAGTCCCTCTGAATCCCTGTTTATTATCATCGTCTCGGGTTGTCTGATTTTATTGCCGTTTTATATTATCGAGACGCTCGTATACAAGCCAGTGCCACTCAACGTAACTGCCCTATCCGCTATTGCCGGCATGTCACTAACGGCAAGCGTACTCGGGATGCTGATGTGGAATCGGGGAATCCAGATCATCGGACCAAGTCGCTCCGGCATGTTCATCAACCTGACCCCAATCTTTGCGACCATAATGGCAATTATATTTCTGGGCGAACGTCTGCACCTTTACCACGTCATCTGTGCAGTGCTGATCGGCATCGGAATATTCCTGGTATTAAGACAAGGGCCGGAGTGACTCAACATCAGAAAGCTTGTGGTCAGTTAAAGATAACTACCTCTATCCGCGGGACGGTACGGGTTTACTTGATGGCCAGGAAGCCTTCAAAGCTGACGTATTTCATGATCGTCATGACGTCCGTGAAGCCGGCCCGTTCGAGCAGGCCCAGGTTGCCGGCCGTGGAGAACGGTTTGAGTACGCCTTTCAGGCTGGTTTCCTTGTTCAATATCTCATCGGGACTGAAACCGTTGCGTTGTTTGAACTCCCTGTATAAACAGGACATCATGTCCTGGAAACGGGAGTCGGGCGCGCCGACTTTTTCAAACAGAATGAACGCGCCGCCCCAGTTCAGCGCCTGATATATCTTATCGATCAATGCCTGCCTGTGCCTTTCCTCGATAAACTGGATGGTGTAGTAAGCAATGATCATATCGGGCTTTTCAAATGCACAAGTCAATATATCATCGCAACTGACTTCTACATTTTTCAGTTCATCACAGTTTTTCAGCGCCTGAGTAATCATGTCCTGCTCCTTATCCAGCCCTATCCAGTGCACTTCAGGTTTATGCTGATTATACCGGGCCAGTTTTTTCAGCAGGTCGCCGGTTGAACAGCCGAGGTCATAAACGACGCTGTTTGGCGACACGAAAAAATCACTCAGGTAACAGATCAGATCATGCCCGTCCCGGTAATATGGGATGGAACGCTCGGCATGCCCAGGGAACGTCTCCGCCACATCGGCAGAGAACGACCAAGCGGAACGTTTTGCAGTGATGCCGTCGTCGATATTCATAACTGGAACATTATTTTGACGGGTAAGTGACCCGATACTATCAAATTGACAGACTACTAATTCAATATTTCGCCTTTGAGGTTGATTATTATCTTTCTAAGCTCCGCCGCCGAGTTTTGGATCCTGGCTTTATCCGTGGCGCGCAGCACCAGGTTCACTCCGATTTTCCCTTTCTTGAAATAAGGATAACTTCCCACGCCGACGCCGGGATATTTTTGTTGTAACGCGCCCAGGTCATTGGCTATCACACTTTCCGCCAGGTTGGTCGTGACGTTTTCCGTGAGGATAGGTTCGCCTCCCACCAGCCTGTTGGTAAGCCCCTCGAACATGGCTTCCATGATGAGCGGGACGCCAGGTAGCACAAACACGTTTTCCAGTTGAAATCCCGGCGCGGCGCTCACGGGATTGTCTATCAATCCGGCGCCGGCCGGTATATCCGCCATTTTCAACCTGGCCTCGGTCAACTGGCCGGGATCGTAATATCGATCCAGCGCTTTTACGGCTTCGCGGTTACGTTCCAGTTCAACGTTAAACGCCCTGGCGACGGCCGCCGAGGTAATATCGTCATGGGTCGGCCCGATGCCTCCGGTAGTAAAGACGTAACTGTAAGCGGCGCGACATTCATTGACGGTCTCGATGATGTCCGCTTCGACGTCAGCAATGATCCTGGCCTCGGCAAGACGGACCCCCAGGGCATCGCATTTTTTACCGATGATTGCCATGTTTGCATCCTGGGTACGACCGGACAGGATTTCGTTGCCGATGATTATCAGACAGGCGGTAGCCTGCTCGGGTTGCTTCACAATACGTCACCACATTTCAGGGGAACAACGGTGAGCTTATCACTTTTTTGCAGGTGACGGCGCGGGATGATTACTCGAATGCGTATTGCCAGCCTGCCGTAATGGTCCAGTCGGTTTCCATCTGCATTTCCGTGGGCAGGAATGCGACAGACGAACACTACAAAGAATATTGCAGAAACGGCCCGTCAGGTTGAATTAACCCGGACTTTCAGGTTGTCAATCAGTCTGGCCGGACCCAGCCAGGCGGCAGCCAGGATGGATAACTGCGTATCTTTTGTTGAAGGCTGCCGGAGATCTTCCGTGCGCCTGATACTGACGTATTCCGGCCTGAACCCGGCTTTCTCAAGACTTGCCATCGCTTCTTTTTCGATTTCATCCATATGCTTTTCCCCATATCGCAGTTGCTCGGCGGATGCTTTCAGGGTTTTGTAAATCTCCGGCGCTCGCCGCCGTTCTTCCTTGGTCAGGTAGGCATTACGGGAACTCATTGCCAGTCCGTCGTGTTCACGCACAATCGGCATGCCGAGTATATCTACCGGCATACATAAATCGCGTACCATGCGTTTTATGACCAGTACTTGCTGGTAATCCTTCTCACCGAACAATGCGGTGTCAGGTTGAACGTTGCTGAGGAGTTTTGCGACGACAGTAGCGACTCCGGAAAAATGGTCGGGCCTTGACTCCCCGCAGAGGATGTTTGACAACTCGGGCACGTTGAGCCGGGTATCGATATCGGTGCCGCCGGGATACAGTTGTTTCAAGTCGGGAGTGAATAGCAGGTCCAGACCGTATTTTTCCAGTTTATTCTTGTCTTCGGCAAGGGTGCTGGGATACCTGTCGTAATCTTCTCCTTTGCCGAACTGTATCGGATTGACAAAGATGCTCAGGACAGTCCGGTCGGCGCAGTCTCGGGCATGGTTGAGCAATGAGATATGTCCGTCATGCAGGTTCCCCATGGTAGGGACGAGGGCAATGGAATATCCTGCTCTCTTCCACCTGCTGATAACGGAACGCAGCCCGGCCAGACTCGACACGGTTTCCATAACCGGCGTTCCGGCCAGGGGCTCAATAATGACGTCGCCCACGCTGTGCTGATGCGATAATTCCATCTGATACTATTCGAATGAGTGTTCCGCTCCCGGAAACGTTCCGGTTTTTACCGCACGGACATATTCTTTCACGGCCGCCTGGATACTCCCGGTCTCGTCCAGAAAGTTTTTGGCCATGTGCGGTGACCGCCCGGACAGACCCAGTACATCATATATCACCAGTACCTGCCCGTCACAGTTTACCCCTGCGCCTATTCCTATTGTAGGAATAGTTACCTCATTGCTGATACGTTCGGCCAGTAGCGCCGGGATACACTCCAGGACGATCATGCAGGCTCCGGCGTCTTGCAGCGCCCTGGCGCCGGCCATAATCTGCTCTGCCTGCTGTTTCTCCCTGCCCTGGACTTTGTACCCCCCATACTCTTTTACGGATTGGGGTTGCAAACCGACATGACCGCAAACGGGGATACCCCGGCTAACCAGTTCCTCAACAATGGCTGCCTTCTCCACGCCTCCTTCCAGCTTGACGACGTCGGCCCCGCCCATTTCGACCAGCCTGAGCGCATTATCGTATGCCGCAGGCCCGGTTTCATAACTTCGATAAGGCAAATCAACAACGACCAGTGATTGCCGGCATGCCTGACTGACCATTTTACTGTGGTAAATCATATCCTCCATGGATACGCCCAGAGTATCCTCCTCTCCATGCAATACCATCCCCAGTGAATCACCGACCAGTATGATTTCAACACCGGCCGCGTCCATTATCCTAGCGAAACTTGCATCATAAGCCGTCAGGCTGACGATTTTCTCACCTGCCTGCTTCAGTCCGTGCAAGTGAGCAATCGTGATCTTTTCACTCATAATTGCTGGGGATTAAAGTAATGCCGGCCCGGACTGAGATCGCTCAGGTAATCCAGCAATAAGTCATAGTCGCCGTGATCCCCGGTAAAGTCCAGGTCCGTTGTATTGACGATGAGCAGAGGCGAAGCATCATAATGGTAGAAAAAATTAATATATGCATCTGAAATTTTTTGCAGGTAATCCTTTTCTATTTTTTCTCCATAATCAGTGAGACGGGAACGGATCCTCTTTATCAGCACGTCAACGGAGGCCTGCAGGTAGATGACCAGGTCTGGCACAGGAGCACCCATGAGCAGGGTATTGTAAATCTGGTAATACAAATCCAATTCGTCCTGACCCAGTGTGGCTTCGGCAAATAATTTATTCCCCTGGACTAAAAAATCCGCGACCTGGTTTGCTTTGAACAGGTCCGCTTGTCGAAGCGTCTTGATCTGTCCGACGTGCTCAAATAAAAAATGTAATTGTGCCGGTAAGGCAGTCGATCCCGGATTCCGGTACAACCTGGACAGGAAGGGATTCTCCGCGGAACGCTCCAACAGCAAATCATTATCGAAGGTGGTGGCCAGACGCTTTGCCAGTGTGGTTTTGCCGACACCAATCGGGCCTTCTACGACGATATATCCAAGTGCTGTTTTACCCATCAGTATTTAGCGCGCATATTCCACCGGACCGCTTGTCATCAACGGAACGTCCTCTGTTGTCAAAAGGTTACTCATAGTATATCACTGTATTGCCGTCACAGACTGCGCCCGGCGCAATCCATGCGGGCTATCCGGTTATCTTCGTTATTCCTCCGGCGCCCGCAACTTCCAGTAACACTTCTGCCCTGCCGAGCCCTGGAATTTCAATGTGCGGGTCAAGCTCAAGCAACGGCATTAAAACAAAGTTTCGATGCCTGATTTCGGGGTGAGGCACCGTTAATACGGCTTCATCTATGATCTCATCCCCATATAGTAATAAATCCAGATCCAGGGTGCGCGGCCCCCATCTTTGTCCGTCCCGGACGCGCCCCTGCCTGTTTTCAATTAATTGTAATTGGCCCAGGAGCTCCATTGGCGTTAAATCAGTCGTCAACAGTGCGACTGCGTTAATATAATAAGGTTGATCACCCGGGCCAAGCGGCTCGCTCCTGTAGAACGAGGAATATTGCGCGAGGGTGGCGCCCGGAATTTCATTTAATGCCGCAAGCGCTTTTTTCAATTGCAATTCCGGATTATTCAGGTTGCTGCCTAACCCGATATAACTCTCCACTTTCGGCCTGCACTTTTTTGCCCGCACTTTATTTTGAGCGACGATCCCTGGAACTCCGGCGATTGTCGCGTTGCTCTCTGGAATAACTCTTTTTGACGGGATTATCCTGTTGAAACCGTGTCCACCAGTTCGCCGTCTCCGCTACGTCTTCACCCGATTCCGCACGCAGCAGCAGAAAATCATAAGCGGCCCTGAACCGGGGGTGTTCAATCAACCTGTGCGGGCGTCGATTTGTACGCCGGGTAAGCCGGGGTTGTAACTGCCAGATATCCCGCGCCAACTGGGTGAAGCGGCGCTGCATCGAGGTACTCCTGGTTTGTTTGGAGATGACAATGTCTCCGGCGAGCATGATTGCCTCCATTTCATTCTGGCCCTGCGCAATATAGTTTTGGGCCAGCTTGTCCATGGGCAGCCACAGCAAGGCGGCGAGCAGAAAACCCGGTGTGACCGGTTTGTCTTCAGCCAGTCGATTGTCGGTATTTCTCAGTGCGTTGACGACAAGAGTATAGGGAAACCCACCTTGCTGGTGCGATAATGCCTCTTCGGTTTGCGGAAACAACTCACTGAACAAATTGTAATGCCGTAACTGTTCGAATGTCTGCAAGGCAGAACCGTTCAAAAACATTTTCAGGCACTCTTCAAATAACCGCGCAGGGGAAATATCGCTCAATAATGACGCCAGTTCGAGGATATACTTCTCGGTATCGGCGCTGATTTTGAAACCCAGCTTGGTCGCAAACCGCACTGCCCGCAGCAGCCGGACCGGGTCTTCAATAAACCGCTGACGCGGGTCACCGATTAACCTGATGTAACAGGATTTGATGTCCCGCATTCCATTGACGTAATCAACCACGGATTGATCGGCAATATTATAGAACAACGCATTGACGGTAAAATCGCGACGCCAGACATCATCATCAATGTTGCCATAGACGTTATCGCGGATTATCCGGCCATCAATGACATGGCCTTCACCATTGTCGATATCATGGGGAGCGCGAAAGGTGCAGACTTCGATAATATCGTTACCGTAGCGGACGTGGGCCAGACGAAAGCGACGTCCAATCAAGCGACTGTTCCGAAAAAGCTCTCTTATTTGATTGGGGGTAGCGTCAGTAACCACGTCGAAGTCCTTGGGCTCACGCCCCAGCAGGAGATCCCGCACACTACCTCCGACCAGGTAGCTGCCATACCCGGCGTTTTTAAGCCGGTATAATACTTTCAGTGCGCTGTCACTGATATTGTTTCTGGAAATGTTATGTTCTTCACGAGGTATGATTTTCGACTCGTGACGCAAGTAGGTGACTTTACCGTGTTTTTTATTCATTACTTATTTATAATACTGAAGATTGTGTTGCTCCCTTCGTCTAGTGGCCCAGGACGCTGGCCTCTCACGCCGGAAACAGGGGTTCGATTCCCCTAGGGAGCGCCATTGGTTATTTGTCGGGGAAATTTGAATCCAGCAAAGTCTGTATTGCGTTGATGACGATTCCCGGTTGATCCAGGTGGATCATGTGCCCGCTCCGCTCTGCAATCAAATGCACGTTATTATCGCTTAACTGGGATAGTTCGTCCTGTAATTCCATCCAGACCCGTTCCATTTCATTACCATAATCACTATTAGGCCACACACGTATGCCGCGGGTCAACACGACGACGGGCACCGCAGGCATCGGTTTGGATAACAGCACCTGTTTTGCGCTCAGGGAGAATCCCGTCATTTCCTCCCGCCACGTCATGGTATGACTCCAGCTTCCCATAATCCGGTTGGCAACTATCGTCATCTCATCGGGATAATTCGGATGCGGTATGTGCCTGGTTACGGTATAGCTGCGCGCTTTGGGCATACGCGGTCTTGGTTGACTTTTTTCACGGGCCGGCATCCGGACAACCTGTTCCGGATGAGAGGAATCAATCAGGACGAGACCGGCCGTTTCCTCAGGATAATTTTTTGCGAACAACTGCGCGGTATAACCGCCAAAAGAATGTCCGGCTAATATATAAGGTCCGATCACCCCGGCCTTTCCCAGCAGTGTATGAAGTTCCCGGGTGATACGATCACTCGTCCTCGGCAGCGGCCCCATCTCGCTCCAGCCGTAACCCGCCCGATCATAAGAACACACCCGGGTTCTTCGTGATAAGACTTTTTGCACCTCTGTCCATTCCAGCGAGAATCCGCCTGTCCCTGAATCGAATATAATGCTCGGCAACCCCCGGCCTTCACAGTAGATGTGCATCCGGTGGCCATCCACGTCAACCAGTCTGCCTGGGATAGCAGGCTCCGGAGAAGCCGTGGACGCCCTCGTCGACGCCAACCCGGCAAAACACACCAAGCACGTATACAATAACAAAAACCGTACACAATGCAGGGCTTTGGGCAGCTTTACCACACGCATCTCTTTATAATTATCCGGTCTGGATTAATAATAAGGAACCTCTGATTAAGTCAGAGGTTCCAACGATACAGGGATGTATCGTCAAAATCAATGACAGTAGGTCATTGATTTTGAGAGGAAAACAAAAACGTGTCCCGTACCCCGTATCAAGTACGGGGCAGGCATTGATACGGGATCGCATTTTTGTTTTCCGTACTCTGACAAGTCCTGAATGGACTTGTTCAGAGTTTCTACAAATATACACCATAGAGTAAAAGGGGACAGATTAAAACCCGTAGTGTTTTCCAACAGGGGATGACAGGGATCGGATTCTAATGTATGTGGTTGGTTTAATATGAGCTCTGACACACACGTAAATTATTGTAGTCTGCGGCGAAGGATGCTGGCGATTGTTTATGATTGCTGCCTGCTCCTGTCCGTGCTTTTTTTCGCTACTGCGCTGGCGCTTCCCGTTACGGGCGGGAAGGCCTTTGCCGGCGGCAATATATTTTATTTCGCTTACCTGCTGCTCATCAGTTATTTCTATTTCGTCTGGCAGTGGAAAAAAGGCCGGCAAACGCTTGGAATGCGCGCTTGGCGTATTTATTTAATAACTCCAAGCGGCGCCAGACCAGGCTGGAAAAATTTGACGCTGAGGTTTTTCCTCGCCGGACTGTCATTGCTCGGATTCGGCGCCGGATTTCTCTGGGCACTTTTTGATAAGGAACGACTCTCGTTCCACGATCGATTTTCGGGGACACTTCTGGTTGTTTCCGGGTAAATTCAGCAGCCCGGGTTGTTAACAACCTGGATAATATCAACAACAGCAACAGCGTCGGCGCCGCCGCGCTGATAGAGGGATGGATGCCGTAGACCATGCCGATATGACTCGACGCCGAATCACAAAAATAAAATATAACGCCGATTAAGGCGCCCGTAAAAACATGTTGTCCCAACGCAACGGGTGCGCTTTTGGCGACCACCAGCGGTATGGACAAAATGATCATCGCGATAATAGTGAATGGCCTGATCAATTTTCCGTAAAACGCTTGTTCGTATTGCACGGCATTCTGGGAATTTGATTTTAAAAATCGTATGCCCTCGTAAAGACTCCATAGGGTTAAATACTCAGGGCTGACGACGACAAGGCTGATGATGTCGGAATCGAGCCATGATTCCCAACCTGCTTTTTTGTATTCTTCCCGCCTGACCCCGGTTCCGTCAATAATGATTTTTTCCACCCCTTCGAGAACCCACAGATCATCGATATACTCAGCATGTTGCGCAAATATACTGTTCCGCAGCCTGGCCTGGTCATCAAACTCATATATATAAATCTCCTCGATTTTGTTGCCTGGCAATACATTTCGAATATTAATAAAACTGTTCCCCTCACGCGCCCAGAAACCATATTTTGTCTGCATGATGACCTGCTCTTTTAATGCGCTGGAGCGCTGGTACTGAGCCTTTTTTTCACTGATCGGCGCGATAAATTCACCCATGAAGATTGAGAACAATACAATGACGAGAGCGGATTTCCCCAGCAGCGCGGCCAGGGAATATTTCGACATGCCGGACATCCTGATCACGTCGAGTTCACTGTTTCGGGCAAGGATGGCCATGGTTGCCATAGCGCCAATCAGCGCAGCGATGGGAATTATTTCATAAACCAGCCGCGGCATCGTCAGTATGACGTAAATAATTGCCTGTGCTATGCCGTAATTCCCTTCGCCGGCGTCCTCAAGTTGATCAATGAGCGACAAAAATACAAAAATCCCGACGAGGACCAGTAAGGCAAGGGAGGTGGTCCGGACCAGGCTGGCGGTAAAATACCGTTGCAGGATTTTCATCTTTCAGCAATTTGCCTGGCGCCTTGTCTTATTCGGGGGAATTGAAATACAAGGACTATCAACACAACCAGCGCCAGGTGAACCCACCATAAACCGATAAACGGAGAGATCTCATCTCTCTTCAATAATGTTTTTGATATGCTCAGCATATTGCTGTAGATGATGTAGATCAACACGGCCACGAAAGCCGACAGGTACTTCTGTTCATTGAAGGAATAACGGCTCAGGGCAACCGCAAGTAAGGGTAGTAACAATGACGACAGCACAAAAGAAAGACGCCATTGTAATTCCGCCTTGTGTTTGGGGATGTCTGAGCCGAGCAATGTTGACGTCGGCAAGGATTCCATCCTGACGTATTCACTGATTTCCTCGTTTTGTTTGATCAATACGGCATAAGTTTTGTACCTGGTAATCCGATAGTCCAACGCGCCCGAATGACTCGTATAGCGCCTGCCGTCCTCAAACAATATATATTTGTTGCCTGATGGTTCCAGCGTTTCAAATTTTGCGCTGTCAGAGTTTAAGACACTGAACCGCTCGTCCCGTCTGGCTTGCAGAAATATATTTTCCATCTGTCCCGTAGCATATATGGCCTGTTCAATATACATGACCTGATCTCCCTGGCTGAACTCGTTGAACTTGCCCGCCCTGAGGCCGGTTGTTTCCACTTCAATTTCCGCTTTGCTGTTCAACCTCTCCATATTTTGTGCAGCCCAGGGCGAGATGAAAAAACTGGTAACAAATACAATAAGGGAAAACAGCAGGGAAAACTGTAATACCGATACGAGTTGTATCTGTCGGGCGCCTCCTGAAAGCGTTACTATCGCTAATTCCTTGTCACGGGCCAGTCTTGATAACCCAAGTATGACCGCCACGAAAACAGCTAAAGGCAGCAGTTTCGGCAGCGTTGTCAGCATTTTCATGAACAACGTCTGGAAAACCAGATCAATGGGAAATGTACCGGCAGCGGCATCGGCCAGGTAATTAACAAAACGATTGCTCGTTATAATCAGCAGTAGAAGACCGATGATCCAGCCGAGTTTCTCTACGATTTCTCTATGAATATAGCGTCGAAGAATCATATAATGTCGTCACTCGCCTGTCATAATTACAGAATATCATGAAATTCAATATAAAAAGCGGTAGCCCCGAAAAACAGCGTACAGCCTGCCTGGTCATAGGCATTTATGAGTCGCGAAAATTAACGCCCGCGGCCAAGGCGGTTGATGATGCCGCCGAACAGTACCTGTCAACCCTGCTCGGCAAAGGTGACATGGACGGAAAAATAGAGCAATCGCTATTGCTGCACAATGTACCCGGTATTCCGGCGGAGCGCCTGCTGCTTATTGGTTGCGGAAAAGAAAAAGACCTGGACCACAAACAGTACCGGAAAATTATTGCCAACGGCGCCAAACAGGTCAAGTTGACGGGGGCGCTTGAGGCGACCAGTTTCCTACCGGAACTGAACGTCAACGACCGGGACCTCCAATGGAAGATACAAAACGCGGTACAGTTTATTGACCACGCGCTGTACAAATTCAGCGAATTTAAAAGTAAAAAGCCGAAGGATAAAAAAACTCTCCGCAAAATCACCCTGGTGGCGCCCTCACGCCGGGACCTGCAACAAGGCGAAGCCGCGCTCTCCCGGGGCATTGCCCTTGCCGCAGGCGTAAAAATAACTCGTGACCTGGCCAATCGTCCCGCCAATGCCTGTACGCCGACCTATCTCGCCGAACAGGCCGTGCAACTCGGTGAATCCTTCAAATCAGTCAAGGTGAATATTGTTGATGAAGAGGAGATGAAAATACTGGGGATGAATTCCCTGCTGTCGGTATCACAGGGCAGTGCCCAGCCGGCGAAACTGATTACTTTTCAGTATGAGGGGGCAGGGAACGACAGCAAACCCGTAGTGCTGGTGGGGAAAGGCGTAACATTTGATACCGGGGGGATATCAATAAAGCCCTCCGCGGCAATGGATGAAATGAAATTCGATATGTGTGGCGCCGCCGCGGTCTTCGGCGCCGTCGCCGCCATCGCCGGTATGGAATTGCCGATCAACCTGGTCGGCGTGGCGCCGGCTACGGAGAACATGCCCAGCAGCACCGCCACCAAACCCGGCGATATTTTTACCAGCATGTCCGGCCAGACCATAGAAGTATTAAATACGGACGCAGAAGGACGGTTGATACTGTGTGATGCCCTGACGTACAGTGCACGATTTAATCCCGCCGTGGTCATTGACGTGGCGACACTGACCGGCGCCTGCATAGTTGCCCTGGGGAAACACGCCACGGGGCTGCTCAGCAATCATGATCCTCTCGCAAATGATTTATTGCACGCAGGCGAAATCGCCGGGGACCGGGCCTGGCAACTGCCTTTATGGGAGGAATATGAAAAACAACTGGACAGCCCGTTTGCCGACGTGGCCAATATCGGTGGTCGCGATGCCGGCACCATCACTGCCGCGTGCTTTTTGGGAAAATTCACGCGCAAGTATCGCTGGGCGCACCTCGATATTGCCGGAACCGCCTGGGTGAGCGGGAAGAACAAATGCGCAACGGGTCGCCCCGTCCCATTGCTCGTTCAGTACCTGATTCACCAATGCGAAAAGCAAAACTGATGAGTTATGCAGGTTAGCATCCATTGGTGAGAAATGCAGACTAGAGTCGATTTCTATGTGGTCGTTGAAGCGGCTATGCCATATCGTTTTGCCTGTCAACTGACCAATAAAGTCAGGGGCGAGGGTTATAATATCTATATCCATGCCGAGTCCAGGGAAGCTGCCTCGACGATTGATGACCTGCTTTGGACTTTTCAGGACATCAGTTTCCTGCCGCATTTGCCGGTTGATTCACCGGAAGCCGGGGATTGCCCGATCATCATCGGCTGGGAAGGACAAGAACGCTTGCGGCGCCAGGTATTAATCAACCTGTCCGGCGTGTCACCCGAAAGTACAGACAGCTATGAGCGAATAATCGAGGTGGTGCCCTCCGACCCGGTGTACCGCCGTCAGGCCAGACAACGCTATAAGGACTATCGCGACAGGGGGCTGGAATTACACAGTCATAATATCGGGTCTGCCCATGCTTAACCCGCATTTCTCACCAGGGCGCTATCCTGAATTAAAAGACGAGGTGAACCGCGCCGCTATTCCCGTACTGAATGATCCGGTATCGACCGGTGAATTCGAAACCAACGTCCCCGTGCTCGATGAAATAGTTGACACGGATGAACAACCCGTTGAGAGTACCGGCTGAATAACTGTTCCCAACCCTGGATTACTGCATTCCAGAGCCCCTATGGAAAAGACTTACGACCCGCACGCGATTGAATCCCAGTGGTATGACGCCTGGGAACGGCAGGGATATTTCAAACCCCGTGGCGGAACTGATTCTTACAGTATTGCCCTGCCGCCGCCCAACGTCACGGGCAGCCTGCACATGGGACACGCCTTCCAGCAGACCCTCATGGACATACTGATACGCTATAACCGTATGCGCGGCGCGGACACGCTCTGGCAATGCGGTACCGATCACGCCGGCATCGCCACACAAATGGTGGTGGAGCGTCAACTGGAAGGCAAAGGCCAATCACGGCTTGAACTGGGCCGGGAAGAATTTGTCCGGGCGGTCTGGGATTGGAAGGAACAGTCGGGAAATACCATTACCCGTCAATCCCGGCGGCTCGGCACGTCCATGGATTGGACCCGGGAGCGTTTTACCATGGATGAGGGGCTTTCCCACGCGGTACAGGAGGTATTTATTCGCCTGTATGACGAAGGCTTGATCTACCGGGGGAAAAGGCTGGTTAACTGGGACCCCGTGTTGCATACGGCCGTGTCCGACCTGGAGGTGCTGGCGGAAGAAGAGAACGGGCACCTCTGGCACATACGCTATCCGCGCACCGATGGCAAAGGTCACGTAGTGGTGGCGACCACACGACCCGAGACCATGCTGGGCGACACCGCGGTGGCCGTCAATCCGGCTGACGACCGCTACCTGGACCTGGTTGGCCTGACCGTGGAGTTGCCCTTGACGGGCCGCACCATACCGGTGATTGCCGATGCGCACGTGGACCCGGAATTCGGTACCGGCTGCGTTAAAATCACGCCGGCCCACGATTTTAACGACTATGAAATGGGACAACGGCATCAACTGCCGCTATTGAATATCTTTACCATTGACGCCGCAATCAACGAAATGGGGCCGCGCGCCTACCGGGGAATGGATCGGTATGCAGCACGCCGGCAGATAGTCAAAGACCTGCAATCCCGGGGACTCATCGAGAAAATTGAAGACCACGTCCTCACGATCCCCCGCGGCGACCGGTCCGGCGCCGCGATAGAACCTTACCTGACTGACCAGTGGTACGTGAAAATCCAGCCGCTGGCCGCGCCGGCCATCGCTGCGGTGGAAAACGGCGACATCCGGTTTATCCCGGACAACTGGTCTAAAACCTACTTTGAGTGGATGCGTAACATCAATGACTGGTGCATCTCACGCCAACTGTGGTGGGGGCACCGGATCCCCGCCTGGTATGACGCTGACGGAAATATATACGTCGGAAAAAACACAGCACATGTCCGGGAAAAATATCATCTTGATGATACTGTCGAGTTGAACCAGGACCCGGATGTACTCGACACCTGGTTCTCCTCGGCGCTCTGGCCATTCTCCACCCTGGGCTGGCCTGAGCAAACCGGGGAACTGGAACGGTTCTATCCGACCAGCGTACTGGTCACCGGTTTCGACATCATTTTCTTCTGGGTGGCCAGGATGATCATGATGGGGCTCAGGTTCATGGGCAACGTTCCGTTCAAAGAGGTGTACGTGACCGGCCTGGTGCGTGACTCAGAAGGCCGGAAAATGTCCAAGTCCAAGGGCAATATTCTTGACCCACTGGACCTGATTGACGGTATTGAACTGGACGCACTGTTGAAAAAACAGACAGGCAGCCTCATGCAGCCGCAGTTAAAGAGCAAGATTGAAAAGGCCACGCGTAGCCACTTCCCGGACGGTATTGCCGCATTCGGCACGGATGCGTTACGTTTCACCTTTGCGCAGCTTGCCACCCAAGGGCGTGACATACGTTTTGATACGGGTCGTATCCAGGGGTATCGCAACTTCTGCAACAAACTCTGGAACGCGGCCCGCTATGTACTGATGTGTGTCGAGGAACAGCCCATCGATATCAACCGGGGAGAGGCGGAATCCGGCCCGGCGGAACGCTGGATCAGTACCCGGCTGGCCCAGGCTGCAGACCGGGTTATTCAGGGCATTGCCGACTATCGTTTTGACCTGGCGGCGCAGGCCCTGTATGAGTTTACCTGGGATGAATATTGCGATTGGTACGTGGAATTATCGAAAACCACCCTGAACGATCCGGAGTCCTCCGAGGCGCAAATACGCGGCGCTTTGCAAACCCTGTTAACCAGCCTGGAGATGTTACTCCGGCTGTTGCACCCTTTTATTCCTTTTATCACCGAGGAGTTGTGGCAGAAGATAGCGCCCCTGTTAAACCGGCATGGCGAAACCATCATGTTGCAACCCTACCCGGCCGGGACGGAAGTTGACAGGAATCCGTCCGCACTCGCTGAAATAGACTGGCTCAGGTCATTTGTCCTCGGCGTCCGACGTATCCGGGCGGAGCGGGATATCGCACCCGGGAGACCGCTTGCAATACAGGTCAAAGGCGGTAGCGAGCAGGAACGGCAATGGCTGCAACAAGACCGCGGCTACATTCAAACTCTGGCACGGGTATCAGCTATTTCTTCGGTCGCTACGGAATCCGATGACGCGGTCGCTGCCCTGGCCGGCGACATGACGATATTGGTGCCTCTTGCTGACTTGATCGACCCCGAAGAAGAAGCGGAAAAACTGGATAAGCAACTGGATAAATTAAACAACGATAAACTACGGATCAGCAACAAACTGGAAAATAAAAACTTCACCGATAAGGCGCCACCTGAAATTGTACTAAAAGAACGTGATAAACTGACGGAGATCGACGTTACCGTAAACAGGTTGACTGAACAGCTTGAACGCATCAGAAAATTGATTTAGTTTTGGTTTTTAGTTTTTCGTTTCTGGTTTTTAGTAATGGGCTGACGCAGTGCCAACTAAAAACTGATAACCAATAACTAAAAACCGATAACCAATAACTAAAAACTGACAACTAAAAACCAGCAATGTTTGACACGATAAAAGAAGATATACAAGTGGTGTTTGAGCGGGACCCGGCCGCGCGCAGCGCACTGGAGACGCTGATAGCCAGCCCCGGTCTGCATGCGATCCTGCTGCATCGCCTGAATCACTGGCTGTGGACAAAAAAGTGCTATTTGCTCGGCCGCTTTACCGCGCATGTGTCGCGTTTTCTGACTGGTGTAGAGATCCATCCCGGCGCCGACATAGGCCGCCGTTTTTTCATTGACCACGGCATGGGCATCGTCATCGGAGAAACCGCTGAGATCGGTGATGATTGCTCCATTTATCACGGCGTCACCCTGGGCGGCACTACCTGGCAAAAAGGCAAACGCCACCCGACGCTGAAAAACGGCGTCATCATCGGCGCCGGGGCCAAGGTGCTGGGACCGGTTACCCTGGGCGTTAACGCCAGGGTTGGTTCCAACGCGGTCGTGGTCAAAGACGTACCCGAATCCTCCACCGTAGTCGGCATACCGGGGCACGTGATCACAAGAAAATCAGGCTCCGAGGAGAAATTGAAAGAAGCGCAACGGGAAGCCATGGCCAGGAAAATCGGTTTTGACGCCTATGGCGGCAGCAAGGACATGCCCGATCCGATCCAGAACGCTCTCGACACCATCCTGGACCACATGCACAAAGTAGACAAAGAAATGGAGGAATTGAAGAAAAAACTGGATGAGGGTTAATCACACAGATTTGTGATGCCACAGAGGACACAGAGAGCGCAGGGTGGACCGAGAAGGCCGATAGACCTGTTTTCTCTGTGGTCTCTGTGGCTTTCCCGTTTTTTATTCGCCGGTGACGCTGAGCAATACAGCACAATCTCAGACTTCCTTCATGACCAAACGCAAATCACGACATAAAGAAGGTTCTGGACGCCTCAAGATCGGTGACGCTTGGAACGCTATCACCATAATTGCCCTGTCCCAGGAGAATCCGCTCAAGGCCATCGCCGAATTCGTTGAAAATAGTATCGACGCTCGGGCAAGCCAGGTGATCATTACCCGTGGACGCGAACACGGTGAACCTTTTCTGATGGTAGCCGATGACGGCGAAGGCGTGCCAAGAACCCCCGAGGGCATACCGGATTTCCATTTCGTCGGCACCCATATTTGTGATTCCATTAAACGCCGGCTCAAGCTCGACGGCGCCCAGGCTATACAAGGTGAGTTCGGGATCGGGCTGCTGAGTTTCTGGACCGTGGGAGAGGAACTGGCCATGAGTTCAGCCGGCGCCGACGATACCATCTATGAAATGCGGATGCGCAAAGGGGACCCCACCTACAGCATCATCCGCCGGCGCACGCTCATCCCGGAACCCGGCACCCGGCTTAAGATACGCCCTTTGCTTGCCGGTATCCGTCAATTAAGCGGCGAGAAGATTCAATGGTACCTTGCCTCGGAATTACGCGAACGAATTCGCCAGTCCGGTGTACACATCAAGGTCATTGACCGCCAGGCGCGCAAAGAATATACCGTCAAGCCGCGCGACTTCACGGGTCAACTTCTGCATGACTTACCCGGAACCAAAAACGTGCATGGCGATATCTATATCGAGCTGTACCTGAACGAGTCAGGCGCAGACAACGAGGTCGGACTGTATCGCTCAGGCACGCGCATCCTGAAATCACTGACCCTGCTGGATACCTTTCAATGCCCTCCCTGGAACGAGGGATTCCTGCAGGGGATCGTAGACGCGCCGTTTCTGCGCCTGACGCCGACAACCCGGACCGGCGTCATCCAGGACGAACTGTTCGAGTCCTTTGTGCAGTCCATGACGCCGGTGGCGAAAAAGCTCACGGAGATCATTGAGGAGCAGAAGCACGCGGAAGAAGAACGCACCAGCCGCGTGACACTACGCACCATCCAACGCGCCTTCCGCGAGGCGATGCTGGCGTTGCCGGCTGAAGAGTATGACTGGTTTGACATTAATGTTCGCCAGCGAGTCGCGCGCGCCGACGGGCCAATAAAGGCAGAAGACCACAGGGAACCAGAAGTGGAAAGCGCAAGCGGATTACCCGTCACGGAAGGAAATAATGATGAGTCCGCGACCCGACAGAAACAATTCTTTGAGTATGCGGGACCCCTGCACAGTGTTCGAATTTCACCAAGTACCTGCGCCCTGGCCGTGGGCAATTCGCGTAAGCTGCGCGCGCTTGCCCGGGACCGCAACGGCAATACGATCGAAGAGAACGTGACAATCAGTTGGCTCATACTGGAAGGCGCCGGGCGCTTGGAGGAAACGAGCGCCGAGTTCGTAACCTACCACGCGCCCGAAGAGCCGGGACTGGTGCGTATCGGGGTCAGAGCGACGCAAAATGAGACCGTTTGTGAGGCCGAAGCGCTCATTACCGTGACCGACTCCCTGCTCCCGGATACGAAAGAACGTTCGGGCACTCGTCACGGGTTGCCGGGCTACACATTTGAACACGCGCCGGGACAACTCTGGCGTTCGCGCTACGACGCCGACCAGAACCTGATCGTTGTCAACAACGGCCACCGCGACTTCATCTTCGCCTCGAAAAAAACTAAAGCCTTAAAATTACGTTACATCACCCGGCTGTTTGCCAAAGAAATGATCAACAAGAATTTCCCGGGACTACCCCGCGAGCAGTTGCTCGAGCGCCTCATCGAACTCTCGCTCTACACTGAAGAATACCTGCGATAAAAGAGGTAGATCTATGACAACACTAACGATTACTGCAAAGGGTCAGGTTACTTTCAAGCATAGCCTGCTAAAGCATCTGGGCGTTAGCCCGGGTCAAAAAATTGAGGTTGATATGTTGCCCGATGCTCGGCTCATCGTAACAGCCGCCAGGCAAAACGGCACAATTTCAGACTTCATCGGTTGTCTTGCCCAGCAAGACACCCCGTCCCTGCCAATTGATGAAATCAATGAAATTGCAGCCGAAGGCTGGACGGGAGAAAAATGAAAAGCTGCCCGCTTGTTGTCATAAGTCTTGCATCATCCGTTCCAGTCCGGGGTATTCCGTAGCAGACAGCAAAAATTTCCTGGCGCTTTCCCCCAAACCTTTATTTCCGCTTAATCGCTGCCACGCTGTTGCAACGGAGCTGATTTCCGAACCGCCGATTGCGGAGACGCCTCGGGAGAACAACGGATCCGGAAAAAACCCGGCGGTGGGGCCGATCACCACTTTCTTTTCCGCCCGGCTGGAATAATCAAGCACTTCATCAATTGAATTATTCAACAGGGTTGACGCCGTGATGATCACCTTGTTGCAGCCCTCCAGCTTTTCCGGGTCCGCGGTGACCACAAAATTCTCCCGTTGTTTCTGGAATTGCGGCTTTTTTTCGATGACCGTGAGTTTTATCCCATTGCTTTTAAGCCGTCTCACCAAGGAAGGAAAATAACCTACCATGCCTACATGATCAGTATTGGCAATATCCAGTATGCCCATTGAATCAGTCGCGTCTTGCGGACTGAAATCCACCTTCTTGTAAATACACCGGCTGATGGCGTTAATGGCGGCCAGCCCCAGGGAGCAATCCGCCTCATCATCCCCGGCAAAGTACCGGGCCAGTTCAATGGGACGCTTGCCGATAAACTCATCCGGCCTATAGCGGCTGCCCATGCCCTTCTGTGCATCACCCAGCCAGGCATAGTAAAGGCCGGCGGAACCGTCCTGGAGCGCCACTATGCCGAATTCCGTATTCCGGCCCGGTCCGGGATTGGGTTCCGGGATAAAAACCTGTTCAATCGAGGGAAGCTCAACCTTCGCCGATACGGTTTCAACCAGGTTCAGCAAATCATTTTTGACGGACATCAGGAAAAGAGGACAGATTTATTTTTGCCACAGAGGACACAGAGACCACAGAGAAAGTGTGAATTGGGATAACGGAGTAAAAATAGATCTGTCCCTTTTCTCACTTATGACTCGCAACTATGACCGTGTACGGGGTCGCGGGCAATGGGACGGTTTCATCGACTTGCAACTCGGCCGCGGCAAAAATATCCTTGTATTCCGCGCTGGTATAAACATCACCGGCGACGGTCTGGCGCAGCATCTGCATGGAAAACGTTACGGCAAAGGGTGGCGATATACGATCTTCATCGGGGACAAAATCCAGCACGTAAATCTTCCCTCCGGTAGCCAGCGCGCCTTTCATCCGCAGCAAAAACGCCGAACAGGTTGGCGCATCAAAGTGATGCAGGAAATTGCAGAGTAATATGACCTGGTATCCGTCTCCAACTTCAACCTCGAACGCGCTGCCGGGAATTGTCTTATAACGGTCGCTGATCCCGGCTTTCTCCGCGTTTTCCTTTGCTACTTCCAGGACGTTGGGCCAGTCCACCGCCGTGATCCCGGCTTGCGGGTATTTTTCCCCCAGGGTAATGCCGAAAATGCCGGAGCCTGCCGCGATGTCCAGTACCTTGACCTGTTCCTGTTCGTTCATTCTGACATGATCGGCCAGCATCATGGCCGGCTTACGGTTCAGGCCGGTCATGGACCTGGCGAAGGTCACCCACATAGGATGATCGGGTTCGTCGGAACCCACTGCCGAGGTCGCGACTCCACCTTTCCTGACCGCCCTGGCAACGTCACCGATATCCCTGACAAAAAACGGGTCAAGCAGGAAGTTCACTATGTCCCCCATGAAAGCGGGAGAATTTCGATCCAGGAACACAGCCGAATCCGGGGTCAACAAGTAGGTCTTATCGGTTTTCTCAAGCATGCCCATGACACAGAGATAATCACACAAACTCCGCATGCCCCGTTTATCCGCCTGACAATGCCCGGCCAGGGCATCCGCGCTATTGACACCCTGAGCGATAGCCGTAAAGACGTCCAGTTCCACCGCCCCCTTCACGACGGCAGAGTCGCGATAAGCATTGACGGCCTGCAGAAAAAGTTCGGGTGACGGTTGTTTTTGTTGATTCATTTCAGTTTCCCTTTTATCGGTTTTAAAACAGCGGCCGCAGACGTGGTCGTTGTGCGTTGTAGTCCACAGTCGTTGGCCAGGAAATCCAGCAGTGTCCGGTAGAAATCCAGGTAGTGGCGGTAGCTTAAGGTGTCAACGGTGTGTGCGGCGTCTACCAGCTTCAGGTATTTATAGGGTTTGCCTCGCTTGTCCAGTTCCCGCGCGAACATGTCGCTGTGTTTGATGGGAACGATGAGGTCGCGGTCCCCATGTACAAGCAACACAGGCACGTTGACGTCGTCCATGTGTCGGATAGGCGATAATCCGCCCCGCCATTTCTGGATGACGTCCCGGAAGCGATATCTCCACGTATCCTTGTCGATCAGCTCCATGCTGCTCACCCCGGCGCCAGGGATTGCACAACGGTAGAGGTTGGGCTCGCGCATAGAGCCTACCATCGCAGAATAGCCGCCATAGCTCCACCCGAAGATCGCCAGGCGCTCGGGGTCGGCAATGCCCTGTTCAATCAGGTGGCGTATCCCGTCATCCACGTCGTCCTGCATCTTGTAACCCCATTGTTTATTCCCGGCCGTGTAATACTCGAAACCGAACCCGGTGGAACCGCGAAAATTGGGTTGCAGCACCGCGTAGCCGCGGGTAGCCAGCAACTGCGGCCACTCGTCCCAGAAAGACGAGTTCCAGTGCAGCGAATCGCGACTACGGGGACCGCCGTGGGGATGGGCGATAGTAGGATAAGGCGGTTCGCCACTGGTGGGAAGCGTCAACACGGCGTTGATTTTCATACCGTCCCGGGCCTCGTACCACAGAACTTTGCGTTCACCCAGTTGTTCGGGTTCAATGGCGGAAGCGCTGCCCAGGAGTTGTATGCGCTCGCGGTCCCGCATCAGGTAGTAGCGGCCCGGGTCCCGCGGTCCCATGGAGTGGACGATAATGTACTTGTCTTGCGCCGCCCGGTCATGAATATTGTTGAAATTACCGTGAGGCAGGGCCGCGTCGATGGATTGCTGTAAAGCCGCGGCAGCCTCGTCTATGTAGTGGATGCGCGGACCATCACCCACGTAGTAGAAGCCCACCAGTTGCGGATCCTCTTCACCGTCCACGCATTTTTGCGAGATGCATGCGGTTTTGATGTCGCTAGCATCGTAGCGATTGGTGGCGAAGAGCAATTCCGGCTCAGCATCCGGGCGATTCATGTCGAACAGGTAGATACCCTCCGTATCGCGATCCCTGGTCCACAGAACGTAAGCCTTATTGTAGTCCGGCGGCTGAAAACCGAGGATTTCCACGTAACGATCCTCATCAACGTCCCAGGTAAGCCAGTCCGTCCAGTGACTCCAACCGGCTTCTTTCCTGGTCCGAAACTGTAGAGTTATCGTGTTATCGTTATGGTTGACGCGGTCGCGAACGCGCACCTCTCCGTCCTTGTCAAACACGTAACCGCCGTAGTCTCTCGAGAATTTGAAGACCGGACGCGGCTGGCCGTTGTTTACATTGACCTTGAACACTTCGGTGCCGTTTTCCTCGGAATTGAACCATTCTATCAACACCCAGTCCTCCTCGGCGGGAAGGCGCGAGACGATCCTGGGACTGAACAACCGCTGCACGAAGGTTTCGAACGCGAAGCGGGTGATATTTGACTTGCTCGGCAACTCGACCCAGCGGCCGCCGTCAATTCCCACGGACAGGAGCTTGTAGGCATAGGTCTTCACCTTTCCGGGGCCACCGATACCCGCTGAATTGTAGCCGATGCGTCGTCCCGGCACCTCCACCGGTTGGCGCGTGCGGATCAGCAACCGTTCGTCATTGGCCCAGACGACCCCGACTATGTCCATGTGCTCCGACCCCAGCGTGTGCGGCTTCTTGTCTATATGTTCGGTTTCGTACACATCTACTACATAATTCCGGCCCCGGCCGAGTAACCGCATTACCGCCAGGTGATCGCCTGAAGGTGAGAGATCCATGTCGCGCACGATGGGCCGCATGGCAAACGTCTCAAGGCTGGGAGGTTCGGCAGATGCTGCTACGCCCGAAAGCAGGAACATGGCGGCGCATACAAGCCATGCGCTCCTCGGCCTGGTGTGTCTGTTTCCCGGTAAACGGCAAAACCGGGAGGTGAGACAATTTTCCGTTGCTGACAAACGAGTTGATGAAATACCTGAACCAAGCATGCGCTTTTCAGAAAAGAGACGGGAGACTGTAGCTGAACGTGGCGAAAATCCGGCGGTCAAGGAGGCTGTAGCCGGCGCCCAGGGGGATATTGTAGCTGACATTCGTTGAGATGGACGGACTGAAGCCTGACCATCCGACTACAGGCGGCGATTCATCGAAGATGTTGCGTACCCCGACCACCAGGGAATAGCGCCGCTTGGGATCGCGGTAGCGGAACGACAGGTTGTGAAAGATTTTGTCACCGGCGCCGGATACGCTGGTAACTGTCCCGTCGCCGTACAGGTCATAGACGGGTTCCTCATCGGTTGACCCTATGTAGTCCATGGTCCAGGCAACGGTAAAATCGCGCCAGTTAAATCGTACGTCCGCCTCGCCGCGCCAACTTGCATAAGCATGCCGGCCGGCGTAATTGGTCGGCTTCTCGTCCCCCAGACCATACTGGTATGCGAGCAGGCGAGCGGCCAGTATGTCCACACTGAGATCACCGAACGAGAATTCGCGATCCGCGCGCACAGTGATGTCATAACCCGTCGATTTCTCGACTGCGACGTTGATAAATGACGAATTGACCGAAGCGAGCTGGCCGTTGGGCCGGCGTTCTCCGACCAGGGTGCACTCCTCGGCTGAAAAGTTCCGGGAGTTGTAACAGCGGGACAGAATTTGGGTCGCGCTGAGTCTCGAGATGGAATTTTTGAGATCGATATTGTAGTAATCAAAGGCCATGCTCAAGTCGACGCCCAGCACCGGAAAGCGGTTGGCAAGGTCCGGCGTGACGACAAATCCCAGGGTCCAGGAGCCCGACGTCTCCGCCTCCAACTCGGGGTTGCCGCCCCGCCTCACCAGGATGCTCGAAGACGAGGTGTATTCGGGTGGGATAATGCCCTGCGCCTCCAGGCTCTCACAGTTCTGGTAGACGTTGCTGCCGGGGTCCACGTCCCGGGTCGGGTCCCTGAAATTGTCACAGGGGTCGGCCCTCGAGGCGACAAAGCCTGTCTGGTCGGCCAGGTTCAACTCGTAGAGGGCAGGCGCGCGAAAAGACGTGCCGACTGCGCTGCGAACGCGCAACACCGGGTTCACTGCATAGTTGAAAAGCAACCGCCAGGTTGAATCACTGCCATAAGAACTGTAGTGGGTATAGCGGTAGGAACCGTTCACGGTGAGTTCTTCCGCCACACTGATGCCGCCCACCTTGAACCCTGAAAGCAGTGGAACCTCCACCTCGCCGTAGCCTTCAATCACGCGGTCATCCCCCTTGGTGAATCCGGCTGCCGAGAAACCCCACTGGTTATCTTCCACCGAAGCCAGGGGGGGACGGTCATCAAGATTGCGACTGCGCCAGTCCATACCCAGCACTGCACGCACCTCGCCGGCCGGCATATCGAACACGCGTCCCTCCAGGTTGAAGCCTGCCGTCCACAAATCATAGTCAGTTTTGAGCTTGACCCGCTCACTGATATAGTCTGCGGCATCTTCCGGGATAATACCGTCTCGCAGGGTATCCTCACTGAAGAGCGCCAGGGGAATGCAATTCGGGTCGGGTCCTTCCAGAATGACGCGCCGGAGAGTGTCATCGTCGAAATTGGCGGCATAGAGAAGCTGGTTCGGGTCCAGGACACATTGAAGGTTTCCGTTGGTGTCCAGCCCGGCGGACAGCGAGCGCGCTACCTTATCCTTCAACCAGGTATCGTAGCTCCATTTACCGCGGCTCAGGGAATAGGCTGCGTTGAGGTTCCAGGAGAATTCACCGAGGTTGCCCTCAAGCCCCAAGCGGATAGCGGCAACGTCATTCTTCACCTCGGTAGTCGGGTCAAGCATATTATAGGACATCACCACCGGCTGGGCGGTAACCCCGAAAGGTCCGAAAGGGTTGGTCGGGTTGTCGGGATGAACGTAGGGGAAGAATTGCCGATAGCCGTTTCTATAACTCTCGTCACGATGGGTGTAGTAGAACTCATAGCTCCCGCTGACCGTGCCGAGCAGGTCACCCAGGTCAAAATCCAGCTGGCCGTCACTATAAACCTGGATGCGCCGGCGATCCGGCAGCAACTGCTCCACGTCCCAGTTGCGATCGTCTCGATAGCCTCTTTCACCCATGTTGTTCTCATTGTCGTAGGCGGCTCTTCGCCAGGGTAAGCCGGTCCCGGATAAATTGCCTCCGGGGTCCGGTAGTACCGAGAAGGAGGGCCCTGCGCCATACAGGTCTACAAAGCCTTTGACCGATCCAAAGCAGCGGCCGTCGCGAGTCGGGGCGAAAATCGAGGGATGCACGTCACCGTTCGTCAGCGGGCGCTCATCGCAGGTGCTGTAATCCTGCTCGTCCCGCCCAACCGGGCCAAGAGTAGAAAATTCGACCGCCAGATCGATGTGGCCGCGATCCCACGTCTTGCCATAGATCGCGCTTACGGAACCAAAATCGAGTTCATCCTGGTAGTAACCTTCGAGGATGAAATCGTCGAAACGCTTCTTGGTAATGATATTCACCACCCCCGCGATAGCGTCTGCGCCATAGATGGAGGAGGCTCCGTCTTTCAGTATCTCAATACGATCTATCGCAACATCCGGAATAGAATTCAAATCGACGTTGCTGACCTGACCGCGGGTGCCTGCCGGCGTAAAACGCCGGCCATTTACCAGGAGCAGGGTACGACCGGGGTCGAGACTGCGCAGGCCAAAGGTATTAACACCGGGGCCGCCGGATACCACAAAACCACCGAAACTGTTGTCGATCTGCGTACCGGAAGCCAGGGCGCTTGATTGCAGGATTTCAGAGGTGTTGGCAAGCCCGGCCAGGATGGCGCTCTCTTCGGTGATGACCGTCACCGGCAGCGCCGCGGTAAAGGCATCTCGTCGTATACGGGAGCCTGTCACTATAATTTCCTCTGTGGCGTCCGGGGACGCACGTTCCGCGACAGGCTCTTCCGGTTCAGCCTCCGGGGGCTGTTCCGCACGGTCAGCGGTCTGGTCGTTGTCCTGTTGCGACGCCTCTGCTTCAGCCGGCTGTTCCGGACCGTCCCCCTTGCCGGCAGGCGGCAAATCCCCATCTTGTGCCGCTGCTGCCCCTTCCGGGAACCAAAGCAGGCCAAGGCCGAGCAAGGGAAGCACAAGCAAAAATCGTTTTATAGCAACCATAGTGAACCCTGTTATCCGGTGGAAAGTTTTCCATTGATTTTGAAAGCAACGCAGCTTTCGTATTGTTGTGCTGCGTACCCTGATAATTACACGATATAATTATCAGGGCTCGAATAAATATAACATGGCAGGACAGATTATTTTATCTATACTTGAATAAACGCAAGACCATCAGAAAAAAGGTGTCCCGTATGATCTCATTGCGCGTTATCTGCCTCGTATTATTCCCGCTTCTTGTCCTGTCCCCGGTAGCCGGCAACGCCCAGTCAATGAGCGTTATCGGCGGGGGTTCTTATGCGCGTGACTGTTACATGGCCGCAACCGTCGCCATTCAATTGACCTCCTCGTCCAGGGAAGATGTAGAAGAATGTGACAATGCGATAGATCACGGGAGGCTCACTCGTAAAGACCTGCTCGCCACTTACGTCAACCGGGGCATCGTCTACGCTGCCATGGAGGAGTATCAAAAAGCGTTGAAAGACTATCGCACCGCCATTGATCTCGGGCCGGGCTCCGGTGAGGTTTATGTAAACCTGGGCAACATCTACCTGTTGGCCCGGAAATTTGAAGTGGCGATACGACAATACACCACCGCCATCGAATTGACCTTGAAGCAGAACCATATTGCCCATTTCAACCGCGGCATGGCTTATGAAAACAATAATGAATTTGATAACGCCGCGGCGGACTACCGCCGGGCCATCGAATTATCCCCTGAATGGGTCCTGCCCCAGTTACGCCTGGAACGCCTCCAGAGAAAGACCCGGGAAAAAAAGACCTGAAAAATCTATCTGCCCCCTTTTAGCTGTCAGTTCATTGCCCATTCCTTCCGGGTTTCAAAATAAACTTCCTTTCTTATCAAATAGTTATATCACGACAAATACCCGATTAAAATAGTCGGAAATATACTTGACTAAAATAGTCGGATATGTGAAACTAGTGCCTCTTAAGGTACTGGAACTCCTGTTATGCGATTGACAACAAAAGGGCGGTATGCCGTCACAGCGATGTTGGACCTGGCTCTGCACGAAGACTATGGGCCTGTCAACCTGACCGATATATCCAGGCGCCAGGGGATCTCTTTATCGTACCTGGAACAATTATTCCTGCGTATGAGAAAAGATGGTCTGATAACCAGCGCGCGGGGACCCGGTGGGGGTTATCGCTTACACCAATCCCTGTCTGAGATTTCCGTGGCAGATGTGATTCGCGCCGTGGATGAACAGGTTGACGCCACCCGTTGTGGCGGTCATAAAAACTGCCAGGCCGACGAGCGTTGTTTAACCCATGATTTGTGGGAAGACCTGAGTTTGCAAATAACGAATTTTCTCAGTGGCATAAGCTTGTCCGACCTGGTTCGACGCCAATCCGTCAAACAGGTCTCAGCCAGACAGGACCATGTGCTGATACGTATGTGATTCCAATAAACATAGAGGCAATTATTGATGCCGAATAACGAAATTGCATTAACCGATCGCGCCGCAGAGCACGTAAAGAATTACCTGGCGAAAAACGCCGGTGGGGTGGGGCTGCGCGTCGGGATAAAACCCACGGGTTGCTCCGGTTATCAATACGTGATTGAGACCGCGCAGGCAGTGAATGAACATGACGCGTCATTTGAGACAAACGGCGTAACCGTTGTGGTTGACGAGCAGAGTCTACACTACCTGGCCGGCACGGAACTGGATTTTATTAAAGAAGGTTTGAATGAGGGGTTCAGGTTTCATAATCCCAACGTAAGCGAGACCTGCGGTTGTGGTGAAAGTTTCAGCGTATCCGATAATTAATCGAAACACGGGTAAATCATGACAGACCAGACACCAGAAGTTGAAGAGTTAGTATATAAAGACTACGAGCACGGTTTCGTGACGGATATCGATACGGATACCGTCGCCCCGGGCCTGAATGAAGAGGTGATCGCGCTTATTTCCGCCAAGAAGGATGAACCTGACTGGCTGCTGGAATGGCGCCTGCAAGCCTATCGACACTGGACCGGGATGCCCGAACCCACTTGGGCGCACGTGCATTACCCGGCTATTGATTTCCAGGCCATATCCTATTACTCGGCCCCGAAATCCAAGACGGACGGCCCCAAGAGTCTGGACGAAGTGGACCCGAAACTCCTGGAAACCTACGAGAAGCTGGGTATTCCGCTGCACGAACAAAAAATGCTGGCCGGCGTCGCGGTGGACGCCGTCTTTGATAGTGTCTCGGTCGCGACGACGTTCAAGGAAAAGCTGGCAGAGGCCGGCGTTATTTTCTGTTCATTTTCCGAGGCGGTACACAATCATCCGGAGCTGGTCAGAAAATACCTGGGCAGCGTTGTCCCGGCTGCGGATAACTATTACGCGGCCCTGAACTCTGCCGTTTTTACCGACGGTTCGTTTTGCTTTATTCCTAAAAATACTCGTTGCCCGCTGGAATTATCCACTTATTTCCGGATTAATGCCGCCAATACCGGACAGTTCGAAAGAACCCTGATCGTGGCCGAGGAAGGCAGCCACGTCAGTTACCTGGAAGGCTGCACGGCGCCGATGCGTGACGAAAACCAGTTGCATGCCGCCGTCGTAGAACTGGTTGCCCTGGATAACGCCCAAATAAAATACTCGACGGTGCAAAACTGGTACCCGGGTGATGAAAACGGCGTGGGCGGCATCTATAACTTTGTGACCAAACGCGGGGATTGCCGCGGCGCCGGCTCCCGGATTTCCTGGACCCAGGTTGAAACCGGCTCGGCCATTACCTGGAAATACCCAAGCTGTATCCTGCGCGGGGACGATTCCACCGGCGAGTTCTATTCCGTTGCCGTCACGAACAATTACCAGCAGGCGGACACCGGCACCAAGATGATCCACCTGGGTAAAAACACCCGCAGCACCATTATTTCCAAAGGCATATCCGCAGGGCGGGCGCAAAATGCTTACCGGGGACTGGTGAATATCGGCAAACGAGCGGATAACGCCCGCAACTACACACAATGTGATTCATTGCTGATGAGTGACACCTGCGGCGCCCATACTTTCCCCTATATTGAAACCAGGAATGCGACTGCTATCGTCGAACACGAGGCAACTACGTCCAGGATAAGTGATGATCAATTATTTTACTGTCGCCAACGGGGAATCGACGAAGAAGACGCGGTCAATATGATAGTCAACGGTTTTTGCAAGGACGTATTCAAGGAGTTGCCGATGGAATTTGCCGTGGAGGCGCAGAAACTTCTCAACCTTACGCTTGAAGGCGCGGTTGGATAAGGAGCCGCCCCCTGCTTACGGCATGCTGTGGCAGGCTTCGGCGGCGGGTTATTAGACTGGGTTCCTGCCCCCTGCTCAACGCCATACAGGGGCAGGCTTCGCAGGAATGACGGCGGAGAACGGAGTGCCGGAACAATAAACAAAGAACAGGAATAACAATGTTAACGATAAGTGATTTACAAGTCAGAGTTGAGAATAAACAGATACTGAAGGGATTGAACCTGACGGTGAATGCCGGCGAGGTACATGCCATTATGGGCCCGAACGGTTCAGGTAAAAGCACCCTGGCAAACGTGCTGGCCGGACGGGACGGGTATGAGGTGACCTCAGGAGTCATCAAATACGATGGTCGGGACCTGTTTGAATTATCCCCTGAGGAGCGGGCGCGGGAAGGTATTTTCCTGGCTTTTCAGTACCCGGTGGAAATCCCGGGGGTGAACAATATTTACCTGCTCAAGGCCGCGACTAACGCTATTCGCGTGCACCAGGGCAAAACGGAACTGGACGCGGTTGACTTCCTGCAGGTGGTGCGTGAAAGAATGCGGCTGGTGAAGATGGATGAAAGTCTGCTGAGTCGCTCCGTGAATGAAGGCTTCTCCGGCGGCGAAAAAAAACGCAACGAAATTTTTCAGATGGCCGTGCTGGAACCCAGGCTCGCCATCCTGGATGAAACGGATTCCGGCCTGGACATTGATGCCCTGAAAATCGTCGCCGAAGGTGTCAACACGTTGCGCAATGAAAACCGCGCCATCGTTCTGGTAACCCATTATCAAAGGTTGCTGAACTACATCGTCCCGGATTACGTGCATGTATTGTCGGACGGACAAATTATCAAATCCGGTAATCGCGAGCTGGCTATTGAACTCGAAGAAAAAGGTTACGACTGGCTCAGGCAGGAGGCGAAAGCGGCATGAGTGAGGCAGCCGTCAACCACTATCTCGCTGAATATGATCAGTTCAGGGGCAGCCTGACGTCCAGCTGGTTGCCGGAGCGACGCGCGGTGGCCCTGGAATACCTGAAAAGCCATGGCTTCCCGACGCGAAAAAAAGAGAAGTGGAAATATACCGATGTCTCGCCGATTACCAGGAGAAAATTCACACTGGGTAAATTCATCCCGGGAGACGTGGATGAAACACTGGTTGATGCCCTGCGCTTCTCCCATCTCGATTGCCACGAACTGGTTTTCATCAACGGTAACTTCTCAGAAGACCTGTCCCGGCGCGCGCAGTTGCCGAATGGGGTAACCGCACAGTCGTTACAATCAGTAAAATCGGAAAATCCAGCCTTGCTGGAACGCTTTTTAACCGGCCCCGGCGAGGAAATCGAACACGCGTTCAGCGCTTTGAATACGGCATTTCTCAATGATGGAGCCCTGGTTCACGTCCCCGATGAGACGGAAGTTCTCACGCCGATACATATCATTTACTTCGTCGACAAAAACGCTGAAACGATCATGTCGCACCCTCGCAACCTGGTCGCGCTGGGCCGTCATGCCGGCGCAACCATCATTGAAACGTATGCCGGCGCACAGGACACCGAATATTTCACCAATAACCACACCCGGATAGTGGGTCAGGCCGGCGCCCGGCTGGACTATTACAAAATTCAGCAGGAAAGCCAGAACGCTTTTCACATCGACAATACCCGGATTAAGCAACAGGCCGACAGTAAAATTGATTGTCATGCCCTGTCCCTGGGTGGACGCCTGGCGCGATGTGACATCCATGTTGAACTGGACGAACCGGGCGCAGAGATCAACCTTAACGGCTTATACCTTGCCAATAACCGGCAGCACGTTGACAACCACACCCTGGTAGAGCACAAGCGACCCCATACGGTCAGCAATGAACATTACCGCGGCATTATGAACGGACATTCACGCGCGGTCTTTAACGGCAAGGTCATCGTGCATGAACAGGCCCAGAAGACAGAAGCTCACCAGTCCAATGCGAATTTATTGCTCTCAGGCAACGCCGAGGTGGATACCAAGCCGGAACTGGAGATCTACGCGGACGACGTAAAGTGCAGTCATGGCGCAACGGTCGGTCGGCTCGATGAAAACATGTTGTTCTACCTGTGCTCCAGGGCTATAGACAGGGATACGGCCAGGAGCCTGCTGACTTATGCGTTTGCCGATGAGGTAATACGGGATATTAAATTCCCTGAGATCAGGGCGCGGCTGGAATACGCCATTGCCGGCAAGTTACCCGACGCCGAGCTGATAAAGGAGTTTATGCAATGATGTCTGCCGTAGAACCGCTCACCGGCCCCGGTTTCCCCGTGGAACAGTATCGGCAGGACTTCCCTATCCTGGCGAGGACCATCCGCGACAAACCGCTGGTCTATCTGGACAATGCCGCCACGGCCCAGAAGCCGCGTCAGGTTATCGAGGTCCTGGACGATTATTATCGCAGCTATAATTCCAATATTCATCGCGGCGTGCATACCTTGAGTGAGCTGGCAACGGATGCCTACGAAGCCTCCCGCAAAAAAATACAACGCTTTATCGGCGCCGCCTCCGAGAAGGAAGTCATTTTCGTGCGCGGGACAACAGAGGGGCTAAACCTGATTGCGCAAAGCTACGGCAGGAGCAAACTGTCGGCAGGAGATGAAATCATCATCTCGGAAATGGAACACCACTCCAACATCGTACCCTGGCAGTTACTGTGTGAACAAACCGGCGCCATTCTCAAGGTGATCCCGATCAATGATGCCGGTGAATTGATCATGGACGAGTATAAAAACCTGTTGAGCGACAAAACCAGGATCGTTTCAGTCGTCCATATTTCAAACGCCCTGGGCACGATCAATCCCGTTGCTGAGATTGCCGCCCTGGCCCATGCGGTCAACGCCATCGTAATTGTCGACGGCGCCCAGGCGGCGCCCCATACCAGGTTAGACGTACAAGCATTGGACTGCGATTTCTATACTTTTTCCGGTCATAAATTGTTTGGCCCCACGGGAATCGGCGTGTTGTACGGGAAACAGGCATTATTGGAAGCTATGCCGCCATACCACGGCGGCGGCGACATGATCAAGATGGTCACGTTTGAAAAAACCCTGTACAACGACCTGCCTTACAAGTTTGAAGCAGGCACGCCCTACATAGCGGGCGTAATAGGTCTGGGCGAGGCGGTTGACTACGTCAGCAATACGGGCATAGACAGAATAAGTGATTATGAACACGAGTTGTTGCAGTACGCCACCCAGGCAGCCGCTACTATCCATGGTTTAAAACTGATAGGCACAGCAGCAGACAAGGCAAGTATTTTATCGTTCGTGGTTCACGGTATTCATCCCCATGATCTCGGCACCATACTCGACCATGACGGTATCGCCATCAGGACCGGCCATCATTGCGCCATGCCGGTCATGGAACGGTTTAGTATTCCGGCCACGGCCAGGGCCTCTTTTGCTTTCTACAATACCATTGAAGAGGTGGATAAATTAATCACAGGGATCGATAAGGCTAATAACATTTTCAATTAATGACGATGTTCGATATAAAAGATTTATACCAGGAAGTGATCGTTGATCATAACCGCAGCCCCAGAAATTTCGGGAAGATCGAAAACCCCTTGAAAACTCTGGAAGGTTTTAATCCGCTGTGTGGCGACCGACTGACACTGTATTTAAACCTGGATGATGAGCAAATATCCGACATCAAATTTGACGGTTCCGGTTGCGCCATCTCCGTTGCATCCGCCTCGTTAATGACGGAGGGAGTCAAGGGAAAATCCGTGCGGGAAGCCGAGGCGGTTTTCACTGACTTTCACGAACTGCTGACGGACCGGAATGAGGAAATCGATTTTGGCAGGTTCGGGAAACTGGCGGTCCTGGCCGGTGTGCGTGATTATCCAAGCCGGGTGAAATGCGCAACGTTATGCTGGCATACCCTGCGAGCGGTCCTGGCCGGTGATAATGCGCCGGTGACGACGGAATAGCGCCATGTATACCAATGACCCCGTTACCGTGGAGCGTGAGTGTGATGCCATACTCATCCCTACGGGTACGCCTGTCACCCTGCCGGAGGGCAGTATCGTATTTATCACCCAGGCCCTGGGGGGTAATTACACGGTCAACGTTAACGGCAACCTTGCCCAGGTGGGACCGAAGGACGCGGACGCTCTCGGTTTTGACGTGCCGGATGACCTCAACCGGGAACTGGCGCCCAATGAAGACGGGTCCGTCAACGAAGAACACGTATGGGAACAGATGCGTACCTGCTATGACCCGGAGATACCGATAAACATCGTTGAGCTGGGCCTGGTTTACGACTGTCGCATAGCGCGTTCGGACTCGGGTGAAAACCAGGTTGAGATACTCATGACGCTCACGGCGCCGGCCTGCGGCATGGGGGATTTCCTGGCTGCGGATGTACAGAGTAAAGTCGCCGTAGTACCAAACGTCCACAAGGTAGCCGTTGATCTGACCTTTGATCCGGTCTGGAACCCGGATATGATGACCGAGGCAGCGCGACTCGAAACGGGCTTGTTATGACCATCATGCCCCAGCCCGTCAATACGTGGAGATCGACCAGTGTCTGACTGGATAGACGTAGCCGTCGTCGGGGACTTCCCGTCCGGCGCCTCCCGAGTCCTGTACCTCGATGACGTCGGTATCGCCGTAATCAATGTTGACGGGCAGTTCCATGCCCTGGAGAACGTATGCACCCATGATGGCTCCAGCCTGTTGGACGACAGTATCGGCCCGGAAGATTTAATCGAGGGTGAAGAAATCACCTGCCCCCGTCATGGAGCGCGTTTCTGTATCCGCACCGGCGAGGCCCTCAGTCCGCCGGCCTATGAACCCGTCACCACTTTCCCGACCCGCGTCGAAAACGGCACGGTCCAGGTGTGTTTAGTTTTTAGTTGTTAGTTTGCAGTTTTTAGTTTCTGGTTTTCAGGGTTTAAATACAGGTGAGGGGGCGGGTGACGCGAGAGCGTTTATTGCCACAGGACCAACAACAACTAAAAACTAACAACTAAAAACCAAAAACTAGTAAAATCCTCCGTTGACGGATGCAAAAAAACCGGGGTCTCATCCCGCTCAAATGAATTAACAGATGGAATTACGCGATGTCTATTGAACATACCTTATCGATTATCAAGCCCGATGCGGTAGCCAGGAACCAGACAGGAGCAATATACCAGCGCTTTGAAGAGGCCGGTCTGAAAATCGTTGCGGCAAAAATGCTGCATCTTAGTGAACAACAAGCCGCCGAATTTTACGCCGTTCACAAGGAAAGACCTTTTTTCGGGGAACTCATGGCGCTCATGACTTCCGGCCCTATCATGGCACAGGTGCTGGAAGGTGAAGGGGCCATAACGAAAAACCGGGACCTGATGGGAGCGACTTTCCCCAGGGACGCCGAGCCGGGCACCATTCGCGCGGATTTCTGCGACGTGGAGGGTGACCAGGGTGAAAACGCGGTACACGGTTCGGACGGCGCGGATACGGCAACAACGGAAATCGGATTTTTTTTCAATGTAGATGAAATTTGCCCTCGGACGAGGTAACGCGACGTGAATTCCGGCGTAAATATATTCAACCTTGACCAGGCCGCCATGCGTGATTATTTTATCGAAATGTCGGAAAAACCTTTCCGTGCGACGCAAGTCATGAAGTGGGTCTACCACCAGGGGGTGACCGACTTTGAAGCCATGACCAACCTGAGCAAACCATTACGTGATTACCTGGCGGATAATACCCATTCCCAACTCCCGGGCATTGTCTCTGAAAAACTTTCAGCGGACGGTACCCGTAAGTGGCTGCTACAGATTGACGCCGACAATGCTATAGAGACCGTTTACATTCCGGAAACCAGCAGAGGGACTCTGTGCATTTCTTCACAGGCGGGGTGCGCCTTGAATTGCGCCTTTTGCTCGACCGGAAAACAGGGCTACAACCGAAACCTGACAGTGGCGGAAATCATCGGTCAACTCTGGCAGGCCAACAGACAACTGGGTTATTTCGACAAGCGGGCGCGTATCATAAGCAACGTGGTGCTGATGGGAATGGGGGAACCGCTGCTTAATTTTGATAACGTAATTAAAGCGGTTGAGCTGATAACGGATGACCTTGGTTTCGGACTGTCAAACAAACGCGTCACCCTGAGTACCGCCGGTATCGTGCCCGCTATCATCAAACTGTCAAAATGCAGTAAAATCAGTCTTGCGGTATCCTTACATGCAGCCAATGATACACTCAGAAATGAACTGGTACCCATCAACAGGACTTATCCAATCCGCGAGCTTCTGGCCGCGTGCCGCCGCTACAGCGAAGCCAACGGCGGTGACCTCATTACATTTGAATACGTCATGTTAAGCGGGATAAACGACTCCCTGGAAGACGCAAGAGAACTGGCGAAAATCCTGAAAGGATTCCCAGCCAAAGTGAACCTGATTATTTTCAACCTATTCCCGGGTACGGAGTTCAACCGTTCATCCATGGATACCACAGACAGGTTCCGTGACGTATTGGTCCGGTCGGGAATAATTACCATTACCCGAAAAACCCGAGGTGATGACATTGATGCGGCCTGTGGCCAACTGGTAGGGCGCGTCATGCCGCGCGCCAGGCGCATGCAAAAGCAGACCGGCGCAATCTATCGGACTGATACTGAAGAAATCGAATCACTTGCCCTTGCGAATACCCATTGAACATGACCGACAAGCAGAATGCTGAAACACGGGTTTCTGCCGGTGAACGCCTGAAGCAACTGCGGGAAGAGAAGGCTCTCTCCATAGCAGACGTGGCATCCCGACTATACCTGCAAACCAGTACCATAGAGGCATTGGAGCAGGATGATCGTAGTAACCTGCCGAATGAAACTTATGTGCGCGGTTACCTGCAGAATTATGCAAAAATTCTAAACGCGCCCGCGGATGCGATTTTAGCTCTGTATAATGCTGACCTGACAGGTGAACCGGAAGTTATTTCCGAAGCCGAACCTGAGATTGAACCGGTCCGGGAGAATAAACCTGCCTCTGTCTTATTTTACCTTTTATGCCTTGGTATATTTATTTCTATTCTGCTGCTTTTTATCTGGTGGCGTACTCCCTCTATCGTGGAGCCGGCAGCCCCTCCCGTGCAGACAACCGACAATGGCTTGCAAGAGAGTAACGAATTGCCGCCGCAGCTACCCGAGCCCATCACGATTGTGGAACATCCCGATACACCATTCTATCGCGCCCCGGTTGCAGAAGAGGTGGTGGGGGCAGAGGAGGTAACGGAAGACACCTCACCGTTATATGACAGGGATGTAGACGGTGAGAATTTAATTACCACGGGCAACGGCCCGGATTCGATCAGGGTGGTTCTTGAGGATGATTCCTGGATCGAGGTTTTCGATGTGAACAACGAAAAAGTATTTTACGACCTGGGCCGTGCAGGTCAAACGCTGGTATTAAACGGTACGGCTCCCTTTTCTGTCCTGGTCGGCCGTCCAGAGAGAATGACCATAGAGTTCAACGGCGTGATCTTTGACCCTACCCCTCACGCGTCAAGAGTTGGTATTGCCCGTTTTGTACTTGGTGAATAGCGAAAAAATTCACTGATGGAAAAACTGCAAGCCATCAGGGGGATGCACGATACGTTGCCTGGCGATACGCTGAGATGGCAACTGCTTGAACAAGCCACCCAGTCAATCCTGCAATCTTATTGCTACCGGGAAATTCGCATTCCCATACTTGAAAAGACGGAACTGTTTTCCCGCGGTATTGGCGAGGCAACGGATATTGTCAACAAGGAAATGTACACCTTCCCTGATCGCAACGGCGATCTTCTGACTTTGCGTCCTGAAGGAACCGCGGGTTGCGTTCGCGCCCTGCTGCAACACGGGTTAATTCATTCCGGGCCGCAAAGAATCTGGTATCGCGGACCTATGTTCCGCCATGAAAGACCGCAGAAAGGACGGTTACGGCAATTCTACCAGGTCGGCGCGGAGGCGTTTGGTATCGAGAGCGCCGAGATTGACGCGGAAATGATATTGATGTGTGCGCGTATCTGGAATGTCCTGGGAATTAAGGATATACGCTTACAACTGAATTCCCTGGGTTCCTGCGCCGCACGGCAAACGTATCGAAAGCAGTTGGTTGATTACCTGTCCGATTACCGGGAACAATTGGACCGGGACAGTATCAACCGGCTGGAGACCAACCCGCTAAGGATACTGGACAGTAAAAATCCTGATATGCAGGTCCTGGTCCGGGCGGCGCCGTCACTGCTTGATACCATTGATGACGAATCTGCTGAGCATTTTGCAATTCTCCGTAACCTGCTGGATGCAAACGGCCTGGAATATGAGATAAACCCTCACCTTGTACGCGGACTCGATTACTACAATCGTACCGTATTTGAATGGGTTACCGATAAACTTGGCTCTCAGGGAACCCTCTGTGCCGGCGGGCGTTACGATGACCTTGTTGCGCAGGTGGGCGGCAAAACCACTCCGGGGGTAGGTTTCGCCATGGGGCTCGAACGTATCCTGGAGTTGATGGATTTCACCAACACTGATTTGAGTTCGAACTCTCCCCGGATTTACCAGGTTCTCGTGGGAAACGCCGCCATGAAAAACGGGCTCAGGCTGGCAGAACGTTTACGAGATGAGATACCCGCGTTACGGCTCCTGATGCACAGTGGTGGCGGCAGCTTCAAAAGCCAATTCAAGAAAGCGGACAAATCACAAGCGGATTACGCGCTGATCCTGGGCGATGATGAAGTGGCAAAAAATACCGTTCAGATCAAACCGTTGCGTACGGACACGGAGCAATATGAAATCAGCCAGGACAATCTGGTGGATGAGATAACCAGGCTGCTGCCTGGAATCAAACTCTGATAGTTGGGGTCAGAGTAAAAATACTGTTAATCTGGTAGCTGGTGCTGGTTTTATTGTTGAGTATTTTTACTCTGACCCCAAAGAGTTAGAAATCCGGGTTAACTCTCCGTTGCCCACTCCTTTGCCTGCTCGACGCTGTGCCTGAATGGTTTCATACACAGGTAAAAGCAGAACGCCGAATTTGAGAATCATATTCCGACAAGATTTGAGTCAGGTTATCATTTATAATCTACTAAGTGTTTCCCTGAAATTACTTTTTGAATTGGAGAACCGGAGGATTCCTTGGACGCATACACTGCCGAAGCACAACAGATCGAAGAGATAAAAAAGTGGTGGCGGGAAAACGGGCTGTCCGTTGTCCTCAGCCTGACACTGGGCATTTCAGCTATTTTTGGCTGGCGCTACTGGCAGGCCGCCAGGATAGAGCAGGCCGAGGCCGCATCAACCCTGTACTCCGAGATGATTATCTCACTACGCAATGAGAATCAAACTGAAGCCCGTGATTCTGCCGAGATGATATTAGCGGAATATGAGAACACCGCTTACGGGGTTTTTGCCATGCTGGCCCTTGCCAGACTGGCCGTGGACGATAGTGACCTGGATGCCGCCGAGACACACCTGCGCCGGGCTCTCGATAACAACAGTGATGCTTCATTTGCCCACGTGATCCGCCTGCGATTGATACGCGTACTCATCAGTCGGGATAAACTCGATGAGGCCAGGAGTTTGATCGCCTCGCCGAAGAAGGGAGAGTTTGCCTCAAGTTATGATGAATTGATGGGTGACATAAGCGTATTGCAGGGAGATTTCGGTACGGCGCGGAGTTCATATCAACAGGCTATCGACAAGGCGCGTGCCGACGGCCGGGATATTTCCACGGTCGAGCTCAAGATTGACAATATTGGACACTGATGGTTTTTAGTAGTTAGTTTTTAGTGGTTGGATACTGGAAATTAAAAACCAGAAACTGATAATTGAACATGCGACACATCATCCTGTTTATGTCGGTAATCCTGTGTGGCTGCGCCGCAACGGAAAGAGTTACGAGTTATTTCAAGGGCGGCAGCGATAATGCCGAAGAGCCTAATCCACTGGTCGAATTCAGTCCGCGTATCAGCGTGATTCAGCTCTGGAAAAAGAATAACGGCGTAGGCACTGATGAACAATACCTGAAACTGACTCCGGTCGTAGTCGACCAACGCTTATACGTTGTTGATTCAACCGGCAATCTCGGGGCAATGGACGCCACAAACGGCAACCGGCTGTGGCGGACAAAAGTCGAGGCGAGCGAAACCGTTGACGGGAAATCAGGCTGGTTTCGAGGTGACGACAGTCGTATCACGGGTGGTCCCGGCTATGGTGAAAATACCATCATGGTCGGCACTGAAGAAGGGGAAGTCATCTCCCTGTCGGCTGAAGACGGCAGCGAGTTATGGCGAACCCTGGTTTCAAGCGAGATATTATCCGCACCCCAAAGGGAGGCAAACACCGTCATTGTCAGAACAATCGATGGAAAAGTATTCGGCATTGACGGGGTTAAAGGAAAAAGGCTGTGGATTTACGACAGGACGGTGCCGCCACTGACCCTCAGGGGCACGAGCAGGCCGACAATTGACAGCGGTATCGTCGTGGCCGGCTTCGATGGCGGCAAAATGGCTGCATTAGACATGCGTACGGGCAAATTATTGTGGGAAACCAGTATTGCCGCCGCCCGGGGACGTTCTGAACTTGAACGGATGGTCGATATTGACTCGGAACCGATAATCGTCGAGGGCACTGTATATATCACCACGTTCCAGGGTCACGTCGCTGCCGTTCAACTGGAAACGGGCAGAATTTTGTGGAGTAACGACCTTTCCTCTTATGCCGGTTTCAGCGCCGACGAGGAAAGCATTTACGTTACCGATGAGGACAGCCACATCTGGGCGCTGGATCGATTTACCGGAACGACTGCCTGGGAGCAGAAAGACCTGCGCGCACGCGCAGTGACCGCACCCGGCGTCGTCGGAGAGCAGATAGTCGTGGGTGACCTGGAAGGCTACTTGCACTGGATCAATAAAAATACCGGTAAATTCTCGGCCCGGACCCGTCTTTGCAAGGAGCCTGTTATTGCAAAACCCATTGTAGTGGGTAAGATAGTCTACGCGTACTGTAGTGACGGCAAGCTGGCTGCCTACACCTATCGATAATATAAGTAGTAACCGGAGACAGATTTAAATCCGTTTCCATTTCAAACTGTCCTTTTTTATGACGCCCGTAATTGCCATTGTCGGCTGTCCCAATGTGGGAAAATCAACCTTATTCAACCGGTTGACCCGTTCCCGTTCGGCGCTGGTCGCGAATGAACCGGGGGTTACCAGGGACCGCCAGTACGGTTATGCGAATTTACACGGTTCCACCATCCTGTTGATTGACACCGGAGGTATTGGCGGCGGCGCTGAAGACAACGACCACGTCCTGGGGCCGGTTACCGAACAAACCATGCAGGCCATAGCGGAAGCGGATGCCGTCTTATGGTTGGTGGACGGGCGTTCAGGATTGACGGCGGGGGATCTTGATCTTGCAGAAATGTTAAGGACAATGACGAAGCCGGTGTTTCTGGTGGCGAATAAGGTTGACGGGATTGATACTGACACAGCAACTGCCGAATTTCATTCCATCGGGGGGTTTGCCGCGCCACACCCGGTGTCGGCTGAAGCAGGTCACGGTATCAACAAAATGCTGGATGCGATCGCCGCGCTGTTCCCGGAAAAGGCAGCGCCTCCGACTGCATATCCTGACGCCATCAAGGTGTCGATTGCAGGCCGGCCCAACGTCGGCAAATCAACCCTGATCAATCGGATAACGGGGGAAAACAGGGTACTCACCTCTGCTTCACCGGGAACTACCCGGGACAGTATCCAGGTGCCGTTTCAGCGCCGGCAAAAAGATTACGTCTTAATAGATACTGCCGGTATCCGGCGACGGCAGAAGGTAACCGATAAAATCGAAAAATTCAGCATCATAAAAAGCCTGAAAGCCATTGAAATGTGCCGGATTGTGATATTGGTGCTGGATGCCCGGGATGTCATTTCCGACCAGGATCAGACCTTACTCGGGATGATCAGCCAGTCGGGTAAATCCCTGATAATCGCGGTAAACAAGTGGGATGGTATAAGCTCCCAGCAGAAATCGACCATTCAACGGCAATTGGACAGAAAAACCGGTTTTGTCGATTATGCCTGCCTGCACCACATATCGGCGTTGTATGGGACAGGGGTAGGAAAATTATTCGACAGCATCGACAAAATAATTCAATCACAGCAAAAGGATATTAACTCATCGACCATTACCGGTTTTCTTCAGGATGCGATAACGGCAAACCCTCCCCCCCTGGTCCGGGGGCGGCGTATCAAACTAAAGTATGCTCACCTGGGAGGATATGACCCGCTCCGTATCATTATTCATGGAAATCAGACCCAGAACGTGCCGGCAAATTATCAACGTTACCTGTCCAATTATTTCCGTAAAAGAATGAAGTTGATCGGAACCCCCGTATTTATCGAGTTCAAACACGGCGATAATCCTTACAAGACGTCCCGGAACACGTTAACCAAACGCCAGGTCCGCAAGCGCCAACGTATGATAAAACATGTTAAAGGAAGGTAACTTTTGTCCGCAGATGACGCAGATGATCGCAGATTAAATTTAATTGTTTGGTTTTTTCTCTGTGGATTCTGTGGCGTTCATCCTTTCTGTTGGACCACAGGTGAAACAGAGAGCATAGAGTATTTCTTTATCTGCGTTCATCTGCGTCATCTGCGGATAAAAATAACCTTTTACTCCGTCGGATATCGTCCCTGAATTAATGCCAATAACCGGGCGGCGTCATCAGTGGTCTCCCAGTCGCCATCTTCGTTGAGCACAATTAACTCAGTCGCGTTGCCAACCCCCGTCAGACTCAATTGATATGTCACTTCTTTGGGTTTCTTCCCCTTCCAGAAGGCCAGCCTGGAAAAAACCCCTTTCTTCTTCCGGCTCTCATTTTCGGAATAACTGACCAGGTAAAACCCTTTGGCCTCATCCCCGCCGACCACCTGCAACCCGGTGTTCCGCAAGGCAACTCCGGTATGTCTCCATGCCAGTTCAAATTCTTCGGGAATTGCCAGGTACAGTTTGCCGTCACCGGCGTCGACCACCCGGAGGTCACTACTTGCCTCAACCCGGGATGACCTGCCGGCATCTTGAACAGGTTTATCGGCAACGGTTGTCGCGGCCGGCCGCGCTGCCAACTGATCGCCGCCGGCAAACGCCGCGAGCTCAGATACGAGCTGTCTTTCAATGACCCGGTCCTTATCCTGGTCAACCCAGTCAGTGCCGCCGTCAAGGCTTGTCTGGCGCTCTTGACTGATAAACAAAACGGTAACGCCGGGGTCGTCACCCGGTTCAGAAAAAATTCTGTATTTATAACGGTTAATCAGGCCTGACTGCTCGACCGGCTGAGACCAGCCTGTTTCGAGCACACCCAGTTCCTCATCATCCACTTCCAGGGAGAAGTCTCTCGACTCGAAAAACTCACTCAGTTGCGGCCAGAACTCTTCTTTTGATCCCGGCAATGAGAGCCACTGCTCATCCGTTTCAGTGGTTCCCGTAGTTGCCGGCGCTGTTCTCGACGCGCGCGGGTTTTTATAACGGGATAACGTCGCCGGCGCTTCATCCGGGATGCTCATGGAATCATTCATGGCGTCCGCGGTTAAATCGGGAGGGATCTCCAAATCAGGCAGACTTTCACTTTTTTTGTATTCACTCTTCTTGTCGGGTAAAACCCGGCTCAGGTCCGGCATATAAGCACATGCCGTTATAAAAGACAGCCCGATTACGCTTAATGAAATTTTTAAGACCAGCGTTTTCATAAATTATATTACCCCAGCTTGTTTCATGGCAGCTTCTACCTGTGGACGAAATTCCCCGGATAGCCAGGTCATGGGCAAACGTATACCGTCTTCAATAAGGCCCAGACGATGGACGGCCCATTTGACCGGTATCGGGTTAGACTCCAGAAATAACGCTTGGTGCAATCCCAGCAGCCCTGCATCAACGGCTTCAGCCGCTTCCCGGTCACCGGCTCTCACCAGCTTGCATAACTCATGCATGGCCTCCGGCGCGGCATTAGCGGTCACGGAAATAACGCCGTCACCCCCTCTGAGCATAAATTCACAGGCTGTTTCGTCATCACCGCTTATCAGCAAAAAATCTTCGCCGCAATTCTCCCTGAGTGTTTTGACCCGCGTCACGTCACCCGTCGCCTCCTTAATTCCGATGATATTATCGAGTTTCGCAAGCCTGGATACGGTTTCAGGCAGCATGTCACAGGCCGTTCGACCGGGAATGTTATATAAAATCTGCGGGATGGACACGTTGTCTGCAACAACCTTGAAATGTTCATACAGGCCTGCCTGGGTCGGCTTATTGTAATATGGCGTGACCAGCAGACAGGCATCGGCCCCCGCTTCCCTGGCGCAGGCCGTCAATTCCATGGCTTCGATGGTCGAATTTGCGCCGGTGCCGGCGATGACGGGTATTCGCTTATTGACGATATCCACGATTTGTTTGATGACGTCACAGTGCTCTGTCGGCGTGAGGGTAGCGGATTCGCCGGTTGTGCCGACGGCAACAACGCCATCTGATTTATTTACGATATGGTATTCAAGCAACCGTTCCAGCCCCTCCCGGTCCAGTGGCGTATCCGGTTTAACACCACTTTTCATGGGGGTGACAATAGCAACTAGACTACCTGTGAACATGTAACTCATATCTTACAAGATGATGAACCAAACCTGGCGAATCTACACAACGCATTGTTCCCACCGTTAACGCAAAATTTGTCCGTATAGCGTATAATGCGGGGAAAGATGCCCATATCCGTACACCAGGGTGACTATGGTACTTGCCCGACCCGCTAATGACAAGACAATAAAAAACTACTAACTTTAATGATTCAGTACTTGGCCACTACCGTAATCGGTAAACACGACCCTGCCTTGCCCGAACGATTGACCGGCGTCATCGCAGAGTGCGGTTGTAACATCCAGGAAAGCCGGATTACGATACTGGGACAGGAGTTTTCGATGCTGTTACTGCTGTCCGGAAACTGGAATTCCGTTGTAAAGGTTGAAGATGCCCTGAACAGGCTGGGGAAAGAACAGGATTTGTCCATCAATGCGCGCCGGACTGAGTTGAATAAATCAGAAAAAAACCTGATGCCTTATGCCATAGACGTTGTTTGCAGCGACCGCGTTGGCGTAGTCAACAGGATAATCAAATTTATCCTGGAAAACAGGATTCAAATACGTGATTTATATACAACGACTTACGCGGCTTCACACACCGGAACCGAGATGTTTTCATTACATTTGACCATACATGTTCCGGTCGAGATTTCTATTTCTTCACTGCGAAACGACTTCCTGGAATTCTGTGATCAACTGAACCTGGATGCGATTATTGAACCGGTAAAATAAAAATATTTGGGATATTTGGGGTCAGAGTAAAAATACAATTACTGGTGAGTGGTGCCAGTTTATCATTGGCTATTTTTACTCTGACCCCAAATATTACTCTGACCCCAAATATTAACCTCAAACTTGAGATAAAATAACATGAGCACAATAAGCATGGGCAAAAAGGTACCGGACTTTGAGATCCCGGCCACCGGCGGCAAGACGATCAAATTATCGGACCTTGAGGGAAACAACGTGGTCATCTACTTCTATCCAAAAGACAGTACACCCGGTTGCACCCTGGAGGGACAGGATTTCCGTGACAGTATCGGGGAATTCCGGTCAAGCAAAACAGTCATTCTCGGCGTTTCCAGGGACAGTATAAAATCTCATGAGAAATTCAAATCAGCCCAGGCATTCCCGTTTGACCTGTTATCGGATGAGGCTGAGAAGCTTTGTGTGTTGTTTGACGTAATCAAGGAAAAGAATATGTACGGCAAAAAAGTGATGGGTATCGAACGCAGTACGTTCCTGATAGATCAAACGGGAAAGCTCTGCAACGAGTGGCGCAAGGTCAAAGTAAAAGGGCACGTCAAAGATGTGCTCGAAGCAGTTAAATCCCTCTGATTGACAGGTAAACCCCGCGTCATTCCCAACAGCAAGCCGGGGCGTGGGGACGGAATTCAACGGGGTGTGGAGACGGAATTCAATTCCGTCCCCTTTTGCGCTACTTACGCGCCGGCTGCCGGCAATTCATCGTCACGGGTGGGCCAGACGTTGAGCAGGGCCTTGACCAGCGTGGCCAGCGGTATGGCAAAAAACACGCCCCAAAACCCCCATAATCCACCGAAGACGAGTATGGCGATGATGATCGCGACCGGATGCAGGTTGACAACGTCCGAAAACAGGATGGGAACCAGGACATTGCCGTCCAAAAACTGGATGATAAAATAAGCGACGACCAGCCAGACGAACACTGACTCGAAGCCCCACTGGAAATAGGCCACCAGTGCAATAGGCACCGTGACAACGGCCGCGCCGATATAGGGGATCAATACGGACAGGCCCACCGTGATCGACAGCAGGGAGGCATAATTTAATCCAAACAGCTTGAAAACCAGATACGAGGTCACGCCCACGATGATGATCTCATATACCTTGCCGCGAATGTAGTTGCCTATTTGCGCGTCCATTTCCTGCCACAGGTGAGTGACCAGGGTCTGGTCGCTCGGCAGAAAACGACTAAGCCATTTCAGGATGGCATCCTTGTCTTTCAGGAAGAAAAAGATCATCAACGGCACCAGGATAACGTAAACCAGGACCGTGATGATAGCGGGTATCGACGCCATTGAAACGGACAGGACCCCCTGGCCGAAATCACTGAACCCTCTGCGCAAGGCAATACCTACCTCGTTAACGAGTTCGGCGGAAATAATATCGGGGTATTGTTCCGGCAGGCGCAACAGCAGTTCCTGCCCACGGCTTATCATTCCAGGCATGTCCTGGAAAAACTGGCTCGCCTGTCCGGACAGGATCGGCAGCAGACCGACAATGATGAAACACATGAACAGGACGAACAGCAAAAATACCAGCGCAACGGCCGGGGTTCTGGATATATGCCTGCTGGTTAATTTCGTGATCGGCCCTTCCAGCATATAGGCAACCACGATGGCAGCCAGTAACGGCGCCAGCATACTGCCCATGAAAAAAAAGATGACAAAACCGAGCGCCAGAAGAATAACCAGCAGGGCGGCCTGAGGATCGGTAAAATACCGTCTATACCATTTCTTTAAAAAATCGAACATGTATTTATACTCCGATTGCATGATAACGTCAGTGTGTACAAGGGGTCAAAGCTCTTTTAGCGAGAATGACAGTGGAACCTGACGCGCTTGCAGGCAAGATAAAGACGTGGGGGCGGGAAATCGGTTTCCAGCAGGTCGGTATTACCGGTACGGACCTGACGGAAGACGAACGTCACCTGTTTGACTGGCTGGACCGTGAAATGCACGGAGAGATGGGCTATATGGCGCGCCATGGCAGGAAACGCTCCCGCCCCGCCCGGTTACGGCCGGGAACAATCCGGGTGATTTCTGCGCGTATGGATTATCATCCCCCCGAGACAAAGCCGGCACAGGAAGTGCTGGACGACAAGGAGCTGGCCTTCATCTCCCGCTATGCCCTGGGCAGGGATTACCACAAGGTGATGCGTTCTCGTCTGAAAAAGCTGGCAAACAGGATCGAGGAGGCCATCGGCTCTTTTGGTTATCGTGTTTTTACCGATAGCGCACCCGTATTGGAAAAGGCGCTGGCGCGCAACGCGGGACTCGGCTGGATTGGGAAACACAGTAATTTACTGCACCCCGACGCGGGTTCGTGGTTTTTTATCGGAGAAATATACACCGACCTGCCACTGCCGGTAGACGAAAAGTTCGCCGGGGAACACTGCGGCACCTGCCGGGCCTGTATCGATATCTGCCCGACCCGGGCCATTGTTGCGCCCTACCAGGTTGATGCGCGGCGCTGCATATCTTACCTGACTATTGAATTCCGCGGTTCCATCCCCGAAGAATTCCGCGCCGGGATCGGCAACCGCATTTATGGTTGTGACGATTGCCAACTGGTCTGTCCCTGGAATAAATACGCACAGTACTCCGCGGAGCCGGACTATCAACCCCGCCACCGGCTCGATGAGGTGACATTAATCGACTGTTTTCTGTGGAGTGAGGCGGAATTCGATAATAACACTGAAGGCAGCGCGATAAGACGCATCGGTTACGAGTGCTGGCTAAGAAACGTTGCGGTCGCTCTGGGCAATGCCCCCACCTCCAACGAAGTCATACACACCCTGAACCAGCGCAAGGACCATCCATCCGCCCTGGTACGCGAACATGTAAGTTGGGCGTTGGCGCAGCATGAATAGTGATATGTGTATGCCATACCAACTAATAAGAAGAAAAATCACAACTCAGCCTGATGCCGGTCGCTTTGGCAACAGGCAAAATCACCCTGCTGCCGGGAACCTTTTGCAGATCAACCAGGCCATACCGCTCAAACGTTTTTAACGTTCTACTCAGGTTACTGCTTCTTCGTCCGCTTAGTTTCTCCAGTTCCTTGATGCTCGACGGCTTCTGCTCCGCGATCATTTTCAGTAAACGAACATTGTTATCACTCAACACTTCGCTGAATGATTTCATCGAACTGAACCAGATTTTTGGCTCCCCACGCCTGGATTTGACACGGCCTCTTGCAATGTCCAGTAACCGCTGCTGAAACCGCTCTCTTGGCATAATACCGACATGCAAATCAGTCATGATCTTTACCCCTTGAATCAAAGACAGCTAACTGTATTCTTTTTGTGACCTCATTAAAAAAATCTTCTAACAACTGCTTGGCACTTTCAAAAGTGTAGGGAGTTCCAGGATCGTTTTTGTGATAATGAGCATGATCATATTCGACGATCCGACCTTTATACCTGCCTCGCCCTCTCCCGTGTGGCGCATGGGCATTATCGAAACCCATAATTCGTTCATTACGATCATTATGTAATGTCAGGCTATACCTGATACCGTATGGCCGTTCCGGACTTTTATCCACAGTCCATGCCGCAATCTTGTACCAATACCCGTTTTCTTCCGTATATTCAGTGCCATGCAACTCCAATAGCACTTGCAGACCAATATCCATGGCTTCCATTTATTAACTTATCAGCAGTTGATAACAATACTATAACCAAAAATCTGGAAAAGTAAAGTCTGGTAGTTAAATTACTACGTGATATCCAGGTGAACGGCAACCAGGTATCGATACGGGACTATCCTCTTCTTTATACCAGTGTTCGACCTTCCAGATGATTTGTCGGCACCATGCTGCTGTGTAAAATGCCTATCACGATAAGGCGTTTTTTCTCACGCATGTAATAGATAACGTGACTGGTATGGGGAAAACTATAAACGCCTTCTTCAATATCGCGACGGTGTATTCCCATCAAGGGATTATCAGATAGCAAAGTCAGGATCTTGCGTAATTCGAGAATGTATTTTTTTGACTGCTCATTACCCCACCGGCTTTTAGTAAATTCGCGTATTGCTGCTAAATCCCGTCTGGCGTCCCTGGTGAGACGGTACGTCTCCATACTAATCGTCCCTATCAGCTAATAATTCATCAAAAAAAGCGTTACCCTCTGTTGTTGCTCCGGCTTGAATCTCTGCTTTCGCACGTTGCACTCGCTCTTTCAGTGCCTGCATTTTCAGGTCCTCCATCTTTTCGTAATCATCCATTGATACCATCACGGCTACCGGTTTGCCGTTTTTACTGATTTGAACAGGCGCTCTTTGTACACTCAGCAGCATATCGCCAAATTGTGTTTTTGCTTCATTCGCCGTTACCGCTTTCATACCATCACCTCATATCGTTCTTTTCGTTCAGTATAAACGATTCGTTCGATATGATCAATCAGATATACTCAACCTACTCCATAAACGCAAAAATCCTGGCCTGGGCCTGGGAGGCGTCTTTTATCGGCAACACACCGATGACGGCAATAGCTCCCTTAACGGGTAAGGCGTCCAGGTTATTCATGTTTTCGACTTGATATTTACCGGCGGCCAGCATGATATGATGGACCGGGAAGCTTAAATCGTTACCCGGATCCAGGCTCAGGGTATCGATTCCTATCCCGGCAACGTTGCGTTGCACCAGTAATCGGGCGGCGGCGACTGAGAAACCGGGGAAATGTAGAACGCCTGAATCATCCTGGTTGATGTAGTCTTGCGGTGAATGAAATTTCCTATACCACCCTGTGTTCATAACGACCAGGCTGTGGGATGGGATGCGGCCGTTCCGTTCTTCCCACAAAAGCACGTCATCAACGGATAATTCATAATCATCATCCCGTGCGACCTTATCCTGTACCTTGATGACAATAATTGGCACTACCAGGTCATTCAAGCCAAGTTCATTGACGGATTGTTTCCCCTCGGCAAAATGCGCCGGCGCATCGACGTGGGTCCCGATATTTTCCCAGAAGGAGAACCGGTGCATTCGATAGCCCTTGTCATAATCAGCAAGCCGTTCAATCACCAAGGGGGCAGTGCCCGGCCAGAACGGCATATCCCCATGCAGCGTATGGGTCAGATCAACAACCCGTTGCGCTGTTATGGGGTGCAGCAAGTCGTCCGGATACGCCGATGCAGTCAAACAAAATAACAGGAGAAATGCGACCCATTGTCGGGCATTATTTTTCACGTTTCCACCACTGATATACAGATTTCCATTAATTAGTTAAAGGGAAACTTTGACCAGGATAATATATTATTCGGCCATGGATCATTCAAGTTTACGTGAAATCCTGATTTCCAGCGCCCGGGCACTGCAAAAAAACCAGTTGGGCACGGGCACTGCCGGGAATCTCAGCGCCAGGGTTGAGCAGGGTTACCTGATCACGCCAACCGGGGTGGACTATGAGATATTAACCCCTGCTGCCATCGTCAGGATGGACTTGCACGGCAACCGGGCCGAAGGTGATTTGAAACCCTCCAGTGAATGGCGGTTTCACCAGGATATTTATATAGACCGGGCCGATGCGAACGCTATTGTCCATACCCATTCGCCCTGCGCCACCGCGCTGGCGTGTACCCGCCAGGACCTCCCCGCGTTTCACTACATGGTCGCCGGCGCCGGCGGGTCGTCCATCCGTTGCACCGAGTATGCTACTTTCGGCACCCGGGAGTTATCCGACCATGCACTGAATGCCTTAGTGGACCGTCACGCCTGTCTGCTGGCCAACCACGGCGTGATTGCGCTGGGCAAGGACGTGGCCGCCGCCTTTAAGATGGCGCAACTGGTGGAAGAGCTCGCCAAACAATACCTGCTCAGCCGCGCGGCGGGGTCACCCGTGCTGCTTGATGAGACCGAAATGGACGTCAACCTGGAAAAGTTCAAAGACTATGGCAAACAGGAATGACGGCTGTCCTGTTCCCCGACTGATTATCGGTCCCTGAACCGAATGGAAATCTGGCAATACATCGTTTTTTTACTCGTCGGCATCGTTGTGGGTTTCGTGAACGTCATGGCCGGCGGCGGATCACTGTTAAGCATCCCTATCATGTTGTTCATGGACGTTCCGGGACCGGTCGCCAACGGCACCAACCGCATTGCGATACTGGCACAGATGACCACGGCGGTCATTGCGTTTTTCAAAAAAGGCTATTCTGATTTTAAACTGAGCCTGACGCTGGCCTTTGCCGCGCTCCCCGGCGCGGTGATCGGCGCCTACATGGGAACCCGTCTCGAAGGAATCTGGTTTAATCGTGTCGTGGCCGTGATCATGCTGGTTGTGATGCTGGTCATGGCGGTAAAAAAAGAGGGGCAGACCTATACCCGGGTCCCACCGGAAAAACCGCGTCTGCTGCTTGCCCATATACTGATGTCAATGGTGGGATTTTATGGTGGATTTATCCAGATCGGGATTGGCTTCCTGTTCCTGCCGATCCTGCACAAAACACTGGGCCTGGACCTGGTCAGGGTCAATATGCACAAGGCCTTCATCATCAGCGTCTATACCATGGCTGCCTTAATCGTATTCGCCTGGCAGGTGGAGATTTTCTGGATGTTGGGCCTCAGTCTGGCCGTAGGCACTTCCATCGGGGCATGGTTAAGCGCGCACGTCCAGGTGAACAAGGGCGAGCAGGTCATTAAACTGGTGCTGAATGTCGTGCTGACGCTGTTCATCATCAAACTGTTATTTTTCAGTTGATGCTTATAATGCCGGGAGCAGATGGTTAAACCCGAAGACCTGAAGTGCTGGAAATGCGGCAGCGGTCTGGATTACCTGATCATGCCGTTGTCCAGGAGTGCCCGTTGCAAAGCCTGTGATGCCGCGATACACATCTGCCTGATGTGCCGGTTTTATGATTCCCGGGTAGCGAAGCAATGCCGGGAGCCTGTCGCCGATGAGGTCAAAGACAAGGACAGGCCAAACTTTTGTGATTATCTTGAATTAAATGCACACGCCTACACGCCTGCCGATCATACGGAGGCCGGCGCCGCAATATCCGACCTGAACGCCCTGTTCGGCCTGGAAAGCGAGACTGCTGTCAGCGGACCCGACGGTGCGCGCGCTCAGGAGGAAAAATCCAGGCAACAACTGGATGAATTATTTGATTTAAAAAAGTAAAAAGCCTCTGAATAATTCAGAGGTTCCGCCTCACTCAACCGATCAGCGTGCGTAATTCTTCGCCCGGGTCTGCCGCCCTCATCAAAACTTCACCTACCAGAAAGGCATGAACGTCGTGGCTGCGCATGAGCTCGATATCCTCCCGGCTGTGTATACCGCTTTCCGTCACAATGGTCCTGTCCGGAAAAACGTCCGGTAACAGCCCCAGTGTTGTCTGCAGCGACGTTTCAAAGGTGTGCAGGTTCCGGTTGTTAATCCCTATCAATGGCGTGCGCAGCATCAAGCCGCGTTCGAGTTCTTCACGATTGTGTACTTCTACGAGCACGTCAAGACCGACGGCGGTGGCAACCGCGGCAAGCTCCTGCATCTGTGTGTCAGCCAAAGCTGCTGCGATAAGCAGTACACAGTCGGCGCCGATCGTCTTTGCCTCGTAGATCTGGTAGGGATCAATGATAAAATCCTTACGCAGCACCGGCAATCGCGTCACGGTCTTAACCTGTTCCAGGTGCCGGTCTGAACCTTGAAAAAATTTCTCATCAGTCAGTACGGAGAGACAGACCGCGCCGGCCTTGGTACAGGCGTCTGCTATTTTGGCAGGATTGAAATCCTTACGGATAATTCCTTTACTCGGTGACGCTTTTTTTATTTCGGCAATCACGGCGGGCCTGCCGTTTTCTATGGCGCGCCGGACTGACCGATAAAACCCCGGTCCGGGGTCGGCGCCACTGATCTGTTGCTCCAGGTGCGCCAGTGGTATTTCCGCTTTTCTTGCGGCAACCCATTCCCGCTTGTACTCGAGTATGGTTGCCAGGACATCAGGTGCGTTCAATATGAATACTCCACCATATCAGCCGGACGCCAATTGCGTTGTCAGAGTTGCCAGTTCCTGTAATTTTCTCTTTGCTTCGCCCGTGGCAATGGCCTGTCTGGCCATTTCAATCCCCGCGCCTATCCCGGGCGCCAGCCCGGCTACGTAAATGGCGGCGCCGGCATTCAATAAAACAATATCCAGGGCCGGACCGGGGTGATTATCGAGCACGGACAGCATGAGGGTATGGCTTTCCTCGGCGCTGTTGACTACCAGGTCGGACAGGACGCCGGGTATAAAGCCGAATTGCTGCGGCGTTATTTGATATTTTGCAATCTGCCCGTCTTTCAATTCGGCCACGTTAGTCGCGGCTGAATGACTGATTTCATCCAATCCGTCCTCAGAACGCACAATCATACAGTGCTGGCTGCCAAGCCGTTGCATGACTTGAGCAAACGTATCCAACAACTCCAGCTGGTAGACACCGATTAGCTGGCGCTTGACATAAGCCGGGTTTGTTAACGGCCCCAGCAGGTTGAATATGCTCCTGGCAGCCAGTTCCTTGCGTGGGCCCGCGGCATACCGTGTGGCGGGATGGTGAGCCGGCGCAAACATATAACCCACGCCTATCCGGTTGATACACGCGGCTACATGCTCAGGTTTCAGGCCCAGTTTAACGCCGGCCTGCTCCAGTACGTCGGCGCTGCCGGACCGACTGGAAATGGAACGATTATTGTGTTTTGCGACTTTGCCGCCCGCGGCGGCGATAACAAAGGTCGACGTGGTGGAAATATTGAATGTATGTGCGCCATCTCCCCCCGTGCCGACGATATCCACCAGGTGAGGGCCGTCAACGTGTACCCTCGTGGCGAACTCGCGCATGACCGCGGCCGCGGCGGCTATTTCCTCGATCGTCTCGCCTTTCATCCGCAAGGCTACCAGGAACCCGCCGATTTGCGCATCGGTCAATTTCCCCGACATCATATCCTGCATCACGGCCTGCATGGCGGCAGTGGACAGGTCGCTACCTTCAATGACTTTGTTCAGCGCGGATCGAATGTCCATGGCGGCAGTTAATGAAGATTAATACCAAGGAAGTTTTCCAGCAGATCATGACCAAAAGTGGTCAATATCGACTCGGGATGAAACTGTACGCCGAAGACGGGGTAGTCTTTATGCCTTACCCCCATGATCTCATCCATCTCACCGGTTTTCGACCGGGTCCATGCCGTGACTTCGAGGCAGTCCGGCAGCGTTTCCCGCTCGATAATCAGGGAGTGGTACCGAGTCGCAACAAACGGACTTTCAAGGCCGACAAACACGTCCGAATTATTATGATAAATATCGGAAGTCTTGCCGTGCATAATACGATCGGCATGAATTACGCGCCCTCCCAGAGCCTGGCCAATGCTCTGGTGTCCAAGGCACACCCCCAGGATGGGAATTTTATCTATAAATTCATTAATCACGTCAACCGATATTCCCGCTTCGTTCGGGGTACAGGGGCCGGGTGAGATAACGATATGCCGCGGCTCCAACGCGTGGATTTCCTCCAGGGTCACCTGATCATTGCGGTAAACGCTCACGTCCTGGCCCAGTTCACCAAAGTATTGAACAAGGTTGTAGGTAAAAGAGTCGTAATTGTCGATCATTAATAACACGCTAAATTTTCTCTTCCGATCAGAGGTGGCGGGGTGGCGGGGTCAGGTCTTTGATTTTTGATCAGGAATCATTAAAAATCAAAGACCTGACCCCGCCACCCCCTGCTGATCAAAAATCAAAGACCTGACCCCGCCGTTCCTGATCAAAAATCAAAGACCTGACCCCGCCGTTCTTAATTCTGTTCTCATCTCTTTGATGACTCCGGCATAATCATCGCTACCGAAAATCGCCGAGCCTGCCACGAACGTATCCGCGCCGGCCGCGGCAATGTCAGCAATATTTTCCACTTTCACCCCGCCATCGATCTCAAGGCGGATGTCACCGCCGGAGGCGTCAATGATTTTCCTTGCCGCGCGTAATTTATCCAGGGTGCCGGGGATAAAGCTTTGCCCGCCGAACCCCGGGTTGACGGACATGATCAAAACCATATCCACCTTGTCGACGACGTATTGGAGATGATCCAGGGGCGTTGCCGGATTAAACACCAGGCCGCAACGGCAATGATTATCCTTGATCAGTTGCAGGGTACGGTCAACGTGTTGACTTGCCTCCGGGTGAAAAGTGATGATATCGGCGCCGGCCGCGGCAAAATCCGGGATGATCCGGTCAACCGGCTCTATCATCAGGTGTACATCCAACGGGGCGGTAATACCGTGATCACGCAATGCCCGGACAACAACCGGACCAAAAGTCAGGTTGGGTACGTAATGGTTGTCCATCACGTCAACGTGGATGTAATCCGCACCGGCAGCCAGGACGGCTTCCACCTCCTGACCCAAACGCGTCATGTCTGCAGACAGTATTGAAGGCGCAATGATATATTCAGACATAATGATCCGTTGTTATTATCGGTTAACTCGGATTATATAGAGATGATGGGGTCAGGTCTTTGATTTTTGATAGGCTTTTTGTCAGCTTCAATGATCCATATCAAAAATCAAAGACCTGACCCCATCATATGACCCCATCATACGTTAAAACGGAACAGTATCACGTCACCATCCGTTACAATGTACTCCTTCCCTTCCAAACGCCATTTACCCGCCTCCTTTGCGCCGTGTGCGCCCCGGTGTTCAATGAAGTCGTTATATGCAATAACTTCCGCACGAATAAACCCCTTCTCGAAATCCGTATGGACGGCGCCAGCGGCCTGGATGGCGCTGGCCCCTTTTTTAATGGTCCAGGCCCTGACTTCCCTGAGTGTCATCGTAAAAAATGTGTGTGACTCAAGCAGTTCATAACCGGCCCGTATCAACCGGTGCAAACCAGGCTCAGCCAACCCCAGCTCGCGTAAAAACTCCCTCCTGCCCTCCTCGTCAAGCTCGGCAAGTTCATTCTCAATGGCGGCGCTTATGACAAGCAATCGAGCGCCGTCCGCCGCGGCGCGCGGCGCCAGTTGTGCCAGCCATTTATTGGACGAGATACCGGTCTCTTCCACGTTGGCGATATATAAACCGGGTTTTTCCGTTAACAGGCGCAGTTCCCGCGCCAGCGCCAGTTCGGCGCTCCCCGGTTGCAGTGTCCTGGCGGGCTCGCCCGTATCGATATGGGCCGACAACTTTGCCAGTACGCGGCATCGTTCAAGTGCCTGCTTGTCGCCGCTTTTTGCCGATTTGTCGGCCTTCTGCAAGGCCCGCTCCAGGGTCTCCTGGTCTGCCAGACACAGCTCCATATTGATCACGTCAAGATCAGAAATCGGGTCCACCTTGCCGCTGACATGGACAATATTATCATCCTCAAAACAGCGCACGACCTGGGCAATGGCGTGGGTCTCGCGGATATGGCCAAGAAATTTATTGCCCAGCCCTTCACCTTTTGACGCGCCCGCCACCAGGCCGGCGATGTCAACGAATTCCACGTGGGTATGAACCACCCGCTCCGGTTTGACAATCCCGGCAATTGCCTGCAAGCGGGGGTCAGGTACCGGAACCACGCCGATATTGGGGTCAATCGTACAAAAAGGATAGTTTTCGGCGCTGATCCCGGCATTGGTCAAGGCATTGAACAAAGTGGATTTACCCACGTTCGGCAACCCGACGATCCCGCATTTAAAACCCATTCTGATCCCGCATTTAAAGCCCATTCTTATTTACAAGCCGGTTGCTACTGTGTATGCAGCCAGGTCATGGCCTTGTCAAGCTCGCCGGCGAACAACAGAGGCAGTACCTCTATCCCCCTTTGTATGGCCGTGTCAATCAACTCCGCGTCCTCCTCCCCGGGCCGCCCCAATACGTGCGCCAGCACTTTGGTTTTATTCCCCGGGTGACTTACGCCTATCCTCAGTCTCAGGTAATCGGCGTTACCCAGTTTTTCACTGATGTCCCGCAGACCCTTGTGTCCGCCATGGCCGCCGCCTTGTTTTAATCGAATCATGCCGGCGTCCAGGTCTATATCATCGTGGACGATCAGGGTTTCCGTGGAATGGATGTCGTAATAATCGGTGACGGCCTGCAGGGCGCGACCACTTTCATTCATATAGGTGGCCGGTTTGAACAGCCGGCAATCAACATCGGGGGCGCTGAACCGGGCGAGGTCGCCAACCAGTTTCTTATCCGGCGCAAACCGGCTTTGATGCTGCCCGGCAAGCCTGTCAACGAACCAGAAACCGACGTTATGCCGCGTTGCCGAATAATCGGAGCCCGGGTTGCCCAGGCCCACGATGAGTTTTAACCGGGTTGGCACGCGTGCCCGGGAGAAAGCCCAGCCCGCATATCGCACCAGTGGATGCGATGATCGCGCCAGATTTGTGCGGCTGGCGGGTGCCTGCGACCGAAAGCATAGCCGTAGCTATGGTTGAGGGACAAATCGTCAGGATAGACGATTTGCACGGCGCCAGCCGCCCGTAGGGTTGTGCCCAGGGATGGGCGCAATGAACACGTGTCCGCCAGGCGCAAAAAGACAAGCAACAAGGCTTGCCCCAGCATGTTGTAAGCAGGGGGCGCATCCACTGGTGCGATATGCGGGTTAGCCGTCTGTATCGGCAGGTTGCTCGGTTTCGCCTGTTTCCGGCGCTTCCGCAACGTCTTCCAGGACATCTTCTTCCTCAACGATGTCTTCGACTACCTTAGGTATGTTCACGGATACCACCGGGCTAGAGGCGTCTCCGCCGTGTTGCAACGCGTAGAACTCCACCCCCTCAGGCAACGTGATATCACTGAGATGCAGGGCTTCGCCTATGTTTACCTCCTCCAGGTCCACTTCGATATATTCCGGCAGGTCTTTCGGCAAGCAGCTTATTTCCAACTCGGTCATGATACGACTCACAATCCCCCCACCGGTCCTGACACCGACACATTGATGTTCATTAATAAAATGTATGGGCACTCGCATGGTAATTTTCTGCTTTGCGTCAATACGCAGAAAATCGATATGCAGAATATCGGGTTTATAAGGATGCCTTTGTAACGCTTTCACAACAACCTGCTCACTTTCAGCGCTGACGTTCAGGTCCAGGATGCTTGAGTAGAATGCCTCGCGCCCCAACTGGTGCAACACCTCATCATGCGACAGTGAGATTGACTGCGGTTCTTTGTTCGCCCCGTAGACCACACCGGGGATTCTTCCCGAACGACGCAGGCGGCGGCTGGCGCTCTTACCTTGTTCGTTCCTGGGTTCTGCCTTTAGTTCATTAGCTTGCATTTCAAAACTCCTGACCGACTACTTAATCTATAAACATTGAACTCAGTGATTCTCCCTCGGAAATCCGACGGATGCTTTCCGCCAACATCGTGGCAACGCTGAGCTGGCGGATTTTACCACATTCAACGGCAGCTTCACTCAACGGAATCGTGTCGGTGACGACCAGTTCATCCAGTTTTGATGAGTTAATATTATCCAGCGCCCTGCCTGACAACACCGGATGTGTACAGTAAGCAACCACCCGCGTGGCGCCAAAATCCTTCAAGGCGTTTGACGCATTACACAACGTGCCGGCCGTATCCACCATATCATCAACGATAATACAGGTGCGCTCACTGACGTCACCGATGATATTCATTATTTCGGACTCGTTCGCCTTTGGCCGCCTTTTGTCGATAATCGCCAACTCCGTATCATCCAACTGTTTTGCTATGGCGCGGGCCCTGACCACGCCGCCCACGTCAGGTGATACGACGATTTGTTTCTCATACTTGTGCTTCCATATATCACCCATCAACACCGGAGACGCATACACGTTATCCAGGGGCATATCAAAAAAACCCTGGATTTGATCAGCGTGCAGGTCGACGGTCAATACCCTGGATATTCCCGTTTTGCCTATCATGTCCGCTACCACCTTGGCCGTTATGGGCACCCTGGCGGATCTCGGCCTGCGGTCCTGGCGGGCATAACCCATGTACGGAACTACCGCCGTGATCTGGGCCACCGACGCCCTCCTCAGCGCATCCGCCATGATAAGCATCTCCATCAGGTTATCATTGGCGGGCGAACATAGAGGTTGCAAGATGAATACATCACGTCCGCGGACGTTTTCCGCGATCTCAACCATAATCTCGCCGTCACTGAAACGACCCACGTTGATTTTACCCAGAGGCAAATTCAGGTATCGGGCAATCTCAGCCGCCAAACTCCGGTTGGCGTTACCGGAGAACAGCATTATATTATCCAATGACATTAATTTTCTCTGCCGAGTGTTAACTGGCTGGGGCGCCAGGATTCGAACCTGGGAATGCAGGGATCAAAACCCTGTGCCTTACCACTTGGCCACGCCCCATTCGTAACCCGAGAACATCGGCGCGTTCCCGTATAACGTTTCTTATTTTGTGATTTCTACGAAGAACTGCCGGTGAACTTTGGAGTATAACATATGTGAGCACAATTGGAATGATCAAATATCACACGACAGCCACATACTTTTGAATCCGCCCCTCGTTATCTGCTACGTGTTGCTGTTACCGCCACCCTGCCATCCGGGCTTGACCCGGAAGCCGTTCTGTTTCAGCCTGTTTCCAGGTTAAGCCTGTCTGCAAGCGGGGAGCGATTACATGCCCTGGCTATAAATCCCTGCCATTTTCCCGGTAATTCATCCAGGAGGACCGCGGCTTCTTCTTTATCTGCAAATGCGGCAAAAATACTTGCTCCGGTACCCGACAGCTTCGCCTGGGCGCGGGCATTGAGCCAATCCAGTGCCGCGCTCACTTCCGGACAGGCTTGCCGGACCACAGGCTCACAGTCATTGCGACAATTCCCCTGCAGGAAGTCGTGCATTGAGACCCTGGGCGTTACGCGCGTTAAACCGGGCGCGTTAAATATTTCCAGGGTGACCACAGGAGTACCGGGATAAACCAGCAAATACCAGTTTTCCGGGAGCGTTACGGGTTCCAGTATCTCACCCACTCCTTCCCCCCAGGCGGCGAACCCGCGCACAAATACCGGAACGTCGGCTCCCAGGCTGAGACCTGCCTCAGCGATTTGATCGACCGACAAACCGGTTTCCCACAGACGATTCAGCGCCACCAGGGTCGTCGCCGCGTCTGAACTGCCACCTCCCAGCCCGCCGCCGACAGGTATTTTTTTATAGACGCTGATTTCCGCGCCTCTGGAAGTATCACTGATTTCCTGGAGCAGTCTGGCTGCTCTGACCACAAGATCTTCCTGTTTTTCCACCTGGGAGTAATTGCGTTCACACCTGATCCGTCCATCTCCTGTCGCGGAAATCTGCAACTCGTCAGCCAGATCCAGGAACTGGAACACGGTCTGTAACAGGTGATAACCGTCATCCCGGCGTCCGATGACGTGCAGAAAATGGTTTAATTTCGCCGGGGCCGGCCAGGGTTGCGCAGACATCAGGGTAAATTCCACTCCCTGATGGACATGCGAACGCGAATACGATTATTTTGCAGGTCAAGTCTGCCCGGCATACTCTTTCCGTCAATCCCGATATAGTTTTTATAGCGTATGGACCAGCCGGCCTGGTTTAATGCGCTCAACCTGTTTTCCTCATCAAGCAGTAGCCCATCTACCTGCAACGTCGGCATGGGAAGTCCTCTTATCCAGTAGACCAGGCCGGAGACGGGGAGATACCAGCCCGCCTGTTGTCGAAACAGGGTTTCCGCGTTCTCAGCTTGCATCACACGGTTGTCCGGGTTGCGTAACAACGCGGTATTGCTGTCGCCGGTCAGTTGATATGTGCCGCCACCGAATGGGGTAATCACACGTACGTTATATTCGTCTTTCTGCTGGGTCCAGTACAAAGAACCTGATCCCGATTCGTTGTCCACCCGCACTGCAATCCTGCCCCTGATATCCCAATCTTCCACCTGCATCAATTCATCTTTACGTGTCTCCCAGGCGGGTTTAATCCTGTTTTCAACAGGTATTCGGGCGCAGCCTGACAGTAGGAATACCAGGGAAATGAAAATAAAACAGGGGGTCGGCTTTCGCCGGAATGACGCTCCCGGGTTTTGCGCAACACTCCTTGCCATCAAAAAAAGATTCAAGGGCTGAACCGTTGAATCACGTCCAGCAGGCGCGTATCTTCGGGTGTCAGTATTAATGCAGATTCCCAGATCTCTTTTGCCTGGTCCCTGGCGCCGCTTACCCATAGCACTTCTCCCAGGTGGGCAGCGATCTCAGGGTCCGGTCTTAAACTCATGGCCCTTCTCAAATAATCGATCGCTTCATCCAGCCGGCCCAGGCGATACAGGATCCACCCCATGCTGTCCAGAATATAAAAATCCGATGGACTGAACTCAAATGCTCGCTTGATTAGTTCGTAGGCTTCAGCATAACGCTCAGTGGCATCCGCCAGGGTATACCCCAATGCATTTAACGCCTGGACGTGATCCGGTTCGCGTTCGAGTATGGTTCTCAGGTCCGCCTCCAGGATATCCAGCCTGCCGATCCTTTCCGCCGCCATGGCCCGGGCGTAAAGCAGGTCTGCATTGTATTCATTCTCCAGTGCTTTGGCATATACGGCAATGGCCTCAGCATAGCGTTTCTCCTCCACCAGCAGCTCTCCCTCCGCCTGGACTAAAATGATCTGTTGTTGCTTCCCTTGTGTCTGTATGGAATTGAGATGGCTGCGCGCTTCCTCGACCTGTCCTTTTTTTGCCAGCAGCAAAGCAAGCCTGACCTGGGCATCAAAGTAATGTTCTCCCTTGTGTACCCCTTGATACCAGACGCCGGCCTCTTCATGGTTTTGTTTTTCTTCCGCAATGCGTCCGAGATAATAATTGGCGACGTCCGTCAGTTTTTCCTGTGCTGATAATTTATTAAAATAGATGACAGAATCATCCAGGCGATTACTTTGCAAATGCAACAGTCCCAGCATGTACAGCACATCACTGTTCTCCGGCGCCTGGGCAACAAGCAACTCGAATTGACTGCGTGCTTCATCAAAACGTCTGGCTTCCATCAATAATCTTGCATAAGCCAGACGCAGGCTGAAATCCTCGCCTTCGCGTTCCATCAACTCCTGTTCCAGCCACGTCATTGCCTCCGGTTCCCGACCCAGACGCTGCAAGATGGAAATATAGCTGAGCGCCGCATTATCATTGCCCGGGGTCAGGGCAAGTGTGTCTTCAAGCAACTCCCGTGAGCGCTCCAGGTCTCCCAGTTTGGCGGCGACGTGCGCAAATGCATACAGGGCTGCAGGGGAATTATTTTGTGAAGAAACCAGATTCTCCATAAGGGCCAGTATTGCTTCCCTGTCTTCTTCGCGCCCCAGCAGGTTGGCAACCATCCATAACTTCTCGTCTATCTCCCCATCAGAATAAGCAAAAATGTCCTGCAGATGCTCCGCAGCCTGCTCCAGGTTGCCGCCCCGCAGTTGCATTACCGCCAGCACCTGGTGAGGGTCGGGATTACGCGGGTCAAGTTCCACCCACAACCGGGCGGCAGCCAATGCAGCGGCATCATCACGGGCATAAACCGCGATGCGCGCGGCCCGCTCGACGATCTTGTGGTCTCTGGTAGAACGAGCCAAATCCAGGTAATTTTCTATCGCGATATCCAATAACCCCTTTTGGCCCGCAAATTCAGCGATTAATAACTTGGAGAGGATTTCTTCCGTTAATTCTATTTTCGGACGAACCGGCTCAACCCGGGTAATCCTGGCCTCGTTTCCCGCTTCTTCATGTGCAGGTTCCGACTCGGCAGGCTCAATGGTCGTCACCTGTTTTTGTGTCGTGGTGGTACAAGCGGCGACCGCAAGCGCGGCAATGCCTGCCAGCACGAGTCTTGTGATGCCGTTGCGTAACTGAAATCCTGGATAATTGCGCATTACCGTGATTATATCCTGAAATGAAAATACGACAACACTGTGATTAGACGCCCCCGAACGGAAAAACAGCCGCCAAACTCTCTTTCAGTCCAGTTAGCGGGAACTGTTGCACAGTGATAAACTATTCGGATGACACTGCTGGCATTTGGTCTCAACCATACAACCGCGCCCCTGGAGGTACGAGAAAAAGTCACCTTCGGTAACGAAGTGCTGCCGGAAGCCTTGATTGAGTTGACCGGGAATACCGGTATTGACGAAGCGGCCATATTGTCAACCTGCAACCGTACCGAAATTTATTGCAGCCTTGATGCTGTCGACGCGAGCTGGCCTGTTGACTGGTTTTCCGGATTTCACGGTTGCAAAAAAAACGAATTACACAGTTATATCTACACTCATCCCGATGCCGGCGCGGTAAAACACGTGTTGCGTGTCGCCAGCGGATTGGACTCGATGGTGGTCGGCGAACCCCAGGTCCTGGGACAATTGAAACAGGCTTACCAGACTGCCCTGGAGACGGGCAGCATAGGCAAAATGTTGAACCGGCTGTTCCAGCATTCTTTCAGGGTGGCCAAGGACGTGCGCAGCAATACCATGATAGGCAGCCATCCCGTATCCGTCGCCTATTCGGCGGTCCGTCTGGCCAGGCAGATATTCGGCGACCTGTCCAAACAGACGGCCTTACTCATCGGCGCCGGTGAAACCATAGAACTCACCGCGAAGTATTTGCGTGACAGTGGCCTGCACAAAATGATCATCGCCAACCGCACGCCGGAACGAACGCAGAGCCTGGCGCAACAGTATTCCGCTTATGCCATTTCGTTGGATGAAATTCCTCAGCACCTCGATGAGGCGGACGTCGTCATATCCTCCACCGCAAGCCCGCTTCCAATCCTCCGCAAGGATACTATTGAGTCAGCCATTTTAAAACGGAAACATAAACCCGTATTTATCCTGGACATAGCCGTGCCAAGAGACGTGGAACCCGGGGTGGGTGAACTTGAAGATGTCTACTTGTATACGGTTGATGACTTGAAGAGCATTATTGACGATAATATCAAAAGCCGTCAGGCGGCGGTAAAACAGGCTGAACAAATCATCGACACTGAAGTCATCCAATTCATGGAATGGGTGAATTCGCTGGACACAGTATCAACTATCCGGGCGCTTCGAAACCAGGCACAACTAATCAGGGAAGACGTATTGCAGTCGGCATTACAAAAATTACGCCAGGGAACAGCCCCCGAGGATCTGCTCCATGAGGTGACCCGATCATTAACCAATAAACTGATCCATCCGCCTACTTCCAGGTTGAATAAGCTCAGCCCCGCGCAAAAAGAGGACGTGTTGCAGGTTGTCCGGCACTTGTTCGACCTGGCTCCCGAGGATTTGGAATCCGGGGAACCGGAGTAGCAAATGAAAGACAGTCTGCAAAAAAAATTGGGGAAACTGAGTGAGCGTCAGGAAGAAATTCACGCGCTGCTGGCCACCCTCGAGGTAATCAGTGATCAAAATCGTTTCCGTGACCTGAATAAGGAAGTAGCGGAAATCCGACCCATCGTCAACTGTTTTAAAGAGTACCGGTCCAATTTACAGTCCATGGACAACGCAAAAGAGATGCTTAAAGACAGTGACCGGGAAATTCGGGAACTTGCCGGTGAGGAAATTGAAATTGTCCGACAAAGACATGATGCGCTTGAGTTGAAACTGCAAAAATTACTGTTGCCCAGTGACCCGGCGGATAAAAGCAATATTTTTCTGGAAATCCGGGCGGGCACCGGAGGGGAAGAAGCAGCCTTGTTTTCGGCTGATTTGATGCGGATGTATTCTCGCTATGCAGAAAAATCAAACTGGGAAATCGAACTCCTGAATACTACGGAGAGCGACCTGGATGGATATAAGGCCATTATTATGCGCGTCCTTGGCGCCGGGGCCTACTCGAGGTTGAAATTTGAATCCGGCGCACACCGGGTCCAACGGGTTCCGGAAACGGAATCCCAGGGCCGTATCCATACCTCGGCCTGTACCGTTGCCGTACTGCCTGAGGCCGACGAAATTGATGAAATTGAAATCAGTCAGAATGATCTCCGGACAGATACCTACCGCGCTTCCGGCGCCGGTGGACAGCATGTCAACAAGACCGATTCTGCCATACGCATCACTCATCTTCCCACTGGTATCGTGGTGGAATGCCAGGATGAACGCTCGCAACACAAGAATCGCGCCCGGGCCATGTCGCTGCTGCGAGCAAAATTGCTTGCCGCAGAAAAAGCAAAACAAGCGTCGGAAATTGCCGAAAACAGGCGCAACCTGATCGGTTCGGGAGATCGTTCCGAGCGTATAAGAACCTACAATTTTCCGCAGGGCAGGGTAACTGATCACAGGATCAGCCTCACCTTATACAGGCTGGAAGAAATTATGCAGGGTGAACTGGATATGATTATCGATCCGCTTATCAACGAACACCAGGCCGATCAACTGGCCGCCCTGAGTGGGTAGCTGTAGATGCGGGCCAGGCAACTTTTAAATCTGGCGGCGCGACAGTTGCCCTCATCCGACAGCCCGCGACTCGATGCCGAGATATTATTGGCGGCATTACTGGAGACGGACAGAAGCCGGTTTTACGCACATCCTGAAATGGTGGTGACTGAAAATTCAGTCACTGATTTCATGCGGTTGCTGGACAGCAGGAGGGCCGGTTATCCTGTTGCCTACCTGACCGGCGCAAAAGAATTCCGGTCAATCGATTTCAAAGTAAATCAAAGCACCTTGATACCCAGGCCGGAGACGGAATTACTGGTTGAACTGGCGCTCAACCGTATCCCCGTGAACGGTCGGGACAGGATTCTTGACCTTGGCACGGGCAGTGGCGCCATTGCCGTTGCCATTGCCATCGCCCGGCCTTGTTGTGATATTACTGCTGTGGACCTGAGCCCGGATGCGTTGGACGTTGCGCGACAAAATGCCGCGGCAGCAGACGTTACAAATATTACGTTTCGCCAGTCTGATTGGTTCAGAGACCTGCAAAACAGGCGCTTCGATATGATTTTATGCAATCCGCCTTACGTGGATTACCTTGATGATACGGTGCAAACAGATGGAATCAGGCATGAACCGCGCCTGGCTCTTGACGGCGGAGATAAAGGAACAGCCTGTATCCGCATCATCATCTCCGGCGCTGCCGAATATATCAACCCGGGCGGATTTATAATTATTGAACATGCGCATAACCAAGGTGATTATGTCAGGCATCAATTCAAATCGAACCATTTCCGGGACATTGCCACCCACAGGGATTATGCCGGGCATGAGCGCCATACCAGTGCAGTACGTCCGTGACCGGGGCGACGCTATGAATGACGAACAATTGTTACGTTACAGCCGGCAGATCATGTTGCCCGAGATCGATGCGGCAGGGCAATTGCGTCTGGCGGATGCCACCGTATTGATAATCGGCGCAGGGGGGCTGGGTTCCGCCGCATCCATTTACCTCACCGCCGGCGGGGTGGGACACGTTATCCTGGTTGATTTTGACCGGGTGGACCTGTCCAATTTACAGCGGCAAATACTTCATAAAACCGCTGATATCGGGCGGTTAAAAGTAGCGTCCGGCGGCGACCACCTGACCGCGATCAATCCGGACGTTAAGTTAACGTTGATTGATCATGCCCTGGCTGAAGATGAATTGACAGAATACGCGGCACTGGCAGACGTTATCGTTGATGCCAGTGATAATTTCACTACCCGGTTCGCCATCAACAGGGCCTCCGTCAGTACTCGCACCCCCCTGGTTTCCGGGGCAGCCATACGCTTTGAGGCACAACTCAGTGTGTTTAATCCCAAAGACGAAACTTCGCCCTGTTATCGATGTCTGTATAGAGACAATGCGGAGGTGGAGGAAACCTGTACCGCCAATGGCGTACTGGCACCCTTATTGGGCATCGCCGGCAGCATACAGGCCACGGAAGCCATGAAACTGATTATGGGTCTGGGAAACACCTTGCAGGGAAAACTGTTACTGGTGGACGTCATGACCATGGAATGGCATACCGCCGTACTGCCGAAAGATCCCGAATGTCCGGTATGTGGTTAGTTTTCAGTTATCAGTTTTTAGTTTTTAGAGGGGAGCGCTACTAATAACTAAACTAATCACTAAAAACCAATATAATGGCAGGGATTTTGAAGAGGTCACACAATTGAGGGATAAAAATCAAAAATGCGTTTTGTCTTAACAGCAGTCGGCGGTTTCCTGTTGCTTTGTTGCCAGCCTATAGCGGCAGAAGAGACGCAGGTTTCCAAAGAATTCACGAAAACCTACCGTGCGTATAACAGCGCATACTCACAACGGAATTATCCCCGCGCCGCCGAACTCGCGCGCAAGGTGTTGGACCTGGCAGTCAAGGAACTCGGCGCCGACCATGAAAAGATTCCTGTGTTGCAGGTTAACCTGGCCCACATATTGATCGCCATCGGGGAAATCGAGGAAGCCGAACCCATCCTGCTGCAGGCAAAAGCCGAACTGCTTAAACAACTTGGTCCCGACCATACGGACTTGATTACGGTGCATGAGGATCACGCCAAAGTATACGCCAGCAAGAAGGAACTGGAAAAAGCGCGGCAGGAGCTGGATAAAATCATCTCCATCATTACCATAAAATCCGACGCCGGTGCCGAGGATCCAGCCATAGCCAATATCCTGGTACAGCAGGCGACGATCAACATCGCCGAGCAAAAAGTGGACGAAGGTGAGGCGTTGTACAGGCAGGCCCTGGCTATTTTTGACGCGAAATTCGGTAAAGACAACATCCGCTCGGCGGATCTCATTTCCCTGCTTGGCGACGTTGACCTGACCCGAAAAGATCATGAGAATGCGGAACAGAAATACACGGAGGCATTACGCATATACGAGGACAACCTGCTCGAAGATGATCCGATAGTCCTGGCAAATCACTCCCGTCTGGCGAAACTGTACGTTGCCCTGCGCAACGATAAATTTGCTTCCCATGCCGACAAGGTCATCCAGTATACCCCCGATAAAGACGGGCCAGCCGTGCCGTTATTTGTGATGCAGCCGAAATATCCTGTTTTTAAAGACGGGGTAAGGCCTGAGGGATGGGCATTGGTGGAATTTACGGTGACAACGGCCGGACGTGTGCAAAATCAAAAGATCATCGAGTCAAAGCCGGGGAGAATTTTTGACAAGGTTTCCCTGGATGTCACGCCGAAATGGCGTTTCAAACCGAAGGTTATCGAAGGGCAGCGGGTCAAACAGGAAAAAACCCGGGTGCGCCTGGTTTATGTAAAAGACAATATTGAAGTCTATTTTGGTGAATTAAAACTGTAAAGGTCAACTGGTCAAACCAAGACGTTCATGCCATTGTGCCAGAGACTCTTCCGGATAGTGCGGGAAGGACTTATCTCCGCTCCTGACATCGGCCTCTACCCAACCCGCCTTGCTGTCCAGCATAAGGTGGGTGCGTTCAGGCGGCCGGGGTAATTCACTGTCGATAACAGATGCAAACGGATGAACCAGCTCCGGCCAGCGCGGATCCCAGACCCATAAAGCGCTTGCGCAAGTCTTACAGAATGAACGTTCTGCCGGGCTTTCTTTAACCTCTCCCGTTTCGTTATCTTTTATTCTGGCCTTATATACCGAGATGTACTCCCGCCCGCTGACCTCAAGCGTTGCATACTCGGCGCCAAGATTAATGGCATATCCTCCGCCACCCGCCGTTTTCCGGCAGACAGAACAGTAGCAAAAATTGAACGGATACGGATGGGGGGAATTAACAGTGAACTTCACGTTGCCACAATGGCATGAACCGTTTAGTTTCATGGGGATACCTCAATAAAGATTATCTGCAAGACATACGTAACCGATTGAAAATACAGATTAAATGTATTTTTTACATCATTGAGTGAAATTACTCAATGATGTAAAAAGCGTTATAACTGTACAACGCCTTAATGTGTAAAGCAGGTCAAGTAAAAAACAACACCAGCGCCCACACGACGGCGAGGTTACACAAGGCTAAGAACACGGCTGCCGATGCGATATCCTTTGCCTTGCCTGACAGTTCATGAATTTCTTCGCCGAACCGATCAACGACATATTCAACACCGGTATTTAATAATTCGACAATCAAAACCAGCAACACACTCCCCACAAGTAGTGCGCGCTCAATCCCCGAATTACCCAGCCAGAGACCAAGCGGCAATAAAACCGCCGCCAGAGCCAATTCCTGCCGAAAAGCAGACTCCGTTTTAAAACAGGTAACCAGCCCCTGGTAGGAATAAATCGCGGCATTGATGATCCGGGTAATCCCGGTAGCGCCTTTTACTTTCATGGATGTAGTGTATAGGGGTCAGGTCTTTGATTTTTGATATTATAAAGAAATTACAGAGCGTATCCCCTTCTTTTATACAACGTTCGGTTTATGAGGTCTGCATGGCGGTAGAACAGTCCGCTAATCAAGAAGCCTGGGAGCGGTCTCGGGGTCTCGGGGTCAGGTCTTTGATTTTTGATCTCGATCATTATTGATGCTTATTAAATCTGTTCAGATTCGCCTGAATAGGTATTTACCGAAGTTAAAGAGGTAGAAAGTTCCATCCTGATTAAGCAAAAATTGCACGGTGTCGAGGCTCAGAGAGGCCGGGTTTTTGATTTATGATGGGCTTTCTGTTAGTCTCAGTAATTGATTATCAGGGAGAGCTATCAGCCATGGCAAGGCCTTTACGATTGGAATTTCCAGGTGCCCTTTATCACGTAACGTCTCGTGGTGACCGCCGGGAAGCTATCTATGAAGATGATGGTGATAGGAAGGAGTTTCTATCGGTTCTTGATAGCGTATGTCATACCTACAACTGGGTATGCCATGCCTATTGCTTAATGAGCAATCACTATCATCTGTTGATTGAAACACCCGACGCGAACCTGTCGATGGGCATGCGCCAACTCAATGGGGTTTATACACAAACCTTCAACCGCCGGCATGGACGGGTAGGTCATGTTTTCCAAGGTCGGTATAAAGCCATTCTGGTAGAAAAAGAGAACTATCTGTTGGAATTGTCGCGTTATATTGTCCTAAACCCGGTGCGTGCTGATATGGTGCGTTCTGCGGGAGAATGGCCGTGGAGCAGCTATCGGGCGACAACAGGACAGGTTAAGGGGCCAGTTTGTTTGAATGTGGACTGGATACTGGCAATCTTTGGCAAAAGGAGGTCTGTAGCGATTGATCAATACAAAAAGTTCGTTTCAGAGTGTCATGACTTGCCGTCACCGTGGACCTCGTTGCGTAATCAAATATATTTGGGTGGGGAACAGTTTGTCGGGCAGATGCAATCGCTCATTGACGGGGACCAGGAAATGAGTGAAGTGCCCTCATCCCAAAGGCGGCCTATGCCGAGAACCTTGGATTACTATATGGCATCGAGTCGAGACCGAAATACGGCAATCAATAAAGCTTATCGGAGCGGTGGGTATACCTTGAAGGAAATAGGGGATTACTTCGGGTTACATTACTCAACTGTGAGCGCAATTATCAAGCATCAGAAGTAAAAATCAAAGACCTGACCCCGTTATTCTTGCCATTATATTTTATGTATCAGGATGACTTTTGAGTCAATAACGAGAAAAATTCGTCAACCTTGGGTAAGCATAGTAAGTCAACTCACCGGGAACGCAGCTAAACTGCACCTCTGTTTGCGGCGTTAGAACCAAAAGGACCAACAACTGGAGATAAATATGAACCTGAAGCAAATTAAAGATGAAGCGCTTCATTTACCAGAAGAAGAAAGGGCAGAGTTAGCCCAAAAGCTCCTGTTGAGTCTTGATGCGCCATCACAAGATGAAATCGAGGCAGACTGGTTGATCGAGGCACACAGACGGGCACGGGAACTTGATGAAGGTATCGTTCAACCAATTCCGGTAGAAGAGGTGAGAAGAAAAGCACAAGCTTTGCTTAGATGAGTTATTTCTTTCATTTTGCCGCGGAAGCTGAACATCTTGAATCCGTTGCGTACTATGAATTGAAAAGACCAGGGCTCGGCGCAATGTATCTTGCAGAATTTGAAAATATAATGTAATGGAAATCGTCTGTGAAAAGCCTCATAGGTACCCGATTGATAAGCAGCCGGACGTAAGGCGTGTACAAATGAAGAGATTTTCATTCATAGTCTTATATCGAGAGGCTTCACGCACAGTTCAGGTATTGGCGGTAGCCCATCATAGGCGCCGCCCACAATATTGGCTGGGCAGGCTTTAACTTAACTTTCGGATTGGTACAGGCGCGGGAATGGGTAGGTACGGGTGGAGAAGCATCTCTGTCGGTAGTTGCGGGTAACGGAGTGGATTATGAGGCGGAGCAGAATATTTGGGGTCAAATAAGTATATTTACGTACTAATACCCCTTGTGGTTTCGACCGCATGGTGCGGGGCCTCTTCGGAGGCCCTTGCTTTCTCAAACCATCCATCACGTCAGCTTCTGGATCAGGCAGATTTTTCGAGACACATTCGGGAAAGCGCGTTACGACGGTCGCAGTTGCCAAACCCGGTCCCTGGCACAAAACTCCGAAAACCTCAACACTGGTAACTCCTATCTGATAAGTGCCAATACATCGTGGACAGAAATCAGTGCCAAGACATCGTGGACATGACGCTGTCACACTCGATTAACCAAGTCAATTGTGTACACTGACGGCATTTTAACTGATTGGAGGCAATGATGAAAAAAAACACTGGAACAGGTGCGGCAGGCGGCTGTTCAGAGGTACCATGCAGGCGAACGTCCGGCCAGCATTTGTCTCTCTTTAGGTCGCCCCCGGTCCTGGCTGTACAAGTGGCTGGGTCGCTACGACCCATCAGACCCGGCCTGGTATCGGGACAAGTCAAGACGGCCCCTGGCGAGTCCCCGGCGAACGGTCAGGGAGGTCGAGGAGCAGGTGAAGCTGGTGCGCCTCAAGCTGGACCGGCAAGCCCTGTTCTGTGGCGCTCAAGCGATTCTGTGGGAGTTGGAAGACCAGCACCTGCAGCCGTTACCCTCTGCTCGAACGGTCAACCGGATTCTGCGTCGGCATGACCTGACTCAGCGGCGTACGGGCCGTTATGAAGCCAAAGGCACGCCCTATCCGCACTTGCCGGCAGTCGCTCCCAATGACCGCCACCAGGCCGATTTCGTGGGGCCGCGTCATCTCAAAGGGACGTGTGGACCCGTGCGCTTCTACAGCATGAATGTCGTCGACTTGAGCACCCGCCGCTGTGCTACTCACCCCCTGTCCGGGCGTCACGGCAATGCCGTCTATGCAGCGTTTTGGGCGATTTGGCAGCGGCTGGGGATGCCCTGTCACTTGCAGGTCGATAATGCCATGGCCTTCTATGGCAGTCCCGCCCATCCCCGCGGCATGGGACCGCTCATCCGCTTGTGCCTGCATTATGGCATCACACTCTGGTTCATCCCGCCGGCCGAACCCTGGCGTAATGGCGTGGTTGAACAGTTCAATCGCCACTACCAACAAAAGTTCCTCGACCGGGTATCTATGCAGACCGCAGCCGAATTACGCACCGGCGCACTCACCTTCGAGCACAAACATAACAGTCGCTATCGCTACAGCCATCTGAACGGCAAAACACCCCTGACCATGCTCGCCCAAGCAGACCATACAACACTGCGTTGGCCGCCCCATGAACCCGTCCCTGAGACCCCCTTGAAAAAACCTGAATCAGGCTGTTATCACTTAATCCGATTGATCCGCAGTGACTGCCAACTCGACATATTCAGTGAGCGCTTCCCGGTTTCCCCCACGCTTCAGTACGAGTATGTGGTGGCCACCATTGACGTGACAGAGCAAAAACTCAAACTGTTCCATGAGCAACGTCAAGTGGATGAGTTTGAATACATATTACGTTGATGTTCCCGCTGAGAGCAGACATCACAACCTCAATCCTGATAAACTGTCCACGATGTCTTGGCACTGATTTCTGTCCACGATGTATTGGCACTTATCACCTATCCAAACACCACCAGGTGGTCAATTTCCAATCGAATGCCTATCTCTTCCCCGCCGGCATGATCATGATGGCTTGGAACCAGGCTCAGCACCCGGGCGCCGCTGGGCAGGGATAATGTGTAGAGAAATCCGGCGCCGCGAAAGGTTTTGTCCCGTACGGTTGCGGTCAGGCTGCTGTTATCGTCATGAACAATGTCGTCGGGACGGATTAATACCGATACCCGGTTCTTTGGTGCAAACCCATGAGCGCCTGAGCCTCTCAACACCCCCAGTTCGGTTTCCACTTCAAATTCGTTTAACACCGTCCCCCTTATCAACACGCCTTCACCGATGAAATCCGCCACGTGGGTGTTAGCCGGGCGGTGATACAGGTTAAACGCATTGTCCCATTGCAGCAGTTTGCCCTTGCGGATGACGCCGATCTCGTCCGCCATGGCAAAGGCTTCAAGCTGGTTATGGGTAACCAGGATTGTCGTCATACCATCCTGTTTGAGGACTTTGCGCACTTCCCGGGCGATTTGCTCCCTTAACTCAATATCCATGTTGGAAAACGGTTCATCCAGCAACAGTATTTCCGGGCGCGGGGCAATGGCTCTTGCAATCGCCACCCGTTGTTGTTGTCCCCCTGACAACTGGTGTGGGTATTGGCCCTGGAAGTCCGTTATCTCCAACAACTGAACGACCTCATCGATGCGCGCCCGGCGTTCCTGCTCTGTCGATTTTTGCAGGCCGAAAGCGATATTGTCACGAACCTGTAGATGAGGAAACAAAGCAAAATCCTGGAAAACCATGCCCACGCCTCTCTGTTCCACGGGTACTACTGACGCGGCGCTACTGAAACTGCGATCGTTGATCCTTACTTCGCCACTGTGAGGTTGCTCAAACCCGGCTATGGATCGCAATAACGTCGTTTTGCCACAACCGCTGGGCCCCAGCAGACAGCCGATATTGCCCTTGTTGAGGCGAAACGATATATCCGAGACGATGGTTTTATCATCGAATAAAATTGTCAGGTTTTTGACTTCAAGTTTATTTGACATGGGTGGTACGTGATTGTGAAATGGCCCGGCTGAGTACGATCACCGGGATGATGCCCACCAGTACGATTGCCAGGGCCGGAACAGCGGCAGCGGCCAGCCTTTCTTCGTTGGCAAGCTCGTAGGTACGGATCGCCAGGGTGTTAAAATTAAACGGTCTCAATATCAGCGTTGCCGGCAGTTCTTTCAGGACGTCGACAAATACCAACAGCATAGCAGTCAGCAGACTGCCGCGCAGGATGGGGATATGGACCCGCCGTAATAACCTGATCCCGCCAACGCCCGCGCTCCTCCCTGCTTCATCCATTGACGGCTTAATCTTTGCCAGACCGGCGTCTACCGTATTCAGGGACAGGGCCAGGAACCGCACCAGGTAGGCAAAGACCAGTATGACGATCGTACCGCTGAGAAGCAAACCGTAGTCCTTGCCGAAAAACATACCGATCCATTGGCTTATATGACGGTCCAGCCAGGTAAAAGGCAACAATACCCCCACGGCGATCACCGTCCCCGGAATGGCATAACCTGTGCCCAATAACCGGTTGACCGAGTTTGTCATTATCCCTGGTTGCAGGCGCCTGGCATAAGAGACAGCCAGTGCCAGGATGACCGCGAGGACGGAGGTGATCAGCGCCAGTTCAATGCTGTGCCCCACCAGGATTAAAAATCCGGCGTCAAGGGATTCATGCCAGGTCTGCACTGCCCATAACAGCAGTTGACCGGCCGGGATGACAAACCCGAACAATAACGGCAGTACGCATACGGCCAGGGCCGACAGCATAGACCAGTTATGCAGGCGTTTCTGTTCCAGCCGACTGTAACGGGCGCTGGTGTGATGGTACCGGGATTGACGCCTCGACCGGTTTTCCAGGACGATCAGAATAAGAACGAACAGCAGCAGCAACGCGGACAGTTGAGCGGCGGCTATGCTGCTGCCCAGACCAAACCAGGTTTTGAATATGCCGGTAGTAAACGTCGCCACACCGAAGTATTGCACGGTTCCATAATCCGCCAGTGTCTCCATCAATACCAGGGACAACCCGACGAAGATCGCCGGCCGTGCCAACGGCAGCACCACCTTGAAAAACGCCCCGGCAGGTCTTACGCCCAGGGTCCGGGCAACTTCAACGACGCAGGCGGACTGTTCTATAAAAGCGGTGCGGGCAAGCAGGTAGATATAAGGATACAGCACCAGCGACAACATCAGGATGGCGCCGGGCAGGGAGCGGATATCAGGGAACCAGTAATCGCCAAACTGCCATGCAAACGCCTCGCGCAGCCAGGATTGCACCGGACCGGCCACGTCAAGCAGGCCAGTATAAGTATACGCGATGATGTACGCGGGGATGGCCAGGGGCAGTAATAAGGCCCACTCCAGTTGGCGGCTGAAGGGAAACCGGTACAGGGTGACCAGCCAGGCGGGGATTACGCCCAGAGGCAGGGCCAGACAGCCTACGCCGAACATCAATATCAGCGAATTGATGACGTAATCGGCAAGCACTGTTGTATAAAGATGCTGCCACACGTCGCCGCTGGACAGGAATACCGACGCCGACACTACAACGATGGGAAGTAACAGGACAACGGATACCAGGACGGTCAGCGCCACCCAGGGGCGCAGAGGGCCAACCCGTAACGGTCTAATCCGCATTTCTCACCAGGCCTGCCCCCTAGCCCGAATTTCTCACCAGGGCGCTTGTTGCTGTCGAATACATGTTTGCTGTCAATAAGTTATGGTAATCTGTTGACTATGTCATCATTACAGACTGCGCTTGATGCGCCCTCGCTTGTCTTTTTTGCGCCAACGGGCACGTGTTCATTGCGCCCATCCCTGGGCGCAACCCTTCGGGCGGCTGGCGCCGTGCAAATCGTCTGTCCTGACGATTTGTCCCTCAACCAGAGCTATGGTTATGCTTTCGGTCGCAGGCACCCGTTGGCGCAAAAAATCCGGCGCGATCATCGCATCACCTGGTGAGAAATGCGGGCTTGGCAGGCTACTTCCAGCCGGCCCTGTCCATGGCGCGTACGGCTGCCTGGTTATTTTCTCCCAGTACTGCCAGGCTCAGACCATCAGCCTTAAACAGGCCCCAGGAACGTAATATCCTGTTAACGGCAACGCCTTCCCGAACCGGGAACTCATGGTTTGTTTCCCCATACCATTCCTGGGCAGGAACGCCGGCCAGGTACTCCAGCAACCTGACTGCGGCTTCTTTATTCCTTGCTGATTTCGTAATTCCGGCTCCACTGACGTTGACGTGCGCGCCTCTGCCATCCTGGTTTGGCCAGAACAATCCGACCTTGTCGGCGGCAGCGATTTCACTGTTGATGTCTGAACTCAGCATACCCGCCAGGTAATAGGTATTAACCAGTGCCAGGTTGCACTGGCCTGCCGCCACTGCTTTAACCTGGTCCCGGTCCCCGCCTTTGGGATCCCTGGCGAAATTTACCACCAGTCCTTTTATCCATTTTTCCGTTTCCTCCGGGCCGTGATGGGCAAGCATGGAGGCAACCAGCGATTGGTTATAGATATTGGACGACGAACGCACACAAAGCTGTTTTTTCCAGACAGGGTCGGCCAGGGCCTCGTAGGTAGACAGTAACTCCGGTTCGATATCCGCTTCAGAGTAAACTATGACCCGCGCCCTGATTGACAGGCCATACCAGAACCCCCGGGGGTCGCGGTAATTTTCAGGTACGGCTTTATTGAGTGCTTCAGACCTCACTGCCAGCAGCAAACCTTTCTCCTTTGCCCGGTACAACCGCCCGGCATCCACGGTCAACAACAGGTCTGCCGGCGATCTTTCACCCTCGAGCTCCAGCCGTTTAATCAGCGCGTCCGCTTGACCCGTAACCAGGTTGACCCTGATCCCGGTCTCCTCCGTAAACGCATCGAACAGCGGTTTAATCAGGGCTTCTTTACGGCCGGAATACACGTTGACTTCTGTGGCCGCCGCTGCCTGGACGCCTGTTGTGAAAAGCAGAAAAAAGAATATGAATTTCATGTCATACATCATTGTCTAAACCGGTTTTTGATACAACATAAGTTTAACTCTGTACGATATATCCCGTCATACTTTTCTATACACTCAATCAGCCGGGACAGTTGTAATTTTTATCAACCCTATTTTATTTATTCCACGATAATATGCTGCTGTTCCTATGGGCCACGTAAAAAAAGGGCGTATACGAATATACGCCCCCACTCAAAATAAGAGTGTAACGCTGCTGAGATTGAAAGAACCCTTTAAAACCCGACACGTACACCGGCGGTGGCGGTTCTACCCTTATTCGGCCGGGCGCCGTAAGGGTGACGTCCGAGAATATCTTCCGCTCCGGTGATGTTCTCTATACGACCGAATACCGTGATCCTGTCGTTGAACAGGAAGTTGCCGGCGAGATCGACCGTCAGTGTGTCGTCAGTGCGTTCGAAGTGGCCACAGGAAGCACGCACGCACACCTCATCGACATAATTCGCGCTGATATAAGCGTTCCAGCGCGGCTGTTCAATGCCGGCAGATACGCGCAATTGATGCTCCGGAATATAAGGTATCGGATCGCCTTTACTCACGTCACCAAAAAAGTCGGTGCCGTCGATATCCGTATCAAATTCAGCATCGATATAGGTATAAACGAACGATAATGGGGTACTGAAGGTCTGACCCGGGGTCAAATTGGTCGACAGCAGCAGTTCCACGCCGGCGACTGTCGCCGCGTCACCATTGAATGCTTCACCGATCGTACAGTCTGTGCCGGACGATGACGTACATTCCCCAAGAAGGTTATCGTAATCACTCAGGAAGCCGATAATCTCACCGCGCGTCCCGTTACTGGCGTACCTGAGGCCCAGTTCGTAGTTAATCGCCATTTCCTCCTTCACGCCGGGGGAATTGCTGGGCGCGGTAAAACCCTTGTGCACGCCCGCCAATGCCGTCCAGTTGTCACTCATGCGATAGAGAATGCCCATGCCGGGCAGCCAGACTTTGGTACTGTTCTCCCTGCTGTCCCGAAATATATTTCGCGCCCCGGCCTCATCACCCCGGTCCCGCCAGCGGGTGCGTTTCTGGTCGATTTCTTCATAGCGTAATCCGGGACTGAACACCCAGTCGCCCCATTCGATGTGATCGTAGATATGCACTGCGACAGCCTCTGCTTCCTGCACGCGGTTGCCCGCATTGCCCAGTAGACCCAAGTCGTCCAGAACCAGTCTGCCGTTTTCCTGGTGATAAGTACTGTTGCGTTGCAAGCGGTCCTCTTCGTCTTCGTGATAGCGAACCCCTATTTCCAGGTTATGACTGGTCGCGCCGATCTGACCGTTCCAGTTGAGATTGAATTGCACGCCGCGGGAAAAATACTCACGGGCGTTGGATCGAACCTGTATGCTGCCGGGGACAGTATCAATCGTCCCATCCAGGATGTCCTGCAGTTGGGCCGGGCTCAGTCCGCCCGGGGAGTTAGCTTGATTTACAGCCCCGATCACGTTGAACCAACTGGTTCGACTGAACTGCTCGGCGTTCGGGCTGCCGTCTGCGTCCAGGCCCTCGGTTTTGAACCAGTCGCGTTCGTGTTCGTTGTTGTAACCGGTCGCGACAAGGGTCAGGGAGTCAGTCAGTTCCAGCTTGTAGCGCAGGATGTACTGGTAGTGTTCCGTTGCGATATTATCCAACTCCGATAATCCGTAGCGGCGATAGGCGTCTTCCTTAAAATCCGCGTCGGTCAAACCGAGGTAACTTTGTTCCGATCTCTGGTCGGCGTATTGGAATTTGAAGTCCAGTTGGTGACGGGAATCGGGAGAAGCATAGCGGAGTTTGAGCATGTAGTCTTCCAGGGAAAGTCCGGTGTCGCCTCCATTGTGATCGATGTCCTGGAAGCCATCCGAGCCCCATTGATGAGTTTCAACCAGGAAACCGAGACCGTTCCCAAGCGCGCCGCCGTAATGAGCATGTACCCGATAAGTGGCATCTTCGCCGCCCTCCGCCATGACCTGTCCTTTCAACTCGTCCGGGATGGGCGTCGATATCATATTCAATGCACCGCCGATGGTGTAGGGTCCCTGGGTTATCGCAGCCGGGCCTTTCAGTGCTTCGAACGCATACATACGACCCGCGGTAGGGAAGTAATAGGCTGATGGCGCTGAATAGGGCGCCGGTGCAATCAGCACATTGTCTTCAAGGAGAGTAATGCGGCCGCTGCGTTCCGTGGCAACCCCGCGGATACTGATATTGGGGCGCAAACCATATCCGTCTTCCACCTGTATGGAGACGCCGGGCACCTCGCGCCCGATACGCTGGATATCGGAATAGGTAAATTTCTCCAGCTCCTCCTGGCCGATAAAGTGGGCTGACCCGGCAACGCCCTGGGCATCGGTCTCGCTGCCGACAACAGTGATTTCCTCATCGACCCCCGGAGTCGGCGGGTTATTGGCGAACACCCCGGAACTGGCGATTAGCAAAACAAGGCCAGCGTACAGGCGTGTGGCAGCTTGCGGAAGACTTTTTATGCAAGGGTTCCGGTTGCAACAACGAAAAATCGCTTGTCGACAGATGACCATTGTCATCCATTGCTCCCTGAAGCAGGTGATAAAGGACATGGGTTTCCTCCTTTTTTCAAGTTCGTGATAGTAATGACGTCAGGTGCCGATAATACATAAAAACAATACGTGATGCAAATAATAATTATTCTCATTTAGATTTGCAAACTTTTTCTTTCCCATCCCGCATTTTTCACTAGGCCTGCCCCTGGATTACTGCATTCCAGAGCCTGCCCCTGGAATGTTGTAATCCAGGGGGACGCGATGATCGTGCCGTGTTACTGGCATCCGCCAGCACAAGCTTTGGCACTGGCGGGTGCCTGTGTGCCGAATGTAATGTAGAGACGCAATGAATTGCGTCTCTACGGTTGAGGGTATGAGTACGGGACGGCCTGGGGCCGGATATGCGGGAATTGGTTAGAAGCTCAGCAACCTGTCAATATACTTTGCTGACCGATAAAAGGGACGCAGGTCTTGTGCCTGCCGGTGACTAATCAGCGACAGCAATTTCCAGACCGACAGACCCGAACGTAAAAGCCTGAGTAAGATAGTCCTCCAGGTAATCATTACATGAGCCGCACTGCTGGACAACATCCAGCTTCTGCCTGAGTTGCCCGGTCGTTATCGCTCCCTCATTTATGGCCTGTTTGACTTGTTGTTCTGTTACGGCATTGCACACACATACGTACATCTCATTGCACTCTCTATATACTGATCTATGAGGAACAGGAATTATAGAGCAAATGAGAATTATTTGCAACTGATAATTTTTCTCAATACGTTAATAGGGGACAGACCCCGGGTTATCCCCACATAATCGAAGTCCCGTCCCTGGATTACAACATTCCAGGGCAGGCCTATACAATCAGGACAATGCGCCACTGGATTCTGGCATTCGCCAGAATGGCAGCAGTGCGGGAAAGCGTGGTCTGTCCCCTATTAAAGCTCCGTCACCTGCGAATAAACATAAGCCCTTCTACATCTTGGATTGCTGGTAATTCTCAATACCGACCTTGTCTATCAGTTCAAGCTGGGTCTCCAGCCAGTCCACGTGTTCCTCTTCGTCTTCGAGGATATCATCCAGCAGCTCGCGGCTGACAAAATCCTGGACAGATTCGCTGTAGGCTATCGCCTCCCGTAACAAGGGTATGGCGATAAGCTCCTGTTTCAGGTCACACTCCAGCATCTCTTTGGTGTCTTCACCGATGTAGAGTCTGCCCAGGTCCTGTAAATTGGGCAGGCCTTCCAGGAAGAGAACACGCTCGATCAACTTGTCGGCATGTTTCATCTCATCGACGGATTCATGATATTCATGCTCATTCAGTTCCTTCAGGCCCCAATCCTTCCACATACGGGCATGCAGAAAATACTGGTTAATCGCCGTCAGTTCATTCTTGAGCACCTTGTTGAGGTACTCGATAATTTTCTTGTCACCTTGCATAATAGATCTCCATTACAAAAAATAAGTAAATCATAAACAGTCCCAACTAACTGCAGGTATCTTGCATTACCCGTCGATACTAGCAGAACAAACTCTGCATGTAAAGCATAACTTATTGATTTTAAATGAAATTTGAATGAAAACAATTCTCATTTTTACTACTATACGTAATTTAGGATGCCTCAATATGAGGAGAGCAGTGCCGGAACCGTGGAGGGTTTGCACGGTTGCTGCAAAATTATGATATATATTGCTCCTGCAACGAACAAACAAGGATCATTAACAGGACATGACCAACCCATTACTCGAAAATCCGGACTTGCCGGCCTTCAGTCGAATCAAGCCCGAACACATAGAACCGGCCATCGATCAACTGATGAGCGAACACCGCTCCCTGCTGCAATCCCTGCTGGAGAAGCCGGGAGAACACACCTGGGCAACCCTGCTCCAGCCCCTGGAGGACAAGGACGATCAACTGAAGCGCGCCTGGTCACCCGTCAGCCACCTGCATTCGGTGGCCGATAACGATGCCTTGCGTCAGGCCTATAACGCCTGTTTGCCCAAACTGACCGATCACGCCACTGAACTGGGACAGAACGAAGACCTGTACCGCGCCTGTAAAACTATCGCGACAGGTGAGCAGTTTTCTCAACTCGATATCTCCCGACAAAAGATCATTGAGAACAGCATGCGGGATTTTCGTCTGTCGGGGATCGAATTAGGGCAACAGGAAAAAGACAAATATAAGGAATTGCAGCAGCGACTCTCGCAACTGCAAACACGATTTGAAGAAAACCTGCTTGACGCCACCCATGCCTGGACAAAACTGATTACGGATAAGTCACTGCTCAGGGGTTTGCCGGATACGGCGATTGAGCTGGCGGCTCAGACGGCGCGACAACAGGACCGGGCAGGCTGGTTATTCACGCTGGAGTTTCCCTCTTATTACCCGGTAATGGCTTATGCCGATGACCGGAAATTCCGGCAGGAAATGTACACGGCCTATAACACCCGTGCATCGGAGCAAGGCCCCAATGCAGGGCAGTGGGACAACGGGCCGCTGATGACGGAAATTTTATCGGTAAGGCAAGAGCTTGCCGAATTATTGGGCTACCGGGACTATGCGGAGTATTCACTGGCTAAAAAAATGGCTGACTCACCCGACGAGGTCATGGGGTTTCTGAATAATCTTGCCGCACAGAGCAAAGCGAGGGCACGGGACGAAATGGTAACACTGGAGGATTTTGCCAGGCAGGAGTACGGTCTGGCGGCGTTGCAGGCATGGGACATACCCTATTATTCAGAAAAATTGAGGCAGCAGAAATTCGACTTTTCCCAAGAGGAATTACGCCCCTATTTTCCCGCACATCGCGTCATCGAAGGACTGTTCTCGGTGGTTAACAAATTGTATGGGCTCAGCATAACGGCCAGGGAAGGTATTGACGTCTGGCATCCTGACGTACTCTTTTTCGAGGTTAAAGACGATAACGGCCAAATGCGCGGCGGTTTTTACCTTGATCTATATGCCCGCCCGCATAAGCGCGGCGGCGCCTGGATGGATGAATGCGTCACGCGCAAACTGAACCACGGCGTCGTGCAAACCCCGGTCGCCTACCTGACCTGTAATTTTACCCCGCCGGTATCCGGTAAACCTTCCCTGCTCACCCATGACGAAGTGCTCACCCTGTTCCATGAATTCGGTCATGGCCTGCACCACATGCTGACCCTGATCGATTACGCCGGCGTCGCCGGTATCAACGGCGTCCCCTGGGACGCGGTGGAATTGCCCAGTCAATTTCTGGAGAACTGGTGTTGGGAACGGGAATCATTGGACCTGTTCGCACGGCATGTTACAACCGGAGGGATGCTCCCCGATGAACTGTTCAACAAAATGCAACGGGCCAGGACATTTAATTCCGGGATGCAAATGGTGCGACAACTCGAACTGGCCCTGTTCGATTTCCGTCTGCATCATGAGCGGCGGGGGCGCGACACGGCAGATATCCAGGCATTGCTGGATGAAGTCAGACAAGATATCGCGGTCGTCAACGTCCCTGCCAATAATCGTTTTCAGCACGGTTTTTCCCATATCTTTGCCGGCGGCTATGCCGCGGGATACTACAGTTACAAATGGGCTGAGGTGCTCTCGGCCGACGCCTTCTCCCGGTTTGAAGAAAACGGTATTTTTGATGCCGCCACCGGCAGGGAATTTCTCCACAGTATCCTTGAACAAGGCGGCTCACGGGACCCGTTGGACCTGTTCGTTGAATTTCGCGGTCGTGAACCGGCCATAGATGCCTTATTGAGGCAAGCGGGAATAACGGGACCCCGCAGACCTGACGGCCGGCGCGCCTGAGACGGTATCCATGTGGACGATTGCCAGTTGGAACGTTAATTCTCTCAAGGTGCGCCTGCCCCACGTATTGCAATGGCTTGACGACAACGAACCGGACGTGCTTGCCCTGCAGGAAACCAAGACCCGGGATGAGAACTTTCCCGAACAGGCCTTTCTTGAAAAAGGCTACCAGGTGGTTTTTTCAGGACAAAAAACCTATAACGGCGTTGCCGTTCTCAGCAGAAACCCGGGCCGGCTGCTGCATACCGAATTACCCGGATTAAGTGACCCGCAAAAACGCGTGCTCTGCACCCTCATCGATGACGTCTGCGTATTGAACCTTTACGTGCCCAACGGTTCCGAGGTGGGCTCGGAGAAGTACGCCTATAAACTGGAATGGCTGGCGCAGCTTGACGTTTTTACCGGCGACCTGTTGCAGCGTTACGATAATCTTATCCTGCTCGGGGATTTCAATATCGCCCCCACCGACGCAGACGTCCACGACCCGCAACAATGGCTGGATAAAATCCTCTGCAGTCGTGCGGAAAGAGAAGCCCTGGCCAGACTTATTGCCCGAGGTCTGACCGATACCTACCGCCTGTTTGAACAGGAAAAAAATTCGTTTTCCTGGTGGGATTATCGCGCCGGGGATTTTGCCCGCAATCGAGGTCTGCGTATTGACCTCATCCTTGCCGGCCCCTCACTCAACAGGCGTTGTGCGGACAGTTGGATAGATATTGTGCCACGCCACCTGGAGCGGCCCTCGGACCATACTCCCGTAGTCGCAGAATTCAGGCTCTAGCCCGCGTATGGAGTATGGGGCATGGGGCATGGGGACGGAATTATGGGGACGGAATTCAATTCCGTCCCCTTCGTCCCCTTTTGCGAACAGGCTGATTAAATTTGCGCTGAGCGCCAGTTTCTACTACACTTTGCGCCCCAAAGATGAGTCAGGGTTAAACAATGAAAGCCGAAATCCACCCGAAATACAATGAAATCAATGTCACCTGCAGTTGTGGCAACACCTTCTCTACCAATTCAACCTATACGGGTGACCTGCATATAGAGGTATGTTCCCAATGCCACCCGTTTTATACGGGCAAACAGAAAATCCTGGACACGGCCGGTCGGGTAGATAAATTTAATCGCAGATACAACGTCTGATAACGGCCTCGTTACAAGTGGGAGAAACCTGCAAAGCGGCTTGTTGAAAAACGCGGAACAGGGTAAGTTATGCGGGAATTTTTGTCACTGCATTTAGCAAACTTCTTTACCACTGATTCTAGCTTTAAACACTTAACTGCTTGTTGTTATTAAAGATCAACTGTTATCCACAATTTCTGTGGATAACTCTGTGGATGAGATGGGCGAATCAGCCTTATAATAAGCAGAAACAATGAGTTTATGACAAAATTGTTAAAAATTAATCAATTTCAATATAGCCATATATTTCAATAAGTTACGATTTTTCTCACGCTTTCTGGAGATATTTCCCCGTTTTCCCCCGGAAAAACCCTGAATCTGCCCCTGATCTGTGCATAAAAATCTCGTTAAGACAGGGAACGGAACTTTTTACCGCCCTGTTGGTCTCATATATCGAGACAGATATTTCAAACTTTTGCTTAACAGATAGTAGTAAACGAACCCCGGTTCCCCCCAACCGGGTTCCCTGGCCCCGGTTTCTTTCCCTCCCCTTGAGATTCCGGGGTCAATTTTTATCCCCTTTCCAGGGTGAACGCATACTGTCGGTAGTTCCCCGGATTACACCATCCAGTCATCCAGCGCCCGGACCAACTCATCAAGACCATCTTTTTTTAAGGCGGAAAACAACTGGACACTGTTACTCTCAATCATGTCTTTTTCAACCTTAAGCAAAGCTTGCCCGGCGGCGCCCCGGGACAACTTGTCGGCCTTATTCAATACTACGTGCACCGGCAGTGCCTTTGTCTCACACCAACTCAGCATCTGGTAATCGCGTTCGGTCAGACAACGCCGGATGTCGACGATCAAAATCAGGCCGACCAGACATCGGCGTCGTTCCAGGTAGGCATTGATGAGTTGTCCCCAGTGTTGTTTCAGGGAACCCGGCGCCCTGGCGTAGCCGTAACCCGGGAAGTCAACCAGGCGCCTCTCCGCCCATGCGGCAAAAAAATTAATCTGCCGGGTTCGACCGGGTTGTTTGCTCGTCCTGGCGAGGCCTTTTTGCCGCGTCAGAACATTGATCACACTCGATTTCCCGGCGTTCGACCTGCCGGCGAAGGCGACTTCCCTGCCCCCATCGGCCGGCAATTGTGAGAGCTGGTGGGCGCTGCAAAGGTAAGTAGTGTTATGATATCGGTTGCCGGTCATGAGTTTTGATAGAATTAATTAACCTCGGATTATCCACTTTTTCCAATTATTCTGTAAGATAGCGCCATTCGCAAAAAATAATACGTTTAAATTAAGGTAGCATTGGATGTTTAATAAACCGACTTGTAAGTCAGCTCTCCGGCTGGTGATCCTGATGTTGATGCCCATGGTCTCAATCGCAGGAGGGAATATTGAAGCAGGCAAAGAGAAAGCGGCAACGTGTACCATCTGCCATGGGCCCGAAGGCAACAGCAGCAATACGACCTGGCCGAACCTGGCCGGCCAGCATGCCGAATATATCGAAAAACAACTGAATGATTTCCGCTCCGGGCGTAGAAAAAACGACCAGATGTCACCCCTGGCCATGCCCTTGAGCGACCAGGATATCGCCGACCTCGCCGTCTATTACGCGGCACAAAAACCCAGGCACGGCGCAACCCAGCCGGAAAACGTGGAATGGGGAGAGCTGCTGTATCGCGCCGGCGATGCGGACAAGGGGCTGGCTGCATGTATGGCCTGCCACGGCCCCACCGGAATAGGCAATCCTGCGGCAAACTACCCGAGGGTCAATGCACAGCATGCCGCCTATACGGAGATCCAACTGAAGGCATTCAAGGCCGAAGAACGGGCAAATGATCGAAACGGCATCATGCGCGACATAGCCGGGAGGATGTCAAACGACAGCATCAGGGCAGTAGCTGATTACCTCCAGGGTCTGCATTAGCGCCTGCCCCCGGATGGCGCCGGGATGTCAGCCGTAGTACGGCAACCAGCAGCGGATGAACAATCAACATCAACCTACTACAGTCCGGCGAGACCCCGCCGCAGGCTGCAAAACAGGAGCGCCGTAATGCGTATGACACAACTATTCATCTCTTCCATATTCCTGTCATGGCTTTTCATCAACCCGGCCCAGGCACAGTCTGTTGACACCTCCTATACGGATATCAAGCCCGCCCAACCCACCCAATCGGGTGACAAAATCGAGGTGGTTGAAATTTTCTGGTATGGCTGTTCCCATTGTTTCAGCTTTGAGCCACACATCAAGGCATGGCAGAAAACCATGCCGGAGGACGTCGCGTTTCGCCAGGTACCCGGCGTATTGAACAAACGCTGGGCTGCCCATGCCCGGGCCTTTTACGCGGCTGAAAAAATGGGGGCCCTGGAAAAGATACACACTCCCCTGTTTAGCGCGCTGCACGTTAAACGCCGGGACATTTTCAACCGGGACAGCCTTATGGATTTTGCCGAAGAAATGGGCATTGACAAGGATAAATTTGCGCAACACTACGATTCAAACGAAACCGAAGTCAAGCTGAAACAGGCATTTTTACTGGCCCGCAACGCCAGGATTACCGGTGTCCCGTCACTTATTGTCAATGGCAGGTACCTGGTCTCCGCATCCTCGGCCGGATCATTTGAGCGGATGATGGAGACCGTGGACTACCTGATCCAGGCTGAACGACGCCGCTGAATTTGCGCTCTCTACCTCATGCCGGCGACGTCTGCACGGCTACCGGCGCATCCCGTATGGGCCAGTGCAACAAAGCGGCGACGATCCCCAGCAACACGGCCAGTTGCCACATCAAGGTATAAGAGCCGGTAGCCTCAAAAAAATAACCGCCCAGCCAGGCTCCCAGGAAACTGCCTATCTGGTGGCTGAAGAAAACAATCCCGAACAGGGTTCCGCCGTAACGGGTACCGAATATCTCGGCAACCAGGCCACTGGTTAACGGTATGGTGCCCAACCACAACAAGCCCATTGCCGCGGCAAAAAGCAATAACGTTATATCACTCAGCGGCAGCATGATGAACACGGCGATCACCACCGCCCGGCCCAGGTATAAACCGCTCAATAAATATTTTTTCCGATAGCGTCCTCCGTACAGACCGGCGAGGTAGGTGCCGATAATATTAAAAAAACCGATCAGGCCGAGCGCAAACGCCGCAAGCATGGGCGAAACCGCATGGTCGTTCAAAAATGCCGGCAAGTGCGTTGCTATAAAAGACACGTGAAAACCGCAAACGAGAAACCCGGCATTCAACAGCCAGTAACCGGAATGTGCCCGAACGGTCCTCAGCGCCTGGGACAAGGTCTCCCCACGCTCGTCCTGTGTAACAACGTCCTCCCTGGTCTGGTATCGAAAAACCAGGGAAAACAACGGCACCACCAGCACGCATCCCGCCAGGATAAGGATGGCGCTGGTCCAACCATATAATCCGATGAACAACTGGCTGGCAGGGACAAACGAAAACATGCCGATGGACCCGCCAGCGGAAACAACACCAAAAGCCATGCTCCTTTTTTCCGCCGGCACCAACCGGCCCACGGCGCTCAATACCACCGTAAACGTGGTACCACTCATCCCGAGGCCGACCAACGCCCCCAGACTCAGGTACAGTCCGGTAGCGGACGAGGTATAAGCGGTCAGAACCAGGCCGGCGATGTAAACCATACTGGCAATAATCAACATCCGGAAACTGCCGTATTTATCAGCCAGCATACCGGCAAAAGGCTGCGCCAGGCCCCAGATAAGGTTCTGTATGGCAATAGTCAGGCCGAAGGTTGTCCGGGTAAGCTCCAGGTCAGTAACAACAGGCTGTAAAAACACACCGAATGACTGCCGGATACCCATACTGGCAGCCACGATCGTCCCTGCGACTAACATCAACAAAACGAATTTCGATTGACGCATAAGCGCTGTCTGCTTCTCTTTATACTCGTGTACGTGAATGGGTAACCGGCCGGAACCTGCTGGCAGTATAACGCAGTTGAGGGGTTATTGGACGCCACAATCGCACGAGATCAGGTTTACTCCTTACAGGGGCAGGAAAGACGTTAATTGCACTACATTCACTGGGTTTACGAACCAAAGGACGGAAACCCATCGCAGTTGCACTCAGCGCCTGTCTGTGTCATCATCCCGGCCAGTTTCTATTTTATAAGAGAAGATATGTTGTGTATATGAAACAGTTAGCGGTTATGGCCATGAAATCCTTGACAGCCGCAGGTGTTGGCCCGTATAATATTATGGTTAACAGCCAACAGCCAACAGCCAACAGCCAACAGCCAACAGCCAACAGCCAACAGCCAACAGCCAACAGCCAACAGCCAACAGCCAACAGCCAACAGCCAACAGCCAACAGCCAACAGCCAACAGCCAACAGCCAACAGCCAACAGCCAACAGCCAACAGCCAACAGCCAACAGCCAACAGCCAACAGCCAACAGCCAACAGCCAACAGCCAACAGCCAACAGCCAACAGCCAACAGCCAACAGCCAACAGCCAACAGCCAAGGTCAAAGTCAAGGCCAAGCCATCAGTTAGGGCACCCGTGCCGGCGGCCGGACTGCCCACCTGAAACTTCCTCCCCCGCGCGGCCGTGGCGCGGGCGGTTCCTTCCAGCCCTTTGGCACTTCCCGTCCCTTCGCATGGGGTCGGAACGGCTCGACCGTGGGTTCGTGGCCTGCGTATGGCGGCGCGGCATGCACCTGTTGCCGCACATGCGGCCGGGCCGGGCCGCTTCGCTCGCGTTGTGTTTCATTGTGCTCGCGTGCGCCGCGCTGACCTCCGTGCCGGTCCAGGCGCAGGAGGTGACGCTCGTGTCGAACGGCAGCGTGGGAGTTGATGACAGAGCGAGTGGTGGCACCCGTATTTATGCACAGAGTTTCCGGACGGGGCAGGATTCCGTCGGATACGAGATTTCCACGATTCTGCTCCTGCCAGATGTCTCAAGCCGGAGCACCCCGCCGAGCGGCGCTCTCGTCAGGATCCGGGAGAACACCAAGGACAGCGAGAACAACGACAGGCCGGGCGATCTGGTGGCCACGTTCCGGAACCCCGCCGCGATATCGCCAGGCGGCTCATTCGCTACGTTTACCGCGCCGGATGACACGGTTCTGGACGGCGAAACGACCTACTGGGTCACGGTCAATGAGGGCATCGATCAAACGCATCGGGAAAATTGGTTCATTGTAGGCGAGGACGGCGAGGTGAGCGACGTCTACGGCTGGAGCATTGGCGATAGCTCGCTCCGGCGAACATCAGAAATGAATGCATGGGAAAGCTACCTCTTTTCCCTCGTCATGGACGTCAGTGGCGAGCCACTGGCGTCCGACGACGCGACGCTGAGCGCGCTGGGTCTGACCGTGGACGGCAACGCGCTCGAGCTGAGCCCGGCGTTTGCGAGCGACACGACCGCGTACACCGCCTCGGTGCTGACGCAGGAGGGCGCCGCTACGGTGACGGCGACGAAGAACGACGACGGTGCGACGGTGGCGATTGCGGGCGACGACGACCCGGACACGCCGGGCACGGCCGCCATCGACCTCGTGCCGGGGCTCAACACCGTCACGCTGAAGGTGACGGCGGAGGACACCCGTACGACGCAGACCTACACGGTGCGCCTGCGGGTCATCGACCTGACGCTGAGCGCCCTCACCCTGGTCGCGGAAGACCCGTACGACCATCTGCATCTGGTCGCGCTGAAGCCGGCCTTCTCGAAGGCCACGAAGCTCTATTACGCCACGGTGGAACACGACCATACCCCGGTCTTTATCAGTGCGAGGCCGACCGCCGCCAGTTCGAAGGTGGTGTTCGCCCCGCGCGAGGGCTACGCGCGCATGGACAGCGACACCGGGGAGGCGTCGCTCGGCCTCCGGATTGGCCTCAACAACATCGGCGTCTCGGTGATCCCGCCGGGCGGCGGCTATCAGAACCACTACACGGTGATGGTGCTGCGTAAGGGCCCGGCGCCCGAGCTGGAGCGGGCGTTCGTGCGCGGCAACGAACTGATCCTGCAATACGACGTGGCGCTGAAGCCGGCCGGACCGGGCGGCCTCGGCCGGCCGCCGGAGAACGCCTTCACGGTGACGGTGGACGGCAACGAGCGGGCGGTGACGGGCACGCGGATCAACGGCCGGTTCGTCACGCTGACGCTACCGGGGGCGGTGAGCCACCGGTCGCGGGCGACGGTGAGCTACACGGTTCCGGACACGAACCCGCTGCAGACCGCGACCGAAGGGCTGGCGCCGCCGTTCGCCGAACTGCGCGCGGCCAACCGGACGCCGCCCGCCGGTCCCGGCACCGGGGAGAGGAACGGGAGAGAGCTGTTCTACACGGTGATGACCGTGGGCGAAGACCTCGACAACGAATGGAGCGGATACACCCGCAAGCCCGGGGTCACGGCGCTCGGCGCCCTGGGCCGCGACAGCTTCCGCTTCAACGGCGCCGACTACCGGATCGAGGAGGTGCTTGACGTCAATATCGGTCTAGGAGCCGTCAGGCTGGACCTGAGCGGCACGCTGACGGAGGCCGCCGCCGCGAGGCTGGTCCTCTACGTGGGGGATCGGCAGTTCCGCTTTGACGACCCGGAGGATTTCTCGAGCACGGAAAACCGGCACGTATGGGAAGCCGGCGTGACCTGGCCCGTCGGCGGGACGGTTCCGGTGCTGCTGGTGGACGAGAATGAGGCGCCGTCGTTCCGGGCGGAGGACTGGCGCCTGTCGATGTTCGAACACCCCCTGGAGGTCGAGGTCGGCGCCATCCGGGCCACCGACCCCGAGGGCGACGCGGTGAGCTACCGTCTCGAGGGCCGCGACGCGGCCAGGTTCGCGCTGGACCCGGACACCGGGGCGGTCACGACGGTGCCGGGCGTGACCTACGACTACGAGACCGCGGGGTCCTGCGAGGCGGCGTTCCGGGATCCCGTCGAGTTCAGCCACTGCTACAGCGTGACGGTGGTGGCCACGGACAGCCGCGGTGCGAGCCGCGCCCGGGACGTTTCCATCTTTCTCCTCGACCGGTTCGAGAAGGACATCAAGAACTTTCGCGCCGCGGCGCCGGCGGGCACGGCGGGCACGCTGCTGCTGAGCTGGGTGCGTCCCGGGGCGGACGAGAAGCCGGTGGGCTACGAGGTGCACTACGGCACCGGCGACGTGGAGCGGCGCCGGACCGTGCGCCGTGTCGACCTGGACGAGGTGACCCTCGGCGCGGCAGAGGCGAGCTTACCGATGCTGTACCTGGCGCCGGACACCGAGTACGGGGTGCGGCTGCGGGCACGCTTCCCGGACGGCGACGGCCCCTGGTCCGGCGTGCTGCGGGCGCGCACCGGGGCGGCCCGGGGGGGGACGCCGAAGGTGTCGCTCAAGCTGCCGGAAAGCGGCCGGACCGCGCGGGTGCGGGTCGGCGCCGAGCTGCGCTATCGCCTGGTGGTGTCCGAGCTCACCGATTCGCACGCCTGGCAGGGATCCGTGGGGATGCGGGTCTGCCACAACGAGCGGTGGCGCAGCAACGAGGGCCTGGGGCACGTCCCGCGACTGGATTGCCGGGCCAGCGAGAGCGGCCTGGGCATACCGCTGCGGGCGCGCGGCTTCAAGCTGACGTCGGCCACGGGCGGCTACCTGGATGTGTCCAGGCCGGTCACGCCGGCCGTCCTCGCGAGCGGGCCGCTCACCATCACGCTCGGGCCGAGCAGCGCCTACCGGCTGGGCAGCGTGACGGAAGTCTGCGTCGAGATCGAGGACAGCAACGGCGTGGTGCCGCACCCCTGTGCGAACGCGCCTCCCCTGCTGCTGCGCTCGCTGGTTGTCCCTGCGGATGGGAACAGCGTCCGGCTGAGGTTCAACAAGCCACTCCGAGAACACAGCTTTCCCACTGAGAATAGCTTAACCGTGACCGCCGGCGGAGTCGAGGTGACGGGAACCGCCGCCGGCCTACGCGATGGACGCAGGACGTTCGTAATGCAGGTCTCGCCCGCCATCAGGCAGAACCGGCAGGTCAGGGTCCGGTTCAGGAGGTCAGAAGTTAACTACTTCTGGGGCGCCTCCGGCGATTTCCTCAAGGACACCGACGGCAACGACGTCAGGGTATTCAACCTGGAGGCGACCAACAATTCGACCGTGAGTCCGTCCGATTCGGGCCTCGGGCCGCAGGTGACAGGGGCGCAAGTCTGGCCGGGGGGCACCCAGATGACCGTGCACTACGACGAGCGGCTCGGGGCCATTGGCGGCGACGCTAATCGACGGCACGGGCGCCGCTTCAGCGTGAACGTGGACGGAGTCCTGGTCACGCCGGCAGATAACGTCGTAATACGTGACGATAGCGGGCTTGTTCTGAATCTCTCTTCCGCCATCAAGACGGGCCAGACCGTCACACTCAGCTACGCCGACCCCAGCGGCAACGACGGCGCCGGCACGGTCATCGAGGACGCCTCCGGCAACGACGCCCCGTCCTTCACCGATTTCCGGGTGAGGAACGGCTCGCGTCAGCGGCCGGGCGCGCCGCCGGTGCTGGAAGAGGCGAGCCGACACCCAACGAACAGGCGCGCGATTGTCTTGCGTTTTTCCAAGGCAATCAATGTCGACAAACTCCCCCCCTGGAGTGCCTACGGGGTGAGCGTAAACGGCTCTTCAGTTCGAATTGTCGGCGTCCAACGCGTCCGTGACAATGCACTAGGGCTTCAATTGGCCGATGGAATCCCTCTTGATCGAGGGAATGTGGAGGTGACCTACACCGACCCCACCCCGGGCAACGATGCCAGGGCCATCCAGAACCTGGAAGGCGCCGACGCCGCAAGCTTCACCAGGACCTTCGACGCTCTGCAGGAGCCGCTCACGGCAGAGTTCCGGAACGTGCCGTCGAGCAACCCCGGGGCGGCGTTCACCGTGCGCCTCGCGTTCAGCGAGGCGTTGCCGGCCAACGCGGACACGGTGCGCGCGGCCCTGACCGTGACGGGCGGCAGGATGACCACCGTGGCGCCAGCCGATGCGCCGAACAATCGGGACTGGCTGATCACGGTGCAGCCGCTGTCGGCGTCGACGGCAGTGACGCTGACGCTGACGCCGACGGCGAGTTGCACGGACGCAGGAGCGATCTGCACGACGGACAGCCGCGGCATCGCCGGCGCCGTCACGGCCGAGATCCCGGGGCTCCCGGCGACGACGGTGACGGGCGTGGCGGTGACCAGCGATCCCGGAGAGAACGGGCGCTGGGACACCGGCGAGACCGTGGTGGCCGCGGTGCGTTTCAGCAGGACGGTGGCGCCGGTGGTGCCGTACGGTCCTCCTCCGGGCGTCAGGCCGCCGGTCCTCACCATCCTGCTCGACGGCGGGCGCCGCGAGGCGGCGTACACGGGCGGGAGCGGATCCGAAACCCTGACGTTCAGCTACACCGTGACCGCGGCGGACAACGGGGCGCAGCGCGCGTGGGTGGCGCCGAACGGGCTGTCGCTCAACGGCGAGACCCTCCGCGACGTCTATAACCGGGATGTCGGCGTTGCCTTCTCTTCCACGGCGCCGCCAAAGGCCTTCTCCAATCATAACCAGGTCCGGTTCTGGGAACGCGATTACGCGCAGGGACGGGTCACCACGCGGGCTCACAGGGCGCATGTGCCCCGGGCGTCGCAACGCTTCAGGACGGGCTCGAGTGCTGCGGCCTACCGGCTGGAGGGGATCCGGATAACGGTCGACCTGCTCGGCTCGAAAGGCGGCGTGAGGGTCTATCTCTACGACGACAACAACGGCCTGCCCGGAAGGCAATTGACCCGGCTGGAGCCGGTCGGTGCGCTCCGGGACGGGCCAATGCGGTTCCGGGCGCGGGGGGTGATGGGCGAGGCCCCGCTGCTGCTGCCGGACACGTTCTATCACATCCTCTTCGCGGTCGACGGAAACGGCGCGTTGCTCGAGGTGGCCGCGACCAACGATGGCGCGACACGGGGAGGATTTCGCCTCGATAACGGCAGTCTCAGCGACATCCAGCGTTCGCTATTCAATGAAGCTTACTGGGGTTACTGTGTAAATTACCTTGGTGACCTTCCCCCCCAAGCTGTGGACTTATTCGCCGGAGAAAATCATATCTGCGAGAACATAGTCGGGGAATATGGGGATACATATCGCCCTAAAAGAGACGAAGAAGAAGCGGGTGATCATACGCCACTCCCTGTGAACCCCGGTTTCAAAGTCACCTATGGCTGGAACCGGATGGACAAACAGCTCCAGGTGCAGTTCATCGGGACCGCGATCACCGGCGAGTCGCCGCTGTTCAATCTGCCGCCGAGACCGGTTTCGGCGACGGTTCCGCAGGCCGGCGACACGCTTGACGTCGTGTTCGACAATGTGCCCGACGAGGGTGCAGGGCGGACGCCGGCGGCGGAGCGCTTCGCCGTAAAGGCCGACGGCATGGACGTCGCGATCAGCGGGGTCGTGGTTTCGGCTTCGGACAAGCGGGTGCGCCTGACGCTTGTCACCACCATCAAGGACGACCAGAGGGTCACGGTGAGCTACCGGGATCCAACCGACGGCGACGATCCCGCCGCGCTGCAGTCTCCTGCCGGCGTGGACGCGCCGAGCTTCGCCAACTACCGGGTGACCAACGGCTCAACGGTGCCCGACCCGTCGCCGAAGCCGGTCTCGGCGACGGTTCCGCCAGCGGGCGGCACGGTTGACGTCATATTCAACCACGCGCCCGATGACGATTCGGGGCAGACGCCGGCGGCGGAGCGCTTCACCGTGAAAGCCGATGGCAAGGCGGTCGCGGTCAGCGGCGTCGCCGTATCGGGTTCGGACAAACGGGTGCGCCTGACGCTTGTCACCACCATCAAGGAGGGCCAGGGCGTCACGGTGAGCTACGCAGATCCGAGCGCTGGCGACGACACCGCCGCGCTGCAGGCCGTGACCGGCGAGGATGCGGCGAGCTTCACCAACTACCGGGTGACCAACGACTCGACGGTGCCCAACCCGGCACCGAGGCCGGTCTCGGCGACGGTTCCGCAATCGGGCGACCGGGTTGACGTCATATTCACCGTCGCGCTCGATGCCGGTGCGGGGCGGACGCCGCCGGCGGAGCGCTTCACCGTGAAAGCCGACGGCAAGGCGGTCGCGATCAGTGGCGTCGAGGTCTTCAGTGTCGACAAACGCGTGCGCCTGACGCTTTCCACCGCCATCAACAGGGAGCAGCGCGCGGTCACGGTGAGCTACCGGGATCCGACGCCCAACGACGACACCGCCGCGCTCCAGGCCGTGACCGGCGAGGACGCGGCGAGCTTCGGCGACTATCCGGTGACCAACAACACGGCGGTGCTCCACCCGGACGCGGAGGCCCCGGTTGCGATATTGGCACGATTTGCTTCCCAGGAGGGCGAGATCGCTCGCAGTGAAATCATCTTGACATTTGCTCACCGGATCGATGTCTCTAATGCCGATCATCTCCCGGATAGGGGCAACTTTCGTGTGACTGCCGACAGCGCGACGCAGGCGATTTTTTTCGTAGATTTTCACCGTGTTGCAACAAATCCCCGACCCCGGAACCTGCGAATCGTATTGTTTAGTGCGATCCCGTCCAGTGCCAGCACAGTGACGGTGACCTACTTCGACCCCACCGGCGGCGACGACACACAGGCCATCCAGAGCACAAGGGGAGTCGACTCTCCCAGTTTCACCATTACCGTGAGCCCTCCCGCCGAATCCTCGAGAGCGCCGCCCGAGCCGCTGACGGCGGAGTTGCGGGATGTGCCGCAGGGCCATGGCGGGGAGGCGTTCACGTTCCGGCTCGCGTTCAGCGAGGCGTTCCCGGTGAACGCGGCAACCGTGCAGGTGGCGCTGGCGGTGACGGGCGGCACGATTGCCGCGGTGGCGCCGGCCGCCCCGCCGGACACCCGGGAATGGGACATCACGGTGACGCCGACCGATGCCGCGACCGAAGTGACGATCACACTCGCGCCGAAGGCGAGCTGCGCCGACGCCGGCGCGCTCTGCACCGGGGACGGGCGCAGCCTCTCGACGGCGTTCCTGACCTTGGTGGCGGCACGCGTGCCGACGCATGTGGAAAGTGTGACGGTGACGTCGGACCCCGGGGAGAACGGGGTCTGGGACGAGGGTGAGACCGTCGTGGTGGAGGTCCGGTTCAGCGGGACGGTGTCGTTGTCCCGGCCTCCGCAGAGCGACCCGACGGTGGAGATCCTGCTCGATGGCGCGCGGCGCGATGCGGTGTATGAAGGCGGCCGGGGCGGCACGCCCACGCTGCGCTTCGAGCACACGGTGACCGCGGCGGACGCCGGGGCCGGGACGGTGCAGGTGGTGTCAAACAGCCTCGATATGAAGGGAGTCGATCTCGGCGACAATGAAGGGCAATTCGCCCAGACGGCCTTCGACGCGGCGCCGCTGTCCGACGCGGCGCCGGCGCGGTTGTCGGTGTTGCGGGAGCTGGCGGAGAACGCGGCGCCTGGCAGTGCGGTGGGCGCGCCCGTGGTTGCCGGCGACCCCGACAACGACGCGCTCACCTACACGCTGTACGGCGAGGACGTTGCGGCGTTCACAATCGATGCGGCGACGGGCCAGATCCGGACGAAGGCGGGCGTGTTCTACGACTACGAGATCAAGTCCGCCTACCGCGTGGTGGTGGTGGCCGCCGACGGCCACGGCAACACGGGCTCGATCGAGGTACAGATCCGCCTGACCGACGTGGACGAGGTGCTCAGCGCCAGTTTGGCGGGGGCGCCGCCGGCGCACGGGGGCGCGCCGTTCACGCTGCGACTCACGTTCAGCGAGCCGGTCGGCGCCGGATGGAAGACGATGCGCGATCATGTTGTCGATGTGACCAACGGGCGGGCGACGCGGGCGGGCCGGATTGACGGGGACCGCGGCCTGAAGGCAATCACGGGTGCGAACCTCAGCGCCCTGTGGGAGCTCACGATCGAGCCCTCGGGCGGCGACGTGACGGTCGCGTTGCCGGTGACGACGGACTGCCATGCCGAGGATGCGGTGTGCACGCGGGACGGCCGGCCGTTGTCGGCCACCGCGACCGTGACGGTTTCCGAGGGGACGTTGCCGGCGCTGACCGCGGCCTTCTTGGGGGCGCCGTCACGGCATGACGGTTCGGACGCCTTCACGCTGGAGCTTGATTTCACGGGGCCCGTGACCACGACCGCGGAGGTCATGCAGTCTCACGCCCTGCAGGTGACGAACGGGCGGGTGACGGCGGCGGCGGCAAAGCTGGGCCGGCGCGACCGGTGGCGGCTCACGGTCGAGCCGACCGCACTGCAGGACGTGAGCGTGGCGCTGGCGGCGACTGCGTCCTGCGAGGATGCCGGGGCGGTGTGCGCGCCGGACGGGCGGATGCTGTCGAGCGGCATCGAGGTCAGCATCACGGGGCCGGCGAGCATCCCGTTGCGGGTGACGCTGCAAGACTACTACCCCGTGCACGACCGTTCGGTGTTCGAGCTGAAGGTCGACTTCAGCTGGCCGGTGACGATCAAGCACAAGGCCATGGCCGCCCATGGGCTCAACGTGACCAATGGCGAGGTGATCAAGGCGTTCCGCCAGCAGAATACGGATGGGTTGACCTGGGTGTTCCGGGTCCTGCCGTGGTCGAACGACACGGTGACGGTGAAGCTGCCGGTGAGCGCCGATTGCGCGTCCGCGGGCGCGGTGTGCACCGGGGACGGGCGAATACTGTCGAACGCGCTGGTGTGGGAGATTCTGCCCGATGATATGGATGCGGTCGACGAGACCGCGCCGGAGTTGCAACAGGCGGAGGCGGACACGGCGAGCCTGGTGCTTGTGTACTCGGAAGGGCTGGATGAGGACTCGACGCCGGCGGCGAACGCTTTTGCGGTGACGGTGGCGGGCGCGCCGCGCAACCTGGCGGCGAACGATGCGGTCACGGTGAGTGGCCGGCGTGTGACGTTGACGCTCGCGCCGCCGGTGACGTACGGGGAGACGGCGACGGTGAGCTACACGGCGCCGTCAAGCGATCCCGTGCAGGACGTATCCGGCAACGAGGCGCCGTCGTTCAGTGCGCGGACGGTGGACAACCATACCCCGGAGCCGGACACCACGGCGCCGGTATTGCAGGGCGCGACGGCCAGCCTTGAGGCCGTGGTGCTGACCTACGATGAGGCGCTTGATGAAGCCTCGACGCCGGAGGCGGGGGCCTTCGCGGTGACGCTGGCGGGCGAGACGCTGGATCTCGCGGCGACCGATGCGGTGGTGGTAAGCGGGTCCACGCTGACGCTGACGCTGGCGGCGGCCGCGGCGCACGGGGCGACGCTGGCGGTGCGCTACACGGTACCGTCCGCCAACCCGTTGCAGGACGTGTCGGGCAACCCGGCGCTCGCGGCCGCGGTCGAGGCGGCGGTTCCCGTAGCGCCGCCGGAAGAGGAGCCCGCCAAGCTCACGGTGTGGTTCGAGGAGGGGAGCCTCCCCGCCGCGCATGACGGGACCAACCCGATCATCTTCCGCATTGTCTTCAGCGACGAGCCTGCGAGCACTGTCACCCACCGGACCCTGCGCGAGACGTCGCTGATGATAAGGCTTGGGGGAAGACGCATTCACCCGAGCCGGGCGTTCAAGGTGGACCGCCCGAGCGGGAGGCGCCGGGAGATCGTGGTGCCGCATATGCCGTCCTACGCCGACAAGGCGAGAGAAGCCCTCACCATCAGTCTTGGCCCGACCGCGTCCTGCGAAGACGAGGGCGCGGTGTGTACCGAAGACGGGAAGAAGCTCTCGAACAGTATCTTCGCCACGATCAAGGGTCCGCCGGCGCTGTCGGTGACGGGTGCGCAGGTGGCGGAGGCCACGGATGCGACGGTGGACCTCACGGTGAGCTTAAGCCGGGAGGAGACGGCGGCGGTGACGGTGGACTACGCGACCGCGGACGACACAGCAACCGCCGGGGAGGACTACACGGAAGCGTCCGGGACGCTCACCTTCGAGGCGGGCGAGACCACGAAGACGGTGCCGGTGACGGTGCTCGACGACGCGGCGAGTGAAGGCCCGGAGACCTTCACGCTGACCCTCTCGAACGCCTCGGGGGCGGGTTCGTACTTCACGGCTGCGAGCGCAACGGTCACCATCGAGGACGACGAGCCGGAAACCGGCGCGACTGCGCCCCGCGTGACCGGCGTGGAACTCGTGGCGGACAGCTCCGGAGACAGTATCTGGAGCGCGGGCGAGACCATCGAGGTGCGCCTCACCTTCAACGAGGCGGTGACGGTGGCAGACGGCACGCCGCAGGTCGGGGTGACTATTGACGGCGTTGCCGCAACCCTCGACTACGCCTCCGGGTCCGGGAGCGCGACCCTGGTCTTTTCCCGAGCGGTGACGGACAGCGACGGAAGCCTGTCCCGGATTGGGGTGAGCGCGGACAGCCTGGCGCTCAACGGGGCGAGCATCGTCTCGCCGGCGTCAACGCTGGCGGCGGAACTCGACCATGACGGCACGGAGCCGACTGCGCCCGGCGCGGCACACTCGACGCGGAACACGGAGAACACCGACGCACTGACCGCAGAGTTCCTGAACCTGCCGACGAGCCACGACGGGAGTCCGTTCACCTTCAGGCTCCGCTTCAGCGAGGCGTTCCCGATCAGCTACCTGACGCTGCGTGACCATGCGTTCACGGTGACCAACGGGCGTGTGACCGGGGCAAGGCGCCTCGACAATCCGCACCACGAGGCCAACGGCATGGAACCCAACCGGGAGTGGGAGATCACGGTCCAGCCCGACACGGGCGCCGAAGAGGTATCGATTATCCTCCCTGGAACGACCGACTGCGCCGCGAGCGGCGCCATCTGCACCGAAGACGACCACCCGCTGTCGGTGGGGGTAGCGGTGTTAATCGGGGCGGACGAGGAGGATGAGCCGACAGTAGAGCCGACGCCGAACGCGACCGGCGCCCCGGTGATTACGGGCACGACGCAGGTGGGTAAGACTCTGACCGCGGCGAAGGGCAGCATTGCCGACACCGACGGGCTGACCAGGGCCGACGCCAGCGCTACGGGCTACACCTACAGCTACCAGTGGATCCGGGTAGACGGCACGTCGAACACCGACATCACCGGCGCGACGTCGAGCACCTACACGCTGGGCCCCGCCGATGAAGGCAAGAAGCTCACGGTCAGGGCGAGCTTCCAGGACGACGCCGGCACTGACGAGGCGCGCACCAGCGCGGCCACCGGGACGGTGGCGCCGGTGCCGCCGCCGCCACCACCGCTCACGGCAGCGTTCTCCGACGTGCCGCCGGCCCATGACGGCTCAACGGCGTTCGTCATGCACTTCCGCCTCAGCGAGGAACCGCACGACCTGAGCTATGTCACGGTGCGCGAATCAGTGTTCGACGTGACCGGCGGGCGCATCGAGCGCGCCAAGCGGCTGACGCAGGGCAACAACCGGGGCTGGGCCCTGCGGGTGGCGCCGTCCGGCGACGGCGACGTGACCGTGCGAGTGAAGAACACCACCTCGTGCACGGCCGGGCCGAAACTGTGTAGCGAAGACGGACGTATGCTCGCCGGCGGTCTTCAGGTAAGCATCGAAGGCCCACCACCGCCGGCGCTGTCGGTGGCGGATGCGACGGTGCAAGAGGCCGCGGGGGCGACACTCGCCTTCGCAGTCACCCTGGACCGGACGCCCAACACCGCGGTGACGGTCGAGTACGCCACTGCGGACGGGACCGGGACCAAGCCCGCGAACGCGGGCGCGGACTATACCGCAACCAGTGGCACGCTCACCTTCGCTGTCGGGGAGAGCAGCAAGACCATCCCGGTCGCCGTGCTTGATGACTCCCACGATGAGGGTGAGGAGACCATGTCCCTGACGTTGTCGAACCCGTCCGGCGCCAGTATCGCTGATGCCACGGCAACCGGGACTATCAACAACACCGATGCCATGCCGAAGGGCTGGCTGTCCCGCTTTGGCCGCACGAGTGCGGCGCAGGTAGCGGGGCTACTGGACAGCCGCTTTGACGAGCCGCCCGCGTCGAGCGCGCAACTGACCCTGGGCGGTCGGTCGGTGCCGCTGGCGGCATTGCGCGCCGGGCCGGCCGGACCGGACCGCGCCGCCAGCGCGCCGCCGCCGGTACATTGTGCGTCGGGCGCGGACTGCGCGGCACGCGAGTCCGACCGGTTGGCGGCGGATGCCGCCGGGACAGATCCGTTCGACCGGCTCAATGCTGCCTACTTGACCTCCTCCGGTAGTGCGGCCACGGCCGGCGCGGCGGCGTCAGGCGAGACGGACCCGTTCGACCGGCTCAATGCTGCCTATTTGACTTCCTCCGGTAGTGCGGCCACGGCCGGCGCGGCGGCGGGCGCGGCGGTGGAACAGGGGACGGACTTCAAGTCCGTCCCCGAACAGGCGAATTCCGTCCCCGGACAGGCAGGCGGCGCCAATGCCACCCTGTTGGAGCGGGCGGCCTGGAACCTGCTGACGGGGCAGAACGTGTGGCAGGTTGACCGCCGCCAGTTCCTGTCGCGCAGTAGTTTCGAGCTGTCCCTGACCGACCTGTCAGACTTGGGGACGGACTTCAAGTCCGTCCCCGGGAAGTCCGTCCCCGGACAGGTCGGAGAGGATGAGTCCGTCGAGACCGTGACTGCGCCGCCGGCGCCGGCCGGGCACTGGTCGCTGTGGGGCCGCGGGGCGTTGACCCGGTTTGCCGGTATGGATAGCGGGGTGAACGTGGACGGTGATGTCCTGACCGGCTTGCTGGGGCTGGATTATGCCCGCGGCCGCTGGCTCACCGGCGTGGGGTTGTCCTGGAGTGACGGGGCCGGTTCGTACCGGGCCGCAAACGGCGGCGGCGAGTTGGACAGTACGCTGCTGAGCGTGCACCCGTACCTGCGTTATGCGCTGACGGAGCGCGTGTCGGTGTGGGGCGTGCTGGGCTATGGCCAGGGGGCAATGACGCTGACCCCGGCCATTGCCGGGGACGCTGGGGACGGACTTAAGTCCGTCCCCGGAGAGGTCATCGAGACGGACCTGCGCATGGGTATGGGCGCCCTGGGGGTACGCGGGACGGTATATGCGAGCGCAACGACGGAACTGGCGTTGAAATCGGACGTATTGTGGGTCAGCGCCACGTCGGCCGCGGCGGACGGGCTGGCGGCGACGACGGGCGAGACCAGCCGGGTGCGGCTGTTGCTGACCGGCAACCACCGGCGCGACCTGGGCGCCGGCCGGGCACTGGCGCCGAGCGTTGAGCTGGGGCTGCGCTATGACGCCGGGGACGCGGAGCGCGGCGCCGGCGTGGAGGCCGGCGGTGGGCTACGCTATGTCGACCCGCGCCTGGGACTGACAGTGGAGACCCGGGCGCGGGCGTTGCTGGCGCACGAGGACAATGGCTATGAGGAATGGGGCCTGGGCGGCAGTATGCAACTGGACCCGGGGCGCCTGGGCCGCGGCCTGGCGTTGCGGCTGGACTCATCCTGGGGCGCGACGGACAGCGGTACCGAGGCGTTATGGCAGCGCCAGGATAGCGCCGGCCTGGCGCGCCAGCACGGGGCGCTGCCCGGCGGCCGCATCCGGGCCGAATGGGGCTATGGGCTGGATGTGCCGTGGACCAATGCCATGCTGACACCGTACAGCAGCATTGAACTGGCCGGCGGCGGCAGCCGCAGCCTGCACCTGGGCTGGCGTTATACCCTGGGCCAGTCCTTGAGCCTCAGCTTCGGCGGTGAGCGCCGTGAAACCGCCCATGCACCGCCTGAATACGGCCTGATGCTGCGCACGACATTGCCCTGGTAAGGGCATGGCAGCGGGACCGGCCTTAATGACGTGACCGTAGAAGTGAACTTCAATATGAACCACATGCTGAACGTGTGCTTTTTCAGGTTCACACGACAGTTGGAAGGAATCCGCATCGAAAAAATCGCCTGCGTCTATGATGGAACAACCTGAAGAGACACTGAAAACCATGACAGAGCGAGAGAACGTGGACTATGATGTATGAAATCCTGCGCGGAGTGAGGTTTTATACATGCCAAAGATACTAACGTGTACAGGTTGGATACTTGCTATTACTCTGCTCCTGACCGGTTATGCGGTGGAGCCCCCGTTCACATTGCTGAGTACCACCCATGCCGCGCCTGCAACATCTACTACTGAAGACGCCAGACCGGTTTCCCGGTTCAACGATGCGCATTTCCACTTACTCAACTACGTGCAACGCGGCATCACGGCGCGCGCATATCTGGATATGGTCGGCGACCGGGTAGGCCGGGTGGCGATGTTTGGTATTCCGTTGCAACAAAAGTGGGATTACTTCGTATCCGGTGATCGCGCGCCGGACTATTACCTGCGCTCAAATGCCGCGCTTTACTACTATTCCTTTGTAGACGCGACGATCGCCAGTGAATACCTGACGTTAAGCAACGCTGAAAAACAGCGCGTGGACCCGATGATCACCGGCTTCAACCCCACGGACATGTACGCTGCCGACCATATCAAACGCGTCCTGCTTACCTTTCCGGGTGTGTTTTCCGGCATCGGCGAGTTCAGTATTCACAAGGAGTTCGTGTCATCGAAAATCACCGGACATACAGCCAGTCTTCACAATCCCGCGCTGGACCGCATCCTTGCCACAACCGCCGAGGTCGGCCTGGTGACGATCCTGCATTGCGACATCGACAACGTGCGCCCCGGCAGTCAGCCGGATCATTACGAAGACCTGATGAGAGTCTTTGCGGCACATCCGCGCGCCATTATCATCTGGGCGCACACCGGGTTAGGCCGTTTCGTGGCTCCGGCCAGAGAACATCTTGACCTCCTCGATCGTATGCTCAGTGACCCGCGCTACGACCACGTCGCACTCGACATTTCCTGGGACGAAGTCGCCAGGTACGTCATTCGGGATAAAGAGAGCCCAGACGCATGGGCAACACTGATCACCAAACATCCGACGCGGTTCCTGTTCGGCACAGACTCCGTAGCCCCGACGAACTGGGACGCATACGCCAAAACCCACACGCTGTACCAACCACTGTGGGAACGCCTCGATCCTGACACTCGCGCCCAGGTGGAGCGCCTGAACTACGAACGCATCTTCGACGCCGCCCTCCCACGCATTCGCGCCTGGGAGCAGTCTCAACTCAAGGCCGCGAATTGAGTACAATGACGACATGGCGTACATAACTGTCAGTCTGATGCCTTGGTATCCGCCAATATCCGGGTGACAGACATTCCCAAACCCATTACAATTTCGGCGAACCGAGCGATTGGCGAGACATCATAACCATTGGAGTCAGACAAAATGGCAGAATCAAATCACCGCGCGCCGTTATCGGACGTACAACTTCGGGTCAAGGCGCTGGAATCCCTGTTGATTGAAAAGGGAATGGTCGACCAGGCAGCCCTGGACGCCATCATCGACAACTACGAAAACAAGGTGGGGCCGCATATCGGCGCCGGGATCGTCGCCCGGGCGTGGACTGATCCTGATTTCAAAGCCAGGTTGCTGGAAGATGCCTCTACCACGCTGGCGGAGATGGGACACACCGGGATCGAAGGCAGCCACATGGTCGTCAGGGAAAATACCGACAGGATTCATAACCTGGTAGTCTGCACGCTGTGCTCATGCTATCCCTGGCCCGTCCTGGGCCTGCCCCCAAACTGGTATAAAAGTACGCCTTATCGGGCCAGGGCGGTCCGTGACCCGCGTGGTCTGTTAAAGGAATTCGGGCTTGAAATGTCCGAAGATACCGAGGTGCGTGTCTGGGACAGTAACGCAGAGATCAGGTACCTGGTACTGCCCAAACGGCCGGACGGCACCGAGGATATGAGTGAAGAAGCGTTGCGGGAGATCGTCACCCGCGATTCCATGGTCGGCACCGGGCTGATCACCACTCAACAATAACTGGGGTAGCACAGACTGTTATGAACGGCATTCATGACATAGGCGGTATGGATAATATCGGCCCGGTGAATATCGAAAAAGACGAGCCGGTGTTTCACGATGACTGGGAGAGAAAGGTGTTTGGCCTTACCCTTGCCACTATGGGCGCCGGTATTTTTGTCACCGATGAGGTGCGCTACGTGACCGAAACCATCCCACCCCGGGACTACCTGGGCTTCAAATACTATGAAAAATGGTTATACAGCCTGGAGCAGATGATGCTGAACAAAAATCTGATCACCGGGGAGGAACTGGCGTCAGGCAAGGTGACGGCGCCCGAATTGGCAGCCGGCATGGAGGCCGCCCCCGCGGAGAGGATGCAATACGGCATGAATAACCGCATCCCCGTCTTTGTGGGCGTGGATATGCCACCCAAATTCAAGGCCGGTGATGTGGTTATCGCGAAAAATATCAATCCGCTACACCATACCCGGCTGCCCCGCTATATCAGGGACAGACGCGGGGTAATAGAAACAGACTACGGAATCTTTCTCCTGCCCGACACCAACGCCCACGGCGGCCCGGATAAACCGCAACACGTATACAACGTCAGGTTCAGCGCGCGGGAATTGTGGGGTGAGGACGCGCCGGCCAACGACTCCGTCTACATTGACCTGTTCGATGATTACATGGACCTGGCCGCATAGTGCCGCCATCCATGCAACTACCTGATCTTGACGCCTTGACCGGGTTGCCGCTGGATGAAGACGGGCCGGTTTTCAGGGAGCCCTGGCAGGCACAGGCCTTTGCAATGGTTCTGAAACTGCATGAACAAGGACTTTTCACCTGGCCGGAGTGGGCGGAACAACTCAACAAAGCCATTGCCGATGCCCGCGCCGAAGGCGACCCCGACCTGGGTAACACCTATTATCGGCACTGGCTGGCGGCGCTGGAAAAAATAACCACTGACAAGGGGTTGGTCACGGCCGATATACTGGCTAACCGCAAACACCAGGTACAACAGGAACACCAACGCCTGCACGGACATGAGAACAGCTCTCATAACCACAGTCATTGATCTTGTCACCCGTTACCTGCGCTCACCCAAGAGCAGTTGGAGTAATGGTATTTCCGGCGCCATCGGCGAGTTCATGTATGACGAAGGCGAAGACGTCAGTTTCGGGGAGACAACGGACAGCCTCTCTGCGCAGACTGACCGTGGCGCCATATCCATCAAACTGCCTGAACAACTTACCTGCTTTGCCTATGAGCAATTAAGCCATAGCGCCCGCTCCTGGACACAAACCGTTGCATTAGCCTTACCGCAAACACAGGCCAGGATGGCGGCAAACAAGGTGATTACAGACCTGGGGGCGGACAAAGAATCGGTACGCGTCCAGGACCGGGATGCGCGGTTGTTTGATCTTGGGCTCGGCTCGGACCAGGCGCGGTTCTGCGTACGTACAAAAGATGAAGCGCTTATGGAAAAATTAACGTCCCTCTGCGGGCGCGTCCTGCTGGATGAGGGTCACGCGGTCCTGGCCCTGCTGCAACGCTCATCACCTGCCCGCGTGATTATCTCCGCGCTGGGCCGCATTGAAGTCTATACTCCTGTCCCTGAACGCGGCGCCCATACGGAAATGGGACCGCATACACATTTATTGCCCGGTCTGCTGGGGGAAAAAGAGTCCGTTATACCGCCTGGTTATGCGTCCGCCCTGCGCGTCTATCCGCCTCATCCGCTGCATGATAAATACGGGGCGGAAAAACCGTTTGACCGGTTGCAGCATGACGAGTTTCAGGACGTGCTGGGGAAAGTGGGCATTGAAGATTACCTGAAAGAACGGGTTGCCGCCGGAGATTCAACCCATGCGGACAACGCCGGTAACTCAATGTGGTATGACATTGCCCGGCAGGTTGTTAACATGCAATCCTCCCATACCGGAGCTGGTCAAACCCCGACGGGTACTGCCGTTTAGACTCCTGTTTATTGAATAAACGACAAATTCACATATTGATTGAGGATGTTTGCGATGAGCTTGGATCGGGATCGGGTATTTTTTTATAATTATTCCATAGTCATTGGCCTTCTGGCCGTGATGATTTTCATATTTCTGGTGCTGGCCTATAACCTGGGTGTTGACGAGGACGCCATTGCTCTCAAACAATCAACTAAAGTATCAGCGAATACCGTACCGGTCGGCGTGGTAAACATAGCCGGTGAGACGGCAGAAGAAACGGAACCGCTGACCGTCGCAACGGCGGCGGCTGACGAACCCGTTGACATGGGTCAAAGCGTGTACCAGGGGCTTTGCATCAGTTGTCACAGCGGGTTGCCGGGCATACCCAAACTCGGCGACAAGGCAGCCTGGGAAGGCCGCATTGCCCAGGGCAGGGCGTTGCTGTATGAACGTGCTATCAAGGGCTTTCTCAGTGAAAACGGTCTCATTGCCATGCCGCCCAAAGGCGGCAACATCAACCTGACGGACGAGGAAGTCAAGGCGGCGGTGGATTACATGGTAGCGAACAGTCAATAATCCGTGCGCGGAGCTTACGCTAAGGTCGTAAGATGTCCAACTGGCCTCTAATACGTGCCCTGTGTGTATTTTTAAGTGTTGTCATTATTGCCATCCTGTTTGGCGCTCTCGTCGCGTTTCCCGTTTATGAGGTTTTCTCCGTATTCTCGGACGTCCCGTTCAGAAAAATAGTCTCCCGGACCACCCTGCTCTGTGGCCTGTTGTTCAGCCTGCTTTATCTTTCCTATAGTCACAGGCTGTCACTGCAACACCTCGGCATCAGTTCCCATAAGGCCCATACCCGGCTTTTCTGCGGATTGATCGCGGGATTGTCCATCATGGCGATCATCGAATCCAACCTCCTGTTCCTGGGTATCCACGAACCGGACGCGGAACAAAATTTCGCGTTTCAGTCCCTGTCCCTGGTATTACTGAAAGGGTTGATTGTCGGATTGCTGGTGAGCATCATTGAAGAGGTGATTTTCCGGGGCGCCCTGTTCGGCGGCCTGAGCCGGCAAACGAACAAGGTGGTAGCCCTTTTACTGGTGAGCCTGGTCTACTCGGCCGTACATTACATCAAATTCCGTGACCTGCCGGCGGATACGGTCGTTCACTGGTTTACCGGTATCACGATGCTGCCCCAGGCGCTGTTCCAGTTTGCTGATCCGGCAAGATATGACGCCATGCTGACCTTGTTCCTGCTGGGCCTGCTACTGGGCCTGGTACGCCTCTTCACCGGCAGCATCCTGCCCTGTATCGGTATTCACGCGGGGTTAATATCAGGGGAAAAGGTCATCCGGTACGCCGCCAATTTCACTCCGCACAACCCTCATGCCCATCTGGTGAACCGTTACGATCAATTCATGGGGGATTTAGCCTCGGCGTGGCTGCTGGTTTTCTGCCTGTTCTGTTATTTTTATTACAGGAGGACAGCTTCCACCCGCCCCTGAACGGATGAAGTTGCGTCAGTTCTTCATTGCCCCCGAAGTGAGATGATGCCAGGGCTGGTACTCTTGTCGAAATGACTGGTAAGCTTCATATACCCGTTTGAAATCAGGATCTTTTTCAGCCTCGCCGGCCAGGGTTTGCGCGGTGATAACCCGTAATTCCCGCATCACATCTGCAGGAAACGGCAGGACCTGCACGTTCTTTTTCGTGGACAGCTCCTTCAGCGCCTGGCTGTTGTGGTACTCCATGGCACTGTAGGTCCATGCGCCGGTCGCGGCGGCGGCCTGTTTGACTATTCTTTGCAGGTCCGCGGGCAGGCTGTCCCAGTGGGCTTTGTTAACCAGGAGTTCCAGTTCCGTCCCCGGTTCGTGCCAACCGGGATAATAATAGTAAGTCGCCGCCCGGTTCAGGCCCAGGCGCAGGTCATGGAGGGGGCCGACCCACTCCGTGGCATCAATCGTGCCGCGCTCCAGGGCCGTATAGAGTTCCCCGCCTGAAATTAATATGGGATTGCCGCCGGCCCGGTCCAGCACCTTGCCGCCGAGGCCGGGGATGCGCATGCGCAATCCTTTCAAATCTTCGATGGTTTCTATTCTCTTGTTGAACCAGCCCCCCATTTGCATACCGGTATTACCGATAGGCAGGGCAATCACGTTAAAAGGCTCGTATAACTCGTTCCATAGTTCCAGGCCGCCGCCATGATTAAGCCAGGCTGCCACGCCTTTTCTCTCCATGCCGAAGGGAACGGTGGAGAAAAACTGCGCGGCCGGGACTTTGCCCGCCCAGTAATAGGCGGAGCCATGCCCCAGCTCTACAGCGCCCTGGGAGACGGCGTCAAACACCTGCAGGGCCGGGACCAACTCCCCACCGGCAAAGACCTTGATATCCAGCCGGCCGTTGCTCATGACACGGATGTTTTCGGCAAACATTTCCGGCGCTTCCTGGAACACGGGAAAATTCGCCGGCCAGGTGGTCACCATCTTCCAGCGGTAGACTTTGCCGGTATTGATGTCCGCGTTTGTGTCGTCGCCAGGACCGGCGCTTTCACAGCCGGCAAGAAGCAGGTAGAACAGGCAATAAAGCAACGGTTTTACTACTTTCAAGGCCGCATTGTTATTTTCTTTCACTGTTTTATTCTCCAAATAGACTCTGTCAAGGGCCGGCTCAAGCAGGCTGCAGGTTTGCATAAGCCAGTACCAGCCATTTTGAGCCGGATCTCTCGAAGTTTACCTGTATCCGGGTGTGGCTGCCCTGGCCCTCCAGGTTCAATACGGTGCCCTCACCGAATTTAGTATGCACCACCCGCTGGCCCGGCCCGAACGGGGCATCGTCGGCGGGCGTCACCTTACTGAAAAAATCACGGCTGACCGTCCCGCCCAGGCGGACTTCATCAATGAGTTCCGCCGGAATTTCACTCAAAAACCGGGAAGGGCGCGGATAGAACTCGGCGCCGTGCATGCGCCGATGCTGGGCGTAACTCAGGGTCAACTTCTTCCTGGCCCGGGTAATACCCACGTAGCAAAGTCGTCGCTCCTCTTCCAGTTGCACCGGGTCGCCGGAGCTGCGTTGATGAGGGAACAAGCCTTCTTCCAAAGCGACCAGGTAGACCCGCTCGAACTCCAGCCCCTTGGCGGTGTGCAGGGTCATCAAATTGACCGCGTCGGCGTGTGCGTCGGCCTGGGTCTCACCGGCCTCCAGCGCGGCGTGGGATAAAAACGCCGGCAAGGGCTCCAGGTCACCGTGAACGTCTTCATTCACCGTAAACTCCCCTGCGGCGCTGACCAGTTCTTCCAGGTTCTCAATGCGGGCAAGCCCCTTCTCACCTTTCTCCTTCCGGTAGTGCTCAACCAGTCCACTGGCCTTGATAACGAGATCCATGGTCTCGTCAAGGGTTTTGTCACGAATGGACTGCGCCACCTGCTCTATGAGACCGAGAAACTGCCCCAGCGCGGCCAGGGCGCGGGCCGGCATCAGCCTGGCCGTTACCAGCTCCCCGGTAGCCTGCCATAACGGGACGTTGTCCGCCCTGGCGCGGCCACGTATTTCTTCCAGGCTGCGCTGCCCGATACCTCGGGTGGGAGTGTTAACAATACGCTCGAAGGAGGCATCGTCATTCCGGGAGACGGCAAGACGCAGATAAGCCAGGGCGTCCTTGATTTCCATGCGCTCGTAAAAGCGCATACCGCCGAACACGCGATAGGGGACCCCGGACTGCATCAATGCCTCCTCCAGCACCCGCGAGGTGGCGCTGACCCGGTACAGGACGGCATTGTCCCGGTAGTTGACGTTATCCTGTCCGGCCGCCCTGATCCGTTCCACTATATAGCGGGCCTCATCATGCTCGTTATAGGCCGCGTAAAGGTCCAGTTTCTCGCCTGACCTTCCGTCAGTCCACAGGTTTTTGCCCAGGCGGGTTCTATTGTTGGCGATCAGGGCGTTGGCGGCATTCAATATGTTCGTTGTTGAACGATAATTTTGCTCCAGTCTATGCAGAACCGGCGCGGGGAAATCCCGTTCGAAACGTTGCATGTTTTCCATCCTGGCGCCGCGAAAACTGTAAATGGATTGATCGTCATCGCCCACGGCAAACAGGTGGTTGTCCTTGCCCACCAGCAAGCGCAGCCAGGCGTATTGCAACGTGTTGGTGTCCTGGAACTCATCCACCAGCACGTGGCGAAAGCGCTGTTGATAATGTCCCAGCAGGCTGCCCTGATCACGAAACAGTTCATGGGCCCTCAGCAACAGCTCGGCAAAATCCACCAGCCCGGTGCGGTCGCAGGTCTGTTGGTAGGTGCGGTAGATGTGCACCATCTGGTCCCGCATGGGGTCGCCGCGGGATTCGATATGCTGCGGTCTTAAACCGTCATCCTTGCATGCATTGATAAACCACTGGGCATCTTTGGCGGGATATTGGGTCTCATCCAGGTTCATGCCTCTGATAACCCGCCTGAGGGTGCGTAACTGGTCATCACTGTCAAGGATCTGAAAACTGTCCGGCAGGCCCGCCTCCTGCCAGTGCAGGCGTAAAATCCGGTGGGCGAGGCCGTGAAACGTACCCACCCACATGCCGCCGATAGGTCGTTGCAACAAGGTTTCAATACGGGCGCGCATCTCGGCGGCGGCCTTGTTGGTAAACGTGACTGCCAGTATGCCGAAGGGCATGGCCTGCTCCGTTTGCAGGTACCAGGCGATACGATGCACCAACACCCGGGTTTTCCCACTGCCCGCGCCCGCCAGTACCAGGATATTGCCGGAGGGAGCGGCCACAGCCTGCCGTTGTGCATTGTTCAACCCGTCTAATACGACCGATACGTCCATTAACTCATTGTAACCCGTGTATCGATGTTAGAATAGTTGATTTTAGCCATCTACCGGGAGAACAATGCAAACCCATCACGAAGACACCCGCGCGCTGATTGACAAGGCGTTATCACGCTGCCGGGAACTGGGCGCCGATGCGGCGGAAGCCGATGTCGGTACGGGCAACGGCCTCTCGGTCGCCGTGCGTATGGGCCGGGTTGAAACCATAGAACACCAGCGCGACAAGGGTTTAGCGTTAACGGTATACATGGGTGGTCGCAAGGGTTCGGCCTCCACGTCGGATTTTTCCGCTAAGGCCGTGAAAGCCACTGCCGACGCCGCCTGTACCATTGCCAGGAACGCCAGCGAAGACGACTGTGCCGGTCTGATAGCGCCTGAATACCTGGCAGCGGAGGTTCCGGACCTGGATTTATGCCATAGTTGGGACATCAGTCCCCAGGCGGCCATTGATCTTGCCATTGAATGTGAGGACGCGGCGCGGCAAACAGACCCGCGCCTCACCAATTCTGACGGTGCGCAGCTGTCTACCTATACGGGCACACACTTATACGGCAACACCCATCACTTTATCAACGGTTGGGACTGGTCGTCCCACAATATTGACTGTGCGGTCATCGCCGAGGAAAACGGTAAAATGCAGCGGGACGGCTGGCATACCAGGGCGCGGGACCACCGCGATCTCGATAACGTCAAGGCCGTGGGGGAGGAGGCCGCCCGCCGCACCCTGTCCCGGTTGAACGCGCGGAAATTATCCACGCGCTCAACGCCGGTCATCTTTGAAGCGCCGGTTGCCAGGGGGTTGTTTTCCGCCTTTATCAATGCCATCGCCGGCGGCGCCTTATACCGGCGGGCCTCGTTCCTGCTGGACAAACTGGGCGAACAGGTCTTTAACCCGCAGGTACAAATCGAAGAACAGCCCCACTTGCCGAAAGAGTTGGGCAGCGCCCCGTTTGACAATGACGGCATGGCCACTCGCCGAAAACACCTGGTCCGGGACGGGGTGCTGGAAAGCTATGTATTAAGCGCCTATTCCGCCCGCAAGCTGGGACTGACCCCCACCGGGAACGCCGGCGGCGTGCATAACCTGGTGGTACAGGGCAACGAGCAGGACCTGGAGGCGCTCATCAGACAAATGGATACCGGTTTATTAATCACGGACATGATCGGTTTCGGCGTGAACCAGGTTACCGGCGATTATTCCCGTGGGGCCTCAGGCTTCTGGATAGAACAGGGTGAAGTTCAATACCCGGTTGAGGAAATCACCGTCGCCGCCAACCTGGCGGATATGTTCCAACACGTCGTCAGCATCGGTAATGACGTGGACAACCGGGGCAACATCAAAACCGGCTCGGTTCTGGTAGAGAACATGACCATCGCCGGGGAATAAGACTACCACCGGCCGGGTTAATGGGGATCGCTTATGTATGAAGGAGGGACAGATGAGATTAAATACTATTTGCCACCGCGTTTGTTACTTATTTGCAATTTAAGGATGTTTGATGTTTGATGCTTAGTGATCTATCATTACATGGTTATTGGAGACATACGATGCGTACAACCTTGAACATCGATACTGATTTGCTTATGGCAACCAAAGAACTAGCCGAACGGGAGCATAAGACAGCCGGACAAATCATTTCAGAATTACTACGCCAAGCCCTGCTCGCACGCGCCAGCCGAGCGCAAACGAGAGGAGCATTGAAAAGAAATATTTACGGTTTTCAGCCTGTTCCTTCCCGTGGTGGAGTAGTGACCAATAAGCATATTAATAATCTCAGGGATGAATTGGGTGATTAAATTAATGAGGGCACTGCTGGATATTAACGTACTTATTGCTCTATTTGATGAAGACCATACACACCATGCCGAAACCTCAGGGTGGTTGGAAAAAAACATCGACTATGGCTGGGCTTCCTGCCCACTTACCCAAAATGGTTGCATCCGGATTATGTCACAACCCCGTTATCCGAACGCAGTTCATATTACTGAAATTGTAGTGAGACTAAAAAAAGCGGTTTCCACAAAGCATCATAGCTTTATTACGGATAACATCAGTCTTCTTAACTCTGACACCATTGACCACAGTCGCCTGTTAAGTCCCCGGCAGATAACGGACATTTATCTTCTGGCGCTGGCTGTTGAAAACGAGTGTCGATTTATCACTTTTGATCGCACTATTCCAATCAGTGCAGTAAAACAGGCAAGTTCGGCATCATTGAATGTCATCTGATGTTATCAAAGTTTGGAAAGTATGAAGATGCAGAGTTCAGCTAATGCTACGTATGATGAATTAAGCGCAGAATACGATCACATAATTAATGAACCAATAACTTTTGCTCCTCCTCGAGACCCTACCATATTTGATATTTCTGGATATGCACATTACGAGGAGAAAATACCCGAAAATAAAGCTCGTGTATTACTTGCTGAAAAAGATTATAAAGAAGTGACCGCCGAACAAATTGAAAATTTTGGTAAAACTATTTTACAATTCTTACATGACGACTGGTCCGCATTATTGAAAGATGTAACCAACTCAATATGATCGGAAAATGTTCCCGTCACTGATACTGAGCGTATAAGTACTCAATGAAATCCGACCAACGGCGCGTTATCGTCACTTTGGATAACCCCGGCACAAGCAGGATATTCCTAAATAAAGAAATCGGTAAAACACAGTCCACATTACTTAAATTTCTGACGTGATTCCGGTACTGAAAGAGCTTATTGGCTTATTGATGCTGGAACGGCTTGAGGACAACCTGTTTCGCGGCCCCAGCCGGGATATAGGCGCCAGCCGTGTGTATGGCGGCCAGGTACTGGGCCAGGCACTGAAAGCCGCGCAATACACGGTCGAAAACCGGCAAATACACTCCCTGCACGCCTATTTCCTGCGCGAGGGCGATCATCATTCTCCTATAATCTACGAGGTGGACCGCAGTCGGGACGGCAGAAGTTTCTCAGCTCGGCGCGTCGTCGCGATACAGCATGGCCGCCCCATATTTACGCTGTCGGCGTCATTCCAGACAGTTGAACAAGGGTTGGAATACCAGACGAAAATGACTGACGTTCCAGGGCCTGACACCTTGCCCGACGTACATGAGTATGAGCCCCGGGTAACCGGTCGGGCGCCGGAAAAATCCCAACGTCTGATTACCCTGTCAGCCCCTTTTGAACTCAAACCGGTTACGCCATTGGATATGGAGCTACCGGAGAATAGCAGGCCTGTGCGCCAATTGTGGTTCAGGACTGGTTATTGTATGAGTATGAAGCCTTGTCCACCTCCAACTCCCGCGGGCTGGCGCGGGGCACAATCTATCAACAGGACGGCACGATGGTGGCAACAACAATTCAAGAAGGGCTGATCAGAGTTAAAACCAGAGTCCAGTGACAGTCAGGGCGAATGCATGCTTTTGCTTGTATCTCCGTACGTTCCGCGGCCCATTTATCCTTATTGTCCCCTCTATGTACGCTGTGAGTATTGGGCCTGATTTTCAGGGTGCAATTCGTTTGTCTCTTTTTCCTGGACATGTAGCCGGGCGTAAACGCCATCCTGGTCGATCAATTGGGAATGAACGCCGGATTCAACCAGGCTGCCGTTTTCAAGGACAAATATATGATCCGCTTTTTCTATGGCGGACAGGCGGTGGGCGATGACAATACAGGTCCTGTCCCGTTTGATCGAATCCAGGGCCTGTTGAATACTGCGTTCCGATTCCGTGTCCAGCGCGGCGGTGGCCTCATCCAGGATCAGGATGGGCGCGTTCTTCAGGATTGCCCGGGCCAGGGCGATACGTTGCCGCTGTCCCCCCGATAGTCGCGACCCGTCATTACCGATAACGGTATCAAATCCGTTTTCCAGGGCCTCGATAAACGTCAGGGCATCCGCCAGACGGGCCGCCTCCATGACTTGCTCCATATCCGCAGCGCGGTTGCCGCCATAAGCGATATTATTGCGTACCGTATCGTTGTACAAGACCACATCCTGGCTGACCAGGGCGATATTCTCCCGCAGCCGGGCCAGGGAAAGATCGCGGATATCATGCCCGTCAACCAGGATCTCACCACTGACGTTAGTATAAAATCGGGGGATTAAATTCACCAGGGAGGTCTTACCACTGCCGGAAGGCCCGATAATGGCGATGGATTGGCCCGGGGAAACGGTCAATGACACGTTTTGCAAAACGGGCCCGGATTCTTCGCTGTAAGCAAAACTCAGGTCGCGTATTTCGATGGCTCCCGTCAGCCTGTCGGGGGAAGCCTCGCCCTCGTCCACTTCTGTTTCCTGGTCGATAAAAGCAAATACGCTTTCACTTGCCGCCAACCCCCTTTGCAGGTCTTCATTTATCCGTGACAGCCTCCTCAGCGGACTTAACAGCATCAACAACGCGGCAAAAAAGGAGTTGAATTCGGCCACGGAAATTTTATCCGCCGCCGCATGCTCCGCGGCCACGTAGACAACGGCCGCCAGCACAATGGCCGTAATCACGTTGATTGCCGGCGTGCTGACAGCGGAGGCCGCGATAAATTTCATATTAAAACGCCGATTGGCATTGGCTTTTTGCCTGAACCTTTCACCTTCCTGTTCCCGCCCGGCAAAGATTTTAATGATCCGGTGGCCGCCGATGGCTTCGTCCAGCACGTGGTGCAGGTCCGCCATGGAATCCTGCACAAACCGGCTCGTCTTGCGTAATCGTAGACGAATTGCCAGCAAAACGAATAAAATAAACGGCCCGGCGACAAACGCGATCAGCGTCATCAACCAGTCAATATACGCCATCCAGGCCACCAGCCCGATAATGCTCAGGGTATCCCTGCTCAACGTGGTAATGACGTTGGTCCCCGCTTCCTTTAATTGAGTCACGTCATAGGTGAATTTGGAGATCATACTGCCGCCGGTGTGCCGGTCCAGGCTGGCGCAGGATAATTGCAATAAACGCTTGAACATCTCGACCCGCAGGTCCATGACAAAGCGGTCGGCGACCCAGGCGAGGGCATACCTGCTGATATAAGAGGAGACTGCTACGACAAGAAAAACGAGTATGATCGGGATGACCACCCGGGTCATCAGGTCGACCTCCGTATGAAAGAAAATCCCTTCCGTCATGTTTTTGAACAGGGCGGCGATAGCCGGACTGGTCAGGGCCAGAACCGCCATGGCCAGCACGGCAACGGCAAATATCCGTCGATAGGGCTTTACATAGGTCAACAAGCGCAAGTAAAGTGCAAGATCGGTGGAATTTGTTTGCTTCATGCTGACAATATGATTAATGAAACCGGCGCTACCGGGAGAAAGTATACAGTATGTCATATCTCTTGCCAGACCGATGCATTCATACAACCTGCCTGCCCGGGCCGGAAAGGCGTTGAACCGGAGCCGGCGGCGACGTAGCTAAAACAATCATGTCAAAAAAACATCCTATTATCGCTGTGACCGGTTCATCGGGCGCCGGGACGTCCAATATCAAAGAGGCATTTGAGAAGATCTTCAACCGCCAGGGAATCAAAGCGGCCGTTATCGAAGGTGACAGCTACCACCGCTACGACCGTGAGGAAATGGAACGCATCAGCAAGCAGGTGAGAGCCGATGGCAGGCACGTTACCCATTTCGGTCCGGAAGGCAACCTGTTCGCGGAACTGGAGGCCGGGTTCAGAGAGTACGCCGAATTCGGCGCCGGCAAACAGCGCCATTACGTTCATAATGAAGCGGACGCAGCTCGTTATGATAGTACTCCCGGTTCGCTGACACTCTGGAAAGACCTGCCTGAAAACACGGATTTAATGCTGTATGAAGGTCTGCACGGCGGCCTGGTCACCGCCGAGGTCAACATTGCCCAATACGTGGACGCGCTCATCGGCGTTACACCCATTATCAACCTGGAATGGGTCCAGAAAATACAGCGGGATAAGGCGGTACGCGGCTACAGCATCGAAGATGCGACCAGCATGATCCTGGAGCGTATGCATGATTACGTCCACTATATTACCCCGCAGTTCTCCCGCACCGACATCAACCTGCAACGGGTGCCGACCATTGATACCGCCAATCCGTTCGGCGCGGCGCACATCCCGTCAAGCGACGAGAGTTTTACCGTCATCCACGTGCGCAACCGGGAAATGCTGGCAGTGGATTTTCTTTACCTGCTGGAGATGCTGCACGGTTCCTTCATGTCCACCCCCTATACGATCGTGATCCCGGCCGGCAAAACCAACTTTGCCATCCAACTGATTATCGAACCGCTCATCAAGCGGATTATGGCGGCTAAGGAAAAGGCGGGTAACTGACCCGCCCTGCCGCGCTCGCGTCTCATCGTTCTGGACAAGTATACGGATCCGTTCTATGTCCAGTAGTAATTTATAAGGTATTTCAATAGCACTTGACAATAATAACATATATGTTATCTTTTCGTTATGACAGGGATAGTTGAATATGAGGAAGAAGACGGCCTACATCCTTTTGCCAAGTGGTTCTTGTCCCTCAATGTTCAAGCGGCCTTGAAAGTACGTACTGCGATCGCGCGGATGGAGCAAGGCAACTTCTCCAATTCGAAATCTGTTGGGCAAGGCGTCAACGAGTACAGGGTTGATTTCGGGCCTGGATACCGAATTTACTATGGTAAAAGCGGTAATGAATTAGTGATTCTATTAGGTGGAGGCACCAAGAATAGGCAAGGTTTTGATATTCAAACTGCTCAGGCCCGCTGGAAAACCTACAAAACTCGCAAGAGAAAAGAGTAACTGACTATGGCACTCACTCGAGATTTTAAAGAAACGATTAAAGAACGTGCTCAAACCGATCCTGAATTTCGCGTCGGCTTGCTGATACAAGCGGTGGAATGTTTGCTGAATGATGAAGTTAACGTGGCTAAGGCCTTAATCCGTGATTACGTCAACGCAACTCTCGGATTTAAAGAACTCAGCGCTCTGATGAATAAAAAGCCGCAAAGCCTGATGCGTATGCTCAGTGACAACGGTAATCCCAGTCTTAACAACATTTCTTCGCTGGTTGCATCGCTACGTAAAAATGAGGGTATTGATCTTCACGTCAGCGTGTCATAACAAGCCATATTTTCCCTTTCTCAATTTTATAGCTCTTTGATTTCCACCAGTGAATCCGCTGTCTCGCCGGACGTGCGCAGGGTGGTGGCGATGTTCAGGCCTTGCTGGTAATACCCCGCGGCAGCGGCATGTTCGCCCTGTTGCTCCAGCAGGGTCGCCAATTCCTGGCAGGCTTCGGGATTGGGCTGCACCTCCAGGCTCTGCTCAAGGTAGGTCTTGGCCTTCCCCCACAACTGGGTTTTTTTACACAATCGGCCCAGGGTCAATAGTAGCGCGGCGTCCCTGGGGAACCGGGCCAGGTACTTTTCGGCAAAACCCAGTTGTTGCTTCAGGTTTTTGCCTTCAACCAGACCAAACAGTCGGACCAGTTCAAAATCCCACTCTTTCCTGAGGGCGCGGCGCAACAGAGCTTCGCAATCACTACTGTCTGCATGGCGCAGTCGCTCCGTCACATAGACTTCGATCAGGTAACATTCTTTTTTCAGCTTGTTCGGGATCTCCTGCCAGAGTTTTTCCAGCGCGGGACGGTCCTTGCCGGCGCCGGCCTGTTGCAACAACCCGGCGTAGAAGGTTAACTGTTTTGCCTTGACTTGGTCCGCCGGCAATAAGCCGCTTCGCTCACATTCTTTTAACAGTTCGGCTGCCCGCGTCCAGTCCTTCATTTCAGCCGCCGTTTCCAGTAACGCGATCTTTACCTGATCATGTCCGGGCTGTTCCCGGTTGAGTGAAACCAGGGTGTGATAGGCTTGTTCGACCTGCTTTTGACTGATTTGCAACCTGGCCCTGGCAAGCCCTACTGCCGGGTTGCTTGCTTCATCATGCCGGTGCGCAAGCCGCAGGTAGCGGTCACTCCGGCCTGCTCCACCCTGCCTGTGCGCGGCCTGCGCCGCGCCCAGGTAGTTGACCAGGGGCGTCTGTGAGTAAGCCGCGCCTTTTCGAAAAGCCCGCTCGGCCTCCGGCCAGTTGTCTTCCATCATCGATAATAATCCCTGGGTAAGGAATTTTTCCGAACGACGACGGCGTCTGTATTCAGACCAGCGACTCAAGTCCGCCGGCAGGCGAATTAACTTTCTTACCAACCAGAATAAAAAATAAACCAGGAGGAACAGGACTATGAAGGCAAGGATAAATAAGCCCAGGCTGGTCTGTATGACCCACTCATTATAGGTAAACACCAACCCTCCGGAGGCCTGTTGCAACAACCACCCCATAACGACCGCGATAATCAATACGGCCAGCGCTGCGAACAAGGGTCTCACCGCTGTGCTCCGGTACCGATCATCGCCCTTGTCTGGCGGGTTGAATACGCTTCCAGTGCTCGAAGCGACCGGTCGATGGACGGTACGGTTTCATGAAAATCGACTGCCGCCGCGTCTTCCAGGGAATCCAATGCTGTGCTCACCCGGGCGTCACCGGTGTCGAAATAGTCTTTTAACCAATCCTTGCCGGCGCTGACGGATGCCCGAAACTGAGCATTGTCCCTGAGCAATACCGCCAGTCGGGCTGCTTCAAGCTGTAACCTCAGGTTCTGGTATAAAAAATACTGTTCTTGCGGTAATAAGACAGCGGTATTTTTATCCGTGCGGGAGACGACGACGAGGGTTTTTAATTCCTGCCAAAAGGCGCGACCCAACTGTTTCCACCTGTTTTCCGTCCGCGCGGGCTCAGTTCCGGCAGGTGCACCTGCCTCCTCGTCAATCCTGTCCAGGTTCAGTGGAAACTGCTCGACCTGACTCGCCAGGTCACTCAGCAGCAGGGCAATACCGGTAAAATCAGTGCGCGGGGCCGCCTTTAAACGATTGATATCCGCGATCAACTGCTCGCGTACGGGTATCAGCGCAGGATCGGCAATTTCCTTGAGCTTTGTATCGGCTGTCTGCAAGGCGGCCAGGGCCGTGTCCACGTCCCGCCCCAGGGCAAGCCGCTGGGACGCACCCAGGAACAGGTATTTTATTTCCGCCAATTGCCAGCCGATGTCGCTGTTTCTCTGTTGATAGAGGCTGCTGAAGTTGTTTAACAACTCGGTGACCTGCTCGTTGGTCCGCGCTAACTGAGTGTGAAACAACTGGTTTTTTTCGTTTAGAGACGCGCTGGTTTGTTGTAATGTTTCCAGTCCGGCGACCAGGGATTGGATCCCGGCGACGTTGGCGCTTTGGCTTTTCTTGATGTCGATAACCAGATACCCGGCCGCGGCCGCGGCAATGATGACCAGGGCCGTCAGGAACAGGACGGCGCCCCATGACCTGCGCGGCCGGGGTTTTTCCGGTTGCCCGTCAGCGCGTTCTGTTCCCGCCTTTCCGGGGTTTTCATGGGTATCGATCAAATCGTCTTTCGTATCAACCTCCGCACCGGCCGTCTCAGCGACTTCTTCGTTAGCCTTTTCACCGGCCTTTTTATTCACCATTCAAGTACACTCGTTCATCTTCACTAATGTATCGACCAGACCCGCGTCACTGTTGTCCGCGGCCACGGCAATACGGGTAAACCCGGTTTCCAGCGCGTGTTGTTTTATTCGGTCGCTCATCACCACCATAGCGGTTTCATACAGCCGCTCGCGTTCGCTTGCCGGCATCATTTTCACCAGGTTATCCAGTCCTGCCAGACTGGTGATAACCACGGCATCCGGCTTCTCATCATGCCAGATTTTTGCTACCTCTGCCTGGCTTATATCGGGTTTTTCCCGCCGGTAAACCTCCAGGTAATCCACGACAGTTCCAAGGCTCAGCAAGCCGTCACGCAACGCCTCCCGGCCGCCCCGGCCACGGATAATGAGCACCCGTTTATCCTTGATCTTTGTCCTGGACAACGCCGGCAGTTGCAGCAGGGCCTCGGTACCGCCACGACCCCGCATATACTCAACCTGTTTCAATCCCAGGGCCTGCAAATATTCGGCCGTTGCCTGCCCAACGGCAAGGACTGCTTTGTCCCGCAGCGTATCAACCACCTGTGGAAACCGGTCCAGGGCATGGATAATTGCATTTTTGCTGATAAATATAACAACATCCGCGCCGGCCAGGAGCCGGCTGTTTCCCGAAGCGGCGCGCGCGTTTCCGGCGGGTCGAATGACCACGGTCGGCAGCTTCACCGGCGCGCCTTGCCGCGCCTTGATCATCTGACAGAGTTTTGCGGCCTGGCGTTCGGGCCTTGTCACCCAGATTTTTTTCCCTGACAGGGATGAATCAATTTCTCGCATTACCCGTGATCTCAGCCAGAATCTCATTTGCTCCCTGTTTCAACAACTGTTCCCCCAACTCATATCCGAGCTTCTCAGCCAGATTAACGGCGCCGGTAATCCTGTTTTTCTCTACCCTGGAACCGTCAGGATGGCCTACCAGTGCAGTCATGGAAAGCACTTCGTCGGAAATTTCCGCGTAGGCCGCGACAGGGAGATGACAACCTCCGTAGAGTTTCCGGGATAACGCCCTTTCCGCGCTGACGCACAACCGGGTCTGTTCGTGGTTTAACGGCCGGACCAGCCGTAAGACCTGCTGGTCATCTGCCCTGATCTCGATGCCCAGGGCGCCCTGGCCTATCGCCGGCAGGACGTCTTCCACGTCGATATATTCGGTGATCCTGTTTTCCAGTCCCAGGCGCTTCACCCCCGCGGCCGCAAGGACCAGCGCATCATAATCGCCGTTATCCAGCTTTCGCAACCTGCTCCCCACGTTGCCCCGGATATCCGACAGGTTTAATCCGGGGTGATTGATATTAACCTGGCACTGCCGGCGCAAGCTGGACGTCCCGACTTTCGCGCCGGGCGCCAATCCGGTCAGGGCCGTATACCGGTTCGATATAAATACGTCGCGCGGGTCTTCTCTTTGCATAATAACCGGTATCGACAACCCGTCGGGGAGATCGACCGTCACATCTTTCATCGAATGAACGGCCAGGTCCGCCTCGCCGCCCAGCAGGGCTTGCTCCAGTTCTTTTACAAAAATGCCTTTGCCGCCCATATCGGCCGGTGTCCGCTGCAGGAATCGATCGGCAATCGTTTTAACCGTCTTTATCTCGACTGACAGGCCGGGATGCGCGTCCTGTAAAGAGGCGCGGACAAAATGAGCCTGCCATAAGGCCAGGGGACTTTCTCTGGTAACAATGCGCAACATGAATCTATACGTGGGAATACCATTTCTCTATGCTTATCGATACACTAACAGGGTAGACGACATTTATACAACTTTGGTGGGTTTTTGCGGATGAAACTAGGCGTAATCATGGATCCCATAGCCGGGATAAACGTAAAAAAAGACACGACGCTGGCCTTGCTGCTCGCGGCCCAGCGCAAGGATTGGACCCTGTATTATATGGAAATGAATGATGTTTACCTGAGCGGCAACACGGGGCGGGCAAACACCCGCATCCTGACGGTAGCGGACGATACGTCTGACTGGTATCAATTTCATCGACCGGCTGAACTGGCGCTCTCGGACCTGGACGTGATCCTGATGCGCAAGGACCCGCCCTTCAATATGGAATACATTTATATGACCTATATCCTGGATCACGCGGCAGCAAGCGGAACCCTGGTCGTAAACAACCCGTCAGGTCTGCGCAACGTGAACGAAAAAGCCTTTATCACCCATTTCCCACAATGCATTGCGCCGACGTTAATCAGCCGCGAGGCGGAGCAGATATATGCGTTCATGGAACAATATGGAGCGGTTGTATTGAAACCGCTGGACGGTATGGGCGGCGCCTCCGTTTTTCTGGTTGACAACGATGACCTTAACAAACATGTCATCGTGGAAACCCTAACTGAAAACGCGCAGCGCTTTATCATGGCGCAACAATACCTGGAGGCGGTCAAACAGGGTGACAAACGTATTTTACTTATTGACGGCCATCCGGTTGAACACGCCCTGGCGCGTATACCGAAATCCGATGACCTGCGCGGGAACCTGGCCGCCGGCGGCACCGGCAAGGGTGTGGATTTGTCCTCGCGAGACCACCGGATCTGCGAACAGGTGGGGCCGGCATTGCGTGAAATGGGGTTGATCTTTGTCGGATTGGACGTCATCGGTGATTACCTGACGGAGATCAACGTCACCAGCCCGACCTGTGTGAGAGAACTCGACCGGATCTACGGCATCCGTATCGCAGACAGGCTGATGGATTGCATTGCTGAAAAACCAGTAACCCGGTAGTGCAGTAACAATGTAATAATGCATGAGTGATCCAACCATTAAATGCCGGTTAGCCGTCCCTGATTACCGGATTCCGGCATCATCGGGGATGACGGGTAACTGACGCCTTGAACACGTCTGTGGCAATACGGCCGGACCTTAAGCCTGACGATCGGCTGAGTTTAACATTTTGTCTTGCCGTCATCTTCCATACCATTGTCATTCTGGGGATCGCTTTCGCCCCCGAGGATAAAATCAGGCCGCGCTATGAGTCCATGGAAATCGTCCTGGTGCGACAATCAAGCAAGGTGGAGGACGAAGCAAAGGTGCTGGCACAGGCGAGCCTGCAGGGTGGCGGGGATATCTCCCAGGAAATGATACCGGCAGCGCCCCTGCCGCTTCCCTTGCCTGACGACCAGACTGAAATTACCGCGGCGCCGGAAACACAACCGACCGAACCGGTGGTTGAACCCGATGCGGAAATTGTCACCGATGTCACACCTTCTCCGGCAGAAGCTGTTGAACAGGTGGATGTCGAGACAAGGGAAACTGCGCTGAAAGACAGTCCGGCCAAGCCCGAGGCAAACCCGCCAAGCGCCACCGCGTTATTGACCAACAGTCTCAAAATGGCCGCCTTGAGCGCGGAGGTAAAACACAAGCTGGAAACAAAAGCGAAGCGCCCGAAGAGAACATTCATATCGGCCAATACCCGTGAGTATAAATACGCAGCTTACATGGAAGCCTGGCGGACAAAAGTGGAACGCGTGGGGAACCTGAATTACCCGGAAGAGGCAAGGAAGCGGAATGTCTCCGGACAGTTGATCCTGGACGTGGCATTGAACCCGGACGGCAAGATTAATCAAATTACCATCCGCCGTTCCTCAGGTCATAAAATACTGGATGACGCCGCCATCAGGATTGTGGAACTGGCCGCGCCGTACGCGCCTTTTCCCGAGGGGATCCGCGCTGACACGGACATTTTACACATCACCCGTACCTGGCAATTCCTGGATAATCGCGGGTTCAGGTAGGCCGGTAATGCCGCGGGCCGATAAATATAACCTCATCCGTCAACGCTATTCATTATTTTCAGGTGGTTTTTTTCTCCTGATACCGATACTATTACAGTTATGCTTTCCAGCAATTTCACCAATCAGTTTCTCATTGCCATGCCGAGCCTGCTGGATCCTCATTTTTATCAAACCGTCACTTACGTCTGCGCACACAACGACGAGGGCGCCATGGGCATCGTCATCAATCGTCCGGCGGAATGTGAGTTAGGTGAAATCCTGGCCCAAATGCAACTGAAACCGGAAAATAAATCCATCGGACAGGTGCCTGTTTATCATGGCGGGCCGGTGCATACCGACCGGGGATTTGTATTACACGAACCGGACAGTCAATGGGATTCATCGATTAACGTCAGCGACGCCCTGAGGGTGACAACGTCCCGGGACATATTACATGCCATCGCGGAGAGCGATGGGCCGAAAAAGTTTTTGATCGCGCTGGGTTATGCCGGTTGGTCCGCGGGGCAACTGGAAAACGAGATAAAAGACAACACCTGGCTTAACGTATCCGCGCACCTGGATATCATTTTCAACACCCCTTGTGAACAACGCTGGTCATCTGCAACGGCCTTGTTAGGCATAGATCACAACCAGATATCAATGGGGTTCGGGCACGCTTGACCCCCGGTGTCCCGGCATAGCACCCTGCTTTGTTTTGATTTCGGCACAAAACGAATCGGGGTGGCAGTGGGTCAGACCCTGACTGATACGGCAACGGCGCTGGAAGTTATTCCCGTCTACAACAACCGCCCGGATTGGGGCCGGATCACCGCAATCATCAACCAATGGAAGCCCCAGGCCCTGATCGTGGGTAATCCGTTGAATATCGATGGGACCAGACAACCCTTCACCGGGCGCGCCGATAAATTCGCCGGGAAATTACAAGGGCGTTATCAACTGCCCGTGCTGCGCGCCGACGAACGGCTCTCGACCTTCGAGGCCCGGTCCCGGCAACGAAAAACAGAACCAACCGATCACATTGCCGCCCAGGTTATTCTGGAAGGCTGGCTGCAACAAAATTCGGGTGCTGTCAGAAAATGTTACAATGACTCAGCATAGGGCGTCCTAACCCGCATTTCTCATCAGGTGATGCGATGATCGCGCCGGGTTTTTTGTGTCAACGGGTGCCGGAGCCTGCCCCGTACTTGATACGGGGACCGAAAGCATAACCGTCGCTCTGGTTGAGGGACAAATCGTCAGGACAGACGATTTGCACGGCGCCAGCCGCCCGAAGGGTTGCGCCCAGGGATGGGCGCAATGAACACGTGCCCGTTGGCGCAAAAAAGACAAGCGAGGGCGCATCAAGCGCAGTCTGTAATGATGACATAGTTGATAAATTACCATCATTCATTGACAACAAACATGTATCCGACAGCAACAAGCGACCTGGTGAGAAATGTGGGTTAAGACAAAATATGCCGGAAAATAATTTTGACTTGAAGCAACTGATCCGGACCATGAAATCCGGTCTGGATCAATACCTGGAAGAACACAGCAGGCATGATCCCTTATTTGTCGGCATCCACACCGGCGGTGTCTGGGTAGCAGAACAATTACACCGGATGTATGGGTCCGAACTGCCGCTCGGCAAGTTGAATATCGCGTTCTACCGGGACGATTTCAGCCGCGTCGGCCTGCACCCGCGGGTAACACCTTCCAGCCTGCCCTTTGACGTTACCGACCGTCACGTGATTTTAGTCGATGACGTGCTTTATACGGGACGCACCGTGCGCGCGGCCATGAACGAATTATTCGACTACGGCAGGGCGGCGAGCATCTGCCTGGCGGTGCTGGTGGACCGTAGCGGCAGGGAATTGCCCGTACAGGCTGACGTGGTGGGAGAATTTCTCAAACTTGCGGCGAACCAGCACATTAAACTCTCCGGCCCGGACCCCCTGGCGCTGGAAATCACGACGATAGAATGACGGGCCATAACATTCAACTGGATCAGCAAGGTCGCCTCAAACATTTCCTGTCAACGGAAGGTCTCAGCCGTCAAATCCTGTCAGCTATCCTTGATTACGCCGAATCATTTGCCGGCGTCGGTGGCCGCGCCGTCAAGAAAGTGCCGTTGTTGCGGGGCAAGACTGTCGCAAACCTGTTTTTTGAATCGAGCACCCGAACCCGAACCACCTTTGAACTGGCGGCCAAACGATTGTCCGCCGACGTGTTGAATATCAACATCGCCACATCTGCCACCAGCAAGGGCGAAGCGCTACGAGACACCTTGCATACCCTGGAGGCCATGCACTGTGATATGTTCGTGGTGCGCCATGGCAACAGTGGCGCCGCGCATTTTATTGCCGACCAGGTCGCGGAAAACGTCCATGTCATCAACGCGGGAGACGGTCGCCACGCCCATCCCACCCAGGCCATGCTGGACCTGTTCACCATCCGCCGGCATAAACCGGACTTTGAGTCCCTGCGAGTGGCCATTGTCGGTGATATCGCACATTCGCGGGTCGCCCGTTCGGAAATACACGCGCTTAACATTCTCGGAGTCAGCGATATTCGCGTCATTGCGCCGAAAACCCTGTTACCGAAAAACATTGAGAGCCTGGGGGTGCGGGTATTTCATGAATTGACCGAGGGATTGCAGGACGTGGACGTGATCACCATGTTGCGCTTACAGCGGGAACGTATCAGCAATGCCGTCCTGCCCAGTGAGCAGGAGTATTTCCATTGTTTCGGCCTGACCGAGGCGCGCCTGCGCGTGGCAAAGCCCGACGTTATCGTCATGCACCCCGGCCCGATTAATCGGGGGATTGAAATTGACTCACAGGTGGCAGACGGGGAGAGGTCGGTTATTTTACAACAGGTCAGTCACGGTATAGCCATACGCATGGCCGTCATGGCCATGGTCATGGGCGCCGCGCCCGGTGAAAACGAGGACGCCGGCTGATGCGTATCAAAATCAGTAACGGTCAGCTGATCTGTCCCGCGCAACAGGTCAACGAGCGCGGAGACCTGTACATTGCTGACGGCAGGATCATCTCCGTCCGCGAGCCGATAGAAGGATTCACTGCGGACCTTGAAATACCGCTGGACGGGCAGTACGTTTGCCCGGGGATTGTCGACCTGAGCGTGCATACCCGCGAACCGGGGTTCGAGCACAAGGCCACCATCGCGTCTGAAACAGGGGCAGCCGCCTGTTCCGGGGTAACCAGTCTGGTCTGCCCGCCGGATACCCGCCCTGTGACGGATACCCCCGCCGTCGTCGAGCTCATCCATCAACGCCAACACCAGGTTAATAAAACACGCATCCACCCGCTGGGCGCCCTGACCAGAGACCTGGCCGGACGGCAGTTAACCGAGGTGGCGGCCCTCAAACAGGCCGGTTGCGTCGGTTTATCCAATGCGCATAAGCCGGTTGTGGACACGGAAGTGCTGAGGCGCGCATTTGAATATGCCGCCGGGTTTGCCCTGCCCGTTTTCATCCACCCGGAAGACAGTTACCTGAGAAACAGCGGCGTCATGCACGAGGGTCAAATCAGCACTCGCCTGGGCTTGCCGGGGATCCCGGAAACCGCGGAGACCATCGCCATCGGCCGCGCCCTGTTGTTAATCGAGCAGACCGGAGTAAGCGCTCATTTCTGCCGCCTGTCTTCGGCGAGAAGCGTGGAGATGATCAAAGCGGCAAAACAACAGGGACTGCCGGTCACGGCGGATGCCGGCATCTGCTATTTGTACCTTACGGAGATTGACGTTGACGGCTTTAACTCTCAATGCCACCTGTTGCCCCCCTTGCGTACCGGCCGGGACCGGCAGGCTCTGCTGGACGGACTCAAGTCCGGGGTCATTGACGCCGTCTGCTCGGACCACCAGCCCCATGACGAAGACGCCAAAGCCGCGCCTTTCAGCGCCACTGAGCCCGGCGCCTCGACCCTGGAGACCCTGGCGCCGCTGATGTTCAACCTGGTGGCTACCCGCGGTTTCAGCCTCGAACAAACAGTGCGCGCACTTACCTGCCGGCCTGCCTCCATCATCGGCATAGACGCGGGAACCCTGGTCCATGGGGCGCGGGCCGACCTGTTTATCTTCGATGGCAACCGGCAATGGACCGTCGAAGCGGATAAATTAACAAGCGCCGGGAAAAACACGCCCTTCGATAACTGGGAGATGAACGGCAAAGTCACCCACACTATTATCAACGGCGAGGTGGCATTCCAGGACGGATAAAGTCATGCGGCACCCGGAAACCCGAGAGACCATTTTTATCGAGGAAGCCGTTGTCCTGCAACACCAGGCGCTGGCTGCCGATCAATATCTACTGCGGTTGGCGGCCGGCGCCACCGCCGGCCGGGCCTTACCGGGCAGTTTCATTCACCTGCGCTGCGATGAAGACCTGCCCATGCGCCGTCCCATGTCGATCATGCGGGCGGACGCCGGGGCCGGCTGGATTGAGATCCTGTACAAAATCCACGGCCTGGGCACAAAAAAACTGGCCGCCGCCGGGGTTGGCGATCAACTCAGCCTGCTGGGACCCATAGGCATCCCGTTCAAACAGGAAAACTACCGACCCAGCCCTCTACTCATCGGCGGCGGGGTGGGTATTCCCCCCATGGTATTTCTGGCCGGGCACATCAATAAACAGGCGAAGGATGTGAACCCGTTTGTGATCATGGGCTCCGAGATCCCTTTTCCCTTTACTCTCAGACCCTCACAAATCATGGTCGAAGGGATTCCCGGCAACGTGATCGCCTGTATGCCGTTACTGGAGGACTGGGGCATTGCCAGCCGCCTCAGCAGCAAACAAGGCTATAACGGTTGTTATGATGGTTTTGTCACTGACCTGGCCCGGCAATGGCTGGCAAGCCTGGACACGGCGCAGCGAGGGCAGGTTGAGATATTCAGTTGCGGCCCGACGGTCATGTTGCAAGCCGTTGCCCGCCTGGCCCGGGAATTTTCCCTGCCTTGCCAGGTTTCGCTGGAAGAATACATGGCCTGTGCGGTGGGAGGCTGCGCGGGCTGTGCGGTACCCGTGTATAAAAACGGCGACATGTTCATGCGGCGGGTCTGTGTGGACGGTCCGGTGTTCCAGGCTGAGGAAGTGTTCCCGGGGGTGGTTGACAATAACCAGTCAAATTGAACAATTACAACCAGTTTCGTGGATCATAACTATTTCCGTGGATTCTTCGCCTCGTCCAGCAAAAAACGTAACCTCTTGATGTAAAAAGAAATATTAAGAAAATTAGAATTAAGCCAAATTCTGGCACAGAACCTGCATTATATTAGACAAAAGTTTTTAACCCTGAATATAAACCAACTAGAGGAAGTTAACATGAACTGGCAAACTCCTGAATACAGCGACATCCGCTTCGGTTTCGAAGTTACGATGTACATCAACAACAAGTAATCTCGTATTACAAGTTGCATAAAAAAGGGTCTTAATGACCCTTTTTTATTGCCTGCGACCCTGTCAGCCTCATAGTAAATAATTCGGTGTAAGATTAAATCCTTTAATTCAACTCCGGCTTTAATTTTTTCAGTGAATTCAATTACTTTCAAATAACGTGTCGCCGCAGGCGACTCCTTGCCCACTGAGTTAACCCAAGTTTAACACCCATATTTATAAGTTCTTATTATTCAATCAGTTAGAATTGATAAATTCGGCGTCTGGCACTACAAAGTGCCTTTTATCCGTCGTTTAACCTATTACACGACCGTCTTCTGCGTGCCGCCGGGGTTCTCGTCCAGGCCTAACGCCGCATAGAGGGCCTGCTGTTGCGCCTCCGGGCGCGTGGCTTTACGGATATGCAGGGTACGTTGGTCGGCACAACGGAAGGTAGCGGTCACCCGCTGCTGTCCCCCCAGGATACGGCGCAACGTCGTCCAGCTGGCCGTCTCCCCGTGCGCCCGCAGACGGCGACGGATGAACTGCACGGCCTGATAGGCCAGTACGGTGATGAACAGGTGCCCCTCGGCGCGCGTCGGGGTCTGGTGAAACACCGGACGCAGCCCCAACTCCGATTTGAGTGCGCGGAACACGGCCTCCAGATCGGTCAGCAGGGTATAGGTGCGCCAGAGCTTTTCCGCATCCCAGTCGGTGAGATTACTGCGCAGGCAATACACGCCCGGATGCGTCAGCAGGGAGCCGCTATGGGGCCGGCATTGCCAGCTGAGGGACGCGGCCTGCTTGCCGCTGGCATCCGCGGTGACGTCAACAACATAATGTTGGGCAATACCGCGGCTTTGTTCGCGCAGCCGACCGATGCGTTAGTGGATACTGTTCAAACTCTTGCGCGTGCGGGGCCGCGACAAGCCGTCGGCCAGGCGTTGCAGCCCGGTCTCGAAACGCTGTTGCAGGCGTGCCGCGATGCCTTTCTCTTTCTCGGCCCGGGCCGCCGAATAACAGTACAGGCGGGCCTCACCCTCGTTCTGTTCCAGGGACAGTTGCACCGGCTGCCCGGAGGCGGTGTCTATCGTTATGGCCTGCTCCAGGTCGAACTGTCGGTGTCGGGCACGGCTCACCACCAGGTAACGGTAGCCCTGTTCACGCAGCCAGGCGATGTTGGCCTCGGTCGCTATCCCCCGGTCCAGCACCACCAGCGCCGCCGCCGGCGCGCCCAGCGCCGTCAGCATGTCTGCCAATGTGCTGTCTTCCCGCACATTGCCGGCAAACACCTGCGAACGGCGCACAAAGCCGCTGCCGTCCAGTACCAGACCCAACGTCAGCAACGGACAGTCACTGCGTTTCTCCTTCGAGTGTCCCCGGCGCGCCTTCGGTTGTACCCCGGCCTCACCCTCAAAATAGGTGTTGGTCAGGTCGTACAGCGTCACGGTGGGGGACAGGTCGAATAAATCACTCACCTGCCGGAACAGGTGGTGTTCGAGGTCGTCCCGGTGCGCCAGCAAGACGTCCGAGGCGCGATACAGTTGCATGGCGCTCAGCGCTTCAAAGTCCACCCCCAGCAACTCGCCCAGGGCGCTGCGTTGACCCAGCCAGGCATGGGTGGCCCGTTCCGACCCCGGCGCCGCCAGGCGCCCGATAATCGATCCCAGCGCCGCCGCCTGTTGCGGTCCGGTCAACCCCAGCCGTGCCAGTAACACCGGCACGCCCAGTTGTTGCAGTGCCCACAGGCCCACCGCTTCCACCCCCACCGCGCGCGGCCGCAGCAGCGCCAGCGAAGCGGCGACCACACTGTGTACGTCCTCGGCCGGGGAGGCCGCCGCGGCCGGCGCCGGGGCGCGGGCCAGCAGTTGCGCGGCGATGCGTTGCGCTTCGGTTTCCAGCGCCGCCGGACAATCCGGATCAAGCAGCTCGGTCTGGCCGGACAGCAAGTGTTCGATGCGGGCACATAACGTCGGCCACTGCGTCCGCTCGATGGCGTAGTGGCTGCCGAGGTTGAGCAGGGTGCGTTGGCGGACTTTCTCCCCCACGCGTTCGGCGCGCACCAGGCGGTAGGTGAAATAATCCTGACCGGTGTCGGTGCGACGGGTACGGGTGCGACGGATAAACATGGGGGACAGGATAGCGTGTCGGAAGGGGGCTGTCAAGAAGAAATATCACTTTATGGCACTACATTCATAAAATCCCTCATCCAACTATGAAAAATCAATTACTTAGAGGTGACTACAAGCGAAAATCAGCCAAAATCAGCCAAAATTCGGGGTTCGAGTGTTAAACTTGGGCTAGGCCAGGCGCAGAAGCGCTATTAACGGAGACCAAGCAATCGGTACGGGCAAGGGCGAGCCAGCGGGTCGCGGCGGCATGCCCGATGCCTTTACGTTCGCCTTCAATACGTCGTACTTTCCTGATTGCCTGCATGGCCGTATGTGCAACATCAGCAATGTTGTCGGCGGCAAGCACGACAGGTTCGATCAGATCGCGAATTTGCTGCCGATCCGCCCTAACATCTGGCATGTTTTTGTTGTTGAAAACGAATGATGCCTGTCTGCCTTGCGACACATTTCCCAGAAGCGGCCATTCACCTTCGACCTCATCCTTTATGGTGATACCGCGTAGGATGCGGCTTTCACGTGGTGTCAGATTTGTCCAATCATTACGCCTAACCACGTCACGGCCAGTCCAAATCGTGTGGAGCCAGCTATGAGTTTCTCCCAGAACATCGAAGTGGTATTCGTGGTTCCGATAGTACGAATTGTATGCCCGCAGTCCTTCGACAAAGTCGGTCCACGTCACAATGTCCGCCAACGAGGGCAAATCCCACTTAACGCTCTGCCCTTTCGGCTGTGGGCTGCGCTCTAGCCCGCATATCTCACCGATAATTGGAAAAGGGTCTCAATCCCGCGTATAATGTGAGTTTGATCAATAGCTTACATCAAGATGGAGAAGAGACCCTATGACGACACAGTGTACTCCTGAACAATTAGCATTTCAATCGTTTGGCCGCCGCAACGTGGTGGGACGGTTTGACGGTGGTCGGCTGACTTCGGACGCCGGCGGGCTGCTGTTAGGCGAGGTAAACCGGCAACTTGACTTGCTGCCCCGGATAGCGGCGTGCTTCACTGACTATCGCCATACGGGGATGATTGACCACACGCTGGGTGAGTTGTTGGCGCAACGTATTTACGGGTTGGCGTTGGGGTATGAGGATATCAACGACCATGACGAGTTGCGTGCCGACAGTCTGTTGGCGTTATTGGTGGGCAAGCCGGACCTGACCGGGGCGGGACGCCGTCGGGCACGTGACCGGGACTATGCGTTAGCGGGGTCGAGTACCTTGAACCGGCTGGAGTTGGGCACCGCGGCGCAGGCGCCCGCTCATCGTTACCAGAAGATAGTGGCCGACCCGGAGGGGTTGGACCGGTTGCTGGTCGACGTGTTCCTGGACTCGCAGCAGCGGCCACCGGCGGTGTTATGGCTGGACCTGGATGCGACGGATGACCCGTTGCACGGCAATCAGGAAGGGCGGTTCTTTCATGGTTACTACAAGTCATACTGCTATCTGCCCTTATATATTTTCTGTGGGGAGCACCTGCTGTGTGCGCGACTGCGACCGGCGGACCGTGATGCGGCGGCGGGCAGTGTGACGGAGTTGTCACACATCATCGGTCAGATTCGGCAACGCTGGCCGGCGGTGCGGATTATTATCCGGGGGGATTCGGGCTTTTGCCGGGAGGACATCATGGGTTGGTGCGAAGCCAATGAGGTGGGTTATCTGCTGGGTCTGGCGCGTAACAAGCGGTTGGTGAAGCGGATTGAGCAGGCCTTGCACAAGTCCCAGCGGCGCCAGCTGCAGACGGGTGTGGCCTCACGGCGGTTTCGGGAGTTCCGTTATCGCACTTTACAGACCTGGTCGCGCAGCCGCCGGGTGGTGGCCAAGGCAGAGTACCTGGCCAAGGGCGCCAACCCGCGCTTCGTGGTCACTAACCTGGACTCCAGGACGGCCGGCCCGCAGGCCCTGTATGAGGATTTATATTGCGCCCGGGGTGAGATGGAAAACCGTATCAAGGAGCAGCAACTGGGGTTGTTTGCCGACCGCACCAGCACGGCGACGCTGTGCGCCAACCAGTTGCGCCTGTATTTGTCCTCGTTCGCCTACGTGCTGATGCACGGCCTGCGGCGCTTGGGACTGGCCGGCACCCGCTGGGCCAAGGCGCAATGTACCACCATCCGGGCGAAGCTGCTGAAACTGGCTGCGTCGGTGCGCATCACCACACGCAAGGTGTGGTTATCGTTTGCCTCAGGCTACCCGTACCAGAATGAGTTCGCCGCAGTGCTGGCCAATCTCCATCGATGCCCGGCCCGAGCGCCGCCCGGATAGCCCGCCTCCGCCTTCCCACCAGCCTGGCAACGACGGTGACAGCAGCGTCGATGGCCTCACTCGTCCTGAGAACGACACCGAACCGGAAATACCAGGCTAATACTTGGCTGACTACTGCGTTTGCCCGCTTCACAGGCCCACATCACTGCCTGCCTACCTGCCAGTCCTCTCCGGGGCCGCATCGAAAGGTGTCAATCAACCAAATTGTGACTGTTTGACACCCCGTAGCAAGATTGGTGAGATATGCGGGCTAGCTTCGTTGGTGTATAGTTCGATTCATATTCACGAATTGCTGGCATGGGATCCGGATCTAAAGTTTCCCAAAGACACTCAAACCAATTCCGGTACTCGTTATCATTGACATCGAACTCGTGGACAAGCTTGACGTTACCGCCGAACCCCCCATCTGTTAGATTTGCGCTACCGACCCAACAGACGGTTCTTTCACCGTAGCAGTAATCTCAGCAAAGTTTCCCGGAACTCCTCCTGGCTGGCGGTGATGATTTTCTTGACCTTTCTCTCTCTCCACGAAAGAGTCTGAACCAGGCTGGCCGCAACGACTGAGGGTTCCTCAAGGTGGGATATTGGCACTTCCGTAGCGGCGCCACGAATGCTGGTACTGATCGGGCAGCAGATCAACAATCCGGTCTTGCGATTATATTCCTGACTGCTCAACACCATACAGGGGCAGGCTTCGCGCGAATGTCGGGGCCTGAATTCAAAAATATGCGTTTGTCCTGTCGTCAGTATAAATTTTGGCGCCATCACCGTAGTCTCTGGTGAATTTTATGGGTTAGTATTCCATTTTAATTCTGGTGAACAAGCCCTTTTAGAATATAAACTGGCGCGATGAAAAGCCTGCATGAGCGATTACAACGGGTACGCGGGGAGATAGCCGACGCGGAGCGGCGGTTCGGCCGGGATGCCGGTAGCGTCAAATTGCTGGCCGTGAGTAAAACCCGGGACCATGCTGACGTTTTATCGATGTTGCAGCTGGGACAATCGGATTTCGGCGAGAATTACGTCCAAGAGGCCCTGGAGAAAATCCTGCGTCTGGACGAGCAGCCCCTTACCTGGCATTTCATCGGTCCGGTCCAATCTAACAAGACCAGCCAAATCGCCCGGCATTTTCATTGGGTGCACTCCGTCGATCGTGTCAAAATCGCCGCTCGATTGAATGAAGCCCGCCCGCCGGAGATGCCTCCACTGAATATCTGCATCCAAGTCAACATAGATGCCGAATCCAGCAAATCTGGCGTTGCCCCGGGTGAGGTTGCGCCACTGGCCGAACAGCTTCTTCCGTTATCCCGGTTGAGCCTGAGGGGGCTCATGGCGTTGCCCGCACCAGCAAAGGACTTCGCCACACAAAGGCAAGCTTTCATGAAATTACGCAGTCTCCAGGAACGGCTCATACACACAGGCTACCAACTCGACACGCTGTCCATGGGCACCACCAACGACATGCAGGCCGCCATAGCTGAGGGGGCGACTCTGGTCAGGATCGGAACCGCATTATTTGGCCCGAGAACCCGGTAATTCTTGTAGCAACTCCCGCTACGCCCCGTGGTAAATGATTAAACCACAGGGTTCACAGAGAGGTCAGGGTAAACACATTCTTCAGCAAAAACTGTCAACTAAAAACTGATATGATGCACACATTATGCAAGACCGGAAAATCACATTTATCGGCTGCGGCAATATGGGAACCAGTCTCATCAGTGGTCTTATCGCCAATGGTTATCCCGCCTCTTCACTGTTCGGTGTGGACTCGGACGATAAGCAACGGCGCAAGGTCGAAACGCAATTCCATATCGGCGTTGCTGCCGGGATAGCCGAGGGCATTTCCGAGGCGGAGGTTATCGTCCTGGCGGTCAAGCCGCAGATTCTCATGGCTTGCCTGGCCCGTATAAAAGAAGCCCTGCAAGCCGAACGCCCCCTGATCCTGTCCATTGCGGCCGGCATTCGCACCGGAACAATCACAAAAGAACTTGGCGGCGCCTGTCCTGTGGTACGCGCCATGCCAAATACGCCTGCTCTGCTACGTACCGGCGCAGCAGGTCTGTACGCCGCCGGTGACGTCACGACAGCACAACGGCAACTGGTTACGCGTATCATGCAGTCAGTCGGTGTTGCGGTCTGGCTGGATGATGAGTCTCTACTGGACACGGTGACTGCCGTCTCCGGCAGCGGTCCGGCCTATTTTTTCCTGATCGTTGAGTTGCTGGAAAAAATCGCCGTCGACATGGGCCTGAGCCATGAGCAAGCCCACATACTGACCGTGGAAACCGCCCTGGGAGCAGCCAGGATGCTGAAAGAAACCGGCGTGGACGCGGCCACCCTGAGACAGCAGGTTACCTCACCGGGAGGAACAACGGAGAGCGCGTTACAAGTATTCCGGGACGGGGGGCTGGAACACCTGCTGCGCCAGGCGCTGGTCGCCTGTCAGGCCCGTTCGGTGGAGTTGGCGGAGCTGGCGGAGTAAGACATGGGCGATTCGTACCTGGGCGCTGCCTTGTTGTATTTAATCAGTACGGCTTTTTCACTTTATATTCTTCTGGTGGTGCTGCGGTTCCTGTTGCAGACGGTGCGGGCCGATTCCCATAACCCCATATCACAATTCCTGCTGGTGGCGACCGCCCCGCCCCTGCGGTTACTGCGCCGGGTCATCCCGGGAGTCGCCGGGATTGATTGGTCGTCTATCGTCCTGATGGTCTCACTCAAGGCCGTTGAACTGAGCTTGGCCAGCCTGATCACCTACGGCGTTTCCATTGCTTTGGCCGGCCTGATCGTGCTCAGCATTGCCGAGATACTGAAACTGATCATCTATATCTTCATGTTTGTGATCTTCGTACAGATTTTAATCAGCTGGATCAACCCGGGCATGTATAACCCGGTTACCGTAATCCTGTATAAATTATCCGACCCCCTGCTGCGGCCGGCTCGTCGATTACTGCCTCCTGTCAACGGCATCGATTTTTCCCCTGTCCTCGTGCTTGTGTTTTTACAGTTGTTATTAATCCTGCTGGTGAGACCTCTGACCGATCTGGCCCGGACCCTGGCTGTCTGAGGTCGGCCAGCCCCGGTTGCTACTGTCCGGCCTGTTATAGTATTCTTGAATCCCAAGCATAAAGGAGTAACCAATGTCTCGTATCTTTGCCGTACTGATCACGTTGTTGTTAATGACAACCGGACTGACCGTCAGCGCCGAACAGTCAAAGACCTTCGGTGATTACACGATCCATTACGTTGCCCTTACCACGGACATACTGTCGCCCGAGGTAGCCAAACTCTACAAAATCCGCCGTAGTAAAAACAGGGCGCTACTTAACATTTCCGTGCTGAAAAAAGTCATGGGGGCAACGGGAAAACCCGTCAAGGCGCAGGTGGAAGCCACCGCGACCAATTTGAGTCGGCAGTTAAAAACATTAAACACCCGTGAATTAACCGGGCAAGGGGCAATTTACTATATCGCCGAGATTGCCATTTATAATGAAGAGTTCCTTAACTTTGAACTGAACATTACCCCCGAAGGCGAATCCGTTGCATTAAACTTCTCTTTTCAGCAGCAGTTTTTCACTAAATAGTGAGTACACATAGTTAAGGAACCTCTGATTAAATCAGGGGTTCCTGCGATACAGGGACGTATTCACAGCGTGTCCTGACAAGTTTATGCAAACCTGTCCCGATAATTCAGTCGTACTCAACGATCAACGGAGCATGGTCCGAGAATCGTTGTTTTTTGTAGATGGAGACGGACTTGATCCGATCCTTCAGACCCGGTGTCACTACCTGGTAATCGATACGCCAACCCACGTTTTTTGCCCAGGACCGGCCACGGTTTGACCACCAGATATATTGCTCGTCCTCCTGGTTCACCACTCGAAACGCATCAACCATACCAATCCCGCCAAAGACCTTATCCATCCAGGCCCGTTCCTCCGGCAGGAAACCGGAATTTTTCCGGTTGCCGCGCCAATTTTTTAAATCAATCTCCTTATGGGCAATATTCCAATCGCCGCAGATGATAAATTCCCTTCTCCTGCGTCGCATCGCTGTCAGCGCCTGCTCGAACCGTTCCATGAAATCGTATTTGACTTCCTGGCGCACCTCGCCCGACGTCCCGGAGGGCAGGTAGAGTGACACAATGCTGATGCCCTGATAATCCGCCTGGATAAAACGACCTTCTCTGTCGGCAACGTCCCAACCCAACCGGTAACTCACCTTGTCCGGCTGCCTGCGGGCATACAGGGCGACACCGCTGTAACCCTTTTTCTCCGCGCTGTTGAAAAATCCGGTATACCCGGCAGGCTGCAATATCTCTTCATCCAATTGATCCGTCTGTGCTTTTATTTCCTGTAAACAAACGACGTCTGCTTTTTGTTTCAGCATCCAGTCAAAGAACCCTTTTTTGGTAGCCGAGCGAATCCCGTTGGCATTTAGCGTGATAATCTTCATGGCTGATGTATACTGCCCGGATTATTTGAAAAATCAATCGTAACTTCCCATAAACCAAATGGCTGCTTGAAAACGATGAAGGCTGCTGTCTATCCTGCTCTAACCACCATGATTAACGAGTGAAACAATACCAAAAAGAGTTTATCGACTTCGCCATCCGTAACAAGGTACTGCAATTTGGACGATTTACCTTGAAGTCAGGCCGCAGCAGCCCGTATTTTTTCAACAGCGGATTATTCAACAACGGCAACAGCGTCGGCCTGTTGGGAAAGTTTTATATGCAGGCTATTGAAGACGCCGGTGTGCAATTCGATATGCTATTCGGGCCGGCCTACAAGGGCATTCCACTGGTGACGGCGGTTGCCATAGCCTATTCCAGTGAGACCCACCGTTCGATACCCTATTGTTTTAACCGCAAGGAGATTAAAGATCACGGCGAAGGGGGCCTGCTCGCCAGCGCGCCCTTGCACGGCAAAGTCTTGATTATTGATGACGTAATCACGGCCGGCGCCTCGATCAATTTTTCCGTCGATTTGATACAGCGCCACGAAGCCCGGGCAGTGGCCGTAGTAATCTCTCTGGACCGGCAGGAGCGCGGCCCCGACGACGCATCGGCCATTGATGAGATCCAGCGTCGTCACGGCATACCGGTCATCCCCATCATTACTCTTAAGAACCTGATCGAGTTTCTCCGGAAAAAACCGGAATACTCGACGGAACTGCAAGAAATACTTCAATACCGGATGGAATACGGGATATAAGCCACAGAGGACACAGAGATCACAGAGTGGACCGAGGAAAAATATGGGTCTGCAAAATACCGGGCATAGAGGAAAAATAATTTTTTCGCTGGGTCCTCTGTGGCAAAAGAACAGAATTTAAAAAGGCAGTTGCAACTCTGTATCGGCCGTCGTCTGCAATAACCGGCGAAATTTCTCTTGTGTGCGCTCCAGCGCCGCCTGGTTTTCTGCTTCAAACCGCAAGGTGAGGACGGGAGACGTATTGGAAGGGCGTATTAAGCCCCACCCATCCTGGAATTCAACCCTTACCCCATCCGTATCGATAAGTTGCGCATCAGGAAAATTGATGTTGGCTTTGAGTTTCTGCATGAAGGTTTTGTGAGAATCCTCCGGCAGCTTCACCCGCAATTCAGGCGTCGAAACCCCTCCTGGCATTTCAGCAAACATGTGCTCGGACCCGGTTTGCACGCGCATAATGATTTCAAGCACCCGGGCGCCGGCATAGAGGGCATCGTCAAAACCGTACCAGCGTTCTTTAAAGAAGATGTGGCCGCTCAACTCGCCGGCAAGCGGGGCCTTCATTTCCTCCATCTTACTCTTAATCAGGGAATGACCGGTTTTCCACATCAGCGGCGCACCACCACTGGACTCGATAACGGACTTTAAATAACGCGAGCACTTCACGTCGTAAATAATGCTGGCTCCTCGGTTGCGGGACAGCACGTCTTTGGCCAGCAGCATCAGTTGCCGATCCGGCCAGATAATATTGCCGGCGCTGTCTATAACGCCGAGCCGGTCCCCATCGCCATCAAAGGCAAGGCCGATATCGGCCTGTTGCTCCCTGACCTGTTCGATCAACGCCTCCAGGTTTTCCGGCTGGCTGGGATCGGGGTGATGGTTGGGGAATTCGCCGTCCACGTCGCAATACATTTCTACGACGTGATGGCCCAGAGCGCGAAATAATTGGGGGGCTACGATACCCGCCGCGCCATTGCCGCAATCAATGATGATTTTCAGCGCGTCGGCTTCCGCCGCAGTCGTGATGTCTCCGGCAATTCGATTGATGTAATCAGCAACGATATCCGTTGATCGCAAGCCACCCTGTCCACCGGCAAATTCGCCGTCGACGATCTGCCGGTAAATGACTTGCAGCGTTTCCCCGAACAAAGTCTCACCGGCAAGGATTACCTTCATGCCGTTATATTCCGGGCCATTATGACTGCCGGTCACCATCACCCCGCTATTCGCCTGCAACCAGTGAGTGGCAAAATACAATACCGGCGTGGGGACCATGCCGATATCCACGACGTCCCGCCCACTCTCGCGCAATCCCCTGATCAGGGCGGCGGCCAACTCCGGGCTGGAGTTTCTGCCGTCGCGGCCGACGGCTATCTCCTGTTCGCCTTTCTGTTCGGCTTGCGTGCCTATACTCAACCCGATCTGATGGGCGATATCCGCCGTCAGCGTTTGACCAACCACGCCGCGTATATCATAAGCACGGAAAATAGAGGAAGGAACGTCGAAATTGACCATTCCTGATCAACTCAAAATGTCTTTTACGGCCGGCTGTTGTTTTCTCGAAGACCTTTCATGGTATCGCTCTACGATCAGACCCATCAGTTGCCGGGCCAGTTTCTCCTTCGGCGCGGTTTCCAGAGACTGTGACCCACCGGGCCAGTAGACGTCCAGGGCATTGATCTCGCTGTCAAACCCGAGCCCGTCACCCACCCGGTTCGCTGCGATCATGTTCAGCTTTTTATCCGTCAGTTTCTGTTTGGCATTAGCCACCAGGTTTTCCGTTTCTGCGGCAAATCCGACCGTGAAAGGCGGATTGGCAAGAGAGGATACTTCAAGCAGGATATCCGGGGTTTTCTCCAACCGAAGGTGAAGGCCGGTGTCCTGTTTTTTCATTTTCTGTACTGCCGTCTCGCGGCTCCGATAATCCGCCACGGCCGCCGCCGAAACAAATATATCGGATGACCCCGCTTCAGCCAATACCGCTTCACGCATCTGCCCCGCGGAAATCACGTCGATGACCCGGACGCGTTCAGGCGGCGCCAGCGCCACGGGTCCTGATACCAGCGTAACTGCCGCCCCGGACTCCATGGCGGCCCGGGCAACGGCATAACCCATCCTGCCCGAGCTGCGGTTGCTGAGATAACGAACCGGGTCAATGAACTCACGAGTCGGCCCGGCGCTAACCATTAGCCTGACGCCGGCAAGATGATTCGTCTTACATGACGCGACAACCGCCGGGATGATATCTCCGGGCTCAAGCATGCGTCCCGGACCGGTTTCACCACATGCCTGGTCACCGCTGGCGGGGCCAAGCAGACTGACACCGCGAGCCTGTAACCGCGCGATATTTTCCTGCGTGGCCGGGTTCTGCCACATCTGCCGGTTCATTGCCGGCACCACCAACAACGGCACGGCGGCAGCCAGGCACAGGGTTGACAACAGGTCGTCTGCCAACCCGTTGCTCAGACGGGCAATAAAGTTCGCGCTGGCCGGCGCAATCACGATCACGTCGGCCCAGCGGGACAATTCAATATGTCCCATGGCAGCCTCGGCCTCGTGGTCCATCAATTCGGTATGTACGGGGTTGCCCGACAAGGCCTGCAGAGTCAGGGGCGTGATAAATTCCGTAGCCGCCGGGGTCATGACTACCTTGACCGTGGCACCTTGATCGCGCAACCGCCGGGTCAATTCGGCGCTCTTATAGGCGGCTATACCACCGGTTATACCGAGCAGGATTCGCCTGTTGGTAAGTGATTGCATGGTGTCATTTTATCCCATATTGAAGAATCTGCGTTACTATTATTCGCTTTTCCTGTATATTACCGGACATATATCACCCTTTTATGACGAACAAGGAGGTTCATGATGGCAATTCGCCACTGGCCAATAACCGAGCAACCCCGGTTCAAACTGGTTAATAACGGACCGGAAAGTCTGTCCGACGCGGAATTAATCGCTATTTTTCTGGGGTCCGGCTACCGCGGCCACAGTGCCGTGGACATGGCCAGGGACATGCTGGCCGAGTCCCAGGGACTACGATCCTTGCTTGAGCAAAACCGGAAAACCCTGATGCAGACCAAGGGCCTGGGTGAAGCCAAGTGGGTGCTGTTGCAGGCCGCCCTGGAGCTGGGCCGCCGCTACCTGGAGGCCGAAGTACGCTCCCGACCCGTATTAAGCAATCCCGACAAGACCAAAACCTACGTCAAGGCCTGGTTATGCCGCTATCCACACGAGGTGTTCGCCTGCCTGTTCCTGGACAACCGCCACCGTATCATCAACAACGAAATCCTGTTTACCGGCACCATTGACGGGGCCAGCGTCTACCCGCGCGAGGTGGTAAAACGTTGTCTGGAACTGAACGCGGCGGCCATCATCTTCGCCCATAACCATCCATCCGGCATTGCCGAACCCAGCCAGGCGGACCGCCAGATCACCGTCAAGCTGACCCAGGCCCTGGCCCTGCTGGACGTACGCGTACTGGACCACCTGGTCGTCGGCGACAAACTGGTGACATCCATGGCCGAACGGGGGCTGATGTGACCCGATTCCAAAAAAATTTGTCCCATTCCTGCGATCCGTGTACAATCCGCCCTCCTTTGTATTGTTAAGAGAGTATTTCAATGTCACGGGTCTGCCAGGTAACCGGGAAAAAACCCATGTCGGGAAACAACGTTTCCCACGCCAACAATAGAACCAAACGGCGCTTCCTGCCCAACCTGCACGAACGCAGGTTCTGGGTGGAAAGTGAAAACCGCTGGGTAAAACTGCGGGTGAGCGCCAAGGGGCTGCGCACCATCGACAAGCTGGGCATAGACCAGGTACTGGCTGACGTCCGGGCACGCGGGATAAAGGTGTAGGAGAAAGAGCATGGCTAACAGCGCACGAGATAAAATTCGCCTGAATTCATCTGCCGGAACCGGGCATTTCTATACCACCACAAAAAATAAACGCAACACCCCGGACAAGATGGAAGTCAAAAAATACGACCCCGTGGTACGCAAGCACGTGCTCTATAAAGAAGGGAAGATCAAGTAGTCACTCACGCCCCGCAGGGCAGGTTCATACTGCCCCTGCATTCTGATATTAGCGAGATTCAGTTCGGCTGGCGTAAAGGGTTAGAGCTACCCACGGCTAAAACCGGAACATGTCTCTGAACGAAGCTGATACTTGCCGAATCCATGTGACTCCCAAGCTGCGCGAAGCAGGTTGGGAAACCTCGCCACATTCAATCACTGAACAATATATCTTTACCGATGGCCGTGTGGAACTTACCGGAGATCGAGTCAGGCGAAATGAGCGGAAACGGGCTGATTACCTACTGCTTTATAATCGGGACTACCCCATTGCAGTTGTCGAGGCGAAGCCGGAGAGTGACTCTGTCGGTACAGGTATGCAGCAGGCGAAAGACTATGCTGAAATTCTAGGGCTGAAGTTCGCCTATGCCACCAATGGCAGAATCATTCTGGAGTTCGACTTCATCAGCGGACAAGAACAGGAAATTCCTGCTTATCCGACGCCAACAGAACTCTTTGCGCGCCTGAAACAGGCCGAAGGTTTGTCAGATAACATGCTCAACGCGTTGTTATCACCCTATCATCACGTCAGTGGTATCTCTCCGCGCTATTATCAACAAATTGCCATCAATCGTGCAGTACAAGCAGTACTTCAGGGTAACAAGCGCGTATTGATTACCATGGCAACAGGCACCGGAAAAACACTGGTGGCTTTTCAGATTTGTTGGAAGCTTTGGAACGCTCGCTGGAACCGCATTAACAAATACCGCAAACCGAGAATCCTGTTTCTCGCGGACCGCAATGTACTGGTTGACGACCCAAAGGATAAAACCTTTACTCCCTTCGGCGACGCTCGCTACAAGATCGAAAATGGTACCATCAGTAAGGGGCGCGAAATGTACTTCGCCATCTATCAGGCGATAGCCAGGGATGCCCGCCGACCGGGGCTATTCAAGGAATTTACGCCGGACTTTTTCGATTTAATCATTGTGGATGAGTGTCACCGGGGCAGTGCCCAGGACGATAGCAATTGGCGGGAAATCCTGGAGTACTTCGAACCGGCATATCAGATCGGCATGACCGCCACACCGCTCCGAGAGGACAATCGCGATACTTATCGTTACTTTGGCGACCCTATTTATACCTACAGCCTGAAGCAAGGAATTGACGACGGCTTCCTGGCGCCTTATCGGGTTCATCGGGTAATCACGGACGTGGACGTAACCGGCTGGCGACCCAGTAAAGGGGAAATGGATCGATATGGGCGAGAGATCCCTGACGGTGAATATCAGACCAAAGACTTTGAGCGCCTCGTCGCACTGCGCGCCCGAACCCGGATCATTGCTCGCCACCTAAGCGATTTCATAAGACGTACCGACCGGTTTGCTAAAACCATGGTTTTTTGTGTCAACCAGGAACATGCTGACGAAATGCGCCGAGAGATCAATAATCTTAATGCTGATCTCGTACAACAGTATCCCGACTTCGTTGCTCGTGTGACGTCAGAAGAAGGTCCGGTGGGCAGAGGACACCTGGGCCGTTTCCAGGAACTGGAGACAATGTCCCCTGTTATCCTGACGACTTCTCAGCTGCTGACTACGGGAGTGAATGCCCCCACCTGCAAAAATGTGGTATTGGCACGAGTGGTTAATTCGATGACGGAATTCAAGCAAATTATCGGGCGCGGAACTCGTCTGCGCGAGGACTACGGCAAGCTCTGGTTTAACATCATTGACTACACCGGTTCGGCTACCCGGAATTTCGCGGACCCGGATTTTGACGGATTTCCCGAGATCGACGAAGAAATCAATATTGACGACCAGGGGCGTCCAATTGAAGGGGAAGAAGAAGCGAACGAGCAACTGACTCATGGAACCGGTAAGGATGCTCAGGCAGAGGAAGGAGGTCACCATGAATTTGAAGATGACGATAATCAAGTATCGCGAAAATATTACGTGGATGACGGCATTTTCGAAATCGCATCTCACCTGGTTTATGAACTGGATGCCGATGGCGCTCAGTTACGCGTTATCCAGTACACCGACTACACTGCTGAAAAGGTTCGTACCCTATTCGTATCCAGCGAAGAACTACGCGATCGTTGGGCCAATCCGGTTCAACGCGAGGAAGTGCTGACGTTATTGCATCATCGCGGTATCGACTTCAATTACTTAGCCGAAACTACGAATAATCCCGATGCCGACCCACTGGATCTACTCTGTCATCTGGCCTTCGATGCGCCATTACGAACCCGGCGCGAACGGGCTGACTACCTGCGTAGAAACAATCCCGATTTCTTCGACCTCTACGGCCCCGAGGCGCGTGAGGTGCTGAATGTATTGCTCGACAAATATGTTGAGTTCGGGCCACGACAATTCGAGATACCGGATACTCTGCAAGTACCTCCAATATCCGAACGGGGCAACGTCATGGAAATAGTAGGCTTCTTTGGTAACGCGGAAAAAATGAGAGAAGCCGTGGATCAACTTCAGACAATCCTCTATTCGAACTGAATATCTGCATAAAAGAAGAACACGCACAATGTCGGGGAACAAAAAAACAGACCAACCCATAACAACCTCCGGGCAACTGGCGGCTATCGTCAAATCGTCGCGCCAGATCATGCGGAAGGACAAGGGGCTGAATGGCGAGCTTGACCGCTTACCGATGCTCACCTGGGTCATGTTCCTGAAATTCCTTGATGATCTCGAACAACTCCGCGAGACCGAGGCTATTCTGGAAGGCAAGGATTTTCAGCCCGCTATTGAATCGCCTTACCGCTGGCGGGACTGGGCAGCAATTGAGGGCGGCATAACCGGCGATGAATTGATCGCCTTTATCAACAATGACGAGGCCATGAGGCCGGACGGCGTTCGTGGTCCTGGCCTGTTTGCCTACCTGCGTTCATCACAAGGAATAAATGGTCACGACCGACGCGACGTGATCGCTACCGTATTCAAGGAATTGCATAGCCGTATGATCAACGGCTACCTCTTACGGGACGTGATCGATAAGATCAACGGTATCCACTTCAATGCGTCGGAGGAAATACACGTCCTGAGCCGACTGTACGAAACCATGCTCCGCGAAATGCGCGATGCGGCCGGTGACTCGGGGGAATTCTACACACCGCGTCCCGTAGTGCGTTTCATGGTAGAGGTGACAAACCCGCGACTGGGAGAGACGATCCTTGACCCCGCCTGCGGCACAGGTGGCTTTCTTGTGGAAGCCTATAACCACCTGGAACAACAATGCCAAACCGTAGAAGATCGTGAAACCCTCCAGGACAGAACTCTCTACGGTGGCGAGGCCAAACCGCTTCCCTACCTGCTGGTGCAAATGAACTTGTTGCTGCATGGACTGGAGTATCCGCGCATTGACCCGGAAAACAGCCTCAGATCCCCGCTACGGGAAATCGGTGACAGAGACCGGGTGGACGTTATCCTCACCAATCCACCCTTCGGCGGCGAGGAGGAAAGAGGCATCCTCGGCAATTTCCCGGAAGACATGCAAACTGCGGAGACTGCGCTGTTGTTTTTGCAACTCATCATGCGCAAGTTGAAACGCCACGGCCACGGAACAGATCAAGGCGGTCGGGCCGCCGTGGTTGTGCCGAATGGAACACTGTTCGGTGACGGCGTCTGTGCACGCATCAAAGAAGAACTGCTCAAGAACTTCAACCTGCACACGATTGTTCGATTACCCGAGGGTGTTTTCTCACCCTATACCGATATTCCAGCCAATCTTATCTTTTTTGATCGCTCATGCCCCACAAGTGAAATCTGGTACTACCAGATCCCGCTACCCGAAGGACGTCGGCAATATACAAAAACCAGAGCTATGGAGTATGCTGAGTTTACTGATTGTCTCAAGTGGTGGAATCTGCGCGAAGAGAACCATCATGCCTGGCGCATTGGGGCGGAAGACATTTTGAAATATGACGATGCCGGATATCTTATCTCTGTAAATCTCGACATCAAGAATCCTAACAGATTGGAAGCACTGGAGTATCGCTCCCCTCAAAAACTTTTGAATGAAATGTTAATGAAGGAGCAAAGGGTTATGGAAATCATGGAAGGCATCCAAAAGACACTTCGGACAAACACATGAATTTCGATTGGGAAACAACAGTAATCGGCGATGTGGCGACACCCGTTGATCGACCGGAAGTGCCGCAACTAGACGTTATTTATCGTCAAATAGGTGTTCGCTTGTGGGGAAAAGGTGCATATGAACGAGAATCATTAGACGGGGCGGACACGCGATACAAAACACTGAATCGAGTTGAGGCTGGAGATTTAATCCTCAATAAGATATGGGCACGTAATGGAAGTGTGAGTATCGTACAGAACGATCTTAGCGGTTGCTACTGTTCCAGCGAGTTCCCTTTATTCAGGCCAAAAGAAAGTAGAATAGAACCAGCTTGGTTTTACTGGATTACAAAGGCAAAATGGTTTTGGCAGAACTGCGATGAGAAATCGAGAGGGACTAGCGGAAAGAATCGGATACGGCCGGAAAAGTTTTTAGAAATTAGCATTCCCCTTCCTAGCATCAAAGAACAACGCCGTATTGTTGCCAAGCTCGAAACACTGTCAGCCAAAATCGACGAGGTCAAGTTACTACGACAGGAAATCCAGACCGATGCCCAGGCAATGTTGCTCAGCGTCTTTCAACAACTAATAGCAGACGCAAAATATCACCCCATGGCCGAAGTAGCGCCTATCGTCCGTCGTAAAGTCGAGATCGACATGGACGGCGAATATCCAGAATTGGGTGTACGGTCATTTGGGAAAGGGACTTTCCATAAGCCAGTATTGAATGGAATTGACGTTGGAACGAAAAAGCTCTATAGCATGAAACCCAGTGATCTGGTGTTTAGTAATGTCTTCTCGTGGGAAGGTGCGATAGCCGTCGTACAATCGAAAGATGCAGGCCGGGTTGGTTCTCATCGTTTCATTACTTGTGTGCCGAAACCAAGTGTTACAACCTCTGAATTCCTACGCTTTTATCTACTAACAGATGAAGGTATTGAAAAAATAAGAGAAGCTTCTCCGGGCGGCGCCGGACGTAACCGTACCCTTGGCCTGAAGAAGCTGGAAAAAATCGAAGTACCGGTCCCCGACTACAACAAACAGCTACGGTTCGACAGTTTGCAGACCAAAGTAACCGCCATCAAACAAGCCCAATCAGACAACCAGACAGAACTTGACGCCCTGCTCCCCGCCCTCCTCGACAAGGCATTCAAAGGCGAATTATAAGTTTTTAATGCCTAACCTACAGTTCGGTTCAATCAATCACTAATCTACGTACCATAACCGTATCATTTTAGTTAGAGAGATTCATATACGACAACGACTGCGATACCATTTGATCCACGTACCCGATTGTTGCATTCATGCTTGGCTTATACATAGTCGGATGTGCACAGCTGTTTCGTTGAGACAATTGGCCTTGCAGTATTCGTAGCTTCGCCTTGTTTATAAAATTTACATCCTTTCCAACATCTAAAATTTGCGATTCTGCATATTTCTCTCTTAACTCGACAACATCCTTGAAACCCCAATTCTTTCTAATTAATCTGATATCCGCCTCATGGGTTCTGTATAAGTACTCAGAGTAAACGTCAAAGTGTCCAGCCCAAGAAAAAACTACCGCGGCACGAAATAATCCTGACTCAAGACATTTTATGGATTCCTTGAAGTACTCCTGAACGTCAATAGGAGTTCCTGATAATTTTTTTACCAGTTCTTCAAGAAGTACAACTCGCGACGGGGAACTCTCATGGATAGATAGAATGGCATGCGCTTCGTGTGTCGCTTTTCGCGCACGAGATGCCCACTTTCCATACATAACATGTTATTCCTTTGGATCTATCAATTGCTCCCTCAATGCACGAAACAATTTTTCATAAACTTCAGCATTATCGGTTTCCGGCAAATGAAGTTGTATGTTGATAGCAATTTGCGGGATGTTCACCCTGTTATTTGATGCGGTAGTCTGAGGTTGAGGAGTGCGAACATTTTCTGTGGGTTGGTCATCTTTATTCGTTTCAATACTATCAACTTCCTCTTACCACCAGAAATCAGACCTATATCAGAAAGAAATTTATTACTTGCACTAACTATGGTCTTATTCAAACCGGTTAGATTTGCCAGAGATTCAAGAGAGGCATTATCAGATGAGTTGCTGTATCCCTTTACGATTTTCTGGAGTTCCTCAAAAGAAGAACCTGGTAAGTTAAATTTGTCAGCCATCATTTCCCTCTATTTGTATGTTTCTATTACAATCTTTTTCAGGTAGCATAATACTTTGCTCCGCTCAAGACATCCAGTTTCAGAAATCTCACTGGAGAGAAATAACGTTATAGTATAGTATTTATCTGCCTGATATACAATTATGATTTCATGCATGGAACAGGAAAATTATGTCTGGTAGTTCCACAGAAATGAACGTTGTTCTCACCGCGATCTCCGTTGTGCTGGTTGCGGATTCAAACAACCCAGCGATCATTAATCCTGATTTTTTGCGTACTAATAATATATTGGTCGAAGACCTGCAAGTTCAGGAACCTCCGATAACAACACCGGTCTTTTCACAAGTAATATATCAAGGTGGTATAAGTGTGAAAGCAGAACCGAATCGTGTAATTTTCGAACAAGTCGAGACAGGACAGTCTTTGCAACCAGCGAATATCGTTTCTCCAGAAATGGCAAAACGCTATGTGGAAAAAGTGCCACACGTCCCATATAGCGCCATTGGAATCAACCCGACAGGTATTAGATATTCGATTGATGGATCAAAGGAGGACCTATCACGCACTCTGATCGATAGTGGCGCTTGGACATCATTCAAAGATATGATGCCAGAAATACAACTAAAGACAATATATCATTACGAGAAGAGAAAAATCAACTTGGATATTGCCGAAGCAAAAAAACTTGAACAGGGTGGCGGTGAAGTCCCTGTGATAGCGTTTCGAGCAAATATTCACCGAGATATTAAACAAAAAAATCAGCAGGATCGTTTTGCAGAATTGAAATCCATTATTAACTTGTGGGAAGATGACTTGGTAGATTTTTATGCATTGATAGCTAAGTTTGACTTTCAGAGGTTTGTGTAATTATGCTCTCTACGGAAATTAAACCGATATCTATTGGAAAGAGTAATCGATTCCTAGTGTCGTACCCCGAAAACTCAATTGATTTTCCGCGGTCGGAGATAAGTACATATACCTATGATTATATCGATCATCTCACGGGAAAAATCCCAACGAATTCGCTTGCGTATTGGCATGAAGTGACACCAGTTGCGTTATCACCAAAATTGTATACCAAGAGTTCGCTGGATATTCCACATAAATATGGATATGAGATCAGTCATGGGCATATTGCTCACCATGGGTCGAAACTAGATAGTGAAAAAATATGGGGTTTGTGGGGAAAAGATACTCTGTCATTCCCTATTGCTACCAGTATCTCTTTGACCTCATCTGCAATTAACCCCCCAAGTAAATACATCGCGGAGCATTTTGCTCACATAACAAAAGCCTATTCTTCCGAATTGAATGAGGCATTAAAGGATATTCAAGAGGTAATCAGTGAGGCATCCGAGGAGGGATTCCTCCCCCCCTCAGACAAAGCACTGAATAATGCGGAATATCTATTAAAAGAGATGTATGCAATTTCATCCCGTCGTTATGAGGTTTATCCTACCCAGGACAGCGAGATTGCCATTGACGCGCCAGGTGGACACGGACGTTCTGTAATTTTGCTGTGTGATTCTGATGGCGGCGCATTGTGCCTGGTAAATATGAACGGGGAACATCGTCGCGCTCGATATTCGTCAATAGAAACACTGCCGGACGGATTCTTGCGTGAAGCTCTGGCTGAACTGGAGCAAGAAAGTAGTTGAGTTCTGTTGAAATTCCCGAGAATATTGCGTCTGACGAGGAACTCGGACGTGGTGTATTTTCGAGCAGGCATGCAAATCGCGCTCTGCGTTCAAGAATACCTCATCATGTATTTCTTGAAAAGCAAGGGGTAATCGAAATTTCGGTTGATCGGCTAACGATTGCCCCATCAGATACAGCTATAGCTATAGCCGAGAAAACGGCAGCTTCTCGTAACGCCAATTTCTATGGTTGGGCCGCCATAGTCGCCAATCTCGCTGAAACCAATGGACGGCGAGCAGTTCCCTCTCCATTACCAAAACAGGACAACCCTTATCACGCAGATATTATTCTGCCGGACGCCACGCAGGAAGACCGGGAGGAACAGAAAAGACATGCTCAAGAACTGGCTGATTATTCACACTGGCGTGAAAAGAGTTGACGCTGGTACAATTTACCGAATTGCTGCTGACCCGACTATAATGAATAGACAACCCTGGAAACCCGATTATCATGCTGATTGTTATTTCCCCTGCGAAGACGCTGGATTTTGAGACGCCGCCGAAGACGCGGAAATTTACTATTCCGGAATTTCTGGATGATTCTGCGGAATTAATCGATGAGCTCCGGGAACTGGAGCCTTATAAGCTGAGTGAGTTGATGGGGATCAGTCCGAAGCTGGCTGACCTGAATGCCAACCGTTATCATGCCTGGTCCCTGCCTTTCACCAACCTCAATGCCAAGCAATCGGTCCTGGCGTTCAAGGGCGACGTATACGGGGGGTTGGACGCGGACAACCTCAGCGAGGATGAACTGCAATACGCCCAAGGACACCTGCGCATTCTCTCCGGCCTGTACGGTGTCTTGAAACCCCTGGATCTCATGCAGCCCTACCGGCTGGAAATGGGCACCAGGCTGAAAACACGGCGGGGTAAAGACCTGTACACCTTCTGGCATGACCGGATTAATGCGGCCATCAACGCGGAGTTGAGCAAAGAGAAAGACCCTGTTCTGGTTAACCTGGCGTCAAACGAATACTTCAAATCCGTCAAAGCGGATGAGTTGAAAGCCCGTATCGTTACACCGGTATTCAAGGAAAAAAGGAACGGTGAATACAAGCTGATTTCATTTCTTGCAAAAAAAGCGCGGGGGCTGATGAGTCGCTATATCATCCGCAACCGGCTGGCGGACCCGGACGACCTCAGGGGGTTTGACCTGGAAGATTACTGTTATAACAAAGACTTGTCCGCTGAAGACAGGCCGGTGTTTACCCGCAGCAGCGTATAACCGCGCAACGACGCGGCAAAATCCTCCAGGGCCATGATGCCCGTTGCCTCGGCTTGTTGGCACCATTCCTGCAGAGCTTGTTTCAAGGACTCCTGGGTCGCGGTTTTTTCCTGCCATAATTGCTGCAAGCGTTGTTTATACTCATACACGGTCTGCAATGTGGCGTTATCAGCCAGCATGGCGTGCAGGCGCCGCGTTGACTTGCCGTCCAGGATGAATTCATGCCGGATAAGGTGTCGTCGGCCCCGTCGCAGCAGTCGTTTTGCCTGTGCGTTCGCGTTGGTTTTCTCCTCTTTATAGACACGGGTTAAAACGTCCCTGGCGTAATGGGACATGACGTGCAGGCGGTTACTCACCACAGCCCGTACCGTATCCAAGTCAACGGTTTCCTTTTGTCGATTAATCATGGGGCGGGGGGCCACTTTTTTCACCCGGGCCAGTTTAAATACCTGTAAACAGCGAATGTAACTCCAACCCAGATCAAGCTCATACCATTTCGATGAAAACCGGGCGGAACCGGCGAAGGCATGGTGATTATTGTGCAGTTCTTCGCCGCCGATAATCAGGCCGAACGGGATGATGTTTCTTGACGCGTCCGCAAGTTCATAATTCCGGTAACCCCACCAATGCCCCAGACCATTGATCACGCCGGCGGCAAAAAACGGGATCCACATCATTTGCACCGCCCAGATGGTGATGCCTATGGGGCCGAACAACAGGATGTCCAGGACAAACATCAAACTCACGCCGGTGTACTTGAAGCGGCTATAAACGTATTGCTCCACCCGGTCAGCGGGCGTCCCATGCCCGTATTTCTCCATGGTCTCAGCATTTTTCGTCTCGGCGCGGTATAACTCCGCCCCTTCCAGCAACACTTTTAAAATGCCCACTTGCCGGGGACTGTGGGGGTCCTGCCGGGTTTCCACCCGGGCGTGGTGCTTGCGATGTATGGCCACCCACTCTTTCGTGACCATGCCCGTCGTCAACCACAGCCAGAACCTGAAAAAATGGCTGGTTATGGGATGCAGGTCCAGGGCGTGGTGGGATTGGTGCCGGTGCAGGTAAATGGTCACGGCGGCAATGGTGACCTGGGTGAGTACCAGGGTAATCAGGATATAGATCCAGAAAGGCAGGTCGTCCAGCATAAGCGCCCCCAGTGGTGGAAAGTTGTCATCCTATACGAGATGTCGTTGACAGTCTAACTTTTACTCGACATTTCTCACAAATGGATCGGGGCGAACGCATACTTTATTACAAGGAATCATTTAACCGACTGGATACCGGCATTCGCCGGTATGACGACGAGAGAAAAAAACCCCATACTGGTATTCGCCAGTATGGGGTGATGTCCGTCAGCAGGATGGCGACGAAAAAGACATGTTATACGTGTCTTTTTCCGCTTCGCCTTTCGTCCTTTGCCTTAAAACTCCCACATAGCCCTAACGTAATAGAAGCCTCCGTTAAAGCCGTATGGTGAGGTCTCGGCGTAAACCAGGCCCGATACGTTGCCGCCAAACGCCGTTTGTTTGGACGGATAGGTATCAATCAGGTTCTCCGCTCCCGCCACCAGCGTGAGGCTGTCGTTGAAGGTATAGGAACCCTCAATATCCACGAGTGCCCGGGCGCCGGCGTCAAGACGCGCATCCCCGTCATCCGTAGCAAACTCCGTGAAGCTGTCGTAGTAACGCAGCCGGGCCAGGAAGCTCCAGGGCCCTTGCAGGTGATTAGCCGACAAAGTGAAACGGGTGCTGGGCAGGTTTTTCTCCAATTGGATTACCCGCTTGCCACTAATGACGTCCGGGTTGAACCGGTCCACCTTGGTTTCCGTCCAGTTCCCGGCAAAACTGAAGTTGGTGTTGCCGCCCATCATCTCCACCGGGTAGGTGGCGATAACGTCAATGCCCTGTGTGGTAGTGTCGAAATCGTTGGTATAGAAGCGAACTTGCGAAAAGGCGCTCGCGTCCGTGACGCCCTGAGCCACCAAGGCGGCCCGGTCCGCTTCCGTCAGTTCTTTTTCACTGCTGCGTGCGATACGATCCTCTACCTTGATGTGGAAATAATCCACGGTGATGTCCATGTCTCCCAGGTTAAACACAGTACCGATAGTGTAGTTAATCGATTCTTCCGGGGTCAGGGGTTTGCCGCCTACCAGGATCGAGGCCGGATGCGTGGGCGGGAGGGTGGCTTCATCCGCCAGCATGCCGCCGCTGAAAGCGGTGGTCACGTTCAGGATATTGGCCTGTCCCGCCGTTGGCGCCCGAAAACCGGTGCTGACCGCGCCACGCACGGCAAAACTATCCGTTACTTGTCCGCGCACACTGAGTTTGACGTCCATGGTTTCGCCGACGCCCTTATGATCTTCGTAGCGGCCTGCCGCGCCCAGTAACACGTCCTGGCTCAACTCGGCTTCCAGGTCCAGGTAGGCGGCGTAACTGTTGCGGGACCAGGTGCCTGCCAGGCGCGGGCCGAAACCGGTAAAACCGTTGGAACCGACACCGAAGCCTTGCGCCGAGAGACCGCCGGGGCTGAGGTCCTGGAACCAGGAATTCTCCCCACCTTCGGAAACCTTGAATTTCTCCTGACGATGTTCCACTCCGAAAGCGACGCTCAGCGGCGAGTAGAACGCGGCCAGGTCCACGAGTTTGGACACGTCCAGGTTGATGGTGTAATCCGTTTCCGTGTAGGTGCCGGGGTAATAATCCGTCGGCATATTGGCTACCGTGATATCAGGCTTGGTCAGCAGTTGCGGGTTGAGCGTGTGTTTCATGAAGAACTCGGCCTGGTGGCGTCCGTATACCCCGCTCAGGTCCACGTTCCAACCGTCGCCTATCTCGCCGCGCACGCCCAAAGCGAAGCCGTAATCCTCCATGGTGCCGCCGAAACGCGGGACAAAGCCACCGGGGAAGCGGGTGATAAATGACTCGCAGTTGGGATCTGCCACCACCGCGGCAATGTCCGTGGAACTGGCAACGTCATCGATAATCTTGATGGCTTGGCATTCGCCGCCCATGCCGGCGCCGTCCAGGTCGGCCACCTTGACGGTGTCAATTCCAGTACCATCTTTCAATCTGCCCTCGATATATTCATCCTGTCTGTCATCAAAATCATCATCGGATTCGTCTCCACGTTGCCCCATCCCCAGCATCTCCAGTTCCTTTTCGGCATCAATCACTGCACCAGCCTGACCGTTCTCATAATCGCGGACGGGGCCATCAAAGACGCCACCGCGGGTGTGGGGATTACGAAAGAAGAAACCTCCCTCAACCTTGCGCTTGGCATAGTTGCCGTAGCCGTAAGCCTCAATGTTATCGCTGACATCAATACCGAAGTTGCCAAAGAACTTGTAGTCGTATTTAAACTCCGGCGCGCCCCAGACCATCACGTTGGGATGGAAAACACTGTCGTAGCCGGGGTCCGGAATATGCGGGTTGCCGGCATCGACCAGGCCTTGCGCGTCGGAACGCTGCTGGGAGCGGTTGGTGGTGTCGGCTTCCTTGTACTCAAGGCTCAGGTTGGCAAAGCCGTTAGTGCCCAACGGCAGGCCGACGTTGCCGGAAAAGTTGAAGCCGTCGCCATCGCCCTCGTAGTGCTGCCCCCAACGGGCTTCCACCGAACCGCCTTCGGCGTCATCTTTCAGCGCAAAGTTGATCACGCCGGCGATAGCGTCAGAACCATATTGGGCCGCGGCGCCGTCACGCAATACTTCCACTCGCTTGATCGCGATAGCGGGTATCGCAGACACGTCCGGTCCCTGCGAACCGTCGGCAACGCCATTACCCAGGAAGGTGATTACGGAGGCCCGGTGACGGCGTTTGCCGTTCACCAGCACCAGGGTGGAATCCGGTGGCAAGCCCCTCAGCTTGGCCGGCTTTACCAGGGTGGCCGCATCGCTGATGGGTTGCTGGTCGATGTTGTAAGAGGGGATCAGGTTGGCGAGTTGCGAACCGAGATCCGTTGAACCCTGACTCATGAAATCCTCGCCGGTGAGTACATCTACCGGGACCAGTGAATCAGCCTGGGAGCGTCCGTCCTGACGACGGCTGCCTATGGTGACGATCTCCTCAATCTCCATCACCTCCGATTCCTGGGCCAGGACTGTCGGTAGCGCGATGGGCGATATTGAGAAGCTTACTGCTACGGTGTAACTTAAACAGCGGGAGAATTTCATGATTGTTCCCCTTACTTTGGGGGATTGCTAATGTTGGGTCAGAACGTAGCATATTATACACAAAATCGATACATTTGTACAGAAATACGACATAATTTTATAACGCATAATAAAAATTATTGGCACAGTATACCAGTAAAATGCAAATTGATTAATAAAACGATGGATAATCCTACTCTCAATGCCGGAATTGCCTGAAGTTGAAACGACGCGCCGGGGCATCGCGCCTCATGTGGTCAACAAACCTATCCGCGACGTGGTGGTCCGACAGTGCCGGTTGCGTTGGCCCATTCCATCGTTCCTGGGAAATAAACTCATCGGCGGGCAGATTACCCGGGTGGACCGGCGGGCAAAATACCTGATCTTTTACCTTGAACACGGCTGTGTCCTTCTGCACCTGGGCATGTCAGGCAGCCTGCGCATCCTTGACCCGTTGACGCCGGCGGATAAACATGATCACATTGACGTTATTTTTGATGATGACACCTGTCTGCGCTTTCGTGATCCCCGGCGGTTCGGCTCCATCCATTGGACCGGCCGGGACCCGTTGGAGCACAGGCTGTTATGCCACTTGGGGCCGGAGCCTCTGGAGGATGTTTTCACTGGCGGGTATTTGTATGAACGTTCCCGGCGCCGGGAGCAATCGATAAAAACGTTCATCATGGACAGCCGCACGGTCGTCGGCGTAGGTAACATTTATGCCAATGAGGCGTTGTTTGAAAGCGGTATACACCCGACACGCAAGGCCGGGAATATCTCCCTGGCTCGTTACCGGACGCTGACCACGTCGATCAAACGCGTGTTGATTGAGGCGCTGGCAAAAGGCGGCACCACCTTGCGTGACTTTGTCGGCAGTGACGGCGCTCCCGGTTACTTCAAGTACGAACTGAACGTTTACGATCGCGCCGGACAACCCTGCAAATTTTGCCTGACGAACATAAAACACATCCGCCAGGGTCAGCGTTCAACTTATTATTGCCACCAATGCCAGCGCTGACGGGTACACTATGGAAACTCTGAACAAGTCCATCCGGGACTTATTCAGAGTGCGGAAAACAAAAATGCGATTTTTGTTTTCCGCACAAAATCAATGACCTACTGTCATTGATTTTGACGATACATCCCTGTATCGTCGGAACCTCTGACTTAATCAGAGGTTCCCTATTCGACGACAACGGCCATGCCTTCGCCCCTGGGGTCACTGGCGGCATGGACCCTGTTTTCTCTCTTATCCCACAGAATGGCGTGCATGTTGCCGTAACGACGGGAAATCTCCTTCAACTTATGGCCCTGCGCGGTCAGGCGTTGTTGCTCGTACTCAGTCAGGCCGTATAGTTCAAACTGGACCTGGTCCGGCAGGTATTGATGATGGAAACGACGCAGGCTGACCCAGGATTGGGGTAAATTGCCATCGACAAAATCCAGGGTCGCCAGCAGGTTCATACTGATGATCCGGCTGCCGCCCGGCGTTCCCAGGATGCCGATTCGGTCCGGCGTCTCCAGGAACGTGGGGGTCATACTGGACAGGGGGCGTTTCCCCGGTGCGATTGCGTTGGCTTCATCACCGATCAGCCCATAGGCATTCGGGGTATGTGGCTTGATGGAAAAATCATCCATCTCGTTATTGAACAATACACCGGTGCCGGCCGCTACAAAACCCGACCCGAACAGCGTGTTGACGCTCAGTGTTCCTGCTACGCGGTTGCCCTCATTGTCCATAATCGAAAAGTGAGTGGTCTGCGTACCGGTTTGCAACAACCCGGGGCTGTCACCGATGCTGGCGCTGGAGGTCGCCTTTAACGGGTCGATGGTAAGCGCCAAACCCTCAAGGTAAGCCTTGGCCAGCAAGCGCTCGACCGGGATGTCCACAAAGTCCGGGTCCCCAAGGTACACGGCGCGGTCCCGGTAGGCCCGGCGCATCGCCTCGATAATGTGGTGCTTACGCTGGATGTTGCTCATTTCAGCCAAATCAAACGCGTTCAGGATTTGCAGGGCCTGAGCCATCACGATACCACCTGATGACGGCGGCGGCGCCGAGACAATTCGCACACCCTGGTATTCGGTGATGATCGGCCGGCGTTCAATAACCCGATAATTCTTCAGGTCTTCCAGTCTCCATACCCCGCCATGTTTACGCGACTCCCAAACCAGTTTTTGCGCGATGGGGCCGCTGTAGAAACCGTCAAGACCGTGTTCTGCGATGGCATTAATAGTTCCGGCCAACTCCTCCTGTCGAATCAGGTAACCGATCTGGGGAGGCATCCCGTCCTGCAAAAAAATCCCGGCTGAGCTGGGATACTGTCGCAAGGTCTCGGCGCGATAAGCGATTAACCGATGATAGCGCGACGTCACCTTGAACCCCTGTTCGGCCAAACGCATTGCCGGCGCCAGGGTTTGGCGTAACGGCAGGCGGCCGTAGTGTTCGGCAAGTTGGACCAACGCCGCCGGCGTACCCGGGATCCCCGCGGCCAGGGGACCGTTCAACGATGCGCCCTTGATGACATTATTCTGTTGGTCGCGATACATCCGACGATGGGCCAGGCCTGGTGCAGTCTCCCTGCCGTCCAGCATCACCTGCTTGCCGTCGGCAGCCCGGTGCAGCAACCAGAAACCGCCGCCGCCGAAGCCTGAACTGTAAGGCTCTACCACCCCCAGCGCCGCGCTCACGGCAATAGCCGCATCAAACGCGTTGCCCCCTTGCCGTAAAATCTCAACCCCGGCTTCGGTCGCCAGGGGGTGGGCGCTGGCGACGGCATGGGTCGGCGGGGTGTCAGCGTAACAGACTGAGATACTGAAAATAATGCAGGCAATGAATGTCTGGTATTTTTTTATCGATATCTGCATGGTTCTGTTTCCGTTTAGCTCCTTAGTGTTTCTGATTAAAGTCGTTCCCTGGCTTCGATGCGTCCCGGGTTAAAGTATGCCGTCAGGTTGACCGCTTTTCATACAGCGCAGCGCTGACCGCACTGTGAACAAAGCGTGTCACGTCACCGCCAAACGCGGCAATTTCCCGAACCAGGCTGGAGGAGATATAGTTCAGGTGCTCGGCCGGCGTCAGAAACACCGTTTCCGCCTCGCCATACAACTGGCGGTTCATGCTCGCCATTTGAAACTCGTACTCAAAATCAGACACGGCCCGCAATCCGCGCACGATGACTTGCGCCTGGCACTCCTTGGCATAAATCGTCATGAGTCCGGAAAAACTCGCGACCTCCACGTTGCTGACGCCGGCCAGGACTTCCCGGGCCAGGGCAACCCGCTCCGCGGTGGTAAACGTGGTTGATTTGCCCGTGCTGCCCGCAACTGCGACGATAACCCGATCAAACATGCGGGCGGCCCGCTCGATGATGTCCGTATGGCCATTGGTGATCGGATCAAAAGTGCCCGGATAAATTGCCGTCAATTTCATTGTGTGTCTCCGACGTTATGTTGATACAGACTGCATTCTACCTGTCCCGCGCGCGCCTGTTTTATCGTTTTCAATCCTGCCGCCCGGAACGGGGCGCGCCGCTCGGTTTCAGTATAGACGTGCGCGATGGGCGCCAAGTGTCCCTTGTTTGTGAGCAGGGTACAAGTTTTTTGCACGTAATTCCGGTGAAACGGGGGGTCCAGGAAGACTATATCGAATGGCATGTGCGCCCTTTCCAGCCACGTGATCGCATCCGCGTGGATGATTTCCGCGCCTTGCGCGACCAGGGTGGTTTTATTTTTCTCCAATCGCCTCACCAGCTGTTTGTTCTGTTCGACCATGACCACGTGCCGGGCGCCGCGGGACAGGGCCTCAAAGCCCAGCGCCCCGGTTCCGGCAAACAGGTCCAGGCAGCACGCGCCGGGCACGATCGCGGCCAGCCAGTTGAACAATGTCTCCCGCATCCGATCCGGGGTCGGGCGCAGGCCGGGCCGCTCGGCAACCACTAACTTGCGACCGCGCCATACTCCACCAATAATCCTGACCTTTATACCAGCTCGCGGTTTGTTCTTCAGTTTATCTCCCCTTCAGCAGTGGAACGGATCGGCCCGACCATGACGGTAACGAATCGATCCGGTTGCAAACGTCGCTGGAAGGCATCCCTGATTTGTCCAATGGTCAGCGCGTTCACATTTTTGATAAACGTATCCAGGTAATCCAAAGGCAAACCATAGAAACCTATCATGGCAACGTATCCGAGGATTTTGCTGTTGCTGTCCAACCGCAGCGGAAACCCGCCGCTGATGTTTTTTCCGGCCGCGTCCAGTTCTTCCGGAGTCGGCCCTTTATCGATAAACGTCCGGATAGTCTCCCGCATCACCTGCAACGCCTGTTCCCGCTGGTCTCCCCGGGTCTGTAACCCAGCTATGAACGGCCCATTTTCGCGGCGCGGAGAAAAATAACTGTAGGCGCTGTAAGACAAGCCGCGTTTTTCCCGCACCTCATCATACAAGCGCGCGACAAAGCCGCCCCCACCCAGTATGTGGTTGCCTACGTACAACGGGAAGTAATCGGGATCGCCGCGCCTGATTCCCGGCTGACCGACCAGGATGTGTACCTGTGATGAAGGATGCTCGATCCTTACTTCTTCCTGTTGCTCCAATTGCGCTACCGCGGGCAGTGGTTTCATTTCCTGTCCCCTGGCCAGCGCCCCGGTTAATTCTTCGGCCAGCGTCTCCGCCTGCGCTCTTGTCAAATCACCGACGAGCACCAGCATGGCATTGCGCGCGGTATAGAATCGACGGTGGAAATCTATAATATCCTCCCTGTTCAATGATGCAACGCTGTCAAGCGTGCCGTCATTGGGATGCGCATAAGGGTGGTCCTGATATATTGCCGCCATATACGCGTCCCGGGCAATTTCCGCGGGGGACTGTTGTTTGCGCTGAATGCCGAGTTGGACCCGTTGTTTCTGTCTTTCAACAGCTTTGGCGGGAAACGACGGGGCAGTGGTTACCCGGCGTAAATTACGCAGGGCGGGTTCCTGTATGGCCAGTTCGGACAGTGAACGCAGGCTGACGGATGCAGAGTCGTATCCCGCCTCGGCGCGATACTGCGCACCCAGCCGTTCAAACTCGAAACTGATCTCGGTTGCGCCCAGTCCGTCAGCGCCTTCATCCAGCAGGCTGTTTACCAGCAATGCCAGGCCGTTCTTGCCGGCGGGATCCCGCGTACTCCCCGCATCGAACAGTAACCGGATATCAATGATAGGTAATTCATGGGATTCAACAAAATAAACCCGGCTGCCTCCGGTCGTCTGCCAATGCATGATTTGCGGTGACGACCACACGGCGTGAGCGCTAAAGAGCAGCAGCGCAAGCATACCGGCCGGAATAAGGCGCCAGATCCTGCCCCTTCCGTCACCTCGGCGAATCATGCCCTGGTATGTTGTAATCCGGGGCTGGTCAGCGCCGGCATGACGTGTTGTCGTTTGTTTACTCATTAATTCGCTCTATCGGCTGGGGGTCGAGCACGGCAATCGTCAACCCGTCATCCCTGAAATACTTCTCGGCTACGCGTTTCACCTGTTCCACGGTAACAGCCTGGATCTGCTGCACATATTGCTCGGCCAACTGCCAGGGCAAGCCGACTGTCTCAAAAATACCCAGTACCATCGCCTGGTAAAAAAGCGAATCCCGTTCGTATACGTCACTCGACACTACCTGTGCCTTAACCCTTGACATTTCCTGCTCACTAACCTCTCCTTGCTTTATATTTTCAAGCTGTTCCCTGATGGCCTGTTCGACCTCTTCGATTGTCCTGTTCTGCGCCGGCACGGCCTGGATGGTAAACAGGCCCGGCATTCTGTCGGCCAGGTCGTAGGAAACGCTGACGGAAGCGGCCACCTCCTGCCCGCGCACCAGGTTGGTTTCCAGCCTGGCGCTATTGCCGCCGTCCAGTACGCCGGCCAGGACATCCAACGCATACGGCTCCCAGGGCGCTTCGTCCTGTCCGGTTTTATCATCCGCTTTCAACACCGGTGTCTTGTAGGCCATCAGCAGGTGCGACAACTCGGCCGGGCGCTTGACCGTGATGCGTTTAATACCTTGTTGCGGTACTTCGGGAAGGGACTGCGGCGGGAGCAGCGTTGATGCTTTGAGCGGGGCGAAATAGTTCCGCGCCAAACGGTATACCTCTTCATGTTCAACGTCGCCCGCCACCACGAGGGTGGCGTTATTCGGGGCATACCAGCGTTGATACCAGATTTTCAGGTCATCCACCTGCATGGCGTCAAGGTCCGCCATCCAGCCTATGATCGGATAGCGATAGGGGGAGGTTTGAAACGCGGTAGCCTGCGCGGCCTCGTATAAATACGAGACCGGTTTGTCTTCCGTGCGCAACCGTCGTTCCTCTTTGACTACCTCGATTTCTTTATCGAATTCCTCCTCCGCGAACACCAGGTTGCGCATGCGGTCCGCTTCCAGTCGAAAACTGACTTCGAGCCGGGATTTTTCCAGTAGCTGAAAATACGCGGTGTAATCTTTGCCGGTGAACGCATTTTCCCTGCCGCCGTTCTCTGAAATGATCCTCGAGAACTCGCCGCCGGGATATTTTTCCGTGCCCTGGAACATCATGTGTTCCAGCACATGGGAGACGCCGGTGATGCCGTCATGTTCATAGCTCGACCCGATCTTGTACCAGGTCTGGGAGACTACGACCGGCGCCCGGTGATCTTCTTTTACCAGCAGCTTCAGACCGTTCTCAAAGGTATATTCATGTACCTCCGCCTGGACCGTCAACGCCGGCGACAACGCGGCCAACAACCAGAATCCACGGAAAAAACCTGTCCTCAATCTCATCACCCGCCGCATGTTATCATACAATCACCAGTAGTCGGCAGACAGCATACTTTTGGATGCTGTTACGGGCAACTTGATGCTACGATAGATTCACTATTGCGTCCGGAAATACTGTTCCATTTATGACTACCTCAAAAAACAGCGGCACAGGCGGGAATATTTTCAGCCGCCTGGCAAAAGGACTGGAGAAAACCCGTGACCGGTTATTGCGCGGGCCGGCAGGATTGACTAAGGGAGACGCCCTTGACGGAGCGCTGCTTGAGGAGCTTGAAACACAGTTGATCAGCGCCGATATCGGCGTGGAATCCACCGCGGCGATCATGGCCGGCCTTGAGAAATCCCTTAACAACGGCGCCGCCGCACAACTTGATGTCTTGTCCGTCCTGCACGAAAACATGGTGTCCATTCTCAGTCCGGTCGAACGGCTTTTGACCCCGACTGAAAAAAAACCGTTTGTCATCCTGGTCATCGGCGTCAACGGCGTCGGTAAAACAACGACCATAGGAAAAGTGGCCCATCTCCTGCAGAAAGACGGATATTCCGTATTATTGGCGGCCGGTGATACCTTCAGGGCTGCTGCCATAGAACAAATCCAGCATTGGGGGGAGCGGGTCAATGTCCCCGTGATTGCGCAGCGCCCCGGCGCCGACTCCGCCGCAGTCCTGTACAATGCCCTGCAGGCGGCCGTCGCCAGGGGAACGGACGTCGTCATTGCCGATACTGCCGGCCGTTTACATAATAAGGACAACCTGATGGAGGAACTTAAAAAAATTTCCCGGACCATTCATAAATTTGACCCGGAGATAGCAGTGGAGACACTACTGGTGGTCGATGCCGGCACGGGACAAAACGCCGTTGTTCAGGCGCAGCGGTTTCACCAGGTGGTGGGCGTTACCGGCCTGGCGCTGACCAAACTGGACGGCACGGCAAAAGGTGGAGTGGTTTTTTCCATCGCACAGCAGCTCTCATTACCTGTCCGCTATATCGGCGTCGGCGAGACCATTGATGATCTTCAACCTTTCAATGCGGATCATTTCGTCCGCGCCCTGCTGGATTCACGCCCATGATCCGGTTTACCGACGTGTACATGCGCTATGCCGGCGGCGTTGACGTGTTAAAACGAATCAACCTGAATGTGGAGCAGGGTGAGATGGTATACCTCACCGGACACTCCGGCGCCGGCAAAACGACGTTATTGCGCCTGATTGCCCTGACCGAACGACATACCCGCGGCCAGGTGGTGGTAAACGGGCATAACCTGGCGCGGGTTACCGGCAGACGCGTTCCATTATTTCGGCGCAATATCGGCTTTATGTTTCAGGACCACCGCCTGCTTAATGAACGCACCGTGTTCGATAACGTGGCCCTGCCCCTGATCATAGCCGGCTATCGCTACCAGGACATAAAAAAACGCACCCACGCCGTGCTGGACAGGGTCGGCTTATTGTCGAAAGGGAAGGTTTTTCCCGCCACCCTGTCCGCGGGAGAGCAACAGCGCGTGGGTATTGCCAGGGCAGTTGTTCACCGGCCGACCCTGTTGCTGGGCGATGAGCCCACCGGCAACCTGGACCCGGCGCTGTCCCTGGAAACGATGAAGTTACTGGAACTGTTCAACCAGGTCGGCGTTACCGTATTGATAGCGAGCCATGATCTCAGCACTCTTGAAAAGATGAATAAAACAATCCTCACCCTGCGGGACGGCAGCCTGCTCCCTGCCGCGGATTAACCCCGGAAAGGATGAATAAAAAAACCGGTAAAAATAAACCCGCAGCCAGGTCATACGGGATCATCGGACCCTGGTTGCTGCAGCATGCCCGAGCCTGTCTCTTCAGCCTGGGACAGCTATACAAAAACCCGGGTGGCACGCTTTTGATCATTTCCGTGATCGGCATTTCCCTGGCATTGCCTGCGGGATTTTATTCCTTTCTGGAAAACGTCCAGCGGGTTACCGCACGTTGGGATGCCACTTCATACATTTCCTTGTTTTTAGCCCCGGATATCGATGATCAACAAACCCGGGACCTGGCCGACATGTTGAAAGACCACGCGGATATCAAAGCAGTGGAAATCATCAGTCGTGAGGCGGCCCTGGCCGAGTATAAACAGAACTCCGGGTTTGCCGCGGCCCTGGACGCACTGGAACACAACCCGCTGCCCCCCGTGCTTATGATTCAACCAAGAGATGACTCTGTCTCATCCGCGGACAATAAACGACTGCTTAAATCGTTGCGCGCCATGCCCGAGGTGGATTCCGGTCAGTTCGACCGGCAATGGGCACAACGTTTACACCAGATTATCGAGGTGTTTCAACGCGCCGTTATGATCGCGGCTGCGCTGTTCGCGGTTGCCGTGACCCTGGTGGTAGGCAACACCATACGGCTGGCCGTACACAACCGCCGCCAGGAAATCGAAATCAACAAATTATTCGGCGCCACAGACGCGTTCATAAGTCGGCCATTTCTTTATTCAGGTCTTTTCCACGGCATTGGCGGCAGCCTGGTTGCATGGATATTGCTGGAGGCCGCCGTGTTGTTATTACATGGGCCGGTCACCAGGCTGGCTGATCTGTACGGCAGCCCTTATTTGCCGGTTGCACTGAGTTCCAGGGAGGTTGTCGGGCTGTTTCTTATCGGAGCCGGACTGGGACTAATCGGTTCCTGGTTGTCCGTTAAACGTCACCTGCACGCAATTGATCCCATCTGACAGACTGTCTCGGACAGCTTTGGATGAGCTTTTCAAGACTATCAGCCGCGGGGATAGCGGCTGGTAAGCGTACAGGGATGTATTCACAGCGTGTCTTGACAAATCTGCCGGGAGCAGATTTGGACGCCCGAAGGGCGCCCGTAGGGTGTGCGCCATGGAAGGTGCACAGCAAAAGCTCATGCAAAGCTGGACTGTAAATTCTCATAACACAGGCGTTTTGGAGCAGCCGGCAGCCGGGAACTTTAAAAATCATTAGCACTCTAATAAGAAGAGTGCTAGAATAGTGGTTAAATATCGAATGGAGACATTTTTATGAATAATATTATGGCCTTGCAACCGGCGGTGCCGACCGGTTCCATCGAGTCATATATACATGTGGTGAATGAGATCCCCATGATCAGCGTCGAGGAGGAACAGGCCCTGGCGCGACGTCTACATGATTTGCATGATATCGATGCAGCACGACAACTGGTTATGTCGCATCTTCGTTTTGTCGTCCGGGTCGCCCGCGGCTACCGGGGCTACGGCCTGGCCCAGTCGGACCTGATCCAGGAAGGCAATATCGGCTTGATGAAAGCAGTCAAACGGTTCAATCCGGACGTGGGCGTTCGCCTGGTTTCCTTTGCGGTTCACTGGATCCGCGCGGAAATGCACGAATTTATCCTGCGGAACTGGCGCATCGTCAAAGTAGCGACGACCAAGGCTCAGCGCAAACTGTTCTTTAACCTGCGGTCGAGTAAAAAACGCCTGGGCTGGATGAACCAGGACGAGGTGAACGCGGTTGCCCGGGATTTGGGGGTAAGCGCCAGGGATGTGATGGAAATGGAAAAACGATTGAGCGTTTTTGACTCATCCTATGACGGTCCCGTTGAGGATGATGCCGAAAACGAGACTTTCAGCCCCGCCGGTTATCTTGAAGACGGACGCGAGTCCCCCGAAGAGCAACTGGCAGCGGACCAGGTTGAGCGCGACAACCGGCAGAAACTGTCTTCGGCTTTATTGACCCTGGATGGTCGCAGTCGGGAAATTATCCAGCAACGCTGGTTAAGTGAGGATAAAACCACACTGCACGCGTTGGCGGCAAGGTACGGCGTATCCGCGGAGCGCATCCGCCAACTTGAGCAGAATGCAATGGAAAAAATGCGTCTGGCCTTCGCCGACTAAGCCGTCGGCTTGCAGGGGACACAGGGGACACAGGGGACAGAATTAAATTCTGTCCCCGGCCATACAGGAATCCGGAGATTAGTTCAGGACCAGGCGCGTTATCGCGGGAACATAATGGTCTGCCAGCAAGACTGCAAAAATCCCTGTTAAATACCAGATGGAATAATTGAAGGTACGCATGGCCGTGGCTTCTTCATCCGTTCTCAGCAGACTGATAGTAAAATACAGAAACCCGCACCCCAGGGTCACCGCGCCGAACAGGTACGTGATGCCGCTCATGCCGGTGAGATAAGGCAGCAGGCTGACAATGAACAGAAGCAACGTATACAACAGTATGTGCAGACGGGTAAAAGCAAGCCCGTGGGTCACCGGCAGCATGGGAACGTCAGCCTTTTCATAGTCCTTGCGCCGGGCAATGGCCAAGGCCCAGAAGTGCGGCGGCGTCCAGGCAAAAATAATTAAAAACAGCAAGAGCGCATGGGGGTCCAGGCTATTGCTTACGGCAGTCCAACCAAGCACGGGCGGGGCCGCGCCGGCCGCGCCGCCAATCACGATGTTCTGGGGCGTTGCCCGTTTTAAAAACAGGGAATAGATCACGCCATAACCAATCAGGGAAACAAACGTCAGCAGCGCCGTGAGCGAGTTAACACAAAGCCCGAGGATCAACATGGAAATCACACAAAGGATAATGGCAAAAACCAGGGCGGCCCGCGTGGAAAGATGGCCTCTTGGCAGCGGCCGCCTCTGCGTGCGGGCCATGAGAGCGTCAATTTTCCGGTCGACAACATGATTCACCGCCGCCGCAGAAGCGGCGGCCAGCCCGATGCCCAGAGTTGCCGCAATAAACAACGGGAGCGGCGGCATGGCAGTCGTGGCCAGCAGCATGCCGACCACCGCGGTAAATACGATCAGACCGACTATCTTCGGTTTGCAGAGTGCGACGTAATCTCGCCAGGAAGGAAACAGGGCAGTCATGTGTAGAGTTAGATCGGTTTGCCTCGGGTGTATGAATACAGGGTCAGTAATGACAACATGAGCAGGGCGGCAACGGCATTATGCGCTACGGCAACAGGCAGGGGCAACCTTAACTGTACGTTGGCAATCCCAAGCGACACCTGTACGCACAAGACACACAGCAGGATGAGCGCAATGAGACGTACCGCGCGCTCGGGCCGGGCCAGAGCGCTGAATGCCACGACTACGACAACAAGAGAAGTCAGCGCGGCTCCCAGCCGATGGGTCAGGTGTATCGCCGTTCTCGCCGGCGCATCCAGTATGCCGCCTTCATAATCAAGCCGGCCCTCGCGCCAGAAAACAAAGGCCTCGCGGAAATTCGTTTCAGGCCACCACAAACCATCCCGGCAGGAGGGAAATTCCGGACACGCCAGCGCGGCATAATTGGCGCTGGTCCACCCCCCCAAAAACACCTGGACGGCAAGCACTGCCAGACCTGCCAGCGACAACCGGGCTACCCGGGACATTTGTTCGCGCCCAGCGGCGCCGAAAGGAAGCTGTTTCAGTATGAGCCAATACAGCAGGGCCAGGATCAGCATTCCCCCCATCAGGTGAGCAGCTACGATAAGGGGTTTCAGTAGCTCCGTTACCGTCCGCAGCCCCAGGAGCGCCTGTATTACAACCAGGCCAAGCAGGACGCCGGCGACAGTTTTTTGTCTGTGCGGCGCACGCCATAAGATCACCGCCAGTAGAAATATCGCGAGGCCCAACGCCGCCGCGGCATACCGGTGCATCATTTCCTTTATTGCCTTGTCTTCCTTAAACGGCCGGGCCGGGTAGGCCAACTCCGATATACTTTCCTGCATATCCTCCGTTACAAACAGCTTGCCGTAGCAGCCGGGCCAGTCGGGGCAACCCAATCCGGCGTCAGACAAACGCACGTAGGCGCCCAGGACAACGACACAGCAGGCAAGCAAAAAAGAAAAGATCGAAAGCGCCAGTAAACTGCGGGCAGAATAGTTCATCCAATTCTGGAGTATTTCAATAACCGTTTTAAATCCTTGATGATGCCTTCAGGTTCCGTCGCGGCGGCGTAGCTCATCATCAGGTTACCCAATGGATCAACCAGGTACAACCGGTCGTGGTCGAACGGCTGATCCCCAGCCGAAAGCCTGAACAGCCTCAGCAGCGTCTCGTTGTCCACATTCTCCGGGAACAACAACAGTTGTCCGGGGTAATCCAGCAACTGCGCCTGTGTCAGCGCGTGCCTGTCGTTGTTGACGACCAGCATGACGCGCTGTACGCGCTGGGCATATTTGCCCGTGGCCAACCGCAATTGGCGCATCTTGTACAGGTTCCGGCCACAAGCTTCCCGGCACTTCCCATTTAACAAATAAACCAGGCTCCACTTGCCGTGCAAACGCTTGTCGGCGCCGGTTTCATCCGGCAGGTTGGTCAGCTCCCAGTCAGGCACGGGCCTGGGCGGCACAACCAGTGTGCCGTGTTCTCCGGCGCGCGGGTTTTTCCCCATATCCGTGTAATTAAACAGGAACCAGGACAACAGCGGCGGCAACGCAAAAACAGCGAACAGCAGCAACAGGATAAGCGGTTTTTTAGTCTGCATATCTCACCGGATTTGCCTTGAAATGTAGTAATCCCATCAACGGAACGTGTCCCGTTGTCAATAAACTATTTATCATTTACCACTTTCCCCGTTCCCTGTCTCCTGTTCTCTGTCCCCGCGCCGCCTTATCGTGTTCACCACAACGTAAATGACCAGTAGCGCGACGGCCAGGGCAAACCACTGAAAGGCGTAACCCAGGTGTCTTTCCTTGCCGAACCCGGGTTCGGACCCGTTCCAGGACAGGCCGGACGTCGCCGGCGGGTCCAGGCGGACAATATAGGGCAAGAGCGACCAGTTGTTGTCCGCGGCGATTTGCTCCAGGTCTATATGTTGCACTCGCACCAGGTTGTCAGCCAGTATTTCCGCGCCGCTCTTCGCCAGTACCAGGCCGGTTGCCGGAGTGGGTTTAGCCACCCCCGTTAATGTCACGGGACCGGTCGTCGTTGTGATGCGCGGCGCATCCGTCCTGGTCTCAGGAGCGGCCGTCCAGCCGCGGTTTACCAGCAGGGAGGCGCCTTCTTCCAGTACAAAACGTGAGAAAACCTGGTAACCCACCTTGCCGCGATAGACCTGGTTATCCAGCAAATAGATCTTGTGAGGGTCATAAGTCCCGGACAAGATACATCTTCTCCAATACATCTCCTCCGGCCGGCTGCGCCGGCCTGTTGCCTGTCCCAGATTAACGGGCTCAGCCGAACTCCGGTTCAGGTATTGCGTATGCAAGACCTGTTTTTCCTCTGCGCGATCAAGTTGCCAGAATCCCAGCCGGGTCAACAGCAGCAACAACGCGACACAGGCCAGACTGGGCCACAGGCCCGGGTTGAACTGCCATGAGGCGATTCGCATCAGCCCGGGCCCTGCATGCCGTAAGCAAGGGGGAAGCCCGGGCAGGGATGTCGGGTCACGCAACCGTAAAAAACGGGTATACTAGCTCGCATAGGTCACCAATCCGGTTCCGACAACCACATACAGACAAACATGAGCGGTCCGATAATATTTAAAATCATCGTTGTATTGATACTGTTTGTCATCTTGATCTCCCTGGCTTCCGGCCTGGTCTTCCTCATCCGGGACAAGGGTAAAAGTGACAGGACGGTAAAATCCCTTACGCTCAGGATTGTCTTATCCATCGCCTTGTTCATTCTCCTGTTTGTGGGTTACACGGCCGGGCTGATTAAACCCCACGGCATCAATCCGTCAGAAACACACAAGGCGCTGCCTTAACCCGGATTTCTTACCAGGTGATGTGCCCTCACTTGTCTTTTTTGCGCCAACGGGCACGTGCTTCCTCAACCATAGCTACGGCTATGCTTTCGGTCGCAGGCACCCGTTGGCGCAAAAAATCCGGCGTGATCATCGCACCACCTGGTGAGAAATCCGGGTTCACCCGCATCTCCGGCAGCTCTTCACTGAGAAATACAAGTCAGGACAACGCCCTGCCCGGAGGTTTGTTTTGGGCCAGGTTACAACCAGTAAACAAAGATAAACAGGCCCAGCCAGACCACGTCAACGAAATGCCAATACCAGGCAACCGCCTCAAAGGCAAAGTGATGTTCATTGCTGAAGTGTCCTTTTATCGATCGCAGCAGTATGACAGTCAACATGGTTGCGCCCATGGTCACATGGAAGCCGTGGAAGCCGGTTAAGATGAAAAAGGTCGCGCCGTAAATACCGGAGTTCAGGGTCAGGCCCAATTCATGGTAGGCATGGATATATTCGCCGGCCTGCAACGCGACAAAGAGAAACCCCAGGGCCACGGTGGCAAATAACCACCAGCATAACCCGGCGCGCTGGTTCTTTTTCAGGGACCAATGGGCAAACGTCACCGTCGCGCCGCTGGAAAGCAGGATAATAGTGTTGACCGCGGGAACGCCGAACGCCGGAATAACCTCCTTAATCTCGGTAAATTTACTTGTAAGGCCCTCTACCGTCATATCCGGTGTCGCCAATAACGGCCACGCGTTGTCAAACGCCGGCCAGAGAAATTCATTGGTGGCGGCGCCGGTTCCCTCTCCGCCCAACCAGGGCACGGAATAAACCCGCGCATAGAACAGCGCGGCAAAAAACGCGGCAAAAAACATTACCTCCGAGAAGATGAACCAGGCCATGCCCCAGCGAAAACTGACATCCACCTGCCTGTTATAGACCCCCTTGAGGCTTTCAGCGATGACGTCTTTAAACCAGAAAACAAACATGTATGCGATGGCAACGAAACCAAGCAGCAACAGGTGTGAACCAAAGCCCAGCATGTGGCCCGAAGACAGGTATTGATTCAACATGGCCGCGGCGCCGCAAAAGGCAAGGAACAGGGCCAGCGATCCTACCACCGGCCACCTGCTGGGTTCAGGAATAAAATAGGTGTCGTGCGAATTTGACATGGATTCTCCTCAAATTTTAAGCAATCAACATAAGGAACCTCTGATTAAGTCAGAGGTTCCAACGATACAGGGAGGTATCGTCAAAATCAATGACAGCAGGTCATTGATTTTGTGAGGAAAACAAAAACCTGTTCCGTACCCCGTATCAAAGCCTGCCCCGTACTTGATACGGGTTCGCGTTTTTGTTTTCCGTACTCTGAACAAGTCCTGAGCCTGTCCCGCACCCCGTATCAAAGCCTGCCCCGTACTTGATACGGGGTACGGGGCAGGCTTTGATACGGGAATGGACTTGTTCAGAGTTTCCATAATTATTCAGGAACGGGCTTCTCCGTCCGCCGCGGCGTCAAACCGGGTTGCGACACCGGGGCTGTTTACGTTAAAAAAAGTATAAGACAGAGTCAACGACGAAAATCGGTTCGGTAAATCAGCGTCGACAATAAATCTCACCAGCATCTCCCTGCTTTCACCCGGAGCCAAAACCTGCTCGGAAAAGCAAAAACATTCCGTCTTGCTGAAATAAACGCCTGCCTGTACCGGCGAGACGCTGGGGATGGCGCGTCCGGTGACGGTCCGGTCGGACTTGTTCTCCACCATGAACACGGCCTCGGATAATTCCCCCGGACGAACTTTTGTCTTGTGCTGCCCGGCCTTGAAGGTCCAGGGTATGTCTCTTGTATTGGTATCGAACACTACCGTGACCAGGCGCTCCTCGTCGACCTCACTCAGATTGGCGGCTGTTTCACTGATCGCGACATTGCTCCCGCGCCCGGTGAGATCGCAATAAACCCTGTAAAGCGGTACCAGCGCATAGCCGAAGGCGAACATGCCGATCACTACCAGCAGCAGCTTGCTTACGGTCTTTTTAATGTTTTTATCCGACATACGGTTATAAGTGACTCACAATAAACCCGACGTATACGGCCACCGCGATCAGGGCGAGGTATATGGCAAGCCGGATATTGGCCGTTTTGCGGGCGGCAGTAACATCGTCGTCATTTCGATCAGGTTCCATACTTATGAATGTGCCGTTGCTTCATCCACCTCCGGCGGAATGGTAAACGTGTGGAAGGGAGGAGGCGACGGCAGGGTCCACTCCAGCCCCCTGGCGCCTTCCCAGACCTCTTCGGTCGCCGTTTTCCCTTCGCGAACACACTTGATGACTATCCAGAGGAACAACAACTGGCTGAGACCGAATGCAAACCCGCCGATGCTGGAAATCATATTCCACTCGGTAAACTGGACACTATAGTCCGGTATCCGCCGCGGCATACCGGCCAGTCCCAGGAAATGTTGTGGAAAAAACAACACGTTAACCGATATGACCGAAAGCCAGAAATGGATTTTCCCCAGTTTTTCGTCATACATGTGGCCGGTCCACTTGGGTATCCAGAAATACACGCCTGCCATCAGCGCAAATATGGCTCCGGTGACCAACACGTAGTGAAAATGGGCAACGACAAAATACGTGTCATGGTACTGAAAATCCGCCGGGGTAATGCCCAGCATCAACCCGGAAAATCCGCCAATGGAAAACAGGAACACAAAGGACAGGGCAAACAGCATGGGGGTTTCGAACGTCATGGCGCCCCGCCACATGGTGGCAACCCAGTTGAAGATCTTTACCCCGGTGGGAACGGCGATAGACATGGTCGCATACATGAAAAACAACTCGCCGGCCAGGGGCATGCCCACAGTGAACATGTGGTGCGCCCAGACGAAAAACGACAGGAAGGCGATGGCCGCGGTGGCATACACCATGGACACGTAACCGAACAGGGGCTTGCGGGCAAACGTCGGGATAATCTGCGAGATGATGCCGAAAGCCGGCAGGATCAGGATATACACCTCCGGGTGACCGAAGAACCAGAAGATGTGCTGGAACATAATCGGGTCGCCGCCCCCGGCCGCAGCAAAAAAACTGGTGCCGAAGAACTTGTCCGTCAGCAGCATGGTCACCGCGCCGGCCAGCACCGGCATCGAGGCGATAAGCAGGAACGCGGTAATGATCCAGGTCCACACGAACAGGGGCAGCTGCATAAAGCCCATGCCCGGAGCGCGCATGTTGAATACGGTGGCAATAATATTAATCGCGCCCATGATGGAAGAAATGCCAAGAAAATGGATGGTGAAAATCAGGAACGGGAAAGCGTCACCAAGCTGGGTAATCAGGGGCGGGTACATGGTCCAGCCACCGGCCGGGGCGCCACCCTCCATGAAAAACGTCGCCAGCAACATGGTAAAAGCAAACGGCAATATCCAGAAGCTCATGTTGTTCATGCGCGGCAGCGCCATATCCGGGGCGCCGATCATCATGGGTACCATCCAATTAGCCAGCCCCACGCCGGCGGGCATGATCACCCCGAAAATCATGACCAGGGCATGCATGGTCGTCATGGAATTAAAAAACAGGGGGTCCACGTACTGTAATCCCGGCTGAAACAACTCGGCGCGAATCACCATGGCCATGGCGCCGCCGACAAAGAACATGATCAGGGCAAATATCAGGTACATGGTGCCTATGTCTTTGTGGTTGGTTGAAAAAAGCCAGCGGCCTAGGCCCGTCGGCTTATGATCGTGCTCATCGTGATGATGTTCATGCGTTGCAACGTCACTCATACTGTTACCCTCGTTTACTCTGTTCTTGTGGTTCCGTAGTGCACTATCGTTTTGAGGCGATAGTCGACGGTTGGACCGCGTCGCCGCTGTCATTGCCCCAGGCATTCCGTTCATACGTAATCACGGCAGCCAGGTCCACGTCGTTCAATTGCATCCCTAACGGCGCCATGGCGGTGCCGGGCACCCCGTTCAGCACGGTGTCGATATGAGCGTCCACCGGTCCCGCTGTCACCGGGCTGCCAACCAACGGCTTGAACGCGCCGGGGATGCCCTGGCCATCGACCTGGTGACAGGCAACACAAAATGTGCTGTATACCTTCTCGCCCCGCTCCATTAACTCATCCATGCTCCACTCGCGATCGCTGCCGGCATCGGCGTCCATTGCCGCCACCATCATGTCTCCCACCCAGTTATAATACTCATCTTCGCTGACTGCTTTCAAAACAATGGGCATAAAGGCATGGTCCCGTCCGCATAATTCCGCGCACTGTCCCCGGTAGGTACCTTCCTCTTCGATGACTGCCCAGGACTCGTTGATAAATCCGGGAATGGAATCGCGCTTCCAACCCAGGTCCGGCACCCACCAGGAATGGATCACGTCCGCCGCGGTGGTCATAAAACGTATCTTCTGGCCGACCGGAACGACGACGGGGTTGTCAACTTCAAGCAGGTAGTTTTCTATCTCATTCGGGTCTATGCCGGATTTCAATTGCCTGGCTTCATTGCTTTCCGGATCCAGGGTGCTGAAAAAACTGATTTCTTCTTCGATGTACTCATAATGCCAGCGCCATTGGTAGCCGGTTATCTTGATGGTCAGGTCAGAGTCACCGGTAGACTCGATCATAACCAGGGACTTGGTCGCAGGGATGGCCATGAGAATCAATATAAGCATGGGGATGGCGGTCCAGATAATCTCCACCGTGGTATTATGGTGAAACCGTGCGGCCACAACGCCCCTGGATTTCCTGTGGCGGAAGATGGACCAGAACATGACGCCGAAAACCACTGCGGCGATCACGCAGCAGATATAAAAAATCGTCATGTGCAGGTCGTATATATTACGACTGAGCGGGGTAACCCCTTCGGTCATATTCAGGCCGTATTCCGCCCATGCGGGTTGTACTCCCAACAGGAGCAGGGACACCATTCCTCCCCAAAAATGTTTCATCTTTCTAGCAGGCATGCTGTTTTTCTCAGCGTCATTTGTTATTGTTTAAAACTTCAATCTGTCAAGCATACTGGTTTATTGCCGATTTTAAAATTTTTGCCAGCCCTCTTCGTTCCCCTTCATTGAGAAACCTGCCAACCTCAATTTCCCTGCCGTGGGAACATAATAACAGTTTACTGGGGTGCCAGGCGACCCACGGCCGTTGCAACACGACCTTCGTCCAATACCTCTGCATATCATACCGTTGCGCAGGCTTGTCTCGCCCTGCTTCCACATGTATGGATTCATCGGTAATGGTGATAACCTCCCGCGCGCCACCACGCCAGGCGGTTATGTAGAGAGCCGCGCCCAATGCCAACAACTCCAGGCCGGAAAACGGCAGCACCAGGGTCAAACCTCGTACCCAGAAATAAATTGCGATAACCAGGGAGACCCCCGCGATAACGCAATAAGCCAGCAATAATTCATTCCACGACATCGATCTGTTGGGCGCAATGATAAAGGTACGCCGCCGATCGCTTGAGGCTTTCAGTTCCCGGATCATCCACTTAACTGTTTCAATGTCAAGCGTGTCATCCTATCACGACGTTTATCCCCTAGTAAACAACAGGGCAAATACATGCTTTCGAATCCCTGCATCGTCATTCCAGGAACGGGGCACCCTGGTCAATTGTTTACATTGAGATTGACCGATCGATCTCGATTGCGGCGCTGATTTTTCCCGGATCAAGCTGAGCCAGCCAGGGAATATTTCCCAGAAATGGAACGGGAATCTGTTCGCACAGGTAATCCAGGGTGGCCTGACTTTCCGAATAATCCCGGCATATGCCGTTTCCCAGCCATCCGGCAAACGGCAACCCCGCCGCCAGAATGGACTCGGTCGTGAGCAGCGCGTGGTTGATACAGCCAAGACGCAATCCGACTACCATGACAACGGCCAGGTTTAACCGTTTGACCAGGTCACCGGTCTGCAATTCGTCCGACAACGGCACCCGCCAACCGCCGACTCCCTCCACCACAACCCTGTCCGCCGCACCGGCCAGGCCGTGAAACGCCGCGGCCAATATGTCAAGGTCCACGTGAGCGCCCATTTTTTTTGACGCAATGTGGGGCGCAATCGGTTCGGAAAACGCGTAGGGATTAACCTGTTGATATGAAACCGGTCCGCTTGACTGGTTCCAAATCAACACGGCATCGTTATTTCTTAATTGGCCTTCCTGCCATTCGCTGCCGCTGGCAACCGGTTTCATGCCGTTCACCACCAGGCCGTCGGCTTGCCATTTTGCCATTAATCCCAGTGTTGCCCAGGTCTTTCCAACGCCGGTATCAGTGCCGGTTATAAACAAATTATGCATATAATACAAACTGTTGTGCTGCTTCTCATTTAAGGAAAGTAATGGGATGAACGCCCGGCTCCGGCGCCTCCTGCCGGTCCGATTTTGTCTCCGGCGTCCAGGCATGGCCGTACACAGCCTCAAACGTTGCCGGCAATCCGTCCGCGCCGTACCTGTTCTCGTATTCCGCCAGCATGCCCTGGAGTTTCCGTCTGCCGGTCAGGGACTTGCGCCGCCCCGCGTTCGCGTTGCCGGCGCCCAGTGTCTTCAATTCCTTCATCAGGGTCCGGCCGTTGTCATATACCAGGGTAAACGTCTCCGTTTCCATCACGGGGTCGACGAACCCTGCCCGAAGCAGGGCATCTCCCACGTCGTGCATGTCCGGAAAAACATTCACGTGGATATCATCATCAACCCGGGCCCAGCTGTCCCGCAACTCAACCAGGGAATCCGGACCAAACGAGGAAAATAACAACAGGCTCCCGGGCCGCAGCGACCGATAGATCTCCGACAGCGCCTGGTCCATATTCGATATCCATTGAAACATCAGGTTTGAGAAGGCAAATTCCACACATTCATCGGCAACGGGTAATTTTTCCGCGTCGGCGCAAACCAGATGTTGTCTCTCGGAAAAACCTTTCTTGTGCCTGGATTGTTTCAGCATATTGAATGCAAGATCCAGTTGTATGACGCGGGCCGGTATGTAGCGTTCGGCCAGTTGCACTGACAACCCACCGGTGCCGGAACCCAGATCCAGGATACGCGCAGGCTCTAGATTGATCACGTCCAGACGCTCCAACAGGCGCGCGCCCACGGTCCGTTGCAGCACGGCAATCCGGTCATAACTGCCGGCCGCGTTATTGAAATTCCGCCGTATTCTCGCCTTATCCCGCCGGTAAACGTCGTCTGTCATCAGAAGTTCCTGCCCTACCCGGAGATTGAGCCTGTTCGCTTAAAGTCAAATAAAAGTTGATTATTATCAATCTGTTATAAATATATTACCGCCATATTGCCATTCCAAACCGCCTTGGATTCATTCTTGTCAGGAAAGTACGTTCATCCTGTTCACTGGTGCCTCACAGGCGTCAGTTGCGCCAGGACCTCAAGTAACCGGTCAACCTGTTCATTACTGTGACCGGTAGTCAATGTAATCCTGAGTCGCTCGGTGTTTTTCGGCACGGTGGGCGCACGAATTGCACTCACCCAGATTCCTTTGTCCCAGGCATAATCGCTGCACCTGACGGCGGCCTCGGCGCTCCCTGCAAGATAACCCTGAATGGGTGTGGTTGACTTTAATACCGGCAAACCCAACTGCTCCGCGCCACGGACAAACCTGTCAACCAGTGTACGGAGCTTTTCCCGGCGCCAGGTTTCCCGGGCAACAATGGTCAGCGCCTTTTCGGCCGCAACCGCCAGGGCCGGCGGCATGGCCGTGGAATAGATATAGGAACGGCCCGATTGAATAATGGTTTCTATTACGTTGTCGGTCCCGGCCACGAAGGCCCCCATAACGCCACAGGCTTTGGCAAAAGTGGCCATCAGTATGGGAACCTGAGTCTCATTGAGAGAGTAATATTCCATGGCGCCGCCGCCGCTCTCCCCCAGCACGCCAAAGCCGTGGGCGTCATCTACGGCAAGCAGTGCATTCCGCTTTTCACACAGCGCAGTAATATCCGGCAGGGCCGCCAAATCACCGTCCATGCTGAATACGCTGTCCGTGGCGACCAGTGTACGGCGCCCCGAACACAACCTTTCCAACCCGGCGAGATCATTATGCCCATAACGGCGCAGGCTTGCCCGGGACAACAACGCACCGTCGACCAGGGACGCGTGGTTTGCTTTATCCATTACAACCACGTCGTCACGGCCTGAGGCAAAGGTCGTGATAATGGCAAGATTGGCCATATATCCGCTTGAAAAAACCAGCGCGCGGGAACGCCCGAGGCGATCCGCCACTGCCTCTTCCAGTTGTTCGTGGGCGCGGCTGCGGCCACAGATCAGTTGTGAGGCGCCACTGCCGACGCCGTATTCCGCGGCAGCGGATTGCACTGCCCGGACAAGTCTGGCGTCATTGGCCAGACCCAGGTAATCATTACTGCAGAAATTGATATATTGCCTGCCGTCTGCCCGGACGATTGCGCCCTGTGCCGAGCTGACCGCCCGCCGGGTCCGAAACAGGCCGGCAGATTTGATCCTGTCCAGCCCCTCCTTGAGAGAAAAAGGATCGGCCCGCGGGGGGGAGGACATCAAGACTGTGGGCTGGCGCTCAGGCCCAATCGTTCGAACAGGGATTGATCTCTTGAGAATTGCGGATTGCCGGTGGTCAGGAGTTTCTCCCCGTAAAAAATGGAGTTTGCCCCGGCGTAAAAACACAGGGCCTGAGTCGTATCTTCCATCTCGGTGCGGCCGGCGGACAGGCGCACATAAGAAGAGGGCATCAAAATACGCGCCGTGGCGACGGTTCTGACCAACTCTATGGGGTCCGTTATGTCCTCATCCTCCAACGGCGTTCCTGATACCCTGACCAGGGTATTGATGGGCACGCTTTCAGGGTGCCGGGGCAGACACGCCAGTGTTTGCAGCAGGGCCGCCCGGTCATCAACGGATTCACCCATACCGATAATGCCGCCACAACAAACATGGATGCCGGCGTCACGCACGCGTTGCAAGGTGTCAAGCCGGTCCTGGTAGGTCCTGGTGCTGATGATCTCACCGTAGAAAGTCTCCGACGTGTCAAGGTTGTGATTATAATAATCCAGGCCGGCCTGCTTCAATCGGTCTGCCTGGCCGGGCCTCAACATGCCGAGAGTAACACAGGTCTCCAAACCCAGGGTTTTTACCCCTGAAACCATCTCTGCAACCTTATCGATATCCTTGTCTTTCGGGCTGCGCCAGGCCGCGCCCATGCAAAACCGGCTTGCGCCGGACTTTTTTGCCTGGCGGGCGGATTCCATGACTTGCTCACGGGACATCAGTGCCTCGTTTTCCACTCCGGTGTTGTAACGCACACTCTGTGGGCAGTAGGCGCAGTCTTCCGGACAGCCGCCGCTCTTGATGTTGAGCAATGTGCTCAACTGGATTTCATTGGGGTCGAAATGCCGGCGGTGAACAGACTGGGCCTGGTGCAATAAATCATTCAACGACTGCTGGTAAAGCGCGCTGATTTCAGTCAGACTCCAGTCATGTCTTGGAGCAGGATGGTCAGGTAATGGATTTTCGACAGTTCTTTGCATTATCTCGTTTCCCCGCGGGTAACCATGGTGTACCATGTTATCGACGAATCCACCTTTGTCAACTTTTCCGGCCCACAAAAGCTGACTACTGTTTCAGGCATAAACCAATATGTTAAACAGGGGTCCCTGTCTGTTTTGCGGCGCCGTTGATGAATCATCAACAAGTCAACTCTGTCGGGAGTGTTATACCGACATCCCGACCCGGACACCAGGGGCATGCCTTTGTTGCGGCGCGCCGGCGCCTGTCACCGGCGTTTGTCCACACTGTTTTCCGCTGCCCCCGGCTTTCGATAGCTGTATTGCCGCTTGTATTTACCGCTACCCCGTAGACCTGGTGATAAAAAAAATGAAATACCAGGGCCGGCTGGACGTAATCCGCTCCCTGTCTCTACTATTGCTTGAACGGATCCGGCTTGAACGGATCGAAGCACCGGAATGTATCGTGCCGACCCCCCTGCATTCGGCCCGGCTTCGCCAACGAGGGTTCAACCAGGCCCGGGAAATCGCCCACGCGCTCGGAAAAAAAATACCTGTGCCTGTTGATGACGGCCTGCTACGACGACACAAGGCAACGGCTCAGCAGTATGACCTGAATCCTTCGCACCGGAGAATGAATGTCAATAATGCATTTTCTCTAGTTAAATCAATGGGATATAAAAGAATTGCTGTGGTGGACGACGTGGTAACGACCGGCGCTACCGCTGGCGAACTGGCTCGCCTGCTGAAACGTCACGGCGCTGATCATGTACAAGTCTGGTGCCTGGCTCGCGCCGCCCCGTTGAGCTCCTGACCCACACATCGCACCAAGAGATGCCGAGTAGTGGCACAGAGCTTGCCCCTGCATGTTCTAAGCAGGGGGATGTGCCGTTTACGGACCGAAGGATGGAAATCCGGAAAAAACCTTTTCCTTACCTGTCTTGTGTTTCAGGTATCAAGGTTTTCCACCGTCAGGGCGTGGGTTTCGATAAACTCCCGGCGGGGCTCTACTTGATCACCCATCAAGGTGGTGAACACCTCATCTGCAGCTACCGCGTCTTCGATATTCACTTGAAACAGGCTGCGCGTTGCCGCGTCCATGGTCGTCTCCCAGAGCTGATCGGGATTCATCTCGCCCAATCCTTTGTAACGCTGAAGGTGCAGGCCATGGCTGGTTTCCTCCAACAACCAGTTAACGGCCTGTATGATTGAGTTGGTGGAATACAGTTTTTCCCCGCGCCGGACGGTGACGACGGCAACGTCGAATTGCTCTTCCGGCGCCATGAGATGGCGGTATTCCGGCGAAGCGAAAAACCCCGGGTTAAAGATGTTGGAGGAAGTGACTCCGCGGGAATCTATATCAATCCGGCCGCCGAATCCCCGCTTGCCGGCGCTGGAAAAAACAGTCGCCTGGTACCGGGCGCTGCCGGAATCCCCGGCGACCAGCCGGTCTCGCAATTCATTAAACCAGTTTTCAACCCTGGTCCTGTCATGGCAATCCGCAGCGGTTAACCTTGGCATGACACAGATTACATCCAGAATGGCCGGTTGATAGCGTTTGCCGAGTCGTAGCTTTTCCTGTTTCATTTTCAGATACGACGCAGCGAGTTGCTCCATTCGGAGATGACTGACGCTTTCTCCCTCCGGCGCCTCTAAAACCGCATCCGCCATGGCCAGCTCCAGCAGGTATGCCTCTTTCCCAATTTCATCCTTGAGATAACGCTCTTTTTTACCCTTCTTTATTTTGAAAAGCGGTGGTTGTGCTATGTAAATATGACCGCGCTCCAGCAACTCCGGCATCTGTCGATAAAAAAAGGTCAACAGCAATGTGCGAATATGCGACCCATCCACGTCCGCATCCGTCATGATTATCACTCTATGGTAGCGTAACTTATTGATATCAAACTCTTCTTTACCTATCCCACATCCAAGAGCAGTTATCAATGTCACTACTTCCGTGGACGACAGCATCTTGTCAAAGCGTGCTTTTTCAACATTTAAAATCTTGCCTTTCAAGGGCAAAATTGCCTGGTAACGGCGATCTCTGCCTTGTTTCGCCGAACCGCCTGCCGAATCACCCTCCACCAGGAACAGCTCTGAGGCGGACGGGTCTTTTTCCTGACAGTCGGCCAGCTTTCCCGGCAGGCCGGCGATGTCCAGGGCCGTTTTTCTACGGGTTAATTCCCTGGCCTTGCGTGCCGCGTCTCTCGCTCTCGCCGCATCAACTATCTTTTCACAGATAGCCTTTGCCTCCGCGGGCCGCTCCATCAAAAACTCCTGCAACTTCTCGTGGACAGAGGATTCCACCACCGGCCGCACCTCGCTGGAAACCAGTTTGTCTTTGGTTTGAGAAGAAAATTTGGGGTCTGGTATCTTGATGGACAACACGGCTGTCAGACCCTCTCTCACGTCATCACCGGTAACAGGGACTTTCGCCTTGGCCGACATGCCGGATTTTTCCATGTGATTGTTCAGACTGCGGGTCAAGGCGCCCCGAAACCCCGCAAGATGGGTGCCGCCATCCCGTTGAGGAATATTATTGGTAAAGCAGAAGATGTTTTCCTGATACGAATCATTCCATTGCATAGCAAGTTGTACGACGGACCCTTCCCGTTCTACGTCAATATTGACAACCGTCTCATGCAAGGGCGTCTTGTTACGATTCAGGTGTTGTACGAATTCCGCAATTCCCCCTTTGTACTCAAACACGTCCTCTTTCCCGGTACGTTCATCCTGTAATTCGATTTTTACGCCGGAGTTGAGAAACGACAGCTCACGGAGCCGTTTCGCCAGGATGTCATAATGGAATTTAATGTTTGTAAAGACTTGATTGCTCGGCAAAAATCTTATTTCCGTCCCGGTCCGATCCGAAGCTTCCGTTGGCTCAAGGGGTGATATGGGTTTTCCCTCGCGGTACTCCTGTCTGTATACATTACCCTCCCGGCATATAGTCAAATCGAGCAATTGAGACAGGGCATTCACCACGGACACGCCAACACCGTGCAGTCCGCCGGACACCTTGTAGGAATCATCATCAAATTTTCCACCGGAATGCAGGGTGGTCATGATAACTTCTGCAGCAGACACCCCTTCCTCTTCATGGATGCCTACGGGAATACCCCGTCCATTATCCGTCACCGTCACGGACTCGTCCATATGAATGATCACCTTTATCTCCGTACAATAACCTGCCAGCGCTTCGTCTACGCTATTATCTACCACCTCAAACACCATGTGGTGCAGACCGGTCCCGTCATCCGTATCACCAAGATACATCCCAGGTCGTTTTTTTACGGCATCCAGCCCTTTTAACACCTTGATTTTCGAGGAATCGTAGTTGTTGTTATCACCCATAAAAATATCCTTTAAAAAGAAATACATTTTATCACGTTATAAGCCGCCCATGTTCCACGTGAAACATTTTTTGCCTTGAGGATTCAATGGCCGGGGATTCTTCCGTCGTTGTCAGGAAAACCTGCCCCCTCTGTTCTGCAAGCCCCCGGATAACCAGACTCTGGCTGTCCCCATCCAACTCCGCGGGCAAGTCGTCTACCAGCAGGATGGGGTTGCGTCCTGTCCGCTGTCTGAACGTGTTGCCCTGGGCTAGAGACAATACGGCCAGACTCAATTTAATTTGTCCGTTGGAGTAGAAATGACCAATTTGTCGCCCTTCTTTACTAATTAAAAGGTCACTGCGATGCACCCCATGACGGGTATTACCCCGTTCCAGGTCCTCCTTTCGATGTTCTGCCAGGCACTGGTCCAGGGCGATTCCTTTCTGCCAGCCACAATCATATTCCAGTTTCGGCAGCGGGATATTCAACTGCCGTCCTATCCGCGCCATTTCACTCGATAACTCATCAAGAAAGGCCTGTCGCTGCCTGTTAATCGTCTCTGCGGCCTGCCACATTGCCCGCTCCCAGGGGACCAACTGTTGTTCCTTGTTTTGTTTAAGCAGATTGTTTCTATGTTTCAAAGCCTTATGATAGTTTCTCCAGATCTCGATGTACTTTGGTTCCACGTGAAACATTGCCCAATCCAGCCACCGCCGACGACAGACGGGGCCCCCGGTAACCAGCCTGTGACTATCTGACGTGATGGTAATTGTCGGTATTCGTACAGCCTGCTCTGACACCCTGCTGACATCCCGGTTATCATAACGTATATTTATCGCACCCCGGCTGCGTTCAACTCCAGTTACTACCTGGGATTTATCCGGCATACGCAGTCCTGCACTAACCCGTAACTCCTCCTGGTGACGTTGAATGACCAGGTTTACACCCGGTGTTCGAAAGGATCTACATCGCCCCAGGAAATGGATTGCCTCCAGCAGCGCCGTTTTCCCGCTGCCGTTTGGGCCGGCAATTACGTTGATCTTCGGTCCGGGTTCAATTCTTACGTCAGACAGGTTACGAACATTTTTGACGTGCAGCCATTCAATATACATAGGCAGTATAAACCCGCATATTGCATGGTTTGCTCAAACGGCTACAGCAGTAGGGGCATAACAATATATTTGCACTCACTTCCCTCACCGGGCAATACCAAACAGCCGCTTTTGGGCGACGAAATCGAGAGTCTGACGGTTTCCGTTTGAATGATGCTGACTGCATCCAGCAGGTAAGAGACATTGAAGCCGACCTCCTGGTCATTGCCGGAATATGTCACGTCGATCTCCTCTTCCGCCTGTTCCTGTTCCGGATTATGGACAAGTGCCCGCAGTTTGTCTTTTCCCAGGGTAATTCTTACTCCCCGGAATTTGTCACTGGAAAGAATTGCCGCCCGGCTAAGGCCTTGTCTGAGCAACTCTCGTCGTGTCGTTACCGGTGTTTCGCTCAGGTTAGGAATCACCCGGGCGTAATCAGGAAATTTGCCATCAATCAATTTACTGGTGAAGACCAACCCGTCGAGGGTAATGCGAACATGATTTTTACTCATCAGCACTTCCATTTCCTTTTCACTGTCCGTCACCAGACGCATCAGTTCCAACACTCCTTTTCGCGGTACAATCAACTGTTTTATCTCGTCTTTCGGCAAGTCCACCGAAACGTCACACAAGGCCAGTCGATGCCCATCGGTAGCAACGGCGCGCAACCTGCCCTGCTGCGCTTCCAGCAGCACCCCATTCAGGTAATAACGCACGTCCTGTTGCGCCATGGCAAACGCTGTCCTGTCCAGTAATGATTTAAATTGCCCTTGTTGGATAGTAAACCTGGCCTCGGCCTCTCCCGGGTCAACCTGCGGGAATTCCTGTGCCGGCAAAGTGAGTAAAATAAAACGACTTCTTCCCGAAGTTATAACAGCACGTTCGTTCTCTATGGAAAGATTCAGTTCGGCGTCATCCGGTAATGCTCGGCAGATATCCAATAATTTTCTTGCCGGCAAGGTGATATCGCCTGTTTGTTCAAACACCCCGGCAAGGGTGACACTGAGTTCCACCTCCATATCTGTTGCAGTTAACCGAAGTTGGTTGTCTGATACGTTAACAAGCAGGTTTGAAAGGATCGGCAAGGGTGGTCGCCTGTCTACAACACCTGCGACATCCTGCAATGCCGGCAACAACGCTTTCCTTGTAATAATAAGATTCATTATAATACTCTTGTTATTATTAGCGCTTGTATACTGTGAATAACTTGAAATAACCTTTGTTTATCAGTTAGTTAATCTATGTTATTTCCATCCGTTTATAACGGGTCCCATAAGACAGGTTGTGGATAACTTCGACATTTCGGTTTTCACTTGATTTGCCTCCAATTAACTCACAGCTTATCAACAACCAACTATGAGGAGTTATTCGCACAGAAACAGAAAGTCAGTATAGCATAATGAAATGCCAGGGTAAAAGTGAAGACAGCCAGTGCCGCCAACACAACCAAAAAGGAAACCGCATTCTGATGACCGGGAAACTGTTATCCCGGGAAAAGTGCTGCAGCGGTCCAAACGGGTTCAGAACTGTTTGCGTAATGTTGCTCCGTAGGTGCGGGGTTCACGGGGATAGGCGGCCAGTTTACCGCGCTGCAAAGGCACGTTGAACATCGCACCATGGAAATCCTCGTCCAGCACATTGCGGGCCCACAGAGCGAGGTCGAGGTCGAGGGTTTCCAAAACCAGCCCGGCGCGCACGTTCAGCAGGCCGAAACCGTCCTGTAGCTTGAGCGGGTCGGCGTCCTTGTCCGTCACTATACTGCTCCGGTAGTTATAGTCGGCATGAAGATATCCCCTCAGGTTGTCACTGAGAGAAAAGGACTGGGTCGTGGACAGCAGGACGGTGTGCTCCGGGTTAGATACTGCCCGGTTGCCGGAGCGATCACAAAAAAGGTCTCCCGGGTTGCGCTTGCCCGGGTCCGATAGGCCGGTATGAAAAGGCGTCGCTACCCAACAGATGCCACGTTCAAACTCTTCATACTCAGCCTCGTTGTAAATATAGGCGCCGCTCAACAACAGGTTGTCGGTCGGAGCCCAGGTAATTTCCAGTTCACCCCCTTTGGTGTCCAACTCGCCGGCGTTTTGCAGGCTAAACGAGTTCCCGGTAAAGCTGACGCTCTGGAAATCGTCAATTATGGTGTGGTGCAGGGCCAGGTTCGCGCGTAGGCTGTACTCCGGAAACACCAGCTTTGCGCCCACCTCGAAAGAGTCTGTCTTTTCGGCGCCAAACAGTTGACTGAGTGTCACGGGAATCCGGTCGGTATTAGTGCCGCCGGACTTGAAGCCGGTCGCATAGCCGGCATACAGCATCATGTCATCGTTCGGAAGCCAGCTCAACTTGATATTCCAGGTTACCTGGTCGTCCTCCAGAGTTTCATCCACGCCAGGACGAGGCGCGAAAACGGGACTCTCACCCTGTAGAAGGCCAAGACCCCAACCCGGCAGGAAAAGCGGCGTCAGTGTCGCAACGTCCGGCGCGGCCAGCCCCAGGCTCACCAGGAAAAGATTGGTGCCGATGGCAAGAAAATCTGGCGCCAGGCGGGGGTCGTCCTGGATAAAAGTACCGTCCAGGTCTTTCTTCTCATCGGTATAGCGAATCCCAGCGGATACCTGCCACTGTTCCGTCAATATGAAATCAAACTGGCCGAACACGGCCCAGGCCTCATGATCCTGCACCATGGCATCCCACGAGCCGGCGCCGGACGGGAGCGGGTCGGCCGCCATCGGGATCAAGCCGCCGGTAGCCAATGACAGGGAATTGAGACCATTGACAAGGGCGGTCAATTGCGGGACAGGCCCCAATAAAAACGCGCCGGCATCAGGACCCACCGACGTGCTTTTCCAGCTATCCAGATCCTGGGTAAAATAATATGCGCCGGCCAGGTAGTTGAATCTGTCGCTGCTGCCGGCAAAACGAATTTCCTGTGAAAAAGTATCTGATTCGCCTCTGTTCGACTGGTAATACAGGTCGGCCCCGCTGAAATCCGCGTCAATATCATCTGTCGTATCAAAGCTGCGGAGCGAGGTAATGGCGGTAAACCTGCCGGGCCCGACGTCCCAGTTGAGCTCCGCGGAAACCCCCTTGTCATCGTTCTTTGACACAGGCAGGATATTCAGGTCAACGATGTCATCATAGAACCGGTCTCCGCCAATCAGCGGGATACCCAGGCTGGCCAGCAGGGCGTCGCTTCCGGGAAGGCCGTTGAAAGAGAAATAATTATTGCGAACAATGCCGGCGGAACAGCAGACTTCGTCGATTTCGGAGTAGTCCAGGATCACCCTGACCGACAGATCGTCGGTCGGCGTATACAGCAGTTGCGCCCGCCCCCCCCGCCGGTTGCGGTCACTGACCACGCTCTTGCCATGACTGATCGTATCGACGAAACCGTCCCGGTCGGTAGTGAACCCGGTGACCCGGACGGCAAGCACGTCTTCTATCAGCGAACCGCCGAACGCGCCATTGGCGCTGAACAGGTCCATGTTGCCATAGGTCACTTCAAAATAGCCGCCGGTCTCGTGCTGCGGTGCGACGGTATTGAGCAACACTGCGCCGGAGGAGGTATTGCGGCCGAACAGGGTGCCTTGCGGCCCTCTCAGGACCTCCACGCGCTCGATATCAACCAGTTCATTGATCATTGCGCTTTGCCTCGCCCGATAGACGCCGTCAACGTACAGGCCGACCGATGATTCCAGGCCGAAGTTCTGTGCACTGGTGCCGACGCCGCGAATGGAAAAATTGGCTGTGGTCGCGTTCTGACTTTGGTCTACAATGAGGCCGGGCGCGGTTTGTTGCAGGTCAAACATGTCGGTAATACCGTGTTCGACAAGATGCTCCCCGGACAGGGCGGTGACGGCAATCGGTATGTCCTGGATGTTCTGCTCGCGTTTCTGCGCCGTTACCACAATTTCTTCGAGGAAAGTGGCTTCCTGCGCAATGACGCCGCCGGGGTTTATTAGAAAAGTAAGAAAGACCTGAAACAGAAAAGCTCGTTTCTTATTGTGAACTGACATGATTTTCCCCGGGTGCCTGCGCCGAATTGCCTTGTGAAACATCCTTAGATTATTATTAATAAAACGCATTGTTGCAATGGTTTTGTAACAAACGGGTCACCAAATTGTCATATTTTTCCTTTATTGTTTCGTAAAACAAACCAACAAATCAATGGAGAATGAATTATGTTTAAAGCAATCATCAGGTTTCTTGGCGTCGCTCTACTGACAGGCGGGCTGACCGTTTCGGCCAACGCTGCTAATGGCGCCATGTTGGAACTGTTGAAAATCCTCAGGGACAAGGGAAGCATCACCGAGCAGGAATACGCGTTGTTAAGAGATACCGCCCAGGCTGAGGTGGATAAACCAACGGGAACGGCCGCTGGACCTGAGCCCGAAGTTGTTGCGAGCGCCAAAAATTCGCCCCGGATCACGACGAAAGGCAAACTGGAATTCGAGACGGAAGATCATAAATTCCGTATTGGCGGGCGCTTCCAGCATGACGTTACCCTGGTCGGTAACGACGGCGCCGGAAACGTGGGCAGCAGCAAGCAGCAGGTTCGGCGGGCGCGTATCTACCTGTCCGGCGCCGCCTGGAAGCACTGGGACTGGAAATTCCAGTTCGACCTGGAAGACGCGGATGACAGCGGCATGTCCATTGAAGACGCCTACATCAGGTACAAGGGCTGGAAACCGGCGTCCATCACCGTTGGTCAGCAAAAGGCGCCCTTCGCTCTCAGCGGGCTGACCGGCTCCAAATACATCACCTTTATCGAACGCGCCGCGTCAACCGACCTGTTCACATCGGAATCCATCGGAATCGGTGGCCGCACGCCCGGAATTACCCTGCAGAACGCCGGTAAGAAACATACGGTTGCCGGCGGTCTCTACCTCATGCGACAGCGCGGAGATGCCACCGCTGCAAACGAATTCGTTGACAGCGCCGGGGATGCCGTAGCGGTGAAACTGGGCACGGACTCCATCGGTGGGCGTAAAATCGACGATGGCTGGGGTGTTACCGGACGGGCAACCTGGTTGCCGGTTAACCTGTCAGGGAACCGCTTGGTTCACGCCGGCGCAGCGTTCGGCTATAAGCACTATCCCAACAGGACGGTTAACCGTTTCCGCGTTCGGCCCGGCGTGTCGGAGGGGGATCGGATTGTGGATTCTGACACGTCAATTACTGCGGACGATTTCTGGGGCATGGGTCTGGAAGCCGCAAGCATCTGGGGGCCTTTCTCTGTCAGCGCAGAGTATTATTACGGCGAATTTGATGGCGCCGGCACAACCGGGGACACCGACATGAGCGGTTTCTACGTCCAGGGCAGTTATTTCCTCACCGGAGAAAGCCGCCGCTATAAACAGGGTGTTTTCAGCAGCGTCAAGGTAAAGAACCCGGTTGGCAGTGGCGGCTGGGGCGCCTGGGAAGCAGGCCTGCGTTACAGTTCCACCAACCTCGGCGGCGGCATCGGCGCCGATGCCGGTGAGGTGCTCACCGCCGGCCTGAACTGGTACGTCAACAATAACATGATGTTCCGGCTGAATTATGTCAAAACATTCTGTGACAGTGGCGGCGCTGACACCTGTGACTGGGGGATCGGCGACGGAGACCCCGAGTACCTGTCATTCCGCACCCAGGTATTTTTCTAGCCATATCTGTCGGTATGGATGTACAGGACAAGGATTTTTCCACCAGGGACATTCCAAAGCCGCAACGGTGTTCCGCGTGTCCCTGACGCTACTGGAACAGCCGCGTTCTATGACATAGTGTTTGCATGAAACGCGAACAATATACAGGCAAATGTGACTTTTCTCACAATTCGGACACATTTTTTCTTTCCGTTTCTTCCCGATCAAATAGAATTAACGTCGCTGTTAAGGAAATTTACGGAATATAAACCTCATAATTTTTAAGGAGATCGTTATGCAAACGTTAAGGAAGTTTGTTTTTATCGTTTTTATCAGTCTGTCCCCGACACTTTTTGCCAATGAGGCGGTTGACATCAACACAGCAGACAAGGAAATGCTGATGAGCGTTAACGGCATCGGCGAAAAACGCGCCGAGGACATTATCAGCTATCGGAAAGAAAACGGTGAGTTCATGTCGGTACAGGAGTTGACCAATATTAAAGGTATAGGGCAGTCAATGGTCGACAGAAATAAAGACACCCTGACGGTTGGCACGTCCGCCGAATGAAATCATGAAAATATGTGTGTGCCGGTAACCGCGAAACGCGCAAACGGCAGACTCAGGCCCCGCGACAAGTATTACGATAACCCCCTGAAAAAAAGGATGTTTTCTGGGGGGTGCGGGACCCCCCCGGCGCAGAAACAAGCACGTCTCATCTGGATTGAACCTGGAAAAACCTGTAGAGAAACAGGTGATAATGGATTATAATAGTAGCAAATAACTGCCCTGAAGACGTATTAGAGATGCGCAGGAGCCAGGGTTCAGCTATTACAGTCCTTTGACCGCTACTCAATGGGAGTCGATTCGCATGAGAATAAGCATCAACTCGGAACGGCTAGACAATGTTCTGGTTGTGGCGCTTGACGGTCGCGTAGACAGCGCCAATGCCAATGAATTTCAAAAAATGATGGAGGCTGAAATCGTTCCGGAAGACAAGGCTTTGATCATGGACTTTGAGAAAGTATCCTTCATCAGCAGTGCCGGACTGCGAGTCATTGTGATAATAGCCAAGAGATTTAAAGGACCATACAAGAAATTTGGCGTCTGTGCGCTCTCTGAACCAGTCAACAAGCTGTTTTCAATAAGCGGCCTGGACAGAACCATGACGGTTCATGGGTCTCAGACCGAGGCAATAGCCGCATTCAAGGACGACAATGCTCAAGAGCGACGAGTAGAAAACGATGCGATTAAGGTTAAAGAAGCCGTCGATTTCGGTATCGTGGGGGACAACATGGAAGACATTCTGATTTCACTATAGAGAAATACGAATTTACAAATAACACCACCCTCTCCTTCGAGATGTGTGAGGAAGCAACAGCCAGGATAAAGGATATGTTGTGGGGTGAGATTGAGAAATTGAGGCAGCAGCGCAAGCTGTTATGGGAAAAGATGTTCATTGATGCGGAAAAGACGCTTGGTGAATTAATCGCCAAAAAGAAATAATTTTGGAGAGAAACCCGCTCGGCGCCCTTGAACTGACCGGGGCGCGCTGAGGTGATCGAAATTATACGAGATGGACACCGCGTATTATCCGCAGAAAATAGAGCCGGAAGTCCAGGCTGCCTGGGAGAAAAACCGCGCCTTCAAGGCAACGGAAGACCCCGACAGGGAAAAATTCTATTGTCTGTCCATGTTCCCCTACCCCAGTGGGAAACTGCATATCGGTCACGTGCGCAATTACACCATAGGCGACGTGATTTCCCGTTACCAGCGCCTGCAGGGAAAGAACGTGCTCCAACCCATGGGCTGGGACGCGTTCGGCCTGCCCGCGGAGAATGCCGCGATAGAAAATCAGGTGCCGCCGGCGGAATGGACTTACCGAAATATCGATTACATGCGGGCTCAGTTGAAAAAGCTGGGATTTGCCTATGACTGGGACCGGGAAATAGCGACCTGCAAACCGGATTATTACCGCTGGGAACAATGGTTTTTTACGGAGTTGTACAAACAGGGCCTGGTGTATAAAAAAACGGCGCCGGTCAACTGGGACCCCGTTGACCAGACCGTGCTTGCCAATGAGCAGGTGATTGACGGCAGGGGCTGGCGCTCCGGCGCCGTCGTCGAAAGGAAAGAAATATCTCAGTGGTTTTTAAAAATCACGGAATACAGCGAAGAGTTGCTGTCAGAACTGGATAACCTGTCCGGATGGCCCGAGTCGGTACGTACCATGCAGCGGAACTGGATAGGACGCTCGGAGGGGCTGGAGATTGATTTCCCCCTTGCCGGCGATGATGACAGGCTGACTGTTTTCACAACCCGCCCTGATACCTTGTATGGAGTGACCTACATGGCGGTGGCCGTCGAACACCCCGTAGCCGTTGCCGCCGCGGAGAAAAACACCGAGGTTGCGGCATTTCTGCAACAACACCGCCATGCCGGAACCTCCGAAGCCGAGTTGGAAACCATGGAGAAGGAAGGCGTGCCCCTGGGGGTCGATGCGGTGCACCCACTCACCGGGGAGGCGCTGCCCGTATGGGTGGCCAATTTCATCCTGATCGGTTACGGCACCGGCGCGGTGATGGCGGTGCCGGGACACGACCAGAGAGACTGGGAGTTCGCGAAAAAATACGGTCTTGCCGTCAAACCCGTGATATACCCGGCGGATGGCGGTGAACCGGACCTGGAAGCCGGCGCCTGCGTCAGCAAAGGGATATTAAAAAACTCCGGGGAATTTGATGGCCTCACCTCCGAGCAGGCGTTTTCCGCCATTGCTGCCCTGGCTGAGGCGCGCGGCCTCGGCGAGCGCAAGATCAACTACCGGTTGCGGGACTGGGGGATTTCCCGACAACGTTACTGGGGCTGTCCCATACCCATGATAGCCGCTGAAGATGGTCATTCGGCCCCCGTGCCGGCAGCTGAACTGCCCGTGATATTACCTGAGCGCGTGGAGTTCTCCGGCGTGCGCTCACCCCTGAACAATATGGATGAGTTTATGCACGCGTCCCATCCCGATACCGGACGACCGGCCCGACGGGAGACTGACACCTTTGATACATTTTTCGAGTCATCCTGGTATTTTGTCCGTTTCTGTTGCCCTGACAACAATGACGCCATGCTGGATGAACGGGCTGATTACTGGTTGCCGGTGGACCAGTACGTGGGCGGCATAGAGCACGCGGTGTTGCACCTGTTGTACTCGCGATTTTTTCTCAAGCTCATGCGCGACCAGGGACTGACCCGGTGGAGCGAACCATTCAAAAACCTGCTGACCCAGGGCATGGTTATCGCGGAAACCTTTTACCGGGAAGAACGGGGTCGCAGGATTTATTACAACCAGAAAGACGTGGAATTAGAGCGCGACGCCAAAGGTAAAATGACCGCGGCCCGGCTGGTAGACGACGGCCAACCGGTTACTATCGGCAAATTGGAGAAGATGTCCAAGTCGAAGAACAACGGTGTTGATCCGCAGGATATGATCGATAAGTACGGCGCGGATACGGTTCGTCTGTTCATCATGTTTGCCGCGCCCCCTGAGCAAAGCCTGGAATGGTCGGACTCGGGAGTGGAAGGCGCTTATCGCTTTCTCAAACGCCTCTGGAAATTCGCCCGGGACAACTACCGCCAGGGATCGTCGGCGGAACCGGCGGCGTTTACCGAAGAGCATCGCAACGTGCGCCGCAAGATCCATCAGACCATCATTAAGGTCAATGACGATATCGGTCGGCGCTACACGTTCAATACCGCCATAGCGGCAGTCATGGAACTGATGAACGCGTTGACCCGCATGAAAGATCAGTCCGTAAACGGCAAGGCCGTCAGGCGGGAGGGATTGGAGATCATTATCCTGCTTTTATCCCCCATTATCCCCCATATCACCGATGAGATCTGGCGCGCAATGGGTAAGGAAGGCGCGGTCATTGATGCCGGTTGGCCGCGCGTAGATGAAACAGCCCTGGTTGAGGATGAGGATCGGTTGGTGGTACAGGTGAACGGAAAAAAACGCGCTGAAATAGCCGTCCCGGTCGATGCGGACGAAGCAATGATAAAATCCGCCGCACTGGAAAATGAGAACGTACAACGTCATAGTGCCGGGAAAGAGGTGATTAAAGTCATCGTTGTGCCGCGTCGCCTCGTTAACGTCGTCGTAAAATAGCGGCGCCGGGTGAGCGTACAGTTTAAATCGATGCTCTGCCATTCCTGCCTGCGTGTGAATGGCAGGGTGCGGTTTAATTATGGAAACTCTGAACAAGTCCATTCCCGTATCAAAGTCTGCCCCGTACCCCGTATCAAGTACGGGACACGTTTTTGTTTTCCTCACAAAATCAATGACTTATTGTCATTGATTTTGACGATACATCCCTGTATCGTAGGAACCTCTGATTTAATCAGAGGTTCCTTATTATTACTTGTATCATTCAGCGGATAACCTAATTCTCTGACAAGAATGAAGACCTTGGCATTACATGTTTTTTTTCTCGTCATGCTCCTTGCGCAGGGCTGTGGTTTCTACCTGCGCGGGCAGGAGCCGGGAGTCCGGGCGGACCGCGCGTACAGCGTCCACATCAGGGCAGCGGGCGACAGTCTGCTTGCCGACGCGGTGAAATCACAACTGGCAATTTCCAACGCCAGTATCAGGGATGGTATCGAAGGAGCTGATTACGTATTGACCCTGTCTGCCGAAGAATTTAACCGGGAAGTGTTGAGTGTCTCGGCCGAGACCGGGAAGGTGGAGGAATACCAGGTTGTTTTCAGGAGTCTTATCAGTATCGGCAAGGTCGACGGTGAACAGCTTGCCGATGCCCAGGTCATCCGCGTTACCGGGGACTATACTTTTGATGAAGAAGCGGTACTGGGAAAATTTGCCGAGGAGGAAGCGATCAAAGAAGAGCTGGTCCGGCAGGCCGCTGAGCAAATCATCCGGCGCTTGAACGCGTTGGCAAAATAACGTGAACGGACCTGGAATACAGTTATCCGGGGTTGGGTACTGATGCTGGGATATGCGGGTTAAAGCAGAGCAACTCCAGGCGCACCTGGGCAAGTCCGGGTTGTTGCCGATCTATTACGTCAGCGGTGACGAACCGCTGCAATTGCTTGAGGCAAGCGACTTGATCCGGGCTCGCGCCCGCGCTCAGGGCTATGAAGAACGCACCGTCCTGGACGCGGAAACCGGCTTTGACTGGGACCGGTTACACGGCGCCGGCGCCAACCTGTCCCTGTTCTCAAGCAAACGCCTTATCGAGGTGCGGCTGGGTGGTCAAAAACCCGGCAGGGACGGCGGCGCGGCCCTGGCTGAATACGCTGCCGGGCATTCCCCGGACGACCTGTTGTTAATGACGTCGGCCCGGATAGACAAGAAGACCCAGCAAACAAAATGGTTCAAGACGCTGGATAAATGCGGCGGCTGGATACAGGTCTGGCCGGTCGAACACGCGCAACTGCCCGGCTGGATAGCGGCGCGTTGCCAACGGCAGCATAAACGTATCGACAAGGAGGCCGCCGGCCTCATCGCCGAGCGCGTCGAGGGAAACCTGCTGGCGGCAAAACAGGAAATTGACAAATTGATGATCACCGTCGATAAGACGGACATCAATAGTGGCGACGTGCTGAATATGGTGGTGGACAGCGCCCGGTTTGACGTGTTTGACCTGATTGAAAACGTGTTTCTGGGCAATCCGGAACGCATAGCAAGAATGTTGCGAGGCCTGAAAAAAGAAGGTGTCGAACCCCTGGGTATTTACGGCGCAATGATGTGGGCATTCCGCCGGGCCAATTCCGTTTCCCATGAGATCTCCCGGGGCAAATCAAGGGAAGAGGTATTTCAGGCTTACCGGCTCTGGAATCAACACAGGACGGGAATAAACGCGTTAATCAATCGCTTCAGTTCCCGCCGGCTGGCCGCCCTGTTGTCCGAGACAGTGATCATCGACAAGGCCCTGAAAGGCGCGTTGGCGACTGACAGTTGGCAACTGCTGGAACGATTCATGTTTACCCTGGCCGGCCACAAACTCGAAGCTTGACAGGCAACCGGATGAATATCAAAGATTACATTCACTCCATGGGGCAGGCCGCCCGTATTGCCGCGCGCGCCATGGTGCGGGCCGACACGGGCGCAAAAAACGCGGCGCTCACGGCAATCGCAGAAAACCTGACAGGACAACGCGAACAGTTATTCGAGGCGAACAGGCTCGATCTGGCCGCGGCGCGAACCAATCATCTCGCTGCTCCGTTGCTTGATCGACTCGAACTGACTCCGGCGCGCCTGGCCGCCATGGCCGACGGCCTGGTACAAATTGCCGACCTGCCTGACCCCATCGGAGAGATAACCGGGATGAACTACCGTCCGACGGGTATCCAGGTGGGCCGAATGCGGGTGCCGCTGGGTGTGGTGGGGATCATCTACGAGTCCCGGCCAAACGTCACGGCCGACGCTGCCGGGCTTTGCATAAAATCAGGCAACGCGACGATCCTGAGGGGGGGGTCGGAGTCCATCAATTCCAACAAGGCCATTGCCGGGTGTATCCGTGACGGCCTGCGCTCCGCCGGATTACCCGGGAACGCCGTACAGGTGGTGGAAACCACTGACCGGGCTGCGGTGGGGGAGATGCTGGCTGGTAAAGAGCATATCGACGTCATCATTCCTCGTGGTGGCAAAGGCCTGATTGAACGGATCAGCAATGAAGCCACGATGCCGGTCATCAAGCACCTGGACGGGATCTGCCACGTCTACGTGGACACCCATGCAGACGTGGACAAGGCGGTAACCATTGCCTATAACGCCAAGACCCAACGCTACGGCACCTGCTGTACGATGGAATGCCTGTTGCTGGCGGAACCGGTCGCAAACAGGGTGCTGGCGCGCTTAGGTCCCATGTATGCAGAAGCCGGCGTGGAGATCCGCGGCGATGAGCTGTCACGAAAAATACTGCCCGGCATCACCGCGGCCACCGAGGAAGACTATTTCACCGAGTACCTGGCGCCTGTCATGTCACTGAAAATCGTCAACGGCCTGGATGAGGCACTGGAACACATCGAGCATTACGGTTCCAGACATACCGACGCCATAGTGACGGAAAATATGAGCCATGCCAGGCGGTTTCTGGCCGAGGTTGATTCAAGTTCGGTCATGGTGAATGCATCGACCCGCTTTGCAGACGGTTACGAATACGGACTGGGCGCCGAAATTGGTATCAGCACGGATAAATTTCATGCCCGCGGACCGGTCGGCCTCGAGGGCCTGACGTCACAGAAGTTTATCGTTATCGGCGATGGACACATCAGGAAATAGCAATAAGTCAACGTGTACCGCCAGCAATAAGAACGAGTGAGTAAAGGAGAACCCATCGGTTTGCTCGGCGGCGCGTTTGACCCGGTCCACGTCGGCCACGTCCTTATGGCGCTGGGCTGTATGGAAGTCCTGGACCTGAAGGAAGTCCACTTCATCCCCGCGGGCATACCCCCCCATAAATCCGCGCCCGGCGCCGCGCAACAACATCGGCTGGCCATGCTGGAACACGCGCTCGGACACTATCCGCAACTGCTGGTCAATGATATGGAACTGAAAAGAGGGGGCGTATCCTACAGCATCGATACGCTCATTGACCTGCGCCGCGGGAATGCACTACAACCGTTCTGTTTCATCATGGGAATGGACGCCTTCGAGTCACTGCCGACGTGGCGCCGCTGGCAGGAGTTGACGGATTACGCGCATTTGATATTGATCGACAGACGCCGCCGCGACGACAGGCGTCTGGATGAACGGTTACAAGCACATTATACCGCGCGGTCCTGTTCCTCTCCGGTGATCCTCCACGCGCAGCCATGTGGTTGTATCCATAAAACAACCCTCTCTATTCCGGACGTTTCCTCCTCAGAAATACGCGCCCTGCTCAGTAACGATGAAAACGCAGGGGAATTTCTATCACCCGACGTCCACAACTATATAAAGGAAAACAACCTGTACGCATGAGCACACCACCGCTCAATCTCACAGAATTAATTACGGACACGATGGACGACCTGAAAGCCGGGGACGTGCAAACCTATGATGTTCGCTCATTGACCGCCATGACGGATTTTATGATCATTGCCAGTGGCCGCTCGGATCGGCAGGTCAAGGCTATCGCGGAAAAGGTTATCGAAACCGCGAAGAAAAGAAAAATCAAGCCGTTGGGGGTTGAAGGCCGGCAACAGGCAGAATGGATATTAATCGACTTCGGTGACGTCATCGCCCATATCATGCACCCGAACACCCGGGACTATTATCAACTGGAAAAACTCTGGTCCGTGGACGATCGGTCGGCGCTGTCCCCCGGGGTCGTCCCGAAAACCGAGTAATTGTTCCCGAGCAGAAGCACCCGAGGCGCCCATGGATTGCCGCCTGAGCAATCCGGGGGTGCCCCAATTCATGGTCTTTACGCGGCGTATTCAACCGGATGCGCACCCAAATCTTCGGTTCTCTGCTTCATTTGCCAAAGATCATAGATATTTTGCAGTCGCAGCCAATGGTAGGCATCCGGTTTTCCAAAGGCTGTTTCCAGGCGCACTGCCATTTCCGCAGTGATGGCGCCGTTGCCCTTTAAGATACGATGCAGCGTATTACGGCTTACCCCCAGAGATGCCGCCGTTTCACCGACGGTCAAACCCAATGGCGCAATGACCAATTCTTTTATAATCTCGCCCGGATGGGCCGGACTGTGCATATTCATGGTTTATCGCCTCAATGATAATCTTCGTAATCCACTAATTCAGCATCACGTCCCCGGAAACGAAACGTGACACGCCAATTTCGATTGATTTTCACCGCCCAGACGGTCTTGCGTCTGCCTTTCAACGGGTGCAAAGCCAATCCAGGCAAATCCATATCATCAGGTTTTTCCGCCGCCTCCAGGTTTGTCAGTATCAACCTGAGCTTTGCAGCATGATTTGCCTGAATACCGGAGGTTTTACCCGTCTTGAAAAAGTTCTCGATTCCTTTATGGAGAAAACTTTTAATCATGCGTTATAGTGTAATATGTTATATTACAATTTGCAATGCAATATAGGACATTGGTGTTGATTTGCACTTAAAACTGACCCAGGATTTGGAGAACTGAGGGGGTCAGGTCTTTGATTTTTAGTGTCAACTCATTAAAGCTGACAAAAAGGCTACCATAAATCAAAGACCTGATAATCATCTGGCCAGTCTCCCTAACCTGCCGAAGGAGGAGCAGTATGTTACGGTGGGCGTGAACGACGACGGTAGCGGGGATCAGCTGCGTGTGTGTGGCGAGGGTACCGGGTCTCTGGTAACGTATTCGAACCGGACAACGGGTCGGCCCAACCTCATCACCGGCTACTTATAATACGGGACGGTTATGCTGCAAGACTATAACGAAGCAGACCTCATGGATGCTCACTTTGCTTTCTTCACGGACGATTCCATGTCCATGACTTAACAGGTCAGCGCCGGTTAAAATATCGGCGCAGGCAGATGCCGTAGTAGTGGTCAACGATGTAATAATAAATATCCGTCCAGCTTGGGTCGCCGTTGACGTCGGTGGGCCACCACAATTTTTTGTTTACCCAGTAATTATGAAAGTGATCGGCGCAGTAGTTGATGGCGTCCTCATCATAGGTCAATTCCCCGTTGCCCGTATCCTGTTCCGCTTCGATAAAGTCTTCCATGACCTGTTTATAGGCCAGATTCAATAGGGGTTTGCCCTCTTTTTCCAGTTCATCCCGGTTGGCGTTATCCCCGTAGCGCAGGGCCAGACTATCCAGCCGCTCCAGCTTTTTGACTCCGACTTTGGAATCCTCAAACCGCTGACAGGACTCCGTATCGCCCTCCCTGCATTTTTTCTCCCAGAAATCGAGCATGGAAAACTGGTGAGGTTCATTCAGGACAACAAATAATATGAATGTGGTGATTAACACAATTCTGTTCCCTGCCCCCTGCTGCTATATCAGCGGCACGATCAGCAACGCAACGATATTGATGATTTTAATCAATGGATTGACAGCCGGGCCGGCGGTGTCTTTGTAGGGATCGCCGACGGTATCGCCGGTGACTGCGGCCTTGTGCGCGTCGGAACCCTTGCCGCCAAGATTGCCGTCTTCAATATATTTCTTGGCATTATCCCAGGCGCCGCCACCCGTGGTCATGGAAATGGCGACAAACAGTCCGGTCACTATCGTTCCCAGCAACAGCCCGCCCAGGGCAACAGGGCCTAATACCTTGCCGACGACCACCGGGATCAGCACCGGCAACAGGGAAGGAATGATCATTTCCTTGATGGCCGATTTGGTCAGCAGGTCCACGGCCCGGGAATAATCCGGCTTGCCCGTACCGTCCATGATTCCCGGTATCTCCTTGAACTGCCGCCTCACCTCCAGCACCACCGAACCGGCGGCGCGGCCCACCGCCTCCATGGCCATGGAGGCGAACAGGTACGGCACCAGGCCGCCGATAAACAGGCCGATGATCACCATCGGGTCCGACAGCGAAAACTCCACGTGTATACCGGCCTCGGCCAGGGCGTGAGTGTAGTCACCGAACAACACCAGGGCCGCCAATCCGGCCGAGCCGATGGCATAACCCTTGGTAACGGCCTTGGTGGTGTTCCCCACCGCGTCCAGGGGGTCGGTGATGTTGCGAATTTTCTCATCCAGGTCCGCCATTTCAGCAATACCGCCGGCGTTATCGGTGATGGGTCCGAAGGCGTCCAGGGCGACGATAATGCCGGTCATGGATAGCATCGAGGTCGCGGCAATGGCAATACCGTACAGTTCGGCCAGTTCGTAGGCGCCCCAGATGCTGGCGCACACTGCCAGTACCGGTAGGGCCGTCGCTTTCATGGACACGCCGATACCGGCAATGATATTGGTGGCATGGCCGGTTTCGGACGCGGCGGCGATGTGTTTCACCGGCGCGTATTCGGTGCTGGTATAGTATTCCGTAATCCATACCAGGGCCGCGGTCAACGCCAGTCCGATCAGCGCGCAGTAGTACAATGACCGCGCCGGCAGCTCATCAATGCCCGTCATCATCCATTCCGTGATGGGATAAAACAGGATGGCAGCCAACACGCCGGCAACAATCAATCCCTTGTACAAGGCGCCCATGATACTGCCGCCTTCACCGGCCCTGACAAAAAAACAGCCGATAACGGAAGCCACGATGGAGACCCCGCCCAGCACCAGCGGATAAAGAATGACGTTTTCATTTCCGGGAACCAGCAGGCTGCCCAGCAGCATCGTCGCAATGATGGTGACGGCATAAGTTTCAAACAGGTCTGCGGCCATGCCGGCGCAATCACCGACATTGTCGCCGACGTTATCGGCGATCACCGCGGGGTTGCGCGGGTCGTCTTCCGGGATACCGGCTTCCACTTTACCCACAAGGTCGGCGCCCACGTCGGCGCCCTTGGTAAAAATCCCACCACCCAGCCGGGCAAAAATGGAAATCAGGGAACCGCCGAAGGCCAGCCCGATCAGCGCGTGGAGAATAACGCCGCTTTCCACTCCCATATTCTGCAGGACGGCGTAATAGCCGGCCACGCCCAGGAGTCCCAGCCCGACGACCAGCAAGCCGGTAATCGCCCCGCCCCTGAAGGCAACGGTGAGCGCGGCATTGATTCCCTTGCCGGCCGCTTCGGCGGTGCGCAGGTTGGCCCGCACCGAAATATTCATGCCGATATATCCCGCGGCGCCGGAAAACAGGGCGCCGATCAAAAAGCCGAACCCGGTATACCAATCCAGCACGATTCCCAGCACAATAAACAGGACCACGCCGACTGCGCCGATCGTGGTGTACTGCCGGTTAAGGTAAGCGGACGCGCCCTGCTGGATGGCAGCGGCGATCTCGCGCATACGCTCATTTCCTTCGGGCTGTGACAGGAGCCAACGCACCGAGAAGATGCCATACAGGATGGCGATGACACTACATGCTAAAGCTATGTCCAATGACGACATTGCAACTCTCCTATCAGTTTTTAGTTTTTAGTGGTTAGTTTCTAATTACCAATAACTTAAAACTAACCACTAAAAACCGATAAGTGTATAGATTTACCGGCGAAGTTCAAATCCGGCGGATAATTTTTTTGGGACCGGCGCATTCAGCAAGCGAACGTATTCCGGCATTCCTCTCCGGTAGGGAGGATAATCTTCTCCCTGGATCAGGGGTTCCAGGTAAGCGCGGCAGGCCGGCGTGATCCCGAAGCCGTCTTCGCTGATAAATTCCCGAGGCATGAATTTTTCCACGTTGGCCACTTCCGCCAGGGCTACCCGGTCCACCTCCCAGCGGTACGGATCATCGGAGGTCCGCACGATAACAGGCATGATGGCGTTCTCTCCCGCCAGGGCGTAATCCACCGCGGCCTTGCCCAGGCTGTAGGCCTGTTCAACGTCCGTCCCGGCGGCAATGTGGCGGGCCGAGCGTTGCAGGTAGTCGGCCACCGCCCAATGAAATTTGTAGCCCAACGCTTCCTTGACCATATTCGCCACTACCGGCGCCGCGCCGCCCAACTGGGCATGACCAAAGGCGTCCGTGGTGCCCTGTTCTGCGAGGAACCGCCCATCGGGCCAGTGCGCCCCCTCCGATACGACAACGGAGCAATACTCATATCGTTCGACACAATCCCGCACCCGGGCGATAAATTGTTCCTGGTCGAACGGGATTTCAGGAAACAGGATCACGACCGGAATATCATTATCACTATCCGCGGCCAACCCGCCCGCGGCGGCAATCCAGCCGGCATGACGCCCCATGACTTCAATAACGAAGACCTTGGTGGAGGTTTTTGCCATTGCCTGAACGTCGTAGGACGCCTCCCGGACGGACACGGCAATGTATTTGGCGACCGAACCAAAGCCGGGGCAATTATCCGTCACAGGCAGGTCATTATCGACTGTCTTGGGAATATGAATCGTCTGGATGGGGAAACCCAATTGCTCCGACAGTTGCGAGACCTTGTGGCAGGTGTCCGCGGAGTCGCCGCCACCGTTATAGAAAAAATAACCGATGTCATGAGCCTTGAAAACGGCGATCAATCGCTCATATTCGGTCCTGCTCTCTTGCAGGCCTTTCAGCTTGTAACGGCATGAACCAAAGGCGCCTGAGGGCGTGTGTCTCAACGCCGCGATAGCGGCCTCGGTCTCCCGGCCCGTATCGATCAGGTCTTCGGTCAACGCGCCGATGATGCCGTTGCGTCCCGCGTAAACATTGGCAATCCTGTCGGGGTGCCGTCTTGCGGTTTCGATGACCCCGCAGGCGCTGGCATTGATTACCGCGGTCACCCCCCCGGACTGGGCATAAAAGGCATTTTTAGCTTCAATCATTGAAAATCTGTCTCTTTTCATGAAACGACGATAAAAATGCGATATGTTACACGTTTAAACTGCGTTTCTCATCAGGGATCGTCATTCCGGCATTCACCGGGATGACGGGAACTCTATAAACCGGTTTAACTCAATACAGTATGCGCATAAATTATTCAACCTGATGAAACAGACGGGAATCAGTATCTTGCTGGCTATTTGCTTATGTACCTCCGCCGCGGCCGAGGTGACCACGCTCGACCTGCCCGATATCGGTGATTCAACCGGGATTCTCCTGAGCCCGGAGTTTGAAAGACGCTTGGGGCAGGCGTTTCTAAGTCAGGTAAGAAAACAGTTGGACATAGTTTCAGATCCGGAAATCAATACCTACATCCAGTCAATCGGCTACCGCCTGGTTTCCCAAAGTGATAATAATGAACAGCAGTTTACTTTTTTTGTTGTCAACGACTCCCTTATCAACGCGTTTGCCGCGCCCGGCGGTATTGTCGGGATTAACAGCGGCGTCATCCTGAATTCCAACTCGGAAAGTGAACTGGCGGGGGTCATGGCCCATGAAATTGCTCACGTGACACAAAAACACATGGCCAGGTCCGTGGAAATGTCAAAAAAAATGAGTATCCCGATGCTGGCGGCAATGCTCGGCGCGATCCTGGTGGCTACCCAGAACCCGGAGGCCGGTCAAGCCGCCATCATGGCGGTGCAGGGCGTTTCTGCGCAGGCGCAGATCAATTTTACCCGGACCAACGAAGAGGAAGCGGATCGTATCGGGATACAACTGCTGGCGCGTTCGGGGTTTAATACTCGCGGGATGGCAGAATTTTTCAGGAAACTGCAACAAAACTCCCGTTATTATAGCCAGGCCCCGGAATTCCTGCGTACCCACCCGTTGACCGCCCGCCGGATTGCCGACGCCCAGGCCCGGGCGCGTGCTTACTCCGGCGCGCGCGGTAGTGATGAAAGTCGTAGTTTTCCTTTTGTGAAGGCAAAGTTGCTCGCCAGGTCCCGGAAAACGCCCGAAGACGCGGTCGAGTTGTTTTCCCGCAGACTTGCCAACGCAAAACAGGGGGGACCTGCCGCCGTTGACCGCTATGGCTACGTCATCGCATTGACCGTGGACGGACAATACGGCCTGGCGCGGGAGCACATTCGCCTGTTACTGGCAGGCGACCCGGAAAACGTCACTTATTTGCTTGCCGCGGCAGATATTGAGGTAAGGCAGGGAAATTATGATGTCGCTTTCGGCATTTTTTCGGAGACGGAACAATTGTACCCGGACTACCGCCCCCTGGTGCTGACGTATACGAACGCCTTGCTGAAAGCGAAACAGCCCTATCTGGCCCGGGACAAGTTACGCGACTACGGCAAATTCCAGGCCCCGGATATTACCTATTACGACTACCTGACGCGGGCCGAAGCTGAAGCGGGAAATCCGGTTGAATCCAGCATGGCCAATGCTGAATATTACTTTCTTACGGGCGAGACCCGGGTGGCCATTGAACAGCTCAAACACCTGTTGAGGCAAAATGCGCCCCGCCCGGATTATTATCAAACCGAGCGGATCCAGGCCCGTTTGGCGTACCTGGAGCAGGAGTTACAACTGGAACGGGATTTGAAATTAAGAAAATGATCGTGTCAAGGCGTGGGGAAGGGACAAATTCCATCCCCATAACCCGCTGCCTGTGCGGGGTTTTTTTATTGTTTGTTTCCTCTTGTGATTCTCCCGATACGGATTACTTTCCAACGACACCGGGGCATGAATGGGCTTATGATATAAGTAGAACAATACCGGGAAGCCTCGATCCCGTCGCACAAAAATCCATCATCCGTAACCTGGGAAGTGAAACCATTGATGGTATTCCGTACTACCCGAAACTATACGCCAACGGCAAGAAGTACTTTTTTGCCGAATCCGCGGACGGGATCAGCCGCGCGGCGCCCGGTGAAAACAGTGCAAACCTGGTTATAGGTTATCCACTGACCGTGGGGTCGGAATGGAGCACCGCCGCCAGGCTTTACCTGTTCGATCTACCGGAAAAACTGGGAGACAACCGGGACAGGATCAGCCGTCACCTGACCCTGGACTACACCATTACCAGTCTGGACGACGCGGTGGAGGTTCCTGCGGGCCATTTCTCCAACTGCCTGCGCATCGATGCTATCGGCTTCCTGGACCTGCCTCGCAGGCTCATGTTGGGGATCAGACTCATCAAGGTTGAACAAACCGAATGGTATGCGCCGGGGGTTGGCCTGGTCAAGATGACGCGTAAAGAATACGCGTTGCCGAATCTTTATCCGGGTGAATTCACCCAGGTACTTACCTCATTCAAGCAAAAATAATTATGTCGGCGTGTTTTACCGTGGGCAGAATCTCCGGTATTATCAGCGCGTCGGTTTGGCAATACTCGTTATCTCAGGGTCGTTAGCTCAGTTGGTAGAGCAGCTGACTTTTAATCAGTTGGTCGCAGGTTCGATTCCTGCACGACCCACCACTCCATGAGGAGAATACTATGCATATTAAAAACACCGAAAAAGAATACGGGATAATAAGTAAAACATTGCACTGGCTGGTATTGGTCGTTTTCTTCACGCTGTTAACCATTGCTGCAATATCGGGTGAGCTGCCCAGGGGTGATCCGGAAAAGCTGGAACTGGTGTTCCTGCACGCCTCGTTCGGCCTGCTGATGCTGTTCGTACTGACGGCGCGCCTGCTTTGGCGCTGGTCCAACGTCACTCCCGCGCGGATGCCGCATATCCCCACCTGGCAGCACGTCCTGTCAAGGGCGGTCCACTACGGGCTGTATCTCCTGCTGATTGCGCAGGCTGTCAGCGGGATGGCCCGGTTTGCCACGGCAGGGTACGAGGTGCCGTTCTTCGGCTTGTTCGAAGTGGATTTTCCAATGGACAAGAACGAAGCGATGAATGAGTTGGTAGGCACCCTGCACGGGATTTTTCCGATCCTGGTGCTGGCGCTTTTAGGTCTGCACATCCTGGCTGCCCTGTATCATCATTTCAAGTTGAAAGACGCTACGCTACGGCGTATGACCTTCGGCATGAAGGCAGGAGATTAACGGGAATGCCGGCGACAGGCGTTCGATTCTTCTGTGACGCCGTGCTAGAATGACCGGACAAATATTTATAACCCTGTCTTGGTGAGCAGGATTCTGGTCCTTTTGCCTGGGGCCTTTTGCTTGGGGGGAGAGAGTTTCATGATTAATTCCGTGCAGCGATCACTGACCCGTTATGTGGTATTTCCTTTGACGGCTTTTGTGCTCCTGGGGCCGGCAGCCAACGGCGCGGTCGCCCAGGCGATCGAAGAAGTCATTGTTACCGCGCAAAAGCGGGAGCAGTCCCTGCAGGACGTGCCCATCTCCATTTCCACCTTTACCGGAGAATTTATCGAGGATTCCGGTATCGACACCTTGCAGCAACTCGGCCAGTATACTCCGAACCTGAGCTTCTCGCAGGCCAGTCAGGTGGCGAACAATCGTATCATCATGCGCGGGGTCGGTTCGGTTGGAAACAGTGCCATAGAACCCACTGTGGCGGTGTTCATTGACGGGATATATTACCCGCGGCCTTCCTCAGTGGTGGGCACGCTCACCGACCTTGAAATTGTCGAAGTATTGCGCGGGCCCCAGGGCACCCTGTTCGGGCGCAACGCCTCCATGGGGGCACTGAACATCCGCACCAGGAAGCCCGAGGAAGAATTTTCGGGCAATATCAGGACCAGTTATGGAAATTATGACCACGTTCGTGTTGCCGGCGCCTTGAGCGGCGCCTTGACGCCCGGCGCGGCGGCCCGTCTTGCCTTTCAATATTCCGACCGGGACGGCTATGGCGACAATAGTTTCACTTCAGGAGACAGCCGAAGTGACGTGGGCGCCTGGGATGATTTGAGCCTGCGCGGAAAACTTTATTTTGAACCGTCAGCGGACCTGGATATCACCCTGAGCGCCGATTACGCCAAGATCGATAACGGCGGCGGCGTGATTGAAATCCTGTCCGATTCGGTGTTGCCGCAACACCTGGCAGCACTCAACGCCGTCTTGTCGCCGACGGGTCCCTTCACTATGCATACCGGTTCGTCACCGGACGTGGAAGACGGGTTTGATTTTGACGTCCACCAGAACCACCAGGACATCGCAAAGGACGAACAATGGGGTATTTCCGGCGATATCACCTGGCGGGTCGGCAGCCACACCCTTCGTTCCATTACCGGTTATCGGGAATGGACTAACGATATCCCGAACGAATCCGCCATACGCCTGCCCGCTGATCTGGTCAGGCGCGTGACCCACTACGATGTGGAAACGTTTTCACAGGAAATACAACTCCTTTCCCCGACCGGCGGCAGGGTGGAATACATTGCCGGCGCGTATTACTACGAGGAAGCTTACGGCATCGATCAGGCCTTCGACCTGGGCCCGGACTTTTGTTCCCCCATGCTCAGCAACCTGTTTGCCATTAATACGTACCCCGAGCCCGCACAGAGCCTGGCAATCGATTTTGTTGCCGACAACCTGCAACAGCAAGGTATTCCCGCACAGTTTGCGCCGCTGCTTTCCGAGGCCCTGATTACCGGCGCCATCAACAGCGTTGAACAATTAGCCGCCTTCGGTGTGCCGCCGTCATTTGCCGAGGCGCTACTCGCAGCCGCGAGCCCGGCGACAGTCTTTGACGTAGCCCGCGGCATCGGCGACACGATAGCCGATGCCTGTGACAACAGCACGCAAAAGAATGCCGTCGCCACCAGCTTCGGGCAGGACGTCCGCAACTTCGCGCTGTACGGTCAGACGACCTTTAAGATCACGGAGCAACTGCGGGTGACAGGCGGGGTACGCTGGACCAACAGCGACAAGGACGGCGGTTTTATCAGCCGTGTCAATAACCCGGTTACGGCGCCGCCTACACCGGAGAACCCTTTCGCCATTGATTTACGTATCGTGGAAGACCATCCCGACCTGAAGTTCGATGAAGAAGAAATCACCTGGTTAGCCAATATCAGTTATTATCCCGCGGATGCCGTGATGTTGTATGCCAGCTATTCGACCGGCTTTAAATCCGGCGGTTTTAACCCGGAGGGCTTCGATTCCGTTGCCGCGGCTACGGGGGCAACCCGGCTGTTCGATTCGGAAACCGTGGATAATATTGAGGTCGGCGCGAAGGGCGGATTGCTCGATAACCGGGTAGTTATCAGTCTTAACTATTTTCACACCGAGATAGAAAATCTACAGGACCGCCAGTACGACGGCGTGAACCTGATCGTGCAGAACGTCGAGCAGTTGACTCAGCAAGGCGTGGAACTGGACATCCAGGCGCGCCCGCTGGAACAACTCCATACCGTGCTTGGCGTAAGCTACCTGGATTCCAAGTTCGATTATTACCCCGATGCCACCAGTCTGCCGGCCACCGTCGCGGACTACCGGCGGGACGTCCAGGCGCGCCGGGCTATGGGGTTGCCGCCGACGCACGCCCCGACCCGGGACCTGACGGGACAGAGGAATCACTTCTCTCCGAAATGGCAATTGTCACTGGTGGCAGAGTGGGCCGACGTGCTCCCCGCTACCAGCCTGGACTGGTTCATACGCGGGGAATACCAATATACTGCCGAACAGAACGTCGGCGCGGACACCAACCAGAATCCTCAGACTCTCCAGCCGGGCTACGATATCGTCAACGCCCGGCTTGGATTGCGCAGCCGGAATGCCGGGTGGGAACTGTCCACCTTTGTGCGCAACGCGTTTGACGAGTCACATTGTCAGATAATGTTTATCCAGCCCCTGGCCACTACCCTGTACCTTGTTGATCCTGCCACCGGTGGCGGTATACAGCGCTGTGCTCTGGGAGCGCCGCGTTCCTGGGGTGTGGAAGCAGCCTACAGCTTCTGATCCCTGGCCTTTGTTATCCGGGGACGAGAGGCCGGATTTAAAATTCGCCCCGTCTTGCCCGGAAGGAACTGGCTGAAATTTATGCCCCGGACTTGAAATTTCGCTCTTCGGACATTATTTTCCTTTCTTTAAGAAGCAATAGGGGATACAGTCTTGCCGATCTATGAATACGAATGTGGCGTCTGCGGCCATAAACTGGAGAAACTACAAAAGATATCCGATGATCCCTTGAGGGATTGTCCCGAATGTGAAGAGCCGGCTTTACGCAAACTGGTGTCCGCAGTCACGTTTCGCCTGAAGGGAAGCGGTTGGTACGAGACGGATTTCAAAGATGAAAAATCCCGGAAAAATCTGGCCAAGGATGATGATAAACCCAAGGATACCGGCAAGGCCGGCGGCGCCGATGAGAAAGACAGAAAAAAAGAGAATGGAAAAACACCTGGCGACTCAGGGGATAAAAGCGCCGCCAAAGAAACCAAGGTCAAGTCGGATACAACCAAACCGGCCACCACAAATACGGCAACATCCAATCCTGCCGGCTGAAAACAGGGTCTGCCCCCCTGTTTTTCATTTTTACACAGACATGATCAGGAGTTGCTGACATAACGATGACAACCTTGCGAAAATACATTATCGCCGGCCTGCTGGTATGGCTGCCCCTGCTCATTACCGTCGCCATCATCAAATTCGTTGTCGATCTCCTCGATAAAACCATCCTGTTGTTGCCGCCGGAATATCGGCCTGAAGCGTTACTGGGATTCGGTATCCCTGGATTTGGCATTATCCTGGCCGTTGTTATCCTGATGGTTACCGGTATGTTTGCGGCAAACCTGTTGGGTCGGCGCCTGGTGTCGGTCTGGGAGAAGGCGCTCGGAAGAATCCCGTTGGTGCGCAACATTTATAACAGCGTAAAGCAGATCTCCACCACCCTTCTGGCCTCCCAGAGCAAATCGTTTCGCAAGGTGGTCCTGATCGAATACCCCCGAAAGGATAGCTGGTGTATCGGTTTTCTGAGTAATGAACGTGTCGAGACGGATCGCAGTATTACCGCTGAACAACTGCAGTCAATTTACCTGCCGACCACGCCCAACCCGACTTCAGGGTTTAACCTGTTGATCCCCAAACGGGACATCATTGAGCTGGATATGTCGGTTGAAGACGGCTTCAAGTTCATCATATCAATGGGAGTTATCGTACCCGAAGGGGAAATTAAACGAACCGCGCTGCCGCTCAGCGAAACATGAGAAACAGGGACCGGGCCGCGGTTTTTCCATGAGCGAGACCAACCTATGCGTAGTCATTATTGCGGACAATTGACAACCGGTCTGGTCGGTGAGGAGGTTGCATTGTGCGGCTGGGTACACCGGCGTCGCGATCATGGCGGGGTGATCTTTATTGACCTGCGCGACCGGGAAGGACTGGCCCAGGTCGTCTTCGACCCGGACCGGGCCGACTCCTTTGCCAGCGCCGACGCGGTCAGGAATGAATACGTCATTCGCGTCACGGGCCGGGTACGCCCGCGCCCTGAAGGCACGGTCAACCCGAACCTGCCGACCGGTGAAGTGGAAGTGCTGGGATACACCATCGAAATATTGAACAAGGCCAAGACCCCGCCTTTCCAACTGGATGATGAAAACGTCCAGGATGATATCCGCCTGCGTTACCGTTACGTGGATTTGCGCCGTGAACCCATGCAGGACAACATCAAACTGCGCAGCCGGGTCACCCGGGCCATCCGTGATTACCTGGAACGACACGGGTTTCTTGACATTGAGACTCCCGTCCTGACCAAGGCAACCCCGGAAGGCGCCCGGGATTACCTGGTGCCCAGCAGAACCCAGCAGGGTGAATTTTTTGCCTTGCCGCAATCGCCGCAATTATTCAAACAGCTGCTGATGATGTCGTGCATGGATCGCTATTACCAGATCGTCCGCTGTTTTCGCGACGAAGATCTGCGCGCAGACAGACAACCTGAGTTTACCCAGTTGGATATTGAAATGTCATTTGTTAATGAGGATGACGTTACCAACTTGATGGAAGACCTGATCCGCACCTTGTTCAAACAGGTGAAAGGTATTGAATTGGCAAACCCCTTCCCGCGCATGACCTACGCTGAAGCCGTGCAACGTTACGCTACGGACCGGCCGGACTTGCGCAATCCGCTGGAACTGGTCGAAGTCAGCGACCTGATGAAACAGGTGGAGTTCAAGGTGTTCTCCGGGCCGGCCAACCAGGCTGACGGGCGGGTTGCCGCCCTGCGTTTGCCCGGCGGCAATGCGCTCACCCGCAAGGAAATCGATGATTACACCGCATACGTGGGCAAGTTCGGCGCCAGGGGACTGGCCTATATCAAGGTTAATGATCTCAGCCTGGGCAGCGACGGCCTGCAGTCACCTATCCTGAAGTTCCTGCCTGACGACACGGTCCGGGCCGTACTGGAGCAGACCCGGGCGCAGACCGGTGACGTTATTTTCTTTGGCGCCGGCAAGGCGCGCACCGTTAATGACTCCCTCAACGCCCTGCGCTCCAGGCTGGCCGAGCGCTTCAGCCTCCTGGAGGGTGACTGGGCGCCCCTTTGGGTGGTGGATTTCCCGCTGTTTGAATATAACGAAGGCGAACAGCGTTGGGACTCGCTACATCACCCCTTTACTGCGCCGCAAACGGCAGAACCGGGAGACAACCTCCATGACAGCCTGTCACGGGCTTATGACTTGGTCCTGAACGGCATGGAACTGGGCGGCGGTTCGATTCGTATCCACGACCCGGCATTGCAACTGAAAGTGCTGGAACTATTGGGCATTGACGAGGAACAGGCCCGGGAGAAATTCGGCTTTCTCATTGACGCCCTCTCCTACGGTTGCCCTCCCCACGGCGGTATCGCCTTCGGCCTGGACCGGATCGTCATGATCATGGCCGGGGCAAAAGGGATCCGGGACGTCATCGCTTTTCCCAAGACCCAGACCGCCAGTTGTCTGCTCACGTCCGCGCCGTCAACCGCTTCTGCCCGGCAATTGCGGGAATTGGGCATCAAACTGATCAAATAACCTGCTTTATTTCAAAGAATCGTGTTTTCGCGGGTATGACAGGGGTCTGGATTCAAAAGTATGTGGTTGCTCTACGGTTCGTAACGCACAACCTTGATTTGGAGTAATTGATACACTAGGATTATAAAGCTGTTAATTCGCCCGTCATCAATCATGTCCTGATTGATGACATGGCTCGCCGACACGTGGCGTCCAAGGTTCAATAGAAATGCACACTGCCATAACTACCCAGGATTATCGACTACCGCCGGAACGGGTGCCGGAAACTGTTGTTGAGACACTGGGCCGGGACGAACGGGTCGAGTGTATCCGCCAGGTCAAACGGCTGTTGCAGGAACAGGATGCCGTGCTGGTTGCCCACTACTACACCGATCCGGACTTGCAAATGCTGGCCGATGAGACCGGCGGTTACGTTTCCGATTCCCTGGATATGGCGCGCTTCGGCTCCGAATCAGGCACTGCTACCCTGATTGTTTGCGGGGTGCGTTTCATGGGGGAAACCGCGAAGATTTTGAACCCGGAAAAACGGGTGCTGATGCCGGACCTGCACGCGGACTGCTCCCTGGACCTGGGCTGTCCCGCCGCTGAATTCAGCGCTTTTTGCGACCGTTATCCGGACCACACCGTTGTGGTCTATGCCAATACCAGCGCCGCGGTAAAGGCCCGCGCCGACTGGATGGTGACTTCCGGCAGTGCGGTGAACGTGGTTAAACACCTGGCGGAAAACGGGGAAAATATCTTATGGGCGCCGGATAAATACCTGGGCGAATACGTACAGGCGCAATCCGGGGCCGACATGGTGTTGTGGCAGGGCAGTTGTATTGTCCACGAAGAGTTCAAGGGCAGGGAACTGACGGAATTAAAGCAACAACATCCCCGGGCCAAGGTGTTGGTACACCCGGAATCCCCTGCCCTTGTAATCGCGCAGGCCGACGTGGTCAGTTCTACTACGGGTATTATCAAGGCAGCCAGGGAACTGGATGCAGAGACATTTATCGTGGCGACTGACCGGGGTATTTTTTACAAGATGCAACAGGCTGCTCCGGATAAAACTTTTATTGAAGCGCCCACCGCCGGCCAGGGCGCCACCTGCAAAAGCTGTGGCCACTGTCCCTGGATGGCCATGAACAGCCTGACAAAACTGCTGGCAGTCCTCAAATCGGGCGGTAATGAAATTTTTGTTGACGCAGACATCATTGAGCGCGCCCGGGTCCCCATCAAGCGCTTACTCGATTTTGCCGGGCAACGGCAACAAACCATATACGGAAATAACGACGCCTGACGGAACAACCCCTCCAACGCCATGTTTATCCACAAATTGTCCGGATAGACTTTGTTGTGCTCATGGCAAGTGGTAAAATTCACTTGGAATACACTATGGGATTAATATGACATGGCCGGGCACAGTAAATGGGCAAATATTCAACATCGCAAGGGACGTCAGGATGCCAAACGAGGTAAATTATTCAGTAAATTGATCCGTGAAATCACGATATCGGCAAGACTCGGCGGCGGCGACCCCGACGGGAATCCCAGGCTGCGCGCCGCCATAGACAACGCCCTGGCGGGCAATATGCCCAAAGACACCATTGACCGGGCGGTGAAACGGGGCGCCGGCGGCGCCGAGGGTGAAAGCCTGGAAGAGGTGCGTTACGAAGGTTACGGCCCGGGCGGTGTTGCCGTTATGGTTGACTGCATGACGGATAATCGTAACCGGACCGTCGCGGAGGTGCGTCATGCTTTTACCAAGTATGGCGGCAACCTGGGAACCGACGGCTCGGTCGCTTACCTGTTTACCAAGGTGGGTCTTCTTTCCTATCCGGCCGGAACGGACGAGGACGCGCTGATAGAAGCGGCTTTGGAGGCCGGGGTAGACGACGTTGCCGGCAATGATGATGGTTCCCTGGACGTATTGACGACACCGGATGATTTCGTTGACGTGAAAGAGACGTTGGTGAAGACCGGTCATGTACCCGAGGCGGCGGAGATTACGATGCGCGCGGCGACCGGCGCTACGCTGGACCTGCAAGGCGCACAAAGCATGGTGCGATTGCTGGATTCACTGGACGATTTGAACGACGTACAAAAAGTATATTCCAACGCGGAAATTCCTGATGAAATCCTTGCCCAGCTTGATTGACCCGGAAGTGTGCGTACAGTGGTAAACTATCGGAAGGCGCGATGATTCGTATTCTCGGGATCGACCCGGGTTCCCATAATACGGGTTATGGCGTGATCGACATGGATGGCAACCGGGCCGTCCACGTCGCCCACGGCAACGTCATGGTTCAGGGGGAGCAGCTATCCGATAAACTGGGACAGATCTTCCGGGAGCTCAGCGCAGTGATAAGTGAATTCCAACCGGCTGAATGCGCCATCGAAAAAGTCTTCATGTATCGCAATGCCGATTCGGCGTTAAAACTGGGACAAGCCAGGGGCGCCGCCATTACCGCCTGCGCCGAACGACATCTGTCTGTCTTTGAATATACCGCAAACCAGGTAAAACAGGCCACCGTGGGCAAAGGCCATGCAGCCAAGCAGCAGGTACAATACATGGTCAAAGTCCTCTTATGTCTGACCGACCCACCACAGGCCGACGCCGCCGACGCCCTGGCCGTTGCCTTGTGTCACGGTCATTCACGGAAGAATGTATTGCGCCGGGGCGCCGGGTCAGTGACCAAGAAGAGGCGCGCGCAGTGATCGGTTATTTACGCGGCAGGATAATAAAGAAACAGCCCCCGGGTCTGACCCTGGACGTACAAGGCGTGGGTTACGAACTGGATGCCTCCATGAACACGTTTTACCTGCTGCCGGACACCGGCGAGGAAGTTGAACTGCTGACTCACCTGATAGTGCGGGAAGACGCTCACTCACTGTATGGTTTTGTCACCGAGGATGAACGGTACGTGTTCCGCACTTTGATCAAGGTCAGCGGGGTGGGGGCAAAAATGGCGCTGGCTATATTATCCGGAATTGGCGCCGGTGAATTTAAACAATGTATTGAAGTGGGAGACGTGGAACACCTGATCCGCCTGCCGGGCGTCGGCAAAAAGACGGCGGAGCGGTTGATCGTGGAAATGCGCGATCGCCTGAAAGACTGGCAGGGAACGGACCTGCCCGGCAAAGACCGGGCTGAGCCGCAGGCAAGGGCCGCGGACCCGATCAACGAGGCTGTAAACGCCTTGATTACCTTAGGCTATAAACCCCAGGAGGCCAGTCGTCTTGTCCATGGCGTGGCCGGGGACGACGCGGACAGTGAAACCCTGATCCGTGCGGCGCTGAAGGCCTCTGTCAGGTAACCGGAGTGGACGATAAGGCGCCGGCGTGAGCGAACCCAACCCGAACATTTCTGCAAGCGGTTCGGCGGAAGACATCGCCGCTGAAAACACCTTGAGACCCCGGTCGCTGAGAGATTACCGGGGTCAGCCTGTCGTCCATGAACAGATGGAAATTTTTATCAGCGCCGCCAGGAAGCGGGCTGAGGCCCTGGATCACGTGCTTATTTTCGGCCCGCCGGGCCTGGGCAAAACGACCCTGGCGCATATCATCGCCAATGAACTGAACGTGAACCTGAGACAGACTTCGGGACCGGTGCTGGAACGCCCCGGCGACCTCGCCGCCCTGCTGACCAACCTGGAACCCAAGGACGTATTATTTATCGATGAGATCCATCGTCTGAGCCCGGTAGTAGAGGAGATCCTCTACCCGGCCATGGAGGATTACCAGCTCGACATCATGATTGGCGAGGGGCCCTCGGCGCGGGCCATCAAACTGGACGTGCCGCATTTCACCCTGGTCGGCGCCACGACCCGGGCCGGCCTGCTGACCTCACCCCTGCGGGACCGTTTTGGTATTGTGCAGCGCCTGGAGTTCTATTCGACGGAGGACCTGGCTGATATCATTACCCGTTCGGCGGGTATCCTGGACGTGCCGATCGCGGTAGCAGGCGCCAGGGAAATTGCCGCGCGCTCCCGCGGCACGCCGCGCATTGCCAACCGGCTGTTGCGCCGCGTCCGCGATTACAGCGAAGTCAAGGCGGACGGCAGCATCAGCGAGGCAATCGCCAACCGCGCGCTGGATATGCTGAACGTTGACGGCTACGGGTTCGATATGATGGACCGCAAGCTGCTGCTTGCCATTATCCAGAAATTTGACGGCGGGCCCGTGGGCATAGACAGTATCGCCGCTGCGGTGGGTGAAGAAAAAGACACGATTGAAGACGTGATCGAACCTTACCTGATACAGCAGGGATTCATGATGCGTACCGCGCGCGGCCGCGTTGCAACAAAGAATGCCTGGGCACATTTCGGCCTGGCCGTGCCGAAAGGGCACGTGATTGAACATGATTTATTTGATCAAACCACCCCGGATGGATAACCTGCCCGGAAAATTAACCAAACTCCCGACATGAAAGAATTCTACGCACCAAAATGTATGCCAATCTCATTACCTGCGGGTTTTAACCATGACTCCTGACTTGTCTTTTTTTTACTTGATCACCAATGCCAGCCTGCCGGTCAAGGCGGTCATGCTCATGCTGGTGTTGGCCTCCGTCGTGTCCTGGGCGATGATTTTCAAAAAACGTATCTGGCTGAGCCGGGCAAAACGGCAAGCCGATTTGTTTGAAGAACGCTTCTGGTCACTGGAAGAGTTGACGCCCCTGTATTACCGGATCAGCAGTCAACGCTATGAGGCGACCGGCATGGAACTGTTGTTTGAAGCCGGTTTCAAGGAATTTGCCCGCCTGCAAAAACAGGGGGGCGTCGTGGCCGATGCAATCATGGAGGGGTCGCAACGGGCCATGCGCGTGGCCTTCAATAAGGAAATTGAAGAGCTGGAGGCACACCTGTCATTCCTTGCCACGGTGGGTTCCACCAGCCCGTATATCGGCCTGTTCGGTACGGTATGGGGCATTATGAACAGCTTTCGCGCCCTGGGGAACGTCCAGCAGGCATCGATTTCCATGGTGGCGCCGGGCATCGCGGAAGCGTTGATCGCCACGGCGATGGGCCTGTTTGCCGCGATTCCCGCGGTCATCGCCTACAATCGGTTCTCCAACGACGTGGAACGACTGATCAATCGCTATGACACGTTTATGGAAGAGTTTTCAGCCATCCTCCACAGACAGGCACATACCTGAGAGCCCTCATGCGGCCCCGAATTCGAAGACGCCCCCTGTCTGAAATAAACGTCGTCCCTTATATCGATGTTATGCTGGTTTTGCTGATCATATTCATGATCACGGCCCCCCTGCTGAGCCAGGGGGTAAAAATTGACCTGCCGCAAGTCCCCTCGGAAGCCCTGCCGGCCAGCGATAATGACCCCGTTATCATCAGTGTGGACGCAGCGGGCAATTTTTTTATCAATTACGGAGAGAACCAGGACGAACCCGTTTCCCCTGAAGTACTGGTCAACCGTGTCGGCGCCCTGATGAAGTATCGCCCCAAGTTGCCGGTACTGGTAAAAGGGGATACCAGCGTCGACTACGGGCGGGTCGTGCAGGTCATGGCCCTGCTGCAAGGCGCCGGAGTGAAAGGTATCGGCTTGATCACTGAACCTCCGCAACAGTGATGCACCATGCGCTTCCTGACGCTGCGTTCTTTTTTCTATTCACTGGTTCTGCACGGCGTTGTCATCACGGCGCTGGTCGTTAATTTTGATTCCGTTCGCCCGCCCGCGTTCACGCCAAAGCCAAAGGAAAATATTGTTGAAGCCGTCACCGTGGATGATAAAGCGGTTGAAAAAGAACTGCAGCGGCTGAGGGAACTGGAACAGGAAAAGCAGCGGGCCATGGAAAAGAAGCTGAAGGACCTGGAGAGAAAAGCCGGCGAGGTGGAGAAAAGAAGAAAGGAAGAGGAAAAAAAGAAAAGGGCCGCGGAACAAAAACGCAAACAGGCAGAAAAACGCAAGGTAGAGGCGGAACAAATACGGAAGGAAGAAGAGCGCAAGACCGCGGCGGAACGAAAACGCATCAAAGAGGAAAAACGCAAGGCGGAGGCGGAACTGAAACGTATCGAACAGAAAAAAAGCAAGGCGGAAGCGGAACGAAAGCGCATCGAAGAAGAACAACAGCGGGCGGAAGCAGAGAGAAAACGGAGACAAGAGGAGGAAAAGAGAAAAAAAGCGGAAGTCGCGCTGAAGCAACAGCTCGCGCAGGAACAACGGGAACAGGACAAACAGGTACTGCAAAATATCGTCACGGATGTTTATCACAAGGTTACAGGCAACTTTAATAAAACCGGCTTGCCTAAAGGATTGGAATGCGTATTATCAGTACGGACCATTCCCGGCGGCGAGGTGATCAGCGTGACCTTGAATAAACCCAGCGGCAATGACATTTTTGATCGGCGAGCCATCACAGCCGTTGAAAAGGCCTCGCCGCTGCCGTTGCCCGCGGACCCGGCGACATTCGACCGGTTGCGCCTGAGGGAATTAAATTTCAGATTTAAACCCAAGGACTAATATGAATACCAGCAGATATCTTATCAGCCTGTGGTTGGCCTTATTGTCAGTTACATCCCAGGTCCCGGCCCAGGGCGAACTGCAAATTTTTATCGATACGGGCGTTGAAAATACCCTGCCCATCGCGGTTGTCCCGTTTGGTTGGGCCGGCGGGCCGGACACGCGGCCGGTTGACCTGCACGTTACCATTGCCAATGATCTGGCAAGAAGTGGTCGCTTCAACGCCATGGACGGGCAGGATATGCCGCAAAAACCGGCGCGCTTCGACCATGTCAATTTCAGGGATTGGCAATTATTACGAATGGAGAACATCGTTATCGGCAACCTGAAACAAACTGCGACGGGGGGCTTTGAAATCGAATTCCGGTTACTGGACGTCTACAAGGGGACACAACTGACCGGTTTTCGGATTTCCGCCACAAGGGAACAACTGCGGCGCACCGCGCATCGCATCAGCGACATCATATTTGAAAAGCTGACCGGGGTGCGCGGCGCTTTCAATACCCGCATTGCCTACGTTACCGTCAAGGAAAACGCGGCCGGAGAAAAACGTTATGCCCTGCAAATTGCGGATGCCGACGGTTTCAACCCGCGCACCCTGCTCGAGTCGAACGAGGCATTGCTCTCGCCGGCCTGGGCGGCGGATGGAGAACGTCTGGCTTACGTTTCATTTGAGGGGAATAACTCATCGGTGTTTGTGCAGAACATCCGTACCGGGCAACGAGATGAAGTGGCTTCTCACGACGGCATCAACAGCGCGCCGTCATTCTCTCCGGACGGCCAGAGACTGGCAATGACCTTATCCAAAGAGGGCGACCCGGAAATCTTTGTGCTCCACCTCTCCAGTAATTCGTTGCAGCGTATTACCCATAACAGGGCCATAGATACGGAACCGAACTGGTCGCCGGATGGAAAAAAACTCATCTTTACCTCCGACCGGGGCGGTTCCCCACAGATTTACGAGGTGGAATTGCAAGGCGGCAAACCCCGGCGAATTACGTTTGACGGACCCTATTTTGCCAGGCCGCGCTATTCCCCGGACGGCGCCGGCATCACCATGGTGTATGGCAACAACAGCGCTTACCGGATTGGCTATCTCGTCCTCGAGAACCGGCACCTGAGCATACTGACGAATAATCGGCTGGACGAATCACCCAGCTTTTCACCTAACGGCAGCATGATCATCTACGCCACCACCGGCCGCCAGGGTTCGGAACTGGCCGCAGTCTCGGCCGATGGCCGCGTGCACCAGCGACTGGCCCTGCAGGACGGCGAAGTGCGGGAACCCGCCTGGGGGCCTTTTCTTACACAGTGAATATGAATCAACATATCCTGTAATGAATGTTATGCTTTATTCGCAACAATCGGAGAACACTTATGACGAATAAAATCCTGTTGGCAGCCTTCCTGGGTATCTTTATAGCCGCCTGTAGCACTTCCCCTCAAAAAGACGAATCCGTCGAGGTGGAAGATAGGTCGACCGAGGCGGGCATGGCCGGCGACGAAGCAGACGCCGAAGGAGCGGGCGACGAGGCGCAAACATTCGCGATGGGGGATGATGAGACTTCCGCACTGAGCCAGTTGGAGGACCCGGAAAGCCTGGTTTCCGTGCGTATTATTTATTTTGACTATGACAGCAGCGCGGTCTTGTCACAATTTAATGAGATCATCGAGGCCCACGCGAACTTTCTGATGGCCAACCCGAACCAGACCACGACGTTGGAAGGGCACGCCGATGAGCGCGGCTCCCGGGAATACAATCTGGCCCTGGGAGAACAACGCGCCCTGACAGTCAAAAAACAACTGGTTGTCCTGGGCGTCAACCCGGCCCAGGTCAGGACCGTGAGTTACGGCGAAGAACGACCCGCTGACCCCGGCCATGATCAACAGGCCTGGGGACTGAGCAGGAGGGTGGAGTTCGTCTACTGACGATATGATCCGTTTTGCCGGAAAACCGACGTTTATCCTGCTTATCGTTACGCAGTCGTATTTTGCCGCGCCCCGCGCTGAAGAAATCGTTGACCCCAACGCGGCGATCCAGGCGCGCCTGGAGAACATAGAACAACTGTTGGCCAACCAGGGTTTGCTGGAGATGTTGCAGCAGTTGGAAGCGCTGCAGGGGGAAATCAATCGGCTGCGCGGTGAGATTGAGGTACAAAACCACATGTTGGAGCAGATGAAGAAACGCCAGCGTGACCTGTACACAGACGTTGACAGGCGTATGCAGCAACTGGAAAGCCCGCTCTCACTGATGGACCCGACTGCCACCAGCGGGCCGGCAGGCGCCGGCACAAGCCCGCCGTTGCAAACCCTGTCTCCCATTTTCGACCCGGTGGAGACGAGCGAGGGCCTGCAAGCGGACACGCCCCTGACGCTGGAGCTGGTCGGCCAAGGTCCGGCGGCGGGCGCGCCGGAAACGCCGGCAATGTCATCTGCCGCCGCCTCGACACCCTTGATGACAGACACCGGCCAGGATATAACTTCGGCGCTGACCACCCCCGGGCAGGATACGGCCCCGGCGCTGACACCTCCCGGGCAGGATGCGTCGCTGGAGCTGACACCTTCCGGCCAGGATACGACGCCAGTGCTGACCACACCCGGCGCAGGCGCAACTCCGGCAATGACACCCCCCGGCCGGGAGGATATAACAATGGTTGTGCCGGGAGCGGCTGAGGACGACATTACCGGCGCGTCGACGCAAGCAGACCCGGACCAGGCGCGCGCTGATTACCAATTGGCCTTCAGACTATTGAAACAGTCCCGGTACGACCAGTCCGTCAGAGCGTTCCGTGAGTTTCTGGCGCTTCATCCGGACAGCGAATATGCGGACAGCGCGCAATTCTGGCTGGGTGAGACCTATTACGTGAACAGTCTGTTTGACCAGGCCCTGCTTGAATATACCAACCTGGTCCGGAATTACCCCGACAGCCGGAAACTCGCCCAGGCAAAATTGAAAGCAGGTTTCTGCCGACATGAACTCGGTCAGATTGACCAGGCCAGAAAACAACTGCAGGAATTAATTCAACAACACCCCGGCACAACCTCCGCCCGCTTGGCCGAAGACCGACTGAAACAACTCGCGGCCATCACGCTACCCACTGATATCACCCCTGCCAACTGAGAAGAGGTCACAGATTTAATCCACGTCCTTTTCCATTTGCATTCCAACCAGGTAACTCTCCAATGCCGCCAGGCGCGCCGGGGAGCCAATATCGAACCAGCGGTCGTTGTGGAGTTCTCCCGTGACCTGCCGGTTTGCCATGGCCTGGCGTAATACCGGCGCCAGGGGAAACACCTGTTCCGGTATCGAATTAAACAAGGCGGGCCGATAAACGCCGATGCCGCTGAAGGTGTAGGCGGGCTTGCCTTCGCTTAACACCCGTCCGTCTTCCAGGGCGAAATCCCCGTTCGGATGGTGTGCCGGATTGGGGATCAGGATCAGGTGGGCCTGTCCGGGTATGGCTTTTTTCAGTGTATGCAAAGGGAAATCGGACCAGATATCGCCGTTGATGACCAGGAACGGGTCGACACCCAGCAAGGGTAATGCATGTTTAATCCCCCCGCCGGTTTCGAACGGGTCGTTTCCTTCGGCAGAATAGCGGATTTTCACGCCGAAATCGGCTCCGTCGGCGAAGTGTGCCTCTATCATGTCGCCGAAGCGGGCATGGTTGATGACCAGGTCGGTAAAGCCGGCCTGCGCCAGGGCTTCCACGTGATATTGCAGCAGCGGTTTGCCCGCCACCGGCACCAGGGGTTTAGGCAGGTTATCGGTCAGGGGGCGCATTCTTTTGCCCCGTCCCGCCGCTAAAATCAGCGCACGCATCGGCTTGTTTTCACTGTACGGGGACAGTCCCGCCCAGGTGTAAACCGGCGACACCGACCACGATCAGGCAGATACTGGCAAACTTCATCACGGTCACCGGTTCGTGAAAATATACCACGCCGACCAGAGCTATCAAGGCGGTTCCCACGCCCGCCCATACTGCGTAGGCAATGCCGACGTCGATCTTTTTCAGGGAAAACGTCAGCGCCACAAATGAGGCGGCATAAAATACAAACAGCAATACCGAAGGAACCAGCCGGGTAAATCCCTCGGAAAGTTTCATGAACGTGGTGCCGGCAACCTCTAATACAATTGCAGCGGTAAGAAGGAACCAGTGTTGCATAAGTTTTTATCTCCTCACGGACGAATTAACGTTACAATAGAGAGAGCATTATAACCACCTGAACAGGAGAAAAGGGGACATAAGTATGCTGATGGCAGCGATGGCAGTACTTGGTGGTTTAACCTTGCTGGTATTGGGGGCCGACCGGTTCGTCGCCGGCGCCGCAGGTACGGCCCGCGCCCTGGGGGTATCACCCCTGCTTATCGGCCTGACCATAGTCGGCATCGCCACGTCAATGCCGGAAGTACTGGTCGGCAGCGTCGCTGCCTGGGAGGAAAAAACCAGTATCGCCATCGGCAATGCCCTGGGCTCCAATATCGCCAATATCGGCCTGGTGCTGGGCGTTACTGCACTGGTGTCACCCCTGGTGGTTCAGTCACGAACCTTGCGTCGTGAGTTTTTTATCATGATCCTGGCGATGTTGATCGCTTTGCTGGTGATGCTTGACCTGCGCCTGGGACGCATTGACGGGATCCTGCTGCTGGTTGCGCTGGTATTGATCATCGGGTGGATAGTCAAACTGGCGAGACAGGAGTCGGTCACTGCTCAAGGGGAAGAATTAACAAAGGAATCCCCGACTATTTTCAGGTCAGTGGTTTTCATGCTGCTCGGGTTGCTGGTGTTATTGGGGGGCGCTGAACTGTTGGTGCGCGGCGCGGTCTATATTGCCGAGGCACTTGGCGTCAGCGACCTGGTGATCGGCCTGACCGTGATTGCAGTGGGCACCAGTTTGCCGGAGTTGGCCGCCTCCCTCATGAGCGTCGCCAAAAACGAGATGGACATCGCCATAGGCAACATAGTCGGCTCCAATATGTTTAATATGCTGATGGTCTTGGGCATACCGTGTATTATTTACCCTGATGCCGTCGGTAAGGAAGTCCTGCTTCGGGATTTTCCTGTCATGGCAGGTTTAACCCTGATGATGGGGTGGATGGTGTTTTATTCCGGGAAAAACAAGTTCAGTCGTTGGGAAGGGGCAATATTATTACTATGTTTTGTCGGCTACCAGTACTGGTTATTTCAAGTATAAGCGTACAGTTATGAGCGCCGGCAATAACTATTCCGACCCTGAAAAACTCATAAAATCGGCCCGGGCGGTCATCGATACGGAACAGCAGGCCGTCAGCGACCTGAAACCGCGCATTGACGGGCATTTTGTCGATGCCTGCCGGCATATATTGGATTGCAAGGGCAGGACTGTGGTACTGGGTATGGGGAAGTCGGGTCATATAGGTCACAAGATAGCGGCAACCCTGGCAAGCACCGGCACCCCGTCTTTCTTTGTCCATCCCGGCGAAGCCAGCCATGGTGACCTTGGCATGATTACCCGGGCTGACGTGGTCGTTGCCTTATCCAATTCCGGTGAGACCGATGAGGTTATTACCCTGTTGCCCATTATTAAACGCTTGGACGTCCCCCTCATCGCGCTGACGGGCGACCCCGGCTCCACTTTGGGCACGGCCGCGACGGTTTGTCTTGACGTCAGTGTTGCCAGGGAGGCCTGCCCGTTGGGCCTTGCGCCCACGGCCAGCACCACGGCCTGTCTTGCCCTGGGTGATGCCCTGGCTATCGCCCTGCTTGAGGCTCGTGGTTTTAATGCCGAAGATTTTGCGCTGTCCCATCCCGGCGGTTTATTGGGAAGACGGTTATTGTTGCGCGTCAGCGATATCATGCATAGCGGTGACGGTATTCCCCGGGTGAACGAGCATACTTTACTGAGCCGGGCGTTGCTTGAGATGAGCGCAAAAGGACTGGGTATGACCGCGGTACTCAATGACCGGGGAGAAGTGTCGGGAATATTCACCGATGGGGATTTGCGCAGGACTCTGGACGCCGGATTCGACGTGCATACCACGACTACCGCCGCCGTGATGACTGAAAACGCCAAAACCATCGCGGCGAACGCCCTGGCGGCGGAAGCCTTGCGGATGATGGAAGAACACAGAATCAACGCGTTGCTGGCGCTGGATGACGACCGGCAATTAATCGGTGTCGTGAACATGCATGATCTGTTGCGCGCGCAGGTCGTCTGATTGTCATGGCACAGCGATTATTTATCCTGGCATTACTGATCGGCGCGGCGGCCGGCAGCGCATGGTTGCTGAAATGGTTGTCTGAAGATCCCGGCAGAAGGGTCCGGACAGACCAGCGCGCGCCGGATTATTACATGGAGGATTTTACCACCCTGATAATGAAACAGGACGGCAAGCCCAAAAACAAACTGGCTGCCGCCTACCTGGCCCATTACCCCGATGATGATGGCACGGAGTTGTTAAAACCCAGTATGGAAATATTTCGGGAGGACAAATTACCTTTGTATATCACCGCGGAAAAAGGTTTTATGGAAGGAGATGATGATACTATCCTGTTGTACGGTATAGTAAAAATATGGGAGTATGATGAAACAGGCAGTGCGACGTTGGAGGTCAGCACAACCGATGTAAGAATGTCGCTGGAAGACGAATACGCAGAAACAGACCAATATGCAACCATTGTCACCAGCAACGCCACGATTACCGGCATGGGCATGCGCGCATTCCTGCCCGAAAGCCGATTGGAAGTGATCAAGCATGAGAAAACAACGATTAATATTACCCCTGATAATTAGTTTATTCTGTTCCCTGGGCCAGCCCCCGGTATTTGCCTTATCGACGGATAAAGACCAGCCGATAGAGGTGGAGGCGGACGAAGCCGAGCTGGATGATCGTAATAATGTCAGTATCTACCGGGGCAATGTCGTTGTCACGCAGGGGTCAATCGAGATGACCGGCGATATCATGACCGTCTATAACACGGAAGGGCATGAACTGGATCACATTATCATGGAGGGCAATCCCGCGACCTATAAACAATTGCCGGACGACAGCGAGACGTATGATCAGGCCACAGCCTTGAGGATAGAGTACAATGAGCTGAAAAGCCTGGTCGTACTGGTCCGGGACGCTTGGGTTAAACAGGAAGGGTCAACCCTGGCCGGTGAAAGAATAGAGTACAATACGGAACTGAGCCGGGTGAAGGCCTGGAACCGCCCCAGAGATGGAAAACCGGGAACGACGTCTGCTCCCGAGAAAAAAAGCCGCGTGAAACTCATCCTGAAAAAGAAAAAAGAAGCCGACTTGTAATGTCAACCGGAAGCGTTGCATGAGTATTTTATCTGTCCAGGGAATATCCAAGACATATCGTTCACGAGAGGTGGTGCGCGATATCAGCCTGACCGTGAACAGCGGCGAAATTGTCGGGCTGTTGGGCCCCAACGGGGCCGGCAAGACAACCAGTTTTCATATCATTGTCGGACTGCTTCCCTGCGACACGGGTTCGATATATTTAAACAACAAGGAGATCAGTTTCCTGCCGATGGAAAAACGGGCTCGATTGGGTCTGGGCTACCTGCCCCAGGAATCTTCCATCTTTCGCAAACTGACTGTGGAAGAGAACATCCTCGCCATCCTGGAACTACGGAAAAACCTGACCAGGGACGAGGCCGAACGACGGATGGAAGCGCTGTTGCATGAGTTTCACGTATCTCACTTGCGTGACAGCCTGGGTATGAGTCTGTCCGGCGGCGAGCGGCGGCGGGTCGAGATTGCCCGGGCTCTGGCCATTGAGCCGCAATTCCTCTTGCTCGATGAGCCTTTTGCGGGCATTGATCCCATCTCGATCAACGATATCCAGCGTATAACCGGCTACCTGCGGGAAAAGGGCATAGGGATATTGATTACCGACCACAATGTATGGGAAGCGCTGGGCGCCTGCGACCGGGTCTATATCGTCAATGACGGGGAGATCCTGACCGAAGGCACGCCGGATGAAATCCTGGCTAATGAAACCGTCAGAGACGTCTACCTGGGCTTTGAATTCAAGCTGTAATCGTTTGTGCTACATTTTAGGATATGAAGCAGTCCGTACAGTTGAAATTAAGCCAGGGCTTGACCATGACGCCGCAACTGCAGCAGGCCATCAAGCTGTTGCAGTTGTCCAGTCTGGAACTGAACCTGGAGATCCAGGGGGCGCTGGATTCCAACATGATGCTGGAGTTGGATGAAGAGGATGCCGCCGCTTCCCCCGACCGAACTGATGAAGAGACTGACGACCTGGAACATAACGGCGAAGAATATATGGAACATGATGATATTCCCGAAGATTTGCCGGTTGACACGGCCTGGGAAGATATCTATGACTCGACGATCCATTATTCCCGCGGCGCTGACTCTCCTGAATACAACGGTGACGAGTACCGGGATAACAACGAAAAGAACCTGCACCACCACCTGCTCTGGCAACTTAACCTGACAACGACGTCCGTTACCGACAAGGCCATTGCCATTGTCCTGATAGACGCTATCAATGACGATGGCTACCTGACCGACGACCTGGAAGGGATCCAAACCACCCTGTCTGCCGACCTGGACGTTGAACCGGAAGAGATCGAGGCGGTATTACATAAGATTCAAACGCTGGAGCCTGTCGGAGTCGGCGCTCGCGACCTGGCGGAGTGCCTGAGCCTGCAACTGGATCAACTGGCGCAGGACACACCCTGGTTGAGTGAAGCCCGGCAGTTGGTGGGCCAGCATATTCAATTGCTCGCCGCCCACGATTACAAACGGCTGATGAGTCGCATGAAACTGGGCCGGGACGAACTGCAACAGGTCATAGAACTGATTCAATCCCTGCACCCGCGTCCGGGCGGCCAGGTGCAGGATACCCAGACCGAATACGTGGTGCCGGACGTGCTGGTAAAGAAGACCGGAGGCGCCTGGAAAGTCGAACTCAACACGGACGCGGCGCCCCGGTTACGTATCAATACGGACTATGCCGGCATGGTTCGCCGCGCGGACAACAGCGCGGATAACACTTCTCTCAAAAATCATTTACAGGAAGCCAGGTGGTTCATTAAATGCCTCCAAAGCCGTAGCGAAACCCTGTTGCGCGTGGCCACCGGCATTGTTGAAAGACAGCGGGCTTTCCTGGAACATGGTGATGAGGCAATGAAGCCGCTGGTACTGCATGACATAGCGGAGAGCCTGGGCATGCATGATTCGACCATCTCCCGGGTCACCACCAGAAAATATATGCACACCCCCAGAGGCGTGTTTGAATTAAAATACTTCTTTTCCAGCCACGTAGGCACGGACCAGGGTGGCGCCTGTTCGTCAACGGCAATTCGCGCCCTGATCAAAAAACTCGTCCAGGCCGAGAGGCCGGAAAAACCGTTGAGTGACAGCAAAATCGCCGGACTGTTGGCGGAAGAAGGTATTCAGGTTGCCCGCAGAACGATTGCCAAATATCGCGAATCGCTGTCGATCCCACCATCAAACGAAAGAAAAAGACTGATTTAACACTGAACTTGAGCGAGGATAATATGCAAATCAACCTGTCTGGCCATCACCTGGATATCACCCCCGCGCTACGCTCTTACGTCGGGACAAAACTGCTCCGGCTGGAGCGTCATTTTGACCATGTTACCACCGCGCACGTTATCTTGACTGTTGAAAAAGAACGGAAAAAAGCGGAAGCGACCATCCATGTAAATCGGGGCAACCTGTACGCAGATGCGGAACATAACGATATGTACGCGGCCATTGACAGGTTAATAGACAAACTCGACAGACAAGTGAAAAAGCACAAAGAAAAGTTATCGGATCACCGCGGCTGACCGCTTCTTTCCTGTCCAACCGGATACTGAGACCGGAATTACAAATGCAAATATCAGATATTCTATCGGCGGAACGGGTTGTAAGTAACGTCAGTCTCTCCAGCAAAAAAGCTGCTTTGGAGACTCTATCGGAGTTGATTGCCGGCGCCGGTTCCAACCTGACCGGGAAGGAGGTCTTTAACAGCCTGTTAAGCCGGGAACGCCTGGGCGGCACCGGTTTGGGAAACGGCATCGCGTTGCCGCACGGGCGGTTGAAGAACGGTCATTCCACCATTGCCGCATTTATCAGGTTGAAGCAAGGGGTGGATTACGATGCCGTCGATCATCAACCGGTTGATTTAATGTTTGCCCTGCTGGTTCCGGAACACTCCACGGAGGAGCATTTACAGGTGCTGGCAAAGCTGGCGGAGATGTTTAATAAACCGGAACTCCTGGAGCAACTCAGGAGAGAAGACTCCAACGACGCAATTTACAGTCTGCTGACCGGCTGACTTGCATTGCAGAAAAAAACCGTTGTTATTATTAACAAGTTGGGATTGCACGCCCGTGCTGCCGCAGAGTTCGTACACTCGGCGTCTGCCTTTGAGTCCGATATAGAGGTGAATGTGAGCGGAAAAATCGTTAATGGGAAAAGCATTATGGGATTGATGATGCTTGCCGCGGCGAAAGGCACGCCCATGGAATTAACCATCCGGGGCAGTGATGAAGAAGACGCGATGATGTCACTGGAAAAGCTGATCCTTGATCGATTTGGGGAAGAACAATGACCCTGGCGTTACACGGTGTGGGAGTCTCCCGAGGGATAGCCATCGGCCGCGTACACATCATCGAACGCGACCGCCTTAATATTCCCGAATACCATGTTGCGGACGATCAGGTCGAGGCGGAGACCCAACGTCTTAATGAGGCCATCACCCAGGCCAAACAACAGTTGCGGGCCATTCGTGAACACATTCCCGCAGCGGCTTCCCCGGATATTGCCCCGTTCATAGATACGCATTTGTTGATGCTGGACGACTCGGTCCTGACCCAGGAGCCGCTGCGGTTGATCCGTAGCGCCGGTTACAATGCGGAATGGGCCTTGCGGTTACAACGCGATGCCCTGGTCCACGTGTTCGAGGAAATGAACGATGCGTACCTGCGCACCCGCAAAAACGATGTCGACCACGTCGTTAACCGCATTCAAAGAATATTGCTGAGGCAGAAACCGTTGCGGCATGAAGAGCCTGACAGCCGTCTCAGTGGATATATTTTGATAGCCGACGACCTCGCGCCCGCCGATACGGTTTTGATGCAGCACCACGGCATCTCAGCCTTTGCCACCGAGTATGGCGGCCCCACTTCGCACACCGCCATCCTGGCCCGCAGCCTGGCGATTCCCGCGATTGTCGGTTTACACGAGGCCGGGCGGTTTGCCCGTGAAGACGACCTGGTGATCGTGGATGGAAATGCCGGCGTCATGTTGGTCGACCCGGACGAACTCAGCCTCCGCTATTACCGGCGGCAACAACAGGAAGACAGGAAATATTATGCCAGCCTGAGCCAACTGAAAGAAGCGCCGGCAAAAACCCTGGACGGTACGACCGTGAGGCTGCAGGCCAACGTCGAATTGCCCCAGGACTTTGATACCGTCAGACAGGTCGGCGCCAGTGGCGTCGGACTGTATCGAACGGAATTTTTGTATATGAACCGGGAATCCCCCCCCGAGGAAGAGGAACATTATGAAACCTACCTGGCCGTGCTTGACACGATGGCAGGTCTGCCCCTGACAATCCGAACCCTGGACCTGGGAGCCGATAAGCAGGTGGATGGCGGCAGACAGAGCGGGCCTGTTCAATCAAACCCGGCGCTGGGGTTGCGGGCCGTGCGTTTATGCCTGAAAGAGCCGTCTTTATTCCGCCCGCAGTTAAGGGCTATCCTGCGCGCCTCCGCTCATGGTGAAGTCCGTATGATGATCCCCATGTTGTCCAACATGCAGGAAACCCGGCAGGTACTGGAGATGATCGAAGAGATCAAGACGGAACTGACCGGGCAACAATTGAAATTTGATCCGGATATTCCCGTGGGCGCCATGGTAGAAGTACCGGCAGCCGCCATCTGTGCGGATATTTTCGCCGATCAACTGGATTTTCTGTCAATAGGCACAAATGATTTAATCCAATACACCATGGCCATTGACAGGGTCAATGATGAGGTAAATTATCTCTATGAGCCCCTGCACCCGGCCGTATTGAGGCTGATAAAGACAACCCTTGTCGCGGGGACCAAGGCAAACATTCCCGTTGCCATGTGCGGCGAGATGGCGGGTGACAACAAGTTCACCAAATTATTACTGGGCCTGGGCCTGCGTGAATTCAGCGTTCACCCGGCCTACCTGCTCGAAGTCAAAAAAACCGTCATAGAGAGCGACCTGGACATACTGACCCCCGTTGCAGGCGCCGCCCTGCAGGCCCGGTCAGGCACGGAAGTCGAAAAAATCCTGGCGCAACTGGAAACCACCTGACCCCGTCGCCATTCCGGCCTGGCCCGGAATGACATCTGACAGGAGAACAGGGAGACAGATTTAAATCTGCCCCCTTTTACTCTATCCTTATGTCCATGCGCGAATTATCACGAGAAGAAGTCCTGTTTGAACACCTGGAGGGTGGAAACCTTGATCAAGTCAGGTCGATGCTGGAATCTTTCCACCCCTCCGAGATAGCCGACCTGCTGGAGAGTCTCCCGGGGCGCTCCCGGAGGTTGCTGTGGGAACTGGTTGATCGGGAGGTTGAAGGTGACGTGCTGTCCGACGTCCAGGACGCGGTCAGGGCCGGGCTCCTTGAACACATGCAGCCCCAGGAAGTGGCCGAGGTTACCAAGGGACTGGATACGGATGATGCCGCGGACATATTGCAGGACCTGCCCGAAGAACTGGTTGACAGCGTCCTGCTGTCCATGGACGAACAAAACCGTGAGCGGATTGCCTCGGTATTGTCTTACCCGGAAGACACGGCCGGCGGCCTGATGGATACTGACGTGGTCTCGGTGCGCGCGGACGTATCGCTTGACGTAGTGGCTCGCTACCTGCGGCAACGGGGGCAGGTTCCCGGGCACACGGACAGCCTGATAGTGGTAGACCGGGAAAACCGCTACCTGGGATTGCTGTCGCTGGCAGACGTGCTGGTCAACAAACCGGAAGACAGCGTCGGCGAACACACGCTTGAGGGCGCCGGGATGCCCGCCGATACGCCGGCGGGAGAAGTGGCGCGCACCTTTGAACAACGGGACCTGCTGTCCGCGGCGGTACTGGACGAAGATGCCAGGCTGCTGGGTAGAATCACCGTCGACGACGTGGTGGACGTCATACAGGAAGAGGCGGAACAGACAGTACGCAGTATGGCCGGCCTGGGCGAAGACGACCTGTTTGCCTCGGTATGGACCAGTACCCGGCGGCGTGCGGTCTGGCTGGGCATCAGCCTGCTCAGCGTATTTCTTGCCGCCTGGGTGATTGGTCGTTTTGAAGAGACCATACAGGAACTGGTGGCATTGGCTATTCTGATGCCTATCGTCGCCGGCATGGGTGGGATCGCGGGCAGTCAGACCCTGACCATCTCCATACGCGGTCTGGCGCTGGGACAGATCTCCAGACAAAATGTCCGTTCGCTCATGCTGAAGGAATTCACGGTCGGATTAGTCAACGGCGCGATATGGGCTACCGTGGTCGGCGTTGTCGCAACCCTGTGGTTCAAGAATCAGGGTCTGGGCGTGATTATAGGGCTGGCAATGATCATCAACCTGCTCACAGCAGCCTTGGCCGGCGCGGTGATCCCCCTGACACTGAAAAAATTTGGCGTTGACCCGGCCATTGCCGGCGGGGCTATTCTGACCACCGTCACGGACGTGGTGGGTTTTATGACGTTTCTGGGTCTGGCTACCGTTTTCCTGTTGCCTTGATTTCCATCAGGACAGCGGACAAATCACCACCTGAACAACACCCATTGCGGCACGACGAAATCATCGTAGATTTCGCTCATTCGGGATTCCATCTGACCATCTCCATCGCGATCCACCAGGTAATAGGCAGGCCCTACCGCGGGGGTAATCTTCGTCATGTACAACCGGCCGTCCAGGCGATATTCTTCAATAACGGCGTCATCCTTCCTGATGATGGTCACTTGCGGCTCTATGGCCTGGCCGCTCTTCAGCGGATCCGGTAATTCCGGCGGTTCGGGTACGGGGGCAAGCTCTTCATCCTCGTAGTTTTGCGCCCCGGCCACATTCATCAGGAACAGGCTGAATAAACAAGCGATAAGATATTTCATTGTTATTTTGTCCAGGTTTATAGCCGACAGAGTACACGCTGAAAAATGGAAAATACAGCGAAAATTACAGAGATGCTATTCACAGCGTCTCACGATGTATAATGATAGATGTGATTGTGCGTTTCCAGATAAGACTATGCAAAAAAAAATGTTGACGCTGGTAGACGGGTCCTACTACCTGTTCAGGGCCTATCATGCCATGCCGGGTTTCACGAACGCGGAAAATGAACCGACGGGGGCCATCTACGGCGTTATCAACATGCTGCGCAAGCTGATCCGGGATGAAAGGCCTGATTTTTTCGCCGTTGTTTTCGACGCCAAGGGAAAAAGTTTTCGCAACGACATGTACCCTGAGTATAAGGCCAATCGTCCCCCGGCCCCGCCGGACCTGGTCGCCCAGATTCAACCCTTGCACGAAATTATCCGGGCGTTGGGCATACCTTTGCTGCTCATTGACGACGTGGAGGCGGATGACGTAATTGCCACCCTCGCGGTGCAGGCTGCGCAGGCAAGGTTGAGGACCCTGATCTCCACCGGTGACAAAGATCTGGCCCAGGTAGTGAATGACAACATCCACCTGATTAATACCATGAGCAATACCCGGTATGACCGCGCCGGCGTGATTGAAAAATACGGAGTGCCGCCGGAACGCATCGTTGATTACCTGACACTGATCGGTGATACCTCCGATAACGTGCCCGGCGTTCCCAAGGTGGGACCCAAGACCGCGGTGAAATGGCTGAATGAATACGGCAGCCTGGATGAGATCGTTGCCAATGCGGACAGCTTTACCGGCAAGGTCGGAGAATATCTTCGTGAAAGCCTGGGGCAGATTCCCTTGAGCAGACAACTCGTGACCCTGAAAACCGACCTGCAATTGCCCCTGAAACCGGAGCAGTTGTACATTGCCGAACAGGACAGGAGTAAACTGAAGGAACATTACCGGCGCTGGGGTTTCCGCAGTTGGTTGCCGGATATAAACGGCGAAGCGTCCGCGCCGACAGGCGCGGCCGGACCGACGGAACAGCATACCTCCCCCGACGACCTGCTGAAGCGCCCCTACGAACACAGCGAGGAACAGCCGGTCCCGCGGGAGAGCATGGATCATGAGCCTGTCGACCGGGACGGTGGCCGGCCGGAAGAGATGGAAGCGGTGGTCCTCAAGGAAAATTATGAAACGATTTATACCGTTGCAGAGTTGGACCGGTGGCTGGACAAGCTGGCCGCGGCAGAGTTGTTCTCATTTGATACGGAGACTACCGATCTTGATTATATGCGGGCCGAACTGGTCGGCCTGTCGTTTTCCGTCAGGGTCGGAGAAGCGGCTTACGTACCCCTTGCCCACGATTACGACGGCGCGCCAAGACAAATATCGCGCCGGAAAGCATTGGAAAAACTGCGTCCGTTACTGGAATCGGAGAAACATAAAAAAGTCGGCCAGAACCTGAAATACGACCGGAACGTGCTGGTAAATTACCGGATTGAACTAAACGGCATCGCCCATGATTCAATGCTGCAATCCTACGTGCTGGACAGCGCAGGCTCGCGCCATGACATGAACAGCCTGGCGGAAAAATACCTGGGGAAATCCATCACCAGCTATGAGGATATTGCCGGCAAAGGAGTCAAACAGGTATCTTTCAACCAGGTTCCCGTAGAGCAGGCAGTGGATTACGCCGCGGAAGACGCCGACATCACCCTGCAGTTGCACCAGGCGCTTTGGCCGAAACTGGTCAATGAACCGGGGCTGCAAAATCTATACAAACAGATTGAGATACCCTTGCTGAGTGTCATCGCGCGCATGGAGCGTAATGGTGTCGTGATCGACTCAAACATGCTGCTGAAACAAAGTTCGGAACTGTTGGAACAGATGCAGGAAACGGAGCGTCAGGCCCACCGGTCGGCGGGACAGTCTTTTAACATCGGTTCTCCCAAACAGATACAAGAGATCCTCTATGTAAAAATGCAATTGCCGGTCCTGGCAAAGACTCCGAAGGGACAACCCTCAACCGCGGAATCCGTCCTGCAGGAGCTGGCCGCGGAGCATGAACTGCCGGCGTTGATCCTCAGGCACAGGGGCTTGAGCAAATTAAAATCCACCTATACGGATCGACTGCCCGAACAAGTCAACCCGGCCACCGGGCGCGTCCATACCTCCTACCACCAGGCCGTGGCCGCGACGGGCAGGTTATCCTCATCGGACCCCAACCTGCAAAACATACCGATCCGCACGGAGGAAGGCAGGAAGATACGGCAGGCATTTATCGCTTCCCCCGGGAACGTGCTGCTGGCCGCGGATTATTCCCAAATCGAACTCAGGATCATGGCCCATTTGTCCGCCGACGCCACCTTGCTGGCCGCGTTTGCCGCCGGAAAAGATATCCACCGCGCAACGGCGGCCGAGGTGTTCGGGGTAGACGCGGTTGCGGTCAGCCTGGAGCAACGCAGGGCGGCCAAGGCCATTAACTTCGGCCTGATTTACGGTATGTCGGCGTTTGGCCTGGCCAGACAACTGGGTATTGAAAGGGGCGCGGCGAAACAATACGTGGACAAATATTTTGAACGATACCCCGCGGTGAAAGCATACATGGACTCCACCCGCGTCCGCGCAAAAGAAGCCGGGTATGTTGAGACCGTATTCAACCGCCGGTTATACCTGCCCGAGATCAACTCCCGCAACGCGGCCAGACGCCAGTACGCCGAACGTACGGCTATCAATGCGCCGATGCAGGGAACCGCCGCCGATATCATTAAAAAGGCCATGATCACTATTGATAAAAATTTGTTGAGGTCCAACAATGATCTCAGGATGGTCATGCAGGTACATGATGAACTTGTTTTCGAAGTGGCGGAGGCCCGGGTGGATGAATATAAACAAGAGATAGCAGGGCTGATGTCCGGCGCGGCCAGTCTCAGTGTTCCGTTGATCGTCGATACAGGTATCGGCGATAATTGGGACGAGGCACATTAACCAGTCTGTTGATATCGTCATATTATGCTAATATCGGAAGAAAATGTTCATTCTCTCCAACCACTTCCTGTTGTTTCGACTTGGCGCGCTCCATAACCGGCCAGCCTCGGACTATGACCATGTTATTAATTCCAGCGATTGATATAAAAAACGGCAAGTGTGTGCGCTTGCGCCAGGGCAATATGGGTGATGAAACCATATACAATAACGACCCGGTGGAAGTGGCCTCAAAATGGGTTGAGGCCGGCGCAAAACGGCTGCACATTATCGACCTCGACGGCGCTGTCACCGGCCGGCCCGTGAATGCCGATATCATCCATGATATTACGGAAGCGCACCCGGACGTGGCGATCCAGGCCGGTGGCGGGATTCGTAACGAGGATACGATTCAGACATACCTGGACGTCGGGGTTAACTATGTCATTATCGGCACCCGCGCGGTCACTACGCCACATTTTGTCTCCGATATCTGTCTTGAGTTTCCGGGGCATGTGATTGTCGGCCTTGATGCAAAAAACGGCAAGCTGGCAACTAACGGCTGGTCCAAGCTGTCTCATCACGACGTTGTCGATATTGCTCAACGGTTCGAGCAGGACGGCGTATCCGCCATCATTTTCACCGATATTGGCCGTGACGGGATGATGAGCCGGGTCAACCTGGACGCCAGCGTACAACTGGCCCGGGAAATTACCATTCCCGTGATCGCCTCCGGCGGCATAAAAGACATGGATGATATAAAAGCCCTGTGCGCCGTTGCCGGAGAAGGTATCGCCGGCGCCATCACCGGGCGCGCCATCTATGAGGGAACACTTGACCTGGGAGAAGCTCTGGCTATGGTCAACAACCTGGGCGAAGATTAGCCCGCATTTCTCACCAGGTGATGCGCCCTCGCTTGTCTTTTTTGCGCCAACGGGCACGTGCTCCCTCAACCAGAGCGACGGTTATGCTTTCGGTCGCAGGCGCCCGTTGGCACAAAAAATCCGGCGCGATCATCGCATCACCTGGTGAAAAATGCGGGCTAGAGGCCGGAGGATTGAGGACGGACGACGGATGATGACCGGTGACCCTGGATTATATCGCTTCGGGATGTGTTTTGTGAGAACTGCGGGATAGTCATGGCCCTGGCAAAACGCGTTATTCCCTGTCTGGACGTGGATGCCGGCCGGGTTGTCAAAGGCGTCAGGTTTGTCGATATCATAGACGCAGGCGACCCGGTGGAAGTGGCGCGTTGCTATGATGAGCAGGGAGCTGATGAGTTGACTTTCCTGGACATAACGGCCAGCAATGAGGAAAGGGATACCATGCTGCACGTTGTGGAAGCCGTTGCCGGCCAGGTATTTATTCCCCTGACCGTAGGTGGCGGCATCCGTACGCTGGACGACATCCGGCGTCTGTTAAACGCCGGCGCCGACAAGATCAGTATCAATACGGCCGCGGTAATAAACCCGGAGTTTGTCCGGGAAGCAACCCGGAAATTCGGCTCGCAGTGTATTGTCGTGGCGCTGGACGCCAAACGGGTCAACGCACCCGGTGAGCCGTTAAAATGGCATGTTTTCACCCACGGCGGGCGTCGGGAAACCCGTATTGACGCGATCGCCTGGGCTGAAAAAATGACCCGTTACGGCGCCGGGGAAATCCTGTTGACAAGCATGGACAGGGATGGCACCAAGGACGGCTTCGACCTGCCCCTGACCCAGGCGGTCAGCACTGCCGTAACCATTCCGGTGATCGCTTCCGGGGGCGTCGGCAACCTGGACCACCTGGTTGAGGGCATTACCATGGGGAAAGCCGACGCGGTGCTGGCGGCCAGCATTTTCCATTTCGGCGAGCATACGGTGGCACAGGCAAAATTGAAAATGGCGGAACATAATATAGAGGTCAGGACGTAAACCCATGACGATACCCAACGCGCCGGAGTGGCTGGAAAAAATCAACTGGAACGCAGACGGCCTGGTTCCGGCCATTGCCCAGGAGCGTACCACCGGCCGGGTGCTGACCCTTGCCTGGATGAACCGGGAAGCCCTGCAACTTACCTGCGCCGAAGGCCGCGCGGTCTACTGGTCAAGGTCCCGCAACAGGCTTTGGCGCAAGGGGGAACAATCCGGGCACGTCCAGGAAGTCACGGAAATACGCCTGGACTGCGACGCTGATACCCTGTTGCTGCAGGTCAACCAGCACGGAGGGATCGCCTGCCACACCGGCCGGGAAAGTTGTTTTTATCTACGCAAAACAGACTCGGGCTGGGAGGAAGCAGACGCCGTCATAAAAGACCCGGCGACTATCTACAATAACTGAACATTACGATGGCGCCATTCAGGGCCGGCGCAATCTACAAGTAAACAGGTGAGGGATTGTGACGAATATAATCAATGAGCTGGCGGAAGTGTTGATCGACCGGAAAAAAGCCGAGCCCGACACTTCCTACGTTGCCTCCCTGTATGCAAAGGGAAGCGCGGGAATTCTGGAAAAAATCGAAGAGGAATCAGGCGAACTGGTTGACGCGGCAAAAACCGGCAAGGCAGACAGCGTCATACATGAGACTGCGGACCTGTGGTTTCATTCCCTGGTTTTGTTGTCGTACATGGAGATACATCCCGCTGAGGTTTTTTCTGAACTGGAAAGACGATTCGGCGTGTCCGGACACGAAGAAAAAGCCGGCAGGGAGTAACAGGGGACAGGTTTCAACCCGGTTTCAGCATTTTCCCTGTGCCCCCTGCGCCCTCTGTGGCATAATTAACACGCACTCATTCAGGTGGAGATGAATTATGAGTTTTGGTATCTGGGAACTGGGAATCGTACTGGCGATCGTCGCCCTGCTGTTTGGAACCAAAAAACTGGGGACCATGGGGAGTGACATTGGCAACGCGATCAAAGGTCTCCGTAACGCGCTAAGAGACGATGAGTCCGGCACTGCGAAGCAACAGGATGAACCAGCGGACGGCAAGATAATAGAAGGCGAGGTGGAAAATGACAAGGAAGGGAAGCAGGCCGGGTCGTGAGTTGTTCGACGTAACAGCCCATGTTTGATATTGGTTTCTGGGAACTGCTGGTAATCGCGGTAGTCTCCCTGTTGGTGGCCGGCCCGGATAAACTGCCGGGATTAATCAGGGACGTCGGCAGGTGGATAGCAAAGCTGCGCCGCTTCGTAACGCAGACCAAATATGAGTTTGAACAGCAATTGCAAATCGATGAGGTAAAGGACTTTAACGAAACAGTGGGGGAGTTGGACAAGCTGATGGATGTTGCCCCGGACAAACACAACGACGTCAAGTCAAACGGCAACTGATCCGGGCCGGTGTTGATTTATGACGGACACTACCTCCCGGCCTGATACCGACCCTGAACAGCCTCTTATTGCCCACCTGGCTGAACTGCGCAACAGGCTGCTCCGGTGTCTGGCCGGTGTATTTGTCATCTTCCTCGGCCTCAGCTTCTTCGCCAATGACATATATGCCTTGATCGCCGGCCCCCTGCTTGCGCAATTACCGGAAGACAGCAGTATGATTGCCACCGAGGTGGCGGCGCCTTTCCTGGTGCCCTTCAAGCTCACTTTCTTTGTCGCCGTGTTTGTTGCCATGCCCTACCTGTTATACCAGGCCTGGGCCTTTGTAGCGCCGGGGCTGTATGAAAACGAACGGCGCCTGGTACTGCCGTTAATTTCAAGCAGTGTGTTTTTATTCTACCTGGGTAATGCGTTCGCCTTCTTTATCGTGTTCCCCTTGTTGTTTGCGTTCCTGACCTCGACGGCGCCGGTCGGCGTCACGGTGATGACCGACATCGGACATTACCTGACTTTCATCCTGAAGATGTTCTTTGCCTTTGGTCTTGCGTTTGAGGTGCCTATTGCCATCATCCTGCTGGTGTGGACGGGGATCGCTTCCGTCGAGACGCTATCGAGAAAGCGGCCGTATATCATTGTCGGGGCCTTTACCGTGGGCATGTTGTTAACCCCGCCGGATATCATATCCCAGGTATTGCTCGCCTTGCCGGTATGGCTGTTATTTGAACTGGGACTGATCCTGGGGCGGTTTGTCAAACAAAGACACGAGGATGAGACGGAAGACGGCACATCGGATTCGGAGTAGGTATGTATCGGCGCCATTTTCTCACTCTCCTCGCAGGTCTTGGCGCATCCGGTTGCCGTATCGGGCCGGAACTGTTTAATCCCTGCCGGTCACCGCAATTGCCGGACAGCCTGGCAACGCATGAACTGGTGCGTCAGGCTTTTGCCCACCTGCGACCTGATTATATATGGGACGGTCACATTCACTTGGTGGGTACCGGCGACAGTGGTTCCGGGATCTGGATTAACCCGCACCTGCAAAGTCTCCGGCATCCGTTGCAACATACTCAACTGCGCTTTTACCTGAATGCCTCCTGTGCTGAAAAAGACCGCGCGGACCAGAGTTTTCTGTCCCGTTTGATTGCCCTTAAACAGGGGTTCCCCGCGGAAAGCCGCTTCCTGTTGCTGGCTTTTGATTACAGTTATGATGAATCCGGCCGGCGGCGTCTCGACCTGAGCGCATTCCACACCCCCAATGAATTGGCCGCCCGACTGCACCGGGAACACCCTGAACATTTTGAATGGATAGCCTCCGTTCACCCCTATCGCGAAGACGCGGTTGAAGCTTTGGAGCATGCGTGGAAAGCCGGCGCCCGGGCCGTTAAATGGTTGCCCCCCGTTATGGGTATGGACCCCGGCGCCGCACGCTGCGATGATTTTTATGCGGCCCTGGTCCGGACGGGCCTGCCCCTGCTGGTCCACGCCGGTGATGAAAAAGCCGTACACGGCAGCGGGCGGCAGGACTTCGGCAACCCGTTGCATTTACGCCGGCCCCTGGAGCATGGGGTAAGGGTCGTCGTGGCCCATTGCGCCTCATTGGGACAGGGACGCGACCTGGACAAGGGGGCCAACGGTCCTTTACTGAGCAATTTCAGCCTGTTCGCGCGGTTGATGAATGAAACCCGGTATGAAGGCAACCTGTTCGGTGAGATCTCAGCCGTTACCCAACGCAACAGAGACGTGTCCGTGCTGAAAACGCTGCTCGAAACCGATGCCTGGCACGACCGCCTGGTCAATGGTTCGGACTATCCCCTGCCCGGCGTCATGCCTCTATTTTCATTAAGAAAGTTGAGCGGGCAGGGATTCATTACCGAAACAGCGGCAAACCTGCTGAACGACGTGCGCGGCCATAATGCCATATTGTTCGACTTCATGCTTAAACGGTTATTACACAGTGGCAGTAAAAGCTTCAGCCCAGGCGTCTTCGAAAGCCGACGTGTCTACGGCCGGATGCCGGAGATTATTTAACGATATTGCGTTGTGAGCAGACCGGAGTGGAGTGTATGATATTGTTGACGCATCCTGAATAATTGGTTCCTTACATTGGGATAAACCCATAAACCGGAAAGATCGCATCAAGGAGAAACAGGTGATATGTTTGATACAAACATAGAGATTGCAGAAAAATTCAGTATGGATGAACGCGCGGTGCTTTTTCATGGGAATTGCCTGGAACTGTTGAAAGAGATACCGGATAAATCCATACAACTGGTTGTAACATCCCCGCCTTACAACATCGGCAAGGAGTATGAGAAAAAAATAAATATCGATGCTTATATCAAACAACAGGCCGAAGTCATAAAAGACTGTGTACGTGTTCTTTCTGATACAGGGAGTATGTGCTGGCAAGTTGGAAATTATGTCAATAACGGTTCAATTATTCCGCTTGATACAGTTTTGTATCCGATATTCACCGACCTGAATCTGGTTCTGAGGAATAGAATCATCTGGTATTTTGAGCATGGCTTACACTGCTCCAGGAGGTTTTCCGGTCGCTATGAGACCATTATCTGGTTTACGAAAAAAACAAAGGAGTTTGTTTTTAATCTCGACCCGATACGGGTTCCCCAGAAATATCCTGCCAAAAAGTACTTTAAAGGGCCGAAAGCAGGCCAGTACTCCTGCAATCCTCTGGGCAAAAATCCGGGAGATATCTGGGATATTCCCAACGTCAAAAATAATCATATAGAAAAAACAGAACATCCATGTCAATTTCCTGTAGGACTGATTGAACGACTCGTTCTATCGATGACAAACGAGGGAGATTGGGTGCTTGATCCTTTTCTTGGAACCGGTACGTCAATAATTTCCGCGCTACGACACAAGAGGAAAGGGGCAGGCGCAGAGACAGAAAAGAAATATGTCGATATTGCACAAAATAGAATACAAAAGGAAATCAACGGAACATTACGGACAAGACCAATGAATAAACTTAAATACGATCCCACATCCAGCGGCAATAAATTAACCGTGCCCCCATGGAATCAGAAGGAAGAAAAAATCGATCAGATAAGATTACTGGAAAATCCGGGTGAGTATCATTTTTTGTGAAGTACCGGGTTGCTATTGAGGTCCAATTTGGAAAATACTCCTTTGTGGCTTACGATTTATTTGTCAAGTACCTTGCTTTTTTTATGGGCGACAAAATTGATGTCGGTATTGAGATATTGCCGATGAAACAACTGCAATCCCAAATGAGTTCCGGAGTGTCTTACTACGAAGGGGAGTTATACAACGTTATCAGGCAGAGACGTGGCGTTCCTGCAGTGCCCCTTGTTATCATAGGTATAGAAGAATAAGAAATTACATCACGGGCACTGTCTGTTATTTTTCTACCATATTTTCCAGGATTGACCTTTCTATCAGGTCTGCTCCCACGGAAGCCCGTGAAAACGCCAGCCGTTCAGGTTGCCCCGATGGCGGTTTTCGTCGGGGTCGCCCTCGAAACCTTCAGCGATATTGACTGTCACTCTGTAGCCTTTCTCTTCCAGTAAGGTCGCGGCGAGCATGGAGCGTTTGCCGCTACGACATAGAGTCAGGACCGTGACATCTTTGCCTGCCTCCCCCAACTGCTCGGTTACCTTCTCTGTAAATGCCGGGTCGTTCTGCCAGTCCGGGGATTCCTGCAAGGGAACGTTGACAGCGCCGATGGGGTGTCCCACGTAATCGAACTCAACCCTGGAACGCACGTCCAGCAGGATTGCCTCCGGGTCATCCTGAAGCATTTTCCAGGCCTTTATCGGCGTGACTTCTTCCACCATGTTGCAGTCTCCTTCAGTAGGGTTTAACGTTTACAAAGTATACTTTTCCGTACTGCCGATTGTCCCCTGGTTACTGTTTATTTTTTACGGGATTGATCTTTTTGTATGTGACGGAGCCATTTGAGTAGCCCGATACAAATCAACGCAAATACACATAACGTATAGTATCCGGTACTGATATCAATCGCGATCGCATTTTCCATCATTGCATCCTCTTGTTTGCTTCCAGTAACAATAAAACAGCCAGAACAGATAACAGTGTTCCTTCCATATGGTTACCAATCAAAAACGAACCGGTAAGACCGGCTATCAGTAACGCCCTTCCAACTACGCGTAAATCTTCAGCGAATTCCCTGACTGCCACCTCAGACCAATATGCCATTAAAGTATCATAAACGGACTGAATGATACGAAATATATCCTTGAAGGATTTCATTATAACCTCCTTGTCCGCAGATTTAATGGCGGCAGAAACCATCACTGCGTTCTACTGTTCAATTTGTGGTGTCAATTGTAACCTTTTTCCATTACGACCATCCGTGTTTTATTGGAAAAATACTAAAACGAAACCACTTGTTGCACTTATGACTTGAATCCGCCCTTGTTTACGTACTATTGGATTTGTCAGACAGCGGGTAAATGTGTTGCAATACCCGTGGGAAGGCGGATTTTGGAATCCGTTACGGTATTTTATAGAACAGGAATAATTTAAGGAGCATCATTTCATGACAATGGCTGACAAAGACGGCGTAATATGGTTTAACGGCGAACTCGTTCCCTGGAAGGAGGCCAACGTTCACGTGCTTACCCACACCCTGCATTACGGCATGGGGGTGTTTGAGGGCATGCGCGCCTACGAAACACCGGCCGGCGCCGCCATCTTCAGGCTGCATGAGCACACCCGGCGGTTGTTTCGATCAGCTCATATTCTGAGAATGAGCCTGCCATACACCGCTGACGTGATCAACCAGGCCTGCGTCACCGTGGTGCGGGAGAACCGGTTAACGTCGGGTTATATCCGGCCGATTTGTTTTTACGGGTCCGAGGGAATGGGGCTGCGGGCGGACATGCTGAAAGTACACGTGGCGGTTGCCGCCTGGGAATGGGGCGCATACCTGGGGGATGACGGTCTGGAAAAAGGAATTCGCATCAAGACGTCCTCCTATACTCGCCACCACGTGAATATATCCATGTGCAAGTCCAAAGCCAACGGCCACTACATCAATTCCATGCTGGCGCTGCAGGAGGCGATTGATTGCGGCTATGATGAGGCCCTGTTGCTGGACAATGAGGGTTACGTTGCCGAAGGCAGTGGCGAGAACGTCTTTATCGTTCGCGGTGGCGTGATATATACCCCGGATTTGACCTCGGCCCTGGAAGGAGTGACCCGGGACACCATCATGGTTTTTGCCCGGGAACTGGGTATTGAAATAAAGGAAAAGCGGCTGACCCGGGATGAGGTATACGTGGCGGACGAGGCCTTTTTTACCGGCACTGCGGCAGAGGTGACCCCGGTGGTGGAACTGGACAATCGCATGATCGGCGACGGTCGGCGCGGACCGATAACCGAGCGTCTGCAAACCCTGTTTTTCGATCAGGTGTCCGGCCGGAGCAGCCGGCATCCGGAGTGGTTAACCTGCGTAACCGCGCCCCGTGAGGTGAAAAAGACAGCATGAGCAGAGGCGGGGAAAACACGCCGAACGACAGGCAGCAGCATACGGTCACGATGAAAGACCTGCCGTTGCACTGTCCATTGCCTGACATGAGCCTGTGGGATTCTCATCCGCGGGTGTACCTGCCGATAGAAGAAACGGGCGAGGCGAAATGCCCGTATTGCGGGACTGAATTCACCCTGGAATCCTCCGCCTGATTAATTTGAGTCACACTTCTCATAATCCGCATATCTCACCAATAGAGGCGTCCTCGCTTGTCTTTTTAACGCCGGCGATAAAAGTCCGGCGCGATCACCGCATCCATTGATAAGATATGCGGGTTCAAGACAAAACTGCCCCCATCATCTTATGGCAGATCTCCGACGGAAAACGGGGGCACGTGAGTCAATCAACAGGGCTTATCAACGCGCTGCGACGGCACGTGCCGGCGGAAGTACACGTAGTAGAAACACCACCGCTGAACGCGTCCCTGTACTCCTGTCTGACCAGACGAACCGGATGGGCGCAACATTTGCCGGCGCCCCGGGCGGTCATCGGCGCCGGCCACGCAACCCACCTACCCATGCTGGTCATCAGCCGGGCTCACCGGGCAAAGACCGTCGTGATTATGCGGCCCAGCCTGCCCCTGGGGTGGTTTGATTATTGTCTTGTGCCGGCACACGATAATCCTCCCGCAAGGGATAACGTTATCATCACACAAGGGGCCGTCAACCTCATGCAGCCGGGAGAGACCCATAATTCGGGACGCGGTCTTATCCTTATCGGCGGGACGTCCCCGCACTACGGGTTCGATACGGGCGTTATCCTGTCACAGATAAAACAGGTACTGGCGCGTTCTTCCCGGCAGCGCTGGACCGTGTGTAATTCTCCCCGGACGCCCGCCGGATTGAACAGTGAGCTCAGCGGGTTGAAATCGACTCGCGTTGACGTAATGTTGTGGGATCGGTGTGAACGGGACTGGTTGGCCAATGAACTGCACCGGGCCCGTGACGTGTGGGTAACCGAGGATAGCATCTCCATGATTTACGAAGCGCTGACTGCGGGTTGTCACGTGGGCCTGCTGCCACTGGCGAGAAAAGCCGCGAGCCGCCTGCACCAATCCATCGAGCAGTTGCTACGGGAACGGTTCGTAACCTCTTTATCCGACTGGCTGGATGGCGGCAATCTCACTCCCCCCCAAAAGTCCCTGGATGAAGCCGGTCGTTGCGCCCGGCTGTTGCTGGACAAGGGTCTGCTGACGGGTTAATCCGCCATGCCGCTAACCGTCCTGCAGACATTACCTGCCCTGGAAGTGGGCGGCGTGGAGCGGGGGACTGTCGAGGTGGCCGGTGAACTTGTACGGCAGGGACATCGGGCACTGGTCATTTCCGCGGGAGGGGCGCTGACCGCCGATCTTCTGAACGCCGGCGCGCGCCATTATGCCTGGCCTGTCGGCAAAAAATCCCCGTTGACGTTGCTGCTGGCGCGCAAATTACGCCGGTTTCTCACGGAGGAGAAGGTGGATATACTGCACGCCCGGTCACGCCTGCCGGCCTGGGTTGCCTACCTGGCCTGGAAAAATATGCCTGAGGAAACCCGGCCCGTATTCATCACCACGGTACATGGTCCCTACAGCGTCAACCGCTACAGCGAGATTATGACCCGGGGCCGGAAAGTGATTGCCATTTCGGAATTTATCCGTGATTACATCCTTGATAATTATCCGGGGGTTGACCCGGGGAAGATATCGGTCATTCCCCGAGGTGTGGACCCAAAGCGTTTCCCGGGTGGTTACGTTGCCGACAGACATTGGCTCGACAAGTGGCGGCAGACCTGCCCGCAAGCGCAAGGCAAGGCACTCATTACCCTGCCGGGACGGATTACCCGCTGGAAAGGCCAGGCAGATTTTATTGACATTATCAGCGCATTGAAGCAGGCAGGGCAGAACGTCCACGGCCTCATCGCCGGGGGCGTCTCCCCGGACCGACAACGATTTCAGCGGGAATTAAGACGGATGATGGCAACCCGAGGCCTGGATAATCACATTACTTTCCTGGGCCACCGGGATGACCTGCGCGAAGTGCTGTCCGTCTCCGACGTGGTCCTGTCCCTGGCAAAAAAACCCGAGGCCTTCGGCAGGACGGCGCTGGAAGCATTGTCGCTGGGGCGTCCTGTTGTCGCTTACGGACATGGCGGCGCCAGGGAGGTCCTGGACGAATTGCAACCGGATGGCCTGGTCGCGCCGGGCAATATCGCGGCGGCAGTCGAAAAGATTCAGGTATTTCTCGAAACCCCGCCGATCATCGCGCCCAACCGGACCTATACATTGGAACAAATGCTTGGTAAAACGCTGGCATTATACGAACAGGCACACACATCTGGTGAAAAATCCGTTTAACAATTTCAGGGAACGTCTTTACCTGCGCTTCGTCCATAAATTTTATGCGCGTGATTTATTATTGGACCTCCGACTCCAGGCCAAACAGGAAACGCTCGAATACATTAACGGGAACATGCGGCACTGCGTGATCTGTCAAAACAAAAAAGAGATGTTTGAATATGCCCTGACAAAAGCCGGCCAATCCGGGTTGAATGCCGAATTCGGCGTGTCACGGGGGAAAAGCATTAAACTGTTAAGCAAACTCATCGGCGATACCGTTTACGGCTTTGATTCGTTTCTCGGTCTGCCGGAGGATTGGGGCGGCACGACTGAGAAACAGGGCAGGTTTGCCGGGCGTCCCGGAAGACTGCCTGAAAACGTCAGGTTGTACGAAGGGTTGTTTGTGGAAAGTTTGCCGAAGTTCGCCAAAGAACATGATCTGCCCATGCGCTTTATGCACGTGGACTGTGATTTATATTCTTCTACCAGGACAATATTCGATTCGTTAAAACATCGGATTCCCCCGGGGACGGTGATTGTTTTCGATGAATATTTTAATTACCCCAACTGGCAGGAGCACGAATACAAGGCGTTCCAGGAATTTATCAGTGAAGAGAACCGGGGTTATCGTTACCTGGCCTTTACCGCAAGAGGCGGTTCTGTTGCAGTTAAAATCACTGCCTGATTAACACCGGATAAATCACTGAGCAGTGATGCGTGAAGACATACTGATCATTAAGCTCGGGGCTTTGGGTGACGTGGTCATGGCAACCGGTTTGATCAGGCAAATCCGGCAGCATCATAAGAACTGTCAACATTCGCTGATTACCAGTCCCGCCTATAAGGGCTTATTCTCCACCTGGCCGGGACTTGAAGTAACAACCTTCGACCGCAAAAGCCTGCTGTCGACCCTGGCCGTCAGCTTGTGGATTCGGCGAAAGCAGTTCCTGCGCGTTTACGATCTGCAATCCAGTGATCGAACCGGATTAATTTGCAGCCTGTCGGGGATCCCGGAGAAAGTGGGGAACCATCCCCGCCTCCCATACAACATACATCCTGACACCCGCTACGTTGGACAATGCCATATTCACGGCAGGATGCAGGAAATACTGACCGCCGCGGGCATTCCCCCCGGCGGCGCCGAGCCGTGCTTGTCTCCCGGGCAAGCAGACCGGGGAAAAGTGTCCGACTGGTTGCAGCAACGGGACTTGCCGGACAAGAAAATCGTCATCATGCACGCGGGCGCCAGTGCCCGGCGCCCGGAAAAACGCTGGCCGTATTTCTCCGAACTGGCTGTTTCGCTGGAGGGCCGGGGCTGCCTGACGATCTGGACCGGCGGTGAGGATGATCGGGAATTAAACGATAAGCTGGCCGGGGTTGTCGGCGTGAACGCGAGCGCGGCGTTTTCATTGCCGCAACTGGTTGCCCTGACGTCCCATGCTCAATTCGCCGTTACAAACGATTCAGGCCCCATGCACGTGCTGGCCTGTGGAGCCATACCCGTCTACGGGTTGTTCGGACCGACAAACTGGCGTCGCAATCACGCCGTGGGCCAGCGGGATCGCGTCCTGTCATTAAATCGGGATGAGCCTGATTTCAGGGAGACGCGCCTGGGGGACCTGGAATCCGACCGGGTATTACGGCAACTGGAACAGGACGGTGTCCTCTGACTACTGATACGGAGTACGGGGTAATCCTGACTAACCGGATCTGTGTTACCATCCCGCGGATGAGGAATAATCATGGCAAATAAGTACCTGCCCGAAGGGCTGAAACCGGCTGACAGGCTTATTGTCGCGCTGGACTTCGATACTGCCGGGGAAGCCAACCGGCTGATTGAGGAACTCGACGGTACGGTGAATTTTTACAAGGTCGGATGGCAGTTGTTTTTGGGAGAGGGATGGCCGTTCGTGAAGACCTTGCTGGAAGCAGGCAGAAAGGTTTTTCTTGACCTCAAAATCAATGACATAGAACAAACCGTCCAGGCCGCGTTGACCAACATGCCGAACGAGTTTGCCGGCAACCTGGAACTGCTCACTATCAACGGCACCGGATCAACGGTAACGGCTGCAAAACAAGGTCGCGGTGGTAACGACAAACCCTACCTGTTAATGCTTACCGTATTGTCCAGCATGGACGATGCGGATATGAAAGAACTCTACCCTGCCGGCGCGACGGTTGACACATCGATCATCGTCAATCTCAAGGCGCAAAAGGCCCTGGACGCCGGTTGTGAGGGGTTGATTGCATCAGGCCAATCGGTGCAGGCCCTGCGCAACGATTTCCCTGACCGTGAGTTTCTGATCGTGACCCCGGGGATCAGGCCGCAGGACGCCGGGCGAGACGACCATAAACGCGCCCTGACACCGTACCAGGCAATTGTCTCCGGTTCGGATTACCTGGTTGTCGGCCGACCCATCACCAGGGCAACCAACCCCCTGCAGGCAGCCCAATCCATCATTGCCGGGATCGAAGCCGCGTTGAGTGTATAAATAATGTGTCGCCGAAGCATGCCCCAGCATGTCGTAAGCAGGGGGCGACTGTTTGTCTACTGGATTCCCGCCCCTGCTCAACACCATACAGGGGCAAGCTTTGCGGGAATGACAGTGGGGGCAGGAATGACAACGGAGGCACCTCCGTCACTCCGGGCTTGACCCGGAGTCCAGTCAATAATGTGTCGCCGGAGGCGACTCCTTGATTTTATTCACCACGACGTCCACGGGGATATTTTCCATACGCCGGTCGGGGGCGGCGTACCAGCTGGCAAGATCCCCCCAGGGGTGGTACCGCTCCGGATCCCCCGGGCCGAATAACGTGAAAGACGCGGTGTTGACGGCACTCGCCAGGTGACCAAGACCAGAATCGTTGCCGATGAACAGGGTCATCCTCTCCATAACAGCGGCGGCTTCCAGCAGGGTTGTCTGACCACACAGGTTTATGCAGGGAAACGGGGCGCCCCGGGCAACCTGCTCTGCCTGTGCGTTATCTGCCTTATTTCCCAGCAGAACCAGTGCGTCAAATTCCCCCGCAAGGTCTTGAACCAGCATGGCATACTTTTCCGCCGGCCAGATTTTTTTATCCCAGTTTGCGCCGGGGCCGATGCACAACCATTTCTTTCCGGGCAGCCCGCGGCAAATCCCGTCGGCATAATCCCTGTCCGATTGTCCCAGCCACAGGGTGGTCGCCGGTATTTTCGCACCTCCGGCTATGCCTGAGACAGCAGAGAAGTGTTTCTCCACGGCATGCACATGTCCGGCGCCATCTGTTTTGATAAACTTTTTTTCAGCCCTGATCAGGCGGGCCAGGAAGTCCGTTCGCAAATCCACGACAATATCGTAGCGCTTGCGGCGCAGTTCAAACAACAGGGCAGGGCCGCCGCGTAAAAACCGGTCTTTTTGTTTATGGTAAATCTCACCCCGGTAGGGACAATGCCGGAACAGCACGGATGAACGTTTGTCGCTGACGATGTCAATGGACGCATTTTCATTATGTCGATGTAAAAACTGCAATACCGGAGTCGTCATTATCGCATCGCCGATATTGCTCAGCGTAATGAACAGGATGTTACCCATAATAAAATGGGATAGATGTTAATCTGCCTCTTTCCCCGTAGCTGCCGCCGGAATGTCGGATCACGGTATTCCGACCGGGGAAAATATATCTGTCCCTTTTCATTTGCCGATACAGAATCGGGAAAATATCTCACCGAGCAAATCATCGGCCGTATATTCTCCGGTGATCGCGCCCAGGGTCTGTTGCAGCCTGGCGAGATCATCCGCAAACAGCTCAACGGCATGGCGCCGCCGGAATTGTTCTGCGGCCTCTTCAAGTATCGTTCCGGCTTCACGGAGAATGTCGATATGGCGGGTATGTGCAATAAAGGTGTTCTCCGATCGGTCCGATCCGATGACGCTGTTTTTGATCTCCTGTTTCAACGCGTCTATCCCGGCGCCTGTTTTCGCGGAGATACAAATCTCCCGCGCGCCTTCATCCGCCTGACGTTTGCCCGGCGCGTGACCTGACAGGTCAATTTTGTTAAAGGCATACAATATGTTCCTTCCCGTACCGAAATCCGCGGCAATGGTTTTCAAGTCCTGTAAATCGTCGTTGTTCATATCGGCAATGAAGATAACGACGTCCGCATTCTCAGCCGCTGCCCTTGCGCGCCTTATTCCTTCCTGTTCGATCTGGTTGTCGGCCTGTCTGATCCCTGCCGTATCGATCACCCTGACCGGTATGCCGTCAATCAAAATCTGCTGTTCTATCGTGTCCCGCGTGGTGCCCGGCTGAGGTGAGACAATGGCCCGCTCAGCTTGCGCCAACTGGTTCAACAGGCTGGATTTACCGGCGTTCGGTTTCCCGATGATCGCTATCTTCAGCCCCTCCGCCAACATTCTGCCGGTTTCGGCCCGGGCGGAAATGCCGGCCAGGGAACACCGGCATTCCGCCAGCCTGTCCTGCAACTCTGTCTCGATCAGGGAGTCGATCTCCTCCTCGGGAAAATCCAGCATGGCCTCAACAAATACGCGTAACTCGATAACCTGTTTTACGAGTGCCTTGATCAGCGCAGAAAACAGCCCTTCCATTGATCGAACCGCACTTATGGCAGCTTGTTCGGAGGCGCTGCTTATCAGGTCCGCCACGGCCTCGGCTTGCAGCAAATCGATTTTATTATTCAGGAAGGCTGTCTCGCTGAATTCGCCCGGACGCGCATACCTGGCGCCCAATGACAGGACGCGATTCAGGAGGAGACTCATGATTACCGGTCCGCCGTGACCGTGCAATTCGACGATATCCTCGCCGGTGTGTGAGTCGGGGCCCTGAAAAAACAACGCCAGACCGCGATCCAGGACCTGTCCCTGCTCGTCGTAAAACGCCGTGTACAGGCATTCGCGGTGCGCCGGCCTGGTCCGGCACAGGGCTGTGACGATCCTGCCGCTGTCAGGGCCGGATATTTTCACAATGCCCACACCGCCCTGGCCCGGCGGTGTAGCGATTGCCGCGATGGTGTCTGCAGGTTCCGTCACCGTAACGGACTACCAGACCATTACTTGGTCTTGGTCGTGGAAAGTCCTTCTTTTTCCAGGTTTTTCGTGATCAGCCATTGCTGGGCAATGGACAGGATATTGTTTGTCACCCAGTACAGCACCAGACCGGAAGGAAAGAATGCGAAGAATACCGTGAAAATGAAGGGCAGCGCCTTCATCACTTTCTCCTGCATGGGATCCATCGGGGCCGGATTCAGTCTTTGCTGGATCAACATGGTCGCTCCCATGATAATCGGCAAAACATAAAACGGGTCCTTGCTGGATAAATCGCTCAGCCACAGGATGAAGTCCGCTTGTCTCAATTCGACGCTTTCCAGCAATACCCAGTACAGGGCCAGAAAGACAGGAATCTGCACCAGTATCGGGAAGCAACCGCCAAACGGATTGATTTTCTCTTCCTTGTAAATCTGCATCATTGCCTGGTTCAAACGGGCGCGATCATCTTTGTATCGATCACGGATTGACACAAGGCGAGGTTGCACCCGGCGCATATTCGCCATGGAACGATAGCCGGCTGCGGACAGGCGATAAAACAGGATTTTCAACAGGACCGTCACCAGTATTATCGACCAGCCCCAATTGCCCGTAAATCCGTGCAGTCGATCCAGGCACCAGAACAGCGGTTTGGCCAAAAACCACAGGACGCCGTAATCAACGGTCAGTTCCAGACCCTCTGCCATCTGTTCCAGGTCGGCTTGTAACTTGGGGCCGACGTAAAGATGACCGGAGAGTTGGCCCTGTTGTCCCGGGGCGAGCCGGAGTGCCGGGGAAACGTTGCCGATGGAATAAAACTGGTCGGAAAAAACGCGGGTATAATACCGGTATGTGGCCTGTTTGTCCGAGGGGAGAATGGCCGTTACAAAATAATGCTGTATCATGGCCGCCCAGCCATTGCTGATTTCCACGTCCGTCTCCGCGTCTTCCATGTCGTCGAAACTGATTTTCTCATAACGGTCATCGGGACTGGACAACACCGCACCGGTATAGGTATAGAGCAGTTTCCTGCCTTCTTTTGACGGATCATCCCGTTTTATCTGGGTGTATTGTCGGCCCTCCCAGTCCGAACCTGACTTGTTTTCGATGACGTGCCTGAGGCTGATCCGGTAAGAGCCGCGCGCCAGTTCAAATATTTTAGTGACGGACACCCCTCCTGCCGAGACCCAGGTAAGCGGCACTTCCAGGACGTCCTCGCCTTCCCTGAGGGAATAGGACGTCCGGTTTGATGAGAACGCGTGCTTATGGGTAGGCGCCATTTCTCCGATGATGCCGCTTTGTATGACGTGGAATAAACTGGCCGATTCGTCCAGGAGAACGACGGGTTGATCCTCTTTGTCCAGGGAAACCGGATAATCCGGCAGTTCTGCGGAAACAATGGTCCCGCCCTGGTCGATTTTCAGACGCAGTACGTCAGTTTCCACCGTGATGACTTGAGCGCTCGTCCCTGCCGGGTCACCCGCGGCGGGGAACGCGGGCGTTTTACTGTCTTCAGGTTTGATTTGCGGAACACCCAGGTCTTCTTCAATCGAGAGCGGGCCGGCCTCACCGGAACCCGCTGCCCCGGGAGACGCCGCGCCATAGTCCCGCTGCCAGGCGTCCCACAGCATGATGGACACCAGCGCCAGCGCCAGAACAAGAATAAATCTCATTGTATCCATGGGTGCTCAGTTCGGATAGTGCGCCGGTGAATGCGGTGATCGCGCCGTATTATTCGTAGTTTGAAAAGTGGAATTCAATTCCATTCCCTTGGGTTTGACGGGACAGGGTCAATACCGCCGGGATGGAATGGGTGACAGCGGCAGAGTCGCCTGATGCCCAGCCAGGCGCCTTTCAACACGCCGTGTTTTTCTATGGCCTCACAGGCGTAACTGGAGCAGGCCGGATGGAACCGGCAGTTAACTCCCAGAAAAGGACTGATGAATAGCTGATACAGCCGAATGACCTTAATAACTACTGCCCGCATTGCAGGATCCGTTGCCAATGTGTTCTAAGGGACTGGTTCATAAACCTGTTTTCGCCTGATTTTATCTTTTTTTGCGCCAAAACCACTATATCAAGTCCCGATAGTATGTCTGCATGCTCGCGGAAACTTTCCCGTATGATCCGTTTTACCTTGTTCCTGGATACGGCGGCTCTCACTGCTTTCCTGGAAATAGCCAGGCCCAGCCTTGGGTACGGCCTCCCATTCCTGCGCGCCAGAATAACAAACTGCGAATCCCTGGATCGACAGGATGTCTTAAAAACGTTGTTGAAATCTGCCGCGCTGTTCAGTCTGTGTTTTCGTTGAAAACGGCGACGTTCAGGGGACACGGATTCACGCAGATAAACGCTTTCTGCCTTTGGCCCTGCGCGACTTCAGGATCTGCCTCCCTGATTTGCTCCGCATACGGATACGAAAACCATGGCTGCGCTTTCGCTTGAGATTGCTGGGCTGATATGTACGTTTCATCGGTATTCCTGTGATATTCCTTACGATTAATCGCCCATTTTACTTTCCTGGATTTCTGCTGTCAATGTGAGTGTTGAAATCCGCAAAGCCCCCACCGTCACTCCGGGCTTGACCCGGAGTCCAGTCAAATAACGTGTCGCCGGAGGCGACTCTTTGTTTCACTGGATTCCCGCCCCCTGCTCAACGCCATACTGGGGCAAGCCCCTGCTCAACGCCATACTGGGGCAAGTTTCGCGGGAATGGCATCTGGGGCAATACTGTATTCGTTTTTTTCAGCCGGTTTTTGTTGGATAAGTCTGTTCAAGGGGTATACACTTGAAAGGTTGTTCCCGTTTTATGATTTCTTTTTTAAGGTGCGAAATTAACAGATGTCTGTTTGGAAAATATGCCTGGAAAAACTGGAAGGAGAGTTGCCTCCCCAGCAGTTTAATACCTGGATTCGTCCGTTACAGGCAGTAGAGCGCAAGAACAGTCTGCGCTTGTTGGCGCCAAACCGGTTTGTCCTGGAATGGATAAATGAAAAATATCTGCAACGCATAGAGGAATTACTGAGCTTGCAGGCGCGCGGCAAGGGCCTGTCCTTGTCTCTTGAAGTTGGTAGCCAAGAAACAACGGCAGCGGACGCCGTCCGCGGGCAAAGGCAACAATTACGGGATACTGCCCCTCCCCGCGCCTATAAAAAACAGTCCGGGAATCTTAATCACGGCTTCAGGTTTTCCACCTTTGTGGAAGGGAAATCCAATCAACTGGCCCGGGCCGCGTCAATCCAGGTCTCGGAAAATCCGGGCAAATCCTATAATCCCTTGTTCATGTGCGGCGGTGTCGGCTTGGGCAAAACCCACCTGATGCATGCGATAGGCCACTCTATCCTGGAGCATCAGCCCAACGCCAACGTTGTTTACCTGCATTCGGAACGATTTGTTGCCGACATGGTAAAAGCGCTGCAACACCACACGATTGACGAGTTCAAACGTTACTACCGTTCAGTGGATGTATTACTCATCGATGACGTTCAGTTCTTTGCCGGGAAGGAAAGATCACAGGAGGAGTTTTTCTATACGTTCAACACCTTGCTCGAAGGACAAAATCAGGTGGTCCTGACTTGCGACCGCTATCCTAAGGAAGTCGACGGCATCAAGGACAGGCTCAAATCACGCTTCAGTTGGGGGCTGACGGTTGCCATCGAACCGCCGGAATATGAGACCCGCGTTGCCATTGTAAAATCCAAGGCGGAAAACCTGAATATCGAACTCCCTGACAATGTGGCTTTTTTTATTGCCAAACGGTTCAGTTCAAATGTTCGCGAACTGGAAGGGGCATTGAATCGGGTGATAGCCAATTCCAACCTGACCGGTCAACCCATCGATATTGAATTTTGCCAGCAGGCGCTGCGCGACTTGTTGTTGCTGCAGGACCGGCAGGTCACCCTGGAAAACATCCAGAAGGTCAGCGCCGAATATTATAAAATCAAAGTGGCGGATTTGCTGTCAAAAAGGAGGAGTCGCTCCATTGCGCGGCCAAGACAAGTGGCCATGGCCCTGGCGAAGGAACTGACCAATCACAGCCTCCCTGAAATTGGAGACGCTTTTGGGGGTCGCGACCACACCACTGTGCTGCATGCCCATCGAAAGATTGCCGAATTGCGTAAAGATGACAACAGAACCGAGGAAGACTATAAAAACCTGGTCGGTATCTTAACGGCGTAATTAACTCAATGCCGAAAAAGGAATCTGGTTCCTTTTTCTTCTTTCTCAGGCCTGCCCCAGGGCAGACCGCATACTTTTAAATCGAGGCCCCGCCATTCCGGCGAAACTTACCCCAGTACGGTGTTGAGCAGGGGCTTGCCCCAGTATGGTGTTGAGCAGGGGCTTGCCCCAGTATGGTGTTGAGCAGGGGCTTACCCCAGTATGGTGTTGAGCAGGGGCTTACCCCAGTATGGTGTTGAGCAGGGGCTTGCCCCAGTATGGTGTTGAGCAGGGGGCCGGAATCCAGGGGGAGTCCTATTTTATGATGACACGCTTTCATTCACTGAATATCAGCAAATTCCTAATGGGCGCACTGCTTGTTTTTCTGCCGGCCGTTGTTGTGGCGGCAGACGGAGACCCGGTAACAGCCCTGGATTTTACCGGCCACTGGGCGGGGATAATGGCGCTGATCATTTTTATTCTCGCGTACAGCCTGGTCATCGGTGAGGAAATCACTCACTTGCGCAAATCGAAACCCGCGATAGTGGCAGCCGGGTTGATTTGGGTGCTGGTAGCAATAACCTATGCGCAACACGGTGATTCCCATACCGCTGAGGCAGCGGCAAGGCATGGTCTGCTTGAATTTGTTGAGTTGTTTTTGTTCCTGCTCGCGGCCATGACTTATATCAATACCATGGATGAACGGGGGGTGTTCGACTTGCTGCGCGCCCGGCTGATTGCCCAGGGTTATTCACTACGTAAGATCTTCTGGATTACCGGGTTCATTTCATTCTTTTTATCACCGATTGCCGACAACCTGACTACGGCACTATTAATGGCTACGGTCGTAGCCGCCGTTGGCGGCGAAAACAAGCGTTTTGTCGCCGTCGCCTGTATAAATATTGTCGTGGCAGCGAATGCGGGTGGCGCGTTCAGTCCGTTCGGCGATATCACTACCTTGATGGTATGGCAACATGGCGCGGTCGAATTCCAGGAATTTTTCGTCCTGTTTTTTCCTTCCCTGGCAGGCTGGCTGGTCACTGCCGGCATTATGAGTCTCGCCGTATCCAGGGAACAACCTGACCCTATTGAAGAAGAAGCCAGGTTGCAGACCGGCGCCTGGATAGTCGTCGGGTTATTTGTCTTGACCGTCAGTATGACCGTGGCGTTTCATAACTTCCTGCACCTGCCCCCGGCGTTAGGCATGATGACCGGTCTCGGGTTGTTAAAATTATTTGGTTACTACCTGCAAAAACGGGATGACGTGCGGTTTGACGCGCCTGATGGAATAGACCTGGGCGACGCGCAGCTTGCTGCTACGGAGGGTAAATATGGCGCAAGCAGCCCGTATGATAGCTACAAAAATCTGCAACGGGCCGAATGGGACACGCTGATGTTTTTTTACGGCATTATCCTGTGCGTGGCAGGGCTTGGCGCTCTCGGGTACCTGGCCATCGTTTCAGAATTCTTTTACGTGGGCCTGGGCGCCACGGTTGCCAACATTTTTGTCGGTTTCGCATCCGCCCTGGTAGATAACATTCCGGTGATGTTTGCGGTCCTGGAAATGAACCCGGAGATGAATCACGGCCAGTGGTTGTTGGTTACGTTGACCGCAGGTATCGGCGGGTCAATGCTGTCCGTCGGTTCGGCTGCCGGCGTGGCGGTTATGGGCCAGGTCAGGGGGGTGTATACGTTTTTTGCACACCTGAAATGGTCGTGGGCAATACTGTTGGGTTATGCCGTCAGCATCGCAGTACATTTTGTTATCAATGCCTCATTGTTTACGATGTAACCGGACCAAAAGAGAGTTCCCGGCGTGAATAAATGTCCGTTTGTTGTTATTTTCGGCTAATTTTGTCCATTTTTGTCATTTAGCTGTAACATAGTGCCGGTTTAATAACCGCATGCTGAGCCGCGCAACCGGTCTGATGAAAGGTAAAATACTCCTTGTTGAGGATGAGGCTCCCATCAGGGAAATGCTGGGATATGCTCTCATGAAGGAAGGTTATACTCTCCGTGAAGCCGCGAACGTTGAGCAGGCCCGGCCTTTGCTTATTGATGAAAAGCCCGATCTTGTCCTGTTGGACTGGATGCTGCCCGGCATGAATGGCGTTGATTATGCCAGACGCCTCCGTAATAACCCTGACACCAGGGATATCCCGATTATCATGTTGACTGCACGGGGTGAGGAAGCGGACAGGGTGCGCGGACTTGACACCGGGGCCGATGATTACGTCACCAAACCTTTTTCCACCAAAGAACTCCTCGCGCGTATCCGGGCGGTAATGCGGCGTTCAGACAACAAGGAAGCCGGAGGCGCTATCTCCGTCAAGGACCTCGTATTGGACCCGGAGACTTTCCGGGTCACCATCAACGATCAGGTTATTGAAGTCAGCCCGACGGAATTTCGCCTGTTGCATTTTTTCATTACCTACCCGGAAAAGGTCTATGCCCGCGGCCAATTGCTGGACCAGGTATGGGGACAGAACGTCTATGTTGAAGAGCGTACCGTGGACGTTCATATACGCCGCCTGCGCAAGACCCTGGAGCCTCACGGCTATAATCGTTTTATTCAAACAGTACGCAGCGTCGGTTATCGTTTCTCCACCAAGAATTAACGGATAATGGGTCCTGACCTGTTGCGGCTGGGTTTAATTATTATCCTTTCCGGCGCGGCCGGGTTTCTTCTGGGCAATGTGTTTTCAGGTCTTTTGGCGGGTCTTTTCATCGGTCTGGTCTGGCAATACCGGATACTGAAAAGTATCGGCAGGTACCTGCACAATGGGAATGAGCAAAGCCCGCCTGAAGCGCCCGGCGTAGTGAATGAGATAACAAGAGAGATCGATTTCCTGCGCGCCCGCCATAAGCAACGTGAAGAGGAGCTCGCCGGTTCCCTGTCACGCTTTGAAGAAGCAACCCGGGCCTTGCCGGATGCCGTTGTCGTCATGGATGCTTACGGCCACGTTGAGTGGTCCAATGAAAAAGCCGCTGAGTACCTGGGTATCCGGGTCCCCAGAGATAGCGGGCAACGCTTTTCCAACCTCATCAGGCAGCCGGAATTGCTGAGTCATCTCGCCAACGCAGACAACGGGATCGACGGCAAAAGCCTTATTATCTCATCCCCGGTAAATGCTGACGTCAGCCTGGAAATCAGGATCATCAGGTATGCCGGTTCTTCCCTGCTGCTGGTAGCAGGAAATGTCACGGAAATCCAACACGTCAACCGCATGCGCAAGGATTTTATCGCCAACGCGTCGCACGAATTGAGGACCCCGCTGACGGTGATATCCGGTTATCTCGAGGCATTTGACGATGAAACCGATGAAACTGATGAGCTTGCGCGGGAATGGCGCCCCCGGGTAAAACAGATGCGAAGCCAGACCAGGCGCATGCAGAACCTGATTGAGGACTTACTGAAATTGTCCAGGCTGGAGAGTAGTCCCTCGGCAGGTGTAGACAAAGAGGTGAATATGGCAGAGTTACTCTCGTCCATACGCGCTGAGGCGCTGACGTTAAGCGGCGATCAGGATCATATTTTTTCCCTGGAGACTGAGCCGGACCTGATATTGAAGGGAGACCAGGACAGCCTTTACAGCGCTTTTTCCAATATTATTTTCAACGCGGTGCAACACAGCCCTCCCGGCGGGGAGATCCGGATAACATGGCACAGGACCGACAAGGGGGCCTGTCTCGAAGTGGCGGATTCCGGCGAGGGAATCCCGGCGGAGCATATCCACCGCGTTACCGAGCGTTTCTATCGGGTCGATAAGGGCCGTTCCAGGGAAAAAGGAGGTACGGGGCTCGGACTTGCCATAGTCAAACACGTAATGGCTCAACATGATGCCGAGTTGAATATAAGCAGTGATCCCGGCAAGGGCACAACAGTAAAATGTCTTATTCCCGTTCACCGGATTAATCGTGGCGCCCGCGCAACCCGCCAGGCCGTTGACAGTCAATAAAAATTGATTTTCTATCAATAGGTTATGAATAACGAGTCCAAGCTGAATGCCGACGAGCTATCCATAGACGAGGAATGCGTCACGTTGCCGGCGCGCCGCCAGTCGGCGGCCGGCGTCTTGTGATGGCGGTGATCAAGACTATTGCCGACCATGCTCGCAACATCTGCGAGAATGTTATATATTTCGTTGAGGGCAAGGACGTGCGCCACATCAGCATAGAGCAGATGGAAGAAAAAGTAAGAAAGCGGTAGCGCGCCCCGGCTGTCATATCAACAAACGTTTATGAAGGCGTGGACAAAATCAACCACAGTAATCCCGAGCTTTACATCAATCGCGAATTAAGCCTGCTGGAGTTTAACCGTCGCGTCATCGCCCAGGCCGAAGACGAGACCCTACCGTTGCTGGAACGGCTGAAGTTTCTCTGTATCGCCAGCACCAACCTGGATGAGTTTTTTGAAATCCGCGTCGCCGGCGTTAAACAGCAGGTGAAGTACGGTTCCGTTCAAACCGGCCCGGATAATCTCAGCCCGATGGAGACGCTTAAGCAGATAGGCGCGATCGCCCACGAACTCGTTGCCACTCAATATGCCGTTCTGAATGACGTCATCACGCCGGAACTGGCAAAGACGAAGATCCACGTGTTACGCCGAACCACGTGGAAACCCGCCGTCTCCCGTTGGGTAAAGCGCTACTTTAACAGCAATGTATTACCGGTATTAAGCCCCATCGGGCTGGACCCCGCGCACCCGTTCCCCCGGGTATTGAACAAGAACCTCTACTTCATCATCTCATTGGACGGCAAGGACGCCTTTGGCCGGGAAAACCGCCTGTCCATTGTCCAGGCGCCGCGTTCATTGCCCAGGGTGGTACACCTGCCGGAAGAAGTCAGCAAGGGAAAATGGAACTTCGTGCTGTTGTCATCCATCATCCATGCCCATGTGGATGACCTGTTCCCCGGCATGAAAGCCACTGGCTGCTATCAATTCAAGGTGACCCGGAACAGTGAGCTGTTTGTGGACGACGAGGCAGTTGACGACTTGTTGATTGCGCTGGAAGGCGAGTTGCCGTCAAGAAGGTTTAATGACGCGGTCAGGCTGGAAGTGGTGGATAACTGTCCCGGGGATCTCACCGCGTTTTTGCTGCAACAATTTGATCTGGATGAGGGTGACCTGTACAAGGTGAACGGGCCGGTAAACCTGAACCGGTTAATGGCCATTTACGATCTTGTGGATAAACCGGAACTGACCTATGCCGGATTTACCCCGGACCTGCCGCCACGGCTGCGAAAGAACGTCAGTGTTTTTGACGCCCTCAAAAACGGTGATATTTTACTGCACCACCCGTTTCAGTCTTTTGCCCCCGTCATCGACTTTGTCCGGCAGGCGGCCATCGATCCGAACGTCCTGTCAATCAAACAGACCTTATATCGCACCGGTGATGATTCCGCCCTGGTCGATGCCCTGAAAGACGCGGCTCGCTCCGGTAAGGAGGTCACGGTGGTGATTGAGTTGCGAGCCCGGTTTGATGAGGAGGCCAATATAGAGCTGGCCAATGAATTACAGGAGGCCGGCGCCCACGTCGTCTACGGCGTGGTCGGCTATAAGACCCATGCGAAAATGGTGATGGTGGTGCGCCGGGAAGGCAGGAGTTTACGCCGCTATGTACACCTGGGAACGGGGAATTACCACGCCCGTACCGCCAGGCTTTATACCGATTACGGGCTGTTAACCTGTGACAAGGCCGTGGCGGAAGACGTCAACAAGCTGTTTCTCCAGTTGACCGGTCTTGGGCGGGCGTCAAAGCTGAAAAAGCTGCTGCAATCTCCTTTTACCCTGCACAAGTCCCTGCTGGCGTTTATCGAACAAGAGGCAGCCAATGCCAAGGCCGGTAAGAAAGCGCATATTATCGCCAAGATGAATGCCCTGGTGGACCCGGAAATTATCCGCGCCCTGTACAAAGCGTCCATGGCCGGCGTGCGCATCGACCTGATCATCCGTGGTATCTGCTGCTTGCGGCCGGGGATAAAAGGCCTGTCTGAAAACATTTACGTCCGTTCCATTGTCGGCCGGTTCCTGGAACATACGCGGGTATTTTATTTCCTGGACGGGGGGGAGGGACAGGTACTGTGCTCCTCCGCCGACTGGATGCCGCGCAACCTGCACCATCGCGTGGAAGCCTGTTTCCCTATTGAGGAAAAACGCCCCAAGGACCAGATCATCAAATTCGGCTTGATGAATTACCTCAATGATAATACCCAGGCCTGGGTTTTACAGAGTGACGGCTCTTACAAAAAAACCCGCCCGGGCAACCAGAAACCCAGGAACACACAGCAGCAACTACTCGATAATTACTGCCGCTGATACCGTCCCCGATCGTCATTCCCGTGCAAACCTGCCCCTGTATGGTGTTGAGCAGGGGCGGGAATCAGGCGAAAAACAGTCATTGTCATATATTTCTATAGACTCACGCGGATTTCAATACGTATAAATTAGTGGTCTATCATGTGATGACAAGGATGACAAATACAACTACAAGCTTGCACGAGTCCGTTCTCGATGTCATGAGGAACCCCTCCAATGAACGATGAAGTGGCTTCCAGAATGTCCAACGTTCTTCAGCAGATTAAACTGCTGAAAGGCAAGTACGACGAATTGGCTGCTGTAACAGGCGAACATTTCAATGTCTTTTCTATTCTAGGCGTTGAAACTGATGAAGTTAGAACCCACTCTGCATTTCTTGCCGACTTGCTGAATCCTAAGGGATCGCATAGCCAAGGGTCAGCGTTCTTGAAGCTGTTCCTGGGGGAAATTTGTAAGTATTCAGGATTCGACACTGATCAAAATTTCGAATCTTTCCGGGTAGGAAAGGAAGTGCGCACCGTCAATTACGGCCAGATCGATATTCTTTTGATGAAAAACGATTTGTGTGTCGTTATTGAGAACAAAATATATGCTGATGACCAGGCCGGTCAGATAAAAAGATACTATCAGTATGCCAGGGATTACGGTTACGAAGATGAACAGATCAAGTTGGTTTATCTGACATTGGATGGTTCTTTCCCAAGCAAAGAATCCCTTGGTAACCTGCCCAAAGAACGCGTGATACGCCTATCCTACAGCGAGGACATAATCAACTGGTTGGAGAAGTGCATGAAGCTACAAGAAGTTCAGCGCATTTCTCCAATACGTGAAATTGTATTTCAATACCGGGATTTGCTGAAACAGTTGACCGGACAACTCACTAACAGGAGGTTTTCAATGGAACTAAAAGACATATTGGTTCAAAATGAAAACTACGAACTTATCCCTCACCTGGAACAAGCGATTCTGGAATTCAAAGTTCATGTTCAATACAAATTCTGGGAAGAACTGAAGAAACAAATTCTTAAATTGCCTGAAGTGCGCTGGCCTGAAACACAGGATCAAGATCCATCTGATGAGAATATTCGCCACTTCTATAGGGGATCAAAAAACCGCTATGTAACGCAAACATTCTGTCTGAAATCCGTTAATTGGAATCAATACGATATAGCACTCTCAACAGGAACAGAATACGCAAGAAATGCAGAACCCGATATAATATATTTTGGGTTTATACTTTTTAAAAACGGCAAGCGAGTTAACCGCTGTCTGGATAATAGATTCGATGATCTAGCAAGAATATTCGGCAATGTGTTTATTCGCGATAATAACTCATGGCTTGTTTGGAAACTTCCGGAAGTGAACGTGGGGTTTCCAGTTGAATACCCAAACCAAATAACGGGCATCCTGCTCGACGATGGTAAAAGAAGAGAATTAGTCCAGAAGTTTGTAACTGAAATAGCGGACTCGGTCAACCAACTGAAAGAAAATCTGAACTAATCGCAAGAATTATCCCTGCACGGTGGATAACAAGGAAGGACTCCATTGACTGATTTCTCAGACTATATCGTCTATGCCGATGAAAGCGGTGACCACGGACTTGTGAGCATCGACCCTGAATATCCCGTATTTGCTTTGACCTTTTGCATGATCCGGAAATCGGACTACGCTGATACGGTCGTTCCTGCATTTCAACCCCGACTTCGACGGTATATTGCGCTAACATATTGATTTCATTGAGGACGAGTTTGGCCCTAGGCACTACAAATGCCTGGTTTCAAGCGGTTTATGGAGGGGATTAGTCGAGTGCGTAAGGTGTCGTTGAGCGCGTCAGTCCCATCACGGCATAGAGTTTTCTGGCGATGTCACTGATGGTTGAGGGAATGGCGTAACGTTGTTTTGTTCGTTGATGCTGTAACACGCTGTGCTGGACGTGAACCAGGGCATTACGGATCACCTCGGGCGAGACCGGCCGGGATTGTAGCGCCATTCGGTAGCTCAGGTGTCGCACACACAGCAAGGTCATGAAGGCAATGGCAATGTGGGCGCGGATGCGGGCCGGGGTCCAATGATAGATGGGGCGGACTTTCAGGTCGTGTTTGGTTACCCGGAAGGTGTCTTCCACCTGCCACAGGCCACGGTATTGGCTCAGCACCCGGGCCGGGTCCGGGTCAGGCAGGTTGGTGATGACGCCGTGCAAGCCATCCCAGCGTTGTGCCTGTTCGACCTTATCCTGGTCAATGCCCAATTCGGTCTCGCCCTTGACCTGAAGGTACTTCTTGTAGCCGTAGTTGTTCAGTAAGTCCTTGGGGTTCTTACTTTTGGCCAGTTTCTTGAGGAGTTTGGTGACGGCGGTGTGGCGGTCATGACGGTCTTTCTCGGCCCGTACCGGGGAATAGCTGACCACCACCCGGCGTTGTTCATGGGCGAACGACAACACGCGCCCGGCGTCGTCGCCCAACGGTTGGTATGCCGTGTCATCCAATATTCGGGCCTGCTGTGCCTGTGGCAACTGCTTGAGTTTGGCGCCGACAATGTAATGCAGTCCAGCCTCTTCCAGGGCCTTAAGGTTGGCCTCACTGAGCATCCCCCGGTCGGCTACACAGACTGCCTGCTGCACGTTGTATTTGGCCTGTAATGACTCCACCACCGGAATCAGGCTGTGACCTTCAAAGGTGGCGCCCGGCAACACCTCATAGTGCACCGGCAGGCCGGACTCGGTCACCAGCAGGGCCAGTAATACCTGGCACTCGTTGAATTTGGCGTCTTTGCTGTAACCCTTCTGTTTTAATTCATCTTCGCTGAACGATTCAAAGTACAAGGTCGTACAATCGAAGAACAACACGGTCAACGGCCCGCCAAGCAACGCCTGCGCCTGCTCGCCGGCCAGGGTGTTCAGACGGTCAATCCGGTCCGCATCAAGCTGGTCCATCATCCGGTAGACCTGCTCTAAGGGGAGTTGTACGCCGAAGTCTTCTTCCAGGCGACGCACGCTGTGGCGTTTGCTGCCCGGATTGGCCAGGCGCGCCATGACGCTGTGGAATAAGGCCCGGTGTGAGGCACGATAGCGATAGCGGGGCAACAGGCGATGCAGCCCCAGCTCTTCATACAGGGTGCCGTAGACCGCATGAATGCCGGTCACCACCCGTTGGGTTTCGCGTAATTGCTTGAGGTCGACCTTGAGCGGTTGTTGCGCGGCGTGTTGCCGGGCGGCAATGACCTGTTGCGCCGTGTCTTCCGGAGTGAACAGCTCGGGTTGTGTTTGCGCTTGCAGTTTGGCTTTGACTACTTCGGCCAGGTGTTTCAGTCTGACCAGCTCATCCTCATCCAGGGCGATACCGATATGGCGGACGATGCGTTGTCTGACGGTATCACCGGCGCGCACCGACGCGACGATTTGCACCGACTGACGGGGGCTGTTGGGGGTGGATTTCACGCGTACGAACATAGGGGTAAGGGTAGCAGGGACGGGAAGCGATGTCAACTACTAAATTTAGGCTAGGCACTACAACGGCCAAGCTTCATCGGGGTCTTGATTTATAAGGCTTTTCCAGCCCGTCAGGGCATTAAACCGTCAAAGTCGGGCGGTGACCACGGACTTGTGAGCATCGACCCTGAATATCCCGTATTTGCTTTGACCTTTTGCATGATCCGGAAATCGGACTACGCTGATACGGTCGTTCCTGCATTTCAACGTTTCAAGTTTGATTTCTGGGGGCATGATGCTGTCGTTCTGCACGAACACGATATCCGTAAGAGCAAGGGCGATTTCGCTATCTTAATGGCTGATCCGGATTTGCGTACCCGGTTTTATCAACGTCTTAACGAGTTGATTTCAGGCGCGCCGATTACACTATTCGCCTCCGTAATAGACAAGCTACGCCTGAAAGAGAAATACTCGAAACCCTGGAACCCATATCGAATCGCACTGCTATTCTGCATGGAGCAGTTACTCTTCAATCTCCTGCAAAAAAATCAAACCGGTAAGACGGTTTACCTCATTTTTGAGAGCAGGGGAAAGAAAGAAGACCGAGAACTTGAAATAGAGTTCCACCGGATTCGCAACAACATTGAAGACCGGAGTCATCCAGAATCGGGATTCCAAAGTATTGTGTTTAACATACGGTTCATCAGCAAAACAGCTAACTCAACCGGTTTACAATTAGCCGATCTGATGGCACGACCAATCGCGCTACATAACATTCGACCTGAACAGCCCAATCGAGCCTATGAAATCATCGAACCCAAACTGGCTGCTCTGAAAAATTTTCCCTGAAAAACAAAAGGGGCTCCAGAAAACTCCGAAACCCCTATGTCGACCGGGAAATTCCCAATCCTTGATGTCAAGGGTAGTCCATTAATTGCTAATGTCAAGTTAAAAATACAAACTCTGAACCGTTCCGGATTTGCCGGAGGATATAGCCGGATCAACCAAATTTCAACGTAAACTCGATAGCCTCCAGGTATCCCACCTCGACTTCCAGGTCGGCCCGGGTCAGCGCATGGTTGTACAGCCAGTTTTGGGGGAAAGTCAGTGACAGGCTGTCGGCGCCGGCCTTAGCCTTGATTTCAGGCGGCGACGTATAAGAGCGGCTCCTGTTGATGACGCAGGACAGTCTGAGCAGGATGGCAAGGTGGAGTACTCTCTTCCGGTCCTCAGTCACCGACTGATCGAATTCCAGGATGGGGAATTTCCGCCTGTGGGCGCGTACCAGCAGGGACAGGTTATGTTGTTCCTGTCTGGAGAAGCCCGGCATGTCGGAGTTTGACAGCAGGTAGGCGCCATGCCGGTGATACTGGGCGTGGGCAATGGCAAGCCCGATTTCGTGCAGTTGTGCCGACCACAGCAGCGTGTCCCGGTCAGTTGCGTTGAACCGCCAGTGTTTTTCTACCTTGTCATACAATGTTTCGGCGGTTTTTGCGACCTTGTCAGCCTGTTCCAGGTCTACCCCGTAACGGGTTGCAATATCGGCTACGGTAGTCTTGCGTGTATCCTTGTTATAGCGCCTGCCGATGAGTTCATAAATAATTCCTTCACGCAGAGCGCCTTCGGAAATCCGGATATGTTCCAGGTCCAGGGCATCGATAGTGGCGCTCAGGATGGCAAGGCCGCCGGCAAAGACCGGTTTCCTGAGCTCCGACAGGCCTTCCAGGTACAGCTTGTCGTAATGACCCGCGGTAATAAGCCGCTTGCACAGGTTCTCTACGGCATCCCGGTTGACCCCCGCCTCGCTCCATCCCTGGGCCACGGCAATCTCGGCGATAGACCGGATTGTGCCTGAAGAACCCACAGCAACATCCCAACCGATGCGCCGATACCTGGATTCAATACTTTCGAGTTCCGTGCGGGCAAACAGGATGGCCTCCCGCATACAGCGTCCGGTAATGCGCCCGTCGGGGAAGAAATGACGGCTGACATTGACGCAACCCATATACAGGCTTTCCGCCGTCTTGGGTTGAAACTCCTTGCCGATGATGAGTTCTGTGCTGCCGCCGCCGATATCAATCACCAGCCTGGTCTCGGTCTTGTGATAAAACGTGTGAGCCACCCCCAGGAAGACCAGCCTGGCTTCTTCCTGACCGCTTATTATATCGATGTTGTGACCCAGCGCTTCACGGGCTCGCCGGATGAAATCATTACCGTTGCGCGCCTGTCGCAGGGTATTGGTGCCTACCGCTTTCACGTTGGCCCTGGGTATTTCCCGGATGCGCTGCCCAAACTGGCGCAGGGACTGAAAGGCCTTTTCCATTGCCTCTTCAGTCAGGTTGTTGTGACTGTCCAGTCCCGAAGCAATACGGACCATGTCCTTGATCCGGTCAATGATGCGCGCCTGGCCGTCCTCGAATTTTGCAACCACCATGTGAAAGCTGTTGGAGCCCAGGTCAACCGCGGCAAAAGTTTCACCCATCGTGGAACTCATGTTGTAGAATCCCGGGTCCGTAACAAACCTGTCGCAAGATTCATGCTGAATAAGGCCCGTTTGATCCTGCTGCGCCACGCCAAGTCCGATTGGAACGGCGGCGTCCCTGTCGACTTTGATCGACCCCTGGCTCCGCGGGGTCGCAAAGATGCTCCCCGCATCGGTGAATGGATGAAAAATAACGATCTTATACCGGACCTCATCTTATGCTCCCCGGCGTTGAGGACCCGGCAAACCCTGCGGGCAGTCAATAATAACCTGGGGGTCAGCGATAAAAATATCGTGTATGAAGATGACATCTACGGGGCGTCACTTGGCGCGTTGCTCGGTTTGATTGAACAACACAGTTGCGGGAATATCATGATTACGGGACATAATCCGGGCATGGATGAATTATTGTGTTATTTATGCAGGACGCGACTACCGTTGACGAAGACCGGAAAATTGATGACCACCGCGACCCTGGCCGTCCTGGAGTTTGCCGATGCCGGGTTGATGAGCGAAGCCGCAAAGGGCGAACTGCTGCACCTGATGCGACCAGGAGATCTGACAACACGCTAACAGCCACAATCCGTCTTTCCGGCGAATACCGGAAGCCAGGGGGCGGGATTTAAAAGTATGTGTTCGCACTGTCTTGTGTGCACTGTGGTTACAAAAATTCAGCATACAACATTGTACCGTCTATAATGGCAGATCAGTATGAAAAAGGTGCATAGATAATGTCATGGTGGGGAACTCTTGCCGGGGGAGCGTTCGGTTTTATGCTGGCCGGTCCACTCGGCGCGGTATTGGGTGCGGCGGTTGGCCGTAATTTTGACAGGGGTTTAACTGGCAATTTCGACCAGTCGGGCGGGCGGCCCGGAGGCCTCCCGCGCGGCCACCAGTATCGCGTGCAAGCGGCTTTTTTTACCGCAACCTTCTCCGTCATGGGCCACGTCAGCAAGGCGGACGGCAAGGTCACGAAAGATGAAATCGAGATAGCCAACCGCGTGATGGCGGATATGAATCTTTCGCATCAGCAACGCGAGGCGGCCAGGAGCCTGTTTAATGAAGGCAAGGAAGACGACTTCGATTTAACCGCCGTCCTCAGGCAGTTTCGACAGGAAATCGGCCGGCGCATAACCCTGCAGCGGATGTTCGTTGAAATACTGTGTTTTGCCGCCTATGCCGATGGATTCCTGCACCCCGAGGAAAACCGGCTGCTGCACCGGGTTTGTGACGAGGTCGGATTTTCCCGGTATGAAATGGAATCCCTCCTGGCCTCTGTCTCCGCCCAGTTGCATCACCGGCAGCAGGCCGACGGACGGATTTCATTAAACGACGCCTATTCGGTGTTGGACATACAGGAAAACGCCGGCGACGCCGAAGTGAAAAAAGCCTACCGGCGACTGACCAGCCAACACCACCCGGACAAACTGGTGGCAAAAGGACTGCCGGAAGAAATGATGAAAATAGCCACCCAGAGAACCCACGAAATCCGCCAGGCCTACGAACGCATCAAGGAGCACAGGGGGTTTTAACCTCAAAGAGGGGTAAAAATAAGCAGAATTTGTAAAAAGTAAGGGGTAAAAACAGGGAAACAACGTCAAAAGTAAGGGTAAAACTGGATAAGAGGCCTACGAACGCATCAAGGAGACAGGTAATTTTCCAGCAAGGTCTGTCCGGCAGGGGTCGATTGCACCAGCCATTTTATATAAAGATCGGTGGCGTCGTTTTCGTCCAGTTGCCAGTTGGCGGAGGAGTTTCGCAAGGCTGTTACCAGGGTGTAAAGACTGATGCCGGCGCTGACCGACAGGTTGTAACTTTGGGTGAAGCCGTGGATGGGGATTCTTACTGCTTCATCGGCCAGTGCCTGGAGGGAATCGGACAGGCCCGGTTCTTCCGAGCCGAAGCAGAGCGCGAGTTTTTCATTGATATCCAGTTGGTCCACGGATTTGCCTTCCGGCGCCGGGGTCATGGCGATGATGCGGTAACCGCGTTGTTTGAGTTTTTTAATACAGGCGCCGGTATTGTCGTGGTCTGCCTGGTTGTATTTTATGAAGTCTACCCATTTCGAGGCCCCTTGCACCACGGCGGGATTGAGCCGGTATTCATGCCGGTTCTCAATGATGTGGATTTCCTGCACACCGAGGCATTCACAGGTGCGCATGACTGCGCTGGCGTTTTGTGGCTGGTAGATATCTTCCAGTACGACGGTGATATGGCGGGTTCTTTGCCGCAGGATGCTCTCCAGGCGTTCCCTGCGTTCCTCATTGATGAACCCGGACAGGTAGTCGATGATTTGTTGTTTGTCCATTAGCTCTTGGGTGTACTCACGCAATCGAAGCCCTCGTCACGTTTGTTTTCACCCTGTCGCCGGAATGATGAAAAGGTAACGGTTTAGTTCTCGATGCTACGCGGCCCCTGTGAGCAGGTTTTTTCATCTGCGTATATCTGCGTCATCTGCGGATAGAAATGTGGACTAACGAAGCCGCTGATTGTGATCTTCTTCCCAGAACTCCCCTTCTACGACGATGTTTTTTTCACGGACGTTGACACTGTGGGAATGAAATATCCGGTGGAGCAGTTTCAGGGCCAGCAGCGAGCGCAGAGCCGGGATGAGGCACAGGAATCCGATTACGTCGGTGGCAAAGCCCGGGGTAAGCAACAGGGCACCGGCGATAAGCAGGATCAATCCTTCCAGAAGGTCGTCAGCGGGTATTTCTCCCTGCTGCAATTTCCGCTGGGCCCGCAGCAGCGTCAGGATGCCTTGTATCCGCAATAATATTGCCCCGAGGGCCGCGGTCAGTATACACAGCAATATGGTGGACAACGCGCCGATGTGTTCTCCCACCTGGATAAGAAAGTAGATTTCAGCGAGAGGGACGGTAAGAAACAGCAGGAAAAGAATCTTGAACACGGATAATCAATCCACTTGGCAACACAATGTTGGCTTATTTGTTAATGTATTGGCAGAATAACAGTTTTTCAAGCGGCAATATATGCAAAACAGTAATGGCTGGTTTATCTAAACACCTGTTGGTCCTGAATACCTGCCCCGACTCCATGACGGCCAGGAAACTTGCCGAGGACCTGGTAGCGGGCAAACTGGCCGCCTGTGTGCAGGTGTTGCCCGGTCTCAGGTCTTATTTCCACTGGGCGGGGAAAGTGGATAGTTCGGAAGAACACCTGCTATTGATCAAAACTTCTGCCGCAAAGTACCCTGAGTTGGAAAAACGCATTCAGGAATTGCATCCTTATGAACTTCCTGAAATCATCGGAGTCCCTGTCAGTATGGGGTTGCCCGAATATCTTTCCTGGATAGATGGTTGTACGACGAACGATGCTTAACTTCAGGCTGTGCACCTATTTCGTCTTCCTGTGCCTGGTTGCAGTTGCCGCGCCGGCCGAGTCGATCAGTGAACGTCTGCAAAACCTGGTCAGTCCGCGGGACAGCGGCGTTATTCAACCCGATATCCTGGAACCCGACCAGGCCTTCCGGCTATCCGCAACGCCACTCAGTTCCCGGATGGCAAACTTCACATGGGAGATAGAGGAGGGTTATTATCTTTACCGGGACAAGTTCTTTTTTACCGCCCTGTCAGAAGACCTGGCAATCGATGCAAACGCGATCCGTATTCCGCGCGGCAAGGACAAGCGGGATGAATACTTCGGCGATGTCGAGGTCTATACCGGGTTTGTCAGTATTGACGTGCCGCTTATCCACGAGCTCACGGGTAACCCTCCTGTCCGAATCCAGGTGGGATACCAGGGTTGCAAGGAAAATTCGGTCTGTTATCCGCCGATGACAAAAGAGATCGACGTTAACCTGGCGCAAGCCATGTCTTCCGTAGGACCAGCAGACGGCCAGGGAGTGCTTTCAGCCCAGGACAGGATTACCAGGAAGCTGAAACAAGGCGGTTTTATCCTGAATATTCTTGCGTTTTTTACGTTTGGTTTATTGTTGTCGCTCACCCCTTGTGTGTTTCCGCTGATCCCTATCCTGTCCGGTATCATCGTCGGGCAGTCCGGAACCGTGACTGTGCGCCGCGGCATTTTACTATCCGTTGCTTATGTACTCGCCATGGCGGCGACCTACTCGCTGCTGGGTGTGCTCGCCGGTTCTTTCCAGGTAAACCTCCAGGCCGCTTCCCAGAACGTATGGGTGATCAGCGCGTTCAGCCTGGTATTCGTCATCCTGGCACTGTCCATGTTCGGTTTATATGAATTGCGGGCGCCCGCAGCCTTACAGACCCGGCTATCGGCCCTGTCCCAACCCCGACAGGGTGGCGGCCTGGGTTCCGCCGCGATCATGGGCGCGGTTTCCGCCGTTATCGTCGGCCCCTGCGTTGCCCCGCCCCTGGCCGGCGCGCTGCTGTATATCAGCCAGACCGGCAATGCAGTGCTGGGCGGGGTGGCATTGTTTTTCATGGGCCTGGGTTTTGGCGTACCTTTGCTCGTTATCGGTGCGTCCGCCGGTTCGTTATTGCCGCGCGCGGGGCCCTGGATGGAGAAGGTCAAACAGGGATTCGGCGTTGTCATGCTCGGTGTTGCGATATGGTTCCTGGAACGTGTGATACCGGGCGCCGTCGCCATGTTATTGTGGGCGCTGCTGGTGATTATCACGGCGTTGTTCATGGGCGCCCTCGACCGACCCGCAGGCGCCGGCAATCTGGCCAGGGTATCCAAGGGAGTTGGTATCGCAGGTTTGATCTATGCAGCCGCCTTGATCACAGGCGCGCTGTCGGGTTCCGATAATATGCTCAGACCGCTTGAACGCCTGACCGGACAACATTCGGCAACCGAACGGACCGGCCTGGAATTTCAGCGCATCAAAAGCCAGTCGAACCTGGAGGAAAAACTGGTCGGCGCCGGCGCGGCCGGCAAGTACGTCATGCTGGATTTTTATGCGGACTGGTGTATTACCTGCATTGAGATGGAAGAAGACACGTTTGCCGAGCCGGCGGTAAAACAGGCGTTGTCGGGGCTCGTCCTGTTGCAGGCAGACGTGACCCGGCACGATGCCGAAGATCAGCAATTGCTGAAACGCTTCCAGCTATTCGGGCCTCCGGCCATATTATTTTTTGATACGGACAAACGTGAGTTGGCGCAGTACCGGCTGGTCGGCTACGTCAAGCCGCAACAGTTCCTGCAGCACCTGAACAATATAACGGGTCACGGGTTAACTCTGTGAACAGGCTCATTCCGATAATTGCGCTTGCCGGACTGGTTTTCATTTCCACCTACCTGGGGGTTCGCTTGTATCATTATCAGCAGCAGGAGAGCACCGGGCCAATGAACAACGCCAGGTCTACAGTGGAGCAGTTAATTAATGAATCCGGGATTGTAGGCAAGCAAAGACCGGATTTCAGTTTGGCGGACCTTGACGGGCAGTTGCGCTCAATCAGCGAATGGGACGGGAAGGTGATCGCCCTGAATTTCTGGGCGACCTGGTGCCCACCCTGTTTAAAGGAGATCCCGGAGTTTGTCTTACTGCAAGCCAGGTATCAGGCGGACGGACTGCAATTTATCGGCGTTGCGCTGGAGCGGCCGGAAGACGTGCGGCAGTTCGTTGCCGATCACGGGATGAACTACCCGGTGCTGGCCGGTGAGCTCGAAGTCATCAAACTGGCCGAAGCCTATGGCAACCGCGCCGGCGCCCTGCCATACACCGTGATCATCGACAGAAACGGGCAGGTCGCTTATGTCAAGCCCGGTGTGCTGTCAACCGAAAAGGCGGAAAGTATCATCTCGCAATTGCTTTAAGAGAAATCTGTTCTCTTTCCCCACAGTTTTGTCAAAATCAATCAATTTCGGCATAATTTCGCCTAAATTCTGCTAACATGGTACAAAAAGCGGCGAAATATCCTGAATTCATCTGATACTAAACGATTGTTATGGCAAAAATACTGGTATTGCATGGGCCCAACCTGAACCTGCTGGGGGAACGGGAGCCTGAGATTTATGGGGCGACTACCCTGGAGGAAATCAACCAGGGTCTCATTGAGGCAGCAGGGCAGCTTGGTCACAGCCTGGCATGCTTTCAATCCAATGCGGAGCATGGCTTGATTGAAAGAGTCCACCAAGCTAAAAAAGAAGGGGTTGAGTTCATCATCATTAATCCGGGCGCGTTCACCCACACGAGTATCGCCTTGCGCGACGCCTTTTCAGGTGTCTCCATCCCGTTTATTGAAGTCCACCTGTCCAATGTGTTTGCCCGGGAGGAATTCCGGCGGCAATCCTATTTGTCGGACCTGGCGGTTGCGGTAATCAGCGGCGCCGGCGCCGGCGGCTATCACCTGGCGTTGCAGGCGGCAACAGAAAAACTGAAAGGGTAAATTGCCATGGACATACGCAAAGTGAAAAAATTGATTGAGATGCTGGAGGAATCCGGCATTGATGAGATTGAGATTCATGAGGACAAGGACTCAGTCAGGGTCAGCCGGAACAGAAACCCGGTAATGCAGACTCCTGTCGTCGTTCCTGCGCGGGAAACACAATCGACCGGTCATCATGACGCCGGCGGTGCGGGCGAACAAAGCGCGCAAAAAACCGAGCCCAAGGAAGAAACGGAACCCGAAGAGAACCTGGTGAGGGCGCCCATGGTGGGTATCTTTTATGAATCTCAGGCTCCGGGCAAGCCGTCTTTTGTGGAGTTGAGCCAGGCCGTAAAAAAAGGGGACGTACTCTGTATTATCGAAGCCATGAAGATCATGAACCAGGTTGAGTCTGACAGGGATGGTGTCATCAGCCGGATCATGGTTGCCAATGGTGAACCGGTTGAGTACGGTCAGTCCCTGTTTGTTATCCGTGAAGCATAAAACAACGTCGTGGTAAGCATTTATTGCTGCAGAGAGCACAGAATGAATAACTCAACGTTTTTCTCTGTAGCATATTTTCGTGATAAATAACCATGCTTGAGAAGGTGGTCATTGCCAATCGGGGAGAGATTGCCCTGCGCATCCTGCGTTCCTGTCGTGAACTCGGCATAAAAACCGTGGCGGTTTTCTCTGAAGTGGACCGGGAGCAAAAACACGTGTTGCTGGCTGATGAAGCAGTCTGTATCGGCCCTGCCCCGGCAGTCGGGAGCTACCTGAATATCCCCGCCGTGATCAGCGCGGCAGAGATTACCGATGCCGTGGCAATCCATCCGGGTTACGGGTTTTTGGCTGAAAATGCCGATTTTGCCGAGCGGGTTGAGGAGAGCGGTTTTATTTTTATCGGCCCCCGCGCGGAGACCATCCGTTTGATGGGAAGTAAAATTTCGGCGCGGAAACAGATGCAAAAATTCGGTGTGCCCTGTGTGCCCGGTACAAAAGGCACTATCGGTAATGATATCGATGAGATTGGAAGATCAGCCAAGGCGCTGGGTTACCCGATCATAATTAAAGCCGCGTCCGGTGGCGGGGGACGGGGGATGCGGATAGTGCACAGTGAAGCAACCCTGCGCAATGCCGTGGCAGTGACCCGCAGCGAAGCCGCGGCCGCCTTTGGCGACGATACGCTGTACATGGAAAAATTTCTTGAACATCCCCGCCACATTGAGATACAGGTATTGGCGGATGAGGAAGGGAACGTCATTCACCTGGGAGAAAGAGACTGTTCAATGCAACGACGTCATCAAAAAGTCATTGAAGAGGCGCCGGCAGTCGGTGTTACGGCTGAAATGAGGGAGGAAATCGGCAACACCTGTGTTCAGGCCTGCCGGTCTATGGGCTATCGCGGCGCCGGCACCATGGAATTTCTGTATGAGGACGATGAATTTTATTTCATAGAAATGAACACCCGGATCCAGGTGGAACACCCCGTTACCGAGATGGTAACCGGCGTCGATATCGTCAAAGAGCAGTTGCGCGTCGCCGCCGGCGACCCACTCACTTATCAACAGGATGATATTCGTTTCCGCGGCCATGCGATCGAATGCCGCATCCAGGCCGAAGACCCGGAAACGTTCATGCCGTCACCGGGACAGGTACGCCACTTTCACCAACCCGGCGGACCGGGAATTCGCATGGAGACCCATGTATATGACGGCTACCGCATACCGCCCCACTATGATTCGATGATTGCCAAATTGATTGCCCACGCGGAAACCCGCGAACTGGCCCTGGCGCGCATGTCCACGGCCTTGTCCGAGATTGTCATGGACGGCATTAAAACCAATATTCCGACACTTCAGAAATTGCTGGATGACGCGGCATTTGTCTCGGGCGGTACCGATATCCATTACCTGGAAAACAAGCTGGGACTCAAATAGCGCTGATGTTTACGGATTGCCCATCCTGTGAGCGTCTGTTCCATATTCGTGCCTGGCATCTCCAGGCGGCTGACGGATGGGTAAGGTGCGGCAATTGCGGGGAGACGTTTTATTCACTGGACCGGCTTCACGATGCGCCGGTAAAGAAGCCTGAAACGGATAATCAGTTCAAGAACGTGGTCGCTACGGAAGCGCAACCGGAAGTTCTCGAGGAAGAGGAAGTCAGGGTCGCCGGTCCCCGAATCCACCTCCCGGACGACGAGACGACGCTGCAGGAGGATGCGGTTGAGGATATATCGGTAATCCTGCAGGAAAGCGACGATGTCCCTGCTGATTTTCCAGCGGAAATTGATTTTGAAGACGAAAAAGCAACCGGCTCCCCCAACAGGCTTATATGGGCCGGTATTGTTTTTATTCTATCAGCAGCCGCGCTCATGCAACTTGCCTGGTTCAACAGGGACAGGCTGCTGCGGGACTATCCGGTGTTAATACCCTGGGCGCAGACGGTCTGTGAACGCTTCGAGTGTAATTTGATCCGCTTTCGGGATATCTCCGAGATCAAGTTGTTGAACCGGGGAGTAAAGTTACACCCGCGCTACCGGGACGCCTTGCTGGTTGATGCCACGATAGTCAACCACGCCAGGTTTGCCCAGCCGTATCCTGAGATTCAGTTGGCTATTTTTGATACGAGAGGGCAATTGATTTCCCACCGGGATTTCAAGCCTGGCGACTATCTCAAGCCGGGCGCCGACGTCATTTCCGGGATGCTCCCCGGCATCCCGGTTCATTTTGTTCTGGAGCTTGCCGGGACTACGCGAGATGCAGTGAGTTTTGAATTTCGTTTCCATTAAAAGTGATTGCTAAAAGGGATTGCACGAAGTTACATTGATTGGTATTGTGAAAGAAAAACTGCTTAATAAAACGTCATCTATGAAACCGATCAAACAGGATTTAATGCAACCGGAATCGACTGCACGGGGCTTGAGTGAGTGCGTGGAAGAAGTTATGAGGAATTATTTTAAGGACCTGGACGGACACGACACTTCGGATTTGTACGACCTGGTCATCTCCCAGGTTGAAAAACCTTTGTTTGAAGTCGCATTGGAAAATTATAATGGCAACATCAGCCGTGCTGCAAAAGCACTGGGTCTGAACAGGGGTACGGTACAGGGTCGGTTGAAGAAATACGACTTAATCCGCTGACATGGTGACTGTAAGGCGTGCGCTTGTCAGTGTCTCGGATAAGTGCGGCATTGTGGAATTCTGTCAAGCCCTTAATCGATTGGATATCGATATTCTCTCTACCGGCGGTACGTTCAAGCTGTTGCGCTCCAATAATGTCCGGGTGACGGACGTATCCACTTATACCGGCTTTCCGGAAATTATGGACGGCAGGGTAAAAACCCTGCATCCGAAAATTCATGCCGGCCTGCTTGGGCGAGGAGACAAAGACGCTGAGGTCATGGAGGAACTGGATATTGCGCCCATCGATCTCGTTGTTGTCAACCTGTATCCATTTGAAGTCACTGTCAGCCGTACTGACTGTACCCTGGCGGAAGCGATAGAAAATATTGATATAGGCGGGCCGACCATGCTCAGGGCTGCGGCGAAAAACCATGAATTTACCGGCGTGGTCGTTGCCGTGGAAGATTATGCAGACGTGCTGAATGAATTAAAGGAAAATGAAAACCGGCTGAGCGCTGCAACCTGCTTCAAGCTGGCGCAAAAAGTGTTTGCTCACACGGCAAATTACGATGCCAATGTTTCCAACTATTTAAGCGCGCTGGACCACCAGGGAGCAAGCCGGCATTACCCGGACACGTATACGATGCAGTTTACCCTCTCCGAAGAGTTAAGATACGGTGAGAACCCCCACCAGTCCGCCGCTTTTTATGCGGATCCGCAGGCAGCAGACGGGACCCTGGCCGCCGCCGGGCAATTACAGGGGAAGGCGCTTTCCTATAATAATATTGCAGATTCCGATGCCGCGCTGGAATGTGTCACCGGATTTGCCAATCCTGCCTGTGTCATCGTGAAGCACGCCAATCCCTGCGGCGTTGCGGAGAGCGTATCCATATTTGATGCTTATGCCGGCGCATACTCAACCGACCCTGTCTCCGCATTTGGCGGCGTAATCGCCTTTAACAGGAGCCTGGATAAGGAAACCGCAGAAAAAATTATTGAGCAGCAGTTCGTAGAAGTCATACTGGCGCCGGACGTGGAAGAAGGCGTCCTGTCAATAACGGAGCGAAAGGCGGGCGTACGCGTGCTGGTTACGGGTGTGCGCGCCCAACAGACAACACAACTTGAGCTAAAACGCGTCAGTGGCGGATTACTGGTCCAGGACAGTGATACGGGGGCGATCAAGCCAGGACAGTTAAACGTTGTTTCCCGGCGTAAACCGGATGAAAAGGAGCTGGATGACATGATGTTTGCCTGGCAGGTGGTGAAATACGTCAAATCCAACGCTATTGTCTATGCAAAAGATCGGCGGACCATCGGGGTCGGCGCCGGCCAGATGAGCCGTGTCTACAGTGCCCGTATTGCCGCGCTCAAGGCGGCTGACGCGGGTTTGCAGGTAGCTGGCGCGGTGATGGCGTCGGACGCGTTTTTTCCATTTCGGGACGGGATTAATTCCGCCGCGCAAGCCGGTATTACGGCCGTTATACAACCGGGAGGCTCAATGCGCGATGAGGAGGTTATCGCCGCAGCGGATGAACACGCCATGGCAATGGTGTTCACCTCTATGCGGCATTTCCGACACTGAAAATGAATGTATTAATCATCGGCGGCGGGGGACGTGAGCATGCCATAGCCTGGAAGGTGGCACAATCGGCTGATGTGGACAGGGTTTACGTTGCGTCGGGCAACGCCGGTACGGCGGGGGAAAACAAGGTTGAAAACATACCACTTGCGCCGACTGACACACCCGGACTGATTGCATTTGCCAGGCAGAACTCGGTATCGTTGACCATAGTGGGTCCCGAGGCCCCGCTGGTTTCCGGCATTACGGATGATTTTGCGGATGCGGGTTTGCGTTGTTTCGGCCCGTCGAAAAATGCCTCCAGGCTGGAGGGATCCAAGAGTTTCAGCAAGGCCTTTCTGAGGCGGCACGATATTCCCACGGCTGACTACGAGACCTTTACCGAACCTGGCCCCGCCTGTGATTATATTGATTCAAAAGACATGCCGATAGTTATCAAGGCAGATGGCCTGGCCGCGGGCAAGGGTGTCATCGTTGCGCAAACCCCCGAGCAAGCCAGACAAGCCGTTACCGACATGTTGTCCGCCAACAAATTCGGTGAGGCGGGGCAACGTGTCGTCATAGAGGAATTTCTTGCGGGAGAAGAAATCAGCTTCATCGTGATCAGCGATGGTGAGAATGTGATCCCGCTGGCCAGTTCCCAGGACCACAAGGCCAGGGACGATGGAGATTCAGGTCCTAATACCGGAGGAATGGGAGCGTACTCGCCGTCCTCCATGATGAGCGAGATCTTGCATGACAGGATTATGCGGCAGATCATAGAACCGGCGGTTGCGGGTATGCGGGAGGAAGGCAGCCCCTACAGGGGATTCCTGTATGCCGGGCTCATGGTTGACGCTAACGGCGACCCTGAAGTCCTCGAGTTCAATTGCCGTCTCGGCGACCCTGAAACCCAGCCCATCATGATGCGCCTGCAAGGTGACTTGCCGGCGTTGTGTGATATGGCCCTGTCGCAACGTCTGCACAATGCCGCCGTTGCCTGGGACCGGCGGTCGGCGGTCGGCGTTGTCATGGCCTCGTCCGGGTATCCTGAAAGCGCCACCAGGGATAAGGTGATCTCCGGACTGAGCGCTGATTTGGGTGAGGATATAAAGGTTTTTCACGCCGGGACAAAAAAGGCCAACGGGGACGTTCTCACCAATGGGGGGCGGGTGCTGTGCGTCACGGCGCTTGCCGAGGACGTCACGAGGGCCAGGAACAGGGCTTACGAAGCGGTTAAAACCGTACAGTGCGAAGCTATGTTTTACCGTACCGATATTGCTTACCGGGCGGTGGAACGAGAAGCGGCGTCCGAATACGTCAGGCCCTACAGGTAAGTGAAAAGCTACTGTCCACAATTAATCCTTAACAGGGCCCGGGATACCGCCGGATTAATACGGCAATTAAGGGAGCGCGGTTATCAGCTTGGCCCCGGGGAAACCGTAACGGGCCGCCGCGAGTTGTATGACACGTTTGATTGGCGATTGTTTAAAAACCATCTTCTGCTTGGTCATGATCCGGACGGTGGCGCGACACTGTTCCTGTTTGACGCCGCGGACGCGCAATTGGTCAGCCGGGATAATACAGAATCCGTACCGCGGTTTTACCATGAAATCGAGCCTGTCGAGATGGCTTCCTGCCTGGCGCCCATTACCAGGGAGCGCGCCTTGAGTCGCTTGGGATGTTTTGCGCTCCGGGGGGAGAGGCGGGATATATCAGATCAACATGGAAAGATAATTGCCAGGCTGTACGTCGAGCGGTTGACAAAAACACCGGCGACCGACAAGAGAACCGACAACACGCTCCGGGTGCTCAGGTTGCAAGCTTTGAAGGGCTATGAGGGAAAGACAAAAAGAATATTTTCTTTGGCAACGGAGTACTGCAGCGGGTCGGCTTCGGCCGAAGACCTGTTGTCGCGTTATTTCCTGGCGCTTGACAGGACCCCGGGAGATTATTCGTCGAAACTGCTGGTGCCGTTGGACAGGGATATGACAATCAGCCAGGCAATGTCAGAAATATTACTCTTTCTGTTGGATATGATGGAGCGCAATACGGCAGGGATCAGGGATGATATCGACAGTGAATTTCTGCATGAGTTCAGGATCGCCATTCGGCGCAGCAGGTCGTTGGTCAGCGGTATGAAACACGTTCTGCCGACACAGGCAGAGGCGCTGGGCAAACATCATTTTTCCTGGCTGAGCAATCAGACCTCAACCCTGCGCGACCTCGACGTCTTTTTACTCGCGTTCCGGGAATATGAACAGCTATTGTCCGAGGATATGTATGCAGAATTGTTGCCATTGCACGTGTTTTTACAGCAACGGAAGAAAACGGAGAGGGTGACCTTTCTGAGCGTGCTGGATTCCGACCGTTACCGGGAATTCGTTCGCGACTGGCGTGAATCCATGCAGGAAAACGCCCGGCGGAACGTGCCGGGTCACCTGGAGCGTCCGGTCATTTCCGCTGCCGGCGACGCTATCCGGGAGGCCTGGAAAAGAATGCGAAAAAACGGCCGCCGCACGGCAAACACGGGTACCGACCTGGCTCTACACGACCTGCGAAAGTCCGGAAAAAAACTACGTTACCTGCTGGACACGTTTCGCACTCTATTCCCCGCGGGCGACGTGGAAAAAGCGATATGGCAATTACGCAAGATCCAGAATGTGCTCGGAGATATTGTTGATTATCAGGTTCAGCAACAGTTTCTCCGGGAATGGCAGGAAAATTTCCCGGGGAAGCAACACCGGGGCATCAAGGTGGCCATGGATCGTCTGCGCAGCATATATTCGGGACGTGAAACCGCGGCGAAGAACAATTTTCAACGCCGCTATGAAAAATTTGTTTCCGCCGAGAATCGTAAACTATTTAAATCCCTGTCCGGGAAATTAAAAGGATGAAAATTCTCGCAACCTACAACGTCAAAGGCGGAGTAGGCAAGACGACGGCCGCGGTAAATCTTGGTTTCGCGGCGGCAAATACCGGGTTGCGGGTACTGGTTTGGGACTTGGACTCGCAGGCCGCGGCCACTTATTACTTCAGGGTCAAGCCCAAGCTCCGCGGGGGAAGCAAGAACTTATTAAGCAAAAAACGGGATTTGACGGATTTTGTCAAGGCCACCAATTATACAAACCTGGATCTCATCCCCGCCGCGTTTTCGAATCGCCTTATGGACAGGATACTGGATGACAGGAAACAGCCTCTACACAGGCTGGCTTGGATCACGCGCAGCCTGTCCCATTATTATGACCTGCTCCTGTTTGACTGTGCTCCCAGTCTTTCCACCGTAGCAGAAAACGTGTTTATCGCGGCCGATGCATTGCTCATTCCGCTTATCCCCACGCCGCTTTCGCTGCGCGCCTACTTACAATTAAAAAAACATATTAACAACAAGCCGGAATTTAAAACCCGATTGCTGCCTTTTTTCTCAATGGTGGACAAGAGAAAAAAACTGCATCGTGAGATTGTGCTTGATTTCCCCAAGGATAATCCGGAGATAATGCGTACCTTTATAAGTTACCGGAGCGAAGTGGAAAGAATGGGCGCCTACCGGGCGCCGGTGCAGGTATGCGCCAGACACTCCGGCGCCGCCCGTACCTTTAATTTGCTCTGGGACGAGATAAATGGGAAAATATGTACATAATCCAGGGACAGGTCTGGGATTCCCCCGATTTTATGGAAAAAGACTCACTTATTTGTTGCTCTATTTTGATTTAATCCTGTAATATACGTAACGAAGAGGTGATATTTCGGAAGAGGACAAAAATTTTCATTGATGCGTTCGGAAGACGTGCCAAAAATCGTTCAAGACGTATCAGATAATAACCTGTAAACATTAATCCAATATTTCTATAGTGGGGGCAAAAATGGCATCAATTTCTCAAAAACAAACCAAATCTCAAATCTTGGGCGATCTTTCCGGGGCCACCGGCCTGACGAGGAAACAGGTTGCCTCCGTACTGGATTCACTGGGTGACCTGGCCAGGGGCCACTTGCAAAATGGAGGTTCCGGTGAATTTACCGTACCGTCCGTAGGCGTAAAATTACGCAGGGTGGTAAAACCTGCCCGCCCGGCACGCGCAGGTATAAACCCGGCCACCGGTGAGAAAATAACCATAGCGGCAAAGCCCGAATCTACCGCCGTCCGTGCGACTCCGTTAAAAGTCCTGAAAGATTCAGTCGCTTAAATCTGATCTGACGAAAAAAGGGGGCAGGTTTAATCCTGTCCCCTTTTCTTTTGTTAAGGATACCATTCCAGAAAATTTCTCAGCAGGGTAAGCCCGGCGCGTTGGCTTTTTTCCGGGTGAAATTGCGTGGCGAACAGATTGTCCCGCGCCGCGGCGGAAGTAAAGTCAACCACATAATTCGTAATGCCGGCACAATCGGACTCACGCTCCGGTTGCACATGGTAACTGTGGACAAAATAAAATCGCTCGTCGGACCTGATGTTTTTCCACAGGGGGTGCGGGGTTGTTTGCCGCACTTTGTTCCAGCCCATGTGTGGAACTTTGTACAGGTCGCCATTTTCATCCCGGGCAGCCGCGGGAAACCTGAGTACTTTTCCGGGGAGCACGCCCAGGCCCTCGGTTCCATCATCCTCTTCGCTGAAGTCCATCAGGGTCTGTAAGCCCAGGCAAATACCCAGGAATGGTTTACTGCGGATACACTCCCTGAGCAGTGCCGGAAAGCCTTTGCCGGTGAGGGTGTGCATGCACTGGCCTATGGCGCCCTGCCCCGGAAAGACAACACGTTCAGCGGCCATGATGTCGTCATAATCGCCGCTGACCAGTACGGGATAATCGTCGCCCGCTACGTATTCGATGGCTTTTGCCACGGAACGCAGGTTGCCGGAGCCGTAGTCCAGGACGACTACTCCTCCCCTGTCTTCGTCCATATAACTGTTATAGCCTGCCTTTGGTAGAAGGCAGGATCCCCTCCATACGCGGGTCCAGTTCCACGGCTGCGCGTAACGCACGCCCGAATGCCTTGAATATTGTTTCGGCGATATGGTGCGAGTTTTTACCGCGGATATTATCAACGTGCAGGTTGACCATGGCATGGTTGACAAAACCCTGGAAAAACTCCCGTAGCAGATCCACGTCAAATTCACCCACGCGTGCTCTGGGGTATTCGACAAAATATTCCAGGCCGGGCCTGCCGGAGAAATCCAGGACTACCCGGGAAAGCGCCTCGTCCAGAGGCACATAAGCATGTCCGTAACGGCGAATCCCCTGTTTGTCTCCGATCGCTTGCTTGAAGGCCTGCCCCAGGGTGATACCGACGTCCTCAACGGTATGATGCGCGTCGATTTCAAGGTCGCCCATGGCCTTGATGTCCAGGTCAAACATGCCGTGCCTGGCAACCTGGCCAAGCATGTGCTCGAGAAAGGGAACGCCGATACGCAAATCGGCGACGCCTTTTCCATCCAGGTTCAGGCTGACGGATATTTCCGTTTCTTTTGTTGATCTCTCAAGAGAGACCTGTCTTTCATTACCCATGTTGTTTTACCAGGAGTTATCAACGAGTACCGCTTAAAATACGCGTAGAATACAGGAAACAGGGAGCAGGGGACAGAGAATAGAGAGCGGAAGATAAACGACTGGCTGCTCTATACCTCCAACCAGTCACGGGGTTTGAGAAATTCTTCGACGAGCCGCGCTTCTTCCGTGCCTGCCTCCGGTTCCCGGTTATGTTGCCAATGTACGCAGGGAGGCAACGACATCAGGATTGACTCTACCCGCCCCCCGGACTGTAAGCCGAATAACGTACCGCGATCGTAAACCAGGTTGAATTCCACATAGCGGCCGCGCCGGTAAAGCTGAAAATCTTTCTGTTGTCGGGTAAACGGCATGTCTTTGCGCCGTTCCACTATCGGCCGGTAGGCAGGCATATAATGATCGCCCACACTTTGCAGGAATTGAAAGCACCTGGGGAACCCCCATTCATTCAAGTCGTCGAAAAAGATCCCGCCAATGCCCCGCGCTTCCCCGCGGTGGCGGATGAAAAAATAATCATCGCACCACTTTTTCAGTTTCGTATAAACGTCTTCCCCAAACTCGCGGCAGGCGGACCGGGCAACCCGGTGCCAATGCCTGGCGTCTTCTTCAAACCCATAACAGGGTGTAAGGTCAAACCCGCCGCCGAACCACCACAGGGGCGCTTCCCCCGGCTTCTCTGCAAGGAAAAACCGGATATTCATATGAGAGGTGGGAATAAAAGGATTGTCCGGATGAATGACCGTGGAGACACCCATTGCCTGGAAGCTCCGGCCCGCCACCTCAGGCCTGTTGACGCTGGCGCTCGCGGGCAGGCGATCACCGGATACATGGGAAAAGTTTACCCCCGCTTTTTCAAACACGGCGCCATTTTCCAATACCCGGCTGATACCGCCACCCCCCTGCGGACGTTGCCAATTGTCTTTCAAAAACCGTTGCCGCGCATCCAGTTCTTCAATTACGTCACAAAGCCTGTCCTGTAATGACAACAGGTATGCCTTCACTTCATCAATATTAATTGCTGTGCTCATCGCATCCACTGGCGCCGGCCCCTATACTTGCAACCAGAAAGTGACCGGCCCGTCGTTGGTCAGCGTGACCTGCATGTCAGCGCCAAAGACGCCGGCCTGTACGCGTCCATGAGTCTCCCGGGCAAAATCAAGCAGTTGCTGGAATAATTGCCGTCCCATATCGGGAGGAGCGGCTGAACTGAAACTGGGCCGGGCGCCTTTACGGGTGTCTGCCGGCAGCGTGAATTGGGGGACTAATAATAATTCTCCTTCAATATCAAGCAGACTCAAGTTCATTTTCCCTGCGCTGTCAGAGAAGATCCGATAGTGGATGATTCTCCGTAACAGCCGTTCGGCAACCTGTGGGCTGTCCTGTTTTTCAATACCGATGAGGGCAAGGATGCCCCGGTCAACCTGTGCAACGGTTTGTGTATCGACCTCCACCCGGGCCCGGGTGACCCGTTGTATCAGGCCGATCATCCAAGCCGGGTAACCTGGTTATCATCGGCAACCAGCAACAGGTCAGCCCGCCGTTTGGCAAACAGGCCGTTGGTTACCACCCCGACTATTTCGTCGATCGCTTGTTCCAGTTCAATCGGATTGATGATGGACAGGTTATGAACGTCCAGGACGACGTTGCCGTTATCGGTGATAAAGTCCTGTCTTAATACCGGTTGACCGCCCAGTTTCACTATTTCCCGGGCTACGTAACTCCGGGCCATGGGGATGACCTCAACCGGCAACGGAAATTCGCCCAGGACGTCCACCATCTTTGTATCATCAACGATGCAGATAAACCGGTTACTGACTGCTGCTGTGATCTTCTCCCGGGTTAAGGCGCCGCCTCCGCCTTTGATCAGTTGCAAGTGCCGGGTCGCCTCGTCGGCGCCGTCAATATAAACAGAGAGTTCACTGACGCCGTTCAGGTCGAGCATAGGGATATTGTGTTGCCTTAAACGCGTTTCCGTTGCCACCGAACTGGCCACGGCCCCGTCGATTCGATGCTTGATTTGTGCCAGCTCATCGATAAAGCAGTTTACGGTACTGCCGGTACCGACACCCACGAGCATATTATCTTCTACGAACTCGATGGCGGCCCGGGCTACGCGTTGTTTTTTTTCCTGGCTCATTTGCAGAATCGTTGTTTACGCCTGCTTGGATTGCCACATTCCAGAGGCAGGCTTTGTTAGATATGCGGGCTAATGTTATCTTATGCGCATGTTTGAAGAATACCAACCGTTAATCAGCGCGGCAAGGTCCAGGGTATACGACGTTGCCCGCCGCTCCGGCCTGGATTATGCGGCTCAGTCATCGCGCTTGTTGCAGAACCATATCTGGCTTAAGCGGGAAGATCAACAACCGGTATTCTCCTATAAATTGCGCGGCGCCTATAACCTGATTGCCACCTTGAGTGATGAGCAGAAGAAAAACGGCGTCATTGCCGCCTCTGCCGGAAATCATGCCCAGGGGGTTGCCCTGGCAGCAGGCAAGATGAATATTACGGCGACTATCGTGATGCCGAAGACGGCGCCGGAAATCAAAGTCAATGCAGTCAGACGACTGAACGCCAGGGTTGTCCTGCATGGCAATACCTACGATGAAGCCCGTGTTTTTGCGGAAGAGCTTGCTTCTGCCGAAAACAGGACGTTCATCCCGCCTTATGACCATCCACTGATTATCGCAGGACAGGCTACCGTGGCAGTGGAGTTGCTGGAACAATGCGAACGGCAACCAGACTGTATCTTTGTTCCCGTCGGTGGCGGCGGGTTAATCGCCGGTATCGCCCTGCATGTGAAATCAATCAACCCCGCCATAAAAATCATCGGGGTAGAGCACGACAAGGCGGCCAGTATGTACCAGGCGCTGACAACCGGGGAGAGGGTCGTCCTGGACCACGTTGACATATTTGCCGATGGCGCCGCGGTGAAACAGGCCGGGGAAGAAACGTTCCGCGTTTGCCGGGAGCTTGTCGACGAGGTGTTGCCGGTCAACGTCGATGAGATCTGCGCGGCAGTCAAGGACATATACGAGGATACCCGTTCCATCCCCGAACCGGCCGGCGCGTTGGCCCTGACAGGGTTAAAACAATACGTTCAGCGTGAAAATATAAAAGACAGGCAACTGGTGGCCATTGTCAGCGGCGCCAACGTGAACTTTGACCGCCTGCGCCATATCGCCGAACTGTCGGCCCTGGGCGAACAGCGGGAAGCGTTAATCTGCACCACCATTTCCGAGCGTCCCGGCAGCTTCCGTACCCTGTGTCACGACCTGGGCGCCCGGCAGATTACGGAATTTAATTATCGATATGGCAATACTGACGAAGCGCATATCTTCGTGGGAGTACATTTGCGTCATGGGGTTGAAGAGAAAAATCAGTTGCTGGCAAACCTGACGGGTAAAGGCTACCGGGTAATTGATTTGAGTAATGATGAAGTAGCGAAGATGCATATCCGTTATATGATAGGCGGTCGCGGAACCAATATCACGGATGAGGTGTTATATCGATTTGAATTTCCCGAACGCTCAGGGGCATTGCTGCATTTTCTCACGCAGATGGGTGAGCGCTGGAATATCAGCCTGTTCCATTACCGAAACCACGGCGCCGCCTACGGTCGGGTACTGATGGGCATACAGGTGCCGCCGGACCAGGCCGAAGAATTCCAGGTGTTCCTGGACGGCCTGGGAATAAAATACTCGGAAGAGACAAACAACCCGGTATACAGAATGTTCCTGAGTTGAAGTGTATAAAGGGAACCTCTGATTAAGTCAGAGTTTCTAATGAACTAAAATCAGGTGGGTATCAACCGTCGTGCCGTTACAGACGTTAAACTTGAACCAGAGGTTCAAGTGGGAACAGCGGGCGATATATCAGGCTCCCCACTCGAGGTGGGTTTGCACACAATAACGCGGTTAGTCCCCTTCATAACAGGAAATAAGCTCAAGTTTCTGTCGGTCTGTTCACAAACACGACAGAAGATACCCAAATCTGTTTGTCCGACAAACTACGTCTTTATTTCTTCTTCCTTTGTCAGAACGTGATCAATTTTTGTTTGAAGACGTTTCATTACTGAGTCTATAGACGAAGTATAATCCTTATTTTCCTGTTTGTATGCAAGTAGTTCATTGGCAATATTCAGGGCGACCATGATTGCCATTCGTTCCGTGCCGATAACGTTGCCACTGTTTTTTATTTCCTGCAGTTTATCATTGACAAATTCTACCACGGCATATAACTGATCACGCTCATCCTCTTCACAGGCAATAAGGTATTCCTTGTCAAGAATCGTTACAGGAAGCGGTTTCGGCTGTGTCATGAACGGGTTTCCATCGCTCGCAATCGGGCAATCATGGCTTCAACGCGGGAGCGTGCCTGTTCTGTTTTTTCTATGAGTATGGCGCGTTCACTAATCAGGTTTTTTTGCTGGTCACGCAAGGCAACGTTCTCATTTTTCAGCGTGTCGACTGTCCGAATGAGATCATCAACCCGCGCCTCAAGCACCCCTAAATCTACATTTTCTGGTTTATTCTCTGACATAAGCTTGTTTCTCTTGGCTGGTTATTTCCATTAAAGTGGAAAGCATATATCTACAAATATAGAACGCTACTGAAAGGCGGTCAACAGGATCAGGGGTTAAGGGGCAGAATAAACTGTGAGAAAGTATTTTTCAACCGGATATCTGTCCTGCCCGCCATTCCCGCGCAAGCTCTGTGCCACTACTCGGGTCAAGCCCGGAATGACGCGGAGGCTTCCCGTGTCATTCCGGCGAATGCCAGAATCCAGTGGACAAACCTTCCTTCATAAACTATAAGTAATTATTCTTCGACTGGCTTCCTGCCCCCTGCTTACAATGTGCAGGCACAAGAGCTTGGCTTCAAAAATATGCGGTCGTCCTGTTACCAACATGATTTACAGATGTAACTAATGAAAAATCGCGAATTTCAAAAACGTCGAAAGAAACTCATGGATATGATGGGCAATGATTGTATTGCAATCCTGCCTGCCGCGCCCATGAAAATTCGTAATCGGGACGTGGAATATTCATACCGTCCTGACAGTGATTTCTATTATTTGACAGGATTTGCCGAACCGGAAGCCGTCGCCGTGTTTATCCCCAGCCGGGCGCAAGGGGAGTTTATCCTGTTTTGTCGTGAACGCGACCCGGAGCGGGAAACCTGGGATGGTTCCAGGGCAGGTCTGGATGGCGCTTGTAGTGACTATGGCGCGGATGACGCGTATCCCATCACGGACATGGATGATATTTTACCCGGGTTGCTGGAGGACCGTGAGCGGATTTACTACACAATGGGTAATGACGCCGTCTTCGACCAACGCGTGGTTGGCTGGGTTAATCGGGTGCGCAGCATGGCCCGCAACGGGGTAAGCGCGCCGGGTGAATTTATTTCCCTGAATCATATCCTGCACGATATGCGCCTGTATAAAAGCCGTAATGAAATCAAAACGCTGCGCGAGGCTGCCGGAATTTCTGCCAATGCCCATATTCGCGCCATGCAGTCATGTCGCCCGGGGATGATGGAATATCAGGTTGAGGCGGAATTAATTCATGAATTCATGCGTCAGGGCGCGCGCAGCCCGGCTTATCCCTCCATCGTAGGCAGTGGGCCAAACAGTTGTATCCTGCACTACATTGAAAATACCAGGAAGCTGGAAGACGGTGACTTGTTATTGATTGACGCCGGCGCAGAATATGAATGCTATGCGAGTGACGTCAGCCGAACTTTTCCCGTCAACGGGCAGTTTACCCGGCAGCAGAGAGACGTATATGAGATTGTTCTTGCAGCGCAACTTGCGGCAATTAATGAAGTCAGACCGGGGAGGCACTGGGGTCAACCCCATGAGGCTGCGGTGCAGGTGTTGACCGAGGGCCTGCTTTCTCTGGGTATTCTCAAGGGAAAACCGCGGACACTGATCAAGGAAAAGAAATACGCCCCGTATTTTATGCACAAGACCGGGCACTGGCTGGGCCTGGACGTACACGACGTGGGCGATTATAAAATAGGAGGGGAATGGCGAATGCTGGAACCGGGCATGGTTTTAACCGTTGAACCGGGGCTGTATTTCCCGCCGCAGCGCGGCCTTGCCAAAAAATGGTGGAACATCGGCGTGCGTATTGAAGATGACGTACTGGTAACCAAAGACGGTAATGAGGTATTGAGCAGGGGTGTACCCAAAGAAGCCGCTGAAATCGAGGCGCTGATGGCGGTGTAAACTGTTGCGATGTACGATATTGCAATAATCGGTGGTGGTATGGCCGGAGCCAGTCTTGCCTGTGGTCTGGCAAAGGAAGACGTCAGTATTGCGCTGGTTGAAGAGAGACAGCCCGGCGACAAAGAGCAGCAAAGTTATGATGACAGGGGGATTGCGTTGTCGCTTTCTTCCCGGAAGATATTTGACGCAATGGGACTGTGGTCAAAACTGGAGCAATCCGTTTGCCCCATTGAACAGATACACGTCAGTACACAGGGCACTTATGGCTGCGTCAGGATGTCGGCCGGGCTGCTTGATCTTGATGCCCTGGGGTTTGTTGTCAGCGCGCGTGAATTGGGCCGTGCGCTGTTTCAGGAGATTTCCAACCACGATAACATCGACATGTTCTGTCCGGCGGCGGCCACGGGAATCGAGCGGGACGGTCACGCGGTTGAACTACGGATCAGACAGGCCGGCGGCGATGCCGCACTTACGTGCAGGTTGCTGGTTGTTGCAGATGGCGCTTTTTCCGGCTCAAGGGAGTTAGTCGGGATAAATGCAAGAACCCATGATTATCGTCAGACGGCTATCGTCGGTAACGTCACTATATCCGGGGACCACTGCAACACCGCGTATGAAAGATTTACGCCGGATGGCCTGGTTGCCCTGTTGCCGTTGACGGACAATCGCTGCGTCACGGTCATGGTGGCGCCGGGTGACAAAGCGTACGGCTATTTACAGGCGGACGATGACGAATATCTTAACCACCTGCAACAAAGGTTTGGCAAACGTCTGGGCAGATTTTCCAGGCTGGGCGCCAGGAAATCCTATCCCCTGTTGTTAGTTGAGCCGGAGCAACAGGCGGCCGAGCGGGTAGTGCTCCTCGGAAATGCGGCGCACACCATCCATCCCAACGGCGCCCAGGGGTTTAATCTTGTCTTGCGGGACGTAGCCGGACTGGTTGAGAACCTCGGCGCGGCTTTGCGGGAGGGCAGGGACGTGGGCGGCAGGGACCTGCTTGAGTCCTACATTTTGTCCAGAAAGGCGGATCAACGGCAGGTTATCCGGTTTACCGACGCGTTGCAGAGGACGTTTAACAATACGAATCCGTTGAAAGCCTTCGCGCGTAATACGACGATGTTCGTCCTGGACGCACTGCCGCCCCTGAAAAAAGAATTTATCAAACGGGCAGCGGGTCTTCATGCAGGACGGCCAGTCTCAAGCTACATTTCTCACTGAGTGGCGGATAAATTAAAAACAGACCTCCTGATAGTCGGTGGTGGCGTCATCGGCGGCAGTATGGCCTTATTATCAGCCGCAAACGGAATCGAATGTGTACTGGTTGAACAGAACAGGACAACCGCCGCTGAGATGCCGGCAGATGATCCGCGGGTTTTGGCGCTGACCCTGGCGTCGCAAAAAATCCTGTCTGCCATCCGTGTATGGCAGCAACTTGCTCCGGAGGATATTGGTCGGTTCGAGCGCATGCACGTGTGGGATGAAAACGGTAAGGGCCAGCTCGATTTCGACAGCGCAGCCATCAACCAGCCGACCCTGGGGTACACTGTCCGGCAAAATGAATTGGTCAAAGCGCTGGAAACAGTCCGGGATGAGCTACCTGCCGTGACGGTATGCGCGGGCGTGGGCGCGGTCAGCCTCAGTCTCGACAGGAAAGCGATCAGGCTGGAGTTGAGCGATGGCCGTCAGGTGTCGGCAAAATTGCTTATCGCCGCAGACGGAGCAGGATCAAAAATCAGGCAGCTGGCCGGAATAAATTACGACGCTCGACAATACGGACAAACGGCAGTGGCAAGTATCGTTCAAACGGAGTTGCCTCATGAACGCATAGCCCGCCAGCGGTTTCTGGATAAGGGGCCCATCGCCTTCCTGCCCCTGGCGGACCGGAACCGGTGTGGCGTGGTCTGGTCAACCACTCCTGAGCAGGCGACAGAACTGCTCGGCATGAATGAGATCGAATTTCAGCAATTACTCACATACTCGATCGAAAATTGTCTGGGCGCCGTTGTACATTCCGGCATCAGACGAAGTTTTCCGTTGCAGCGGGCCCAGGCGCGACATTATTGTTCTGACAGGATAGCGCTGATCGGCGATGCGGCGCATTGTGTTCATCCCCTGGCCGGTCTGGGCGCCAACCTGGGCTTGCTCGACGTGGCCAGTTTGTTCCAGGTCATTGGCGAAGCCAGGATGAAACAGCGGGATTTTGGTGGTATGACGGTGCTGAGAAAGTATGAAAGATGGCGCAAAGGTGAAAATTTTATGGTCATGATGGCCCTGGAAGGTTTAAAATACCTGTTCGAAAACCAGACCTTACCCTTGTCCCGTCTCAGGAATGCCGGAATGGGTCTGTTTAATTCTGTTCAGGCCTTGAAGAATTTCACAATACGCCGGGCCACGGGCTTGAGCGGTGACGTGCCTGATATTGTAAAGAATAGCTGAACGCTTACGGTTGGCACGGTAGCAGGTGGAATACTCAACTCCGACAAATTTTATTCGCAAGATCATCCATGATGACCTGACACAGGGTCGTTATCCGGAAGGCATCCACACGCGTTTTCCGCCGGAACCCAACGGCTACCTGCATATAGGCCACGCCAAGGCAATTTGCCTTAATTTCGGGATGGCTGCCGAGTACAACGGGAAATGCAACCTGCGGTTTGATGACACCAACCCGGAAAAGGAAGACATGAAGTATGTTGAGGCCATCCAGGAAGATGTGCGCTGGCTGGGGTTTGATTGGGAAGACAGGTTGTTTTTTGCATCGGATTATTTTGCCCGGTTGTTTGAATATGCCGTCGAATTGATACGACAGGGCAAGGCCTACGTGGACAGCATGAGCGCGGAGCAGATCAGGCAGTATCGCGGCACCCTGACGGAACCGGGCAAAGACAGCCCCTGTCGTAACAGGTCGATTGAAGAGAGCCTTGATTTGTTCCATAAAATGAAAGCCGGTGAGTTCGTCGAGGGGGAACACGTGCTCAGGGCAAAAATCAACATGCGGTCGGCCAACCTGAACATGCGCGACCCCGTTCTCTACCGGATTCGCAGGACCGGTCACTACCGCACCGGCGACGACTGGTGTATCTATCCCATGTACGATTTTACCCAGTGTCTGTCCGATGCGCTGGAGTGTGTCACGCACTCATTGTGCAGCCTGGAATTTGAAGATCACCGTCCGCTGTACGACTGGGTAATCGATAACCTGGATACGCCTGCGCGCCCGCGCCAGTATGAGTTTGCCCGCCTCAATCTCGAGTATACGGTCCTGAGCAAACGAAAGTTGATCGAACTGGTTGAGGACGGCCACGTGGATGACTGGGACGACCCGCGCATGCCGACCCTGTCGGGCTTGAGACGCCGTGGTTTCACTCCGAAATCCATAAGGGATTTTTGTGACCGGATCGGTTTGACGAAAAGCGATACTTATATTGACGCGGGGGTGCTCGAGCACGCCATCAGGGATGAGTTGGGTGACAGCGCGCCGCGCCGCATGGCGGTGTTGCGCCCGTTGAAAGTCGTGATCGATAATTATCCCGATGATAAAGAGGAGTTGCTGGATGCCGCCAACCATCCGCAGGACCCGGCCATGGGTACGCGGCAGGTTCCATTCAGCAAAGTGATCTATATTGAACAGGATGATTTTATGGAAGAGGCGCCAAAGAAATTCTTTCGACTGGCGCCGGGTCGCGAAGTACGATTGCGTTACGCTTATTTTATCACTTGCAACAAGGTCGTGAAAGACGCGCAGACGGGCGCGGTGCTTGAGCTGCACTGCAGCTATGACCCGGCGACGCGGGGTGGCAGCGCGCCCGACGGACGGAAGGTTAAGGGGACGATCCACTGGGTGTCGGCAAAACACGCACGCACCGCGCAGGTCAGGCTGTATGACAGGTTGTTTTCCGTTGCCAATCCCGAACGGGACGAGCTTGACTGGAAGGCATATATCAATCCGGATTCCAGGGAGACACTGACCCGTTGTTTCATAGAACCGGACCTGGCAGAGGCACAGCCGGCGGAACGCTTTCAATTTGAACGGCTGGGATACTTTTGCGCGGACCGGAAGGACTGGCAGCCGGAAAATCCGGTATTCAACCGGGTTGTAACGTTGCGCGACACCTGGGAGAAAATCAATAAATCCCGCTGACCCGACAGAAAGAACCATTACCCAACCAAAACCCGCCTTGTCAAAACACAACAACACAAAAATTTGAGATGACAAACTTGAACAGCGCACTTTACCAGTCAAAAATTGACACCCTGCCGCTGAAGAACCGGGGCAAGGTCCGGGACATCTACGAGGTGGATGCCGGTCACCTGTTGATCGTCACCAGCGACCGTATATCGGCGTTCGACGTGGTGCTGCCCGACCCGATCCCCGGCAAGGGCAGCGTCTTGACCACGGTGTCCAATTTCTGGTTTGTCCGGACTGAAAAATTGATCGGCAACCATTTGACCGGTCGCAGCCTGGATTCCGTCGGACTCCGGGAAAGCGAGGTCGAACAACTCGAAGGTCGCGCCATAGTGGTCAAAAAACTGGCGCCCCTGCCCGTGGAGGCCATCGTCCGGGGTTATATCATCGGCTCGGGCTGGAAAGACTACCAGCGCAGCGGCGCGGTATGCGGCATAAAATTGCCGGCCGGTCTGGAACAGGCGCAACAGTTGCCGGAACCGATATTTACGCCCTCTACCAAAGCGGACGTCGGGGAGCATGATGAAAATATCAGTTTTGCAGACACCGTCGGGTTATTGGGTATTGACCTTGCGGAGAAAGTACGCGGGCTGAGCCTGACCATCTACCGGCAAGCGGCGGAGTACGCCAGGGAAAGGGGCATCATCATTGCGGATACCAAACTGGAATTCGGCGCCGATAAGAACGGCGAGTTATACCTGATAGACGAGGTATTGACCCCCGATTCATCCCGGTTCTGGCCGGCGGCTTCCTACCGCACGGGTATCAGCCCCCCCAGCTTTGACAAGCAATACGTAAGAGATTATCTTGAAACCCTGGACTGGGATAAAAAAGACCCCGGCCCGGCATTACCTGATGAAGTCATCAATCACACTTCCGCCAAATACAAAGAGGCCCGGAACAGGTTATTAGGGAAACTCTGAACAAGTCCATTCCCGTATCAAGTACGGGGCAGGCTTTGATACGGGGTACGGGACACGTTTTTGTTTTCCTCACAAAATCAATGACCTACTGTCATTGATTTTGACGATACATCCCTGTATCGTTGGAACCTCTGACTTAATCAGAGGTTCCTTAGATGATTCCCCTTCACGACGATAACCCCACGCATATTTTCCCCGCACTCACTATTACCTTTATCGCGGGCTGCGTCCTCGTATTTCTCTGGCAGACTTCCCTGGGTTCCCAGGGCTACCAGGCATCCGTCTATGCCCTGGGGGTGATCCCTGCGGTCCTGCTGGACAAGGTGGCATTGCCCGCGGAACTGGCCGTCGTTCCCGCCTCCGTGACCGTGTTCACCTCCATGTTTTTACACGGCGGTTTCATGCACCTGGCCGGTAACATGCTCTATTTATGGATTTTCGGCAACAACGTCGAAGATGCGATGGGACACGGACGGTTTATCGTGTTTTACCTGCTCTGTGGGGTTGCGGCCGTGTTCGGGCAGGTATTACAGAACCCGGATTCCCAGATTCCCATGATCGGCGCCAGTGGCGCCATATCGGGGGTATTGGGCGCCTACCTCATACTTTATCCCCGCGCCAAGGTGCTGGTGCTGATCCCCCTGGGATTTTTTATACAACTGGTAAGGTTGCCGGCCCTGTGGGTACTGGGCATATGGTTCGCCATACAATTGATCAGTTCCGCCTTTACATCGTCTGAGGGAGGAGGGGTTGCCTGGTTTGCCCACATAGGTGGCTTCCTCGCCGGCATGGCGCTGATCCCGTTCTTCAAAACCGGGAACGTCACACTGTTTCATAAAGCTCACGGCTCACCTCGCTTGTCAAAACGGGTCGAGCACTGGCCGCAGCATCACGGGCAGCAGGATCAACTGCAGGAAGGCTTAAATCGCTGGTCGAAGCGATTCAAGTGATCGAGAAGTCACACGGAGTCCTCTGTGGCTATTAGCATAAGATTGCATTCAGTCCGTTAATCAGCCGCTGCATGCCTTCCTCTATGGTCGATTGATCCAGGGCGCCGTAAGCAATTCGTATATAACAGCCCCCACTCATACCGAAGGCGCTGCCGGGCATGACCGCTATCCTGAATTCCCGGATAAGACGTTCGACAATATCCATGTCGGTCTGCTTTGTGTCCAGCCGCAGGAACGTATAAAAGGCGCCGTCGGAGCGGGTATCCCCGGCGAGGCAGTCCAGTTTTTTCAATTCATCAAGCACATACATCCGGTTCCGGGCGATCAGCCTGATCTTCTCGTCACAGTAATCCCGGCCGGCTTGAAAGGCGCCGATAGCCGCATATTGTGATGCCAGCGGCGGACAGATCAGGTTCGTATCCTGTACTTTTCTCACGGCCTCGTGCAGGTGCGCGGGTATCAGCATATAACCGATGCGCCAGGACGAAAAGCCGAATGCCTTGGACAAGGAGAACAGGGAAATGGTGTGCGCGGCCGAATCAACAATACCGGCAGGTGAGAAATGCCGATGGTCAGCGAACACGAAATATTCATAGGCCTCGTCACTGATGTGATAAATCCCCCGTTCCCGGCAAAGCTCGTTGATTGCCCGCAAGGCTTCTTCCGGGTAGACGGCGCCACTGGGATTATTGGGTGAAATGGTCACAACCGCCGCGGTGCGCGGGGTAATTGCTGCGTCAATTGCTTCGGGGTCAAGCTGGAAATGCCTGTCGGTCGGTACGCAAACCGGTTGACAGTCCAGCATTCTTATTGCCATTTCATGGTTGAAGTAGTAAGGGACTGGCAGGATGACTTCAGCGCCCGGGTCGGCAATCGCGTAAATCGCGTTCAGGAAACCCATGTTGGCGCCGGCCGTGACCACCAGATGCTGCGTTTCATCAACCGTTATACCATTCTCGGTAAACAGCTTGTGTCTGATCCTGTCCGCAAGCTCCGGTATGCCTTCCACGGGACCGTAGTACTGGTTCAGTTCTCCACTGTGCGCCAGGACGTTTTGCAGGGCCGTCTCCGGCGGCCCGTACCAAACCACACCCTGTCCCAGGGAGATGGTCCCCGGGGTAGCCCTGATAAGGTCGGCTACCACAGGCACAACGGGAGATTGAACGGAACGCATCCGCTGACTGCTCTTTGTCAGGTAATCAGTTTGCATTTGCCGACGGTGAAGTGAGGTTTAATGACTGTCTTTAACTTCTGCCGCCGCGGTCAGCAGTTCCAGCATTTGTTTTTTCGCGTCGGGGTCGGTTATGGCTGCCATTGCCTTGTTGAACAGTTTTACCTTTTGGTCGTGTTCACTCAGTAGTTGTTCCAGTTTCAGGTTCTCGGCGATACCGGGGTCGCCGCCGTTCTTGTATTTTTCATCCAGGGCCTGCAGCAGTGAGAAATAGTCATCCTTGCTTACGCTCATGGCCTGGTAGGCTTGCCAGGCTGCCGCTGTTTGAGGGTATAGATTTTCAATGACAAGTGCTGACATGGAGGCCAGGGGCGTCAGGCGGCCTGTTCAAGTGTATCGGAATATTGCCCCAGGCAGGCGAGGCTGTTGCATTTTTCCCTGTGCAGGAGTGCCGCTTGTGCCGCGCCGAGGTTTTCCGGTTTGCCTGACCAGGTCTTCAGGCAAGGTTCCTGCAATGCGCGCCCGTAAGAGAAGCTCAGGGGCCAGGGCAGGCCGTCGTAGCTCCGGTTCATTGCATTCAGGTGGGCCGTGGCCAGTTCGGCGCTTTGTCCGCCGGACAGGAATACGATCCCCGGTAATGCGGCCGGCACCGTATTCAGCAGGCAGCGTACCGTCTTGTCCGCGACTTCCTGCAGACCCGCCTGGCGGGGGCATTGTTTGCCGGATATGACCATGTTGACTTTGAGAATGGTGTATTCCAGAGCCACCGCTTGACCGGACAAGGCATGGAAGACCGATCTCAGGGTTTTTTCCGTAACCCGGTAACAGGTATCTATATCATTGTCGGCGTCCATCAGGACTTCCGGTTCAACCATGGGAACGATACCGGCTTCCTGACATAAGCCTGCGTAGCGGGCCAGGGCATGGGCATTGGCCTCGATACACGCGTTAGTCGGGATATGGTCATCGATGGTGATCACGGCGCGCCACTTGGCGAACCGGGCACCCAGGTCGCGATATTCGGCAAGGCGGGACCGCAGGCCGTCCAGCCCCTCGGTGACTTTTTCCCCGGGATGCCCCGCCAGGTCTTTGGCGCCGGTATCCACCTTGATGCCGGGCATGATGCCTTTTTCGATCATGGTGGTTGGGAAGGGGACACCCTCCCGGGTTTTTTGCCGGATAGTTTCGTCGAATAGAATCATGCCGCTGATAAATTCTTCGCTGCCGGAGGCCGTGATCAGCAGTTCCCGATATGCTCGTCGGTTCTCCTCCGTGGATTCCAGGTCGATGGTATCGAAACGTTTTGTTATGGTCGGCAGGCTTTCATCTATGGCGAGAATTCCCTTGCCGTCGGCAACCATTACCGCGGCTGTTTGCGCCATAAGCCCGGTCATATCACTCATTGAAACTTACTCCCGTGGTCAAAAAAGGCTGATTAAATTGTAAGGCAAATCCGGGAAAAATAACATGTCCCGGTTCAGTATCCCCGGACCTGATTCATAATCAGGGCATTTCCGGGTTAAACGTCTTGCTTATAATCTTCCATTCGTCGTTTACCTTGGCAAGATGGAAGTAGTCGGTAAAGTTTATACCCATAAATCCCGTTTCTTTCAGGGTGATACTGGCAACCGGACCGGAAATGTCAACGGCGGTAATTTGACCTTTATAGTCTCCACCTGACGGTACGCCCGGTGGTGGATTCTCTACTGCCTGAAAAAACGGTTCCGGAGAACCCATCAGGTATTCGCCCATCATATAGCCGGACATCAGTGCATTTTCATGAAAGATCGCTCTCAGCCGTTCAACGCTGCCGGCAGCACAGGCATCGACGTATTCCTGGATAACCGTACGGGCCTGGTCTGCTTCTCTGATTTGACTCATCTTTTTTTATCCTCTCTCTATATATGTTGCTCGGTTGATTCCCCCACCCGGATGATTTTCAGGTTGTTGGTGCCGCCGCGATGGCCCCTGAGATCGCCTTTTGTGACCAGGACGATATCGCCTTTGCTGACCAGTTCGAGTCTGAGCAGGTTGGCGATGATTTCTTTGTTGGCCTCCAATGGATCCGTGTGGGTGATGTCAAAATGAATGGGATACACGTCCCGGTATAACCTGACTTTACGCATGGTCGAAGCGTGACGGGTAAACGCCAGGATAGGGATCCCGGAGCTTATGCGCGACATCCACAGGCAGGATGAACCGGTTTCCGTCAGGGCGGCAATCGCCTTGGCGTTAATGTGGTTCGCCGCGTACATGGTGGACATGGCGATGGCTTCGTCGATACGTTTGAATTCCTGGTTGATGCGGTGGTCCGATTGCCGGGTTTCTTTTTGTTTTTCCGTTTCCTCACAGATCCGGGCCATGGCCTGGACAACCTGGTTCGGATACAAACCGATACTCGTTTCCCCGGACAGCATGACCGCGTCCGTCCCGTCCAGGATGGCGTTGGCAACGTCGAATACTTCCGCCCGGGTGGGGATCTGATTGTTGATCATGGAATCCATCATCTGTGTGGCGGTAATCACCGGGCGATCCATGGCCTGGGCCTGTTTGATCAGTTTTTTCTGCACCGGCGGCAGGGAGGCGTCACCGATTTCAACCCCCAGGTCACCACGGGCGATCATGATGGCGTCGGCGGCTTCAATGATGGCAGTGGCATTTTCCAATGCCTCCACCCGCTCAATTTTCGCGATGATCCCCGCATTTGAACCTGCTTTATCCAATAGTGAGCGGGCCTGGTGAATGTCAGCGGCCGTGCTGACAAAAGAAACGGCAAAATAATCAGCGCCGATTTCAACCCCGTGCAGCAGGTCTTTGTGATCTTTTCTCGTCAGCGCCCCCGCGGAAAGCCCGCCACCTTTCAGGTTGATGCCTTTATTATCCGATAGCACTCCACCGACAATCACCCTGCATCGCACCCGCGTCTTTACCACGCTCACAACTTCAAGAGTGATGCGCCCATCATCCACCAGCAGTATGTCCCCGGGATTAACGTCCTGGTGCAGTGCCCGGTAGGTCACACTCACTTGTGACTCAGTGCCGGCGTCGCCCGGCAAAGACGGGTCAAGGATAAAATCGTCCCCCTCCTGCAGTAGAATTTTGCCGTTTTTAAAACGCGCGAGCCTGATCTTGGGTCCCTGCAAATCCGCTATGATGCCGACCTCAATGCCTTTCTTTCCGGTAATGTCCAGGATGGCCCGGACCCGCTCCTTGTGTTCCAGGTGGGTCTGGTGGGAATAGTTGATACGGAATAAATCCACACTGGACTCAACCAGTTTTTCCATCACCCCCGGTTTATCGGTGGCGGGTCCCACGGTGGCAATGATTTTTGTTCTGCGCATGTGTCTAGCCCGGATATTGCACCAGATCGCTTGTCATGGATGGAAAGTCATTTGCTGTTAATTAGTTACTCATAGTTTATCATTGTAGTGCCGTTACAAACTGCGCTGGATGCGCCCTTGCTTGTCTTTTTGTCGCTGGCGGGCACGTGCTCCCTCAACCAGAGTCCCGGCTATGCTTTCGGTCGCAGGCGCCCGCCAGCGACAAAAATCCGGCGCGATCATCGCATCCACTGGTGCAATATCCGGGCTGGGTCAATCCGCTTAAACGGGATTATTAATTTCGAGCCTCTCCCATTGTATGCCAAACCCGTGCCGTTTCCTGCAATATGGCGACGGCGGGCAGGGTTTTTCCTTCCAGTAATTCCAGGAATGCGCCGCCACCGGTTGATATACAGGAAATACCTTGCTCCACGTCAAACCGGGTAATGGCTGACAAGGTGTCGCCGCCGCCGGCGATGGATAATCCCTGGTTTGCGGCAATGGCCCTGGCCAGGGCGGCCGTGCCGGCGGAAAATTGTTCAATCTCGAACACACCGAGGGGACCGTTCCATAAAACCGTCCCGGACGAGCGGATAATGCGGTTATTCATCTCGATTGTCTCCGGGCCGATGTCCACAATCCGGTCGTCGGGACGGATGTCTGCGAGAGGTTTGATTTCCGCCTGTGCGTCTTCCGCCAGGGACTTGGCACATACAACGTCTACCGGCAGAGGCATCTCCTTATTATGTTTTTTGGCATAAGCAAGGATTTCTGCCGCGCGGGGAACCAGGTCCGGTTCATAAAGTGAAAAGCCGATGTCCGAACCGGCTGCTTTCAGAAACGTGTTGGCTATGCCGCCGCCGACAATCATCCGGTCCACCTTTTTGATCAGGTTTTCCAGCGCCATCAGTTTCGTCGAGACCTTTGATCCGCCGACGATGGCCGTCATGGGGCGTCTCGGGTGTTCGAGGGCTTTTGTGAGCATCTCTATTTCAGCAAGCAACAACGGCCCGGCACAGGCCACCGGGGCATAGCCGGCCACGCCGTGGGTGGAGGCCTGGGCGCGATGCGCCGTGGCAAAGGCATCATTCACGTAAACGTCGCACAAATTCGCCAGACTGCGGGCCAGGGCGTCATCGTTTATCGTCTCACCCGGCATAAAGCGGATATTCTCCAGCATGACTACCTCACCGGGCCGGATTGAAATTCCATCCTGCCAGGCGCTAACCAGCGGCACGTCCTGACCTAACAAGGCAGAGACGCGTTCGGCGACCGGGGCCAGGGTGTAGTCGTCGTCATATTGCCCTGCTTTGGGGCGCCCCAGGTGAGAAACCAGGATGATGGCCGCGTGCGCGGCAATTAATCGATGTAAAGTCGGGAGGCAGGCTTGAATACGTGTGTCATCCTGGATAACGCCGGCGCTGAGGGGCACGTTGAAATCGACCCTGATCAGGACTTTCTTGTGGGTCAGGGTCAGGTCATCCAGGGTAATGAACTCAGTGCCCATGTTTATCCGCAGATGAACGCATCCCTGCTGAAAACCATACAGGAACATGGATAAACGCAGAGAAAAAGCAAGAGAATGTCTTTAACCTGCATATTACACCAGAGTGCCTGTCATTGATGGAAAGTCATCTTACTCAGCGTTCATCAGGGCAATCGTCGTATCGAGCATCCTGTTGGAAAACCCCCATTCGTTGTCGTACCAGGCCACCACCTTTACGGTTCTGCCTTCGATGACCTTGGTTAATGAGGCGTCATAAGTCGCCGATGCCGGGTCATGATTAAAGTCAACGGAAACCAGCGGCGCTTCGTTGCAGGCCAGAACGCCGTGCAGGTGGCCGTCAGCGGCCGTGCGCATGATCCGGTTGATTTCTTCGTGCGAGGTATCGCGGGCGGCCAAAAAACTTAAATCCACGATCGAAACGTTGATAGTAGGCACACGCACGGCGTAGCCGTCCAGCTTGCCGTTCAGTTCCGGCAGAACCAGGCCGACAGCGGCCGCGGCGCCGGTTTTCGTCGGGATCATGGACAATGTAGCGGAACGGGCGCGACGCAAGTCAGTGTGATAGACGTCGGTCAGCACCTGGTCGTTGGTATAGGAGTGGATCGTGGTCATAGTACCGTTTACCACGCCGACGTGTTCATGCAGCACCTTGACGACGGGGGCCAGACAATTGGTCGTACATGAGGCGTTGGAAATGACGGTATCCGATTTTTTAAGAATAGTATGGTTGACGCCATAGACGATGGTGGCGTCTACGTCACTGCCGCCGGGTGCGGAAATGATAACTTTTTTGGCTCCTCCCTGGAGGTGCGCGCCGGCTTTTTCCTTGCTGGCGAAGAAGCCGGTGGATTCATGGACGACGTCTATGTCCAGTTCTCCCCAGGGCAGCTTTGCCGGGTCCCGTTCCGACAGGACTCGTATCCTGTCGCCGTTGACCAGCATAGAGTCGCCATCGACGGCAACCGTTCCGGGGAACTTGCCGTGGGCGGTATCATAGCGGGTCAGGTGGGCATTGGTCTCGGCATCTCCCAGATCGTTGACCGCGACGATCCGGATCTCGTCGGTGCGCCCGCTTTCATATAGCGCGCGTAAAATGTTTCTGCCAATTCTGCCGTAGCCGTTAATTCCAACGTTTATAGTCATTAATATATAGCTCCAGGTCGTTTGCTTGATAAAATGAAGTGTTCAGTGCCGATCGATCTTCTTATTTCACGAGGTCTCGTGCCGGTCCGCCGGATTGTCCGTTGATATTCTGATTATCGACACCGATCCATTTTCTTATATATATGCTTGTACCAACTTGATCAGTCCATCCATGTTGAGGCCGAAATGATCAAACACGGCGCTGCCGGGGGCCGACTCGCCAAAAGTCGGAACGCCCAGTATCTTACCATCAAGGCCGACGTATTTGCGCCAGTAATCGGGAATGCCGGCTTCCACGGCAATGCGGCGACGGCAGGCAGCAGGCAGAACCTGCTCGCGGTAGTGCTCAGGCTGCATATCGAACACGTCTGTTGAGGGCATGGATACGACGCGTACGCGCCTGCCTGCCTCATTTAATTGTCGCGCCGTATTAACGGCAATGGCCACCTCGGAACCCGTTGCGATGATGATCAGTTCCGGTTCACCTGCGGGAGCCACCAGAACGTAAGCGCCGCGTTCGATGTCGTCAAGCTGCTGCCCGGTTCTTTCCATGCAGGGCAAAGACTGGCGTGAGAGTAACAGGGCGGTGGGCTTGTCCCGATTTTCCAAGGCCGATTTCCAGGCGAACGCGGTTTCTACCGAATCACACGGGCGCCAGACCGACATATTGGGGATCAGCCGCAGGGTCGCGGCCTGTTCCACTGCCTGGTGGGTTGGGCCGTCTTCTCCCAAGCCGATTGAATCATGGGTTAAGACAAAAATATTGCGTAATTTCATCAGTGCCGACATGCGTAACGCATTTCTGGCGTATTCCGTGAAAATGAGAAAAGTGCCGCCGTAAGGAATGAACCCGCCATGCAGCGCCATACCGCTGTTGATGGCGGCCATGGCAAATTCCCTGGCGCCGTAATAGAGGTAATTGCCGGCCGCGTTTGTCTGGCTGACGACCGTGGAACCATTCCAGAGAGTGAGATTGGAACCGGTCAGATCCGCGGAACCGCCGATTAATTCCGGCAAGACGGGGCCATAGGCGTTCAACGCGTTCAGCGATGCCTTACGGGAGGCAATACTGTCTGTTTTCCTTTGAGTCTCGCCGATATAAGCCCGGCTTAAATCCTGCCAGTTCGATGGTAGCTCACCCCGGGAGCGACGCAAAAACTCGGCTGCATCCTTCGGGTAACGCGTCTGGTAAATGGAAAACTTTTCCTTCCACGCCGCTTCAAATTTCTTTCCCCGCTGCCGTGCGTCCCAACTCCTGTAGACCTCAGCGGGTATCTCAAAAGGGGGCCATGGCCAGTCAATGGTTTTCCGTACCAGGGCCACTTCGTCTTCTCCCAGGGCCGCGCCGTGACTGGATGCCTTGCCCTGCTTATTGGGCGAACCCAGGCCGATAATGGTATTACAGCATAAGATGCTCGGTTTATCGGTGACCGCCTTTGCGTCCGAGATAGCCTGCCTGACGGCGTCGGGGTTGTGACCGTCAACGTCGGCAATTACGTGCCACTTGTAGGCATTGAATCTCTGTGGAACATCTTCGGTGAACCAGCCTTTTACCTCGCCGTCAATGGAGATTTGATTACTGTCGTATATGACGATGAGTTTGCCCAGGCCCAGGGTGCCCGCCAGTGAACAGGCTTCGTGGGAGATACCTTCCATCAGGCAACCGTCGCCAACGGATACGAACGTGTAATGATCGACGATCTCCAGGTCGGTGCGATTGAATTGCGCAGCCAGGGTGCGTTCGGCAATTGCCATGCCCACGGCATTGGCAAGCCCCTGACCCAAAGGTCCCGTCGTGGTTTCTATGCCCGGAGTGTAACCGTACTCGGGGTGGCCGGGGGTTTTCGAATGGAGTTGCCGGAAATTTTTCAACTCTTCCAGGGGCAGATCATAACCGGTCAGGTGCAGAATGGAATAAAGCAACATGGAGCCATGACCATTGGACATGACAAACCGGTCCCGGTCCACCCAGCCCGGGTTGGCGGGATTATGCCTGAGGAAATCATTCCACAGTACCTCAGCGATATCCGCCATGCCCATCGGGGCGCCGGGGTGTCCCGAATTGGCGCGTTGTACCGCATCCATGCTTAATGCCCGGATCGCATTGGCAAGTTGACGCCTGGAAGATATGATTAATCTCCTTTAGATTTAATCGAATAAATTACGGTGTAGAAAAGAGGATGATCTACCAATACTGAAAAATCTGTTCCTTAATATACCACACTAATCCCCCGACAGCGATGCACTTATCTCTTTCTCTCGTCATTCCGGCAAATGCCGGAAGCCAGAAACATGCTCCGCTGAAATAGCGAAAGAAAAGTGCACGGTTATCCTGGGAACACCCGGACGAACAGTATAAAATTTCTCAGTAACCGGTTAAACTGATTATTCGATCAATCAGGAATCCCTGTTCATGAATTATCTATTCACTTCGGAATCGGTATCGGAAGGCCATCCCGACAAGGTGGCCGACCAGGTATCGGATGCCATTGTCGATGCGCTGCTGGAGCAGGACAACCAATCGCGTGTTGCGTGCGAAACGCTGGTGACCACGGGCATGGTCATGCTGTCCGGCGAGATTACCTCGCGGGCAAACATTGATTATCCCGCAGTGGTCAGGGAGACCATCAAAAATATCGGTTATAACTCTTCGGAGGTGGGCTTTGACGCTGACAGTTGTGCGGTGCTGATGTCACTGGACAAGCAATCAGCGGATATCGCCCAGGGAGTAAATGAGGGTGAGGGGATAGATTTGGACCAGGGCGCCGGCGACCAGGGTCTGATGTTCGGTTATGCCTGCAATGAGACCGACGTATTGATGCCGTTCCCGATTACGTACTCACACCGGTTAGTGAAAAAACAGGCTGAAGTAAGAAAATCCGGGCGGCTCCCCTGGTTGCGGCCCGATGCAAAATCCCAGGTCAGCGTCCAGTATGAAGACGGCAGACCCGTTGCCGTCGATACGATAATCCTGTCGACCCAGCACGATGCAGCCGTCAGCCATGCCGAGGTTACCGAAGCCGTTATTGAGGAAATCATTAAACCGGTTATGCCCGCCGACATGCTGTCCGCCAAAACCCGTTACCTGATCAACCCCACCGGCCGTTTCGTCATTGGCGGCCCGGTAGGCGATACCGGTCTCACCGGCAGGAAGATCATTGTCGATACCTATGGCGGTATTGCCCATCATGGCGGCGGCGCCTTTTCCGGTAAAGACCCGTCGAAGGTCGACCGCTCCGCGGCCTACGCGGCCCGCAATGTCGCCAAACACATTGTCGCCGCCGGCCTGGCCGACAGGTGTGAACTCCAGGTGGCTTATGCCATCGGCATCGCCAGACCGGTCAGCCTGATGATCAATACGTTCGGCACAGGCGTTATCCCGGAAGCACAAATCGAATCCCTGGTACGTGATACGTTTGATCTACGCCCCAAAGCCATCATCCAGGATCTGGACCTGCTAAGACCCATTTACAAACAGACCGCAGCCTACGGCCATTTCGGCCGCGAGGAACCGGACTTCACCTGGGAAATAACGGACAAAGTAGCGCAGTTGAAAGACGCCGTCGGTTAGTCTCACCGCCAAAGCGACTCACCGTCAAGCCCGACTATTGGTTCGGCGCTATTGCAGATGCTATTTCAGCTGAAATAGAACAATTTGATTAAGCTCTTTGCAGTGTCAACTTCCGGCATTGCCGTTCAACCACCTGTAGCACACGCTGTAACGCGGGATAGTCGCCGTGTTTTCGCTGGAATGCTTCAACTGCTGGGCCAATCTCCTGTCGAACCCTCTCCGCTGTTTCGATAACGAGTGTTTGCAGGTACCCGAATTTGATGTCAAGCGCAGCCGCCAGCCTCTGCCAGTGGACTGGTTGGATGTTTCCCGGCATTTGTTCTCCGCCGACGGCCAGGGCGAGTTTCGGGTCAATTCGCTCAATGGCTCGCGTACACACCAGATCGTAGAAAGGAGCCAGCCGGATAGTGTTATCCCTCTGGCAGAGTAGCGACAGGTTCTTGGCGTGGCCATCGGAGTTGCCGGCAAGATAGTTAAAAATCTGCCAGCGGAGCAATTGCTCGGCATCCAGCGCAGGTTCGGAAGATACCTCTCTGAGCAATCGGAAACACTCGGTAAAGCCAATGCCGCCGCCAGTCTCGTACTTGCGTTCCCTGCCAACGCCCAATGCCTGACAGAAGTCTTCCTGGTGTAACCGGCGCACCTCGCCATCAGCCGTGACCTCGCGATCATATCGCTCAATTACCAGGTAATCGTGTGCATACTCATTGACGTGCAGGTAGTGAAACTCGACGGTCGCCGTATGCAGGCCGATACGCCGGGCCAAATCGGTCAATACGGTCTCATACGCAGGCACATGGCGATAGTCGGTTATGGCAAATTTGAGGATATGGCTTGATGGGGCCTCTCCCTGCGGTAGAAAGAATTGACCCTTGCGCAGAAGAACCGGGCACTTTTCCTGGGCGCCGGCAAGGGAAAGCCGCGGAAATTGATGTGCGGTCACTCCGGTGTGTGGGCCGGCATAAATTTGTCCCTTACGGAGGATCAGGTCCTGGAACGTCGTCGCCGTGAATTCGCGATATGCCGTCTCAACGGCCGGTTCACGATCGTCCGTCAAGATTGACAAAGCGCCGGCGCACTCTCCTCCGATCGCTCGTAGCAGGTCAAAATCCGAGTCCGGTATTTTCAGGTCCCGCACAATGTGTTCCCTTACCCGCCCCTCGGGTAGCAGGTTGGCAAAGAAACGGTGAGCCAGGGCATCTTCCGGCTGATAAGGATCAGAGCTTAGCGGCAACGATATGGAGATAGCGAATCCGTTACTGCCGGTCAGCCACTCATCGCAATATTGAAAACCAACCTGGTTCGTTACGTTACGCCAAAGGAAACCAACCAATCGATCTTCGTACCATACGTGGAGCGTGTCAGGGTCGGTCATTTATTGTCTTTAAGGACTCGGGACAGCAGGCCCCGCGGCGCTATGTACACGTCCAGGCCCAGCGTGTTCAACGTACCCAGGATCTTGCCGATTTCGGCTGTGGGCTTGCCGTTTTCAAAGTCGGAAAGAAAGCCGATGCTGATGTTAGATAAACCGGCGACTTTATCTTGTGTCAAGCGTCGGGTTTTTCGGTGCTGACGGGCTGCCTGGCCAAGTTCGCCGGGGGTACGTACCTGCTGGAATTCAGGAGAAGCATTTGCCATATCACACTCCGTAATATATACGTTCGTGTAATTATAGTACGAATTTCTTGTTTTTACAATAGATTTGACACGTACATGCTATTTTTAAATCAAATGTACTTTTATCTGATGAGTTTATACGAGCGTGTATATTTTATCGATATCGACCGGTGCAGCCGATGGCTGCTCAAGTTTCTGAAGCAGATACAGATTCGAAGTCGCTATCCGGAATCTTCCGGATTTGATAGTCCGAAGTGAAAATTAATCCAGGCGCCGCCGGTGCATGGGAAAATGCGTAGCGTGTCCCAGGAAAGGGGGGAACTGCTCGAAATCTGCTCCCATGTCCTCCATAACAGGTGATGTCAAAGCACCGCCCATATCCTCCACGGAATCGAACACGACTTCATTGCCGAGCATGTAGCCCAGGTAGGGTAAATCGGTGGGATCATGCCATTTGATCGGCAGGTAACACATAATATTGGTGATTCCCGGGAACCGTCTTTCGATTTGCGGATGATGAGTAGTGTAGTAATCAATAAACTGCCTTACATCATTTGCCGGATAATGGTAGCGGACCACGTATGAGACCGGTGCGGTCAACACCCTCGGTTCGTTCTCATCCGCAACCGGATAACACACCATGTCCATGGCTTCGTGACCTAATTTACAGACTGAACCGGCGGCGACAGCCTTAACCAGGCGTTGGAATTTAACTGAAGCCAGTTCCTGCTCAAGACTCGCCTTGTCGCGGTAGCTGGTTTGTATGGTCAGTACCTGACCCTGGCGGTCATCGTCATAAGGGTCGTCCGCAAACACCGTGGGCTCGTAACGATCAACCCGCTCAACCCCGGAGAGCGTTGTGAGCGCTGATATTTCCTGTTCAGGAAATTGTAGTTCGGTCTCACGCACAACCGACGAGTCAGTGGTGAAGATAAGAAAATGAGCGATGGACATGGGTTAAGGCTCCCTTTATTAAGTTCGAATAATCTATTTAATCACGGACACGGGTTACTGCCTGCTGTCAGGCGCTTCCAGTTGCTTATTATGACTTGACTGTAAACGATGTTACCGGCAATCACAAACACACATCATGTAAACTGCCCGGGAGTGCCGGGTTAACCACTGATATGACGTTTGATATATACAACTTCCGTATTGAAAGCCAATCCGGGTTAGAATTGTACACACTTATGATTTCCAACTTGATGCATATAGCAATCGGCGGAGCGCTCGGCTCAGTGCTGCGCTATGTTACCTTCCGTCTTGTTCCCTTGGCGGGTTTTCCGCTGGGGACGCTCGCGGTCAATGCCTCGAGTTCTTTCCTCATCGGATTTGTCTATATTTTTTTGCAACACCGCATGGTGGATGATTCTTTGCGGTTGTTTCTTGTGGTGGGAATATTGGGTGGGTTTACAACATTTTCCGCGTTTTCTCTGGAAACGTTACATCTTTTGCAAGATGGTTACTCCGGTAAAGCGTTTTTGAATATCACTCTTTCGATTATCCTGTGTCTGCTTGCGTGCTATGCGGGGATAGGCGCGGCAAAAAGTTTATGATAGATCAGGTTGCGCATAAAATATGATCCAACAGGTGTGTTTCACCACTGCCTGCGTGAAGGATAGTGAACTTTGATTAATTAAAAAAGCGTCACAGACCCCTATTACGAGTTGTATAACATTGCCCGCGATCCGGCGGAAAAATTCGGCGCCATGTATAACCACTTGTGGTCCATTGTGTCTTTTCAACGCATGGTCGGTTCGCACATGGGATTAATCCGGAAGTATCCACACAGGGATATAAGCTCAGGGTTGTTTTAGGAAACTCTGAACAAGTCCATCCAGGACTTGTCAGAGTACGGAAAACAAAAATGCGATCCCGTATCAAAGCCTGCCCCGTACCCCGTATCAAGTACGGGGCAGGCTTTGATACGGGGTACGGGACACGTTTTTGTTTTCCTCACAAAATCAATGACTTATTGTCATTGATTTTGACGATACGTCCCTGTATCGTAGGAACCTCTGATGAAATCAGAGGTTCCTTTAATAACTGACGAAATGGACAGACTGCCGGCATGTCAGCAAACAAATCAAGGCCCGGTAAGCCGTTAAAATTTTTGCAACCCTATTTTATGAGGATGAACGAGGTTGGCAGGAGGAGACCTTGTTTTCCCTGGATCAGTTCGTTGTGGAATGGCGTAAATTGGTAGTAAATTATGCCCGCGGCATACAATCATCCCCTAAACAAACATCAGGATAGGCAATGCAGGCAAGAGATATACCCGGAGCAGAAAGCAGATACATCGACATTAACGGTGTAAACACACATTATTATGAGGCGGGCGCCGGTGAGGCGTTAATACTGTTGCATGGCGGTGGCGCCGGCGCAGACAGTTTCGGCAACTGGCGCGGTTGTCTGAGCAGCTTTGCCGAACAACATCACGTTTATGCCGTCGATATGATCGGTTTCGGTTTCACCGACAAACCCGACCCACAGGATTACTCATATAGCCAGCAGGCGCGCAACGAACACATTATCGCCGTAATCGAGACGCTGGGATTATCCTCAGTGGATTTAATCGGCAATTCCATGGGTGGTTGTACATCCATGGGGGTTGCAATAGAACGTCCGGATTTGGTGAATAAACTGGTATTAATGGGCAGCGCCGGGGTGCGTGCGCCGATTACCGACGAACTGAAGTCGATCATGAATTATGACTATACCACGGCAGGAATGCTGAAGATCGTCCGCGGCCTGACCAATCCGAATTTCCGGTTTGATGAAGAGCTGGTCAATTATCGGCATACATTGTCAATACAGGATGACACTAAACAGGCCTATAACGCGGTCATGGGCTGGATACGGGATCAGGGCGGTCTTTATTATGAAGAGGAATACATATCCCGGATCACACATAAGACGTTAGTCGTAAACGGCAAGCTGGATAAGGTTGTGCCGCTGAGCAGCGCCTACAAATTGCTGGAATTAATAAAAAATTCCCGGGGATATATCATTCCGGACTGCGGTCACTGGGCCATGATCGAAAAAACTGAAGAGTTTACTACCGTATCCCTCTCTTTTTTGAGAAATACCTGATACTGAATACCACCCTTCAAATTACAATAAATACATATTATAATCATCCGCCAGACACAGGTCTGAGGAGCGTTGCGATGGGGCCGACCCCACCAGGCTCAGACCGGATATCATTCAGAACGGCGCTCGCTTGAACTGTTTTTTTAGGAGAACAAGATGAGCGTTGCAGTCCAGGCCGTATTTTCCGATTTTCACGTTGCCGACCTGTCCCTGGCCGAATGGGGGCATAAGGAAATCCGTATCGCCGAAACCGAGATGCCGGGTTTAGTTTCAATTCGCGCCGAACTCGCCGAACAGCAACCCTTGAAGGGAGCGCGTATTGCCGGCTCCCTGCACATGACGATACAAACGGCAGTATTGATTGAAACCCTGATTGCCCTGGGCGCGGAAGTCCGCTGGGCATCCTGTAATATATTCTCCACCCAGGACCACGCGGCGGCGGCCATTGCCGACCAGGGCATTCCCGTGTTCGCCCACAAGGGAGAAACCCTCGAGGAGTACTGGGAATATACGCATAAAATCATGGAATGGCCCGATGGCGGCACGCCGAACATGATACTGGATGATGGTGGGGATGCCACCCTGCTGGTGACCCTGGGAGCCAGGGCTGAACAGGACCCGTCGGTAATTGATAACCCGGCGAACGAAGAGGAAGAATACCTGTTCGCCGCCATCAAAAAACGACTTGCTTCAAACCGGGGTTTGTATACCCGGACCCGTGACAACATTATCGGTGTGACGGAGGAAACCACCACGGGCGTGAATCGTCTCTACCAGATGAAGCAGAATGGAACCTTGCCGTTCTCAGCCATTAACGTGAATGATTCCGTCACCAAGTCCAAATTCGACAACCTGTATGGTTGTCGTGAATCACTGGTTGACGGGATTAAACGCGCCACCGACGTCATGATTGCCGGAAAAACCGCGGTGGTCCTCGGTTATGGCGACGTGGGCAAGGGCTGCGCGCAATCGCTGCGCGGACTGGGCGCCACGGTCTGCGTCACCGAAGTGGACCCGATATGCGCTTTACAGGCGGCCATGGAAGGTTACCGGGTAGTGAAGATGGACGATATCTGTAGTGAAGCGGATATCTTTGTTACCGCCACGGGTAATTATCACGTGATCACCCGCGAGCACCTGCTGGCTATGAAGAACCAGGCCATAGTCTGCAACATCGGCCATTTTGATAATGAAATCGACGTGGCCGCGTTACAGGATTATCAATGGGAAGAAATCAAACCCCAGGTGGACCATGTCATTTTTCCGGACGGCAAGCGTATCATCCTGCTAGCCCGGGGACGTCTTGTGAACCTGGGTTGCGCTACCGGCCATCCCAGCTTTGTCATGTCCAATTCGTTCACTAACCAGGTACTGGCGCAGGTTGAGTTATATTGTCATCGGGATGATTATGAGGCAGACGTATACGTGTTGCCCAAACACCTGGATGAAAAAGTGGCCCGGCTGCATCTTGAACGCATCGGCGCACACCTCAGTACGCTGACCGGGCAGCAGGCAGATTACCTGGGAGTGAGCGTACAAGGCCCGTATAAACCTGAACACTATCGTTATTAGTGGCCGCGACCTGTTCCCCGGCGCGTACCTGCGTGTAGCAGTTGCAGACTGATAGTTAACTTAAAATTTACGGGCTTTATCAATGGATCGATTACAACGAAACTCTCTCAAACTCAGCTTCGAGTTTTTTCCTCCCAGGACGTCCGCCGCGGAGCAAAAACTTCATGTAACTATTGAGCGGCTGAAACAGTTGCGCCCGGATTATTTTTCGGTGACTTACGGCGCCGGCGGCAGTACCCGGGGAAAAACCTTTGAGGCGGTCATGACCATAAGGGAAATGACCGGGATAGACGCGGCGCCTCATGTTTCCTGCATCGGTTCATCAGCCGCGGAGCTCAAGGAAGTTATACATAATTACAAAAATAATGGTTTTGATCACCTGGTGACCCTGCGCGGCGACCTGCCCTCCGGTGTCGCGGGCGGCGGTACATTTCGCAATGCAAACGAACTGGTCGAGTTCATCCGCAGGGAGACCGGGGCACATTTCCACATTGAGGTGGCGTGCTACCCGGAATTTCACCCCCAGGCCCAAAGCGCCGAAAAAGACCTGGAGAACTTCAAGAGAAAAGTGGACGCCGGCGCCGACAGTGCGATTACCCAGTATTTTTATAATGCTGATGCCTATTTCCGATTTGTGGAGAGTTGCTCAAAGATCGGGGTTGATATTCCCATTGTCCCCGGCATCATGCCCATTACCAATTGTACCCAGCTTGTGCGGTTTTCGAATATGTGCGGCGCTGAAATACCACGCTGGATTTTAATGCGCCTGTATGACTTCGGGGATGACCTTGATTCCATCCGTAGTTTCGGCAATGACGTCTCCATCAGGCTGTGCTCACAGTTGCTGGATGCCGGCGTTCCCGGCCTGCATATTTATACGATGAACAAACCCGAGGCGTCGGAGGTAATATGGGACGCCCTTGATTTGCGACGGCCATGGAACCGTCACTCTGGCGAATGCCGGTATCCGGTTGGATAACCATCCTGTCATGATATTGACCTGATGAGTTACAGGCCAACACAGGTTTCCGTTTTATTCGTCTGCATGGGGAATATCTGCCGGTCACCGGCGGCAGAAGGGGTGTTCCGGCATTACGTCGGACTGCAAGGTGACGCGGACGGGTTTTACATTGACTCCGCCGGCACCATTGACTACCACAGCGGCAATCCTGCTGATCCCCGTATGCGCAAGGCCGCGGCAAGGCGGGGGTACACACTGGATTCCATTTCGCGCCAGGCAACCCGGGAAGACCTGGACGAGTTTGATCTCATCGTCGCCATGGACCGGGACAACCTGTGGAACCTGGAGCATCTTGCAGGTGGCCCCCAACCCAATCTCCGCCTGCTTGGCTCGTTTCTTCCAGGGCACAAGGGCCACCCGGAGCAAGCGCCCCAGGTACCCGATCCCTACTATGGCGGTTCACAGGGTTTTGAGGAAGTGCTTGATATGATAGAACGCGCCTGTCCGGACATGTTTTCCGCTTGCCGGGAAATACTTGAGAAAAACCGTACCCGAAGCAGGCCGTTGCCTTGACAATTAATTTTTCAAAAATTGACAATCTATTGACAAAAGACAAAACAATCCGAATAAACAGTGACCAGCCCACCAGACGCCGGCGCTGATCAGCCCACCGCGCGTATCACCGGTACGCCGCCGGACGGCGCGAACATAACGCCGCGTCGCACCATGCTAACCGTGTGGTCCGGGTCCGGTCGCAGGGCCACGCGCGACAACACGCGTGCCAGCACGATCTTCATCTCATAGGTGGCAAACGCCGCACCGAGGCAGTAGCGCACGCCGCCACCGAACGGGAAGAACGTGTAGGGGTCAACCCGCCGCGCCACAAACCGCTCGGGGTTGAACGCCTCGGGCTCGGGCCACAATTCGGGCCGCCGGTGGGTGAGATAGATGCACGGCGTCGCGATACTGCCGGCCGGCAGCTCGTAGTCTCCGATACGCGTGTCCGTTTCAAGAAGGCGAGCGACGATGGGCGCGACCGGGTTGAGGCGCGCCGTCTCTTTGATGACGGAGTCAAGATAGCTGAGCTCGGCGACCTGCTCAGCAGTCGGTCTGGACGCGTGCGGTCCGCCCCCGATTACCGACGCCACCTCGGCTCGGGCGGTCGCCAGGACGTCCGGGTTCTGTAACAGGCGGTGGATTACCCACGCCAGCCAGGTGGCCGTAGTCTCATGCCCCGCCACCAGCAAGGTGACCATTTCATCCCGGATTTCCTCGTCGCTCATGGAGCGGCCGTCTTCATCGCGCGCGGCGACGAGCATGGCCATGATGTCGGTTCGCTCTTCCTGCGTTGTCGCTCTGCGGAGCCTAATCTCGTCGTACAACAGCCGGTCGATGTCGCGGCGAAGTTGGGTCAAGCGTCTCCAGGCCGCCATCGCCAGGAATGGGTTCCTGCCGACCAGAAGCCCGAGAACCTCGATCATCAGCGCCCGAAGACGCGACAGCCGCACACCCTCGTCCACGCCGAAAACGGTGCGCAGAATAATGTCCAGGGTGATTTCCTGCATGCGCGAGTGAATCGGAAACGAGGCTTCGACCGGCCACGCATCGATCGACCGATCGACAATCTCGCACATCATGTCGCCGTACAGCCGCATGCGCTCGCCGTGAAACGGCGGCATGAGGAGCTTGCGTTCGCGCTTGTGTCGGGCGCCGTCGAGCAGCAGTATCGAGTTGGGGCCCACGATCAGTTTGAAAGCCATGCTGTTGGCTTGTCCGGCCTGCAGACGTTCGGGGTCGCCGGTAAAAACTTGCTTGATGGCTGCCGGGTCGCTGAAAAAGACCATCGGCGGGACGCCGAGCAAGCGGACTGTGAACGCGTCGCCGTAGGTCTCGGCACACCCCCGCATGAGCGGGATGGGCCGGAAGACCCATTTAAGCATTTGAAAGAGGCTTGGCACTCGCGATCCAGGCGGCAACTCGGGCATTCAGCCAGTATATATATTCCTCATAAATATTGTTTGCTGCTGCCATGTTTAGCTTTCATTTCCTTACACGATCAGTTGCGACTAGCCCGCATTTCTCACCAGGTGATGCGATGATCGCGCCGGATTTTTTGCGCCACCGGGTGCCTGCGACCGAAAGCATAACCGTAGCTCTGGTTGAGGGAGCACGTGCCCGTTGGCGCAAAAAAGACAAGCGAGGGCGCATCAAGCGCAGTCTGTAATGATGACATAGTCAACAGATTACTATAACTTATTGACAGCAAGCATGTATTCGACAGCAACAAGCGACCTGGTGAGAAATGCGGGCTAGTGGCGCTCCACCTTGATCTGATCTTCGTCCTTACATGCCTGCGCCAGATTGTGGTTCGTAAAATTTTTATTGTCAGCAAGCGCGTTGCGTATCACCCCTGAGTCGCGTAAAATGTTTTTAAGACGAATTAATGTCTCTTAACGACCTGCATTGCGAAACCCAAAGGAATTGGAGGAACAAAATCATGCGAACTGCATTAATCCCACCTGTAATTTCCCCACATGGTGGTAACGTGAATGGAAGGCAATCTTTGCAGGAAAGGTTTGCTTCCCGCCTGTCGATTCACCCGGGGCTGACACGTAAGGTGGTATCCTGGCAAGGCAATCGGGCATCACCCGGACTCCGGTGGATGAAATACAAAGAAGGATTCTCCGGCGAGCTGGTGGAAGCGCTCATTGAAGATGCCAAATCTAAAACAGTGCTTGATCCTTTCTCCGGGATCGGTACAACGCCACTTACTGCGGCTGGCCTGGGCCTCAAGGGTATGGGAATAGAGATTATGCCGGTCGGCGTATTGGCTGGTAACGCGCTGGCCTGCGCCGCAAACGGCTTGAGCCGTGACTCTCTGGAAAGAGAAGGGCAATCCCTGCTGGAGCGAGTAGAATCCGATCGAAAACCTGACAAGAAATATGCGTTTCGTCACGTGCGTATTACTCAGGCAGCATTCCCCGAGGAAACTGAAGCTGAATTGGCAAAGGCCCGGGAATTTATTGCTGGTGTCGAAGATACAGCAACGGCAATGATGCTGGATTTCGCTTGTATGAGTGTACTTGAGGACATCAGTTATACCCGGAAGGATGGACAGTACCTGCGCTGGGATTATCGTTCGGGGCGGAAGTTGCGCACACGATTACATAAGGGACCGGTTCAGTCCTTATCCCGGGCGCTACGAGTACGACTACGCGAGATACAAGACGACTTGGAACCGCTTAAGGTGAAGTATGGAGCGGGGATGCCAAAATTCATTACGGGTTCCTGTCTGAAAGTGCTGCGCGAACTGTCCGATAGCGCGTTCGATACGGTCATCACATCCCCACCTTATGCCAACCGATATGATTACACCAGGACCTACGCGTTGGAGCTTGCCTGGCTTGGGTATAGCCAGGAAGACTTCGCTGCCCTGAGGCAGGGCTTGCTGTCGGCGACGGTGGAAAATAAGCCCAAAAAAGCCTGGTTGGAAAGCTGTTATGGCGATAGCGCGTTGTTGAAAGAAGCGTTGCGCATGTATGAGGAGCAGGACGCGATACATGAAGTGATACGGGTACTCGAAGATCATGCGAGTGAGCTTTCCAATCCCCACGTGATTCGCCTTATTAAAGGATACTTTCTGGAAATGGCGGTTGTCATTTCCGAGCTTGGTCGGGTTGTAAAACCAGGCGGCGCCGTATTCATGGTGAACGACAACGTGCAGTATCATGGCGAGGAGGTGCCCGTAGACCTGATTCTGTCCGATTTTGCAGAGCAGTCTGGTTTTGACTGCCAGCATATCTGGTTATTGGCGCGGGGAAAGGGTAATTCAAGTCAGCAAATGGGGAGGTTCGGGCGCCGGGAGATCAGGAAATGCATGTATAAATGGGTCCGTACAAATGGCTAAGCTGGACGATGCAGAAAAACGTTCTTCAGTACTCTCGGAAAGAATCAGGCAGAGAACAGATATAAAATTGCAGGAACTTGTAGCAGGATTCGAGCAGCAACTGTCTTTCTCATCACGAGATAATTTGATGATCAGTCGGGCGGCTTGGAAGTATGTTAAGTCATCCCATATTGATCCCAAGCAGGTCTTCGCCCACCCGGATTTGCTTTATCATCACCCGGAAACATCCGAGTATTACCGGGGGATTGCGTTATTGTCTCGCAAGAGAGTAGCTGCGATCGCTACTTCCGTGGAATCATGGGAAGACCCTGACCGTAAGAGCCGGGTAACGGGGGAGCAAAGCAAGAAGGTCGCCAGGCTCTACAACACGGTCATTTCTTCGATTATTGAGGGGGCCACTGACTGGACAGTAGAGAACGGTTACCGAAACATAATCGCCAACATGGGAATTGGGTTCGACGGTTCTATTCGCAATCTTATCGGGCAGGATGCTGAGAAAAGCGTTAAAGACCGGATTTTTGGATGGCTTGATAATCGGGGATTCATAATAAAACACGACAAGCGAAAGACGAAGTTTGATCTGCTCAAAGGTTATTCAATGCATTACGGTTCAGAACCGGATATTGAACTTCAACAAAACGGAAAGGTAGTTGCGACAATTGAGATCAAGGGTGGAACTGATCCCGCAGGCGCTCTTGAGCGCCTCGGCGCAGTCCAGAAAAGTTTTGAAGCGACGCCTGCAAATTCCGTAAACATTCTGGTTGCTGGGATTGTGACTGCTGAAATGGAACAGCGGTTGAATAGTCTCGGCATCGGTAAATATTTTCTTCTTGACAACATCACACATGATGGAGAGGGCTGGTCCGATTTTTTGAACGAGGTTTTCCACCACGTGGTGCGGATTACCGATGAGGTTATCGAATAGTTCAACCTGAAGATCCGCTTTTGGGACACCCGTCGTCATTAGTGAAGATCGAGAACTACCACCGGGGATAAAGCGGGTGGTTTATTTATTCCTGACGATCTGCAAAATTTTATTTGCAAAGCGCGGAGTCAGGGTATATCCTGATAATCTCTAGGTGGGTTCAGCGAGGCTGACTGGTGAGTGGCCGCTGACCCGGGATTAAGGAAATGCAGGAACATTTGCAGGAGCATCATGGAATTATTACGTTGGATAAGCGTATTTACGGATAACCCATCCCCAGCGGCTTATGTCTTTGACAGGCAGATGGCTATGTACGGTCATCATGCATACAAGCGGCTGTTTATCTGGTTTCTTTTTTGTATTGTCTCCGCCGGTTGCGCTCGGTTCACCCCCGACCCGATGGCGCCGTCGGCGGGACATCTTTCCGTTGGAACGGAAGCAACCCCGTCCGATGATATTCCCGAGATTGTCGATCAGGTCCCGCCCGTACCCGAACCCGCGCCCCTGCAAAGCGAAGAAAGGTATACGGTGGTCGTCAATGAGGTGCCTGTAAGAGAGCTGTTGTTTGCCTTGGCCAGGGACGCGCGGGTAAACGTCGATATCGCCCCGGGCATTTCGGGTCTTGTGACCATGAACGCAGTGGAACAAACCTTGCCGCAACTACTGCATCGGGTGGCCCGGCAGGTAAGCCTGCGTTACGTCATGGAAGACGACAATGTGTTCATCACCCCGGACGAACCCTATTTCCGCACTTACCGGATAGATTACCTGGATATGGCTCGGGATACGTCGCACCTCGTGCAAATTGGGGCGCAAATTGCCGAAACCGGTAGCGGCGTGGAAGGCGGCGGCGGGACTAATAATTCAACCACCACCATCAGCAGCACCATGTCCAATCATTTCTGGGCCAACCTGGTGGCGAGCGTCTCTGCCATCCTGGCTTCCGGCGGCGCAATCGGCAATGCCGTCATACCCCATCCGGAATCAGGCGTGTTGACCGTAAAGGCAACCGACGCGCAGCATGAATTGTTGCGGAAATTCATTGACGAGACCCTCACCAATGCCAATCGCCAGGTATTAATACAGGCAACTATCGTGGAAGTGAGCCTGACGGACCAGTTCCAGGCCGGTATCGACTGGCAGGTGCTGAACCAGGCAGGTCTGGCTGGGTTTAACCTGACCACCAAGACAATCACGGCAAATCCTGTTAACGCCGCTTCATTATTCTCATTGCGTTATGACGACCCCAATCCGGACCGGGAAAGGGCGCTCAGCGCCGCCCTTGAATTATTGGAGGAATTTGGCGACGTGAACGTATTGTCCAGCCCGCAAATCATGGCCTTGAACAATCAATCCGCCATCCTGAAAGTGGTCGATAACGTGGTTTATTTTGAAGTGGAACAGGAAAGCAACATCACTCAGGGTGTAGCTGCAAGTACTTTTGAGACCATCGTAAAAACCGTGCCGGTGGGTATCGTCATGACCGTTACCCCGCACATCAAGGCTGACGATTCCATCATTTTGAATGTCAGGCCCAGCATTTCCCGGATCAACCGTTTTGTCAATGACCCGAACCCGGCACTAACGATCAGCAGTCCGGTACCGGAGATCCGGGTGCGGGAAATGGAATCCATGTTGCAACTGAACAATGGTCAGATCGCGGTGATGGGTGGGTTGATGCAGAATGACAATCGTAAAAACGATAATGCTATTCCGGGGCTTTCCCAAATCCCGATTTTAGGGAATGCCTTCAAAATGGCGATGCGCGAGTACAAAAAGACCGAACTGGTGATTTTCCTGCGCCCGCTCATTATTCGTAATCCCAGCCTGGAAGGGGATTTCAGTTCTTATAAACGATTTTTCCCGGGGAATAAAAGTGAGTAACCCGCGTAACCCGGTATTGGCTGTTTTCGCTGTCTTTGTTGTTGCCAGCATCATCCGGCCTGCCGAAGCTGAACCGGAGGTTGCCTCAATCAGGGTGACCCGCGCCCAGGTAGTCGAAAAAATGGACGACCAGGTCACCGCGGCATACCGGGCCTACCAGGCCGGCGACCTTGCTGTAGCTAAAACCAGGTATACGGAAGTATTACAGGTTTACCCGGATAATCGTGACGCCCTGCTGGGTCTGGCGGCCTGCGCCGTCAAGGCAGGCGCCGTCGAAGCCGCTGCGGTCCTGTATTCACGATTAATTCGCGTTTATCCGCAGGATGCCCTGTCCAGGGCGGCGTTGATTGGCCTGCGACGTAAACAGGGAGACAGGCAGGCGGAGGCTGTCATCAGGGAGTTGTTGTTCAACCAACCGGACAACCCGTTCCTGTATTTTACCCTGGGTCAGCTCCAGGCGTCACAATCACGCTGGCCGGAGGCGAAACAGGCTTTTCTTAAAGCCCACCGGATTGATTCCGGCAACCCGGCTTATGTGCTGAACCTGGCAATCAGTCTTGACCGAATGGGGCACGGTGAAGCGGCGCGGGATTATTATCTTACCGCTATCGAGTTGACGGAACAAAGCACTACGGATCTTGATATGGGTCCGGTCATAAAACGTATTAATTCACTGTTTCGGGCATCACTGCCATGACTTCGCTCATGCCTGACAATAAATACCTGCGCCTGGGTGAAATGCTCGTCCGGAAAGGGATTGCCACCCCCGATCAAATCGAAATTGCCCTGGTGGAACAGAGGAAGAGCAAGGAACTCCTGGGCAAAATCCTGGTCCGTCTGGGATTTGCAACGGAGGCAATCATACATGATGTCATCGGCGGTGTTATCGGACAGCAACGCGTTGATTTGGATCAAGTCGTGGCTGATAGAGAAGCAATAGCCATGATCCCGAAAGAAATGGCCCGGCGCCTGCAGGCTGTGCCCGTCAACCATGACGCGGCTCGTGGATTGCTTACGGTGGCAATGACGGATACGTTTAACATTGTTGCCCTGGACCAGATCAATGCCCATCTTGGGGGTTCGGCGGAAGTCGTCCCCGTGCTGGCCGGTGAGACGGAGATTGAGAAATCCATCGATCGGTTCTACGGATTTGAGCTTTCCGTTGACGGCATCCTGAATGAAATAGAGACGGGTGAGGTCGATTACCAGAGTCTTGCCGCGGAGAGTAACCAATACAGTCATCCGGTTGTTCGATTGGTGAACGCGTTATTATCCGATGCGGTCAAACGCGGCGCCTCCGATATTCATTTTGAGCCGGAAGCCGGGTTTCTCCGCTTCCGTTATCGCATTGACGGCGTGCTCAGGCAGGTGCGCAGCCTGCACAAGAACTACTGGTCCGCGCTGGTCGTTCGTCTGAAAGTGATGGCGGGTCTGGATATTGCCGAAACCCGCGCGCCACAAGATGGTCGTATTTCCTTGTCATTGTCAGGTCGGCAAATCGATTTTCGTGTATCGACCTTACCCACCGTGCATGGCGAAAATATTGTGCTCCGGATCCTGGACCGGCAAAGAGGCATTGTCGCCCTGGACCAATTGGGCCTGGCACACTCGGACCTGGCAGCGCTGAAACGTATGGTAGCGCGCCCGGAAGGTCTCATCCTGGTGACCGGCCCCACCGGTAGTGGCAAGACTACGACCCTGTACTCGATTTTAAATTACCTGAATAGCGAATCCGTCAATATCATGACACTGGAAGACCCTGTTGAATATCCCACTTCCATGATCAGGCAGACGTCGGCCAATGAAACCGCCAAGCTTGATTTCGCCAATGGTATCCGGTCGATGATGCGCCAGGACCCGGATATCATCCTGGTCGGAGAAATACGCGATGAAGACACCGCCAGCATGGCTCTGCGCGCCGCCATGACCGGTCACCAGGTGTTTTCCACCTTGCATACGAATTCCGCGGTGGGCGCCATCCCCCGGTTGCTGGATATCGGCATCAAACCGGACATATTGGCCGGGAATATCATCGGCGTGGTAGCGCAAAGACTGGTGCGAAAACTGTGTGACGATTGCAAGGAGCCGGTTGGGATGAGTGAGTTGGAGCATATTCTGCCCGAGTTGATGTGCACCATCCCTGGCGCACACCCTGCGGGCGTCCTTCGGACGTCCAAATCTGTTCCAGACAGATTTTTGCCGGCAACGGAAGAAAGAGTCATTTACCGGCCCGGGGGGTGTCCGGTCTGCGCCGACCAGGGTTACAGAGGGCGCATGGCCTTGCTGGAAATATTGCTTTTTGATCCTGATATGGACGAATTGGTAGCACGCGGGGGAACGCCCAGGGAACTCTCCCGTATGGCCCTGGAAAAAGGTTTCAGGTCTCTTGATGAGGCAGGACTCTCAAAGATCGTTGACGGTTCCACCAGCCTCGAAGAAATCGCCCGCGTGGTAGACCTCAGTGGCAGGTTCAGTCGGGAATAATTGTCCATGTATTTCTACCGGTACAAGGTAATCGACGCACGAGGTCGCGTGAAAACGGGCAGAACGGACGCGTCCAATGGGGCTGACCTGGAAATACGTCTGCGGAAAATGGGGCTGGAACTGGTCAGCTACAGGGTAATCCGGCCGCTGGGCATGCGCCTCCAGCTACGGAAGGTCAATCGACGCGACCTGATTTTATTTTGTTTTCACCTGGAGCAGACCGCGCGGGCGGGGGTACCTATCCTGGAAGGTCTGCAAGACCTGCGGGATAGCGCGGATAATCCCCGCATGCGCGAAGTTACTGCAGCAATGATTGGATCAATTGAAGGCGGCAAGACACTGGCGGAAGCGATGTGCGATTTTCCCGGCGTGTTTACCAATGTATTTACCAACCTGATCCGGGCGGGAGAGCAGACCGGAGAGTTGGACAGGGTACTGGATAAACTGGGAGAAAACCTGAAATGGCAGGACGAACAGGCGTCCATGGCCAGGAAATTAATGATCTATCCGGCTTTCACCGGCGCCGTAGTTACCGGAGTGGTGTTCTTCCTCATGATCTACCTGGTCCCGGAGTTACTGGGATTTGTCAAGACAACGGGGTCGGAATTGCCGGCGCATACGCGGTTATTGATTTCAGTTTCCGGGTTTTTTACGAATTACTGGCACGCCATCCTGCTGGCGCCGGTATTGGTTGTCAGTTTTGTCACTATCGGAGGCAAAGCCAGCCCCGGGTTCAGGCTCACCCTGGACCGGCTGAAATTGAAAATACCGGTGCTGGGACCGGTATTGCAGAAACTCATCCTGGCGCGGCTCTCCGGCTTTTTTGCCATGATGTATTCATCCGGCATCACAATCATAGACTGCATCAGCGCCGGCGAGCGCATCGCCGGCAACCGGGCCGTTGAGAAGGCGATGGAAAACGTCGGAAGAGCAGTGGCGAATGGCAAAAGCCTGGGTGACGGCTTTGCGACAAGCGGTCTGTTCCCGCCCCTGGTCCTGCGCATGATCCGGGTGGGAGAAACGACCGGCGCCCTGGAGGTTTCCCTTGAGAATGTTGCCTATTTTTATACGCGCGACGTGCGCGAGTCCATTGACAGACTGCAATCAATGATTGAGCCGGTAATGACGCTGGTACTGGGGTTGATCATCGGTTGGGTCATGTTTTCGGTAATAGGGCCGATCTATGATCTCATCACTGGTCTCAGAATTTAAACTGACTGCTCGTCGAGCGCTGTTTATCGGTACGCGCCGGGTGGTCGTTTACCATTGGCAGGATAATGATCTCGGCTATCCCTGCGTGTTTGACGCGAACGAGGAAGGTCGAGAAAATTTCCGGCGTTATCTTGCTGAAACGGCAAAAATCCCGTTCTACGCCCTGGTTGACGTGTTCGAAGAGGAGTATCGACAAGAAACCATCCCGCACGTATCGGGTCCTGACCGGCGGGCACTCCTCAAACGCAAGACCAGCCGGCTTTTCAGGGATACGCCATATTACTTTTATCGGCTGACGGGCAGGGAAACAAGCGGTCGCAGGGATGACCGGATACTGCTTGCCGCGATTACCAACCCGGCCGTGATCAGTCCGTGGACAACCATACTGGATGAGGCAAAAACGCCCTTGGCCGGTATCTGTTCACTACCTCTTTTTACGGAGTCGCTCCTGAAATTCATAGTCGGCCAAAGCGCCGGGCCCCAGTTGCTAGTCAGTCTGCAAAGTATCAGCGGGTTACGCCAGACTTTTTTCCACAACGGGAAATTTCGTATAAGCCGACTGGTGCAAATGTCTTCTTGCAACGCTGTACCGCACGCTCTGTTTATCAGTGACGAGGTGGAAAAAATCCGTCGTTATCTCAACAGCTTGAGACTGATCAGCCCGGAACAGCCGCTCCATATCTATTTTCTCCTGGCGGGCAGCCTGTTGAAAGAGCTGAAGGAGGAGTACGCACAGCAGGACACCGTAAGATGCCATTTTTGTGAACCGGGTGAATTGATGGCCGGGTCCGGCCTGGTCAACGCTGCGTCAGAGCCCTACAGCGATTCGTTTTTCATTCAACGACTGTTGAAACTCAGGCCCCGGAATTGTTACGCCGGCACAACGGAAAGACGCTATTTTTCCATGCTGCGATGGCGTTGCTCGATAACGATTGCCGGTGTTTTATTATTACTCGGCGGCATGGGTTGGAGCGGGCTGAATTTCCTGGAGGGGATGGCTCACAAACGGCTAAGAACGGCAGCAAAGGAGCAGGCGCAATCCTATGCCGCCAGGTACGAACTGGCCCGCAAACGTCTGCCGGACACCCCGGTTGAACCGGCAGACCTGAAAGTGGCCGTTGATATGGCGAATACCCTGGCGCAATACAAATCATCACCAATCGATATGGTGCGGCTGCTGGGCGAAAGCCTGGATCGTTTTCCTGTTGTCCAGGCACGTAAACTGGCCTGGGTTGCCGCTACTGATCCGGAGGCACATTTCAGCGTTGCCCCGCCACGATCGGATATACGGGTTGCTCTTGATGTTTCCCGCGTCGGCACGAACCGGACGCTATACCATGTCGCCTTGCTTGAGGGGCGTATTGAACCTTTTAACGGTAATTTCAGGGAGGCCATGGAAACGGTCAACCGGTTTGCCGAGGACCTGCGCTCCCGGGAGGCGGTACACAACGTCGACATTATTGCCCTGCCTCTGGATATCAGTCCTGATGGCGACCTGCAGGGCAATACCCGGTCCTTGCAGCGACGCGCCGATTTTACTCTCAGGGTTGTGTCAAAGGGGGACCGGACTTGAAACGCGAAAATATAGACTGGTCCTGGTTACGCGGTTCCGTCGTGTTTTTTGTAACGGCCGTCGCGTTCAGTATCTTACTGTCTGCCGGGACCGGTTACTTTGAGAAACACATGGAAGAGGAATATCGGCACAGCAACGAACAGCTTCGAGCTATCAGCCGGCGCTATCTGGCAGTGGATAAGGAAGAGGAGTTGATCAAAAAATATCTTCCGGTGTTTATCGGTCTGCATAAAACCGGCCTGCTGGGCAAGGAGCACAGGTTGAACTGGGTTGAAGTCCTGCAGGACGCAGGTGAGAGTATTCAATTACCGTCCCTTGGCTATGAAATAACGGCACAAAGACCTTATCAGCCTGCATTTCCGGTGATGCCGGGCAGATATAAAATTTTTGTCAGCGAAATGACCCTGGATATGCAATTGCTGCACGAAGGAGATTTATTTGAATTGCTGAACCTGCTGAATGAACGGGGCAGGGGTCTTTACACAGTTTCAGGGTGTGAGTTGACCCGTAACTTTGTGGAACTTACGAACAATCCCGAGGCCGGCAACGTGGCTGCATCCTGTGTGCTGGAATGGTTTTCCGTCAAACCCACAGATGACACGGAGATTAAGGTATGAGCTTTGCTGACAGGCGCCGGGAAGGAACAAGCCCGCATTTCTCACCAGGTGATGCGATGATCGCGCCGGATTTTTTGCGCCAACGGGTGCCTGCGACCGAAAGCATAACCGTAGCTCTGGTTGAGGGACAAATCGTCAGGACAGACGATTTGCACGACGCCAGCCGCCCGAAGGGTTGCGCCCAGGGATGGGCGCAATGAACACGTGCCCGTTGGCGCAAAAAAGACAAGCGAGGGCGCATCAAGCGCAGTCTGTAATGACGACATAGTTGATAAATTACCATAACTCGTTGACAACAAACATGTATTCGACAGCAACAAGCGACCTGGTGAGAAATGCGGGCTAGGTGGATAGCAATCACTGTACTCTGCTTATGCGGCTATTCCTTTTATGCAGGCGCGCAGCAGTTCGGGCGGCTGTTCACCGCTCCTGAAGAGCGGCAACGTCTACAGGAACTCAGGGAGGCACATATACCGAAGACGGGTGCGGGTAACATTCTCCGCGGCGAGGAAGATAAGCGTACCGGCCGGAAAACGGATCCGGGATTCGCGGGAGTTTCCCATCGGGTGGAAGAACGCAGCCCGGACATTGAGGATTCACCGCCCGCCGCTGTGATTACACTCAAGGGGATCGTGTACCGGCAGGACAGGACACGGATGGTTTGGATCAATGACGGCAACCCGGAGGAGGGGGTAGCCACCCTCGGCTACCGCGAACTGGGTAAAGAGGAGACACCGGATAATAAGGTGACCATCGAATTACCCGTAACCGGAAAAATCGTAAAACTGAAACCCGGACAGTCATATCATCTTCATTCCGGCGCTGTTCTTGACGTGACGGAAAAATCTCCATGAAACGATATATGCAAGGCGCGGCGCTCCTGGCATTCCTGCTGACGTTGATTGTCAGTTCAACCTGGCTGTTATTGTCCGACTTGAATGCGCATACACAGGTCTATACCAGGCGCACCAACAGTGAACTGGCATTAAACCGGGCCAAGCGGGCTTTGCTGTTTTACGCGATGAACTATCCCGACCTGCGCGCCAACCCGGAGAAAGGCCCGGGGTTTTTACCCTGTCCCGACCGGGATAACGACGGCAGGCCGGAAACGAATTGCGCGGCCGGTACCGGCACAACGCTTGGACGCTTACCGTTTACCATCCTGGGACTCGATGACCCCCGTGACAGCAGCGGCGAGAGATTGTGGTATGCACTGTCGGCTGATTTCAAGAACACCCAATCCAATAACGCGGTCGTCAACAGTGAAACGCCGGGGCAGTTGAGTGTCGACGGGAATGGTGACGTGGTGGCGGTGATCATTGCTCCGGGCGGGCCTGTCGGCGGTCAATATGCGCGTCCGGGGAACGCTGCAGCCGATTATCTGGAAGGAGGCAACGCCGATGTCAGTGACGGCAGTTTTACCACCAGGGCCGGTAATGATCAGGTAGCGACCATCAGCCGGGCGGAACTGATGGCGGTGGTGGAACAACGGGTAATCAATGAAATACGCGCAACGCTGGCCAGGTATTATACCGATTATTCCGCCTACCCCTGGCTAACCCCGTTTGCCGACCCGCGCGCCGATAACAGGGTATTACGCGGCGCTCATACCGGGAGCAATAATGTCTCTCAACTCACAGATAAGCGCACTGATTTTACCGAGTGGGGTGTTGCCGTCAACGACGTTATCAGGAATGTCACGGACGGTTCCGTCGCCGTGGTGACTGCGGTTGCAAAAAAAATGCTCAATGTGGCCGGCCATTCAGCCGGTGTGGATAACGATTTTGACAAAGGCGATATCTATTTTATTGAATTGCGCGGTCTTGCCCACACCCTGTCCGGCACGGGCGCCACCGGTAGCAAAGAACTCGTCCTGAAGGACATTGGACAGGATTTCAAGGAGTTAGGCATAGCTCCCGGTGACGTGATAGAAAATGTAACCGACGGTTCCAGCGGAATGATCAAGGCCGTAACCAGGACGACGTTAACGGCAAACAGTCTCAGCGGCGGGATGGAGAACGATTTTGATTTCGGGGAAATTTACCGGCTCCGCAGCAACACCGGCGTTGCCGACTCCGGCAGTAATGCCCTCAACCTGGTGGACCCCCATGCGGATTTCATCGCCAGGGGAATACTCGCCGGTGATATCGTGGAAAATCTTTCCGATGGCTCCATTGGGCGCGTCAAGACTATCAACGGGACGACGACGTTGAGTACGACCAGTCTGAATTTCGGCAGGGTTAATGTATTCGGCGCTGATGACGTTTACCGTCTGCCCCGATACAACGGCAGGAATAACGTCCGCAAAGGATTACTGTCCGTCCATGTACCCGGCAAGACGTTCCCGACCGGTTTTGCCGTTGAATGGAGCTTGCCCATCCCTACGGGCAGTGTGGTGACCGGCTTTGTCCCCGGCGCACAGCCTCTTTATGTTACGGCGGTCCTGCAAACCATCCAGGCATCAACAGACGGCGCGACCGGCGTTGATATCGAAAACGGGCAATGTACCTGGCTCAATGTACAGGTGGTCGAGTGTACCGGCGTCGGCGCGTCGGCGCCCTACCTGGAAGGAATTGCCACATCCGGGTCGGCGGCATCCGTCCTGGTGGATACCACCCGGGATTTCATCACAGCAGGTGTCAAACCGGGCGACCTCGTTGATGAGCCATACACCGCAGTCGTTACCCGCGTCGGTTCCGCCACAGTATTATCCGTCCGGCAGTTGTCGGCCACATCTCCGGACCTGGATGAAGCCGAATACTATCGCATCAAGACATCCACGAGGATATTAAACGGCCTCGCTGACGCCCTGAGTGGTGACCGGATGCAGGATTCAGCCCGGAATTTCAACGCGATGGGTGTGATGGCTGGAGACATCGTGGAAAATGTAGCAGATGGTTCCTTCGGATTGATAACCGACGTCAGTGGCTCAAGCATAACCGCGACGTTACATGGCGGTGTGGATAACGATTTTGAGTTAGGTGATGAATATAATATTCACTACGCTTATGTAAACCGGCGCCGGTATAAATTTAACTTGCGCTATCAGGGCAGCCATATTGCCCGCGCCGTTGCCGGGTCTCGGCAACGTGATGTTTGCCGCGGATACGGCGACAATTGTGGAATCGGTCCTTCCGACGTTATCTTGCCCTACCACGCTACCGGTATCAGCGGTACGGCCACACCCGGCGCCGTCGGACTCACCCTGGTGGATTCCAGCACGGACTTCCTTCAGCGCGATGTTATTCCCGGTGACACGATCTTCAATACGACCGATGGCTCGGCGGGAATGGTTACGACGATCAGCCGCCATTCACTGTCGGTGACCGCTCTCAATGGCGGTGTGGAAAACGATTTTGATGCCGGAGATACATACCGGACCAGCAAAACCCTTGTGATCATCGAGGATTTGCATGGTACCGACGTAGTGGCAAGCGCCGCCCTGACTGTTCCACCGGGCAACGCCCGGGGTTCCATCCGTACGAACGGCATTGATTATTATCTGTCTGAGGCGCCCGGGGAATTGCCAACCTGGTTCATAAAAAACAAGTGGCATCAACTCCTGTACGTGGCGTACAGCGCCGGGTTTGTCCCCGGTGGCAGCAGCCATTGTACGGCTGGAACCGATTGTCTGGTCGTACGGGGCCTGCCGTATACGTCCACTGACAGGGAGGCGCTGGTGGTCTCTGCCGGAATGGCGTTAACCACACAGGATCGTTCGTCCGGCGTCATCACTGATTATTACGAGACGAAAATGCAACGTTATCCGCCAACGATATTTTCGACAACGGTGAAATCACGACAACATTCAACGACCAACTGGCCGTCATCTCGCCTTAGCCCGCATATTGCACCGGTGGAATATGCGGGCTAACCCACATATCTCATCAGGGTTTTCGTTGCTTGAGTTGGCGCTGGTGCTGATGATCATTGCTCTTGTATTGGGGGGAATGCTCAATCCCCTTGGTTCGCTCCTGGAAGGAAGACAACGGGCCGAGGCCGGAGCGGGCCTGGAAAGAATCAAGGAAGCACTGCTGGGTTTTGCCATGATTAACGGCTATCTTCCCTGTCCGACAACCGCCACTGATCCGAACAGTGTTGATTATGGTCTGGAAGATGCGGGTTGTAGTACAGACCCGGCAGAGGAGGGGTATTTACCCTGGCGCACACTGAGTGTGACCGAGGTAGACCCGTGGGGTCTGCCAAGGACGAACGACGGGAATCCATTCAATGGTTATTGGCGCTACCGGGTTGATCGTAACTTCAGCAATTCCGGGACCTTGTTTACCATGACCACGGCATTGACGGAGAACCTGACCGTCGCGGACAGCCGTGGCAACCTGCTGACCGCGCCGACGGAAACACCCGTGGCGATCATCTATTCCACCGGCGCCAACCTGACCGCGGATGGAGAAAATGCGGCTTTCGAAGGCGCAACCTGTGGAAATGCCAGCGGCTATCATCCCGGCGGAAGCACAACCTGTCCGGATGGAGAGCCTTTGTACCAGGGTGGCGACGCGGTCGGAACCGGCAGCACGGCGACGTTTGATGACATCATGGTATGGATTTCACGGCCACGCCTGTATAACAGGATGGTCACAGCGGGCCGGCTACCGTGAATAGCCCGCATTTCTCACCAGATGGTGCGATGATCACGCAGGATTTTTTGTGTCAACGGGCGCCTGCGACCGAAAGCATAACCGTAGCTCTGGTTGAGGGAGCACGTGCCCGTTGGCGCAAAAAAGACAAGCGAGGGCGCATCACCTGGTGAGAAATGCGGGCTAGAGGACGGATGATCACAATTGCCCGGTTTACCTTTTTTGAAGCCGTGCGCAATCGCTTGCTTGTACTGGTCATGGTTGTCGTGATCGGTCTGTTCGGTCTGGCGGAATTCATCGGTGAATTAAGCATCACCGAGACCAGACAGGTTCAAGCGGCCATAACATCATCATTATTGCGTATGTTCTCGATTTCCGTCATTTGCCTGTTTGTCATCACCAGTCTGCTGAAGGAGATGAACGACAAGACCCTGGAAATCATTTTGTCCCTGCCTATGCCCAGGCACCGCTACCTGTTCGGTAAATTGTTCGGCTATGCAGGACTGTCATTGTTCATATCGGTCATGGTCAGTCTGCCGCTGTTCCTGTACGCGCCTGCTTTTGAGGTTATATGCTGGTGCCTCTCCCTGTTTTGTGAACAGGTGCTGGTGGCCTCTCTCAGTTTCGTCTGTCTGCTCACATTTTCCAATGTGACCTTATCTTTCATCACAGTTATGGCATTTTACCTGCTGTCACGCAGTATGGAGGCAATATGCTTGTTAAGCGCCGACCCTGTTTTGCAATCCGGCACGGTTTTACAGAACCTCATACCCATCATGTTGAATGCAATCGCACTGCTTTTGCCCGATTTAAATGTATTTACCCAAAGCGACTGGCTGGTCTACGGCGTTGATTTTACCGATATGCAAACGGCGTTGATCCAGACCCTCCTGTACCTGGCTATCCTGGTGTCAGCCGGTCTGTTCGATCTGTATCGAAAGAACCTGTAATGAGCAATTATGAAACTATCAGGGACATTATCCGGGATGGAGAGCAGAGAAAGACCACTGTCAATGGTCCCGCTTGCTGTCCGGGCGGCATTTATCATCAGCTTATTACTCCAGGTATCCTGGGGCTATACGCGACCCCCGGCAACTGCATCCGCTGAAGCTCTACCGTATGCGCCGGATATCAGAATACTGAGATTATCCGGACTGGGGGAGCCGGGTACGCTGGCAAAAGTCATGATGCTGTGGTTGCAGGCTTTTGATAATCAACCAGGCATCAGCATTCCATTTGCCAGGCTGGATTATGTCAGGGTCATAAACTGGCTGGATGTGATACTCAACCTCGATAGCCGGTTTCAATATCCGCTGCTATCTGCCGGCCGCGTGTATACGGAGACGCCGGATGGTGACAGGAAGAGACTAATGCTCAAGTTTGTCCATCGGCGTTTCCTCGAAGACCCGGATCGGCGCTGGCCCTGGATGGCCCACGCGGTCTACGTTGCCAAACACCGTATCAAGGACCTGCAATTGGCCCTGGAATATGCCAATGCCCTGCGCCTGAATGTCAGCGTCGACGCGGCGCCGTCCTGGGTAACACAACTGGAAATATATGTGCTCGAAGACCTGGGCGAACTGGACAGCGCCCGGATACTCATCGGCGGTCTCCTGGAAAGCGGGAAACTGTCAGGGAATGACAATGAGCTAAGGTTTTTAAAAAACAAACTGGCGGAACTACAATTGAAGCAACAGGACGATCATTGATCCACCCGTAATCTTGATATTTGTATCGTATACGTTACACTATTTCTATCATGGAAGTTGTCCACTACACGGATATAGAGGGACAGGACCTTTATCAAAATAGCAAAGGAGAGACTGAAAAACTGGCTTAACCGACAACCCGACTGATTACTTGGATATGAAAACCGTAAAACACAACGATTGGTTGTACGAGCAACTCAAAGATCCCAATTTTGCCGCACAATATCTGACTGCGGCTGCGGAAGACGAAGAACCAGCTGTTTTTCTGCAAGCCCTTCGTAAAATAGCCGAAGCGCAAGGGATGCCACAAGTGGCTGTCAGGGCAGGGGTGCCGAGGGAAAGTCTCTACCGTGTCCTATCCGCAAATGGTAATCCGCGTTGGTCAACGCTGGCACCGGTTGTGCGCGCCATCGGCCTGAGGCTTGTAGCCAGTCCAAACCAATAGAAGTGTTTATTTAATTGACAGACCCAACACTTTTTGTTGGGTAGTCGTAAATAATGTATCACTCAACTGGCTCATGATTTTTCATGCAGAAAGTTCATTTTTTATGAACTATAGTTCATTGATTATGAACTTTCTATGAGAAAAAAGAGACAAAAGTACACCCACAGTTATTATTTTTTTGGTACCCTAATAGCATTACCAGTGGCGTAAGAAAGCCAATCCTGTCATGGAGACGATTTAAGTCGTTACATACACAGGGGCTTGTATTTTTGACTGATCAAATGATTATTAACCTGTATAATCCGGTAGGTGTAACTGCTGGAATGCTTTGGCGCATTGCCTGAGCTTTACAGACAAACGGAAACTCAAGGATCACACATGGAGGATCACTTTATGAAAGCACGTAAACAGCGGGGTTTTACCCTGGTGGAAATCGCCGTCGTTCTGATCCTGATCGGACTCCTGTTGGGCGGCATCCTGAAAGGCCAGCAATTAATCAGCAGCGCCAGGGTGCGCAACATGGCCGACCAGAATTCCGGCATACAGGCCGCATATTATGGCTTTATCGATCGCTTCCGACAGGTTCCGGGCGATATGCCGCCGGCACTGGCATGCAGCGCGATCACGTCTGAAGTTGATGTCAACTGTGGCGCTACGCCGACCATCGGCGGCGACCAGAATGGCCGGGTCGACCAGTGGGAAGAAGCCGGCGCGCTTTGGGCGCACCTGGCCCATGCCCGCCTGCTCAATGGGACCTATAACGGGAATACCGCCACGGCCGCACAATACGAGGCGGGGGTATTGACGGGGCAGACGCCGGGCAACGCATTCCAGCAACCTGTCCTGCTCGGGTTTACCGATGATTATGACGACGGCGGCGCTGCGGCCGGTTCAACCGTACGCCTGGCTTACGTGTTCGGGGCCGGCGCCACGCCGACGCTACTGCGCGAGTTGGACGTAAAACTGGATGACGGCGACCCGGGTACCGGTGTCGTGCGTGGTACGGTTAGTACGGCAAAAACCGGCGAGAACACGGTGGGGGGCGATGATTTCGGCGCCGGCGCCGCCGGTAGTGAAGTTGTACTGTGGTCATCGACAACTGGCGCCGCCTGTATTAATAATGCGGATGCGACCGGTTCCTCCTGGAACGTGGATAGTGACAATACCCGTTGTAATGCATTGTTTTTATATTGATCCCGGACCATAGCGGGCGAGGTTGACACGATGCCGGTTACTGCCATTCAGTTACAGCGGTTAACAAAGCTGCGCGGCAGACAGGCCGTATTATCGGAGCTGGACCTGGAGGTTTTCGAGGGCGAATTTCTGGGACTGGTCGGGATTAACGGCGCCGGTAAAACCACCTTGATAAAATGTTTGCTGGATCTCGATTCAGTCACCTCGGGCGATATTACCATCTTCAACCGGAATCACAGACTGAGTGGCGCCAGGGAACAACTGGCCTATTTGCCGGAAAAATTCCTACCGCCCGGTTATCTTACCGGATGGGATTTTCTGAGATACATGAGTCAACTCCATGGCAATGACTTCAACCCGGATGAAGTAGGAGCTATGTTACGACTCCTGGACCTGAACGCCTCTGCGCTGGGTAAGTCCACAGCCCGGCTGTCCAAAGGAATGGCGCAGAAACTGGGTTTGGCTGCCTGCCTGCTGAGTGGGAAAAGAATGCTCATCATGGATGAACCGATGAGTGGACTGGACCCCAGAGCGCGTATATACCTGCAACACCGCCTGCTGGAGTTGAAGCGGCAAGGTTATACCTGCTTTTTCAGCACCCACCTGTTGACGGACATGGAAAATTTATGCGACAGGATCGCGCTATTGCACCAGGGAAAAATCCGCTATATCGGAGCACCGGCGGCCTGCCGCCGGCATTTCAATACTCGTGATCTCGAACAGGCCTTTTTGCGTTGTGTCGAAGACAGGGAGCAGGTAATAGGTTACGAGGAACACATAACAGACGGAGGGAATGGTGAATATATAGACAACTGAAGGAAAGCAATAAGTGCTTCATTTATTGCGAGCAGTCCAAGAAGAAACGCAGGCGAATGTAGAGATACCATTCATAGCGTCTTCAGTTACAGCCTGCCTATCTCGAACAGGTCACTGGCATATCCGGGCAATATCCAGAGAATTAAGCAGCGAATGGAGAAAGCGATAAGTTTGTCGATAAATACCACGCCGTTTGCTTTCCCGGAGGCCTGCCACGTTACACTGTTTTATCTTGTTGGCAATAATTGAAAGTGACAAAAGTTTCAAACTTGTCAAATATTCCATTTTATTTTTAACGAATATGGGACGTCTTGGTCGTTTTCCACAAGCGTGACGTAAGAATCAATAAAAGCGCTCGTGTCCTTTAAAAGGCGTAGGTAGTACTTTAAAGTTTGAACCAGTCCATTGACTATCATTTGGCAACCGTGCCCCTCACGAATTTCCAAAACTATGCTGCTGATTTCTTGCCAATTGTGCATCTCATCGTTTGTGCTTAATAGATAATAAGTTTTGATTGGTGTTTTCTTGATTTTGGTGTAGCAATCATTAACAATTTCTGGGGTAAGTTTTATATTGTGCTTGATCTCCACCGCTTCTATTGGTCTGTTGTTTGCTGATATCTGTACATCGCCTAGTAAGCCGGTTTTTTCATCTGCGGATGTATGGGGTTGTAAGGCTTCAAGTTCACAACCTTCATATTTCTTGATTTCTTTTATCAATTGAATATAAACCGCATAAACTGCAAGAACGGGAAGACGGGCTACTCCTTTGTCGTTGGAAGCGAAATGTTTCTGCAACCGTTCAATGATTTGGTGAATATAAAGATTTGTTGGTCGCTCAAGTAGAATACCCGTTCTCTTGTCCCGCTTTTTTGACAACTCTGACAAGATATACATTAGCGCACAATAGGCGTCTCCATTGTTCTGCTGAATTTCTTTAATAACATTCAGGAATGCTTCTTTTAGAGAGGCCGGTTTAATTTGTCCTGGATAATTTTCATCATAAGGTTTGTTTTGTTCCAGAGACCGTGTTAGCCAGCCAGATCCACCTCTCATGTAGGGAAAATCTTTTTCCTTCAAGAAAGGTGTTACCACCCGCGCATCCAATCCGCGCCCTGAAAAACCTCCGTCCATTCCAGCCTGATGATTTCTGATGTCTTGTTCCGGGGAGATGATTTTCTTCAAAATCAGAGTGATCAAGACAGCCAGAACAGCCCGCCTGGTATCGCTCTCATCTATTATTCCATCCAGCCAGGTTCGTATGGATTTTGGCGGTTTTTTAATCTTTCTCGAAATCGATTTTTTGTAAAGGTCATCAAGTGTCTGCGCCGCCTTACCGATTTCATCTTTAGACATAGGTTACCCACTTTTTCGCATGATTACAGTATTGGGGATTAATGTCTATTCCAATGAAGTAACGACCTTCTTTCTTCGTTGCTACAAGGGTTGTTCCGCTTCCCATATAAGGGTCTAATACAACACCATCTGGAGGGCAAAGCAGGCGCACCAGTTCGCGGATTATTGATAGTGGATAGATAGCCGAATGACCACTGCCGTTACCACTTTCCACTGCGCTCTCTATGACATCTCGTTTTAGCGGGTTGCCATGAATCTTGATTATTGTGAAGCCTCGCTGTTCCATTTGGGTTTTTCGCCCGCCATCTTGACCTCCGAAAGCAGGTGCGTGAACGCCACGTATTTTCATTCTAAACCCTTTGATATCACCGTTTTTGACTTCTTGGATGACTCCATCAAGTGATTTGATTGCATTGTTTTTTTCTTGTTGGGTTAAGGATGATTGTTTAATCAACTCGCGATACTTTCCCCCTAGACGTGGAGAAGGTTTGGAATGAAAATTGAGGTTTGTTTGTTTGCTTTTTTGGAATTCATCGCGGTCATAGTAGTAATCGGTTGTTTTGACAAAATGAAAAAAAGGTTCCGTAGCGCTAACAAGACGCCTTGTAAATTGGCGCGGGGTTGGATTGCTTTTTACCCAAGTAATATTATTCACCAGTCTAACAGGGAATTGCTCTGTAATAGATAGTGCGAACTGATAGGGAACGAGAAGTAAATTACCCTTTTGGTATTTGTCCCCTATGTTGTAAACGATGTTTCCAGTTGATTTCGTTACCCTGATAATTTCTCCAAATGCATCGGTTAGAGATGCAATGTAACCTTTAACTGATGCTTCATTCCCTATTCCAATTCCTGAATAGTTGCGTTGCTGAAAATATGGGGGAGATGTAATTACCGTGTCAACGCTGGAATCAGGAAGCTGATGAAGAACTGTCAAACAGTCCCCACATTGCACTGTATTCAAGAAAGTATCTGCAGTTGACTTGGGAACTTTTTTTCCATTAAAAATTGCTGTTGTTTCCATTTTACAATCCTGATCTTACTCAATCTGAATGAACTCCGAATCTTTCAGTCCGTACTTCATGCAACTCGTTTGCTGGCACCGAATTCCTCTGATGAGTCAGTAAAGGTCATCTTTTTTGCGTCGATACAATTCTACAAACAAAGTTCTGTTATGTAAAACATTTTGTGTGGGTTCAGTATGGTTATGTCGACGCCGGATACGGAGAATCAAGCAACGAATGGAGAAAACGGTAAGCCTGCCGATAAATACCCCGCCGTTTGCTTTCCCGCGGACCTGCCACGTTACATTGTTTTATTTTATTGGATACAAGCCAGCTTCCGATCTCGCGCGGTTCAGGTGGGTTGTCCAGGTCAACAAGCATAACCGGCTTGTTTAAATTATTGGCGAAGACGAGAGTCAATGCCGTTCCGCCCTCCAGCTTCTCCCGATTCAGTATGAGCGTACCGTCACTGTCCTCAACATTTTTCCTGGTCCTGTCAGCGTATTCCGGTGAAGCCAGTTCAGCCAACCGGTAGCGTTCAGTTATTCTCCCGTCTTCAGCCATCCTCCCGGCCGGGCACCAGCCGCCGTGGGGTATATGCAATGCAATGGCGATATCCAGGGAGGCGCGATCAACCCCCGTCTGCCCGCCGGATATGATTTTTTCAATCATGGGAATCAGGATTGATTCTTTTCGGCAACCCTGTGTTTCGTCCTGAGGTAATCCTTATGTGAGATATAGAGCAAATCGGCAATTTTTCTGATGTAGTATTCTTCATACTTATCCAGGACGGCATCGGCAAAGGCAACCTGCCAGAGTAATTCGATGATCTGTATTTTTTCCGGCGCGCTCAACTTGTCATTCAGCAGGCGAGTGAAGTTATGCAATGAAACCGCATGGTCGACCTCCCGTCGCGCCGTATCTATTAACTCATCCACATGCTCCGCCGCTATGTGAAATTTATCAATCAGCGCGTTTTTAATCGTTGCCAGCTCATTGTCGTCAATTGACGAGTCAGCCAGGCTGATCTCCACCATGAGCACCGCGGCGGTCAGCTCGACCCGGTTATCAAGACCGGAATCAGATTGTTTTTCGGCGTTTTGAACGCCACGCTCAAAGAAATCTGTCAATGACTTAAGCAATTTAATTCTTATCCTGAGTATGGAGGTGATAACCGTTATTGAAACGGACAAAATAGGAGTCAATCAACGGGTGATTGACCGGTTCGTGAGAGGTGTCATTATCCAGGTTTCTCTCAGCGACATAGGTTTCCTGGTAGGCGTTGTGAACCAGTACCTTATACCACGGTTTATCTCTCGGCGGCCTGGATAGAGCGACTTTTTCGTACCATTCTTCCGAGCCTTGAAAAACAGGATCAGCGTCAATGATTACCCCCCTGTAATTAAATAACTTGTGGGTAATCAGTTGACCGATATTGAATTTGGCGTGTTGTAGTGTCATCTTTCTCATATTCAGCTTAAAACCTACACCTATTTTAAACACAAGCAGGTTATGCGCAATATCCGAATATACACGGATGCCCCATTATCGGTCTCCACCAGGGTTATTTTACCCAAAGAGGCGTCACACCACCTGTTACGGGTCCTGCGCTGCCGGCGCGGAGATGAAATTACCTTGTTTAACGGTAAAGGAGGATGTTTTTCGGGCAGGATCATCTCCAATTCCAGTCACGTCGCAGAAGTTGAAATAATGCATTTTGAACAGGAGGCATCAGACTCCATCCTGACAATCACGCTGGGTCTTGGCATTTCACGCAGTCTGCACATGGATTATGCCGTGCAAAAGTCCGTAGAACTGGGTGTGTCAACCATAGTCCCCTTGTTCACTGAACGCAGCAACGTCAAGCTGGATCGTAAACGTGTACAAACCCGCCTGGAGCATTGGGGAAAAATCATTATCCATGCCTGTGAGCAATCCGGAAGGAATACCCTGCCGGTATTAAATGCTCCGCAACTGCTGAATGAATGGTTATCAGGTGACCACAACAGAAACAAATTCCAGTTTACCCCCGAAGCGCGGCAGACCCTCGCCACGATTAACGGGATTGATGACAGAGGCGTCAGCATACTGGTCGGCCCGGAAGGTGGTTTGACGGACGAAGAGCAGTCAACAGCGGAAAAACAGGGATACGTTCCGATAAAACTCGGCCCGCGGACGCTGCGGGCTGAAACCGCCGTCGTCGCAGCCATCACAGCCTTGCAGATACTCTGGGGTGATTTACGCTGACCCGCATTCCCGTTATCATAGTTGGGGTCAGAGTAAAAATACTCACCAACAAGCCAGCGTCCTCTACCGATTAGCCGTATTTTTACTCTGACCCCATATATCCCAGTCTCTTATTTGAGGTATAATCATACCTCTTTGTAAATGGAAGATAATAGATGATTGCAAATGCAACAGAAGCCGTACCTCATTTAACAACGGCGTTAACCGGCCCGTTGAATATAATAGAAAGCACAATCCTGGACCGGCAGGTACGGATCGAATCCTGGTTTCGGTCTCAGTGGCGCAAGACACCGGCGCCGTTTTATGCATCCGTCGATTTAAGAAACGCGGGTTTCAAGATAGCTCCCATCGACACCAACCTTTTTCCGGGCGGTTTTAATAACCTTAATCCGGCTTTCGAAGCCCTGTGCGTGCAGGCGGTGCAGTCAGCGATGGGGCAACTGGGCAAACCGGTTGATCGCATATTAATCATTCCTGAAAATCACACCCGGAATAAATCTTACCTTGAGAATATTGCCGTATTACAGAGGATACTTGAAAAGGCCGGTTTTGAGGTCAGGTTAGGCTCGCTGCTTAAGGACCTGGATGAAGAACTTGAAATCGACCTGGGTGAGGGGTTGTCAGTTTGCGTGGAACCCTTACAACGGGATGACGCCGGCATTGTTGTCAATAATTTCCAGCCGGAACTTATACTATTGAATAACGATTTATCAGCCGGTATCCCGGAGGTCCTGCAAGGGACAGAGCAACTGATCAGGCCCCCGCTTAACCTGGGCTGGTACGACCGGCTGAAATCCGTGCATTTCGGATTTTATCGGGACGTCGCCCGGGACTTTGCCGCAGTGCTGGATATTGATCCCTGGTTGATCGATCCCATGTTTCGCAATTGCGGGGAAGTGGATTTCATGAAACGGGAAGGTGAATCCTGTTTGTCGATGAACGTTGATGCCTTGCTTAACGCCATCCAGAAAAAATACGATGAATACGGCGTAAGCAATGACCCGTTCGTGATGATCAAGGCGGATTCAGGCACTTATGGCATGAGCGTCATGACCGTCCACAGCTCGGAAGAAGTGTACGAGTTGAACAGGAAACAAAGGACGAAAATGGCCACCATCAAGGAGGGACAAAAAGTGACCAAGGCAATCATCCAGGAGGGCGTACATACCAATGAAACCTGGGGTGACGCCGGTACGGTGGCGGAACCCGTCGTTTACCTGATCGACCAGAACGTAGTAGGCGGTTTTTACCGGGTGCATCCGAAACGGGCAACCAATGAGAACCTTAATTCACCGGGCATGTATTTCGAAAGACTGGCTTTTGATGAATGTTGCAATTCACCCGACAAGGAACAATCACCGGATGCCCACCCGAACCGTTTTTATACCTATGGCGTCATAGCTCGCCTTGCACTGCTGGCTGCCGCCCGGGAAACGAAAAACCTAGGGTAGCTTGCCCCCATGATAGTTTTACTATTTTGAGATATTTTGCTTAATATCATAAGACACAACTTGAAATGGACAGGAGGGTGTGGCAATGGTACGCTGGCACCCGGACCAGGATAGTACTGTGCAGAGAGAGAAGATGCTTACTGAAAAATATCGGTGCATAAAACTAGACGCGGTAGGCGCACTGGATGTCAAAGCGGACGACGCCATTACCGCCCTTAACAACTATTTCGATCCAGAGGATTTTTATGTAACCCGAAGTGATAACGCACTGGAAGTCTGGCTACGACAGGTTGACCTGAACGTCCTGTCCGATGTCGTTGATAGAGTATCCATAAAATATGGCAGCAACGGGGCGATGTCCAAAATCCTGCCTGCGGTGGAGGACATCAGAAGCTACGGTATCAACGGTAGTAAGCGGCTGTACGTGGGCTATAACAAAGAACGCAAGGTTATCAACCGCAAACAAAAGGAGCAGTGCCGGGGCAAGCACTACTATGCTAACGACCACGATTTCAGTCAGCAAACCAATCCGTTGCCGGAAGATTTAACAGACCGGATTATCTGCGAAGACAGCGAGACAATGCTGAAAAAGTTACCCGATAACTGTATTGATTTGGTGTTTACCTCACCTCCGTACAACTTCGGGCTGGGTTATCAGGAATCTAATGGTTCTGCTGAGGGCGATTCAGCAGGTTGGGAATCTTACTTCACCAAACTGTTTCGCGTGTTTGACGAGTGCATCCGGGTACTTAAATATGGTGGGCGTATCATCGTCAACGTGCAGCCGTTGTTCTCCGATTACATACCCAGTCATCACATCATCTCCCACTATTTTATGGAGAAGCGTCTCATCTGGAAGGGGGAAATTCTGTGGGAAAAAAACAATTACAATTGCAAATACACGGCGTGGGGTAGTTGGAAAAGTCCATCCAGCCCCTATCTCAAATACACCTGGGAGTTTCTGGAGATCTTTTGCAAGGGCGATCTCAAAAAATCCGGCAAGTCCTCCGAAGCCGATATTGACCCTGAGTCTTTCAAAGAATGGGTAGTCGCCAAATGGTCAATCGCTCCAGAACGGCGGATGCGAGAATTTGACCACCCTGCAATGTTCCCGGAGGAACTGGCAAGGCGCATTATGCTGCTTTTCAGTTTTCGCGGGGACACTGTGCTTGATCCCTTTGCCGGTGTTGGCACAACCTGTGTAGCGGCGCGGCGTAACGCCCGGCATTTTCTGGGCGTTGACATTTCGTCGGAATATTGCGCTACCGCCGAAGCCAGACTGATTGAAAATCAATCATTACTGGCGCTATGACGACAGCGTACGGCAATTTGCCGAAAACTCCCCAAGAGCTAATCCGCCAATACGACCGGTCAGTAGGTGGTGTAAAAGAGGATGCAACTTATGATGACGAGCGAGCCTATGGCGGTGTAATACGCGCTGCCAAGGGCAAGTTGGTCGAGGATATGGCGCTACATATCATCCAACTGGCCTGGCAGGCCTCAGGCGGCTCACTGGAGCGATTGTCATTCGGCGATACCAAAACCTACCGGGTTCCTATTCAGACCGACTATATCGTCATTCTGCCCGCTGAAATTAGAGGCTACATCGATACCCGAAGGGACGAATATTATTATCGGGCGCAGGTAGATAAGCATGTTTTTGTGGATGGAGCATTTGTGATGGGCGTAGAATGTAAATCGTATACGGAAAATGCGATGTTAAAGCGTATTTTAGTCGATTTCCAATTACTGAAGTCCTTATGCCCTGATTTAGTATGTAGTCTGTTGCAACTGGAAAGCATGCTGGGCGGCAGCTATTCCGACCCGTTGGCAAGTCCGCAAGTTGGCAGTCCAAGCACTCATACACTGATGTCCTATTTCCCTGAAGTTGACTTGAATATCATCACCTTGCTTGAAGGTGAGCGGAGAGTCGATCAACCTATTCACCAACCAGAATATTTTAAAGATTTAACGCTTGAATGTTTGGAGCATGCAATTGGCTGTTTCTCTAAGCTGTTGGCCCCGTTCGTATAACGAAGCGAAGAACCTGTTCTCAGTACCACAATAAATGTGGGAATTAATCCACAGGTTCTAACTGTACTTGTCGTGGGAATCCCGCCGAACCTGAACACTGATTGCATAGCTGATTTCGCCACCGGGAAGGGCGGTGTCTGTCTCACCGCATAAAAACCAAGTCGACAACAGCAACACGTAGTAGATGACAAAGGGTAGCTTCAAAAATATGTGGTTGCCTGCTTTCCTGAATGAATGATTATTCATTTTTTTGGACGAATCGATGCGATTGTGGCATGATGAGAAACCAATCGAGAAAGCCGATGAAATTATGTTGCGCAGTCGTGAAAAATCCCATACTCATTTTCAAAAGGCGATAAAACGCCTGCCCCTTGGGGTAACTTCCAATTTTCGCTATTGGGGAGATGACGAGACGATTTATATCAAGCGGGGGAAGGGCGCCCGATTGTGGGACATTGATGGTAATGAATATATCGATTATCGTCTGGGGTATGGGCCGGCTATCCTGGGTTATGCCGATGAACGGGTTGACCAGGCTGCCCGTGACGGCATGGAAGTCGGCGGGGTGTTTGCGCTTGCCACGGAGCTTGAATATACGGTGGCCGAGCGGATCTGCCGCATGGCGCCGGCTGCCGAACTGGTGAGGTTTTCCGTAACCGGCACGGAAGCGGTCATGGCCGCATTGAGACTGGCCCGCGCCTATACCGGCAAGGATCAATACGTGCTGGTAGAGGGAGGGTATCACGGCGTGTTCAGCGAAGGCTTGTGGTATTCCGAAGTTGAGGACTGGAATGAGGAAGAGGGAGACCCGGAATTACTGCCTTACGGCGAGGGGGTCCCCGGCTTGTATGGTCAGCTGATACATAGTGTTCCGCTGAACGACGCCAATCGGCTCGAGCATTTGTTCAAGCGCCATGCCGATGAAATAGGCGCTTTCCTGATTGAACCCATGATGGGGAATTGCTGCTCGATTACCGCACAGCGTCAATATCTCAAAGACGTGCGCGAGTTGTGCAGTAAGCACGACGTTATCCTGATCATTGATGAGGTGAAGACCGGGTTTCGCGTGGCCAAAGGCGGAGTGCAGGGATTGCTGGGGGTCAATGCCGACCTGTGTACCTTTGCAAAATCCATGGCTAACGGTTACCCGATTTCTGCATTGGCGGGTAAAGAAGAGATCATGCGTATCATTGGAGAAAGAGTGGTTCACGGCGGCACGTACAGCGGCCATTCAGTCACATTGGCCGCCGCGGCCAAGACCCTGGAAATTCTTGATGAAACGGATACGTTGGCTGATATCGCCGCGTGTGGCGCCAGGTTGCGGGAAGGTATCGGCAGGATTTTGTCCAGTCGCGATATCTCCCACTGTTTTGTCGGTCATCCAGCCATGTCAGGGCTGTTTTTCAACACAACCCCACCGGGCGACTACCGCGACTGGGTGCATTCCGACTATATCTTCTACGACGCGCTGGCACCGAACCTGCGTGACGCCGGCGTGCTGGTGGAACCGGATTCCCGGGAGCCCTGGTTTCTCTCTGCCGCTCATGATGAAGTCTGTCTTGCGGAAACCCTTACCCGGTTTGAACAGGCGATTGACGTGACCCTGGACCGCGTCTCTACGGTATATTGAAGCGGAAAACATGAAGAAGTATGACGCAATCGTAATCGGCGCCGGCCATAATGGCCTGACCAATGCCGCCTACCTGGCCAAGGCGGGACTGAAAGTGCTCGTCGTGGAAAAAAATCCCTGGATAGGAGGCGCATCCGTCAGTCGCTCCCTGTATCCGGGCTGGACCTATTCGAACTGTTCCTACGTGTGCAGCTTGTTTCGCCCGGAGCTCTACCGTGACCTGGAGCTCGCTCGGCACGGTTTACAGGTCATTCCCTACGAGGGTGGCATTACCTTCATGCGCAACGGTGATTATTTCGGTAATTACGCCGATGAGGAACGCCACCATCGTGAAATCGCCAGACACTCCAGGCGTGATGCGGACGCATATCAACGTTTTGCGGCGGACGTGACGCGCCAGACCCGCCTGATTCGGCCGCTGTTGATGAGAACCCCGCCCGACCCCACCTCGTTCAGGCCCCGGGACCTGATGGAACTGGTTTACCTGCTCAAAACCTTTTGGGACCTGGGTGAGGACGTCCTGTATGACACTATCCGTTTCTGGACCATGAGCATAGGCGACTTTCTTGACGAATATTTTGAATCGGACGTCGTCAAGGCGCACCTGGCCGGCAGTGGCATCATCGGCACCGCGCTGGGCGTTTACTCCCCCGGAACGGCCTACGTCCTGTTGCATCACTACATGGGCGACGTGGACGGCAGTATCGGTTCATGGGGATTTGCCCGGGGTGGTATGGGGGCCATTGCCGATGCCTTGTCCGGCGCTTTTCAAGCCTTCGGCGGAGAGATCAAGGTCGCTGCCGGGGTGGACAAAATCCTGGTGGCCGGAAGACGGGTCAAAGGCGTCGTACTGGAAAACGGCGATGAACATTACGCCGATATTGTCGTTTCCAATCTCGACCCGAAACGCACTTTCCTCAATATCATGGATGAACGCGACCTGCCGGAAGACCTGGTCAGGAAGGCGCGGAATTTCAAGATCCGCGGCTCTTCCGGGAAACTCAACATCTCACTGGACGGCATGCCGACCTTCCACGCGATGCCCCGGGGACATGAGTTGTTGAAAGCGGATTTTCATTTCATCGACTCGATGGAACGCATGGAAAAGGCTTACGATGACTGGAAAAACGGTACCTGGTCAAAAGACCCTTACCTGGATACCTTAATTCCCACCCAGGTGGACCCTACCATGGCCCCGCCCGGCAAACAGATGATGAGCGTATTTGTCCAGTACTGCCCGCCGCAAGTGGACGGCCAGGATTGGACTGATGAACAGCGGGACCAATTTGGTCAGACGGTGATTGACCAGATTGCGGAATACAGTCCCGATTTCAAGGACCTGATCCTGCACGCCGAGGTCCGCACGCCGCGGGAACTGGAAAACGAGGTGGGGTTGACCGAGGGCAATATTTTCCAGGGTGAACTGACCATGGACCAACTGCTGTTCAACCGGCCTTTCCCCGGCTACGCACAATACCGTGGACCCGTTAAAGGCATGTATATGTCCGGTTCCGGGACTCATCCCGGCGGTGGCGTAATGGGCGCGCCGGGCGCCAACTCCGCCAGGGAAATACTGAGAGACCTGGGCCGAAAGAACGTCGTCCCGGAAGCATTCAGCGATGAATAGCCCGCACCCATTGATGAGATATGCGGGCTGAACAATACGACGTCATTATCATTGGAGCCGGCCACAATGGCCTGGTTTGCGCCGGTTACCTGGCCCGGGCCGGATGTTCGGTACTTGCGCTTGAAGCAAACGAACAGGTTGGCGGCGCGGCGATCACCCGTGAATTTGCCCCCGGTTACTCGGTCTCTGCCGCCGCGCATTTACTTTACCTGTTAGCGCCGCGTGTCGCCTCTGACCTGGGATTGGCACAACGCGGACTGAAATGGGCGGCAACCGATTTAAGTACCGTTGCCCTGGCGACGGACGGCAATCACCTCACCCTGGGCGGGGACTTTGTTGAGGGTAATGGACTATCCGCCGCTGATCGCGCCGCCTACCCTTTGTTCCTGAATAAATTCCGGCGCTTTGCCGGTATCCTGCAAAAGACGTTTATGACTACTCCTCCCCGCCTGGCCCATAACAGCCTGGCGGACCTGGCAAACCTGGCCGGGTTGGGTATGAGGCTGCGGCTGCTGGGGCGGGACCTCATGCAGGAGTTGCTGCGGACCGGCGCAATCAACGTCTACGACGTGTTGCAGGAAACCTTTACAGACGACCTGTTAAAAGGCGCCCTGGGTCTGGACGCGGTGCTGGGCAGCAACCTGGGGCCTCGCTCGCCCGGCTCGGTATTGACTTACCTGTATCGCTTGACCGGCCGGGTACAGGGCAACGGCAGCGGAATTTCCATACCGGCGGGCGGTATGGGAACGGTAACCCGGGCGTTGCGTGCGTGCGCGCAAGCGGCGGGAGTGGAAATCAGGACCGGAGCGCCGGTTCAGCGGGTGTTGCTGGACCGGGACCGGGTAACCGGTATTGAAACTGCCGCCGGTGAACAAATTAACAGCGCCATCATCGTTTCCAATGCCGACCCCAAAACCACGTTCCTGCAACTGGTCGGCGCCAGGAACATTGAAACCGGCTTTGTCCGGCGTATCGACAATATCCGAATGCGGGGCAAGGCGGCAAAATTGCACCTGGCCCTGGACGGCCGTCCGGCGTTCAAGGGTATGACGGATGCACTACTTGGTCAGCGCTTGCTGATCGCGCCATCATTGAACCATATTGAACACGCGTTTGATGACTCCAAGTATGGCAGGTATTCAGGGCAGCCCGTTATGGAGATCAGTATCCCGTCCATCCATGACGACAGCCTGGCGCCAAAGGATAAGCACGTCCTGTCCGCCATTGTCCAGTATGCCCCCTACGAGTTGCGCACCGGCTGGGATTCCGGGCGCGCCGCTTTCAAACAGTTGCTCATCGATCAACTGGAAGAATATACCCCTGGCATCAGGGACCAGGTGGTCGCTTCGGAGTTGCTGGCGCCTCCCGATCTTGAAAAAGAATTCAATATCCATGGTGGTCACTGGCACCACGGTGAATACAGCCTGGATCAATTCATGATGCTGCGTCCCGCGCCCGGCGCCGCCCGCTATGCAACGCCGGTAGCCGGTCTGTACCTGTGTGGCGCAGGCTGCCACCCGGGCGGCGGCGTAATGGGGCTGCCCGGCCGCAATGCCGCAAATGAGATATTGAAACGGGAGAAAACCCCATGACAAGCGCCCCTGGACTACAACCTCCCGGGACACCCCCCCGTCATTCTGGCGGATGCCAGAATCCAGTCAAACAAATTATTCCTTATAATAAAGAAAGAAGGTTTACTGGATTCCCGTCCCGGATTAACAACGCACACAGAGCAGGTGCTGGTGTCGTATGAGGGCTAAGGACAAACGCGTATTGCCCACGCCGTTCCATGCGCGGACCGCGGCCCTGTGCGGGACCAATCGCTGGTCATCCTGGAAGGCGTATACCGTCGTTGATTGTTACACCACCCTGGAAGACGAGTATTTCGCCATTCGCAACGCCACTGCGGTATTCGACCTGAGTCCCATGACCAAGTATCGGATCACCGGTAACGAAGGTCTGGCCTGCCTGGACAAGTTGATGACGCGCCGGATGGACAAATTGACCCCGGGCCGCGTCATGTACGGGGTCTGGTGCAATGACAGGGGGCACGTCCTGGATGACGGGACGGTTTTTCACCTGGGTGAAAATCACTGGCGCCTGTGCTCGCAGGAGCGCCACCTGGACTGGTTGCTGGCAACGGCAATGGGCTTCGACGTTGAGATCGACGATGAATCGGATGATATAGCCGGACTGGCCGTACAGGGACCCACTTCCTGTCAGGTTCTGAAAGCCATGAACCTTGCCGGCATCGAAAACCTGAAACCGTTTGAATTACGTTATTTTCCCTTCGACGGCACCGAATTACTGGTGTCGCGCACCGGTTTTACCGGTGATTTGGGTTATGAGTTATGGGTTGACCCCGCCCGCGCGGAAAAATTGTGGGATGCCCTGTTCGCTGCTGGAAAACCGCTTGGTATTCTACCTATCGGTACCCAGGCCCTGGATATGGCCCGTATCGAGGCTGGGTTTATCCAGGCGGGGGTGGAGTTCGTACCAGCGGTAGACCTGGTGCGCCCGGACCGGGGGCGGTCTCCGTTTGAATTGGGCCTGGACTGGTTGGTGGATTTTGACAAGCCGATATTCAACGGGAAAAAGGCCTTGTTGGAAGAGCGGGAACAAGGTTCGCGTTATCGCCTGGTCCGATTGGACGTTGCCGGCAACAAACCGGCCAATGAATCTTTTATCTATAACCGTAAAAAGGAAATCGTAGGGCACGTTACTTCCGCCGTCTGGTCGCCCAGCGCCAAGATGAATATCGCCCTGGCCTCACTGGAGATGCCCTGGGGTCAACCCGATGATGAATTATATGCAGAGGTCTATTACAATCGCGAATTACAGTGGAATCGCCTGATGGCTCGTTGCCGGGTCGTACAAGGCGCTTTTTTTGACCCGCCACGCCGCCGTATGACGCCGCCGCCGGATTGTTGAATAATGAGAAAAGGAGACAGATTTATTTTTACTCACAAGTGTTTCCTCTCGTCATTCCGGGCTTGACCCGGAATCCAGTCAAACCAGCTTTCCTTATGATAAGGAATAAGTTGTCTACTGGATTCCTGCTTGCGCAGGAATGGCGCGGAGACCACCCCTGCCATTCTCGCGCAAACGAGCATCCAGTCAAACCAACCTTCCTCACGAGGACAAGTCAGCTTCATGCCGCATTTTCTTGATCCGCTATTGCATCCGGATTCCATCGCCGTGGTCGGCGCGACACAACGCGCGGACACAGTTGGTAATAATGTGTTGAAAAACCTGTTGCGGGGGGAATTCCCGGGCGCTCTTTATGCCGTTAATCCCCGTTACGGAGAGGTCGAGGGCATACCCTGTTATCCAACCCTGTCCGCTTTGCCGCAACCCGTCGAGCACGTGATCTTCGCCGTCAGCGACCGGCGCCTGGAAGCCGCGCTGGATGAGGCGATTGTCCACGGGATCAAGGCGGCCATGATCTATTCATCGTTGATACTGGATGACGATAGCGCGCCATTGCTCAGGGAGAGGATTCAGCAAAAGGCGAAACGGGTAGACCTGTTGCTTTGCGGCGCCAACAGCATGGGTTTTTATAATTTTGCCCACAACGTCTGGGTTGGAGGCTTTGCAACCCGCTCCCACCGAAAGCCGGGCAACGTTGCCTTGATCAGTCAATCGGGAGCCGGTATGTCCGGCATCGTGGACGCGGATGAACGTATTGATTTCAACTGCGCCGTGTCAACGGGACTGGAACTGACCGTCACGGCTGAAGATTATCTCGATTACGTGCTGGAGCAGCCTGAAACCCGGGTCATCGGCCTGTTTCTGGAAACCAGTCGCCACCCGGAGAGACTGGTAGCGGGGTTTAAAAAAGCCGTTGAGCGAAAGATCCCCGTCGTTGTCGTCAAAGTCGGCCGCACCGAACTGGCGGCGAAGCTGACAGTATCCCATTCCGGCGCCCTGGCCGGGAGCGATGCCGGTTACGGCGCTATTTTCGATCGTTACGGGGTACAACGCGTCGACGATATGGAGCAACTGGCGACGGCGCTGATTATGTTTGCCCAGCCCCACCCCGTCTGTTCCGGCGGCATCGTGACCATCCATGACTCCGGCGGTGAGCGACAATTGATCATTGATATGGCCGACAAACTGGGGACGCCCCTGGCTGACATTTCCGCCGAAACGGCGAAAACACTGGAAGCGTTACTGGACCCCGGCTTACCGGCGATCAACCCCTTGGACGTCTGGAGCGCCGGCGGTCCTGATTACGAAGAGAGACTCGAAGGCTGCTTTGCCGCCCTGTTGAAAGATGACAATACGGCCCTGGGCGCTGTCGTCCACGACCGGGCAGCTCATGGCCGGATTTATCCTGAATACATCGGTCATCTCCGCAGGGGTCACGCAGCTTCCGGCAAGCCGGTTTTCCTGGTCTCCAACAGGCAGGGGACGGGCGCCGATACGAACGTCGTTGAAACAACCCGCGCCGGCTTTCCCGTCCTGGACGGCATCAGTTCCTTTTTGACCGGCGCGAAGTGCTTGCTGGCGCACCGCGACTTCCTGGACCAGCCTGCCGTCCGGTCACCCGAACTGTCCCAGGCCGCCTTGACAAAGTGGCGCGCCCTGCTTGCCGACAAATCCGTCGTCGGTGAAATCGAAGCCAACCGATTTTTGCATGACTGTGGCGTTCCGATGGTGGCGGCGCAGCCGGTCAATAATGCAGGAGAATTGGCAACCCTGGCGCCAACGTTGAGTTACCCGGTCGTGATGAAGACGGCGATGCCGACTATCCGCCACAAATCGGACGTGGGCGGGGTCAGGTTGAATATACGGGATGAAGCAGAGTTGCTGCGCGTCTATCGCGATTTATCCGAACGCCTGGGCAATCAGGTCCTGGTTGCCCCCATGATTGAAGCCGCCGGTATAGAGATGATCCTGGGTATTGCCCATGATGAACAGTTCGGCCCGATGATCGTCATGGGCGTCGGCGGCATCCATGCGGAATTGTTACAGGACGTTGTTTCGGTCGCGCCGCCATTTGACGCAACCACGGCGAGTCGATACCTGGATCGATTGAAAATGCGCAAACTGCTGGATGGCGTACGCGGCGCGTCGGCCGTGGACATTGCCGCCTATTGTGAGGCAGCGGCCAATCTTTCCGTCATCGCGGTGGAATTTGAGGAACAAGTGAAAGAAGTAGACATCAACCCGATCAAAGTTCTCGAACAAGGCTGCCTGGGCCTGGACGCCCTTGTTATAATGAGGTAGCGAGCAACACACAAAGTATGCGGTTATGCTGCATGCCGAAAAAAGAGAAAAAGTGATTATCATGAATAGGTCCGGACAAGGCAGCGTGGAAGAACTACGGGGTTTTTTGGAGAAACACCCCCAGGTGAAGATGATCGAGCTCCTGCTGCCCGACATAAACGGCATACTGCGGGGCAAGCGCATCGGCAGGGACGAGCTTGAGACCTTGTACAAGGAGGGGCTTAAGGCCTGCGCATCGACCCCGCTTGTTGACAGTCGCGGAGAGATTACGTTTGATATAGACATCGGTACCCGGGACGGAGATCCGGATATCATGAGTTACCCGGTGGCAGGCACCCTGGCGCCGGTTCCCTGGCTGGGCGATTCAACCATTGCTCAGGTATTTGCTTCCCTGCATGATTTGGACGGCGTTCCCTGGTTTGCTGACCCTCGCCATGTATTGCGAGGTGTCTGTGACAGGTTGCTTGACGCGGGTTTGCGGGCCGTCGTGGCGACGGAGTTTGAATTCTACCTGCTGGAACCGGGCGCGGGTGACGTCCCGCAACCGCGGCTGGGCAGTATTCCCGGCACCGGCCTGAAACAGGAAGGATTGCAATATGCAACCCTGGAAGACCTGTGGGAATGCGACCCGATGCTTATGGACGTACAGAGTATTTGTGAAGCGCAAAACGTGCCCGCGAATACGGCGTTGCCTGAATTTTCTCCGGGGCAGTTTGAAATCAACCTGCATCACGAGGATGACCCGGTGACCGCCTGTGACCACGGTGCAATGCTCAAGCGCGTCATAAAGGGAGCCGCCTTCAAGCATGGGTCGGGCGCGGCCTTCATGGCAAAACCTTTTGACGATTACGCCGGTAATGGTCTGCATATCCATGTCAGCCTGTTTGATGAGCAGGGCAATAATGTCTTCGCAGACCCCGCAACCGGGACGAGACCGGCTGTTTCCACCGTGCTGAAACACGCCATCGGCGGGCTGCAACAGACCATGGCCGATGCCATGGCCATTTTTGCTCCCAACGCCAATTCCTATCGGCGCCTGCAACCGTCCTCATTCGTGCCGTTATCCCCGAACTGGGGATATAATCACCGCGCGGTCGCCTTGCGGGTGCCGGTTTGCGACAGTAAGGATATGCGTATTGAACACCGTGTGGCCGGCGCGGACGCTAATCCATACCTGGTGGTAGCCGCCATACTTGCCGGCATACATCATGGTGTCACCACGCAATGCGAGCCGACGGAGATGGTGGCGGAAGGAACAATATTGGAAGACCAGGAAGCAACCCTGCCCCGGCGCTGGGACTCGGCCCTGGACCAGTTCAGGAACAGCGACGTATTGCCCGAATACCTGGGAGAAGAATTTTGCCGGGTGTATGAGATCGTCCGCCGCAGTGAATGCGAGCGGTTTCACGAGCAGGTCAGCAACCGTGATTACGAGTGGTATTTGCGCGGGGTGTAAAGATGAAGACAGAAGCGCTGTCACAACTCATTGACAACCAGCCTGCGGGGTTTTCCCTGCAACAGGATTTCTACCAGGATGCCGATATATACCAACGCGAACTGGATCGTCTCTTCCTGAAATCCTGGCTCTATGCCGGGCACGTCAGCGAGGTTCCCCAGGTCGGTGATTATTTTCTCTATGAGTTGGCCGATGAATCCGTGATCATCATTCGTACCGATGAGAATACGGTAACAGCACTGTTGAACCTGTGCCGGCACCGTGGTTCCCGGGTCTGCATGGAAGCCCGCGGCCGGCAGAACCTGCTGGTATGTCCTTATCACGGCTGGACCTATCAACTTGATGGGGCTTTACGGGGCGCCAACTACGCGCCGCAGGACTTTGACAAGTCGCAGTACGGTCTCAGACAGGTGCGACTGGAAATCCTTCACGGCATGATCTTCATCAATTTTGCCGGGCAGGCCGCCCCGTTCGATCCTATCCTGCACGACCTGGATGAATGCCTGCGTCCTTATAACCTGGACAACTCGAAGGTGGCGCACCGGCAAAGCTATCCCATCAAGGCAAACTGGAAACTCGCGGTGGAAAATTATTGTGAATGTTATCACTGTACTCCTGCCCACCCTGAATATGCCGAAGGCCATGGCCGGGCGCTGCCGGAAGAGGAGGTGGCCGGTTTGCTGGAGCAGGTGATGGCCAAGGGAGCAGAAGTCGGTTTGACAAGACATTGTGTCGATAAAAGCTGGCTGGACTCCGGCGCCGTCGGCGCCGATCGCGGTTTTGACAGGTATCCCCTGTTCAAGGGGTTTGTAACGGGGAGCCGGGACGGTAAACCGGTGGCGCCGCTGCTTGGCGATATCCGCGACTATGATGGTGGGGCTACCGATATCCAGGTCGGGCCATTCACGTTCTGCCTGGCCTATTGTGATCATATCGTTATCTATCACTTCAAGCCGTCGAGCATTGACGCCAGTGCCTGCGACATCACCTGGCTGGTTAACGAAACGGCGGAAGAAGGAAGGGACTACGACCTGGACAAATTGACCTGGCTCTGGGATATCACCACCATTGCGGACAAGCGCATTATTGAAAACAACCAGAAAGGCGTGAATTCAAAATTCTATCGACCGGGACCTTATACCGGGATGGAGACATTCACCAGGAGTTTCATTGATTGGTATCTCCACGCTATGAAGTGATATGAAATCCGGCGGAACAATCATGAAAGGCAGGGGCACCTCCTCGAAAGTCGATGCCCGGTTTCTTGAACACCGGCGCGCTGACGTCGATGATGGTTGGACTCCGGAGCCAGAGGCTGAGGCTGTCCCGACGGAGATCTTTCAGGAAACCCCGCGCACGATTATTTCCCGTAACCAATCCCCGGATATTCCGTTTGAGACCTCGATCAATCCCTACCGGGGTTGCGAACACGGTTGCGTTTACTGTTACGCCCGCCCCAGCCATGCCTACCTGGATTTATCTCCCGGGATTGATTTTGAAACAAAGATTTTTGCAAAAACCAATGCCGCGGAATTATTGCGGACTGAGCTGGGGAAACCCCGTTACGTCTGCAAACCCATCGCCATGGGGACAAATACGGACCCCTACCAACCTGCCGAACGAAAACTCCATATCACCCGGGACATCATTCAGGTGTTGCACGATTGCCGGCATCCTTTATCCATTGTCACCAAGTCCTGGTTGATTGAGCGAGACCTGGATTTGCTCGAACCGATGGCGGCAAAAGGCCTGGTCAAGGTATACCTGTCCATCACGTCGCTACGCCATGACCTGGCCAGACGGTTGGAGCCACGAGCCGCCTCACCCAGCCGCCGCCTGCAGACCCTTGATACCCTGAACCGCGCCGGCGTTCCCACAGGGGTATTGTTTGCGCCCGTTATTCCTTTCATCAATGACGCGGAAATGGAGACCGTACTGGAACGGGCCGCTACGGCCGGCGCTACTACGGCGGGGTACGTCATATTGCGACTGCCGAACGAGGTCAAACAACTGTTTCGCGAGTGGCTGGAAACCCATGAGCCGGGAAAAACGGAACATGTTTTCAGTATCATCCGCGACTTGAGGTCCGGCCGGGAAAACGATCCCGACTATTTCACCCGTATGCGCGGCAAGGGCGTTTACGCCGACTTGATCCGCAGCCGGTTTCAAAATGCCTGCCGGAAATTCGGCTTGAATAACGAAAGAGGTGAGTTGAACATCGGGCTGTTCAAGCCCCCCCCCATTGCCAGCCGGCAACAATCCCTGTTTTAAGGCGTCGCTGAAGGCGACTCTTTGTTTCACTGGATTCCCGCTTGCGCGGGAATGGGGAGGCGGTATTTTATGGTTGTTTCACTAAAATGCCTTGTCCATTAACACAAATTTGTCCGATTCTTGGTAGACAATGCGGCTGGATATAATACAATCAGCAGAACTTACTTTCTGTCAGTCAAATTCACGTTGTAAGGAGACAATCCGCATGAAAATCAGTAAATATGACAGGTTTATATCAGGTTGCTTGTCTATCAGCCTGATGGTTTTCGCCCCTTTTCCCGGGTCGGTTGTGCTGGCCCAGGAAGACGAAGAACTGGTCATCGAGGAAATAATCACTATCGGTTCCCGCAGCCGGAAGCCCCGTTCTGCAGTTACCTCCACTGCCCCGATCGACGTGTTATCGGCGGAAGATTTCAACCGGATTGGCAACACCGCCGACATCACCGATAACCTGAAAGCCCTGACGCCCTCCTATAATGCCACGACTCCATCAGGGGACCAGGATACCTTTGTCCGGCCGGTCTCGATGCGCGGCCTGGCGCCCGACCAGACTCTGGTGCTGGTCAACGGCAAACGTCGTCACAAGGCGGCGCTGGTTGCCGAGTTTACTTCCGCCGCGGGCAAGGGCGCGCACGGTCCCAATATCGGCATGATCCCCGGCATCGCACTGAAGAACGTCGAAATCCTGCGCGACGGCGCGGCCGCCCAGTATGGCGCCGACGCCATTGCCGGGGTCATCAACTTCCAGATGAAAGACGCCGCCGAAGGTGGCGCTCTCCGGGTTCAATACGGCGAATTTTACGAAAACGAACAAAGCTACAAGGTGGAAGGCAATATCGGTTTGCCTCTGGGCACCAACGGTTTCTTAAACGCGAGTTTGGAATACTCCAATAATGACGCGCTGTCCCGCGGCCACCAACGCCCCAACGCCCAGACCCTGATCGACAGCGGCGCGCAGGGAATCGGCGCTGACACCCCCTTCCACGACGCGCCGTTTGCCCAAACCTGGGGCCGTCCGGAAACTGAGAATATCCTGTTGTTTGTCAATTCCGGCATCGCTATCAGCGACAACGCCGAGCTCTACCTGCACGGCAATTACGCTGAAACCGACGGGCGTTACCGCTTCTTCTTTCGGAACCCCGAATACCCGCTTGGTTGTAGTCTCAGCGCCAGTACCGAGGCGTGTATCGTAGAGCCACACTCACATCTCAGGCCCTTGAGGGAAGCAGGTCTTGGCGGTCTGGAAGCAGGCTTCACGCCGTTTTTCGATGGCGAACACACCGATTTCAGCGTGGTCGGCGGCATCAAGGGCGACGTCAACGGCCTGTTTTACGATGTCAGCGTCGGTTACGGTGAAGATGAACTGGATTTCTTCCTGAATAACACCATCAGCCGGGACCCGCAGTTGGCCAGGAACGCTGACGGCAGTCCCGGGCAGCGGGGTTTCGACGTGGGCGCCTGGACCCAGGAGGAGATCAACGTCAACGTGGACCTGTCCAAACAGTTGACCGACCGGTTGCACTTTGCCCTCGGCGGCGAATGGCGTGACGAAACCTTCATTATCACGCCCGGTGAACCCGCCTCCTATTCAGGCGCCGGCGCCAGTGGCTTCAAGGGCTTCGTGCCCGACGATTCGGGTTCATTCTCCCGGGATAACTATGCCATCTATGGCGAACTGGAAGTCGAGTTGACTGACAGGATGTTGATGCAATACGCGGTGCGTTATGAGGATTTTTCCGATTTCGGCAGCACCATCAACGGCAAGCTGGCGGCGCGCTACGACCTGTTCGACTCCCTGGCCCTGCGCGGCGCCATCTCCACGGGGTTCCATGCTCCAACACCGGGACAGTCCAATGTCCGTAAAGTGACCACCACCTTCGACGCCAACCTTAACGTATCGGTGGAAGAGGGGACTCTCCCCCCGGATCACCCCCTGGTGCAGTCGGCCGGCGGCGCGCCATTGCAGGAGGAGCAATCCGTCAATCTCAGCTTGGGCTTTGCCGCCGACCTGACGGATATGCTGGGTGGCGCAAACACAACGTTAACCGTGGATTTCTACCGGATAAAAATCGATGATCGCATCTACAAAACCAGTAGCCCGTTCCCCGCGCCGCATCCTGACAGCGTGACAACGGACTGTACCGACGTGAGCGCGCTCTGCACGAACATTTCTTTCTTTACCAACGCGCTGGACATGGAATCCCAGGGAGTAGACCTGGTCCTGACCTCCGCCCTGGATTGGACCGGTGCGGTCAGCACGGACCTCAGCTTCGCCTTCAGCTACAATGATGTCAACGTGACCGGGCAGAGCGAGATCAACGGGCAAAAGCCCGTATCGGCTTCGAGCGTGGAAGATATTGAAAACAGCTATCCGAACGAACGCTTCGTCGTCAGCGCGGTCACCTCTTTCACCGATAAACTGGACCTGATGATACGCGCCAACTACTACGGGTCGCACTACGACCAGAACGGCACGATTGACGGATCATCCCCTTCCGCCAAAGTCAGTTCCGTCGTGTTTGTTGACCTGGAACTGGGTTACAACTTCAACGACAACCTGCGTTTCCTGGTGGGCGCGTCCAATGTATTCGATGAATACGTTGACAAAATCCGTCCGACGGACACCTGCGGCAGCAACGGGCTGACTTGCGCCAGCCGCTGGAGTCAGGGTATGCCTTATGCACGCCGCTCCGCGGCCAACTACGAAGGCGGCTCCTGGTACGTGCGGGCCGGTTACAACTGGTAGTGGGGTCAGGTCCGGTTGCCGATGCGGTTTTGTAATATACCGATGCCCGCAATCTCCAACTCGACGAGATCTTTCTCTTTGAAACGCCGGCCAACGTCGATTCCACTACCACCGGACGGCGTACCGGAACCGAAGACTTCTCCCGGATAAAGGGTTTGTTCACGAGATGCGTGTGCGATCAGCTCTGCAAAGCTGTAATGCATATTGCTGGATGAGTCTTCGGCCCACACCTCCCCATTGACGCGGAGGATCATCCGGAGGTTCTCCGGATCGAGATCGTCCGCAGTGACGATGCAGGGTCCAATCACGTTTGAGCCGTCCCAATCCTTGGCTTTACCCGGCCCCAAACCAATGGGCATTTCTACGCGTTGAACATCGCGCGCCGAAACATCGTTCCAGATTGTGTAGCCAAAGATAAAGTCTGCAGCATCATCTGCCGCAATATTCCTGCCTTGCCGTCCAATCACAGCAGCAAGCTCCAACTCACAGTCCACATAATCGCTATAGGACGGCCACGGAATTTCTGCTTCCGGGCCGATCACCGTGTCCGGCATCCCTTTATAATATACTGGAACCTCGTACCACTCCTTCGGAACCGAAAGTCCAAGGCGTTCGTATGACGTTTTAAGGTGACCCTCGAACGTAATAAAGTCTCGAAGGCTCCGTGGTCTGAGCGGCGCTTGCAGGCGTGCATCTTTCACCAGAGTCCGGTTGCCTGCGGGCGCGCCCGCCTCAATGAACGCGACCATGTCTCCCTCAAATCCTGCGTCGTAGACGCAATCCCTATCTATTACTCCAACGCGAGTGCCGAAATTACTCGTATACGTTACGAATTTCATAGCCGGCTCGCTACTCTGCCACCACGGCGACAGCTTCGATCTCGACGAGGAACTCATCCTTGAACATAGGTGCCAAATCTGCGCGAACGCAGGCACGCGGAGGTCGCGGCTCCGGAAAAAATCGGGCGTATACTTCGTTCATTGCCGCATAATCATCGAAGTCCTTGATCCAGACCGTTACCTTGACGACATCCTTAAATGAGGCGCCCAGGCTCTCCAGCACCCCACCGATATTCTCCAGAGTCTTCTCGGTCTGTGCGCGGATGTCGTTCGCGCCGACCAACTCTCCGCGTTCGTTCAAGGCGGCCTGCCCCCATTCACCGCTGATTCGTCTATGAATTTACCAGTTAAAACGTACTGTTCCACTTACCCAGCGTGGCCGGCCTATCATGTTTTGTGAAAAGCCGCCAAACTGTGCCAAAGGAATATTGTAAACCCGGTAATCTTCGTCAGCCAGATTCTTCACTGCCAGAGAAATCTCATAGGTATTATTGGGACTGGTATATGCAAGCCTTGCATTACCAAGGATGTAGGAACCTTCTTTAGAATCTGGATGATTATTGATATCAAAGAATTGTTCGCCAACAAGTGAAAAGTCGCCTTGTATGGACATAGTGCCACCGAACATTACCCACTCGTATCTGGCCAAGCCATTAAATGTTACCTTCGGCGCCAGTACCAGGTCACGGTCACTGACGATTATGCCTCCGGCATCGGGGCCGATGGCAATATCGGTAACGACGTCCTCCGCTTCAGCATCCAGCACACTGACACCAAACAGGAATTCCCAACCTTCCCACGGATTAGTCACCAGTTCGGCCTCAAAGCCCAGCACGTTCGCATCCTGATTTGATACAAATGGCGTTAAACCAGCGAAGCTGAATGACTGGTAATCACTGTAATCATAATAAAACACAGAAGCATTAAATCGAGTGGTGTCATTCAACAGAGTCGATTTTATTCCGAGTTCAAAGGCGTGCAATGTTTCCTCATCATACGGGAAAGTGACTGTACCCAGACCAAGACTGGTATTAAAACCTGCGGCTTTGACTCCTCTGGATATTGCGCCATATACCAACATGTTATCACCAGGCCGCCAGTCAAGTTCCGCCCGAAAGGAGACATTGGTGTCATCATGTTTTGCTGCATCACCATCCGTTGCTTTATTAAACACATCGTCAGGCACGCCTGGAATGAATTCTTCTCTCGACAGAAAATTATATTCACTATCTTCAGTTGTAACACGGACACCGCCAATAAAACTCCATTGCTCAGAGAGTTCGTATTCGCCCTGGCCGAATATTGCCCAGGAATTTGACAATTGACTGTTTACAACCAGGTTGTTGAATATGCCAAATGGACTGGCATCAGTCCGGGTACCACTCTTGATATCACGGTAATAATAGTAAAATCCCGTAGCCCAGTTTAATCGGCCGGCTTCACCATTCAGGCGTATTTCCTGTGTCCATTGTTTACTATCAACCGGGTTGGTAACGAGAAAAAGCGGATAGAGGTGTGCATCCGTATCTTCGCCAAAAAATTTATCCACATACTCAAACGCGGTAATGGATGTGACAGTAAAGGCATCCGCATTATATTGCACGTTTAATGCCGCGCCCGCAGTATCCAGTTCAAGAAACGGTTCGCGATCATTATCCGACGCCTGCACGTCATTATCGGTATCACGGTAACCGAGACAATCCGTGCCTGTCACATTGGGTAATCCTATTAAACTACAATCAACCGTATCCGTTATCCCGGCGGTAATTTGCGAAGCGCCGTCTGCTGCGTAAGTCGTAACGCTATGTTCATAAGATGCGGAGACCTGGTCAGCCTGGGCTATATGCACACTCGCCAGGATTTCCAGATCATCAGTAGGGGTAAATAACAACTGGCCACGAACAGAATATATATCCGTCGAATTTGCAGACGCCACACCCGGCACACGGCTGTCCCGGTAGCCGTCATGGTCGTGATATAGAACTGAAACCCGCGCAGCCAGTGTTTCGCCCAGTGGCCCACCGGCAGCCGCTTCAAGGCGAACCTGATCATACTCACCGAATGTTGCATCGGTATAACCTTCGAACTCATCGGTTGGTTTTTTGGTAACAAAATGGACCAGACCCCCAGTGGCATTACGACCAAATAGAGTACCCTGAGGTCCTTTCAACACTTCCGTTCGCTCAATATCGAATAACTGAAACCCCAATCCTGCAAGGGTTGCATGGTAAATCTCATCAACATACACCGCGACGGCAGACTCATTGATTTCGGCAAAATCATTCAAACCAACGCCGCGAAGTGAGAAGGCGGCATTATTGCCATCTCCGAAGTTCGATACATACCGCAGTCCCGGTGTGTGAGCGACAAGATCGGTTGTAGATTGGAATCCGAGTTCACGTATCTGGTCACCGGTAAATGCGGTGACCGCGATGCCTACGTCTTGCAGGTTTTGCTCACGCTTTTGAGCGGTAACGACAATTTCTTCGAGTACGGCAGCTAAACATGTCGGTGTTATCAGCGAAGCTGAAACCGCGAGCATGATATATATAAATAATGTCTGATATTTTGAAATCTGCATCTCCCATCCCCATATTAGAACCTGATTATTCACCCATAATAACATCTTTCTATACCATGTTCCCCAACGTAATATTGGTTTGATATGTGCAGAGCCGTCATGTGGTAAAGTCAGTTATCCTGTGTGAGCTTCAGCCCTTGATCGACGACGGCCAGGCCCTCCAGCGCCAGGCCATAACCAAGTAGTTCATGCACGGTGCTTTTTATCTGGTGTACCAACAGGTTGCGCGTGTAACGCAGCATCAATGGGTTTTTAGCCAGTAACTCAGCCGCCAGTTCACGGGCTCTCGGCAACAGTTCCTCCCGCGGCAGGATTTCATTAACCAGTCCAAGGGCCTTGCACTCTTCCGCGTTCAGGGTCTGTCCCGTCATCAGGAAATAACGGGCGCGGTTCATTCCCAGTAACGCAGGGAAAATAATGTGCATCCCGTCACCAGGGACAGCATTTTAAGTAGTTCAGTTGAATTGTCCACAAGCAGGGAATTTTCAGTTGGTATTGCCACTCTAACCTGTATACCGGGCGTAAGTTAATACGCCGGAGAATGAGGAATGCCAACATGTTCGAAAAACGCAAAGATTTGTTAAAGTTTCTTGTCGTCGCAAAAACCGGCACGATGCTCGCCGCGGCCGACAAGCTCTCCGTAACGCAGCCGTCCCTGTCGCGCATCATTGCCAAGCTCGAAAATGAGTTTGACGGTCAACTGTTCGAGCGTACGCCAACGGGTGTCCGCCTGACCAAATTCGGCAGCGTGGTCGCGGACTGGTCACATCACGTTTTGCGAGAGATTGAGCGTGCGGAAGAAGAGATTAATTTAACCGTATCGGGGCAAACCGGCAGACTGCGAGTGACGGCAGGGCCGATGTGGATGAAAGCGGTGCTTCCGACCGCGATTAACAAGTTCCACGAAATCTATCCGGGCATCGAACTGGAGTTGATTACCACTACCTATCCGGAGGGGCTTGGGTTACTGATCAACGGTGAAAGTGACCTGCATTGCGGGGGCATTGACACCAATGAGCTCCTTCCGCGGTTTCTTATGCGCGAACGCATTCTGGATATGACCTGGGGTATCGTCGCGCATAAAGATCATCCGCTGCAGGCCAAGGCGTCAAGTTATGACGAATTAACCGACTATCCGTGGATTGATTTCGACAAGATAATGCAGAAGGGGCCCGATGGATATGGTTCTACATTGACCAATGAGATCCTGGACAAGCTCTACAAACAAACGAGCAAACGCGCGAAAACGATTATCCGCACCAATTCAATGGATCTGTCCCTGATAGGGACAGGGCCGTATCTGTCTGTCCTTTCCTTGAATTTTCTGGAGAAACTTCCCGGTTCTTTTCTTAAACCTTTATCATTACAGATTGGCAGGTTCAGTTTCCACACAGGGATATTGTCAAGACGTGAGACCGGGAGCATGGCGCCATACAGACATTTCAAAAAGATCGTACGGGATGTGGTGTTGGGATAATCTCGCGCAGGATCCGGAAAGACGCAAAGCTGAATCCGGTCGCCTGCATGTATGCGTTTCGGGCATACATCTTTTTAAATTTAGTATTTTCATTATCACTTTCTAATAGCTACGCTATCGCACGTAACACTGCACAGGGCAGGTCTAAACAGCCGATTACGGACGTTTTTGTTGTCAAAATTGGGGTTCCACCTCTTTTTTTGTTAAGGCAATACAGATCATCAAAAAAAGAGGTTGATATTTATTATGTAATAATTTACATTTAAATTGATACATAAGTATTCGGGATTGAATACTTTTTCCTGCTAAGATTGAGTTAACACAAATTTGAAGGGGGAGGAAACGAACAGAAGCTAGAAGCAAGTTGAAAACAAGTTACATTCCTATGTCGACTCGCGCAGACGAGAAGGCGCAAATGCATGCCCCCCGCATGGCGTGTTGCAGTAGTCTGCGCGCACGTTTAATTCTCACCGCTATCTTATGGCTCGGAGCCGTTGCAACCGTTCAGGTATACAGGAATGCTCGCGATGATGGATTCTGAGACAGGGCACGATACCGCATCTTGCGGTTCGGAGCCGCTCCAAGTGTGCCTGCCGGCTCTCCCATTGATGATTGCACATCCCGCTGTCGTGACCGATTCCCAGCCCGCACCGGCCCTTTATCGCACGACCTCGTATCGTCAACCTTGGACGCGTAAAAATGTAGGCTATTCAAGGGAATACGGTCGCGTGAAAGTGCTGCGTACGGCCCGTACACGCGGCCCGCGTGCTGGGTTTCGGAACTGGTTCTCTATTGTCTTTGTCGTCTTGTTGTCGGTCCTTCTGTCCGCCGTCGCGGTGCCGCGTGTCTATGCCGACCCACCGCTTGACGTACAGGGGGACTGGGCTCCCGGAGGACCTGGAGACGTGGAGGTGGAGGGCCTCTCGAATCCGGTAAGGTTGAAAGCAGGAGAGTCCTTCAGGTACAGGATCAGGTTGACCAGACCGCCGTTGGATGATCCTGATGTCGAAAACGATGAATTCGATGACGGAAAATGGTGGGTAAGGATATTCGTTAATGGCGCTGTGCGCTACGATGGGGTTTATCCGCAAGGCAATGATGATGATGGCATGATTAACTGGGTCCCGTCAGTCGGCTGGGAGTTCAATACCGGAAACTGGAACCAGTGGCGAGGCGTCAGAATTACAGCGAACAAGGATATCGATGAACCGATAACCTTTACCCACGAAGTGTGGGCCACGTCTGATTGGTGTCCAAGGCATAATCTGACCGGGCTGACGATAACAGGTCCGGTCGGTACCGGCGGTGGTGGCGGCGGCGGTAGCAACGGCGGCAATAACGGCGGCAATAACGGCGGCAACAACGGCGGCAACAACGGTGGCAATAACGGTGGCAATAACGGTGGCAACAATGGTGATAACGAAGGCGGCGGGAACGGTGACGAGAACGGTGACGAGAACGGTGACAAGAACGGTGACAAGAACGGTGACGAGGATGACCGCGACACCCGTGATACCGAAGAGCCTGGACAACCCCAGAAACCATTAATCACCCCACCGGATGCGCCCCCCAACCTGACGGCAACACCCGGAGTCGGTGAGGTGGTGTTGATGTGGCAAGCGCCTTCGGACGACGGTGGATCGCCAATCACCGGTTATGAGTACCAGCAACGCCGTGAGAACGAGAAATTTGACGGTACCTGGAAACCGGTAGAGGGCGACGGAAAGGTGCGTGAAACCACCGTTACCGACCTGGAGAACGGCGTTACCTATATCTTCCAGGTACGGGCGGTAAACGAGGCTGGTGAAAGCGATCCCTCTAATGAGGCCGGCGCCACTACATTGAAGCCGGTGGTAACACTGGTGGCTGCCGCCTCATCCGTTGAGGAAGGCGATGAGGCGGTATACATATTGAGACGTTCGGGTGGCTTCACATCGACATTGAATGTCAACGTCAGTGTAACCGAGAGCGGGAATGTGCTGGTTGATGGTTATCAAGCGCCGACACAGATGACGTTTGCGACCGGTGAACAGGAGATTCGCCTGATGGTGGCGACCGAGGATGATGCAGTGGATGAGACGGATGGTGCGGTAACGCTGACTCTGGCGGAAGGCGATGACTACGAGGTGGAAGCGCCGGGTACGGCCGTTGTGATGGTCAGAGACAATGACGATACGCCGGAGCTGATGGTGGTAGATACCCGGGCGGCAGAGGACGCCGGTGTGATGGTATTCTCGGTAAGGTTGAATGTTTCCAGCAGTCTGCCGGTCACGGTGGATTATGCCACGTCGGACGGCACGGCGACGGCCGGTTCGGACTATACGGCGGCCGACGGCAGCCTGTCGTTCATGCCGGGTGACATCGAGCAGACGGTGAGCGTGTTGCTGCAGGCGGATGCGTTGTATGAGGGGGATGAGACCTTCGTACTCACCCTGAGTAATGCGGTGAATGCCGGGCTGGCGGACGCCGCGGCTACCGGGACGATCGCGGACAGTGACGCTGCGCCGGAGTTGGCGGTGGCTGATACCCGGGCGGCGGAGGACGCCGGCGTGATGGTATTCTCGGTAAGGTTGAATGTTTCCAGCAGTCTGCCGGTCACGGTGGATTATGCCACGTCGGACGGCACGGCGACGGCCGGCGAGGACTATACGGCGGCCGACGGCAGCCTGTCGTTCATGCCGGGTGACATCGAGCGCACGGTCAATGTGTTGCTGCAGGAAGATACGTTGTATGAGGGGGATGAGGCCTTCGTGCTCACCCTGAGTAATGCGGTGAATGCCGGGCTGGCGGACGCCGCGGCTACCGGCGCCATCGCGGACAGTGACGCTGCGCCGGAGTTGGCGGTGGCTGATGCCCGGGCGGCAGAGGACGCCGGTGTGATGGTATTCTCGGTAAAGTTGAATGTTTCCAGCAGTCTGCCGGTCACGGTGGATTATGCCACGTCGGACGGCACGGCGACGGCCGGTTCGGACTATACGGCGGCCGACGGCAGCCTGTCGTTCATGCCGGGTGACATTGAGCAGACGGTCAATGTGTTGCTGCAGGCGGATGCACTGTATGAGCCGGATGAGACCTTCGTTCTCACCCTGAGTAATGCGGTGAATGCCGGGCTGGCGGACGCCGCGGCTACCGGGACGATCGCGGACAGTGACGCTGCGCCGGAGTTGGCGGTGGCTGATACCCGGGCGGCGGAGGACGCCGGTGTGATGGTATTCTCGGTAAAGTTGAATGTTCCCAGCAGTCTGCCGGTCACGGTGGATTATGCCACGTCGGACGGCACGGCGACGGCCGGTTCGGACTATACGGCGGCCGACGGCAGCCTGTCGTTCATGCCGGGTGACATCGAGCGCACGGTCAATGTGTTGCTGCAGGAAGATACGTTGTATGAGGGGGATGAGACCTTCGTACTCACCCTGAGTAATGCGGTGAATGCCGGGCTGGCGGACGCCGCGGCTACCGGGACGATCGCGGACAGTGACGCTGCGCCGGAGTTGGCGGTGGCTGATACCCGGGCGGCGGAGGACGCCGGCGTGATGGTATTCTCGGTAAGGTTGAATGTTTCCAGCAGTCTGCCGGTCACGGTGGATTATGCCACGTCGGACGGCACGGCGACGGCCGGCGAGGACTATACGGCGGCCGACGGCAGCCTGTCGTTCATGCCGGGTGACATCGAGCGCACGGTCAATGTGTTGCTGCAGGAAGATACGTTGTATGAGGGGGATGAGGCCTTCGTGCTCACCCTGAGTAATGCGGTGAATGCCGGGCTGGCGGACGCCGCGGCTACCGGCGCCATCGCGGACAGTGACGCTGCGCCGGAGTTGGCGGTGGCCGATGCCCGGGCGGCGGAGGACGCCGGTGTGATGGTATTCTCGGTAAAGTTGAATGTTTCCAGCAGTCTGCCGGTCACGGTGGATTATGCCACGTCGGACAGAACGGCAACGGCCGGCGAGGACTATACGGCGGCTAACGGTAGCCTGTCGTTTATGCCGGGTCATATCGAACGGACGGTCAGCGTATTGCTGCAGGAAGATGAGATGTACGAAGCGGATGAGACCTTCGTGCTCACCCTGAGCAATCCGGTGAATGCAGAACTGGCAGATGCCGCGGCCACCGGAACGATTACCAATGACGATGATACCACTCCGGTTGCGCTTGCGTGGTTGTCACGCTTTGGCCGTACGGTAGCGACACAGGTAGTGGACACCCTTGAGAGTCGGTTTTACGGCGCCTTTACCGATGAGTCATCAGTCACTCTGGGCGGCCTTCAGATGCGCCCGGGTCTGGCGCCGGCGCCGCTGGATGAGCAGGCTTTGGGATGGAACGCCGACATGGCGTTTATACACGGCGCGGCCTGGACTGATGCGAACCGGCAGTTATCAGGCGACTGGAGTCCCGATATGCGCCGCTGGTTGTCTACGAGTTCCTTCCACTGGACCAGTTCGGCCGGCGCACATTCGTCTGGAAACGACCGGCTTGCCGGCGCTGCATCCGGCGGTTATGGCCCCTGGGGCAGCACTGCTGCCCGTATCACGTATTGGGGTCGAGGCGCGTTGACGGAATTTGATGGGCGGGATGGTGACATCACCCTGGATGGTGACGTATTGACGGGTATTCTGGCTACGGATTACGAGGATGAACGGCTGTTGGCCGGTCTGGCCGTGTCCTACAGTGACGGGGATGGCAGCTACCGCATGTCCGGGACCGAGGGCGATCTGGACGCCTCACTGGTGAGTATTTACCCATACGCCCGCCTTGAGGTGACCGATAACATATCAGCATGGGCAGTGCTTGGTTACGGCACCGGGGATATGAAAATGACGCTTGACAGCGGTGAGGTCACCGTTGATACGGATATTGAGATGAAGTTGGGCGCCATGGGGATGCGCGGCGTCCTGTTGTCGACGGAGACGCTGGACGTGGCTCTCAAGTCGGACGCGTTCCTGGTAAGCATGGACGCGGATGCCACCGAGAGTATTGAATCACCGATTGACACGGACGTGGGTCGGGTGCGGTTGCTGCTGGAAGGCAGTCATAGCCGGACCCTCTCCGGCGGCGGGATATTGCGGCCTGCCATGGAATTGGGGTTACGTTATGACGATGCGGATGATGCTGAGACAGGCTTCGGCGTGGAACTTGGCGGCGCCCTGCGTTATTCGGATCCGGCACGCGGGTTGACCATGGAAGCCAAGGCCCGCACATTGCTGGCCCATGAGGATGATGATTATGAGGAATGGGGTATTGGCGGCTACCTGCACTGGGATCCGAGTGCTGCCTTAGGGGGACTTTCGTTACGCCTGGATACTTCCTGGGGCGCGTTGGCGGACGGGGCGAACCACCTGTGGGCTCACCAGAATACCGGAGGACTTTCGACCGAAAACGCCACGAATCCGGTGGGCCGGGTCAACCTGGAACTGGGCTACGGCATGGACGTGCCCGGCAGTCATGGGGTGCTGACCCCGTACAGCGCCCTCGAATTGACGGGTGGCGACAGCCGCACTTACCGGCTGGGCTGGCAGTACAGACTGGGCGATTCCCTGTACATGAGCCTGGACGGCATACGGCGCGAACGCTACGACGACCCGCCCGATCACGGCCTTATGTTGCGTACGACCTTACCCTGGTAAAGAGCGGAAAGAAAATTTGGGGTCAGAGTAAAAATACCCTGGAATATACCAGTAACGCCTGTCAGTGCCTGTATTTTTACTCTGACCCCAAATTTTTATAAGCCGGAATCAAACCCGGAATGGTTAAAAGGCCGGATTACTGCCTGTAGTAACGGCCTGAGATGTAAACTTGGCTTATTATCTCTGGTTTCGTTATTATTGCTCCCATGAAAATATCCATGTTCCACCTCATGCCGTACCGGGAACTGCCTGAGGGGTTCGAGAAAATATACCCCTCTTCCTGGTTCACCCTGCCGTTTCCCAAGGTGGCCGACGCCAACAGGGCCGCCCAATACTATAACTGGACGCTGGATGAACTCCAGTATGCCGCAGAGTCCGGTTTTGACGGTGTCTGCACCAACGAGCACCATCAAAATGCTTATGGTTTCATGGTCAACCCCAACATAATGGGCTCGGTATTGGCGCGGGCGACCCGAGGCACCCGGACTGCCATCATCCAGATGGGAGAAACGGCGGTTTTCCTCAATCCACCTATCCGCGTTGCCGAAGAGTACGCCATGCTGGATTGCATCAGCGAGGGCCGCATGGTCGCCGGCTTTCCCGTCGGCCTGGGCGGCGATTTTGCCCACAGTTACGGTTTTGCGCCCATGGAGCAACGCGGTCGCTACCGCGAAGCCCATGAATTGATTACAAAAGCCTGGCAGGCCGAGGACGTGTTCGCCTGGAATGGCAAGTACTACCAACTGCCCATGGTCAGTATCTGGCCCCGGCCCGTACAAAAACCTCACCCGCCCATCTGGGTGCCGGGGAACGCCAGTCCCAGCACCTGGGACTTCGTACTGCAAAATAATTATTGCTATTGCTACCTGACCTATTTCGGCGCCAAGGGCGCTGACAAAACCGTCGGAGGTTACTGGAAACGGGCCGAGGAGTTGGGCCGGGATAATAATCCTTACCGGCTGGGTTACCTGATCCCCGTGGGCGTTGGCGAAACCGACGCGGCTGCGGATGATATCTACGCAAAACATATCGAATATTTCTACCACAAGCTGTTGCATATCCCGGAGGCCCTGTTCATGCCGCCGGGCCACATGACCCACAGCAGCCTGAGTTACCTGATCACAAAGCGGCCGTTGCCGCCGTTTGATACGTTAAAGAAGAGCAGCTACAAGGATTTCAAGGAAAACGAATACCTGGTCACCGGCAGTGCCGCCACCGTGACGGAGAAATTGCTGGGTATCGTTAAACGCCTGCGAGTCGGGAACCTGATGTTGTTGCCCCAGTTCGGCTCCATGTCCCATGAGGAGACCATGGAAAATATCGACCGGCTGGCGAAAGACGTATTGCCTCACCTGCGCGGCGTCTGGGATGACGAAGGCTGGGAAAATCACTGGTGGCCGGAAAACTGCCAACAACCTGCCCGGAAAGCAGCCTGATTGGATATTTGGGGTCAGAGTAAAAATATACGACAATGAACCTGCGGGACCAACTGAATTGACTGTATTTTTACTCTGACCCCAAATATAAAGAGCGATTAAGTGTCATGACAGAGATTCGTACTGAAACCGTTGCCGTCCTGGGCGGCCTGCTGAGTATCAGGGTTGACGTGGCGGGGACCGGCGAACCGCTGTTTTTTTTACACTCTGCCGGTGGTTTGCAATGGGACCCGTTTCTCGAAGGACTGGCTGAGAAGTATACGGTTTACGCGCCTTATTTCCCCGGCACGTTCCCCGGTCAACCGAATGACATAGAACACATCGAAGATATGTGGGATGCCGTCCTGGCCTATGATGACCTGCTTACCGGCCTCGGGATCGATTCTACTCTCCTCATCGGCCATTCCTTCGGCGGCATGCTGGCCGCTGAACTGGCGGCCCTGAGACCCGAACGCATACAAAAACTGGTGCTGATCGCGCCAATCGGCCTCTGGCACAAAGACTGGCCTTATACCGTTGCCGACTGGACTGCCAAGGGCGCCGAAGAACTGGCCGCCGTGTTGTTCCACAATACCGATTCCGAACTGGTCAAGACCGCGTTGACGCCACCGGAGGATGAAGATGAGGCGGCCGAAGGTCTGGTGCAGTTCCTGTGGACAATGGGTTGCACCGCCAAGGTGATCTGGCCCATCCCGGATAAGGGATTGAATAAACGCATCCACAGGGTCAGCGCCCCCGTGATGGTCATCTGGGGCGAAAATGACGCATTAATCCCGCCCGCTTATGCCGGGATCTTTGCCGACTCCCTGAAACAGGCCGAATGCCGCATGATCCCCAACTGCGGTCACGTACCCCCCCTGGAACAACTGGACGCGCTCAACTCCGCAGTGGGTCAGTTTCTCGGCTGAGGGTTATTACTAAAGGCTGACGCGCAGGTCTACGCTGAGCTGGCGTGGATGTTCCAACGGATGAGCGTACCCCGTTCTCTTCGCGCTCATTGGGCTGGCTGTGCCATTTTTCCGTAGTTTCCGGGATAGGGAGTCCACTGAGGGTTTGTGATTAAAGGGCTTTGCCTCCGTTGAACCATAATTTCTCTATGACCGCATACGTGATAAAATTATGATATGGCGAAGATAGAAGGTTTCAGAGTAAAAAACTTCAAGGTGTTGAAGGATATCACGCTGGGCCAGCTATGGAACAAGCGACAAAATAAGCCACTCACGCCCATGACAGCAGTGATTGGTAAAAACGGGGTGGGGAAAAGCGCCCTGTTCGATGCGTTTGGTTTCCTGGCTGATGCCTTGAAGCTTGGTGTAGAAGAGGCTTGTGATGCTCGCGAAAGAGGTGGCTTCGAGAGACTACGAGCCCAAGGAATGGTAGGGCCCATCGGATTTGAAATATATTACAGAGAACACGGCAATGCACGGCCTATTACCTATGAGGTTGCCATTGATGCGGATGAGTCAGGGCGTCCTTATGTGACGCAAGAGCGTCTCAGGCAAAGACGTTCTGGTCAGAAACGCGGTTGGCCGTTTTCTTTTCTTGCGCTTGATGGTGGCAGAGGCGTGGTATGGAAAGGAGACAAGACAGGTCATCAGATCGATGAAGCAAGGGAGCACCTCGACATTGAGAAGTTCTTACAATTGATAATAGCAGAAGAACCCGGAGATACTGAGATTATCGAATTGGAAGACCGACGTAAGCTCGGTATTGCGACTCTTGGAGCATTGAAACAACATCCAAGAATCTCCGATTTTCGCAAGTTCATAGAAGGTTGGCATCTTAGCTACTTCACCCCGGACGCGGCACGAGGTTTGCCCTTGGCCGGCCCACAGAAACATCTCAATGTTCATGGGGATAACCTCGGCAATGTCGTGCAGTACATGGAGCGTGAACATCCCAAGCGTTTTCGGACTGTTCTGAATGGGATTGCTGACAGGATTCCAGGCATAGACAAGATCGATACGGAAAAAACCAATGACGGACGACTATTGCTCAGGTTCAACGACAAAGGCTTTCAGGATCCATTCTATGCCCAGCAAATGTCGGACGGGACGCTGAAGGTATTTGCATACCTGTTGCTTTTGGAAGACCCGGACCCGCCTCCGTTCCTCTGTATCGAAGAACCGGAAAATGGCTTGTACCATAAACTTCTGGAAACCTTAACCAGCGAATTCCGTGAACATGCAAGTGGACATAGGAGGGGTTCGCAGGTGTTTGTCACAACCCATCAGCCGTACTTTGTCGATGCGCTCAATCCTAAAGAAGTTTGGGTCCTGGAAAAAGGTGAAGATGGATTTTCGACAATTCGTCGTGCAAGCTCCGACCCAGTTGTGATGAACATGGTCAATGAAGGGTTGCCATTAGGGGGGCTCTGGTACAGCGATTACCTTGACGCGAGGTAATTGAATGCACTTCGAGGTGCTTGTTGAAGATCAGTCCGGCAAAAAGACGCTTGATGTTTTGATTCCAAAAATCATTGGTGAGCAACATACCTGCAAAGTTTATGCTTACCGTGGGATTGGTCGTATCCCCCAAAACCTTAAAAGTCACAGCAAAATCAATAAACACCTTTTGCTTGACCAACTTCCGAAATTGCTTAAGGGCTATGGAAAAACCTTTGCCGGTTATCCCGACAGCTACCCGGCGGTAGTAATCCTGGTCTGTGATCTGGATGATAAATGTTTAAAAGTATTACGCAGGGAGCTTTTTGATGTTTTGCACTCATGCAACCCGAAACCGGAGACCAGGTTTTGTATAGCCATAGAAGAAGGCGAAGCCTGGTTATTGGGTGACCTAACGGCAATAAAAGCAGCTTACCCAAATGCCAAAGACAATGTGTTGAACGGTTACGAAAACGATTCGATTTGCGGCACATGGGAACTGCTGGCTGATGCGATATTTCCCAGTGGTTCCAGCGAACTTAAAAAAAAGGGATGGCAGGCAGCCGGTAGGCAAAAATCAATCTGGTCTGAAAAAATCACCCCGCACATGGATATAGATAATAATGCATCTCCCAGCTTTCGCTATTTTCGGGGAAAGGTCCGAGAGCTCGCGGCAAGGGTTGCCTGACAGGACTAAACTTCTGAACTCCGGCGTCAGTACTATGAAAACAATCAAAGTATCGGAATTCAAATCCGCCTGTTTAGGAATAATGAACGAAGTCGCAGATACGGGTGAACCCGTCATTATTACCAAGAATGGTAAACCGGTCTGCAAACTTATTCCCTGCCACCAGAAGCCCGCGTCATTATTTGGATTACATCGCGGCGTCATCAAGAGTCATGATGAGCTCATCGCTCCCTTAGATGGTGTCTGGGATGTAGACCATTGATTTTCCTTGATACGCATATCCTGATATGGCTAGATAAGAATAGTAAACGACCAGGAAAAAATCCAGGAAGTTGATTGACGAGGGGTTGAATAATGAAGAGCTTGCCATTGAACGCGAAGGAGATGACGGTTATCTTTCGCCTGTAACTGTAATTCGTTGAAACTGGAGGAAAGCTCATGAATATTCACAGATTACTGGTACTGATTATCCTGTTGTGCGCTTCTTCATTATGGGCCGAAGAAAAACGTTACGGCCCTAAGGCCATCGAAGTAATGGTGAGTCTCGGCACCGCCGATGAAGAAATGAAGTTTGTCCCGGACACCCTTTCTTTTGAGCGGGGCAAATACTACAAACTGGTGCTGCATAACCCCAGTTCAGAGGAGCACTACTTCACCTCGGATGCCTTCTCAACACATATCTTCACCAGGAAGGTGGAAGTCGCTGACAAGTCGGGCAAGACCGTCGCGGAAATACACGGCGCCATCAGCGATATAGAACTCAAACCCGGAGCCACCGTCGAATGGTTTTTTTATCCCATGACAAAGGGAAGAAACCTGAAACTGTATTGCCACAAAGACGGCCATGAAGAACAGGGCATGGCAGGAACGATCAATATCAGCGGCCCGCCACCTTTCAGCAAATAATCAGCGGCAGGGAATGCCGCCGTGTCCGAAACGGAAATTCTGATGCCATACGTAATTCATTGCAGTATCGAAGGGCGATTGTGAAGCAATGGCCTGGGAAGAGAGTTTAATCTCTATATCCTTGAAATAATTTTATTTTTCAATGCCTTGCATCAGTGCGTATCGATAATTTTTTAGGAAAATGACTATTTTTTTCTAAAAAAATATAAGCAGATATCTATTCTCAAATCACCAACTCAGTCCCTATTCCCAGGTTCAGTCGTTCTGCCGCGCTGCCTCCGTTCACGGCGATTTCGATGAGGCCCTGTGAGTTGCCGTACCAGAAGGCAGTGCCCTGGGGGCCGGAGGAAAAGGTGCCGGCATAAGTTATAGACATGCCGTTTACCTCAATCACCCCGGCATTGTCTGAAATTTCGCTCCTGATCCCGGTCATGCAATTGCCGAAGTGATCGACGTAAACGATCTCATTCAAATCATCCGGCCAGCCATGCCGGTCTTGCCAGGGTACCTCCTCGCCGCGGATATCATTATTCCTGATCATGGCTGCAGCCGGCGCGTATAAATCCCGCCCGTGAAAGCTGGCAGACAATGTTTCAGGACGCCAGTTCAAATGCCAGCATTGTACCTCTGCGCTACGCCGGCAAACGATGTCGAACAAGCCGTTATCCGGCCCCAGATACCACCGTCCGTCCGCCTTGATTATCATCGGCTGGTCCCGAAAACTGCCTACACCGGGGTCAACCACGGCAAAGAAGATGGTTTCCGTATCTGCAGTAAAAGCCCTACTGAACGCGGACAGGAGATATGCTGAGGCCCTGGGATTATTACGCGGTGCGTCAGCCAGCAGGTTGATCACTTTTTCCGTCGGGAGAAGCCTGTGCAGCACTGCCTCCACCTGTCCCAGGTAGGGTCCCTGTAAACCGTAGTCTGTAAATAATGCGATCATTGTTCGCTGACAAACTGTAAGACCCTATCCATGTAAGTATTAACAGCGGTGTAGTGTGAATCTTCAACCCCCAGTATCTCCGCCCCGGTCTGCACGTAACGGGAGGGTTGCAACTCATCCCGACAGTGATGAACGATACTACGAGCGCCGGCCGGTGTTGTCTCCAGGTGAAACTGAAGACCGATGACCCGCCGTCCCAGTTGAAATGCCTGGTTCGCACAAGCGTCGCTCCGGGCGAGCCGTACGGCGCCCACCGGCAAATCGAACGTTTCCCCATGCCAGTGAAAAACGGGTAATTCTTCCGGGAAGGAAAATAAGTCTCCTGTGCTACTCACCGGCGTTCCGGCAATGGGAAACCAGCCGATTTCTTTTTCCCCGTTCGAGCGGACAGCGGCGCCCATGGCGCTGGCAATCAACTGTGCGCCCAGGCAAATGCCGATAACGGCTTTATCTTTCTCAATGGCCGCGCGGATAAACTCTTTTTCCGCCACAAGCCAGGGAAAGTCCACCTCATCGTTTACGCTCATGGGTCCGCCCATGATGACCAGTAAATCAAGGTCATCCACGTCAGGCAATGCCGGGTCCTCGAAGAACCTGGTGACCGTGGTATCGGCATGGATCGACTCTAACCACAAGCCGATACTACCCAAACCCTCGAACGGGACGTGTTGCAGGTAGTGAGCGCGTAGATGGTTTGGCTGCAAAGTGCTTTTCATTATTGGGCGTTTGATGTTTTCCTTCAGCCCGTTTGAACGCTTGTTTTGAACCCGGGTTCGTGCAAAAGGCGATTATCTTGTTGCTTGTGCTTCGGGTTGCCAGCGATGTATCGTGCGAAGTTTTATCCCTAGTGTTGCTTTGGCCTTGTCCAGTTCATAAGCTTTTTGAAGGTTAAGCCATAGTTCCGGACCAGTTCCAAAAAACTGACCAAGGCGTAGGGCGGTATCCGCGGTAATATCACGCTTACCCCGAACTATCTGCGAAATGCGATTAGCAGGCACATCAATCTGACGTGACAACTCAGTTGCCGTAATTTCAATTTCTTCCAGTTCATCTGCCAGAAACTCGCCGGGATGGATTGGTTCTTTAGCCATACTCCTCACCTTATCTTTCTGTCTTTCACTTCATTCATCTAGTGGTAATCTGTGATTTCCACGTTATGGGCGCCATCGTCCCATGTAAAACATACTCGCCATTGTCGATTTACGCGTATGCTGTATTGCCCCGCTCTATCACCGGATAACGCCTCAAAACGATTACTCGGCAGAGCATTCAAAGCCTTGAGTGTTTCTGAGGCATTCAGTATCCTCAGTCGCTTATCGGCCTGTCTGGAAAATCCAGAGAAAGCAGGGGCTGGTGACGGATATCAACCCGTTTGAACGCGCTCCATGGTACTGTAGATAAGCGCGTTTTTCTGCTTAAGTTCCCACAAAGTCAGCTTTGCCTGCATGGCTAACCAGAATTGAGGGGTGCTGCCCAGCACACAGCTCAGGCGGATGGCCAAATCTTCGGTTACCGCCCCCCGCTCGTTCACGACTTTGGACATGGTATTGCGCGCAACCCCGCATCGGGTTGCCAGGGAACTGACGGATAACCCGGTTTCAGGCAGTATAACATTTCTTAGCAAAGCGCCCGGGTGCGAAGGTTTACGAGTCATCAGTGATAATCCTCCAGGTTTACGTCTATTACATCTTCTCCATCCATCTTCCAGGTAATTCGCCAGTTACCTGTGGCACGGACACTGTATTCGTCTTTCCGGTTGCCTCTAAGCTTATGAAAATGCAACCCTGAAATGTCCATCTCTTCGGCCTTTTCAATCACATCAAGAGCGTCAAGTATTGCGATAAGCCGCGCCTCAGTTTTTGGATTGATTCCGCGCTTGTCGCTGTAGCGCGGGTCGTCAAATGATAACATGGGGTCAGGTCGCACAATGCACATGACTGCCAAGAATTGTGCATTGTGCGACCTGACCCCATGTTACATGCTCAAGCGCGTGGGGCGGATTACGGCGGAAAGATCAACTAGGTTAGTCGAGTTTAATCTCCAATCGCATGTCATATTATTGAACTTGCCTAGAAAAAGAGATTCATCTTATGGGGCAGCCGAGTTTTTTAAACCAATCCCCTATTACTTTGTCTGTTGAGCGACAAAACAAATGTGTCAGATTCAGCATATCCGTTAAATCCCTCGGTGTCGATATGGTGGTTACATCCCCATGCGCAATCTTATTTTTTTCATCAGCAACATCATTAACCATATTAGTACATAGTAGATAGTTTGATTTCAAAATATTTTCCAGATCATAGGAATATTCTTTATAACCGAATCGAGCAAAAAATCGCCTGATACTCCTATACCCTGGATTGGAGAAACCGTAGACAAACAAATCTTTTTGAAAATTATCGTTAAAATAATCACTACCACCCAAAAAATAATCGCGAGAAAAAAGTTTCTTTATCTTCTCTGCAATATATTCTGGATCCTTAGTATTACAAATATCATCAAGTAAATCTTTGGGCAAAAAATATAACAATTGTTGAGGCAATTTAGCCTTTCGGATACGTTTTTCAACTACTTTGCATAGAATAAGCTCAGCTAAGTTTTCAATATATTCTTCTATACAATATGATAATTGAATAATAGCCGATATATTTAAATCACGACGTTCCCTTGCCGAACGGGTTACCAAACTTACGTTACTTACCTGTTTTGTTTTAGCTAATATATATGGTTCCTGTACTTCCTGAAGATTGTTAACAAATGCTGAATATGCGATTGTGTAGCGAGCCATTAGAAATCCTGCTCCAGAAGTCTCTCTCTCCATATCTCAAACCATCTCAGGGTGCGGCTTTTGTGGTCAATGGCGCGACTAATCAAATCCTGCAATTCCTCATCTTGTAAGAGTTGACCAAAACAGCGTCTGAATTCTCCTGCTTTTTCTTTCACAAGAAAGTTATGTTCTCTGAACCGTGCTGGGAATCCAGTGGATATATTATCTCTCCAAAACTATATGGCTGCCTATTCCTATCTCGCTATCGAGGCGAAGAAAGATTTGAACACGACGAAGGCAAGATACTTTTGAGTCAGGATTTAACTAGAATAGGTGTTTGGTAATAGCCATTTTATTGCTTCGAGCGCTCCATCAACATTCTTGGGGTCTATAGGATATTTCTTTGTCAGCTTCAGTAAGTTGATATAAGCAGGGCGATCTGTTTTGAACTTGTTGTTTTTATCTGTTGGATAGATTTTGTAGCAGTATCCATTTGATATCACAACCGTTTTACACTTCGGAAAATATTTGGAATAGGATTGTGCCTGCTCCTTAGCGTCATCCAGACCAAATTGAAAAGCTTTTGTTTCAATTATGGCCACACAATCATCCATATTTCCTTCAAAATTCTTTCTGAATAACGCAATATCAACCTTGCCCCCGTCGCAAGCCAGCTCTATTTTGATCTGTCGCTCTGACCATCCCAGTGCAAGAAGAAGAGGTGCGACTAAAAAAGTTCTGGTTTCATGTTCTAGTACCCAATCCCAACCATATTCTGAATTGGAGTAATCTTTGGCCAGTGACCGAATTCTGCAGATAGTAGATAGTTTTTTTGTCAATTCACCTTCAGATGGCCCCAAACCTGCCTTTTTGAGACATTCTTGTATTTCATGAACTTCTACTTCTTGGGTTTTTGAGGGTTCTGTTGAAACTTCCTGAGCACGGCCTGAATCCAAAATTATCCCGGCTTGATTTCTGATGGTTTCAACCCCTATTCTTTCTATCGTTCTCCTCCCCATAGATCGATTTGTTGTAATTTCTTCTATTGGTGTTCTCCAGTCAACATAACAGTATGCTGGCAATTCCCAACCGTCAAAATCTTTCAGCCACTCCTTGTCACAACAGCCTCTGTGTTTACCACTTTTTTGAACAACTTTTCCAGCTGCTTTCATGGTTTTTCCGACTTTAAGTACAACAATATCGCCTTCATTTACTTGCTCCATTCTTTCTTTAAATTCACCACCAACGAAAGCGATCCCATACTTTAAGAAGTATTGTGAGTAATTTCGCCCGTATGAACCTGCTGCTATCTGCCAATATTGCTGCATTGTTAATCTCCTGTGTTATTTCGTTTCAAATATTGTTTCTCAACCCCCCTCACCGCATCTCCAAACCCCCGCAGCCACCAGTTCAATTGTTCGGTATCGACGACCGTGGCGGTGATTTCGTATTCATTATCCAGTTCCTTCACTTCCTGGTCTGTGGATAACGGCGACTCGAGCAAGTGAAACCCGTTTGGTTTATTGATCCTGAACGTGAGCCTGATGCGCACGCTCTCACCGAAGCCGAAGCGGCCGTCATCATCGTATTTTTTGAGGTCAAACTCCAGCGGACGCTCAAAGCCCATGGTTGAGGACTCCGCGGAAATGATCCGGTGCAGGGCAAGGCTGCGTTCGTTGTCGAAGCCCTCGAAGCGGCACACCAGATAGAGTCGGGGTCCCTGCTGGGCCAGGCCCAGCGGCATGACCCTGTAGTTTCCCCGCCAGCCCCCTGCATTCTCATACTTCAACTTCAACCACTTGTTTTCATACAAGGCATTGCTGACTGCTTCAAATACATCGGGTTTTAATTTCGGCGGCAGTAAGGGCTGTGTGGTATCGACAATTCGCACTTTCGACAACCATTCCTGTTCCGGATGGTTCTCTCCCGGTTGTTTGAGGTCAGTTTTTGCCTGGGTAAAAAATCCTTCCATTGATTCCATCAGTTTTGCTGGCAGGATGGAACGCAGGTATTGCTCTGCCAGGGTCAGTAGCAGGGAGTCCTGCAAATTCAACCGCGGCACGCAAAACCCTTCGGACTGCTGTTTCCAGCGGTAGCCGTAAGGTTTGTCCCGGTCGTCACGTTCAATGTCAAAACGCTCGCTCAACATTTTCAGTTGGCGCTGTACGCTACGCAGCCCTTTTTTCAGTCCGCTTTCCTGCAATTGCCGATGCAGGTCCCGCGCCGTAATCTTTCGTTGCCGGGGTATACGGCGCAACAACTCCAGCGCAAACACCAGAGTTTCCTGGTTGTCAGGACGAATGGCCATGGTATTCAAACTCCACATTATGATATTGTCGGTTGGGATAATATCAGCAAAATCCGATAGGGCGTTTGAAGTTTTCCTTCAGACCGCACTCCTCTTCCAGTGCAGCCACCATTTCAGTAGCAGAGCGGATCGGCTTGAATCGGTGCCTGCGCATTACGGCCGCAAAATCTCCAGGGGTGAGGTTGTTCAACCGGCCAAGACGCGCTATCAACGCGCTGTCTGTGATATCCAGGTTCAGGGTGTTGCAGTAACTTTCCAGTAAGGCCCGGGTCTGTCGTTGTAGAAGGTAGTCAAACTTTATCTTCATATCGAAGCGACGCAGCGATGCCTGGTCCAGGTTGTCCAGCAAATTGGTTGAGGCAATAAAGATACCGGGAAAGCCCTCCATCCGGGTCAGCATCTCATTCACGCCCGTGACCTCCCAGCTATGCTTCGCTTCGCGCCGGTCCTGCAGGAAACCTTCAATCTCGTCGATAAGCAGTATGGCTCCTTCCATTTCCGCCTGCTGGAAGCTCTCTGCGATACTCTTTTCTGTCCCGCCCACCCACATGGATATCAAGTCAGAGCCGCGTTTGACGAGCAGGTGCATCTCCAGTTGCTCCGCGAGCCAGCGACCGTAGGCAGTCTTGCCCGTTCCCGGAGGACCGTACAGGCAAAGCCGTCCGGTTTTTGTCTTTTTCAGACCCGAGGCAATGCCTTCGATGTCGGAGTCCGCATGAATGAATGCAGGATCGTATGTTTCCGGCAACCGGTTGGGGTCATAGCGTTTTATGCGTTCATGTCCCTGGGCCTCAAGCGTATTGTTGATAATCAACTCCAGGGCAGGCGCCCGGTCTGCCTGCGCCAGTTCATCACTGATGGCCGTCACCACGGAGGTTGCCCGCGTCACAACAGCGGGCGCCAGGGTTTCCGCGTTGGAAATACGTTCAATATCCTGCTCACTCAGCAGGTCCGAGCAACTGGCGCGGATGATTTTCTGCCGTTGTCTCTTTGGTGGTACCGGCAGTTTAATGATCATATCAAAACGCCGAATGAAGGCGGGATCCAGCCCATCGATAGAATTTCCCAACCATAGTGTTGGCGCAGGATTTTCTTCCAGTCTCCGGTTGATCCAGGCCTTGGGGTTGCGCAGGGTTTTTTTCCGTCTAAACAACATGTCGAAGTCTCCATAGTCGCTACTATTGAAAACATCTTCGATTTCATCGAACAGGATCATCATGTTCCGGTTAGTGAGAATATTTTGCGCAGCCTGGAAAGCGCGCAAGCGGTCCGGACCCACGCGCGGGTTGCCATCCTCGTCCTCACTGGCTATTTCAAACAGATCACAGCCTGTGTCTGCAGCCAGGATTTTGGCCAGTTGACTTTTGCCGGTGCCGGGTTCGCCGTACAATAGAATGTTCACGCCCTTACGTCCGGTAGTGAGAGATTTTTTGAGATAAGGCCGCAGAGTGCCGAGTTCCCTTTCCAGGTGCGGAAAGTCATCTATAGTCAGGTGCGGGGGAGAACTGGAAAAGACGACTTCTTGCAACAATGTTGCAACATCCGCATCAGACGACACCATAATATCGGCGAAACTGTCTGACAGTAACTCCAGCTTATCATCCAAACTATCTGCCCCTTTTTGATTAAGGGATAGCAACCCTGATCTGGACAGGGCGCCGTTTTTGCTCAGTGAGCAGCGGATCTCTGCCTGTGGCAAGTCCAGAAGCGCCGATAGTACATTGGATACCTGTTTCGTCGACAGGTTGTTGAGCAGGTTGCCGGTCTTCTTCAGGATATCCTCAGTATGGATAAGAACGGCAAATTCCAGGATGCGGCAATCCGTTGCAGACAACCCGGCCAGCGCGGAAAGGCATTCTACGTTCCTGGCCAGACATCTGGAGGCCGTAGCATGTTTTAACGTTTTTTCTCCATATTTAAATAATCTGTCCAGACGTTTGAGTACCTCTTTGTGGTCTATGTCATCGTCTTCCTTCTTACAATATTCCATATCAATATCGAATATCTCCGCTAGGGAATAAGTCAGATCATCCTCATAAATCAGGAAATTATTCTTGAATGTCTTCAGGCGATTAAGCAAACGCAGCAACCAAAGCCGTACCAGGGGTTCTACTTCTATCAATGGACCTGTTTTATCATCTGAAGGGTGAATGCTCATAATGTCTCCTCTATGCACAATGCAATGCGTGATACGCGGGTTACTTTTTGCAAATATGATGCAGCCATTATGCTCAGGCATACGTCAAGACGTGTCGTAGCAAAGCCGAGACCCTGTAACGCTTTATCTGTTCGTTAGGTAATGATGTCCTGGTAAGCGTAGATTGAGTATGTATTTTGAATAACATCCTGGATACATCATGCGGGAAAACGGTACTCAGGACTGCGGGAAAACGGCACTCAGTGTTGCGGGAAAGCAGTGTAAAGTGCGTCATTGCTATGCTAGGATGGAACATCGGAAAACCGTACTATTATTGAAGAGTTCCATTATGCGACAAGTCGTTGTTTACCCCGGCGAAGATAACTACTGGGTGGTAGAATGCCCCAGCCTTTCTGGCTGTATCAGTCAAGGTAAGAACCGTGGAGAAGCCTTGGAGAACATTAAGGAAGCCATTCAAGCGTATATTGCGGCACTGGAAGAAGATAACCTTGCAATTCCAGAAGATCATTTCGATGCCATGCTCGTGGCCTTGTGAGCAAACTCCCCCGTCTCTCAGGAAGAGCCTGTGTGAATGCTTTAGTAAAGGCAGGTTTTTTACATTAAACTGCGACAGAGCCGCCATATTATTTTTACGGAGAGACGACCCGTTCGCGCAGTTGGTAGTGCCGGATCATAAAGAACTGGATCGTGGCACATTACGGGCAATCATCCGACAAGCCGATCTCAGTGTGGATGAGTTTAATGTGAATTTGTAATGAATTCACCCCCCACCAAACCCTACCTTTCCAAGTCCAAGCTAATCTCAGCATGGCAGTGTAAGAAGAAGCTCTACCTGGAAGTCCATCATCCGGAGTTGGTTGAGACGACCTCCATGACGGGGTCTTTATTTGCGACCGGGAACCGGGTTGGGGAACTGGCCCAGGAGCTGTTCGGATCAGCGGATGGCGTGGAAATACCGTTCACCGGTACTTTGAGTGACGCTTTAAAAACAACGGCTGAACTCATCGCAAACGGGCACAGAATACCGATCTATGAAGCCACGTTTCAATACGACGGGGTGCTTGTACGCGTTGATATTTTACTGCCGGTCGATAGCGGCGGATGGCGCGCAATTGAAGTCAAGGCTGCCGCAAACGTAAAGGCTCAGCACGAGATGGATTGCGCCATTCAATACTGGGTGCTCAGGAATACCGGCCTGGATATCAGGGCAATATCGCTTGCCCACGTGGATACCGGATTTGTGTATCAAGGTGGTGATGATTATCAGGGCTTATTGGTTGAGCAGGATATGACGTCAACGGCACTGCAACTCCAGGACGGGGTTGTCAGGTTAATTGATGATGCTCGAACTGCAATTGTCGGCGCTGTTCCGGAAACACCGGTCGGCGGCCACTGTTACAGTCCTTATGAGTGCGCATTCATATCGAATTGCTAGCCCGAGGATGCAGAGTACCCGGTCATGGGTCTGAGAGGCAACAAAACGGAGCTGGCTGACTGGGTTAACGCCGGTTGCCGAGATATCCGGGATGTTGATGCATCGTCCCTTACCGGTAAAAATCGATTGCGGATTTACACAGCCACGTGCAAGGGCGAGGCGGAGATATCAGAGGACGCAAAGCAGCTCATCGATCAGTTTGAATATCCACGGTATTACCTGGATTTTGAAACAACAGGCCCCGCCATACCTGTTTGGGTGGGGATGCGCCCGTATCAATCCGTTCCGGTGCAGTGGTCATGCCATGTCGACTATGGTCCCACAGATAATGGCGTTGAGGATATACGCCATCATGAGTTCCTGGATTTATCAGGCAATCCGCCGATGCGTAAGCTGGCAGAAAAAATGATTGAGTGCTTAGGTGATAAGTGCCAATACATCGTGGACAGAAATCAGTGCCAAGACATCGTGGACATGACGCTGTCACACTCGATTAACCAAGTCAATTGTGTACACTGACGGCATTTTAACTGATTGGAGGCAATGATGAAAAAAAACACTGGAACAGGTGCGGCAGGCGGCTGTTCAGAGGTACCATGCAGGCGAACGTCCGGCCAGCATTTGTCTCTCTTTAGGTCGCCCCCGGTCCTGGCTGTACAAGTGGCTGGGTCGCTACGACCCATCAGACCCGGCCTGGTATCGGGACAAGTCAAGACGGCCCCTGGCGAGTCCCCGGCGAACGGTCAGGGAGGTCGAGGAGCAGGTGAAGCTGGTGCGCCTCAAGCTGGACCGGCAAGCCCTGTTCTGTGGCGCTCAAGCGATTCTGTGGGAGTTGGAAGACCAGCACCTGCAGCCGTTACCCTCTGCTCGAACGGTCAACCGGATTCTGCGTCGGCATGACCTGACTCAGCGGCGTACGGGCCGTTATGAAGCCAAAGGCACGCCCTATCCGCACTTGCCGGCAGTCGCTCCCAATGACCGCCACCAGGCCGATTTCGTGGGGCCGCGTCATCTCAAAGGGACGTGTGGACCCGTGCGCTTCTACAGCATGAATGTCGTCGACTTGAGCACCCGCCGCTGTGCTACTCACCCCCTGTCCGGGCGTCACGGCAATGCCGTCTATGCAGCGTTTTGGGCGATTTGGCAGCGGCTGGGGATGCCCTGTCACTTGCAGGTCGATAATGCCATGGCCTTCTATGGCAGTCCCGCCCATCCCCGCGGCATGGGACCGCTCATCCGCTTGTGCCTGCATTATGGCATCACACTCTGGTTCATCCCGCCGGCCGAACCCTGGCGTAATGGCGTGGTTGAACAGTTCAATCGCCACTACCAACAAAAGTTCCTCGACCGGGTATCTATGCAGACCGCAGCCGAATTACGCACCGGCGCACTCACCTTCGAGCACAAACATAACAGTCGCTATCGCTACAGCCATCTGAACGGCAAAACACCCCTGACCATGCTCGCCCAAGCAGACCATACAACACTGCGTTGGCCGCCCCATGAACCCGTCCCTGAGACCCCCTTGAAAAAACCTGAATCAGGCTGTTATCACTTAATCCGATTGATCCGCAGTGACTGCCAACTCGACATATTCAGTGAGCGCTTCCCGGTTTCCCCCACGCTTCAGTACGAGTATGTGGTGGCCACCATTGACGTGACAGAGCAAAAACTCAAACTGTTCCATGAGCAACGTCAAGTGGATGAGTTTGAATACATATTACGTTGATGTTCCCGCTGAGAGCAGACATCACAACCTCAATCCTGATAAACTGTCCACGATGTCTTGGCACTGATTTCTGTCCACGATGTATTGGCACTTATCACTTAGGGTCTACCGGGCCGGTTTTCATGTATACGACGTATGAGAAGCTCGTCATCAATAACCTGATTGAAATGTTTCCGGATTTGAAAGCGCCATTGGCAATGATCGTCGAACGTTTGGTCGACCTGCATCCAATCGTAAAGAAACACTACTACCATCCGAAGATGCTGGGGTCATGGTCGATAAAGGCGATTTCACCGACTATCGATCCGGCAATGGATTACTCCGGTTTGACTGGAATAGCTGAGGGGATGGCTGCTTCTGATGGTTACCTGGAGGCGATTAATCCCGAAACCACGCTGGAAAGAAAGGCGGAACTTGAGGAGCAATTACTTCGTTATTGCCGATTTGATACCGACGCAATGGTGAAAATTGTTCAGTATTTTACGTCTGACCGGTATTGACCGAATACTTTTGAAGTGTAAAAGGGGACGGAATTGAATTCCGTCCCCACACTACGGAGAAAATGGCCATTCCCGCCAGCCGCGCAGCAGGGGGAAGTAAAGACCGAGACGGATGGGTCGGTCATCCAGGGAGGACATAATGCCGGCGTATTTCTCCAACTGTTCCCGGTAGCGTTCCTGTTGGAGATCCAGGAATTGATCGATATCCCCGGATTCGTGGCGCGAGGTTTTGTAGTCAATGATCCAGCGGGCGCCATTCTCGTCAACAAAGGTCCGATCGATAATAATGTTGATGACGTCTCCCCGATGGATGCCGCTGAGGGGGTATTCGTTGGCCTGTTCCCGGTAGTCGGCCAGCAGCCACTGCCCGCGGGGGTCCGCCAGTAATTCCGTCAGGGCCTGTTCAACTAAATCGCAAGCCATATCCAGTTCTGTGTCAGGTATAGCCAAGGCCCGCAGGGATTCCCGGTTGTATTGACGCCGGGCAGTGATTTTTTCAGCGTTCCAGCGGTCGATTCCGTCCATTGCCATGCCCTGGATACACCGGTGTACAACGGTGCCTACGTGCATGATGGTCCGCCCGGCCCATTGGTATTCAATTATACTGTCTTCGCCATCCGGGTCGCTGTGTTCTGTGCCCGGTGCTTGCGCCGCGCTCCACTGCGTAGCGGGTGGTGGCTCAGGCAACTGCCAATCCGCGGTCAGACGTCGCAAGGGTGCTGTTTGCTTTCCGTCGGGCGCCGGCGTAGCCTCATCCGCCGGAGCCTGATTCTCCAGACATGCCTGGAAATTTTCCCCAACGGCAGGCCACAGTTGCGCCAACAAGGTATTGTCCGCGGGCTTTGCCAATTCGCCGTTTTTATCCACTCCCGCACTGCCGAACAAATGCAGTTGCTTACGCGCCCTGGTAACCGCCACGTACAGCAACCGGCCTTCTTCGTGGCGTTGCTTCTGCTTCTCCAGATGCTTGATGAAATCATAGACAGGTGAAGAATCCTCATGGCTTGCCTTGGCGGGCGCCAGCAACAGGTCGGAGTGGGACGGGTAGGGGCTTTCCGACCAAAGCAGCAATTGCGCCTCGTCACTGCGCTGCGGCCGGGACAGGCCGGGCAGGATTACGTGGTCGAATTCCAGCCCTTTGGCCCTGTGAATGGACATGACTTGCAGGGAGTCATCCGCCTGGACGTCAGCGCCGGCATACAGGGCGCCCACCCGCTCGATGAACTCATCCCGGCTGCGCAGGTCGCCGCCCGCGTCCAACTCATCCAGCAGTTCAAAGAAAGTATCGGCATTAAGCAGATCGGTGGGTGAGTCCAGGGTCGCCGGACCGCCCAGGTTGAGCCAGACACCCTCGACCCAGCGCCGTAACGGCATCCTGCCTTGCTGCGTGAATGCCTGATCAAGAATTTTGCACAACCTCTCCAGCCGTTGCCGGCCGGCGACGCTTAGGGTCTGCCGTCTCTCCTCATCCTGCAGGCAATTCAGGATGGTTTCATCCCGGGCATCGACTGTGAGCGCCAGCAGGTCCTCCAGGCTCAACCCGCACCAGGGCGCGCGCAACACGGCCAGCCAGGCGACGCGGTCGGCCGGATGGTGCAGGGCGCGGGTCAATGCCATCAGGTCCTGAATGACAGGCCGGGTTCCCAGTTGCTCAATATCGAGCGCGCGAAAACGCAACCCGGTCCGGGTCAGCAGGGCCGTGATGGTTCGCAGGTGAGAGCGGCTCCTTACCAGTATGGCAATGCTTTCCGGTTCCCGCGCCAACTCCGCCTCACGCTCCCGGATTGCTCTGACCTGTTCCAGCACCAGCTCCGCTTCCCGCTCATCGTCCCGACCCTGTATGGGATGTACGTAGACGCCGCAATCTTCCTCGTGGGCATGGAAAGCGACCGACCGGGTAAAACTGACCGCGCCGCGGGCCACGTCCGGTTCCACCGGCAGTACTTTGGGGAATGCCATATTCACCCAATCCACCAGGGCCTGGTCTGAACGAAAATTAACCTCGATATTCGCCGGCTCAACGGGGACTTGCCCCAGGCGTTGTTGCTTCCAGGTATTCAGGAACACACCTACTTCGGCTTTACGGAAGCGATAAATGGACTGCATGGGGTCGCCTACCAGGAACAGGCTGTGACCGTCTTCCAGGGACCAGCCCGCGGTCAGCTTTTCCAGTAATTCATACTGGTTGATGGAAACGTCCTGGTATTCATCCATCAGGATATGGCGGATACGGTAATCCAGGTACAAGGCCAAGTCAGTGGGATCTTCCTCGGCGCCCAGGGCCCGGAGCGCCGCCTGGGAGAGCCCGGTAAAGTCGACCTGGTTGCGTTCGGTAAACAACAGGTACAACTCGGCGTCGGCCAGCACCAGCAATGTGTACAGCGCCTCGATCACCCGCCATTCCTCGTCGCTGTAGCTGAGGGGCGGCAGCGCGCGTATTTCCAGGAATAACTCCTGTAATCGTTCCACGCCGCCGAAATGACCTAACAGGCATTGAAACCGGTCTTTCATATCCTTCCCGGCAGCACCTGGCGGGAATCCCTCCTTGACGCTCACACGCTTGCGCCAATCACCTTTCCCGGTCATGCACAATGAGACAATGAACTGCCAACATCCCAGATCAGCGCCACCTGTTCCGGGTATTTCATCAATAGTGTACCGGACGTCATCCAGGTTGTGTGCGGCATAGCAAAGACAGGCCGTAAACTCCGGGATCAATTCCTGCGGCAAGGTTTGCAAGGCATCTTCGAGTGTGGTTTCCACGACGTGCCTCAGGGCGCCCTCCAGGGCTTCTCGTTGCGGACGTTGGCCTACCAGTTGGCGGAGCCACTGGTCTCGTTTTTGCAGCATGACAACCAGCATGTCCCTGGTTCTCGGCAGGTCGTTGTCCAGACGTTCCAGCAAGGTTTCAACGGCAGCGCTGTATGTCGCGCCAACCGGTTGTTCCCCGGTCCCTGAAGTACCGTCTTCCAGTAGCTTCAGGGTATTGGCCGCCGCCTCCCGGTACAGGTCTCCGGCATCCTCGATGACTTCAGGTTGCCCCCCCAGTTTCGACAATAACGGCATTTGCCTGGTTAGTCCGGCGCAGAAGGAATCGATGGTCTGGATCCTCATGCGGGCAGGATTCCGGGTCAGTTGCCAGCCGAGTTCCTTATCCCTGGCCCGGGCCCGGGCGGCCAGTTCCCGACGGGCTCGTGTGTTGGCGTCCGGGGTTTTGTCGTTACCGGCATCCTCAGACTCCGCCGTTTGCAGGGCGGTAATAATCCTGCCGCGCATTTCGGCGGCCGCCTTGCGGGTGAAAGTAATTGCAACGATCTCTTCCGGCGCCGCGGCCACCGCCAGCAGCCGCAGGTAACGCCGCACCAGCAACTCGGTCTTCCCGGAACCGGCCGGCGCCTGGACGATGAAGGACTGGTCCGGGGCTAATACCCGCTCACGGGTTTTCTGATCGGCAGGGCTGATTTCAGTCATCATGTCTCTCTGCCGCTGACTTGACTTCCTCAATACGGCACAGGGAGTGTTGATCGCACCAGTCGCAGGCCCCTGGTTTCGGGGTGACCGTGGCCGTGCCCTGACGAAATTCGGCTGCCAGGCTCTGTAATACGGCGCGCCAGTTATCGAACAGTTCCTCCCAGGCAGGCGGCGGCTCACCTGTCTGCGTCTCCCGCCCGGGAATAAACTTTGTTGCCCGGCGGTCCTGCTCAAAAGCCTTGGTTCCGGGCAGGATGTCTTCGAACTCGGCCAAACCGGCGAAACCGAAGTCCGTACCCCGCTTCAGCCTGGCGAAGGCAACGGCGGCAACGGCTTCGGGATGGGTGACGGCGTACAACGGCATTTGCGGTTCATCGGGCCGATCGGTTGCCCAGGCATTGACGTTGGCCTTCCCGCTTTTGTAATCGATGATCACGCGGCGGCCGTCTTCCAGTACGTCAACGCGATCCAACCGGGCGTAAAATTCCACGTCCGCGATGGAAAGCCGGACGTCATCCTCCACGTTGACGACAGTGAACGGCGCCCGTTGCAGTTCCAGCTCCAGCCACTCGCCCAGGATTTGCGCCAGCCGCCTGGATTCAATGGCAGAGAAGCGATCCGTAAAGATAACGGGATTGAGATTGCGGGCCTCTTTTATCAGTCCGCGCACCAGGGATTCGATCAATTCCTCCCGTGCTTCTCCGGTCATTGCGGCGAGTCTCTCCTGACTCTCCAATCGCGACCAGGTGTTTTCCATGAGTTGGTGCAGCAGGCTGCCCCGTTGCATCGCGTCCAGACCGATGTCTGCCCGGGGCAACTCCCGGGAATGCAGACGATGCCTGGCAAAGGCCCGGAACGGGCACTGGGACTGGTCCCGGAACAAAGACACGCCGCCGGTATGAAGGCCGGTAACGGGCGGCGCAGCAATATCCTCAAAGGATTCCATTGCCCTGCCGGCGAAAATTACCTGCGAGTACCTGGCAATCTGAGGCCTCTGTTCTGCCTCCTCCTCATGCAGCCGTACGCCCATAGGGTCGCCAGGCTCCGGCTTTTTTGCATCGGCAAGCGGCGGTAGTCCCTGCAACAAAGGACTCGCCAGGAGTGGCCGATCTTCTTCGTTGCGGGCATGGCTCAGAATAATGTCCGGCGTGGAGCGCACCAGCGCCGCTTGCAGGCGTTCGGTCTGTTGCAGCGTGAGGTCCGCGTCGGCGCCGGGAATCCCGTACTCTTTCTGCAAGGCGATGGGGATAAAGGGATTGGGCGCGGGTACGGGGGGCCAGGATTCCTCGCTCAGTCCCAGCATCCAGACGTGGTCGAAGGCCATGGCCGCGGCCCCATGAGGGTCAAGGACCTGTATCGGGGTTTCTGTCGTCTCCGGCTGGAAGCTGATGCCCTCGGCAATGCGGCGAATATGGGACAATGCCTCGGAGCGGGACATGAGCGGTCGCACCACGCTCAGGGAAACAAGTTTGTCCAGCACTGAGTGCCAGGATTGTACCTGCTGGTATTCTGCGCTGTCTGGGGTGCGGTCTCCGGGCCAGCCGAAGACCTCGAGAAATCGGGTGAACGTTTCGGCCCAGGCCGCCGGTGACTGTCGCGCCGGCAGTTCCTCCGGGAATGAGCGTGCCGCGCGCAACATGGCCGACATGATCGGGATGGGTTGTCCCCGCTTACCGGCCGCGTCAGCGAAATAGAGCACGTCATCCAGGGTAAAAGTGAGCTGGTTGCGGGAACGGAGTTTCTCATCCAGCAATGCGCGTCCCCCGCGTTCCTGCTCGTGGCCGTTGATAAACGGCGTTCGCAGCAGGGCGCCCAGGGTTTCCAGGGCCAACGGCCTCTTGTCCAGACCCAGCAGTGAAAAGATTACGTGGATAAGCGGGTAATTCGCCAGCGGTTGCCCGATGGAGATACTGAAGGGCAGGGGCGCGGCTGTATCCCGGTAGCACAGGTTTCCGGGCGCCAGGACGTCCTCGAAGATATAACGAATGCGGTTGCGCAGTTTGCGCAAGTTCGGTGTGAGAACACCGACCGTAGTATCTCCGTCTGTCTCAACGCACTGTCGCGCCCAGGTTGCCGCCACCCGGATTTCTTCATTCACGCCGGCAAAATCCGCCACCCTTGCAGAGACGTTTCGCTCCTCTTCCCGGTACTCATGTATGGACAGCCCGGCGGCCTCCAGTCCCTTGCGGAACATCGTCTGTTGCGGGGTTAACCGGTCAAACCCCAGCAGCGCCAGCCCACTGCCAAAAGCGTCCGGGTCGGCAGCCGCGTCAAGACGCAGCGCGTCCGCGAGTGACGCGTGATCGATCCAGCCTTTCTGCCGGCAGCGCGACTGGTATTCATCCGCCCAGGACTTGAATGCGGAGACGTCCTCACTCATGGCTATGCCCTGGGGAAAAACCGGGACGTTGTATTCTTTCAGGCGTTGCCAGGCACTCGCAGCCTGTTCCGCCACCGAGGAGACATGCAACAGGTTGTCTTTATAAGGTGATGCATCGATGATTTGCTGCCAGAGCACTCTTTCCTGTTCGGCGCTGAGCAGGAGTTCCGCAGCGCCGTTACGTTCCCGGCGGAAATCCCGGCAACGCTGCAACCATGCCTGCCACGGCAGTATATCCGGGGTCTCCCAGGCGCGCCTGCTCTGGCGCAACTGCTCCTGCGCGTACCGGCGCCTTAGATGATGCGCCAGCCGGACGTTGGCGCAGACGACGGTATGGCCGCGCCGGATATGCTCATCAATGTGCATATTACTGGGAAAGTCTGCGGGCGAGAGACTTCAGTTTCGTAATTCGTTCAATGGAAGACGGGTGCGAGCCAGAAAATCCACCCGGAAGGTGCTTGGTTTTTTTATATATCAATTCCTGCAAACGTACCGCCCCGGCCGGGGCGTAACCGGCCTCAACCGCCCAGATTGACCCCAGGTAGTCTGCCTCCCGCTCGTTGTCGCGACTGTATTTCGTATTGGAGGCGGTCAATATGTCAGTTCTTCGTTTGGTTTTATGATCTTCGCCGTGATTCAACTTCAGGTGCCCCAACTCATGACCGAATAAGGCGGCGGCCATGTGGACGTCCAGACCAAGCAGGTCGAGCATGGCAAAATTGATACCGACGATGTTGATCTCAACGGCGTTTTCTTCATCGATCGGCTTTGCATCCTCGATTGATTCCCCCTGCAGGACTATTTTCGTATCACCACTGTTTTCTTCAACGCCATCCCCGCCGTCGCCGTCAACCGGCGTCAGTTGCGCCATGCCCTTGGTGGCAAATGCATTGGGCTGTTTGCCGTCGGTAATAATCAGTTCCGACCTGAGCTCCGAGACTTCCTCAATCGCCTGCATCACCGAGTAAAGGTAGATCATCTGTTTAACGTCAATCCTTTTCAGCATCCTGTTTTTGTTATCCCGCAACTCGATGGTCTCGGCGTTTGTCCTGGCAAGGTCCTCAATTCTCCAGGTATAGCCGAACGGCGCGGCAAAACTTTGGCTCGTTATAAGTACCGCGAGACAGGTAATCAGGACGATCTGTTTGAGCATGGATGAAATTCTCCGGTATCAGAAACAGGAAGTCTTCAAGTATAAACTGTTCGACGCCGCGAATGAATCAGTAGTTCCTGAACTTGCAGGGCAACCGCATACTTTATCCGGGGACGGAATTAAATTCCGTCCCCTGTTGCTATCGCATGAGTGTGCATTGTGCGACCTGACCCCACTCGCATGTTATTATTTAACACGGCGATGGGAACAATTATCGGTATTTTCCATCTAAATTCAGGCCGGGATGGTATACGCAACGGGAGTTTGCATTATAATAAGGAACCTCTGATTTAATCAGAGGTTCCAACGATACAGGACGTATCGTCAAATTCAATGACAATAAGTCATTGAATTTGTGAGGAAAACAACAATCGCATTTTTGTTTTCCGTACTCTGACAAGTCCTGGATGGACTTGTTCAGAGTTTACAGAATCAATCGGGCACGGCTAATCAGGCAGGTTATATGTATATGAACGACGCAGGTAAAGTCAGCAGGGCGTTACAATCCGTTGTCATCATTGCTGCAATAATGCTTGTTGCAGCCTGTAATACAACACCTGCCGTTCGTTCGTCAGGCGCCCCGGGGTCACCAGGGTCGCCGGGCTCACCAGGTTCACCGGGGTCGTCGGGGCCATCCATAAAGGTGGAGGCGCCTGGTATGCCCGGAGTGCCGGGAGTTCCCGGAGTTCCCGGAGTTCCCGGAGTTCCAGGTCTACCCGCGCCCGGCCCGGCGGGTATGCCGGATGCTCCTGTTCCCGGTACCGTATCCATACCCTCTCCACAACCCGGATTACCGTCCGGCAAACCCGATGGTGCTCCCTCCTCTGCACAATCCGGCAAGGGTGAAGCACCGGCCGGGGCACGATCCACTGCCGGCGCGGGACAGGATAAGACCGATGATGAAATCCTGGCCGAGGCGCTGCAGGAGTTGAATAAAAGAAATAAGCCCATACAAGAGGGTGGAGAACAAGAGGGTGGAGAAGATGAAGGCGCCGGAGGACAACTGCCACAGGCAGGCGCAGGCGGCCCGGCGACTACCGACGGGGAGAGGAAACAGGCCCTGGGCAAACAACTGGAAGACGAATTTGCAAAGTTTGACCGGACCATGCTGGGCGAACAGGATGCCATGACCAAAGAAGCCAACCAGGAAGGCTATAGCGGTCTTCCCGACGGGGATGATCTCCTGGCAGATGGCAGAACCATGGAAGGTACCGCACAGGAACCGTTGCAGACAGCAATGGTTGACAGCGACCCCACGTCGATTAAAGGTGAGGGGAATAAGGCCACGCGGGACCACAGCCGGGTTCCTCCCGATCTGGTCAGTGCCGAGGGAGACGATATTATCGCGCGACAACTTCGCGAGGCCGCCATGAAAGAAGAAGACCCGGAGTTGAGAGCAAAACTTTGGGATGAATACCGTAAATACAAGCGAGATTTAAGATGAGACCAAGACATGTAACGCTCAGCGCGGCAGCTATTTTACTGTGCTTCAGCGTAGTCGGCTGTAATACGATCACGGTGAAATCGACCAGCTACGAAAGAGTGACCCTGGAGGCAGAGACAACGCCGGAAGAATTGTTGCTGGACGTAGGGATTGGTATTTTCAATTCGGGGACCGATGCCCTCAGCGTCGAGGAAGAGGGCGTCTACCCTAAAATCCGTGAAGCCGAGGCTCGCTTCATGCCGGTAAAACTGATGGATACCCTGCAACATTCAGGCAACTGGGGTGTGGTGCGAGTCATCCCGGACCGGCAAAGTGAAATGGACATCTGGGTTGACGCAGAAATTCTGAAATCGGACGGTGAAAATCTCTGGCTGCGGGTAACGGTGGAAGATGCGTCGGGGAAACGCTGGTTCAGCAATAAATACACCGGGGTCGCCGGCAAGTATTCTTATGATCCTACCGTCGCCGGTCGCAACGAGCCTTTTCAAAAAATTTATAACCAGGTCGCAAATGACATGCTGGCGTATCGCAACCAGTTCGATGCCAATGAAATCAGGACGATACGGACCATTGCCGAACTGAAGTTTGCCAAGGACTTCTCTCCGGAGGTGTTCCACGATCACCTGGGACAGGATGACAAGGGTCGTTATTACGTCAAACGCCTGCCTGCCGCGGACGACCCGAACCTGCACCAGGTCCGCCAGATTCGCGAACGGGACCATATATTCGTTGATACCCTGCAGCAGTATTATGCGTCTTTTGTCAACCAGATGGAGGCGCCTTACCGGGAATGGCGTGAAGCGTTCTACCTGGAGAATCAGGCATTAAAAGAAGTCAAGGCTGAATCAAATGCCCGGCTGGTTGGTGGCGCCCTGGCGGTGCTGGCCGGCATACTGGCTCAAGGGGTTGACAGCAGGACCGCACGGACAGCCGGCTGGGTAGGTATAGGCGCCGGCGCGGCGGCAATCCAGAGCGGTTTGCAGAAACGGGAGGAAGCCAAGATTCACGTGGAGGCCCTGGAGGAAATTTCCGCTTCCCTCGATTCGGAAATAGAACCTCATTCCATTGACCTGGAAGACCGAACCGTTACCCTGTCAGGCACGGTTAACGAGCAGTACGGTCAATGGCGCCGGATATTGAAAGAAATCCATGAAGCGGAAACCGGGTCAGCTACTGACACCGGCACATGACGGACAGCCCTAATACCTCACCAGGTGATGCCGGCTTTATTCCCATTAAGCCGGCCACTATCGACCTGACCGCCGCATCAATCGCGCAAGACAGGAAAAATACCGGCAGACGTTTCGGTAAACAATCGTTGTTGTGGTTCGGAGCCGGCGCGGTAATACTCAGTGTGGTCATTGTTTTTTTTCTGCTGCTGCCCCGCTGGGTTCCCACGCCTGTTATTGACTCTGACCGGGCAGTCATCCAAACAGACCCGGAGCGGACTGCCGCCCGAAAAAGTACGCCACAGCCGGCAACTGCCGCGACCGGTACGGCTGATGCCCCCTGGGAAAAAGCGCAACGATCAGCACTGCGCAGGGAAAGCCAGGAAATACTGGGACAGATGCTGGAGTTGCAGAAAACCCTGGAAGAAAAAGGAGTAACAACCTGGGCCGGAAAAGAGTACGACCAGGCAATACAACATGCCCGGGCCGGCGATGCCGAATACAGCCGGCAGAATTTCTCCCAGGCCCATGACCAGTATGCCCGGGCGTTGGGTATTTTTACCGGACTGCTGCATGGCATGGAGGAGTTATTCAGTGGAACCATGGAAGCAGGCAATACGGCATTATTTGAAGGTGATTCCGCTAGGGCCAGGGAGTCATTCAAGATCGCGCTTGCCATTGATCCCATTGACCGGGCAGCCCTGCTGGGTATGGAACGCGCGGGCACATTGGATGAAGTAACCGGTCTGGTCGACAAGGGAGACGCGCTGTTAAGGGACGGCAAAGCAGAAGAGGCCAAAGTGGTTTATAAACAGGCCCTGGATATTGACAGTCATTCGGACAGGGCTCAGCAACAACTCCGGTCGGCTGAAAGTCAAATTATCGAACGCGAATTCAATCTTGCCATGTCTTCAGGCTTCAGGTCGCTGGAACAGAACCGCTACAAACAGGCACAGGACTCTTTCAACAGGGCGCTTAAATTAAAGCCCCGTTCCCGCGACGCGCGCAGCGGACTCGAGCAGGCCGGACATCGCATCAAGTCCGACCGGCTAAATTCGTTACTGGAGCAGGCCAAAGAAGCGGAAGCGAACGAAGACTGGCAGCAGGCCGTCTCCGGGTATGAAGCCGCTTTGTCACTGGACAATAATCTGGCCAATGCCCTGGAGGGAAAAAATCGTGCGAGCCTGCGAAACGAAATACATAACAGACTGGAGCAGGCCCTGGCACACCCGGCCCGGCTTTTCGACCAGGCTGTGTTTAACGAGGTCGTCAGTTTCCGTGACAAAATTCGATTGCTATCGGACCCCGGGCCCGTTATGACCGGACAACTGTCCAAACTCACTCGCCTGCTGGTCATAGCCGATACGCCCTTGCAGGTGCAGCTCCAGTCCGACAACCTGACCCGGGTTATCCTGTATAAAGTCGGTGAACTCGGTTTTTTTACCAGCAAAAACCTGTCGTTGCGCCCGGGCCGTTATATCGCAGTGGGGCACCGTGACGGATATCGCGATGTGCGCGTTGAATTTTTTGTCGACCCGGACAAATCCATGGAACCCGTCGTCGTCCGCAGCGCTGAAAAAATAGCTCTGGGACGGTAACCTGCGGAGCGTGGGGACGGAATTCAATTCCGTCCCCTTTTGCGATGATGATATAGTCAACAGATTACCTTAGCTCATTGACAGCAAATATGTATTCGATAGCAACAAGCGGCCTGGTGAGAAATGCGGGATAGTCCCGGCGGCAGCACGCGCATTGAGCCAGCGAAATTTGAACCCCGGACAGGTACAAAAACCACCCGGTCTGTATCGTTTAATCCGAAGCGTTATTTTATTGTTATTCTACTCGCCGCCGCCGCGTTCATTGCCTGGTTTATGCTCACTGCCAAAGCGGTTTATATCGAAACCGAGCCGCCGGATGTGAATGTTGATATGGATGGCAGCCCGACACTGAAACTGGCCAAACGTTATCTTGTCCGGCCAGGCGTTTATGACCTGAGCCTGTCCGCGCAGGGGTATTTCCCCCTGGAAGAAAAACTCACGATCAGCGATGGGTCGGCTCAGCATTATATTTACCGGCTGCAGAAACGGCCCGGACACTTGCAGGTTGACGCCAGGTCGGTAACGGGCGCGGAGGTATTGGTCGACGGGGTATCCAAAGGGAAAACACCCATCACTATCAGGGACCTTCCCCCCGGAGAATATCTTGTGGAGATCAGGGCGGCGCGTTATTTCTCCTTCCGGGATAAAATCGACGTTAAAGGGCTGGATCGGGAACAGTCCGTCATTGTTGATCTCAGGCCCGCGTGGGCGGAAGTCAGTTTCGACTCGGACCCCGGCAACTCGGAGGTGTTTAACGGCGATGAATCCCTCGGCAGGACACCGCTGGCAACGGAACTGCTGGAAGGCAAACACACTATCAGGATCAAGTCAGCCGGCTACAAGGTCTGGCAGGATATGATCAACGTGGTTGCCGGCGAGCCGTTGGCCGTCACCGGTATCAAGCTGGAACCAGCGGACGCCACCTTATTCCTGGTGTCCCGGCCGGCGCGGGCAAATGCCACCATCAATGGTAATTACCTGGGATTAACGCCCCTGGATCTGCCCCTGACGCCGGGAGAGACTGCCGCCATCCGTTTGTTCAAGCAAGGTTATAAACCGGCTGCAAGGTCTGTTACCGCCAAATCCGGTGAGCAAAAAAGACTGTCCGTCACCCTGGAGCCTGAATTGGTCTCCGTTGTGGTCAACAGCAGACCCGGCGATGCGCAACTGTTCGTGGACGGGGAATTAATCGGAACGGCTAATCGCACTGTCCAGCTATCGACCAGCAAACATCGGATAGAAATTCGCAAGAAAGGATACGTGGATTACAAGACCACCCTGACCCCCCACGTCGGTGTTGAACACGAACTGAACGTCAGCCTGAAGACCGTAAAACAGGTTAAGCTGGAGAACGTCAAACCGGTTATTACAACGCCGGCCGGACAGACCCTGAAACTGTTTCAACCGGGCGCCTTTACCATGGGCGCGTCACGACGGGAACCGGGGCGCCGGGCCAACGAAACCATTCGCAACGTTAAGCTCACACGGTCTTTTTACCTGGGGTTGAAAGAGGTGACAAACCAGGAATACAGGCTGTTCGACAAGGGTTTTTCATCCGGTCTGGTCAAAGGCAACAGCCTCAACGGGGAGACGCAACCGGTAGTCAAGGTCACCTGGCAGCAGGCGGCGCGCTATTGCAACTGGCTGAGTAAACAGGCTTCCCTGACGCCGTTCTATATCGAAAAAGATGACAGGATTACGGGGTTTAACAAGTCCGCAGACGGCTATCGATTGCCCACAGAGGCGGAATGGGCCTGGGCCGCACGGGCTACAAGCGGGGGCGCCCTGCTCAAGTTTCCCTGGGGCGGAGAGTTCCCTCCCGGTAAAAAAAGCGGCAATTTTGCCGACCGGAAATCAGCGGTTTTGCTTGGCAGAATCATCGACAAATATGATGATGGTTTTGTCGTCACCGCGCCGGTGGGCAGTTTTACGCCTGACGGCAAGGGCTTATTCGACCTGGGCGGCAACGTCGCCGAATGGGTCAACGATTTCTATGACGTTGTCGTCAGCGCCGATAAAAAAGTCGAGGTTGATCCCATGGGGCCGACCAGCGGTGAATTTCATGTCATCCGCGGTTCAAGCTGGGCTCATGGGGCCATCACCGAGTTACGCTTATCATTCCGCGACTATGGCAATAAATCACGAGAAGACGTAGGCTTCAGGATTGCCCGCTACGCGTATTGATTGAAATTATTGCCACAGAGGATACAGAGTGATATTTGGGGTCAGAGTAAAAATACTTGAGAACATATTTGGGGTCAGAGTAAAAATACAGTCAGTGGTAGACGCTGCTGGTTTATTCTTAAATATTTTTACTCTGACCCCAAATATGTGTTCTCTGTGGCTTTTATAATTGTCGGAGATGGGATTTATGCTGAAAATTGTTTTTTTACTCGTTATGCTTGCTACTGGTACGGTATCGGCACAAGAGGCGCCTGTTGCAACGGAAGCCGATGCCGGGAAAGTGAAAAAAACAGAGGAAAAACCGGTGGCGCAGGATGTGGAAGAAAAGGCTCCGGAAACGTTCAATCCGACCGAGGATGTTCCCGAAGACTATTCCATAGATTTTCCGGTCAACATATAGAAACATCGTGAGACATAATCCGACAGCAGATTTTCTTTACCAGCTATTTACGCTGATTGCCGCAATCATCATCGTCCATGCCATTTACATAGCAGTTGTCCGGCCAAACGCGGACGCCCTCCTGGAAGAACAACGAATTCAGCAGGAGGCCGGTGAAAACTACGAAGTAAAGCGCTCCGTTTTTATCGTGATCAAGGATTTTGAACAGGAATCCTGTTTTATCCTGGCTCTCTGGGTCATTGCCATTATCGGTCTGAAAACAAAGATAGTGGTATACGAAAGGCGGCTGCTGGATCGCTCCTTGCTGGCGATGGCCCCCGGGGCCACCATCCTCCCCGAGGATGCCCGGCAATACGTCAGGCCGCTGCAGGCCCTGGCGGATGACGAACGGGAATACCTTTTGCCCCGCGCCCTCCTGGCGGCATTGCAGCGGTTTGGTTCCACCGCGGACATCCAGGACGTGTCTTCAGCCATCAGGGGAATTTGCGAAACGGAATCCGACCGGCTGGACTCTGAGCTCTCCATGATCAGGTATATCATCTGGGCCATACCCTCCATCGGCTTTATCGGCACGGTACGCGGTATCGGCGAGGCCCTCGGTCAGGCCCATCGGGCGGTCGAAGGCGATATTGTCGGCGTGACCGTCAGCCTGGGGGTTGCCTTCAACTCCACCTTCATCGCCCTGATTATCAGCATTTTCATCATGTTCCTGATGCACCAGTTGCAACTCATGCAGGAAAGACTGGTACTGGATACACAGCATTACTGCGATGTAAACCTGTTACGACACCTGCAGGTCAGGTAGATGATAATCTGCAGGACAGGTCGGGATGACATGTTCAAGACACGCTGTGAATACGTCCATGTACGTTCATTGCGCCCATCCCTGGGCGCAACCCTTCGGGCGGCTGGCGACGTTCTTGAACATGTCATCCCGACCTGTCATCACTCTGGGAGGTGTAGAAGTGTGACTGAACTCGATTTCATAGACTCTGTGTCCTCTGCGGCAAAATAATCAATGAATCATCACACCGTAGTAGAACTGAATGACTGTGAAGTAACCGTTGTTCAGCCTGGAAAAAACGTGGCCAGGAGCCCAGGCGTGGCCGTCATCAGGCAGGACCGGATCGAACTGGGTGAGGCAGCATTAAAATCCGCGCATATCGATCCCAGGAATACGTTCAGCCGGTTCTGGAGCAACCTGAACCAGGACAACTTTAAGCACCCGACTAAACTGGCCAGACACAATGCGGATCTCGCTTTCGCCCACCTGCTTTCCATACACGAGCTGGCGGGCAAGGCTGATGAAATGGTTTTTGCGGTGCCAGGCAGTTTTACTACCGAACAATTGTCACTGTTGCTCGGCCTGGGGGAAGCCTCCCCGTTTTCCATAACGGGCCTGGTCGATTCAGCCGTTGCCGCGACGGCTGCGACGGCCGGCGCAGGGACCTATCACCATCTCGACGTCCACTTGCATCATACCGTTATGACCACCCTGGAGGTCTCCGAGAGCGTCAACCGGACGGCGGTCAAGGTCATCAACGACGTCGGTCTCACGATCATCCATAACAAGTGCGCGGATGTCATCGCCGACCTGTTTATCCAACAGTCCCGGTTTGATCCGTTGCATCATGCCGAAACGGAACAGGCGCTATACGACCGGTTGCCGCACTGCCTGCAATCATTGCAGGAGGAAACGGAGGCGCTGTTTGAGATCCAATATGGGAATACCCGCTACCAGGCCAGGATAAGCCGGGAGCTACTGGTGGATGTGCTACGGCCTTTATACGATAAGATCAGCGTGGCCCTTGACCCTTCCCGTACCTGTTTAGTCAATAAACGGCTGGCCGATTTGCCCGCGTTCACCGCTCATCTGGCTGCTGTAGAAGTGTCGGTGGAGGTCCTGGATGAACGCGCCGTGTTCGCCGGCTGCATGAGCTATATTCTGGCAGACAAACCGGCGGATGAGGGGGTATATTTCGTCACCCAACTCAAGGCCACAGCAGAACCTGTGGTCAATCCTGCGAGCAAGGCTTCACAACAGTTCGAAAAGAAGCCCGATTCAGGGGCAACCCACGTCCTGGGCAATGCTCAGGCCCACCCCATCAATCAGACCCCGTTATATCTGTCCGCCGGGGGAACGGTGGCGGCGGCCAGGGAGCGGGACTCTTGTTGTTCCGTCACATTAAAAGGTCCTGTGGCAACGCTGGACCTTGAAAGCCGTTCCGCGGTTGTTTTTATCAATGGCCAGGCCGTCGCGGGCAGTACCGGACTCTATCCGGGCGATGTTATCAGCTTTACCGGCGCCACAACCGAGTTTACCCTCATCAGGGTCCTGACCTGACATGGCGCGGGTTAAGAGGCTAATTACTCCCTTCAGCCTGTCTTTCCTGGACATCATGTCCTGTGGTTTCGGCTCCGTGGTCCTGTTGTTTCTCATCATCAAACACAACGTCGATACCAACGTTCCGGTCCCCGTCGATACCCGGGACCAGACCGCGGAGGTCATGCTGCTGGAAGAGGAGGTCCTGGAAGGCAAGCAAAATCTCGCCAGGACCCGCAACACCATCTCGGAAATCGACGAAGAACTGGTGGTCGCGCAAGGCATGGCCCGCCGTATCATGGAAAAAATCAGCGATACCCGGTCCCTGGCCGACCAGTTGGCCGAGACTACCAGCTCCGTGGAACTGGACCGGTTGAAGCTCAATATCAAACAACTGGAAGAGCAGAAGAAGCAACTGCAAGAAGAAGTCAAGGAAACGGGAGACGATGCCCGCCGCCTGGTGGGCGAGGGGAACCGCGAATACCTGACGGGCCTGAAACTGGGGGGGCAGCGTATATTAATCCTGCTGGACGTCTCCGGCAGCATGCTGGACGATACCATCGTCAATATCATCCGTTTTCGCAATATGCGGGACGGACTGAAACGAAACACACAAAAATGGGTGCAGACGTTGAAGATGGTGGACTGGCTGACGGCCAAATTTCCCATCGGCAGCCAGTATCAGATACACGTCTTCAATACTGAAACGAGGACGGTGCTGCCCGGCCTGACCGGTAAATGGCTGGACGTAAAGAACAAGGCGGAATTAAATCAAATCATCGAGGCGCTCGGGAAGATTGTACCTGAAGGCGGAACCGACCTGGAGAAGGCGTTTGCCAGTATCGGCAAGCTGCGGCCGCGGCCTGACAACGTTTACCTGATAACGGACGGTTTGCCGACTCAAGGCTCAAAGACCATCCGAGGAGTGACTATTACGGGACGGCAACGCATGGACCTGTTCGGCAGGGCCGTAAAAAAACTTCCGGCCAACATCCCGATTAATGTGATCCTGGCGCCGCTGGAAGGAGATCCGGAAGCGGCCTACGCCTTCTGGCGCCTGTCCATGACTACGAACGGTTCGCTCCTCGTCCCGACGGAAGACTGGCCATGAGAAAAAAACGGCGGGAAAACGAGGCCTTCAGCATCTCCTTCCTGGACGTCATTACCTGCGGGTTCGGCGCGATCATACTGCTGCTCATGATCGCCAAAACGGGAGACAGCCCGATACTTGAAACCGCGGTCGAATCCATGCACGGCATCGTGCGGGATTTGCAGGTGCAACTGTTCGATATCCGGGGTGAGGCCAAAATCCTCAACCGTGATTTGAACGCGAAACATGAACAGCGTTCCGAATGGGAAGAACGGGTCGCGCGCCTTCAGTCGGAACTGACAAAGGAAGAACTGCGTTATAACAGCGTGCGTGACGACTCCGCCATCGGCGTGATCATCAAAGGGGAATTCGAGTTGGCCCTGCAAAAGCTGACGGAAGAAATGAAACGGCTGTTGTCACAAAAAAACCGGGTGCGGACCGATCTTATAGGCGGGATACCGGTCGACAGCGAATACGTCATTTTTATCATTGACACCTCAGGCAGCATGGTCAACCACCACTGGGAGAACATGATCGACCAGTTGATTACCACCCTGAACGTGTATCCCAGCCTCAAGGGGATTCAGATCATGAGCGACATGGGTGATTACCTGTTTTCCCAATATCGGCGAACCTGGATTCCCGATACGAAAGGGAGGCGTAAGGTCATCATCAACACCCTGCGCACCTGGCGGACTTTCAGCAACAGCAGCCCGGAAGAGGGCATCAACGCGGCGATTCGAAGCTTTTATGACCCCGGTAAAAAGATCAGCCTATACGTGTTCGGTGACGAATTCAGCGGGCCTTCAATCAAACAGGTCCTGGATGCGGTGGAGCGCATCAATCCGAAAGACAAAGACGGTAAAACCAGGGTGCGTATCCATGCGGTCGGGTTCCCGGTTCCCGCTACCGCCCCCGAACATTTTCAACTGACCAATAAACGTTATGCCTCTCTCATGCGTGAACTGACCCGCAGGAATGGCGGCGCGTTTGTCGGCCTGAATTAGCCCATAGAGGGGAAAATATGTCTATACTGAGAGAGGCAGTATCAAACGGGATCAACCCGCATTTCTCACCAGGGCGCTTGTTGCTGTCGAATACATGTTTGTTGTCAATGAGTTATGGTAATCTGCTGACTATGTCGTCATTACAGACTGCGCTTGATGCGCCCTCGCTTGTCTTTTTTGCGCCAACGGGCACGTGTTCATTGCGCCCATCCCTGGGCGCAACCCTTCGGGCGGCTGGCGCCGTGCAAATCGTCTGTCCTGACGATTTGTCCCTCAACCAGAGCTATGGTTATGCTTTCGGTCCCCGTATCAAGTACGGGGCAGGCTCCGGCACCCGTTGGCGCAAAAAATCCGGCGCGATTATCGCATCACCTGGTGAGAAATGCGGGTTAGAATGAATTACAGACTCATTTTTTCAGTCGGTATATTGTTCATGTTGACGGCCTGCGAGCAGTCCATGTCGCTTAAGGTGGACAGTGAAATACCTGCTCCCCTGGTAACCCGGATGCCGGTCAGTGTGGGGGTGTTTTATGACGAGCAGTTCCGCAACTACGTCTATGAAGAAAACTCCGACGACCGGCCCAACTGGAAGATCGAGAGCGGCGAATCCCATGTGGCCCTGTTTGAACAACTCCTCTCTTCCATGTTTCAGGAAGTAACGGAGGTCGCCGGCACGACCGCCGGCGCAACGGTTGACGCCGTGCTGTCGCCGAACGTCGTTGAAATGCAATTTGCCCTGCCGGCGGAAACCAGGACGGAATTTTATGAAGCCTGGATCAAGTACAACATGGAGCTTTATAATCATGACGGCGAGCGGATCGCAAACTGGTCGGTTACCGGATACGGCAAATCCTCGACCGAGTTCATGAAAAGTCGTGATAAAGGACTCAATGCGGCGGTTAACCAGGCTCTCCGGGATGCAGGCGCCAAATTCGCCCTGGGATTCCCGAAAGTAGCAGAGATCAGTGCCTTGCTGGAACAGAAGACAGAGGACTAATGACTGTTAAATCCGCGGATGACGTATCCGCAGATGACGCAGATGAACGCAGATTAAAAGAGGGTTTTAATTTGCGTATGTCTACAACGGACAGAAGATAGAGGACAGATGACAAGAAATAGTGAGCGATCCGGCGGCGAGATGAAGATCAAAGGGTTTTTATCTGCGTTCATCTGCGTCATCTGCGGATAAAACACATAAAGCATCAGTATGAAATTATTAAAGGTTATCACGTTGCTGATCGGTTTGACGCTCCTGGCAGGGTGTAAGAGCACCACGGTGATTGACGAATACCGCGAGGCTGCGGCAACGACAACGGCCATCGGCCAGGACGAATCCATTGTGGTGCTTGGACGCCGGCACAGTTCCGGTTACGAGACCGAAGATGATTTCATCAGTTGCGTGGGCAAGTCACTGGGGCAGGGGCAATCCAATATAAACGTGATCCCGGAAAAAGACTTCGTCGATAGTATGTATCCCTATTTTGAAACCAGCACCGCGCCCATGGATGTCAAAAACCTGGATAAACTGGTAGAGATTCCCGTCATTGCCGCTAAATTCAATGATTTCAAGATCCGTTATTTCGTGTGGATCGACGGCGCCACCGAAAGAACGGATTCATCCGGCTCCGTCTCCTGCGCAGTCGGTCCCGGTGGCGGTGGCTGTTTCGGGTTTGCCTATTGGAAGGATGAAGCCAGCTATGAGGCCAGTATATGGGACTTCAAGGAACTGGCCCTGTCTGGAAAGATCAATGCCGAAACAAAGGGAACGTCGTACATGCCGGCGCTGATCATCCCGATTCCCATGCTGGCCCGGGTCCAGGAAAACGCCTGCAAGTCCCTGGCCAACCAGATCAAAACCTTCTTCTCGCAGCAACCCGGCTAACCCGCATTTCTCACCAGGTGATGCGATGATCGCGCCGGATTTTTTGCGCCACCGGGTGCCTGCGACCGAAAGCATAACCATAGCTCTGGTTGAGGGACAAATCGTCAGGACAGACGATTTGCACGGCGCCAGCCGCCCGAAGGGTTGCGCCCAGGGATGGGCGCAATGAACACGTGCCCGGTGGCGCAAAAAAGACAAGCGAGGGCGCATCAAGCGCAGTCTGTAATGATGACATAGTCAACAGATTACTATAACTTATTGACAGCAAGCATGTATTCGACAGCAACAAGCGACCTGGTGAGAAATGCGGGTTAACCCGCCGCCATCTCCAGCATGGCGTGGAGCAGTACGTTGCAGCCGGCTTCCAGGTCTTCCTTGCCGGCGTTTTCTGCTTCATTGTGGCTCAATCCGCCCTCACAGGGGATGAATATCATACTGGTCGGCGCCACCCTGGACACATTGACGGAGTCATGTCCGGCGCCACTCACCATATCCATGTTGGAGTACTCCAGCGAATCAGCAGCACTACGGACTGCGTTAATGCAATCACCGTCAAATTTTATGGCAGAGGCGAGCCACTCCTTTTTTACCTCCCCAGTGAGGCGATATTTACCACATTCATTCACGACGATTTCCCGCATTATCTGCTCCATATATCCTACTTGCTCCTGGTCGGGATGGCGCATATCGACGGTCATGATCAAACGTTCAGGCACGGTATTGCGTGAACCGGGCTCAGCCCTGATGTCGCCGAAAGTCATCCTTGCCGAGGGTTTGAAATCATCAGCGAGCTGGTAAAGCTTGTCGAGAATGCCGTATAAGGCCATAAAAGGATCCCGGCGAATTTCCATCGGCGTCGTGCCCGCGTGACACGGCACGCCTTCGATAATCAAATCATACCAGCGCATGGCCTGTACCCCGTTCACTACGCCGATCCGGATACCCTCATTTTCCAGGATGGGACCCTGTTCGATATGCACTTCGAATGCGGCCCTGACCGGTTTTGGCCGACACTCCTCCGCGCCGAGGTAGCCGATCCGTTGCAGTTCCTCCTTTGTGGTCCGGCCTTCTTTATCCGTTCGACTATGACCGTATTCCAGGTCGAACGCGCCCGCCCATACGCCCGATCCCAGGGTGGCCGGTGAGAACCGCGCGCCTTCCTCATTGGTCCAGCAGACCACCTCAATCGGGTGTCCGGTATCAAGATTGTTGTCGTTCAGGGTGCGGATCACTTCCAGGCCGGCAAGCACGCCGTAAACGCCGTCAAATTTCCCGCCTGTAGGCTGGGTATCCAGGTGGGAGCCGGCGATGACCGGGGGAAGTGAATCGTTCCTGCCCGGGCGCCGGGCAAAAATATTACCCATGTTGTCGATAGTAATTTCGCAGCCGGCGGCGCGACACCAGGAAACAAACAGGTCCCGCCCCTGTTTATCTTCGTCTGTCAGGGCCTGACGGTTACAACCTCCCCGCGGCGTTTTACCTATCTCGGCCATTTCCATGAGGGACGACCAGAGCCGGTCACCGGCTATTCTTGTTACGGAGATATGTGCTGATGCCATATTGAGATTCCTGGAGATTACGCACTATATCCCAACCACTGGATTTTTCAATATCTTTGACCTGCTGCTACAAACTGATTTGTGTTTACGAATTGAATTCATGTATGATTTAAGTCGGTCATGAAGAACATGGAATTGTCGCGTTGAAATTCGAGTGGGATAACAAGAACGCAAGAGGTATGAACAAGAGTATGGCAAGTAGAAAAGATCGGGATATGTTGGATGAATATGATTTTTCGAGTGGCGTCAGGGGAAAGTATGCGCAACGATATAGAGAGGGAACTAACATTGTTCGGTTGGATGACGACGTGGCGGAGGTGTTTCCAAACTCGGAAAAAGTCAATGAGGCATTACGTTCTTTCATGAATCTCGCGGGCCAAGGGGTCAAATCTTAATTTCAGCATTTCAGCGCTTGAGCTCTTCGGAACCCGCGTCATGCAGCTTATCACGGACCCGTTCTTTTACCTTATTGCCATACCCGCCGTACTGCTCGTTGGTATAGCCAAAGGGGGATTCACCGGGACCCTGGGAATGGTAACCGTACCCTTGATGTCATTCGCCGTTGACCCGATTACAGCCGCCGCCATCCTGTTGCCGATTCTATGTGTTATGGATATCATGGCCGCCTGGAATTTTCGTCACAGCTTTGACGTTTCCCACCTGAAGGTATTGCTTCCGGGTGGTGTTATCGGCGTTGCCCTTGCGTCGGTCCTGATGGGTAAATTAACGGAAGACCATATACGCATCATGGTCGGGGTTATCTCTATCGGATTCTGTCTCAATCATTGGCTCGGTTTATCTGCACGGAGAAATAAACCGGGGAAAGCAAGCGGCTATTTTTGGGGGGGGCTGGCCGGATTTACCAGCACCCAGGTCCATGCCGGCGGTCCGCCGTTGAGTGTCTATATGCTCCCTCAACGCCTGGAAAAAACCACGCTGATGGGCACCATGGTCATGTTTTTCTTGTTCATAAATTACGTCAAACTCATTCCATACACTTACCTGGATCTTTTTACCCCCCTGAATTTGATGACCTCATTAGTACTGATGCCTATTGCGCCGCTGGGAGTAAAGCTTGGCTATTGGTTATTGCATAAAGTTTCCGAGTCCCTGGTGTACAAGATTTTATACCTGTTTCTTTTTATTCTGGGCGTGAAAATGATCGTTGAAGGAACCACTGGAACAATGATTTAGACGTGTATAGGCTTTTTAGAAGATAAGGTGGTATCGTACTCGGCGCATCTGAAGCAGGCAGCATGGGTCACAAAATCGCGGTAAAACTGATAAGTAAAAGTACGCAAGTCATTTCTATGAAAATCATCTGGTTCGTTAATTTTGCCATCCTTTTTGCTTTCATCAAGGTATTTGAAATACCTTCGATGATTCCGATTTTTGTTGATGAACTTCAAATCAGTTATGCACTGGCAGGCATATTTATGACGGCTTACGCCGTTGTCAGGTGCCTGGCGAGCCTGCCTGCCGGTTCTGTGACGGACAGATGGGGAGCGGTGCCGGTTATCTCCGTTTGTCTTCTTTGTGTTGGCGTCCTGGGTATTTTGGGGACTTTCGGGAACAACTATTATGTTCTGCTTGTGTTGCGAGTGCTGGTTTCAATCGGTATCGCAATCATATTTATTGCCGCTGTCGATTCCATTCCCAAATACATGCCACCGGAGAATGTAGGCAAGGGTATTGGTTACATAAACGGTTCACTTAACATTGGTATCGCCCTGGCATTATTTATGACACCAATACTGGCCGACTCACTGGGTTGGCGTTGGACAGCACGCATCTATTCGTTCTCATTTTTACTTCTTTTTATTGCTTCTATCCCATTATTGAAAAATTTACCAAAAACAACAGAGTCGGATAAAACCGAGGGTAATGAAGGGTCGATTGCCATTGCCGATTTATTACATAATCCCTCTGTCATGCTCCTGGCATTCGGCGCCTGTATTCTATTTGTCGAACTCTACGGTGTCCTTACCTGGGTTCCCGTATTTTTGGCGGAGGTTTACATGTATTCACCGGCAGAAACAGGTACAAGCGCCACCATGTTTGGTATAGCAGCAATTCCGGCATCAATTATTACCGGCTTCTTATCAACAAACTTGCGCCGTATAGTCTGGCTGTGTGTCTCAGGCGGCATTCTGGCCGGCACAGGCATTCTCGCGCTACTGATTACGTCACACATGCCACTGTGGCTGACTGTCGGTATTATCACCATAATCACCTGGGGACACACACAGGTCATCGTAACCATCATGAGTATTGCGGCGATAATCGTACCGACACACAGTTCAGGAAAAGCATTGGGTCTGATATTTACATTCGGCTACGCCGGTTCGATCCTGGCGACCTATTCAGGCGGTTACATGCTGGAAAAAACGGGAGACTACCATTTGTCTTTTATTATTTTTTCTGCTTCTGCCTTTATCAGTATTGTTGCGATGCTGGCCGTCAGTAGAATATTACAAAAAAATCCACCGTCGCATTTCAAACTGGAGATGAGTTCATAGGAGGAAACAGATATGGCTGTTCCCAAGCCGCGTAATTATTACACCCAACCGGAATTTGTGAACGTTAACGGTTTAAGCACGGCCTGTCGGCGTAAAGGCCGGGGTGAACCTGTGCTGTTTCTGCATGGCGCGGGTTCGACCCGCATGATTTTGAAGAAATCTGTCATGCCCACTATGAAGCCTCTACGTTCGCCAAGCTGATCTGGTCGCCACGCTACAACCTTGCCCTGGAGCAACGACTGCAAAGGCTCGAGTGTCCAACCCTGGTGGTCAAGGCAGAAGATGACCGGCTGGTTCCCAATGAAATGGCTGATCGCTTTGCCGAAGTGATACCCGGCGCAAGCACCGTCACCATCCCGGAAACTGGCCATGCGCTTTGCATCGAACGCTCCCATGAAACCGCCGATGCGATATTGAATTTCATCAAGGAGAACGAGTGATGAATAAACTGAAATTCTACTTTTTTCACTTAATGCCGTATGGTTTTGTACCCAAGTCCAGCGAATTTGATTCATCCTGGGTAACGCTCTCCAACGAGCACTATGACCCGACCCGCGGTCACCAACTCTACAATGAGTACATCGATCTCCTGGTAGCGGCGGAGAAATACGGTTATGACGGTGCCATCGTCAATGAACACCACGCCAACGCCTACGGCACCATGCCTTCGCCGAACCTGATTGCCGCCATAGTGGTCACCCGTACAAAACGGATGCCCGTGGGTATCGTAGGCAACGCCATTCCGTTACATGGGAACCCGGTGCGGGTTGCCGAAGAGATCGCCATGCTTGACGTGATCTCCGGCGGGCGGATCATATCCGGTTTCGTGCGCGGCATCGGTTGCGAATATTTCAATAACCCCGTGTCGCCGACGGATTCGGTGGAAAGGTTCTGGGAAGCCAATGAGTTGATCCTCAAGGCCTGGACCGAACCCGGTCCGTTTACCTGGCAGGGTAAACATTATTACATCCCCAACGTCAACGTATGGCCGCGCCCCATACAAAAACCCCATCCACCGGTATGGTTGCCGGGTATGGGCTCACTGGAAACCCTGCGAGAATGCGCCAAAAACCGTTATACCTATATGATGATCTTTGCGCCCACCTGGATGTGTAAATGGGCCTTCGACAAATTGCGGGAGGAAGCGGATAAATGCGGTTACGAATTACCGAGAGACCAGTGTATGGCGGCTATCCCCACCTACGTGGCCGAAACCGATAAACAGGCCCACCGGGAGGCCAAGGCCCACATGCAATGGTTGTTCAATACCGGCCTCAAGATAAAATCCAGCCATTACTTCCCCCCGGGCTACATGAGCGATCGATCCTTCCGCGGCTATTGGTCTGCCGTGCGTGACAAGGGCGCAAAAGCGCCAATGGATTTAACTTATGATGACTTGATCAAACAGGGGTATATCATTGTCGGTTCACCGCAGACGGTGGCTGAAGGTTACGCGGAATACTGCGATAAACTCGGCGCCGGCGGCGTGCTCTGCGCCGGCTCGCCCTCCGGGCCCATGCCGAACTGGATGGCCTTGAAAAACATGCAGATGTTCGCCGAGGAAGTCATACCGTTGTTCCGGGATGAGGACGGCAAACCGGAATACCTGAGAGAAGAGCAAAAGATCGGCAGTACTAATGCCGAACGGGCCGCGCAACTGGGCGAACCGGAAAATCCACCCACGACCCCGGTCCAGGGCATGGATGTGCTCCCTGACCTCGCTTTGTTTTCACTTTGCTTTTCAGGGAAATTCTGATATGCTCTCAAGAGCACATTAAATATATTAAAAAGCTCTTGAAGTATTATGTCAACACGAAATGCCCTTATAGCAGCACCACCTTATCCGGTCGAGCAAGCCATTAAACGGCTCGGCGCTAACCTGCGTACCGCCCGCTTGCGGCGTAACCTGACCATCGCGGAGGTAGCAGAAAAAATAGGCGCCGGCACGCGCGCAATACGCGCTGCCGAACAAGGCAAGGTATCAACCGGGATTAGCATCTATATCGCCCTGTTGTGGGTGTATGACCTGCTGGGCCCTGCGATGGAATTGGCCGACCCGAGCAAAGACGATACCGGTCTCGCCTACCTGAGTGAAAATGAGCGAAATCGTGCCCGCAATATTATTAAGCTGGATAATGATTTCTGAATTCGATAATACTGAGTGCTTTGTCTATATCACCTTACCGGGTGAAACAACGCCTGTTACGGCAGGAAAGTACATCATTCAATATGATAAATCCGGTTTGCCTCGCGGGCTGTTTGTCTACGGTAAAAGCTACCTGGGTCGAGCAGACAACGCGCCGATTGACCCAATCGAATTGAAGTTATCTGACCGTACCTATGAAACGCGCTCATTAAAAGGTGTATTTGGCGCATTTCGGGACGCCGGGCCTGATCACTGGGGGCGGCAGGTGATCGATCGGCATACAGGCAAACCGGAATTGAGTGAAATGGATTATTTACTCCATGCCCCGGATGATCGGGCCGGCGCACTGGGCTTTGGCCTGAATCCGACCCCCCCGGCTTCTTTACGTAAGTTTAACCAAACGATTGACCTGGAGCGCCTGCAAAAAATTGCTATGGCAATCATCAACGAAGAACCACTTCCGAATGAGCCGGATAGTAAACAGGTCGATGATCTGTTGTTAGTAGGCACCTCCATGGGAGGCGCGCGACCCAAAACTGTTGTCGAAGATAATGAAGGATTATGGATCGCAAAGTTTAATCGTAATGATGATAAATGGAACTGTGCGCGTGTCGAGCACGCTATGCTGATGCTGGCCCGCGCCTGCGGCCTGACGACGGCCTTAAGTACTGTCGTACAAGTTGGAGAGCGGGATGTGTTGCTCGTCAAACGCTTCGACCGGGAGAAAACCGATAACGGCTATACCCGCGCTCGCATGATTAGCGGATTAACCTTGCTACGCGCTGAAGATGTGCATACTTCCCGTGACAAATGGTCGTATCCGTTATTAGCAGAAGAGTTGCGTCGGATATCTGCGATACCCAGAGAGGATGTTGAAGAACTGTTCCGACGGATGTGTTTTAACGCGTTAATTTCCAATACTGATGATCACCCACGAAATCACGCCGTTATTGCCAAAGAATATGACTGGCAATTATCGCCTGCTTATGATCTTACTCCGTTCACACCGATAAGCATCGAAAGACGTGATTTGGCATTAATTTGCGGGGACGACGGCAGGCGCGCCAACGCGGCAAATTTGCTGTCACAATCGAATCGCTTCCTGCTGGAGAAACAAAAGGCCTCTGCGCTCCTGGACAACCTGCAGAAACAAATTAACAACACATGGTATGAGACGGCCCGTAAGGCAGGGGTGTCAGAACTCGATTGTGAAAAAATAAGCAGTGCCTTCGTTTATGAAGGGTTTTTTTACGATTAATCCGATCACATGATTACGTGGGTACGCATTTTGGGAATGAGTATTCTTATTATAGGAATATACAAGTCATTGTATGACGCTGACTTATCTACCTAATCTCTGACTCATCTTTTTCATTGTTTTTATTCTTTCCGGTGGCGATGGATGGGTGCTGAGAAAAGGTAGTGGGCGGCTTTGTGATATTTTATGCAGTTCCTCGAAAAGCCGTACGCCGCCATCAGGCTCATACCCTTCTTCAATAGCCCATATCATGCCTAAATAATCTGCTTCTCTTTCATTATCACGACTGTATTTCGTTTCCATAGCCGTAAATGTCAAATTTGATATGGCGTTGGAATTCCTGACCCCTGAGTTTTCTAATATTGCAGCGCCAACAACCTTCAAAAGTGCAAATCCCCATTTTCTTTTAGCGCCTTCCCCACCATGCTCTAAACGTAAATGGGCAATCTCATGACCAATCAATGCCGCCATTGCATGCACGTCCATACCAAGTAATTCCAGCATGGCAAAGTTGACACCAATCGCTTTTCCATGTCCTCTGATAATTCCAGCAAAGGCATTTGGCTGATCTCCATCGACTAATAAAAACATGGCCTTGGTTTCCGCAGCATTTTCTATACTTGTTTTGACTGCATACAGGTAACGTAATTGGTTCGTATTAACTCTTTTTAATATGCCGCCATTTTTATTACGCAGTACAACTTGAGAGCCCCCACTTTTAGCGAGTTCTTTTATCGGCCAAGAATGTGAAAAAGGCGTAGCAATAGCCTGATCGCCAGGTAAACAACAGGATATGAAAACTGCAAACAATACCGGGCACGAATAGGCTTTGCATACCATAATCAATCTCATACGAACTCTGTAATTTCAAGGAGTCAGTTTTAACCGATACCCAAGGCAAACGCATATCTTCGGATACTGCTCCGCAGGAAGGCTACATCGCTGATATTTCGGACCTGAAAGTCTGTTCTGCTTTTGGAGGAACCCTTATTATCTGAATTTACGACCTGCATCTGCCGGGTTAATAAGTATTATGCTCCCGGAACTGCTCAGGCAATATACCCCCATGCTTTGAATTGTTCCTGTAAGTCAGGGTCATCCTTAAAGGCAAGATAATACAGGTACTCGGAAGCCAAATCCAATTCATCAAACCAAACCACCGTGCTATGCTTGACTTCGAAATTCCTGAAATGCGACTTTTCTTTCAACTTGTAAAAAATGGGCCTGCTATCATTAAATATCGTTTGTTCAAGGTTTGCCGTCCCGGTTTTACCATTGTTGAAAACCAGATGGATGGTGTAATCGCCGGAATATTCTGCCTGATCAACCTGCAACATTGTGTTCCCCTACCTATACCAGTGGCTTGATTTTGCGGTATTGACCTGTTTCTTTAATACTGTTCCAGTTATCCAGCAGTTCTTCCTGGTGGTCTTGTGCCCACTCAATCACCAAGCTCATAACTTTTGAGGGCAGTTTCCCCTCCATCAACCCCAAGGTCTTTATTAAGATTGATGCCTTGTACTCGTTGTACTCCGCATGAAAGTGGGGCGGATTATGTTTATTGAAATACATGTAGATAACAATGCCAAGAAACCGACTTATTTCAGGCATATATCTGTCTCCTTTCTATCAATATAGTGTTCCGTAATTCAGGGATAAGTATACATCACCATATATGTCAATACCAAGTTAATACTCCGATGCCCAGTGGCTCCCGCTAATTTTATTAGAGCGTTGTTTTCTTATCTCTGGTCAGGTTTTTCGCAGTGGCTCGGTTTTCTGGGGACAATCTCTCCTTCGGCAGCCCTCAGTTGTGTTGACTTGGCTATGGCTCCCATGAAGTACTCTACATCGAGCGGCCCAACCACGCGCTCTCGTCAGGAGGTGCTACAATGCTTATTACTTGTTTTGGACTGTTCCGCTACCCGGTATGGCTTCATTTACTTGGGATTTGCCAAGCCTTCCTGTGTGAGTCGGTAGGTCTCTACTTTTACTATCGGTTCCCAACGCAATGTCGCCGGGTCACGGTGAGTGCCCAGCGAAGGATTGCCGGTCGCGCATTACAAGACAACGTAGAACCAATAATTCTGTTTCAGGCGTTACGTGGTTTTGTATTCGTTTTGCGTCCATGCGATATCGGCATCGAACGTCTCCCGGGCAAAGCTCTCAACAAAAATAAATTCTTGTGTCCGAATTAGAAATAAGATCTGACTGGCCGTTTCCCGTCGAACACTCCCCTGTATTCTATGGCTGGGTGATCTGGCTTGTCTCTTCTATTGGTTTTGTCATGTCCATACCGGGGCAAACCATGGGCATGGCTGTGTTTACGGACCACTTTATTGAGGCGTTCGGATTATCACGCACAGAGCTCTCCCTCGCGTATTTATTCGGTACTCTCGGCAGCTCTTTTTTTCTGACCAGGGCTGGTCGATTTTACGATGAAACAGGCGCTCGAATATCTATTGTCGCCTCAAGTATCGGGCTTGGCCTGTTTATCATTTTCATTGCCTGCATTGAGCGCGTCGCCCAGGTCGTCAGCCATATCACTGCAACCACGCCGACATTCATTTTTAATACCTATCACGCCGCAGTCTGGCTGAACCTTGCTGTTTGAGCGTGTTACTGATAGCCGCCGTCATCATCCCGCAAGACGAACCCATTCTCCTGGTCCAAAACCAGAATGAAAACCTGCCCCTTCCCTGATAGAGAACAGAAACCCGCGGGAGCAACAAGCGCTGAATTCGGCCGCCCGGTTGATATTGTCGATGTGTGTTACGCGCCGGAGCCAATTCTGGGGCTGGTAAACATCGTAGTGACAGATAGGTGGTTACAGTGATAATTGTTGTTCACAGTCTCGTAGCCATTAGTGTATTTTACCTTGAGGCAGTTGCCGGAATTGCTGTCACCATAAATCCTCATTGACCCTCTTTCCAATTTTGCGCATCCCGCTTCTAGGGCGAAGACGGGCGGGATTATTGCCCTCCCAGGACTTGCAGCGCGTAGGCGAGTGTGCCCTCGCCGTCTACCCGTGCCTGATAACTATCGACGAAGATCTTGCCGACGATCTTCATCTCCGGGTCTACGACGAATACTCCAGGGTGAGGGACACCGTATGCTGCATGCCCCGGCTCGAACTGCTCGTTCAGGATGCCTAGCGTCTGCATGGTTTCGATATTGATATCCGAGAGGAGCGGATACGTAATAGAAGCGGCATCAATGAACACCTGCTGCAACTCCGGCGAGTCGTAAGTAATTGCAACGATGCCAATACCAACCTTCTTGAAGTTCGCTACCTGTTCCTGCAACTGCCCGAGTTGCCTTCTGCAGTAGGGTCACCAGTCCGTCGAGCGTACCGCGATGAAGATCGCCCCGCGGTCGCCTATGAACTGGTCGATGCCAGTGATCTCCTGCCCCTGATAGAGTGCCCGGATGGCCGGGAACCGGGCGCCGATTGGAAGGCCCGGGCTAAAAGTATCCGTATCTTCGGAAACGAACATCCCGCTGGTAACAGGTCCTTCAATGACCCCTATGATCTTGCCGCCGAATAGCTTGGTGGGCGGTGCATCCAACATGACAGCCGCGAAGGCCAGGCCCAGGACGATCGCGACTGCTGCAAAACCTTTCAGGATCTTTTTCAACATTTACACTCCGCTCTAACCGGCCATCTAAAATCACTATGTTGGGGTGATGCCAATGTTCAGCAATAAGTATACCAGCAAGTTCAATATCTTATTTATAAAACAGGAACTCCATCTCCACCGCGGCGTTAATTGGCAAGGCGCTGACGTCTATGGCCGTGCGTGCCGGGGGGCGCATGTCTCCGGTAATGACGGCTTCCCAGGCTTTGTTGATTTCTGGAAACTGGTCAAATTGGGTGGTGTAGATTGAGTCTCCGATAATGCAGGGATATAATGAGGATATGCCCGCGATCGATGAACAATTAACCACGTTTCTTACTCGTTATCCCCAGCTTAAACTGGCCATATTGTTTGGTTCAATGGCAGAAGAGCGGGCTACTCCCGACAGTGATATTGACCTGGGGTTGCTATCTGATGCGCCGCTGTCGAGCAGCGTCAAACTTGAACTCATGGAAGCGATAGGCGCTGAATTCGGCCGTCCGGTTGATATTGTAGATTTGTACTACGCGCCGGAACCTGTCCTGGGACAGGTATTCAAAGGGAAAAGACTGCTGGGCGAGAACACGGTTTATGCCGAGTTGTTGACGAAACACCTGATTAATACCGCCGATTTTCTTCCTCTGCAACAGAGAATCCTGGCCGAGAGGCGGGCCGCATGGACTCGCTGATCATCGCGGAAAAGCTGGAATCCCTGCGCCGATGTATCTAACGGATACAGGAGAAAACACCCCCTGAAATCGAAAGTTTGACGCAGAACCCCGACATTCAGGATATTCTGGTTCTAAATCTGACCCGCGCGGGACAACTCTGCGTTGATATTGGCAGCCACGTCGTCAGTGAATCGGGCGAAGTTGCTCCCGCAACAATGGGCGATGTTTTCACTACACTCAACAAGCTTGGCGTAATCACACCGGCTACCTGTGAATTGATGAAAAAGGCCGTTGGCTTCGGGAATGTCGCGGTTCACAACTATCATGCTATCAACTGGGAAATCGTATTTGCCATCTGCAAAAAATCTCCAGCCGACTTCCGCCGATTTGCAAAAGAGATCGATAGTTACTCCTGATAAGACTGTGGGCTGCCCTCAAAAGTGCCCGTGACCAGAAGATGGCTGTCTACGATTAAGGGAGTATACACGCGATAAGGGCAGGAAAGACGGTTGGCAATGTTATCGCGACACCCTCCCTTTCTCATAACTAAGGGTATGCTCTTGCCCTGATTAGTTCCTGATATGAAATTTCCAAGGGCATGACATGGATGCCAATCTCGTGGATAATAAGAGTTGAAAATGAGTGACATATATTTTCGACGTTCATGGCTGGGGGGCTGGAGGCAGAGAGTAAGTGTGATGAAAGACTACCACATCAATATTTTTTACAGCGAGCAGGATCAAGGCTACATCGCTGATATTCCGGACCTGAAAGCCTGTTCTGCTTTTGGAGAAACCCCAGCCCAAGCGTTGACGGAAGTACTGGCAGCGAAAGAAAGCTGGTTAGAAGCAGCAAAGTCGAATGGTAAACCGGTTCCCCTGCCTGAATACCGGCCGGTTATTTATCACGCTGCATAAAAAGCCCAACAAGGTGCTTTGCTCAGACCACGTCGGCGCCTACCCGTTAGCGACGAGAATGCTATAACCGGTGCGAGCATCGCAAAATGTTCGAGTTAATCCCCCTTCAGTTCTTCGGGGTCGAGTCCCAGTTCGTGCAAGGCATTTTTTGTTTCCTCCATCTGTTCGTTCGAGATGCCTGTATCCGGTGAAGTCTCGAAGCTGACCTTGAGTTTCAGGCTTTTGTCGTTCGCATACTTTGAAAGCACTTTGGTGTAAAAGTTCATCCACTTGTGAGGGTCAATTTCACCTGTCCACGATAGCTTGTGTAACAAACTCTTTGGCTCGGATGTAATGGAATCGCTACCGGTTACGGGTTTGCCACCTTCCGGGGAGGTTGGCGATAATGGAGGCGAAGCCGGCTCTACAACGCGATTGTCTTTGGATGGTTTCGTTTTTCCGCGTTTTTCCGCCTCGACTTTCTCCCTGAACTCTTTCGCCGTATCCTTCATTATAACGTACATATCCTCGGATATTTCCTCCTTCATCCGCTGTTTCCTTATCTTATTTATAAAACAAGAACTCCATCTCCACCGCGGCATTGATTGGTAGGGCGTTGACGCCGACGGCCGAACGCGCCGGGGGGCGCATGTCTTCGGTAATGACGGCTTCCCAGGCTTTGTTGATTTCAGGGAACTGGTCAAATTGGGTCGTATAGATCGTTGCGCTGACCAGGTCTTCCAGGGACAGGTTGAAATCGGGCAGGGCTTCCAGCAGGTTGCTGAGGATCTTGGCGGTCTCCGGACCGGCGCCGCCCGGTTCAAGTGCACCGCTGTCCTTATCCAGGGCGATCATCCCGGCGGTTTTATAAAAAGGACCCGATTTGATTAACGGGCTGTAACGGAACCGGGGCGCCGGCAGGTTTTTGGAACTGAGTGCTTCAATCATGGTTTATCGACCTCGCGCTTGCATATCTTCAGGGATCACTTCACCGTCTTTGACGATTAATTCATTGTCCAGCCACAGTGAGCAGTTTTTCATGTTTGGTCAGCCTGTTGCAGTCTGTGCGGCAGGTTTCTGGAAGCGCGGCATGACTTCCCGGGCAAACAGTTCCATACTGCGCATGGATTTTTCATGCGCCAGCTTACCGAACCAACTGAAAGTGATTAAATGCTCAAGGCCACCTTCTTTGTTCAGCCATTCAATCTTTTCAGCGACGGAGTCGGGTGTTCCGAATATGCCCAGTTTGTCATATATCTCATCGAAAGAAACGGTATCGAAATATTCCAGGATTTCCGTGTAATTCGCGAACTGCTCCGCCACCTTGGACTTGTCCCGTTCACCCCATATTTTCGCCGCGGTTCGGACGTACCATAAGACATGGTCCTTCACGTCAGCTTTAACCTGAGCGTCGCTTTCGCCTACGTAAATAAACTCGTTATGGGCCATTTGCAAGTCGGCCCGTCCGGCTTCTTTCAACATTGTATGCCAGACATCAAAATACTGGGTCTTGAGGATTTGATGGGGGCAGAAATAAGGGCCGATTAATCCGTTGATACCCCGGGCAATGATTTTTTTCACTGTGTAGTCACTGATGGCGGCCTGCCACAAGGGCTGAAGTGATGTTCGGTAAGCCAGACCGTGTCATAACCCAACTCTTCGGTAAAGCGGATTTGCTCGGTAATGCTTTCATAAGGTTCCGGCATTCCTTCCAGTACCTGTGGAACCAGGATTAAGCTGAATTTCACGTTTGTTCCTCCCGCACCTGAGGTTCTTTCAACATGGTTCCTGGTAGCGGCGCACGTGATCGTCCATACCAGGCGTTAAGTTAGTAAGGTACTGCCAGCGCAGTTCTTCCAGCGAATAGTTTTGCCAGCTCATTCTGCATCTCCCGGGTAAGAGACCTGTATCACAACAGCATTTGTCTTGCTATTCAAGTACCGGTTCAGGGTTGGACCACCGATTGGTATGAAGGAGAGGAAGTGTTTATAGTGTTCTACCATGACCGGAACTGAAAATAGCAACACCGGGAATTATCGCGTCCTCACCATCCTGTCGTTATTAAGTACCTGCGGCGCGGCGGTGTATTTTATCGCTCCCTTACTGGTGGGCGGATATGTGACGGAACTGGGGTTCAGCGGCCGGCAGGGCGGCTACATCATCTCGGCGGAACTGGCGGGTTTTGCCTTGGCGCCGATACCGGCTGCAATCTGGGTTAAAAGGATCAGTTGGCGTATGGCACTGTATCTCGCCGCCGGCAGTGTCATCCTGATGAACCTGATCACCTCATCGTTAACCGGTTTTGCTCTCTTTCCCGTAATTCGTTTTTTGGGCGGATTTGCCGCCGGAATACAATTGGCCGTCTGTATGGCCGTGATCCATCGGACCCTGGACCCGGACCGCAGTCTCGGCTACTGGTTCGGCCTGCAATTACTGGTGGGATCAGTGTGGTTGATATTTCTTCCGGGCCTGATCGCGGATTTTGGAGTCGGTGCGGTCTTCCTGCTGGTGGCGGCTTTGCATGCCTTGTTGCTGATGTTCATTCGTTTTATCCCCGATAGAGGGGAAATTGAACAAATGCCTGAAGTCAAAGCCACAGGATCAGTCCATATCCTGGCTGCGCTCGGGTTTGCCGGTCTCTTTCTGTTCGAACTCGGAATCATGGGTGTGTGGACCTATTACGAACGTATCGGTGATGCCGGCGGCATTACAACTCAGACTATTGGCTATGCGCTGTCGGCCAGCCTCTTCCTCGGCTTTGTCGGTTCCATGTCGACCGCGGCGTTGTCCACCCGTTTCAGCCGCATAATCCCGGTTGCGCTCGGCACGTGTCTGGCAATCATCGGCACAGCCTTATTGCTGACCGACTTCTCCACCGTCACCTTTGTAATCAGCGCCGGTCTGTTCAGTTTCGCCTGGTACTTCACCCTGCCGTACATTATGGCGTGTATCGCCAACGTGGATGCGACCGGCAGGTTACTGATCCTGTCCAACCTGGTAGCCGGCCTTGGGACCTCAATCGGTCCTGCGTGTGCTGCTTTGCTGCAAACTTCAGAGAGCTACGTCCCCGTCCTCTGGATGGGTATCAGCACCATGCTCTTATCAATCCTGCTTGTCTCAAGACTGGCGCTGCAACCGTCAAGGGAATGACAAGTCACGTCACCGACGAGAAAAAAAGAGGGTTCTTCCGCATATTCCTCATTTTTCCCGAGCTTCCCACAATGTCTCCCAGTGGTTGAGTAAATAAAAAGGGATGGATATGACCGGTTTTTGATACTGCAGTGGCGCCGCCGATATTTTGATTCCCCACACCTGTTGTTTTTCGCCAAGAAACCGATGCAGGCTTTTCAGGCGGCCTGTTTTTCCCGATTTTACTTCAATCGGGACAATGTCTGAACCGCTCTGGCAAACATAATCGATTTCAGCACTGCTGTTTTTTGCCTCCCTGGCCCAGTAATGGAGTGCCGGGCTATCGAAACAATCCTGACCAGCTATTAATTCCTGCCCAACAAACTGTTCCATCAAGGCGCCTTGGTATATAGTCATCAAGTCCTTTTCATAAATGATTTCAGTTGTCAGGCCGCACAGATTTTGCATCAGGCCGATATCCAGGAAAAGCACCTTAAAAAAACGTTCATTGGTATTGGCTCCCAAAGGTAATCCATCGGCGGTCGACTTGATGACTTTATGGTACACGCCGGCCAACACCAATAATTCCAATGCGTTTTTCATATTTCTCGAAAGCTCGTCAGGGTCGACTTTGGTATATTTGAACTTGTTCCCAACCTGTTTTACGGCTGACTGGAACACTCTACCGATATTTTCATGTCGGTTATGGCGGGCGTACTTATTGAAATCGTCACGGTAAGTCTGGAGTAGCGAGGTCTGGATTTGACGGCAGCGCGCGTAATTTCTGGATTCCTGATACTCTGCTACCACTTCCGGCATCCCGCCAACCAGCAGGTATTGTTTTACCCAGGCGAGCAGGGCTTCGTGTACAGCGGGATCACTAAACAGTTCCCGGTTATGCGCCAGCGCCTCTATAGTGGCTTCCTGGCCCATCGCGATGAGAAACTCCTCAAAACTCATGGGTTTCATATAGAGGTATTGAACACGCCCCACCGGCATGGAAATACCGGCGGTGTTCAGGGTTAATTCCAGCAATGACCCGGCGGCAATTACATGCAGGTCCGGGAGCTTTTCATAAAAATAGCGCAATGCCAGGATGGCCTTTGGGAATGCCTGGATTTCATCGATAAACAACAGAGATTTGCCTGGTATAATTGTCTGTCCGGACAGTATTTCCAGCTTATTCAGTATCTCTCTCGGGTCCGGGGTTTTGAATATCTCGGCAGCCTGAGGCTCCGCTTCCAGGTTGACAACGGTCATATCAGCAAATTCCTGTTGTCCGAATTGGCTGACGGTATAGGATTTTCCCACTTGACGAGCACCCCGAATCAATAAGGGTTTGCGCCGGGGCCCATGTCGCCAGGACCGTAATACAGCGTCAATCGTACGTTTCACGAATAGTTTCCCTCTGGTAGTCCATCAATACAGGTATTGGACAATATGTAATTTGAAGGGAATATATTATGAATTTGTCAATTTTACAAGGTAAAAAATGACTGTTTCCGTCAAAAATACCACCAAATTTGACACAGTTTTACCGAATTACTGAATTTTCCCCAGTGCTCGCAGAATCTTCTCCGGCGTAAACGGCTGTGAGGTAATCTCTGCCCCGAAAGGTTCAAGGGCGTCGTTGATGCCGTTCATAATCGCGCCGCAGACGGCGGTGATACCGGCCTCGCCGCAGCCTTTGGCGCCCAGTTGCGTGGCCCTGGTCGGTGTCTCGATATGGGCACATTCGATGTCCGGCATCTCACCGGCCATGGGCAACAGGTACTCGAACATATTGCCGTTCAATAACTGTCCGGTTTCATCGTAGATACATTCTTCATACAGGCTTGAGCCGATACCCTGGACAATGCTGCCGCGCATCTGTTCAACCACCAGCTTTTCGTTGATGATGCGGCCGCAATCATCCACCGCCCAGACCTTGTTCAGTTTTACCAGCCCGGTGTTGACGTCCACGTCCAGGGATACGCCCAGGGCACAGTTGGCGTAGATCATGAGTTGTTCGCGCTGGCTGTAATGGCGGGTCACGATCAGTTCCGGCTCAAACTCCGCCGGCAATGTGTGTGTATTGAAATGGACCGTATTGCCAATCTCTTCCAGGGAGGTGACTTTCTCGTTTGTCTCCAGGTTAATGACGTCGCTGGCTTTAATGGTCAATATGTCCGCCGGTTGCTCATGCATTGCGGCTGCCACTTCCAGGATCTTTTCGCGCATTTCCGTTGCCGCCAGCAGGCAGGCCTCGCCGGCGATCGCCGTACCCCTGGACGCCCAGGTGCCGCCGCCGAAAGGCGTTGTTGCGGTATCGCCCATGACGACGTTGATCTCGTCCATCTCTATGCCGAGCACGCTGGCGACAATCTGTGTGACTATGGTCTCGCCTCCCTGACCCTGGTCGGTCAAGCCCGTCGCGCAGGAAATATTGCCGCCGGCCTCCAGGCGCAGGGTACAGGCGTCCCGGGAACTGATCGGCGCTCCCCCCGCGGCATACAGGGCAGGGCTGGGCGAGGTCCCCTCTACGATGGTAGCGAGTCCGACACCTTTATATACGCCTTCATCCCGCAGCGTATTCCGCTCTTCCAGCAGTTTGTCGTAGCCCATCATCTCCAGCAGTTTATCCAGCGACGCCTGTTGGGACAGGCATTCAAGGTATTCGCCTGATATCCCCGTAACGGGATAAGCGTCATCCTTGAACAGATTACGCTTTCTAATCTCAGCCTTGTCCAGGCCTGTTGCCGTGGCGGCCGCATCGACCAACCCTTCCGCCACCAGGCTGGCGACCGGCATGCCCACGCCGCGATACTGGCCGGTGCAGACCTTGTTCTGGTAGACCAGCGAGGCATTGGCCCGATAGTGATTCAGGTTATAGGCCAGCGGCGTACAGATCGCAACCAGCAACGGCTCAATCACACTGGTGCGGGGATGGATCAGGTAAGGCCCGGCGCCGGCCAGGTCATCCACTTCCATAGCCTGGATTTTGCCGTCGTTATTGACCCCGATCTTCGCCTTCACCCGGTGTCCCCTGGCATGTATATCGGAAACAAATGACTCCAGCCGGTCGGCGACGAACTTCACCGGCCGGCGGATCAGCATACTGATAGCCGCGGTGGCAATCTCGTCGGAATAGACGTGCAGTTTCAGGCCGAAGCCGCCACCGATGTCCGGGCAGATAATACGCACGTTTGCTTCTTTCAGCCCCAGTTGCCTGGCGTAAATATAGCGTTGAATGTGGGGAACCTGACTGGTCAGGTACAGGGTCAGGTAGCGCTTGGCGGGATCATAATCGGCGATGGCGCCGCGTGGTTCCAGCGTGACACCGGTTTGCCGATTCACTTCAAACTTTTTCTCTATCACCAGGTCAGACCCGGCCAGGGCCTCATCCACTTCACCCGTATCGATGTTGATTGACCAGGCGAGGTTCGTCTCCAACTCGGGATGAACCAGGGGCGCATCCGGTTTCAGCGCTGCCTCCGGGTCAACCACCGCCGGCAATTCTTCAAAATCCACCTCAACCAGTCCTGCCGCGTCTTCGGCAACGGCCCTGGAACTTGCCACGATGGCCGCTACAGGCTCGCCCTGCCACCTGACAACGTCCGTGGACAGCGCCGCCTGCGGTGCGGTCTTCATTTCGCCCAGGTTGGTCAGTCGCGCGGTCCAGGGCTTGCAGACGGCCGCGATGTCCCGGCCGGTGATGACGTGACTGACGCCACTGACTTCCAGGGCTGTCGACGTATCTATGTCCACGATTTTTGCATGGGCGTAGGGACTGCGGACGTAGCAGGCGTGGAGCATACCGGTCAGCGTGATGTCATCAAGATAACGCGCCCGGCCCTGGATGGATTTGATGGCGTTCGGCCTGGCGGGGCTTTGGCCGATTAAGCCGGGGTTACGCATCGGCCTTCTCTTTTGCGATCTCTTCAATAGCGTCAACGATCGCATGATACCCCGTACAACGGCAGTAGTTGCCCGACAGGAATACCCGGATCGATTCCCGATCAGTTGCCTTGCAGGTATCTAAAAACTCAGCGGCGGAGATCAGCATACCGGGGGTGCAAAATCCACACTGCGCGGCGTTATGTTTAAGGAATGCCTCCTGCAAGGGCGCTATCTCGCCACTGTCGGTCAGCCCTTCAATGGTGTCAATGGCATGACCGTGCGCCTGTGCCGCCAGGGTCAGGCATGAACGGGCGATCCGACCGTCGAACCTGACCGTACAAGCGCCGCAGACCCCCTGTTCGCAACCGACGTGGGTGCCCGTCAGGCCGACCCGGTGACGTAGAAAGTCCGCCAGGCTCTCCCGCGCAGGAACCTCTGCCTCCACGACCACGCCGTTGACCGTCACCGAGACGGAAAAAAATTGTTCGCTTTTAGTTTGCATTTCTCAGCCGTCATTCCTGCGAAAGCAGGAATCCAGTAGAACAATCATCCTTTATACAGTTCCTCTATAACCTCCTTCAGATAATGTTTCGCCAGATGTTGTTTCATATCTGTACTCATATAACTGTCACCGGCTATCTCAACGTCATTATCAACGGCCGCGATTGCCTGCTCAACCAGCTCCCCGGTAATCGTTTTATTCACCAGCAGTTGCGAGACGCCGGCAGCCAGTACAGGGGTATTGGCGACCGCAAAATACACCGGACTAAAGGAGGTAAACACCCCGCCTTCAAGCTCCGCGTTGACCACCAGGCCGGTTGAGGCGAAATCCCCCCGGCGCCGCACAAACTCCCGGAAGGCACAGACGGTCGTCTCCCTGGCTAGGGGAAAGGAGATCGAAGTCAACAGGTCGTTTTCCTGCAAGTCCGTTTCATACAGGTCTTTGAAATAATCCCGGGCGCGCGTGGTTCTTGTGCCTTGTCTGTTCTGTATGGTGAAGACTGCGTCCAGGGCCACACAGCAGGCCGGCAATTCCGACGCGGGGTCAGCCAATGACACATTGCCGCCGATCGTGCCCCGGTTACGCACAGCCGCATGAGCCACATGCCCAATGGCTTTTACCAGCAACGGCGTATGCCTGGCGACGAGTTCGGATTGTTCCAGTTCCACGTGCCGCGTTAACGCGCCGACGTGCAACATACCGTCATTCGATGTGATGCCCTTAAGCTCGTCCAGGTCATTGATATCGACCAGGACGTCGGGTTCGGACAAACGCATGTTAAGAGTCGGATTAAGGCTCTGCCCACCCGCCAGTATCTTTACGTCACCCTCAATCCGCTCGAACAAATCAAGTACCTGCTCAACGGACTCGGCCCTGACATAGCTGAATTTTGCGGGTTTCAATGAATGCTCCTTATACTCTCTTTCACAATTTTAATAATCCACAAAAAGAGATCATAGGGTCAGGTCTTTGATCTTTGACAGCTCTGTTGCCAGTTTTAATAGTCGATATCAAAAATCAAAGACCTGACCCCCATCATTTCGACCCCCATCATTTCTCTCTTTCACAATTTTAATAATCCACAAAAACGCGTAAAAGGGATAACCCTGGCTGTTAATTCCGCCTGTTCATAGTCTTTATCACCGGTATGTACCTGGTAGAAATAGGGTATATCGGTACGCCGGGAAAAGTAAGCGATATTTTTGCTCAAACCCCGCTCACCGGTTTTACATTCAACGGCAAATAAGGGTTTATTGTTTTTAACCACGACAAAATCAAGTTCTCTGCCGGTTGCATCCCTGACAAATCTCAGCGCCATTTCGTCGCCTTCGGTATCTTCCCTGAAATGGCAGTACTTTAATAAATGAGACGCCACCATATTTTCGAAACGCGCGTTTTCATCTCTGCACAGAGACCAATCCCAAAGATAGAGCTTCTTTTCTTTTTTCATAGCCCGCAGGTGAGGCAATCCATAAGGCGATATCCTGAAACAGTAATACAGGTTTTCCAGGATCGTGATCCACCTGTCTATGGTTTCATATGCGACGGACAAGTCCCGTTTCAGGTTGTTAATCGAAAGCAGGGAAGATACTTTATCCGGCAGAATTCCAGTGAGCAAACCCAGCTGCGATACTTCCTTCACGTTTTCCAGGTTGATTAAATCTTCCTGTATGACGCGGCTTTGCCTCTCCCGCTGCCATCTTTTCCAATGCCGGGTATTCTGTTTCAAAAACGGCTCAGGGAACCCGCCATAACTGAGCAGCGCTGATAAATCCGACTTTGTCGGCCTGCTGTTCAGTTCGTACAAGGAAAAAGGATGTAAACGCAGGTAGTGATAACGTCCCTGCAAGGAATCCCCACCTCTGCGATAGTGATCCAGACGCGCAGAACCGGTAATAAGAAAACGCTTCCGGGATTTATATTTATCGTAAAAGCCCTTGACCAGATTACGCCAGTGCTTGTATTTATGGATTTCGTCAAAAATGAGCAATGGTTGCTCCGCTGGTAAATTACCCGCAAGAAGCAGTCGCTGTACTTCATGTAAATCCCAGTTGAGGTACGCGGGATGGGATTCATCAGCGTCTTTTATAAGGCTGAGAGCAAGCGTGGTTTTACCCACCTGCCTGGGGCCGCCCAAAAAGACCATTTTCTCCGCCAGGTCCGCTTTGATTCCGGCTGTCAAATATCGTTTGATGTACATGCTTGTCACGCGTTGACGACTAATGTAAATTTTAGAGAAAGCTCTATAATATACATGTAAAATTCAGAGTCAACTCTAATAATTACCTATTGTGAATATTTCCCTATTTATGCGATACTTGGTTATCCGTAATTAATTAACAAAGTAATGTATTGTCTCGATCCTTTAGTTGAACCTGATGAACTCTGAACAAGCCGGATAAAACACCATGAAACCGGAAGACTACCCCCCTCAGGAACCCGTATCCGATTTTGCCAGGGACTACAATAAATACCTCCTGGGAAAAGCGGCAGAGATAGGCGGCGCTGAAAACAATTACGGCCCGGACCCCTACCAGAGCGTGCTATATTTCCCGGCGCCGCAACCCGACGGCAACGTGTTCATCATGATCCACGGCGGCGGCTGGACCAGCGGCTACAAGGAGTGGATGGCATTCATGGCGCCGGTATTCAACCAGGCCGGCATCGGCTTTGCCAGCATCGGTTACCGGCTGGCGCCGACCCATGTCTTCCCGGCAGGGCTGGATGACTCCATGAGCGGGCTGAGATGGGTTTACGACAACGTCGGCAAGCTGTCCGGTGACCCGTCCCGTCTGTTCATATCCGGTCACTCCGCCGGCGGACATCAGACCAGCCTCATGGCCGTGCGCAAGGACTGGCAGGAACACTACGGGTTGCCCGTGGACGTCGTACGCGGCTGCCTGCCCGTCTCCGGTGTGTTCGATTTCCGTGAAGGCTCAGGCCTGTCCATGCGTCCCCGCTTCCTGGGCCCAGGCGGCAATGAAGCCGCGGCCAGTCCCATCTGCAATATCCAGGGTACCCCACCCCCGTTCTTCCTGTCCTACGGCAGCAAGGATTTCCCCCACCTGATAACCCAGGCGCAAAAGATGGAACAGGCCCTGCGCGCCGCGGGCGGTGAGACCTCCAGCCTGGAACTGGAGGGCTGCGACCACCTGCAGGCCAACCTGGTATGCGGCGACCCGGATGGGCCCTGGGCGGGTAAGGTGATTGAGTGGATTAGGGGGCATTGATGCCGTCTTTGCAATAATGCAGATTAAAATCAATGATAAAACCCTGGAACTCGTTGAAGGCGATATCACCGAACTCGACACCGACACCATCGTCAATGCGGCTAATGCCTCGCTGATTTTAGGCGCGGGCGTGGCCAGCGCCATTCGCGCAAAAGGAGGCCCCGCCGTTCAGCAGGAATGCGATGAAATCGGCGGCTGCCCGGTGGGCGGCGCGGTAATAACCGGCGGCGGCAATCTCAAGGCCCGGCACGTCATCCATGCCGTCGGCCCGCGCAAGGGAGAAGGGGACGAGGAGCAAAAACTCAGGAACGCGACACTGAACAGCCTTAAAGTCGCAGACGAAAACGGCCTGAAAAGCATCGGGTTCCCGGCCATAAGCACGGGCGTTTTCGGTTTTCCGATAGAACGCTGCGCGGAGATCATGCTTTCCGCTACGATTAACTACCTGCAAGGAGAAACCGGCCTGGTGAGAGTGGTTTTCTGTCTGTATGGGCGGGAGGCGTTCCGGGTATTTGAGGGGGTTTTGGAGAAGTTCCAATGACAGTATTGGCGGGTTGCAGAAACTTGCCGAACACGCCGGCGTGATTAGAATAGCGGCGCCGGTCAGCTAAATTTCTACTTTAAATTTCAGGACGATAAAGTCCTGTATGTATCGATTTCCCCTGAAGCTTCGGTGGCAGATGCTCCATTAGCATATTCTTTCTTCCTTTTAGATGCCTTCGATGGTTACTGCCTCTGCCAACGCGCTCATGATAGTCGCAAAGTCCGGCTTGAATGCATAGTACAACGTCAGGGACCGGGCATAGGCATCGGCGTAGATTTCGCGTGTTGCAGGATCGCTGAACAGAAAAGCCTCGTTCTCGGCCAGAACCGGATTGTCTTTCGCACGAAACCGATGTTGCTTATGCGCCTTGTAGCGTTTGGTTCCAATGAACGTGCGCACCTCCAGCGCCTGCAAGAGGCAGAAAATATCGTAGTAGTGGCGCATGAAATCGGCCGGGAAGTCCCCCTCCTTCTGCTGTTGCCGGAACTTCGTCGAGATAGTCTGGAGCTTTTCGACGAATGTGTAGCCAGGAAGATAGCAGGCCACATCAACGGCCCTGTTGTCGGTCACTTCAATCTTGTCAGCAGCAAAGTCGTAGGCCCAGGAAGAAATCGTGCGCGGCATGTTGGGTGTCACAACATCAAAACCAACTTCAAGAAGGATGCCGTCTTTCAAACCAGCCAGGGTTCCTATCTGCGTGTCATAGTGAAGGCGAATACCACCACTGCGATAATGATCATCATCAAACTCAGGATCGCGAACAACGCTCGTAATCCCGTCAATGGTGATCGCTTCGGCCAGCCAGTCATAGAAGGCTTTGCGGCTTTCGTCGTGGGCTTTTTTTTGCTGGTTTGGATTAGTGGCGACATTCATCTCCTTGGGAGGCTCTATGCGAATATCGATGTCCTCAGAGAACCGCTCAATGATGCCGTAACCCTTGGACAGTGATGTCCCTCCCTTAAGCTCGAAAGACAGGCCCATCTGTTGCAAGCCGGACAGGCAATGCATGATCCAGTAGTCTTTTTCGACAAGGACGGGGTCAACGGGGCGCTCCTCACCAACGATGCGGATCAGATCGGCAAATTCTTTATCCTGGTGAAGAAATTTATGTGGCATGGGGCATTGCACCTTGGGCCAATAATGGCTCAAAGAACTTCCTGGCTTTTGAACCACCGTACTCGCGAACGGCTTTTTTCAGGACCTTTGGGTCGGCATGCTGTGCCTTCTTCTTCACCCTTTCGAGCATTGAGGATTTGTGCTCGGCCAGACGATCAAGGTTGTCCACCAGATCGACCAGCAAGAACTCCCCGGAGAGCTTTGAGGGGAAATGCGGCTTCGTCCGAAAATTAAACGTGCGTTTGCCAAGATTGAAACGGCCATGGCGCTTGTGGTTGTAAACGACGGTCTCGTTGTAGAGTTGCGTTGAACCAACCCCAAGCACGTTGTAGGCATTAGGTGAAGTCAGCAAAAAGCGGTGATCCTTCAGAAACGCTTCGACAAGCTTTTCATCGCCAGCCGGAGCAGGACCAAAGGTCGTGCGCTTGGGGCAATAGTAAAGCCCGCCCGAGAGCTTGGTAAGAGTTCCCTCCTCAACAAGCTGCTTCAGATGCCGATCCACGGCATTTGACGACGGCAGAAGATCGGCGCGGCGATAAACCTGCCCCGGGCGAAGATGTCGTTTCAGTTTGTTCACGGCACTCATAGATACATGGTATGTGGTTTCGAATCATACTGCAAGTATTTTAATTAAAAAATCATGCAACTACTGCAAATCTCAGTTACCCACTCGCCTTATATACATGCCAACCGTAAAACCTTCGAACCCGCCGAAGGTGATATCATCGAACTCAACACCGATGCCATCGTCAATGTGGCCAATGCCTCGCTGATTCTGGGCGCTGGCGTGGCGGGCGCCATTCGCGCCAAAGGCGGTCCTGCCATCCAGCAAGAGTGCAATGAAATCGGTGGCTGTCCGGTTGGCGGCGCGGTGATCACCGGCGGTGGCAACCTTAGGGCGCGGTACGTCATCCATGCCGTCGGCCCGCGCAAGGGAGAGGGAGATGAAGAGGCAAAACTCAGGAACGCGACGCAGTGTTACATTAAGCAGCACCGTGCCGCGATCTCCAGGAATGGGGATTGCCGTAGACTTTATCTCAAGCCGTTAGGAGGACTCTCCGTCTTCCAGGTACCGGCCAACCTTCCACAGTTCATCCGTGGGAACCAGCCCGAACTTTTTAACCAGTTTCCCTTCGTTATCCCTAAGGAAGACGTATGTGATCATCTCGGTGGTCAACTCTGAGATGGGTGGCAATGCGATGAATGTGGGTTTATCCACACCAACTTTTACTTCCAAGTGCATATTCATCTTCTCCTTAGTCTATATTAGTATGTGTGTTATAACGCACGCTTGAGCCGTAGACCATATCAAGAAGTAATCGTGTCAAGAAGGGGTCGAGACCGACCTGGGTATATATTGAATCGATAATGTTCTATTGATGTTCTATCCTTGAGAACCGTGGACTATTATTCAGACAATGCGCCATCCCTGGCCTCCAGATACAACTCCCTGAATCCCGAAGCGCTGCACGGGTCATGGTCCCGTTTCATTCCCGACCAAGCGGGTATTGCCCTGGACATAGGCGCTGGCAGTGGGCGCGATGCATACTGGCTGGCTGAAAAAGGCTGGGACGTGATTGCCGTTGAGCCATGCAGGGAGTTTCGGGAACTGGCCAAACTGGATAGTCATGCTAACGTCATATGGCAGGATGATGAACTGCCGGAACTAAAAAAACTTCGTACTGCCGGTCATCGGTTCAACTTGATACTGTTGAACGCCGTATGGATGCATGTATCGGAAAATAAGAGAGAACGAGCATTCCGTATCATCAGTGAACTTCTGGCGCCTGGGGGAATTCTGGTTTTCACTTTGCGTCATGGTAACGATGAGCAGGAAAACCTTGAGAGAGATTTCCACCCGGTCAGCAGTGGAGAACTGGAACAATTCGCCAAACAGCGTGCTCTGGCACAGGTGTTTTATACAGGATCTGGAGACCATCTGGACAGGTCAAACGTTCGCTGGGAGACTCTGGTATTTCAATTACCTGATGATGGTACGGGCAGCCTGCCGTTATTGCGCCATATTATCGTCAATGATGACAAGTCAGCGACATATAAGTTGGGTTTATTGCGTGCCTTGATGCGAATAGCGGAAGGGGCGCCGGGGATGGTGACCAGGCGTACCGATGATACTGTTGAGATTCCATTTGGGCTGGTTGCACTATACTGGGTGAAACTGTATATGCCTCTTGTTCTGCAGTACCGTCTTATCCAGAGGCCAGGTCATGATCCGGTAAATGAAACCGGTCTTGGTTTTGCAAAGAAATATTTCTATCAGCTAAAACGGCTATCGTCGTTTGACCTGCGAATTGGCGCAACGTTTGATGCAACACATTTACGTCCGGTGATTGGCGCAATCAGAGATGTCTGTGTGAATATTCAGGAAATGCCTGCGAACTATATTACTTACCCAGGTAGTAACGTCCAGGTATTTGACTGTGAAAGAAAACCTGTACGATTAAATAAATACAAGTCCTGGCGAATTGAAAAACAGACTCTGGCTGATTTTGGTGTGTTCGTAATACCAACTGCTATATGGCAATGTCTGGGGCAGTATGCTTGCTGGTTGGAACCGGTTATCATCAACGAGTGGGCAAGGCTGATGAGAGGATATGAGGCAAAAAATAAGGATTACAAATACAAAATTCCTCAATGGGCTGTTTCCGGACAGCATATTGCCGACCAGAGTCCTGATCCTAAAAAGGATTATTGCGAAGCACTTAAATGGGATGAAGGTCGCCATGATACCGGACAAGTACGCGAACGGGTTCAGGAACTTCGACAGGATGGCGAATCAATTAATTGTGTTTGGACGAACGCAAGGCTAAGAAAACGTTATGAGGTCGATCATTGCTTCCCATGGAGTCGATGGTACAACAACGATCTCTGGAATTTGATGCCTGCGAGCATAACAGCTAACGGGCAAAAAAGTGAGAAGTTGCCGTCTGCGCCCTTAATGCGTAACTCTAAAGATCGTATTTCAGACTGGTGGAACTCAGCTTACATGGATAGCCAGATGAAAGAACAGTTCTTAATGGAAGCTGAAGCTGCGTTACCGCTGGTGAGTGATGGCACATCGGATTTGGCTATAATTTTTGAAGCCGTGATGCACCAGCGGGCCAGGTTGAAAGCGAATCAGCAGTTGGTAGAATGGGATGGTTGATATACTGGATTCCGGCTTCCGCCGGAATGACGTGAGATAAATTACCCCGATAAAGGAGGAAACCAATGCGATATCTACACACAATGCTCCGGGTCTCCGACCTGGACCAGAGCCTGTCTTTTTTCTGTGGCGTCATGGGGATGCGGGAAGTCCGACGCATGGAGAGTGACAAGGGACGTTTTACCCTGGTGTTCCTGGCGGCGTCCGGTGACGTGGAAGGGATGGAAGGGCCGGGCCAGCCGGCGCCGGTACTGGAATTGACCTATAACTGGGATCCGGAGGAGTACACCGGCGGGCGTAATTTCGGTCACGTTGCCTTTGAAGTGGATGATATTTATGACACCTGCCAGAGGATTGCTGACAGCGATGTCACCATCAACCGTCCCCCGCGGGATGGTCACATGGCTTTCCTGCGTACGCCGGATAACATCTCCATAGAGTTGCTGCAGAAAGGCGGGGCGAGGCCACCGCAGGAGCCCTGGGCGTCTGCAGAGAACGTTGGGGTTTGGTAAATTCCCGCACCGCACCCTAATAAAGCAGGGCTTCAAGACTGCGGATGGCTAGCGCGTTGATATCGAAACCGTGTTCAAGGATCCGGATCATCCATTCTGTTGAAGAGAAAAAGTCGGTGGCGGCTGAGGTCTGTGCTTATGTGCGGCAGCAGGCCGTCAGTGGCGAATTTGCGGGGGCTGTGTGATGAGCCATGCGCCGATCCGGCTGGTTGATTCGGGATGGGACTCGGAGCTGACTGCGGCTATTAAGACTGACCCCAAATATGTCCGTATTATCTGCCCGTTCATCAAGGAAGGTGCACTTGAACGTCTCCTTTCGCATCGGCCCCGTGAAGTTAAAGTGATTACCCGCTTCAATCTGGCCGACTTCTCCCAAGGCGTTAGCGATGTCGAGGCCCTGCGAAAGCTACTCGACGCTGGCGCAAGTATACGCGGCATCCGTAACCTCCACGCCAAGCTGTACCTCTTTGGAACAAGTCGAGCGATCATTACGTCAGCCAACCTGACAGAGGCTGCGCTTACCCGAAACCAGGAGTTCGGGGTTGTCGCCTATGACGCAGCCGTTATCGCCGCCTGCCGGGACTATTTTGACGAGCTTTGGCGGCTCGGCTGCCCGAATCTGTCCAGCAACACGCTCGATGGCTGGACTGAAACCATTACTCGGCACCGTGCGGCTGGTGGAAGATATAATCACGTTAGGGACTTGGGTGATTTTGGTGCTTATGCGGGATTACCGGCAAAACTACCCGATTCCATCCCAATGAGCGTAGCGGACGCCAAAAAAGCTTTCGTGAAATTCCTCGGTACGGCGGATGCTCGGGAACCGGTTTCGTCCGACACCATAAAGGTGATCGACAGCGCAGGCTGTCATTGGGCGGTTGCTTATCCTGAGAATCGTCGCCCCAGAAGTGTCAAAGACGGCGCAGTCATCTTTATTGCGTGTCTCACAGACGAGCCCGACATTCGCGTATTCGGCCGTGCTATCGGCATGAAATATCAACCGGGACGGGATGATGCAACGCCCGAGGACAAAGCATTGCGGAAATGGAAGAGGAAGTGGCCTCGGTACATTCGTGTGCATCACGCAGAGTTCGTTGCCGGAACTATGTCAAACGGCGTCTCGCTGAATGAGTTGATGTATACGCTCGAAAGTGATTCCTTCGCGTCGACACAGCGAAATAAAGCCAGCGGTAAGGGTAACACAAATCCAAGGAAAGCTTATGGTCGGCAGGCAGCCGTCGAGCTTTCCCCAGAAGGATTTTCTTGGCTTAGCGAGCGACTCCAAGCGGCGTTCGATAAACATGGTCAAGTCCCGCAGGACACGCTCGATCAACTCGACTGGCCGCTTCCTCTAAGGACAAGTTGAAACCAGTGCTGAACTTTATCGTCAAAGCTTGCAGACTGCTGATCAGTTCGATGTTTTCGATGCTCCAGATGCTTACGCGAGATTACGAGCTAATACTGAAACTATTTACTGATCGACTGAAATTGGCTGGACCCATGCGGACAAAAGCAGAGGAAGGGTAATCGCATATTATTGTGTCGTCTATCACTGCATTTGGCGTTGATGGCTGTAAGGCAGGATGGTTTTGCATCGCGTTGGATCCGTCCGGTGAAATCAAGGCGTCCGTAATTACAGCGTTTAGTGAACTGGTGACCATGGCAGAAGATTCGGACCGTATTTTCGTCGATATTCCGATTGGTTTGTCCGGTGGGGCTGAGGAACGGCTCTGTGACAAGGATGCACGACGCAGGTTGGGTTCACCGCGTAGTTCCAGTGTGTTTCGATCACCGGTTCGAACTGCACTGGATGCAGGGAATTATGAGGAAGCGAAGCGGATCAGTCGGAAAGTAACTGGCTCAGGACTATCGAAGCAGACCTGGGCGATCATGTCAAAGATCAAAGAGGTAGATGAATTGTTGCGAGGTTGTACAAAAGCACGGCGCATTGTTCGCGAGGTGCACCCAGAGATTTGCTTCTGGGCGCTGGCGGGAGAAAAGTCCATGAGACATATATGGTTCGCCCCCATATTGCAAGCGCCATGTTCGTGTTGACAAGAGAGGCATTGCAGCCATATATCCGGCCTCTTGATTGCAGGGTACTATCCCTGCGGGCCCTGATGGATTCCGCGCCGTGGTGTCCTTATCACAATATCGGCGGTCACTATCGTGTGCGCCTGTGTCTCGTTCAGGTTCCCACCCCGGCAGAGTTGCCTTGTTTGTTGCCATCACGTTCATGTCGCTGCGCAATGCTTGGAAGCGATTACCCTCCGCTGTCTGTTGTCTTGTCCATCTCGTCATACCTTGCCCTGCCGCCTGGCCTCCGCTCAGGCCGTTTGCAGCACGTGGTCGGCCTGGTAGTCCTCCCCTTTGGCCAACAACGCATAGGCGGTGCGCGCCATGCGGTTGGCCAACGCCACCACCGCCACATTCTGATGTCGCCGGGCCGCGACAGCCAGTACCCAACGGCTGCGCGGGTCCGTCTTCTTGCTCGACACCCGCAGCACCGCACGGGCGCCGTGTATCAGTAAGCCGCGCACGTAGGCATCCCCCCGTTTGCTGATACCCAATAACTGCTCGCGCCCCCCGGTCGAGTGCTGGCGCGGCACCAGCCCCAACCACGCCGCCAACTCCCGTCCATTGCGAAACGTCCTCACGTCCCCCACCGCCGCCAATAACGCCGTCGCCGTGATGGGACCCACCCCTGGAATACTCATCAACCGCTGCACCTGCTCGTCCGCCCTGGCCCAGCGTTCAATCTTCGCCTCCAAGCCCGCAATCCGCTCATCCATGGACACCAGCGTCTCATAGGCATCCTGCAACAACTCACGAAACGCACCGCTCAGCCCGTTCTCACCCTCCTCCAAAATCCCCGGCAACGCCGCCCGCACCCGGGCACGGCCCTGTCCTATCTCAATCCCCTGCTCCGCCAACAACCCGCGCAACTGATTCACCAGCGCCGTGCGCTGCGCCACCGCCAGTGACCGTATCCGGTGCAGACTCTGCTGGTCCTGCTGCGCCGCCGTCTTCACCCCCACAAACCGCATCGTCGGCCGTTGCACCGCCTCGCACACCGCCAGCGCATCCGCCCGGTCACTCTTGTTCGACTGCACATACGGCTTCACAAACTGCGGCGCCATCAACTTCACCTCGTGACCGTACCCCTGCAAGACCCGCGCCCAGTGGTGCGACCGACCACACGCCTCCAGCCCCACCAAACACGCCGGCAGCTGTGCCATCAGCGCTTTGAACTGCGCCGGCCGGTGCTTACCGGTCAGACGTACCTTGCCCGACGCATCCTGACCACATACCTCGATCCAGGTCTTGCCCAGGTCCACACCCACCACCGTTATCCGCCTTTGCCCTGCTGCTGTCATCTCGTTAGTGCTATACTGATTCATGGTTCGCTCCTCCCGTTGGTTTAATGAACAAAACCTCATTATGGCTCATCGAAGCCGAGTTTAAGAGAGGGGCGAACCATTCCATTACAACAAGAAGAAACAGAAAGGCTATAACGAAAGGATTGCTGTGCTTGAGAATCTCCACCACTCTGCCAGTGAAAAATTGAGACGGATTTGCAATGTCTTTCCTCGTAACCAAGTAGCAACGGATGATGTTTTGGATGCGATGGCTGCCGCTATAACGGCCTCCGTAGACTCAGTGGCACTCCAGACTCTTCCCGAACAGCCGATGCGGGATTCTTGTGGCCTACCAATGGAAATGGTCTATGCTCCAAGGAAGGCATTCGCCAAGTAAATTTGATTATGATTTACCAGCTCGCCACAGATAATTCCAAGAGTGCAGCCGTAGGGATTAAGACCGACGGTTCTAGCTGGGACACCACCGTTGACTTCTCGGGAGCCAGAGGCAACTGTTCATTCCACTGGATTCCCGCTTGCCAGACTGTGTAAAAACTCGAAAATTTGAGCATGAGACGAAAAAACTTCCCACTATCATCGCCCAAAATGGCATAAAATGGGACAAGACCTCCAATATACGTTCTTCCTCAGCATGATTTTCCCACTTCTGAAAAACGCAAATAGTTTTTACACAGCCTGTTGCGCGGGAATGACGGCTGTAGGTTTATGCCGGGGGCATGCCCCGTTATTTCATCAGTTTCTGATCCAGTAACAGGTTAAGGGTAAAGCGTACACCGAAGCCCGTGGTGTCGCTGGGAATGTGGGCCAGGCCGCCTTTGTTGTTGCCGCTGGAGAGGTCAACGTGTATCCACGGGCAATCGTTTTTGACAAACCGTTGCAGGAAGCGCGCCCCGAGGATGTGGTCCACGCCGGGGTCACTGCTGCATTGCTTGGTATCGGCAAATTTGCTTTCCAGGGCTTCATCGTAGTCCTCGTCCATGGGGAACGGCCAGACCCGCTCGCCGCTGTCGACACCGGCCTTAACCATAAGGGGTAAAAACCTGGTCTGGTTTGTGAATACGCCGCTATAGGTTTTGCCGATGGCGTATACGCAGGCCCCGGTCAGGGTGGCGTAGTCGATAATCAGCTTCGGTTTGGTCCGGGAGGCCAGTACCAGGGTGTCTGCCAATACCATCCTGCCCTCGGCATCGGTGTGGACGGTCTCGATTGTGGTACCGTCAACGGCAGTTACGATATCACCGGGGTTATACGCGTCCGGGCCGATGTGATTGATGCATATCGCCAGCCAGCAATCAACGGGGAACGGCGCCTTGAGCCGGGTCAAGGCCAGCAGGGCGCCTAACGCGACCGCGCTGCCTTCCATGTCCTCGTGCATGCCCATCATGTAATTATGGGGTTTTAAATTGACGCCGCCGGTATCGAAACAAATCCCCTTGCTCACCAAGGCCAGACCGTTATCGGATTTCGGGTCGGAGGGTTGATAACGCAAACGCAATATTCCTCCGTCTTTATCGGGGCTTCCCTGGGCAACGGCCAGAAACGCGCCGGCCTTTTTCTTCTCCAGTTGCGCAATACTGAAGAATTGGCTTTTCCAGCCGAATTCACGGGTCAACCCGGCAATACGCTTGCGATACAGGGTTGGGGTCAATTCATTCTGGGGCAGGGCGGTAAGATAGCGGGCCAGTGCATCGAACCGGGAAGCGGCGGGAAGTTTTTCGGAATATTGCAGTTTTGGCTGTTTCATAAGAAAAGTTTTGAACCGTATCCTTTATGATTATAACAAGTGCCGTTTTCTACGACTGACCAATCCCGCCGGAGACAGGGATGTCAAGCGTGGTTTCCGGATATTTTGTTACCAGTTGAACCGGCGAGTTATCGCCAGGCGTACGATGCCGAGTTCATTCTCAACTTTGTAAGGACAGGCTCTGCGTGGGCCTCCCGCGCCGCAACGGTTATTGCCGGAGCGGTTCACGGGATAGGTGCTTTGCCCGAAATCCAGGTACGATCCCTCGAGCCGTAACGTCCAGGTATCAGCCAGGGACGCTTCGATGCCTGCTCCTATTACCCAACCGGTTTTCGTTGAGCTGGAGCGAAAGGAATCGTCGGGATCCACCTGCGGTGGCGAGTTTGCGCTGAAATCGATGTCCGTTACCGAATTGGTCACCCCGGCGACCGCCAGCCCACCGCTGACAAATACTTTCATGCGGCCAAAGGTTTGTTCGATCCCGGCGCGCGCTGTGCTAATCCAGCGAAACTTTGCCTTGGCTGTCTCATCCAGGCCCTCGGGGTCAAGTTTGTTCGTTTTCGCTGACGCATCGCCGAACGTACCATCGACCTCGATCCTGAACGGCAGATTGCCGAGGTCGAACTGCTTCCCTGCCAGCACGCCGCCCACAAAATCAGTATCGTTGTAATTTGAAACGGCGCCGGGGTTGCCCCAGTTCGCGAACCCGTCTACGTCCACCAGGCGGTTGCCCGTCAGACCCAGGCCGCCAAAGACACCCGCGTAGGCCCCCGCCCGGTCAAAGACGGTGTCGTTGCTTTGGGCACTCAGGAGATCGCTATTTACGAGCATGATAAGGGTCAATGACGCAAGTATTCCCCGGAGCCGTACGCAACCGCGCCGAGAGTAGTTTTCTATGTTTGTGTCTTTTCGCATTGGTTGCCCATATCGTATCGAGCGTGCAATATACACTATTTCCCCCAATGATATTGTTGGACTATCGGTGAAGATCGGCTATACTTGATGATGAGTAAACGGGCAACCCGGATTAATCCGGGTTGCCCGGATAATTGCGGATTGCCTACCCCTGAAATTAACTTTGGAGGTAGCGATCATGAGTATTGATTATCAACTCAACGCTGGTGTTGATTCTGTCATTAATGCAGAGAAAAGTGAGGATGGCTGGTATACGATAGTCAGGGACGGCGAAGTCAAAAGAGGTGACCTGGTTACCGACAAGCATCTTAACCGGACCTTCGAGGTCATTGGATTAGGTGCTCCCTTCTACGTTGCTGAAATCCGTATTGCGGATGTCGAAGACGGCTACTGTACGACTGTTATCATTGACCACCATGAGGCGGTCCTGAATTTTGACAGTTATGAAACAATAGAAGTCTGTCAGGCATTCCTGAAACCGGTATGTCACCTTCGCGGCGTCCAACGGCAAAACGATATCCATATCGCGCTTGCATCAGGTTGGAGCTGACCGGCATAAAAGGCGATCTCTTGATCGCCTTTTTTTATGGTATGCTGTTTACCGTCATAGGGAGTAAAAGGAAATGAAACGGACATTTTACGTTGTATTCTTGTTTGTAGCGCTGGCGCATGGACGGGCCGCTTCCGGCGCCGACCTGTTAACCGGGATTACCCGCCTGTCTTGTGAAGCCTTACTTTGCCTGTCCTCAGGGGTACGCCCGGGGGCCTGCAACGCGGCGCTGTCCTACTACTTTGCCATTAAGAAGTTCACCTGGCCCGCGACTTTTGCGGCAAGGCTGAGGTTCCTGAACAAGTGCCCCACGGGCTCTTCCGGACTGGCCCGGACGGTGGCGGAGGGCACCCGCGGGTGTGATCTGCAAAAACCTTGTTATATAAAATGGGAAGATAAAAAATCCGAATGACGCGAGGACGTGAATGATACTGCCGGCAGGTCGGGGTAATGTGTCGCCGGAGGCGACTCTTTGTCCACTGGACTTCCACCCCTGCTCAACACCATGCTGGGGCAAGTTTCACGGGAATGACGGTGCGGGCAGGAGTGACAGCAGAGGCAACCCCGTCATGCCGGGCTTGACCCGGCATCCAGTCAATGATGTGTCGCCCCCTGCTTACGACATGCTGGGACAGGCTTCGGCGACTCCTTGAAATAGCCCTGCTCATCCGTGTAGGCAGGTTCGACGGGTACCCAGGAGGTATGGATTATTTCGGCCAGTCTGCCCGGCATTTTTGCCATGGCTACCCTGGCCGGCAGCATCATCAGGGTATTCGGATGGATGTAGTAAACGTCTTCCTGGGTGATCAGGTTTCTTTCATCATAAACTTCGCCGCCGGCCTTGTTTATATTCACGTTCATGCGATAGCGGCTGGCTTGTTTTGTGCCGCTTTGCCGGGCGGCGTATTCAGCCGTTTCAAAATCATTGGGCTGGTAGTACAAAGACATTTTGCAGTTGTTTTCAACGCTGGACTCCAGGGCCTCTATATTGACCAGCCGCCTGTTCACGGATTTCAGGTCCCCCAGGCTTTGGTAGCCGATGGCGATATGGCAATCAAACCCGGTGATGGTCGCCAGCATATCCCCCAGGATATCGGTGGCGAGAAACTTCACCTCGTCTATACCGATGAACAGGTGGCTGCTACGTTCGCACCGCCTGTACATGCGGGTTGCGGCCTGCAGCAGGCACAACAGCAACAGTTGTGTGGCGCGTTTGACCACCGGGTCCGTCGAAGACGATCGCACGTAGAGTACGGCGTTCTCGCGTAACACGCGCTCTACGTCGACCCCCTTGCTCCGTCCCGGTTTGAGCGCGGATAAGGCCAGCATTTCCCTGGTCAGGTTACTGACCGTGGGCGGCGGCTTGGCTGAATCCCTGAGTATTTTCGGTAAATCAATCAACTCCTTGCTCCACTTGTCGAAAACGGACTCCAGAAACTCCCGCTCGCCGATCTTGTAATAATCCGCAGTATCGCCTCTTTCAGCAAGGTTGTAGGCCTGCATCAGCCGGGTTCTTATTTCCCGGTCGGTGCCGGTCCTGAACGGCGACCATTTGCCCTGCAACTCGCCGTTAAAATCCACTGTTACCAACCGTCTGCCGGTCTCTTCACAGGCCTTTCTCATGATGCCCAGGGCGTGTTTGTCCGGTTTGATGTCGAAAAAAACCGTACAAAATCCCTGGCGAATGGATTGATCCAGTTGTACGCCGAATAAAATACCCTTGCCGGTCTGGGTGGCGCCTACCATCCTTTGATTCCATACTTTCCAGTCTTTCATATCGACGTACAGGGGAGTGTTGTTCTCCTGCAATCCGATAAACATCCTTCCCGCCTTGTAGTACCTGCCGGGGAGGAAACTCTTTTCCCTGAACCGGTTTGATTCTGCGCGTATGTCGGAGACGAGATCGCCTCTTTGCGATACCCGCCTGAATATGTACCAGGACGAAAACCGGGGATATAAATAGCGCAGGAAAATGATTTTTGTTATCAGTCCGGCAAGCAAGGCGCCCGCCAACAAACCCCACATTCTCCAGGCCTGGTCAATAAGAACAATGTTAACGACGTTGTTGGCAGCCGCGATACTGCCTGAGACGTTTACCGCCAGGAACCACAAAATCAAGGGAAAACCAAGGACCAGCAATAAAAACACGAGCAGCAGAACCCGTCTCGAGTGCATCAGCGCGTGTTCGGCGGACGTCAGTTCCTTATCTGAGGTAAGTGGCAGTAAGCCGATAAAAGTGAGCGTATATATAACCGCAGCAAAACACACCCATAACCGGGGGTCGCTCCAGCTTACCAGGCGGGCCAAGATATCATCCATAACAGACTCCTGTTTTATCAGCGCACCGGGTACGCTGACGTTTTCACGTTGTTTCCTTACACATCCGAGCTTGAATTCTACCAGAATTTTGGAAGAAATTTGGGGTCAGAGTAAAAATACAGTCACCGATTGGAGTTGCAGGTTCATCTCTGAATATTTTTACTCTGACCCCAAATATCGTTAGAATAACGGGGAAACGGTTCCCTGACATCAATATCCGGGAACTGCCGGGAACAGTTACGGAAATGGATAAAGGATCATCATGTTAACCGCATTAACCAGCGCTGACTGGGAACTGGTCAGCTTCTACCTATCTCCCATCCAACCACTCATCGACAGCGAGCAAGTGACGAATGTCATGGTAAATCGCTATGACGATATCTGGGTGGATGACCTGGAGAAGGGCATGTATAAAACTGATCTTTCCTTTCAGGACGACGCTGCCGTCGCTACCCTGATAGAGCAGATTGCCAATGCGTTGTCACAATACTTCGACCCCGTTAAAACCCCCATCATCAATGCGCGTCTGCCTGACGGCAGCCGGGTCTGTGCGACTCTGCCTTCAGCCACGCCGGGTGGTTGTACCCTGTCGATTCGTTTGCACCGCCGTCACGGCTTTGACCTGGAATACCTGGCGCAAACCCATACTATTAATTCGGAGATGAAAGTCTTCTTACGCGAGGCCGTAGAGCGCGGCGATAATCTCCTGGTTTCCGGCGCAACCAACAGCGGCAAAACGACCCTCCTGAATGTGTTGTCGTTTGCCATCCCGCCCCGCGACCGGGTTGTGATCTGTGAAGACGTGGCGGAGATCAGGCTCCAGGCGCCCAATGCCGTACAGATGGAAGCACAGAGGCGTGAGGGCGGGGATACTGACCCGGTTACCCTGGCGAAGCTCCTGGCGACTGCTTTGCGGCAAAGGCCGGACCGGATCATCGTTGGGGAGATAAGGGAGCCGGACGCCGCTGAAGTTTTCTACCAGGCGTTAAATACCGGTCATCGCGGCGTTTACACCTCTTTACATGCTAATGATTCCAGGGCGGCTCTCAATCGACTCGTCAGCCTGACAACGGGCGCGTCAAAACTACCGTTCAATGTCATTGAAGCTGAATATTTACACAACTTGGACTTGTTTCTGCACATAGACTTCCTGGAAGACAAGGGTGTCAGGCGATTAACGGAGATATACACTGTCGAGGCAGGTGAACTGAAACCCCGTTTTATCTACAACGCCGCTGATGACACCTGGGTAGATGACGGGGTTGCCTCCGCTGTCATTCCTGCCCCAACCGTCACTCCCGCCCCCACCGTCATTCCCGCGAAAGCGGGAAACCAGTAGACAAAGAGTCGCCTGCGGCGACACATAATTGACTGGATACCGGGTCAAGCCCGGCATGACGGATGTGCCTGCGGCGACACATTATCATGTACTGAGTTATACTGTGTGTTCAACAGACAACGCTATTTTTACCGATGACAACCGAGAAAAAGACAGCTAAGCCCTGGGGCGGTCGATTTACCGAGGATACGGATCGTTTCGTGGAACGGTTTACCCAATCCGTTTCTTTCGACCGGCGTCTGGCTTCCTGTGATATCCAGTGTTCAATCGCCCACGTGGCGATGCTGGCGCACGTCGGCGTGTTGTCCGCGGATGAATGTGAGCAGATCACCAACGGGTTGAACGCCATCCTGGACGAGATTGAGGCAGGCAAGTTCTCCTGGAAACAGGAACTGGAAGACGTACACATGAATATTGAGGCCGCGCTGGTTGAGCGGGTGGGCGAGGTGGGCAAAAAAATGCATACCGGCCGTTCGCGTAACGATCAGGTTGCCACCGACTTGCGCCTGTTCCTGCGCGAAGAGGTGAACACCATCAAGTCACTGTTGCTGCAAAACATGCAGGCACTGGTGATACTGGCCGAGCAGGAAGCCGACACCCTGATGCCCGGGTTTACCCACATGCAGGCGGCTCAACCGATCACGTTCGGCCATCATCTGCTGGCCTGGTACGAAATGCTGAAGCGGGACGAGCAACGACTCGGGGATTGTCTGGAGCGTATCAACGTGATGCCGCTGGGCGCCGCGGCATTGGCCGGCACGCGCTTTCCCATCGACCGGTCTTATACCGCCGGGTTGCTGGGGTTTTCCGGTGTGGCAGAGAATTCACTGGACGCGGTGAGCGATCGTGATTTCATTATCGAGTTCTGCGCCGCGGCCGCGCTGATCATGATGCATTTATCCCGGTTTTCCGAGGAGTTGGTCCTGTGGATGTCGCCGTCATTCGGCTTCATCGATATTGCCGACGCGTTCTGCACCGGCTCTTCCATCATGCCGCAAAAGAAAAACCCGGACGTGCCGGAACTGGTGCGCGGCAAGGCGGGCCGTGTGTACGGCGACCTGATGGGCATGTTGACCATCATGAAAGGTCAACCACTGGCCTACAACCGGGATAACCAGGAGGACAAAGAATGTTTGTTTGACGCCGTGGATACGGTAAAGCTGTGCCTTCAGGCCTACGCAGGCCTGGTTCCCTCGATAAAGGTGAACCGCAAGGCCATGCTCGCGGCCACGGACAAAGGCTACCTGGCCGCCACCGACCTGGCGGACTACCTGGTCATGAAAGGGGTGGCGTTCCGGGACGCCCATGCCATTGTCGGCAGCGTCGTGCAGTATGCCGCGCAGCGGGGATGTGACCTGGACCGGATAGAACTTTCCGAGTTACAGAAATTCTGCGGTGAGATAGAGGCCGACGTTTCCGAATACCTGGACCTGCAAGGTTCCGTTTCTGCCCGCGATCATATTGGCGGGACAGCCCCGGCCAGGGTCAAACAAGCCGTTGCAGAGGCGCGACAGTACATGACGACATTAGCCCGGATTTCTCACCAGGTGGTGCGATGATCGCGCCGGATTTTTGCCGCCAGTGGGTGCCGGAGCCTGCCCCGTACTTGATACGGGGACCGAAAGCATAGCCGTAGCTACGGTTGAGGAAGCATGTGCCCGCTGGCGGCAAAAAGATAAGCAACAAGGCTTGCCCCTGCATGTTGTAAGCAGGGGGCGCATCACCTGGTGAGAAATCCGGGCTAAACCCGGAAGAGGATGAGAATTATTGAAGAAACTGATAAAGCTGCTGCTCTGGCTGGCCGGCCTTGCTGTCATCGCCATATCGGTGACAGTCTACTTTGTCGCGTCGCTTGACCCCAATGAACACAAGGACTGGATAGCGGCCAAAGTCCTGCAGGAGACCGGCCGGACTTTATCCCTGGATGGTGATATCGATATTACCCTGTATCCCTGGCTGGGCCTGGAAGCGAGCGAGGTCAGTATCGGCAATGCCGAAGGGTTCGGCTCCGCGCCTTTCGCATACCTGGACTATGTCAAGCTGCGCGTCAAATCAATCCCCTTGTTACGCAACCTGTACGAGGTGGATACGGTCAATATCAAGGGCGCCGTCATTAACCTTGCCCGGAACAGACAAGGCGTCGCAAATTGGGATGACTTTATCGATGAGCATGAACGGAAAAGTGAGACGCCGGTCCTGCTCCTGGCATCGACCGTCCTGGGCGGCGTCGCCATAGAAGACGCCAGGGTCACCTGGGACGATCAGCAGGCCGGGGTCCGCTATGATGTTACGGAGTTGGACGCGACCACGGCTGAGCTCAAATACGGCGAGCCTGTTGATATCGACCTGAGTTTTCACGGGACAAGCAACAGACCGGCTGTTGCCGCTACGGTCAGGCTGGCCGGCATTATCAACTACGCGACGGATGGGCGGCGATACGCCATTGCGCCGCTGGATGTCAATGCGTTAATCACAGGCAAAAACGTCCCCGGCGGCAAGACCTCGGCAACCTTGTCTGCCGCTGTAGACGTTAACCTGGACGATGCAACGGCAACGGTTTCCGATATGGAAATTACCGCCCTGGGCGCTTCCATCAGGGGCAATCTCAGTGCGCAAGAGATCGAATCGCCGACGCCGGCTATTGCCGCGTCGCTGGACGCGCAGGGTTCAGACCTGGGGCTATTATTCAAAGTGGCAGAGATTGAACCGTTGGCCTCCCAACTAGGCGGACTGACAGACCGAAGTTTCCGGATCAGTACGACAATGAATGCGGATCTCAAGCGTGGTGATATAGACCTGTCGAAGCTGTCCGCAAACCTGTTGGGCGCGGATATTACCGGCGAAGCGATGGCCCGCAACGTCCACTCCGACACGCCGTCGGTTACCGGCCAAATCGAGGTTTTGCCTGTCAACTTGCGTAAGCTCGCTCGCCAACTCAAACAGGAGCTTCCCGTTACCGCAGACAGGGACGCGTTTACCAGGGTAGCCCTGGCCGGCCGGTTTGACGGTTCTGCAACCGATCTGGATTTGAAGGAACTGAACTTCCAGTTGGATGATTCCCGATTAACAGGGGAGTTCCGGGTGAGCGAGATGGCGACGACACCCGCATTGCAGTTCGACCTGAGCGTAGATGAGATTAACCTGGATCGCTACCGGGCGCCGGAACCGAACGGGCGGAAAAAACCGGGCGCCGAACAGGCAGGGTTGCCGGCAGAGGGGGGCAGGATGGTAGTGCCCGTCGGCATCCCCGCAGATACAATGCGGACGCTGACTATGGAAGGTGATGTCACAATTGGCAGACTGGTTGTCTCAAATGCGACTCTCAGCGGGATTAAACTGCACTTGAATGCGCAAGACGGCGTAGTAAAAGCAGACCCGGTTTCGGCTGCGCTGTATGAAGGCCGGTTATCCGGCAACGCCAGCCTGGACGTGAACTCCGATAGTCCGAGGCTTACGCTCAACTCAGACCTGACCGGCATTCAGGCGGAACCCTTGCTCAAGGATATAACCGGCAAAGCGAGACTGCGCGGCAAGGGGAACTTCACTGCCGCCTTGTCCGCCACGGGTAACACCGGTCAAAGCATGAAACGCAGCCTGAACGGCCGGATGAGCATGAGCCTTACCGAGGGCGCCGTGACAGGCCTCAACCTGGGACGGACACTGCGCCAGTGGAAGCGGTTCAAAAAGGGCGGGACCATCGACTTCAAGGAAACAGCGGCAACCGACTTTTCCTTATTATCCGGAAATCCCATAGCAAAGAACGGTGTTATCCGTATGGATGACCTGGACCTTAAAGCGCCGGCTTTTCGGTTGAAGGGCAAAGGTGTGCTGGCGGACCTGCACACTGATACCATTAATTATCAGGCCCTGGCAGCCGTCGTCAACACTTCAAAAGGGGTCGGCGGCAAAGAACTGGACGAATTGGTTGGGCTTGAGTTGCCTCTCAATATCAAAGGCCCCCTGGATAATCCAAAAATAGCGCTGGCCTGGGAAGATATACTGGGCTCAGTATTGACTGAGAAAATTCTGGACATCATTGATTTATCGCTTCCCGGAAAGGATAATCCCGATAAAGAGAAGGAAACGGATGAAAGACCTGATTTAGACCAGGTGAAGGAATTGCTGAAAGAAGGTCTGAAGGGGATCTTCAAGAGGTAAAATAGAATGCGGCTTTTTTCAATCTTATACCTGATTTTTTTAAGTGCGGCAGTGCCCGCCGGAGAGGTGGAATTTGCCCATGCCGAGCATGAGGGTAACGAGTACCGGCTGAACCTCGGCATGAGGATCCAGGCCGGGAAGGATGATGTTTTCGCTTTGCTGACGGATCATGATGGCCTGCGCAATATCAGCGACATACTGACCGAATCTATCAGCTTGCAGCGTATCAACGATAATACAATCCGTCGCCGGCTTGTCGCCGAAACCTGTATCCTGTTTTTCTGTTTCAAGGCCGTGATGGTGGAGGATGTGGAACAATTCCCTGAAGGAAAAATCCTGGCTGTCATGGTGCCCGAGCAAAGCGACTTCGATTACGGCAACACGGAATGGAGCGTTAACGCCATTGACGAACAACAGAGCCAAATACTATATCGCTGTGAACTCCAACCCTCTTTTTGGATCCCGCCCGTTATCGGTCCGTTTGTACTGAAACAAAAGATGATCAAAGAAGCGCGAGACAGCATCCTCAAGATCGAAAGCCTGGCCAACAGTTTATGACCGGGCTTGCATCTTCGTTACTACCCTGGTTCAAACAGCATGGCCGGCATGATCTTCCCTGGCAGCAGGACGTCAGCCCTTATCGCGTGTGGGTCTCCGAGATCATGCTGCAACAAACCCAGGTCAAGACGGTAATTCCCTATTTTATCCGGTTCGTTGAACGCTTCCCGGACGTTAACGCTCTGGCTGAAGCGCCGTTGGATAAAGTCCTGCATCTCTGGACCGGCCTGGGGTATTACGCCAGGGCCAGAAACATGCAGCGCGCCGCGCAAGTCATCGTCCGGAATTTTGCCGGCCGGTTTCCCGAGGACGCGGACGCGTTGATGGCGTTGCCGGGCATCGGTCGTTCTACTGCAGGCGCCATACTGGCCCTGAGTCTCGACCGGACCTGCCCCATTCTCGACGGCAACGTAAAGCGTGTACTGACCCGTTTTTACGGAATACACGGTTGGCCCGGGCATAAACAGGTGGAGGACCGGCTCTGGCAATTGGCCGGACGGGAGACGCCGCAACGGGAAACGGCCGCCTACACCCAGGCAATCATGGACCTTGGCGCCACTATCTGTACCCGATCACGGCCGCGTTGCGCCGAGTGCCCCCTCGCATCAGGTTGCCAAGCGTTCCGGTACAGCGAGCAACACCGGTTGCCGACCCGGAAAACAACAAAACCCATCCCGGTGCGCCAGGTCGTCTTTGCCCTGCTGGAAAACGAACAGGGGGAGATCCTGCTGGAAAAACGTCCTCCTGCAGGCGTCTGGGGAGGGTTATGGAGTTTCCCGGAATACAAATCAAATACGGAATTGTCAGCCTGGATAAAAACACGCGGTTCCCTGGTCTCCGAAGAGTTGACCACATTGCCGGAAATCCGGCATACCTTCAGCCACTTTCATCTTGATATTACCCCGGTTAAAGGCATCATCCGGGATAAGGCTGATACAATACGGGATAATGGAGAATTCCTCTGGTATTCACCGGGGCACGGGCCGGAAATCGGGATGGCCGCGCCGGTAAGAGAGTTGATCAATCAGAGAAACCTCAAGAATATCCGGGGTCAGAGTAAAAATACACACTGGTAGGTGGCGCTGGCTTGTTGTTTAGTATTTTTACTCTGACCCCAAATACTCTAATGATACGATACACGGGAGAGAAAACATCATGGCACATACCGTAACCTGCATAAAACTGAACAAGGAAGCAGAAGGGCTTGCTGCCCCGCCTTATCCCGGCGAACTGGGAAAACAAATTTATAAAAACGTATCAAAGGAAGCATGGCAAATGTGGCTGACACACCAGACCATGCTGATAAATGAATACCGGTTGACCCCCTTTGAACCCAAAGCACGGGAATTTCTCGAACAGGAAATGGAAAAATTTTTCTTCGGCGAAGGTTCTGAAAGACCAAAGGAATACGTGGCCCCTGCCGAATAGCCTGTAAACCCGCTGAAAGGAGCAGTTTATCTGCGTAATCTGCGGATAAAAAATCTCCTGCTTGACGGAAAACATGGATTCGGATTTAATACGCCCTTTGCTTCCACGTCACCCAACCCGTGACCCTCACTCATTTGGCCAGGTAGCTCAGTAGGTAGAGCAGGGGACTGAAAATCCCTGTGTCGGCAGTTCGATTCTGTCCCTGGCCATACTTTTCTACATATATCGACGCTGATTTATCCCCTATAATCCGAGTCAAATCAGTTTTTGGGGGAGGACCACAATACGGAAATCCCTCAAGCTGCGTGGGCCGGATTACGGGGGATGGATCACTCTTCTTAGTGAAGAATATGACTGGGAACGAGAGCGACGCTGATGAGCGTCATTCTGCTCTATGTGGCTTCAAATTCCAGAGAGGACCATTTGATGTTAGAGGAACGCTTGGAAAGATTCAACATCTCTACGCCTACGAGTTCGTTGGCTTCATTGTAGTCGAGAACTACTCCTGGCGAGACCTCTTCTGATTCGACAATTTTTGAATCATCCAGGCGCAAGTAGAGTGCGTCAGCTTCTTTATCAACGTGCAGTTTCATAATTTTTCTCGCTTGCTTCGGTCAAAGAATACACTTACCACCCGCCAGGGTGCAACTCGGATGTTTACTGCTACCCGTAAGGTGCGACCACCATTTTCGGGGATGCGACGGAAAAATCGCTCTACAAGTGGATCGTTCGGGTCCGGTTGTCGAAGTTCCGGTTCCCGGACAGTACGTTCCACCCACTCGCGAGAGATTGTCCGCTCTGCCAGTACGCGTATCGCATGTTTCGTGAACTCAAGTTCCATACAAGTTACATAGGAATTAACCAGTCGAATCGTATACGTATCAACAATTACTACCGTTCGTGTTAGTCCTTCTTGCCGGGTATAAAATTATCCGGTATTACCTGAAACACAGCAATATTTTTATTTGGAGATCTGTCCCCCATAATTAGAGGCAAATCAGTTCAGGGGCAGGTCAGAAATTACGCTGAAAAAATGTGGGAATAATTGTGGGAATAAATAATTAACAAAATATTAAAATCTTGTAAATCAATTAGATATATCAATAATACTATTGCGTCCCTGGCCACCATACCCCAGACACTGTTTCTTCACCACGCATGCCTTTTAGCACAATCCGGGTCTTTTCTTCGGAGAAATACTACTTACGGGTACGACGACGTATATCTTTAATCAACTTCTCGTTATTATTACTCATAATAAGACTCCTGTTTATAAGGTTAACTTATCAGAAGCCTCTCTTAACTTTTTAGACGATTTGTCCCAAATCTTTTGACGACTTACAGTACGTATCTAAAATACGATGGCCTCAAATAACCTGATCATCAAAACTAAACTATTCCCACCGGCAAGCAGGACCGGCGTAATAGTACGCCCCGGCTTGAACAAAGTGTTGAAAACAATTGATGAAAAAAAGTTGGCGCTGGTGCATGCGCCTGCCGGTTATGGTAAGACGACATTATTATATCAATGGTACAACTCCATGCTTGAGGATGGGCAAACTGTTTGCTGGCTATCCCTGGATGAGCGAGATGATGACTCGGCAATTTTCGTTAGATATCTATTATGTGCCTGCCAGGAAGTAGTCGATGATTTTTGGGTGGATGCGGCTAACTGGATGGATGGTCGATTACAGCCCGATATCACAATTACGCTTAACCATATTATTAATGAACTTGTCAGGATTAACAGGCCTTTGACATTGTTCATAGATGATTATCAACATATAAACTCTATTGATATTCATCAATTTGTTGAGCGACTTATTGATTGGTCTCCGGAAAATTTTTTATTGGTGATAGGCAGTCGTATCGTACCATCAATTTCTTTGAGTAAGTGGCGGGTAAGCGAGGAGATGATCGAACTCGATGTCAGTATGCTTCGGTTTAGTAGTTCAGAGGCGACAATGTTCCTGGAACGCAAACATGAACTTCAACTTACCGCAGAGCAGATCACAGTTATCACTGAAAAAAGCGAAGGCTGGGCAGCGGGCCTTCAACTGGTAGCACTGGTGCTGAAGAATTATGACCAACGCGATGAGTTTATTGCCTCTTTTTCAGGCAATCTATATGAGATTGCCGATTATTTAACCAATAACGTACTGACGCAACAATCTCAGAGCCTAACGGATTTCTTACTCAAAACCTCCGTTCTGTCACGATTTAATGCAGATATATGCAATCAATTAACCGGACGGAATGATTCGCAAAATGTACTGGAGCAACTGGAAAGTGATGGATTATTTACTCTGCCTCTGGATGCAGACAGGCATTGGTACCGTTACCATCATTTGTTTCATGACTTTCTCATTGACAGACTTCGTCGCCAATATCCTTATGAAGTATTGAACTTATATCATAAGGCAGCTACCTGGTTTCGCGGACAGGGGCTTATTAAGGAGGCGGTTGATTACGCAATACTCTCAAACGATTTCGAGATGTTGGAAGATATACACCGGGATGCGATAGCGATTTTGTCACTGATGGGAACTACTGCCCAGGTCTGCGTCTGGCTCAGCAATATTCCAGAGCCCGTCAAGGAAAGGTTCCCGCGTCTTCTGATACTCGAAGGATTTGCCTTATGTCTGATGAACAAGATAGAAAGTGCAGAAATTGTTAATACCAGGCTTAGCCTCGCATTAACAGGGCTAGCCAAGGATTCGACTAATGGTGAATTTGATGAGATAAGCTCACTCCAAATAGAGGCAATGGTAGTGCCTGCATCCATAGCTGCGATGAAAGATGATCATGTGCAGCTGCTATCACTGACCGAACAACTGGATAATAAACCAGTTGATAATCTCATGATTGCTTCTTTGGTTGATTTCAGGGGATATGCACAACTCCGACAGGGGCGCTTTGACGAAAGTAAAGAACTCCTGGCTCAGGCCTGGCAATATTTCTCTATCAATAAAGAATGCTACGCTATGGCCGTGGTCGATGGTTATTCAGGGATAGTCGACATTCATCAGTTAAATTATCAAGATGCTTACCGGCTTTTTGAGCGAGCAGAAGAAGCGGCTTCAGATGTGGATAGTGGTAATATTTTCGCACGTGCTGTGGCAAGTACGATGCGAGCAACAGTATGTTATGAGTGGAATAGAGTGGAGGAGGCACAGCACTTATTAGTTTCTAACCTGCCACTTATTGAAGAGATTGGTCCGCCAATTTTTTCCTGTTACGGATATGTCACACTTTCTCGCTGTTATAGCACTATGGGGGATTTTGATGCGGCGGACAATGCCTTGAATCGATGTTTGTTTCGTTCAAGGCATTGCGTGGGTAAAATGTTTCCTGCCTGGGTTGAAAGAGAGCGTTTACTGCTGGCCAGGAAAATCCAGGATAGAGAAGCCGTGTACTCCGATTTCATTAGCCGGCACAAACCAGGCATCGATATCACGCCGGAAAATTGGGATATTGGCGATTATTTTGAGTTAGCCAACCGTGTTCGTCTCAAAATCCTGGAATGTAAAGTGGATGATGCCGAGAGCAGGATTATTGAGTTACGTAAATATGCCAAGCAACATAGGGCCTTTCAAGCCGTGCTTGATTGCCTGCTGCTGGAGGTGCAGATTCATGAAATTCAAGGTGATCGGACGCAGGCTATGGAACTTCTACGCGAAGTTATTAAATTGGCTAAACCTGCAGGATTAAAACGCACCTTTATTGATGAAGGAAAGTTAATTAAAGAGTTGTTGGAGGAATGTTTAAAGACCAAAGCAAATGCAATCCAGGATGCATCTTATATTGAAGCCATATTAGCCACTTATTCCTCCGCGGGGTTTTCTCGTACTGCAACTGACAACTCGTTTTCTCATGCCGAGGAACAGCGGGTCAATGTTGAGGCGCTAAGCAAACGCGAACTTGAGGTCTTGCAATTAGTCTCTGCAGGAAAAACCAATAACGAGATCGCAGAACAATTATTTATAGCCAGGGCTACAGTAAAATTTCATGTCAGTAATATTCTCAGTAAACTGAATGCCACCAATCGAACTCTTGCCGTGGCAACGGCCAGAAATAGTGGATTGATAAGCTGAACATTAGAATTGGGTCCAACCGTATATGAGTAACCTTGCTTTTCTGAGTGCATGCGAAATAGCTCGTCTTATCCGTGACAAGGAAATCAGTTCCCTGGAAGTAACCGATCACTTTATCCGGCGCATTGAGCAACTGGATGATGATATTAATGCGGTTGTTGTCCGGGATTTTGACAGAGTACTGGCAGCAGCTGAAAGTGCAGACAAGCAGCTTGCCGTGGGTGATACATCCGGACCATTACATGGCGTTCCGGTCACGGTCAAGGAGGCATTTAACGTTGCCGGGCTTGCGACTACCTGGGGCGTCCCTTTTCTAAAAGATAATTTAGCTGGTAACGATGCCGAGGTTGTTAAACGACTCAAACAGGCTGGGGCAGTTATCATGGGTAAGACGAATGTTCCTCTCGGACTTGGTGATATACAAACTTACAATGAGATATATGGGGTGACAAATAATCCATGGGATATCACTTGTTCACCCGGGGGGTCTTCCGGCGGCTCCGCTGCAGCAGTGGCGGCAGGGTTCTGTGCATTAGAGCTTGGCTCGGACATGGCTGGTTCTATCCGCGCACCCGCACATTTTTGCGGTATCTATGCCCACAAGTCGACATGGGGGGTAGTACCGGACCAAGGTCACGGTTTGCCCGGCATGATTGCCCCGGTTGATATGGGTGTGATTGGACCAATGGCGCGTAATATAGAAGATCTCAGGCTTGCTATGGATTTACTTGTCGGCGCCCAGTCCTTAAATCGAGCGGGTTGGCAACTCAAACTACCTCGCCCGGAAAAAAAATCCCTGGAAGAATACAAAGTTGCTATCTGGCCAGGAGATGAAATTGCCCCGGTAGATGAGGAGATTACAAGCCGTGTCCTGGGCATGGGTGAGACGCTTTCGAAACTCGGTGCGACCGTATCCGACCAGGCACGGCCAAATATCGATTTCAGGAAAAACCAGGAAACTTTTGCAAATCTAATGTGGTCACTTACGACGGCCGGCATTCCCGACGAACTGTATTTACAAGCCTGTCAATTTGCTGAGGCTATACCAGCTGATGATTTATCCGGCCCCGCTGTTGCAGCACGTGCGCGTGTACTCAGTCACAGGGACTGGCTTCTCTATAACAATCAACGTGAACACCTGCGTTATGCCTGGCAGGAATTTTTTAATGAATGGGACATATTGCTCTGTCCTGTATTTGCCATACCGGCCTTTAAACACGATCACAGTCCGATTGAACAACGCACCCTGATGGTTAATGGTGTTTCCCGGGAATATTTTAATTCAATGTTTTGGGCAGGGGTGAGCACGGTGTCATATCTGCCTGGCACTGTGTTTCCAAGCGGATTGTCACGAGAAGGTTTGCCAATTGGTCTTCAGGCTATCAGTGCTGAATACAACGATTACAAAACAATAGACTTCGTAAGCTTACTGTCGAATGAGATAGAAGGTTTTCAGATACCACCCGGATACTCGTCGTGAATGCCGTTGAAACGGGCAAACCCATACCTTTGGCTAGGTAAAAACACTCTACAGGTAATGGAAACACGTCTAATGGTGGGGTTATCGGTCAGGATATATTGCTAGCATTCTTCTCAGCCAATTTCCAGGTAATCGAGCTGCTGTTCCGAGCCACATCAACGGGGGATTATCCATGAACAAGATATGTACAAGCGCGCTCAGTACAGCTTTAGTTGGCCTTGTTGCGCTACCACTGAATGCACAGGTACTGGAAGAAGTAATCGTTACCGCGCAAAAACGCGAGCAGAGTTTACAGGACGTGCCTATTTCCATGCTGGCCATATCCGGTAATGCCATACAGGCCGGTGGTTTTGAGAACATGGAGGACCTGGCCACCTTCGTACCGAATTTATTCATGTCGGATTCGCTTACCGGTCAAAACCTCGTCATACGAGGCATCGGTACCACGGTTGCGAATGAAGCTTTTGAACAGGCGGTTGCACAATTTCACGATGGCGTCTACTACGGTCGCGATAATCTAGGCCAGAACAGCTTTTTTGACCTGGAGCGGGTCGAAGTCGTGCGTGGTCCGGCACCGATTTTTGCCGGGCAGAGTGCCACGGCCGGCGCCCTGAGTTATATCAGCCGCCGTCCCGGTGAGGAGTGGGAAGGGAATATTTCAGCGGCCTATGGCGATGATGAAGAACTTAGCGTCGAAGGGGCCTATGGTGGTCCGTTGTCGGATACTTTTGCCGTTCGTGTCTCCGGACGCTATTATGAACTCGGCGACGCCGGCTATAAACATGTGCTCACCGGCAAAGACCTGGGTACCAAGGAAAACTGGGGGGGGCGGATTCTTGGTGTGTGGACACCAAGGGATGATTTTGAGCTGACCTTTAAGTATGAGCATCAGGAAGTTGAACAGATCGGCGTGCCCACTGAATATACTCGCTGCGAAACACGACCTGCCCTGAGTACCTCTCATCCTGTTGTTGCTCCCTTCATAGGGGCGCTGTGTGCGCTGGACGCCGCGTACAACGGTATCGATCTGAACAGGCTGGACGGCGTGGTCGGGTCCGGCGGCGCGCTGGATGTGCGCGTGGTGATGGACGAACTCAATGCTGCCAGCGGCGCCGTGTTCGGCAGCCCGAACTACTGGGGTGCTCCATTCAGCCCGGTTTCCCGCGGTCTCAACAGTGCACGGATATACAACGAAGAAGAGCGGCGTGAGCACCAGGCCAATGTCGGCATGCTGGCGTTTAACTGGGATATCGGCGGCAGCGGTATCGTGATGAGTTCCATCACGTCCTACGTGGAATATGACAAATACGACATTCTGGACCCGGATATGAGTTCGTTTGCTATCTTTGCCGGTAGACGCACTGAATCCTTCGAGCAATTCGCCCAGGAGGTCCGGTTCAGTTCGCCGGAAGATCAACGATTCGTCTGGATGGTCGGTGCCTATTATCAGGAACATGACCTGACCACACAGATCGACGTGCACCTGCCATGGCTGTTCGACCTGCCGCATTTTTTCTCCATGGGCTTTGTCCCGCGCAATCCCGCCCTGGACCCGACGGTGCACAGCGCCATCAGCTTCGGTGGCCCGCTGGTTGAGGATTCCCGCTGGATCTCCGGGTTCTTCAACACGACGTTCAAGGTGACCGATAATATCCGCATCAATGTCGGCGGGCGCTACGTGGACATCGAGAAAGACGGCACCGAGAACCCGCAACTATCGCTCCTGCCTGTCGGCGGGACTGAATTCGGCCCTGTTGTTCCCCTTGGCCCACCGGTATCGGATGAAGCCGATGCCGACGACTTTCTGCCAGAGGTTGGTCTGCAGTTCGACGTGAGCGACAACGTCATGCTCTACGGCAAATATTCCGAGGCATTGAAGGCCGGCGGTTTTGTGAAGTCACCGCCGGTCACAGGCGGCGCACCGGATCCCTTCTCTTACAAACCGGAGAAGGCGGAAGGCTGGGAAGGCGGCATCAAGGCGCTGTTGCTTGATGGCAGACTGGCCGTGAACGTGGCTGGCTTTTATACCGATTTCAGCGAACTGCAAGTCACTATTTTCAACAATACGACCGGACAGTTCATCACCCAGAACGCAGCCGAATCGCATACCACGGGCGTTGAAATTGACGGTCGCTGGGCAATCACCGATAACTTTACCCTCGGTTTTGCCGGGAACTATACCGAGGCGGAGTATGACGATTACAACGGTGCCGAGTGTAATTCGCTGGATGCCAAGTTGGCGATTGTTGCCGCCGGTGGAAACCCGTTTGCACCGTGTTTCATCGATGGCGCCGGCGAAACTCTGCCATTCTCACCGGAATGGTCGGTAAACCTGCAACCGGAATTTCGAACCAGTGTAGGCGCCTTTAATCTCACTGCTGGCGCCAATATTATTTTCAGCGATGGCTACCGACTGTTTAATATCGGCGGGGACCCACTGGATGATGTGGGATCATGGGAACGCATAGATCTGAGAATTGCGTTGGCCCCAATTAACGGTAACTGGGAATTAGCTGTATATGGCCGTGATTTAACCGACGAGCGACTCCAGCATTCTGACGCATTTGAATTCCTGAGCAAAAGCTTGGATCTCATTCACGATGCCAACGGTGTCGGCCGCGAACGCGGCACCCGAGTCGGTGTGCAGTTAAGCTACTCCTTTTAGTTGGATAAGAATCTAATCTTCTCAATAGCAGCCGAATTTTGACAGATTAATAATTATCGCGAGAGGTAGATTACCCATGCTTAACAAAGTAGATCGATTCTATAAACAGCCACCTTACGCACCGTTTCCCAGACCCGAGTTCGAGGATCGCATTCGCCGGCTAAAAGAAGAAATGGTAGCGGCCAGGCTCGACGTGATGGTGATGTGGGGAGAGAATAACATTCGCTACTTCACCGGTTTTTTGACGAACCATTTTCCGCCGATCACGGTATGTCCCGGCGTACTGATCGTCGCGGTTGATAAAGAGCCAGTCATGATTGTGCCGAACTTTTTCCAGGGCGTTGTAGAGGGATTTACCTTCATCAACGACATTCGCATTCAACACAATCCACACGTTACAGAAAACCTCAGAGGAATGCCGAGAGAAGTGGCGGAAGTCACGAAAGAACTCATGGGAGGCAGCAAGGGCCGCGTTGGAATCGAGGGCGGTATCAAAGGCGGCATGGCCGTTCCACGACCACTCAATGATATCGATGAATTCCGGGCCGCACTGTCAGATGTGGAGTTTGTCTATGCCGCAGACCAGATTTGGAACGTCCGGATGATCAAATCCTTGCTGGAGGTAGAGGCATTGAGGATCGCTTGTGAGGCAGATGTCAAGGCCTACCATGATCTGATTGCCAACTTCGAATGGGGCTGGACGGAGAAAGATGTCGGTCTGTTTGTGCGCAAAAAACTTCTTGATTACGCGGAGGAATGTCTGCCCAATCTTTGTATGGCGAGCCGGCGTGAGGTGTTCATGGCAGACATCCCGGCATGGGATGAAGGCATCCCGTTGATGCCGGGTGATCGCCTGGTGTTGGAACCGCTGCCGCAAGTCAAGGGGTACTGGGGAAGCTCGGGTCGTACATTTCATATGGGTCCGGCACCGGATGAGGAGATTCGCAAGATACATATCCTGGATCGTGGAAGGCAGGTCGCCGCGGAAATGACCAAACCGGGTGTAAGAACCGGCGATATCATGGATGCGATCAACGATACACTACAGGAGGGAGGTCTGCATTGCTCTCTTGATCAGGGTGGACACGGTGTTGGAATTGATGGTCAGGAACCCCCAGCGATTGCTCTCGGTGAAACTTTCGAGGTACAGGAGAACATGGTGCTGGCCCTTGAGTGCTGGATGTTCGAAACGGATGACAATGGCCACCATAGAGTCTACGGTGGTGAGGACTATGTGCACGTTACAAAGGATGGATGCGATCCATTGCCGACCTTCCCGACTGATATTGTTAGTTTAGGTACGTGAGCGAAGCAATAAGATTCAGGAAAAGAGAGTCCGGGTTATGAAAAGAGCTGTATTCGTCGCACCAGCCATCTTCGAATATTCCGAGCCCGAAAACCTGCTGGACCTGGCAAAAATAACTGAAGCTGCCGGCTGGGACGGGTTTTTTATTTGTGATCATTTGTTGCTGGATCCCGAGGGTATGCTGGCGCTCGCAGACCCTAGTATCATGCTGGGGGCGATTGCCGCCGTTACAAAGAAGGTGATTATCGGGTCGATGGTGACACCGGTATCGCGTCGGCGGCCATGGAAACTGGCGAAGGAGTTCGCAAGCCTCGATCAACTATCGAACGGGCGAGTACGCATAGGCGTTGGTCTGGGTGGGCTCGATCAGGAATTTTCGAATTTCGGGGAAGATCCCAACAAGAAAGTGCTGGCAAAGAAAGCCGATGAAGGACTAGCCATAATGGAACAGCTACATACAGGGGAAGTGGTTAATTATGATGGGGAATTTTACCAGATCAAAGGTGCAAGAATTCTCCCCCGTCCTGTGCAACAACCACGTATTCCGGTTTGGGTAGCTGCCATGCTGCCTTTTAAAGCTGGTCAACGCAGGGCCGCGAACTGGGACGGCATTATGCCGCATGTCATGCCGGACCTGGATGAAAGCCAGGACATTTCCGGTCTCGACATGCGGGTTATCATGTCTCCCAGCCCGGAGCAGGTCCGCGAAGTGATCGAGTTTACCTCGGCATTGCGTGACAGCGATGAACCATTCGATGTAGTTGTATCAGGTATAAGCTATGGACTGGATAAAAACGAAGCGCACGGCAGGTTGCAATCCTACCAGGATGTCGGTACGACCTGGTGGCTGGAATGGCTGGACTGCGGTAAGCCCGGAACTCTGGAGCAGGTACGCGAACAGCTACAGGCAGGCCCACCGGAATTCTAAAGTAATTTTCCAACGACTCTGGAGGAGACACCCATGTCTGTATTAGCTATGGCACTACCAGTGCCTCCCGGAAAAGTGCAAGCCCTTGAAAACCATATTGCCGAAGCGCGCGAACATGAGGATTTTGAAAAAACCCTGAAAGGTTTTGGTCTTGTGCACGAGAGCTGGCATATACAGGAAATGCCTATGGGTGAACTGCTAATTTTGGTGTTTCAATGCGATGATCCTCCATCTATGCTCCAGGCATTTGCGCAGTCGCAGGATCCCTTGCCCGTTATGCAAAGGCAATTCCTTAAAGAAACCCTCGGTGTCGATCTATCGCAGCCACCTCCCGGCCCGCCGCCGAGGACTATCTTTGAGTGGCCGTAGGCAATTGCAATAATCATGTCAAATCTGGAGGTAAATCCAGAATTAAGGAATCTCTGATTAAGTCAGAGTTTCCTTAAAGTAACAGGAGCTGAATAACAATGGTCTCGAGTGTCATCCAGGATATCATCGTTCCAAAGTGCTCCGGTAAGACCATGCGGGTGAATAAAGGCCAGGTGTTTCGCGTTATTGCCCATGAGGGGAAACAGGTAGTCGACCTCACATTTTTGAATGCACACAACTATAAAGAGCACTTCGCGGCTGAACATTCTGCCGTATTGAACAGCATGCAGGGACTGGGTGGTTATTACAGGCTTACCCGACTCTACTCCAAACCACCCTATGAGAATGTCATGGCCACTGTCATCGATGATATAGTGGGAAGCGGTGGCAGGGGAGGGGAAAGAGCAGGGCATTTCATGATGTGTCACTGTTCAAAACGACTACTGGATCACCTTGGGTTCCCCGGGACACGGACTTGCAGTGATAATTTTGCCGATGCTTTTAGAGAGATAGGCCTGAAGCAGGAAGATACCTACGACGAGACTATTTTCAATGTATGGATGCAATCGTGGGTTGGTGAAGATGGCGGTATGTGTTCGGCCCCGCCTCTTGCCGAGACAGGTGATCATATAGACTTTCGGGCGGAAATGGACCTTATTGCGGTGATCTCGGTATGTCCGGATGAAACGAGCCCGTGCAATGACTTTAAGGCCAAGGCTCTGAGGTTTCAGGTCCTGGAAGGGTAAGAGTAAGAAACCATGCCTGGAAAAGTCATTGAAGATTTCGTTATCCCCAAATGCACAGGCAAAGCCTTTAAGCTTAACAAGGGTCAGCTATTTCGTGTGATAGAACATGAAGGAAAACAGGTGGCCGGCCTCATGTTTTTCAACGCACACGATTACAGGGAGCAGTTTATGGCCGAGTTTTCCGGCGGCCTGAATTATTTCCAGCCTCCCGATCTGGGTAGTGTGGGCAGTCATTACAGGTTGGGGGAACTCTATTCCAAGGTACCCTATGAGAACCTGATGCTGACAGTTACCGATAATAAAATTGGGGATCATTTTCTCGGCACACATTGTACAAAAACAACAATGGATATCTTGAAGGCACCCGGTCACCGAAGTTGTAGCGATAATTTTTCTGACGCTCTATGTGAGTTCGGACTGGCACTGGAAGATATCTACAGCCCTAGCGTGTTCAATGCCTTTGCCAATGTCACTATTGATCAATCAGGTGATGGGAACATCCACATTGAGCCTCCCCGTAGCAAACAAGGAGACTATATCGAGTTTCAGGCAGAGATGGATGTCCTGGTAGCGGTTTCAGCATGCCCGGATGACAAGTCGGCAATAAATGATCATGCTTGTAAGGCTATACAGATTCAGATTTCAGAATAGTGGAACAAGAAATGGCTGAATCCAAGGCACCTGTAGGGTACTGACAAATTAACTCTTTTGGCTCAGTAGAAATTTGTTGTTAGGAATCAAGCAACGGCTATTGTCCATTGTCGAAAGGCATCTACCCTAAGTTTATTGTAATGCTCAGCGCCGACAAAATGTCGTCCAAGGTTGAAAAGATTGTAGACCGCCGCGTGGACATTCAGAAATCGCTGAGCCTGCGCTGTTGACTTGTATCGCCTCATCCCTCGCTCTCTGACTCTTGTTGACTGATGAGATAATTCCGCAAATCATAAGCCATTTACCGATATATCTTTCAAACCGCTATTTATTCTGGTATGATGACATGTCATCATGGATACACAGCATAATTTGACATTAAAATCAGGGCAAATGAGAGCAATGGATGATGATCCCGTTGCCATTCGCCATGAACAATTGCGCCTGGCAAAACGACGCCAGCGCGAACGGGAGAAACAACTTGATCTGGCAATGTATCACCTGCGCTTGCCGCGCCGGCTTGCGGAAAAGCTGAAGGCGGGTCTCAAACAAGCCGGTTTCACGGCTGGTCTCCAGGCATTTATCGATCATCAGGTTATATGCATCGACGATTACGAAAATCTGCGACTGCTTGCCTGGAATCGCACCGGCCGCTTCGTGACTCGCATTGAGGCGTTTCAGCTCTACGAACGCAACTGGCGTCACGTTGACCTTAACGGAATGAGCGCTGAGGAGCATGATTTGATTACACAACTGAAACAGGAGTATGGTAATGGCGTCATCAATGCCTGAGTTCAAGCGCCCGAGACATCTACGTGTATGGAAGGCCCTGCAGTCTTTCGATGCCGAATTTCTCACCGATACCTGTTGTTACTTCGGCGGCGGTACCAGAATAGTCCTTGCATTAGGCGAATACAGAGAGTCAGCCGATGTTGATTTTCTTTGTGCAGACGGACCGGGTTACCGCAGGCTGCGGAATACCATATCACAAAATTCTCTGGGCGATATCCTAAAGGAAACGATCTCCCTGTCTCGTGAGGTACGTGCGGACCGCTATGGCATCCGGACTTTTTTGGATCTCGATGGTGATCCTGTCAAGTTTGAAATTATTACTGAAGGGAGGATCCGGCTTGACGCTGACCCGGTGGCTGAATTGCCGGTTCCTGCACTCGACTCGGCTTCATGTTTCGCTGAAAAATTTCTTGCCAATTCCGACCGCTGGGCGGATCAATCCGTGCTCAGTCGTGATGTCATCGACCTGGCTTTCATGATTAAAGGCTGGGGTGACGAGGCAGCGGTTGCCGGTCTGGAACGAGCGACCGATGCTTATGGTGAAGTGGTTGTTGCTTCATTAAAAAAGGCCATCAGTAAGTTGGAGGACGACAAGAGGTATTTCCGGCATTGCTTACGCGAATTAGCAATTTCCGATGGCAGGGGCTTGCGTAGCGGACTGCGGGCATTATTGCAGGCAATCAGGTAGATTAGAGTCGACATACATGCTCGGTCAGCAATGGGCTGTTCACCGGTCGATATCAGTCAAACCGGTAACAATAATAAGTTGGTAAAAAGGTAGTTCCTCAACCGACAGGAGAAACATCATGAAATGCCTGGTCGTCTTATGGCATGATATGTCTGGTATTGAATACACTTGAACCTGGAGTGAATAACGATATGTCGAGAGTCAGCGGTTCGGTATTATTAATCGGCAGTATTCCCGGAAACAATGCCGGCGAGGTGATGCGGTTTTGTGCGAATGAACTGGGGAACCGCTTGAGTTTACTTCCTGATGGCGAGACAGGGCTAAGAAAAATCTGGATCAACTATCTAGCCGCCACAATCTATAGTTCCAATGACGCGCTGGAAACGATTAACAGGCCGGAGCCTGTTAATCCGGATGATCCCGGTGAATGGCGTTCGGCAGACGATCACTGGGTCCCTAGAGGCTATCATGACCATTGGCAGTTCAAGGTGAAGCAGGGCGGTGATGTTCATTTTGATGAACTGGGTTATGCCAAAGAGGCCATTGCTTCCTACCAGGTATTCAAACAACTCCGTGAAGAGGGCCTTGTCTCAAATGATCAGCGCTTTCTCGTATCCATGCCCATGCGCGAATCTGCCATACGGCCGTTTCTGGGACTGTCCGGCGAGGCTGATTATATCAAGATGTCCAAGGCATATACTGACGCCATGTCCAGGGAGATACCGAAAATGCTGGAAAAAATCCCGGCAGGTGACCTGGGGATCCAGTGGGATATCTGCATGGAAATGCTGGCTGTTGATTCGAACGATGAACACCCGGCATTGTTTCCATGGGCGCCTGGGGGCAGGCCCATGGAACGTTACGCCGATACGGTAAAGACCTATTCGAACTTCATCCCGGAAGAAACTGTCCTGGGGCTGCATTTCTGTTATGGTGACCTGGGTCATAAACATGCGATAGAGCCTCAAAACCTGGCCAATGCGGTGTGGATTGCAGCAGAATCCGTAAGGGCGATTGATCGCTCAATTGATTATTGCCATATCCCGGTGCCCCGTGAGCGCCATGACGATGCCTATTTTGAAGCGTTATCAGACTGGCCCGGCGATGCCGGAAAACTATTCATCGGTCTCGTCCACCATACCGACGGGGTGGACGGCACAAGACGTAGATTGGAGAGTGCGCAGCGGTACATCAATAACTTCGGTATCGCTACTGAGTGCGGCTTCGGTCGCCGTCCAAAGGAGACTATCCCTGAGTTGATGCATATTCACCGGCAGGTCGCTGATTTACTCTGACACCGCTACCCGGAGTTACTGTCTAACGGTTTCCCGGCATTACCTTGGGGTCAGGATGAGTTCCTTCATATCGGTTCCGAGTGAAGTGAGTTCCGTGTAGCTGGATGCCAGACTGAGGGTTCGATAATCCGCGTGGATGACCCATAATTCAACGGGCGCGGACTCATTCACAGCCAGCCCTTTGTCATGGCTGAACAACAGGCCTTTTTCATATTTGCGTTGGCCGGCGATTCTTACGGTCTTTACCCCGGGCGATTCGAGGGCGTCCGCGACAGGCACGCACAAATCGTTACTGCCCCGGGCGCGGCAACGCACATGGTAATTATCAACAGGCTGGTTGGTTACACTGTCGATTGCCTTGAAGCGGACTTGAATAATTTCGAGGCGGGTGATTTCTGTGCGTTTCCACAGCCCCTGGTAGTCACCGATTAAAAAGCCCGTGATCAAGGCGCATATGCAAACCAGTGTAATAATGATCGCTTTCATGTTATTTCATAGTTGGGGTCAGAGTAAAAATACTCAACAATAAGCCCGCGTCCTCTACCGGATTAGCCGTATTTTTACTCTGACCCCATATATCTTCACAAGCGGGTTTTCCAGTCAAACGTCCGGTCGGCAATTACCAGGAAGTCCGGGTTGATCAATGAGTCTTTTGCATTATAGCGCAAGCGGGTCAAGTCTAAATCCGTCATTATGCCTCCCGCCTCTTCTACGATGCACTGGGCCGCGGCCGTATCCCATTCCGAGGTAGGGCCGAAGCGCGCATATACGTCAACAATCCCTTCTGCCACGAGACAGGATTTCAGTGAACTGCCGATGGCAATGGTTTCCACGTTATTGCCCAATTTCCGGAGGAATTCCTCCTGCCTTTTGTTGCCGTGTGAGCGGCTGCCGGCAACGACCAGGGAGTCAGCCTTACTGGTCTTTGACCGGATCCTGACGGGCGCTTCGTTGATGCCCGTTTTATAGGCGCCCTCGCTTTTGGCCGCATAATAGCAAAGATGTTTAACCGGTACGTAAATCACACCGGCAACAGGATAATTGTTCCTGATCAGGGCAATATTGACCGTGAATTCCCCGTTGCGCTTGATGAACTCGCGAGTGCCGTCAAGCGGGTCCACCAGCCAGTATTGATCCCAGGTTTTTCTCGTCGAATAAGGGATGTCCGCGGATTCTTCGGATAGTATCGGGATATCAGGAGTCAGCCTGGCAAGTCCGGTGCATATCACTTCATGGGCGGCCAGGTCTGCCTTGGTGAGCGGGGACTTGTCGGATTTATTGCGGATGGAAAAGTCGGTTGCATAGACTTCCAGGATTTTCTCCGCCGCCGCCTGTGCGATCAGCGCCGCGGCATTGGTTAATTTTGACATGTGGATATTGGTTAACCTGTGTGCATTCAGTCACGCCGGCAATAAACCAGGTCCCAGATCCGGTTGTATAAATTTAATCCCCGTTGTTCAAATTTTGTTAATGGTCGCCACAGGGGTCTCGGGGAGAAATTTCCTCGGCCGGCCAGGTTGATCAGGCCGGTTTCGTTATCGCATACGCCCAGCATGTGTTCTGCCAACTTCTGTGTGTCGGTGGCCAGGTACAGTTGCCCTTCAAGTTTCATCAGGGTTGTGAGTCTGTTGATAAAATCAGGATTCACAAGACGACGCTTGTGGTGGCGTTTCTTGGGCCACGGATCCGGGAAATGGATATAAATGGATGACAGGCACTGTTCAGGCACCTGGTAATTGACGACATCGACAACATCGTGGTTGATGACCCGGATATTCGTAAGTCCGTATTCTGCGATCCCGTGCAACAGATGGCCGATGCCGGGTCGATGTACTTCAATGGCGAGGTAGTCATTTTCCGGATTCTCCCGGGCCGATTTGAGCGCGGTTTCTCCCATCCCCGTACCGATATCCAGTATTTTGGGCGCATCCCGGTTAAATACCGCATACAGGTCGAGTAGTTCATTCCGATAATCAATGCCAAATTCAATCCAATATCGGTCTATCGCTCTTGCCTGGGCTTTTGTGAGTCGCCCCTGTCTTAATACATAACTCCTGATAGCGCGTTTCCCGGACAATTTGGGGTCAGAGTAAAAATACATTTGGTTGACAGGTGGGCGTACTTTGTCATTAAGTATTTTTACTCTGACCCCAAATATCAAATATCCAACCCGTCATAATTAAATGGAAATGGTACTTGTATGAGATACGAGTTAACTGAAGAAAGAGCCGTCAATGGGCGATGATGCACTGGCATAAGCGCGCCTCGGCATACGCCCGGCCAGGTAAGCCTCGCGACCTGCTTCGATACCTTTTTTCATCGCCGACGCCATTAACACCGGATTTTTTGCTTCGGCAATGGCGGTATTCATCAACACGCCATCACAACCGAGCTCCATGGCTATGGCCGCGTCCGAGGCGGTGCCGACCCCGGCGTCCACTAAAATCGGCACTCCGGCGTTTTCGACTATCGTCCTGATGTTGTAAGGATTACGAATGCCCAGTCCGGAACCGATAGGGGCGGCCAGGGGCATCACCGCGATACAGCCCAGTTCTTCAAACCGCAGCGCCATGATAGGGTCGTCATTGGTGTATACCATCACCTTGAAATTATCCCTGATGAGCATCTCCGCCGCCTTCAGGGTCTGTGGGATATCCGGGAACAGGGTTTTTTTATCGCCCAGCACTTCCAGTTTCACCAGGTCATGCCCATTAAGCAATTCACGCGCCAGCCGGCAGGTCCTCACCGCTGAATCCGCGTCAAAGCAACCCGCAGTGTTGGGCAGGATGGTGAACCTGTCAGGACTGACGTAGTCAAGCAGGTTGGGTTCATCTTTTTCCTGGCCGATATTGGTGCGGCGAATAGCCACAGTGACAATTTCCGCCCCGCTGGCCTCAATTGCCATGCGGGTTTCTTCCAGGTCTTTGTACTTGCCCGTACCGACCAGCAAGCGGGACGAGTAAGCCTGATTATCGATGGTTAATGTGTCTTCTGACATTTTCCGGTTTATTCCCAAGTCAAAACAGTAAAATATAGCGCCAGTAGCCGTCCATGGCGCGGCTTCGATACCTTCGCTAAACCCCAGCCTCGCCATCCTTGGCTCACCGTTCGCCGGGAAAAAGACACGTTAAGTGTCTTTTTCTTTTTCCGGCTCACCCTCCACCGATCGCAGTAACTATTTCTATTTCATCGCCATCCGTCAGCCTGTGATCTTCAAAGGTGCTCCGCGAGACAATCTCCTTGTTGATTTCTACCGCGATATTACCCTGTATCTCCAATGCGGAAATCAAATCGGACACCGTTGTCACGTCCGTGATTGACGTTTTTTCACCGTTAACATATAAATTCATGGGTTCCATTATACAAAATCTTTTCTTTCCCGGCGCGGCTAATATTTGGCATATTTGGGGTCAGAGTAAAAATTTATCTGGATTTATATTCTAACCAGACATATCGGATGAGTTTTTACTCTGACCCCAAATATTTAAAAAACAATTCTTTCCCGGCGCGGCTCATTGTAAGATATGAGAGTCAAGCGGTGCGGGTGTAGTTCAATGGTAGAACATCAGCTTCCCAAGCTGAGAACGTGGGTTCGATTCCCATCACCCGCTTAATTAAACAATTCCAACTGGTTCCTTAATGCGGCCTGGGCCGCGGCCAGGCGGGCGATGGGGACACGAAACGGAGAGCAGGAGATGTAATCCAGTTGCACTGCCTGGAAAAAATTGATTGACTCCGGGTCACCCCCATGTTCACCGCAAATCCCGCACTTCAGTGTCCGTTTTACCGACCTGCCCCTGTGCACGGCCTGTTCGACCAGCTGGCCTACGCCGGCAACGTCCATGGTCTGAAACGGGTTCTTCTCCAGCAGGTTTTTTGCTATGTAATCGGGCATGAAACTGCCGATATCATCCCGGCTGTAGCCCAGGGTCATCTGGGTAAGATCGTTGGTGCCGAAGCTGAAGAAATCGGCGTGCGCGGCAATAGCGTCCGCAGTAATGGCGGCCCTGGGAATTTCTATCATGGTGCCGATGGGGATGCCCAGTTTGCCGGTGAATTTTTTCTTTTGCCTCACCTGGTTGATGGTTTCCACCACTTTTTCTCTCAGCATGGACAGTTCACTTTCCAGTCCGACCAGCGGGATCATGATCTCCGGCTGTGCATTAATTCGCTTTCTCTTGCAATTGATGGTTGCTTCGACGATAGCGGTTACCTGCATTTCCAGGATCTCCGGGTAGGTAACGGTTAACCGGCAGCCGCGATGTCCCAGCATGGGATTCACTTCGTGCAACTGGTTGACGCGCCGGATGATCTTGTCGAGTCCGACCTTCATTGTCCGGGCGAGTTGTCGCTGCAACTTTTCATCTTCCGGCAGGAATTCGTGCAGTGGCGGATCAAGCAACCGTATCGTGACAGGCAGGCCGCGCATGGTGCTGAAAATACCCTCAAAGTCACGCCGCTGAAAAGGCAGCAATTTTTTCAGCGCCAGGCGCCGCGCGGTCTCGTCCTCTGCAAGGATCATCTCACGCATTGCCGCGATGCGGCTCTCGCCGAAGAACATGTGCTCGGTCCGGCAAAGTCCAATTCCCTCGGCGCCGAACTCCAGAGCGGTTGCCGCGTCCATGGGGGTGTCGGCGTTAGTGCGTATCACCAGCTTTCGGGTCTGGTCGGCCCAGGTCATCAGCGTTTTGAATTCCTGGGTGAAGGTGGGTGGCTGCTTGGCTACGTCGCCCAGCATGATGTCACCGTTGCTGCCGTCGATACTGATGATATCCTTCTGGGTTATTTTTCTGCCCTTTATGGTAAGGGTTTTCCGTTTGCTGTCGATGATCAATTCGCCGGCGCCGGTTACGCAACACTTTCCCCAGCCGCGCGCCACGACCGCCGCATGGCTGGTTGAACCACCCGTGGACGTCAATATGGCCTCGGCGACGTGCATCCCATGAATATCCTCGGGGCTGGTTTCCCGCCTGACCAGTATGACGGAGTGGCCGTTTTCACTCTGTTCCACGGCCTCATCGGCAGTGAAAACAGGATAACCGGATGCGGCGCCGGGTGAGGCCGGCAGGCCTGTTGCCAATACGTTGCGTTTTGCCTTCTGATCAAAAGAAGGCAGCAGGACCTGGTTCAAGTCATTGGCAGGGACGCGCAGCAGCGCGTCTTTCCGGCTGATAAGCTTTTCCTTGACCATATCCACTGCGATTTTTACCGCAGCGGCGCCCGTCCGTTTCCCGGTACGGGTCTGCAACATGTACAACACACCTTTTTCAATAGTAAACTCGATGTCCTGCATGTCTTTGTAATGGGTTTCCAGGGCGACTTTTACCTTAAGCAGTTGCGCATGAATCTCCGGTCGCCATTTTTTCATTTTTGTTACCGGTTGCGGCGTGCGTATGCCCGCTACCACGTCTTCTCCCTGGGCGTTGATCAGAAATTCCCCATAGAACTCATTCTTTCCCGTCGTCGGGTCCCTTGTAAAGGCCACGCCGGTGCCTGAATCGTTGCCCATATTGCCGAATACCATGGATTGTATATTCACGGCGGTACCGATTAATCCGCGGATGTTATTTATCTTGCGATATGTCTGCGCCCGAGATGTGTTCCAGCTTCTAAACACGGCTTCGACGGCTTTTTCGAGCTGTTCACGGGGGTCCTGCGGGAACTCCTCACCACTGTGTTTTTTGTAGACTTGCTTATAGGAGGCGACCAGTTTTTCCAGCCCGTTCTCGTTCAAATCGGCATCTTCGGTGACACCGTATTGTTTTTTGATCCGGGCGAAAGCAGTCTCGAAATGTTCATGCTTCACGCCCATGACCACGTCGCCGAACATATTGATCAGACGCCGGTAGGCATCCAGCGCAAATCGTCTGTTATCCGTTTGCCGGCTGAGTCCGGCAACGGACAGGTCCGTCAAACCCAGGTTCAGGATCGTATCCAGCATACCCGGCATACTGATGGCCGCGCCGCTCCTGACGGAGACCAGTAACGGGTTATCGTCATCACCGAATTTTTTGCCGGTCTCCTTCTCCAGGCGGGTCATGTTCAGTTTAATGCTGCCCGGCAATGCCTTTGGGAGTATCTCGCCACTCTGGTAATACTCCGCGCAGGTGGTGGTGGTGATGGTAAACCCCGGTGGAACAGGCAGGCCGATGCTCGTCATTTCAGCCAGGTTGGCGCCCTTGCCGCCAAGTAAATTAATGATATTCCTGCTTCCTTCGGATAATTGACTGCCGAAGTAATAGGTGCGCTTTACGTCGTTAGCCCGCATATTTCATCAAATCGCTGGTCATTAATGAACAGTTCTCTGCTGTTAATAAGTTACTGGGAGTTTATCACTTTGTTGCTGTTTCGTATGTTAGACTTGGTTTATCTTTCTGAGCAGCCATCCTTGGCGCGACGGCAAAGCCTTCGATAAACCCCAGCCTCGCCATCCTTGGCTCACCGTTCGCCGGGAAAAAGACACATTAAGTGTCTTTTTCTTTTTCCGGCTCACCCCAAAGTTCCATGAACGTATTGACGGGCATGGTTTCAAGCATTGATCGGGTCTCACTGGCAGCCAGGATGGCTTCTTTCTGCGCGGTGGAAAAATGCCCGGTTACGGCCTGTTTGAATTTATTGAGCAGAAGGGGAATACCTTCATCCCGACGGCGACGATGGCCGACGGGGTATTCAACAACGATCTTGTCGGTTTTGGAACCGTCCCGGAAAAAGACCTGCACCGAATTGCCTATCGCGCGTCTATCCGGGTCATGGTAGGCAACCGTAAACTGCTTGTTTTCCGTCACCTCCATCTTGCTCCTGAGTGCATCGATGCGCGGATCGGCCGCAACCTCATCCTCGTAATCCTCGGCGCGCAAACGACCGAAAATCAAGGGTATTGCCGTCATGTATTGAATGCAATGGTCACGGTCGGCCGGATTATCCAGGGGGCCGGTTTTGTCGATAATCCGCGCCCCGGCTTCCTGCGTTTCCACGGTTATTTTCTCTATTTCCTCCAGACGGTCTTTCACTTGTTCGTGTAGTAACAAGGCCGCCTCAACGGCAGTCTGTGCATGAAATTCCGCCGGAAACGAGATCTTGAATAATACGTTTTCCATGACGTAGGAGCCGAAGGGCCGCTCCGCGAAGACTTCATTTCCATTGAACAACACGTCCTGAAACCCCCAGTGCCCGGCGGTCAGCGCGGAAGGGTAACCCATCTCACCGGTCAGAGAGATAAGGGCAAGTCGCACCGCCCGGCTGGTCGCATCGCCCGCCGCCCAGCTTTTTCTAGACCCCGTATTGGGTGCATGGCGATAGGTTCGCAGCGCGCCGCCGTCAATCCAGGCATTGGAAACGGCGTTGATAACCTGCTCACGGTTGCCCCCCAGCATTCTTGTGACTACGGCGGTGCTGGCGATACGAACGAGTAGAACGTGGTCCAGGCCAACGCCGTTGAAGCTGTTCTTCAAGGCCAGCACACCCTGGATCTCATGGGCTTGTATCATGCCGGTGAGAACATCGGCAACGGTCAGCGGGTCCTGTCCTGCTTCGAGGTTTTTCAGGCTGAGGTAATCGGCGACCGCAAGGATACCACCGAGGTTATCGGAGGGATGTCCCCATTCGGCGGCAAGCCAGGTATCGTTGAAGTCCAGCCAGCGCACCATGGCGCCTATGTTGAACGCCGCCATTACCGGGTCCAGTCGGTAGCTTGTGCCCGGTACCCGTGCGCCGTTCGCCATTTCAGCGCCGGGCGCCACCGGCCCCAGCATCCTGGCGCATGCCGGGAATTTTAGCGCCATCAAGCCGCAGGCGAGGGTGTCCAACAGGCAATAAAACGCGGTGCTGCGCGCCTCTTCGCTGTCCGCCTTGTGGTCCAACACATAGTCGGCAATATCCTGCAACAACGAATCGGCCTGGGGTCGCCTGGCGTCACGAATGCCCATGTTTGACATAGATTGGGTTCTCCCAAAGTTTTTATTTTCTTTACTCCGGACTTGTTCAGAGTCTTCTTAAATATTCCGCCAATAGACCGGCATGGCGGCGCAGAATCAGGATAATGGCAATACCTTATCTTTTTTCTATGGGTACAAATTCAAGCGGGTCCGGCCCCGTGTAGTTGGCCCCGGGCCGTATTATTTTTCCATCCTGCCGCTGTTCCATAATATGCGCGGCCCAGCCGGTTACCCGCGACATCACGAAAATCGGCGTAAACATGGGGGTGGGTATGCCCATCATGTTATAGGCAATCGCGGAGAACCAGTCCAGGTTGGGGAACATTTTTTTCGTGTCCCACATTACGGTTTCCAGTCTTTCGGCTATATTAAACAGGTTCATGTCCCCTCTGTCGGCAGAGAGTTCTTTTGCAGTTCGCTTGATGACCCCGTTACGGGGGTCTGAGATGGTATAGACGGGATGGCCAAACCCCATCACAATTTCTTTCCGGGCGAGGCGTTGCCGTATGTCTGTCTCCGCTTCATCCGGGGTGGCATAGCGTTGCTGGATTTCCATGGACACTTCATTGGCGCCGCCGTGTTTGGGCCCGCGCAATGCGCCGATGGCGCCGGTGATGGCTGAGTAGATGTCCGACCCCGTTCCCGCAATCACCCGACCGGTGAAGGTTGAGGCGTTAAACTCGTGTTCGGCATACAGGATCAGGGATATGTGCATGGCCCGCACCCACAACTCCGGGGGAGGTTCGCCATGCAGTATATGCAGGAAATGGCCGCCGATGGAATCATCCCCGGTATTCTCATCAATGCGGTTGCCGTGGTGACTGAAGTGATACCAGTAAACCAGCATGGAAGGGAATGAAGCCAGCAACCTGTCTGCAATTTCCCGTGCTTCTTCTCCTGTGTGTTCATTGGATTCCGGCAAAACGGCGCCCATGAGAGAGCAACCGCTCCTGAGGACGTCCATGGGCGCGGCGGTTGCCGGAAGCAATTCCAGTCCCGCCTTGACCTGGTACGGTAATTTTCGCAGTCCGCTCAGCCTGGCCTTATATCGCTCCAGCTCAGACCGGGTAGGTAACTTTGCATGGATCAGCAGGTGCGCAATCTCTTCAAATTCACAGGCTTCGGCAATATCCAGGATATCGTAACCACGGTAGGCCAGGTCATTGCCGCTGCGACCCACGGTGCATAAGGCGGTATTCCCCGCCACAATCCCGGACAGGACAACCGATTTCTTCGGCTTCAATCCCGTACCTGCTTGCTTCATTCTGCCGGCTCCTTCAGGAATAGAGCATCCAGTTTTTGTTCGTATTCGTGGTATCCCAAAATGTCATACATATCATCTCGCGTTTGCATGCTGTCAATGACGTTGCGTTGATGGCCGTCTTCAAGAACAGCTTCGTAAAAGGTCATGGCCGCCTTGTTCATCGCCCGGTAAGCCCCGCAACAATACAGCACAATATCAACACCCGATTCGCCCAATTCCCGGGTTGAAAACAGGGGGGTTTTCCCGAACTCGGTAATATTCGCCAGGAAAGGCACGGGTATTCCTGTGCGTAACGTCTTGTATTGATCCAGCGTTGACACCGCCTCGGGGAAGATCATATCGGCGCCGGCCTCAATACAGGCATTGGCCCGGTCTATAACGGATTGCATGCCTTCGACTGCCAGGGCGTCGGTTCTGGCCATGATGACAAAGTCCTCGTCGCAGCGGGCATCCACCGCGGCCTTGATCCGGTCAACCATCTCTACCTGCGAAACAATAGCTTTGTTGGGTCTGTGCCCGCAGCGTTTCTCTGCCACCTGATCTTCGATGTGCATGGCCGCGGCGCCGGCTTTCCCCAGGCTTCGTGTCGTCCTGGCAATATTGAAAGCGCCGCCAAAACCCGTATCTGCGTCCACCAGTAACGGCAATTCACACACGTCGGTAATGCGTCGTATATCCGTCAGCAAGTCCTCCAGCGCACTGATGCCCAGGTCGGGTATCCCCAGGGAATTTGCCGCCAGCCCACCGCCGGACAGGTAAATCGCCTTATGCCCCGCCCGCTCCGCCATGCGCGCGGCCAGGGCCGTGATGGTACCGACCACCTGTAGCGGCTTGTTCTCTTTAACCGTTTGTCGAAATTTATTGCCTGCTGATGAATTCATATCGAGCAATAATCCAAAATATCTTTTTTTGTGGGGTATTCCTGAGAAATCAGTAAACAGAGAAGTAAAGAATCCATCCTTCTTCTTCAATCATGAAGAAAGCCGCTTATCGGTACACTTCTCGCCGGTGCCTGATTCTCACAACGAGGATACGCAAAGTATCATCTTCGATGTTGCTGATGATACGATAGTCCCCTACTCGGTATTTCCAGAAATCACCCAGTTTGGAACCCTTGAGGGCATCCCCAATACTGCGCGGATTGTCCAGTTTGGCAACACGGCTGCGCAAAAACGTTGTGATACGCTTGGCAACCTGCTTGTCCAGCCGTGCTAAATCTCTCTTGGCGGCATCATCTAACTTAATCAGCCAGGCCAAGACTGCATTCCACTTCGTCCAGTGTGTAAGTTTTTGATCTGCCGGCGCGAACGTCAAGCAGGCGTTTCTCGGCCAGATAAAGATCTTCCTGATCATCAAGATGTTCGCGGAGCGCCTCAAGTAAATAGTATGTCTTACTACGCCCGGTCAAGTCTGCCAAAGTTTGCAATCGTTGGGCGAGATCATCAGGCAGTCTCAGGGATACAGCTCCCATTGTTTGTTCTCCCGTTCTTTGGTGAGATGCAAGTATCTATCATGCTCCGCTGAGATTCAACCGATTTCGTGCCCTGATCACTGCATTTACCTCCGTCTGATGAGGTACAATAAAAGTGAAACATTGGATGGAGACTAATAGAGATGAGCAGATATAACCCGGACGAGCAAGTGGAGCCTGTTTTCGATGTTGCTGAACAGTGGAAAGTGAAGTGCTTGCTGGGTGGCGGCAGTTTGTTTGCCGATCGGGACCTTTGGGTTTTGGAGAATATTAACGAACTGATAACTCACTTTGTTAATAACCCTGATACTGGCGGAAATAAATTTTGGGAGAAACTTGAGAATCAATTACAGCCTGCATCTGAAAATGCCAAGTTGTTAGCTGCTGAAATCCTGTATATTGAACCGTCCCGGGAATTCCGGAGACCCGTTAGTTTGAGTCATGCAGCTATGCACGACCTTTCAATCCCATCGTAGTACATTTTTTCAAACTCAGCCGGTGGCACATTGCCGATGGGTTCCAGCATTGTTGTGATGTTGCCCAGAAAGTTTGCCGAGGAATTTATTCTTAAGTTGTTGGAGGTGTAGTTTATGAGCAAGCTAAACAGGACACCCATTTTAAAAAAGTGATAGTGGGTGTCCCGATAGCAATCCATAGCAATTGATAAAAGAATCGGGAAAGTGTAAGTTCAATATCAGGTTATATAAGCAGGAACATTGGTTCGGAGTAGAAATGTTAGGTAAATATTCGGGAAATTACCCCGCGGTGCGATTGCGTCGGATGCGTCAGTATGATTTCACCCGGCGCCTGATGCGTGAGACGACGCTTACGGTGGCGGATCTTATCTATCCTGTTTTTATTATAGAGGGTAGAAATCAACGCGAGCCTGTTCCTGCCATGCCGGGCATTGAGCGTCTCAGCATTGACCTGCTGATTGAAGAGGCAAGGGTGGTTGCGGAGCTTGGGATCCCCGCGCTGGCGCTGTTTCCCGTTACGCCGGAAGAGAAAAAAACCGATGATGGCAGGGAAGCCTGGAATCCGAACGGGCTGGTACAGGTAGCGGCAGGCGAGCTGAAGGCTGCTTTACCCGGGCTGGGCGTGATCGCGGACGTAGCCCTGGACCCGTTTACCAGTCACGGCCACGATGGTCTGATCGATGAGAGCGGTTACGTCGTGAATGACCCTACCATTGACGTCCTGGTGAAACAGGCCTTGTCCCAGGCCGAGGCCGGGATCGATATTGTTGCGCCTTCGGACATGATGGACGGCCGAGTCGGCGCCATCCGCAAGGCGCTCGATGAAGCCGGTCATATAAACACCCGTATACTCGCCTACTCGGCAAAATATGCCTCCGGGTTTTACGGCCCGTTCCGAGATGCCGTCGGGTCATCGGCAAACCTGGGTAAAGACGGTAAACAGACCTACCAGATGGATCCGGCTAATTCTGCTGAAGCACTGCGGGAAGTTGCTCTCGATATCGGGGAGGGCGCTGACATGGTTATGGTCAAACCGGGCCTGCCTTACCTGGATATCATCCATCGGGTTAAAACCGAATTCAATATGCCTACCTTTGTATATAACGTCAGTGGTGAGTATTCCATGATCAAAGCCGCCGCGGAACGGGGGTGGCTGGATGAGAAGACCGCGGTACTGGAAACTCTATCGTCCTTCAAAAGAGCCGGCGCGGACGGAATCCTGACTTATTTTGCCAAGCAGGCTGCCGAATGGCTGGGGTGAATATTTGGGGTCAGAGTAAAAACTTACATATACTTTGATTCAGGGTAATAACCCAGTAAGTTTTTACTCTGACCCCAAATATACTCGTTAGAACAACTCGTCCAGAAAATTCAGTAGCGCCTGCCAGGAGCGTTTGTCTGCGTTCTTGTTATAAATCGCGCCCAGTTCCGGGTTATTGGCTGCCGGGTTGGTAAAGGCATGTAAGGCGTTACCGTAAACGTATATTTGCCAATCGGCGCTGGCTTCCGTCAGTTCTTTTTCGAGTTCAACCACGGCATCGACGGGCACCATGGGATCTTCATGGCCGTGCAATGCCAGTACCTTTGCCTTTATTTTTGTGCCAGCCGTGTTCCCCGGCGCGCCGAATAAACCGTGAAAACTGGCCACGCCTTTGATATCCGTTCCGGTACGGGCCATATCCAGGACACACAGGCCGCCAAAACAAAAACCGATGGCGGCAATCCGGTCATTGTCTACTTCCGGCAGTGACTTCAGGGTTACAAGGGCCGTCGTCAAACGGGATTGCAACAGTGCCCTATCCTGCAGGAAAGGCTGCATCAAACCGGCATTTTCTTCCGTGCTACTACCCAGTACACCCTTCCCGTACAGGTCCGCGGCGAAACCGACGTAGCCCAATTCGGCCAGCGCGCGGGCTTTATCGCATTCAAATTCACTGCGCCCGGCCCAGGCGTGTACAACCATAACGCCGGGTCTGGCTCCAACTTCCACGTCGTCGTAAGCGAGAAAACCTTCCAGTTGAGCGCCGGCGTGCTCATATTCAACCAATCGTTCTTGGATCATGTATCAGTCTCCATTTATCATATTGATTATCGGCATAACGGATGTTTCGGCATCCGCTACGTTTATCTGCCACAGAGGACACAGAGAACAACCATTCACTCTGTGATCTCTGTGTCCTCTGTGGCTTATGGGGTCGAGTCTGTAAAAATAGCAAAAATAGAGGACACTCACAAATCAGAACACTCATTAATTCCCCGGCCGGTTTGCAAAGACCGAATTTAACGTCCAGCGGCAGCGCCTGCGGACTAATTCCTCCAGTTTGTCGTACACAACTTTGTCGTCATGAGCTTCCGTAAATGCATGAAGGGCTTTGCCTGCGGCATCCGGCAAACCGTTTGCCAATTCCTCAAGACGACCAAGTAAACGTTTGGGTGGCATTCCTAAATTTTCGGCAAAGCTCTCCCAATCCGCGCGTGTGATCCGTTCGGGACCATGGTGTTCACCTATTGAAAACGCCATGTCTCGAGACCAGGTCCCGGGTCTCACAAGATTGAGAAATTCAATAGCGATAAGGTCGTAGACAGGCGCGAATACAGGCACAGCCTGGTCTGGCGCATAGAGGAGGGCAAGATTTTTTGCGTGACCGTCCCAGTTTCCGATTAAATAGTTCAACATTTGCCAATCGCGAAGGTGTGAGAGGGCGTCGACAGGCCGCGCCGTATTCTCACGCAAGAGCTCTGCTATGTCCCTGATTGATGGACCGCCGTCTCGCTGATACTTGAATATCGTCGGCTTGCCGAGTGCTTGGAGTAAATCTTCCTGGTGCAATCGGAACAGGTTGCCTGATCCATCCCGCTTCCTGTCATACCGCTCAATCCGAAGGCAGGGAACGGTCTCATCCTGTTTGCCAACTTGTAGAAACTCAGTGGTTACTACCGACAGTCCAATGAGGTGGGCAATATCGTTGGAGATATATTCCGCAAAACATACCCATGGCACGGTTTCAAATTTCAGGATATGGCTTGACGGATTGGCGTGGTCAGGGAGCGCGTACGAATTACCAGCATAGATCACGGGCTGCTTCTCCTGTGCCCCCGCCAGGGAAAAACGTTGTTCCGTGCCAGAAAGCACAGAGACATCTTCGCCGAGTGAGCGGATCATTCGGTTAACTTCGGTAGCAGTCAATTTCTTCGGCAGCTCTCTTTCATCTCCAGGTGATACTCCGGCCGGCAAAATACTCAAAGCGCCGGCACAGTCTTCCCCGATAGCCAGTAGCAGACCGGCGTCGTCTTCAAGAGTTATTCCGAGTCGTCGGCAAATCCGCTGACGTACCTGACCCTCAGGTAATAAGCCCCCAAAAAAGGCGCCGGCATCTACCTCCTCATCTCCCATCGATAGAGGAAGATTGATTGAGACAGGAAACCCGCCTTCATCCAACCAATCACTGTTATAGGCAAAGCGTAAGCTGCGGTTTCCTTCTTCCCACAAATTCCCGACCTGCCGGTTGCCGTACCATACGACACCGCGCCTGTCAGTCATTTTTCTTCTTCCCTGGAGGAACTGCGGCTGGCCGTGATTTGGCGCCTTAAAGTCAGGAGTCGCTCTGCTTCGCCCCGCGGCAATATCAGCAATTCCAGCCCCAGGACCTGCAACGCATCCATAACCCGACCCAACGAAGCATTGGGTTTCCCCCGTTCAAACTCTGAGAGAAAACGAGTGGTCAAACCCGAAGCCGAATAGACCTTGTCCAGCGTCAGGTCTTGCCGTTTACGTTCCAGCCTGACCAACTGCCCCATTGCTTGGGGCGAACGAACCCGCCCATAAGGTGGTTGAAAGGTTTTTTTCTGATCTTCAATTGCTGAGGCCATGTTGGGTTCTCCTCGACAAATTTTTACCGATCCGTAATATATAGCTTTTAAGTATCAAATTCAAGCTATTTTTTACATATTCGTAATAAACGGATGTGAAGGATATAAATCGAAGAATATTTTACCGATTCGTAATTTAACGGCTTTTTAAAACAAAACGCAAAAAAGCATCAATGAGTTTGACAGGTCCTGACTCCCAAGTATGATGGAACGCTTATTAACAGTTATGTTGCCAGGTCAAGATTATGAGTAATTCTCAAAAATATTGGTGTTTTTCCAACTATGGAGTTGGCAGTTACCCTGGAACTGAATGGGATATTTCCACTATTATCAAATCCAAACAGTATTATTTTAATGAAACTGAGAGGAACCGCCAGAATATCTCATCTGGTGATGTAGTGATTTTTCGGGAGTACAGCTCAGGTTTTTGGGGGACCTGCCAAATTACAGGGGAATGGGTCAAAGATGAAGAAGCAGAAGGTAAATACCAAGTAAAAGCCGGTTGGTTTCCTATTGACAAAATAGAGCGTTGGGATGTGCTATTGCCTTATGAAGTAATCCGTTCTGAGCTTTCAAACCAAGATCATCGGTCCCGCATAATCCAACTTAAGGTAACTGATTTTTCATCTGTAGCTCTTGCTCACAAGGTATATAAGAATCTTGGTTATGGTTCCACTGATGGTCAGTTTTTCTTGCTTGAATCTGGCTTGGAAGAGGCAGTTAAGTTCAATCTGAGCCAGCTTGATCTCGTGCTCGCGGATGATCCAATCCAGCAGCAGTGCAATATGGGCGTCGGAGTTGGCAGGAGTGATCTAATTTGTCGTGACAAATCCGATAACTACGTAGTCCTGGAATTGAAAGCCACCCATAGCTCAGATGAGGTTGTCGGCCAAATTCTTCGGTATATGGGCTATGTGGATGAGAACTGGGCTAAAAAAGAAGATAAGCAGGTCACAGGCATAATTCTTACACCATCATTTGATGAACAATTGCGGTTAGCTGTCACACAAGTCAACAAGATAAAGGTTTTGAGATTCAGAATTGGATGAAGTTGCAACATAACGATTACGTGTAGCCTACCTCCGTTCCGCTACATCCACTTGAGCAGATAACGCAAAGCGTTACATACTTGTCTCCATTTGCTCAAAGTGTGTTCCGCATCCTGTGTGCGCGGTAAAGTGGTATCCACGGAGGGGCACTTAAGAATAACTTGTTTGTTGATTCAGTTAACAAATTGTTATTTATATCAAGTTTGGTATAATCAATGATTGAAAAACCAGTCGAATGGATGGGCGATAGCTATGAGGCACTTTGTGCTTTTCCAGTATCTGCCCGTCGGGACGCAGGTTTTCAACTTGATAGCGTTCAGCATGGTCTGGCGCCTTTTGACTGGAAGCAGATGCCGACAATTGGTACGGGGGTACAGGAGATAAGGATTAATAAAGGTGGTGCGTTCCGTGTGATTTATATCGCTAAATATGAGGAAGCAGTTTATGTATTGCATGCCTTTCAAAAGAAAACCCAACGCACATCCAGGAGGGATATAGGGCTTGCTAAGCAACGTTTACGTGACGTGCAACGCATGCGGAGAGAAAGATGAAAAGTGAACATACAACACCGGCAGACGGTAATATTTTTGCTGATTTGAACCTGCCCGATGCGGAAAATCTGAAATTGCGATCAGAATTGATGATCGCAATCAGAAAATGGGTAAAGGACGGTAGTCTGACCCAGGCCGAAGCTGCTAGACGACTGAATACAACACAGCCGATACTGAATGACGTATTAAGAGGACGTTATGAAAAGTTTACAATAGATCGGCTTGTGAAAATGCTGGACGCTGCGGGTTTACATGTATCGGTTTCTGTTAGTGAGGCAGCTTAACCAAGTTGAACAAGATATTTGGGGTCAGAGTAAAAATATCAAGGAATAAACCAGCAACCCCAGCCAATGTCTGAATTTTTACTCTGACCCCAAATTTTTAAATTTTTACTCTGACCCCAAATTTTTAAACTTTCAAATTCAGTGATTTGATCTTTCTTGTCAGAGTATTTCGTCCCCAGCCCAGGAGTTTTGCCGCGTCGTGGCGGCGGCCTCCTGATTGTTTCAGGGCTTCTTCGATCATGATCCGTTCAAACTCAGGCAGAGCATTACTCAATAATCCGGTCTCACCCTTCAACAGATTTGACTTGACCCACTGGCGTAACGTGTTTTCCCAGTTATCACCGGATTGCTCTTCGGTCGCCGCGTTTCTTATTTCAGGCGGTAAGTCGCTGATGTGAATCTCCTTGCCCGGGGCCATGACCGTTACCCAGCGACAAACGTTTTCCAGTTGTCTTACGTTACCCGGCCAATCCAGCTTATTCAGGAACTTCTGGGTCTCTTCCGGCATCAGCTTGGCTTCAATGTTCAATTCTACGGATGAGCGATGTAAAAAATGTTCCGTTAATGACGGGATGTCCTCACGCCGGTTCCGCAGTGAAGGAACGTGTACCCTGATCACGTTTAAACGATGAAACAGGTCTTCGCGGAATGACCCCTGTTTCACCCGTTCTTCCAGGTCCTGGTGGGTGGCGGCAATCACTCTCGCGTTCGCGGTGACCGGTATATGTCCACCCACGCGGTAAAATTCCCCGTCCGATAATACGCGTAACAACCGGGTTTGCAGGTCTTCGGGCATGTCACCGATTTCATCGAGGAACAGGGCGCCGCCGTTTGCCTGTTCAAACCGGCCCAGACGTTGAGAGGTGGCGCCCGTGAACGCGCCTTTTTCATGGCCGAACAGTTCGGATTCAAGCAAGTCCCGGGGTATGGCCGCCATGTTGATGGCGATAAACCGTCGTTGCGCGCGTGGGCTGTGACGATGCAGGGCCTGGGCAACCAGTTCTTTCCCGGTGCCGGATTCTCCGGTAATCAATACGTTTAAGTGGGAGCCTGACAACCTGCCGATTGCGCGAAACACTTCCTGCATGGCCGCGGCAGAACCGATGATTTCCGGCGCCGCATTTTCCTTTACCGGCGTTGTCGCCGGTCCCGCCGGATGCCGTTGCAGGGCGCGCTTTACCAGGTTGAGCAATTCATCAACGTCGAACGGCTTGGGCAGGTATTCATAAGCCCCGCCCTGAAATGCCGAAACGGCCCGGTCCAGGTCTGAATACGCGGTCATGATGATAACGGGAACATCAGGCGCTGTCCGTTTTATCTCTTCCAGTAAAGACAGCCCATCCATGCCGGGCATGCGGATATCCGAGATAATGACATCCGGTTTATCCACGGAAAGCCGTTGGAGCAAATCCCTTGCATTGTCGAAGGTTACCGGTTCCAGTTGTTCCTTGGTTAACGCGCGTTCCAGCACCCACCTTATGGATTTATCGTCATCAACAACCCATACTTTATTATCTGTCGTCATCTTGACCCGGATATTGCACCAGTGGATGCGAAGATCGCGCCGGATTTTTGCCGTTGACGGGTGCCTGCGACCGAAATCATAGCCGTAGCTTCTGGTTGAGGGAGCACGTGCCCGTCAACGGCAAAAAGACAAGCGAGGGCGCATCCAGCGCAGTTTGTAACGGCAGAGATGGTGATAAATTGTTGGTAATTCATTGACGGCATTATACCTTCCCTTTATGACAAGCGATCTGGTGCAATATCCGGGTTAATCTTCCATCGGCAGGAGAATCCTGAAATAACTCCTGTTATCAATCCTTTCGTATCGAATCATGCCATTATGAGATTGAATTAATGATTGGGAAATGGACAGGCCTAACCCCGTGCCGTCGGCCCGGCCTGTTACCAGGGGATAAAATATGTGATCTTCTATTTCCACGGGAACACCCGGCCCGTTATCGATCACGTCAATCTGGACCGCCAGTTTGTAGTGTTTTTGCCGGATAGTGCAACGCCGTTTTATCCGGGTGCGTATCAGCACCTGACCGGCTTCATCAATCGCCTGTACGGCATTCCTCAAGATGTTTAACAATGCCTGGATCAATTGCTCCCGGTCAGCCCTTAAATCCGGCAGGCTGGGGTCGTAATCGCGCCGGATTTTAATATTAAAATCCGACTCGGCCTCAACAACGCTACAGATATACTCGAGCACCTTGTGAATATTGACGTTGTTGGTCCGGCTTTTTGCCGCCGGGGTCAACATTCGGTCAACCAGGTTCCGCAAGCGGTCTGCTTCATTAATGATGATCTGCGTGTATTCAACCAGGCTGGAACTATTCAACTCCCGTTCCAGGAGTTGCGCGGCGCCGCGCAATCCGCCCAGGGGATTTTTGATTTCATGGGCCATGCCGCTTAAAGACTTGCGCGCGGCGTCATGCAGGAAAGATAAATTATCTTCCCGAATCACACGGGCATGAGAATCGGCGTTGACCAATTCAAGGATGACTTCTTTGCAAACCTCACCCTCTATAACAGGGGTCAGTATGCAATCCGCGCTTATGGTTTTCGAATCAGGCAGGTGCAAATCAATTCCCCATTCCATACGCGGTTGTTTTGTTACCAGGGTGCGTTCGATATTTTCTACCAGTCTTTGTGATGCAGGCAGGAATTCATGGACTGAATGCCCATACATTTTCCCGTGGCTGATAAAAAATAAATTTTCCCCGGCCGTATTGATATCCGTGAGTTGGAGCTGATCATCAAATACCAGCACGGCGGTGTAAAGATTATCCAGCAGCCTGTTCATGCTCATAACAGACTGTAGTACATGTCATGGAAAAAGGGGGGACAGATTTAAATCTGTCCCCTCAAAGTATTACAGACTGTAGTACATGTCGAATTCTACCGGATGTGTGGTCATGCGAAAACGGGTTACTTCCTCCATCTTCAATCCGATATAACCATCAATCATATCATCAGAAAAAACACCTCCCGCCGTCAGGAACTCCCTGTCCTGATCCAGTATTTCCAAAGCTTGATCCAAAGATGAGCACACGGTGGGGAGTTCCGACTCTTCTTCTATAGTAAGGTCATACATATCTTTTTCTAATGGCTCACCTGGATCCAGTCTGTTCTGGATTCCGTCCAGGCCCGCCATCATCATTGCCGCAAACATGAAATACGGGTTGCCGCATGAGTCCGGGAACCTGACTTCGACACGTCTTCCCCTGGGGTCGGCAACCCAGGGAATACGGCAGGCTGCAGACCGGTTCCGAGCGGAATAAGCCAGTAATACCGGGGCTTCAAATCCGGGCACCAGGCGCTTGTAGCTGTTGGTGCCTGAGTTTGTGAAGGCATTGAGGGCGCGGGCATGCTTGAAAATACCTGCAATGTAATGCAGGGCCAAATCGGAAAGACCGCCATACTTATCGCCCATGAACAGGTTCTGACCGTCTTTACCCAGAGACTGGTGAACGTGCATACCATTGCCGTTATCGCCAACCAGGGGCTTGGGCATGAAGGTCACCGTCTTGCCGTAGCTCTGGGCGACGTTCATCGCGCAATATTTCAGTATGAGCAGTTGGTCCGCCTTGTTCACCAGCGTATCGAATTTTGTGCCTATTTCCGCCTGGCCGGCCGTGGCGACTTCATGGTGATGCACTTCGACCGTCAGTCCCATATCCTGCAGGGCCATACAGATGGCGGTTCGAACGTTCTGCAGGGAATCCACGGGCGGGACCGGAAAATAGCCGCCTTTTACGCCGGGGCGATGGCCGTGGTTCGGATTGTCCATCAGTTTGTCACTGTTCCAATGTCCTTCCTCGGAATCTATTTCGTAGAAGGCACTGTTGAGATTGTCACTCCAGCGGGCTTCATCAAAAATGAAAAACTCCGGTTCCGGGCCAAAGTAGGACGAGTCGGCTATACCCGTTGATTGGAGGTAGGCCTCCGCGCGTTTTGCCAGGGAGCGCGGACAGCGTTCGTAGCCCTGCATGGTCGTCGGCTCCAGTACATCGCAACGCAGGTTCAGGGTCGCCTCATCGTAAAACGGATCAATCACAGCGGTTTCCGTATCGGGCATCAACGTCATATCTGAGTCGTCGATCCCCTTCCAGCCGGCAATGGACGAACCGTCAAACATCTTGCCGTTGTCGAAAAACTCGTCGTCGATGGTATTAACGGGCACGGTTACGTGTTGTTCCTTGCCCCGGGTATCACAAAACCGCAGGTCGACAAAACCTACCTCATGCTCCTCGATTAATCCATATACCTTCTCTTTGGACATTACTCATCTCCTCACACATTTTGATGTTTAAGAAAGCCCTGATTAATGACATTCCTGGATCAAAGCCTGCCCCGTACTTGATACGGGGTCCAGGACAGGCTCTGTCATTATCAGGGCACGCAAAACAAAAATGCGATCCCGTATCAAGTACGGGACACGTTTTTGCTTTGCTCTCAAAATCAATGACTTGGTGTCATTGATTTTGGCGGCACATCCCTGTACCGCAGGAAACTCTGAATAATTCAGAGTTTCCTTAAATATATACAGACACAGGTCACCACCGGACCGCCCTTCTACTCGCAAAGGCCGCCGGTAGCAAATAATACTATCAAGCACATTTTATGCCACTGTGAAAACCCGGTGACGCTCAGCCGGGTCACTTGGTATCATCAGGGCAGGATGTGGCTTTCAAGCCAAATTCCTGCTCTCTGCAGCAGCATCCGAAAGTATGCGTCTGCCCTGTTCCGACTCACCCAAAACGGGGCTGATCGCCTGAATAATACACCAATTTGGTGCATTACCGCGAAGTTTTTTAATCGGAATAAACCTGATATTACGGCAATATCGTCTCTCCGGCCATCAATTGCGCCACCGACTCCCGTTCCCGGATGACGTGGGCGCTCTCTCCGTCGACCAATAATTCAACTGCCCTGGGTCTGCTGTTGTAATTGGAACTCATCGAAAACCCGTAAGCCCCGGCGGAAAGAACGGCAAGCAAGTCGTCCTGTCGCAAGGAAAGACTGCGCTGCAATCCCAGAAAATCTCCGGATTCACACACTGGCCCGACTACGTCATATTCCTCCTCCGCGACGTGGCTGCGTTCAACAACAGGTATGATGTCCTGCCAGGCCTCGTACAAGGACGGACGTATTAAGTCGTTCATTGCCGCGTCCACGATGGCAAAGTGCTTTGTATTGTTTGTTTTCAGGTATTCGACCCGAGTGAGTAACACGCCGGCATTACCGACAATAGAACGGCCCGGTTCCAGGATGATAGTATAGGGTTCAGGAACAAGGTCCGTGATGACCCCGGCAAAAGCGGCCATATCGGGCGTTGCCTCCTCATTTTGGCCACGGTCAAGTCCGGCGCCGCTGCCGGATTGAGAGGCGTCATGAATTGCATCTCCACACCGGTAATTGATGCCCAATCCACCACCTATATCAACGTGCCTGATGGGGATGCCGATTTTTTCCAACTCTGCCAGGAGTGAGAGCAGTTTTTTCGCCGCGTCAATATAAGGCTCGACAGAAGTAATCTGTGAGCCGATGTGGCAATCAATCCCAATCGGTGTAACGTTGTCCAGATCCTCAGCCTGTTGATACGCGCCCAGGGCCTGGTCGTAGCCGATGCCGAATTTGTTTTCCCTCAGTCCCGTGGCAATATAGGGATGGGTGTCCGGGTTGATGTTCGGGTTCACCCGAACGGATACGGGCGCCCGGACGGACATCTGTCCGGCAATCCTGTCCAGACGCAACAGTTCTGCCTCCGACTCGATGTTAAAACAATGGATGCCGACTTCCAGCGCGCGCCTGATTTCATCAGCGCTTTTACCGACACCGGAAAACACCACCTTCTCCGGCGCGCCTCCGGCGGCAATCACTCGCTCCAGTTCCCCGCCGGACACGATATCAAAACCCGATCCCAGCCTTGCCAGGAGGTTCAGGATGGCCAGGTTGCTGTTTGCCTTAACGGCATAACAGATCAAGGTATTTCTCCCGGCAAATGCGTCGGCATAAGCGCGCCACCTGGCTTCGATGGCCGCGCGGGAATACACGAATGCCGGCGTGCCATAGCGTTCGGCGAGGGCGGCCAAAGAAACCTCTTCGGCAAACAGGGAGCCGTTTTTATAGGAATAATTTTCCATGTGTACTTTGGTGCAATATGCAGGTTGGATTGAGTCTGAATGACTCCGGCTGTTATTCGGATTACACTATCGCGCAATGTTCGGGCCGGATTGGGCCGGAATTGCTCTGGTTGTCATCCGGCAGGTAGAGCGCGCCCTTTTGACCGCACCCGGAGAGCATGAATGCCAGGATCAGGGGTAGTAACCATCGATTTTTACCGATTAGGTGACGGGAATACATGATGAGTCTCCAGATAGTTAGTGGCGTGACTGTAAAGGAGTTGGAATCTTTCAAAATACGACGTGAATGTCAAACGAAAATCGCATTGGGTACACGTTTTTCAAAGAGAACTTGAAATTAATGTATATTTGGGATGAAATGTCGGCCTGCATGTCTCAATATTCTATTTTATGCATTATTAGCAGAATAAACCAAAGGTGAAATAACAACATGAACGACAGTATTATCCAAGTAACAGATTCAAGTTTTGAAGATGACGTATTAAAATCGAACGCGCCGGTAATGGTGGATTATTGGGCAGAGTGGTGCGGGCCCTGTAAAATGATTGCGCCTATCCTGGATGAAATCGCCAATGAATATGATGGCAACCTGACGGTCGCAAAGATCAATATCGACGAAAATCCGCAGACTCCTCAGAAATACGCCGTACGCGGCATTCCCACGTTGATGATCTTCAAAGATGGGGAAGTTGCAGCAACAAAAGTAGGAGCCGTATCGAAATTGCAACTTTCTGCCTTCATAGACAGTGTTATTTAGAAAGAAATATAAAAAAACTGGACGTATCCATTTTGACGTGCTAACGTTATTTTATAGTACCTGTCTTACACAAATTCCCTCTAACAAAAATTTTCGAGATTCTAGCGCAATTCAACCGTATGGCTATATGCCATCCTGTCAATCAACCATATTTGTACGTAGTCAATGAATCTTACTGAATTAAAACAACAGCCCGCCTCAGAATTAGTCACCATATCAGAATCCCTCGGCCTGGATGGCCTTGCCCGGTCAAGAAAACAGGACGTCATTTTTGAAATTCTAAAGGCTCACGCCAAAAAAGGCGAAGACATCTATGGCAGCGGTGTCCTGGAGATCCTCCAGGATGGTTTTGGATTTTTACGTTCCGCCGATAGCTCCTACCTGGCCGGTCCTGATGATATCTACGTGTCCCCCAGCCAGATAAGGCGTTTTAACCTGCGTACCGGTGACAATATCTCGGGCAAGATCAGGCCGCCCAAGGACGGTGAGCGTTACTTTGCGTTGCTCAAAGTCAATGAAATCAACTTTGAGCCGCCCGAGAAGGCCAAGAATAAAATCATCTTCGAGAATTTAACGCCTCTGTTCGCGGAGGAACGTTTGAAATTGGAGGTTGGCAACGGCAGTACGGAGGACCTGACGCCCAGGATTATTGACCTGGTAGCGCCCATCGGCAAGGGCCAGCGCGGTCTGATTGTTTCGCCGCCCAAAGCCGGCAAAACGATGATCCTGCAATCCATTGCCCAGTCGGTTAAATTTAACCACCCGGAATGCCATTTAATTGTCCTGCTTATCGATGAGAGGCCGGAGGAAGTCACGGAAATGGAGCGGTCGGTCCGCGGCGAGGTGATCTCAAGCACTTTTGATGAACCCGCGTCCCGCCACGTGCAGGTGGCCGAGATGGTGATAGAAAGGGCAAAGCGCCTGACCGAGCATAAGAAAGACGTGGTCATATTGCTGGATTCCATTACCCGTCTGGCTCGGGCCTATAACACCGTTGTGCCGGCATCGGGCAAGGTGTTGACAGGTGGCGTTGATGCAAATGCCTTGCAAAGGCCGAAACGGTTTTTTGGCGCGGCAAGAAATATCGAAGAAGGCGGCAGTCTGACCATCCTGGCCACTGCCCTGATCGATACCGGCTCGCGTATGGATGAGGTGATTTATGAAGAATTCAAGGGCACCGGCAATATGGAACTGCACCTGGACCGGGAGATTTCAGAAAAACGTATTTATCCTGCCATCTACATCAACCGTTCCGGCACCCGACGCGAAGAGTTGCTGACGGAAAAAGAGGAGTTGCAGAAAATGTGGATACTCAGGAAACTCCTGCATCCCATGGAATCCATCGGGGCAATGGAATTTCTGCTGGAACGACTGAAATCAACCAGGAATAACGCCCATTTCTTCGATGCCATGAAGAAGAGGTAAATAATTTGGGGTCAGAGTAAAAATTCAACTGATATTTGGGATCGGGTATAAATCCCGATGAAATTTTTACTCTGACCCCAGGTATCCCCAAACAAAAAACCCGCCGGATAGCGGGTTTTTTGTTGGAAAGAACGACAGGGGTGTTACATCATGCCGCCCATGCCGCCCATGCCGCCCATGTCGCCACCACCCATAGGCATCGGGTCATCCTTCTTCGGCATCTCAGCTACCATGGCTTCCGTGGTCAACAGCAGGCCGGCGATTGATGCCGCGTTTTGCAAGGCATAACGAACCACTTTGGTAGGATCAAGAATACCCATGTCGATCATGTCACCAAATTCACCCGTGGCCGCATTGTAACCGTAATTCCCTTCTCCATCAGCGACCTGGTTGAGTACGACTGAGGCCTCATCACCTGAGTTGGACACTATCTGGCGAAGTGGTTCCTCCAGGGCGCGCACGAGGATCGATACACCGGTTTGTTGATCATCGTTCTTGCCTTTCACCTGGGCAGTGGCGTCCTTCGCGCGGATCAGCGCGACACCGCCACCTGGCACGACACCTTCTTCAACAGCGGCCCGGGTGGAGTGCAGGGCGTCCTCAACACGCGCCTTCCTCTCCTTCATTTCCATCTCAGTGGCTGCGCCAACCTTGATAACCGCTACACCGCCGGCCAGCTTGGCGACGCGTTCTTGCAGCTTTTCCCGGTCATAGTCGGAAGTCGACTCTTCAATCTGGGCGCGAATTTGATTTACCCGACCTTCTATACTGTCGGTTCGACCTGCGCCGTCGATGATAGTCGTATTTTCCTTGCTGATTTGGATACGCTTGGCGCTACCCAGGTCGTCAAGACCGGTTTTTTCCAGCGACAGCCCGACTTCCTCCGATATGACCGTACCACCGGTCAGGATGGCGATGTCCTCCAGCATGGCCTTACGGCGGTCGCCGAAGCCCGGGGCCTTGACTCCGGCCACTTTGACGGTGCCGCGCATGTTGTTGACTACCAGCGTGGCCAGGGCTTCACCTTCAATATCCTCAGCAATGATCAAAAGTGACTTGCCTGATTTTGCCACGTTCTCCAATACCGGCAATAACTCTCTTACGTTTGAGACTTTCTTGTCGTGCAGCAGGATAAACGGGCTCTCCAGTTCAACACTCATGGTGTCCTGGTTGTTGATGAAGTAGGGCGAGAGGTAACCGCGATCAAACTGCATGCCTTCCACTACGTCCAGTTCATTGTTCAGGCCGGAACCTTCTTCAACGGTAATGACGCCTTCTTTACCCACTTTCTCCATGGCATCGGCAATGATCTGGCCGATATCTTCATCAGCGTTGGCGGAAATAGTGCCCACCTGGGCGATTGCCTTACTGTCTTCACAGGGTTTGGATACTTTTTCAAGTTCGCTGACTGTCGTAAGCACCGCAGCATCAATACCGCGTTTGATATCCATGGGGTTGATACCGGCGGCGACCGCTTTCAAGCCTTCGCGCACAATGGCCTGGGCCAGCACCGTCGCGGTGGTTGTGCCGTCACCGGCCACGTCAGACGTCTTGGAGGCCACTTCCTTGACCATCTGCGCGCCCATGTTTTCGAACCTGTCCTCCAGTTCAATTTCTTTTGCTACGGAGACGCCGTCTTTCGTGATCGTCGGCGCGCCGAAACTTTTTTCTACTACAACGTTGCGACCCTTGGGCCCCAATGTCTGTTTAACTGCGTTTGCCAGGATATTGACACCTTTCGCCATACGCGAACGAGCGTCATCACCGAATCTGACTTCTTTTGCACTCATTGTTTTTATCCTCCTGAATACTTATTCGATAACGCCCATGATGTCGTCTTCACGCATCACCAGCAGTTCTTCATTGTCAATTTTCACTTCCGTGCCTGAGTATTTACCAAAAAGGATCTTGTCGCCCTTTTTGACATCCAGGCCGCGGACCTCGCCGTTTTCCAGGATCTTGCCGTTACCAACAGCGACAATCTCCCCCTGAATTGGCTTTTCAGTAGCGCTGTCGGGGATGACGATCCCACCTGGGGACATCTTATCCTCTTCCAGTCGCCGCACGACCACTCGGTCGTGTAAAGGTCTGATATTCATATACTGATTACCTCCTATTTGCTAATCTACTGTGTTTTATGAATATGATGATATTGTTAGCACTCTAATCAAGTGAGTGCCAACAATATAGTGCAAAAAAATCAAATGTCAACAAAAAATCTTGATGATGCGAAACCGGGGTCAGAGTGGATATTTGGGGTCAGAGTAAAAATACACGATAATGGTTCAGTGACACCCTTCGGTGTCTGTATTTTTACTCTGACCCCAAATATCCCTGACCTCAAATATCAGGCAGACTGTTGATAATGCTCCATGAGTATCCGGGCTACTTCGGGGCGGGCAAATTCTTCCGGTAGCGATTCACCTGCGGCGAGCATTTCCCGGACTTTTGTTCCGGACAGGAGAACGAAATCCTCCCCGGTGTGGTCGGGGACATCCCGCATCATGACGACCCGGTTCAATTTCTTCGAAAATGCGGTGTGGTCCGCCTCGAATATGTTGATATCGAGAGCGCCTTCAGGCACCTGTTCGCGGAAGATGGCCTGTGCATCAAACGGGCCGTAATAATTGCCGACGCCGGCATGGTCTCTACCCACGATTAAGTGGCTGCAACCGGCGTTCTGCCGGAATACGGCATGCAGCACCGCCTCCCGCGGGCCGGCATAGAGCATGTCGAAGCCGTAACCGGTTACCATGACGGTATTCTGCGGGAAGTACAACTCCACCATTTTACGAATCGCCGCGGCACGCACGTCGGCAGGGATATCCCCCTGTTTCAACTTCCCCAGCAGCATGTGGATCAACACGCCATCGGCGTTGACCCCGTCCCGGGCCATCTTGCACAGTTCTTCATGAGCCCTGTGCATGGGGTTACGTGTTTGAAAGGCGACAACTTTTTCCCAGCCATTGGCGGCGATCTGCGTGCGAATCTGCATGGCCGTCCTGAACGTGTCGGGGAAATCCCGCTCGAAGTAACTGTAATTCAGCACCTCGACAGGGCCTGCTACGAGCTGCCGCCCGGACTCGGTAAAAGTCGCCACACCGGGATGGTTCCGGTCCAGGGTGCCGAAGACTTTTTCTGTGATCAGCCTGAGTTGATCATCGGACAGGGTTTCCACCGAGGCCACGTCCTGTATGGCGATAACCGGCTGGCCGGCCACGTTCGGGTCTCGTAATGCGATACGTGTTGCGCCGTTGATTGCGGAGGTATCGGAACTCATGTTCAGACAGGGCGTCGGCCAGAACAAACCGGCGCCAGTGTGCATTTCGTCGGCGACGCAGATTGCATCGGCCGCGTTCATATAACCTTGCAGTGGTGAAAAATAACCCGCGCCCAGCATTACCGCGTTAGCCGCAGCCGCCGAGTTGAGCAACAACTGTGGCAGGGTCTCCGCTTCTTCCAGCAGGGCTTGGCGCTTCTCTTCAGCTTCGACGAACAGCGGTTGCAGTTCATCGGAAGCATGCGGCTTTATCATGGTTTATTCCTGATTGGCGCCGCGGTGATACCTGTCCATCTTTTGATGCAGGGTGTCAATATCGGTTTTCATTGTCTCAATATCCCTTTTCATTATTTCGATATCCTTTTGTATCACCATAATATGCGCGCGCACTTCAAACAAACCTTCCTGCAAAGTATTCATGCCTCTGACAAGATAAATGCTTAATGATATGCCTACAACAACAACGAAGCCTAAAAACCAATCATGATATTTAATACTGGTTTGCAATCTTTCCATTTCAAGCGGTGATATTTCACGATTAAATTCAGTAGCCATAGTTTCATCCTCCTGTTCTCCGGTTTACTGCTTCTGAAGTTTTTACGATAAGACAGGTGCATTATAGTGACTGCACCATTTCGTGTCTAATCTTTCGTCGTGTGACAGTTATAGCTTTCAATACCGGGTTTCCGGGCCTACCAGGAGTTCGTGGCCCGAGTTTTTGCGGATGATATCTCCCGTGTGCAGTCGGTGGGATTGGTTTTTCCGGTCTTCAAAGAATAATTCCAGTGAATACCTGATCGTGGAGAAGGCCAGTTCCTCCCAGGGGATCTCGTCCTGGGAAAACAGCGCCACTTCCTGGCTTTCCGCACCGGCTGAGAAATTCAGGTCCATAAGGTTGGAGTTGAACATCATGTATACCTGGCTAACGTGGGGCAGGTTGAATACCGCAAACAGGTTGAGGATTTCAACCCTGGCATTGGCCTCTTCAAAAGTCTCCCTGAGGGCGGCGGCCTGGGATGTTTCTCCCAGTTCCATGAAGCCCGCGGGCAGGGTCCAGTAACCATAGCGGGGGTCGATCGCGCGTTTGCACAGCAGCACCTTGTCCTCCCACACGGGGATGCAGCCTGCGACTATCTTCGGGTTTTGATAATGAATCGCATCACAGGTGTCGCATACGTAGCGCAACCGGTTATCATCGGGCGGAATTCTTTGCACCACTTGCGCGCCGCAAAGACTGCAATAATTCATTGATCAGCGTCCTTTTCCAACAACGGATAGAGATTGGGCCATAGGTTTTCCAGCATCATTACCTGTGCTTCTGCTTTTGGGTGAATACCATCACTTTGCATCAAATCCGGGTTATCGGCAATATTATTCAGGATAAATGGTGATAAAATCACGTTATCCCGTGAGGCCAGGCGTCTGTATACGGCCACAAATTTTTCTATATATGCTTCGCCGTAGTTAGGCGGCAGGAGCATTTCCACCAGGAATATCCTGCTGCCCGAAGAAGAAATCTTTGCAACTATTTCAAACAGGTTATCCCTCATTTCCTCCAGGTCAATACCCCTCAGCCCATCGTTCCCGCCCAGTTCAACAATCGTGATATCCGGCGTTATCTCCTTTAAGATGTTATCAAGACGATTATTTGCCCCGTGTGTTGTTTCACCGCTGATACTGGCATTGATGACCTCATACCGGTAGCCTTCGCTGGTCAGGCGGTCCCGTAATTGAAGTACCCAGCCCGCCTCCGGAGCGATACCATGGCCGGCGCTTAAGCTGTCACCCAGTACGAGGATGATTTTTTCTGACCCGAGGGCAGATAATGATATAAACAAACTTATGGTAAAAGTAAAAGACCTGAACATGGAACAAACCTCAAATTATGTTATCCGGGCGGAGAACCTGGGCAAGCAGGTTGACAGTCCTGCCGGCATGTTGACTATCCTGGATAATATCAACCTGAAAATCAAATATGGTGAGAGTCTTGCGATAACGGGGGTGTCCGGCTCCGGGAAATCCACGCTGATCGGGATACTGGCGGGGTTGGACCTGCCTTCAAGCGGCAGGGTGATCCTGGATAATACGGAGTTGACCGGCCTGGATGAAACCGGCAGGGCGATGTTACGCAACCGGCGGGTTGGTTTCGTGTTTCAATCATTCCAGTTATTGCCGAGTTTGACTGCTCTGGAAAACGTCATGTTGCCGCTGGAACTGGCCGGAAAAAGTGATGCGCGAGAATTGGCGGAAGAACAGCTTGACGAGGTCGGATTGGAGTCCCGGGCAGCCCACTACCCAAATCAGTTGTCCGGTGGCGAACAACAGCGGGTTGCCATCGCCCGAGCCTTTGTCGGAGAACCGGCCGTTTTGTTTGCCGATGAACTGACCGGCAGCCTTGATCGGAAGACGGCCGCCCAGATCGTGGAATTACTGTTTCGACTGAACTCGGAGCGCGGCGCCACGCTGATACTGGTCACCCATGATACGGCCGTGGCCAGTCACTGTTCCCGAATACTGACCCTGGCCGGCGGCCAGATCATCTAACTCCATGTTGCTGCTTAAATTGGCATTCAGGCAGCTTATACGGGATTGGCGGGCCGGAGAACTGCGATTGATCGGACTGGCCCTGATCATTGCCGTAACAAGCCTGACTTCAGTTGGTTTTTTCACGGATCGCGTCAACCAGGCCACGGAGATCCAGGCCACCGAGTTGCTGGCCGCGGATCTTGTCGTGAGATCGGCTGAACCTTTCAAACAGGAATTCATTGAACAAGCCGGGGGCCTGGGATTAAAAACGGCGCTGACGGTCAGTTTCCGCAGCGTCGTCGTCTTTGCGGGAAAACTCGAGTTGGCGGAGGTCAAGGCGGTGCAAGCCGGTTACCCGCTGAGGGGTCGGCTGCTAATTTCAGATCGCTTGTTTTCCGAAGAAATCACCAGCAAGGATATTCCACCACCGGGCGCCGTCTGGCCCGATGCCAGACTGTTTCAATCGCTGGATTTCAGCACCGGCGACCGGGTTGACCTGGGGGCGTCATCCCTGCAGGCCGCGAAAGTATTAACGTATGAACCCGATCGCGGGGGCGATATGTTCAATATCGCGCCGAGATTGTTGATGAACCTCGCTGACCTGGAAGCCACCGGTCTCATCCTGCCCGGCAGCCGGGCAACGTATCGTCTGCTGGTTGCCGGTTCCGGCAACGCGGTGGCTGAATTTCGGAACCTGGTGAGCAAGCACAAAGAGTACGATATTCGGGGCATACGTGACGCCCGGCCGGAGTTGCGCACCGCCCTGGACCGGGCGGAACAATTTCTGGGACTCGCAGTACTGGTCAGCATCGCCCTGGCCGGGCTTGCAATCGCACTGTCGGCGCAGCGTTATGCAGTCAGACACTTTGACCATTGCGCCATCTTGCGCTGCTTCGGCGCCGGCCCGGGCACGATCATTAAAATATACTTCATCCAGTTGTTGATCCTCGCCTTATGTTGCAGTGGCATCGGCAGTGCGCTGGGCTACCTGGGGCAGGCAGGTTTGACCGCGTTGATGCGAAGCCTGGTGTTAAGACCTTTGCCCGAACCCACGTTGACCCCGATATTTATCGGTATATCGGCAGGCGTCCTGACGCTGCTCGGCTTTGCCATGCCGCAGATTTTGAGGTTGAAAAACGTAACGCCCCTGAGAGTGCTCAGGCGGGATCTGGTTCCCTTGCCCTTAAGCAACCTGGGTATTTATCCGGCCGCCGTTGGCTGTCTGTTGTTGTTGGCCCCATGGCAATCGGGCAATGTGGAATTGATCGTGTATGGTTTTATCGCGCTGGCGATAACCGCGTTGTCATCATTCCTGGTAGCACGCCTGGGTATTCACTGGTTGAACAGACTGAGGTCCGGAGTCGGTGTTGCAACCCGCTTCGGCCTGGCGAATATCGTCCGCCGGTCCGGACTGAGCACGGCGCAAATCCTGGCTATCGGTCTCGGTGTGATGGCGTTGACCCTGTTAATACTGATCCGGACCGATCTCCTGGCGAACTGGCGCAATCGGTTGCCCGCCGATGCCCCCAATTATTTCCTTATCAACATCCAGCCGGATGAAGTAGATGCGGTCAAGGCATTTATCCGGGACCGGGCCGGATTGGTAACTCGTACATATCCGCTGATCCGGGCTCGTTTGACTACCATTAACGACAGGGTGGTCAGTCCGGACGACTACGAAGACGATCGGGCAAAACGTTTCATCAGGCGGACGTTCAATTTGTCCACTGCGGAAACCTTGCAGGACGACAACCGCCTGACGGCAGGCGAATGGTGGGGCGCTACCGATGAGAACCTGTTTTCATTTGAGGAAGAATTCGCGCTTACCTTGGGGATTGCACTGGGTGACCGCCTGGAGTTCAAGATTGCGGATAAGCAGGTGGCCGGCACGGTTGCCAATACCAGGTGGGTTGACTGGGATACCTTCAACGTTAATTTTTTCGCCGTTGCCAACCCGGGTACACTGGCTGACTACCCGACTACTTACATAACCAGTTTCTACCTGCCCCGGGAAAACAGGCACCTGCTTATCGACCTCGTCAAGACCTGGCCGAGTATCACCGTCTTCGACGTGGACGCCATCCTCGAACAGGTTCGAAGGATCATGGAACAGGTGGTGCGAGCGGTGGAATTTGTTTCCGGTTTTACCCTGCTTGCGGGAATCATTGTATTATTCTCCGCGTTGCAAACCACCCATGATGAGCGCAGGCATGAATCTGCCCTGTTAGTCACCCTTGGCGCGGGACGAGGTCACGTTATGGCCGGATTGCTGGCGGAGTTTGCTTTTCTCGGGCTGATTGCCGGGCTGGTTGCAGCCTTCACCGCCACCGTGGCAGAAATATTACTTGCCGAATATGTCTTTAAAATGGACGTCCTGATCAACCCCTGGGTCTGGTTGGTCACACCCGTGCTGTGTACACTGGTCACCGTCATCGGCGGATTGGCAGGGACGCACAAGGTGTTATCCACGCCACCGGTGGTTGCGCTCAGACAGACCTGATTCGGGTCTCTTCGATCAGCATATCGACAACGGCACACAGGGCATCCTGTTTGCTCATACCTGAGCGGACGGCTTGTTCGTAGGTCTTAATCTGCCGGTGCGCGCTGGTTCCGCGCTCAAGGATAGTGCGTGAATGTTGTACTTCTCTCACGCAATCCAGGGCTTTTGCATCTTCTTCAATCAATTCGAGCATCTCTTCCAGCAATACGCTGAACGGAACAATCTCACCCTTGCCGAAATCGATCAGCCCTTCGTCCGGACCGTAGCGCATGGCGCGCCAACGGTTTTCAGTAACCAACATCCGGGCATAAGCGCGCCAGCGTTGATTATTCTTGCGCAGTCGGTAAAGCATACGCATCACGCAAACCGTCAACGCGGCAAGACTGATTGCGTCATCCACATGGGTGCAAACGTCCGCAATACGCATCTCCAAAGTGGGATAGCGCGCGCTGGGCCGCAGGTCCCACCAGATCTTGCTGGCGTCATCAATTACCCCGGCGGATTTAAGTATGTTGATATGGCGCTCATATTCCGCGTAACTGGAAAATTGCTCGGCAATGCCGGTACGCTGTAAGGCGTCAAACACAGTCAAGCGGTAGGATAAGAGGCCGGTATTTTCCCCTTCCCAGAACGGCGAAGAGCAACTCAAGGCCAGCAGGTGGGGCAGGAAGTAATTAAATTGATTCAGCAGGTCTACGCGTAAATCGTCATCTGCTATACCGACGTGGACGTGCATGCCGCAGATTAACATGCGCCTTGCGGCAGCCTGCATATCATGCTCAAGGATATGGTAGCGTTCTTTTTCGGTGTGCTGCTGCTGCTGCCAACTGCCGAATGGGTGGGTGGACGCTGCGATGGGTGCAAGACCGTACCTGTCAGCGACCTCAATGACCGCGTGACGCAGTGAAATCAGGTCAGCGCGGACATCGGCTATGGTCCGGCTCGGTCTGGTGCCTACCTCGATTTGAGACTTAAGGAATTCCGGGCTGACCTGCCCCTCACACAGGTTCTCACATTCCTGCACCATCGTGTCGGGTGGATTACTGCACAAATCCCGCGTATTTTTATCGACAAGCAGATATTCTTCTTCAATGCCGACACTGAATTCGGGTTCAGGGATTGCCATGGTGGTTACCTCTCGGATATTTGGATATTTGGGGTCAGAGTAAAAATACGCAACAATGAATCTGCTGCGCCAACCGAATTGGTTGAATTTTTACTCTGACCCCAAATATCCCAAATATCTATATTGATACAGTGCATCGTCAGCCAGTATCTCAGACAAGGCATCGACCAGTAGTGTAGTCCAGCGATCAACGGCGGCTTTGTTGCCCAGGAGATCCTGTCGTAACTCGATGGAAACGTTGGCAAGGCCCCTGTCTTCTGCATGATGATCGATCGTATAGTCGGCGGTGTGGCGACCGGAATAAGGCTCGTTATCCCCGACAATCAGTTCCGGATTCTGTCTGAGCTTTGCCAATAAGGGAAACGCGATACGCGTGTCCTTGTCCCACAATACGCCGATGTGCCAGGGGCGGCGTTGCTTGTCCAGTTCCGGCGTGAAGCTGTGGACGCTGATGATGGCAGGTACGCATCCCCGTCTCAGAAAGTCACTGATCAGCTCGTCTACGGCATCGTGATATGGACGGTAAATTGCATCGCACCTGTGTTGTTTTTCAACGGCGCCGAGGACTTGATTGCCGGGTATAGTTACGCCGTCACTGGACGTGATGAACGCAGTGGGATCGTCAAGATTACGGTTCAGGTCAATAACAAGTCGGGAATAGTTGGCCAGGATCAGCGGAGCGCGCAAACGCGCCGCCAGCAGGGTGGCCGTTGCACGGGTACCGATATCCACGGCAAAGTGCTTGACGAAGATACTTTCTTTTAACCCCAGGCCTCGTAGTGACGCAGGTACGGCATTGCCGGCATGATCTGCAATCACCAGACATTTTGCCGGGCCGCTTTGGTTGATGATTTGATATGGCGGTGGATCCGTCGGCCCAAGCAAAGATTCGGAATTTTGTATTTTTTCGGCGTGCATAATATAAAACTGTTGTCCTTAATATCTGATTAACATAATCCTCCCCCATTATGCAACGGGTAATCAAGTTACGGGCGTGAAGAACGAGAAAAACTACAGTAGGGGTCAGAGTAAAAATACGCAATAATGAATCTACAGCACCAACCGAATTGGTTGTATTTTTACTCTGACCCCAAATATCGGAAGGGTGACAAGGTTGCAGGACTGGCAGGGAGACGGAACGATTTCCGTCCCCCTGTCTTACCGGTGTCAGGAAGCCATTGCCATTTGGTTTGTAGCGGCAATTGCATCCCTGATCATCCGGCCATATTGCCGGTCACATTCATCGAAGTGTACGAGCATGCGCTCCTGTACTTCCCAGGAGGCCTGGCCCAGGCTGCCGGCAATATTATTTGCCAGTTGCCTTTGTTGCTCGCTTGACATGAGCCTGAACAAGGCGCCGGCCTGCGAATAATCATCGGCGCCCGCACGATGATCATGACGCTCAACCACTGCCGCATCGATGCTCAAAGAGGGTTCCTTGTACTCGGGTTTCTCCACCGGGCCGCCCTTCGAATTAGGCCCGTAGTTTACGTCGGGGGCGCCACTGTTGACACGCCCATGATCAAACGGGCACTTTGTGCCTGCCATGGCGCCGGCGCGCTGGTAGTTTTCCGCGCCGGTTGCCCGCGGGTAATTCACCGGCAGGTCATTGTAATTGGCCCCGATGCGATACCGGTGTGCGTCCTGGTAGGCAAACAGCCGAGCCTGTAACATCTTGTCAGGCGAGGCGCCGATACCCGGGACCAGGTTGCTCGGGGCAAAAGCAGACTGCTCGGTTTCCGCAAAGTAATTGTCCACGTTGCGGTTCAACTCCAGTACCCCAATCTCGATTAACGGATAATCCTTGTGCGGCCATACCTTGGTCAAATCGAACGGATTGATACCGTACGTCTCGGCCTCTTTTTCCGGCATTACCTGTATATTGACCGTCCACCTTGGAAAGTTATTACTCTCGATCGCCTCAACCAGATCCCGTTGCGCGTGGTCGGGGTCCTGTCCGCACACTTCCCGTGATTCCGCTTCCGTAAGGCATCTTATGTCCTGTTGCGTCTTGAAATGCCACTTCACCCAGAAGCGTTCACCTTCATTATTCCATAACGAATAAGTATGCGAGCCGTAGCCGTTCATGTGTCGATAATCCGCCGGCACGCCCCGGTCGGAGAACAGGATTGTAACCTGGTGCATGGCCTGTGGATTCAATGCCCAGAAATCCCATACTGCCTCCGGGTCTTTGCAGTTATTTGCCGGATTGCGTTTTTGCGTGTGGATGAAATCGGGGAATTTGCTCGGGTCACGCAGGAAGAAGACCGGAGTATTGTTGCCGACTATGTCGTGATTGCCTTCGCGGGTATAGAACTTGACGGCAAATCCGCGCGGGTCACGCTCGGCATCGGCCGATCCGCTTTCCCCGCCGACGGTTGAAAAGCGCAGGAATACTTCAGTCTGTTTACCCGCGCCGTTCAGGTAATCGGCAATCGTGTAATCAGACAAGTCCTTATTCAGGGTGAACGTACCATAAGCGCCGGTGCCCTTGGCATGCACCACCCGTTCAGGAATGCGTTCACGATTGAAATGCGCCAGTTTTTCGATCAACTGCCAGTCCTGCATCAGCACCGGCCCACGGGGCCCGGCAGTCAGTGAATTTTGATCATCAGTTACGGGAGCGCCTGATGACGTTGTCAAGGTCTTCTGTTTCATTTTTCACCTCCAATCAATAAAGTGAGTTACTGGTTTAGACAAGAGTGTAGACGCGCCTTCTTAATAAATATATTGAATTATATCTATTGTATTGATAGTAATTTATTATTAGATGGAAACGAGGACGCATCCATTGGTGAGATATGCGGGTTAAATGACTGTCTTCATAATAAGTTATACTTGTCGACCGCTATTGCGGGGATATCCGAATATCGTGATGTAACAGCATCAGACCGTATTGCTCACCGGGAAAAGATAAAAGATGGTTTCGTTCAGCAGCAATCCTGAATTCAAACATGGCGCGCCGGCGGCGACAGGCGTACTTGTTACCAATCTCGGGACGCCGGATGCGCCGACTCCGGCCGCGTTGAGAAAGTACCTGGCGGAGTTTCTCTCCGACCCGCGGGTCATTGAAACTCCCAGGTTGCTTTGGTGGTTCATATTACATGGTGTGATTCTGCGTCTTCGTCCGAGGCGTTCCGCCAGCGCCTACCGTGAAGTATGGACTGAAGAAGGCTCTCCCCTGTTGGCGATTTCCAAAAAACAGTGCCGGGCAATCCGGGCGGCGCTGAATGAGAACGGTAAAACGGCTGTCCATATTGAACTGGGCATGCGTTACGGTAACCCGTCCATCCGCTCAGCCCTGGAGAAATTACGCAGGCACAACGTGCAAAAGTTGCTGGTTTTCCCCCTGTACCCGCAATATTCGGCTGCTACAACGGCGGCAACCTTCGATGCCGTTGCCGACGTCCTGAAAACGTGGCGTTATATTCCCGAACTGAGGATGATCAGGAACTATCATGATGATCCCGGTTATATCGATGCCGTCGCAGAGAGTGTCCGCACTCACTGGGCACAGTCCGGCAAGCCGGATAAGTTGCTGTTTTCGTTTCACGGCTTACCCAGGGATTATGTTCTTGCCGGAGACCCCTACTCCGATGAATGTCATAAAACCGCGCACCTTGTGGCCCAACGGCTAAAACTGGACGAAAAGCAATGGAAGCTGTCCTTTCAATCCCGGTTCGGCCCCCGTGAATGGTTGCGGCCGTATACGGATAAGCTGCTGCAGGAATGGGGCAAGGCCGGTGTGGAACACGTACAGGTGATCTGTCCCGGGTTTGCGGCAGACTGCCTGGAGACTCTGGAAGAAATTGAAATACAGAACAGGGAATTTTTTCTGTCCGCCGGAGGAAAAAGATTTACTTACATCCCCGCGCTGAACGACCAGCCCCGGCATATCGCCGCCCTGTGTGACCTGATCAGAAAGCACACGCAGACCTGGGTTGAGCAGTAGGCGCCGTTCCTGCCCCCACTGCTACTCCAGTGAAACAAGGAGTCGCCCCCTGCTTACGACATGCTGGGGCATGCTCCGGCGACACATTATTGACTGGATGCCGGGTCAAGCCCGGCATGACGGTATTGCCTCCGTTGTTATTCCTACCCCCACCGTCATTCCCGCAAAGCATGCCCCTGTATGGTGTTGAGCAGGGGACGGGAGTCCAGTTAAACAAAGAGTCGCCCCCTGCTTACGACATGCTGGGGCATGCTCCGGCGACACGTTATTTGACTGAACTCCGGGTCAAGCCCGGAGTGACGGAGGTGCCTCCGTCATATTATCCTTTCCTCCGTCAGGCGTTCCAGGTCAGAGGGGCTGTAGCCGAGCAATTCCTGGTAGATTTCCTCGTTGTGTTGGCCCAGGCGCGGCCCAAGCCATTTTATTTTACCGGGGGTGGCCGACAACCGGGGAAACACGTTTTGCATTTTCAGATTGTCATATTTCGGATGGTCAACGTCGACTATGCTTTCCCGTGCTATAAAATGTTCGTCAACAAGCATTTCAGCGGCCCGATAAATTCGTCCCGCCGGTACGGCATGTTTCTCCAGGAGCGCAAGTAACTTGGTGGTCGTATATTTTTTTGACCAGGCATAGATAAGCTCATCCAGTTCCGCCTGGTTATTTCCACGGGCAATGTGAGTGCTGAATCTCTTATCCTCAGCCAGTTCCGGCTGTTGCATGGCATCGCACAGCCGGGCAAAGACAGAGTCCTGGTTGGCTCCCATCACTATCATGTCCTCATCCGCCGTGGGGTAAACGTTGGAAGGGGCAATTTTTTCCAGTATTGAGCCGGTTCGTTCCCTGATGATACCTGCCTGGGCGTATTCCGGCACCGTTGACTCCATCACGCCGAGCACGGCCTCATAAATAGCAGAATCGACGACCTGACCCTGACCGGTACGCTCACGAAGTTGCAGTGCCGACAATGCCCCGATAGTGGCAAACATGGCGGCGAGCGTATCACCTATGCTGACCCCGACGCGGCTTGGCGGCGTAGCAGGGTCGCCGACGATATAGCGCAACCCGCCCATGGCTTCACCGATGCCCCCATAACCGGCGCGCGTGGAGTAGGGGCCATACTGACCATAACCGGACACCCTGACCATGATGATCCCTTTGTTGATCCTGGCCAGGTCGGCGTAACCCAGTCCCCACTTCTCCATGGTGCCCGGCCTGAAGTTCTCGAGGACAATATCCGCTTTTTCAACCAGCTCTTCGATAATAGCCTTGCCCTGTTCGGATCTTACGTCCAGGGTGATACATTTCTTGTTGCGGGCGATGACGGGCCACCACAGGGGTTCCCCTCTGCCCCAATCCCGCATCGGATCGCCTCTCCCGGGCAGCTCTATCTTGATTACCTCGGCGCCCAGATCCGCCAATAATTGTCCGCAGAACGGGCCGGCAATGAGTTGCCCCAGTTCGAGAACGCGCACCCCTTCCAGGGCGCCTGTAGCGATGTTATCGGGAGTGGTTTCCGTCTGGTGATTTTCGTGTTTCATAGGGATCCTTATTCAGTCACTTCTATACCGCGCCAGAAGGCGATATAACCTAGTATATTTTTTGCCGCGTCTTTGGTCACCGGATAAAACCATGCCGCATCCTGGTTGATTTCACCATTAACTTCAATATGGTAGTAACCGGCTGTCCCTTTCCAGGGGCAAAAGGTTTCAGTGTCACTCGGCCTGAAAAATTCTGAGCGGACCGAATTCGCCGGGAAGTAAATATTGCCTTCCACTACTTCATAATCTTCGCTATGCGCCAACTCGACGCCCTTCCAACTAGCTATAGCCATGGTCTTTACCTCATAATCAATTATCACCGTAGAGGTTCATTATACGTGCTATTTTCCCAGTGGAACCCACTTACAAAAGATTTTGGCTTGTCCTGGCAGGTAGTGTTACCTTTACTGCTCCAGAACCAATCGATCCTGAATTAAACCATAAAACGAGTCATCACCCTTGAATAACCAGCCAAGGTGTTCACCGCAGCCCTGGCATACGGCTAGTTTCCAGCTATAGCCCGGAAACCAGGTATGCTCAGTCGTCACCTCGCCCAGGGTTGAGCACCCCAGTGCATCCACATAACAGCCAAACTCGAATGCGACTCCGGCAGGGTTGGTGCGGTAATGAATAAACTGTCCTTCTCGCGTTGTTTTTTGGTCGTCATCTGTAATGATACACCGGCAATATCGACAGAGGAGCCTTTTAATCCTGGCAGTAAACAGGGCATCCTCAAGTTCGCTGGCTTGATCTGGTGTAGTTAAATCAAAAAAAGTCAGAAGCAAGCCCATTCCATCTATTATTAAATTTGTCCGGGCAACCACATACTTTCAAAATCAAGTATTTTCATCATAAGTATGTTGAGGATATAGCGTAAATTAGCCGTGGTAATCATAAAAACTCTTCTTGACACGCCAGTCTTTAGCGTTGGATATAGCGGTTTTGAGTCATAAGTGCATCAAGGCAGATGTCGCTTTAGATTCGAATACTGAATTCAAGTATAGTATCAGGAATCCGGTTGCCGGACTTGAATATCCGCAAAAAACTACCAGGTAAGACTACCCCGTTTGATTTCCAGGTACCTGAAACTGCTGCTCAAAATCGAAGCCCGTGAAATCAGGGCTTCGTTCACGTCGTTCGCCTTTGTATTCACCCTCATGGTGGCGTATTACATCCTGCGTCCGGTCCGTGATGCAATGGCAAGTGACTGGTCCGATGCAGAACTGAGCTGGTTATGGACCTCCACTTTTGTGATCAGTGCGGTTGCCGTCGCCGTATACGGCATCGCCATAGCAAGGATCAAATTCAGGCGTCTTGTCCCCACGGTCTACGGGTTTTTCTCCTTGTCTTTTCTGGCGTTCTACCTGGGAACACGGATGGCGGACAATCCGGTATACATTGATAAGACATTTTACGTCTGGCTCAGCGTCTTCAGCCTGTTCCACGTCTCCGTGTTCTGGAGCTTCATGGCGGACACATTCTCAAAGGAACAATCAAAAAGATTATTCGGTTTTATTGCATCCGGGGCCAGCATAGGCGCCGTTGTCGGGCCTGCCTTTCCTGTTATTTTCTCCGGGGCGATAGGCGTTTATAATCTCATGTTGCTTGCCTCTGTTATATTATTGCTCATCATTCCGATGATCGCATACATGGAGAAGTTGAAACATTCGGACCTGCGCGACGGAAACGTTGGAGCTGACTCGTCAGGCCGGGAAACCATCGGAGGTAATCCCTTCAACGGTTTCGTCGACTTTTGTTCCAACCGCTACCTGCTGGGGATCGGTTTGTTCATCCTGCTTTATACGGTCATGAGCACTTTTGTTTATTTTGAACTCAAAAACATGCTGGCCGTATTCGATCGGGCAACCCGTTCACAATACTGGGGCATGATGGACCTGATCGTTAATTCACTCGCCATTATTACCGCCATGTTTGCCACCGGTCGCCTGGCAACCCGGTTCGGGCTGGCCATCACCTTGTCGATTGTCCCCGTCTTTATTGTTGCCGGCTGGCTGGTTGTGGCCATTTCCCCCTTTCTGATGGTGCTGATTGGCCTGCAAATAGTTCGGCGGGCCGGCAACTATGCCATCACCCGTCCCGGTCGGGAAATGCTGTTCACCCTGGTGGGTCGAGAAACGCGGTTCAAGACAAAACCGGTCATAGACATCGTGGTCTACCGAGGGGGGGATATGCTGACCGGCTGGACCTATACCGGCCTGGCTCAGGGATTGAGTCTGGGTCTGACGGGCATTGCCCTGATCGGCGCGTGCATCGCAATCCTATGGACTATAGTGGCGGTATTCATAGGAAATGCCTATGATCATGATCGCCAGTATGGCAGAACGCATTAAACTAGCCCGCATTTCTCACCAGGTCGCTTGTTGTTGTCGGATACATGTTTGCTGTCAATAAGTTATGGTAATCTGTTGACTATGTCATCATTACAGAGTGCGCTTGATGCGCCCTCGCTTGTCTTTTTTGCGCCAACGGGCACGTGCTCCCTCAACCAGAGCTATGGTTATGCTTTCGGTCGCAGGCACCCGTTGGCGCAAAAAATCCGGCGCGATCATCGCACCACCTGGTGAGAAATGCGGGCTAGAGGTGAACTACAATGAAAGATTTTACGATATCGCGGCGCGGCTTTATCAGAGACGCCTGGGTTGGTTCCGTTGCGCTTACCGTTATGCCCGGAACGCTGTTTGCCATGACAGATAACGTGATTAAACGGAAAATTCCTGCGACTGGCGAGGAAATTTCAATCATGGGTATGGGCACCTCCCGTACTTTTACCAATGCCACGCCCATGGGACAACTTGGTGAGGTCTTGCAGGCATTTTTCGATCACGGGGGCCAGATGATCGATTCATCTCCCATGTACGGTCCGGCGGAAGGCATAGTGGGTGATTTGCTGAAAACGACAGAAAATACCGCCGCATTGTTTGCCGCCACCAAGGTCTGGACCGATGGCAGGGAAGCCGGTATTCGCCAGATGAACACATCCATGCAACTTATGGGCGTCCAGACGATGGACCTCATGCAAATCCACAACCTGCGCGATTGGGACATCCACCTGAAGACTCTGAGAGAATGGAAAGAAGAAGGCCGGATCCGATACCTGGGCATCACCACTTCACACGGTCGTTTTCATGAGGAGCTGGAGGCCATTATGAAAAAAGAGCCGCTGGATTTTATCCAACTGAGTTACAACATTGATAACCGGATTACCGATGAACGGTTACTGCCGCTTGCCCGGGACAAGGGCATTGCAACCATCATTAACCGTCCCTATCAGCGAGGAGAGTTATTCAGGAAAGTGAAAGGGAAGTCCCTGCCGGCCTGGGCCAGTGAAATCGATTGCGCCAGTTGGGGGCAATTCTTCCTGAAATTCATTGCCGGCCATCCGGCAGTGACCTGTATCATACCGGCCACTACCAAGGTCAAACACGTACTGGATAACATGGCGGGAGGCAAGGGCCGCGTGCCGGATGAGGCCATGCGGAAACGTATGATCGGCTACCTGGAAGCACTGTAATTTTTCGCTGCCATGCGGGTTTATCAAGTCGGTGGAGCGGTTCGGGATGAACTGCTGGGTATAAAAGTGAAAGATCGCGACTGGGTTGTGGTCGGCAGCACGCCCGAGGAAATGACGGCACTGGGTTATAAGGCAGTCGGCAAGGATTTTCCTGTTTTTATCCACCCGGATTCAGGGGAGGAGTACGCATTAGCCCGCACCGAACGCAAGACAAAGCCGGGCTACAAGGGTTTTGTTTTCAATACGTCAGACAAAATCACCCTGGAACAGGATTTACAGCGCCGGGATCTCACCATCAATGCCATTGCAAAGGATGAGAACGGGAATTTAATAGATCCTTATGGCGGCCGCAAAGACCTGGAGGAAGGGATAATCCGTCATGTCTCACCGGCTTTTGCCGAGGATCCATTACGCATATTGCGCGTTGCCCGGTTTGCCGCGCAATTCAATTTCCCCATTGCCGGGGAAACACAGTCTTTATTAGGGGAAATCAGCGCCGCGAACGAGCTGGAGACATTGACGCCGGAGAGAGTTTGGGTGGAAACGGAAAAAGCATTGCGAACGGCGCAGCCACGACGTTATTTTGAAGTGCTCCGGGAATGTAACGCGTTAATCAGGCTCTTTCCTGAAATCGACCGGCTGTTCGGCATTCCACAACCTGCGAAATACCATCCTGAAATTGACAGCGGGATCCATACGTTGATGGTGCTGGAGCAGGCAACAAGGCTGACCTCCGACACGGAAGTACGTTTTGCCGCCCTGGTGCATGATCTGGGCAAGGCCGCAACACCTGAAGAAAAGTGGCCCAGCCATCACGGTCATGAAGAACGCGGGGTTGATCTGATACGAGGACTGTGCGGACGACTGCGCATACCCAACAAGTATAAAGAGCTTGCTATCATCGTTGCCCGCCACCACCTCGACTGTCACCGTATCAGTGAAATGAGGCCAGGTGTAATACTTGGCAAACTTGAAGCGCTTGATGCCTTCCGGCGCCCTGAGCGGTTTACTCAATTCCTGCTTGCCTGTAAAGCCGATGCGCAGGGACGCAAGGGATTGGAGCAAAAGAGTTACCCACAAGCGAAATTATTCACAAAATACTACGAAGCCTGCTTATCCATCGACGTGAAATTACTGAACACGCAAGACCTGAGCGGAACACAAATTGCTGAAGAAATCCGAAAACGCCGGATTGAAGCGATCAGGGAAGTACAATCACAATTATCCGGACACCCATAATAATAAGCAGCTCAGAGGAGGAACCTCATAAGACAGATGTCCAGATAAAAGTTCCAGCACCCTGCCAATGCGGTTTTCCGTGCCTGGCTGACAGTGCAGGTAGCCATTAAAAATATTCAGCTTGTCCATCTTTTCCTCTGCTACTACTAAAAACATTACATTACTTCCATTCCAATCGTACCTTTAATCCATTCAGGTGCGACCAGGGAAGATGTCCGTCATGCTGGAGCATCCCCACAACTATGCCCGAGGCAATTCCCTGTTCGTCGGCGAATGATTGAATCGATGCTTTATTAAACGAGGAAGTCGCGATAAATCGCTTCCAACTCGAGCTCGGGACAAGCATATTCGAAGCACAATCGTCTGCTTCTGCTTCAATGCCTGTGTTCTCATTATTCGCGGCGTCCATGAATATGGTCTTCCTGCTGTGGAGGAGGATATGCGCGGCTTCGTGGAACAGACTGAACCAGAGGTGGTCGTCAGTCTTGTGACGCGCACTTAGCTGTACCACGGTCTTTTGGGGAGACAGCCACCACGCGGCTCCGCTGAGTGCAGTTTTGGGTAATGGTTTAACCAGGGTTAGAGCAACTCCTGATTGGTTACAGAGTCGTTGTGCGTTTGTTAAGGCATCCTCAAAGGGCGCTCGCGTTAGTCGACGGATTTCCCGGAGTGCGTGTTTGAACCGCGCTTCACTGAACTCAGCACACTCTTGTCGTTCAGCCTCAAGCTCTCCAAGTCGAAGCCATGTTGCTAAGGTCGCCTGATCACTCTTGAAACTCTGTGAGTGCCGATAAACGACGTTAGCCGATTCATACTTCATATTCCAGGCCTTAACGGAACCAATGCCAAAAAATGTAAGCAGTTTTGACATCGCGTCGACCTCCGATACCGGCTTACGGATAACTTCTCGCTTCACAAGTTCGTTCACAGGGAATTTCTTCAGCCATGCGGCATCTTCCACCGCTTCCCGCGCTTCAGCTTCCCGGGCTTTGTATAGCCTGTAATCGGTTTCGATATTAAGCCAAATACTGGCGTCAACAGCGAGTACTTTCTCAAACTGTAGTGCTATTCCCGGTTTAAGAGGGGCCTTCCCGTGGATAATTTCACTGATCAGTTTTGCAGAATGGCCGCATCGACGGGCGAGCTCAGCTTGTGAAATACCTTGCGCCTTAATACGTTCTTCCAAGATATCACCTGGGGATACCGTATAGTCCGGTCTATATTGGTTGGATATCGTTCCCATGTCTTTTTCTCCCGTCAATGATAGTCGATGATTTCAATGATTGTGATTGCGGTTATCTGTTCAGTGTCAATACCTCCGTCGTGCTTGCGCGGGAGCGGGTGGTGGTTCGGTTTAAAAACCAGCCGGTAGGGGTGAACAAGATCGACAGCATACTGTTCATTCCGTTCTCCCCGGAGTTGATGTCTCCTGTCTGGAGGATTTTTCGGAACCAACTCTAAAGTTCGGGCAGCTTTCAGGATAGCGAGGCGATTCATGAGCGTATTCGCCATGCGGTTTCCGTATTTCTTTTGGAGTGCCACCACCGAATTTAATGTTTTCTCAAGTTTTCGATTCTGGAAATTAATATCCACAAAATACTAATTTTTATTACGTAAACGGTAACAGTTTATCAGAAACGATCAAATAGATGCAAGCGTTTATTGTGGCAAAGCCAGTCTACCTCTTCCCACCTACGGTCCAGGTCAGATTTAGATCAGAACAATATAAACCGGCTTATAAACGCAACCCATAAGCAACAGTATCTGAGAGATGTCATTTTTTCAGCATTCGAAAATTTGGTTTACCAGTATGCCGCGTTCGTTTTGTAAGGTGCGCAACAAAACCAGCAGGCGGCTGAATTCCTCATAGTCCGGTTCCAATTCGGGAGTCGGCCCGGAAGCGGTGGGCGCATTATAAAGATTGTTGATCCTTTCAAAACACAGTCCAAACACCCGGCTGATATTCCAGCCTGACTGTGTCAGTACAAGTATGGCTTGCAGTTGCAGCGGACTCAGCAGACTCTTTAACAGGTCTTCCCCCTGCAAAGGTGCGTAGGAGATAGTCGGCTTGTCGGCATAGGCGATCCCGACGCTGGGGCTGAAAGAATCGCCGCTACCCAGGTTCACGTCGGCGTTGACACCCGCATTGGCGCCCAGGGATAAACTGGCTGTCACGCTGCCTATCTGCAGGAAAAAGGGCACATCCCGGTAACGCATCCGTACCAGGTTTTGCAGCATCTGCTCGTTGATGGACGCGATAATGGCTTCATTGTAGGCCGGATGAGTGCGTTCGATGGCCTGTGGCCCGAAAGTCGACTGACAGCCTGACAACATGGTTGCCAATGCCAATACCAGGAGAAAGTAAGCGCGTGTGTATTGCATAATCATATCTGCTGACAGACTACCGCTTAGCAGTGTTAATATGAAGACAACCTTGATCGATGGCCTGACAAATGCGAGTTGACGCCCAAGTCGTAAAACAATCCGTTAAATGGACTGTTTACTCACTGCTCCTGGTTAATTTTATTCTTTACCTGAACTGGGATTGGCAGACCGCTATCCGTACGATGGCATTGGCGGACCCGCTTACCAAGTGGATGCGGGTTTATGCCACGTCCATTGATTATGCGGCCTGGCTTGTCCTGATTATCCTGCTGGAGTTGGAGACCTATATTCTCTCCGAAGAGGCATTCACCCCGCTGGTCAGGAGGTTGATCCACGGGATTCGTCTCCTGTGCTACCTGTTTGTGCTTCATACGGTTTATGCTTTCAGCGTCAACACATATCAATTGTACTTTAAGGTGGAAGATGCCCCGGGAGTGTCCGACCTGTGCCAGGTTGCCGATGGCCGGGTTTCATTTATAAGCAACCAGCAATATACTGACCTTGATGCGGATAACTGTGCACAGTTGGGAACCGGCAAGGACTATTTTCTGATGGATAAGGGGCGGGTTATTACGGACCTTGCCAACCTGGCCAGGGAAAGATGGCTGGCCTGGCTGGACCTGGCTGAGGCGATTTGCTGGCTTGTCATCATGGTACTGATTGAATTGAATATCAGGTTGCAGGACCGGGGAGTCTCAAGCGGGCCGGTCATCGCCACGGTGAATTATCTCAAGCTCGGCGCTTATAGCGTGCTTATGGCTATTGCGGTTCACTGGGGACTGACCGATCTCTTCCTGAATTTTTGGGATGAGATACTCTGGATTGGTGGTTTTGCCGCTATCGAAATGAATATGTCAGACTGGCGCGAGGAAATAGAGGATGCAAAAGTCGCGGATACCGCGTGATTGCACTTTTTGGCACAGGAGAACCGCGCACTTTTAAAGATTTCTCTGTACAGGGCGCAGACCTCTTCGCCGTCATGCCGGCGAGACTTGCCCCCGGATTACAACGTTTTATATGCGACAGATTTATGCCCCAAAAGCCGTATTCGATGAAGCGCTCGAACTGATCAACGTCGGCAACCCGAGGGCCGCCGAGACCGTTTGCAGGGAAGCCGTTGAACGAAACCCGAAAGATGTCAACATGCTGGGATTGCTGGGCGCGGTATTGGTGAAGATGCGCCGGCTGGAAGAGGCGGAACAGGTATTGAAGCGGACGGTCAGTCTGGCGCCGACTTTTGCCAAACCTCATGACGACCTGGGCTTTGTGTTGCTTGAACTGGAGCGGTTTGACGAGGCCGCCGTGATCTTACAAAAAGCGGTGCGGCTGGACCCGAAGCTTGAGTTTGCCCAATTTAACCTGGGCAAGGCGCTGGCGTCCATCGGCAGGGGCGAGGAAGCCGATGCCGCATTCGAGGCATCGTTCGCTATGTCGCCCGATCGCAAACTGCTCGCTCAAGCTGCCAAGCTGCACAAGGAAGGGCGGCTCGAAGAGGCCGAAAAGCTCTACCGGCAGGTATTGAAAAACAATCCGGATAATGTTGACGCAATGAGGATGCTGGCTATGGTTGCGGCAACGCTGAAACACTATGACGATGCGGAACGCCTGCTACGGCGCGCCGTCGCTATTGCGCCTGACTTCCTGACGGCGGTCATCGATCTCGGCCGCATATTGAAGGAACAGGATCGATTTGAAGAAGCCATCAATTGTTTCAAAAACGCCATTGCGATTAATCCCAATAATCCGCATACGCATTTTCTGCTTGCCGGCGCCTACTCGCCGGCGGCCCTGAACCACGAGGCGGTAAAGGAATACCGACGTACCCTGGAGTTATCGCCCCGGCACCCCGGGGCCTTAATCGGCCTGGGCAACGCCTTGAAGACCATCGGCCAGCAGGAAGAGGCGATCAGGGCCTACCAGGATTGCATCAGCGTTAAGCCCAATAACGGCGAAACTTACTGGAGCCTGGCAAATCTCAAGACCTACCGCTTCAGTAACGAGCAACTGGAGGAAATGGAAAAAAAGGTCAATGACAATACCGGGCTTGCCGGGAAGTCAGAGGTCAATTTTCTGTTTGCGCTTGGCAAGGCTTATGATGACCGGCAGGATTACGTCAGGGCCTGGCATTATTATGAACGGGGCAACGACAAACAACGCATGCTGGTCCAGTACGACCCGGTGCAGACCGAAACGACCAACGACGCCCTCATCGAGGTTTTTGACAAGACGCTGTTTGATGAAAAAAACGACTCAGGCCAGCTCGATCAGGCGCCGATATTTATTCTCGGCCTGCCTCGTTCCGGCTCCACGCTGATAGAACAAGTGCTCGCCAGTCACAGCCAGGTTGAGGGGACCAGTGAATTGCCTTACCTGGGTCGGGTCGCCATGTCGCTCAACAGGAACCGGGCGGATGGCGTCAACTACCCGCAGGCAGTCCGGGAGTTGGCGCCGGAACACCTGGCCGCGCTGGGCGAAGACTATATCCGTTACGCGCAGCTGCACCGTACCGAAGGCAAACCGTTCTTTGTTGACAAGATGCCGAACAATTTTCCCACCATTGGATTCCTTCACCTCATCCTACCTAATGCAAAGATCATCGATGCGCGCCGGCATCCGCTGGATGCCTGCGTCGGTAATTTCAGGCAACACTATGCCAAGGGCCAGACGTTTGCTTATGATTTGACGGATATCGGCGAATACTACCTGCAATACCAGCGCATGATGGACCACTGGCATGAAGTCCTTCCGGGTCGGGTCCTGACCGTGCAGTATGAGGAAGTCGTCACCGATTTTGCGGCACAGGTGCGCAGGATACTGGAATACTGCCGGTTACCCTGGGAAGATAACTGCATAAATTTTTACGAAACCGAGCGGCCGGTAAGAACGGCCAGTTCGGAGCAGGTACGACAACCCATCTACACCGGGTCAGTCAACTTCTGGCGCAATTATGAAGACCACCTGGACGAATTGATCGAAATAATCGAACCCATACGCGACCGCTACAGAAAATATGAGAATATCCCGCGTTAGCCCGCATTTCTCACCAAGTCGCTTGTTGCTGTCGAATACTTGTTTGTTGCCAATGAGTTATGGTAATTTATCAACTATGTCATCATTACAGACTGCGCTTGATGCGCCCTCGCTTGTCTTTTTTGCGCCAACGGGCACGTGTTCATTGCGCCCATCCCTGGGCGCAACCCTTCGGGCGGCTGGCGCCGTGCAAATCGTCTGTCCTGACGATTTGTCCCTTAACCAGAGCGACGGTTATGCTTTCGGTCGCAGGCACCCGTTGGCGCAAAAAATCCGGCGCGATCATCGCATCACCTGGTAAGAAATGCGGGCTAACCCGCATAAGGCCAGACTTCCAGGCCGTGAATTGCATTGCGGATATCATAGGTGAGCGTGACTATACCGGTGGTTTTGCCGGAGGCCAGGTCGTGCAGTGCAATGGTTGACGGCGAGGAACCCGCAGCAATAAGATTATCGTCTACAGGACACAGACCACGTCCGAAGGACTGGCGGGCAATACGGGAATCATCCAGTTCCGTACAGGTCAGTTTATTATCGTCGAAGCGGGGCACGGGAAAGGCCAGTTGTGCTTCGGGGGTGACGTAGCGCACCGCGTCCGCTTCGGTATCATTAAACAACACGCCTTCCTTATAGGGCCGGGCGTTATGGACTCCCTGTGGCAGCGATGCCCATTGAATCAGCCGGCGTCCGTCAAAAACCAGCAGCCCGCCCGTCCTCATCCCGCTTATATACATTCCCTTCCTGTTACAGAAGACGTTATTAATATGCAATTCATTTCCGGGCATGGGGCCTTCCACGGAATTGGGGTCGAAGGGCGTTCCGTTGAACGCCCGCCCGTCGTAACTGAGCGTCAACCCCCAGGAAAACCGGTTGTTATCAAGATCGAACCCGAGCAGGGAGTCAAACCCGGTTGAAGTAAGGTACAGTCTCCGTTCGTAGCAACAGATTTCGTGGCAATGCTTCAGGTAGGGATTGCGATAGGAAGCGAGCAGCGTAAATTCGGGCGTGTAAACGAATAACTCATCGCTGGCGGCGATATAGACCTTGTCCCTATCGAAAGCGATGCCGCGCAAACCCCGGTCCCACCCGCGCCCCTGCCAGTCAATATTCATTTTGTCCCAGTCAATGGGCTGGGCGGCTTTTTGCCGTTCCAGGTCAATCAGATATACGCCGCCGTGACTTTCACCCTGACGGGTCCCTCTTACCACGGAGGTGGTGATCAAGGTAGTCACAGGAAAAGACCGATGCCGGGAAAACGGGTCAGCCCGGCGCCACCTGTTGCCCGGGAGCGCGGTTAATATGTTCCGGCGGCACGTAATCGAAAATAAACGTGATCCTGTCTTCTGCTCCCTTATTCATCACACTGTGTATTTTTTGGTTGTTGATTTCATAGGCCTGACCCACTTCCAGCCTGTAGGGTCGTCCGTCGATCATGAAACGAACTCTGGGGTTTGTGGTAATGGGAACGTGGATTCGATGACCGTGATGAAATGAAGGATGTGAATCCTGGTGGGGCTTGATTTTCCCACCCGAGAGTAATTTTGCCGCCATGGCGCGGATGATGGTGCCGCCGGTCGGGTAAAAATTGTCGATGATCGTCTGCATCACGGGCATGGCGGCATCAGCCAACCGGTCCCAGCCGGGTTGCTTGCTGACTTCAATATTGGGCCAGCCGGCCCCGTCGGTAAAAATCAATACGATGGATTCCGTATACCGGTGAACGTCATAGGCTTTCTGACGCTGTTCCTGTTCGTACCAGGCGTTTTTATCCTGGGCGAGGATGCTTTCCCGCAACGTTTCCACGTCTACAGACCCCAGAAATTTTATCGGCTCGTCTATATCCATTTATATCAGGAAGTTAGCTGTTTTAACTGAATGAATTTTTATTCATTTATATACGTTCGGACTTGCATTCTACACAATGGCTGATTTAATATATTATTGTATACAGGATCGGGGCATTCTGTCCGGGGTAGAAAGGTAAAAATCATGTCGAAGATAAAAAGAACCTCTCAACGACCACCAATCCGCAAGAAAACCCTTGCTATTGCCATGTCGGCCTTACTGGGCGGCGCACAGACCGCTGATGCGCAACAGGTCCTGGAGGAGATTGTCGTTACCGCTACCAAGCGGGAAGCAAACCTGCAGGACATCCCCGTATCGATCACCGCGTTTACCACCGATGAAATTCAGCGCCGCGGCTTTAAGGGGATGGATGACTATGCCAGCTATATTCCCGGACTTGCCTTGGGACAGCGCGAACCGGGAGGAAATTCAGTGGTGTTTCGCGGCGTTGCAGCCTCCGGTATCCAGTTCGGAACAAACCCCTCCAGTGGTGTCTACCTGGATGAACAACCCATTACCGCCGCCGGTATCAATCCGGATCCGCGCTTGATCGATATTGAGCGTGTTGAAGCCCTGAGCGGTCCCCAGGGCACTTTGTTTGGCGATGCCTCCCAATCGGGGACCCTGCGGATTATCACCAATAAACCGGATGCGACCGGGTTTGACAGTTGGATTGAGGCCTCCGGTTCACAGGTTGACGGTGGCGACGCCGGGTACGACGTCAGCGCCATGGTCAACCTGCCTGTCAGTGAAAACCAGCTCGCCATTCGCCTGGTCGGTTTCCATGCAGAAGAGGCCGGGTATATCGATAACGTACTCGGTGCCAGCGCGGGGGGCACTTTTACCAATGCAGACCGGGTGGAGGATGACGTCAATACCACGGAAATCACCGGTGGCAGGGTCGCCGCGCGCTGGACCCCGGATGATGACTGGACCCTGGATATTTCCGCGGTGTTCCAGGAAACCAGTGCCGACGGTTTTGCGGATTCCAACATCGAGGTCGGCGGCCTGGAACAAGTGCGTTTCGCCGAAGAAACACTGGACGAGGAATGGTACCAGATCGGCCTGACCCTGGAAGGCAAACTGGGTTTTGCCGACACCCTGCTGCACGCGTCCTATTTCAATCGCGATTTTCGTTATGACGCCGATGGCACCGATTACCAGTTTGCTTTTAACCAACTGTTCGATGACGCTTACTATGACGTCTACAATTTTGGTGGCGACCCGCAGAACGGGTTTGCCATCAACGATATAGAAAACGAACGCTGGACGGTGGAGGCGCGCTTGTCTACGCCCACCGATACCGGCAGCAAGTGGTTCGGCCTGGTAGGCCTGTTCTACAATCGCACCGAGGAGACTTCATTGTTTGCCTCGGGGAACGACAGCCTGGCCGGTTCACCGGGCTTCTACTACCTGGCCTACAACGTTTATTTCAACAACCCGGCGTATATAGATTACGACGGGACCATCCCCAACCCGGATTTCGACCCGTATTCGGCCTCCCTGAACGGCCTGCCTCCCGGCAGTTGGGAGGGCAACAGCAACTGGTTTTTCGGCACCTACGAGGAGACCATAGACCAGTTCGCCATTTTCGGTGAGATGAGTTTCGATTTTACCGAGAACTTTACAATCACGGCAGGGGGCCGCTGGTTCCGGGTTGATCGTGAGTTCCACCTGGTGCAGGGCGGTCTGCAACAGAATGGGATCGAACCCGATTATGCCACTGATTTCGTCAGTACCGATGAAACCGTCAGTGGACTCGATCATGGTTTTGTGCCTAAGGTAAACCTGACCTGGCGCTATACCGATGACAGCATGGTTTATTTTACCTATTCACATGGGTTCCGCAGCGGTGGTGGAAACGGGTCAAAGCGCATCTCCGGTATTCCGCGTACTTATGATTCGGATAAGCTGAAGAACCTGGAAGTAGGGGCAAAAACCACCTGGCTGGATGGTCGCCTGCGAGCCAATTTTACCGCTTACATGATGAGTTGGGAGGGCATACAGGTACAGGTGGAAGACCCCAACCCGCTGGTATTTTCTCTGGGTATCGTCAATTTTCCGGAAGCGGAGGTGGATGGTTTCGAGTTTGATTTCGCCTGGTTGCCGGCCGAGGGCTGGGACCTCAGCGGTACCGTTGCCTATAATGATGCAAGAATCTCTGAATCGGCGTCCCTTGATTTCCTGGGATTTACGCTGGACGCGGAAGAAGGAAGCAGGTTGCCTATTACACCGGACTGGAAAGCAAGCCTGTCTGCGGAGTATACCTTCCAGGGGGAATTGTTGGGCGCCGAACCCTATATCCGGTTCGATTATGCTCATACCGGCGAATCGATCAACGCACTGGAAGGACTTGAACCTATCGTGTCGCTGGAATCCGATCCGCCGACGACGATCCAGAAGGCTTACGACGTGGGAGACTTCAGCATGGGGCTGGATGCCGAGACCTGGAGCGCGTCTTTCTACATCAATAACATCTGGGACGAGCGCGGGACCACTTTTGTCAATAACCGCTGGGCGGAACGACGCTTTGGCGTCAACCAGCCCCGCACCTTCGGCGTTACTTTCAGAAAAAGATTCAGGTAGGCTCTTTTCATTCACCATCGGTTCGCAACGCGGCGTAAAGCGTCGTGAACATCTATGACTATGTTCAAAAAATGGTTCCAGGATAACGCCATCGAAGAGGTGGAGGTGCTGATCCCTGATATTGCCGGGATGGCCAGGGGGAAGTTTGTGCCGGCGGAACGCTACCTGGCGGATCAAGGCATCCGTATCGCCAAGGGACTGTTTACCCAGACCATTACCGGTGATTACATCGAACTGGTTGAGAGTATCAATCCTGCCGACAACGATATGGAGGCCAGGCCGGTACCCGCAGCAATACGTAAAGTACCATGGGCGCCTTACCCGACTGCCCAGATCATCCATGATTGCTATCATCTTGACGGAACACCGGTGGAAATCGCTCCCCGGCAGGTATTGAAACGCGTACTTGACCTGTATGAAAAACAGGGCCGCCAAGCCGTCGTTGCGCCGGAGATTGAATTTTACCTGATCAAAACCAATACCAACGCGGACTTGCCGCTGGAACCCCCCGCCGGCCGCTCCGGCCGGCAGGAGCAGGCCCGGCGGACCTTCAGTATCGATGCCTTGAATGAATTCGAGAACGTGGTTGAGGATATCTATGATTTTGCCGAGCAACAGGAACTCGATATTGAAACGCTCACCCATGAAGACGGTATTGCGCAACTTGAGGTCAACTTCCTGCATGGCGATCCCATGAGTCTGGCGGATCAGGTGTTTACCTTCAAACGAACGGTGCGCGAGGCAGCCTTCAAACATGGTATGTATGCGACTTTCATGGCTAAACCACACCAGTATCAGCCGGGCAGTTCAATGCACTTGCACCAGAGCGTTGTTGATAAAAAAACCGGCGAAAACATATTTGCAGGCAAGAGCGGCAAGCCCAACAAACTGTTTATGAGTTACATAGCCGGCCTGCAGAAATACCTGCCCGCAACCATGCCGCTGTTTGCGCCCAATGTGAATTCCTACCGTAGAATCACCCGCTATTATGCATCCCCCATTAATACCCATTGGGGTTTCGACAACCGTACCGTCGGCCTGCGCGTGCCGCTGGCGCCGGCTGCCGGGACCCGGGTTGAAAACAGGGTTCCGGGCGCTGACACCAATCCGTATCTTGCCATCGCCGCATCACTGGGCGCAGGCTACCTGGGAATGGAAGAAAAACTTGAACCCACCAGGCCGCTGGAGGGTAATGCCCATGAACGGGCTATAATCCTGCCCAGAGACCTGCATTCGGCATTGAAACTCATGCGAAAATCCGCGCCCATACGCGGACTGCTCGGTGAAGAATTTATCCAGGTTTACAACGCCGTCAAGGAACTCGAATACGAAACGTTTTTCCAGGTTATCAGCTCCTGGGAACGGGAACACTTGTTGTTGAATGTATAATATATTTGGGGTCAGGTCTTTGTATTTGGGGTCAGGTCTTTGATTTTTGATATCGACTATTAAAACTGGCAACAGAGCTATCAAAAATCAAAGACCTGACCCCAAATATATGCGTGAGAATGGCAGAATTGGTAATTTCTGATATTCTAAAGTCAATGAAGAATAATCCCGTAAACAACACCCTGAACTGGCAGGCGTTTGATCGCGCGCACCACCTGCATCCTTTTACGGATACAAAAGCATTGGCCGAGGAAGGTTGCCGGGTCATCACCCGCGCGGATGGCGTTTATATCTGGGATTCAGACGGTAATCGCCTCCTGGACGGCATGGCGGGTTTGTGGTGCGTTAACCTGGGTTACGGCAGGAAGGAGTTGGCCGACGCGGCGTATCAACAGCTGCTTGAGTTACCCTATTACAACAGCTTTTTCAAGACTTCCCCGCCCACGGCGATTGAGCTGGCAGAATTGCTGGCGGAAATCACCGCCCCGCATTTGAATCACGTTTTTTTTACGAATTCCGGTTCCGAGGCTAATGATACCGCCTTCAGGTTGGTGCGACGCTACTGGGACCTGGCCGGCAAACCTGAAAAAGACGTGTTCATCGGCCGCGCCGGCGCCTACCATGGCAGCACGATTGCCGCCGCCAGCCTGGGGGGACAAAAACCCATGCACGAGCAGGGTCGCCTGCCGATCCCCGGCATCACACATATCGCCGCGCCCTACTGGTATCGGGACGGAGGTGATTTGTCGCCCGAAGAGTTCGGCAAGGCGACCGCGCGATTGCTGGAAGAGGAAATCAACGCGTTGGGCGCGGACCGGGTCGCGGCCTTTATCGGCGAACCGATTCAAGGCGCCGGTGGGGTTATCGTTCCGCCGGAAAGCTATTGGCCTGAAATACAGCGTATCTGCAAGGCTTATGACGTGTTACTGGTCGCGGATGAAGTAATTTGCGGTTTTGGCCGACTCGGCGCCTGGTTTGGCTCCGACCACTACCGCCTGGAACCGGATTTGATGTCCATCGCCAAGGGATTGTCGTCCGGTTACCTGCCCATTGGCGGCGTGATGGTGGGGGATCGGGTGGCCGATTTGTTCATCGCCGAAGGCGAGGAATTTGCCCACGGGTTCACCTACTCCGGCCACCCTGTCACCTGCGCCGTGGCCCTGGTCAATATTGCCATCCTGCGCGATGAAAAAATTATTGAGAACGTAAGAGACAACACCGGTCCCTATCTTGAACGGCGCTGGAACGAACTTGCGGAGCATCCCCTGGTGGGTGAGGCAAGAGGCGTCGGCTTTATGCGCGCATTGGAACTGGTAAAGGATAAACAGGCCCGGGAGTTTTTTGATCCCGTAGGCAAAGTCGGGCAGATCTGTCGTGATTTTTGTTTCGATAACGGCCTTGTCATGCGCGCGATACGCGATACCATGGTCATCTCTCCACCCCTGACCATGACGAAAGAACACATTGATGAACTGATTGAACTGGTGAACAAGTGCCTGGACTTGACCGCAAAAGAACTGTGAACAGGAGAGAATAACATGACCTGGCAACGTCGATTATTACGCGTAAACCTGACCGACCTGAGTAGCGCCATTGAACCGTTGAACGAGGAGTGGGCGCAATCCTACCTCGGGCAGCGCGGGCTCGGCACAAAATACCTGTTTGAAGAGATCGAACCCGGGGTCGACCCGTTGGCGCCGGGAAATAAATTAATCTTCGCGACCGGACCGTTGACCGGGACTATGGCCTCCACCGGCGGGCGCTATTCCGTCATCACCAAAGGCGCTTTGACCAACGCCATCGCCTGTTCCAATTCCGGCGGCCAGTTCGGCGCCGAACTGAAGTTTGCCGGGTATGACCTGCTTATCGTAGAGGGCCGGGCGCGGGAACCCGTTTACCTCTATATCGAAAACGACAAGGTTCAACTGCTGCCCGCCGGCCACCTGTGGGGCAGGACCGTCTGGGAAACGGAGCCGGCCATCAAACACGCCCACCAGGACCCGCTTATACGCGTGGCCTCTATCGGCCCCAGCGGTGAGCACGGTTGCCGCTACGCCTGTGTTGTCAACGATATGCACCGGGCGGCCGGCCGCTCGGGTGTAGGCGCGGTAATGGGGTCAAAACAACTGAAGGCGATTGCCGTCAGAGGCACGCAAGGGGTCACAGTGTCTGACCCGGAGGAATTCATGCAGGCGGTCAAGGACACCAGGGTTACCATGCGAGAAAACAGCGGGCGTGAATCGTTATCCAAGGAAGGCACGCTTTCCATGATGGATACCACCAATGTTTACGGCACATTGCCGACCCGGAATTTCCGTGACGTCCAGTTCGAAGGCGCCGATAAAATAAATGTAGGCGCCATGCATTCGGCTAACGATAACGACCACGTCAACTTTGTTGCCAACGGCGCCTGTTTCGGTTGCACCATCGGCTGCGGCCGTATCTGCCATATTGACCCACAGCATTTTTCCGTAAGGGACAAGCCGCGCTATCACGGCGCATCCGGCGGGCTGGAATACGAAACGGCCTACGCCCTGGGTTCCGCCGTGGGGGTAGCCGACCTGGATGCCGCCACTTACTGCGGTTTTCTCTGTAATGAATACGGCATGGACCCTATCTCGCTGGGCGGTTCCATCGCCGCCGCGATGGAGTTATTCGATATCGGCGCGTTGAGCGAGGCGGATACCGGTGGGATTAAACTGGAATTCGGTTCCGCCGAAGCCCTGTGCGCAATGACGGAAGCCGTCGCCAGGGGAGAAGGGTTTGGCCGGGACATCGGTATGGGCTCCAAGAGGCTGTGCGAAAAGTACGGTCACCCCGAACTTTCCATGTCGGTCAAAGGGCAGGAATTTGCCGCTTATGACGGGCGCAGTATGCAGGGCATGGGCCTGGGATATGCCACCAGCAACCGGGGCGCCTGCCACTTGCGAGCCGGGCCTTATGAGGACGATTTTACCACCCTGGAACCCGATACCAAGGCGCGGGTGGTCAAGGAGTCACAGGATTATATTGCCGCGGTCGACTCCAGTGGTTTATGCCTGTTCCCGGGCTATGCGGGCTTTTCCGAGGAGGATTTTGCCAGGCACGTCAATGCCTCCTGCAGCGGGGAATGGGACCTGGATCGTCTACGGGAAACCGGGGAACGCATCTGGAACCTGGAGCGGCAATTCAACCTGGCCGCCGGCCTCACCGGTAAGGACGACACCCTGCCGCCAAGAATACTGACCGAACCGGCTCCCAGCGGCGTAGCAAAAGGATGGGTATGCCGACTGGACGCGATGTTGCCGGAATATTACCAACTGCGAGGCTGGGATGAAACCGGAGTGCCTTCTCCCGAAACGCTGGAACGCCTGAGGATTCCAGGTGACGGATGACTACCCACAACCCCACTGCGGCTCTTATTATGCGGCAACCGCGAATGAAAGCCCCGACTACCCTTCGCTCAGGGGTGAAACCCGTTGCGACGTTTGTGTAATAGGCGCCGGTTTTACCGGTATTTCCGCGGCGCTCCAGCTTGCCGAGCGCGGCTATAAAATCAGCGTTGTTGAGGCAAACCAGGTAGGCTGGGGGGCGTCCGGGCGTAACGGCGGTCAGCTCATAGGCGGCATCAGCGGTGAAGAACGGTTAAGAAAAGCCCATGGCAAGGACGTATCCGACCTCTTGTGGAACATGCGCTGGGCCGGTCACGAGATCATCAAACAGCGTGTCGGGAAATATGCCATCAACTGCGATCTCAAATTCGGTTACATGGACGTCGCCATTAAACCACGCCATTGGCGCGACCTGCAGGCAGAATACGATTCCTTGCAACGACCTGATTTTCCCCATAAAACCAGGCTGGTGCCGCAACAGGAAATGGCGGACGTGCTGGGCACAAAAGCCTATATCGGCGGCCTGATCAATATGGCCAACGGCCACCTGCATCCCCTGAACCTGTGCAGCGGCGAGGCGGCAGCGGCGGCGCAACAGGGCACCGATATCTTTGAGCGGTCTCCCGTGATTCGGATTGAACACGGCGGCAAACCACGGGTACATACGGAACATGGCAGCGTCACCTGCGATTTCGTGATCCTGGCCGGTAACGCCTATCACGGGTTGGAGGCGCGCCGTCTCGGCGGCATCGTATTCCCGGCCGGGAGTTTTATTATCGCCACCGAGCCCCTATCGGATGAACTGGTCAATGAAATCAATCCCCTTGACCTGGCCGTGTGCGACCCGAATCACGTGCTCGATTATTTCAGGTTCAGCGCCGACAAGCGGTTATTGTTTGGCGGCCGTTGCAATTATTCCGGGCGGGAACCGCGCAGCATCAGGAAATCCATTTTCCCGAGAATGATCAAGATATTTCCACAGCTGAAAGACGTACGGGTCGAATATGAATGGGGCGGCAAGATCGGCATCGTGATCAATCGCATCCCGCATATCGGCAGACTGGATAACAACATTTTCTACGCCCAGGGCTATTCCGGCCATGGCGTGAACGTCACCCACCTGGCCGGCCAGGTAGTAGCCGATGCCGTCGCCGGTACCTGTGAGCGCTTCGACGTATTCGAGAAGGTGAAACACTACCGCATCCCCGGCGGCCAATGGGTTGGCAACCAGCTGGTCGCGCTGGGCATGATCTACTTCCGTTTACGCGATTTGCTGTAAAGAGCTTATTTATAAAGCGGTTTTAAATTAAAACGGGGTCAGACCCGGATTGCTTGTCGTCCCTTGGTTGGTATCCATAACCCCAGAGCAGACGCATACTTTTCGATATTGCTGCAGGGGCAGGGGTTTCGATTCAAAAGTATGTGGTTGCCCTGTCCACGACCCGGAATTGCAACTGAAAATCCTGGGGTTGTTGGACATCAGACTTGTTAAACCTTCAGGGAAGCCCCGATTATTCAAATAGGCCCTGGCCCAGATGGTTCAAAGGTAGAGGGTTGCGACGTTGAATGTTGATCATTAGTCACAAGACGGGGGGGATAGCTTGTGTATTCGCGCCCGGAAGATTGTTGCCGGGTTCTGATGTCCTTGAAGATTTCTTTGATGTCGTAACCGAACCTGGCCGCATATTTGTCACGCTCCGCCCGAACAGCAGCAACGATTGGGTCATTGATCTTCATCATCAATCTCCATTAATTCATCAGGTGTACAAATAATTGTTGGTTCGTAACCTGCGTTTCGGCAAACAAGTTCAATCCGGGAACGCATAGTTGCATTTGCCATGTGTCGGAAATTCCATGTTACCAGATAATCGATACCATTTGTGACAGCGATGGCAATATGGATAGCATCTGCTGCTGCTTTTTTGGGAATTGCACCGGAACTGATCAACTGTTGCGCCAGATCTTCAGCCATTTCGGTTGTATCAAGAAGTGTTATGGTTTCGAGCATAGCCAGACGGTCGCGTGCGGCATCTGCATCACCAGCGGAGGCTTCATTAATAACGAGATCTGAGGCGACTAAATCGAGTCGATTCGCAACGTTGTGCCACCAGTTATGAGTGATTTTTTGATGCCCGGCAATAATAACGTCACTCGAGGTCCACGCAGTCAGGTAGCTGATAACGGTCGTTTCAATATACACTTTTGGGTTCATGTTCAGGATAATACAATATGTTTCTGGACACATACAATCTGAATACAATCTGGACAGCCATTAAAACAACGGTTATGCTCTTAACTTCATCGTCGATATGAGAGTGTGCTGAAGGGACATTGGGTAACCCGGAAATAAAGGAATGACGACCGCAAACCAAAATCACGAAAAATTTCAAAGCCTGCTGCGCGAGCTGTTCCAGTTTGATTGCGCCGACCTGGACTTCGGTATCTACCGCATTATGAATCACAAGCGGGAAGTGATTGAGAAATTCATCTCTGAGGACCTGATTACAGCCGTCAGTCAGGAACTGGACCAGGGGGTGCTGCACGATCAGGAATTAGCCGTCAGTGAGTTACAGGAAACGGCCCAATTGATCAGGGAAACACTTGGCGATAAGGCCCTGGATGCCGCGGGTAACCTGCAAGAGTCTTTCCACGACCTTCCGATAGGTGAGAGATACCTGAAGTGGAAAAAGCGGACCTTCGGCGCCCGCAGCCGCGAGTCCCTGGAAGCGGACATATTCAACCACCTGTTCGCCTTCTTCAGTCGCTACTACCAGGAAGGCGATTTCATCTCCAAGCGCCGTTACTCAAAGCAGCAACGCTACGCCATTCCGTACAACGGCGAAGAGGTGTACCTGCATTGGGCCAACTCGGACCAGTACTACATCAAGACCGCCGAGCACTTTCACGATTATTCCTATAGTGCACACGGCGCCACCGTGCATTTCAAACTGCGGGCCGCCAACGTTGAGCAGAACAACGTCAAGGGTGATCGGCGGTTTTTTCTGCCGTGCGAGGATGCAATCACCGCAGACGAAAAAACCGGTGAACTGGTCATCCCCTTTGAATACCGGCCGCTGAACGAGCAGGAAGAGACCCGTTACGGCAGAAGCAACCAGCAGGACGCCATTCTGGCCGAGTTTGTCAGCGCAATACCCGCGCAATCGGGTCAGTCGAACGAAACCATGCTGGCGCTGACCGCCGAACGCCACCGCAATGCCGATAATGAGCCGGTCACCTTCCTGGAGCACCACCTGCGGCAGTACACGCGCCGCAACACCTCCGACTTTTTTATTCATAAAAACCTGAAAACGTTTTTATCCCGGGAACTGGATTTCTACATCAAGAGCGAAGTGCTGAACCTGGATGACATGGAAATTGCCGGCGAGGATTTTGCCGAAGGTTGGTTTCAGGTTGTCCGGGTAATCAGGACGATGGGCGGCCACATCATCGATTTCCTCGACCAGATCGAGGGACTTCAGAAGATGCTCTGGGAGAAACGCAAGTTCATTACCGAGACGCAATACTGCATCACCATCGGCAACATCGATGAACGGTTTTATCCCGCCATTGCCGCCTGCGAGCCGCAATGGGCGGAATGGAAAGATTTATTCCATATTGATGAGAATAAGGCTGACCTGTTCAATGCCAATGGGAATAAACGTATTGTCTTTATGAAAGACCACCCGACGCTGGTACTGGATACATTACACTTCAATCATGCTTTCAAGGACGAGTTGCTCGCACCCATCGAAGACATTGATGAACAATGCGACGGTTTGCTGATTCATTCCGAGAATTGGCAGGCACTTAATTTTCTGTTGGAAAAATATCGAGGGCAGGTTCAAAGCGTTTATATTGATCCTCCCTTTAATTCGAAAACTACAGAGATTCTCTATAAAAACACATATAAGCATTCTTCTTGGCTCAGTCTCATGGAGAATCGGATCAAGCCCCTAGCACAGATCATGCGGGATTCTTGTGTCTTGACAATCGCTATTGATGAGAATGAACAGGAACGATTGGGACTGCTCCTGGACAACTTGTTTCCACTTCACCATAAGACATGTGTATCAATAGTACATAATCCAGGTGGAATTCAGGGTGAGAATTTCTCATACAATAATGAATTCGCCTATTTTATATACCCTCCAGGAGACCGCCACATTGGTATGCAAAAACGTGAAGATGATCCCGACGTTCGACCTCTACGAGATGTTTCTACAGGCGATCATCTCAGAATTGACGCAGCAAACTGTTTTTATCCCATATATATTAAAGGGAACAACATAATTCGGTTTGGAGACGTATGTAAAGATGATTTTCATCCAATTGCTGCTAATGTAGATGAAGGAGATGAAATTGTTGCAATCTACCCAATCGACGCTCAAGGAAACGAACGGAAGTGGGTTTTTAGCAGGCAAAACATTGAAAAAATCAAGGGCGAACTTACAGTCGAATGGAATAATGCGCGAGGGATATGGGACATTATACGCCGGAAAGTCATTTTTAATTACAAAACAGTTTGGAACGACAAACGTTACAACGCTAACAGTCATGGTTCCAAATTGCTCGGTAATATTGTTGGCGCAAAGTTATTCACATACCCAAAGTCAGTCTATACCGTTGTTGATTGTGTTCAATTAGCGACAGAGAAAGCAGTTGATAGAGCTGTCATTCTCGACTACTTCGCCGGTTCCGGCACTACGGGTCATGCTGTCATCCATCTCAACCGCGAGGATGGTGGCAACCGAAAATTCATCCTGGTTGAAATGGGACAGTATTTCGATACGGTGCTGTTGCCGCGCATCAAGAAAGTGACGTTTACCCCTGAGTGGAAGGACGGGAAACCGAAGCGCATGGCCACCCGGGAAGAAGCCGAGCGTAGTCCGCGCATCATCAAGTACCTGCGTCTGGAAAGCTACGAAGACGCGCTGGACAACATCGGCTTCGATGACTCCGCGGCACAGCAGGCCATGCAATTCGAGGACTACCTGCTCAAGTACATGCTCACGTGGGAAACCCGGGAAAGCGCCACGCTCCTGAACGTGAAAAAGCTGGCCCGACCCTTCCACTACAAGCTGCATATCCACACCAACGGCGAGACCCGTGAAAAAATCGTGGACATCCCCGAAACCTTCAACTACCTGCTGGGCCTCCACATACAAACGCGCCGCATATACGCCGATGAGGGACGCCGTTACCTGGTCTATCGCGGGCTGATTGACCGGCGGCAGGTGGTCATCTTATGGCGCGAGACCGAAGGTTGGCAGAAAAAAGACCTGGAACGGGACCAACAGTTCGTCGCCGAGCAGGAACTGACCGAAGACGCAGACGATGTCTATGTCAACAGCGATTCGTTTATCCCGAACGCCAAATCCCTGGACCCCGTATTCAAAGCTCGCATGTTTGCGGGAATGTCAGCATGAACGTTATGGAATATCACTACCGGAAGTCTGGCCGGTTTTATTGATAGATTGAACCGCATTCTTGAGGAGAAGTGTTGACGGATGCTATCGACGCAGTATATCAAACTTGAGCAGCGCCTCGTCCTGCTCGCCTGGCTGAACAACCTGTTTGGCTATGATAACAACCGGGACCTTCTACAAGACATCAAGGAGGCGGGCGAGGGTTTTGACGCTGAAGGCCGCAGCCACGTTTACCGCCGACTGGCGTCACGGGGCGGGAAGGTGCTTATCCCACCGGATGACCTGGCTGGTTACGACGATAATCTGCGTACTCACCTGCGCGCAATCAGCACGCGTCGGCCTGCACTCAAACTGAAATACTTTCAATACCTTGCCGCGCTCTATACCGAGATCTTTCTGGACGGCTATTTCAACAAACAGGCGAATATGCGTCAATCACTGAACGACTTCCTGGTGCGTCATAATGCCGTCAGGGGTGTTTCCTCGGAGGAGAAATTCGCCGCATCGGACCTGAAAAAACTGGCCTTCTGGATGGCGACCGGTAGCGGCAAGACGCTGATCATGCACCTGAACTATCGTCAGTTTCTGCACTACAATAACGCGACGCTGGATAACATCCTGTTGATCACACCTAATGAGGGTTTAAGCGAACAGCACCTGGGGGAGTTGGCGCTGTCGGGTATTCCGGCAAAGCGCTTTGACCTGAACGAGAGTGGCTTGCTGCTGGCTAAACGGGATACCGTCCGGGTCCTGGAGATTACCAAACTGGTCCAGGAAAAACGCGGCGGCGGCGGACGGGTGCCGGTGGAGGCATTTACCGGCAACAACCTGATATTCGTGGACGAGGGACACAAAGGCTCGGGCGGTGAAGCGTGGCTGAAGCTACGCAATGCCCTGGGTGAGACGGGATTTACTTTTGAATACAGCGCCACTTTTGGCCAGGCCCTGACGGCAACGCGCAACGACCCGCTGACCACGGAGTACGGCAAGGCCATTGTCTTCGACTACTCCTATCGTTACTTCTACGGCGACGGCTACGGCAAGGATTTTCGTATCCTGAACCTGGTGGAAGAAACCTCGCAGGAGAAAACCGAGACCCTGCTGCTGGGCAACCTGTTATCTTTTTACCAGCAAAAACGGCTGTTTACGGAACAAAAGCAAGACTTGCGGCCCTACAACCTGGAGAAACCGCTGTGGGTTTTTGTGGGCAGCACGGTGAATGCGGTTTATACCAGGGATAGAAGGGCGCGCAGCGACGTTCTCACCGTGGCCAGGTTTTTGCAGCGCGTGCTGACGAGTAAAACCTGGGCGGTTCAGATCATTGAGAGACTCCTCAAAGGCAGCAGCGGTCTGGCGACGCCGGACGGGGAAGACGTATTCAAAGATAAATTCTCCTACCTGCTAGGTAGCGGCATGGGTGCCCAGAGGGTCTACGCCGACATTCTTGCCAAGGTGTTTCATGCGCCGGACGGCGGCGCTCTGCACCTGTGCAGCATCCGTAACAGCAAAGGAGAAATAGGCTTGAAGGCAGGCAGCGCCGAGGCGTACTTCGGGTTGATCTATATCGGCGACGTCAGCAAATTCAAAAAACTGGCAGAGCAGGATGACGCCGACCTCATCCTGGAAGAGGACGCCATGACCGACTCCCTGTTCGACGGTATCGGCGCGCCGGACACGAACATTGACGTACTCATCGGCGCGAAGAAATTCATGGAGGGCTGGAATTCCTGGCGGGTATCGAACATGGGTCTGTTGAATATAGGCCGCAAGGAAGGCTCAGAGATCATCCAGTTGTTTGGCCGCGGCGTGCGCCTGCAAGGCCGGGGCTACAGTCTCAAACGTAGCGCCGCGCTGGATGGTACACATCCGCCCCACCTGGAGTTGCTGGAAACGCTGAACATCTTCGCGGTGCGCGCCAATTACATGGCGCAGTTTCGCTCATACCTGGAGCGTGAAGGCGTCGATCCCGGGGGAGACAAGGAATTGCATCTTGCCATTCGCGCGGATGAACGTTTTCTTGGCAAGGGACTGGTGGTTCCGCGGATACCGGAGGGTCGGCGTTTCGTTGAGCGGGAGAATGTTTTTCTCCAGGCCGATGAAGCAGCCCGGGTACGCCTGGACCTGTCAACAAAAGTCCGCATCATGGAAAGCGGTCAGGACGGAGTGAGGGAAGCCGAATTTCAGGCCGGGCAGGACCGGTCCATCCCGGACGCCAGTCTCGCACTCCTGGACTGGCAGAAGATATACCTGGAACTGCTGGAATACAAGGAAAGCAAAGGTCTGACTAATTTAGCCCTGAAGCCGGAAACCGTCAGAGAAATTATGGCGACGGTCGAACCCGTCAGGCTTTACGGCCTCATTGCTGATGACTCGATAATCGAACCAAACTCCTGTGTTGCTGCCATTCGCCTGCACGAGGTGGTGGTCTCCATCCTGAGAAAATATATGGATAAGTTCTACCGCGTGCAGCAGGAACGCTGGGACTCCATGAACATGCGCTATGAAAAACTCGACAGGAGTGATACAAACTTCCAGGACTACACGGTACGGGTTTCCCGTGATGAGAGCCAACTGATCAAGTCAATTGAGGACTTATTGCAGGAAGGTGAGCGTATTTACCAGGAAGAAACCGATGACTTACCGAACGTTTACTTCGACCGGCATCTCTACCAGCCACTGCTGGTTAAAAGAGGCGATAAGGTCAAGAGTAAGCCGCCGGGGTTAACAGAAAGTGAACAGCAGTTCGTCAAGGATATGCGCGACTATTGCTACTTGCAAAGAGACAGCTTTCCGGCAGACAAGGAGGTTTTCCTGCTACGCAACCTGAGCCGGGGTAAAGGCATCGGCTTCTTCGAGAACACGGGTTTTTATCCTGACTTTATCCTTTGGGTCAAAGACGCCCGAGGCCAACGCATCGTGTTCATTGAACCCCACGGCATGTTGAATGCCCCCTCTTATGAATACGACGACAAGGCACAATTGCACGAGCGCCTGCCGGAATTTGCCGAAAGAATCGGTGAGCAAAGCGAGTACCGGAACGTCACGCTGGACTCGTTCATAGTGTCAGGCACACCTTATCATAAATTATGGAACCGGTATGGCGATGCCTCCTGGGACCTGCAACGGTTTGCACAGGCGCATATTCTCTTCCCGGAGCGGGACGGGAATTACGATTATATTGCAGCCATTATGCAGTCAGGGGAAGCTAGGAACTGCGGATAGGTATATGAACCGCACCCATAGCGGACAGGGACTTCCAGCTCATTTTTCCCCGAAATTCCCAGTTTTAAAATACTCATTTAGCGGCATAGAGATAGAGCATCTCCAGGGCCAGGCTGGCGCCGGCGAGGGAGGTGATTTCCCCCACGTCGTAATCCGGGGCAACCTCGACCAGGTCCATGCCGACCAGGTTTATGCCGGCGAGTCCGCGCAGGATCTGCTGGGCCTGGTGAGTGGACAGGCCGCCGATCACCGGTGTGCCGGTGCCCGGGGCATAGCCGGGATCCAGGCAGTCGATATCAAAGGTCAGGTAACAGGCGTTGTCACCGACGACTTTCCTGATCTCGTTCACGACGGCCGCGCTGCCGTGTTCATGTACCCATGGCGCTTTTAACTGGTTAAATCCCCACGTATCCTCGTTGAAGGTGCGCAGTCCGACCTGTATGGACTGTCCGGTATCGACCACTCCCTGTTTTGCGGCATGGTAGAACATGGTGCCGTGATCGACCCGGCCTTCTTCATCCTCCCAGGTATCCGAATGGGCGTCGAAATGGATTAAAGACAGTGGCCCGTATTTCTCAGCATGGGCCTGGAGGATGGGGTAGGTAATAAAATGATCGCCTCCCAGTGACAGTAATCCGACGTCTTGAGAGATGATTTCTTTTGCATGTTCCCGGATGTCGGATGGAATGGTTTCCGGGAAACCGTGGTCGAGTTCGCAATCACCGTAATCGATCACCGCCAGTTTATCGAAGGCATCGAAATTCCAGTCATCCAGCCTGGCCCAGCTCAGTTGGCTCGAAGCCTGCCGGATGGCGCGCGGGCCAAACCTTGCCCCGGGCCGGTTTGTCGTCGCTGTGTCCAGCGGAATGCCCGTAACTGCAACGTCAACGCCCTCGAGTGTACGGGTGTATTTACGCCGCATGAAGCTGAGGACGCCGCTATAAGTCGGCTCGGCCCGGGTGCCGTGAAGATCATCACGGTGAATTGCCTGGTCAATACGGGTAGTCATAGTTTATCTCCGATTATCCCTTTAACGGGGCTTCCACCGAACAGTGCCGGCAATGACTGTCGTTTATGCACTGTTCTTTGGCGTGTCTGACGATCAGTGCATGATACTCGTTATAGAGTGCAGGGTCAGTGGGCAGACAGGACTCGAACAGTTGTCTTAAGACCTCATAGTTTTCGTTGCCTTGAATCAGCCCCAGCTTATTTAACAGGCTGCGGGTGTAGTTATCGATCACGAACACCGGGCGTTCAAAAGCATAGAGCAGAATATCATCGGCTGTCTCGGGACCGATACCATTGATTACAAGCAATGCTCGTCTAAGCCTGTCCGTGTCCCATTTTGATAGTGCAATCAGGCCACCTTGCAGTTGCAACCACTCGCACAGGTTCTTTAGCCGTTGTGCCTTCACGTTGAAAAAACCGGAAGACCTGATCAGCGCAGCTAATTCATCCTGGGGCAATGCAGCAATCCTTTCCAACTCAAGCTGTTCGGCATCTTTCAGCCTGGCTATTGCCTTTTCGACGTTCTTCCAATTGGTATTCTGTGTCAGCACGGCGCCGACGATCACTTCAACCGGCGATTCTGCCGGCCACCAGTGTTGTGGGCCGTAGGCATCCAACAGACGGTCGTACAATTCTTTCAATATATCGCGATAAATCATAGTGTTAAACTTGCCGACAGGTTCAAACATGAAGTCTAACGCTTCGGCCGGGAACTATACCGAAAAAATCATTCCAACATCCTGTATATCTTGTCCATCCATGTTAATAACATGTAAATGGTTATAAAAAACAACACCTACACAGGGCGCTTTGCTCCTACTCCCAGCGGTCCTCTTCACTTCGGTTCGATCGTTGCGGCGCTGGCAAGCTATCTTGACGCCAGGCATAACGACGGCAGATGGTTGTTGAGGATTGAAGATATCGATACACCGCGAGTGCGAGCCGGGGCTGACCGGCAGATCATCGATACCCTGGATACCCTCGGTCTGGCATGGGACGGTGATATCGTTTACCAGAGTGACCGTCTGGACCATTACGAACAAGCGCTGGTAACACTGGCTGATTCACACCTGTTGTACCGGTGCTATTGCCCCAGGAAGGCCACCAAAGGCAAGCCTTATCCTGGCACGTGCAGGACGCGTACCAGCCATGACAGTAAACCCCATGCCTTACGGGTGAAAACGGCGGATCGCCCGATCATTTTCGACGATGTGATTCAGGGACGTCAGACAGGGCGTTTAAACGAACTGACGGGCGATTTTATCCTGCGACGTTCAGATGGGCTGGTTGCCTATAACCTGGCGGTAGTCATTGACGACGCCGGCCAGCATATTACCCGCGTGGTTCGCGGCGCGGACCTGCTCGACACCACCTTCAACCAGATTTGTTTACAATCCATCCTCAACCTGCCGACGCCGGTCTATGCCCATCACCTGCTTGCAGTTGATGACAAAGGGAAGAAAATCAGCAAGCAGGACGGAGCAACGGACGTGCTGGCTGGCGTCTCTCCCGAAGAAGTGCTGCTCCGGGCATTGCATTTCCTGGGGCAAACACCCGAAACAAAATTAGCGCGCGCCGACAAACGGGAAATCCTGGCCTGGGCCGTCACCCACTGGAATATCGACGCCGTTCCCGGTGAACGAAGTCCAGCCTGTAAATAACGTACGATGCTCTCAACCGGGTATATGTAATGGTTTCAACCTGGCATATGTAACGATTTCAACCGGGTATATGTAACGATTTAGTAAATAGGGGACCGACCACATTTTCTTTCGCTATTTGTCACTGGAATAGACCAGTTTGCCGCTCGAATAGGTTTGTAGAACCCGGGTGTCTTTTAATGCATTGAGATCACAGTTAAGTATATCCCGGTCAACGATAATGAGATCGGCGAACTTTCCAGGCTGAAGGGTTCCCACCTGGTCTTCCAGAAACAGCATAAAAGCGTTATTGGCAGTATAGAACCGGATGGCCTGCTCGCGGGACAGCGCTTCCTCCGGGTGGAGACGACCTTCATAGCCGCGGGCATTACGGGCTATGGTTATCCACATACCTAAAAATGGATTGTAAGGATTGGTCGCAGTATACGAGTCCGTTAAATGCCAATGATCAGATCCGCCTCCGGCGACAGCCCCCATTTCAAATATGGATTTGAGCGGCTGAAAGTAGCGAAGTCTTTCATAGCCAAACTGGTCGACCAGCATACGAGTGTCCAGGTAAAGCCAGGCGGGCTGGATATCAGCGATAACCCCGAACTCCGCCATTTTTTTGATGGCCTCGTAACTCATGATGTTGCAATGTGTGATGCAGGGGCGCGTTGGTTTGATGGTGATATCTCTGTTGACTGCTTCATAGGCATTAAGAATCTCATGTACTGCACCGTCACCGACTGAATGTGACGTGAATTGTAATCCGGTCTCAACGGTAGCGCGTATAATAGTCCGGAGGCGGTCAGGGGAGATGGTTAATTTGCCACGGTATTGAGGGTCTGTAATTGAATGTATTTTACTTTTCCCCCAAGGCTCGCGCATATAGGCACTGCCACTGAGGATACCACCGTCCAGAAAGGTTTTGATGCCGATGAGGCGTAGCAAGGGACTGCCATTACGTAGCGGATTTTCAGCTACATTGTGTATGTCCCCTATGATATCTTCGAGGTCTCTGTGATTGCCGGTGTCTACGTAATGCATCAAGGACATCTTTACAGTCAGTTCGTTGTTCTTCAGTAACTCCTTGTATAGTTTTATGGATTCCGGTACAGCCTTCCGATCACTGATTGTTGTCAGGCCAACGGCATTGAAATTTTGCATTAACTCTATAAATTGCTGTCTGCGTTGACTGGCATTGGTAGGGTCGGTCACACCTTTATCATCGATGTATCGAGAATGGTGTCTTATTATCCCTGTCGGTTCGCCGCTACCGGGCTCTCTCTCGATATCACCGGGTTCCTGTCCCTGGAAATTTCTGTCAATACCAAGACGATGTAATGCAAGACTGTTCAGTGATGCAGCAGGGGTTATAAAATAGGTGGCGAAAATGACAGGATGATGCGGTGCAACTGCATCGAGTTCAGCCCGTGTCGGGTAACGTTGTTCCCTGAGTCTGGAAATGAAGACTGTCCTGATCCAGATCCATTCTCCTTTGGGGACGACCTTAACGCGAGATTCGGCATAATCAAGAACGTCCTGGATGGTCTGCATCTCAGGAATAGGGTGATCAAATTCCGATACGCTTGCCTGATTCGGGTGCATGTGGGAATCAATCAGGCCAGGTAACATCATCCTGCCTTCAAGATCGATTATTCGGGTGTTACCGGCTCGGGTTTTGAGGACATCTGCATTACTGCCGGCCGCGATGATACGATCACCCTTGACTGCCAGTGCTTCAACGATGGAGAAATTCTCATCGACTGTCAGTATCTTGCCATTATTGAATATGAGATCTGCCTGCCGGGCCGCGACTGTGTCTGCCACCACAAAGATGAATACGATGCAGGCCAGGATTGTTCTACTGATTCGATGAAACATAATACATAACCTCCGCTGCCGCCTGACACTGGAATGGGATATTGTTTCAGTCCTCATACCCTATTTTCATAAATAAGGGTCTGGTCTCACGACGAGTAAACTTACATCCTTCATTTGTCATCCTGTAAGTATCGTGATATTCACCCATAAAGAGGTTATAAGACTCTATCGGCCTGCTGTCAGCCCGGGAAGCCGTCGTTAAAAACATAATGAAATAAGTAATGCCGGTCGCGGTAATTTCATCAACAGGCATTATATCTATACTCGTTATCAGCAGCCTCCCGAAAGTTTTTCCCCGGTCGTCGAGAATACGTTGTTTTATCTTTTCACTACCCTTAAAGGATTCACCTGTTATGATGAATTCCGCATCCTCGGTAAACAATGATAGATAACTGTTTACATCGGATGTATCTCTTGCAAACGCATACTTATGATTGATCGCAGTACATGAATCAATGATATTTTTACCGGTATCCGTATCTGCGTAAACAAACTGGGCCAGAAGCAATGCAGCTCCGACGAAACTGAGAGCTTGTCTGACAGTTGATTTCATATTGTCCTCCAGAGCTTGATTAGTGCGATTATAAAGATACTGAGTTGTCTTGAGGTAAAATCTGAATAGCTGTCCCCAAATATCTGCGCCATTGCCGCGCAAGCGGGAAAATTAGTGGGTAAACTTTTCCTGCCATTCCCGCGCAAGTTTACCCCTGTATGCTGTTGAGCAGGGGCGGGAATCCAGTGAAACCAACCTTCTTTGATCTCCCGGTCCGTCCTGGCCGGGAGACCTTTGGTGGTACAAATTTACTTGGCCAGTTTAGAAATCGAGGGCGATACGGGCTCCGACCTGACGTTTATTCGCTGGAATAAGTCCTAAGCTCTGATTAGGACTGAATTCAAATGGGAAAATGGTGCCTGTGTCAGCGGTAAAATCACTTATGCGACCACCAGCCAGGTACTGATCTTCATCAAACAAGTTGGTTACAAAAACTTCAAAACGGAGCTTGTCCTTCTGTATACCGCCACGGAGGTTAAACTGCCAGTAATCACCAATGAACGAGAAGTTCTGCTCATCGGTAAATTGTTCTCCCTGGTAGATTCCATCCAGGCGACCGAAGTAATTCCAGCCGGCCAGCCGCCCCGCTTGTAAGGCATCCGACCATAATAATGAAAACGAGCCACTCCAGTCCGGGAACTGAAGTGGTGTATTGCCACTGCAATCAACCACGCCGTTGGCATTGGCCGGAGCAAAGTCATCTGTGAATCCACAGTCAAAATTCTTAAATTCTGCGTCGGAAAAGGTAAATTGTCCTCGTAAACCAAGTTTGTCTGTAATCTGTGCGCTCGCCTCGAATTCGACCCCTAACAAATCAGAATTGAAGCCCTGTACGGCAGACGTCGTTACGTTCTGGGCCCCGCCGACAAGATTAATGAGGATCCCTGTCCGCGTTTTCTGGTTTGTCCATTCCATGGAGTATCCAACAACGGAAAAATTCACCCGGCCGTCCATGAGAGACTGTTTCCAGCCGATCTCGAAATTTTCCAATTCTTCTTCATCAAGGAACAGTGCTGCTTCGTCGAAAATATTAGGATTAAGGGCCAGCTCTGCTGCAGTAAAATTGGCAAATCTCGCATTAAAAAACCCGGGATTATTCCCTAATGAATAGGTAAACCAGAGATTCGTATCTTCAAATGGTGTGTACTGTAATGTGACACGGGGCAGAAAGCTGGTAAACTTTGCTCCAAGCTCCGTGCCATTGCCGGTGGCAAACGGTTCTGTGGGGGGCAAGATGGATGTTCTTCCCTCGTCCCTTTGCGTGAGATCATCTTCCTGATAGCGCCACTCGAAATCGACATGAAGTTGTTCGGAAATTTCCACGCCCACGGCACCGAAGACACCGATAGTCTCGTTCTCGTTTATTCCTGGTGGATTAAAACCATGGAATCCACAGGGACAAACACCGTCAGCTACCCTGCCAAATATATTGTCGATATCAAAGGCAATTTCAAATCCTCGCATTGCAGTCATTCCACCATCTTCTGCGACAACCGATTCGCCGCCATTCAGGTAATAGCCAATGATTTCACCATTAAAGTAACTGAATCCAAGCATCCAGGTAATCCTCTGATCCTCCGGCGATGCCAGGCGTATTTCCTGGAAAATACTTTCGTTTCTCCATTGTTCATAATTTAACCAGTTACTGGCGCCACTACCGTCGATATCACGGATGCTATTGACTCTTTCATCGTCGTAACTGGTGACAGAACTCAGGGTATATCCTTTGAAGTCATAGTCGGCATGTAGCGCCACACGGATTTGTTCTCTCTTCAGCCCCATTTCCGATATATCAGGATAGACGCCGTCCACGTCCACAAGATCGAAATAAGCGAGCGAATCAGGTGAATTAAGCTGCGTATTAGGGTCTACAAGATCCGTTACGGGTATCTCACCACAGATAAAGTCCGTTAAGCTGGTTCCAGGTACATTTCGTTTTGTTGCAGTCGCAAGTGCCGGATTCTGAGCAAAGCAGTTTGCAAAATTCGGCCCCTGACCCCGGCGCGAGCTGGAATTCCCGATATGTACTTCTGCCGGCGGCCCATCATCGTCTTCTGAGTAGAGGCCACGTAACTTGATCGACAGATTTTCGTTTGGTTCTGCATAGAGGGTACCCATAAAAGTCCGGGTGCTTTGCTCACCGAGGTCACCGCCATCTGCCGCACTTGTGTACTGCCCGTCTGTACCATAATCACGCACAAAAACACGGTAACCAAGTAAACCATCCATGAGCGGGCCTTCATGCGCTGCTGACCAGTCATAAGTGTTGTCTTCTGCGTACTGTACTGTCAGCCGCCCACTGTATTCGTCCAAACTGGGGGTTTTGGTAATATAGTTGACTGCCCCTGCAAACGTGCTTCTTCCAAACAGGGCTGAAGAGGGCCCCTTTACTACCTCGATTCTTTCGATATTCTCAGGGCCGATACTTGAGGAACCACCTACCATCTGAACTCCATCAAGGAACACGGAACCAACTTGCGCAAAAGGTTCAACCAGTTCATTACCCAAACCACGGAAGCGAATATCCGTATAGATTCTGCCTGGTTCAGTAACACTGTTATTTTCAAACTGCACCCCTGGAGTGAAATCAACAACATCAGTCAGTGATGCAATACCTGCACTTTCAATTTCATCACTCGTGAAGGCAGTGATTGCGAGCGGCACCTCGGCGAGGCTCTCCTCACGTTTTCGGGCTGTAACAACGATTTCCTCGATCGAGACTGCTGTTGTGCCGGCCTGCGCGAAAACCATTGGACTTTGCACGGCTGGAAGCGAAAAGATAAGGCTGAAAATCAGGGCATTCGATAGTTGATAGATTCTTTGAAGCATTGCCAACCCCCCCATAAAAATGGTTTTAAATGAATTTGCCAAGTCGGGCTTTATCAATCAACGCCCTGCTGACAGCCTCGATAACATTATATACGCCAACTGAGTATAACAGATTAAAATTAAACTGTGAACTATCGTTCGTATTACGAACAACCTGTTAATTAAGGATAGCAACCCGCAACCCGGGCGCGTTGCTGAAGCAGTGCGAGCACCATGTTTATCGTTGGTGTTTGCACTCCCACTATATTTCCCATCTCGCGCACGACGGTAAGCAATGCGTCGATCTCAAGCGGTCGGCCTCGTTCCAGGTCCTGCAACATTGATGTTTTGTGAGCGCCGACTTTTGCGGCGCCGTCGATTCGTTTTTCCACGTCGACAGCAAAGCGGGCCCCCAGTCGTTCTCCAATTGCCTGGGCTTCCAGCATCATGGCGCGAGCCACATCCCGTGTGCCGGGCGATTCGCCGGCAATCACGTCCAGGGTAGCCTGAGTGAGGGCGCTGATGGGATTGAAGGCTAAATTACCCCATAATTTCAGCCAAATCTCGTCACGGATTCGACGAACAGGCGCTTTAAGTCCACTATCGATGAGAACTTTACTGAGGCGTTGTACCCGCTCGGTTTTCTCACCGCTGGGCTCACCCAGAGAGAACCTGTTGCCTTCAATATGCTTGACCACCCCGGGTTCAATTACCTCGGCAGATGGATATACAACACAGCCAATCGCGCGTTGAGGGCCGATGTGCTTCCATTGTTTGTCTCCCGGATCGACGCTCTTGAGACGCCGGTCTTGCCAAGGCCCTTCAAGCTTGTAGAAATACCACCAGGGTACGCCGTTCTGCGCTGTTACTACGCCGGTATCCGGGTTTAACAGCGGCGCCACCCGGTCGGCAACGGCAGCCGCCGAATGCGCCTTTAAGGTGATAATGACATAGTCTTGTGGGCCGAAATCTCCGGGGTCATCGCTGCATTTTATCTTTGCCGTTTTCTCAATTCCGTCGATTCTAAGCCGCAAGCCATGTTTTTGCATGGCGCTCAGGTGCGGACCCCGGGCGATACAACTGACATCAACGCCGGCGTTTTCAAGCTCTACGGCAAGAAATCCGCCGATTGCTCCGGCGCCATAAATACAGATTTTCATTGTTCAACATCCATCCGTAAAAGTCACAGGCCAAACTTTTTGTGCAATCCGATACGTTGCAGTTTACCGGTTGCTCCCTTGGGAATTTCCTCCACAAACAGAATCCTGCTCGGCACCTTGAAGCCGGCCAACCGTTCAGAGGCAAACACCTTTATTTCAGCTTCGGTCGTGGTCTCACCCTCCGCAATCACAATTGCCGCCATGACCTCTTCACCCAGTTTCCGGTGGGGCGCCGCAAAGGTGACGATTTGAGCCACGGCCGGATGTTCCTGAATGAGATCATCGACTTCGCGTGGCGAGATCTTTTCACCACCGCGGTTAATGATTTCCTTTAATCGGCCGGTAATGGTCAAGAAATTGTCAGCATCCTTGACTCCTTGATCTCCTGTCCGGAACCAGCCGTTGACAAACGCCTCGGCGTTTGCGGCCGGATTATCCCTATATCCGGCGGTCACGTTAGGTCCGCGTATCACGATCTCACCGAGTGTGCCTTCAGGCTGTAGATTACCGGCTTCATCCATGATTCCAATCTCCGGCCCTGCTGCTATCCCTACGGATCCGGGCTTTTGCATTCCGGCTTCAAGCGGGTTGGAACTCATCTGGTGGGCCGCTTCGGTCATACCGTAAGATTCTATCACCGGGCAATTAAAAGATGTTTCCAGTTCCGCCATCACCGGCGGAGGTAAAGATGATGATGATGACCTGATGAAGCGTAATTCAAGACCTTGAATGACCGGTTTATTCCGCGCCGCCCTGGCCAGGATTGCCTGGTGCATTGTCGGCACTGCGGTATACCAGGAAGGCGTTGCATCCTGCATCCATTTAAACACTCTGAGGGCGTCAAACCCGGGCGTGCAATAGACCTGGCTTCCCGCGCTCAGGCTCGATAGTACCGCGGCCATCAGTCCGTGGATATGGAACAACGGCATGATGTTCAGACAAATATCATCGCTTCCCAGGTCTAAAGTTTCTTTAATGTGCGTTGCGGATGCAAAAATGTTGGATTGACTTAGCGGTACTATCTTAGGCCGGGAGGTAGTGCCGGAAGTATGCAGGATCAGGGCTGTATCATTTGCTTTCGTGAGGCCGCCATCGCTGCCGGGTCGACCGGTCTGTCCGGAAACTTCAAATTCAAAATAACCGGCACGATCCTCCGGTTTGTTCTTTATCGGGAGGATTGGAATTCCAAGTGCGTGCGCAACGCCTATGGCAGGTGACTTACTGTCGTGCTCAACCAGTAATGCCTTGGCTCCCAGGTCGTTTAGAAAGAAGCCATACTCATCCGCCGTATATGCCGGGTTGAGAGGCGCCGCTGTTGCTCCTGCTGCAACGGTTACAAACGCCACCGCCATGAGTGGGCCGTTTGGCAGAACAATGGCGACCGGATCATTACGGTTGATACCGGCTGCATTCAGATCCGCAACCCGGTCGTAAATGAGATTTGCCAAGTCAGCATAGCTCAGTGGTGATCGCTCGGGAGCTGCGATTGCTACCGAGTCACCAGCAGCAGCCGCTACCAACTGCGCCATTGAATCTATCGAGTAGTTCACGCTGTTTCTCCCTATGAAATACCTGACTTCGGGTTCAGGTTTTCAGTATATGAAACCATATCAACTTGAACGATACCATTTGCAAAACTGCTTTAATCAGGTGTAAAATTACGAACAAATGTACACAATATGTACTTTTTGAAAGTCTGGCATAAGGAACAATGCCAAATATAATCGCATCATGCAAGTGCGGGATTTGGATTAGGCCGCCCTTCTGGCGATTCCAGAGTTTTAATGAAACCATGGCTTTAATCAGCAAGATAATTATCAATAACGAATTGGCGCGGAAGTGGCAAATTCATAAATAAATGCTGGTTTCAGCCGGCAAAGAAAACGAAGGGGTTTTGGCGATGATAATTCATGATATATCACTGGATATTGAACCGGACATGCTCTACTGGTGGCAAGGCAAGAAGCCTGAAATGCGCTCAGTTATGCGCCTTGCCGACGGTGCGCCCTCCGAGGTCACTCGCTGGTTAATTGGATCTCACACGGGTACGCATATTGATGCGCCCCGTCACTTTCTGGAGGACGGGGCAACCGTAGAGGAGCTTCCCCTCGAAATATTCATCGGTCCTGTCCGCGTTGTGGATGCAACAACTCCGAATGATGAAGCGATTACGGCAAAGACGGTTGAACAGGCAAAACTCAACGGCGCTACCAGAGTCTTGTTTAAGACTTCGAATTCAGAAAAGCGATTGTCGAAGAAGGAGTACGACCACTCGTTTGTAGGTATTGCCGCCGACGGTGCACAGGCTCTCGTCGATGCAGGCGTACAGATCGTGGGGATCGACTACGTGACGATTGAGGCTCGAGAACAAACAGATAAATGGCCGACCCACCATATATTTTGCGGCAACGGCGTTGTGATCCTGGAAGGCGCAGATCTGCGTAATATTTCGGAAGGGACCTACTTCATGTGCTGTCTGCCGATACGATTAAAAGGCTCAGAAGGGGCGCCGACCCGAACCGTACTGATCGAAGGCCTGGAATAGAGTTTGTGAGTAAAGAAGAATGCGTTTAACAGAGCTACCCAGGATACGCCTGGGGCAGTTGCCGACACCACTGGAAGAAGCCAAGCGACTCTCAGAGGCCCTTGCGGGCCCCAGAATTTATTTTAAACGAGATGATCTGACCGGCATTGGCCTCGGCGGCAACAAGGTGCGGAAGCTGGAATACATAATCGGCAAAGCACTTGAGGAAGACGCCGATACCCTGGTAGTCTGTGGCGGCTTTCAATCGAATATGGCGAGAGTAACGGCGGCCATGGCGAATCATGTCGGTCTGAAGGTTGAGCTGGTACTCGGCGGTTTGCCGGACGAACCGAGGCCACCGTTGGGTAATTTGCTCCTCGATCACCTACTCGGCGCCGGCATAAGGTACGTAGATACTGTGCCCAGATGGGAGTTCGGCGCCATCATGGAGGAGGTCGCTGACGAGCTTCGGGGCCAGGGCCGTCGGCCCTACGTCTTGGCGCCCGGCGGGTCCAGCCCTGAGGGAATGGCCGGATACCTTAATGCCACTCTGGAAATGGTCGATCAATTTTCAGAGCATGCCATCGAACCCAGCCGCGTCTTTGTCGCCGTGGGCTCGGGGAGTACCTATGGTGGTCTCGTGTTGGGGTCGATGAATGTAGACCCTTCCTATGAAGTAGTCGGGATTAGCGTCAGCCGAACGTCGGATTATCTGAATGACAAGATACCTCAGCTGACTTCTGATGCCATTGGGTTGTTGGGATTGGACAAAGCGCCTGAGGCGGGAGATTTAAGCACATATGACGAATATGTTGGCGAAGGCTATGGCGAATTGACCGACGGCGCCTGCGAAGCAATACGACTCGTCGCCGAAACAGAAGGTGTATTTCTGGATCCTGTTTACACGGGGAAATGTATGGCGGGTCTTGTGGATCTAATCCGCAAGGGAGAGATAAGTAAAAATGAGATAGTCGTATTTATTCATACCGGCGGCTCGCCGGCACTTTTTGCTTACGATAAGGACAGCTTAATGGCCTCATAATCTGAGGATCCAGGCTAAAGTGCGTAGTTGTGTATTGGCAGGAGACTTAAGATGCGGGTCGTAATCGCTTTGGGCGGAAATGCACTACTCAATCGGGATGAACCACTGACCGTAGACATTCAACCGGATGCCAGCGGCAAAACGGACTAAGCGGATGTTGAAAAACACGGTTTTTGTAGTATTAATCCTTCCGTTGCTGGTGGGTTGCGGCGCTGCACAGGATTCCGAAGAGGCCGGCGGCAGCATTGTCTTGTCAAGCAACAAACCAGGAGTTCGTCTGGATCCTCACATCGATGTTCAATGGGAGGTCTTGTACATCCTGTCAGCAGTCTACGATACTCTCGTATATGAGGATGTTGACGGAAGCTATGTTCCCGGACTTGCCATGGATTGGAAAGTAGCTGACGACGGCACATCCTATATCTTCCACCTGCGTGAGGACGTGAGCTTCCATGACGGTTCGCCCTTCAATGCCGCGGCGGTTAAATTCAATTTTGAACGTATTTTGTCTTTGGGTCCTCGCTCACTGAAGGCCGGATCTTTATTGCCAGGCCTTAAATCCATTGAGATAATTGATGAATACAGCATCAAGGTGGAACTAATTGAACCCAACGGTTTCTTCATGTTCGGGCTGAGTCTGCCCTACCTCTCCATGGTCTCACCCACGGCTGTGCAAAAGTGGGGCGACGAATACCATCAGCATCAAAGCGGTACCGGCCCCTTTATGTTCGAGGATTACCTGGTTGGTGATCGCTTTACCCTGGTGCGTAATCCGGATTATGACTGGGCGCCGGCTATTTATAATCACAACGGTCCGGCGTATCTGCAGAAAATCACCTGGCACTTCCTGGCTGAGCCCTCTACCCGGGCGCCCGCCTTGCTGGCGGGTGACGTGGATGTCGCCTTCGACTTACTGCCCACCGACGCCCAACACGTCATGGAATCTCCCAAACATACTGTATCCACCGCCTATTTGACCGGACAGCCGGCGTTCTGGTTTCTGAATACTCAACTGCCACCCACGGATGACATCAGAGTGCGACAGGCCATTCTCCGTGGCGCAGATATGCAGGCGGCGGTCAATGCAATCAAAAGAGGGTTTAATCGTGTTTCACACGGCCCGTTGGCGATGGTGACGCCGGAATATACCAGCGAATTGGAGGGGATGTATCCACACGATCCGGAGCGCGCAACTTCCCTGTTGAAGCAGGCCGGATGGCTGGATACTGATGGAGACGGGGTCCGTGAAAAAGAAGGGAAGCCCCTTGTCGTTCTGATGTCCATGGTAAATTGGGGGCAAAGCCGAGCTTTCAGTGAGCTACTCTATTCTCAATTAAAAAGCATTGGCATCGAACTGCAAATCGAAATGATGGACTATGGGATTCAAGTGGAGGCGGGGCAACGTGGCGGGAAGAACATGCTGTTCATGGGGGGCTCGGGTTACTCTGCTTTTGATACGCTCAAGCCCCATTTCCATTCCGACAATACGGAAAACGGCTTTGCCTGGGCAAAGTACCTGGATCCCAAACTCGACAGCTTGCTGGACGAAGCAGTTCTGGTCACGAATGATGCGGCGCGGCGAACAGAACTATACAGGCGGGCCCAGGTGCTAATCATGGAAGCAGCGCTGATCCTTCCAATATATGACTATGCGCTACTGATTGGGATCAATACCAAAGTCAAGGGCCTGGCATGGCGCTCGGTAGGGCTGGTGCCCACCTTTTATGAGATGTATCTGGAAAACCCGTGATGACTAAGCCGCCTGATTCGGTTCACGAGTGCTGATTTTCCTGGCGCCGGACTCGGTTAGGGTATGATGTTCGTTACACTCAGGAGATCATGAAGACTATGGGCAGATACATTTTCAAACGCCTGTTAACGGCCTTGCCGGTCGTATTCGGCGTTTTCACGGTCGCCTTTGTGTTGTTGTATCTATTGCCTGGAGATCCGGCTTCCACGATGTTGGCAAGGTCCGGCGCGTCGGCGCAGCAGATTGCACAGTTGCGCGCCGAATTGGGCCTGGATGACCCGCTTTACATACAATATGCAAAGTACCTCAGCAGTACAATGCAGGGAGATTTCGGACGCTCCATGGTGAGTCAGGAGCCGGTATTGAAGCTGTTGATGGCGCGGATTCCAACAACTCTGGAATTGGTCATGACGGCGCTGCTGTTGTCGGTTCCCTTTGGCGCCCTGTTGGGGATGATCGCCGCAGTTCATCAAAATACCTGGATAGATCGTCTGGTAGTGGCTTTTGCGTCAATAGGTGTGTCGATGCCTTCTTTTTGGTTAGGCCTCATGCTAATCCTGTTTTTTTCCGTAACTCTGGGTTGGCTGCCGTCCTTCGGACAGGGCAGCGTCAAGCACCTGATCCTGCCGGCGGCTGTGCTGGGTTTTGGCGCTATTGGCACCATCGCCCGGACGGCGCGCACCAGCATGGTGGACGTACTGAAGCAGGACTACATAATCACGGCTCGAGCGAAAGGCCTGGCCGAACATACCACGCTCCTGCGTCATGCTCTTAGAAATGCGCTCATCCCCATAGTGACGATTGTTGGCCTGCAGTTCGGCTGGTTATTGTCAGGCTCTATTATCGTCGAGGCGGTTTTCTCGCGACAAGGTCTGGGCTTGCTCTTGATTGACTCTGTTCTGGAGCAGGACTTACCTGTGGTCCAGGGGGCTGTGCTCTTGACTTCAGTGCTCTATATTTTTCTTAATTTAGTCGTTGACCTGGCTTATGGTTTCGTCGATCCGAAGGTCCGTTATGATTAGGGCTTACTTAAACCATCATAGACGATACCATGACCAGTAAGAGCAATAAGCCTCAAAGCCCCATGCAGTTGGCGCTGCATCACCTGCTTGAAAACAAGATTGCATTATCGTGTATCGGCGTGCTGCTCCTGTTTTTCCTGATGGCAGTCGCCGCCGCCTATCTCACTCCTTATGATCCCTATCACGCCTCTCCCGAGAAGTCACTGCTTCCCCCAAGCTGGTCTCATCCTATGGGTACTGATCTGATAGGGCGTGACGTCTTTAGCAGAGTTCTCTTTGGCGCTCGAATATCGATGCTGATAGGCTTTGTTTCTGTCGGTATTTCCGCCACCGTGGGTGTGGCCCTGGGTTTGATCGCAGGATATTACGGCAGGTTTATCGACATTATCATCATGCGCTTTATTGATACGCTTATGGCTTTCCCGGGGATCCTGCTGGCCTTAACCATCATTGCCCTGCTGGGTCCCGGTATTCTTAATGTCATGATTGCGGTCGGGATAGGGGGGATTCCGAGTTACGCTCGTCTGGTGCGCGGATCCGTCCTTTCCATTAAAGAAGAAGTGTATGTTGAAGCCGCAAGAACTGTCGGCGCGCGCGACCGTCGGATCATCCTCAGGCACGTTCTGCTGAACGCCTTGCCTCCGGTACTGGTTCTGATCAGTATGTCTTATGGTTGGGCACTATTGAGTGCCGCCGGCCTGAGTTTCCTCGGCCTGGGAGCAGAAGCTCCTGCGGTAGAATGGGGCGCCATGCTCAATGACAGCCGTGCGTTGTTGTGGGTTGCTCCCTGGACCGCTATCTTTCCGGGGATTGCGATAATGTGCGTAGTGCTGTCAACGAACCTGCTTGGCGATGCGCTGCGAGACGCAATTGATCCGCGCCTGCGCCAATAATGGTGGGAAAAGACGCAATGATGGCTTCCGAAACCGAAAGGAACAGCGCCGGCGAGGCGCAGCACTGTTCAATGATCGTAAGAGGCGGGGTAGTTATCGCTGACCCCCGACACGAGGCCGGCGCCATCGAGGACGGCGCAGTCTGCATTCGGGACGACAGGATTGTGGCGGTAGGCCCGTACGATAGTCTGCGACAGGATTTCATAGCCGAAAAAATACTGGGATCAAAGCGCCATCTCGTTATACCCGGGCTTGTTAACGCGCACGATCATGGGCGCGCTCCCTCGACCTTGCAATTGGGAGTTCCCGATGACCAACTCGAACTTTGGATTCTGGACTTACTCAGACTCCCCGGTGTTGACCCTTACCTGTCGGCCGCCTTTGCATGCATACAAATGATCGAGTCCGGCGTGACCACTGTTGTTCACAGTTACTATGAAGGCAGGGCGGGCCGATATGGACCGGTACTGGCGGATACCGCCAGAGCCTTTGAGGACTCAGGGATGCGCGCTGCCATGGTTCTGAGCATCCTCGACCAGAGCATTATCGAAACCCTGCTGCGCGGCCTCACCCCTGGATTGCCGGATCACTTAAAAGTACCGGTGCAGGGTTTTCTGGAGCAGCGGAGCCGGGTAATGGTCGAAGAGTACCTGGATGTTTTGCAGGAATGGCATGGAAAACAGCAAACCGAGCGTGTTTGGATGATGACGGGCCCGGTATCGGTTCACTGGTGCTCTGAAGACTTGCTGCTGCGTATCTGGCATGAGGCAGAAGCGCTCGGCATGGGCATTCAGACACATCTTCTCGAAAGTCCCTATCAACAGAGGGAAGCATTGGCGCGCTATGGCAAGTCCGCAGTAGAGTACCTCGCCGATCTGGGCTTGCTCTCACCGAGACTCTCCTGCGCGCACTGTGTGTATGTGACGGAACGGGATATTGAATTGTTAGCCGACAGTGGCACATCGGTCGTTCATAACGCCAGTTCGAATCTACGCTTATGCAATGGTATTGCTCCGATCGACAGCATGCTCCGGCATGGCGTCAATATCGCCCTGGGACTGGACAGCCAGGCCTTGAATGATGACGATGACATGCTCCAGGAGATGCGCCTGGTCGCTACACTCCAGCGCGCTTTGAACGGTGACGTCCACCGGCTTACTGCCGGACGAGCGCTTGAGATGGCAAGCATAAACGGCGCCAGGGCGCTGGGTATCGACGCTGATGTGGGTACCCTGGCGCCGGGCAAAAAAGCAGATTTGGCCTTACTGTATCCCGATAGCCTGGATAAGACCTGCGCGGGTCCACTTACGGATATGGGCGATCTCCTGCTTCACAGGGCGAAAGCAGGCGATGTTGGTACAGTCATCATAAACGGCGAGATAGTGATGCACGAGGGCAAGCACACCAGGTTTGATAAAGAGAATGTGAAGTTGGAGATCGGGAAACTGCTTGCCCGGCAAACAGGCGCCGGCGAAAGAAGCCTTAACGCGATGATAGCCGAACTGAAACCGTATGCAAGAAAACTGATATGTGGTTAAGGAACTTTATACTAGTGACACAGCCAAATCATCGTAGATATTTATAGTTGCTATCATCCGATGAGCATTTACGATAGTGGTTTTTCGATGATTTATAACTATATATATATGCACTAACTCAGTCTAAACTCATACAACAATGTGAGGAATAAATGTCTGAAAACAAGCAGAGAATCGATTCACATACTCCGTCGATAAGCCAGTGTCCGGTGACCGGCGCCGGTCTGGAGTTTGGTCCTTTTCAGGATCCGTATCTCAGCGATCCATATTCCTTCTGGAAACGCGCCCGCGAAAATGAGCCTGTTTTTTACAGTCCGGAAATCGAGTATTGGGTTATCACGCGCTATGACGACATCAAGGCGATCCTGACAGACTCCGAAACTTTCTCATCATCCAATGCCCTCTCTCCGCTTATCCCCTGGCCTGAGGAAGCACTGCAAATTCTGGAACAAGGTGGATACAGTCCGGTACCCCTCTTGTCCAACAATAATCCGCCCAGCCACACTCGTGTTCGTGCTTTAGTAAACGTTGCGTTTACTCCTCGCCGCATTAAGTGGCTTGAACCCCACATATACAGTCTTGTCAATCAAGAAATTGATAAATTCTTCAACGATGGCCGCGCCGATGTCGTGCAACAGCTGTTTGATGAAGTACATACCCTGCTGATGTTCGTGCTGCTCGGTATCCCGGATGAAGATACACTGGAGGTGAACCAGTTGGTCAAAAGCCGGGCTGAACTCACCTGGGGCAAATTGCCGAAAGAAGAAATGATTCAGGAGGCACACACTCTTGTGACTTACTGGCAATATTGTGAACAACACGTCAACAGGATCGTCCAGAACCCCGGTGATGACTACACCAGTGACTTAATACGGACACGCAAGGGTGATGATTCAATAGCTACCATGAATGAAATCACCATGCTGGTGTTCAATCTACTGCTGGCAGGCTCGAATCCTGCGGGTAGAGGTCTTATAAATTTATTAAACCATCGAGAGAGTTGGAAAGCCCTTTGTCAGGACTCAAGCCTTATCCCGAATGCAGTTGAGGAAATACTCCGTTACGAAACATCCGTTATCACCTGGCGGCGTATTACTACAAAGCCTGTCGAAATTGGTGGGATCCATATTCCCGCAGATGCACCGTTATTAATTGCGCTTGGTTCAGCCAATCGTGATAAAGAAAAATTCCCTGATGGCGAAACATTCGATATCCACCGCAAAAATGCAAATCAACACATTGCATTCAGTTTTGGTATTCATCACTGCTTGGGCGCACCTCTGGCCCGCCTGGAACTTAAGATGTTGCTGGAAGAATTGACGCGCCGTTTGCCACATATGCGCCTGGTCGAAGGGCAAACATACGAGTATTCATCGAATATCGCACACCGCGGCCCCGGACACGTATGGGTTGAGTGGGATGTAACAGAACGACTCATTCGAAATGCGCACTTTTGATTTGGATGGTTTTCACGCTCCGCGATATTTCAGATGATTGAAGAAGTCAACAACGGACGCCTTGTAGTCGGGGTTCACTATGAACCTTCGGGTGTGGATCCTCATATCGGCGCCTCGGAACTTGCTTTGCAGATGACTAACGGGGTCTTCGATACCTTGGTCAACAAGACGCCCGAGGGTGATTACCTGCCTGGCCTGGCGCAGCGCTTTGAGGTTTCGGCGGACGAACGCGTCTATACTTTCCAACTGCGCAAAGACGTGAGTTTTCATGATGGCTCGCCATTTGATGCCGCCGCGGTGAAGTTTTCCCTTGATCGCGCCCGGGACCCGCTCAACCAATCACAATTGGCAGGCAGCATGCTCGGACCTTACGACGGTACTCGTATGCTGGATGATCACACTGTCGAGATTCATCTTTCCCAGCCCTATGGCTTGTTGCCGGATGCACTCAGTCAAGCATGGCTCGCCCCTGTTTCTGCTCGCGCCGTGAGTCAATACGGTCCCGAGTTTGCGCGCCATCCCGTTGGCACCGGTCCCTTCCTGTTCGAGGAATGGAGCGCCGGAGAGCGAATTACCTTAACGCGAAATCCGGATTACAGATGGGCGCCACCCATGGTTCAGAACCAGGGAGCAGCCCACTTGAAAGAGATATCGTTTGTGTTTCTCCCCAATGATTCTGACCGTACGGCGGCCTTGAGAGCGGGTGAGGTCGACGCGGTATTTTATGTTCCACCGATAGATATTAACGACCTGCGTACGGATCCGGCTTTGCGCGTGGAAATTTGCCCTATTCGCGGCATTCCTGTTTGCATGATGATGAATACGGCCCGGTATCCTACTGATGATTTGTCAGTCCGGCAGGCGGTGAATTACGCCATAGACCAGGATGCCTTGGTGGAAGAGGTATTCAAAGGCGAATTCGCCCGGGCCTATGGACCGGTATCACAATTCACGCTTGGCTACGA